>NZ_JAOTEN010000001.1 GCF_025628965.1 Chryseobacterium gilvum
TACCTTCTTTAGGGTGGTTTTAGCGGTGGGGCTCACCTGTTCCCATTCCGAACACAGAAGTTAAGCCCACCAGCGCCGATGGTACTGCGAAAGCGGGAGAGTAGGTCGCCGCCAGTCTTTTTTTAAAAGCTCATCAATACAACATTGATGAGCTTTTTGCGTTTATATATATATTATCTTTTAACCTATATATAATTATGTTCAAGGCTAATTTAAAAATAGGTCAAAATATACTTGCTCAATAGTATTGAAGCAATTCAGCTTTCGTCTAAATTATGTAATTCATTATTATTTGCCCTATTATTCTTTGTAAACAGAAAATAAACTATGATGTTTGTCTAAAATTAAACATTATTTGACAAATGTGATTATAACCTGTGTTAATAAGTGACGATTATCTTTTATATAATATCGCAGGAGAGATTACAGTATATCCATATTAATCTACCCAATAATGTTACTCAATATACGATGGGCAATCTTGATATAACCCGAATCAGCGGATAAAAGCTTAAGGTTTTGTGCGGTGAAATTATGGCAATTTTATTTTTTTCTTTGTTCAATCCTAAAAATGATAAACTTTTAAATTCAAATCTGTGTATAATCAGATAATAATAACGTTAGTGCATTAATAACTAACCCGTAAACGCATCTATGAAATTGAAACCCGTCTTTTTCTATCCAACAGGTCAAAGTGAAATTGAATATCTGCAATATTTTTCCACGTAGCATATTTAAATAATAAAAAACCGATACTCATTCCTAAAGTATTTAGAAAGATATCATCGATGTCTGCAACTCCTCTTCCTGTAAAATATTGAGCAGTTTCAATGAAGCTAATTGCTACTACGAAAAATAGTGTTATTGAAGGAAAGCGGTTAAATCTCTTAATGACCAATCCAAGCCATCCAAATGGACTAAATAAGAATACATTGCCAAAAATATTAACAAGAAATGCTTGTGAATCTGTATGATCTTTAAAAAAATGCTGAATGGTGATAAAAGGCTTTATCTGTAGATAAGAAATATTTGAGGGCTCTCTTCCTGAAGCGTAAAACATCATATAGAACAAAACTAGGGTGTATAAAAAAATGAATATTGAAAAATATCTTTTCATAGGTTTCCTTTTGGGATTAGTAATAAAAAAGAATGTTAGTTCTATAATAATAACAACAATCTTACCTTCATAGTATCCGATTTTGAAACTTTATCATTTTTTAGTATTATTTAACATAATAAAAGTCCCATCTTTAATAAGATGGGACTTTAATGAATATTATTTGTGTATTTTCAGACCTGAATAACCCCCAAATTGAATTTTTCAGTGATAGGAGCATGATCTGCAGCTTCAATTCCCATTGAAATCCACTTTCTGGTATCAATAGGATTGATGATGGCATCAGTCCAGAGTCTTGAGGCAGCATAGGTAGCTTCGGTTTGCTTAAGGTATTTTTTAGAAATGGAATCTAAAATTTCCTGGTGTGCTTCTTCTGTAATTTCCTTTCCTTGTTTTTTTAATGTAGATTCCTGAATCTGGGCTAAAACTTTTGCCGCCTGAGAACCGCCCATTACCGCCAGATCTGCCCATGGCCATGCAACAATTAGACGAGGATCATATGCTTTTCCACACATTGCGTAATTTCCGGCTCCATAAGAATTTCCTGTGATAATGGTGAATTTTGGTACTACAGAATTAGAAACTGCATTTACCATTTTTGCACCGTCTTTGATAATTCCTCCGTGTTCAGATTTTGATCCTACCATAAATCCGGTTACATCCTGTAAAAATACCAAAGGAATTTTTCTCTGGTTACAATTGGCAATAAAACGTGTTGCCTTATCTGCAGAATCCGAATAAATTACCCCTCCAAACTGCATTTCACCCTTTCCGCTTTTTACCAGTTTTCTCTGATTTGCCACAATTCCTACAGACCAGCCGTCAATTCTTGCGGTAGCACAAATAATGGTTTTACCGTAATCAGGTTTATATTCTTCATATCCAGAATTGTCAACAAGGCATTTGATAATATCTAAAGTATCATATTGATCTGCCCGCGAAACAGGCATAATTCCGAAAATATGATCTGAATTTTCTTTTGGCGGGAAACTTTCAATTCTATCGAAGCCTGCCTTCTCATAGCTTCCTACAGATTTCATGATATTTTTGATTCTGTCTAAAGCATCTTTATCATCTTTTGCTTTGTAATCTGTAACACCCGAAATTGAGCAGTGCGTTGTGGCACCTCCCAAAGTTTCGTTATCAATGCTTTCACCAATGGCGGCTTTTACCAGATAACTTCCTGCAAGGAAGATAGAGCCTGTTTTATCAACAATCATCGCCTCATCACTCATGATAGGCAAATAAGCTCCACCGGCAACACAACTGCCCATTACAGCAGAAATCTGGATAATTCCCATTGAGCTCATTTTAGCATTATTTCTAAAAATTCTTCCAAAGTGTTCTTTGTCAGGAAAAATTTCGTCCTGCATAGGAAGATAAACCCCTGCGGAATCTACCAGATAAATAATTGGGAGCCTATTTTCCATTGCGATTTCCTGCGCTCTCAGGTTTTTCTTTCCGGTAATGGGAAACCATGCCCCTGCTTTTACGGAAGCGTCATTGGCAACCACCAAACATTGCTTACCGGAAACATATCCCATTACCACTACCACACCACCGCTTGGGCAGCCTCCGTGTTCTTCATACATTTCATAACCGGCAAAAGCCCCGATTTCTATGGAATTTGAATCTTTATCGAGAAGATAATCAATTCTTTCTCTTGCAGTCATTTTCCCTTCATCACGAAGTTTCTGCAGCCTTTTTTCTCCACCTCCTTTTTTGATTTCAGAAAGCAGGCGATTTATTTCAGATAATTTTAGTTTGTTTTGATCTTCTCTTTTGTTGAATTCAATATCCATGAAATTTCTATTTTAAGTGTCTAAGATACTAATTTTATAAAAAATATATTGATAACAGCTATTAATATTTAAAGTTATGATAGTCAGAAATTTATGAAATATTTAACAACTAAATATTTTTTTTTATTTGTTTTTTTTTCTAATTTTACAAAAGAGGAAGGAGCTGATTACTCCATACAATTCCTCTAGTTCCTAGTTTATTTTTTTAATAGTTTATTATTTGAAGGCCCTGAAAGTTGAACAGACTTTCAGGGTTTTTGATTAAATATCTGTTATAAACTATATTTTATATGGATCAATTATAATAATTATTGATTGATTTCGGGAATTTCTGTAAACGTATTCGTAGATTTGCATTGATATAAATTTTAAAGAAGTTATGCAGAAATTAGCGCTCCTCAGATTACATTCTATCGTTTTCTTATGGGGATTTACTGCAATTCTGGGAAAGCTCATTCATGCAAATGCAACTATTCTGGTCTTTTACAGAATGTTTTTTGCATCAGTATTTTTATTTATTTTTATAAGGTTCTTTAAAAAAGAAAGCCTTAAAATTTCAAAGAAACTTTTTTTTCAACTGGCAACCGTAGGATTTTTTATGGCGCTCCACTGGTTTTGCTTTTTTTACGCAATCAAGGTTTCTAATGTTTCTATTGCTTTAAGCTGTCTCTCATTGTCAACGTTATTTGCAGCAATTTTAGAACCCATTATTTTTAAGAGAAAGATCGATATTTCGGAGGTTATCATGGGTGTTGTTATTGTAGCGTGTATTTTATTAATATTCAAAACTGAATTTCATTATAAAGAAGGCATTATTTTCGGAGTGCTGTGTGCTGTTTTCGGAACTATATTTTCTGTTTTTAACGGCAAATTATTTGGTAAAACTTCACCTGAAAAAATTATTTTTTATGAAATATTCTCCGGATGGCTTATTTTATTGATTTTTTATCTATTCTCCGGACAAATATTTCAAATGAATGAAATAAACTACCGGGATCTTGCGTTAATATGCTTATTGGCAAGTGTTTTCACAGCTTTCCCAATGTTGGAATCAGTGAAATTAATGAAATATATTTCGCCATTTACTTTAATTTTAACAGTTAATTTAGAGCCGGTCTACGGAATTATACTAGCTTTTTTTATCTTTGGAGAATCAGAACATATGAGTCCTATATTTTATATAGCATCGTTTGTTATGATTTTGGCAATTGTTGCCAATGCACTGATAAAAAACAGAAAACAAAAAACATTAATTAAGCATCAATAAAATATGATGAAAAAATATCTTTTACTTTTATTTTCTCTGTTATTTGGATTTTCTCAATCTCAGATCATCAGAAAATATTCCAATGAATTTTTAAATATCGGAGCCGGAGCAAGAGGCTTGGGAATGGGAGGCGCAGTAATCTCCAATCAGGATGACGTATATTCTCCGATGTGGAATCCCGCCGGATTGATGGCCATCCAAAAAGACTGGCAAGGCGCAGCGATGCACGCAGAATACTTCGAATCTATTGCGAAATATGATTATTTGGCCTATGCAAAAGTGTTGGAAGAAGGCGTTTTCGGAATTTCCATTGTACGATTAGGAGTTGACAATATTTTGAATACCACCCAATTGATTGACACAGAAGGAAATATTGATTATGATAAAATCACGAAATTTTCACAGTCAGATTATGCAGCATTAATCTCGTATGCTTTTAATCCGGGAGGAAATCCTAAACTGGATGTTGGGGTGAATGCCAAACTAGTGTACAGAAATGTAGGAAAATTTGCCAGTGGCTATGGTTTTGGTTTTGATGTAGGAGCTATTTATAAAGCTGATAACGGATGGAGATTCGGAGGTATGCTTCGTGATGCCACCACTACGGTCAATTTCTGGACAATTAATCAGAAAGAGCTTACCACGATTGTTAATGGGGAAGAATTTAACCCTGCACCTACAGATAAGTTAGAATTAACGATGCCAAAGTTAAATGCAGGCGCCAGTAAAAAATTTGATATCAACAGCAGTTTATACCTCTTACCGGAAGCCGGGATCAATGTTGACTTTGCTAAAACAGCGGCACTTGTCTCAACAGATTTCGCCAGTATTACACCGTATGCGGGAGCTGAACTGGGATATCAGAAAATGATTTTTGTGAGAGTGGGGGTCAACAGATTCCAGTCGATTACAGATATAGAAGACCTTCAGAGAAAAGTTTCTTTTCAGCCCAGTGCAGGGATCGGAATAAAATACAGAGGGTTAACATTGGATTATGCCATCAGCAATTCTGGGATCGGCGGATCTAATTTTTATTCTAATTTCTTCTCACTAAAACTGGATATGGGAGAGTTTAGAAATGATTAAACTTTTATAGATACATCAATCTTATGAAAAAATTATCAATAACAATAGCTGTTTTTTGCGCATCATTTTCTTTTGCACAAAAAGTTTCAGATTATAAATATATTTCCATCCCTGAAAAGTTTACCGGATTTAAAAACAATCAGTACGGAGTAGATACTGCGCTTGCAAAATCCTTAAAAGGAAAAAAGTATATTGTAATTTCTGGTAATAAAAGCGAGTGGCCGGAAGAAGCATTTTCCAATCCATGCAGTGTTTTGAATGCAGATGTTGTAAATGACAGCGGATTGCTCAGGAATAAGATTATTTTAGAATTCAAAGATTGTAACAACAATGTTGTTTCTAGCCAAAAGGCAAATACCATCATTAAAGAATATGTTGAAGGATTTCAGGATGCTTTGAAACAAGCCTTGGTAACGGTACCGGTATCCAATCCCAAAATGGTAATTTCTACGACTCAGGTGGAAAGCAGCAGCACTAACGAATCTAATGAAAGCCCAAAATCTTCGGAAAGCAGGTCTGCAAAATACAGCAATGGCAAAACCATGTTTCAAAGAGTTCAGATCGATGGCAATCAGTTTATCCTTATAGAAACCAACGAATCTACTCCTTATGCTACATTCAGGGCAACCACAAAGAAGGATGTTTTTAGGGTAAAATTAAAAAATGGAACAACAACAATTGGGTATTTAGAAGATAAAAATATTGTCATTGAAATGCCTCAGCCAAACGGAGAATATTCTAAAGAGGTTTTTCACAATAATTAAACTGATAGTATCAAAAAAGAAACCTTACTCCTAAAAGTAAGGTTTCTAAATAAACCATAAAAAACTAAAACTATGGTAATAGAACCGTGTCTATTACATGAATTACCCCATTAGATTGATTAACATCAGCAATAGTGACTTTTGCATTGTTTCCTTTTGCATCTTTAATGTATAAATCTTTTCCTTTTGTCCAGAAGGTAAGCTCTTCACCCTCTACCGTTTTCATCATCGCTTTTCCGTTCCCTGCCTTTACTGCTGCCCAAACCTGTTTTGCGCTGTATTTACCTGCAAGTACGTGATATGTTAAAATCTTGGTAAGCATTTCCTTATTTTCAGGCTTTACCAAACTTTCAACAGTACCTTTTGGCAATTTTGCAAAAGCTGCGTCTGTAGGAGCAAAAACGGTGAAAGGACCATCACCTTGCAAAGTTTCAACCAGGCCGGCTGCTTTTACTGCGGCAACCAACGTTTTGTGATCTTTGGAATTTACCGCATTTTCGATTATATTTTTAGAAGGATACATTGCTGCGCCACCTACCATCACCGTTTTTTCTTTCATCTTCTGTGCAGCGACATTTCCACTGAATGCAAATGATAAAGCTACCATTCCGAATACTGCGATTTTTGATCTTGTGTTCATTTCTTTTAGATTTTTTATTAATTATTATTTGAGTGTTATCGAATTTCTTTTTGTTATAATCATCTACGAGTACAGATTATATTTAGATTTCAAAAAATATTTATTTTATGTAAAATATTGAAAAAGAGACACTTATTTTTTTTTAATTGATATAAAATAAATTTTTAGATCAGATTTTAAAATAAACAGTTTCTTATTTTACATATAAATTTGTGTCTGCTTTCTTCTTTTAATAAACAAAGAGCATTAAATTTTTAAAAATCGGTATTGTTTTCCGGTTAATTTGATTAAATTTGAGATGTAAAATATTTGCTATAAAAACAACCTATTCAGAAGAGGAACTTATCATTTTGCTTAGACAAAAAAGCGAAAATGGTTTTCACCACCTGTACGATCACTATTCTGGTGCATTGTACGGTGTTATTCTTCGGATAGTGCAGTCAAAAGAATATACTGAAGAAATTATTCAGGACGTTTTTATGAAAATCTGGAATTCTATTCAGCAATATGATGCTTCCAAAGGAAGATTTTATACCTGGATGATCAATATTGCCAGAAATACTGCGATCGATTATTTAAAATCTAAAAGTTTTCAGAACGAATTAAAAAACCAACCGCTTCCGGATTTCGTATATGACAATGCGGAACTTTCAACAGCTAATAAAACTGATTTTATTGGTTTTAGCAATGTGCTGGAAAGTTTAGAATCCGATAAGCAGGAAATAATAGATCTTGCCTACTATCAGGGATATACGCAAAATGAAATATCAGAAAAGCTGAATATGCCTTTGGGTACTGTTAAAACAAAAATGCGTAATGCATTGTTAAAATTAAAGGATTTATTAAAAGATTATCAATAAATTGAATAGTAAAGAATACATATCGTCCGGAATTCTAGAATCTTATATTCTAGGTCTTGCTTCTCCTGAGGAAGCAGGGATTCTGGAGTGTGTGATGAAAAATAATGCAGAAGTAAAAGAAGCTTTCGAAGAAACTCAGAAAACGCTGGAAATGCTTGCCACGGCGCAAGCTGTAACACCGCCCGCAGATTTAAAGAATAAAATTTGGGACAAAATTCAGCAGCAGCCAAAATCTGAAGAACTAAAACCGATTGTTTCTATTGATGAAGCAAGATCTGGTGTACACGAAAACAATGTACAGAAGGTAAAAAAGGAAAATAACAGCAGCTGGAAAACATATGCTGTTGCAGCTTCATTATTATTTCTGGTAAGTGTCGCGAGTAATTTGTACTGGATGAGCAATCATTCTACAAGTGAGGAACAGATTTCCAAACTAGAAGCAGAAAAGAAATCGAAAGACATCGCTTTGCAGAATATGCAGCAGAAATTTAATATGGTTGCCAATCCCGATATGAAAAAAATCATATTGGCAGGTGTAGAAAAGCATCCGGATTCTAAAGCGACCGTATTTTGGGATACCACTTCTAAAGATGTATATTTAACGGCAAACAGCCTTCCGAAAGCTCCTGAAGGAATGCAGTATCAGCTTTGGGCCATTGCAGACGGAAAACCTGTAAATGCAGGAATGTATTCTGAAGATAAAGACAGTGTCATTGCCTTGTCAAATATTCCTAATGCACAGGCGTTTGCCATTACTCTTGAAAAGAAAGGAGGTAGCGAAGTACCTACCATGGAGAATATGTTTGTAATGGGAGGCGTTTAAAAAATTAATTAGAAGACATTATTATAAAAAAAGCTCGGTTCAGATTTGAACCGAGCTTTTATTGTTTAATAGGGCCTTTATTAAAAAAATCGTAGACTATTTTTGCTTTACTTTTACCCAGAATTTCCTCAAGGGTTTCCAGGCTCGATTCTTTAATTCTTTTTACCGATTTTAATCTAGACAAAAGCAGCTCAATGGTTCTTCCGCCCACACCGGGAATGAGTTCCAGTTCAGACTGTATGGTTGAGTTGGTTCTTCTCGTTCTGTGATGCCTTACCCCGAAACGGTGCGCTTCATCCCGCACCCGTTGTAAAATTTTAAGGGTTTCAGATTTTTTGTCCAGATATAAAGGGATCGGATCTTCCGGAAAGAAAATTTCTTCCAGTCTTTTTGCGATGCCTACAATTGTTATTTTTCCGTAAAGTCCCAGTAATTTTAAACTTTTTACCGCAGAAGACAATTGCCCTTTTCCACCATCAATCAAAATAAGCTGCGGAAGCGCATCACCTTCGTCTAAAAGCCTTTTGTAACGTCGGTAGATCACTTCTTCCATCGTTGCAAAATCATTGGGGCCTTCTACTGTTTTCGGGTGAAAAATTCTATAATCGGCTTTACTCGGTTTTCCATCTTTAAAAACCACACATGCCGAGACAGGATTGGTCCCTTGAATATTAGAGTTATCAAAACCTTCAATATGGCGCGGTTCTACGGGCATTCTCAAAAGCTTCTGCATTTCTGCCATGATTCTGTTTGAATGCCGTTCCGGATCTACGATCTGCACCTGTTTTAGTTTTTCAATCCGGTATTCTTTTGCATTTTTTTCAGATAATTCAACAATCCTTTTTTTGTCGCCGACTTTAGGAACGATCAGTTTTACATTTGGGATTTCTACGGTTAAATGAAACGGGATTAAAACTTCTTTCGAATCTGACCCGAATTTCTGCCGGATCTCAATCAAAGCTTCCTCAAGAATGTCTTCATCACTTTCTTCAAGAATTTTTTTGATTTCGGTGGTAAAGCTCTGAATAATATTTCCGTTTCTGATTTTGAAAAAATTTACATATGCCGCGGTTTCATCACTGGTCATTCCGAAAACATCCACATCATCAATATTGGGATTTACCACAGTATGTTTCACCTGATAGTCTTCCAATATGTTGATTCTTTCCTTAATGATCTGTGCGCTTTCAAACTGAAGATTGCTCGCATGCTTCATCATTTGATTAATGAGATATTGCTTCGCTTTCTGAAAATCTCCTTTTATAATCCCGCGTATGGCGTCTATTTTTTCGTCATATTCTTCCTTGCTTTCGAGCGCTTCGCATGGGCCTTCACAATTTTTAATATGAAATTCAAGGCACACTTTGTACTTTCCCTCATCAATTTTATTCGGGGCAAGATTCAGATTACACGTCCGTAGTTTGTAAATATGCTTTATCGTATCCAATAAAATTTTTGCGGGACGCACTTTAGCATAGGGTCCGTAATATTCAGAACCATCTTTAATCATCGTCCGTGTAAGAAAGATTCTGGGAAAAGGCTCATTTTTAATACAGATCCAGGGATACGTTTTATCATCTTTCAGCATGACATTATAAAACGGCTGATGTTCTTTAATCAGATTATTTTCCAGTAAAAGCGCATCATATTCACTGTTGACAATGGTAGTTTCCAGCCGGTTAATTTTCCCGACCATTATTTTCGTTCTGTATCCTAAAAGATTTTTATTGAAATAGGAAAGAACCCTTTTCTTTAAATTTTTTGCTTTCCCTACGTACAGTAAATTTTCGTTTTTATCATAGTAACGATAAACGCCGGGTTCGGATGGTAAAGTCTGAAGCTGTAATTCTAACGAAGGATTCATAAAAACAAAATTACGGATTAAAGGCATAAAAAAAAAGCTGCAGAAGATACTGCAGCCATTTATTTTTGTTTATTCTTATATTTTTATCCGTTGCTCAACTGGGTATATTCACTCACCAGAAAGCTGAAATAATCCCATTCCGTAGAATTTTTTGGGTACTTCTTCATAAATTCCGCATTATCCCCGAAAAGGAAATCATAATTATCTTCGAAATCATCTTTGTGAAGCCATAAGACTTTGTCGCCTTTTTTTACATAATAAGATTTGATGACGCCGCCACCCAATTGAGGAGAGCCCATTACAGAAAAGCCGGTAGTTTCTTTAGCTCTCGGGTCATGATATACCGATATAATATCGTCAAATCCTGGATTGATAACCTGCATCAGAAATTCTTTGTCATCTTTTTTATTCTTTAAAGAAACCGTTTGATTTACGAAATAAATGCGGTCGTTATTGGTATTTTTAGTAAGTTTTTTTGTGCTGTAATTTCTAATGTTCCCCATATATTTTGCCACTTTTGCGATTTTTTCTGCGTTACTGGGGTACACATACATCTCACTGATATTATCCGCAACAAATTTTTCATTCTTTTTAGTAGCACTGTCTTTAAGGGCAACTTCATAAATCTGTCCTTTTTTAGTCTCAATGTTGCTGCAGAAACCTTTGTGAACGCTTCCGTCTTTTAAAATAACAGTAGAGGTCTTTTTTGGAGACGGAGCATTGAATCCTTCATTGAAAAGGTATTGTTCCATCTTTTTGATTTCTTCTTTGGAGTATTTTGTTTTTTGCGCAAAAGTCGTTGCGCTTACTAAACATAATACAAATAATAAAGCTTTAATTTTCATAAGGTATTGGTTTATTTAAGGCGTAAAAATAACAAATAAATTGACTTTTCAGGAAATTAATTTTGATGAAACCACCTTTTTATACTTTCCTTTAAAATGTGTATTTTTAAGCAAATTTTTGAAATGATATACGGAGTAGATGTTTTGGGTTTTCATGATGTTTTGGAAATCTGCAAAACCCCTGATAAAGCGAGACTTAATGAGAAATCACGAAACCAGATTTTAAAATCTCAGAATAATGTAAAGGAGATTGTAGCGTCTGACCGATGCGTTTACGGAATCAATACCGGATTCGGACCTTTGTGCGATACTAAAATTTCAGCCGATGAAACGGCGCAGCTTCAGTATAATTTAATTATTTCCCATGCTGTAGGAGTAGGTAAACCTATTGATAAAGAATTATCTAAAATTATGATGATTGCCAAAGTACATGCATTGTCAAAGGGTTTTTCGGGAGTTTCTCTGGAAGTGATTGAACGATTGATTTTAATGCTTGAAAAAGATATTATTCCTGTAGTTCCGGAGCAAGGTTCTGTAGGGGCTTCAGGAGATTTGGCACCGTTGTCCCATTTGGTATTGCCACTTTTGGGTTTAGGGGAGGTCTGGGTTGGAAATGAAGTCTTTGAAACGGCCGAAATTCTTGAGAAACATGATCTTGAACCTTTGGTTTTAGGACCGAAAGAAGGATTAGGACTGATTAACGGGACCCAATTTATTCTGGCACATGCCATAAAAGGTTTAGAAAAATTTGAATATCTTTTAGATTTAGCAGATATGACGGCGGCAATGAGTATTGAAGCCTACCGAGGTTCTGCAAGTCCCTTTAAAAAAGAACTCCATGATATAAGACCTTTTGAAGGAAGTAAAAAAGTAGCAGCAAGAATGCTGAAATTTTTAAAAAATTCTGATAACCTGAAGTCCCATGAATACTGTGACAGAGTACAGGATCCTTATTCCATGCGATGTGTTCCGCAGGTTCACGGAGCCAGCAGAAATGCGTTTGAACATTTAAAATTGATGGCAGAAACAGAATTGAATTCTGTGACCGATAATCCTATTGTTCTGAGCGCAGAAGAATCTATTTCCGGAGGTAATTTTCATGGGCAGTTAATGGCAATGCCTTTGGATTATGCTACTTTGGCTGCTGCCGAATTGGGAAATATCTCAGACCGTAGAAGTTATCTTTTACTGGAAGGAAAATATGGTTTGCCGAGATTATTGACAGAAAGTTCAGGCTTGAATTCCGGTTTTATGATCCCTCAGTATACTTCGGCGGCTTTGGTTACCGAAAATAAAACTTTATGTTTCCCGGCTTCAGCAGATTCTATTCCTACCAGTTTAGGACAGGAAGATCATGTGTCGATGGGAAGTATTTCCGGAAGAAAGTTTAACCAGGTTCTTGGCAATTTAGTGAATATCTTAGCGGTAGAATTGATGTTTGCCGCACAAGGTTTAGAATTCAGAAGGCCTGCAAAATGTTCGAAAATCATTGAAGAAAACTTTGCTATTCTACGTTCGAAAGTGGATAAGCTGGAAGATGACCGATTGATTGGAAAAGATATGTTGGCGATTGCCGAATTGATTAATGAAAGAAAATTTATCGTCAATTAAATTTTTTTATAAATAAAAAGCTTCCGTTAGGAAGCTTTTTTTGCTTATAAGAATTTTATAAATTGATCTAAGATCTTTACCCAATTTTCACACTGGTCATGCTGAGCGAGCCGGCAATTAATTCATCATTAAATAAAGTAAGGTTTTCTGATGTATCTTTTAAGCCTAAAGAATAAATTAATGGCAAGTAATGATCAGGAGTCGGAACTGCATATTGCAGGGAAGTTCCCTGCTTCTGATAATCAATAATATTCTGGAAATTACCATCCAAAAGCCAGTTGTTGATATTTTCACGTGCTTCGATGGCCCAATCCCATCCAGAACCCACCGTGTTGATGTTTTTCCAGTCGATCATTCTCAGATTATGAACAATATTGCCGCTTCCGATGATTAAAATTCCTTTTTCGCGAAGTTTGTCCAGTTTTTTTGCCAAATCAAAATGATATTGAGGAGGCTTTGTATAATCGATACTCAGCTGAATGACAGGAATTTCTGCTGTTGGATACAGGTGTTTAATAACAGACCATGCTCCATGATCCAGACCCCAGCTGTGATCTTCCTCAACCAGAAATGGAGCAAGTATTTCTACTGTTTCTTTTGCCAATTCCGGATTTCCCGGTGCAGGATATTGTACATCAAATAAGGCCTGTGGAAACCCTCCGAAATCATGAATGGTTTTGGGAATTTCCATCGCAGTTACAAATGTTCCCTTAGTCAGCCAATGTGCAGAAATACAAATAATGGCATTCGGTTTAGGGATTTCTTTTGCAATATCCCGGAAGCCTTTCACAAACTGATTTTCTTCAATAGCATTCATTGGAGAGCCATGTCCCAGAAAAAGAACAGGCATCTTTTGAGTACTTCTGAATTGATCACTGATGTTTTGCAGGTCGTTGAGATTCATAACAATATTTAAAATAAAAAGATTCGATGATTTTACTATAAATCATCGAATCTCAAAAATATATTAATTTACTATGCTTGTTTTACAAACTGCAGTTCGCCTGCAATTTTTACTTCTTCGCTCACCATTACACCTCCTGCTTCCAGAGCGGCATTCCAGTTGAGTCCGAAATCTTTTCTGTTGATTTTTCCCTCAAAAGAAAAACCGGCTTTCGTATTTCCCCAAGGATCTACGTTGATTCCGCCAAAATCTACATCCAGAGTGATAGGTTTTGTAACCCCGTTTACGGTAAGGTTTCCGGTTACCGAATCATTTAAAGCGTCAGATTCAAAAGTAATTGTCGGATTTGCTTCCGTATTGAAAAACTCAGCAGATTTCAGGTGATTGTCTCTGTCGGTATTGTGTGTAGAGATAGAATTGGCCTGAATTGTAGCCGTCGTTTTCGCATTTCTGAAGGTATCATCTTCTGCATCGATTTCAGCGGTGAAATCGGTAAAGTTTCCTTTAATATTAGAAATCATCATGTGCTTTACTTTAAAAGTAATTTCACTGTGTGCAGGGTCTAAATTCCATTTTGTAGCCATTGTATTATTTTTAATTTGTTATTGTATGGTGCAAATGTATGACAGGAAGACGATACAAATCATTGACTTAGGATAAGAAAATCATTTGCTTTACATCTTCTTATTTTAATCAGACTATGCTATATTATTTTCAGAACGAGAGAACTTATTAAATATCACTTTTTAAAGGTTTTTTTAACATGTATTAACAGATAAGCTTTTATTTCTTATTTTTGACAGATTCAATTTTTATATAATGAAATTAAATACCTTCTCTTTATTACTGATGGTTTTGGGCAGTTCGGCCTTTGCTCAGACTCAGAAATTTACCATGGCAGAAGCCGTGAATGGATTACGAAGCAATCTTGCCGTAAAAAATATCGCTCAGTTTTCATGGTCAAATGATGGGAAATCCTATATCCAGGCAGTAAAAGGCGGGTACGTAATGACAGACCTGAAAACGAATAAGCAGGACACTCTGGTTTCATTATCTCAGCTCAATAAAAATTTTGCGGATAAAAATCTTAAAGGTCTTCCTCCAATCAAATTTACCGGCATTTCTAACGCTTATTTTTCAGCCAATAACCAAATGTACTGGATTGAAAAATCGGGAAGCGAATGGAAAGTAAAACGTTCATCTGAGGTAGGTGAAAATGCTGAAAATATCAAAGTTCTTGCAGATAATCAGACTGTTGTATATACGGTTAAGAATAATCTTTTGATCAATAAAAACGGGAAAAAGATTGCGATAACCAACGATTCTGATGAGAATATTCTCAACGGTGCTTCCAATGTTCACCGGAACGAATTCGGGATTGATACCGGGATTTTCCCCTCTCCCAACGCTGAACATATCGCTTTTTACAGAATGGATCAGACTATGGTTGCAGATTATCCTGTCATCGATTGGTCGGTAACCCCTGCTGTAAATCATAATGTTAAATATCCGATGGCAGGACAAACGTCGCATCAGGTAACATTAGGCGTTTACAATATAAAGAATGCATCAACAACGTTCCTGAATATCGAAGGTGAAAAAGATCAATACTTAACGGCAGTTACCTGGAGCCCGGATTCAAAATATATTTTTGTCGGGGTACTAAACAGAGGCCAGAATCATATGAAAATGAATCAATATGATGCAGCGACAGGAAATTTAGTAAAAACTTTATTCGAAGAAACAGACAGCAAATATGTAGAACCACAACATCCGCTGACTTTTTTTCCGAATTCTAATACAGATTTTATCTGGCAAAGCCAGAGAACAGGGTATAATCATCTGTTCCATTACAGTTTGGAAAAAGGATTGGTTGCTCAGATCACAAAAGGAGATTGGCTGGTTACCGATATTTTAGGGTTCAATGAAAAGAAAAAGGAAATTTATTTTACCTCAACCAAAGAAACTCCTTTAGAAAAGCATTTGTATAAAATCAACTGGGCCAATTTCAAAATGCAGCGTTTAGACAATGCAGAAGGCGTTCATATGGGAATTTTAAGCAGTGACGGAAATTATCTGTATGATATGTACACCAATGCAACCACACCGCGAGCTGTCAATATTATCAATACCAATACGTTAAAAACCGCTACTATTCTTACCGCTGAAAATACCTTAAAAAATTATCAGCGTCCTGAAGTTAAAAATGTAAACCTTATAGCCGATGACGGGACACCGTTATATGGAAAGATTATTCTTCCGACAAACTTTGACCCGAACAAGAAATATCCTGTCATTGTTTATTTATACAACGGACCTCACTTACAATTGATTACCAATACTTTTCCGGCTTCAGGCAATCTATGGTACGAATATATGGCTCAAAACGGATACATTATTTTCACAATGGATGGAAGAGGTTCTGCAAACAGGGGGATGAAATTTGAACAGGCGGTTTTCAGAAATTTAGGAACAACCGAAATGAATGATCAGATGAAAGGCGTAGAATATTTAAAATCGCTTCCCTATGTTGATTCCGAGAGAATGGGAATTCACGGCTGGAGCTTTGGCGGATTCATGACAACCAGCTTCATGCTCCGTCATCCTGAAGTTTTCAAAGTAGGTGTTGCTGGAGGTCCGGTAATCGATTGGAAAATGTATGAGATCATGTATGGCGAAAGATATATGGATACGCCGGAAGAAAATCCGCAGGGATATGCAACCGCCAATCTTTTAGATAAGGTTCAGAATTTAAAAGGAAAACTATTAATGATTCACGGCGCGCAGGATGATGTGGTAGTTTGGCAACATTCCGTTAAATTCATTAAATCTGCCGTAGATAATGGTGTTCAGCTGGATTATTTTGTATATCCGGGACATCCTCACAACGTAATCGGGAAAGACAGAGTGCATCTGATGCAGAAAGTCACCGATTATTTTGATCAGTATTTAAAGAAATAAAATTAAATCCAGCCGATGAGGTTGGATTTTTATTTTAAATATATAATGACACTATTGTATTATACCAAAGAAGTAAATAATTCATGCGAAATATATGAAATGTTGGTGATATTTGTGTGTGAAAAATCCGTTCTTATCATTTATCAATGCATTTGATTTTTCATTATCTTAATTTTGTTCTTATAAATACAAACACTATGGAATTAGGAATAGGAATGTTCGGCGATTTAGCTTTTGACCCGAAAACCGGAAAATATAAAGATGCGGGAATTAAAATCCGTGAGATTCTTGAGCAGGTAAAATTAATGGATGAGGTAGGAATAGATGTTTTTGCAATGGGAGAGCATCACCGTGCAGACTACGCAGTCTCTTCCCCGGAAATGGTTTTGGCAGCAGCGGCAAGTATCACCAAAAATATAAAATTGGCAAGTGGAGTAACAGTATTGAGCTCTTCAGAACCCGTAAAAGTATATGAAGATTTTTCAACACTGGATTTGATTTCGGACGGAAGAGCCGAAATATTCGTAGGACGTGGAAGTTTTATTGAATCTTTTCCGCTGTACGGATACTCTCTAAATGATTATGATGAACTTTTTGACGAAAAATTAGAATTATTGCTAAAGATAAATTCTGAAGAAAACGTTTCATGGTCCGGAAAACTGCGTGCACCCATGCAGAACCAAACCGTTTATCCCAGAGCGAAAAATAATGGAAAACTTCCGATCTGGAGAGCCGTTGGCGGAACTCCGCAATCGGTTTTAAGTGCTGCAAAATTGGGGATGCCTTTGGTAGTTGCCATTATCGGAGGAATGCCGGTTCAGTTTAAAAATTTAGTTGATTTCTATAAGCAGGAATATCTGAATGCAGGTCATGATGCATCCGAAATGCAGATTGCTATTCATTCACATACGTTTGTAAGTGAAGACCAGAATGTTGTAGACGGATATTTTCATAACTATAAATCTCAGATGGATAGAATAGGCAAATCCAGAGGTTGGGCGCCATATACAAAAATGCAGTACGATGGCGGAAGAGCAAGAGAAGGGGCTTTATTCATAGGGAATCCGAAAGAAGTTTCGGATAAGATTAACTATATAAAAGAAATTTTCGGGATTACACGATTTGTTGGGCATATGGATGTAGGAGATCCGAATCATGACATCATGATGAAATCTATAGAATTAATGGGTGATAAAGTTGCCCAGAATGTAAAATAATAATTAAGCTCCATTTTATAATGGAGCTTTTAATTTATGTTTTTATTTTTCACTAAAATAATTCTTATACTCGTTCAGCATTGCAGCCAGTTTTTGAGCAGACATTCCATAAGTATCGGGAAATCCTGCTTCTTTCGGCCGTTTTTCCTTACCGCTCAAAAGTTTTTCACTAATACGATACATGACCATTTTTTAAAAAACAGATCCTTCACCGTAAAATTACTCACAGCCTGCCAAGGAATAAATGTAATTCTGAAAAGATTCTTCATCTCAATTCCCTTCTCATCAATTTTAAGATAGACAGAATTTGGGATCAGATTGATGATAAAAATAATCATTGTCATTCCAAAGAAAATAATGTTTAAAATAGCGATCATTATATTGCGCTCCAGCAAAGAAATCCCTAGACTTACAAAACCAATGCTGATCAGCATAAGAATGATGCTTTTAATTTTACTGGGTTTTAAAATAACGGGTACATTCTGCATAAGATTTAAAATATAAGCTTATTTAATTTCTATCAGGCTTCCTTTTTCCTCATCTTTGGTAATATTCAGTGAAACGGGAATTTTCTCTTTCAGCTCTTCAACATGGGAAATGATTCCTACAATGCGGTTTTCTTTCTGAAGGCTCATCAGTGTTTCAAAAACAATATTTACCGATTCCAGATCCTGGGTTCCGAAACCCTCATCAATAAAAAAGAAATTCTTTTCAGATTGCGCATTGGCCTGAACACTTTCTGCCAAAGCGAGCGCAAGACTTAATGAAACCTGAAAAGCCTGGCCGCCGGAAAGCGTTTTTACACTTCTGCTTCTGCCTTCGTTGAGGTAATCGATGATTTCAAAATCATTGTTTTCGTTCAGCTGCAGACTGAGCTGGTTTCTCGTCATCCGGTGAAAACGGATATTGGCATGATCACAAAGCTGTCTCAGATAAATCGACGAAACATACTGTACAAAACCGGCTCCTTTGAAAAGATTTGTCATGATTTTAAGGTTATCGGCGCGTTTCTGCAGCTTGACAAATTCATGTAAAAGATTTTCTTTTTTGCGGTATTCTTTTTCCAGCCTTTCAATTTCAGAACTTGTTTTTACAACAGCGTCATATGCCATTTTCCGTTCATGTTCAACCTGTTTAAACTGATTTTCACTGGCAGAAAACTGTTCTTCATCAAAAGAAAAACCGTTAAGTTTTGTGTTTAAATCTTCAATACTATTTTTTAACGTTTCAAAATCTATCCTGAATTTCTGAATTTCATTTCTGGCTTCCTGAACGTTGATTTCCTGTGATAAAATAGGCTCAATTTCACTCAGATCTTTGAAATTGTGACGTTCTAAAGATTGCTGTATATCATTTTCATTTTCCGAAATTTCTTTCTCTAGCTCCAGGATTCTTTTATCAAGCTGTAAGACGATGGTTTTATATTCAGCCAGTTTCGGAGAAAGTTCTTTTTCTTTTCTCACTAAATGCTGATAATTTTGTTCGGTTTCTGTATTTGACTGTACGAGTTTCTGAAAGCTTTCTTCAACTTCGGCAATTGATTTTTGCTGGTAATTTTTCCATTCTGCAATTTTCAGATTCGATTCATTGGTTTTAATCTGTTCTGCTTTTTTCGCTTCATCCAGCCTGAGTTTTTCCAAAGCTTTGTTGTATTGGTCAAGAGTATCACGCTCTTTCTCAAGATTTTTCTGTTCCAACGAAATATTCTGGCTTATCAGGTCAATCTGTTTTTCTATTTCAAAAGACTGCAGGCGTTTTTGTTCAAATTCAGATTCATTTTCAGCATCAAAATCTTTCCAGATAAAATTCTGCGCATGATTTTTTAAACTGATCTGAATTTGCTTTAAGATTTCTTCCTCGGATTTTAACTGCTCTTCAAAAATATTTTTCCGGTTGAGAATTTTTTCGATTTCCAGAGTTTTTTTCTGAATTTCCTGCTTTTGAACTTCAAGATTGTCGATTTGTTTTTGAATTTCATCCAGTTCAGAATGTACATCATCAAATTCCACAACATTCGGATGTTCCAGCGAGCCGCAAAGCGGGCAAGATTCGCCATCATGCAATTCACTGGCAAAATGGGATAACTTTTGCTGAACTTCCAGATGCTTTTGCTTCTCTAACAATTGCTTTCTCTGAATTTCTAAAGCATCAGATTTACTCTTAAAATCATTTTTAAAACTTTCAGCATTAATTCCAAAAGGCTGTAATTCCGCGGCAATTTTTGCGATTTCAGCTTTCTTCTGATTTGTTTTTTCAATTTGATTTTGATAAGCTTCTGTCAGGTTTTTCTTTTCTAAAAACCAGTTTCCGACATCGATTAATAAAGTTGAATTTAATTTTTTCGGCTTTAAAATTTCCGATTCTTGTGCAAGCTCCGTAAGCTTTTTTTCAATCAGTTTATTTTTCTCTTCAACTTCCTCTACCTTTTCTGAGCCTTTTTTTGTTCTTTCTTTTAAAATTTCAATTTCCTCAGAAAACTTCAGCATGTGCACAATTAAACCCAGATCATTTTCCTGAATTTTAGATTGGTCTAATGCCTCAAATTTTGGAAGAATGGCTGCAAGCTGCTCTCTTAAAACAGAAAACTGGTCTTCGGTGGCTTTTAAAATTGTGCTGTGATGTTCTTTTTCCTGCCTCTTCGATAAAATTTCGTCCCGAAGCTTATTTTTTTCAATGCGTAAAGGATTAAAAACCCTGAAAACAGTGTCGAATAATTCTGTTTTTGCTTCTAAAGCGTCAATTTCAGGTTTTTGAAGGGATGCTTTTTTAAAAAGTTCTTTCTTCTGATTCAGCAACTCAAAGTCAGATTTCAAATTTTTGAGCAGCCGGTATTTTTCATTAATCTCTTCAAATCGTGCGCTTACATCTTTTAATTTTTGACTTTCATGGATAAGATTTTCCTTCTGAAGAAGAATCTGTTCTTCGCTGACGTCTTCAAAACCTTTCAGCTGACCTTCGAGCTGATCCAGATCTGACTTATTTCTGACCGCAAGAGCAGAAACATTATGCTGAAGATCAAAACGCTGAAGGCTGAAAATTTCTTTCATCATATTGGTTCTTTCAGCAGCGCCCAATTCCAGAAATTCTTTGAACTGACCTTGCGGAATAATAATGGTGCGCTTAAAGTTAGCATAGCTTAACCCAACGATTTTTTCAGCATCCGAATGCTCCAGCGGAATCCATTGCTCTTTTATTTTCTCGTAAAAAGTAACGGATGAAGGTTTTACGTCATCAAATTTTTTGGAATTTCTTTTAAAATCTCGTGTTGCACGGAAGATTTTGTTTTCATAATTGATAAAATCAAACTGGATATAAGATGCGTTTGATTTCAGATTCATCATATTATAAGCCCTCTTGTCACGCATATTCAGGCGTTCAGTTTCTCCGTACAATGCAAAAGAGATGGCCTCCAGAATGGAAGATTTTCCGGAGCCTACCGATCCGAAAATTCCAAATAAACCTGCGTCCGTAAGGTTTTTGAAATCAATGGTTTGGCGGGTCTGATAAGAATATAACCCTTCAATAGTAAGCTGAATAGGAATCATGTTTTACGGATTTAAAATTTCTTTAAATAAATGAATAAGTTCATCATTAGCTTCCTGGCCGCCGTTCTTAGATTTAAAAAAATCTTTAAAAAGTACCTGAATATCCTGATTCAGATTAATATCCTGCAATTGATTTTCATTGAATTCCTGATTTTTCACTTTGGGGATAAGATGTACAATCCCGCTGTGAGACTGATAAATCTGTTTTCTTTCATCGGCTTTCAGAAAAGTTTCGCTTTCTATAGTAAGCTCAACGAATGTGTTTGGATATTCACGAAGCCACTGTACTGAAGTTTCCACAGAATCAAAAGATTTTCTTGTAAGACATCTTCCGTTTTGTATAGCGATCTTTTCAAAGGTTACGGGTTGATTTGGCTCAGCTTCAATGATAGATACGTACTTGGTTTGTCCTGCCTCGCTAAAGCTGTAGCATAAAGGTGATGACGCATAAACAACAGGTTTTTCAGTGGTCCCTATATTTTGGAAACCATGGAGATGCCCTAAAGCAGTGTACTGAATCTGCGGAGGAATGCTGTCCGAATAAATCAGGTCTGCATTGCCTATTTTAATAGGTTTTTCACCTTCCGGCTCTTCAAGAAGCGGAGCACCTCTTTTATTCATGTATAAATGTGCGACCAAAATATTAACACCATTCTGATCACCAAATTCATTAGCGGTTTTACTCCAGCTTTCCGCTAAAACCTGATTGAGTTTTTCCTCTTTATTTTCGCCAAAATATTCTTTCAGGCGCACCTCATTCGCAAAAGGGGTATGCAAAATCCTGATCGGGAATTTGTGGTTTTTTAATTCCAGCTCAATAAAACCTTCGGCAGAATTTGAAATTTTAAAATATTCGAGTTCAAAAGGAGCAATTTTCGTTTTGGGATGCCCGATCAGGATGATTCCGCACTCGCGGGCTAAAGGATCCGGCGCGTTAATAAGATTCGGTGAATCATGATTTCCTGATATGGCAATTACGGGACGCTTTCCATTTAACGACAGGCGCTTTAAGGTTTTATAGAAAAGTTCTACTGCTTCAACACCAGGGTTGAAATTATCAAATAAATCTCCGGCGATTAAAACTACATCAACATCCTGCGTATCAGCAATTTCTACAATTTCATTCATGACCAAAACCTGCTCTTCAAGCCGCGAAAAACGGTCGAGGCGTTTACCGAGATGCCAATCGGCGGTGTGGAGGATTTTCATAATGCTTGAGATTGGTCTTCTGGTTCTGAAGCTAATTTGGATTTTGTATTTTCACGCATTTCCTTTAATCGGTTTTTTCTTTTCAGTTCAGCTTCCTGAATTTTACGTTTTTTATTATCTATTTTCTTTTTATTTGCTTTTCTGTTGGCTTCTGTATTTCTACTCATCTCAACTTTATTATGTAGATTTTACTTTATAATTGGTATTGCTAAATTAATCTATTCTGTAGATAAAATTTGTATCAGATGCTATTTTCAATTTTTAATTCTGACGTTTTTTTATTGAAAAATAATTTTTATTTAACAGGTCAGTTTGGAAGTGAGAAATTTTTCAACGTTTGTTTGTAACCAAATGCAGTTGCAGTTGGTTTGTTTCAATTTGTTGAGAACCAAATGCAGAATACTTTTGTTTAAAACACTATTGTTTGTAATTAAATGCGGTTGCGGTTGGTTTGTTTCAATGCTGTTTGTAACCAAATGCGGTTTACGTTAAGCTAAAACAGTCTTATTTGTAAAGAAATACAATTTTATTTCTATTTTTACAGCATGGAGCAACAATCAAAAGATCCTCTACACGGAAAGCGTCTCGATGCGATTCTTGAAGAACTGGTAGAATATTATCAGGGATTTGAAAAACTGGGCGAACAAATCAATATCAAATGCTTTACAGACAATCCGAGTATAAACTCTTCGCTGAAATTTTTGCGTAAAACAGAGTGGGCGAGAGCAAAAGTAGAAAGTCTGTATCTCTATGTTTTAAGGCAGAAAAAGAAAAATGAAGCAAAAAATGAGAAATAGTATGCAGAAGCTGCTTTCCGAAACTAAATAAAAGCTAAATGGATAAAGAAAAATTAAAGTCATTTTTAGAGTTGGAAATAATTTGGAAAGATGATGATATGTTTGAATTAAAAGTTACAGTATCTAACGGGCGTTATTATGGTATTACAGAAGTTTACGATACGACAGAATCATTATTAAATTTTGCACAGACTTTAATTAATTTTCCAAATCACCACCAAACTACATTTTATGAAACTGGATATAAAGATGGCTATGCTTATTTTTCTATGCGATTTTATTGTATAGACAAAATAGGACACATAGGACTTGAAATAAATTTAGAAGATAAGGTTGCTACAGAATTTAGAGAAGAACAAAAAAACAAATTGAAACTTGAGATTATTGTAGAACCGAGTGCAATTGACAATTTTCAAAGGGCTTTAGATAAACTTGCAATTAACCAAAAAGGATTTGCAATTCTTTATGGAAGAGACAACAGGTTGATAAGTAATTTTTAAATATAGTAGAAAAGAATAAAGGGCAATTAGGCGTGATGGAGTATGGCAAATTGTACACTTAGCAATCGTGTATTTATTTAAAATTTATACTTAAATTAAACTAAAATAAAACATTCAAACGATGAATCTTTGCAGGTATTTCAGCATTCAATGATTTCAAAAGCAGTATATTTGCGCCGTTAATCGTGAAAAATCTCACGAAAAAAAGTAAAATTATGACAATTGATCACAATCACGTAGTAGCGGTGAGCTACATACTTCACACTATTGAAGGGGATGGAAGTAAAGTTCTTGTTGAAGAAACGACTGCAGAAAATCCACTTACATTTTTATATGGAGTTGGAATGATGATTCCAAAATTTGAACAGAATATCTTCGGTTTAAAAGCGGGTGATAAAGCTGCTTTTGTCATTCAGCCGGAAGAAGCATACGGTGAAAAGCAGGAAGATGCTATTGCACAATTGCCTATCGAGATGTTTGGCGACGCCGGAATTCCGCCTGTAGGAGCTATTTTACCCTTATCTGATGATCAGGGAAATAATTTTCAGGCATTTGTGGTAGAAGTTACCCCGGAAGTGGTCATTGCAGACCTTAACCATCCAATGGCGGGTAAAGTTTTGGATTTCCAGGTCGAAATTTTAAATACGCGTCCTGCGACAGAAGAAGAGTTGGCTCATGGCCATGCTCACGGTGTTGACGGAGACGAAGCTCACTAATAACATCTAAATATAATATAAATGTCCGATTTTATCGGACATTTTTTTTGATTAAATTATTCTAAAAATTTTCCCGAAACGTAATACCAGCGTTCATCAACTTTCTTAAAAGTTGAAAACTCATGATGAATCTGCGGTTTTCCGTCTTCATCATTATAATAAGCCTTAAATTCTACCTGATTCAAAGCAGGAGTTTTTATAATTTCCAGTTTTGTCCATTGATTGATTTCGCCCCATTCCTGAAGATCTTCTTTATTATGGAATTTTCTTTTTTCGGGAAGAGTGGTTTCCATTAAATATTCTCCATTCGGAATTGCAAACGCAGAAAACCTCGAGCGCATCAAAGCTTCTGCAGTTGGAGCATACTTTTCTCCCGCGTGATACGGTTTGCAGCATTCTTCGTAGGATTTTCCGGAGCAGCAGGGGCAATTCATTTCTATTTTTAAATTTAAAATACAAATGTACACGAATATTCTTTCAAAAAATAACACTCATTTCATATCAATAGGAACGGGCTTTAGCCCGTTTGAATAATATGATAATTCCAAATTGGCTTTAGCCGAAATGTAAACACATTAACATTCATATGCAGTTTGCAACAGCATTTGTTTAATTCGGTTTAAACAAAAAAAAGCATCCAAATTAATGAATGCTTGTACATTTATTTAATAAAACCTCTGTTTCTCAATAAAGGTTTAATATCCGGATCGTGTCCTGTAAAATCTCTAAATGCTTGGTTCAAATCAACAGAGTTTCCAACGGAAAGAATGTATTTTCTGAAACGGTCGCCATTTTCTCTGGTCAAGCCGCCATTCTTTGAAATCCATTCCCAAGCGTCGTTGTCCAAAGTTTCAGACCATAAATACGCATAATATCCCGCTGAATAACCTCCTCCCCAAATATGAGCAAAATAAGGGGTGTGATATCTTGGCGGAACTGTGGCCAATGTAAATCCGTGGTTGGTCAGCGATTGCTTTTCAAAATCTAAAACCGGAATAAGCTGACTTTCGTTGGTTACAGAATGCCAATCCATATCCAGAGCTGCTGCAGAAACCAATTCGGTCGTCATATAACCCTGATTGAAAGTGGCTGCTTTTTTAATCTTATCAACCAAAGCTTGCGGAATAGGCTGTTTTGTTTCGTAATGAAGCGCATAATTTTTAAGAACAACGGGATCTAAAGCCCAGTGTTCATTAATCTGAGAAGGGAATTCTACAAAATCTCTCGGCACATTGGTTCCTGAAAGAGAAGGATATTTCTGGCTTGCAAACATCCCGTGAATAGAGTGGCCAAATTCGTGGAAGATTGTTGAAACATCATCATAGCTGATTAATGAAGGTTTTCCAGGAGCGGGTTTTTGGTAATTATAGCAATTTACAATCACAGGTTTTGTTCCTAAAAGGTAAGACTGCTCCACAAAATTACTCATCCAGGCTCCGCCGTTTTTAGAATCTCTTGTATAAAAATCTAAATAATAAATCGCGATGGATTTTCCGTCCCGATCGAAAACTTCATATGTAACGACATCCGGATGATATACCGGAAGATCTGTTCTTTTTTTAAAAGTAAGCCCGTAGAATTTTTCAGCAGCGAAGAAAACTCCTTTTTCCAAAACCGTTGTGATTTCAAAATAAGGTTTGATCTGGTTTTCATCAAGGTCAAATTTTGCTTTTCTTACCTGTTCGGCGTAGAAATTCCAGTCCCATGGTTCTACTTTGAAGCCTCCTTTTTGCTGATCAATCAGGTCCTGAATGTCTTTTGCTTCACGTTTTGAGGTTTCTACGGCAGGAGTTGCAATCTGATTCATCAGGTGAACCGCTGCTTCAGGAGTTTTTGCCATCTGATCCTGCAGTTTCCATTCTGCAAAACTTTTCTTTCCTAAAATCTGAGCTTTTCTCAGTCTTAATTTTGCCAGTTTCTCTATGGTTTCCCTTGTATCGTTTGCATCTCCTTTTTCAGCTCTCGACCATGACGCTTTAAACAGCTTTTCTCTGGTAGCTCTGTTTTTTAAATTCTGTAAAAGAGGTTGTTGCGTTGTGTTCTGTAAAGCTAGAAGATATTTTCCGGGTTGTCCTGCTGTTTTGGCATCAGCCGCGGCCGCTTCGATCTCATCCGGCGAAAGTCCATCCAGCTCTTTAGCATCAGAAAAGAAAACACCACCCTGTTTTCTGGCTTCCAGTAATTTATTTGAATATTGGGTAGAAAGGGAAGCCAATTCCTGATTTACCTGCTTTAATTTCTCTTTATCTGAAACGGATAGATTGGCGCCCGCAATTTCGAAATTCTGTTTGTAAAACTGTAATAATCTTTTGCTTTCAGTATCCAATCCGTTTTCTGTGATCGCTTTTATTCTGTTATAAAGATTTTCATTTAAATACATTTTATCAGAATGAGCGGCAAAAACAGGTGCATATTCTTCATCCAAAGCCTGTAATGTAGGGTTTGTATTTGCGCCGGTTAAATTTGAAAATATGGTTAACGCTCTTTTTAGAATTTCACCGCTTTTTTCCAATGCAACAATGGTGTTTTCAAAAGTAGGAGTTTGGGTATTGTTTGCGATTTGTAAAATTTCAGCATCGTGCTGTTTTAATCCAAAGTCGAAAGCCGGTTTAAAATGTTCATTTTTGATTTTGTCAAATTCAGGGGCTTCGTACTGAAGCTTGCTTTTTTTCATCAAAGGATTTGAGGATAAAGAAGAATCTGGCACAGGAATCTCCTGTTTGATATCATTTGTTTTCATGGTGGTACAAGAGTAATTAAATGCTAAAGCAGAAATTAGCAATACGGATGAAATATTTTTCATATAGTTATTATTAAAATATAAAGATATTAAAAAGTAATTGAAAATCATGGTGCCTTCTCAAGTGCATATAAAAACGAAATGAGTTTCAATACAGGTCAACTTAGTTCGATTGGATGCATTATCCGAAATGATGTAATATTTTTTATACATTCGTTGTTATAAATTAATAAACGAATATTTAAAACAATACCCATGAAATCTACTGCAATTTTACTTTTATCAGGATTGATGGTTTTTTCTGCCTGTAATGAAAAAAACGAAAAAACAAAATGGCTTTCTGATGTCACCAATCAGGATCACGGCCCTTTAAAACAAAAGGAAGTCGGCGGAGACTTTGACGAAATCGAAGTTTCCCAGTCTATAGAAGCAGAAATCATTAAATCTGAAACGGAAAAAGTGGTGATCTATGCTCCAGCCAATATTATTGACGAAGTTTTGGTAGACCGTTCCGGAGAAAAAATACATATTCATTACAAGACAGGCATCAGAGTCATGAATACCAATAAGGTTTCGGCAAAAATTTATACGAAAGATTTTGTAAAGCTAATCGCGAATTCTTCTGCAAGTATTACAGTAAAAGACCAGTTTACGCAAGAAAAAACGGATATTGAAGCGTCAAGCGCGGCAAGTATTGTAGGAAATCTTGAGGCAAATGATTTTGAAATTTCTGTAGACAGCAGCAGTAGTTTTGAGGGTAAAATCTGGGCTGTAGACCTTAATGTGGATGCTTCATCTGCGGCAAGTATCAGTATTTCGGGAAAATCTGAAAATGCAGACATCAGTTCTTCATCAGGAAGCAGTATCAACGCAAAAAGTATGATGGTTAAAAATCTGAAAGCAGATGCATCGAGCGGAGCAAGCCTGGAAGTAAGTGCAACCTCAACGGTAGACGCGGAAGCTTCATCGGGAGGAAGCGTGAATGTGTATAAAAAAGGAAATGTTACAGCGGTTAAAAAAGAAGAAAACAGTGGCGGAAGTGTAACAATCAATTAATAATTTAACCGGAAGTTTCCTCATCATCATCTTCGGTGGCTGTTGAGGAACCTTCCCAGTTTTTGCTGTTGTTGTCAAAATTAAGGTTGTCATAAGCCAATAATTCCTCCTCACGCTGGAGGATCTCTCTTGTGGTAAAAAGACGGATCTCATCATCCTCATCATTGGCTTTAGCCAACTTCCTGATAGATGCTTTATCAATGGCCATAAACCTTTTTCCGAGGCGTGTTGCCGCATATTTTCTCATGCCTGTTTCGTGAAGCACATCAACGGCCATATCTACAGCAGCTCCTAATGTTTCACGGTAGATATGATCAATTCCGTTATTCAGATAAGAATACGCATCAATCCTGTTTTTGGCTCTTACAAAGATTCTTACTTCGGGGTAATGCTCCCGAACGACATCTGCGACAAATTTATTATCATCAGGATCATCAAGACAGAGCACCAGGATTTTTGCCTCCTCAATTCCTGCAGCTCTCAAAACGGGCAGTCTTGTCGCATCTCCGTAGTATACTTTAAAGCCGTAGCTTCTCAGGAGTTTGATCCTGTCCGGATCTCTGTCCAGAACCGTTGCTGCAATTTTGTTAGCTTTAAGCAATCGTCCGACGGTACTCCCGAAATGTCCGAATCCTACGATAATGATTTTTTTCTGGCTGATATTGCCGTCAAGAATATTGAAGGCCTGATCCGAATCCGGAATTTCTGTAATCATTTTAGGCATGATCCAATGATCATTAATAATCAAAAGAAAAGGGGTTATGCACATGGTAATTGCCGTCACCGCCATCATCTGTGCATTCAGTTCGGCATTTAAAAGATAAAGATCAGATGCATAATTTATTAAAACAAACGCAAATTCTCCAACCTGAGAGAGTGCAAAGGCATAAAATAAACTTTGCGGAGTATCAATTTTAAAGAATTTTCCTATGGAAAATAATACGGCAAATTTCACCGCTAAAACAGCAAAAACAGTACTGAAAATAAATACGGGATCTCTCTGAATGATATTAAAATTGATCGTAGAACCTACACTTACGAAAAATACAGCCAGTAAAAGACCTTTAAAAGGATTGATCTGTGCTTCCAGTTCATGCCTGAACTCACTGTTTGCCAGCATCACACCCGCTAAAAAAGCCCCTAAAGCAGGAGATAAACCAATGGAAACCATTAACTCTGAAACTCCGATTACCAGAAAAAGGGAAGAAGCGGTTAATAATTCGGTCATTCCGGATTTTGAAACGTACCGTAGAAAAGGCACAAAAACGTACCTTCCCAGTAATATTAAACTCACAACACCCATAATTACAGTGACTGCCTGAAGCCATTCCGGAAGCGTCTGAATTAAGATCTGAACTTCATTATCATTATTTCTGGATTTATAGTTAGCAATAAGCGGTAAAATTGCCAAAATAGGAATCACAGCAATATCCTGGAACAAAAGCGTAGAAAATGAGGCTTCACCGGCAACAGATTTCAGACTGTTTTTTTCCTGTAAAGTCTGCAATACGATGGCAGTAGACGATAATGCAAAACAAATCGCGATGGATATGGCTTTATCGGTTTTCCATCCAAATGTAATAAAAATCAAAAAGAGCAGGGTAATCGTGAGCAGCATCTGCGTCAATCCAAGACCGAGAATTTTCTTCCGCATTTCCCAGAATTTTCTAGGTTCCAATTCCAGCCCTACGAGAAATAAAAGCATGATTACCCCAAATTCACTGGCGTGCATGATATCATCTACATCATTTCCGGTCAGTTTTAAAACATAAGGCCCGATAATAATCCCGCCGAGAATATAACCGATCACCGAACTTAAGCCCAGTTTTCTTGCCAGCGGAACCATAATAATGGCAACACCCAGAAAAAGCAAGGTATTCATAGCTAAAGTAGATTCCATATTATTGATTGAGCAGTTCTACAAACTTCTGTTTACGCAAAATGATTTCTTTTTTTGAAAGCTTATTGGCTTCGTATACAACAAACAGGTCTTTAATATTCGCTTTAAAAACATTGAGAGAAACAGTCAGACCGCTGATCAGCTCATCAATGGTGTATTTATAAGTGCCGGTTTTGGAGAATGATCTTTCTTTGCCGCCTGTTGTTACAACAATATATACTTCTTTACCTTCCAGAGGATTGTTTTCACCTTCGTTGAGCCAGCTTCTGTCAAAAACCTCATCGATCCATAATTTGAGTAATGGCGGAATGCCAAACCAAATAATAGGAAACTGAAAGATAAAACGGTCGTAATTTTTCAGGCGTTTTCTTTCGCGGAAAGCGGCAATATGAAAATCCGGGTAATCTTCATACAGGTCTCTTAAAGTATAATGCTGATGACGAACGTAGAAATTCATAAGTTCTACATTCGAGGTTGAATGCTCGAGATATGGATGTGCAAAAACGACCAGTGTCTTCTTCATAAAACCTGTTTTTAGTAAATTTACTAAATTTTAACTGAAAAATCATGAGTGCAAGTAGATTTAAAGCTTAATTAAATCAATATTGATAATAATAGAGATAATCAATTTCGGCTTTATTACCAACCACCGGAAGCACCGCCGCCGCCAAAACTTCCTCCACCGCCAAAGCCGCCAAAACCTCCGCCGCCTCCGGAACTTCCTCCGCCAAAGCCGCCACCTCCGAAGCTCCCCGGAAAAGGGAAAAATCCACCGGGATAATTTCTGCGCCCTCTTCTTGTCAAGATGACATCATCGTCGTCATTATTTCCGCCACCGCCTTTATTTCCAAACAAAACGGCAAGAATAATAAAAATAACAAAAGCGATAATAAGTAATCGGGTTACTCCTGAATTGCCGGATTTTTCCTGTTTTGCCAAAGGCTTGAATTTTCCCTGCACGGCTTCCATAATTGCGGAAGTTCCGCCATTGATGCCTTCAAACCATTTTCCCTGTTTAAAATTGGGGGTAACAATATAATCTATTATTTGTCCGGCAACAGATGCGGTGATATATTGTTCAACCGCTCTTCCTTGTTGGATAGACATTTTTCTGTCATCTTTTGCAATTAAGAAAACCACTCCGTTATCGACGTCTTTTTGTCCGATTCCCCATTTTTCACCAAACATGGTGGCAAGATAATTTACATCTTCCCCTTTTGTGGTCGGGATGATGATGACTTCAATCTCCGTTGAGTTTGAATCTGAAAATTTAATCAGCTTCTGATTCAGGGCGTCTTTTTCCTGTTGGGTAAGCAGATTGGCCTCATCGTAAACAGGATATAAAACGGCAGGCTTTTCAGGAATGCTGTATTGTGCTGATACGAAACCGTAAAAGCAGAAGAGCAGAAAGGAAAACAATATTTTAAGAGAAGGTAATCTCATTGGGAAGCTCGTTGTGGTTTTTTCCTGTTATGGGAAAATGTTTTTTCAGTTCAAGGCCAGTTTCCAGTATGGCGCTTTTTAAGGCTTTATAATAATTTCCTTTTGCAAATTCTGAAGTGATATAGTCGTGAAGATGATCCCAATACGCTTGCTGTACCTTTTCGTGAATTCCTTTATCTCCTATAATCGTAAGGTATTTTTGCTCAAAATTTACATGAAAGAGCACGGCATTTCTTTCTGCCGTTTGATCCATGGAGAGCTTTTTGAAAACTTTAAAAGCGGTTTCTGCATTATGGTCTTCTGTGGAAGAATCGATGTGCACCCGGATTTCTCCTGTAGAATGATCTTCCGCAGACTGAATAGCTTCCACAAGGGAAGCTATCTGTTCATTTGTAAGAAAAGCGCTCATTATTCTGTGAAAACTTCCGGCGCTTTTTCTGCTCCCGCAGCAGCCTTGAAGTATGGTTTTTCTTTAAAGTTGGTAAAGTTGGCCAAGATATTATTCGGGAACGTTTTTATGGATGTATTGTAATCCTGAGCAGCATTGTTGTAATATACCGTTTCGGCTCTGATGCTGTTTTCGATCGCCGTATATTCTCTTTGGAAGTTAATATACTGCTGATCTGCTTTTAAATTGGGATAAGATTCTACCACGGCCATCAATCGGCTTAAAGCTCCGGATAATTCTCCCTGTGCAGCCTGAAATTTAGCTAGATCCTGCTCGGTCATATTGGTAGGATCAATATTGATTGAAGTTGCTTTAGAACGGGCCTCAACAACTTTTGTTAAAGTTTCCTGCTCAAATTTTGAATAGGATTTTACCGTTCTTTCCAGATTGGGAATCAGGTTGGCTCTTTTCTGATATACCGTTTCTACGTTAGACCATTTTGTATTGACCGTTTGTTCTTTGGTTACGAAGTTATTGTATCCGCTTTTCCCCCAGAAGAATAATACTGCTACAATAATAAGAAGCGCAATACCAATCGTTCCGGCGCTCAAACAACCTTTGTTTTTCATATGTGAATTTTTATTTATTTTAATAGTTATTTAGAATCGCTTTTGAATTATTCTTATTTTGAATCATTGCGAATCTAAGGTTTTAATTTTTGTGCTACTCAAATATACAAATTATGTGCTAATTTTGCAGAAAATTATAATCAATGACGACAATAGTGGTTGCAATGGGGGAGAATAATGAGATTGGTTCTGAAAACCAATTGCTTTGGCATCTTCCGAAGGATTTAAAACATTTTAAAGAACTTACTTCGGGACATCCTATTATTATGGGAAGAAAAACATACGAAAGTATTGGTAAGGCACTTCCTAACCGTACAAATATTGTGGTTTCGAGAAAGAAAAACTGGTTTCAGGAAGGTATTCTGATTGTAGGCAGTATTAAAGAAGCCGTGAAATTTGCCAAAAAAATAGATGAAGATATTTTCATCATCGGTGGCGGAAATATTTATGAACAGACGATGGAAATTGCTGACAAACTTGAAGTTACTTTAGTAAAAGCCAATTTGGAAGCGGATACTTTTTTTCCTAAAATACATGAAAACTTCTGGAAAAAAACCAGTGAGGTTTTTCATGAAAAAGATGATAACAATCCGTATGATTTTTATTTTCAGACTTTTGAGAAGATTAAGGACAATTCGCTGTAAGAATTATTGGCAGTAACTTCCGGCTTCTTGCCTAAATTATTTATCTTTGCACTTCTAAATTTTAATCATGAATAAATATATAAAAATTGCAGTCGCGGCGCTTCTGATCATTGCGGGCCTTTATCTGATGATTTTCACAAGAAACCTGGGTTGGGGAATTGTTGTTTTTCTTTTGGCAGCGCTTCCAATCTTCCTTTTCTTTAAAAATGAAAATATTCTTTTGGCATTTTGGCAGCTGAGAAAGCAGGATATGGTTAAAGCTTCTAAGTTTTTGAATAACATAACTGATTTTCAATCTCAGCTTCATAAAAACCAGTATGGATATTATCACTACCTTCAGGGGTTGACTTTAGCTCAGGAACATCCTACAAAAGTAGAACCGCTGATGAAGAAAGCCTTGGAATACGGTCTGAATATGAAGCATGACCGAGCAATAGCTACACTCAATCTCGCAGCCGGAGCTATTTCTAAAGGAAGAAGGCAGGAAGGGCAAAGACTTCTAGAAGAAGCAAAAAGGCTGGATACTGCAGGAATGATGACTGATCAGATCAAAATGATGAAAGATCAGCTGAAAATGCCGACAATGCAGAAACATATGCATAATCCCAATATGAGACAGAGAGGAAAATTTTAAAATAAAAAAGGCAGAAATTATTTCTGCCTTTTTTATTTAGTAAAGTATTATTATTCTTTTATAATTTTTGCTGTTTTCGTGGAACCGTCTTTATGCGTGATTTTTAAAATATAATTTCCGGACTTAAAACTTGAGGTGTCAAGTTTCGCTTCCTTATCATTTGTTTTCTTTTCTGCAATTCGCTGTCCCATCATATTGTAAATCTCCAATAAAACAAAAGCCTGATTTCCGGAAACCGTTAATAAGTTTTTCACAGGATTAGGATAATACTTTAATGAATGGTTTCCTTCAATTTCTACCGTGCTCAGGTTCTGAAAATACAGCTTGATATTGGTTCTGTTGCTTGTCGTAGTCATCGTTCTCGTATCATTCCATGCATTTGAAATGCTGTAGTAATAAGAAGATTTATTGGCAACAGTGGAGTACGCGTAATTAGGAGGCGATAAAGTATAATTTCCAGAGGCATGTACTACTAAAACCATCAGGTTTTTTGAAGAATCAGTATACTGAAAAGGGGTTGTTAAAGCGATATTCTGCCATCCCAGAACATTATTGGCAACACTTCCGGAATATACCAATGTATAACCTGTTACAGATGTAGTCGTCGTAATGTCTGTCTGAGTGGTCATTTTCATGTAAATGGACACGTTACCGGTAGGTGTAGCATAGGCGCTGCTTACAATGTTCCAGCCTACAGAATTTATAGTACCGGTGGTTCCTATTTCTGAGCTGTCATAAATTGTTTCGCTCGCTCCGTTTTCAAACAATCTTGTGATCGGAGAATAGTACCATGAAGATGTTCCTGTTCCGATGACCACCTCCTGTTGTGCAGTGATTTTTGTAAATCCTAAAAGGGTAATCATAAATCCGTAAAAAATAGTAGATATTTTCATAAGCTTTTAAATTAATTAAGCCTAAATATACGAATTTTTAGTTAAAAAATAATAAATTCTGAAATATTTCACATTTCAGAATTGCTTTCGTATCCATAAAATTTTGGCATTTGCCAATGGTATTTGACAGCTAATGTTCTGATGGCTACAATCAGCAAAATCGTAAAAACCTGTATAAGCGTGTACGATAAATGGGTGTAATGAGTAAGTAAGAGAAAAATAGCACCACCGACGATACAGGCGCTTGCGTAAATCTCTTTCCGGAAAATTAATGGGATCCTGTTTAATAAAATATCTCTGATAATCCCTCCAAAACAGCCGGTAATCGTTCCAAGGCCAATACAGATCAAAGGATGGATTCCTGCATTTAAACCTTTCTGAATGCCGATTATGGTAAATAATCCCAATCCGAAGCTGTCAAAAATAAATAAAGTGACTTTAAAATTTTTCTCCACCGATTTAAAAACCATTGAAAAAGCGCTTGTTGCCAAAATCAATCCGCACATCAGCAAATCATGCATCCAGAATACGGGGATATCAAGCAGCAGATCTCTCACGGTTCCGCCACCCACTGAAGTCACAAATGCAATAATAAGCACGCCGAAAGGATCAAGCCGTTTCTGCATTGCAGCAAAACTTCCCGACATCGAGAATGAGATCGTTCCAAGGATTTCTATTGCAAAATTGAGCTGTTCGTGCATTGGATATGGGTAATGTGTAATTGGTGATAAGTAATTTGGAGCTATTTTAAATTTTGAGATAATTTAAATTTGTAGGTGGTCATTACTTTTACCAATTCGTCGCATTCAAGTTTTAAAGGAGATAATTCATCCAAATTTACATATTGAAGTTCTTCAATAACTTCAAGCCAAAGCTGAGTTTCATCAATTTCTTCAACTACAATACAGATTTTTGCAAATCTTTCTTTATCAGATCTTGCTCGTGCGACGGCTCTATAATTTGCTGCTACAGAAGTAGATGATCTGATGATTTGTTTTCTTATAATTGAAAGAGCATCTGAATAAGATAATGGTGATAATAATTTAATGATAGAAATCGAAAAAGATTTTGTTCTGTCTCTGAAAATCTGATTAAAATCCATAACATTAAAGATTACTAATTACCTATTACCCATTACTTATGCTCAACTCTTACCGCTTCCGGAACCAACAATTCATATTCGCCGCCGTGATTGATGATTTCACGCACAATACTGCTGCTGATGAATGATTTTCCTGATGAGGTCAAAAGAAAAACCGTTTCCAGTTTTTTGTGGGCCAAAGTATGATTGGTATGGGCAATTGCTTTTTCAAATTCGAAATCGGCAGGATTCCGCAGCCCGCGAAGGATAAACTGCGCGTTTTTCTCAAAACAGAAATCTACCGTTAAGCCTTCAAAATAATCGACTTCCACATTGGGGAAATCCGCAACGGAATTCTGAATAAATTCCATTCTTTTTTCCAGCGGAAACATATATTTTTTCTGTGAATTCTGGCCAATTGCAATAATCAGTTTATCGAAAAGTGCCGCAGCTCTTTCAATAATATCGTAATGTCCTAATGTAATAGGATCAAAAGATCCCGGGAAAACGGCAATTCTCATGTTTACTATAGTTATGGCTTATAAATGATAAATTAAATAACGAATGGTCAATTTTAACTTTTCAATATTCGGCTTTATCTTAATTTCTAACTCCTAATTTCTAATTTTATTAAGTGCTTTTTCAACTTCGTTTCCGCAAAGGTCTTTAATAGAAATCCCATAATGCTTTGCCTGTTGCGGTAAAATACTTGCCGGAGAAAATCCGGGATTGGTGTTCATTTCCAGCATATATGGTATTCCATCCACCAGAATAAATTCACTTCTTGAAAAACCGCTCATTCCTAAAGAATCATAGGCTCTTTTGGCAATTTCTTCCACTCTTTTGGTGGTTTCTTTATCAATTCTTGCAGGGGTGATCTCTTCTGAAGCGCCTTCATATTTGGCTTCGTAATCAAAAAATTCATTTTGGGGAACAATTTCTGTAATGCCTAAGACAATAGTTTCGCCTTTAAAATCAATCACACCTACGGAAACTTCCATCCCGTTGAGGAAGCTTTCGATTAAAATTTCATCATCTTCCTTAAAGGCAATTTCAGTAGCGGCAATCAGTTCAGATTTTTCCTTTACCTTAGAAATACCAAGGGAAGAGCCGGATTGATTTGGCTTTACAAAAACGGGAAGCTCAAGCTGATTAATGATTTTATCAGCATCAATAGGTTCTCCTTTTCTTAAATAGACACTTTTTGCGGAAGGGATTCCGTATTTGGATAGAACGGCGAGGGTGTCTTTTTTATTAAAGGTAAGTGCACTCTGGTAAAAATCACACCCGGTATAGACTTGCCCGATTGCATCCCAATAGGCCTGAAGAAGGCCATTTTCACCGGGAGTTCCGTGGATGATATTAAAACATACGTCAAAATTCAGTTTTTCGTTAGTATTTAATACGACTGAAAAATCACTTTTATTCACAGGAATTTTTTCATCATTTTCCGTTAAAAAATACCATTCGTCTTTCAGGATGATTACTTTATAAACATTGTAAAGATCCCGGTCTAAAGAATCATAGATTAACTGCCCGCTTTTTAATGAAACCACATATTCGTCAGAATAGCCTCCCATAACCACGGCAACGTGTTTTTTGCTCATATCCAATTATATCAATTAAGGCAAATTTAATGAAATTATATCACGCAGGTACGGAATTTTACAAATTTTGAATTCAAAAGCGAATTCTGCCAAATAAAAAGTATGTTCTAAAATTATTGGCTATATTTGCCGTTATAATTAAAGTATTTTCAGTATGCTTAAATCACTTTTCAATTGGAAAGTTTTAGTCAATTTGTTAGTTGCCATCGGTCTTTTCGTGGGTTTAGTATATCTCACGTTTCGCTGGTTGGAATATCATACAAATCACGGGCAGGAAATCCCCGTTCCCAATGTAATCAACAAATCTGTACATGATGCAGTGCGGATATTAGAAGATACAGGTCTTGATTATGAAGTTGACAGCGCTACTTTTAACCCTAAATACAGACCGCTTCAGGTTCTTAAAGTGTATCCTTCACCAGGTTCGCGTGTAAAAGACGGGCGAGCCATACGTTTAATGGTAAATCCTAAAAGCTGGGCTCCTGTTGCCGTGCCGGATGTAATCAATAAATACTCCGGGCTGGCTTTTCAGAGACTGGAACAGGTGGGCCTTAAAGTTAATGATACTATTTTTGAACCAAGTATTCAGAAAGATGCGGTTCTTAGAATTTTATTTAAAGGAAATACCATAAAACCGGGTTCTTTATTGCCAAGATTTTCAACTATTGATGTAGTGATCGGATCAGGGCCTATGAGAAACATAACAATTCCGAATGTAGTGGGATTAACGGTAAAAGATGCAAAAGCAGTTATTGCCAGAAATCTTTTTGAAGCGGGATTGGTAGAACATGAAGATGGAGGAAGTGACGATTCTGATATTGTCTATTATCAAGACCCTGCAGCAGGAGATGCGCGCGATCAGGGAATGCAGATTGATCTCTGGGCAAGTAAGAAGACACCCGCCGAATTGCGAAATAAGATAGAACAGCTAAATTCTATTTACCGTATGAAGGTTGATACTACTTTGCCGCCAATCCGATACGAAGAAGTTCCTAATTTTCAGGAAAATACTCCTGAGGAAACACCGCCGGTAACAACACCGCCCGCAAAAAAAGAAGCTCCGAAGACAGAAGTTCAAAAACCCGCAGCAAATACAGGTGTAAAAACAGGTACAGCAGGTAAAACAGAAGTTAAGCCTAAAACATCAGCAACAGGAACTGCAGATCGTCCTAAAACTACTGCACCTGCAGAAAAACCGAAAGCCAAAAGGGTTATTATTTAATTAATTTACCGCTTTATAATAAAAATTCAGGCTTCAACGTACCATGTTGGAGCCTTTTATGTAAAAATGAAAGAATGACAGAAGATAAAGATGATTTTTTAGACGAAGAATTCCCGGATCCCATCAATATTGATATTGATGAGGAAAATAAAGGATTGTATGAGCATGTCAATATCACCGTTGATCCAAAACAGGAACCTTTGAGGATCGATAAATTTTTGCTGATATTCCGTCAGAACTCATCCAGAAATAAAATTTCACAGACATGCAGAGCAGGAAATGTAGTAGTTAACGGAAATCCTGTTAAGCAAAACTACCGCGTAAAACCGGGAGACCAGATTTCAGTCTTGCTTGCGCATCCACCGAGAGAAAATGTCATCGTTCCGCAGGATATCCCGGTAAATATTGTCTATGAAGACGATGATCTCGTGGTTGTAGATAAAGATCCGGGAATGGTGGTGCATCCTGGTTTTGGAAATTGGGACGGAACTTTGGTTAATGCACTGGCTTTTCATTTTAATAAAAATGGAGTAAAGACTGATCTTGACAGGGTAGGATTGGTTCACAGAATCGATAAAGACACTTCGGGACTTCTCGTCATCGCTAAAAACGAATATGCCCTGAGTTTTCTTGCCAAACAGTTTTTTGAAAGAAAAACCAAGCGAATGTACTGGGCTTTTGTATGGGGAAACGTAAAAGAAGATACTGGAACCATTACCGGACATATCGGACGTCATCCTAAAAACAGGATGCAGATGTTTACCTATGAAGACGGAAGCCAGGGTAAACACGCAGTAACCCACTATAAGGTGCTCGAAAGATTCAAATACATGACTTGGGTGGAATGTAAGCTGGAAACCGGCAGAACGCACCAGATCAGGGCGCATTTCAAACACATCGGCCATACTTTGTTTAATGATGAAAGATATGAAGGGAATATTGCCTTAAGAGGCGTTAACTTACCTAAGTATAAGCATTTTATAAAAAATGTTTTTGAGGTTTTACCAAGACATGCACTTCATGCCCATACTTTAGGTTTTATACATCCTACTACAAAAAAGGAATTGTATTTTGAAAGCCCAATGCCTCAAGATATGGCGGATGCTGTAAAAAAATGGAGAAATTATTTAGAAAACTAAAAATATATTAAGAATTTTTTTATATTTGTTGAATTGAAATCAAGATTTGTTATGAGAAAACTATATGCTATCGTATGTTTAGCTCTTTTGTCTAATGCATACAAAGCACAAGAATCATTACCATACTATCAGCAATATCTTTTGGATGGTGAATTCCTGTTTAACCCTGCGCAATATGGTAAAACGGACTATGTTCAGCTCAATCTAAACTACCAGCAACAATTTTCAAAATTCAGCGAATCCCCAAACGTACAGTCTGTAGGGATCAACGCGAATATTTTTGATAGAGTGGGAGCGGGTATTTCGGTATTCAGAGACAGCAACGGCCCTATTTCTGCAGGTGGTATTACAGCGGGAGCTTCTTACTTTATTCCTCTAAGCAGTGATGGAGAAAGAAAGGACCAGTTTTCTTTTGGTACCAGTGTTAATTTTTATAATATGAATTTTGACTATTCTAAAATTAATACGGAAGATGGCTACGATCCTTTATTGCAAGGAAATGAGAGTAATATTTTTATTGCATACGCCAACTTCGGTTTAGCGGCAACGTATAACAATATATTTGGAGGAGTTTCTGTAAATGATATCGCTTTAAGTAACGACGAAGCTATTGTTAACAATTATGAGCCGTCTCCGATTAAATTCTTTTTAAATTTAGGATACAACTGGAATCTTGCAGATAATATCGCAATAACCCCTTCTGTATTGGTAAACTTAAATACCAACTCTACCAGAATGATGGATTTGAACTTAATGGCTACATTCTCAAACGATATCAACGCATTCTCTTTCGGAGTGAGCTACAGAACAGTTCAGAACAGATTTGACAATCAGCAATTGAGCGTTTCTCCTGTCGTAAAAGTAAGGTTCAACAAATTCATGATCGGCGCTACTTATAATCTGGGAATGTCTGATATTCAGGAATATGGTGGTAACAGCTTTATGTTGGGAGTAGGGTATAATTTTGATAACTTTATTAATCATAGAGGATTTAGATACTAATATGATTTAATTTAAATAAATTTGAGCTCTGAATTTTTCAGGGCTTTTTTTATGATTTATATTCACATCCCATTCTGTAAACAGAAATGCAGCTACTGCAATTTTCATTTTTCCACCTCTTTACAGCATAAAGATCAAATGGTGGCCGCAATGAAAAAAGAAATATTCCTCAGAAAAGATGAATTGCAGAATAAAAACCTGCAGTCTCTTTATTTTGGTGGTGGTACCCCTTCCATTCTTTCCGGTGATGAGATCAAATCTATCATTGATGAGGTTTTAAAATATTTCAGCTTCAGCAATGATATTGAAATCACTTTAGAAGCCAATCCTGATGATCTGGATAAAATTTTTTTGAAAGCATTATCAGATTCTCCTGTAAACCGCCTTTCGATCGGTACACAAAGTTTTTTTGATGAAGATTTACGATTAATGAACCGTGCTCATAATGCTTCGGAAGCAGAAGCATCCATCAAAAGAGCCCAGGATTTCGGTTTTGAAAATTTAAGTATCGATCTCATGTATGGTTCGCCCACTTCCAATCTGGAAATTTGGAAAGAAAACCTTCATAAAACCATTGCTCTGGATATTCCTCATATCTCTTCTTATGCACTTACAGTAGAACCTAAAACGATGTTGAGTGACTGGATTTTAAAAGGGAAAATTGCCGGTCCTAAAGAAGAAGATCAGAATAAAGAGTTTTATTATATGATCGACTTTTTAAAAGACCACGGTTTTGAACATTATGAAGTATCCAACTTTGCAAAACCCGGATTTTATTCTAAACACAATTCTGCGTACTGGAAATACCGGGAATATCTGGGAATTGGTCCTTCGGCGCATTCTTATAACGGTTTGGATACCAGAAGCTGGAATATTGCGAATAATCAACAGTACATCAGTAAAATAAATTCTCATATTTTAGCCAAAGAAGAAGAAATTCTGTCAGAAAATGACCAGTTTAATGAAATGATCATGATTGGTTTAAGAACAATTTGGGGTGTAGATATGCAAATCTTGAAAACCAAGTTTCCGGAGCATAGGATCGAAAAATTGTCCAGACAAATACAATCCAAAATAAATGACGGAATTCTGACTATCGAAAACAATCATCTCAAAATCCCTGAAAAGCATTGGTTTATGGCAGACGGAATTGCTTCGGATTTATTTGTTGTTTAAAATTCAAATCATGTATATTTAAAATTAAATTAAGATCAAATGAAAAATAATATATTCCTGTTTTTTCTATTAATGAGCAGCTTGTATTACGCGCAAAAACCCATTTTTTCAAAGGCAAAAGTAAATGCTGTAAATGTCTATAGAACCTCTGCCGAACTGCAGAATTCTGCCGTATTTTCTTTGCCGACGGGAAATTCAGAGATTGTTATTTCCAATATTTCGGATGAAATTTATGAAAAATCTTTGCAGGTAAGCATTAATAATAAAAATGTGAATATTTTATCCGTTCAGTATACCGACAGTTATACTTCCGAATATGATATGGACAACACCAATCCCAGAATCAAAAAGGTTACAGACAGTATCAGTTTAGTAGAAAATCTGATTTACAAATCAAATATAGAATTAGAGGCAAGTAACAAAACACTTGAGCTTTTGGATAAAAACCAAACCGTTTTAGTGGGAAGCAATACTTCAAGTGTTGCACAGCTGATGCAGCTTACCGAATATTATAAGAATAAAAGGATAGAAATAAGCACTGCCGTAGCTCAGATTAATAAAAAAAACCTGGATTTACAAAAAAAGCTCAACCGATTGAGAAGCAGCTTAAAAATAAATTCTGAAATGGAAGAGGCTTCTTCTGACGGTGTTTTGATTTTAAAAGTGATGAGCAGTAGCGCTGTGAGTGTAAAAGCAGAGATCAATTATCTTGCGGAGAATGCTTCCTGGGATCCTTTTTATGAGGTGCGAGGAAATAAAATTTCTGAGCCGCTCGATGTCATGTTTAAAGCAAAAGTGCGACAGGAAACAGGTTTAGACTGGAAAGGGGTAAAGCTGTCGTTAATCAACGGAAATTCAAGTAGAAACAGTACTGCACCTGTGATGCAGCCATGGTTTTTAGAATCTTATAAACCACAGTTGGAAGGAAGAATAAATTCAGGCAGGATTTCAGACACGATAGCAATGGAAAAAAATATTGAAGAAGTTGTAGTTACGGGCGTCGGTTTCAGATCCGTTGAAAATCAGTTCAATATCAGTTTTGATGTTGATATTCCATACGATATCTTATCAAACAATCAGGAAAATTTTATCAATTTGAAACAGACAAAAATTCCTGCAACATATAAGTATTTTGTGGCTCCTAAATATAGTAAAGACGCTTTCTTGGTTGCTAAAATAAAAGATTTTAATAAATATGATCTTATTTCTGCTCCGGCAAACATCGTTTTTGAAAATATGTATATCGGTGAAACAACCATTAAACCTAATCAGACCACAGACGAACTCAGTATCACTTTGGGGGACGATAAGAAAATCAGTGTAAGAAAAGAGGTAATTGATGATAAATCAAGTGTGAAAATGTTTTCATCCTATCAGGAAAAAACTGTTACATACGATATTGTTGTGCGAAATAATAAAAAAGAAAGTATTGACATCGAGATAAAAGATCAGTTTCCTCTCACTAAAGATGAATTGGTTAAAGTAGAATTGTTACAGACAGATAATGCCGAACTGGATAAGGAAAAAGGATTTTTAACCTGGAATGTAAAAATTTCACCTTCGGAAACGAAAAAAATCAGAGTCAGTTATAAAGTAAGGTTCCCGAAAGATTTTTCAATCAGCAATCTGAATTAATTCGTCAACTATTCACTATTTTTGCATAAAATTTTATTTCGTTGAAACATAAAAAACAAAACTATTCGCATCTTTCGCCCAAACAGCCGATCGGCATTTTTGACAGCGGAGTAGGAGGTTTAACGGTGGCTAAAGAAATTAAAAGACTTCTTCCGCACGAAGACCTCATTTATTTCGGAGATACAAAGCACCTTCCTTACGGTGAAAAATCGAAAGAAGCGATTATCGAGTATTCAACAAAAATTACCAATTTTCTGCTGCAGCAAAACTGCAAAGCCATTGTAATTGCCTGTAATACAGCTACCGCAAACGCATTAAATGACGTAATGGATTCTGTGGCGGGTAAAGTTCCTGTCATCGATGTTATCAATCCTGTTGCAGAAAAAGTGGCGTATGAAATTCATAATAATGTGGGGGTCATCGCTACAAAAGCGACGGTAAATTCCGGGCTGTACAAAAAAAGCATCCGTAAGCACAATAAATTTATCAAAGTGGACGAATTGGCTACACCATTACTCGTTCCTGCTATTGAAGAGGGGTTTAAAAACCATCCGATTACCCATTCCATCATTTATAATTATCTGAGCAATGCCAAATTGAAGAATATTGAAACTTTGATTCTCGGATGTACCCATTATCCTTTGCTTATCGATGAGATCAGACAATATTACGGCAACCGCGTTCGGGTCATTGATTCTCCGAATATTGTCGCCAATCATCTGAATATCATTTTAGATAAATATCATTTGCTCAACGAAAGTAATCCTTCACCGGCTTACAAGTTTTATCTTTCAGATATCACCAAAAACTTCGAAAAAATCTCAAAAAAATTCTTCGGGAAAAGTATCGATCTTGAACTGAAGGTATTATAAATCAAAAAGACTCAGCAATGAGTCTTTTGTGTTAATTATTCTGTTGTTAGATCTTCTTCTTCTTCCGCGTTCGGATCAAAAAAACTGAAGCTTACATTTCCGTATTTCCTTGTGTCGATCAAATTCGGGTGATCAAATTTTAACCTGCTTTGATGTTCGATGATTAAAACGCCATTGGGTTTCAGATATCTATTGTTTAAAACCAATGACAGCAATTCGTAATATTTCTTCTCTTCAGTTTCAAAAGGCGCATCAGAAAATACAATTTCATAGCTTTTTTTATTCCTGAATTTTTTCAGCCAATCAAAAACATCTCCTCTCTGCACACTTACATTAAGACTGAAACCCAGTTCTGACGCAGTAGAATTCAAAAATGAAGTATGCTTAGGATTCATTTCCACAGACGCAATATCCTGACAGCCTCTTGAAGCAAACTCAAAAGTGATTGATCCGATTCCAGCAAACAGGTCCAGGACGGAAATCGACTGCATATCATATTTGTTTTCCAGAATGCTGAACAATGCTTCTTTGGCAAAATCTGTTGTAGGTCTTACATCAAAATTCTTTGGTGCTGCTATTTTTTTGGCTTTCCATTTGCCGGCAATGATTCTGTACATAGTATTTGTTTAAGGCATAAAAATTTTAGAAATGTGAGAAAAATAATCTCAAAATAAACCTAAAATTAATTGAGAATAAAATTCCTGTTCGGGATATTATCGAAGACAATTTTTAAATTTTTCACAAACTTTTGCAATTCTGAGATGAATGTTTCATTTTCAGTAGTCTCGCCATAAACAAAAAATTTCGTTTCATTGATTCCGAAGCCGATCTTGCTTAAAGTAAACATCACGAAGTATAAAAAATCCACTTCAGAGGTGACATCCAGATTATTGTATAAAATTACTTTTTGCTGGTTAATCGCGAAAAATTCACACTGGTTCTGATAAAGATTAATATGAATTTCTTTATTGTTTTTATTGCTGAGCGCATTCAGAAACTTTTCTCCGGAGAAATTAAATAGCACCGGAATCGACAGGTCTTTAATTTTCTTGTAAAAATCTTTTGGAAAAGTATAGTAAAACTGTACTTTAAATTTTTTATTCACAGAAAGCATCAGTTCTTCATGTTCTTTATCAACGGGAGCGTTGTAAGCAATCAGCTCATATCCTGCTTCGTGATCAGAAAAACCTTCCGGCATAAGGGTAAAATGATTGAATGCTGAAATTACAGACACTTCATCATACCTTTGCTTGAGCAAAGCTTCTTCCAGCTTTCCGGCAATAAAATTTTCCGGAGATTCCTCATTGACAAGATAGGATTTCTCTTCCAAAACATTTTTGTTTTTGGAGATCTGATACATTAATCCGTCTTTGGTAAAAAGTAAAGTAAGTACGTTCATATCACAATTAATGCAAATTTAGTGAAATTCTACCATTACCGCACCCGATTGGTGATGAAGTATTTCTTTGTTATAAAAATCAAGTCCGGTCTGGCTTTCCAAAACATCCCAAACCATTTTCTGAAGTACGCCGTCACCAATTCCATGTACAATTTCCAGCCTTTTCAGATGGTTTTTCCTGCAAAAACCAATTACCTGCGTCAGTTTTTCTTTCTGCAGAAACAGGCGTTCAAAACTGTCATAATCATTTGGGTTTTTAACCAGATTCTCAAAGTGGAGATCTAAGACCAAAGGGTTTTTATCATGTTTTTTTGAAATAACTCTTTTAGTCTCTTCTTTTTTTACAATCTGAATGTTTTCATAGATTGAAGCGTTTTTTGGCACCAGCTTTTCTCTCGGATATTGATATGTAAAGCCATATTCATCTTTGAAAACCACAATGTTTCCGTTCACCGAAGTGATCACCCCGCTTAAATCTTCATCTACCACTGAAACTGTATCGCCTATTTTCATAATTTTTTCTTTGTCATTGTTGGAAGCGAAGCAATTTCTTAACTCTTACAATCTTAACTTTCCTCGATGCCAAAATAATCTATATTCAATTCTACACGCAAAAAAGTTAAACTTTTGCTCCTAACTCAATAATTTCTAAGTCTTTTATTTCCGTATCATCAATCACAAACCGCATCATTGTCCTCATTTTGTGCCATCCCTGTTTTCCGCAAGCTCCGGGATTAAGGTGGAGCAGATTATTTTTATGGTCAAACATCGCTTTTAAAATATGAGAATGCCCGGAAATAAATAGTTTCGGAGCTTTTTCAGAAATCTCTTTTTGTGCCAAAGGAGTGTATTTCCCGGGATATCCACCAATGTGAATCATTAAGACCTCCACATTTTCACAGAAAAACCGGCTCACTTCCTGGAATTCAGAACGGATTTTTGCGCCATCAATATTCCCGTACACTCCTTTTAATGGTTTTATTTTTTCAAGCTGCTCAATAATCTCAAAGCTTCCAAAATCCCCGCCATGCCATATTTCATCGGCTTGTTTGGCATATTCTACAATTCGGTCATCAATATAAGAATGAGAATCGGAAAGGAGAAGGATTTTAGTCATTATTGCATGAGATTTTCAAAATCCAAATTTACTCAATAATCCTGAATTGATTAACTTTGAAAAAATTTAAAAATGAAGCAAAAGCTATCTCTATTTTTTATTCTTATCTCTTTTATCACTTTCGCTCAGGTCGAAGAAAAAAAACTGGATGAATTGATCCAGAATACGTTAAAAACTTTTGATGTTCCCGGAATGTCTGTGGGAATCATCAAAGACGGTAAAATTATATATTCTAAAGGATTCGGGGTGCGCTCTCTAACCACGAAACAACCGATGGATGATACTACTTTGGTAGGAATTGCTTCGAATTCAAAAGGTTTCACCTGCACTGCCTTGGCTATTTTAGCAGATGAAGGCAAACTGAGCTGGGATGATAAAGTTTCAAAATATATCCCCGAGTTTCAAATGTATGATCCGTATGTTTCTCAAAATGTTACGATTAAAGATTTGGTTACACACAGAGCCGGTTTGGGTTTAGGACAGGGAGATTTAATGTTTTTTCCGGAAGGCGGAAATCTTTCGGTGAACGATATTGTTCATCATGTACGGTACTTAAAGCCTGAAAATCCTTTCAGAACTACATTAGACTATAATAATATCATGTTTATCGTGGCCGGAGAAGTGATCCACAGAGTTTCGGGAGTAAGCTGGGCAGAATTTATCGAGCAGAGAATTATGAAGCCAGTCGGGATGAATTCAAGTTTCGGAAGCTATACCAGAGCCAAAGCCGTGAGCAATAAAATTGACGCTCATGCTCCTGTAGACGGAAAAGCTATTGCTGTTCCCCACGATTGGAGTGAAATAGGAAATGCAGCGGGAGGTATTATGAGCAATATCAAAGATATGACTACTTGGGCAGAATTCCTCTTAAATGGTTTTACCACTAAAGACGGAAAAAAGCTGGTTTCCGATAAACAGATTCAGCAGCTCTGGAGCTTGCAGATTCCAAGTCCTGTTGCGATGAAAAATCCTTATGACACCAGCTTTTACGGATACGGAATGGGCTGGTTTTTAAGCGATGTGAAAGGGCATAAGCAAATTCAACATACCGGAGGTTTGATCGGTACAGTGACGCAGTTTACGCTGATTCCGGATATGAAACTGGGAATTGTTGTTTTAACCAATCAGCAGTCAGGAGCCGCCTTTAACACCATTACCAATACGGTAAAAGATTCTTATCTGGGCATTGCTGACAGAAACTGGCTGAAAACATACGGTGACCGAATGGAAAAAATGGAAGAAGGATTCAACAAGCAGAAAAAAGAAGCGTTTGCAAAATCTGAAGCTTTTAAAAAAGATAAAAACCTGCAGCCAAAACCGGAACAGTTTGTCGGAAAATACAATGATATTTGGTTTGGGGATGTAGAAATCATGCAGCAGGGAAACATGTACAGAATTTCATGTCAAAATTCTCCAAGGCTGAAAGGCGAATTGCTGCCTTATTCATACAATTCTTTCATTGTAAAATGGGATGACAGAAGCTATGATGCCGATGCGTATATGATCTTCGAGTATGATGAAAACGGAAAAGCGGTATCTGCAAAAATGAAACCTGTTTCAGATGTTACGGATTTCAGCTTTGATTTTGATGATCTGGATTTGAAAAGGAAATAACTTTCTTAGTTTACAATGATTATAGAAACGGACTTTAGTCCGTTTTTTTTATTATGCACTTCAACAGGCTTTAGCCAAAACCTGTGAAAGCATCAGTCAGCAAAGAACATGGTTAAAAAGCAGACTATCTGTATACACAAACTCAAAATAGGTACAGATGCTGATTTAAATTTATTTTTAATTAAAATATATAGGTTAAAAGAGAAAATGAAAACGGTTGCTATAATGATTGGAATAGTCAGAATCTCGGCAAAAACATTTACAAGATTAATTTTTTCCATATTAGAAGAATAGTATACCAAAAACAAAATATATCCTAAACAGACGAAGCTCGCAATGAGAATAGAATGGTTGATTTTGTTTTTCATAATACAATTTTACAGCTGAATTTTATTCGGTTCGTAAAAAAACAGCAGCTTTTTATTGGCACTATCAAACTCAGACCACGATTTGCAGTCTATTTCAAAGCCCGCCACACCGCAGGTGGGAAAATGAAAAATATCGTCTGAAATAGAATTCGCAAAATTAGAAATCCCGTTATTGTGAGAAAAAAATGCCACCGAATCTACCTCATCTTTCAGATCATAAATAACCGACTGAAAATTGTTTTCAGATGGATTATACAGCTTTTCGTCAGTAATATAATTAATCTGATACGTCTGATTAAAAATTTTACAGGTATTCAATGCTCGCACAGCCGGGCTGGAAACCAGATAATCAATCGCTACATTACTGGTTTTTAAAAATGTAGACATCTTCAATGCATCCTGTAACCCTTTGTCTGCCAAAGGTCTGTCAAAATCTTCGGTTTCTTCGGGCCAATCGCTTTTTGCATGTCTCACCAGGATAAGTCTCTTCATAGTTTTGAGTTTGGAAAATTAAAATTATAAAAAAAAATGTGGAAAAAAACAACATTTATAAAAAAAATTACGTTGCAGATAAAATCATTAAAATTTCTTAAATTTGCAGACTTATGGGACAAATCCTTGCAGTTGACTACGGAAAAGTGCGTTGTGGCCTTGCAGCGACGGATGATATGCAGATTATCGCAAGCGGACTTCCCACTGTAGAAACGAAAGTTTTCCCGGTATTTTTAAAAAAGTATTTCAGTGAAAATAACGTTGAAGCTATTGTCGTAGGATTACCTACCGATTTAAGAGGGAACCTTTCTGAGGTAGAAACAGATATTCTGAAATTTATCGAAGAGTTCAAAAAAGAATTCCCGGAGGTTCAGGTTCACCGTTTGGATGAAAGATTTACATCAAAAATGGCTTCGTTTTTTATCTCTCAAAGCGGGAAAAGTAAAAAACAGAGACAGGATAAAGGGTTAATAGATAAAGTGAGCGCAACCATCATATTGCAGAATTTTTTAGAACAAAGAACAAGATGATTTTACCAATAAGAGCTTTTGGAGATCCTGTTTTGAGAAAAGTAGGAAAAGACATAGAAAAAGAGTATCCCGGTTTACAGGAGCTGATTGATAATATGTTTGAAACCATGTACAGCGCCAACGGAATAGGTTTGGCGGCTCCTCAGATTGGGTTAGACATCCGTTTATTTATCGTAGATGTGAGCCCTTTGGCAGATGATGAAGATTATGAAGACATTGCTGAAGAACTGAAAGATTTTAAAAAAGTTTTTATCAATGCACAGATTCTTGAAGAATCCGGGGAAGAGTGGAAATTCAATGAAGGCTGTCTTTCGATTCCGGACGTAAGAGAAGATGTAAAAAGAAAAAGTGATATCGTTATAGAATATTATGACGAAAATTTTGTGAAGCATACAGAAACTTTTTCCGATATTAGAGCCCGCGTAATTCAGCATGAATATGATCATATTGAAGGAACACTGTTTACCGATCATTTAAGCTCTTTAAAGAAAAAGCTGGTCAAAGGTAAATTGGTAAAGATTTCTCAGGGCGATGTTGCGATCAACTATAAAATGAGATTTCCAAAATAATAAATACATAAATCATAATAACACATTTTGCGCAGGCAGAGTGTTCAATTTTAAAAAAAAAATAAATTATGCTGTTAGAAAAAATAATTTCAATTTCTGGAAAACCGGGACTTTTCAAATTAGTTTCACAACTGAGGAATGGGTTCATCATTGAAGATGTAACGACAAAAAAGAAAGTAAGCATTGGTAACTCAAGCCAGGTAAGCCTTCTTGATAATATTGCCATGTTTACCTTTGAAAAAGAAGTTCCTTTGTTTGAGGTTTTTGAAAACATTGCCAAAAATTACGATTATAAGGAAACCATTTCTCACAAATCTACGGAAGAGGAGCTGAAAAACTTTATGAGCGCATCTCTTCCCAATTATGATACAGAAAGAGTATATTATTCTGATATTAAAAAACTGGCTCAATGGTACAATATTCTGCATAAGGCAGGATATATTACTCCGGAAAGCTTTGTAAAAGCAGAACCGGAAACTACAGATTCTGCTAATGAAGAAGCCGATATCACCGCTGAAAAAGAAGCGCCTAAAAAAGCGGCTCCGAAAGCAGATAAGCCGGCTACTCCGAAAGTAAAAGCATCTACCGGCGCGAAAGCGGCCACAAAAAGCACGCACAGAAAAATGGGATAAATATCCTTAACGATACAATTTTCAATAACTTTGTCATTTCATTTGGCAAAGTTTTTTGTTTAAATAAATCAGTCGATCACTTATCATGAATACCAAACAAGAAAAACTTGAAGCTTTCGGAAGGCTTTTGGATATTATGGATGATCTGCGGGAAAAATGTCCGTGGGATCAGAAACAGACCTTACAAACCCTGCGTCATCTAACGTTGGAAGAAACATACGAGCTTTCGGATGCTTTGCTGCAGGAAGATTTAACTGAAATTAAAAAAGAATTGGGCGATGTGCTTCTTCACCTGGTTTTTTATGCAAAAATAGGGTCTGAAAAAGGAAGTTTTGATATCGCAGATGTGATTAATTCGCTCAACGAGAAACTTATTTTCCGTCATCCTCATATTTATGGCGATGTTGAGGTAAAAGATGAAGAAGAAGTCAAGCAAAACTGGGAAAAACTTAAACTGAAAGAAGGCAATATCTCTATTTTGGGTGGAGTTCCGAAAGGATTGCCAAGTTTGGTAAAAGCCTACAGAATTCAGGATAAAGTAAAAGGAATCGGTTTTGAGTTCCATGATGCAGAAGACGCATGGAAAAAAGTGGATGAAGAAATTCAGGAATTTCATGCTGAAACCGATCTTGATAAGAAAGAGCAGGAGTTGGGCGACGTATTTTTTTCGCTGATAAATTATGCCAGAATTTCAGGTTTAAATCCCGATTCGGCATTAGAAAGAACCAATCTGAAATTTATTTCCAGATTTCAGACCATGGAAAAAATCGCCTCCAATAAAAATGTAAAACTCGAAGACCTGTCATTAGAAGAAATGGATGTGCTTTGGGAACAAGCCAAAACAGTAAACAAAAACTCATGAAAACACCAATGATTTGCGTGATAACCTCACTTTTGCTGATTAACTGCAATCCGAAAACCAAAAACGAACAGGTAACAAATAATCCCTTAAAAGTTGAATTTTCTCTTCCAAAAAAACTGAAAGAAGTTTCAGGAATTGCGTTATCCCAAGATCAGAAAACAATCTGGGCTATTGAAGACCAGGGAAATAAAAATGTAGTTTACGGATTAGACCGTTCCGGGAAACTCATCACTGAGGCCTTGGTGGAAAATACCCAAAATACAGATTGGGAAGATATTACAAAAGATACGGCAGGAAATATATACATCGGGGATTTCGGGAATAATGATAATGACCGGCAAAATCTTTCTATTCTTAAGCTTGATCTTAAAAATGGTGCTCAGAACACTACAAAAGTAACTCAGACTACCACATTCCATTATGAAGGCCAAACTGAGTTTCCTCCAAAAAAATCAAACTGGTTGTATGATAGCGAAGCTTTTGTAGAAAAAGAAGGTAATTTTTATCTTTTCACCAAAAACAGGAGCAAAGGTTTTGACGGGACTTTTCTCGTTTTTCAGATTCCTAATAAAGAAGGCGATTTTGAGGCAAAATTGGTTGGGAAATTAAAGCTTGAAGGCGGTTATAATGATGCTGCGATCACTTCCGCATCTATAAATTCTAAAAATCAGGTTGTTTTGCTTACCCACAAAAATATTCATCTGCTTTCTGGCTTTACGGCAGACAATTTTAATACCGCTAAAATTCAGAAAATATCTTTAAATCACAATTCCCAAAAGGAAGCGGTAGTTTTTGCGGATGATCAAACTGTGCTTATTGCCGATGAGAAAGACAAGGATACAGGCGGAAAAATTTATTTGTTTACTATAGATTCTAAATAGTTACCTTTCAGAACCCTTCCAGCGTTTCAAACGCTGGAAGGGTTGTTTGTAGATTTATCTGTGAATTTTCGCTTAAAAATTCATCCCGATACCGCCGGAAATTCTTCCGCCGTCTTCACCGGTAAAGTAAGATAATTTTGCAGAAAACGTTTCAAGGATATTCAGCCATAATCCGGCTCCAACCCCTTGATGCCATTTATCTGATATTTCGTTGTCTTTCCAGACTCTTCCCACGTCGTAACCCACCAGAATTCCCATATTGGTTGGGGCAATATTGTTTTTAATTCTTCCGAAATTCCAACGGATCTCAGAATTATTGGCGAAATAGGATTTTCCGGCAAATCGCTCGTTTCGATAGGCACGCATGGCGTTATTCCCTCCAATAGCTGCAGCCTGATAAAATTCAAAATTATTATTGTTAATGATCATGGTATTGCTGGAATTGGCAAAAACAAATCTTCCTTTTTTATCAATTCGGTGAAACAGGTTTAAAGTCCCTTCAAATGCTGCAAAATTCTGTTTAATTTCAGAAATATTGGCTTTCCATCCTGCATTTAATGCTAATTCTAAACCTAAAATAGGAAATGCGTTCTGATCAAAATTTTTAAAACTGAAGGTGTAATTTCCCCCTGCAAATTGCTGTCCGTTAAAAACTTCAGGATTCACATCCGGCGAAACAGCAATAAAACGGTCTTCATTTCTCTGTACCTTAGAATGCTCAAAACTCAACTGAAACTGATGTTTTAAATTCAGCCAGCTGGTTGTGGAAATGGAGGGTGCAAATTTGATCTGAGAAATTCTCACTCGGTTGTAGTCTTTTTCTACAACGTCTTTATCATATACGGTTTCGTTTCCTAACCCGAAAAAGGTTCTTGCAAAAAACGGGGTAGTGTAAGAAGCGTCAATTCCGGCATCCCAGTTTCCGATCGCTTTTTTAAAAATCCCTTTATACCCAAGATTAAATCCACCGGTTGCCGTATACAGATTGGCTCTTAAACTGTGCTTCTGGGTGTAAGGATCGCGGATAAAGTTATTAACCGTGTAATTGGCTACGATACCTACAATAACTCCGTCGTCGGGATTGAAATTAGCATTGGGATAGCCTGCAAAGAAATTGTATTTCGGGTGTTTCCAGTTGTAGGTATTAACTTCGTAATCGTTGCTAATATGTTTTGAAGCCGATCGTGCGTTATAGGTATTTTTCTGGGATTTAAAATCATAAATTTTAATCCTGCTTCCGTTGGCTACATTGTATGTGTCATGATTATAACCACCAATAAGCCGAATGTTGATCCTTGCTTTTCCCTCCCCCGAAACTTCATATACATCATCGTCTTCCAGCCCGTAAAGCCAGAGTTCTTTGGTTTTGGTATCGTTGTATGTTTTTTCGAAAACCAGCTTTTCTCCGTTATCTTTAGTAATTTCATATTGTTTTACTTCAACAGAATTTCCGTTTTTCAGAATTACAAATTTGTCCTTGTTCACCGTTCCTGTCAAAGGTACTTTTTCCTGTAGCACATCAAAATACCGCATTGCATACTCTTCGAGCTTTTCTTTTCTTAGTTTAAGCTTTCTCTGAATATCGGTGATGGTCTCATCTTTTACTTCTTTTGGTAAGTTGTCAAAAGCGGTGTTGATATCATTATCCGTTAAATGTTCCTGAATGTATTTTGCCTGTACAATCCAGTCTCCTTGTTCAGAATTTTTCAATAAAATTAAATCTAAGGGATAAGGTTCCATATTCATCCATCGCACACTTTTGATGTCATCTTTAAATGTTTTCATATGACGGATTGCCGGAATATTCATAATAACTTTAAAAGCCGTACCGTCAAATTTGCTGAAAGCCTGATCGCGGTCTCTGGGAATGGGTTTGTATATGATTTTGTTTCCGTTTTTATATTCTGCCCATTTCCACTGATCTTCATGTCTGTCCCAGTCTCCGATTAGCATATCAAAAATTCTCGCACGAAGGTACAGATCCTGATCTACGGAATATTTACTGTCTTTTCTCAGATTCTTTAACACATCATCGGTAGAGAGAATATCCTGCGCATTGTCTAATGAAGCCAATGTTTTAGGATCGGCAGAAAAATGTTCTTCGATCATATACAGCTCATCTCCGTAGTTTTTATTGTATATTCCTAGACCTTCTTGTTTCGGAACGTAGTATAATTCAGGATTGCTGTGGAAAAGATTGATTTTGTCTGCCATATTATTGACCGAAAATCCGGTAAATGGATGGCTTGTGGTATAAAAATCTAGTAAAAACCGGTCCGGAAACGTATTGTTGAGCTCATTTCCAAACGTATTTCTTTTAAAAGCCATATTGTTGAGAAAACGCACCGCACTTTTTTTCACGCCGCGCATCACAAATTCCTGTCCGTCTTTTGATTTTAGCCTGAGACTGTTTGACTGGTTTCCGCCGCCTTCCCTGAAAGGAGTGTATCCTCCGTTCAATTCAGAAATATTGGCTGTTTTTGCCTCAATCGGCATGGCGTAATATTTTCTGTAATGCTCTCCCCAAAGCCATGTGTAAAATTTCCCGGCTTTAGTCTGTTTTTCAGCATAAATAGTCGTTGTACCGATAGGAGAAAAAGTGGTTGCGTACCTGCTGTTGAGTATCTCAGGTTTATTGATGACCGAAATTTGAGTCAGCTTCCTTAATGTATTGTTTTTAGTGCTGTAAAATTCAACATCTGAGCTCAGGTTTTTTCTGAGATTTAAAACTGCAAAACCGCTTCCACCGTAAGAAAAATCAGTGGGTTTGGTAATTGTAGAGGGATCTGTTTTAGAACCGGCTCCACTGATGATCTGTTTGATATTTCTATCTTCGTGATACTGCAGGTTGTGATCGTGTCCTGAAACTAAGATCACATTTTCTTTATCCTGAATAATACTTTTGATTCTGTTGGCGAATTCTGCGTAATGTTTGTTGCTGAGATCTTCCATACTTGCACCGGAAGAGCTTCTGAGAATATTAATTAAGCTTGCAACCCCCGGAACCGGAAGCTTCCCGTGAAAGGCTGCCAAATTTGACTTTGCCGAATTAAAACCTGCATGCACCCCGGAGCTGATTACCGGGTGATGCATCGCGACTATAATTCTTTTATCCTGGTTTTTTAAAATCAGATCTTTAAATTCTGCGTAAAAATCTTCCCGTGTTTTAATATCACAGCCTTTGTTGATTCCGGGATATTTATCCCAGTTGATCAGAGCCCATTCCGAATCTATGACAATCAGTTTAATGTCTTTTGTAAGACTGATGTCTTCAATGGGGCATGAATTTTTAGGTAAGAATGCCTTTTTGTCGTTCAGATAATTCTTGACCAGTTCTTCCTGAGCTTTTAAGCCATCTACACCATGATACCAATCATGATTTCCGGGAATTACCAACGTTTTACCCTTAAAATTCCGGGTAATTGCCAATTGGTTCTCTAATTTTTCCTTTGCCAGATCGTAATCTTTATCCCCTTCTTTCGGCATTCCCAACGGATAAATATTATCACCTAAAAACAGAAGCATCGAATTTTTGTCAGCAGAATCTATTTTGTTTTTAATAAAATCTAGCGTTTGCTTTGCCCGTGGTTCATCTGCGTTTCCGGCATCGCCGACAAGAAAAATTTTGAAATCATTCTCAGCAACCGCTTCAGAATTTTTCATTTCATGTACTTTTTTTCCCTTTTGTACGTTATAGGTGGCACAGGAAAAAAGAAAGCCAGAAACGATCATGATTCTTGTACTTACGAAGAATATTTTTAAAGAATATTTTAAGGATAAATTCATACATTTACATTAAGAAAATTCAGAAATGAGCATTTTGCACAAAGCTAAAGATTATGTTGAAAACTTATTCAAAGATAAGTTATCTTCAGTATACTTTTATCATAATTTTATCCATACTACGTTTGCGGTTCAGAAAGCGGAAGAGATCATGGAACATACGGAAGTTTCTGCCGAAGACCGCGAAAAAGTGCTTCTTGCTTTATGGTTCCACGATGTAGGATTTACCGACTGTAACGCGGAAGGCCATGAAGAAAGAAGTGCGGTGATCATGAAAGAATTTTTGGCAGGAGAAAACCGTTCAGACGAATATGTTGATGTCGTTGCAAAGCTCATTCTTTCTACCGAAAAATACCATCAGCCGCAAAACCTTCTCGAAGAGATTATGAAAGATGCAGATTTCAGTCATTTTTCTAGCCCGTTTTACAGTGATTCTGCGGAAGCGCTGAGAAAAGAATGGGAATTGACAGGCGGAATGTGTTTTTCAAATACTGAATGGAATGAACTGAATATCGATTTCCTGAAAAACAAGCACCGATATTTTACAGAGTATGCCAAAGAAAACTGGGAGCCACTTAAGATGAAAAATGTAAAAAAGCTCGAAAAAAAGCTCAGTAAATCTGATAAAAAAGACAAATCCAACAAAGATGATTCTGAAAGTAAAAAAGATACAAAATCCGACCGCAGTGTAGATACGCTGTTCAGGGTAACTTTAAATAATCATACCAGATTAAGTGATATTGCAGATAGCAAGGCCAATATTTTACTTTCTGTAAATGCAATCATCATCTCGGTGTGTCTTTCGGTTTTGGTTCCGAAACTGGATACTCCCAAAAATGCACATTTAATCATTCCTACTTTTTTTCTGTTGGTTTCAAGTGTTTTGACCATCATTTTTGCCATTCTGTCTACGAAACCGAATGTGACCAAAACGAAATTTACCCAACAAGATATCACCGACCGAAAGGTGAACCTCTTATTTTTCGGTAATTTTAATCAGATGCTGTTTAATGATTTTAATGATTCGATGAAAGACCTGCTGAAAGACAGGGATTATATTTATGATTCGATGATTAAAGATCTGTATTTTCTCGGAAAGGTTTTAGACAGAAAGTACAGGCTTTTGTCGATTACCTACCAGATTTTCATGGCAGGAATTATTATTTCTGTGCTGTCTTTTGCGTATGCTTTTCTTAGTCTGTAGTATTAAAATCTTTAAAAAATCACTTATTGATATTTCTAAAGCATCTGTTGTTCTCATAAGGCTGAGAATAGATGTATTAATAATACCTCTCTCTATGCGGGTAATTTGAGATATTTCTACATCTACTAAAAATGCCAATTCTTTTTGTGTAAGATTTTTCTGCAGACATAATTCTAGGAGTCTATTTCCAATATTTTGCAATCTTATAAAATCCAAATCTCTCACAGAGTAAAATTTGGATTTTGTAATTGATTAAAAGTAAGCAGATTTGCCCACTTTTATTTTAACTTTTATCCTTACGTTTGTAAAAAATTTATATCTTTAACTTTTTAAACAACACAAATGAAAAAAAAATTAATACCCAGGCTTTGTCTGATGTTGGCAGTGATGCTGTCGCTTTGTTCCTGCAGGAACGACCTTCTTCCTGAAAATAACACCCTGCAAAATCCCAACGCTTCCAGATTCAGGATGGTCAAGCTGAAAGATATCCCGAATATTGAACAATTCATCCATCAGCAATCCGAAAGAGCAGATCTTCAGGTGCCTCTGAGTGAAGCTTCCCTTACCGGGAAAGATCTTACCGTAGGTGTTATAGAGATTTCCACTATTGTAGAAACAGTGAATGAAGGTGAAACATATTACGTCTTCAAAATAGAGAACCTGAATTCCGGAGACGCGGTGTACAATCTGGAAGTAAAGCAAGCGGACGGAATCCCGGTAACAGCGGAAATTATTGAATACGATCCACAGGACGGAACTACCGTAGATTTCCAGCATTTTACGGGAAGCATCAGTTCATACGGTTTAGACGGAAAAGCAATTTCTACGGTGAATTATAATGACGGTTTAGGAAATTGTTCTCCTGCAACAGGAGTTCCCGGTGGGAACAATACTTCAGAAGGAGGCGGAATTAATCCTATTGATCTTCCTCCACCAAACGGAGGATGGTATAACTGGGAAGAAGGCGGAAGTAACAATAACACCGTCCCTTTCAGTAATGTTCCCGGAGACTGTACTGACATTATCCTGGACAGCCACGGCAATACACAAGGTTGGTATGACCACTGTAACAATAACTATTATCCCAATCCCAATGTTCACAAAACAACGACAACAGGAGAGATCCCTAACTTGTCGCCGGATTGTAACGGAGAAGGGGCGGGAGTGATTATTACAGATCCGGAAACGCCTTGCGAGAAAACAAAAAGCATGATAACAAATCCGGTAGTAAAGGCAAAAATTGATGAGATGAAGGATCAATCAAAATTAGCTTATTCTGATCCCAACTATGGAGAGACCGGATATAAATTTGATGCGAATGGAGTACCTACGCCAAAAATACCTGGTGGAAAGCATGATGTTGATTTGGGTGATACTGCTGGATATTCAGGAGCTTATCATAACCATACAGTGTTGGGTACAAACATGCTTTCTCCTGCGGATATTATTAAACTTTTAGATTTTTCTTTAGCACAAACCAATGGAAATATTGAAGACGGCTATTTGGGAGTGATAGGTTCTGAAGTTTGCTCAAGTTGTCCGGGAGGTTATAAATATTACCATTATATCATTAATTTTAGCGGAAATATGTCTGAACTAACTCAATATGTTTATAATAATACTTGGAATTTAGAACAATTGAAAAAAGATTTTAAAAAGAGAGATGGAATATTAGCAGATAATCCATTATATGTTGACAATTTAGGTGATGAATTAAACAGTCAAGGATTAGAGAAACTATTTTTTGATACTTTAAAAAATATGGGATTGGATGGAAAAATTAATCTTCAAAGAATAGAAAATAACGGAACAGTAAAAACTGTAACTTTAAACAGCGATGATAATACAACAACAGCAACACCATGTCCAAATTAAAATAAAAAATATGAAAACATTATATTCTAAAATTATAACAATATTCGTTTTAACAATTATTGTTTCGTGTAAAGCTCAACAGACCTATCCACTAAATACTGATTATGATAATGTACCAAACTATTCTTATTTGAAAGATTTAAATAATGAATTAATTCCATATATAGGAACTTATAAGGCGACATTTCAAGGTAATGAAATTAGTTTGTACATAACAAGTATTGAGCATAAGTTGGAAGAAAGCACAAATAAAAAATATTATCAGGATGTCCTTTCTGTGAGATATATAGTGAGAAATAATAATCAAGTTTTACAAGATACTCATAATATGTTAATCCCTGCTAATCAAATTATTCATACTATATATAGCTATAGAATAAAATCTTATAATAATTCTGTAATTTTTTATTACGGAGGTACCAATTGCGGTATAGGATGGGGAGATATATATTTAAAGAAAATTAATGCTACACAAATATCTTGGGAATATCGTCCTGATAATTCATTGATTGACAGTGCTACTTGTCCGCCAAGTACAGATAAGACCGTTTATTTGCCTGTAACGAAGGATTTAATTTTTACTAAGCAATAGTGAGAGGTTTAATAACAATTTTAGGAATATTTCTAGCATCTTCTTTTAAAGCGCAGGAAATAAAAATTCCAAATAATTTTATTGAGGATTCTATTCCAAAAGTAGAATCTAAAGAATGGTTTGCTCTGAATCATTCTAATGATTGTTATGTTGTGAAAAAAGATAGTAACAGATTGATAGTGGAAAAAACTATTTATCATGAAGAGAATTCCGAATTAGAAATCGAAGATGGCAAACTGATTGGTGAAGATAAAGGAGAATGGGGAGGAGCATTATATTTTCAACCAAAAAGAAACAAAGAAAAAACTATAGAAATAAAATTTGGAAATGTTGTCGATATATTCAAATTCCAGAACAAAATTTATTTCATTGAAGGTTCAGATATTTGGGGAAGCCTATATGAATTAAAAAGAGATTCAGTTTTTACATATAAAAAAATCGAATCCTTTGGAGATGCATTAAAAGCATTAACCATATTTAATGACATTATCTATATTGTTTCTCACCAGAGTTTTTATAAAGTAGTGAATCAAAAAGCGATAACTATTTTTCGAGAACAGTTTTGGCGAAGCCTATATCCCAATTCTGTAGTTGTATTCGATGAGGAAAATATTTTTATTGGCATGCGAGGTGGAATTGCTAAATTAAATCTTGTAAAAAATACAGTTAAATTTTATAGAGAAAAAGAATGATCGATAACTTGTATTAAATATTGATTGTTTAAAGAATAAACTCCAACTATATTTTAAGGAAATTATAAAGTATTGACAATAGTAAATGTCCATCAGGAACCGATACAACCATCTATCTTCCAGAGACAAAGGACTTAATTTTTACAAAACATTAGTGAAAAGTTTAATAAAATATTTAGGGATACTTCTTGTGTTTTCTTGTAAGGCACAAGAATATCCTTTAAATACATCGTTAGAAAATATTCCGCAAGGACATATGTTAAAGATTTGAATAATGAACTAACGCCTTATATTGGAACTTATAGAACAAGTTATCAAGGCAATGAAATTACTTTGTTTATTACTAAGCAAGAAAATAAATTAGAGAAAAGTACAGGGGAAACATATTATATGGATGCTTTAATTGTAAAATATATTGTGAAAAATTCTACAGGAACAATCTTACAAGACACACAAAGTATGAATTTAGGCGATCAGTCCTATTTTAATATTGTAAGTATGGGAACACTTCCAAGTAGAGGTTCTGTGGCTCTTTATTATGATGGTACTAACTGCGGTATAGGATGGGGAGACATATATTTAAAGAAACTTAATGCTACACAAATATCTTGGGAATATCGTCCTGATGATTCATTGATTGATAGTGCTACTTGTCCACAAAGTACAGATAAGACTGTTTATCTTCCTGTGATGAAAGATTTAATTTTTACTAAACAATAAATGACGCATCATCATTCCTAAATGTACATTATGAAATAGCAGAATATCTGCGATTTTTATTTAAGCCAAAGAAACCCTCAACGCCAGCAAACCTGTAATTCCCTGAAGATCTTCTACTTTTAGAAACTCTACATCAGCTTTTAAAACGTTTTCTTTTTGAAGCTTGTTGATATATTGTAGATATTCTTTCTGGTTTTCCATCCCAAAGTAGACGATGGTGATTTTTCCGGGACAGGTAATGCGTTCCGAAGAGTTTTTGACATGCGCTTTATCCAGCCTTTTTTTAATGATTTCGTAGTAAGAATTGTAGGCTCCGTCTACATCGAAACGTTTTTCATCCATCCGGAAACGAATGTCTATTTTTTCGTTGTATACAAAAATAAGAGAAGCAATATCTAAAGAGATGGGCAGGTTTTCTTTAAAATTATGAAACTCATGTTCCATTTTGCAGATGGTTTTCAGTTGCCAGAAACGCAGTTCCTGAACGATTTTTGAGGAATAGGGAAGTTCGGGAGAAATATTCTGCCCTATGAAAAGATTATGCTCTACTCCGTCAGATTTGAACCTTTCGTAATAATGTGGGTAAATTTCCTGCGCTTTTACCTGGTTTTCATCTAAAATATCTGCCAGTTTCCTGTTAACCAGTGTAATAGAATCGTCAAGGCTTTTTCGGTTGCTGTAAAATAGATTATTCTGGGCAAAAACTTGTGTAAAATAATTTTTAATTTTTTCCTTTAAAGTTTCCTGAGAATTGATTTCAAGTTTTCCCTGTAAAAAAGGATGAATTTCTTCTCTAAGCAATCTCTGAAAACGCTGTTCGGTGTCTGCTTTAATTTCATTATTCAGTTCATTTTCAAAAATATCCAATGCTAAAATGAATTTTTCAGATTCTGCAGGATCGAGATTGATAAAAATATCACAAAGGGTGTCAATCTGCTGATTCAGATCTTCAAGCATCAGATTATAGCGCTTTTCAGAAGAAGCGCGAATGTCTGAAAAACCAAATAATGGAGTAAGATTTTTAAACGAAATCTGCTTTAAGGTATATATTTTCTTTGATAGGTACGCGTTAAAATATTTTTCGGCTTCATTTCTGAATTTCCAGATCACACTGTTGTGGATTGTGGTATATTCACGTTGGATGATCGCCTCAATCTGATTGTTTCTTTCATACGTAAAACGGTTCAGAGAGAATATGATCATATCTGCTACAAATTCCAGTTTTTTAAGCTTTAGACCATTTAAGCTGTTGCTTTTCGGCGAGGTAAATTCCATAATGGCCAACAGTTCACTGTCTTTCATGATAGGAATGATCATAAAACTATTGATGTTATGCTCTTTCAGAATGCTGAAGGAAGCGTGTTTTTTGATATCGTCATCCAACTGATCTACATTGGAAACAACGACAGGTCTGGAGTTGTACCGTATGTTTTCAAAAGCCGTTTTTTTGGCTTCATCATCAAACGTATTGATCCAGAAATCCAGAAGATGATTGGTGAATACATTTTCATAGATCGGTAGCTTTTCGAGCCGCTGATTTTTATGGTTAAACAGCATGAGCCCGAAATTGAGTTCGGCGACATCAAAATAAGATTTAAAAATTTCTTTCAGGTTTTCATCAGGAAATAAATTCTGCGGATCAACCTGAATCAGGGTTGATTTCAAATCTGATAATGCTACTTCTTCCGTACAGTCAATTAATGAGACAATTGTAAATCCTTTAAGAATCCATGAATTGGAGGGGAAATATTTTTTCCAGAGCTGGATATCATCCAGATTTTCCAGCAGCAGTTCTACAATTTCATCAGAGGGTATTTTCGCCTGATCGGTTGGGAAAACATCACTGAAATCTGAATTCACGGTGATTTTGTAATGCTTCATGATTCCCTGTTTATTGGGAATGTCATAATAGAGCGGGAGCGTCGTTTTTATATCCTGGCTGAAATAGGTTTGCAGGATGATGCAGCAACAGAAAACATAATATTCATCGTCGGTAATATTTCTGAAGTCAATCTCAAAATCGGCACCTGCATCTTTAAGAATGTTCTGAAATCTTTCGGTATAATTAAAAGTAATATTAGACAGCGGAATACTGGCCGCTTTGATCTCGTTTTTGGTAAGTCCTGCCGGAAAAAGATCTGCCAGCAAAAGCCTGATAAGGTCTTTGTGCTTCTCAAGCAGTGAAAGATCCTGAAATCCGTCTCTGAGCTCGTGAAAATTTTTAGTTTTTTCAATCAGAGATTCTGCATAGTTTGCCCGATATTCTAATCGGTCATTGTAACGGATATGCTCCAGTACATCCAAATATTTTTTGAATGAGATAAGAACCTGAAATGGACTGTCTTTTTTGTAAAGATTCGACAAAACTGAATATTGAATGGTAAAGGTATAAAAAAAGCACAACTTTTAGTTGTGCCTATATCCTGTATTTTAATGATTTTTATAACCCAAATTGTTTTGCAAATAAATCGGGGTACACTCCTAAAACCACAATAGAAACGATAATGACTACCGCAACAATATTGTACGTCATGGTTACTTTTTCAGAAGTTTTAAAAGTGGATTCTTTGAAAAAGAACATGGCTATAATGAGTCTTAAATAATATGCAATAGATATCGCTGAACCTAAAACTGCAATAATCACTAAAAATGTATTGTTATCTTTGGTCAATGCCTGCGCAAACAAAGAAAATTTACCCATAAAACCCGCTGTTAAAGGAATTCCTGCCATTGAAAGTAAAGATATTGTAGCAACGACGGCCAGTAAAGGCTCCGTTTTTGCCAAACCTTTAAACGCACCAAATGAGGTTTCTTTCTTGATTTTTTCTACCCAGATCAGACACATAAAAACGCCCACTGTTGAAAGCGAATAGGCAAATAAATAAAATGCCAATGTATAGGTAGAAAGGGTGTTCATGCCGAAAAATACCAACCCGATATATCCTGCATGGGAAATTGACGAATACGCCAACATTCTTTTGGCATTAGTCTGTGCAAGACCCATCGCATTGGCTAAGAATAGCGTGATGATGATGAATACGCCTAAAATGTTGATCCATTCTGCGGTAACTCCGGAAAACCCGATAGTCATTAATCTGAACAGGGCAAAAAATCCTGAAATTTTTACGACACTGGCCATAAAAGCTGTGATCAAAGAAGGAGACCCTGAATATACATCCGGACTCCACATATGAAACGGTGCCAAAGCTACTTTGAAAGACATAGCGCACAACATCATGATAACCCCGATAATGAGCATTATATTTTTAGGATTGTTTACGGTAAATTCCTGAATTTTGTAAAGATCAAAACTTCCGGTACTTCCGTAGATAAAAGCAATTCCAAACAATAAAAAACCTGTTGCAAACGCTCCCATTAAGAAATATTTGATAGAAGCTTCATTAGATCTTAAATCGGTCTTATTGGCTCCTGCCATCACATATAACGGTATGGAAAGAATCTCGATTCCTAAGAATAAAGTTACCAAGTTCTGAAATCCGAAAAGGATTATCCCACCACAAAGCGCAAACAGCATTAATGCATATAATTCTGACTGATGGCTTCTGTGGTTGCTGAATGCGAAACCTCCCAGAAAAAACAGCAATAATGTTGTAACCAGAGAGATTTTGGTAAACAGAGCAGTATTGGCAGTATACTCATACATCTCTCTGTATTTTTCAAAAAATGAAAACTCAGGCAGAAAGCTGATGTACAATGCAATGATTAATCCGAAAATCCCAATGTATCTTGCGAATTTCCCCTGTTCAAAAACTCCTGAAAACAAAGCAGCAACTGCAGTTAGGAAAACAATAATTAAAACACTCATAGTTTATATTTGAAATTTGAGGTTTGAAGTGTACTATTAAAAAAGGATTAACTTTCTTGCATTCTTCTTCTTATCTCTGAATTCTTTTATTCTTTAATTTTTAAACTTAATTGACCATTGAGGTATAAATAAACTTCAATGAACCGCTCACCATATCAATCACCGGCTGAGGAAAAATTCCTAAAACGATGACAAATACCGCAATACTTGCCAAAACTGAAAATTCTACCGCCGATAAATCTTTTGCTGTGCTCAATACGGCATCATCACCCTCTCCGAACATTGCTTTTCCGTAAAATCTTAACAGATACACTGCCGCAAGAATAATTGTAAGACCTGCAATAATTGCGGCCAAACCGTTAAAATCATAGACTGATTTCAGCAAAATAAATTCTCCGACAAATCCATTCGTCAACGGAACACCCATTGATCCCAATATAATAATCAAAAATAAAACGGCAAATTTAGGAGCAACTTTCGCCAAGCCCCCCATTTGTCTGATATCTCTTGATTTGAATCTTTTATATAAAATATCGGCACAGAAAAACAGTCCCGCAACGTTGATCCCGTGCGCAAATGTCTGCACTAAAGCTCCTTCAGCACCTTCAATGGTAAAAGTCCCCCGTAACGTTAAAACGGCTGATGAGAAAATACCTGCAACCATCAATCCTACGTGAGAGAAGGAAGAATACGCGATGATTCTCTTCATATCGGTCTGAACGATAGCAATTAAAGCCCCATGCACAATTCCTATGATGGCTAAAATAATTACAATTTGTCCGGAAATTCCGAAAATTGCGGTCGGTGTAATGGGAATCAAATAACGGAGTACGCCGTAGATTGCCATTTTAAGCATAATCCCCGATAATAGCATCGATCCTTGAGTAGGAGAGTACGTATACGTATCCGGTTGCCAAGTGTGGAACGGAAATACCGGGAGTTTTACCGCAAATGCAAAAAAGATAAACCAAAACACTACAATTTGCTGCGTTTCACCCAAATTTGCATTGTATAAATCGGTCAAGGCAAATGAAGCTGAATGATTGTAAACATAAATTAAACCCGCCAACATAAACAGGGACCCAACAAATGTATATACAAAGAATTTTGTGGTGAACTCGAGCCTTTTGTTTTCCTGTCCCCAAAGTGCGGCAATAAACCAGATCGGAATCAAAGTAATTTCCCAGAAAATATAAAATAACAATCCGTCTAAAGCAGTGAAAACACCTACAAGACCAAACTGCATCAGCAAAATCAGTCCGTAGAAAGAGTTTTTATAGTTTACATTTTCATTAAATGATGACAAAATAATAATCGGCATCAAAATATTAGTCAGTAGTAAAAGCAGCATACTCATTCCATCAATGCCGAAATGAAGCGTACTTTTTATAAATTGTGACCAAGGATATGTAATTTCATACTGCAGCGAACTGTCTACGGTCGGCGTAAAATCAAAATCCGAAAGTGCGTAAAAAGTAAGCAGCATCTGTATCAATGCAATTCCCAATGCCAAGTATTTGCTGGATGTATTCTTCCAGGCAAAAACCAATCCCGAACCTACAAGAGGTAAAAGTAATAATGTTAATAATATATAAGACATTATTGTAGTATAAAGTTAACAATCAGTATAATTCCCACCGCTAAAGACATGATCAGAATGTAGTTTTCTACATTTCCGTTCTGTATACGTTTCATGGATCTTCCGCTGTCTTCAGCGCCTTCGCCCACATAATCCACAACACGGTCTAAAACGCCTTTATCAAACATTTTTCCTCCACGTCCCAATCCTTCAACAGTTTTTACAATTAATGCATTGTAAAGTTCGTCTACGTATAGTTTTCTTGCAGATAGCTTTTCCCATCCCGTATAATCTTCTTCGGCAATAGCTCTTTTCTTTTTAGTGACATATGTGTTTTTAACGATAAACCATACAGAGAAAAACATCAATACCGTTGCGCCTAAAAGCATCATTTCGGTATTAAAATCTACTCCGGAAAGCGTCATTTCCATTTGTTTAAAGCTTTCTTCTGTGAGAACAGGCTTCAGCCAATCCATCAATTTAGCGTAATGGCCGTGACCGATAAAGTGAGGAAGATTGATAAAACCTCCGACTACTGAAAGGATCGCCAAAACAATCAACGGCAAAGTCATATTCAGCGGACTTTCGTGTAAATGATGTTTCTGATCTTCAGTACCCCTGAATTCTCCGTGGAAAGTCAGGTAATACAGTCTGAACATATAGGTCGCCGTAGCCGCCGCTAAAATGAATAGCATCACCCAATATATCGGGTTTTTAGCATAAGCCGCTACTAAAATTTCGTCTTTTGAAATCATTCCCGATAATAATGGGAAACCTGAAATGGCCAAAGTCCCGATCAGGAAAGTTGCGTGTGTAATGGGAATGTATTTTTTCAAACCTCCCATAAAGCGCATATCCTGCTCATTGCTCATCGCGTGAATGACAGAACCTGCTCCCAGGAATAATAAAGCTTTGAAGAAAGCGTGTGTCATTACGTGGAACATTGCCGTTGTATACGCACCTAAACCTAAAGCAATAAACATAAACCCAAGTTGTGAAACGGTAGAATAAGCCAAGACTTTTTTAATATCATTCTGGCGAAGGGCATAAAAACCTGCCAAAGCCGCGGTTAAAAATCCGATTAATAAAATACCGTCCTGAACAGTGGGTGCTAAAGTGAATAAGAAATTTGATCTTACTACTAAATAAATCCCCGCCGTTACCATCGTCGCTGCGTGAATCAAAGCAGAAACCGGAGTCGGACCGGCCATCGCGTCGGGTAACCATGTATATAAAGGAACCTGCGCAGATTTTCCGGTAGCACCGATAAATAAACTGGCTGTGATAAATATGATAATGGTTCCGTCTAATTCAAATTTTCCTGCGTTTTGTTTTACCGAAAGATAATCGATTGCGTTAGTCTGCGAAGCGATCATGAAAATACCAATCAAAAGGGCAAGGTCACCAATTCTGTTCATGATGAACGCTTTTCGTGCTGCTTTCCCATACTCTTCGTTGGTATACCAGAAACCGATGAGTAAATAAGAACACAAACCTACGCCTTCCCATCCGATGAACAGAATAAGGTAGTTGCTTCCCATCACCAACAGTAACATGGAGAAAATAAATAAATTTAAATAGGTAAAAAACTTATAAAAACCTTTGTCGTGGCTCATGTATCCGATAGAGTAGAGGTGAATCAGAGATCCTATTCCTGTAATGATCATTACCATCATTAATGAAAGCTGATCGATCTGGAAACCGAAATTAATCTGAATCCCGTTCACCCTGAACCATTCAAAAGCTTTTACGATAACCGGCTGGCTTTCAGAATCGAAATTCATAAATAAGCGTACCGCAATACAGAAAGGTATAAAAACCATTGCTGTAGCCAGGCTTCCGGTAACCATTTTTGGAAGGCTTTTCCCGAATAAACCATTAATAAGAAATCCTAAAAGGGGTAAAAGTATTATTGCATAGACTAAATTCTCCATTCTTTATCCTCTTAATTTATTAAATATACTCACATCTACAGAACGGGTATTCCGATAAAGCATCGCAATAATTGCCAATCCCACTGCTACTTCTGCAGCGGCTACCACCATAATGAAGAATACTAAAAGTTGACCGTCGCTGTTCCCGTTATAGGCTGAAAATGCAGCTAATAACAGATTTACAGAATTCAGCATAAGCTCCACACAACCTAAAATGACAATCGCATTCTTTCTCAGCAATACGCCCAATACTCCCAGACAGAATAATACTGTTGAAAGTATGATAAAGTATTCCAGAGGGATGCTTTGCATAAATGTATTTACTTCTCCCATAATTTATAAATCTTTTTTACCGATTAATACCGCACCTACAATACCTGCCAAAATCAGGATGGAAGCAAGCTCAAACGGCAAAACATATTCGTTGAATAAAAGTCTTCCCAGGTTTTTGGTAAGACCCACTCCTTTATCTACATTTTCTACCACGACATGTTTATTCTGCACTCCTCTGAAAACGCCCAAAACCCCAATTAATAAAAGTCCGGCTGTAAAAACTCCTACAAATTTTAAAGTATTGTTCTTCTTACTTTCGTCTTCCTTATTAAGATTAAGCATCATTAGAATGTATAGAAATAAAACCATAATTGCGCCTGCATATACAATGATCTGGATGATCGCCAAAAACTGGGCATTCAGAAGAATGTACATTCCCGCAATCGAAAACATAGTCACAATTAATGACAAAATAGCGTAGAGAGGGTTTCTCGCAAATACGAAATATACCGCACTGGATACTGCTAAAAACGCCACCAAGAAAAATAAAAACTGATCCATTATTTTACCGCATTTTTTTGTTTCTCGGATTGTCTTTCTGTGATATCAATCCTTTCGTTTATTTTTTCCACCAGTTTATCTTTTCCATAAATGAAAGAACCTCTGTTGGTTTCTACATCTACCAATCGGTCTGTAAGATAAATAGCAGATTTAGGGCAAGCTTCTTCACACATTCCGCAGAAAATACATCTCAGCATATTGATTTCGTATACGGATGCGTATTTTTCTTCTCTGTAAAGATGTTTTTCTTCTTTTGTTCTTTCAGCAGCAGTCATGGTAATTGCTTCCGCAGGACAAGCCACTGCGCATAGACCGCAAGCTGTACACCGTTCTCTTCCTTCTTCATCTCTTTTCAAAACATGCTGACCTCTCCAGATTTCAGTTCTCGGTTTTTGAACTTCCGGATAAGAGTACACTGCGGGTGCCCCTTTCACAACGGTTCTTACAGCATGTTTAAAAGTAATTCCCATTCCTTTAAAAATCGCCGGAAGGTAGATTTTTTCAGAAAAGGTCATTTCTTTATTAGAAACAACTTTTGATCTGTTCGTAAGTTTCATTTATTTTGTTTTTTAGGCTGAACTTTTCATCCAGCATTAAAAATATATTCTTAATTCTTTCAATTAATTTCCAAACGCTAAAATTACCGCACCTGTAATCATCAGATTAACCAAAGCCAACGGAATTAACGTTTTCCATCCTAAATGCATCAGCTGATCATATCTGAATCTTGGAAGTGTCCATCTGATCCACATAAAGATCAGGATTCCCATTATCGTTTTTGTTAAAAATGCTACAATGCTTAAGATTCCAGCTGCATTTTCTCCCCAATTCTGCGTTACCCATTCAATTCCGGGATAATTGTATCCTCCGAAGAAAAGCACCACCATAAATGCATTGGATATGAACATATTCACATATTCTCCAAACATGTACAATCCTAATTTCATAGAAGAATATTCAGTAGAATATCCTGTTACCAATTCAGATTCACATTCCGGTAAATCAAAAGGGTGGCGATTGGTTTCTGCTAAAGCCGCAACAAAGAAAATAAGAAAAGCCAAAGGCTGATACAGGATATTCCAGTTTAAACCGTCTATCTCAAAAAGCCCCCAGATTTTTCCTGAAGTCTGCGTTTCCGTAATTACTTTTAAATCTAAACTTCCTGTCATCATAATGATAGAAAGTAAAGCCAATCCCATTGCCAATTCGTAAGAAATCATCTGCGAAGAAGCACGGATTGCTCCAAGCAATGAATATTTATTGTTGGAAGCCCAACCTCCGATCATAATTCCGTATACCCCAATGGAGGCCATCCCGATGATAAATAATACCCCTACATCAATATTGGCAACCTGAAGGTCATAAGAAACGCCCCCAAAGCTTAATGTTTTCCCCCAAGGAATCACCGCTCCGGTAATCAATGAAATAAACATCACCAATGCCGGTCCCAATACAAAAAGGAATTTTTCTGCATTTTGTGGGGTAAAGTCTTCTTTAAAGAAAAATTTCCCACCATCTGCAAGAGGCTGCAATAAACCAAACGGCCCGGATCTGTTGGGTCCAATTCTGTCCTGCATAATGGCCGCTACTTTTCTTTCCGCCCAGGTAGAGTAGGCTGCTATCGTTAATGATAACAGGAAAAGTGCGAGTACAAGTATTAATTTAAATGTAAGTAAATCCATTTTATTTATAGATGTTAGATAATAGAATTTAGAAATTAGAATTACAAAAGTCTGTTATCTAATATCTGAAATCTTATATCTTATTAATTTATTTTTCGTCTTTTTCGCTGATTTCTTTTGCCAAAGGATTATCCAGCATCCTCAATTCGTCTTTAGGCTTTTCATAATGGTTTAATGAGATGACGGAATGTCTGTCGATATGTCTCGGCCCTTCAATATTCCAGTCTGATACATTTTTTCTTTCAAAACGACAGGTATCGCAGATAAATTCTTCCACCTCACCCCATTGGTCTTTTCTTGCCGTCACTCTCACAATCTCATCACCTTTCATGTAAACGGTGGCTTTTCCGGAACATTTATTACAAGAGCAAGATGCATTCATAGGTTTTGTAAACCATACTCTGCTTGCAAAACGAGCAGTCCTGTCGGTTAATGCGCCTACCGGACAAACGTCAATAATGTTTCCAATAAAATCGTTATCTAAGGCTTTATTCAAATAGGTTGAAATTTCCGCATGATCTCCTCTGAAAAGGATTCCGTGTTCTCTGGTGTCTGTAAGCTGGTTTGCGGTCAACACACATCGCGCGCAGAGAATGCAACGGTTCATATTTAGTTTGATATTCGGGCCTAAATCGTCTGCATCGTGTGTATTTCTTTCAAAATCTGTTCTTGTATCCGGATCGCCATATTCATATCCTAAATCCTGAAGATGACATTCTCCTGCCTGATCACAAACAGGGCAGTCTAAAGGATGGTTTAGCAATAAAAATTCCGTAACTGCTTTTCTTCCTTCCTGCGCTTTTTCGGAAGAAAGGTTTTTCACTTCCATTCCATCCATTACATTGGTTCTGCAGCTAGCTACAAGTTTCGGCATCGGACGCGGATCTGCTTCCGAACCTTTGGAAACTTCTACCAGACATGTTCTGCATCTTCCTCCGCTGGCTTCCAGTTTACTGTAATAGCACATTGCCGGAGGAACCGATTTTCCGCCGATTTGTCTTGCAGCTTCCAAGATAGAAGTTCCGGGCAAAACTTCTGCAGTTTGTCCGTCTATAGTTATTTTAAATTTTTTAACTTCTTCGCTCATATCATATGCTTTAAGCTTTCTGCATTAAGCAATAGGCTTTGTTATTTATTTCTTTTTGTATTAAAAGTATACCCGACTCCCGCAAGTACCTGTCCGAAAACAAAATCCTGCTGTGCCTTGTCAGGTTTATTATTTAAGGTGGTTTTGATGTCCCACATATTGATATATCCAACCTTACCTTCCAGTCTTGCCATCCAATGGTTCCAGAAAACCAAATTAAGACTGGTTCTGAGGTCAGTTCCCATTCCTGCCACATGAAAGCGGTCGCTTCTTTCGTTTCCAAATAGTTTGATATTACTTTTCGGAAACATGACGCCGATTCCAACGCCGTAAGACCAAACCAAATCTATATTTTTACGGTTGATCAGATTTTTATATTTCTCAAGACCCAGATTTTCATAGTTAAGCCCATCGGTATGTTCAAAAGTAAGAAACTGCTCATCTGATAAATTTACCTGTCCGTTCTGTACCATTGCTGCATACTTAGGATCTGAAATTGTTCCTGAAAAATCTACCGTCTGGTTTTGCTTCATCACATATTTCATATGATCTATTCCCAATACAAGTGCAAGATTATCCTTTATAAAATAGCCCAACCTGAAATTATACTGCGTTACGGTAAACCAGCTCGGATCAATATATACAATTCCTAATTTTGTCGGTTTATCTCTTGCAGATACATTATTTAACTGAAAATCGTATCCGTTTCCTGTAAAATGAATATCAGAATTTCCGAATGCGCCTCTGTTCCAGCCAAAAAAAACAAATATCTGACCTTTTTTCAGTAACGGATCTGGTTTTACTTTAATTCTTTCATGTGCATTTTCATGAATAACTTCAATATCTGCAGTATCTCTGCTTAAGGTTTGTGCAAACACAAAATTCGACATCATTAAGCCGATTACCAATAATTTTTTCATTCTAAGCATTGCTCTCAAGGGTAGGTATAGGATCTGCATAATGTGCCAATCCGTAATTTTGTGTCTGACACAGCTCCGGGTTTTTCACATGCCATTCAAACTCATCTCTGAAATGACGAATGGCTGCTGCAACCGGCCATGCTGCTGCATCACCCAACGGACAAATGGTGTTTCCTTCGATTTTTCTTTGGATATCCCAAAGCAGATCGATGTCTTCCATTTTGCCTTCCCCTTTTTCTATTTTCTTTAAAATTTTGTGCATCCATCCTGTTCCTTCACGGCATGGAGTACACTGCCCACAACTTTCATGGTGATAAAATCTGGCTAGAGTCATGGTATGTTCTACGATACACTGATCTTCATCCAGAACAATAAAACCTCCTGAACCCATCATGGTTCCGGTTGCAAAACCACCATCGGCAAGAGATTCATAATTCATATATCGAGGTTCCCCGTTTACGGTTTTTAATAATAAATTTGCGGGAACAATCGGAACAGAGCTTCCTCCCGGAATACATGCTTTCAGCTTTTTCCCATTTGGAATCCCACCGCAATATTCATCAGAATAGATAAACTCTTCAACGGTGATGGTCATATCGATTTCGTAAACCCCAGGTTTATTGATGTTTCCGCAGGCTGAAATTAATTTGGTACCGGTAGATTTTCCAACTCCGATTTTAGCATATTCGGCTCCGGTAATATCAATGATGGGAACGATTGCTGCAATAGATTCAACGTTGTTAACAACGGTTGGCCTTTCCCAAAGTCCTTTTACAGCAGGGAACGGTGGTTTTAATCTGGGATTTCCTCTTTTTCCTTCAAGGGATTCAAGCAACGCGGTTTCTTCACCACAAATATATGCGCCGCCACCTCTCTGGACATAAATTTCACAATCGAATCCTGTTCCCAGTATGTTTTTTCCTAAATATCCGGCTGCTTTAGCTTCTTCAATGGCTTCTTCCAAAATATCAGGAATCCAAGAATATTCTCCACGAATGTAGATGTAAGAAACATTTGAGCCTAGACAGTAAGATGAAATCAGCATTCCTTCGATCAGTAAATGAGGAAGAAATTCCATTAGGTATCGGTCTTTAAAAGTTCCCGGTTCAGATTCATCTGCGTTTACAACCAGGTGTCTCGGAACACCTTCCGGCTTTGCGAGAAAACTCCATTTCATTCCTGTAGGGAAACCTGCGCCTCCACGTCCACGAAGCCCGGAAGCCTTTACTTCTTCCAAAATTTCGTCAGGAGTCATTTTCAAAGCTTTTTCTGCCGCTGTGTATCCTCCCTGTTTGCGGTAGGTTTCCAGATAGCGAATGCCTTCAATATGTGCGTCTTTAAGTAAAAGTTTTTTACTCATTTTAATATGCTTTTAGCAAACAGCTTCTAGCTTTTGGCTATTGGCTTTGCGCTTTTTTAATTAATTTAAAATTTATTTAGCCCAAATCAACCTGTCCTTCTCTGCAAAGATCAAGGATTTCATCTACTTTTTCTATGGTTAAATTTTCGTGATAAAATTTTCCTAACTGCAACATTGGGGCATATCCGCATGCGCCTAAACATTCAGCTGGTTTTAAGGTAAACATCCCGTCTTGAGTTGTTTCACCGTCTTTGATATTAAGTTTGGTTCTGATGTGGTCTAATATTTTTTCACTTCCACACACCATGCAAGGTCCTGTTCTGCACACTTCCAAAACATATTTGCCGACCGGTTTCATATTAAACATGGTATAAAAAGTGGCAACTTCATATACTTCGATAGGTTGTATGCTCAATAATTCCGCTACATAATCCATGACAGGAACATCTAGCCAACCTCCAAATTCTTTCTGTGCTATGTGAAGTACAGGAAGAAGGGCAGATTTTTGTCTTCCTTCAGGATATCTTGCCATAATCTTATGGACCTGCTGTAAACTTTCCGGCTTAAAAGCTATTGTATCACTCACTTTTCTTAAATTTTAAATTTTTGAATTCTAGATTTTAAATTCTAAAAATCAATTTATTTAGTTTGGAATATGTACCTTAATAATCCAAAATTTATAATTTTTTACTATGCGTCTAATTCTCCTGCAATAATGTTCATACTGCACATGGTAACGATTGCGTCTGAAATTACAGCACCTGTAATCATCTCAGGATACGCCTGATAATAAATGAAACACGGCCTTCTGAAATGTAATCTGTAAGGCGTTCTGCCTCCATCGCTTACCAGGTAAAACCCTAATTCACCGTTTCCTCCTTCTACTGCATGGTACACTTCGCCTTTCGGAACATCTGTTTCCCCCATGACAATTTTAAAGTGGTAGATTAAAGCCTCCATCTTCTGATAAACATCTGCTTTTTCAGGAAGATAGAAATCAGGAACATCAGCATGAAAATCTCCTTCCGGAAGATTGTTGTATGCCTGTTCTATTATTTTTAAGGATTCCCAGATTTCCTGCTGGCGAACCATAAATCGATCGTAAGTATCTCCTGCAGTTCCTACAGGAATGATAAAATCGAAATCTTCGTAAGAAGAATACGGTTCGGCAACTCTTACATCATAATCTACTCCGGATGCTCGTAAGTTGGGGCCTGTAAAACCATAGCTCAAAGCTCTTTCTGCAGAAATGGCTCCTGCACCGATGGTTCTGTCCATGAAAATCCTGTTTCTTTCCAATAATTGCCCAAATTCTTTAAATCTAGCCGGGAAAGTTTTCAGGAAATCTTGTAACAATTCGTGGAATTTTGGAGTGAAATCTCTTTCAAAACCTCCGATTCTTCCCATATTGGTGGTCATCCTTGCTCCACAGATTTGCTCATACATATCATAAATACGTTCTCTCTCGATGAACATATAGGTAAGACCGGTAATTGCTCCTGCATCCATTCCGGTTACCCCGTTACAAATGAGGTGATCTCCAATTCTGGCGAGTTCCATTAAAATTACACGCATATAATCTACACGTTTCGGAACTTTTATGCCTAATAATTTTTCAACCGTCATGTGCCATCCTAAATTATTAATAGGAGCAGAGCAGTAATTCATACGGTCTGTAAGCGTGGTGATCTGAGAGAAGTTTCTTCTTTCGGAAATTTTCTCAAAAGCTCGGTGGATGTAACCAACGGTTTGTTCGGCATGAAGAATTCTCTCTCCATCCATCGTTAATACATTTTGGAAAATGCCGTGGGTTGCAGGGTGAGTAGGTCCTAAATTGAGGGTATACAATTGCCCGTCAATCTGTTCTTTACTTTCGTGCTGGTTAAGTATATTCGATAATGAGTTATCTTTCATATAATTTAAATGCTTTAGGCTTTGGGCATTAGGCGTTAAGCTTATTGCTTATTGCATTATTTATCTTCCGAACATGGCATCGTCTTTATCGGTCCTTGTTCCGTCTTCGAGGCGATACTCTTTTAACATAGGATGATATCCGAGATCTTCCATATTCAAAATAGGTCTGAGATCCGGATGGCCTTTAAATTTAATTCCGAAAAAATCGTAGGTTTCTCTCTCCATCCAATTGGCTCCTGCATAAAGATCTGTAAGAGAATCTACTTCAATATTTTCTCTTGGCATGAAAATTTTAAGGCGAATTCTAAAATTAGCCACCATATTCTGCAAGTGGTAAATAACGCCAATTTCTTTATCCGGGAATTCGGGATAATGAATTCCGCAGACATCAGTTAAAAAATTAATTTCCAGTGATGAATCTTTAAGATAATGAATTACTTTTTTGATATCGTCTTTTTGAATTTCAACAGTCAGCATTCCGTAAGGTTCTGAATGGGAAACAACAGAGTCCGGAAATTCTCTTGTCAGCGCTTCTAATACAAATTCATTTGTCATCCTCGTTAGTTGCTTATGTTGTAAGAATCTAATAATTTCTGATATTCAGGTAGGTCTCTTCTTCTGATGCTTTCGCTTTCTGCCAATGCCTGTACCTGCATTACGCCTTCGATAATCTGTTCCGGTCTTGGAGGACATCCGGGAACGTATACGTCAACGGGAATAATTTTATCAATACCCTGTAAAACAGAATAGGTGTCAAAAATACCTCCGCTGCATGCGCATGCGCCCACTGCAACCACCCATTTTGGCTCTGCCATCTGAGTATAAACCTCTTTTAATACGGGACCCAGCTTTTTAGCAATTGTTCCGCAAACCATCAACATATCTGCCTGTCTTGGGGAGAAAGAATTTCTTTCCATTCCAAATCGTGATGCGTCGTATGTAGGATTTAATGTTGCCATGAATTCTATACCGCAGCAAGATGTGGCAAAAGGAAGCGGCCAAAGTGAAAACTTTCTTGCCATCCCGATCACACTGCTGAGCTTTGTTGCGAAAAACCCTTCTCCTTCAAATCCTTCGGGAGCGGGTGCATCTGTTCTTATAACTGGTTTTTGATCTGACATTTTGATTAATTTAAGATTTTAATTTAGATCGTAAATTTGGGCTTTTGTTAACCTTCATTTAATTGTGTTTATCTAAATTTCTTATTTAAAAATATGATTGAGATTATTTGTCCCAATCTAGAGCGCCGCGTTTCCAGACATAAAAAAATGCAAGGAAGAATATAGCAACGAATGTGAGAACTGCAAAAAAACCTTCCAGTCCGAATTCCCTGAAATTGACTGCATACGGATAAAAGAAAACAATCTCAATATCAAATAATACAAATAATACGGCTGTTAAAAAATATTTAATCGAAAAAGGAGTTCTGGCATTTCCTTCTACAGGAATACCACATTCCCAGCTTTGGTTCTTTACCGAATTCCCTTTTTTCTGCTGCGGACCCAAAAAATGAGCTCCAAGCAAAGAAATGGCAACAAAACCAATGGCAACGCCGGCTTGGATGAGTATCGGAATATAACTTTCAGGTAAATTCATTTTTACATTATTATCTCAAGTTGCAAATTTAGGTAATAAACCATAAAGCATGAAATTAATCAACTTAAAAGTAGGATGAAATTTAGATAAACCGATAATTTAGAATCAATAAAAATAGCGATTATTTCTTCATTTTTTTAAGCAGCGTAAAGGCCATGAAAGAGATATAACCAAAGAGAATACTGGCATAAATAATATTAATGACCGTATTGGTTTTATCATCATTGATCTGAAAAAACAGATTATAGGCAATAAATCCTGCAATAAGAATGGCAAAAAAAATCAGATGTGGCTTCATGTCAGAATTTTAATGCATAGGTTCTTCTCCTTTTGTGATTGACCGGGTTATAATCCTGCCATAACACCTGTACGCTTTTGTTTTCTTCCAGTTCCGGGTTGGTTTCGGCAAAATCAATTCCCATGCTGTTGAAACGTACAAAAATTTCTTTAAAAATAATCGCTGTAACGCCTCGTCTTTGATATTCGGGATGAATTCCGATCAGGTAAAAATTAGCGCGGTCGTTTTTCTTTTCTGCCTGCAAAAAATGCCACCATCCGAAAGGCCAGAGCTTCCCTTTTGCTTTTTGCAATGCTTTTGAATAAGAAGGCATTGTAACGGCAAATGAAACCAGTTCATTATGTTCATCTACCACACAGATCACGTAGTTTTTGGCAATCAGAGGAAAAAATTTATCACGGTAGGTTTTAATCTGTTCTTCAGAAATAGGAGTGTAGGTTGAGAGGTGTTTATAGGTTTCATCAAGCAATTTGAACATCGGTTTGATGTATGGTAAAATCTCTTCTTTACTTTTGAAATTTAATACTCTCAGGTTGTATTTTTCAGCAATAAGCTTGCTGAATTTTTCTACTTTCGGGGGAAGTATTTTGGGAAAATTCATCTCAAATTCTACCCATTCCTTTTCTTTTACGAGCCCTAGACTTTCCAAATGCTGAGGATAATATTCATGATTATAAATACCGATCATCGTAGCGATTTTTTCAAACCCGAAAGTCAGCATTCCCGCTTTGTCAAGGTTGGTAAATCCCATCGGTCCTTCAATAAGGTTGATCTGATGCTCTTTTGCGTAGTTTATTGCTGTTTGTATCAATGCTTCTGAAACTTCACGATCATCAATAAAATCGATCCATCCGAACCGTACTTTTTTTATTCCAAGCTCTTTTTCTTCTTTACGGTTGATGATCACCGCGATTCTACCGACTATTTTCCCTTCTTTTTTTGCCAGGAATTGTTTGGCCTGAGAATAATGAAGTGCCGGATTTTCTTTAGGATCCCATACTTTAATTTCATCTTTGATAAATGATGGTACGTAGTAAGGATTATTTTTGTACAATTCCATCGGAAATTTTACAAATTGTTTTAATTCATTAGATGTTTTTACTTCAAGAATTGAAACTGCTGACATAGTATTTTAGGATAATTTCAATACAAATATAAATAATATAGCCAATACTTTGGCACAATTATTACATCTCCTAACAGAATTATTACAATCAAATTTTTAAAGAAATGATGGGTTATTATCTTATTATAGGAATATCGATGTTGGTGAGCTGGCTGGTTTCCTCGAGATTAAAATCTAAGTTTGAATATTATTCTAATGTTTACCTCCGTAACGGACTGTCTGGTAAGGAAATAGCAGAAAAAATGTTAAGAGACAACGGCATTCACGATGTACAGGTTATTTCTGTTCCCGGTCAACTGACCGATCATTATAATCCGGCTGATAAAACAGTCAACCTTTCTGAAGGCGTTTATATGCAAAGAAACGCCGCTGCTGCTGCAGTTGCAGCTCATGAATGTGGTCACGCAGTACAGCACGCTGTAGGATATTCTATGTTACAGCTGAGATCAAAGTTAGTTCCTGCCGTTCAGATCAGTTCGAATCTCATGCAGTTTGTGTTAATAGGGGGTTTGGTGATCATGGGAGCAACCAGAACCGTGCAGGATCCTAACGGAAATACCCTAGTTTTAGCAATCGGAGTAATTATGTTTGCAATAACGACTCTTTTTGCTTTTATCACCCTACCTGTAGAATACGATGCAAGCAACAGAGCAATGAAATGGCTGAAAGATTCAGGAACGGTTACTGCTGAAGAATTTGTAGGGGTTAAAGACAGTCTTACCTGGGCTGCAAGAACGTACGTAGTCGCTGCGATAGGCTCATTGGTACAATTGCTGTATTGGGCTTCCTTACTATTGGGCGGGAGAAGAAATTAATTTTTATATTCATATTAGTATATTGCATCTCAGATCATTTCTGAGATGTTTTTATTTGCAAAACATGCATTTGATTAAAGAATTATTTATTTTTGATAAAACATTGATGAAAATTTTAATGCTTAAAAAGAAAATATTTAATCAAGAAAATCAACAGATAGCTTATTTGATCAAGGGCATTGGTTTCTTTTGGCTGATCACTAAACTTTGGAGTTATAAAACATGGCTTGCAGAAAGACTGTATCCTGTCATTCCGCCTGCAGATTTTTTAGAGAACATTCCGAATGGTATTCATCTTTTTCTGTACGGATTTTCTCTTTTGAGCTTATTGATCATCATATTTTTCAAACCAAATAGAGTAGTTCTTATTTTGCTACTGATCTCAGAAATAATGAGTTGCAGTTTAGATACCGTAAGATGGCAACCTTGGGAATATGTATATATATGCATTATTTTTGTGATTGCCATTAATTTCAGAAAGCCAAAAAACAGCATGTTGATGATACATTTGCTGTTAATTTCGATGTATTTTTTTAGCGGTTTGCACAAATGCAATGAAGGTTTTCTTACGGAAGTTTGGCTAAATATGTTCCTGAAAGGTTTTTTCGGGTTTTCAATGGATGTCATATTGCAATACAAACTTTTTTTTGTTGGATTCATAATTCCTGCCGTCGAAATTGTACTCGCCATTTTGCTGCTGATCTCAAAATCCAAACGGATCATACGTTATGTATTAATCGGAATGCATGTTGGGATCCTGATTATAATAGGACCTTTCGGGCTGGCTTATAATTCTGTAGTCTGGATTTGGAATCTGGCTATGATTTTTATCCTATATATCCTATATGAAAAACCGATAGAAGTTCCAGATAACAGATTCATGTACTTAAATATTTTCTGGATTTTACTTTGGTATGTAATGCCTGTTTTTACTTTTTTTGGAAGCTGGTATCAGTATTTTTCTTTCAGCTTATATTCCGGAAAAGGTTACCAAATGTATTTTTGCGTTCACAATAAAGATTTAGAGCGTTATGCTGAACCCGAAAGTATGATGTGTGATGGTATTCCGTCTGTCAATCTTCAGAACTGGGCATTGGAAGAAATAAAATCTGCGCCCATTCCGGAGCCCGAAATTTACAAAAAGATAGAAGTTTACATGAAGAAAAAATATGCGGATAAAAATATTAAAATTATTTTTTACGATCCGACTACAGACAAGATAGAGGAGCAATAATCTTAATTTATTTTACAGGTTACATTATTCATTTCAGAAAGATTTTTAAAAATTTCTTCCTGTTGTTTCATTTTTATTTTAGCCACAATAACAGCCGTTTGCTCAGAGTCAAACTTTAAAATCTTCGCATTATATTTTTCTAGAAGGGTAAATATACTATTCTGAATACTGAAAGGAAACTGTATTTCTATTTCAGATTCGAGTTCTTTTGTGATAAGGGTGGCTTCTTCGAGAGTGTTTTTTGCAGACTCTTTGTACGCTTTTACCAACCCGGAAACACCCAGTTTGGTTCCGCCGTAATAACGGACGACAATGACCAGAATATGGGTAATTTCATGCGCCAAAAGTTGGTTGTAAATCGGTAGACCTGCGCTTCCGGAAGGTTCACCATCGTCATTCGCGCGGTAATTTTCACCATTTAACCCCATTCTGAACGCATAGCAGTGATGGGTCGCTTTCGGATGTTCTGCTCGTACTTTTTCCAAAGCTTTTTTAAGCTCATTTTCATTCTGTACAGGAAAGGCAAATCCGATGAATTTACTTCCTTTTTCTTTAATGATGATATTTTCGATAGGTCGATCGATGGTTTTATATTCGTACAGCATGTTTCAGTTCTCTAATAAGTATTTTGATAAAACTCGATACTATTATCTCTGTATTTTCTGGTATCTTTTAACATATGGTTAAAATCGGGAGCTTTTGTTCCGTTTTCAAACCTTGCATTTTCATTTTTTATGATAATTGCTTCATCCCAAAGATTTGCTTCAATGAATTTCTGTAAAGTGTACCTTCCGCCTTCAATAATCACAGACTGTATCTGTTCATGATATAACGCTTCCATAAGACGGGCTAAGAAGTTTTCTTTCTTAATTTTAATAAAATGAATATGATCCTGAATTTCTTCCTTGTTCAAATTAAAAACTAAAGTCTTCGCTTCAGGATTATAAATAGTAAAATCTGCAGGAACTTTTAAATCAAAATCGATTAAAATTCTTACCGGGTTTTCACCTTCTACATTTCGTACGGTAAGACTCGGATTATCATTCAAAGCAGTCTGTGTTCCTACTAAAATAGCATGTTCATCGCTTCTCCACTGGTGTACAAACTGATTGACAAGATCATTGGAAATAGACGTCGGCTTAAAATTCTTATCCATAAAGCCGTCTCCGGATTGCGCCCATTTAAGAATGATAAAAGGCCTTTTCTTTTCATGAAACGTAAAAAATCTTTTATTTAAAATCATACATTCTTTTTCCAGTACTCCGGAAGCTACCTCAATTCCTGCTTCCTGAATGATTTTTTTTCCTTTTCCGTTCACTTTATCATGAGAATCCATGGCTCCGATCACTACTTTTTTAAAGCCTAATTCTTTGATTTTCAAAGCGCAAGGCGGTGTTTTTCCGTAATGAGCGCAAGGCTCGAGAGAAACGTAAATGGTAGATTCTGGAATCAGGTCTTTATCTTTTACAGAATTAATGGCATTGATTTCAGCATGATTTTCACCGGCTTTGTGATGATATCCTTCTCCGATAATCTTGCCGTCATGCACGATCACACTTCCGACTAGAGGATTGGGATATGTTTTTCCTAATGCTTTCTGAGCCAATTCGATGCATCGCTGTATGTAAAATTCGTCTTTCATATCAATAAAAAAGCGAAGACAAATTGCTTTGCTTCGCCTTATAGAATTATTTTAATTTTAATCTCCTGAAATAATACTGTGAAGGTTCTGCTTCAGCGTTTCCAGGTGAGTTTTTTTATCTTCAATTGTTTGGAAAGTATCTCTCAGCATAGGATTCTCTTTCGAAGGATTCTTGAAAAATGCCAGATTATTTTCTAATTTCACGATCTCCGCTTCAAGATCTGAGATCTGACTCTTTATTTTTCTCGCTTTATCGGTCAATTGGTTTTCAGATAAACCTTCCTCTTTCAGCTCGAGCTCATTGATTTTGTTCAGCTTTAATTTTTCTCTTAACGTCTTATTAAATTCTGAATTGATGGCGATTTTATCTCGCGGCACTTTCCCAATGTTGTTCCAGGCCGTTTTTATGCTTTCAATTTTCTCAATGCTTCCTTCTTCGTCAGAAATTGTTTTTAACTCTTCAAGAATTTCTTTTTTCTGTTTATAATTTTCTTTCCAGTTATCGGTAGAAGCATTGCTTTTTTCCCGGTAATTATTGAAAAATGTATTACAGGCTTCGCGGAATTCATCCCAGATTTTGTTGGTCATGCTTTTCGGTACATGGCCTATTTTTTTCCAGTCATCCTGCAGTTTTTTGAAAAGTGCAACAGCCATATCCCAGTCTTCAGACATCATATTATCTTTTGCAGTCTGGATCAGGGCCATTTTTTCATCAAGATTCGTTTGTTGAGAGCCTTTTAATGATTTATAATAATTATTTTTTGCAGTATTAAAATTTCTGAGTGTGGTTTTAAAATCATTCCAGTTGTTGTTGGATAACTTTCTTGGAACATTTCCTGTTTTTAAAAATTCAGAACGAAGTTCTTCCACCTTTTTGATAGAATTCTGCCAGTAATTATGATTCGGATTATCGGTAGGTTCAGAAAGCTTTTTAATTTCCGCAATAATCTCATTTTTCTTCTCAAGGTTAGCGTTCTGCTCCGATTCTATGGCTGCAGAAAGTTCAGATTTTCGTTCATGGATCTTATTGGAAATTTCTTTAAACTCTTCCCATGTTTTTTCGCGGAATTCTTCAGAAACCGGCTCGGCTTCTTCTTTCCAAAGTTTATGCAAATACTGTAGTTCATTCAGAGCTTTTTGTACTAAAGGCTCATTTTCAAGTTCTTTAGCGCGGGCAATAATATGCTGTCTTTTTTCAAGATTGTGACTGTATTCCTGCTCAAGAAATTCTTTATTAAGATCCAGCATCTGATAAAACTGGTTCAGATGATGAAAATAATTATTATTGAGGATTTTAAATTCTGATTTTGCCACCTGTCCCGCATTCGACCATTCTTCTTTGATCTCACGGATCGATTTAAACAGATTCACACCGGGCTCAGAATTGGTGTACAAGTTTTTAAGCCTTTCGATAATATTCTGACGATGCTCAAGGTTTTTTTTCTGCTCTTCTTCCTGACCTTTCTGGAAAGCATCGTGCTTCTCTTTGTAAATATGGATTAAGGCAGAAAGTTTTGACTGTGAAGGATGTTCGAAACTGAAATTTTCAGGTGCATTTCCGGCATTTTCAAACTCGTGTTTTTTATCTTCTATTTCGTCATGAATCGCGTGACTTGCCTTTTCTTTCAGAATTGTAAATTTTCTGAAATCTTCTCCTGCGTTACCGGAATTGATGATTTTTTCCATCTCTTGCAGCGCATCTGCTAAGGAAATATCTGTTTCTGCCTGATCTTCATGGTGTTCCGGTTCCGTTTCAGTTTCATTAGGAGTTGCTTCTTCTTGAGAAGGCTGGCTCTTTGATGTTTCATTGGGAATTTCTTCTGTAGAAATTTTATTTTCTTCGTTTTCAGAAAGATTGTTTTCTGTAGTCATAGCAAATCTTTTTTGTGAATGGCGCTTATTGTGTTTAAATATAGCAAAAAGCCAAATATAATACTAATTTATGTTATTTTTTTCTAAAAGACCAAATTTCCCAGGCTTTTTCTGCCTGTTGTTCAAGCATGAAAAGCCCGTTGACGGTTTTTGCCCCTTTTTCTGATGCTCTGATCATAAATTGGGTACAACTGGGGTTGTAAATCAGGTCAATGACAAGATGTTTTTCAGAAAGGCCTTCAAAGGGAAACCTGATACAATTATTAACATCAGGAAAAGTACCTACAGGAGTGCACTGTACAATAATCTGATGATTTTCAACGGTTTGACGGTCTAAATTTTCAAAATTAATTTCTGATTTTCTTGAAATTGTTTCTGATGGGATATTGTATTTGTCAAAAACATATCTTACCGCTTTTGCGGCGCCTCCGTTTCCTAGAATCAAAGCTGCATGATGATGTTTTTTTATATGAATCAATAATGTTTTTTCAAACCCAAAAGCATCTGTATTATATCCTTTCTTTTTTCCATTTTCAATGACTACACAGTTCACAGCCCCTATTTTCTGTGCTTCTTCACTCAGCTCATCCAGATAGCTGATTATTTTTTCTTTGTAAGGAATGGTTACGTTAAACCCTAAAAGCTGTGGATCGGAAAACAAAGTTTCAACGTGGCCGATTTCTTCAAGATCAAAAATATCATAGGAATAATCATTCAATTTTAATTTTTGAAATTTATCTTCAAAAAAAATTTTTGAAAAAGAATATGAAATATTTCTGCCGACCAAGCCTAATTTTTTTTTGCTAATCATTTTTCAAAAATAAAAAAAAGACCGAAAGTATCGGTCTTTACATTAGGTATTTTATTATGTTATTCTACAATAAACTTTGCAGAAGTCATATCTGTTTTAATAATGTACACTCCTTTTGAAATTCCCTGAAGGGATATTTTATTAGAATTTTTGAAAGGGTTGGATATATTCTGAAGCAGTTTTCCGGAAAGGTCATAGATTTCAGCTTTCGAAATTTTGCTCAGATTTTCACCTTTTACAAACAGCTCGTGATTTTTTACAGGATTCGGGTAAATGGTGAATGCCGATTTATCTTTTGCTGTTTCACTGGTCGCCAAAGAGGTTAAACATGTCCAACTAAGATCATCGATCGCCACTCTGTTTCCTGTGACAGGGTTTACCAGTTTGATGATGACGTTTCCGCTTACATTGATATTGCTGATCGTCGTGGTTGTTGGCGTTGTAGCATTATAAGGAATTGTTCCTACCTGCACGCCGTTAATTTCTACATTCAGGCTTCCGTCAGAACCTGCAAATTTCAATTGTGCGGTTACGGTCAAAGTCTGAATTCCTCCGGAAACTGCAGTACTGGTAAGATTTCCATTTCTTACTGTGATGGCTTTTCCGTTGATTGTCTGATCTGTTCTGGAGTCTGTCGCTGTCCAGGTAATAGAATTATTGGTCCATGTTTGGGTTGCATATCCTGAAGAGGCAGCCGGAGTATTTTCGAAATTTTCTGTTCCGCAGCTTCCTCCCCCTGCAGGTCCTGCAAGTGTAGTTGCGGTCGCAGTATTACTTTGTAGGGAAGAATTCCCTGCAGCATCTTTTACAATGATATAGAAAGTGTACGGGGAAGAAGGATTTAATCCTGAAACTGTTGCCGTAGTCCCTGTAACGGTGGAATATAATACACCATTTACATAGATTTCATAACCGCTTACTCCGATATTATCCGTTCCTGCCGTCCAGCTTAATGACACTGAATTGGAAGTTGGATTGGTCGCTGCCACATTGGTCGCTGCTGTAGGAGCCTGAGTGTCTACAACCGGTGTTCCCCAAACCTGATTCACAAATGCGGGATTGTCAATATAAGGATTTCTGTTTCCCTGATACGCGTAAGAAGCATTGTTTCTGCTGATTTCTGCAGGAGAAACCGGGTCTAAAGCATTCCAAGCTAATAGCTGATTCAGTTCCCAGGTTTGTAAGCCGGGAAAAGAAGAGCTTCCCAGCATATTTCCGCTGGTAAAACCGGAAAGTTGTGTTTCATATCGGGTTACAAAATAGAAAATCATTCTTGCCACATCACCTTTAAATGCATCAACGGGCTCGAATACCGTTCCCGAATATCCTGCAGATATGGAAGTTCCTAATTTTGAGCCGTTTAGCGATGTGTATGAAGCGGATCCTACTTTTCCGAAAGGAAAATTAGATCTCATGCCATTTACTTTTCCGTCAGTTGGCCTTATAAAATGGATATCTGCAACCATCGGTGAAGCCGAATTGAATAAACTTTGCGGAACAATATGTTCTCTGTTGTAGCAATCACCCTCGCTGTTATACGATCCGCACTGTCCGGAAGTAATGGTGAAATTATATGGATCTGCACCGCTTGCATTTTCGGAATAAATATCTAAAACCGTTCCGTCATTTTCGTAAAAATAATCGCGGTCTGTGGTTTGATAACCGGTCCATAATCCATTATAACCGTGATCCTGATGACCGTTTGTAATGATGGTTTTAAGAGCGGTTTTTAAAGCTGCTCCCGTTAAAGTTGCTGTTCCGTTGTAATAGTTTGGCGGAGCTTGCGCCAAAACATGTAAAAATGTAAGGCTTAGTAAAAATGAATATACTATTCGTTTCATTATAAAAAAAATTGGAAGCCAAAATTACGAAAAAAATTAACTCTAAAATATTAATTTTTAGTAATATATTCTTTACTGATTTTTGAAAAGAACCAGGAAATTCCGAATCCGAATACACACGCGGTTGCTGCAACGATCAGATAATTTTTTCCTACTAATTTTACAGGGAAAGGTAAAGTCGCATTGGCCCTGAAAATTCCTGTATAAAGCTGGAAGTAGCAGAGAATGGTTCCTATAATCAAACCGGTAATAATTCCTAAAATGACAATTAAAATCCCGGTGTAGAAATAAACATCCCTTAAATGGCCGAGAGGAAAACCTAAAGAAATTAAAGATTTTGCCTGTTGTTTTTTGTCGAGCTGCAGTATAATGATGGCGCCTGCAAGATTAAAAGTCGTTATAAAAATCACCAGTGCGAAAATGAGATAAATGAAGAGCTTTTCTGTATTAATCATTTTCCAGAATGCTGCATTTTCTTCCTGTTTGGTTTTGATCTCTATGTTTTTCCCCAATGATGAGAGCAGGTTTTGCTTTACAGCCTCTGTATTCTCAGGGTTTTTCAGTTTGATCACAATTTGATAGGCAGATTTCTTAGGCAGTGCCAGTAATTCTTCGGCGAGTTCTACCGGTGCGATGATGTAGTTATTCAGCTGCTCATTTCCGGGAAACAATCCGGTCACCAGAATATCTTTCTTATTGTAAATATCTTCTTCTTTAGTAATAATTCCCGTTCCGGGTTTTGGCATAAAGACGGTTGCATAGTAATTTGCAGTGTCTACCGGAATCGACAGCCTGTTGTCCAGAGAGTTTTCCATCAGTACTTCGTTGGAATACTGAAAGCTGGGATATTTTCCAAAAAAAATACTTTTATCAATAGGGTTTACCTTTGTGTATGCAGAATCTACGCCTCTTAAATACGCAATATCCCCTTTTTCACCATATTTGATATATACTTTTTCTTCAATCACTCTTGAAAAGCTGCTGATGTCTTTGTTTTTCGATAAAATGGAACTGATCTTTGTAAAATGATCAATCGTTTTTCCTGTAGTGCTTTTTATGGTAAGATCTGCATGAAGATTGGAAATCAGGTCTTTATTAAGATCTTCAAGGCCTGAAAAAACTGAAATGATCACAAACATTGCGGTAACGGCAACACTCATTGCACCGACTGATAACCAGGTAATAAAGGTTACAGCGGTGCTTCCTTTTTTGGATAAAAGGTATCTGGATGCGATATAAAATGCAATGTTTTTCAAACTTTTTTACAAAACAGGATTGTCACCTTCGCCTCTTAGTTCTTTTTCGAGTTTTTCAACATCATCAAGGGCGGTATCTAAATAAAAGCTAAGCTGTGGAATGATACGAACCTGTTTCCCCATTTTCTGGCCGATAAAGTTTCTGTATTGGGTTTTGTTTTCCTCAATTTCTTTCATAATTGAAGCGCGGAATTCCTGTGGGAAAATGCTTAAATATATTTTTGCAATGCTCAAATCTGCAGTTACCTTCACATCAGAAACCGATACCAGAAAACTCTGTTTGCTTTCTGCGGCCTGTTTGCGGAAAAGTTCTGCGAAATCTTCCTGTATAATCTGTGCTACTTTTCTTTGTCTGTTACTTTCCATAATTTATGCAAATTTACTACTTTTGTTTGAATTGCTGATTTGAAAAAGTCAATAACCTCAAAATTACGATTTTAATATATACATTTTTATGAAATTAGAACACATTGGCCTTGCGGTGCAGTCTTTGGGAGTTTCAGATGAGCTTTTTACCAGGCTCTTAGGAAAAGAATCCTATAAAAAAGAAACGGTTGAAAGGGAAGGGGTTGTCACATCATTTTACGCCACCGGAGAAAGTAAAATTGAACTTTTGGAAGCGAGTAATTCTGACAGTCCCATATCCAAATTTATAGAAAAGCGTGGGGAGGGAATTCATCATTTGGCATTTGGTGTTGAAGACCTGAACTATGAGATTGACAGGCTGAAAAAAGAAGGTTTTGTATTTATTTCAGAAGAACCTAAAGAAGGTGCTGATAATAAATTAGTTGTGTTCTTACATCCCAAATCTACCAATGGCGTTTTGATAGAACTTTGTCAAGAAAAGCGATGAAAAATTTTGTAGTGCAATAAATTTTACTATTTTTGCAAACACAAAATTTAACCCAATTTTGAGGTCCTATAGCTCAGTTGGTTAGAGCACCTGACTCATAATCAGGTGGTCCCTGGTTCGAGCCCAGGTGGGACCACAATGAAAAACCGTAATACATTATTATATAAAGTGTTACGGTTTTTATTTTAAACAATTTCCCAACATTTTCCCAACCGCTATTAAAATTAGAATATTTTTGTTTAGATTATAGTATTCAATTATGAACTTTAGTTTGAATAAAATACCTTACCCTAACCTTACCGAGATTGGAAAGTTTTGAAATGATTTTTATTTACTTCATTTTCTCTGGGATTAGAGGAGAATAACAAAATTAAACTTCCGTTGTTTCTACTATGTTTTATGCCGTTTTTCTGAAGTCGGCTATCTCATTTCACTAATAATTTAATTTATTCGGTTTTTGTTCCGTTTGATCGGAACAAATAACGTCGTTTTACTGTCGTTTGACGACGGCATGATGTTGTTTTCATGTTGTTTGCTCAGCATGATTGTAAATTCTAAACGATCAGGATTGTTTATTTTTTTGAGTAAGAAAGACCGATCCTTTGACTAAAATGTAAGTGTCTTATTTTTATACGCAATTTATGATCTCGAAAAAATCATTAATAACCGTTTTTCAACCATTTCAACAGTTATAGATATTGTACAAATATAGATCAAAAACAATATTTTTTAGTTCCTAATTTTTAAGGAAAATAATTTATTCAGCTTCTTTCACCTCAATGGTTTTTAAAATCCCCTCAATCGTGTTGAGCTGTTCAGGGTTGAGGTTTTTTATTATTTCCTGATTTAAGATAGTTCCCCCGATCTGGATGTAATTATTTTGGTTTTGTATCAGTGTATTATTATTCAAATTGCTTGCAGGTAAAGTATTTTTTAAAGCGCCGATACATTCCAGATATAATTTACAGGCTTTCATGTCCCCATTATCCACAACAAAAATGAATGGCTAATATGACAAAACTTGACGTAAAAACAATATCTCCGACACAGCGGCCGGAGATATTAACCAAAAAGCTTTTCTATGAAAAACTATCAAGATTTTAAAACACAATTTTTAGAATCTGTATTTTATTATATACGACATATTGCTATCTATGGATCATGTTGAAAATTGTATATTCGTAAAAACTAAACCAATGATTGCTCCTATAACAGATTTTTTCACCAATATTAAAGATAAACTTACCAGTACGTTTTTCGGTACGTTCATTTTCGTTTGGATATTAAGAAATTGGGATTTTGTATACACATTTTTCAATTTTGAAAAAAATTCAGATTTGCACGAAAGAATCACATATATAAGATGTTATTTTTACTCAAAAAATATTTATTGTGAAACTCCAATAAATATTGTTTTTACAATTGTATTAATCATTTTGGGGTATACATTAGTTACACTCACAAAAACCATTTCAGCACTTTTTGATAAATTAATGTTGTGGATTACAAGTAGAATTTTTCGTAAAAGAATTATTTCCAAAGAGGAGTTTAATGAAATGGAAGCTAAGTTTAACGATTATTCAAAGAAATATGAAGAGCAACGAGAAATTGTACGAGAATATTCTAAAACACGTGATGATCAAAAAGAATTGATTTTTTCTAAAGACAGTGAAATAAAAGATCTTGAGTCCGAAAAATCAAAATTTACAACAACAATTAATGAGAAATCAGAAGAAATCCATCGATTGCAATTACGCTATGACTCTGCAGAAAATGAAATGAATAATTTAAAAACTGAAATGAACCTTCTAAATGGAACCATATCAAGGTTACGGATTGAAAATGATACACTTAATAATACTTATAAGAGAGAAAAAAGTGAATCAATGGCAGCAAATTATAATCTTGTTACTGAATTAGAAATTTTAGGAAAAGAATTAAGCAGAAACATTATCAAGGAAAGATATTTCAAACCACAATATATAATTCTGCTAATTGAAGGACAAAAAATATTAGAATATATTGATGAAAATGGGGATATTGATTATTTTAATCTGACAAAAGGTGTTCCTACGGATAACTTACTTATTGAACGTGCTACAGCTACAGGACAAGCAACAGTAATTACAAAGCAAGAAGAAATTAATCAAGGATTAGAATTTTATATGAGAAGCCGCAAATAAATTTTAGCTGTATCAGTTAGAATATTTTTTGTAGACATTACCTATTTTAATATCATATTCATTAATATGAAAATTCTTCCCATTGTAAATCCGCGAAAAGTCTGCCCATCGTTTTTCATGTAGTTCATCATCTAACCTATTGTATTTGATAAAATGCACAAATGCCTTTAGCTGATCTGATTCACTTCTGTACATTGCAGTAATAAAGTCCTGTAATGTTGAAAATCCAGCTAATGCGAAATTGAACCCCATAATCTGGAACTTTCCCCAGTTTGTGGATTTTAAAGCTGCTGTTCGGTCTAATTTTGCTGCCTTTTCTAAGCGTGCATATTCATTTTTTGTGTAACCATCAGCTCTCTCATTTGAAATATCCGGATGATCTGCAGAATATTTTCCTGCGGTAAAAGCATGGAACTTATGACGTTCAAATAAAATCTTAGGTTTACCATCTGCCTGAAATTCACTGGCTAAACTTTCAGCTTCAGCAACAGCTTTGATCGCAGCAACTTCACATTTTAATTATGCAGCTGCATTTACATAATCCTGTTCTGTTAATATTTTCATTTCTATCTTTTAAAATAAATTATTAATCCAATTACTACAATTGAAACAACCCCGAAAATAGTAAGCAGTCCAAAGCTCCAAAATGTACCAGTGGTGGTAGCTTTTTTTGCTGAAGTGTTGATTTCTTTGCCGGCTTTCTTGAAATTTGATTCATTAACCAATCCCCGCGCAAAATCTTCAATTTTATTGCTGCTTTCAGATTTTGAATCTTCCTTCTTTACCTGATCCAATTTCGCTGTTTTTGTTCTGATCGATACATCTGCATTCCCGGTAACTTTAATGCTTTGTAAAGTGTCGCCGTTCTCAATATTATACACTTCAATCGGTTTATCAGTTTCAGCCTTTCCCTTAACTTCAATGTCGGTCTGAGTTTCTTTTTTCTGATCAACCAGATCAATCTTCTTTTCTTCCTTTTTTTGTTCGACTTTTTCAATTTGCTTTTCCTCTGTTTTTTTGTTGACGATCCCGTATCGGAGTTATTGGAGGATTAATTAGCTCTCTTGTGGGACGCATGTTAATTCTGCAGCGCTGATTCTTGCTCAAATTGCACAACTCGAGACAATAACAAACCAATTTTGCATGATGGTGTAAGGGAATTCAAGATCAGTAACAATTAGAAAAATAGAAATTAGAAACCCATAATATGAAAAATACTTGGTATGAATTTCTAAGTGAAATCATTAAAATGAATTAAATAAATATAATGATATATATTATTTAAGCAGTTGTTCTGACCAATCAAAAGAAAATTTATCTCTACCTTTTGAGATAGGTGATATTTTGATTTACTAAAACTTTTCGGAATTTAGAAACAAAGCCTATCAAACGCCATTTTCTCAACCAGATTCTGAAAATGTTTTACATTCTAAAAAAAACGGCTAAAGATTTAGCCGTTTTTTTATCCAGTAATTTTCAGTGATTGTATTAATTCATTATCAATTTTTAAATGGTAGCTCAATACAATTGGACTTCCCGGAAAAGTTCCCGAAACATCTGCTTTTAAAATGCTTTCCGTTCCATTTTGTTCATAACTGACAGGCGTCATAATAGATTGGTAACGCTCATTGGCATCTGCGATCCAATGTTCTATTTCTTTTCTTCCATTGTGTGTTTTTCCTTCATCAAAAACAACTGCCTTCTCGGAAAAACAATTTGCGTAAGCCACACTATCGAAATTGTTTTGTGTTTTTACTAATTCTGATACTATTTTTGGTAAGTTCATCTTTTTATATTTTGAAATTATGAAATAGTGGGTACAGTTCCACCGTCGATTATATAATTTGTTCCTGTAAGGTAGCTTGCTCTTGGAGAAACCAAAAAACCGACTAACTCCGCAACTTCCAGAGGCTCTGCGGGTCTTCCAAACGGAATCCCTCCTAATGCATCCATCACGTTTTGTTGAGCCTCCTCAACAGAAATATTAGAGTTTCTGGCAATTTCACCCAGCCAATCTACAGATGCTGTGGTATTTATCCATCCCGGTGAAACAGCGAGTACACGTACGCCTTTTGGTGTAACCTCATTTGATAAGCTTTTGCTATAGTTAAGCAATGCTGCTTTTGAAGCTGCATAAGGTAGAGTAGAATCATACAGCGGCAACTTGCCTTGAATGGAAGCAATGTGAATGATAACACCATCTTTTCGATCAATCATCTGTGGTAAAAATCCTCGGTCCAGACGAACCGGAGCAAGCAAATTTGCCTGTAGTGTTGATTCCCAATCTCCGTCGCTTAGTGCATTAAAACCACCAGCAGGAGTTGTTGAAGAGCCAAGGTTATTCACTAAAATATCCAACTTTCCATAAGTCGAAAGCACTTCGCTTACCACTTTCTGTGATCCTTCTGCCGTACTTAAATCGGCAGCTATGAAATGTAATTTGCTGTTTTCAGTTTCCGTAGCGTTTCTTGCAGATATAATAACCGTTGCACCGGCTTGCAAAAGTCTTTCTGCTATAGCTCTTCCGGCTCCTTTTGTACCTCCTGTTACCAATGCAATTTTGCCCGATAACTCATTGTTGAAATTAAATTGTTCCATTTTTAGAAATTATTTATAGGGCAAAATTGGGGTATAAAAACAGTTTGCACAAGTACGGAATTACGATTCATATAGGGATAAATTATTCCCCTATTGTACAAATCGGAACATACGTTTAATTTTGCAATATGTATGAGAGAAAAATAATACCGAACCTGAATTGCGGACTTGATCTGATCGGTGAAGTACTTTACGGGAAATGGAAGATACGTTTGCTTTGGTTTATTGATCAAGGACATAAAAGACCAAGTGAATTGCAACGTAAAATACCGGATGCCACAAGAAGGGTTTTAAATATTCAGTTAAAGGAATTGGAAGATCACGAATTGGTTACAAAGAAAATTTATCCGGTCGTACCTCCAAAAGTAGAATATAGTTTAACAGAATTTGGTAAAAGTTTGATTCCTGTGATAGGTGTTTTAGGGCAATGGGCGGATCTGCATGAGGATCGGTTAAGAATGTTAATTATAAAAAGAATTCAGGGGTCAGCTGATATAGAAAATTTCAGCTAAAATTATCTCGAAAAAAGATAGAATGAATTTAAAATAAAAAGTGAACACAATAATTTAAAAGATTCTGCTACAATTTGCATTTCGACGAAGCTTTATTAACAATAAACCGCTAATAATTAAACCGTTCTTATGAACGGTTTTTATTGAAGTACCTTTAAATTTTTACATTTTGTCAAAAGATCTTTAACATCAAAACCACCGCAATTGCAGTGGTTTTGATGATCGTAAACAAGCCGTTATTAAAATCTGAAAGCCGATTCCAACGCCAGTTCGATCATTGGTTTTAAAGCTTTTTCTCTTTGATCGGCAGAGATATTTTCATGGGTGGGAATAATATCTGAAACAGTAAGAATGGTTGCTGCATTTTTACCTAAATGTTTTGCATTGGCAAATAATCCGAAAGCCTCCATTTCAACAGCTGGGCAATTGTATTTTGTCGCAATGGCAGGAATTTCAGGATTTTTTCTGTAAAAAATATCGCTGCTGTGAATATTGACAGATTTTGTCTTTAATGATAATTCATTAGCTGTATTATTGATGGTGTCAAAAATTTTTCCCTGATGCGCAATGCTTTCCTCTTCAATTTCCCAGGCATATTTTGCGTATGTACTTTCGCTGACTGCATTTTCTACATTGAGAATGTCAAAAACTTTGAGATCAGTCGTATAAGCGCCGCAGGTTCCGATTCTGATAATGGTGTCAACTTCATACTCCGTATACAGCTCAAAAGAGTAAATCCCGATGCTCGGAAAACCCATTCCGCTGGCTCCTACAGAGATTTCTTTACCTTTGTAAAGACCGGTGTAATAAAAAATTCCTCTGGTCTGGCTGACCAATTTTGCGTTTTCAAGAAAATTTTCAGCAATGTATTTTGCACGAAGCGGATCTCCGGGTTGCAAGACCACTTTAGCAATTTCTCCTTTTTTTGCACTGATGTGAATACTCATAATTGTATGTTCAATGCGCAAAGATAATAAATATGTTAAAAGTGAACAGGCAGATTACGTGCAATTGCCATTACCATTCACCATTGCAAAAAAAAGCTTTAGTTTTAATCTTTTCGACCTATTGAATCTCTTCTTCATACATTTTCTTCCATTTTGCAATGGTTGTTCTGCTGATTTTGTATTTTTTTGAAATATAGTTGCTGGAGAAACCGTGGTCTTTCTGGTACTGAAGGATTTTCAGCATGGTTTCCTTGTCATAAGTTCTCAGCTTCTGGTTGTTTTCCTGGCTTTCCTTACTTTGTTTGAAAACCTTTTCATTAAATCGGATGACCTGTTCTGAAGTGTCAAGATTCTGCAGCAGCTGCAGGATTTTTTCGTCTTTTAATTTTTCAGGATATTCTTCCTTCAGAAGATCATGGTATATTTTGCTGTAATTAGGCTTCATATGTGATCTTTTTACAATTCGTTATTTTTTTTCTGCAGCCACCGGTGAAGCGTGCTTTTCGGAATGGAATATTCGCTGATCACGTCAGATTGGGTCATCTCACCGGAAGTGATTTTTTTCATGATAAAATCCTTGATTTCCTGGGTGTAGATATTTTTCCGGAATTGCGGCGTAGTATCTGTTTTCTGCTGATTCTTGTTTACCGCAGAAGGAGGAGCATACAGAATAAGATGTGAAGAATAAATCCTGAAAAAATCATATTCTAATAATTTGCTGCATCTCAGGAGAATATCGGTGTCTACAGAACTGCTTTCAAATAGGGCATTTACAAACTCTTCATCTTTATTCAGAAAATTGCATATTCTTTCCATAGGGATTTCCTTTTCATCTGCAACCTTCTTAATGTATTTCCCGATATGTATTACTTTGTAAAGCATCTATTGATAAAAGTTTATATTTAAATATTTTTCATTTATCTTTTGATCATTCATGTGTTGAGAATGCATTCTCTAACCTGTCAAATTTATAAAAAATCATACAATAAACCTGTCCTTTTTATTTTAATAAAGATAAAAATACCAAAATTATGTTGAGAATTAAACAATTGTTTTTTGAAGACATAGAATCTATACATATTACTTTTTCAGATAGAAGAACCGGGTGTAAAGATTGTTTAGATAGGCCATAGTCCATACCTTTGCATGTTTAAAACGTTTTCGTGAATTATAGTGTAATTATTCTAATTGATTCCGGGATTGTTTAAAGGCTTCACTATGGATATCAAAAGTTATTTTTACACCACCGAAATACGCGAAAAAATAAATTTTAAAAACGAATTGCTTGCCGGATTTACGGTTGCCATGACGATGATTCCGGAATCGCTATCATTTGCAATTTTGGCTGGGCTATCTCCATTGACGGGGCTTTATGCTGCGTTTATGATGGGTTTGGTTACCGCGATTTTAGGAGGCCGCCCCGGAATGGTTTCTGGTGGGGCAGGAGCAACGATTGTGGTTTTGATTGCCTTAATACGATCTCACGGTGTAGAATATCTTTTTGCAACGGTAGTTCTTGCAGGGATTTTTCAGGTATTGGTGGGCGTCTTCAGGCTTGGGAAATTTGTAAGATTAATTCCGCAGCCTGTCATGTTTGGCTTTCTGAATGGTTTGGCGGTTATTATTTTTATGGCGCAGGTAGAGCAGTTTAAATTTGTTGATGCAAACGGAATGGTCAATTGGCTTCAGGGTACTGCTTTGTACGTGATGTTGGGCTTAACGGCTTTTACGATTGCCATTGTTTATTTTTTTCCTAAAATGACCAAAGTGGTTCCGGCTTCATTAATCGCGATTGTTATTGTTTTTGCCATTGTTTTAGGCTTTGATATTCATACAAAAACGGTTGCAGACATCGCTCATATCAGCGGAAGTTTACCTGATTTTCATATTCCTGCCATTCCGGTATCTCTGGAAACGTTACAGATTATTTTTCCTTATGCTTTGATTATGGCGGGAGTAGGTTTAATCGAATCACTTTTAACCTTATCCATGGTAGATGAAATTACAGATTCAAAAGGAAATGCCAATAAAGAAGCTGCTGCACAGGGAATTGCCAATATTACCAACGGTTTTTTCGGCGGAATGGGTGGCTGTGCAATGGTGGCGCAGACATTGGTCAATCTCAATGCGGGTTCAAGAGCCAGACTTTCGGGAATTATCGCTTCAGTCACTATTTTAATCATCATTTTGGTGGGCGCTCCTTTTATTGAAAAAATCCCGATGGCAGCTTTGGTGGGGGTCATGATGATGGTCGCGATCAGCACATTTCAGTGGGTATCAATCAGAATCGTCAATAAAATGCCGAAATCTGATATTTTTGTCGGAATGACGGTTGCTTTAATTACTATTGTTTTACATAATCTTGCTTTGGCGGTTCTGGTGGGAGTCATAATTTCCGCGTTGGTTTTTGCATGGGATAATGCGAAAAGAATCCGGGCAAGAAAATACACCGATGAAAACGGAATTAAATATTACGAAATTTTCGGGCCTTTATTTTTCGGCTCCGTGACAGCTTTTACTGATAAATTTGACCCTAAAAACGATCCTGAACGGGTTATTGTAGATTTTAAAGAAAGCCGGATCGTTGATATGAGCGCGATTGATGCATTGGATAAATTATCAAAAAGGTATGCCCGGCAAAACAAAAAAATCCTTTTAAAGCACCTGAGTGAAGACTGCCGTACAATGCTGAAAAATGCAGAAGCCGTAATTGAAGTTAATATCCAGGAAGATCCTACCTATAAAGTGATGCCAGAAAAGTAATTTGAACGTAAAGTAAAATATACCTTAAATCTGTCTTAAGCTATACCATAAAAACCTTAAAAAGTATTAAAAAATCCGTAGGTAATAATAAAAATTTTATCTTTGAAAAGAATTGATTAACTCAACACAAATTGAAAAATAAATATTTAAATCTTTTTCAGGAAAAACCAAGTACAACCCTTAACGTATACTGTTTTGAAAGTAGATATCGACATTCATAACCACGCTCATTTTTCTTTTGATCTGTGGCTCACCTTAATAAAATCTCACCCGGAATTCAAAACGAAAAGAGTGGAGCTGTTTGCCTCATTTTTTGACATCAGCCAGCCTGTGGATAAAGTTGCAAAAGTAGTAAAATATTATGATGACCTTTGTAATACCATTAATGAAGTCATCGGCAGAAATGTAGATACGTATGAGATTTATTTATTGATTTTGAATGCTTTAAATGTCGACATTAAAGGGATGACCAAAGAAAATCTCAAAGAATTTTACCTTGCAAGCGAAAAGCTTTTTTTAGAATACAAACCGGTTATTATTTTTGAAAACCTTCACCAGTTTTTTGACAGCATTAAAAGCCAGGGGAAAACCATTAATATTCTGAGCAACACGGGTTTTATCAAAGGAACGACGATGAGAAAATTTCTGATCGGAGAAAACCTGGATCAGTACATTGATTTTCATATTTATTCTGATGAGGTCAATTGCTCAAAACCTAATCCTCTTGTTTTCCAGGAAGTTAAAAATAAAATTAAGAACCAGGATCTGCTGTTGGATCAGATTTTGCACATCGGAGACAATCCTATTGCAGATTATAAAGGGGCAAGAGATTTCGGTTTTAATGCCCATTTGTTAAAACACTCAATCTAATATGAATAAAAGATACAGCTTACACCATATTCATTCTGCGGAAGAATTTACCTTTTCTCCGGCAGAATACAGCTATTTCAAGTACGGCGATAAGTCATACGCAGAAAAATTTGCCAGAGAATTATTTGAAGGGTTTATTGCTCAGCACGAAGAAATCTTACATACAGATAAAGAAATTCTCGTATTGCCAAGCCCGTATATGGCGATTCCCACCGCTTCCAATTTTTTATGTTTTTATTTTAAAAAACAATTGGATTTTTATCTCTTTCAGAAAGGAAAAAAATCCAGTATCCTTTCAAAAATAAACAGAAATCATACCTACACCACCGATTACGGCACGTTAAGTTTTGAAGACCGTAAAAACCTGATCGGTAATGATACGTATTATCTTGATAAAGACTTTTTAAGAGGAAAGCTCTGCATTTTTATAGACGATATCAAAATTACCGGAAGCCATGAATTTACAGTCAATAAAATCTTAAACGAATTTGATGTACAGGCCGATTTTTTATTCATGTATTATGCCGAACTGATGAATTTTGAGCTTGATCCTAAAATTGAAAACTATTTTAATTATTATGCGGTGAAAAATGTGCAAGACGTCGCCGAAGTAATGCTGAAGCCCAGTTTCCAGTTTAATACAAGAATTGTAAAATATATTTTAGGCTTAGAATCAAGTAATTTTGAGTATCTTACGTCTAAAATAAAAAAAGAGCAGATGAATCATCTTCTCGAGTTGGCAATAAGCAACAATTATCACTTAATAAAAGAATACGAAAACAATATCAATACGTTAACACAAACTGAATTACACTATGGCTATTAATTTGCAAAAAGGACAGAGAGAAAATATAAGCGCACCCAAATTCACCATTGGTTTAGGATGGGATGTCAACAGTACATCTACAGGTACAGGTTTTGACCTGGATGCTTCTCTTTTTTTACTGGGAGAAAACAAAAAACTGGTCTCAGACAATCATTTTATTTTTTATAACAATACAGAATCTCCAGACAAATCTGTGATTCATTCGGGAGATAATTTAACTGGAGACGGAGACGGAGATGATGAGCAGATCAAGATTGATTTAACAAAAATTGATCCTGCCGTAAAAGAGATTACCGTTGTTGTGACCATTCATGAAGCTGAATCAAGAAAACAGAATTTCGGACAGGTAAGAAACTCGTTCATCAGAATTTTCAATACCGATACCAATGAAGAGCTTTTAAAATATGAGCTGGACGAAGATTTCTCCATCGAAACGGCAGTAGAATTCGGAAGAATCTACAACCGAAACGGCGAATGGAAATTTGAAGCCGTAGGAGCCGGACAAAGAGAAGGCCTTGAGAAATTTGTATCAATCTATCAATAATCATTATGGATAATCAACCCAATCAACCCACTGATCCGCTTCAGGATATTGAGCCTCTTAAATCATTTGAGCCTGCGCAGCCAAGCCAGCCTGTTCAGAATGCGGCGCCTGCAGTTCTTGTAGACCGGGACGGGAATGTCAATCTGAACCAGATTCAGGGAGAAGAACGTCAGAAGTTTGAGCAGATTGCCAATGCGATTGACGAAACAAATCCGGCCTCTATTGTTAATTTCGGATCAGAGCTGCAGAAAACCCTGGCTAATCAGAGTGACAGCTTTTTAGGAAATGTAAGACGCTCAAACTCCGGTGAAGTAGGAGAGCTTATCAATAATCTGTTGGTAGAATTAAATTATGTAGATGTAGATGAATTGGAAGGAAATAAAGTGAAAAGTTTCCTGAGCAAACTTCCGTTCATGAAAAAAATGATCACCCAGGTAGATAATTTATTCGCGAAATACGATAAGATTACCAGTAATATTGATCAGATTTCACACAAAGTAAATGCAGGAATCATCACTTCTACCAAAGATAATGCAGTATTACAGACTATTTTTGAAAGTAATGTCAATTCCATCAAAGCCATTGAAGATCTTGTCATCGCAGGAAACATCAGAATGGAAAAAGCAGGGGTAGAACTTGCCGAGATGGAAGCCAATGTGCAAAACTATGCCGATTATCAGATTGCTGACAAAAGAGATTTTATCAACAGGTTAGACAGAAGGCTTGCTGATCTTAAAGTAGTGCGTCTCATCATGATGCAGTCGCTCCCGCAGATCAGACTCGTACAGAACAATAACGTTTCAATTGCCGAGAAAGCGCAGACCATTCTTACCACAACTTTGCCTGTCTGGAAAAATCAACTATCGTTAGCGGTTGCAATGCACAGACAGCAGCAGAATATCGAGATTCAGCAGAAAGTATCTTCTACTACAGAAGAAATTTTGAGAAAAAATGCAGAACGCCTCGGTCAGAATTCAAGAAACGTGGCAAAAGCAAACGAACAGACCATTGTTTCTGCAGAAACTCTGAAAGAAACTACCGCAATGCTGATCAATACTTTGAATGAAGTAAAACAGATTCAGAAGCAAGGTGCCGAAAACAGAAGAAAGCTGGATCAGGATCTGCAGACCTTAGAATCGGAATTAAAAGCAAACATAAGAGGATAATTGTAAAAAAGTGGATGGTGAGGTTGAAATCATAATGTCTCAAAGCAAAAGAAGGTTAACAAAGCTTAAACTTCTTTCAAATTTCTTTGAAAATCTTGATATCATATCGATTTATATTAAAACCGATATTATCCATCAGTTGTTCAATGATAACAAGACATTGGATTACCATAAACTGGAGCTTTTTCACTTACAGTATACCGACAGTCTGATAGAATTGCTGACGAAGATCAAAAAGCAGAAAGAAAATGATCTTTTAGCGGTGATTAACGAAATCAATATCAACACTCAATACATTTCAGATTTTGAACAAAGAAAAACAGATCATTTTGAGACCGACCGGAAAATTTACAGTGGGATTTTTTCAAATCATCTGAAAAACCTATATAAGGATCTTACCGAAAATCAGTTTTCCCTGAACTGGAATGAGGTATTGTATTTCCATAAACGATACGGTACAGAATTTTACAGAATCAATGCAGATGAATCAAAGCTGAATATTCAGCAACAGCCTTCTTATCAGTATCAGGAATATCGTATAGAAAGGAAATTGCTGGGAAAGCTTAATATTCAGGGATTTAAAGTGCGTTTTGTCTGCGGTTTCAGGATCGGAAAAAATGAATACGAGCTTTTTAAAATTTTTCAGAGCGATGAGCATTTTGTTTTTAATGTTGAAGAACGAAGAATGTATCTGATTCATGAAGAATTGGCAGACCTCAATATCTCAGAAAATGAATCTAACCAGATGGCTGTTATCAATCAGCTGAAAAAAAAGAATGAAGAGCTGGAAGAAACCATTGATGAAAGAAAAAGATCCCTTCCCGATGCTGTAGAATCGGTATTGAAAGATTATCTTCGAAATCTCGAAAGCATGGATATCATGAGCAAAATTTTTGATGTGAATGAAGAAACCAATATTTTGCGGGCGATGCTCAATTTAAACTTAAATAATTAATAAATTAAAACTCAATAGAACAATGGCTATTAACTTACAAAAAGGTCAGAGAATAAACCTGACTAAAGAAAACGGAACGACATTGTCGCAGGCGTGTGTAGGAATCAACTGGGGTGCGATAGAGAAAAAAAGTTTCTTCGGCGGAGTTTCAAAAGAGGCCGTAGATTTAGACGGAAGCTGCATTCTGTATGATGCAAATAAAAACGCTACGGAAGTTATCTATTTTGGAAATCTTAAATCCAAAAACGGATCTGTAAAACACAGCGGGGATGATCTTACAGGGGATGTTAATGGAGATGATGGTCTTGATAATGAAGTTATTACCATAGATTTCAATAATTTAGATGCCAATGTAGAACATGTAGCATTGGTTCTGAACAGCTACAAAGGGCAGGATTTCGGGACTATTCCTTTTGCATCTATCCGCATTTATGAAGGTACTCCAACCTCTGTAAGAGAAGTTTTTGCCAAGTATGATATTGCCAATGACAAATCTTTCAACGGTCATGTTGCCATGGTGATGGGTGTTTTCTACAGAAGAAACAATGAGTGGAAATTCAATGCCATCGGAGATCCTACAGCAGACAGAAAACTGGAACAAACCATTCAAACGGTTCAGCAAAAGTATTTGTAAAAAATAAATCATAAATAAACTGGCAATAATTGTATTCTGTACAGTTATTGCTTTTATCATATATAAAAGATATCATAAGTGGAACAGCATCAAAGTATTATAGATCTTCATCCCGGCTTGGTCTGGGGTTTTGCGATAACGGTGGTTATCATGTTACTCCTCGATTTAGGGGTTTTTAATAAAAAAAGCCATGAGGTTTCTTCTAAAGAAGCCACCATCTGGTCCATCGTATGGATTTCACTGTCTATGGTGTTTTCAGGAGTGGTGTACTGGGTTTTCAATACAGACGGAACGGCAGGAAGCCATGCAGTTGCTATAGAAAAATTTACGCAGTATCAAGCAGCATACTGGATAGAAAAAGCACTTTCGGTAGATAATTTATTTGTTTTTATCCTGGTTTTCGGGTTTTTTAAAGTCCCGAAATACCTGCATCATAAAGTTTTATTCTGGGGAATTATCGGAGCGTTGATATTCCGGGCCATATTTATTTTTGCCGGGGTAGGATTAATCAATTTAACTTATTTACCGGAAATGAATGTCTTTGGACATCCGGTAAAAATCAATATTGTAATGGCCCTGTTTGGTTTGTTTCTGGTGTATGCAGGAATCAAATCCTGGGGTGACGGCGATGGCGACGATGATGAAGATTACAGCAATACCGCGGGTGCAAGATTAATTAAAAGATTCTGGAAAGTTTCTGATAACTATGTGGGAGATAAATTTTTTACCGTACAGAACGGCATTAAAATGGCAACTCCGCTTTTGGTGGTAGTTGCGGTAATTGAGTTTACGGATGTGCTTTTCGCGGTAGATTCTATTCCGGCAATTTTCGCTATTTCTGATGATCCTTTTATTTTATACACTTCAAACATCTTTGCCATTTTAGGTTTAAGATCACTGTATTTCCTATTGGCCAATTTCATCCATATGTTCAGCAAGCTGTCATACGGTTTGGCGATTATCTTATCATTTATAGGGATAAAAATGCTTATTGCACCGTGGATTCATATTTCTTCACCGGTATCTTTAGGTATTGTAGGTGGCGTTTTGGTGATTTCAGTGATAGCATCACTTCTGTTCCCCGATAAAAAGGAGGATGAAAAACCGGAAATCGAATAGGAAATAATATTCAATAAATAATGGCTTTACTTCAGGTAAGGCCTTTTTTATGAATAAAGGCTAAAAAGTTATTTATACTTTAAAAGAGTATTGATTTTTTTTCTTGTTTGCAAAGATACTTTGTACGCTTCATCACGTAGCTTCTGTATTTTACCGACAGGCTGCAAAATCTCCGCACTCTCATACGGATTGAAAGATAGCAACTCATTGCCACAGTCTTTAGGATTGAGCAAAGCATCTTTATCCAGCCGTATTTCCCCGATTTTAATAAAAGTTGAATTCTTCCAATCCCGGTTAAGAATATTAACAGGCTGATCTTTCAGATTGTAACAAAACTGTACAAAAACATCAGATTCAAAATGATGAGCCCTGAAAAAATCTTCTATTCCCTTTTTTACAGATACATTCTTCCCAAAATTTTCAGCTGCATTTTTCGGGCTTAATTTTATTTTAACCATATAATCTCCTATCCGGTAAACGCCTACAGAATGATAATCAAAAGACAGGATAAAATTATTTTTGTTCCGAATGAATCGAAATACATGCTTCAAAAAAGGCATATATAAGAGATTAGGAATCAATGTATAAAGTTGCTTTAATAAAGGAAAAAGATAGTTTGTTTTTTTAACAAAAAACCGGTTGATCACGGTAAACAGTTTTAAAAATTTTGTAACAGAATTAATTGGAAATAGAGGGAAATTCACCAAAGGATAATTGGCAATCGTACGATCTGCATCATCTTTTATTTTAATAGCAAAACCATATGCAGGGATATCTTTTCCGCCATTATTGATTTTAAGATGGGCATTCGATAACCGTACGGTAATATTGTATTTTTCTTTGTTAAATATAGCTTTCAGTTCAAAAGGCAATTCAGCACCGATAACAAATTCCCCTTTCAAAACAGCATAGGTTTTTGCATGCGCATTTCTTGTAGAATAAGGTACATCACTGATAGCAGAGGATTTTTCCACAAAATCTGCAATACTTTTTTTGGCTTCTTCCAGAAGTTGCTTTTCTTCATAGGTTAGCTTTTCAAAGTTCTTATGATAAGACAAAGGTTCCTGCATAAAATAATAAAATCCAATTATAACGCCAAGTTTTTTAATCTGCGTTAAGAGAACATTATACTTTGTTAAGTTTTATGCACTGGAACATGCAATTTCTTTTAATGAATCAGTGATCAAAATACTATCTTTGTCAAAACATTTGAGAATGGGAGTAGCAGACATGTTATTTAAACGTAAAAAAGAACAGGCAGAGAAAAACCTGAATGCAGGGAGAGCCTTTATGGAAGAAAATGCCTTAAAAGAAGGTGTCATTACTTTGCCAAGCGGATTGCAGTACGAAATTATCAAAGAAGGCGACGGTGCAAAACCTAAATCCAAAGACACCGTAAAATGCCATTACCACGGTACAACAATCGATGGGAAAGTATTTGACAGCTCGGTAAAAAGAGGAACTCCGGCATCTTTTCCTCTGAACCGCGTTATAAAAGGCTGGACGGAAGCTTTGCAGCTCATGCCTGTCGGAAGCAAATGGAAACTGTTTCTTCCTCCGAATTTAGCCTACGGTGAAGAACAGATCAGCAAAGAAATAGGTCCCAACAGTACACTTATTTTCGAGGTCGAATTATTGGGAATAAAATAAACTTAAAGGAATTTGCCGAATGGTAGGTTCTTTTTTTTTAAACAAAATTAATTGTAATTATTTTTGTTACATTTAAAAATTTAATTACCTTTGTCCTATTATTATGAGCAATACAAGATTTGCTACGGCAGTACATATCATGACGTTGTTGTCAAAATCATATCCGGAATGGCTTACTTCTGACTGGATTGCGGGAAGCATCAATGTCAATCCCGTTATTATACGTAAAGAATTGGGAGGATTAAAAAAAGCAGGCTTAGTAGAAAGCAGGCTCGGAAAAGAAGGCGGAATTCGGCTTTCGAAAAACCCGGACTTGATACAGATTTCAGAAATTTATACTGTTATCCAAAATAATGAATTGTTAGGAAAAAAAAATATGAAGCCTAATCCCAATTGCAGCGTAGGAAAAGAAATCAACATCCATCTTGATGAATTGTTTGACGAGACCACCCAATTGGTTCTGAATTTCTTGAAAAATAAGTCTCTTCAGGAATTTACCAATCAGTTCAGATAAAAATTTTTAATCATAAATGTAATAATATTTATTACAAATAAAATTTAAATAAAATACTATGAAAAAAGTAGCCGTAATTGGTGCCACAGGTTTTGTGGGCACACAAGTTGTAAAAGAATTGGAAAATAGAGGGTACTCCGTTGAAGCCATTGTGAGAGACGCTTCTAAAGTAAACGAGAATGAAAAAGTAAAGGCAAAAAGCATTAATGTAAACAACATCGATGATTTGGCAGAAGCCTTAAAAGGAAATGATGCCGTGATCAGTGCTTTCAATGCGGGATGGACTAATCCTAATCTTTATGAAGATTTTTTAAAAGGTTCTGTCAACATAGAAAAAGCAGTCGAAAAATCGGGTGTAAAGAGATTTATTACAGTGGGTGGAGCCGGAAGTCTTTATATTGACGGGCAGCAGTTGGTAGACAGTGTAGATTTTCCTGCCGAAATAAAACCGGGTGCTACTTCAGCAAGAGATTATCTGAATGAAATTAAGAAGAATGATAATTTGGACTGGACGTTTTTCAGCCCCGCTATCGAAATGCATCAGGGAACTGCCGGAATCAGGACCGGAATGTACAGAACTGCATTAGAAAATCCTGTTTTCGATGAAAACGGGAGAAGTATTCTTTCTGTAGAAGATGTTGCCGTAGTTTTAGTAGACGAATTGGAACAGAATAACCACATTCGTGAGCGTTTTACGGCTGCGTATTAATTTTTTGAATCTATTTGAAATTTCGGCGGCACCAAAGGTGCCGCCGAAATTTATTGTAAACTATTTACAGATTCATAAACAGTTTTGGGTTCACCGGAGTATTGTTTTTGTGCACTTCATAATGAAGGTGAGGCCCTGTCGAACGCCCGGAATTTCCTGATTTGGCAATAACCTGGCCGACTTTTACTTTATCGTTGGTTTTGGCAATCAATTGAGACAAATGTCCATAAAGAGTAGCCAATCCATTTCCGTGAGAGACAATCACACAGTTTCCATATCCCCCTTTTTGCCCTGAAAAAATAACGGTTCCTGCAGCAGTGGCGATCACATTCGATCCAAAAGCAACGGCAATATCAAGACCTTTATGAAACTGCATCTGATCAGCTTCCGCAGGCGGATTATTTTTTTCAACAGGAGTTTTAGAAGGGGTAGCCACACTTTTTACAGAAGAATTTGCTGAAGCAGAAGCAACGGGTGCGCTGGCTGTTTTTGGCGTTACCATTACTTTTACTTCTCTTTTATTTCCGTAACTGTCTGTAAGCTCGATAATTTTTTCAACGGGTTCAGCTTTCACCTCCGGTTTAGGAGCGGCCGCAACTGTTGCTGGTTTTACCTCAGCGGTAGTTTTTACAGATGCCAATACAGTTTTAAAAGGGATAGGGTTTTTTCTTACCCCGAAATTTGATGAAATATACCCGTCAGTCGGCATTCCTAAAGGAACCTGCATCAGTTTTTTCTGAAGATCCATCAGATATTGGCTGTACCGGTTTGACTGCTTTGCCAAGTAGATTGAATTTGAAATGCTGTCGTTGTCCAGAACCATTAGTTTTTCATTCTGGATATTTTTTGATTTTAAAAAAGAATTCAGCTGTCCTATGGTTTGATCTACCAGGCTTAGATCCGTTTTCATCTTTAAATAATCTACACTGTCTTTTTCTGTATTGATTTTTACCAGATTGACTTCATAATTTTTATCGTCTTTCTCAGAAAAAAGTTTGGCGATAAAAATGCCTTGCGCAAAAACTACAAGTGAAAGTGCGCCAATCAGAATTGATACTTTCTTTTTGGCTATTAAAAATTTCTTCATTTCTTTTTCTTAGAATTTAGAACCGGTTTTAAGGGTGCAAATTTAATTAAAATAAATTTTGAGATATGACATTACCTATAAATAGTTTATAATAACGGTGTTTTTATCATTTAATTGTCTGTTGATGGTAATTTTTTATAAAACAAATTTATTGGAAGTATACTTTTCGGATCATTCTTTGTTTTAATATATTTGCACTTTACATTTTAATTATGGCGAAAAAGAAATCAGTTTCAGAATCTGCAGACTCAAAAAAGAATAAGAATGATATTTCTGTCGGGGTTGTAGGCAGCGGAAGTTTTGCGACTGCTATTGTAAAAATGCTTGTTGAAAATTGTAAAACCGTACATTGGTGTGTACGAAGTGAATTTGTGAAAGGGGCCATTGAGCTTCGTGGCCATAACCCGACATATCTTACCGCAGTTAATTTTAATCTTAAACACTTAAAGCTTACCACCGATATCAACGAGCTCGTTTCTGCCTGTGACGTCGTAGTTTTGGCAACACCATCAATTTATCTTTCAGACACGATGGAAAAAATGAATTGTGAGTATAAAGATAAAATTTTCGTTTCTGCGATTAAAGGGATTATTCCCAAAGTAAATGATGTCGTTGCCCATTATCTCAAAGAAGAATTTCAGATTGGTTTCAGAAATCAGGCGGTAATTGCAGGCCCTTGTCACGCAGAAGAGGTTGCGATGGAACGTCTTTCCTATCTTACGGTTGCCACTGTGGAAGATGAAACTTCAGACAAACTGGTTGGGATTTTCAATTCAGATTTTATTAAAGTCAATTCAAGTAAAGATATCCTAGGAAACGAGTACAGCGCTATTCTTAAAAATATTTTTGCCATCGGAGCCGGTATTGCGAGCGGATTAGGATATGGGGATAACTTTACCGCAGTCTTCGTTTCCAATGCGATCCGCGAGATGGAAACTTTTTTAGAAGCAATTTACGAAGCGCCGCGTGATGTAAATGAGAGTGCTTATTTAGGAGATTTGCTCGTTACAGCGTACTCTTTATTTTCAAGAAACCGGAATCTTGGAAACCTTATCGGAAAAGGATATACCGTAAAATCAGCCATCCAGTCGATGAATATGATCGCGGAAGGATATTATGCAGCAGATTCTATTTATAAAACATCTAAGCAGAAAAATCTTAAGTTACCTATCATAGACACGATTTACGGAATTCTATACGAAGGTAAAAACGCAGAAAAACAGTTTAAGAAGCTCACTGCAAAATTAAATTAATCAATATCATAAAACATAAACATCAGCACAACGGCTGGTGTTTTTTTATGCTCATCATCCGCTGAAAATAGGATATACATGATTGATGATTCCAGATTTAAAATTAATTCCGTCTTAAAATGCAATCGGCAAAAATCTTCGGATTTTTATAAGCGTTAAAAATCATTAAATACGGCATGTAATCTAAAACTTTTCACGAAATTCGTAATAAAATTTACTTCATGCCCAATTCATTGATACGAAGAACTCCAAAGCCAAAATACGATATGGTTCTGATCGGAGGCGGAATTATGAGCGCGACTTTAGCGACGTTGCTTCACGAGTTTGATCCTACTTTAGAAATTGCCATTTTTGAAAGACTGGGAAGGTTTGCCAAAGAAAGTACTGCGGCATGGAACAATGCTGGAACAGGTCACTCGGCTTTTTGTGAATTAAATTACACTCCGGAAAATGCAGACGGAACGATAGAAATATCAAAAGCAGAAAAAATTGCAGAGCAGTTTGAGATTTCAAAGCAGTTCTGGTCTTATCTTATTGAAAAGCAATATATCCAGAATCCGCAGGAGTTTATTAATTCCTGTCCGCACATGAGTCTGGTTTTTGGCGAAAAAGATGCAGAATACCTCAGGAAACGGTTCGAAACAATGAAAAAATCTGCATTGTTTTCTGAAATGGAATTTTCAACAGATCATCATCAGCTCAGAGAATGGATTCCTCTGGTGATGAGCAAAAGAAATGAATCTGAAGTTTTGGCCGCGACCAGGATGGATCTCGGAACAGATGTCAACTTCGGGACTTTAACAAGAAAAATGGGAAGACACTTGCTGGAAGATTCGCATGTTGAGGTTTTCTTGTACCACGAGGTCAAAGACATTGATCCCAGAGAAGACGGAAAATGGGAAATGAAGGTAAAAGACAGAATTCACAGCCATAAGCAGGAAGTAGTAGCAGATTTTGTGTTCATCGGCGCGGGAGGCTATGCTTTGCCGCTGCTCGAAAGCTCTGAAATTAAAGAAAGTCAAGGGTATGGTGGTTTCCCGGTTTCAGGAGAATGGCTGGTAACCCATAATCAGGAACTGGTAGAAAAACATCAGGCAAAAGTCTATACACAAGCCACAGTAGATGCGCCGCCAATGTCGGTTCCGCATTTGGATCTGAGAATTATTGATGGCAAAAAAGCATTGCTTTTCGGTCCTTTTGCAGGTTTCTCTACCAAGTTTTTAAAAGAAGGCAGCTATCTTGATCTGCCGGAAAGTGTCAATACCAAAAATATAAAATCCCTATTCGGAGCTTGGTGGCACAATATTCCGCTTACCAAATATCTCATTCAGCAGGTTGCCATGACCAAAGCTCAGAGAATACAGCATTTAAGAGAATTTGTAAAAGATGCCAAAGAAGAAGACTGGGAACTGAAAATTGCAGGACAAAGAGTTCAGGTTATTAAAAAAGATGAAGCACAGGGCGGCAAACTGGAATTTGGAACTGAAGTCGTCGTCAATAAACAGGGAACCATCGCGTCATTATTAGGAGCTTCACCGGGAGCTTCTACAGCAGTATTTGCAATGCTGAATGTAATCGAAAAATGTTTCCCCGACAAACTAAATGGCGAGTGGAAAGATAAGCTGTTAGAAATGATCCCATCATACGGACAAAAACTATCTGAACATCCCGAACTTACAGAAAAAGTAAGAGCCTACAGCAAAGAAAAATTAGGATTAAAATATTAAATACGGAAATAAGCAAAAGCTATCATAAAACGTAGCCTTCTGCTTACAACCATTGTTATTATGACAGAAACCATTGTAAAACCGATCATTACCCAGGAGCTTTTAGAATCTCTTCAGACCAAAATTGAAGAAGAGAAACAAGTGATTGTCCACTGTTGTTTTCCGGCGTCACCACTGTTGGGAAATCTAATCAGAATATGGAATTCGACGGTTCTGATTGATAAAAATTCGAGTCACCAAAGCAAACTGATCCACGCTGAAAATATCTCCGTATTTCCCAACTGGACAGTAATTCCGTTTATGAAAGACTATTGGTTTACGCTGGTATTTTCCGGGTTGCCGAAAGATTGCAAAAGCTTTGATTTTAAAGAGGTGATTCCTGAAGAAGGTGGGTTTTTTGTAAAATCAATAAAAAGAAATACTTCAGATATTTACAGAATTAAAATCTCAGAAGAATAATGAAAAAGTATATCTTATTTTTACTTTTCTTATTTCCTGTGTTGCTATTTTCTCAGGGAAATCAACAGCAGTCTAAAGAAATTCAAGACATTATAACATTTCAGAGAAATTTAAATAAAGAATATTCAGACCCAAAAGAAACACCTTTACGAGGGGATAATTTTGCGGCATTTAAACAGCATCCTTTTTTTCCGATTGATTTAAAATACAGAGTTACCGCAGAATTTACTAAAACTGAAAACCCAAAGCCTTTTGATCTTCCAACTTCTTCAGGCAAAACAAAATCCTATCAGGAATTTGGCAAAGCAACTTTTACTTTAAAGGGTAAATCTTATACTTTAAACATCTACCAAAGTTTAGATTTAATGAAAACGGAAGAGTATAAAGATTACCTTTTCCTCCCTTTTCGTGACGAAACTAATAATAAAGAGACGTACGGCGGAGGAAAATATATGGATCTGAAAATTCCTAAAGGACATACAATCATTCTGGATTTTAATACCTCTTATCAGCCTTATTGCGCGTACAATGCATATGATTACAATTGCCCGATTGTACCTGATGAGAATAAATTACCGGTTGAAATCCGTGCCGGAGTGATGTACGAAAATATTTATCATCATTAAAATATGATTAATTTAAAATTTTATAAGCCCGATCATTTGCCTGAGCTTGATTATGCTTTAGACGATATCCAATCCCAGTTTACCGCAACGGCAAAACAGGCATTGGAAAAAATTGAAGAAAGAAATCTGAACGACGATTTTTTTGCCTATCCTATTACCATTTTTTACAACGAAAAAGCTGCTGGTTTTTTTGTCCTTGATTTTGGAGATGATAAACTGGATCTTACTGAAAACAAAAATGCAGTTTTACTCCGTTCATTATCTGTAAACCCAGATTTTCAGGGAAAAGGAATCGGGAAACAGGCCATGATTGAAGTCGATCTTTTTATCAGGGAACATTTTTCAGAATGTGACGAAATTGTTCTGGCGGTGAACGAAAAAAATACCGTAGCCTTTCAGATCTATTCTAATACAGGATATCAGTATGAAGGGAAGATGAGGGATGGAAGAAGCGGCCCCCAGTTTTTGATGACTAAAAAACTTTAATGGAATTTTAAGGCTCGGAATTTTTGTTTGGCGTGATCCTTTCAGCACATTCAATATAAAAAAATTAAATCATGGAAGTTTCCTTAAAAAATCAGGTGGCCATTGTTACAGGCGCATCAAGCGGCATCGGAACTGGTATTGCAAAATCTCTTGCAGAAGCGGGAGCTGCGGTGATTGTCAACCATTCATCAGAAAGATCAGCCGATGAAGCCAAAGCCGTTTTAACAGAAATTACCGAAGCCGGCGGAAAAGGAATAGTCTACCAATGCAATGTTTCCAAAGAAGAGGAAGTCGTCAGAATGTTCAAAGATGTCATTCAGGAATTCGGAACGGTAGATATCCTTGTTAATAATGCAGGAATTCAAAAAGACGCAAAATTTACAGAAATGACCCTTGATGACTGGAACGCGGTGATAGCAGTCAATTTAACCGGCCAGTTTCTCTGCGCAAGAGAAGCCATCAAAGAATTTCTTCGCCGCGGGATCGATCCTTCACGTTCCGTAGCGTGTGGAAAGATCATTCATATCAGTTCCGTCCACGAAATAATTCCCTGGGCAGGTCATGCCAATTATGCTGCCAGTAAAGGGGCGATCAGAATGCTGATGCAAACTTTGGCTCAGGAATACGGAGCCGATAAAATACGCGTCAATTCCATTTGTCCGGGCGCAATTCAGACCCCGATCAATAAAGACGCTTGGAGCACTCCCGATGCATTAAATTCACTTTTGCAGCTTATTCCTTACAACAGAATCGGGCAGCCGAAAGACATCGGAAACTTAGCGGCATTTTTAGCCAGCGATCTTGCCGATTACATTTCCGGAGCAAGCATTTTCGTCGATGGAGGAATGACCACTTTTGAGAGTTTTTCTACAGGCGGATAAATTTTGGCGCACATTTCCGGCTTTCACTACTCGCTTTTTTGTGCCACCGCATTTCAGAAGCTTACAAAAAGAGCTCAGACAGGCCGTTCAATCCGGGGCGCGACTAAGTGACAGCATTCAGTCATAAGTATTAAATTTAAAGGTAAATGAATTCCGAAAAAGAAAGATTATCAGACATTTCATGGAAGAAATGGGGACCGTATGTCAGCAACAGAGAGTGGGGTTTGGTGCGCGAAGATTACAGTGCAGACGGAGACGCATGGAACTATACCAATCATGATACCGCTGAAGCCAAAACGTACCGATGGGGTGAAGAAGGTATTTGCGGAATCTGTGATGATATGCAGAAGCTCGTTTTTTCCATAGGATTCTGGAACAAAAAAGATAAGATGGTGAAAGAGCGGTTCTTCGGATTGTCAAACGGCGAAGGTAATCACGGGGAAGATGTTAAGGAATATTTCTACTACCTCGATTCTACACCTACACATTCTTACATGAAGATGCTGTACAAATATCCTCAAAATCCTTTTCCGTACGAAGATTTACTTAAAACCAATGCAGAAAGAAGCAAAGAAGAACCGGAATATGAGCTCATCGATACCGGGATTTTCGATCATAATGAATACTTCGATATCTTTATAGAATATGCAAAAGAAAGCCAAAATGATATTTTGGTAAAGCTTACCATCGTAAACAAGTCTGAAAAAGAGGCTTCGCTTATTATTCTTCCTACCATTTGGTTCAGAAATACCTGGAATTGGGGATATGATAATTATCAACCACAATTAAGCTCGGAAGAACTAACGCATATCACAATAGACCATAAAGAGATTGAAGTAAAAAATATCTACGCGAAACATTCACAAAAAACTTTATTCTGTGATAATGAATCGAATAATGAAAAACTTTATCAGTCACCCAATACTTCAAAATACTGTAAAGACGGGATTAATAATTTCATTATCAACCAGGATTCATCTTCTGTGAACCCACAAGGTTTCGGAACCAAAGCTTCATTTTTTATCGATGAAATCTTTGCCGCAAAAGAGAGCCGAAATTTCGAATTCAGGCTTTCAGATAAAAATTTGGAATCTCCTTTTAAAGATTTTGATCAGATATTCCAGGTAAGGCAAAAAGATGCAGAAGATTTTTATGCGGAAATTCAGGAAGGGATAGAATCTAAGGACGAAAAATTAGTACAAAGGCAGGCTTTCGCAGGCATGCTCTGGAACAAAATGTTTTATCATTATAATGTAGAAAAATGGCTTAAAGGAGATCCTGCAGGATGTAAGCCGGCAAAATCCCGCGAGAAAATAAGAAACTACGATTGGCAGCAGCTCAATAATGAGCATATCATCTCAATGCCCGATAAATGGGAATATCCTTGGTACGCGACGTGGGATTTGGCCTTTCATACGATCAGCTTTTCGCTTATCGATCCGGGTTTTGCAAAACATCAGCTAAAACTATTTTTATTTGAATGGTATATGCATCCCAACGGACAGCTTCCTGCCTATGAATGGAATTTTAGTGATGTGAATCCTCCTGTTCATGCATGGGCGGTTTTCAGGGTTTTTAAAATTGATGAATACCTGAATAAAAAACCGGATGTAGAATTTCTTGAAAGCGCTTTTCAGAAGCTGCTCATGAATTTTACCTGGTGGGTGAATAAAAAAGACAGCAACGGAAACAATATTTTTGAAGGCGGATTTTTAGGACTCGATAATATCGGGATTTTTGACCGGAATACAATACTTCCGGATGGTGAACAGCTGGAACAGTCAGACGGAACCAGCTGGATGGCAATGTTTGCCCTCAATATGATGAGAATTGCTTTAGAATTGGCACAATACAACAGGATTTATGAAGAAATGGCCACCAAGTTTTTTGAACATTTCCTCTACATCGCGCATGCCCTAGATAATATGGGGGAAGAGCAGCTCAGTTTATGGGATGAGCAAGACGAGTTCTTTTATGATGCCATCTCATCCGGCAACGGAGACAATATGTTTTTAAAACTCAGAACCATTGTGGGATTAATCCCGATGTTTGCCGTTGAAGTAATTGATGATGAAATGATCGAAAAACTGCCCAATTTTAAAAACAGAATGAAATGGATACTCGAAAATAAACCTGAACTGGCTGCTCTGGTTTCTCATTGGGAAGTAAAAGGGGAAGATTCTAAACACCTGCTTTCACTGCTTCGCGGCCACCGTCTGAAAAGATTGCTGCACAGAATGCTGAATCCGGATGAATTTTTAAGTGAATACGGCGTTCGCGCTTTATCCAAAGAATATGAAAAAAAACCCTATCAATTGCATTTCAACAATGTAGATTATCAGGTAAAATATACTCCCGCAGAAAGTGACAGCGGAATTTTCGGAGGCAACAGCAACTGGCGCGGCCCGGTTTGGTTTCCGATTAATTTTTTAATTATTGAAAGCCTGCAGCGGTTTTTCTTTTATTACAGCCCTGATTTTATCGTGGAATATCCTACAGGAAGCGGAAATTTTTCCAACCTTGATGAGATTGCAGATTCATTAGGGAAAAGACTTTCAGCATTATTTTTGAAAGATAAAAACGGAAATCGCCCTTTCAACGGGCAATATCCGAGATTTCAGACTGACCCGGATTTTAAAGATTATATTCTGTTTTACGAATACTTCCACGGTGATAACGGGCGTGGAGTGGGGGCTTCCCACCAAACCGGATGGACAGGTCTTATCGCAAAGATTCTTCAGCCGAGGTTTACCAAAAAAGAAATTGCAGAATCTGAAACTGAAGTTTCAAAGAATGCAGATTTATAAACTATTCAAAAATCTGCTGAATAATTTCCAAGGAAGCAGGAGTCTTAAAATCTGAAATATGGTAATGATAATATACCAGAATACTGTCCAGAAAGTTTCTCCTTTTTTCCTGCGTGATTTTTATCTGATAAGGTTGAGGTGATGATATCACGGTTTTCCAGAGTGCAGAATATTCTTCATCAAAAAAATGATGGGTCATCATCCCGGTGAAAGTCCCGGTTTCAGGATCCAGATACTTTCCTTCTCCCAAAAGCGGTGCAACCCCCTGGATTTTTAAAATTTTAATCAAAAAAATAAGATGTGACTGATAGTTGTGATCATCAAGTTCATCCATAAATTCTTCAATGCTGGTAAAAATTTTGGGGTTTTTATTCTCATTCCTTAAAATCTGGTTCAGAAAATCGGCTATAAAAAAAACAACCGTATTGGCCTTAATATCGGTGTAGAGATCACGGATTTTAAGCATTTCAAATCTGGATACGGAAGGCATCCCACTGCTTTTCCCGAAATGAACGGCAAAAGCCAACTGGTTTAAAGGCAATAGAAAAGCTTTCTTCTTATTCTTCTTGGCATAAATACCTTTTAAAAAATAAGACTGAAAGCCATCTTCTTCTGTAAAACAATGCAGAACCGCATCATTTTCTCCGTATTTTAAAAATGAAAGTAAAAATCCGTTTTGGGAATTCATTAATTCACCACGGCTATTTTGGCAGTCGCTTTATCACTTCCGTCTTCATTGGTCATCAAGACAAAATAAATTCCCGATGCCACTCTTTTCCCTTTTTGATTATTGAGGTCCCATTCGTAATATCCTGTTCTTGCAATTGCAGAATGCACAATATTTCCTGCGGCATCTGTAATTCTGATATTTGTTTTTTCAGCGAGCCCTTTAATGGTTACGTTTCCTTTAAATTGAGCATACACTACAGGATTTGGGTATACCAGTACATTTCCAAAATTAGAGTTTACATCAGCAACATCACTTTGATAGGTCACAATTCCGTCATAGGTTACAAAATAAACTTTTCCGGTTTTTTTATCTACTTCAATATCGGTAATGCTATTGTTAGGAAGAGGTGAGTTTTCTTTGGTAAAATGCTTAATCGTTTGTTCGCCGTTTGCCGATAGATAGTACACTCCGCCGCCGTCGATAGAAACCCACTTCTGATTTCCGCCGTCTACTTCAATCTGAAGAATCTGTGAATCTCTGAAAAGTTCTTCCGGAAGACCATTCTGCTCAATAACGATTGATTCCAGCTGAGGATTGCTTTTAATTTCTGCTGCTGCACTGGGAAGTATTCTCAGCCCGCTGTCGGTTCCTATCCAAGCATCTCCTGATTTGTCAATCGCGACAGAAAGTGTACCTCCGGAATTTCCGGGAAGATTGTTTGAGTTGCTTAATAAAATCTGCGTATCATCAGAAAGAGTAGGGGTTTTTTTATAGTCATAGACTAAAAAATTATTTGATCTTGGAAGCGGTATCCAGAATAAATCCTGGTTAAAAAGAGGCTGTTGCACCGCGCTGCTTGTGATTCCGAAATCTTTTACCAAAAACTGATCAGTCGCTTTATCATAAGAGGCAAATGCCCCAGTTGTACCGGTATCACCTGAAAATGCTAATGTTGCAAATAAATTATTCTGATCATCATAGGTAAAACCTACCGGTCTTCGTAAAAATTCGTTAGCAGCATTCAGATCATAGCGTTTAACAAAATCAATATTTTTGCTTCCCGCATTATATTTCATTTTATAAATCCCGTGTCCCGCTGCATTGTTGTAATTGGTAAAATAAAATTCGTTGGGATTTACAGGATCTGCAATGGCATCAAGAACATTAAAAGTAGTCGTACTTCCTACGAAATAGGTAGAATAGATCCATTCTAAACCGTTAAAATAGTAGAATCCCGGATTTTTCGGGTTAGAAAGATTAGTATTAAATCCGCCTTCCCGGCCTCCTGATGAAACTAACAGCTGATTGTCATTAAACAGCCTGATTTTATAAGAGTAATTAAAATAAGGCCCGTCTGGTTTGAAGGCAATATTATCTTCATTCTTTATTCCGGATAATATGGTACCGCAATATATTTTTGATCCAGCTTTTATTGCTGTATTGCATGATTCTCCTACCGTTATGCTTCCGCTGAAAGTTCCGCTGATATTATACGTGTATATTCTGCTGTTATCGGTGATAATCAAATCACTACCGTTAATGACCACATCACTCACATTGCCAAATGTCTGTGATAAAGGTGTCGACACCCCATTGTTGTAAAGATAAGTTGTTGTGGATGAAGAAAAAGCGAGTACAGATTCAGAATCTATATCGGTAAAAGTACCGGGAAGTTCTGTAGTCCATGTAGAAAATACGGGAAATGTGGTATTCAAAACATGGCTTTTTAGTCCTGTATTGGTCACTGAAAAGACTTTATTATTAACGATGGTAGCTTCATTGCTCGCCTGATAAATTCCTCCGGATACAAAAAACGCAGAATCACCGAATTCTTTCTTTTTCAAATCAAATATAGAAACCCCATATCCTACAGAAACTACTGCTTTTTCTCCTGTGATGGAAACGTGATTGATCTTCTTACTGGCATTATATCCAGTTGCAATAGGGATATCTACGATATAGGTAATTCCTTCGGGAGTGATCACATCCAGAGATCCATTCTGATATCCTACAAGTGCTGTTTTGGTTTGAGGATTATAATCAAATGCGGAGATTTTTACTTCATGCAAACCATTTGCTTTTGAAAGCTTTGTAATCTCACCTGTCGAAATGGTATAATAGAAAATTCCGTTTTCTGTTGCGGCTATAATTCTTCCGTTATCTTCTTTCATCGCAAGAACATTATTGTAGGAAAAAAGATCTGCCCATTTTTTTGACGAAATAGTCTGCGCATTTGCCCATTGCAGGGAAGCCAGGAAACCGAGAGAAATGATAAAGAATTTTTTCATATTATACTGTTATGCTGCTGTCAATTACCTGGTTATTCCAGGAAATATGTTTTACATTTTTATTTGAATCAAAGAAGAAATCTAATCTTCCTAAAAGCAAGCCTGCCCAACCCACTTGGTTGACCAGAACGTTTTTGCCCTGTCTGTTTATAAAATTTTGAGGTTCAGGCAAAAAAGTGTGGGTGTGGCCCCCTAAAATCAAGTCGATATTTTCTGTTTTGGCGGCTAAAATTTTATCGCTTACTTTTTCCGGATCTTCTTTGTAATCGTATCCGATATGAGAAAGACAGATCACAAGATCACATTTTTTTTCAGTTTTCAGAAAGTTGGAGTAGTGTTGTGCAACCTCAATCGGATCAGAATATACCGTTTCCTGGTATTGTTTTTTTCCTACCAAACCATCAAGCTTAATACCGACTCCGAAAATCCCTACTTTAATTCCGTTTTTGATGAATATTTTATAAGGGGACGTTTTTCCGTCCAGAACGGTATTTTTAAAATCATAATTTGAGCAGATAAAAGGAAATTTTGCATTGGGTAACGCGTTGAGAAAACCCTGCAGCCCATTATCAAAATCATGGTTTCCCATTGTGGACGCATCGTACTTCATCATCGACATCAGCTTGAATTCTACTTCGCCTCCGAAAAAATTAAAATAAGGCGTCCCCTGAAATATATCTCCTGAATCAAGAAGCAAAACATTATTTTCTTCACTTCTGATCTTCTGTATTAAGCTTGCTCTTCTTGCAAAACCACCCTGATTCGGGTTTTTGGTGTAGCTTTCGTCAAAAGGTTCTATTCTGCTGTGCTGGTCATTCGTATGAAGAATTGTCAGTTTACGGTCAGATTTTATATCAAGAATTTGTAAATCTTCCGCCATCATCAGATTCGGAGCTAAAGTCATTGCTAAAGTTCCGCCGGTTATTGTTTTTAAAAAGCTTTTTCTGTTCATCATTTCTTCCCGATAAATTGTAAACGGACTTCATTATTAGGTTGTACTTCAGGATTTTTTTTGAAATATTCTATAAAAAGATCTCTCATTTTTATTCCTGTCGCGATATATTCACCTTTTGAGAAAAAACGCATATTATCACCGCCTAAAGCTAAATAATCTGAAGTTGCAATATAATAATCCTGCTCCGGATTTACCGCTTTTCCATTGATCAGACCCTTAGAAATATTTCCGTTTTCTGTTTCTATATATAAATGAGAGACAGGGTTATTGACTTGATTTTTAGCATAATAATCAAAAAGCCCCTGTAAATCTGATCCTTTCATTTTGATAATGACGATCTCGTTCTCAAACGGCATGACTTCAAATATGCTTTTCAGAAGAATGTCTCCTTTCCCGATCGTAGTACGGATCCCACCGATGTTGATTAGAGCGGCGTCAACATTTTTTTTAAGATTGATTTTTGCCCATTCATTGGCTCCGTCAAAAGTGTAATCTGCCAAAAGATTTCCCAGATTGCTGTTGTCACCCTGTTTTGTAAGGTCTGTATTGGTATGAGAGATTTTTTGATTCATCTCCTGGTCCAGTTTCTGCTTATAGGGCTCGATTACTTTTACAAATTCTTCATCACTTTTCAGTTCCTTATTAATAGAAATATTTTGCTGGGTCTGCACTTTTGCAACCTGTAACGATGTCGTTTTACAGGCAGTAAGTGTAATCAGGGCAATTCCTATGATTAAGAATTTATTTCGCATCATATCTTTAGTATATGCAAATATAATTATATGTATAATAAAACATTATTAAATATGATAAATTCTTAGTCTAAATTATTAAATTTGGAAAAAATAATTCGAACAGATGAGCATTTTAAAGGGAGTAGGTGTAGCTTTGGTAACGCCATTTAATGAAGATTTATCGATAGACTTTGAAGGTCTTACAAAACTTATTGAATACAATATTGAAAACGGGACCCGATACTTAGTGGTTTTAGGGACTACGGCAGAAGCTGCCACACTTTCATCCGACGAAAAAAAACAGGTCGTTGAGCACATCATTAAAATTAATAATAAACGTCTTCCTTTGGTTTTAGGAATTGGCGGGAACCATACGCTTGAAGTGAAAAAACAGATCGAAGAAACAGATCTTTCAGATTTTGAAGCAGTTTTATCGGTATCTCCGTATTACAATAAACCGAATCAGGAAGGGCTTTACCAGCACTATAAAGCATTGGCTTCTACCGGAAAAAACATTATTATTTACAATGTTCCTTCCAGAACAGGGCAGAATGTGGAGGCAGAAACTACGTTGCGTCTCGCAAAAGAATTCCCGAATTTGTTTTTAATTAAAGAAGCTTCGTCCAATATCCTGCAGTATTTTGATATCCTGAGAAAAAAACCGGAAGGATTTTCTTTGGTTTCAGGAGATGATGAATTTACACTTCCTGTTACTTTAGCAGGTGGAGATGGGGTAATTTCTGTGATCGGGCAAGGATATCCTAAAGAATTTTCCACGATGGTGCAGTTGGCTTTTGACGGAAAAGTAAAAGAAGCGTATGAAATTCATAATAAACTGGTCGAAATTACAAGATTGATTTTTGCGGAAGGAAACCCTTGCGGAATAAAAGTGGTTTTAGCAGAAAAAGGACTGATTAAAAATTATCTCAGGCTTCCTTTAGTCCCTGCTTCAGAAGGGCTTTACGAAAAAATAAAAACCGAAATGGCGAGAATATAAGTACAATTGTCAATTTTGCTTTGCAAGTAAAGATGATTTTAAATTGATAAATAATAATATAAAAGTGAAAGGCATTATGCTTTTCACTTTTTTAAAACTAAAAAATTAACTGCATTTTATTTAAAACATAAGTTATATGAAGTGATTGATTCGATTGTGCAGAAGAACCCATTGGTATTTGAAAATTTGATTTTTCTATGTGTTCTGAATACTTTTAAATTATTTAAACTAAAAACTTATATGTTCTAAGGTGTTCAAATTTCCGATATTTAATATAATATGAGATTCATCAAAGCAACAGAAAAAGATATTCCCTTAATTCAAGACTTGGCAAAAAGATCCTGGGAAAAAGCCTATGCAGAAATACTTTCACAAGAACAGATGAAGTATATGCTTGAAACCATGTATTCTCATACTGAAATTGCAGAACATTTAAAAAATCCTCATTATCATTATTATCTTGTTTTTGATGAGATTTTAAATATTTTTGACGGATTTATCGGCTATGAACATCATTATAAAGAAAAAACCACGAAACTTCATCGGATTTATCTGGTTCCGGAAAGCAAAGGCAAGGGTTTAGGTAAAAAAACGTTGGAATTTCTGAATGAAAAAGTAAAAGAAAGCGGTGATCAAAGAATTATTTTAAATGTCAATAAATACAATTCAGCAAGAAGCTTTTACGAATCACAGGGATATAAGATCTATGATGAAGGCGTTTTTGATATCGGAAACGGATATGTAATGGATGATTATTTAATGAAAATAATTCTATAGAATTAATGGGAACGGGCTTTAGCCCGTTTAAAAACTTATAAAATTCCATGGGCTTTAGCCAAATTTAATCTATGAAATCTTACTCCATTTATTTTTCCCTTTATAAAATTGAAGGTAGTAATTTTTAATAATCTGATGATCCGGTCTTGAGAGCAAAGGATCGGCCTCCAGAATTTTTTCAACAATCTTTTTGGTATTCTTAATAATAACAGCATCGTTTACCAGATCCAGCTTTTTAAAGTCGACTACACCACTTTGCTGCGTTCCCAGAATATCTCCCGGTCCGCGAAGCTGCATATCAACTTCGGAAATTTTAAAGCCGTCATTGGTTTCCGTCATGGTTTTTATCCTGGTTCTGCTTTCTGTGGACAGTTTATCAGAAGTCATCAGAATACAGTAGCTCTGTTCGGCTCCTCTTCCGACACGGCCGCGCAACTGATGAAGCTGTGACAATCCGAATCTTTCCGCACTTTCAATGACCATTACCGAGGCATTGGGAACATTAACGCCCACTTCAATAACGGTCGTTGCAACCATAATTTCTGCTTTTCCGGAAGCAAAATAATTCATGGCCGTATCTTTTTCATCCGGTTTCATTCTTCCGTGAAGCATGGCAACATTATACTCTGAAAAAGACTGCATCACATACTCTAAACCTTCCATTAGATTTTTGTAATCCAGCGTTTCAGATTCTTCAATCAGCGGATAGACAAAATAAATCTGTCGCCCTTTTCTGATCTCGTCACGGCAGAAATTATAGACAAAAGTCCGGTCTTTTTCTCTTCTGTGCGCAGTGATGATGGGCTTTCTTCCGACCGGCATTTCATCGATCACGGAAACATCCAGGTCAGAATAAAAGCTCATCGCCAAAGTTCTGGGAATCGGCGTTGCGGTCATTACTAAAATATGAGGCGGAATTTTATTTTTTGCCCAAAGTTTGGCTCTTTGAGCCACTCCAAACCGATGCTGTTCATCAATAATGGCTAATCCCAGGTTTTTAAATCTTACTTTATCTTCTAAAACGGCATGAGTTCCTACCAGAATCGCAAGCTCACCGTTTTCAAGCTCTTCATGGATGATTTTTCTCGCCGAAGCTTTTACGGAACCGGTCAGTAAACTAACTTTAATAGAAGTTTCTTTCAATAAATCCTTGATCCCGTTGTAATGTTGCTGTGCAAGAATCTCTGTGGGAGCCATGATACAGCTCTGGAAACCATTGTCTAAGGCAATCAGCATCGTTAATAATGCGACCATCGTTTTTCCGGAACCTACGTCTCCCTGCAAAAGGCGATTCATCTGAATCGGTTTTTTCATATCGAGCCTGATTTCCTTTAAAACTCTTTTTTGCGCATTGGTCAGTTCAAAAGGAAGATGTTTTTCATAAAAATCGGTAAAATAATCTCCTACTATCGGAAATGGATTTCCCTGTGATTTTGTCTTATGATGTGCTTTTTTTAAGCCAAAACCCAACTGGAAAAAGAATGATTCTTCAAATTTTAATCTCTGATTGGCTTTAGTAAGAAATTCATTATTTTCCGGAAAATGAATGTTTAAATAAGTATCCTGTCTGGATAAAAATTTCATTGATTGTATCAGATAATCCGGCAGGTTTTCGTGAATGAGAGTCGGTATTTCTTTGCAGATGTTCCTTAAGATAACCTGAAAAAATTTTTGGTTCAAACCTCTTTTGGTCAGTTTCTCTGAACCGGGATAGATCGGTTTTAAACGATTGTCTTTTTCCCTATTTTCGTCAATCTCAATTTCCGGGTGAGGCATGGAAAACTGGTTGTTGAAGACATTGATTTTCCCGAAAATAAACACTTCCCGGTTGACCGGAAGCTGCTCTTTGAGCCATTTTGAATACTGAAACCAGACCAGATCCATACTTCCTGTATCATCATTGAATTTGGCGGTAAGTCTTTTTATTTTTCCGTTGTGGATTTCCTGAACCTGGGTAATTTTGCCTCTTAGCTGAATTTCGATATTGCTCTCCTGAAGGTTTCCTATTTTGTATATCTTATTTTTATCAATATACCGGATCGGGTAGAAGTGCAGAAGATCTTCCACAGTAGAAATCCCCAACACATTTTTAATGAGTTTGGCTCTTTCAGGACCGATTCCTTTGACGTATTCTATGGAAGTTTCTAAAGTCAATCAATAAGAAAGGCACGAATTTCGGGAAAATTTGGAAATAAAAAAAGCTTTCAAATCTGAAAGCTTGTGATTACTCTTTTATATTCGATTTGAATTTTTTCTGGTATTCTTCCCATTCTTCACGGGTTTTGATTTTTTTATACAAATCATTGGAAATTAACGAGAGATAAGGTTCCAGTTCTTTTGCGGATAATTCTCCCTGCAGAATGGTAATGGGACCACCGCTTTCATCTAAAAATACGGTGCTTGGAACTGCTCCCACATTCATAAACTGGGTGAATTCGTGGAGTGAATTTCTTCCTTTTTTCTTTGAAGTGTTATCGTTTGAGAAGGTTCTTCCGAATATTTCAACCTGTTTTTGCTCTTCCGCATTAAATTTTACGGGATAATAGTTCTGATTCAGGAAATCAGCAATTATCGGATGCCCGTACGTTTTTTTATCCATTATTTTGCACGGGCCGCACCAGTCTGCATAAAAATCAATCAGTATTTTTTTAGGATTTTCTTTTTGAGCTTTTAATGCTTCTTCGATGGTCATCCATTTTACCTGTGCAAAGCTTACGCTTATCCATAATAAAAATAAGATGCTGATTATTTTTTTCATATGTTGATTTTAAATAAGAGGATCGTAGAATATTTTATTTTACTTCCTGCATTAACTTTTTTACAAAAGGAGAGATCAAAATCAGGACCACTCCTGCAATTACCGCATACAGCCCCAATTGTTTGTATCCTTCTGTATAGGTTATCAATGCATCATAATTGGATGCGTTTTCTTTCGCAGAGACTAAGCCTGCTCCTATAATTCCGGCAACATACTGTCCGTAAGCAGACGCCAGAAACCACATTCCCATCATCATTCCCTGCAGGTTTTTGGTAGACAGCTTGGTCATGATCGATAAGCCGATCGGGGAGAGGCAAAGTTCTCCTAAAGTGATCACTAATAAAGCAATCGTAAAGAAGTTTAATGACGTAATACCCTGAATATTAGCGAAAAGTCTGGTGGCAAAAAGAACATAATATCCTAATCCTAGAAAAATAAATCCTAATCCGAATTTAATAATTGTATTGGGTTCTATTTTTCTTTTGCTGAGCCAAATCCACAATAATCCGATAAGGGGAGCCAGGAAAATAATAAAAAATGCGCCTCCGGAATTGTTGATACCATTCGGATCTAACCCCAAAAGGTCTTTATTTAAATTTTTAGCCGCAAAAATACTTAGTGAACCGCCGCTTTGCTCATAAATTCCCCAAAATAGAATAGAAAACAGAATAAAAACCAATGCTGCCCAGAGTTTTTTACGTTCGGCAGAGGTTACTTTAGACATTTCATAAAATAGATAGATCAATGTTAAAGGTCCTACAGTCCACATAAAATAATCGGTATATTCCGGAACTGAGACCATTTTCATAATAATCGGAATGAAAATTAAGGATAAAACATACACTCCATATTCTTTCCATTTCGGCATGGGAGCAGATTTTACTTCCTGTAACGGATGTCCTGGCTGAAGCCCTATCGTTCCTAAGCTTCTTTGGGTAAATATAAAATTAACTAAACTGATAACCATAACGACTGCGGCTAAACCAAAAGCAACGTTCCATCTCATACTTTCTGAAATAACGCTTCTTAAAAGTTCTCCTTTACCAATGGCGATACATAAATATCCTCCCAATAAAGCTCCGAGATTGATACCGGCATAAAAAAGAGAAAACCCCGCATCTGCTCTGGAATCGTTTGGCTTGTACAGCTGACCAACCATGGAAGAGATGTTAGGTTTGAAAAATCCGGTTCCCACCACAGTAAATGCAATTCCAAGGAAAAAAAATTTGTGAGGATCTGCAGCTAAAATCAAACTTCCGACAATCATCAATAATCCACCCCAGAAAAGTGATTTTCTAAATCCTAAAATTTTATCTGCAAAAAGCCCGCCTATAAAAGTAAACGCATATACAAATGCCTGTGTTGCACCATATTGCAGGTTGGCTTCTTTTTCATGGAAATTCAGCTGTGAAATCATAAAGAAAACCAGCATTCCGCGCATTCCGTAAAAGCAGAAGCGCTCCCACATTTCGGAAAAGAAGAGGCTCCAGATCTGTTTTGGGTATTTTCCTTTAAAGTTTTGTATTTCGGCGAGCGTTAAATTCATAGGTACATCATTAATTTTTAAAAGTATGTTGAAATTTTACTTTGTAATCCATGTATAACGTGGAATGTAAAATAAACATCTTACGAAAATAGAAAAAACCTCCGACAAATCAGAGGTTTAAAATATTATTTTTAGAATGGCTATTTATCCTACACCATTCATCATTTTCTTTAATCGTGGTGCCAAAAGAGCTAAAATGATGGCTGCAATACCACACAGTACCACAAATACCATAAAGAACTCAAATAAGTTATGAATTTCTACACCAGCAAATGTTGTATTGGCAACCGGCAACTGCTCTTTTTCAAATAAGGCAACCTGCTGTGGAGTCAATGTTACTTTTTTATCTAAGACATCCTGAAGATTAATGCCTAATTTTTCTGCTTTAACAAATTTATCTCCTGTCGCAGGAATAATCGCCCCTAAAGAACCCGCTAAAGCGTATCCTGCAGCATTAGAAATAAAGAATACACCGTACAGTAAAGAGGCAAATCTTTTAGGAGCCAGTTTACCTACTAATGATAATCCGATAGGGGATAAGCAAAGCTCACCCATGGTCTGGATAAGATACAGCAACATTAACCATTTGATCGCTAGTAATCCTGTGTTTCCCAGATCTTTTACATTATATGCAATGATAAAGTATGACAAAGCGATTAACGCAAGACCTATCGCCTGTTTCATTGGTGAAACCGGCTCTTTTCCTTTTGCTCTCAATTTATCCCAAAGCAAACTGAAAGGCAAAGCTAAAGCGACCACAAAAAGACCGTTAAAAATCTGCACCATGGATGGAGGCATATTCCAGCCTAAGATATTTCTGTCAGTCTGATTATCAGCAATAAAAGTTAATGATGAACCCGCCTGTTCAAATGCAGCCCAAAAGAAAATAATGAAGAATGACACAATATAGATCACCCAGATTCTCTGTCTCTCCACTTTATTTTCAGCAGAACTCATAATTAAAAATGCCAGTGAAATTCCTGCAGCATAGATAAAAGGGTAAATCAAGCCTTTAATCAATTGTCCCATTCCTACGGAGTTGAATCCGAATTCTCCTACTAAAATATATCTGAATACAAAGAAAAGCGCAACAAATAATCCTACTGCGATTCCCATATTTTTTCCTGAAAATTTTGCTGTCTGAGTTTCACCTTCTTCAAAATCTTCACTTGTATTATGTTTTGGTAAGCCACCAATGGGTCTTCCTTCCGGGGTAACTACATATTTATTTTTAAGAATAAAGAATGTTACAGTCCCTACAAGCATGGCAATAGATGCAGCCAAGAATCCCCATTTGAAAGCAAAAATATCTCTAACTCCTGCGTCAGTTTTAACATCTCCCAGATACGGGCAAATAAACTGGCCTAAAAATGCACCGATATTGATCCCCATATAAAAAATGGTAAACGCAGAATCCAGCTTTGATTTTTCCTGTTTTGGATATAAACTTCCCACCATGGAAGAAATGTTTGGTTTGAAGAAACCGTTTCCGAAGATGATAATAAATAATGCGAGCCACATCAATGTTTTTGCACCTCCCAAATTGGAAGAAAATGTAGAAGCACTGAAAAACAACAGCAATTGTCCGATCGCCATCAAGGTACCGCCTACTAAAATTGCATTCCGGTTTCCGATGTATTTATCTGCAATAAAACCTCCTAAAAGCGGTGTTAAATAACACAATGCTAAAAATCCCCCGTAAATAATTGCTGCATCAGCTTCTTTGATAAGAAGTGAATTTACCATAAATAAGGTAAGCAATGCTCTCATTCCGTAGAAGTTGAAACGCTCCCACATTTCTGTTCCGAATAGAACCCATAATCCTTTAGGGTGTTTAGTCTTTGGCTGAACCGCTGTATCCATATATTGATTGTTAAATTTTTGTTAAGACTAGCAAATATAGTTTTTTTTGAGTTTTTTGCAATATTTAATTTTACATTTCAAATAAAAAAACTGCAGATTAAGTCTACAGCTTTTGTTTATGAATGAAGATAAAGTTTAATGTCCTTTTTCTTTCATGATTCTATTTAATCTTTTCAGCATGGTGAGTCCTAAAAGAGTAGCAAAAATCAACAGTGCAAAGTTGACCAGGAAGTAATTCATTTTATTCTCGTAGCTGTACCATGTGCTTGCCAAAATTCCTGAAAGTTTATTTCCTACGGAATTGGCGAGGAAAAAGCCGCCCATCATTAAAGCCGTAATTCTTGCCGGCGAAAGTTTGGAAACGAAGGATAACCCCATTGGCGAAAGGCATAATTCTCCTACGGTAATCACTCCATAACCTGCAATGAGCCACCACGGTGAAACTTTTACGGCTCCGTTATCTCCCGCCCAAACTGCTAAAACCATCACCAGACAGGATAATGCGGAGATAAACAATCCCAAAACAATTTTTGTAGGTGTTAAAGGTTCTTTGCCTTTTCTTCTTAATAAAGCCCAAAATGCTACGACCACCGGAGTAAGTGCAATTACCCAAAACGGATTGATGGATTGAAACAGTTCTGTATTATATAAAAAGACCTGCTTTTCAGGATTTTTTTCTAAATCTGCCCTTTGTTCCGCAGGGATATTTTTAAAATAAATGTCTTTTCCCGTTTCTTTAATTGATTTTCCGTCTTTGTCTTTCTGAGATTGGTACTGATTGTCATATACAGGAACTTCTTTGTCTTTATAGCTTTTTCCGTCAACCATATAGATATCTTCCAAAGGTTTTTCAAGTGATGCGGGAACACTTCTGTCGGTATAATAATTGGCCCATCTTGTTAAAGCTGTTCCGTTTTGCTTAAAAACCGCCCAGAAAAACATGCTGATCAGAAAAACGGAAAGTAAGGCTCCAATGGAAGGTTTTTCCTCTGGCTTGGCTTTAAAATAAAGAGAAGCGTAAAAATAAATCACAGGTATACAGGCAAAAATAAACGCATCGGTACTGTCGCTTCCAAAAATATTATTGGGAATAAACCAACCGATAATCCCCGCAACAATAGCAGGTAAGAATACTTTAAGCATAATTTCAGAAAGCTTTGTATCTCCTTCCTGAACGGGTTTCATCTGTGCTGCATGAATGTAATGTTTTCTACCGATGGTAAAAATAACCATCCCGATCAGCATTCCTACTCCTGCTGTAATGAACGCTTCACCCCAGCCAAATTTATTCCGCATAAAAGCTGCAATAATATTGCAGATAAATGCTCCGATATTGATTCCCATGTAGAAAATATTATACCCTGAGTCTTTGTTAGCTTTGTAAGGTTCTTCTGAATATAAATTTCCCAAGAGAGTAGAAATGGTAGGCTTGAAAAAACCGTTTCCGATAATAATTAAGGCTAGAGATCCGTAAAATAAAGGTAATTCTTTAAAAACGCCCATTCCGATGTAGCCTGCAGCCATTAGAAACCCGCCTAAATAAATAGATCTTATATATCCCAAAACCCGGTCTGCCAAAAATCCCCCGATGAATGGAGTAAGATAGGTCAATGCGATATAGGTTCCGAAAATATCATCTGCGGTTTTATCGGGAAGTCCGAGACCGCCTTTCATTCCGGTAGGTTCAATCACATAAAGAACGAAAATTCCGAGAATTAAATAGTATCCGAAACGTTCCCACATTTCAGTAAAGAACAGGAAAGGCAGCCCTTTAGGATGTTTAGTCTTCATATTCAAATTTCAAATTTCTCAAAAATAGGTTTTTAATTTTAATTGTTATAAGAAATATTTTCTAAAGCATGAAGGTACTTCATAAAAAAACCTCTCAATAATTGAAAGGTTTAAATCATATGAAAGGAAATTTATAAATTCTTCAGAATAAAATCGGTCATTTTCTGATATAATTGCGGTCTTGTCTGTCCGCCGTAAATACCGTGGTTTTTGTCGGGATATGCCATAAATTCAAACTGTTTTTTATTTTGAATCAGAGCTTCCGAAAATTCCATAGAATTTTGGAAATGTACGTTATCATCCGCCGTTCCGTGAATCAGTAAAAATTTACCTTTCAGCAAATTAGCATAGGTGGTTGGTGAATTTTTATCATATCCGTCAGCATTTTCCTGCGGTGTTCTCATAAATCTTTCCGTATACACAGAATCGTAATATCTCCAGTTGGTAACGGGCGCCACTGCAATTCCTGCTTTGAAAACATCGGCTCCTTTGGTCATGGCCAGACTCGTCATGTACCCTCCGAAACTCCATCCGAAAATCCCGATTCTTGTTTTATCGACATACGATTGGTTTCCTAACCATTTTGCGGCGGCAATCTGATCTTCAATTTCATATTTCCCTAAATTCATGTAGGTAATCTTTTTGAATTTTGCCCCTTTATAGCCTGTTCCGCGTCCGTCAACACAAGCGACGATATATCCTTTCTGAACCAGGTGATTAAACCAAATCGCATTTCCGTTATCCCAAGAATTGGAAACCTGCTGTGATCCTGGACCGGAATATTGGTACATGAAAACAGGATATTTTTTATTTTTATCGAAATTTTTAGGCTTCATGACCCATGCGTTCATCTGATCTCCGGCTTCGTTGGAAATGGTGATAAATTCTTTCTCAACGAATTGATCGGCTTTTAATTTTTGAAGCTGATCGTTGTTGTTCTGTAGTTCCTTTACTGTTTTCCCGTTGCCGTCTTTTAAAACAAACGTATAAGGTTTTGCAGCGGTAGAAGAGGTTTCGATGAAATAATTATAATTTTTACTGAAACTGGCAGAATTACTTCCTTCGGTATTCGATATCAACTGAGATTTTCCGTTTTCGATATTGATTTTAGAAACCACTTTATTAATGCTTCCTTTTTCGGTAGTCTGAACGTATATTTCTTTTGATTTTGGGTTATATCCGTAATAATCAGTCACTTCCCAGTTTCCTTTGGTCACCTGCTTTTTCAGCTTACCGTCTTTGTCATACCAATACAGATGTCGGTTTCCGTCTCTTTCAGAACCCCATAGAAAACTGTTGTCTTCTAAAAATTCTAAAGTTACATTATCGGTATCAACCCATTGTGGGTCTGTTTCTGTAAAAAGTTTTTGGGCAGCCCCGGTTTTAGTATTAATTTTAAGAATATCAGACGCGTTTTGTGTTCTTTGAGAAGTAATCAGTACCATTTCATCTGCACTGGAAGTCTGAATTACATTCGGGATATAATAATTTTTAACATGATCCAAATTGATATCCATTGTTTTAGCACCTTCTAGACGGTAAATATGGGCAGAAGCCACCGCATTTTTTTCTCCGGCTTTAGGGTATTTATAACGTAATTCGGTAGGATACAGCGATTTTCCATAAATCGGGATGTATATTTCCGGAACTTCAGTTTCTATCAGTTTTACAAATACAATTGCATCTGAATTTTTGGTCCATTCATATAATCTTGCGTGACCAAATTCTTCTTCGTACACCCAATCTGCAAGACCGTTCAGAATATTGTTTTTAGCACCGTTTTTGGTAATTTGAGTGATTTTTCCGGTAGTTAAATCCTGATAGAACAGATTGTTTTCAGAGACAAAGGCAATTTTTGAAGCGTCTGGAGAAAATCTGGGTTCCTGTACAGGTTTTCCGTCGTTTAGGCTGATTACTTTCCCTGATTTTAAATCTTTAATATCAAATTTTCCTAAAAATGAATGTCTGTAAATAGGCTCACTTTCTTTCAGCAGTATTATTTTTGATTCATCATCCGAAAAATCATAGCTTTCGAACTGGCCATCTACTAAATTTCCGTCCTTCTGTGAAGTTTTGTATGAATATTTTGCGATACCGCCCTGTTCGATGACCAGATAATTTTCACCGTTTTTCATAGAAGTGATTCCGGCAATGCCTTTTCCGCGGTAATACCCTGAATAAATTTTGTCTAAAGTAATTTCCTGTGCCGTCATACTTTGAGTAACAGCAAACAGCGCAAGCGTCAATAATAATTTTTTCATTTTTTAAAAAGTAAGAAATCCAAAGATAACAAATTTATCAAATGATATAAAAAAGCTTTAAAAGAGTAATTTGGCAGAAAAATTGAATATATTCTTTACATTAAATATAATCATTATGGAAACAAATGCAGAAAATCAAAAAATCAACACCTATGAATTTGAAGATCAGGTAATTTATACCGGGTTTTCGAGTTTTACAGATGCCGAAGAATGCGCGCAGAGCAAAAACGGCAATTTGGTGGAAGTTGCTTTTAAGGATGGAAACGATAATCCTTTTATTACCGATGAAGCGGGTTTGATTGAGAAAAAACTGCATTATGTCGTAAAAGCTGGAGAAGAATATAAATTTATACATTCATCTGATCCGGGATTCAGAGACTATGCAGATGAGCTTCAGAAAATAAAAGCTAAGCTGAGAGGCGATGCACCGGATGAAAGATATCTTGCCAACTTTGAACTGGAAAACGCAGAAGATCCCATTATTGTTCTTAAAAACGGCGAGCTTGAATCGGTTACCTCAAGGGAGCGTTCCAAATATCTTAAAAATGCCAATGTATATGAAATAGCGGTTTCTGTACCAAAATCTTAAAATATAGTATCATGAGCGAGAAAAAATATTCAGACAAAGCTCAGGAGAAAGTAGGAAAGGTGATGAAGGAATTCAAAGAAGGAAAACTGAAATCTTCTGCAGGAAAGAAAGTAACAGATAAAAAGCAGGCAGTTGCCATCGGAATATCTGAAGCCAAAGAAAAAGGGCTTAAAGTACCCAAAAAGAAAACGAAAAAAGATTAATGTAAAGAAAAAGCCCGTGAATGTTTATTCACGGGCTATTTTATGATCTGTTATACAGAATCTGATAATATTCATCTGCCATTTGGTCGCTGTTGAACTGGTCTTTCACATCATTCATTGCGTTGTGCTGTATTTTACGCCATTTTTCCGGATGATCATAATAGGCTGGAAGAATTTCATTTTCAAGAATTTCATATAAAGCATTCAGGTCGTAATTATCTTCTTCATAAATACTCATATTTTCGTAATCGCATTTCGGGACCACGAAAGAATTCTCGCCGTGTTTCGCAAATTCAGGAATCCATCCGTCATCTGTAGAAAGATTTACCGTACCGTTCATCGACGCGGTCATCCCTGAAGTTCCTGATGCTTCTCTCGGAACTCTGGGATTATTCAGCCATACATCAGAGCCCTGTTTTAAAGATTTGCTTAATGATAATTCATAGCCTGTAAGAACAGCCATATTCTTGTAATTTTTACTCTCTTCCACAAGACTGTTAAAAGTCGAAATCGAAGAATAATCCATAGGATATGGTTTTCCTGCCCAGATCATCTGTACAGGATATTTCGGATTGTTTAATAATTTTTTAAATCTTTCTTTATCATGAAGCAAAAGATCGGCGCGCTTATATCCCGCAAATCTTCTCGCCCAAACCATCGTGAAGACATTCGGGTCAAATAAATTCCCGGTCTGGTCTGCCACGATCTCGAAAAGTCTTTTCTTTAACGTTTTTTTACGCTCATCAAAAGCCGCCTCGTCATTTTCTTCTTTTGCTTTATAAAGTGGCTTGTCTGACCAGTATTTGAATTCCTGTGCATTGGTAATAGAAATTATTTCACAAACTCCTTTATATTTACTCCACATTGTTCTGGATACATCACCGTGAAGCTTTGAAACTCCGTTTGCAATTCTTGCCATTTTTAAAGCACAGAGAGAATGATTGAATTTGTCATCATCTGCACCTTCTATTTTCTTGACATCCTCCATGGTTAATCCTGAAAAATAGGACATATCATAACAAAGTTTCAGGTTGTGCTTTTCATTGCCTGCTTCTTCAGGAGTATGAGTGGTAAAAACCAGTTTTTCTTTTACTTTATGGAGATTTCCGTTGTATTTTTTCAGCAGATGAAATGCTGCAGGAAGACCATGCGCCTCATTCAGATGGTAGATATCCCGTTCGATATTCAATTCATCCAACAATTTTGCCCCGCCCTTTCCAAGTAAAATATATTGGGCAACTTTTGTCGCTTCGTTGGCATCATAGAGCTTATGTGAAATTGTTTTTGAAACGTGATCATTCTCCGGAACATCTGTTGAAAGGAAAAACATCGGTGCGGTATTAAATATTTCAGGATCAAGGTACCATACTTTTACCCAAACCGGTGCGCTGTGAATTTCGATCTGAAATTTTATGCCCGTATCTTCAAGAAAACTGTACATTTTCTTGGTCCAGGTCGGCTGTAGGGTTTGGTCATGGTTTCTCGCCTGATCATAATACCCGAACTTCCAGAGAATACCGATTCCGATTAAATCCTGCTTCAGATTATAGGCGCTTCTCATATGAGAGCCTGCTAAAAAACCGAGTCCGCCGGAATATATTTTCAGAACCTGCTCTAGAGCAAATTCCATCGAAAAATAAGCAACTTTTTTAGAATATTGAGGGTCGATGCCGAAAGGCATTTTAAAATTTTTAAAATCCATACATTGAATGTTACAGTATTACACAAAGATATTGATAATGAAAATAAACTGAACATTAATTAAATGATAATTACGAACTAAAACCATCCGCCGAATAGTTTTTTTAAGTACCTTTAAATGTAAATTTTTGATATTCAAAAACTTCTGCGTATGAAAAAGCTTTTTTCTGATGAAGATTTAATCAAAAATCTGAGCTTGTATTATCTTAACCGGCATCTGAAAAAGAAGCCGATCGAGAAATATCACCGTACAATAGATGCGTCGATGCTTCATGACCGGGATAAATACAAAAAAAAATCAGAGATCTTACTGCTCAATTCTTTTATGCATCATTTTCCGGAGATCACTTTTGAAAATCTTACCTGTGAGAGCCCCGATTTTATTGCAACATTCAACAATAAGAAAATTGGCATTGAGCTTACGGAAGTGATCAATCATCTGGAAATGAAAAAAGCGGAAAGTACGTTAAACAAAATTTTCCGCCAGGCAGAAATATTGCTGGAACAGGAAGATAAAGGTAAATACCGGGGAATTTATTTTGTGGAATTTCATTCACATTTTAACTTTGAAAATCTGGAAGAGCAGCAGGAAAATATTCTCAGCATTTATAAAAGCATCCGCAAAAATAAACCTTCAGGTTGCGTAAAAAGCCTCAGAAAATCTCATCACCGAAGAAATGTTTTTATTACTCATGAGTATAATATGAGCCTGTTTGATGAGCTGTGTTCTGCAAAAATCGTAGAGCTGATCGAAAAGAAGAACGAAAAATTCCCGTATTATGACCGTTCCGTAGACGAATGTTGGCTGGTTATCGTGTCAGATATGAATTCTCTGGCGTCAAGATATACTTTTATTCAGGACAAAGAGCACTTGAGCGCTGTGAAAAGCCCTTTTCATAAAATATTTCATCTGGAAAACCTGTGTGGCGGTTTAACCAATATCAAATGATTTAATTAAATACTTTGGTATCTTTAAAATAATCTGAAAGATAAAGAATCGTTCCGTTATCCGAAAAATGTACGATGGTACAGATGTCGTTGGTATATACTCCTTTTCCCGGCATATTTCCTGATGAAGAGGTCTGGTAAAAGTATTTATTATTTCCTAACGGGAAAATTTCGGCAATCTGCCATTCGATATTTTCATACCGTCTGAAAATAGCACGGAATAAAGCTAAAATTCTATTTTTACCGGAAATTTGCTTAGAAGGCGGGATCCAGATTACACTTTCATCGGTAAACCATTTTTCAAGCTTTTCAATATTAAGAGAATTCAAGTCCTGCATAAAATGGCTAATCTTACAATTCATTATCGGATTTATTATATATATACGCAAAAAGGACTTATCCGGATTTTTAGAAAAACTTAAACAGGAAAGAAAACTTCAATTGTACGGGCATTATTTTCACTTTAAAAAAATGGTTGAAAACAATTATGTCTTGGGAAAGATAGTGAAATTAATAGAGTTACCGTAAAGTATTATCTGTGATAGACTGAATCAATTAGTATTCATATTAAAATTATTATCTTTGCACCCAAATAATTTCAGGAATAATCAATGTCTCAATTTCGAAGAACTGCCGCATTTCATACCCTTGGCTGCAAATTAAATTTTGCAGAAACATCTACCATTGCAAGGCAGTTGGCAGACGCAGGTTATGAAAAAGTAAGTTTTGACGAGAAGGCAAGTATTTATGTAATTAATACCTGTTCGGTAACAGAAAATGCCGACCGCGAATGTAAACTTCACGTAAAAAGAGCCATGAAAGCCAATCCTGAAGGTTTGGTTGTGATTGTAGGATGTTATGCACAGCTGAAACCCGAAGAAATTTCGCAGATTACCGGTGTAGATTTGGTTTTAGGCGCCAAAGAAAAATTCAATATATTGAGTTATCTGGATGATCTGGAAAAGTCTGACCGTGAAGGTATTATCCATTCTTGTGAAATCGAAGAGACTGATTTCTTTATCGGAAGCTACTCTATAGGGGACAGAACCCGGGCTTTTCTCAAAGTTCAGGACGGGTGCGATTATAAATGTACCTATTGCACCATACCTTTGGCAAGAGGGATTTCCCGCTCTGATACCATTGAAAACGTGATTAAAAATGCCAGAGAAATAGCCGGAAGAGATATTAAAGAAATTGTTCTTACAGGCGTAAACATCGGTGATTACGGAAAAGGGGAATTCGGAAATAAAAAACACGAGCATACTTTTTTAGACCTTATTTCAAAGCTTGATCAGGTGGAAGGGATCGAAAGAATCCGTATTTCTTCTATCGAGCCGAATCTGTTAAAAGACGAAAGCATCGAACTGGTTTCTAAAAGCAAAAATTTTGTTCCCCATTTTCATATTCCGCTGCAGTCGGGGAGTAACGATTTGTTGAAAAAAATGAAACGCCGTTATTTAACCAAATTATACTACGACAGAGTTCATAAAATCCGTGAGGTAATGCCCGATGCGGCGATTGGTGTAGATGTTATCGTAGGTTTCCCGGGAGAAACTGAAGAAAAATTCATGGAAACCTATCATTTCCTGAATGATCTTCCGATCAGCTACTTACATGTTTTTACCTATTCTGAACGGGAAAATACGGAAGCTGCAGGAATGGAAGGTATTGTACCGATTCCTGAAAGAAAAAAACGAAATAAAATGCTGCGGATTCTTTCCGAAAAAAAGAAAATGGCATTTTATCAGACCCAAATCGGAAAAACCCTTCCTGTTCTTTGGGAGCACGAAAATAAAGACGGTAAAATGTTTGGCTTCACAGAAAATTATGTGAGAGTGCAGAAAGATTACGATCCTTCTTCTGTGAATCAGATTGAATTGTTAAAATTAGAAAAAATAGAATCTGACGGTACGGTTTCTATACATCATTCCTCATATTCTTTCGAAAAATTTTTAGAGAAATTATAACATTTTCCGATTTACCGTTGTAATTGTAAATATGATTTCATCAGTCTACACAAAAATACCGTATCAAATATAATACGGCATTTTGTTTTATGGTAAAATTTATTAATTTCTCGGTGTTGATTTATAGACCTGAAAATTGAAAATAAATGTTCTGTTTCTGAAAGAATATCCGCTGTAATTGTAATGCGCATCTCTTCCGAAGGCGGCTCTTGATGGTACAATGATCACTCCCTGAAGATTATAATTTTCTCCGTCTCCCATATTAAAAGCTTTAAATTTCTGCAAAGCTTCACTGAATCCTTCTATTTCATAATAGCTTTTTTGCTTTGCAGCATCCGTTGTTGCAGCAGTAATTAGGGGGTCAGTCGGAGAAATGTAATAAAATTTAGGATCTACAATAGGGGCTCCTGAGCCGGAAGCATCCAGCGGACTGTAATTGACCATCTGTTGAGAAGAGATGAACGAAACATTTCCATCGCTATTTCCTGCAAGATAGGTAGTTGCTCGCATCAAAATTCTTGTGATGTCTGTAGCACCAATGGTCGTTCCCGGAGTAGGCTGAGCATTATTTCTTGCAATATAAATAACCCCGGAATTAAGCTTTTGCGGATTTAAATCACTCAGCTTAGTTTCATTATCATCTGTTGTAATGGTGCTGCTGAATGCTTTTATATTTCCCTGTGTATCCAGATAATGATCAGTCATGAATTTTTGAATAGCCTGATCATCGTAGGTATTTTGTACTGATACATCTTCCGGTTCCACATATGTTTCCACTTCATCATCTTTCTTGCAGGCAGAAAAACATAGCGATCCGGCAAGGATATATAAAAATATTTTTTTCATTTCAAAAAACTTTAATTACTTTACAAATAATATAACGGCAAAAGTATAAAAAAATATGAGAATAGATAAATTTTTATGGAGTATTCGCTTTTACAAGACAAGAAGTATTGCAGCCGATGAGATTAAAAAGAACAGGGTAGCCATAGGAGAATCTGTTGTCAAGTCATCAAAAGAGGTAAAAGAAGGGGATGTCATTAAAGTCCGTAAAAATCAGATTGATTATAAAATTAAGGTAATTCAAATTCCTAAAAGCAGGATTGGGGCCAAATTGGTTTCTCTCCATATCAAAGATGTGACCGATAAGGAACAGTACGAGCTTCTGAAGCTACGTAAAATGTCTCAAAGTTATTATCGTGACCGGGGTGAAGGCAGACCTACTAAAAAAGACAGGAGAGATATTGACGATTATGCGGGAAACGACATTGATGCAGATTTTACAGATTGGGATGACTTTTTCGGTGAAGGTGAAGATAATAAGGAAGATTAATTTATAAATATAATTTCTCGATAATTTTATCAGTGATTTCGTCCGGGGTTTTGGAGTCGGTAGTAATGCTAAATTGAGCCTTACTGTAAAACGCATTTCTTTCAAAAAGGTGTTTAGCGATGAATTCCGGGAGATTTTCATCAGAAATATTGGCAATCAGAGGCCTTTTTTCCTTCTGTTTCAATATTCTTTCTGAAAGTGTTGTGATGGAAGCACGTAGAAAAACACTTTTAGAGTGATGATTGATAATTTCCATATTGTTGTAATAAGCGGGAGTACCTCCTCCCAAACTCAGAACGGTATTTTTATGGGTGGCGAGAATTTCCTCTAAAATCTCTCTTTCCGCTTTTCTAAAGTAAATTTCACCTTTTTTTTCAAAGATTTCGGGGATGGTTAATTTATTTCTTTTAGAGATTTCCTTATCAAGATCGATGAGCCTGAAATGTAATTTCTCGCTTAAAATTTTGGAAATGTGTGATTTGCCACTTCCCATGTATCCAATCATTGAAATTATCATGATAATATTTTGAACAAATTTGCGAAAAAGTTTTGAGAAATTAAAAAAAGCGCTATCTTTGCACCACTTAAAACGAAAGACATTAAGCTAATGTTAATCGGGGTAGCAAGTGACCGACTCGGTAGCTCAGCTGGTAGAGCAATACACTTTTAATGTATGGGTCCTGGGTTCGAATCCCAGCCGGGTCACAAGCAAGATTTCATAAGCGATTATGTTTTTTGCCTGCGTGGTGAAATTGGTAGACACGCCATCTTGAGGGGGTGGTTTCCTAAGGATGTGCTGGTTCGAGTCCAGTCGCAGGCACTGCAAAAAAAAAAATAATTAAAAAAAATACGAGTGATAATTAAAAATTAATTTTATATTTATCGCTTGAAATCGTGACCGACTCGGTAGCTCAGCTGGTAGAGCAATACACTTTTAATGTATGGGTCCTGGGTTCGAATCCCAGCCGGGTCACAGATTTACTGAAAAGTAAATTTTTTTCATATTAATATTTTGTGATTTGGTGTTCAAAGGCTTCCTTCAGGAGGCCTTTGATTTTTTAGGACATTGAAGCCTAATCCAAATGCATGTTGTCAATTAATCTCACTCCATCCACCATTACCACAATAAAAGCTCTGTATGCTCTGTCTTTATAAAAAAAGTCTGTTTCTTTCAACGTTTTTTCATCAGCTATAAGAAAATATTCCAGCTGCATACCTTGCTGATCATCAAATACATCCTGAACTCTTTTTTTGATCTCGGAAACAGTAAGCACTCTGAACCAGTCATTGACTTTCATTAAGGTTTTATAAATAATTTTTGAAGTTTCTCTCCGCTCTTCTCTGAGTCTCTGATTTCTGGAACTTAAAGCCAAACCGTTTTTGGCCCTGTAAATAGGCACCCCTTTTATTTGTATATGTAGCTGTTTTTTTTCAGTCATTTTTTTAATAATGGCCAGCTGCTGATAATCTTTTTCTCCGAAATACGCATTATCGGGTTTTACCTGTCTGAAAAGCTCTTCCACAACAGTTCCTACTCCGTCAAAATGTCCCGGTCTGGATTTTCCTTCCATTTCATTTTCCAATCCATCATAGTCGTAATGTGAACTTTCTGTTTTTTCAGGATAAATATCTTGAACTTCAGGAATATAAACAGCATCTACCAAGCCGGATTCTTCCAATATCAAAATATCTCTGTTGAGGTCTCTTGGATATTTTCTAAGGTCTTCCGGATTATTAAATTGTGTAGGGTTTACAAAAATGGAAGAAATCACAAGGTCATTTTCTTCCCTTGCAGCTTTGTATAAAGAGAGGTGGCCGTCATGTAAAGCCCCCATTGTAGGAGCAAAGCCGATTTTTTTGCCCATTTCTTTTTGCCTTTCTATAAAATCCTGAAGGGTTTTTCTATTTTTTAAAACTTCCATAGTGTATTTTAATAACAATTCAAAAATACTAATTATCTCATAATAATTTTTCAGATTTGCTATTCTGAAAGGAGTAATTATTGTAAAAAAATGTTAATTGGATTAATGTTGGATGTTTTTTTGTAATTTTGCACTTTAAAGCATTTTTCAAAAATTTATATAAAATTATATGCCCAATCAGAAAATCCTGTACATTACCACAGAGATGTACCCGTATCAGGAAGATACAAACTTAGCTTCGGTGGTAAATAAAATGGCACTTAAAATGCACAATGAAGGCAATGATGTAAGAGTTTTTATGCCAAGATTTGGACAGATTAGTGAAAGAAAATTTCAGCTTCATGAGGTGATCCGGCTATCCGGAATGAATATTATTATCAATGATCTTGATCAGCCTCTTATTATTAAGGTCGCTTCGCTCCCGGGAGAAAGGCTTCAGGTTTACTTTATTGATAACGAAGAATATTTCAAAAGAAAACAATACTACTTTGATGATGAAGGAAACGCTTTTGGAGACAATGATGAGAGAGCAATTTTCTTCGCGCGTGGCGTTATAGAAACAATAAAAAAACTAAACTGGGTTCCTGATGTGATTCACCTGAATGGCTGGATGGCGTCATTTATCCCGGTATATCTTAAGACGTATTACAAATCTGATACTTATTTCAAAGATGCAAAAATTGTTCTTTCATTATATAATGAAAAAAATGCACCGCTGGATAAAAGTATCAATGAAAAATTAAAATTTGACAATATTTCAGATTTAGATGCGTTAACTAATCCTAGTTTTCAGAGTTTTGTGATCGAAAGCATGAAATATGTGGATGAAGTGGTAAAAGGAGATGAATTCTTGGATGGTGATCTTGACCAGGCTTTTAACGATACGACAACGTCTAAATCAGAATATTTAGACCTGGATTCTATTAATAAACTATATTAAATACATTTTTGATGATTTATACTATTAAAAAAACCTTCACCATTTTATCGATGATAATTTTGGGAGGTGTATTATTTCATAATTGCGAGCCGGAACCGGATTCTTTAGGAGAACAGTTGTTTTTGGATGGTGCAGCAAACGGAAACGAGGTGTCTTATGACCTTACAGCATACAATATCAGTAATAATGACAGTGTCAGAACCGATGCTAGCAAATTGGGAGCGGCTACTCTGGGAGCCTTTAACGAAGGCCAGTTCGGTTTGCAGAAAGCTTCTTATTTTACGCAGCTTAGATTACCCGCTTATGATCCGGATTTCGGGACCAGTGCTGCTGTAGATTCAGTAGTGTTAGTGATTAAGCCTACTTATGCTTCAGATACTTTAACCACTACTACGGATGAAAACTATGTCTATCCTGACGGAAATATTGCTGCTAAAAAAGTTGTCAGCAATTATCCTGTTGTTAAATATGGTAAATATAAAATCAATGGTGCTTTACCTTCATATACCATCAGAGTACATGAGGTGACAGAATTTTTAAACGGATATAGCGATATCGCTTATTCTAATAAAAATTATAGTATCGGAACCGAACTGGGTTCTAAGGCATTTAACGGATATGTGAATTCTGTTGCCATTACGAAAGATTCTGATAACAGTTCTCTTTATACCTCTTCTGCAGTCGGTTTAAGAATACCACTATCCTCCACTTTTTTCAAAACCAAAATTATTGATAAGAAAGGACAGCTTGAACTAAAAGACGTATCCAATTTTATCAGGTATTTCAGAGGGTTGAGAATTTCAGTTGATGATAATGAAAACGACGGATATTTATTTCAATTTTCTCCATCTACAGTTGAACTTGTCATGTATTATAAATCTGTGGATACCGGTTCTACAACAGCCACTCAAAAGAAATATGCTTTCTCTGTCGGAAACGGCAATGCCCACATCAGTTATTACAAATACGACAGGGCGGGATCTGCTTTACAGGCGGCTTCTATAGGAAATACGGCAACAGGAGATTTAAAACTTTTTGCTCAGGGAATGGGAGGGAATTCAATAGGAATCAAATTCCCAGCAGCAACCATCAATCAGCTTAAAACATTGTATCAGAATAACAAAGCTGCCATCATCAGTGCTAAAATCCGAATGTATACAGATCCTGTTGCATGGAATAATAAGTATAAAAAACCTCAGAAAGACGACATTACCATTTTGCAGAAAGATATCGTAGATGGTAAAGCAACGACCAATTTTACAGAAGATCTTCTAAAATTAGGAGGAATTCCTACATTTGCTTATATGAGGGTTTATGATCTGGATAAGAATCCTGCCTATTACGATTTTACAGTAACACAATCTTTAAAAGATATTGTAGAATCCGGAAAGGATTATCAGAATAAATATTTCAAATTGGATATGGCATCCTTTATCCCATCCGGATCCGGAACAGGTGCTTTGGCGGGCTATCAGTATACATCCCGGCCATTTTCGACAACGAGGGCTGTATTTGTAGGGTCTGATCCTAACAATGCTAATAGAATTCAATTAAAAGTTACCTACGGTACAAAATAAAAAACAAAAACACTTATTAAGTTTATGTGCGGAATAGTTGGTTATACAGGTTTTCAGGACGCTTACGACATTGTAATAAATGGTTTGAGACGTCTAGAATATAGAGGCTATGATAGTGCCGGAATTGTTTTGGAAAGCGAAAACAATGTTTTTGAAGTTGAAAAAACAAAAGGCAAAGTCGATGATCTCGTTAACATTTCAAGCAGTTTAAAAGGTACTGCAAAAATTGGGATGGGTCACACGCGTTGGGCGACACATGGTGTTCCCAGTGACAGAAATTCACATCCGCATTTATCCAATGACGGAAAAATAGCCATTGTTCATAACGGTATTATAGAAAATTATGATACCATTAAAATCATGCTTACTGATAAAGGTTTTACATTCAAGTCAGAGACAGATACTGAAATACTGGTCAATCTTATTCAGTATTTTATGGATTTGAATTCTGAAACAGACTTTCCTACTGCTGTACGATATGCCCTTAACGAAGTATATGGTGCATATGCTGTAACAGTGATGCATGAAGACTATCCGGGAGTGCTTGTGGTAGGAAGATTAGGTTCGCCATTGGCCATCGGGATTGGAGAGAAAGAATATTTCATTGCATCTGATGCGTCACCGTTTGTAGAATTTACAAAAGAAGCTATTTATCTTGAAGAAGGTCACATGGCAACGCTATCTTTAGAAAATGGAGTAGACATCAGAACCATTACTGATAACTCTAAGATTATACCTGAAATTCAACAGTTGAAGCTAAGTCTTGAGCAGATCGAAAAAGGAGGTTATGAGCATTTCATGTTAAAAGAAATCTTCGAACAGCCAAAATCTATTCACGATACGATGAGAGGGAGACTTCTTGTAGATGAAGGGGTTATAAAAATGGCAGGCATCTGGGATCATGTAGAAAGATTCAAGAATGCCAACAGAATTATTATCATTGCCTGCGGAACTTCGTGGCATGCAGGTCTTATCGGTGAATATCTTATTGAAGAATTTGCCAGAGTACCTGTAGAAGTAGAATATGCTTCGGAATTCAGATACAGAAATCCTATTATTACCGATAAAGATGTTGTTATCGCCATTTCGCAATCGGGAGAAACGGCCGATACGATGGCTGCTTTGAAGCTTGCTAAAGAAAAAGGCGCGTTTATTTACGGAATATGTAATGTAGTAGATTCTTCGATTGCAAGGATCACAGATGCAGGTTCTTACACTCATGCAGGTCCGGAAATCGGAGTGGCTTCTACGAAAGCGTTTACAGCACAGCTTACCATTCTTTCTTTAATTGCTTTAAAATTAGGCAAGCACAACGGGAATTTGGGGAATGCAGATTTCATGAGGCTGATCGCAGAATTAAATGCAATTCCCAAAAAAATTGAAGAAGTTTTGGAAGCTACTCATGAACTTACTCAAAATATTGCTAAAGATTTTATCAACGCCACCAATTTCTTATATTTAGGAAGGGGTTATAATTATCCTGCAGCCTTAGAAGGAGCATTAAAACTGAAGGAGATTTCTTACATTCATGCTGAAGGATATCCTGCAGCAGAAATGAAGCACGGGCCGATTGCATTAATTGATGAAAATATGCCTATCGTGATTATTGCCCCTAAAAAAGGCCATTATGATAAAATCGTGAGCAATGTACAGGAAATTAAAGCAAGAAAGGGAAAAGTAATAGCGGTGGTGAATAAAGGCGATAAGCAGGTAAGCGCAATGGCAGACTATGTAATTGAGATTCCTGAAACCTCAGAATGTTTCTCACCTATTGTAGCATCTGTCCCTTTACAGCTATTGGCATATTATATCGCAGTGTATAGAGGGGCAAATGTAGATCAGCCCAGAAACCTTGCGAAATCGGTAACGGTAGAGTAAAAATACTTGCGAATAAAATAAATTTAGATTTTTTTCGTTATTCTAAAAAAAATCTTAAAAGTTTCTTAAAAAAATTATATATTTACGGCTTAATTATAAAAATTAACATGAAAAGGATATTTCTTTTATTATTGTCTGCGTCGGTAGCGTCGGTATCTTGTTCAGGTGGTGGATCTTCAGCAGGGAAGCCTGGAACAAAAGGAGAATTGATACCAAGAGAAAAAACAAAATCATTTGTTGCGGAAAGACCTTACGGTATGGTTGCCATTCCTGCAGGATCTTTTGTAGCGGGTTTGGCGGATTACGATCCTACCAATACTCCTGAAAAAGCAAATCTGAAAACAGTTACTGTGTCTTCTTTCTTTATGGATGAGGCAGAAACTACAAATGCAGAGTACAGAGTATTTATCAATTATGTAAGAGATTCTATCGCTAGAACGATGCTTGCTGAAGCTGCCGGTGAAGGCGGTGAAGGCGGTGGAAAGGGAGCGAGTATAGGAGATTATGCATATCTTGCAAAAAAAGAGGAAAATTTAACACCGTATCAGGAATATCTTGAAGGTCAGGGAGGAAGAGAAGGTTATGATGAAAATAAAAGATTAGACTGGAAAATTCCTTTGAACTGGAATACATCAAAATATCCTGATGTAGAATATGCTGAAGTTCTTGAATCAATGTATTTACCGGCTTCTTCAAGAGTTGGTAATGAAAGAATCTTGGACGTTAGTAAATTAAAATATAACTATCAGTGGGGTGATATGGATGCTGCAATTGCTGATAACGAAAGAGGGATCAATTACCTTAAAAGTGAAAGTATTGCCATCTATCCGGATACAACAGTTTGGGTAAATGATTTCCATTATGCCTATAACGAGCCATTGTTCGAGCAATATTTCTGGCACAAGGCTTACAAAGATTATCCTGTTGTAGGAGTTACCTGGGATCAGGCAAGAGCATATTGTAATTTCAGATCTAAATTAAAGACGGATTACAACGAAAGCTTAAAAAGAAGAAAACAAAGACCTTTGAGATTCCGTCTTCCAACTGAATTGGAATGGGAATATGCTGCAAGAGGAGGAATGCAAAATGCTACTTATCCTTGGGGAGGTCCTTATTTAATGGATGACAGAGGATGCTATTTGGCAAACTTCAAACCGAAAAGAGGGAATTATATGGAAGATGATGTAAAAGGTACCTATACTTATACAGCTCCTGTGAAAAAATTCAAGAAAAATGGATACGGATTGTTTGACATGGCAGGAAATGTTGCTGAGTGGACTGATTCCGGATATAATAATTCTTCTTATGAATTCTCTTCTACTTTAAATCCTTCCACTAAAGATAAAACAGATACTAAAAAATCAGTTAGAGGCGGATCTTGGAAAGATGTAGGATATATGTTGATGACAGGTGCAAGAGATTGGGAAAGAAAAGACTCGGCGAGAAGTTATATCGGTTTCAGAACCGTACAAGATATTCCTGAAGCAGCTGTAAAAGCGAAAAGAGTCAGCAGATAATCTATCTGAATCATTTATTCACAACAATTTTTATTTAACTAAAAAAAACTCATTTATATGTTTAAGACTAAAGATGCTTGGATGAATTTCTTCTATTCATTCGGTGCTGCAATTGTAATTCTTGGAGCTTGGCTTAAAATTACTCACATTACATTAGGGCCAATTAATGGTAATATCGCTCTTACGGTTGGGCTTATTACAGAAGCAATTATTTTCATCATTTTCGCTTTTGATCCTCCAGCAGCCGAAGAATCTTATCATTGGGAAAATGTTTATCCGGAATTATTGGATAAGCATGCAAGTCCTAACCCATTACATTCAAATATTTCTAAAAATGCAAATGCACAGTTTGCAGAATTAGAAAACTCACTTTCAACTAAACTTGATAAAATGCTTCAGGATGCGAAGCTAGACGTTCAGTTATTTGACAGATTGAGAACAGGAATTGATAAATTTTCAAATTCAGTAGATCAGATCAACCAAACTGTTGACGTTTCTGCTTCTACCCACAAATATAATGACCAGTTAAACAAAGCGGCGCAGCATATGGAAAGCATGAATGCTCTATATGCAATGCAGTTGGAAAGTGGTCAGAGACAGTCAGATTTCGCAAAAAAATATGTTGAAGATATGCAGAGATCTGCAGAACATTCTGAGAAATTTAACCAAGAATTACAAGGTTTAACATCTAACCTAAACAGCTTAAACAGAGTTTATGGTGGAATGTTAACCGCAATGAAATCATAATTCCTAAACCATTTTACATTTAATCATTTAATCAAAACTAAAGAAAAAGAGAATGGCAAAAGGAAAACAGACTCCACGTCAGAAGATGATCAACCTGATGTATTTGGTGTTCATCGCGATGATGGCCCTAAATATTGATGCAGAAATCATCAGATCATATTATGATTCTACAAAGGCTCTTAATGAAACAAGAACTTTAACTGAAAGAAAAAACGAAAAGATTTTCGAAAAAACTCTGGAGGCGAAAGCACAACAGGTACCCGATACTTATGCTACACCTTGGGAGCAGTACAAAGTATTGAAGATTAAGGTTGATGCTCTTGTGAAGTCGGCTCAGGATGTTAAAACTACTTTGAAAACAAAATCCGATTTTCATGATAAGGATGCTAAAACAGGAAAAGATCTTGATGTAAGTGAAAACTTTGCAGCGCTTAATAATAATGAAGCTACAATGGATTACTTCTTCAAAGACGGTGATGAAAATACACCTTCAAAAGGAGCTTTAGACCTGAAAGCAAAAATGGATGATGTAAGAAAATATATTGTAGCTACTTTTGGGAATAACCCTCAGCTTCAGGATTTGGTAGCAAGAGCTAATAAATCTATTATTGCTGAATATCCGCAAGGTCAGTCACCAAACGGTAAAACATGGTTTCAGAATAAATTTTATCATCAGCCATTAATTGCTGCAATGTCGAATCTGGAAATTATTCAGAATGACGCAAGAAACGTACAGTCTGATGCATTGGCATTATTGCTTCAGGAAAAAGTAGATGCAAGCATCAAATTTAATAGCTATGAAGCAATTGTATCAGCTCCTACAGATATTCAGTCTGGTAAAAAAGCAGAAGCAATTGTAATGTTAGGAACCTATTCTAACAGCAGCAAAATTAATATTAGCGGAGTAAGCAGACAGGAAAATGGTAAAGGATATCTTCCATTAAACACTGGAGGTCTTGGTGAGCATAAAATTGGTGGTGTTATTACTTTAACTGACGCGTCAGGTAAAGCTCAGACATTCCCGTTCACGCATACGTATAATGTTATTGCTGGTCCGCAAGAAGTTAAGTTAGAAAAAGGACTTTTACTTTCTGCTGATAAAATGAATGTAATGTATAGAGGATTAGAAAATCCTGTTTCAGGATCTATCTTAGGTGCAGATAACGCAAAATTATCATTGTCTGCTTCTGGTGGTGCTGTTGTAAAAAGTACAGGTTCCGGAAAATGGAATGTAATTCCTCAATCTGGAAATGTTGTTCAGCTAACATTATCGGGTAGAGAACCAAGCGGTAGAACTGTATCTCAGGTATTTGAATATAGAATCAAAGGTATTCCAAGACCACAAGGACAAATTAGAGGTAAAGCGGTAAACTTTATGCCTGCAACTTCTATCCCTAACCAGATTGTTGTCGCTACGTTACCTGATTTTGATTTCCCTGTATCATTTACAGTAAACAGCTTTATACTCAAATTACCAGGAAGAGCGGGAAGTATGATTCAAGGAAGCTCACTTTCTGCAGCAGAAGGATTGCTTAGAAACCTTAGACCTGGAGATGTTGTACAGATTTATGATATTCAGGCAACAGCTACTGGTTTAGGTAATCAAAGACTGAAAGAAATTTCACCTGTAACTATTAACGTTCAATAAGATTAATTTGTAAATTCATATTATGAAAAAATATATTAGCAGTCTTTTAGTATTAGTTTCCGGATTTGCTTTTTCGCAGACTATTCTAAATGCTTCTTCTCCAGAAGAATTCAGACAAATGAGATCTGAAAACATGAGAAAAGTGGGAGATACTGTTATAAGCAATAAGGTAACTCCGCTTGAATACGGTTTCGTTGATGATAAAGACATCCTGAAAAGCATGTTTGTATGGGAAATTATAGATCTGAATGATAAAATTAATCAGCCATTCTATTATGATAATGCAGACGGTTTGCTTTCTAAAAATACAAGATCTTTATATCAGATACTTTTAGATGCTGCCATGAGCAGTAAAATTGAAGAAGTTTACGACGATGAAAATTTTACCACCAAATTAACTCCTGAAGGTATTCAGAAGAAATTGGAAAGTGTAAGATTAGATGATGAAGCTATCGAGATTTTGAACTCTGGAAGAGCTTTAACTGACGAAGAAAAGTTAAGATTGACAGACCGTATCAGAACAACCACTGAGAAAGTTAAGCTTTTGAAGATTATGGGGATGTGGTTTGTAGATAAGAGAGATGGTCAGATGAAATACAGACCTCTAGGTATTGCTGCAATGGGCCCGGATCCAACTTCAATCGGAAGATTAGATGCTGAAGGAAAACCTATGGAAGGAGCGAATGATCCGGTAGATTTATTCTGGGTGTATTATCCGAAAGCAAGAGAGATTTTGGCAAACAATTACGTTTTCAATAAGAAAAATTCTGCTGCAGATTTATCTTTTGATGATATTATTAATGCAAGAAGATTCTCTTCTATTATCTATAAATCTTCAACAGGTTTAGGAGATGGAGTTATTAAGGACTATATTCCTAGAAATGCTGATGAGCAGTTAGAAGAAAGCGACAGAATCAAAGATCAGATTCTTCAAATGGAAAATGATTTGTGGAATTATTAATTTCCAACTTGATATTTATAAAAAACCTGAGTATTTTTACTCAGGTTTTTTTATTATAAATTAAATTTTTAAAAGTCTCCAGACTTGTACTGACTGTAATTTATAAATTATAGAAATACACTCATGAAAAATGTAGATTATATTATTGTAGGTGACGGGTATGCCTCACTTTTTTTTGCGCATCAGTTGATAAAGCATAATAAATCATTTGTCATCTTTTCAGAAGGCTATAAAAGTGCTTCGCAGGTTTCTGCGGGCATTATTAATCCTGTCGTGCTGAAAAAATTTACCACCTTTTGGATGGCCCAGAAACAGTTGGATTTTCTTACTTTAACTTTAGCTGAAATAGAATCCTATACCGGAAGAAACTATTTTATTAATGCGCCGATCCATCGTATTTTTCATGATGAAAATGAACAAAAGTTATGGCTTAAAAAAGCTCATTCGGAAGAACTTTCAGGCTTCTTACATAAAGAATTTTATCATTTACAGGAGGTGAATAACCATTTCGGGACCGGAAAAGTAAATCAGTCTGCCCGATTGGATGTTTATCATTTTTTTACTGATTTACTCACATATTTTGAAACGCATTCTCATTTGGTTAGAGAGAAATTTCAGTACGAAGAGCTTAATGTTTCCGATTCAATATATAAAGATTTATCTTTTAAAAACATTATTTTCTGCGAAGGAATGGCCGTAAAGAATAATCCTTATTTTTCACACATTCCGGTCATACCTAATAAAGGGCATCATATTAAAGTAAAATTATCCCAAGAAATTGCAGATGACATTACAATTAAAAAGAAGCACTTTCTATTTTCTTTAGAAAACGGACTCTATTTTTATGGCGGAACCTATGACAGAGATCAGTTGGATTATCAAATTGATGCCTCGGCAGTGGAACAATTAGAAAACGGTTTAAAGGAAATTTATCCCAAAAATTTTGCAATTATAGAATCAAATTTTGGGTTCAGACCTACCGTAAAAGACAGAAGACCTATCGTTGGAAGGCATTCTAAACACGAAAATTTATATGTTTTTAACGGTTTGGGCGCCCGCGGAATTTTAAATGGCTGTTTCTTTTCAAAAAATCTGTTTAATCTTATAGAGAAAAAAATTCCGTTGCCTGAAGAAATAAATATTGACAGATTTGATACAAAAAAAGACGTTTATTAGAAACGTCTTTTTTTATTATTGAGATGCCATTTTTGAAGATGACTGATTCTTTTTACTGTGGAATAAAACCATATCTGCATCTTTTTTCAGAAACGTGACTTCATTGTTGGCTTCGGTAAATTGGTATTCATTATCTGCCGTAGAGAAGCCGGGCATCGTTTTATTTTTTATCAGCTCGTAAGTTGTCCCGTTCAGATGTATGGTAATTCTATTTTTTGTCGTATTGGTAACAACTTCCATTTGCTCGCCGTGGCGGTCTGTGATAACGTCTTTTACAACATCTTCTTTTTCTGATGGCGCAGTAAGCATCGCCAAATCTGGGTCTTTAGATGCATGTTTACATCCTGTGAGAATTAGGATTATGATTAATCCAAATAATTTTAATTTCATTGTGATTAGTGATTTTTAAAAATTCATATTATTTTGTTGGTGGTAATGCAAAAGTACGCTTTTTTTTATTAAAATCTGTTAATTTTTAATAATTTAAATAAAATGATGATCTAATTTATGATTAAATTTATATTTATTATAATTTAAATTATTTATAGTAAAGTCAATTTTGATTGTTAATACAGGCTTTCAGGTTAATTAAAGAAGCGTTAAATTTTGTTAATGCTGTTTCGACTTATTAAATGTAGGCTTAACTTTGCTGCAGCAATATGAGAAACTCTGTTATTTACTTTTTAACCACCTTATTTCTGCTCTTTTTAGTAGAAAGCAGGTTTAATGCTAAAACAGTACCAACTGATTTTTCGACGCAAGTTTCTCACCAAATTCAAAAAAAAACCAACCCGTCAGATCAGTCATCTGCAAAGTTCTCTGTTCAGCAGACCACAAGTGATATTGATAATTTCTCATTAGAACTCAGTGAGGATAATTTTCAGCTTTCGGATACTTTCGAAGCAGTGATGGTTTTCGCAAGTGTCTTTGGGCTGATCTATATTTTTGTTTTTTCATATAAAGAAAGACTGAAGTGTACGCTTCATGGTATTTTATCATATTTCTTATCGGTAAAGAAATTCATTCTTATCCGCTCTATCAGAATATAAAATTCTTTTTCTAAAGTTTATATGTTCCTTTCCGGAATATCGCTGTTGCATTGTCTTATGAGATAATGCTGCACTCTACCTTATCTATTTAAACATTTAACGAATTAATACATCACTTAAAATCATGATGAAAAGAGTAGTCTCAGGCATTACGTTATGCACCCTCTTATTATTTTTAAGCTGTAACGGCAAAAAAGAGGAAAAAGAAGAAGAAGCAACGTACCCGGTTACATCCCCGGTAAAAATGGATACTATTATCAATAAAGATTACGTTGCGCAGGTTCAGTCTGTAAAAAATATAGAAATCCGTGCTCAGGAAAAAGGTTTTCTGGAAAAAATCTATGTAGACGAAGGTCAGTACGTTCATGCAGGTCAAACCTTATTCAGAATTATGCCACAACTGTATCAGGCAGAATTGATGAAAGCGAAAGCAGAAGTAGAACAGGCATCTATAGAGCTGAGAAATGCAAGTACTTTGGCAAGCAATAATATCGTTTCTTCTAATGAAAGGGCAATGGCAAAAGCCAAACTGGATGCGGCGAATGCAGAAATGAAGCTCGCCCAGATCCATTTGTCATTTACAGATATTAAAGCACCTTTTTCAGGAATGATCAATAGAATTCCTCTAAAGTTAGGAAGTTTAATTGATGAAGGCGATCTGTTGACTTCATTGTCAGACAATACCAATATGTACAGCTATTTTAATGTTTCCGAGCCGGAATATTTAAGCTATCAGACTCATGTGGCAGACAGAGGAAACCAGCAGGTAAATCTGGTAATGGCAAACGGAGAGTCTTTCCCTCAAAACGGAGAAATCCAGACCATTGAAGGGGAGTTTGACAATGAAACGGGAAACATTGCTTTCAGAGCTAAATTTCCAAATCCGGATAAATTGCTTCGAAACGGAGAAACAGGGAAAGTACGGATGACAATTCCACTCAAAAACGCACTTATTATTCCACAGAAAGCAACGTACGAAATCCAGGATCAGAAATATGTTTTTGTGGTGGGTAAAAATGGAGTCGTACGATCCGAAAACATCAAAGTGGCGTATGAACTTCCGGATGTGTATGTCATTGCTTCTGGACTTTCAGAAAAAGACCGTTTCCTCTTGGAAGGAGTCCAGAAAGTGAAAGACGACCAGAAAGTCAAAGTGAAATTCCAGGATCCTAAAAAAGTTCTACAGTCCTTAAAAATAAAAGCAGAGTAGTCTGCTCGAAAACGAAACAGTATGTTTAAGAAATTCATTCGCAGACCTGTTCTGTCTATCGTAATCTCATTGATTATCGTATTTTTAGGGATCTTGTCACTGGTAAAACTTCCCGTAACACAGTTCCCTTCAATTTCTCCGCCTAAAGTAAATATTACGGCAGAATATCCCGGAGCCAACAACGAATTATTGATTAAATCTGTTGTCATCCCTCTGGAAAGATCACTCAACGGTGTTCCCGGGATGAAATATATGGCTTCTGATGCCGGTAACGATGGGGAAGCCTCTATTCAGGTTGTTTTTGATTTGGGCACAGATCCCAACGTTGCAGCCGTCAATGTTCAGAACCACGTTTCTTCAGCAGTTAATAAACTACCGCCGATTGTTGTTCGGGAAGGGGTGAAAATTACCCGGGAAGAACCCAATATGTTAATGTACATTAATTTGTACAGTGATGATAAAAAAGCCAATCAGAAATTCCTGTTTAATTATGCAGATATTAACATTCTTTCCGAGCTGAAAAGAATCAAAGGAGTAGGTGAAGCAGATATTCTGGGAACCCGTGAATATGCAATGAGAATCTGGCTGAAACCTGATAGATTAACATCTTACAATATTTCGGCAGACGAAGTGATGGAAGCGCTTAACCAGCAGAGCTTAGAAGCCTCTCCCGGAAAAACAGGGGAGAGCTCCGGAAAACGTTCCCAGTCTTTTGAATATATTTTAAAATACCCGGGACGCTACAGCAATGAAAAAGATTACGGAAATATCATTCTTAAAGCAAAACCGGGTGGCGAATTTGTTCGTTTGAAAGATGTTGCAGATATCGAGTTCGGAAGCTCCATGTACGATATCTATTCTACATTGAACGGTAAACCTTCTGCGGCAATTACCATAAAACAGTCGTATGGTTCCAACGCAAGTGACGTAATCAAAAATGTAAAAGCTTTGATGTCTGATCTTGAAAAAAATAATTTACCGAAAGGAATGCATTATGACATTAGTTATGACGTTTCCAGGTTTTTGGACGCATCGATAGAAAAGGTGGTTCACACCTTGTTTGAAGCCTTTGTATTGGTTGCCATTGTGGTGTTTCTGTTCCTTGGGGATTGGCGTTCTACACTAATCCCTACTATGGCTGTGCCGGTTTCTTTGATAGGAACTTTCGCCATCATGTCTGCTTTCGGAATTACCCTGAATATGATTTCGCTATTTGCTTTGGTGATGGCAATCGGAATTGTCGTCGATGATGCTATTGTCGTCATCGAGGCCGTTCACGCCAAAATGGAAGAGAAAAATCTATCCCCACTGAAGGCAACGGAAGAAGCCATGCACGAAATCAGCGGTGCGATTATCGCGATTACATTGGTCATGGCAGCCGTATTTATTCCGGTTGCATTCATGTCGGGTCCGGTTGGTGTTTTTTACCGTCAGTTTTCAATCACGATGGTGTCTTCCATTATCCTTTCAGGAGTGGTTGCATTAACGTTGACTCCCGCTTTGTGTGCTTTGATTTTAAAAAACAATCACGGAAAAGCCAAAAAGAAAACTCCGGTCAACAGATTTTTAGATCAGTTTAATAATATGTTTACCAGAGGAGCCGGGAGATATGAGAAAATGCTGAATAAAACGGTAACGAAGAAATTCATTACCCTTCCGTTGCTGCTGTTATTCTGTTTAGGAACTTTTTTCATAAGCAACAGTCTTCCATCAGGATTTATCCCAAGTGAAGATCAGGGTATGATTTATGCCATTATCCAGACTCCTCCAGGATCTACGTTAGAAAGAACCAATAAAATTGCCTTGCAGCTGCAGAAAGCATCGGAAGACATTGATGGGGTGCAGTCTGTTTCTTCGCTTGCGGGCTATGAAATTCTGACCGAAGGAACGGGATCCAATTCAGGAACCTGTCTGATTAATCTGAAAGATTGGGCTGATCGTAAAGAATCGGCCGCTGAAGTCATAGAGCAGCTCGAAGCCAAAGCTAAAGATATTCCGGGTGCCAATATAGAATTCTTCCAACCGCCATCTATTCCGGGCTACGGAGCTGCAGGAGGTTTTGAACTCCGTTTATTGGATAAAGCAGGAAGCGGAGACTATCAGAAAATGGAGAAAGTGAGCAATGATTTTGTAAAAGAACTCCAGAAACGTCCGGAATTGGGATCTGCCTTCACCTTTTACTCGGCGAGTTTCCCGCAATATATGCTAAGAATAGATAATGATCTTGCAGAGCAAAAAGGAGTGAATATCGAAAACGCGATGGATAATTTATCTACTTTGATCGGTTCTAATTATGAAACCAGCTTCATCCGTTTTGACAGGCCGTATAAGGTGATTGTTCAGGCAGGTCCGCAATATCGTGCGTTGCCGAGTGATTTATTAAAATTATATGTAAAAAATGATAAAGATCAGATGGTTCCTTATTCAGATTTCATGAAATTGGAAAAAGTATACGGACTGTCTGAAATCACACGGCATAATATGTACAATGCTGCGGAAGTAAGCGGAACTCCGGCTCCGGGATACAGTAGCGGACAAACCCTTAAAGCCATTCAGGAAGTTGCCGATAAAACACTTCCAAGAGGTTTCGGAATTGATTGGGCCGGGATTTCCAAAGACGAAGTAAGCCGTGGAAACGAAGCGGTGTATATATTTCTGGTCTGTCTGGGATTTGTGTATTTGATTCTTTCTGCACAGTATGAAAGCTTCATTCTTCCTTTACCCGTCATTTTATCGCTTCCGACAGGTATTTTTGGAGCCTTCTTATGCTTAAAGCTTTTGGGGCTGGAAAATAACATTTATGCACAGGTTGCAATGGTCATGCTCATCGGTTTATTAGGAAAAAATGCGGTGTTGATTATTGAATTTGCAGTACAGCGGAAAGCAGAAGGTGTACCGCTCACCAAAGCGGCAATTGAAGGAGCCGTTATTCGTTTCCGTCCTATTTTGATGACTTCATTTGCGTTCATTGCGGGATTAATTCCTTTGGTGATGGCTTCAGGACCGGGAGCTGTTGGAAACCGTACCATCGGTACAGCCGCCGCCGGAGGAATGCTGATCGGAACTATTTTCGGACTGATGATTATTCCGGGATTGTATTACATTTTCGGACGGATCGCAGAGAAATCCAGATTGTCAAAATACGAAGAAGAAAATCCTTTAACAGAACAAACAGAACCTTACAAACACGATGGGAAACATGAAGATTTATAATAAATATATTGCCGCTATTGCTTTATTATTGGTTTTAGCAAGTTGCAGGGCACCGATGGCAACGGTCATAAAAGACGAGGTAAAAGAAAATATTCCTCAGAATTTTAATCAGGAAGAGCAGCAGGATGCTACGAACAACAGCGGAACAACGCCATGGAGACAGTTTTTTACGGATCCGAATTTAGTAGTTTTAATTGAAACGGCTTTAAAAAATAATCAGGAACTCATGATCACTTTGCAGGAAATCGAGATTGCAAAGAGTGGTGTGATTGCTAAAAAAGGGAGATTGACGCCCACGGTTTCTGCCGGAATCGGCGCGGGAGTAAGCAAAGCCGGGCGTTATACAAGTGAAGGTGCGGGTGATGCGACGACAGAGATTGAAGAAGGAAGAGAAATACCGGACCCGCTGGGAAATTTTGAAGGCGGAGTAATGGCTAACTGGGAAATTGATATCTGGAAAAAGCTCAGAAACGAAAAAGATGCTTCCGTTGCCCATTATCTTTCAACCATTGAAGGAAAAAACTTTGTCCTTTCCAGTTTGATTGAAGAAGTAGCAGATAATTATTATGAATTGCTTGCATTAGATAATCAGCTGGATATCATTCAGCAGTATACCAAACTGCAGGAAAGAGCGCTGGAAATTTCAAAAATTCAAAAGCAGGCTGCAGCGGCGACAGAACTGGCGGTGAAAAAATTTGAGGCAGAACTGGCAAAATCCAAGGCTTCAGAATTTACCATCCGCCAGGAAATTACGGAGAAGGAGAATCAGATCAATGCCCTTTTAGGAAGATATCCGCAGCCGATTACAAGAACCAAGGAAAGTTTTATGACCACCATTCCGCAGACTGTTTATACAGGGATTCCTTCACAATTACTGGCAAACCGTCCCGATATCAAACAGGCTGAATTGGAATTAAAATCAGCAAAACTGGATGTGGAGGCGGCCAGAAAAGAATTTTATCCTTCATTGGAAATCTCAGCAACGTTAGGCCTGGAAGCATTTAAGCCATCTTACTTGGTGAAATTACCTGAATCTATTGCGACAAGTCTGGTAGGAGAATTAGCAGGGCCGCTTATTAATAAAAGTGCGATTAAAGCTAATTTCCAGACTGCGGATGCAAAACAAATCCAGGCTTTGTATGAATATGACAAAACGATTCTGAACGCCTATCTGGATATTGCGAATCTGATGTCAAAAGTCAAAAATATAGACCAGTATTATCAGTTAAAATCTCAGGAAACGCATGCTTTAGATCAATCTATTGATATTGCCAACCAACTGTTTAAAAATTCAAGAGCAGATTATCTGGAGGTTTTATTAAACCAAAGAGATGCGTTGGATGCTAAAATGGAATTGGTAGAAGCCAAAGAAAAACAATTAAGTACGGTTGTAGACATTTATAAAAGCTTAGGAGGTGGCTGGAAATAAAAGATGCTAAGCATTAATAACGTTTTATATACGAAGAGACCGGTTTTAAACCGGTCTCTTCGTATATAAAACATAGGTAAAAACCCTGTAAAATGTTAAAAATTAAGAAATTGTAAAAAAATGGCTTTCATTTTGATTACTAAAATGATAATTATGATAAAATAATTTTTAAAACATCATAAAACACGTCAAGTTTTGTCGCATTACAGCAATAGCTTTGTTGTACTAAAATATTAAGGATATGGAATTACCGTTTTACATAAGCTTCAGAGAATTCGAAAAGAACTATTACAATAATCTTGAAAAATGGTTTGAAAAATATAACAATACCAATGAGATTGATTTTTTAAAAAATATGGCAGAAATGTATAAGCCTTATTTAAGCTACAGTTGTAATGAAGATCAGCTTCAGGCCGATGCGGCTATAAAAGTAAAAAACTGCTTCTTTCCTTATGTGGAAAATTTCGGAATTTCTTTTAATATTGACGAAAGCTCCAAAAACGCAACAACCAAAATGAGCAATGTTTCGGAATGGAAAACCATTACCATGATGGAGTATGCTCAGCATATTTTAGACAAAATAAATGATCATTTTCACAGGAATCATACAACCCTAAAGGAGAATGAAAGCATTTTAGATTATATTAATAATTATGAAGTCATCATGTCAAACCAAAAAACAGGATATTGTCTTGATTTTGACCTTCATCAGCAGACTATACCTTTTCTGAAAGCGTATTTGCCTCTTTTAGGAAGTACAGTAGACATTACGTTGTATAGAAATTTTCATTTTTCGGTCGTACGGATTGCAGATTTTATTGATCAGAAACTGAAATCTGTCGAAGCTTTCGATCAGGGTATTTACAGTGAGCTCAAATCTAAAGCCCTTGTTAAAATTCATATGCAAGATCACAGCTTTCTTACAGTTTGTAATTGAAAAGTTTTAGAGGAGCTTTTTCCCGCTCTCCGCTCTATCTTTTTCGCCGCGCTTATGCCAATCCGAAAAAGGATGCCGCTGCGATCGGGGCTAGAGTGAAAACATTTTTACAAAATAGACAATAACCAGCTATTTCATACTTACTTTATTATAGTTCCGTTCGGTTCATTCGGACAATGCAAAACCGCCTGATTTTCAGGCGGTTTTAATATGCAAAGAGGAATAAACCTGGTTAGAAGTTAATCTGCACAGTAAAAAGCTGGTGATAGTCAATAAAGGTGAACTGCTTTGGGTCATTGATGAATCAAAACTTTTGTTGTGCCCGATTTATTCTGTTCTTAAGGCGCAGAACTGGGATAAGATTCTTCCGTTTTCAAATAGCTAATTCCTTAGTTTTCAGTTGACCTAATCAAATATAAGATTTCAAACACATCTATTCTGTTCGTCTGTAAAGAGTTTTACGTTGATATAATATAAAGATGTCATGTAATGATCAAATGAGCGAGCAGAGAGGTTAGCTGTTGTAAAAATGCGGTAGCAGTTAGTTTTTGCAAAAATCAATCTCAATGTATATTTATAAATATTAAAATAATTTAATGAATTATCAAAAAATAAATATATTTAAATACTTATTTATCCGTTTGTATTAATTTATTTATATTTTTGTAAGATTTAATAAATAATGAACATCTATTGAAATAGTTGTTAACGAATCAATATTAAAAATTTATCATAAGAAAAACACAATAATTTAACACAATATGAAAAAATTATATCCCATTATATTTATATTTTTCACTTGTACATTCCTATTTTCTCAAACCGCCATCTTCGGTGGAATTCCGGGTCTTGTCTTCAGGAAAAATAATGTAAAAGATACTATTCTGCCTACAGATACTCTTACCAATAAGCTCATGAATTTTCATTTAATTCATAATCCAGTTCCAGGTGCTTTTTTTAAAAAATTAGATACAGGCTTAAACCAACCTTCTTTATTTATCGTGAGCAATAAGTTTGGAGGTACTGATAAGAAAATATATGGTAAAATAGGCAGTACGATAATCAGCAGTATTGGGATATATGACTTTAATGATTCTTTAAAAATTAATACAACTCAGGCTAGTTCCAAAATATTGGCATTCACAAAGAACGATACCAATCACAAGATTAATCCTATAGTTTTTCTTAATAAAAGAACTGATTTATCCTTATTAATTCCGGAAATTCTGATTTTTAACAACAATTTATCTACAATTGAAAAACAAAAAGTGGAGACTTATCTTTCCGTTAAATATGGAATTACCATTAATGATATTTCTGAAAAAAATTATATTTCGTCAGGAAACGATATTATTTGGGATTCTAAAAAAAATAAGAATTATAACTTCCGAATTACCGGAATAGGTAGGGACGATGCATTTGGATTATATCAAAAACAGTCAGTAAATTCTGAAGATGATCATATTGTATTTTCTTTAGGACAGGTAAAGCCAACCAACAATCAAAACCTAGCCGCTCTTAGTCAGGAAAGTTTTCTCCTATGGGGAGATAATAATCAAGCCTTAACCTTTAAGGATGTAGATCTTATCTCTTCACATCCTAAAAGAGATATGAAGAGAATGTGGAAGGCACAAGTAAAAAATACAGGATCTCTTCCCATCAAAACTCATGTTTATTTTATCATAACCGGATTGGCATCAAGTGATGAAATGAGGCTACGAATATTCAGTAATGAAAGTAATTACCAAAGTGATGTTTCTACTGATATTTTAGGAGAAAAGCTGAATGACTCACTATATGTTTTTAAGGATGCTTTATGGGATGTTGATCACGATGGAGTTGACTATTTCACCTTCAATCTTCAAGATCCACAAAGCAATATTTTTGTACAACTAACCAGCACATGTACCGAATTGGGCAATGGCATTGTTAAAATATCCGTTCCGGAAAATATTTTCCCATTTACTTATTCTTTAAAAAGTATAACCACAAATCAAATGGTGATAAATACAACTTCCGGAAGTTCAAATCCTATTTTATTTAACAACCTGGCTCCTGATAATTATGAGCTTAGTATCCATAAACAAGGGCAGCCTGATATTATAAGAACATTTGACCTTGAAGGAATTATCAATCAGAATATTGACCAGCAATATGTATGGAATGGTACGCCGATAGAACTGGATCTGAATACCGCATCTTATCAATATACGCTTATTTCTCCTTCTGGTGTATCTACCCATGCTAGTCCCTATCTGCTGACTGGCCAAGGAAGCTATCAGTTAAATATTAAAAATAAACTGGGATGTGAAGTGTCTAAAACACTTTCCGTATTAAGCCAATCTGACTATGATGCGCTCCAGAGTAACTCTTTATTTAAAAATATCACCGTATCTCCTAATCCTTCTCATGATGGAAATCTTACAATAAAAGTAGAGTTGGTGGCTGCCAAACCACTAACTGTAAAGATATTTAACAATCTCGGTGTGCTTATTAAGCAGGGGCAGTATAATCAGGCTACTGACTTTACCATTCCAATGAGTATCCCGGCTGTTGTAGGGTATTACAATATAAAAATATTTATTCCCGAAGAAGGAAAAGGAGTAAACTTCCTTATTAACTAATAAAACACGAATCCCAATATATGAAAATCAGCTCATTTTTCAGCAGAAAAAACTTCGAATTATTACCTGTTTTTGTTCCTATTATTCTATCTTTAAGCAGTTGGACCTTATACAAAGTAATCCGTAAAGATCTTGATGTAATACCAACAGCAAATCATTCACATCAGTATTTTAATCCTTCTAAAATTAATTGTGACTTTCTAAAGCCTTTTAAAAAAGATAAAAATATTGATAAAGAACCGGTAGATGTCCCAATGATTCAATCCAAAAGTTATTTGGAAGACTCTGCTTTAGCACATCACTTAATTTCGAATAGCGAAACATTTACGAATTTATATAATGCAAGATTAAATACAACTGCATCACTTTCCGGTTATAGTTCAGGTTTGGTAAACTCTGGATATATTGGAGAAATAGGAAATAAGGATCCCCAAAGGGGAGATGCAAATGCTTCTGATAATATATTTAGTATTGAGCTTTCTAAGATAAATCCCGATAAGACGTATGTTCTTAATTATGAAGTTGATGGCTATTCAGATATCAATTCAGTAACACGAAGTGTTAATGGAAGTTTTGCAATGGGAGGATACATCAAGCATAAAAAAGCAGGTTGGACTGCAGTGTCTGAAATCATTGATCCCAAACTATTAAAACAGGGAGATAATAAGATACTATTCAATGCCTTACATACAGGAGAATATTATACTGTTAAAAATGTGCGGATTACCGAGCAGCAAAATAATTCTGCACCATATACTATAATCTCTAAAACATATAATGATAAAATCGCGTACATACGTGGTTTTGTCAGTTCTAAATCTGGAATCAAGTCTCTTGAAATACAAGGTAAAAAAGTAGAATTAATAGGAGACGAATTTGAATACGTTTCCTACGATAATTTAGGAAATAATTCCATTGGTGTTAAATTTTTGGGTATGCGGGATATCCCGGAAATGATTCTCGAAAAAACGATTAAAAACTCTTCTTTTACAGAAATAGCATCTTATGAAAATAAAGGGCATCAGATTGTTTATCAGGATGCATCACAAATCATCCTGGGATTAAGAACAATCGACATCCCTCCGGTAGACCTTTCAATAGTTAATACAAGTGATAACTATTCCGGCTTTCGTCTTTATAATACTTTTTCAAAAGATGTAATATTCCATTTACCTTACGATAAAAATAAAATTCCGAAAGGATATCAGGAAAACGATATTACCGCATTTACTTTTGACTTTATAAAAAAAGAATGGTCTCCAGTTAAAATTGATAGCGTAAATACTGTTAAAAAATATGTGGTGCTTCATTCTTCGTTAAGGAGTGCCGATTTTATGGTAGGCACAATCAAACAACCTGAAAGCCCGGAAACGGGAGCGGATGCCCAAACATCATTTAATGATGCACCAGTTGCTAATCCGGGATCAAAAATTAACCTTATTGCTCCGCCGACACCCAATCAACAAGGAACGGCCAACGTAAAATATCCTATTGAGATCCCTGCAGGAGTTGCAGGTTTTCAACCCAATGTTGCTCTGATTTATAACAGTGATAATAAATTCGGATGGGCGGGAACTGGCTGGGATATTCCGATAGAAACGATTGATATTGATACAAGATGGGGTGTTCCGTCATTTTCTAGTGACGAAAGTGAGATTTACTTAATTGCCGGTGAACAGCTGGTCTTTAAGGATGACTATTTACCCAATAAACTCCCTTATTCTGAAACAAGAATAGCCAACAGACAATTTTATTATCGTAATGGAATCAAAGAAGGCTATACCATTGTCAGAAAAGGATCTTCCCCTTCAGGGTATACCTGGGAAACATTAGACGGTAACGGTACAAAAAAAGAATATCTGGATATATTAACAGATGCGCCTTACGGCAATACTTCAGGAAATGTAGTAAAATGGTATTTATCTAAAGTAACAGATCGTTTCGGGAATATAATTACGTATACCTATGCAGATTCATTTGAAGGAGGAGGGAAAAACAAATATCTGGCAAGAATCTCTTATAGTAATAATACCGTTATTGAATTTGAGAATGAAGCAGGAGTAAGAGGAGATATGACCTTCAATTATAAATTGGGGGTTAAATTGACAGATGCGAAAGTATTAAGTAAGATTACCATAAAAAGGGCGAATGTAAAAATTCGTGAATATGAATTGCTTAATAGTACTGTAGGAGTTTTTGCAAAAAGACTTTTAAAGGAAATCATTCAGAAGGATGGAAACGGGACACTGTTTAATAAGCATATTTTCGGATATGATCCAAATGTCGAAATATTTGACAAAACGCCTGTTAGAATATATAATACTCCACGGGATGTCCCAAATGTGGGATCCTTTTCAGGGGGAAATACCAGTTTTATTGCAGGGACGTACAGTAAAAACAAAAATATCCGAGGAGCAGTAAGTTTTGGCGGAGGGTTCTGTTTATTTTTTGGAATCGATAAAAAAGGAACCCTTGGTATCACTGGAAGTTATGACGATAATGAAGCATATGGGAAAAATCAACTTTTAGATATGGATGGAGATGGATTGCTGGATAAAGCTTTCTATGCATCAGACGGTACCATCAAATTTAGAAAGAATACAAAAACGGGCTTTAGCAATGTTTATTCTTCAGTCGGTCTTCCGGGGGGAAATCCTATTTATACGCATAATAGTTATAATACTACTGTCGGTCTAGAATATTCGTTTGCCAGAGGAGTTGTAGGGGCTAATTATTCTTTTGGTAACAGCAATTCTCCTATCTATTTTTCAGATGTAAACGGGGATGGATTGTTGGATATGATTAATTACGGTGACGTTTTCTTTAACAGGATCAGAAATGGGGTACCCCAGTTTGTTGCTCAGCCGGTAACTGGGAACATCAACGTCACAGAAGAAACGCCAAATGCTATTCTGGCAGGAAATGCTGCTGTTCAGGATACCATCACCACTACTCAGTTTTCCTCTTCTTTAGCGCATATCGTAAGGATGTGGGAAGCTCCTGTTTCAGGTGATATCAATATAAGTAACGAAATAACATTGCCACAAAACTCACAGGACGGAGTAGATGTCTGGATGGAGAAAGGAGAAATGACCAAAATAAACGAAGATATTTCAGGATATACTCCTGCCAATTCATCGACAATTTCTTCTGTAGTAACTTTAAATAGTCAGGGACAATTCCAGGCACTTAATGCAACTACACATGTTGAGAAAGGGCAACGAATATTTATTATTGCTTCTTCAAAGGCTAATCAGGACGGAGATCATCTTAAGGTAAATACAGACATCAGATACAATTCTGTTTACGGAGGGGCAGATTTAGATAAGAAAGATGCCAACGATAATTACTATTTTAAATTTAATGCAGGAAGCCATTATCTGCCTTCCAGCCAGAAAACTAATGTGGTGGGTGATAAAAGTAAAGTTAGCATTTCCTGGAATCAGCTTAATAATGAAATCTTTACCGATGATGTTGAATTTAAAATTTATAAAACCATACAGTCAATATCGAATAGTACAGGAACCATACCACCACCGGTTACAACTCTTATATATAAACTTAAATTACCTAAAGACAGTAATTTAAGTTCTGTTACTGCTACAAGTAATGAGATTGTTGGATCTGATATTTCCAATCTGTTATTGAATCAGAATCCTTCAGATTCTGTTATGACATTGCTGCAGTTTGATGTTTCAGCGGATACTAATGTATCATGGGAGAAAATCAAGTGGAAGCCTACTCTTACCGTAATGTCGGATACGGATACTACCGCAATAAAAGCTTTGGTACAATATAACCCTTACTCCGAAAGGCTTACTAATATGCTTCCGAAGGATTTTGAAAAATACCGGGACTATCATTTTTGTGATGATAAAATAGAATGCCCACGCTGCAGGTTGGCAAATAACTATTATGTCTTTCCCGATTTTAATGGTGACAGTACTCTGAATGATTATACCATTAATTTAAATCAACAATACAATACAAAAGTTACTTTTTCTCTAAAAATAAAAGATAACAATGGAAAGGTATATACGGCAAAAAATACGGTCGACGTCGTTAATAATATCATGCCGATTCCTAAAATAGACATATGCGCTTTTTTTGCGACGATTCCTATTCCGTATGAAGAGCTTTGTATGCTTCCGTTTTATTTCGAGATCAATTCGGCAGATTATACCGTAACCAAAAAGCTGGCATCCGTAAATCCGGATATTATTAATTCTGCTTTTATAGGAGATCCTCTTCTTGCTAATACCGGTCTTAAAGCTGATTATTTTGCCTTCCGATCTTCGAATACCCATTATAATATGAATACGGGATTGGTATATCAGGGTTGGGGTGGTTTTAGTTATAATGGTTCTAAGTATCTTAATGAACCGATAAGGGAAAATGAATTTACAACCAATCCGTTCGCAAATGTTCCGCTTCCTGGTGGAGCGTCTCCTTGTAATCCTTCGGCCCCTGATTATTTCACCTGCATGACCAATTTTATCATGCAGCAGAATAACAACCGATATTTTACTCCTTTGCAGTTAGATGCAGAAACAGATACCTATATTTCTCCTTTAGAACCGGTGATGTTATCCGGAACCGATTTGAAACCCTATATATTGGGCGTTTCTTCCAGTAGCAGTACGATCGTGACGACACCTGTTTTTGCGGTACCCAACCCTAGAGGAATTATTTTGCGTTCTAAATCTGACTCATTCCATGCGTATGCGGCAGGATCAATACTTCCTTGGCTTGGCATCAGTGGACATGCAGGGATTTCAATGGAAAAAACCTCTGATTATTTCCAGGATTTTAACGGAGATCACTATCCGGATATTATCTCCGGAAGATATTACCAGAAAACAAATGTTTTGGGACAATTAGACGCAGTTTCTACGATTACGGCGAAAGAAATTAAAAATAGAGGTACTATACTCGGAGCAGGATTGTCAGCTTCCGCTTCTGTGGCAAAATTTAGCAATACTGCAAATACATCCTTTGCGGAAGCCGGTGAAAGAGATACGCACACCGGGGCTTCCTCTTTCGCATTGGGAATTGGGTTAAACATTACTATTGGAAAAGCATGGGCTCAGGGTAACGGTGTATGGGCTGATATTAACGGTGACGGACTTACAGATTATATTTCAGAGGGCATTACCAATATTAATACGGGTCATGGTTTTACCACAGATCCCTATGGATGGGATGTTTCTGAAGTGTCAAAAGGGGATTCTTTTGCGGTTTCCGGTGGTGGAGGATTTAGCTGGGCCAACGGAAGCTGGGCCGGAGGTGTAGGTCTCTCAAAATCGAAATCTACTGCAAAAACAGGGCTTATTGATATCAACGGAGATGGGCTTGCAGATAAAATCATCAAAAATGGAAACGCCTATGATTTCCTGATCAATAATGGGACTTCTTTCATAGGTCCCGATAATTTCACAAAAAACTTTAGCCTAGATAATAAACAGAACTCTTCAGGGTTCAACTTATATGGCACTGGATGTCTATGTTACGGAGTGAAAGTGTGTTTGTCAGTGGGTGGTGGAACAGATAAGTCCGTGACGAAGCAGGAAGTGGACTTGAGGGATTTTGATGGAGACGGTTACCCGGATCTTTTAATATCTGAGAATGCTACCGAATTGGCTTATTATCGTAATAATTTTCCACGTGCCAATTTACTCTTAAGCATTGAAAACCCTCTGCAGGGATTGATACAGATGGAATACGATAATGTCAATGAAAAACTTAATTTTGAAACGCTTGTAGGCGGAACCTATCAAATGCCATTTTCTAAACTCGTGCTTACAGGGACTGCAGTATGGAACTTCAAGCCTATTGATACCACACTTCCCTATACGAATGGAGTGCTTGACCCTCAAAGAGTAAAGCCTGTCCAAAATTTTCATTTTGAGTATGAAAAAGGCATACAGGATAGAAGAGAAAGAGAATTTCTCGGCTTTGGAATTGTTAAAACCAAAGTTTATGATGATCTGACCTTGCATCAGACCTATGTGACGCAGTATGAGACAGATTATACCGGCAATGAAAACAACTTTTTTGTAAATTTTAATGACACACGGGTAAGACAGTATTTTTATAAAAAAGGACTGGTGCGTTCTTCTTACATGCTCGACAACCAGGGTAGAAAGCGTAGCGAAACAAAATATACCTATCGATACTTTGACCAGCCTGCTTCTTCGGAATATTCGCTTACAGAATCTCAATCTGAGCCGCAGTATAAAGATATGAGCAGAATTATCCCGCTTTTATATAAAACAGAATCAACCTTTACGGAATTTGTCGGGCCAAACAGCCACAGCAAAACGACCATTAACACCATCGACGCTTATGATAAATATGGAAATGTTACCCGTTCTACAGACAGGGGGACTTCATTAACCGACATTTCGGATGATGTAAAAACCCAACTATCGTATCATGCTCCGGGAGCTAGGAATATCGTAGGCGTCCCTTCAGAACAGATTGTGATAACGGCTCTCAACAATGAAACGGTAAGAAAAAGCACCACAATTCTGGATGCAGCCCAAAATATCAAACAGATTAAAAAAGATATTCTTGGGACTGGAAGTAATGGATCTTCCGGAACCGCGGATTTTGATATGGAGTATGATACGTACGGAAACATGACCAAAGTCACTCAGCCTGCATCCGTTAACGGACAGCGCATGTTTTATGATTACACTTACGACTTTGATTATCATACCTATTTAACATCGGTTACCGATTCGTATGGTTTTACAAGCTCTACGCAATATGACAATGATTATCTGTTCGGAGTTCCTGTTTCCATTACGAATATTAATGGGACAACCGCTCAGTACAGCTACGATTCTTTTGGAAGGGTTACCCAATATCTTGCGCCGTCTGATACGGATTGGACAATCAAAATGTATTATTATCCTTCACAAACCGTTCCGGTGGCGATTACGGAAAGAAAAGCTACTCAATATGACAACACGGTATTGCCCAACTATTTCAGCAGCTTGTTCTCCGATGCGTGGGGACAAGGGTTGATGTCGAAAAAGCTGTTTAAACAGGAAAATCAGACCTATTATTTTTCCAATAACATCTATCAGATTAAAGACCGGTTGGGAAGACCAGTAAAAACAATTCTGAGAGATAAGGTGACTACAGGAAGTGATATCATGGCATCGCTCAAAATATTTGATGACTATACTACGCCTGAAGATCAGGCAGCACAGATTTATGCCACCACGACGTATGATGAGTTAGACCGTCCGGTGACAACTACACAACATAATGTCAGTACCAACAATGGGCTGCAGAATCTTACGACAAACATGTTCTATGAATATGGAGAAGACAGATACGGAATTACGCAGTTTGCAACACGGTCTGTAACCCCGTTAGGGAATACCGGTATTACCTATACGGATGAATATGGAAGAATAACATCAAGCAGGCAAATTAACGGGAATGATAATATATGGGTAAGCTACCGCTATAACCGTCTTAATGAGCTTACTGCCATGCAGGATGCCGGGAATAATACGACGCAGTATTTTTATGATAAGTTCGGAAGAAATATCAAGAAAACAGAACCGGATGCGGGAGAATCTGGTTTTGAATATGATATGTCCGGTAAGCTGGTCACCTCCTACAATGCAAATTTGAAAGCGATTACAGAAGTTGACAAGTATTTATACAATTATGATCAGTTGAAAGAAGTAATATATCCTGATCACCATGTCAATTTTGAGTACGGTCAGCAAGCAGGAATACCTGAAGAGAGGGGAAGACTGATCAAACAGACCGATCGAACCGGTACACAAACTTTCAAATATGACCTGTTAGGAAATGTAAGAGAAAATATGCGTATCGTAGTGGCACCGAACAATGTTCCGAAGATGTTTAAAACTTCTTTTATACATGATGTGTATGGCAGGATCAACAAAATATTTTATCCGGATACAGAAGAAGTCACGTATGAGTATAATATGAGTGGTCTCCTGGATAAGATCATGAGTAAACTTCCGGGAAATAGCAAGCCAAATAACATTGCCTACGCAATGACCTATAACAGTAGGGATCAGATGACTTCTTATCTTGCAGGGAACAATACGAAAACACAATACAATTATGATCCTTGGGGAAAAGTCAATGAGCTTTCTTTGTTATATACCAACGGAAATAACAGCATTCACAAAAACCTGTACACTTTTGATGGGAACGGGAATGTAAATCACATAAAAGGAACTACACCCATGACGGGAAATTATCCGTCATCGGATCTGGCCATAAAAACCGAAAAACAGTTCAGCTACGATCCTTTCGGAAGGCTGGGTTCTGCCCAGATTACTGCCACGAGTAAGAAAATGACGAAGTATTATAATTTGAATATGAATTATAATGCGGTAGGAAATATGAGCGTAAAGGACGCTAAGCTCAAAACATATATGAATAATGGCGTCTGTCAGTATCCTGAAAATGAGGGTGATGTAGGCGTATATGAATATAACAGTGCTGTTCATCCCAATGCAGTAACCGCGATCAATTATACGAAATTCGAAAACTTCAGTGCTCCTTTGGATTGCGGACAGGCTCCAACGGTTCCGGTAGTTACCGCTGGTGAACAATTTAAATATGACCTCAACGGAAACCTGATCTCTATACTGGAAGTTGACAATAACAGCTTAATAGGATACAGAGACCTCTTCTGGGACCATCAGAACCGATTAAAAGCGGTGGTTACCCAAAAGCAGAATCTGAATTATTACGTATATGATGCAGCAGGAGAACGAATCCTGAAGAATGATGCAGTTTCTAAAAAACTGTATGTCAATGGGAACGACCCTAATGAAGCGACCCAGATGGGATCTTTCATCTATTATCCCAACGGCTATCTGGTACTGAATGACAAAACCATGAGTAAGCATTATTACATGGGAAGCCAGAAAATTGCAACCCGTGTATCAAACGTGCCAAGCCATCGGTTTAAAATAAACCTTAATGGAGAATATGATGACCTTGCCGCTTCATTGGGAGACGAAATAACGCAGATTATAGATGAAGCAGCCCTTCCTCCGGCAGTCTGGGTACAGAACGAAGATTCGCAGGGCACTTACACGCCGCCGGTTTCCAGCACACAGGATGAAAACGCATGCGCCTTTCTGGTAGAGCAGCAATTGATGGCTTTTCAACAGGATGATAACAGAGACTGTGCGATCAAGCTGAGTGAGATGTATGGTGATGCTTTGGCCAATGGCACAAGTATATGCTCTATGTGGAGTCATTTCTTGGAAGATGACCGATGCATGCAGGGATATACCCCTCCGGAAATTTTAGAATCTGAAATTTACTGGATTCATCCGGATCATCTCAGCGGGGCTTCTATACTGATGAACAGCTCGGGAGAGGTTACCAATTGGTACGAATACATGCCTTATGGGGAAATGCTGATGGAAAACACCACGATGGATTATGACCACCCGTACAAGTTCAATGGTAAAGAACTGGATATGGCAACCGGATATTACTATTACGGAGCCAGATATTATGATCCTAAACGCAGTTTTTGGCTAAGTGTAGACCCATTAGCAGAAATTACCAACTCTCCGTATGCCTATGTTTGGAATGATCCTGTTAACTTTGCAGATCCATCGGGAATGATGGGGGAAAGAAAGGGAGGTCCTGGAGATGGCATCAAAGAAGGACAGATCCAGGAAATAATTCTTAAAGGAAGGAGACATTCTTGGTGGAATAGATTTATAAAGGGAGTTGGTAATATAATTAATGGTTCACCAAGAAATGCAACTGCAGGAGCTGCACCAACGATTTATCCTACACCAGATATAAAAAGTGTTGGTGATTTATCAACTTTCGGACAAAAGTTGCAATCTTACAGGGATTATGAACCTTCTTCTACAGATCTGGGCGGTAAAATAATTAAACCTTTTTTGAATGGAGCACTTGATTTGGGAAATTTAATACGGAATGGCGTCTTTAATAAATCAGATTATTCAGGATTAGGACCAAGAATGACCAAATGGGATGGTAATACCATGGGAACTGAAGAAAGCCTAACTACTAAATTTAGTGGTATAATGTTTGCCGACGGTATAATAACAGCAGGAGTAGCTCTTACAGCACAAACAACATCTGTTTATCGAGTACAACGAACTGGACAATTTTTAGAATTAGATAACGCTAATAATGTAATTTACAATTCTATGAATGGTAAGCCAAAAACAATCTACATGTTTATTGGTGATGAGAGTGCTGCTTTAAATTATGCTGGAAACAAGCCAGGTAGCACAATAACAAAATTTGAAATTAATTCTAGATATGCAAACAAAATTTTAGAACTAAAACATCCACAAGAATTGGGATTAAAAAGTATTTCTGGTTCCGATGCGAATGTAATTGGAGGCTATAACAGAGTTGGAGTTCATTCCTCTAAAATCAATGGTTTTCTTAAATGGCAGATAAAAGGAAGCGGTAAAATAATAACACCTAAATAATATTATGAAAATTATAGATATAATACAAACAAACAATAATAACGAATTTTTACACGAAGAGCTAATTGAGTTAAATGAAGGGTGGAGCTTTTATGCATTATTAAAATTAAACTCGTCTATTTTTGTAGGGTGGTTAATAAATGATGATCTATTAATTGTAAATGGAGACGGAATTTTTTTATATGATATAGAAAGTAAAAATATTATTATGGAAGATTACGAGTCTAATTTTAAAAAGAATCTCTCTACCGATAATTTAAAGTATTCATTGAAAGAAAGAGATGAGAATATAGATGTTTTTGGATTAAGAGGAGGAGGAGGAAATTTATTAACTATAGAAAATGATTGGAAATTGGAAATAATCAATATCCATAATAATTATAAGATCCCAAGACTAATGAATTATAAAACAAGAAAATCATGGTTTTTTGAGCTCCATGAGATCAGTTATGACGGTTATATGTATTGTGGTTTTTCAAAAACGCAAAAATATTTTTTAGTGATGGGAGATCAAGGAATAAATGTTTTTAAAAGAAACTTTTAGGTAATTTAATTCTATTTCCACTATGCCTTATGGAGAAATACTGATGGAAAACACCACGATGGATTATGACCACCCGTACAAGTTCAATGGCAAAGAACTGGATATGGCAACCGGATATTACTATTACGGAGCCAGATATTATGACCCAAAAAGAAGTTTCTGGCTAAGTGTAGACCCGTTAGCAGAAATTACCAACTCTCCGTATGCGTATGTTTGGAATGATCCTGTTAACTTTGCAGATCCATCGGGAATGATGGGGGAGAGAAAGGGAGGAAATGACCCATGTGATCCACCAGGGAAAAAAAGTTTTGTGAGAAGGACGTATGATTATATTGTCGGTTTATTTGGACGTAAATCTCACAGCAGTATTATAGTTGGAGAGGTTACTCGTGTTGGTCGTGAACCGGACCAAGCTGCCCAAAATAATTTGCCATGGTATCTTAATAAAGGCAAGTATGGCGGAAAACCAGTTTTGACATTAGGAGCACATAATATTGTAATACCATATATCCAAAGAAGTGAATATGGTTCAGATTATCTCGAAAATGGAGATGTATTCTTAAAGAATACAGTTGGTACCGTTTATAACAGTGTTGCATCTATGTGGAACGAAGGAATGCAAGGGAAAGAAGCTTCAGCTATGGTGTATGAAGGAGATAGTGACACGGAGTCTGCGGTTAGGCATATTATGAGGGGAAAGACAAATGCAGAGGAAATTGAAGGATTAGCGGCAATGGTGCTAATTCACAAGATTAGTAAAGGTGCAGCAGGAGAGGGGCTAAGTGGAAAAAATTGGGAATTTAACCCTGTAAGAGATGTTGACATGAGAGGAGGAGCAACACATTTGATGGCCTTGGAAGAAGCATTTAAAAGAACAGGTGTGCCTAAAGAATTATTCAAAGTTACAGAGTGGGGTAAAGATATAAATGGAAAAAGTATTCCAACAGTCTATAAAGGACCTAATTCTGCAGAAGTAAATATGGATATTCCTGCATTTAATAATGTGAAACCAGGAGGGACTTTAGGTGAAGGTCCTCATCAACCACATATAGGATATAAAGTTGGAAAAGGTAGAAATAGAGTGGTTGGACATATTTTTATAGATAATGTCCCATCATCTAGATAAGTAATCGTAAACAAAAAGAAGGTAAATATAAAATGAAAGATCAAGATTTTTTATATGATATTAAAGAATTAGAAGAAGCAGCAAAAAAACTAAGTTTGGAATATTCTATAATAGAAGGAGAAACTGCTCAAAAATTTATTCAGGACACAATTAATTTATTTAAACCTTTTAGAGTAACTGGTCATTTGGGCATTGGTAGTGAAAAGTCTATAATTTTATCTACGGAAGGAAATGAATTTAATTTTTCAGAAAAATATGTTTTAGGAACTGCATATGTTTTCTTCGAACAAAATTATTATAATAAAAATCAAATATTTGTCTTACAGGAAGGTAAGTTTTTTTCTCAATTACTTCTTGAATGTTCTCAATTAGAATATTTTATAACTGATAATAGCCATAGCTTTTTAATTTCAGTAAATTGGTATGCTATTGAAATATTAAAAATTCCAGATAAGTAATTAATGGAAAATCAAATTTTTTTGTACAAAATTAAAGAGTTAAAGGCTGCGGCATCGAAAATGTTTTTAGAATATTCAGTTATTGAGGGAGAAATAGCAGAGGAATTTATTAAAAATACATTTGATAAATTTAAACCTTTTAAAACTACAGATCATTTATCAATAGGTAGTAATATTTCAGAAAAACTATCCACAGATAAATATGAATTTATTTTCTGAAAAGTATATTTTAGGGTCTGCCTATGTTTTCTTTGAACAAGATTATTATAATAGAAATCAAATATTTGTTTTACAGGAAGGAAAGTACTTCTCTAATTTGATTGAAGAATGCTATGGAATGGAATACTTTATAACTGATGAAAAAAATAATTTATTAATATCTGTAAATTGGTACGTTATCGAAATATTGTCAAATAAATAATAATTACTAGTCATTACTTGTAGAATATATTTCATTTTACAATATTTGAAGTAATTTAAACTTTATTGTTCCTTTAATTAAAATTGTTTTTCCAAATAACTTACAAATTTAATTATATTGCTTATTATATAAATCTAAGCAATAAGTAAACAATGATGAATAGATTTACAATATTAAAAAGCAGTTGGGGGATTTCTATATTTTATGAAATAAAAGAATTGATTGGTGTTGACGTAAAGTCAAAAGATACTTATGAAATTAATTCGTCAGTATTTATAAGTTTAAACTGTAAGACTATAGATGCTATATCTTTAGAATATTTAAAAGCAGGAGCTAAAAGTATAATTCCATATCTAAAATCTTTCCCTACTACTTTTGTAATTGAAAAATTAGAATATAATATTTGTGATTATCAACCTGAAGGGATGTATTATATGTTCAGAGAATGGTTTTTCAAAAGTAATAATATGGATATACCACCAATTAATGTCCAGTATGATAAAGAAGCGAATAAGTATTTATTTCCTGATTTATTAATTCTTTAGTTATAGTTTTATATCGATTGTAATTAGCTTTTAAAATGATGGAGACAAATTATGATTAAAAGTTATTAATAGAACTCAAAAGTGAAATAATAATGAAAATAATATTACAAGACTGGAAAACCGGGTTTGAAAAAGTAACTCTTACAAAATTACAAATTAATATGCTTAGAATTTCTTTGAAAGATGCAAAATCTAATGTGGATGCTATTTTAAATGAAGAAGAAGTTATTTTAAATATTGAAGATACATTTTTAGCTCAGAAGTTTATTGAAAAAATAAGTGAAATTGGGGTAAATTTTCAAATTCTTGAAACTACTTGATAAAAAGGAATAATGTATTTTAATTTACTGAAGAAAAGGATTAAGTAAGGTAATATTTTTGCTGAAATTACAAATGCCTAAATAAATTATAATATGGAATTAAAAATATTAAAAGATTGGAAAATTTATACAGGACAAGAACAAGACAATCCTTATGATTATATAAGTAGTAATATTAATCCTGAAGATATATATTTAATAGGAAAGTATATATATTTTCCTGATATTATAGCACATGAGAAAGGTTTTTTTCTGAAAGAAAAAATATCAGATGAATTATATAATGTATGGTTTAATAAACTAAATGGCGACATACAAGAGGTAGAAAAAGTTATTAATCATCTTCATATTTATGATTTATTCGGTCATTTTAATGAAGTAATTGATGAAGCTATTTTTTTAGAAATTGCAAGTCAAATAAAATTATCTTGGGAATTTTATTTGAAGTATAAATTTCCTGTAAAAGAATTTGTTATAGACTTTAATAAAAACGATTATGGCCCAACAATTACATTTTATTGTAAAAGGAAATGAAAATAATTTTATTATAGTTTATTGCCATGAAACTAAATTAGGCAAAGGAAATAATAAAGGAGAAGAGGGAGTTATGGAAAATGGAAAGTAATCTGGTCGACAAATAAGATAACTCGGATTCTAATCTATCAGAAAGGAGAGAAAGTCTTTATTGGATAGTGATAGATCATTACGGAAATCCGCTCCTATAAAAGGATGTAGTAATAATATGACAAAAAAAAATAACTTAATCGATTCACTCGAATTGCTTTCATCAAGTTCTGATGATCAAAGGAAATATTTAAGAAATTTATTTGGTAATAAATATTTCAATGTTGATGAAATTTTACTAGAGTATGAAGATGCTAAATTTTTGCGAGATTCTTATAATGAAAATATTAAAATAATGTTTTTAGAACTTGATAAAATTTTAGAGAAGATTGATGAATACGAATTGTACAATATTGATGATTTGAATAATGACATTTGGAATCAAGTAAGAAATAAATCAAAAGTAATCTTGGGCATTATTAATTATAAAAGCCCCAATGTTACCGATTTGTAAACTAATGTCTAACAGATTAACAATAGGAATATCTTTCGTTTATAGAATCCTAAACGCAGTTTCTGGCTAAGTGTAGACCCGTTAGCAGAAATTACCTACTCTTCATATACCTGTACTTGAAATGATCTTTTAACTTTGCAGATCCATCGGGAATAATAGGAGAAAGAAGGGGACATTGCACAAAACGATGCAGAATTATTTGGGAAACCTCATATTAAAAATCCCCATTAACAATTTGTTTATAGGGATTTTGCAGAGAGGAAGGGATTCGAACCCTCGATACAGTTACCCGCATACTACCTTTCCAGGGTAGCTCCTTCAACCACTCGGACACCTCTCTATTTTGAAGACTGCAAAAATAGGCTATTTTTATTGAATTCACAAATGATTAATTTCAATTATTCCGTAATTTCTCCGCACATGCTTCTGGAAAAATTTTCTGCGAAGCTTCCTGTATAATTGGGATTGTCAATCAGATGCATCGCCTTGGTAATTGCACTTTCGGCCGTCATATCTTTACCGCTTATGGCGCCAATCTTAGCAAAAACATTGCTGTTTTCATACTTTCCAAATGATATTCCGCCGGAAATACATTGGCTTACCACTACGATCTCCGTTCCGTTATTTCTGATTTCCTGTAATATTTCAAGTGTTTTTTCGCTGCTGAATATAGTTCCCGAACCGAAAACCTGTAAAATCAAAACTTTCATTTTCGGGATTTCTTTAAAATGATTCATTTTCATCCCGGGGAAAATTCTCCAGAACAGAACATCTTCGGAGATATAATTGTCAATATGGAATTCCGTTTCAGAACGATCCCGGTATAAATTGTCTTTCACAATATTTAGATGCACACCAGATTGCCCCAAAATAGGGTAGTTCGGACTGGAATATGCATCAAAAAATTCTGCAGAATACTTTAAAGTACGGTTTCCGCGCAGCAATTTATATTCAAAATAAATCGCCACTTCCTGTATAACCGCTTCCTCATTTTCATACAGACTCGCATAATACAGGCTCGTAAGAAGGTTTTCTTTGGCATCTGTACGCAAATCTCCGATCGGCAGTTGAGAGCCTGTTAAAATCACGGGTTTTTTCAGACCTTTTAGCATAAAGCTTAATGCGGAAGCCGTATAAGACATGGTGTCGGTACCGTGAAGAATCAGGAATCCGTCAAAATGATCATAATTGTCAAAAATATAATTGGTAATGATTTTCCACTCTTCAGGTCCCATATCGGAAGAGTCGAGCGGTTTGGCAAAAGGATGTACAAAAACTTCGCATTCCATCAATTTCATTTCGGGCATCTTTTCAAAAATATTTCCGAAATCAAAAGCGCGCAGACTTCCGCTTTCATAATCTTTTTCCATACCGATGGTTCCACCGGTGTAGATAAGCAGGACTTTTCTTTTCATGTACTTTCAAATATTTTTGAACCCGCATCAGGTTCAGAATTTCAAAATTACGTTAATTTGCAAAGATTTGAAAATAGATGGAAGATTTAGCAAAAACCTACGAATATCTAAAGCAGTTTTTAACGGAAGAAAGATTAAGAAAAATTGAGCATTTTGCCCCGGAAAGTTCAGATTTTGTATTGCCGGTTTTGGAAGATGTGTATCAGTTCAGAAACGCTGCGGCCATCGTTCGTTCGGTAGAAGCCTGCGGATTCCACAAAGTGGTGGCGCTGCAGGAGGAAAATAATTTTGAACCCAATCTAAAAGTGACAAAAGGTGCAGATACCTGGGTTGAGGTGGAAAAACTGCCCCGAAATATGGAATCTCTGCAGAAAATTAAAAATAAAGGGTATAAAATAGTGGCTGTTTCATTAGAAAATAATGCCGTCATGTTGCCGGATTATACGATTAATGAGTCTATTGCTTTGGTTTTTGGAACAGAACTGGAAGGTGTTTCTCAGGAAATTCTTGATTTTGCGGATGAAACCTTGGCGATCCCGATGTATGGTTTTACGAGAAGCTTTAATGTTTCGGTTGCGGCTTCCATCTGTATGTATGAATTAAAACAAAAACTGATAAAATCGGATATTGACTATAAACTCAATGAAGAAAAATTACTGAAAATGAAGATTCGCTGGGCGGTGAATTCGATGAGAAGCGGTGAGCAGATTTTAGGAAAGTATTTAATAGATAATAATTTTACTTTTTAAAAGGTATCATTAAAATTTTAAATCATCATGACGAGATTACTGCCTCTCTTATTTTTATTTTTTTCAGGATGCTTTTTTTCACAATTAAAAGTCGATTCGATATCCTATAAGAGAGAAAATAGAAAAATGATTATTTATCCCGCATTTCTGGTAGGGTATCATTTTTCTGGTGATGCAAAAGACCATACAGAAACCTGGAAATCCGGCCAAATGCATACTTTAGAATTAGCATATGCAAAAGTTTTCAAATACGGCGGCCCGCATGGCGGATCAAAAGTGTATTATGCAGGAAGTGATTTCAGTCTGAGTAATAAATATGATTTCTTTGTCGCCCCCAAAATTGGGATAAATGTAGGAGCAGGGTTTATGTTTGGTACCGAATTGCAGCTGCAAACGAATTTTGAACAATTTGTGCCAAGAATAATGCCGTATTTCGGGATTGGCGGTTGGGGAGGCAAATTTTATATCGGATACAATTTCAGATTGGCAAAAGCTGAAAGTTTGCCCGTCAATACAGGTCATATCGGGATAACTTGGCCCATAAAAGGAAGAGTGAAAAAGAGTAATGACTAAATCATCCTATTATAATTCCAGGCTGCTACAAAAACTCCCGCGGTTTCCGTTCTCAGTCTTTGGTTCCCTAGTGAAACCGCTTTGATCCCTTTTTCGGCTAAAAACAGAATTTCTTTATCCGAAAAATCTCCTTCCGGGCCAATCAGAAAAGTATAGTTTTCAAATGTCGGGATTTCATTAAGATGAATTCGTTCTAAATTTTCGTTGCAGTGTGCCACGAAAGTATTCTCGGGATCCATATTTTTCAGGAAATCAGATAATTTCATTACATCATTAATGACCGGAAAATGAAATCTCAGGCTTTGCTTTGATGCCGCGACCGCCTGTTTTCTGATCTTATCAATATTCAAATTTTTGCGTTCTGTTTTTTCAGTTTGAAGAATGGTGATCTCATAAATTCCCATTTCCACCGCTTTTTCAACAAAAAATTCAATACGGTCAATATTTTTTGTAGGTGCAATCGCAATATGAAGTTTTGGATTGAATTCCGGAGTATTATTTTTAATTCCCAAAATCTTAATTCCGGCTTTTTTGCCTTCAATCATTAATGTTCCGGAAGCTAAATTCCCTTTTCCGTCAGTTACATAAATTTCCTCACCGTCTTTCATACGAAGCACTTTTACGATGTGTTGCTGCTCTTCGTCGTTAATAATGGCTTTTCCGTCAGCTATTTCTCCAAAAAATAGTTTCATAGTCAGTTATTTAAAATAGGCCTGAAATTATATTATATGATTATTGAAACGCAATCTCATTATCGCTCAAGAAAGCAACCCCGGTTTTTATTGTGGCATAGATATCACCGTCACAATCTCTGTAAGAACAAGCGTAAATCTCTTCAATCCATTTATCATTCATAAAAATCAAATTCAGGTATTCATTTTTTCTTAAATTATTTTTAATAGATAAATAATCTCCTTCTTTGGGCTCGTAAGTAAAACTAAAGACATTTTCTGAATTGATTTTATCAATGACCTCTTCCTTTACATTTTGAATATATCCTGTTTCTGAGCTGATCATCAAATAATCTTCATCTTCAGATTTTTCTTCTGCTTCATTTTTTTCGGTAACGGTTTCCAATACCCAATAGTATTTTGAGTTCTTTTTAGATTGCGTTCCCAGTATTTTTTCTTCTAATAATACTTTCATCTGTAGATGTTTATTTTTAAAGTCTTAATTTATAAATCGTATTTTGAGGTTGCGGTGGTCCGTAAATCCGTAAACTCTCCCCGTTCAAATTTGAGCTGGGCCACCATAGCGATCATTGCTGCATTATCCGTAGTATATTCAAATTTCGGGATATAAATATTCCATCCCAGTTTTGTGTGGTTGTCCTGCATGGCTTGTCTTAACGCAGAATTGGCAGAAACTCCGCCTGCAATGGCTACTTCTTTGATACTCAAATCGTTTGCCGCCTTCTCCAGTTTATTCATTAAAATCTCAATAATACATTTTTGTACCGAAGCACAGAGATCATTCATATTTTCCTTGATAAAATCAGGATTTTTCTTTATTTCTTTCTGAATGAAATACAATACCGAAGTTTTTATCCCGCTGAAAGAATAATCATAATTTTCCAGTCTGGGTTTATTAAATGTGAAAGCATCAGGATTACCTACTTTTGCTAAACGGTCGATGATCGGTCCTGCAGGATAATCCAGGTCGAAAATTTTTCCAATTTTATCAAATGCTTCTCCAGCTGCGTCATCCATGGTTTTCCCGATAATTTCCATTTCAAAATAATCTTTTACCAAGACGATCATGGTATGACCGCCACTCACTGTAAGACATAGAAACGGAAATTTTGGCGGCACAGGATTTGCATCGTCGATGAAGTGCGCCAAAATGTGCGCCTGAAGATGATTGACTTCTATTAAAGGAACGTTTAAACTCATAGCGAAAGACTTAGCGAAAGACGTTCCTACAAGAAGAGAACCCAAAAGTCCGGGACCACGGGTAAATCCTATGGCTGAGATGGCATTTTGTTGTATATTTGCTTTAAGCAAAGACTTTTCAACGACAGGAATGATATTTTGCTGATGCGCCCGTGAAGCCAGTTCAGGAACCACCCCTCCGTATTCTTTATGGATCTCCTGGTTTGCGGCGATGTTGGAAAGAATAGAATTTCCTTTGATAATGGCTGCTGAAGTATCATCGCAGGACGATTCGATACCTAAAATTATAGAGTCACTCATAGTAATGGCAAAGTTAGAGAATAATAACGAAAATGAGCATAAAAAATCGGTAGCAGAAAACCTGGGTGATCAGGTGCAGAAGACTGTTGGTAATGTTCAGGAGACTGTGAAAGAAGCTTCCGCACTTGCTTCTGATGCCATAAAACATCCAATAGATACCGCACAGGAATTCGGAAAACAGGCTGCAAAAGATGTGACAAGTTATTCTTGGTGGGCAAGGCTTTTACTGGTCTTATTTTGGACTGTTCTTTCTATTGTAATTTTGGTTTTTATTGCCATCAATCTTCCGGTGACCAAAAGATGGGCTGCAGATCAGGCATTACAAATCGTCAACAGAGATTTTAAAGCTGAAATGACTACCGAAAGTGTAGAAGTTGATTTTTTTGGCGATGTGACTATAAAAGGATTACGAATAAAAGATTATAAAGGCCTGGAATTTATTAAAGCCCGGGAATTTATTGCGAATTCTGACTGGTTTTCTCTTGCAACCAATGTTGGAAAGAACAATTCCCTAAGCTTTAATGCTTTAACGCTTAAAAATGCCGATATAAAAGTCATTACCTACAAAGGCGACAGCATTTCAAATTTTATCCGTTTTACAAAACTGTTTGACAGCGGCAAGAAAAAAGATCCTTCAAAACCGCCTTTCCAGCTCAATTCAAGATTGGATATTATAGATTCTAAAGTTTCTATTGTTAATCAGAATTCACCGGGCGAACCCGGAAAATGGCTTACCGCCACCAATGTAAATTTAAGAGCACCAAAAGTAAAAGTAAACGGGATTAATATTTCAGCTCAGATCAATAATTTTACATTTACCACAAAAAGATGGGGAAAATCACATTTTGTAGAAACTTTTTCTACAGAGCTCTCCATGACGCAGGATTTCCTGTTTCTAAGAGATCTCACCCTCAATACAGATCATTCTCTTCTGCAGGGAGATATCAAATTTAATCTTAACAAAGGTTCATGGGCAGATTTTGCAGATAAAGTAAGATGGGATATGAATCTTATTCAGGGAAGTCAGCTGAGCGGCTATGACATCAGTTATTTTGTAACCAGATGGGATAATTTTATTCCTTTTAATGTCTCAGGAAAAATGGATGGCCCACTGAACAAATTTACGCTGGATAATTTTCTGATCCGAAATCCGTCAGTAAATATTGCCGCCAAAAAAATGATGGTGACCAATTTACTGAAAGGCAATTTTCTGATAGAAACCAACAATCTTTCCGCAGATTTCACCTATAAAGATTTAAAAGCCATGATGCCTTCTTTCATTGCTACTAAGATGAAAACTTTCGCAGATGATTTTGGGAAACTGAAATACAACGGAACTGCAAAAGTAAATCCGAAACAAGTCTATATCGCTTCCGGAAACCTGATGACCGGAATAGGGCAGGCAAAAATTTCTAATTTTTCACTGACAGATTACAGTTCGCCTTTGCCAAAATATGCAGGATATGCAGAAGTTAAAGACTTAAATACATTCGTCATTACTAAAAATAAAGCAGTAGGACTCATTTCAGGAAAATTTAATCTGAACGGACAGAGCTTTGATGTCAAAACCATGCGTCTGAGTACAAAATCTCAGATTTCAAGCATTGAAATTATGAATAAGGAAATCAATAATCTATATCTCGACGGATTATTGGATCACCGGAAATACAACGGGTTAATCACCGTAAACGATGAGCAGGCAAAAGCAACCGTAAAAGGACTTATTGATTTCAGTACTTCAAGAATTTCTGCCGATGTAAAGGCGGATGTAAGGTACCTGAATATGAATTATTTTGCAGATAAACCAGGCAATCAGATCGTAAGCGGCCAGGTTAACGGAAAAATGTCGATGACTACCCTTAATGATTTAAATCTGGATGTTGAAGCGAATAATATCAATTTTGCAACGGCTACACAACGGTATTTAATTCCTAATGCAAAGGTGAAAACCTTTATAGAAGGAGGAAACCGGGTGATTGATGTGATTGCTCCGGGCGCCGTTGATGGTAAGATTTCCGGGAAATATAACCTTGCGGATCTCGCAGGAATGGTAGAGAACGGATTAGGAAAAATTTTAGTGGGACCACCGCCCAGAAAATTATACCGCGGACAGAATTTTACCATGAATTTTAATGTTCAGCAGGGATTGGTAAGCTATTTTATGCCGGATCTCAAAATTCCTCAGGGAGCATCTGTTAACGGAGAATATGATGGAAATTCAAATAACCTGATTTTAAATCTTGATGCCGCTGCCCTGAAATATGTAATGACCAAAAAGGAGGAGATTTCTGATGCCGATATTGCTTTGGCAAAAGCCAACCCTGAGTATAAAGTAAACGAAAGGGAAAATATTACCAGAGACAGTGCATTGGTCGATAGCGTCATGGTGAGAATTAATACGGCAAATCTCGATCAGCAGCTGTATGCGAAGGTTAAAAGAATTGAATATAACAAGAATATACTGAAAGATTTTACGCTCACGGGTAAAAACGAAAACAATACGTTACTTCGCATCGCGACCAATTTTAAACATGGCAGTCCGGAGGATGAGCTGGATGATAATCTGAAGACTTACGCTATCAATTTTAATCAGTCTACCAATCCTGCAGGAGATTATGTTTTCAGGTTTGAACCTACGGAAGTGAGCTTTAATAATGTAAAATGGGCCATTGACACATCACCGGAATTGGATCATTATATAAGCTACAGAAAAAAAACCCAGGATTTTGAAATTAAAAATCTGAGGATTTATTCAGACCAGAGCTCATTACTGATTAATGAATCTACTTTTAAATCTGCAAAAGACTTTTACGTAGACGCAGAAGTGAAAGATTTTGCCGTTGAAAAGCTTCTGGAAATGCAGGCCGGAGGAAATCCCATGGATATAAAAGGCCTTGCCAACGGAAGCGTGAAAATTAAAATGGATAAAAGTACACTGCAGCCCCTGATCGATTTAACGGTTGATGATATTATGATGAATGGAAATGATATGGGCGACCTTACCGTTTCTGCCGTCAACGGATATTCGCTCAATGTGTATGATGTGGATGTCAAAGTAACTTCAGCAGGCGTAATTGGTAATAATAATCTTCATTTAACAGGTACTGTCAACAATAATACGTCTTCACCTACGATTGATCTGATTACCGAATTAAGGGATTTTGATCTCGCTTTTACACAACAATTTGTACAGACGATTTTCGGAAACCTGAGAGGAAAAGCAACCGGTGATCTCAAGATCAACGGAACCCTGAAGAATCTTGATTACAGCGGAGATATTGCACTGAAAGAATTTGGTTTAAAGCTTCTGTTTACGGGGGTTGATTATTCTTTTGATGATACGGTAATCCCTTTAACTAAAGGTTTGGCGATCCTGAACAATATCGGAGTTCATGACGGACGAACCAATTCTAAAGGAACCATTTCCGGGGCGATCCAGTTTGAAACGTTATCTTCAATGGGTGTCAACCTCGTGATGAGAGCAGATAATTTACTGATGTTGAGCACCACCCAGAAAGATTACGATTTATTTTGGGGGAGAGTATATGGACAGGGCGATTTATACGTCGACGGGCCGGTTTCTGCGCTGAATTTGTCAACCCCAAATATGAAAGCATTGAATGGGAGTACATTCACCTTTAACTCAAGCTCTACTTCAAATGTGGAAGAATTTAAAATGCTGAGGTTTTTAAAAGAAGGGAAAAACGGTCTTGTTACCTTAGAAGAGAAAAAGAAATCCGGAGCCAATATGAATATTGATTTCAGCCTGGATGTCGATAAAGGAACTACCGTAAATGTTTTGGTAGGAGATGATGTGGGAAATATTACAGTGAAAGGAATTGCGGATGACCTCAGATTCCAGATGAGCAGACAGGGAAATATTGCGATGAATGGCACTTATATGGTAGAAAGTGGAACTTTTGTGTCTAAAGCCATTTTGAATAAAACCTTCCAGATTCAGAAAGAGAGCAGTATCCGCTGGGATGGTAATGCCATGAAACCTGCTTTGGATATTACCGCCAATTATGTAAGAATGGTTTCTAATGCAGGAGAATACCTCAATATGGGGCAGCTTCAGCCGATCAGTATTTTACTACAGGCCAATATTACCAATACCTTAAACGATCCCGATATTGCGTTAAATGTGACTGCTTTGGACGTTTCCAGCCAGGTTAAAGAAACGTTGGCCGCAAAAATCAATCAGACGGAAGGAGAAAATGTATTGCAGTTCGGTTCTATTTTATTGTTAAACAGCTTTAATGTTTCCAATACGGGAGGAGTAGATATTGATGCGGTAGGCGTGGCAGAATCTTCAGGATATAACATGCTGCTAAAACAGTTGGGATCTGTCCTTAATACGATGAGTAACGAATTTCAGATTGATCTCAATTACGTAAAAGGAGATCAGTATTCGAATACGGGAGACCGAGCTAATGCAGGTCTCAGTTTTGCACTTTCTCCGAGAATAAAAGTAAAAACCGGTCTCGGTATACCGCTTACGAAAACAGAAGGAGCGGGAACTGACACGAATAATTATCTCTCCGGAGAAGGATCTGTAGAATATGATATTTCTAAAAAAAATGACGGGACTTTAATTCTCAGAGGATATTCTAAACCTACCAATATAGGAATGGGAGCAGGAACTACAGGTACCAACGGATCTGCAAATCAAGCATATGGTGGTGGTATTGTATGGAGCAAAAGCTTCAATTCATTGTTTAAACGAAATAAAAAAAGTAAAAAACAAAGCACTGTTTCATCTGCTGTAAAAACAGATTCCGTAAAAACAAAGGGTAAATAGTCAGAATATTTTAATGATTTTTATCATCCATGTTAATTATTGTTAATGTTTGATATAATTTTTTTAGTTAAATTATTTTTTCTAATTTTGTAAAAAATTTATTGATTTTTTAGGAAAAATATAATTTCACTCATTATGAACTATCAACTGGACGAAATAGACAAGAAAATTCTTGATTTCTTAGTAGAAAATACGAGAATGCCTTTTACAGAAATTGCAAAACAGATGGATGTATCTGCAGGAACAATCCACGTAAGGGTAAAGAAAATGGAAGATGCAGGTATTATTTTAGGATCCTCACTTAATTTGGATTACGGTAAACTAGATTACCATTTTACCGCTTTTATAGGAATTCTTTTAACGAAATCAAACCGCACACAAGAGGTTTTGAAAGAATTGGGAACAATCCCGAACGTAGTAGAAGCAAGCGTAATCTCAGGTAAATACAATATTTTCTGTAAGGTAAAAGCCAAAAATACGGAAGACGCCAAAAAGATTATATATCAGATCGACGATATACAGGATGTGATGAGAACGGAAAGTATGATCTCAATGGAAGAATTCTTAAGTGATAAAAACAGATTGATCAACGCAATCTCTATTTAATCACATTTTAAGCGATATAAATTACAAAGAACTTATGAAATGTTTCATAAGTTCTTTATTTTTGCAGTATGGAAAAAGAATACAGTTATTTTGATGAAGACCCGAAAAAAGGTTTGGGATTTATTCTGGCATTGGCCGCATTATTACTGTTTACCATTATGGGAGTAGGAATTGATGTGGATGAATACCTGCAGCACGAATTTCTCAATATCCCGAAATGGTATTTTTACTTTATTTTCTCCATAGATATTCTGATGATAGTCAGTTTAGCATTAATTTATTTTTACCGAAAAGTAGGAATTTTCACCTTCCCAGTTTTACTGCTGTTACATTTTTTTATGCATAACTATTACCTTTCTACTTTTTTATACACAGATGTGACCAATCTGTTTCTTTTTACAGGCTTCGGAATGTTGGCGATTATTCCGAAATGGAAATTTTTCAGATCATAATTTAAGATTAAGAAGTTTCATTCACTTCATTGAAATTAAAACGTATTCTATAAAATAAAAAAGCATCCAAATCTGGATGCTTTTTTTTATTTTAAAGAAAATCTATTATGCTAAAATTCTTTTTACTGCTTCCACTACGGCTGCAGCGTCGATTTTATATTTTTTCATCAGTTCGGCAGGGGTTGCAGACTCGCCGAATGTATCGTTTACCGCTACAAATTCCTGTCTTGTAGGTCTTTTTCTTGCCAGCATTCCGGCAATTGATTCTCCTAAACCACCTAAATAATTATGCTCTTCAGCCGTTACGATTTTACCGGTTTTCTCAACTGATTTTAAGATGATTTCTTCGTCTAGCGGCTTGATGGTGTGAATATTGATCACTTCACAAGAGATTCCCTCTTTTTCAAGCTCTTCAGCGGCAACCAGAGATTCCCAAACCAAGTGACCGGTTGCAACGATCGTTACGTCAGTTCCTTCCTGAAGTAAAATCCCTTTTCCGATTTCGAAAGGCATATCTTCCGGTATGAAGACAGGAACAGTCGGTCTTCCGAATCTTAAATAAACAGGGCCTTCAAAATCTGCAATCGCAATCGTAGCCGCTTTAGTCTGGTTATAATCGCAAGGATTGATTACCGTCATTCCCGGAAGCATTTTCATCATTCCGATGTCTTCCAAAACCTGATGGGTCGCTCCGTCTTCTCCTAAAGTAAGGCCTGCGTGAGAAGCACAGATTTTTACATTTTTATTAGAATAGGCAATCGACTGGCGAATCTGGTCATACACTCTTGAAGTAGAGAAGTTGGCGAACGTTCCTGTAAAAGGAATTTTTCCTGTAATGCTTAAGCCTGCAGCAAGTCCCATCATGTTGGCTTCTGCAATCCCTGCCTGGAAAAATCGCTCAGGTGCCTTTTCAATGAATTTTTCCATTTTTAAAGAACCGATAAGATCTGCGCAAAGTGCTACTACATTAGGGTTTTTATCTGCCAGTTCTGCCAATCCGGCCCCGAATCCTGAACGGGTATCTTTTTTTTCTGTATATGTATATTTCATGAGAAGTTTTAAATTTTGTAGAGTCATGTAACCTTCCGGTTTTATTTACTCTTATTAATTAGATTTTATTGCCGATTAATTAATAATCAGCCGGGGCTTCTAGGTACAACTGTTTAAAAGCGGTATCCAGCTGCTCATCATTTGGAGCTTTACCGTGCCAAGCGTGAGTTCCCATCATGTAATCAATTCCAAATCCCATTTCGGTATGCAGAATAATGGCAACAGGCTTTTCTTTTCCTGTTTCTGTTTTTGCTTTTTCCAGAATACCAATCACCGCCTCAAGATCGTTTCCGTTTTTTTCTTCCAAAACAGTCCACCCGAAAGCTTCCAGTTTTGCATGGAGATTTCCTAAACTTAATACATCATCGGTATCACCGTCAATCTGGCGTCCGTTATAATCAATGGTTGAGATGATATTATCAACTTTGTTTGCTGCTGCATACATCAGTGCTTCCCAGATTTGTCCTTCCTGCAATTCTCCGTCTCCATGAAGAGAAAATACCAAAGAATCATCACCGTCTAATTTTTTCCCCTGGGCAACGCCAAGCGCAACAGAAAGTCCCTGACCCAAAGATCCTGATGCAATCCGGATTCCCGGCAAACCTTCATGAGTAGTGGGATGGCCCTGTAATCTTGAATCTAATTTTCTGAAAGTACTTAATTCAGCTACCGGAAAAAAATCAAATCTTGCCAGTGTAGAATAGAAGACCGGTGAAATATGCCCGTTTGAAAGATAAAAATGATCTTCATTCTTGCCTTCCATGGTGAACGGAAGATTATAATTCATGATTTTACCGTACAGCGCTGTAAAATATTCGGTACAGCCTAAACTTCCTCCCGGATGCCCCGAATTCACAGCATGAACCATTCTTAAAATGTCTCTTCTGATTTGTGTTGTAAGAGATTTCAGCTCTTCAATACTTTTACTCATATATTAGGATTTATTTGCGTGCGAATTTACAATTTTTTAGTGGCTTTTGGAAATGTAAAAATCCGGAAGTAAACTCCGGATTCTGAATATGATATTGTTTAACAGCCTTCATTAATGGATACCCATAGTTCTGTAACGAGGTTATTGACGATTTTAAAACTTAATGTCGTTCCCGCATCTAAATCATTTAATACAAAATGGCTTATATTTTTCTGCTGGTTTCCTTTGTCGTCCCAACCTGGGTAGACACTGTAGCTTGCATAGTTTTTATATGCATTAATCACCTCATCTTTGGTGCTTCCGACTCCGATTCCGCTTTTTGTCCTGAATTTTTTGCTGGTTGTCGAAAGGCCCTGAATCATAAGCTGGCCAGTTTCTTTCCCATTTTGATCGTAGTTCTGAGAAGTCGCAATTAAGATAGTTTCACCTTTGTATTGTACAATATTTTTGAGTTCGTAGTCGGTTTGTTTAAGCTTCGTGCCCAATTGTTCGGCTTCATCATTTTTCATAAACATTTTATAAGGCCCGATTCTTAAGGTGGAAACTTCGAAATCCTGGGCGGTAATAAAGCTGAATGTAAATAAGCACAGGAGTAAATGGATCATTTTTTTCATAGAGTATGTTTTTTAATATTCTTTAAAGACCTACACCAACTTTAGATACTGCTTGTTTTTTACCAGCCACAACCCGATAAAGGTGATTAATCCGTTTAAAATAATCAGCTCTACGCCAATTCTGTAATCAGTATATGTAGTTACCGATAGATTAATAATGTACGTAAGAATCGGAGCTAACAGGGTCACCGCAAGAATGGAATATTTTCTTGAAATCTGAAATTTGGTGAAAATCCCGAACGCGAAAAGTCCTAAAAGCGGTCCGTATGTATATCCTGCAATTTCCATAATAAGGTACACGATTGATTTATCATTCATCATTTTAAAAATCATAATCAAAACAAAGAAAACAATGGTAAATGTTAAATGCACCTTCATACGGAGACGTTTTTTCTGTTTTTCTGTTTTTGTTTTATTGTCGTTAAGATTGAGTAAATCTACACAGTAAGAACTGGTGACAGCGGTTAAAGCTCCATCTGCAGAAGGAAATAAAGCAGAGATAAGCCCAATAATGAAAATCACAGAAATAATCATCGGGAAATGTCCCTGAAGTGATAGGGAAGGGAAAAGATCATCTCCCATGATATTTTTTACAGTTCCGGTGCTGTCTTTAAACCCGAAAATATCTGAGATCACTTCTTTGCCTTCAATGATGTTGGTTATTTTGGCATATTCAGCCCCGTTTTGTAATGCAAAAAGATAAAGCAGGCCGCCTAAAAATAAAAAGGCGAGGTTGACAAAAAGGAGTGTTCCTGCAAAAGTGAGCATATTTTTCTTGGAATTCTGCAGATTGTCAACAGAGATATTTTTTTGCATCATTTCCTGATCAAGCCCGGTCATGGCAATCGTGATGAAAATTCCCCCTAAAATGGTTTTCAGGAAAAATGTTTTGGAATTGGGATCAAAATTGATAAAATGGGTATAGTTTTTCTGTTCTAATATGGTATAAGCTTCTCCAAAAGATAAATTGAGATGAGATAAAATATAAATAATACAGGCAACAAGACTGATAATCATAAACGAAGTTTGCAGCGTATCGGTAATCACAATCGTTTTCACTCCGCCTTCAAAGGTATATAAAAGAACCATCAGCAAAAGCACTGCGGCAGTGAGCCAGAATGGTACTCCCAAACCTTCCAGTAAAAATATCTGCAAAACATTCACGACAAGGTACAGTCTCGCCGTTGCACCGATGGCTCTGGAAATGATGAAGAAAATAGACCCGATTTTGTGCGCTTCTACATTGAATCTTTTTCCTAAATACGTGTAAATCGATGTAAGATTCATCTTATAATAGAGGGGAAGCAGAATGGCCGCAACAATAAAATACCCGATGAAAAACCCGATCACCATCATATAATATTCGAAACCGCCGAAAATATATTCGCTTCCTGTCATTTTTCCGACTGTTCCCGGTACGGAAATAAAGGTGACGCCACTTAAACTCGTCCCGATCATTCCGAAGGCAACGAGCCACCATTTGCTTTTTTTATTGCCGATGAAAAACGACTGGTTGTCAGAATTTCGGCTGGTAAAATAAGAAATGACCAATAATCCGATAAAATAAACAAAAACAAAAAGCAAAAGAATCGTTCCGGAATTCATATCTGTATTTAAATTTCAGCAAATATAGTTTTTTGGATCACAATTGCGAAATATAATGGAAAAACCCTTCCAGCGTTTTAAACGCTGGAAGGGTTGTATGTTGAAAAATCATCGTTGAATTAGAGTACGTCCTGCAAATCCGGGTTTTTCTGAAAAGTTGCTTTCGCAAACGGACACAGCGGAATTATTTTTTTATTGTTTTTCCTTGCAAAATCTACTGCGGCCAGAAGCATTTCTTTTCCCACTCCTTTACCGTTAAATTCTTCCTCTACTTCTGTATGATCAATAATGAATCTTTCTTCACCGGCCCAAGTGTAAGTCATTAAGCCCGCTTTTTTGCCTTCTACTGAGGCTTCAAAGCTTCCGTGCTTGTCGTCGTTGTTTTGTTTTACGTCTATCATACTATATAAAATTAGTGTTAATCTTTATATTATTGGTTAAAATTTTGTGAACCGGACATGCATCTGCAATGGTATGAAGTCTTTTCATCTGATCTTCATTCAGATCTGCGCCTTCAAAACCAATTATTCTTTTAAAAATGCAAAGTTTCGTTAGAGGAAAATTTTCTAATTCTACCTCTACATTTATTTTTTCAACATCCCATTCTTTCCGGTCAATGTACATTCTCAAAGTCGCAGCAGTACAGCTAGCCAAAGAGGTAGCCAAGATTTCAAAAGGATTAAAGCCTTTGTTTTGTCCTCCTCTATCAATAGGCTCATCGGTAATCAGCGTATTTTCTCCGGCAATTACCTCAGTGTAGTATTTTGTTTTTCCTAAGCTTGCTTTTACGGTTACTGCCATTATTTATCGGTGTTAAATTTGTAGCTTAATGCTCCGGAAGGGCATAAGTCAATTTGGTTTTTAAGCTCTTCAGGAGTTGCATTTTCCACTTTTATCCAAGGTCTTTCTTGTGGATTGTACACTTGAGGAAGCGTTTTTACACAAAGAGCCGCGTGAATGCATTTTTTCGGCTGCCAGATAACGGTGATGTCGCCGTTGACATATTCGTGTGTGTCCATATTAATCTTCTTTTAATGATTTTTCAATTCTTTTATCAGGAATCAGCCATATGACAGCAACAACATAATAAAGACCTATCGCCACATAAGGATAAAAAAACGAAGCCGCGATCCCTAAAATATAGAATGCAATAGAGATATATTCTTTAAATTTAGAATGGATTGCATTTTTTAACCTCGAATTTTCGTTTTCATTTTTCAGGATTAAATTTTCCATAATCGTATAGGCGATCGCACACATAATCAGTCCAAATCCATAAACAGTCACAGGATTTTTCGCAAAATGGGTCTCACCGATCCATTCGGTTGCAAAAGGCATGAGCGAAAGCCAGAAAAGCAAGTGAAGATTGGCCCATAAAACGCCTCCATTAATCTTTTTTGCTGCCTGAAACAAGTGATGATGATTATTCCAGTATATTCCGATGTATAAAAAACTGAAAATATAGGCTAGAAATTTAGGAATAAGAGGTTGCAGGCTTTGCCAGTCATCTCCTTCAGGCACTTTTAATTCCAGAACCATGATGGTGATGATAATTGCCAGAACACCGTCGCTGAAAGCTTCTAATCTTCCTTTTGTCATTTGCTTTTAACCTGATTTTTAAAATTTTCTATTTTATTGTTTAATTCTTTCAGCAATTCGGGATCGATTACGCCGCTTTCCAGATCAAAATTTTCATAAAATTTAGGAAGTGAAAATGTTTCTTTTACTTCGGCTGCAAATTGCGGGAAAAAGGTTTTTGCGGTATTCATTACATTTCCTCCACCGTAGCCGCCGGGAGAAGTGCTCATCAGAAACATCGGCTTGTTCTGAAAAACTTTCACATTGATTCTGGAAGCCCAGTCAAATACATTTTTAAAAGCTGCCGCGTAAGAACGGTTATGCTCTGCAAGAGAGCAAATAATAACATCACATTCTTCTATTTGTTTTAAAAACCGGTGCGCCTCTTCCGGAAAGCCTTTCTTTTCGAGATCTACAGAAAAAACAGGCATTGTAAAATCGTTAAGGTCAATAAAATTAATCTCTTCCTCAGGAAAGCTTTTCAAAACAAATTTTACCAGTTCCCGGTTGATCGATGTGGAAGAAGTGCTTCCTGCAAATGCGAATATTTTCATAGCTACTAATAATTACGGTTATTTTTCTGCTGAATCCTGTTTTACTTTTTCCAGATAATCTGCTTCTAATTTTCCAAGTTTCTGAAAATACAATTGCTTATCTGTAAACAGTTCAGGATTATAAACATCTCCCGGTTTTCGTTTCATATGCAGATCAAACTGGCTTGCATGAGAAGCTACCCAGATATCAAAATCTACATTTTTCATCGCTTTGAATGTCTCAGCATAATCATTCTGAATGCTTTGATATTCTTTTACTTCAGAAAATTTCCTGTCAATAATGATGGAAGGCATATTGGCAATTAACACTTTATAGGTTTGATTTTTATCTTTGGTTTCAAATAAAAAGCTGCAAGATCCTTTTGTATGTCCCGGATGATGAAGCAGTGTCAAAGTAGTGTTTCCAAGTTTTATTTTGTCGTTGTTTCTTAATAGAAAATCAGGCTGTACAGGTTTGAAAGTAACTCCGTATTTTCCAATTTCGTAATCAGATTTTCCTCCGCTTTTTAATTCTGCGGCATCCTTTTCATCCACATAAAGCTTTGCACCTGTTTCTTTTTTGATTTCAGCCATTGCACCCATGTGATCAAAATGGGCCTGGGTAAGGGTTAAAATCTTGATATCCTTATAATTAAAACCAAGTTTTTTAATATTATTCTTGATCATCGGGAGAGAATCTGCTAATCCGGTATTGATAAGAATATTTCCCTTATCAGTAACAATCAGATAGGAAGCCAAATCGTAGGTTCCTACGTAATACAGATTTCCCGCAATTCTGAACGGTTCGTATGTTTTTGACCATTCTTCGGGATTATTTTTAGGTTCACTCACTGTCTGAGCATTACATACAAAGGATATGATCACTAATAATGCAAGGATTATTCTTTTCATTTTAAGATTTTCTTTTTAGAATTGCTTTCGGAAGCGGAACATATTCAAGCTCATCACCGGGAACAAGTGGAAATGCATCATGGTTCTGATCGTTCCAGTCTACTTTTGCCTGATCTATTAAATCTTTATCTGAACTTACAAAGTTCCAGAATATGAAACGTTCTTCATCAAAAGGCTCGCCTCCAAAAAGATAGACGGTTGCATTTTCACTCATTTCAAACTCGCAAAGCTGAGTGTTTTTCGCAATTAATAATTGTTTTGAGCCATAAGAATTCCCATCTGTGGTAATCGTGCCGTCTAAAACATACATTGCAGCTTCACCGTATAAATCTTTTCCGATACTGATTTTCTGCGCTGTTTTAGTTTTGATTTCTATGAAAAATAATTTGCTGTGCACCGGGACCGGAGATTTTTTTCCGAAAGCTTCTCCGGCAATTAATTTATATTGAATTCCATCCTCTTCCCAAACCGGAAGTTCGGCTGCTTCGATGTGATGGAAGCTCGGCTCAGACTGTTCCAGATGTTTCGGAAGTCCTACCCAGATCTGAAATCCGTGCATTTTTTTATCGGTATGTCTCAGATATTCCGGTGTTCTTTCTGAGTGTACAACGCCTTTTCCGGCAGTCATCCAGTTTACGGCGCCCGGTTTGATCTCAAGCGCGCTTCCGATGCTGTCTCTGTGAAAGATTGATCCTTCCAGAAGATACGTTAACGTAGAAAGACCGATATGGGGATGTGGCGGAACGTCCAGATTCTGAAAGTCTTTCAGTTCTGCGGGTCCCATGTGATCTATAAACACAAAAGGTCCTACCGCTCTTTTTTCTCGGAAAGGCAATAATCTTCCCACTAAAAAATTTCCTATATCTGCTGATTTTTCTTCTATGATGAGGCCGATGTTTGACATAAAGATTCTTCGTTTTTTGAATAATGCTAATTTACTTATAATTTCCTATTGTAAGATTTACTCACTATTAAAGTTGATCATATCCTTCAAATCTTTCATCTACAATACGTTTCCACTCCGGATGTTTCTTAATGAATGCAAAAACATAAGGACAAAATGGCAATAATTTTTTTTCGCTGTTTTCAATGTATTGCAGGGTTTTTTCAACAACTGCGGCTGCAGCTCCTGTCCCGGCAAGTTCCGGCTCTGCTTCGGTGTGGATAAGAGCGATCTGAAGAGAGGTTTCTTTATAAACAATAGAAGCAAAATGGCTGTCGATTTCTATTTCAAATCTTTTTTTTGCTTCGTTTTTTACTAAAGGAATGCTTTCAAATTCTGTTTTCATAATTCTATTTTATATAAATGATGTCGGTGAATGTGAAGACTATTGTATTCACTGACTTTGAAACAAAAATAGAACAATTAGAAATATAGGGTATTGATGTGTGTTAATTTAAGCAAGATTTTTAATTCGGTGAAACTCAATAATACATTAAAATAAGAAGTCATATTTACTCTTCAGATTTCATATTTCTTCCGTCTGAAACATGTAATCTCCTGAAAACCAGGCTTGATAAGATGGTAAGCGTACCTACCGTAAGAAATGTGTACCGAAAGGCGTTGTGCGTTTCATATTTAATTAGATCCGGACTGCTTTCATAAAGCTTTAAAACAATCAGCCCAAATGCGATCCCGAATCCTATCGCCAATTGCTGATTGACAGAGAGTAAAGAATTTCCGCTGCTGGTCTGGAAATTACGAAGATCTGCTATAGAGATCGTATTCATTGAAGTAAACTGTATCGAATTGAAAAATCCTAAAACCGCAATAATCGGAATAAACCAAAACAGGGAAGTGTGAATATCCGGAATGGCAAGACAGCAGATCAAAATACCGATTATTAAAGTATTGAGCATCAAAGTTCTTTTGTATCCGTACGTATTAAGAATTCTGATCACGGAAGATTTTCCAAACATTGCGGTTAGCGCCATCGGTGCCACAATCCATCCGGATGTGACGGCTGACTGATGGTATGCAATCTGGATCATTAAAGGTAATAATAAAGGGACCGAACTGATTCCCAGCCGCGTTGCGAGATTTCCCACAATGCCTACCCGAAAAGTACGAACCTGAAATAAACTTAACGGAAAAATAGGATTGCCTCTTTTTTTTGCATGTCTGTAATAATAGTACAGAAATAAGAAACCCAGAATAAAAACCAGTAAAACCGGGGTGATGTTCTGTATCCCTCCAAATAGTTCTAAAGAAATGGAAAGTAGGAGAGAAGCGGCGGCAAAAATCAAAAATCCTTTTACATCAAAATCGGTGTCTTTCGAATTGTAGTTGGGCATATATTTTGCGCCTAAGATAATTCCTACAATCCCAATCGGGATGTTGATCAGAAAAATCCAGTGCCACGAAAGATAATCGACGATGTATCCTCCTACCAATGGCCCCAAAACCGGGCCTATCAATGCAGGAATAATGGCAAAATTCATTGCTTTGAGCAGTTCGTTCCTGTCAAATGTTTTAATTAAAGCCAGTTTTCCGACAGGGGTCATCAAGCTTCCTCCGACCCCCTGAATAACCCGTGAAATAACCAGTTGCGTAAGATTTTGGGAAACGGCGCAGAATAAAGATCCTATGCTGAACAGAACGAGTGCCGCTATAAAAACTTTTCTAGTTCCGAACCGGTCTGCCAGAAATCCGCTTGCGGGCATGAAAACAGCTAAAGTCAGTACATAACTGATAATCGTGTTCTGCATATTGAGCGGAGACTCCTGAAGATCTCTTGCAATTGATGGCAAAGAGGTGTTCAGAATCGTAGAATCCAGCATCTGCATGAAAATAGCAGTCGCAAGAATCAGAGGGAGCACTTTCTTTACGGTTTGTCTTGGGGAAGTTTTTGCGGGCATGGTTAAGTTCAAACCAAATTGTACACCATTTATGAAATTTGAATCGTAAAATGTATTTAATTAAAAAGTCCTGTGAAATTCACAGGACTTTTTAATTATTTTTTAGGCTTTTCTACTCCTATCCATGCTTCTCCGGTTCTTTTAACCTGGCTCAGCGTAAAGTTTTCGAAATCATCCGTTTTATATTCTATATTATCTACATTCTGCTCAAAAGGCATGATGTAATAAAAATCTTTATCGGTTTTATCTGCTTTAGTCCCTTTTTTTACTGTAGGCATATATTTTTCCTGAAATTTATATTTCGGTAAATACTGTTTAAGCGAAGCATAAAATTGTTTGTTGTCTTTTTCGTTCGGAATGATGCTTACGATTTTATAGTCATCCTTCTTTTTATCAATCCAAAGATAATAATTCTGCTCAGCGCCTGTTTTTTTGTTTAATGAGGCAAATCCGAAAAATTCTTTAGGTACCAGTTCTTTGATTTTTTCAGGATCTACTTTTGTGAAATATTCTCCCTGGGAAGGATCTACATACGTTTCCAGGTTGTACATCAAAACGGCATTGTTCTGGAAATTTTTATTTTTAAAATATTGATCCAGAGATAATTCTGCAGTGTTTCTGAGCTCCTTACCTCTGTCATCAAGCTTTTTGGTAGGATTCTGAGGGTTCACTTTTTTTACAAACTCATATAATACAACAGGTTTTACATCTTTAAGGTGAGGATATGTTTTTAGCTGTTCTGCTTTTACCAGCCAGTAATATTGCTGGTAATAATCTTCTTTATCACCAGGTTTTACACTTTTATAGGTTAAAGCCAGTTTTTTTGAATTGAGATACTTCCCATATTTACCTTGCCCGAAAGCAAATGTTATAGAAAGCAAAGCAAAAAAAATAGTAATATTTCTTTTCATTGTACAACAGAGATTTTTTTATTTTCCAAATATAATTATTTATTAGATAATAATTTTAATTGTTGGTTAAATTATCAAAATATTATTGCTTTTATTGAATAAAAAATCCTGTACAGATACAGGATTAATAAATTATTTGATTTTAATAAGAAGTTTCATGCACTTTTACAGCTCTTCCACTCGGATCATTCATTTTTTTGAAAGCTTCATCCCATTCCAATGCTACAGGAGTAGAACATGCGACTGAGGGTACAGAAGGCACAGTTTCGGCAGCGGCTTCACTGGGGAAGTGTTCTTCAAAAATAGTTCTGTATCTATATTCTTCTTTGTTTTGTGGGGTGTTTACCGGAAATCTGAATTTCGCATTGGCCATCATTTCATCAGTCACGTATTTTTCGGCAACTTCTTTCAAAGTATCAATCCATGAATATCCCACACCGTCGGAAAACTGTTCTTTCTGTCTCCATGCAATAGATTCCGGCAATAGATCTTCAAAAGCTTTTCTTAGTACCCATTTCTCAATTTTTCCTTCAGATATATTGATCATTTTATCCTGCGGATTGACGTTCATCGCAATATCCATGAATTCTTTATCCAGGAACGGAACTCTCCCTTCAATTCCCCAGCTCATCAACGCTTTGTTGGCCCTTAAGCAATCATAAAGATGAAGTTTGCCTAATTTTCTTACGGTTTCATCATGAAATTCCTTCGCATTCGGAGCTTTGTGAAAATATAAATATCCACCGAACAGTTCATCGGCACCTTCTCCTGAAAGCACCATTTTGATTCCCATCGATTTTATCACTCTTGCCAGTAAATACATTGGGGTAGATGCCCGGATTGTGGTAACGTCGTAGGTTTCAAGATGATAAATGACATCACGGATCGCATCTAGGCCTTCCTGTACGGTAAAATGTACTTCATGATGTACAGAACCGATATGCTCTGCCGCGTTTTTCGCTGCCGCTAAATCGGGTGAACCCACTAATCCCACTGCGAAACTGTGCAGTCTGGGATACCACGCTTCCTGGGTATCACCGCTCTCAACCCTCTGTCTAGCATATTTTGCCGTAATCGCTGAAATAATGGAAGAATCTAATCCCCCGGAAAGCAAAACACCATATGGAACATCACTCATCAACTGTCTGTGGACCGCATCTTCCAGCCCTTTTCTGATGACCGAAATTTCTGTGACATGATCTTTTACAGCATGATAATTTTCCCAGTCTCTTGTGTACCATTGCTGAAGCTCTTTTCCTTCCGCACTGTAAAGATAATGACCGGGTAAAAAAGTTTCAATGCTTTTACAAATACCTTCCAGCGCCTTTAGTTCTGAAGCGACATAGTAGTTCCCATTTTTATCCCATCCTTGGTACAACGGACAAATTCCCATGTGGTCTCTTGCAATGAGATAAACATCTTTTTCCAGGTCATATAAGGCAAATGCAAAAATTCCGTTTAATTTTTCGATAAAATTCGTTCCGTATTTTTGATATAGTGCTATAATCACTTCACAATCAGACTGGGTTTTAAACTGATCTTCTGAAAACTCTTCTTTTAATCCTTGATGATTGTAAATTTCTCCGTTGACGGCTAAAACAATCTTTCCATCTATAGAAAATAAGGGTTGTTTTCCGGAAGCCGGATCTACGATGGCCAATCTTTCATGAGAAAACATTATTTTTTCATTTTGAAAAACTCCGCTCCAATCCGGGCCGCGATGACGGATTTTTTTTGACATTTCCAAGACTTGAGGCCTCAATACTTCAGTTGGCTGTTTTGCATCAAACAAACATACGATTCCACACATTTTTTATATATTTAAAACAAAACTAGTATTTGTGTTTATAAATAACAAATAAAATAATTGATTCGTTTAAATTTTAAATGTAAAAATCAAAAATTAATTAAATTTTATTTTTATACAATGCTTAATTGAGAGGTGGGTGAATATTTTTCATCATCAAAGTTATTTTATTGATTATATAGATAATTAAATTATAAAAAAACTTATTCTATGATAAGAAATTATTCAAATATTTTTTATTTCTTTGTGGCTCGAAATAATTTTTTTTCATCATTTGTGTTTTTACCTCCTTGCAATAATATTGCGAGGAGGTTTTGTTTTATTCAGATCCTAATAAAACTCCGGAAACATTCCATGCGCTGAAACTTGTGCCTTCCGGTGCACCTTGCGGAATTTTTACCTGAATGCTGTGTTTTCCAGCCTTCAAATCACCCAGCTGTATATAATTAGGATTCGTTACGGTTCCTGGACACCAGTTTGAACGGCTTAAGTCTGAGGAAGAAAGCCCGTCCGGAAAATTTCCCGAAGCAGGATTGTAAAGTCGGTATGATCCGCAATCGCTTCTCCATGGGGTAAAAGAAAATATGTTTTTGCCATCCAGATAAATTGAATTTACTTTGGGAATAAATTCGTCTCCGTTTTCCCAGCCTCCGTGTCCGGTTGTAATGTATCTGAGCTGCGCATTTTTAAGGTCTTTTTCTATATTAAACTCTACCAGAAGCCCTTTTTCAGTATCGAACATGGTAGCATAATCCTGTCCTGCCATTTCCATAATATTGGTTGTGTTAAATAATGGGATCACTTTATTGTTTTTATAGACGGTTTGGTCGCTTTTATGAATGGTAATTTCCAGACTCACTTTGTGGCCACCTTTATCATAATTCCCGATAAAGGTTCCGACCCAGATTTCTTTTTCAGAAAGGGAAGGCTTTAATTCGGTAATCTCCTGTCGAAACGGGCTTACCGTTTGCCAGGTTTTATCTTTCAGTTCTAGATTATTAAATGAGTTGATTCCAAATGCGGTAAAGAATCTCATCATTTCTACCACCGGCTGGTAATTTTGGTTTGAAATAATTCCAAAATACTGTTTCCCGTTTCCATTTTCGTACATCGGGAGGGTTTTCACGCCTTTTTCCAGACCGTCAAAGAAAGATTGTGATGTATCTTCGGGAATAAAAAATACGGTCCCAGTTCTGTCATACGCGTCACCATTGGAGCGCTGTTTCAGTTCTACAAAAATATTTTCACCTTCCGTAATTTTTGGAAACTTAATTTTCTTTACGATGATGGTTCCGTTGGCAAATCGTTTTATGTTTTCATCAGATTTTGACTGATCCGAGAAATTGATGATTTCATTTTCGAAAACTTTCAAAGTAGTAAATCTGCTTTTCCAGAGCAGGTCTTTATAGCTTAGAAGGTCTGTAATAGTGGTCGGTTTATTAATAATGTTTCCGATGCCGGTTTTTTTGATCTTTTTTAGGGAAATTGCCGTTATTGCAGAGTTTCCGTTTCTTTCGATTTCTAACACTAACCCTAAATTTTGCCCCAGACTTGAAGGCCCGCCTTTGAGTTTGAGATCATTGGTGTACCAAACTTCAATTGTATTTGAATTGATCTTTGTGACTGCCTGTTTACAGGTGTATCCTAAAATTTTTTTTGTTTTATCTGTGAATTCAAAACTTTGTTTAGCAACTGATTGTGAATCTGAAGTAGAAATGATTTCTCCGGGTCTCAGGAAACCATACGATATAATCGTGTTGGAAGGTTTTTCGATCTTGCTGATTTCAAAAGGATAATCGCTTTTCTGGTCTTTTACTTTTGAATTTAAAATGTAATTCTCATTTTCATTGACCCAAACGACGGTAGGATTTTGGTTGGGCTGCACTTTTCCGTTGTATGAGCTTGTGTATTGAATTTCGTAGGTTTGGGCAAAATTGAACACAGATAAGAGTATAAAAAAACAAAATAGGATTGATTTAAACATGGTGTAAAGATGGTTTTTACAAAGATAATGTTTGATTGAGATAATAAAAAAAACTACTCCAGAAAATAGAGTAGTTGTATGTTTTTATTTTAATTAAATTAAGCCAGTCTTTCGATTAGAGCCATATAAAATCCGTCGTAGCCTTCGCTTGGCATTATTTTTTCGTCTTTGATCAATTTAAAATCAGGGTTATTTTTCAAGAATTCAGCCACCTGCTCATTATTTTCAGACGGAAGAATGGAACAGGTCGCATACACCATTTTACCTCCTTTTTTAAGGATTTTAGAATAGTCCTGAATAATCTGCTGCTGTTCTTTTTTGATCCTGTCAATAAAGTCCTGATCGATTTTCCATTTGCTGTCCGGATTTCTTTTCAAGACCCCCAAACCGGAACATGGCGCGTCAATCAGAAGCCTGTCGGCTTTTTCATGAAGACGTTTGATGACTTTATTATCAGAAATCATACGGGTTTCAATATTATGCGCTCCGGCTCTTTTGGCGCGGCGCTTCAGCTCGGCCAATTTCCATTCGTAAATATCCAGTGCGATGATCTGGCCTTTATTTCCCATCAACGCAGCGAGGTGAAGGGTTTTTCCTCCTGCTCCTGCACATGCATCCACAACTCTCTGGCCTTCTTTTACATCCAGAAAATATCCTATTTTTTGAGAAGTTGCATCCTGTACCTCAAATAATCCGTCTTTGAACGCACTGGTCAGAAAAACATTCTTTTTTTCTTCGAGCTGAACGGCATCAGGATAATTTTTAACCGTATACGCGACTACATTATCATCTGCAAGGTCTGAGATAAGTTCTTTTGCTGAAGTTTTGAGAGAATTTGCTCTTAATACGGTGGGAGCCTGCTCATTTAAAGCCTTCATTTCTTTTTCCCACTGTGGTCCCAGTTCTTTTTCCAGCGTTTCGGCAAGCCATTCCGGGATAGAATATTCTATGGCTTTGGTAGGAACGGTTCCTTTTTTGAGTTTGGTGATGATATCGGCAATTTTAATACCTTCAAACTCTTCAAATCTTTTATAATTGGTTTCGCTCCACAGAAGATAGGCGACAATCAGCTTATAGATATTATTAGGTTTTATTCCTTCTCCCATATAATATTCCAGACGTTTTTTCCATCGGATAATATTGTAGAAGATTTCGGAAACAACTGCTCTGTCCTGGCTTCCCCACTTTCTGTTTGCTTTCAAAAGTCTTTCGATTACTTTGTCGGCATATTTATTTTTCTCAAAAAAAGTTTCTAGTAAAGCATCGTGAATTCCGATCGCTAAGTTTCTGTGTATCAATTCCATAATTGCAGTAAGCTGTTTGAATTTGCAAAAATACGACTTTTAATTGTAATCATGCGGTTATGTTCGCTACTATGCTGTCGAATATTAAAGACTAATAAATAGTACCTTTGCAAAAATTAAAATTATGAGCGGAGTAGTGATTTGCCCTAAATGCGATTCAGAATTTACGTATCCGAGTGACGATATGATGGTGTGTTCTCAATGTTTTTATGAATGGAATCCTGAAGAAGCGACTTCTGAAAACAACGATGCCGGAAAAATTTTAGATGCAAACGGCAATGAGCTGCAAGACGGAGATTCTGTGGTAGTGGTAAAAGACCTTCCCGTAAAAGGTGCTCCAAAACCTGTGAAAGCAGGAACTAAAGTGAAAAATATCCGTCTTAGACCGGAAAGTGATCATAATATAGACTGTAAAATTGATGGTTTCGGGTCAATGGCACTGAAATCTGAGTTTGTAAAAAAAGCTTAACAGAATAACTGCTTAATGCTTTTTAATAAAAGAAATTTTCACCTTGTTTTCTAATGAGTGATCGGTATACAGGACAAGGCTTTTATTTTTACATCTTATTTTATTCCAATAATGGCTTCCTGCAAATCTGCTTTCCAGAACTTCGGCTTCGAAACCACTCTCAGCTAATGTAATCTGGTGAGGATAATAGGAGAAGTCTGAAATTCCAAAAATATTTTTTTCATCCTCAGTAAATAAGTTAACTTCACCGAAAAGCTTGGCAACATACGGGCTGAAAGGCTTTTTATACACTTTTTCAGCAATATCATTTTGCAGTAATGTTCCTTTCTCAAGAATAATGATCTGATCAAGCCATGGAAGAATATCCTGCAGTTCGTGGGTAGAAATGATGAGCGAAATGTGATTTTCCTTAACGTACCGGAAGAGCTTTTCCCGGAGCTCGATTTTCCTGGCAAAGTCGAGATTGCTGAAAGGCTCATCGAGTAAGAGCAGTTTGGGAAGCACGGAGAGCGCTCTTGCAATGGCCACTCTCTGCTGTTGGCCGCCGCTGAGATTTTTCGGAAGGATGTGCGCAAATTCTGCAAGCCCAACCACTTCTAACAGTTCAGCGATTTTTTCTTTTTTTTTCGACAGGTTAATATTGGAAATAAATTTACCCACATTTTCGGAAACCGTTGCGTAAGGCATCAGATCAAAGTTCTGGGCCACAAATTTCATTTCACTTTCACCGGGAACGAGATTTCCTTTGGGACCCATCAGTTTTTTTCCGTCAAAGATGATTTCACCTTCTTCCCAGTTCAAAAGCCCGTAGATGAGGTTTAATAAAGTAGATTTCCCACACCCGCTTTCACCCGCCAAAGCGATTATTTTACCTTCATCTAACTGCAAACTGAAGTCTTCAAACAAAGGCTGTTCTTTTACATGTGAAAAATATAAATGATTAATCTCTACAAGCATGATACAAAAATAGTGATTTTACAAAACACTCATATTTTTTTATTACCTTAGCGAATACATTACACTTTCAATACTATTTATGATGAAAAAAAAATTATTTTCTCTGGCTGTCCCTGCTTTTTTATCTTTCGCAGTAATTTTTTCGTGCAACAAAGAAAAACCGCTTACGAATGAAAATAATGAAGTAGCCACCACTAAAGAGGGACGCAAATATGTATTGGATACTTTGAACAGTACAATAGAGTGGAAAGGATACAAAATATTTAAATCTGAAAACACCGGCCATTTCGGAACCATTACTTTTGAAAGTGGTGATGTTACTGTAAAAAACAATCAGCTGGAGAGTGGGAAATTTGTGGCCGACATGACTTCTTTAACATCTGTAGATCTGAAAGATGACGCCGGGAAACTCGAAAAACTCAATGGACATCTGAAAAGCAAAGATTTTTTTGAAGTAGAAAAATTTCCTACCGCTTCTTACGAAATCACCAAAATTACTCCTGCAAATGAAGGAGATTACAACACCATTCTTGATGGAAATCTTACGATTAAGGGAATTACAAAACCTATACAGTTTAAAGCCAATATTTCTGTAAAGGAAGGTGCTGTACGCATTGCAACAGAGCCGAAAGATATCGAAAGAGAAAAATTCAATGTGAAATTTCAGAGCCCTGTAGAAAATGGGATAATCAAAAACGAAGTAACTTTACAGATCAACGTAAAGGCACTGGAAAAGAAATAATCAAGTCTTAAAGTGAACGAATAATTCTGCCTGCTTTCTTGTAATAAAGCAGATTTTTTTATTACGATTACAATTTTTTTAAACAGGAAAAACCTTATTTTTGCAGATATATTTTTTGAAAGGATTACAATAATGATAGAAAAGATAGAAGAATTATTGACAGAGGTAAACAGCTTCAGCGGGACATCCAAAGATGAGATAGAAAACTTCCGGATCAAGTACAACGGTAAAAAAGGCGTGTTGAATGATTTCTACGAAACACTGAAAACGATTCCTAATGACCAGAAAAAAGACTTCGGACAGAAAATAAATACCCTGAAGCAGGCTGTTGCAGCTAAACTTGAAGATTTTAAAAATACTTCAGAATCTTCTGTTATGGCCGAAAAGGAAGATCTTACAAGACCTGCTTTTCCTTTAGATCTGGGTTCCAGACATCCTATCAATCTGGTAAAAAACAGAATTATTGAAATCTTTAAATCTATAGGGTTTGCTGTTGCAGACGGCCCGGAAATCGAAGATGACTGGCATAATTTTACCGCACTCAACTTACCGGAATATCATCCGGCGAGAGATATGCAGGACACTTTTTTTATCGAGCAGAATCCCGATATTCTGCTGAGGACCCATACCTCTTCTGTACAGATCCGGTATATGGAAGAAAATCAGCCTCCGATAAGGATTTTATCTCCGGGAAGAGTGTTCAGAAACGAAGCCGTTTCTTCTCGTTCCCACTGCATTTTTCATCAGATCGAAGGATTGTATATTGATGAAAAGGTGAGCTTTGCCGATATGAAACAGACGATACAGTTTTTTACCACTGAGCTTTTCGGAAAGTCTAAGATCAGGATGAGACCTTCTTATTTCCCTTTCACAGAGCCCAGTGCTGAAATTGACGTATATTGGGGACTTAATTCTGAAACTGATTATAAAATTACAAAAGGAACCGGCTGGCTGGAAATTATGGGATGCGGAATGGTAGATCCTGCCGTACTTAAAAACGTAAATATCGATTCTGAAAAATATTCAGGATATGCTTTTGGGATGGGCATCGAGAGAATTGTCATGCTTCTTTACCAGATGAGTGACATCAGAATGTTTTTTGAAAATGATATCAGAACATTAGAGCAGTTTAAGACGTTATAACAGAGTAACTGCCTGCAATGAGAGACCCTGTAAAATTATTTTAACAGGTTTTTTTCAGATTTATAAGATCATAATTTACACAAAAATGTTTAAAAATTTGTTGAACTTTAAATGGAGAAAAATTGTTCATTATTCTCTTATATTATGTATTTTATTAATACAGGTAACCATTGCGGCATTTTTTTACAATGAATTTATAAACAGGAAAAAGTTAAGCTTTTTTGAAAAACAATTAAAGGAAATCCATTCTTTAGAGAATTTGACGGATAACTCAAGAAAAGAGCTTCTGAATGCCCAGAATAGTTTTCAGAATTTCTTATTGAGTGAAGATGACCAGTATCTGAAATCGTATTTTTCATCCCTCAATATATTAGGTAAAAATCTCGACAGCATCAGCAATTTCAAATATAAAAATCCCAGGCTGAAGGATATTTTATCCTCAAAAAAGAATTTTTCTACCCCTATTAAGAATTTAAAATTATTAATAGATTCGACCTACGAGTTTTCTATCGCATCAAATTTTAACAATAATCAGGAATTTCCGAAGCTTAAGAAGTACAACATCGATTATGACTTTAACAAGTTCAATATAGAAAAGCAAACTTATAAGGATACAATTGTTAAAAAAGGAATATTCGGACGGTTAAAAGATGCCATATCCGGAAAAGAAAATGTAAGGAAAGACAGTACGGTAATCACTGTAAAAAACGGAAAACCTTTTGACGCTGAGGAAATGAGAATGGAGCTGGATAGTATCATCAATTCTGTAAACAATCATTATTATAAAGAGGTTCAAAAAATACAATTAGGCGCTGATAAAGGTAAAAACAACAGCAGTAAATTCTATACTACCTTCAACAATCTGCTGGTCTACAGCAATGGTCTTATGAATGTCTATGATTTTGCCATAAAAGATTCAAAATCAGATCTAGAAAAAGAATATACCGCGCAAAATTCGAAAAATAATAAGATCAGAACGTATTTAGTATTCGGATTAATCATCCTTATGTTTATTGTTTCCATATTGATCATGTATTTTACCAGAATAGCATTTATCTACGAATGGAAACTGAATGCTGCCAATCAGCAGATTAATGAAAACCTGAATTTTAAAAACAGGATTTTAGGAATGTTGAGCCACGAACTCAGATCTCCCCTTAAAATTATAGGCATTTTTATTAACCGGATTCAAAATAAAACTAACGATGATACTGTAAAAGAATATCTAAAATCGATAAGCTTTACCAACAATACCTTACTGATGCAAGCCAATCAGATTCTGGAATATACCAAAAACCAGCATGTGGAAAATAAATTGATACCGACAGTTTTTAATCTTAAAAATGAAATACAATCTATTTTAACCGCTATTGAACCGTATATTGAAACCAGAAACAATACACTCATCATCAATGAGACTATCGATCCCGAAATAATGGTGCATTCTGATAATACCAAAATCAATCAGATTTTTATGAATATTCTCGGAAATGCCAATAAGTTTACCGAAAACGGGCAAATTACCGTCACTTCTGCCATACAATCTGTAAATGATAAAACCGTGGGACTTACTACGACAATAAGTGATACCGGAGCAGGAATCTCCAAATCTGATTTAGAGAAAATATTTGAGCCGTATTATCAGGGAATATTATCAGATCAGGTAGAAAATCTAGGTGCAGGACTCGGATTGAGTTTGTGTAAGGAAATTGTTGAGTTGTATGGAGGGGAAATATCCGTTTCGAGTACACCAAATAAAGGGACTACCGTTATATTTTCAATCAATTTAAACCGTCATTCATGAGCCAGCTAGAAAATAAGCCTCTGCAGTTTCTTCTTGCCGATGATCACGCCCTCATCAGACAGGGGATCATTTTTCTTCTAGAGGAAATAGATATTGATTTTACGGTTTTTCAGGCCTCAAATTTGCAACAGACTTTAGAGAATTTTAATAATCATCCCATCGATATTGCGATTATTGATGCCAATTTTCCTGATGGAAACAGCCTCAGTATAGTGCCTGAAATTAAAAAAATAAGTCCCGAAACTAAAATTTTGATATTCACAGGAATCGATGAGGAGACTCACTCATTAAAATATATAAACGCAGGCGTTAATGGATTTCTCAGTAAGATGAATGAAGAAAGCGAAATAAAACACGCTATTCTTACGATGATTCGGGATGGAAAGTATATTTCAGCAGTAACCCAGAATCTTTTATTACATTCACTACAGAACCCTGCTTTTATCAATCCCTTTAATGCATTGACTGAACGAGAGCTTCAGATTGCAGAGCTGTATGCAGAAGGGTACGGCAATCTCGAAATTGCAAATAAACTTGACATTAAACAAAATACCGTAAGCACGCTTAAAAAAAGAATGTTTGACAAACTGAACATTGAAAACATTGTAGAGCTTATTGACCTGATTAAAAATTACTATTAATCTGCAGTATTTCCAGGGCTTATTCATGCCTCAACTTCTTAGTTCCCAATGTATATTTTGTAGAAAAATATCTACAGCCGCGGCGATATATATCGTAGCTATTTACGCTTTTTGTGATGCAATAGATACTACTTTTGTATAAGTAAATCGGAAGATATACTGAAAACAAAATTTAGTTCTGAAAACACAAATGATGAGATTAAATTTCGTAAAAGGTTAAAAACACAAATGTAGGCACAATGATGAAATCCTTATGTAATTACAGAGCGTATAAGCTCTGTAATACATACAGGAATGTTGAGTAGAAATTAATTGAAATATATGGTTATTTAATAACAGATGATATTAAACTGGAATTCGTTCTGAAAACACAAATGATGAGATTAGATTTCGTAAAAAAGGTTAAAAACACAAATGCAAAGACACAAATGATGAAAATCTTATAAATCGCAGAATACATTCTGTACAATATAAGAATTGCTCAAATGAGCTTAGAACTCATCCGGTTTAATTTTTAAACCAACCTCTGGATTTCAGAGGTTGGTTTTTTTTGATAACAGATCAATGTGCTGATTAGCTCTTAACATTCTTTTTGTTGATCAGCTTTTTTAAACGGTTGTAATCTATAAAATAAGTAAGTTTCAGAGAAAAATTATTGACCATCGATTCATTAAAGAGCATAGTGTAGTTTTTTGTCACATTTAGCCTGGAAATATCCAGATAATTAGACGTTGCGTTTCTGTATAATAAGGTCAGTTGGCTTCCCGGGGCAAACCACCAGGAGAATCTCAAATCTACGTTCCATGCGTTGTATGTTCCGTTTAAGTTTCTGGTAAAGCTGTTGGTGTCTGCTAAAGTTCCATCATGATTCAAAGTATAGAATTGCTTATACGTAACATCTGAAAAATAATGACGAAACGTTAAAGTCAAAGCCGTTTTTTCGTTAAAGGTATATTTTGAAGTCAGAGCATTCTCATATGTATTTCTTTGTCTTCTTCCTATGAAAATTTCTCCGTTGTCCTTTCCTGCAAATCCGTTTTCATTATTGCTGAAACTGGGATTAAAGCTCCAATGCACATTAAACCGGTCTGAGAATCTGTAACGCAACCCGAAATTGGTGAAAACCTGATTTCTGCCGGTTTCATTAAAAGCGTAATAATCAACGGTAAAATTATACTGCAGCTTTTTTCGGCTGTCACTTTCAAACCAGACCCAAGTGTCAAAGTATGCCGGAATTTTGAGAAATCTCCCTTCTGTTCTGGGCTCATAAATATCATTCTGCCCGAAAGGTGTAGCCTCTATACCGCCACCGAAAACCCTGAATTTTTTATCGGTGAAGCTGTTGTTATTGTTAAATACGAAATTTGAATTGAGAAAAGGTTCCAGCCGATGGAAATAATTAAGATTAAAGTTTAGATACATATTATTCAGTTTCTCAGTGGGTTGCAGAATCCTGTACCCGTACCATGCATTATAGTTGGCAAAATTGGTTCTGGTAGAAAACCCGAGATCATTGATATCCCAATTCTTCGTGGTCATATTTCCGTTGATGTTAAAACGGTGTTTACCGGCAATTTTTTCTATTCCTGCTTCACCGCGGGTCCCGAATGTTGTACCTTCATCCATTACCCAACTTCCTTTAAGGCTTCCAAAGGTTTTATACGTGTTTTTTTTATTGATTAAATCCCAGAGAATCCCTGTAGAATTGGCATCACGAAAATTTCCGTCTCGGGTAACATTGGTATTTACCACGGAAACTGAAGAATTTCCGCTGAATCTCTGATCAAAAACCAAAACATTATAATTGCTCCACGGTTCTACAATTTCTTTTCTGGTCGTTCCGGTTTCCGTATTAATGACCGTAGCTTCCATTTCCTGGGTAACTCCATTGAAAAAACCGATTCCCAATCCACCTTTTGTTCGTCCCGAGATTTTAAAGGCATTGAATAATTTTACTTTTGAAGGATATTCCAGGACTTCTTCATGTTCTGCGGTTACAGGATATCGGGAAGGTTCTCCGCCCACTCTTCTGGAATAAAACATGCCGCCTTTGCTGAAAAGTTCGGTGCCTTCTGTGAAAAAAGTTCTCTGTTCCGAAAACTGCTGTTCAAAAGGCGTTAAATTTAATATTGAATTATCAAAATTGGCCTGTCCGAAATCGGGAATCAATGTCATATCAAAGGTGAAAGCATCATTGATTCCGTATTTTACATCCATTCCTCCATTGAAATTTGCCGTAGTTTTTCCGTCAAAACTGTTGATGTATGTTGAGAAATAAGGTGTAAAAGATAATCGGGTAGGCGTATTGATGTTTTCCATACCTTGCAGAACTCCGTCAAAAAGGGTGTAAGAATTTTTCGCATTATCTACGAAATTCCAGTCATAGGAAGCTTTTATTCTCTGAATTCTTCGGAACATATTCATGCCCCATTCCTGAACATTACTTTTCGGGAACCGCAATTCGGAGTAGGGAATTTTCATTTCCACCGCCCATCCTTTTTCATTTATTTTTGCGCCGCTGTACCAGATTGAGTTCCAGGAACCGTCTTCTCCATCTGTAGTTATTTTAGCATCAAACTGAACTCCGGCGGCGGTAACTACAAATTCTAAGCTCTGTTGTTTATCATTGTAGCCATTTAAGGTAATGCCAAAAAAATCATCATTACTGATTCCGTCTCTTTCGGTGAGTTCTCTAGCAATTTTGCCGGGTTCCGGGTCGTACATTTGCGCGCCAAAATAAATTCCGGTATCATCATATAAAATTTTGACTTCAGTTTTAATAGAATCTGCCTGTGGTTTTCCGTTATTTGGATTCCTTTCGATAAAATGGGTGGCAACAGGTGCGCTTTTCCATTCTTCATCATTTAGAATACCGTCTATTTTTGGAGAAGAGGCTGTTTTGGTAATGATGATTTGCTTTCTTACAATAGCGGCATCTTCTTTTTTCTGGGCAATAGCAAGGCCTGAAATAATGACAAAAAACAGCAGTAATAGATTCTTCATGGTACGTTTTATAAAAATAGAACAACCACAACCTTCAATCTGTTACATGCATGTAAAAAAAAAGTCTGTGAAATATACAGACATTTTAATAGAAGGATTAATTTATTTTATAAATTTTAATGGGTATTTTACATTTTTATAATCATCGATACTTGCTTTTAAAGAGCCTACCGCCAGTTCTGCCTTTAGCATCATCGGAACGTGATTGGCATCATTGGAAACCCACATGGTAACGCCTTCTTTGGCTTTAAAAACTCTTCCGCTTTTTACGGATGGAATTATCTTTAAACAATTAATGGTCCCGAATTTTGTTTTCAGGTTTTCTGTTCCTACTACTTTCAGCTGAAATGGAAACATTTCATCATCAATCCAAACATTCATGTTGATTACGGTTCCTGTTCTCAGCTCAGCGGTGGTTTTGCTTCTTAAATAATAGAAGCATGAAAGCATATCCTGCACGCCTTTTACCGATTTTACCACTCTCGAATTGTTCGAAGACTTTTTCTTATCTGTTAAAACAAGGGTATTGTTATCATGATTGAAAACCGTCTGTAAATGTTGTGTATAACCACCTTCTTTTACATTTCTTACATAATAGCTCGGCAATTCCGTTGACATATTGATGTAGCTTTCGTATAAATCTTCCACTTTGAAAAAGGCTTTTACAGCACCGGTTGTTTGTCCGGTTCCTTTCACATACAAATGCGGAACACCTTTATAATTTGTTTTTTTTGCAGTGAGATTAGCCATTCCTGCATTCAGAAAACCATAATGAATCCTGAGTGTAAGAGATTCACCGTCTGCAATATTAGTAATTTGGGCAAACCCGGTAAGGAAGGAAAATAAGGCGATAATTGTAATAAATTTCTTCATGTGTTAAATTTACAAAAACACTGCCAAATTTTTACAGCCAGATTTTTAAGATCTTTTGATAAATCTCAGCTTTTTATTTAGACTGAATTAAATATGCTTCGCATTAAAATTAGTAAATTTGCGGGTATATATAATTAAATTATCTCTATATTATGATAACAACTGACATATTGATTATAGGAGCGGGACCCACCGGACTTTTTGCCGTATTTGAAGCAGGATTGCTTAAAATGAAGTGCCACATTATTGATGCGCTTCCTCAACCTGGAGGACAGTTGGCAGAATTATACCCTAAAAAACCTATTTTTGATATTCCCGGTTATCCTTCTGTAAATGCAGGGGAACTTGTAGATAATTTAATGGAGCAGATCAAGCAGTTTCAGCCTGGGTTTACTTTGGGAGAAACAGCGGTTTCGTATTCTAAAATAGATGATGAATGGTTTGAGGTGATAACTAATAAAGGAACCGTACACAGAGCAAAAGCGATTGCAATCGCAGGAGGATTAGGAACTTTTGAACCTAGAAAACCTGCCATGGACAATATTGCTGATTATGAAGAAAAAGGCCTTGAATATTTTGTGAAAGAGCCTGAACATTTCAGAAACAAAAGAGTGGTCATTGCCGGAGGTGGAGATTCTGCACTGGATTGGAGTGTTTTTTTATCCAACGTGGCCAGTGAAGTTACCTTAATTCACAGAAGAAATGAGTTTCGTGGCGCTCTAGATTCTGTAGAAAAAGTGCAGGATCTGAAAAACGAAGGAAAAATTAAATTAATTACTCCTGCAGAAGTTACTGCCATTAAAGGCAATGGAAAAGTGGAAGCCATTACGGTAGAAATCGATGGACAGGAAGCATATGATATTGAAACAGATTATTTTATTCCGCTTTTCGGACTGACTCCTAAATTGGGAGAAATCGCACAATGGGGAATGCAGATTGAGAAAAATGCAATCGTTGTCAACAATGCTCTTGATTATCAAACTAATATCGAAGGAATTTACGCAATCGGAGATATCAATACTTATCCCGGAAAATTAAAATTAATTCTTTGTGGTTTCCATGAGGCGACTTTGATGTGTCAAAGTGTGTACAATAGATTGAATCCCGGAAAAAAATACGTTTTAAAATATACAACAGTAAGCGGAGTAGACGGTTTTGACGGAAGCCGTAAGGAAGCTGAGAAAGCGGTTGTGAAAAAAATTGACTAATTTTGCGCAATTATGTCAGATATCAATATTAAAATCACCGATAGGGAAGGAGTTACCCACGAAGTAGTCGCGCCGACAGATATGTCTATGAATTTGATGGAAATCATCCGTTCGTACGAATTGGCAGAAGAAGGTACAATCGGAGTGTGTGGAGGAATGGCGATGTGCGCATCCTGTCAGGTTTACGTCATCAATGATCCGGGCTTGACAGACATGGGCGATGAAGAAGATGCCATGTTGGGCGAAGCTTTCCATGTGAAAGAAAACAGCAGATTGGGTTGCCAATTGCATATTGCTGATGAAATGGAAGGCCTGGAAGTGGAGATTGCTCCTTATCCTTAGAAATTTTAGATCTAAAAATAATAAAACTCCTGAAGATTTTCTTCAGGAGTTTTATTATGGATAAAACGATTTCTATTTCTTAGGAATATTTGCCAGGATATCCTTCAGGAATGCCCAGAATTTCTGTGCAGAACGAATATTTGCTTTCTCATCAGGAGAATGTGCACCTCTGATGGTGGGCCCAAAACTTACCATTTCCATTTCAGGATAGTTTGCACCGATAATTCCGCATTCCAATCCTGCGTGACAGGCTACGACGTGAGGTTTTTCCGAGAATTTTTCAGTATAGATTTTTTCCATCAGCTGAACAATCTCCGAACCCGGTTTTGGCTTCCAGCCAGGATAAGAGCCGCTGAATTCCACATTCATTCCCGCTAGTTCTGCAACAGATTTTAACTGTTCTGCAACAGAATCTTTCGAAGAATCTACCGAAGATCTGGAAAGGTTTAGAATTTTCAGATGGCCACTTTGTAGTTCTACTCTTGCGATATTATTTGAAGCTTCTACCAAATCTTTTACATCAGGACTCATTCTGTACACCCCATTATGAAGTGATTTTAAGGTGAGAATAATTTTTTTTGAATCAGATTCGGATAAGGCTTTTTCAGCACTTGATGCATGTTCTATATTGATGTTGATATGAGGTTCAACAGTAGTAAATTCTTCCAATATTTCTGTTCTCAGGCCATTGCTTAACTCATCAATAAATTCCTGTGCATTTCTTACAGAAACAATTGCGGAAGCTTCTCTCGGGATCGCATTTCTCAGTCCGCCCCCGTCAATAGAGATGAGTTGGATATTTTCGTTCTGCAGTCCTTTGTAAAGCAATCTCCCTAAAATAACATTTGCATTTCCAAATCCTTTATGAATATCCATTCCGGAGTGCCCTCCTTGAAGGCCTTTCACTTCAATTTTTACAGTTTGTCCGTTTGCAGCTTCTGTGGCATAGTTTTGAGCGATGGTCACATCAATTCCTCCTGCACAGCCGATGTCGATTTCGTCATCTTCTTCCGTATCAAGATTCAATAAAATATCTCCGGTTAACTGACCGGGTTTTAAACCCAAAGCTCCGGTCATTCCCGTTTCTTCATCAATGGTAAACAAAGCTTCCAAAGCAGGATGCGGAATGTCTGAGCTTTCTAATATCGACATGATGGTTGCGACTCCCAAACCGTTATCGGCTCCTAAAGTGGTGCCTTTTGCTTTGACCCAGTCTCCGTCAATCTCCATATTGATGCCTTCCGTTTCAAAATCAAAATTCACATCATTGTTTTTCTGGCAAACCATATCCAGATGTGACTGAAGGACGATAGATTTACGGTCTTCCATTCCGGAGGTGGCCGGTTTTTTAATAATTACATTTCCTACCTCATCTACGGTAGTTTCCAAGTTTAAGCTTTCCCCAAAATCTTTAATGAATGCAATTACTTTTTCTTCTTTTTTTGAAGGTCTCGGTACCGCATTTAATTTGGAAAAATTCTTCCAGATGATTTGCGGTTCTATATTAGATAGTTCCATACGTTTATTTTTCTCAAAATTACAAATAAAAAAATGCCCCTGAAATCCAGAAGCATTTTTTTCACTAATTACTAATTACTAATTACTAATTACTAATTATTCAACATCCGCATTCACCATAAATAGGCATCGTGATAATCGCTCCGTCTGCTTTTTCAATCGTCAAAGTACCTTCAAAAATCAGCGCTTCTTCATGCTTTACTTTTTTACCTTGTACAGAGATTTTGTAATTTTCATTTTCAATTTCTTTACTCAATACTTCATCATTTTCCATGTCGCTAGAAGAGATAAGATTTAAAGCTAAACGTTTTCCGTCGAGTTTCATATACGCGGTTTTTGCCGCGTCATCCGCATAAATATACTTTTCGCTTTCAAAATCTGATCTGTTTTTTGCAAAATAACAGGAACATTCTTTGATTTCTTTCGGAAAAGGAAAAACATCTACCTCTACTTTTTCTGCAGGAGACTGTACTGTTACAGAATCATGAACTGACGTAGCGGAATCTTTATGTACTGAAGGAGAAATTGCTTCCTTGTCTTTTTTGCAGGCAATTAATAAAAATGCTGAAAAGAAAATGATACAATATTTCATAGTGTACTCTATTAATTTATCCTCTTGATCTTTCTAAAAGAACCATCATCAGTAAAGACAAAACCACAAGGCTTTCATCTTCATCATCAATGTCTACCAATCTGTCGAGCTGAAATCTTCTTCCAAACATAGAAGGCATTTTCTTCAGCTTAAAATATTCTTTACCGTCAATTCCTTTTACGGTATATGTAGGATTTAGAAAATATCCGGTAAACATTCCGATTACAGGGATTTCTCCTACCATTCCGTCGAAGAATTTTATCCATGCATTGTCTTCGGTAATGGTAAATTTCTGCTGATCGGCTTCATCCAGCACATCATATGTCGATTTCCAGATAGAACGCATCCCTTTTCTGGCCAGTCTGCCAAAGTTTTTTGTATTGATAGCATCCTTAATTGAATACGAAGCGTTGAAATCAATCCACTGATTGGCCTGAATTCTGAAAAGTTCTTTTGTTTTACTTTCATCATTGAAAACAACAACATCTTCTTTTAGCTTAAACATTTTCTGGCGTACATACGCTACGTAGTTTCCGTTCCTGTCTGTAATGTTGAAATCACTGGCGAGTGTTGTGATTTTGAATTTAAAATCCAGCGGATAATTAAGATTGTTGAGTACCATTTTCGTTTTAATTTTTTCAGGTTAATATTCGTATTCAAAGATAAAGGTTTTTCAGAGTTTAATTGTGTTAAAAGGATTTATCATGGTATTGATTTATAAATTTCAGAACAATTATTCATCATTTATGGTAGATTTCTTTGATAATTGATCAGTGACTATTCGCATGTTATCACGATAATCCTTATTTTTGTACGTATGGATTATCCTAGTAAAGTATTGGCAAAAGCAGTGGAAGAAATATCCGGACTTCCGGGTATAGGAAGGAAAACCGCTTTGCGTTTAGCGCTTCATTTGCTCAAACAGCCCAATTCACAAGCGACGAGTCTGGGAAGTTCTATCATCAGTCTTGTCAACGAAATCAAATACTGCAAAGAGTGTCATAATTTTTCAGATTTTGAAATTTGTGAAATTTGCAGCAACCATAAAAGAAGCGATGAGATCATATGTATCGTAGAAGATGTGCGTGATGTGATCGCTATTGAAAACACGGGAAAATACACGGGAAAATATTTAATATTAGGAGGGAAGATTTCTCCGATGGAAGGAGTGGGCCCTAATCAGCTCAATATAAAAAGTATTGAGAAGAAATTCCTGGAAGGGAGAGCAAAAGAATTTATTTTTGCTCTGAGTGCCACGATGGAAGGAGACACCACCGCTTATTATATTTATAAAAAATTTAAAAGTTTCGGGATTAAATTTTCAAGCATCGCACGAGGGATTTCCGTAGGAGATGAACTGGAATATGCAGATGAGATTTCTCTGGGAAGGTCTATTGTCAACAGGCTTCCTTATAACGAAAAGGATTAAAGAAGTATGAAGCTGTCTGTTATTATTGTTCATTATAATGTTTCGCAACTGCTCAGAAATTGTCTGCGGTCTATCCAAAAATATATTTCAGGGATTAATTATGAAGTGATCGTCATTGATAATAATTCTGAAGACAAATCCTGGAGAGATCTTATTGCGGAATTTCCGGAAGTGAATTTTATTGCTTCTAAAGAAAATTCGGGATTTTCTAAGGCCAATAATGCAGCGGTAAAAACAGCGAAGGGAGAATATGTTTTAATTCTGAATCCGGATACGGAATTTGAAGGTTTTTATATGAAAGATATTCTGAATTTTGCAGATTCTAAGCCTCAATTTGGCTGTCTTGGTGTAAGAATGCACGACGCAGAAGGGAACTTCCTGCCTGAAAGCAAACGCTCGGTTCCCGATATGTTTAATTCATTTGAAAAGCTTTTTACCAATTTTAAAAAGAAAAATTTAAAATCATATTACAGAAATGATATTGGTGAATTTGATATTGCCGAAGTAGATGTGATTACGGGCGCTTTTTTTCTGGCAAAAAAGGAAGTGTATGAAAAAGCAGGCGGTTTAGACGAATCTTATTTTATGTACGGAGAAGATATAGATCTCTGCTTTACATTTCTTAATCGGGGTTTCAGGAATTATTATTATGGAAAAGCTTCAATTCTTCATCATAAAGGTGAAAGTACTATAAAAGATGAGGTTTATCTTGAAAGATTCTATGGGGCAATGCAGATTTTCATTGATAAATATTATAAAAAAAGTAAACCTTTGCAGTATTCTTTCTTAAAAGCAGGTTTGAAACTCCGGCATAAAATTGAACTCATAAAATTAAAATAAAAAAAAGCCACTCTTTTGAGTGGCTTAAATATTTGTAAGCATTAAATCTTTATTTTGTAGGTGCCGGAGTTTTTACCGGAACTTTGGTGGTAGAAGCAGGATCTGCTTTACCGGCAGGAGCTTCTGTTTTCGAAGGATTCTGCGGAATAGGGACAGTCTGTGAAGGTTTACCGGTTACCACGACACTGATCAGGATCAGTACGATGATGACCGCACCCAGCGTCCAGGTTGCTTTTTCCATGAAATCATTGGTTCTCTGTACGCCGAACTGTGCAGAAGATGCACCGCCAAATGTACTTGAAAGACCGCCTCCTTTTGGGTTCTGAGCCATAACAACAATTACCAATAAAACACTGGCAATCATAATAAGAACCATCAATAGTATAAATATAGTATCCATTAATTCTGATATCTTTTTGAATGGGCAAATTTAATCTTTTTTTGCGGAACAGCAAAATAAGATTCATAAGATTAGGTAAAAATAAAAAACGGCGGCCATGGCCGCCGTTTCAAACTGTATATTGGTTCTTATTTGAAGTCAGAATCTTTTGCCTGATTTACCTCGTATGATTTTACATTCATGGTCATATCCATTCCCATTTGGCTCATGGTAACTGTGTAAGGCATTTTAACTCCTGCCACATCTTTATAATCAGAATATGTCGTCGGAACACTTATTTGCTGTCCCTGAGCTTTTACCATCTCGGTAGATCCTGTTTTTAAACCTGTTTTTACGCTATAATAATAGGTTTTATCATTCCCTTTGATTGCGTAAGAATCTTCACCGTTGATTTTCTCAATTCCTGCCAGTTTATATTCCGGAGACTTTGCAAACGCCAATTCGTCAAAAAGCTCAGGATTTTTAAGATGTTCTGCCACTTCTTCTTTAGTCATCGGCACTTTTTTCCCCATTTGCTCAGAATATCCCTGAGTTCCGTCAAAAACCTGCTTTTGAACAACCTGTCCCATTGCCATCACAGTATTGGCTTCTTTTCCGCCCTGCGCTTTAATGACTTTGAAATCAATATTCTGGCCCTGCATAGCCATTGAGGCCGTCATTGTATACGATGCTACTTTCGCCAGATTTGCTTTTCCGCCAATCGCGTTGATGTATTTATCGGCAATAGAAGCTACTGTTACACTACCATCAACTTTTTGAGTGATCGGCTTTCCGACAGGATTGGCATTGCTGTCATAATATTTTACAGGATATCCTAATTTTTCTAATCCCTCAGAAATCTCAGACGCTTTCCCTGCGATAAAAATTCTGCTTTGGTTTGGTAAAACAGTTGTTTTTACCGCGTTCGAAACATCAGCAGCGGTTACTTTATCGATTGATTTTAAATAATTGGTATAAAAATCATCCGGAAGATCCTGAACTTTCTGATTTACCGCAAATCTTGCAATTGTTGCAGGCTGCTCTAAAGACATGATGAAGCTACCTTTCAGTTTTGCTTTTGCATTGGCCAACTCTTCAGGTTTCACCGTTGAGATGCCGTTGATTTCGTTCATGAATTCTTTTACAGCTTTGTCTGTAACTTCATTTCTTACACTTGCTTCAGCAGAAAATTCCGGGGAATATTTGCTTGCGCTCATGCTGGAATAGGCACCGTAAGTAAATCCGTTTTTCTCACGAAGATTCATGAAAAGCCTAGCTTCACCGCCACCTCCAAGAATGTAGTTGGCAATGGTTGCAGGGAAATAATTAGAATCCTTCATTTTAAGGTTGTTGATATTTCCTACAGAAACTACAGACTGTACTGCAGAAGGTACATCTACTACATCAATTTCAGTTTTGGCAACATTAGAAGCCGGCTCTAAAGGTGCAAATGTAGTATTGGCTTTTTTCCAGTTGCTGAATGCTTTTTCAACCATTGGCTTTACCTGGTCATATTTTACATCTCCTACAATTACAAGATACGCATTATCCGGAGCGTAATATTTTTTATAGGTATTCTGTACATCAGCCAGCTGAATCTTATTTACGCTTTCAACGGTTTCAAACTCTCCTCTTGAAGTGTCTTTTCCGTACATCAAAGCGTTAGAAACTCTTCCTGCAATAGAAGAAGCATTCTTCTCTTCGCTTTTCAGGCTTTCGATTGCTCTTTCTTTTGATTTTTGAATTTCGTCTGCCGAGAATTTAGGATTAATAATTGCATCAGACATCAAAGTAAGTACCTGAGGAAAATATTTTGAAAGTGAGTTAGACGCTGCTCCTGAAGAAGAAAAATTAAGATTTGCTCCTAAAAAGTCTATCTTTTTATTGAATTCGTCTTTGCTTAGCGTGGTGGTTCCGTTACCCAGCTGTTCTGCCATGATGTCGCTTACTCCGGCAACTGCACCTTCATAATACGGCTGTCTGTCCATAGAAAGGCTCATGTTTACTCTTGGCAGTTTGTTATTTTCAACAACCATTACGGTTAATCCGTTTTTAAGCTGAAAAGTTTTTGGTTTTGCAATGTTAATGGCGGGAGTAGGTCCCGGTTTCGGCATCGCATTGATATCAATTTTTTGTGCAGAAAGCATTCCTGTGAATAAAAATGCTACGGCTATATATGTTAATTGCTTTTTCATTTGTAAAAATTTAATTTTTAGTAACCTGTTTGAAGAATTCAGTTCTTATCAAATTACTTTTTTTCAGGAACGTAATTAATGATTACTCTTTGGTTAGGATTCAGATACTTTTTGGCAGCATTTTGTAAATCTTGCTTTGTGATCGATCTGTAAATATCAATCTCTTTATTGATTAAGTTGGTATCTCCCATCAATACGTGATTGGTTGCCAAAGAAGCAGCAATCCCCTGAATGCTTGAATTGGCATTCACAAACTGATTTTCAAACTGATTCTGTAATTTCTGATAATCTTCCTGAGAAATCAAAGTTGTCTGAAGTTTTTTGATTTCCGCATCGATATCTGCCTGTAAAGTCTGCTTCGTCGTCGCTCCCATAGGAATGGCAAAGAAGGCAAAAATTCCGTAATCTTCAAGACCCTGGTTGAAAGCCTGCACCTGAAGTGCTTTTTTCTCCTGATCTACCAATTTTTTGTACAATACAGAAGATTTCCCGCTGCTTAAATAAGAAGAAAGCATATCGAGAATGTATGCATCTTTTTCTTTGTTTGCCGGTGTTCTGTATGCGAAAACATACGCTGGAAGCTGAATGTTCGGATCAGTAGCCGTTACTTCTTTTTCCTGAGTGATAGGTGCATCTTTCGGGAAATTTTTAGGATAAAGGGTTCCTTTTGGGATGGCTCCGTAATATTCCTGGATCCATTTTTTGGTCTGTTCAGGTTTGATATCTCCTGCAACCACTAAAGTAGCGTTGTTCGGAACATAGTATTTTTTATAAAAAGCCTGAAATTCTTCCAGTTTTGCACCGTTAAGATCTTCCATAGACCCGATTGTAGGCCAGTTGTATGGGTGGTTGGTGAAAAGGTTTTTTTGTACGGTTGTGAAAAGATTTCCATAAGGCTGGTTATCCATTCTCAGTCTCTTTTCTTCTTTTACCACTTCTCTTTGCGTATCTACCCCGATCTGATTAATTTCTGCATGACGCAGCCTCTCAGATTCCATCCAAAGACCTAACTGCTCATTGTTGGAAGGGAAAGTTTCGTAGTAATATGTTCTGTCGTTGGTTGTATTTGCGTTGTTCTGCCCACCGTTTGAAGAAACGATCTTAAACCACTCACCTCTTTTGATGTTAGGAGTTCCTTCAAATAAAAGGTGTTCAAAAAAATGTGCAAAACCTGTTCTTCCTTTTACCTCGTCTTTTGCTCCTACATGATACATTACTCCGGTTGTAACTACCGGTGCAGAATTATCCTGATGAAGAATTACATGTAAACCGTTTGGTAAGTCATATTCTTCGAATTTGATTTGCTGTGCATTCAGCATTGCTCCAAAAAAGGCCGCTGCTGCAACACTAAGAAGTCGTTTTTTCATAAATAGAAATTGTTTTGTCAATTAGTTTCAAAAATACATTAATTGTTACAATTATTAATCTATTTGTAGTTAAAATTCTTAATATGTGATGTTTGCTTACATGAATGATAAAAAATTATTCATGAATGGATAATCTTTCTTTAGTATAATATATTTTTAAAAATAAGCATTTCAATTACTGGATTATACTGAAGGTTTTATTCTTCAATATATTTATGCAGAATGATAAGTCATAAAATTTATGATGTAAAATATTTAAATTAGTGCATTCCGGAGCAGAATTTCAATAAATTATTAATAACTTTATCTCCCGTTTTTATTAGTAAAAACGGGTTTTGTATGTCTATAAACGTAAATTATTTTACTTTTAGAAAACATCAGTCAGTTTTAATTAATTATGCCTTAAAGCAATATGAAATGAAAAGTTTTTTAGAACAAAATGTATCACAGGATTCTCTTGTTACCTTATTCAGCCAGGCTCCCGTTGCAATGTGTTTGCTTATAGGAGACCAGCTTGTTGTACAGAATGCCAATCCGCAGATTCTTGAGCTTTGGGACAGAGATGAGGAGGTCATCGGCAAACCAATATTTGAGGTACTTCCGGAGATAAAAGATCAGGGTTTTCAGGAAATTTTTGACAGTGTTTATAAGAAAGGTGAGATATTCAACGGAGACCGGCTGCCTATTTTTTTGGAAAAATACGGCAAGTTTGAAGAGCGTTTTTTTAACTTCATCTATGCGCCTGTGTATAATGGTGACCAGAAAATTATCGGCATTAGTGTGGTGGCAACAGAGGTTACAGATCAGGTCATTTCTGAGAGAAAGCTGAAAGAAAGTGAATACCGATTTGAAGATCTTATCACAAAATCAGATTATTCTATTGCTATATATCGCTCAGATGACTTGTATATCGAGCTTGCCAATGAGCTTATGCTAAAAACATGGGGTAAAGACAGCTCGGTAATCGGGATGAAACTGGAAGATGCGCTTCCGGAGCTGGAAGGTCAGCCATTTATAGGTATTCTGAAAGATATTTTTGCAACCGGAAAAACATATACGGCGACAGAAGACCGTGTAAATTTGGTTGTCGACGGAAAACTTCAGACGTTTTATTTCAATTTTTCCTATAAGCCGCTTAAAAATTCTAATGGTGAAGTCTATGCTATTTATAATATGGCGGTAGATGTTACGGATCTTGTCATTGCCAGAACAGAAATTCAGATAAGAGAAGAAAAATTCAGAGAACTGGCAGATTCTATGCCGCAGTTTGTCTGGACGAGTGATGAAAAAGGAAAAATCATGTATATGAATGAAAACTGGTATCGGTATACGGGTTTCGATAAAGATACGGATCCGCACGAATCACTCAAAAAAATCATCAAACCGGAGGTCTTCAAAAAAGTATCTGCAATTTGGAATGAAAGCGTGAAAACAGGAAAACCTTTTGAAGTAGAGTACGAATTTCAGGACTTTAAAAACCCTGAAATATACAGATGGTTTCTAGGAAGGGCAGTGCCTACTTTTGATGAAAACGGAAATGTAAAACAATGGATCGGAACATTTACCGATATTGACGATTTTAAACAGCTGCAGACCCAGAAAGACAATTTTCTCGGTATCGCAAGCCACGAACTCAAAACACCGCTTACCAGTCTTAAGTTATACACTCAGTTTATAGAGAAAAACCTGGCCAGAAAGAACGATATTAAAAATGCAGACGTAGCCAGAAAAATGGATTCTCAGATTGATCATCTTACTGGTTTGATCAGCGATTTACTGGATGTTACCAAAATTCAGAACGGTAAAATTCAACTCAACGAATCGTATTTCGATTTTGATCAGCTTACAGAAGAGGTGATCGCAGAACAGCAGATGAGTTCCAGGCATAAAATTATGCTCAAAAAATCTATTATAGGAGAAGTGTATGCAGACAGACACCGTATCTCTCAGGTAATGAGTAATTTAATAAGCAATGCCATCAAATATTCTCCGGATGCGTGCGAAGTTCACGTTTCCGCATTACTGGAAGATAATAACAGGATTACATTCAGCGTAAGAGATTTCGGAATCGGCATACCGGAAGATAAGCAGGCTAAAGTATTTGAACAGTACTATCGGGTAAGTGGCTCCAAAGAACATACTTTTCCGGGACTTGGGCTTGGTCTATACATCTCCTCAGAAATTATTAAAAGAACCGGCGGAAGAATTTATGTACATTCAGTAGAAGGTAAAGGGTCTGATTTTTGCTTCGAGATTCTGAAGAATAAAAAAGTAAAAGAAAATGCATAGTTCCGCAAAAGTTGTAGTTGTAGATGACAGTCCTGCCATTGTAGATTCGATAGAGATGATGCTTGATTTTGAAGGATTTCAGATTGAAAAATTTTATAAAGGTTCAGATATGCTTAAAACCCTGAGTGCCGATTCAAAACCCAATGTAATTCTGATGGATATGTGGCTTTCAGGAGAAGACGGAAGAGATATATGCAAAGTTATAAAAGCGGATGAAACCCTTCGTGATATCCCTGTCCTAATCATGTCTGCAAGCAGAGGATTAGAACAGTCTGCTTTAGATGCAGGCGCAGATGCGTTTATTGCAAAACCATTTGATCTGGGAGATATGGTAGACCGTATAAAATCATATACAGAATAGACAAACAGGTTTTCAAAATAAAAATCAGCAGAATATTTTTTGCTGATTTTTTTGTTTTTAAAATTAAAGATCTGCAATCGCTAAAATTTGAATTCTCCTTATAATACATTAATTTTGTATTCCGAAATTTTTTTGCTGTATGGATTATCTGAAAGGACTCAATGAATCACAATATGACGCCGTAACCACTTTACAGGGGCCTTTAATGGTGCTTGCGGGAGCGGGTTCCGGGAAAACGCGTGTACTTACCATGCGTATCGCACACCTCATTACCAACGGAGTAGACCCTTTCAATATTCTGGCCCTTACCTTTACCAATAAGGCAGCAAAAGAAATGAAAGAACGTATCGCAAAAGTAGTGGGCCAAAGCAATGCAAAAAGCATCTGGATGGGAACTTTCCACTCTGTTTTTGCAAGAATTCTGAGAATGGAAGCGCATTATTTAGGTTATCCTTCCAATTTTACCATTTATGACCAGCAGGATTCTTTAAATGTCATCAGAAAAGTGCTGAAAGACATGAATATTGATGCAGATTTATACAAACCTAAAAAAGTTCAGGCAAGAATTTCCAATTATAAAAATAATCTTATCACCGTAAGAGCCTATTTTAATAATCCCGAATTAATGGAGGCGGATGAAAAAGCCAACATGAAATTTATCGGGAAGATTTATGAAAAATATGTCGAAGCCTGCTATAAAAACGGCTCGATGGATTTTGATGATTTATTATTGAAAACCAATGAATTATTAACCCGGTTTCCGGAAGTTCTGGCAAAATATCAGGATCGTTTCAGGTATATTCTCGTAGATGAGTACCAGGATACCAATCACTCCCAATATCTGATTGTAAAAGCGCTGGCTTCAAAATTTGAAAACATCTGTGTGGTAGGAGACGATGCACAATCTATTTATTCGTTCCGTGGAGCCAATATTTATAATATTTTAAATTTCAAAAAAGATTATCCGGAAGCCATCACGGTTTCTCTGGAACAAAACTACCGCTCTACCCAAAATATCGTGAATGCCGCCAATGTTGTCATCTCTAAAAACCTGCAGCAATTCAAGAAAAATGTGTTCAGTGATAACGAAGAAGGGGATAAAATAAAAGTATACCGCTCGCTTTCTGATGCCGATGAAGCCAATTTCGTGGCCGGAAACATTTGGGAACTAAGAAACAGGGATCAGAGAAAATACAGCGACTTTTCAATTTTATACCGTACCAATTCTCAGACCCGGGCTTTTGAAGACTCTTTAAGACGTAAAAACATTCCTTATAAAGTATACGGCGGTTTGTCTTTCTACCAAAGAAAAGAAGTGAAAGACCTCATTGCCTATCTTCGGCTTTTAATCAATGAAAATGATTCTGAAGCGTTAATGAGAATCATCAATTACCCTACAAGAGGAATTGGCGAAACGACGCAGAATAAATTGATTGTATTTGCCGATTCTCAGAATATTCCGGTGTCTAAAGTACTTGACAATCTTACGATGTACGCGCCGCAATTAAAATTTAATAACGGTGTGATCACGAAACTGAGTGATTTCTGGTCTATGATTCAGGCATTTAAAGTGTTGCTGAAAACAGAAACAGTGTATAACGTAGCTATGGAAGTCGCCAAGAGAAGCGGCCTGATCAAATTCTTAAAAGACGATCAGACTCCGGAAGGCATTTCACGGGTAGAAAATATCCAGGAATTGATGAATTCCATGCAGGGTTTTATTGAAGAACAGATGCAGCTGGAAGACGGTGACCCAAGTTTATCCAATTTCCTTGAAAATATCGCCCTTTCTGCAGATACTCAGAGAAAAGATGATGACGAAGACATGGTTTCCCTGATGACGATTCATCTTTCCAAAGGGCTGGAGTTTCCCGTGGTTCATCTCGTTGGTTTAGAAGAAAATTTATTTCCGAGCTTTATGAGCTCTACAACCCGTGAAGATCTAGAAGAAGAAAGAAGATTGTTTTATGTGGCGTTAACGAGAGCAGAAAAACAGGTGTTTTTCTCTTATGCGGTTTCTCGTTTTCAATGGGGGAAAATTACCGATTCAGAGCCTTCGCGGTTTTTAAGTGAAGTAGATGAGCAGTATATAGAACTCTTAAATCCTGCTATCGAGAGCCGTTTTGTCAATCATTCCGGGATTACCTCCAATATTTTTGATGAATATCCCACGGAAGCAAGAAGCTTCAGAAAAGTGGAGAAGAAAACCATTGAACGAAGCGAGAAAGACAAACCTGCCGCTGAACCGAGAAAACTAAAACCGGTAAGTACCGCAAAAATCATTAATCCGAGCGGAGCTTCTTCTCAGGATATCGAAGTGGGGGATAAGGTGAGGCATGACCGTTTTGGCGTAGGCGAAGTGAAGTTTTTAGATGGAACCGATCCGCAAAATATTAAAGCAAAAGTAGTGTTCTTACATGAAGGTGAGAAAAACCTGATTTTGAAATATGCTAAGCTGACGAAAATATAAAATCAAGTTCACCACAAATTAACAAACAGATTTTTCCTCAAAAGTCTGTTTTTTTATAAATTCACATCACATCTTAAATCCAAAAAATAAAATGAAAAAAATCTTCTTCTTACTATTAATTGTATTGTTTTCATTCAAATTATTTTCTCAGGAATATCAAACTATTTCTAATATTCATTATTATGATCATCAAACCAACAGTTCAGATGTGTATATTAATGAAAGATGTGTTCTTGATCTGTATGTCCCAAAAAATGTAAAAAACTTCCCCACTGTTATTTGGTTTCACGGTGGAGGTTTGACAGGTGGACAAAAAGAAATTCCGGAAGAACTAAAGAATAAAGGGATTGCTGTGGTAGGTGTCAATTACAGGCTTTCTCCCAAGGTAAAAGCCCCGAAATATATAGAAGATGCCGCAGCTGCAACGGCATGGGTTTTTAATAATATTAAAAAATACGGAGGAAGTGAAGATTTAGTTTTCATTTCCGGACATTCTGCGGGAGGTTATCTTGCGATAATGGTTGGTTTGGATAAATCGTATCTGAATAAATATAAAATTGACGCCAATCAATTAGCAGGAATCATCCCCTTCAGCGGACAGATGATTTCTCATTTTACAACCAGAAAAGAAAAAGGAATTGATGAGCTGGATGCAAGAATTGATGACATGGCACCGCTTCATTTTATCCGCGCCGATGCACCTCCTTTACTTTTAATTACAGGAGACCGAGAGAAAGAATTACTCGGACGTTACGAGGAAAACGCTTACATGTGGCGAATGATGAAGTTGAAAGGGCATAAAGAGACTACCTTATATGAACTTGATGGTTTTGATCACGGTGGAATGGCGCATCCTGCTTTTCCTTTGCTTTTAAATGAAATAAAACGAATTGAAAATCTTAGAAAAAGAAGAGGCTAAGAATGAATGACCACATTTATTTTTGCAATAAAGATCATCAAAACCTGAAAAGGCAAGATGGAACAGGGTCTGCTGCATTCTATTATGGAAAATTATGGTAGTTAATGCTTAAATATTAAAGTGCTATTGTTTGTGCGCAATAATAAAATTCACCATTGCATCATTCAATTCATTTTGGTATGCTTTATCGATGGTTTTAAAACCATGATCACCTTTTTCAACTACAATCAAAGTATTTTCTGTATTTGCTTTTTTCAGCATTTTTACTAGTCTTTTAGAATGTTTCAGAGGTGCTACTTTGTCTTTATTTCCGTGCAGAATCAAGGTAGGAACGGTATTTTGAGTATAATTAATAGGAGAAATGTTTTCGCTGAATTCTATCACTTTTTTCCGGTCTGTATTAATGTCATATCCTGTTATTCCTTTAGCGATTTTTGATCTGATGTCAATGATTTTTTCGGCTATTAAACCTACGATATACAATAATGGTTTTGGCGCTCGGGTGTGAAGAAGCTTGTTGATATCGGTAGGGCCGAAATTATCAACCACATAATTGACCTTTCCGGAATATTTCGCAAGATCGGGATCTCCTACAAATTCATTATCGGGAGTATACGCAGAAAGCAATGAAAGATGTGCACCTGCAGAAACTCCCCAAAAACCAATATTCTCCGGGTCAAAACCATATTTTTCGGCATTTTTTCTTACCCATCGCACCGCGTCTTTGGAATCTTCAACCGGACCCGGGAAATGAACATCTTCGCTCACCAGTCTGTAATTGACACTTAAAACCGCATAGTTTTTTTCGGTAAGTTTTAAAATGGTCTGTTCAATATAATTATCCGGAGTAATTATTTTGTCACCGAGAGCCCATGCTCCGCCATGTAAGAAGATAACAACCGGTATTTTTTTGTCAGTAGGATTTTTTGGTTTGTAAATATCCAGAAGAAGATCTTTACCTGTACCGTCTTTTTTATAAGTAATGTTTTCAGAAACAGCTGTCTTTTCCTGAAGAAGAATGCTTTTTGCCGTCTGTGCGAATGTGGATGCTGTAAAAAAGAAAATAAAAAACAGGTTTAGAAAAAACCTGTAGATATGGATATGTGCTGAAAATAAATTCATAAGTAATTTAATAAAGTATATTATTTTACTAACTCCTCAAAAAGTTTACCAAAAGTCTTTTCCAAGTCTTTAGATTTTCCCGGATGAGGTCTTGAGGTTTGCACGACAGCGCTTCTTACCGCTGTTAACCACCGGAAACGGTCAGGAATTTCCATTTGGGCAATCGGCCCGCCGTCTTTTGCGCCATCAGCAATTTTTTTAAAACTTTCAAGATTTGTGATAATGTCGTCATAATCAAGTTTGCTTTGCATCAGTTTAAACTTATCGGGACACAGATAAAATTCTACCCGGATAAATTTTTCTTTCTTTGAAAACATCACGAGTCCGATGTTGAAAAACTCTTCTCTCTCAACTTTTGGAACCAGGCGGATCACGGCATATTCGTAAATTTTATCCTCTTGCATGTTTGGCTTCGTTTAAAAAGATTTTAGAATTTTCCAGGCGTGTTTTTAGAAAATTGAAATAAACCTCACGGATTTCGTCCGGATTTTCATCAGCGTCATTCCAATAAAGCCAGTCTTCCGGAATCAGATTGACAATTTCTCTGAAAATCTCATCGTTTAACATTTCGTGTGCAAATTGGTCTGCATCGTCAAGCATGGCTGCTTGTGGAAGTAAAACATGATCTTTCACATATTTGAAAGGTGTTTTTGCAGCCGCATCAAAATTTTCCCATGAATGATGAAAATAAAAAGAAGCGCCGTTATCAATTACCCAAAGCTCTTTATGCCACATCAGAAGGTTGGTATTTCTAAAAGTACGGTCGATATTGGTAATAAACGCATCCAGCCAGACAATTTTTGAAGCCAAAAGAGGATCAACTTTTATACTGGAATCAAAAGCAATCGCTTCAGAAAGATAATGCAGCCCTAAATTTAACCCTTCAGAAAATTTCAGCAGGTCCTGGATTTCTTCATCCGCTTCGGTGCGCCCGAAATCTACATCCAGATAAGCAAAAACCAATTCCGGGATTTTCAGTCCTAAAGCCTGAGTGATTTTTCCTCCTAAAAGCTCAGAGATCAGCATTTTTACACCGTGACCCGCACCACGGAATTTTAAAACATATTTAAAATCATCATCTGCTTCTGCCAAAGCGGGAAGTGAACCTCCTTCGCGAAGTGGCAGGATATAGCGCATTACCGTTACTGTTCTTAGATTCAACATAGCGCAAAAATAAGATTTTACTTTGTGTTTCGTTCTAATTTTAATATTTTTAAACTAAAATAAGGTTTGATGACTGTCTTTAGTTAGTTAAGATTTCTTTCAAATTACTTAAACTAAATTTAAATAATGAATATTATAAAAAATCTCAATATAAAAGTTTCAAATCCTGACACCAAAGATTTTCTTGCTGATGCATATTATCCTGAAACTGATCGTCCATTGCCTTTGATTATTTTCGTTCATGGGTATAAAGGATATAAAGATTGGGGCGCCTGGAATCTGATGGCAGAGAAATTTGCACAAGCCCGCTTTTTTTTCGTTACATTTAATTTTTCCCATAACGGAACGACTATAGAAGATCCGCATAATTTTGCAGACCTTAATGCTTTTGGAAATAATAATTATTCTAAAGAACTTTCTGACCTGAGCGCGGTTGTTGATTATTTTATCAAAGATCCGAAAGTGGATGCTCAGAAAGTAATTTTAATCGGTCACAGCAGAGGAGGGGGAATTTCTATTATCAAGACGTGTGAAGATGAAAGAATCAATGGTTTGATCACCCTTGCAAGTGTAGATTCTTTAGAGAGATTTCCAAAAAAGGAAGCGCTGGAACATTGGAAAAAGGAAGGAGTTTATTATGTGACCAATGGAAGAACAAAACAGGAAATGCCTCACTTTTATCAGTTTTACGAAGATTTTGAAAAGAATATTCACCGTTTTGATGTTGAACGCTCAATGGAAATGGCTATGGCTCATATTCTAATCATCCATGGAACCGATGATGAAAGCGTTAATGTAAAAAATGCCGAACATCTCCATATCTTAAACCCTAATTCTGAACTGTTTTTAATTGAAAATGCAGATCATACTTTCGGAGCTAAAGAACCGTGGACAGAAGAAGGATTACCTGAATATTTAAATATCGTTACCGAAAAGTGTATTGAATTTCTCAACAGTAAATTTCTTCAAGGAATAAAAAAGGAGTGATCATATTCACTCCTTTTTTGAACCGGATTATAATAGAATCTACGTTTGTAACGATCAAGTAACGCTGATAATCTTAAAATCTTAATGTATATCTTGATGGTTTATTTAATTAAAATTTTCCACGCTTCTTCAATTTTGCTTTCCAGTAATAATTTCTGTGCTTCTTGATGAATGGTTTCATCACCATGAAAATGTTCACCAGGTAAAACTTCAACATTGGCAAGCATTCCCAGATCATTCCCAGTGAATATTTTGCTGTATTTTATTTCGTTCGGAAGAAGATCAAACCCGATTCCTTTGGTGACTAATGGTTTTGGAACCTCAAAAAGATGAGTCTCGTTGTTTCTCGAATACCAGTTTCCGCCAAGACGTGCCACCATATCTAATTTTGCCTGATCTAAATTTCCTTCCTCATTCAGGTATTCTTCTCTGATATGGATTTTTTTAACCTCACAAATCACCAGATTTCCTGCGCCGCCCTGATCTCCCAAAGATTTTACCTCTAAAACCGCGCACTCGAAATTCACGGGGCATTCAGCAATTAATTTAGGTTTCACCAAATCAGCATCTTTCATCGTGAGACCGGATTTGATAAATTCGTTCACGCCGTCACCATATTCTGTGGAAGCTAAAGAAATCTGCTGAACAATCGGAAAATTTACAGTTCCGATTACTACTTCAGAAACTTCCAGAATATTTTCCAACGTATGTTTGGTGGTATTATCTCGGACTCTTCTTGAAGGTGAAAAAATCAGAATTGGAGGAACCGTACTGAACATATTAAAAAAACTGAACGGCGACAAATTGCTGTTGCCATCTTTATCAACGGTAGAAGCCAATGCTATCGGACGTGGTGAAACGGCTGTCTGCATGATGGTTTGTAGCTGAACGGGTGTAATATCTGATGGGGAAAGTGTTTTCATTACTATTATTTCTTTTTAACACATAAGTCACATTAGTTATATTGATTTTTTGCGGATATTTAGAAAACATTAGTTTGAAAATCTATAGATTTTCTTTTATGTAAGTCTTTCAAAATTTTTATTTACAAAAGTTTCTGTTCCTTCATGATATAAATTATAAACATTGAAGTTTATTAATATTGATTTTGGAACTTTTAGTAAATTCATATAATTCATCGTCTGTGCTTTATGAATCGGATGGATTTCTGATACTGATTTTAATTCTAAAACAATTGAATCTTCAATTAAAAAATCACACTTAACCTTACAATCAATCTTTAATTCTTTATAAATAAGTGGAATTTGTAATTCACTTTTATAATTAATACCCAGTAAATAGAATTCTCGCTCTAAACATTTATGATAGACCTCTTCATAAAGACCAGGACCAACAATTCTATGAACTTCAATGCATGCCCCCACAATTTTATAAGTTAGTTCATTGATGTATTTCTTTGTTATTTCCATTCTCACTGTGTTTTTAAAAATCTTAAGATTTTTAAACTAATGTGTTCTTTTACAAGTATGTAAAATTTCTTTGTGACTTATGTGTTAAGAATATAAAACTGTTTATTTTGTAGGAATAATTTTACCGGAAACTTCACCAAAACCAACTCGCACCCCATCTTTTTCAGACCATGCTCTCATAATAACCGTATCGTTATCCTCAATGAATTTTCTTTCCTGCCCGTTGTTTAGTGTAATAGGATTTTGCCCTCTCCATGTGAGTTCAAGCATAGAGCCGTAAGATTTGGGATCGGTTCCTGAAATGGTTCCGCTTGCATACAGGTCGCCTACTTCTACGTTACAACCATTTACGGTATGATGAGCCAGCTGCTGTGTCATGTTCCAGTACATGTATTTATAATTGCTTTCAGAAATAAGGTTTTCTTCCCCGTTTTCCGGCTGAAGAAAAACTTCAAGATTGATGTCGTAATTTTTATCACCTTCAAATTTCAGATACTCTAAAACTTCAGGATCCTGATTTGGAGATGCAGTTCTGAACGGCTCCAAAGCTTCCATTGTAACAACCCATGGTGAGACGGATGAGCCGAAATTTTTACCTAAAAAAGGTCCTAACGGAATATATTCCCAAGACTGGATGTCTCTTGCCGACCAGTCATTGAAAACCACCATTCCGAAAATAGCATCTTCAGCTTCTTTTGTTGAAATGCTTTCGCCCATTTCGGTGTTTTTATTAAGAATAAAAGCCATTTCCAGTTCAAAATCAAGCTGTTTTGAAGGCCCGAAAATTGGTTTTTCTGCATCGGCAGGTTTTGTCTGCCCTTTCGGACGGTTGATATCGGTTCCTGAAACTACGATTGAGGAAGCTCTTCCGTGGTATCCTACAGGCAAATGTTTCCAGTTGGGTAATAAAGCATTGGCCGGATCTCTGAACATTTTTCCGACATTGGTTGCGTGCTCGATGCTGCTGTAAAAATCGGTGTAGTTCGGAACGTGCACCGGCATCATCATTTTCACTTTATCTAAATCATAAAAAGCATCTTCTATGGTTTTCTGGTCTTTCGACAGGAGAGAACCTTCCTGCAACAGTTCCTGAATTCTCAGTCTTACCGCATTGGTTACCGGCTTTCCCAATTCGATAAATTCATTCAAAGTGTATGCTTCAAATACATTATCATCAAGTCCTTCAATTTGTTCAAAATAAGCAAGGTCGTATAAACCTGCGAGATCAATAACCTGATCGCCGATTCTTGTGCAGCATCCGATGAATTCTTTGTTAAAAACCGCTACTCCGAACGGAATGTTATAGATTGAAAAATCTGAATCTGCGTTATATTCTACAAATGATTTCATAGTGTGCAATTATGGTTTGTTTAAATAAGATTGAATTATTTTTTGGTGTAGGATTCTTCATCAATCCACCGGTCTCTGGAATTGATATCGATCAGATAAAGAATATCTTTTTGTTTGGTCAGCAGTAATGTTTTGACGACCGGAATCGGAATTTTTTTATTTTCTAAATGGTCTGCACGGAGGGAAAGGATGTTTTTCTTACGGATCATATCTCCAGAAAATACATTAGATGTGCTTTGTCCGGTTGCTTTATCATCAAATACTTCCACATAAGTGATGTTTTTTCCGTTAATGACAATAAAGCTTCTTTCCGTATGATCTGAAAAGTCTTTGATGAGCACAAATTTTTTGTGATCTACCGCTACATTTTCAAGATGTTGATTAATGCCCTTTCTTTCTTCAAGGCGGTTAAGAATGTCATTCATTGCTCCGTAGTTCTGAGCTTTAAGCAAAAGCCCAAATAAAAAAAGCCCCAAAATTAATATTTTTCCCATAAGTGTTTAGGTATAAAAAGTTTTGCCAAGATCTGCATCCTGGCAAAACGGTGTTATTAATATAAGATTAAAGATTTCCTCTTTTTTCCTGCTCTCTTTCCAATGCCTCAAATAATGCCTTAAAATTACCTGCACCGAAGCTTTGTGCACCATGTCTTTCAATAATTTCAAAGAAAAGTGTCGGGCGGTCTTCTACCGGTTTTGTAAAAATCTGTAACAGGTATCCTTCCTCATCGTGATCGATTAAGATTCCCAATTCCTGAAGCTTTTTAAGATCTTCGTCAATATGTCCCACTCTTTCAGGAACCATATTATAATACGCTTCCGGCGGTGGAGATAAAAATTCTACCCCTCTTTTTTTAAGCTCAGTTACGGTATGGATAATATTTTTTGTGGCTACGGCGATATGCTGTACTCCTTCACCTTCGTAGAAATCAAGGTATTCTTCTACCTGGGATTTCTTTTTGCCTTCAGCTGGCTCATTGATCGGGAATTTTGCAAATCCGTTTCCGTTTGACATTACTTTAGACATCAAAGCAGAATATTCTGTATTAATCTGTTTATCATCAAAAGACAGGATATTTACAAATCCCATTACTTTTTCGTACCATTCTACGGTCGGAATCATTCTGTCCCAGCCAACATTTCCTACACAATGATCTACGTAAAGTAAACCTGCATCTTCTGGCTGATAAGTGCTTTCCCACTTTTGATAACCCGGCATAAATGGTCCTGTATAGTTTTTTCTTTCTATAAACATATGCACGGTTTCTCCATAAGTATAAATCCCGGACATTTTTACTTCGCCATGCTCGTCTGTTAAAGTAACAGGCTCTAAATAGGGTTTTCCGCCTCTTTTTGTGGTTTCTTCAAAAGCACTGTATGCGTCATCTACCCATAATGCCAGGATTTTCACTCCGTCGCCGTGTTTTTTTACATGTTCGCTGATGGGCGAGTCAGATTTAAGGCCTGTTGTTAGGATCAGCCTGATTTTCCCCTGTTGAAGAACGTATGATGCTCTGTCTTTAACTCCTGTTTCCGGACCGGCATACGCGACAGACTGGAACCCGAAAGCGGTTTTATAATAATGAGCTGCCTGTTTGGCATTCCCTACATAAAACTCAATGTAATCTGTACCGTTGATCGGCAAAAAATTTTCAGCCTGAGCTATTTTTTCGGCAAATGTAAGTGTTGACATATTTTCTGTTTTACTTTTTATTTATGACTCTGCAAATTACGAAATTCCTGTATATTTTTAAAACAAAATCGATCTGTAATGATTTATCTGATTCTCAAAATAAAATAAAGTTTATTTAAGTATACATAAGTTTATTGTTGAATCATTATTTATTCTATATTTGCAATTAGAAACTAAGTGTCGAAAAGAGATTATTAATAAAGTCGTGAAGTATCACGGCTTTATTTTTTTTTATAGTTTAGTCTTCCTGCATCTGGATTATAATTGTCCCATATTTTCCAGGTATCATCAATCTTACGGAAAAAGTAGATTTGTGTATTCAGCTGATTCACAAAAAATTTTTCTCCGGTAGGACTTACCTTAAAGAGGAGGTTCCAGAATTCTTTTGTTTCCAGTATTTTTTTATCAGGCTCATCGGAAACGATGTTGATATCAAACACTTCAAAATTTGAACGGTTGTTTTTAGTAATCAGTTCAAACTTTCTTTCGCAAAGTTCTCTGCTAAACTGTGATGCTCTTTCGATGAAAGGGGAATTTTCAAACACAAGATCGTCAAATAAATCCAGTCTCAAAACAGGAAAATTTTTATACAGCTCAAATACTGTTGAGCAATATCTGACAATCATATCCATTGAAAATATATTCTTTTCGGAAGGTTCAGACGCAGAACTGTTCAGTCCGGAAAACCGGATGTAAGCATTGAGATCTTTAAACCCCAAAAAAATGCAGATTTTATCTAATGTTTTAAGAAAACGAAGATCACTGTGAGTTTTATCCTGATAATTATTTTCAAAGAAACGCTGCAGCGTAATGTGTGAAATGGTATTTCCTAATTCAAATCTTTTATCATTTTTAAGCTGATCAGAAAAAGAAAGTTCTTCTTTTATAATTTCTGACAGGATGATATAATGGCTTCTTTTCCATTCAGCAACATTTCCCAAAACCGAGTTCCTGATTTTAGGATGTTTGATGACCTCCTGTTTAATCAAATTATATATCGTTTTCAAATGATTTGGTTTGAAGAAATTTCAGCAAAAGTTTGCTTATGTTCTTATTAATGATCTCTTTTTTAAGATTTAAAATTTATTAAACTTTAAATATTCAGTCTATTCCTGTGATCGGTCTTCCAAACCGTGATCTTCACTTTCCAGCCATGAAGTTTTATAAGAAGGATCTTCCACTTTCAGTGCTTCTTCAGTTATTTTTAAAGGACGGAACGGATCTACCATCACTGCATATTCTTCTGTAAATTTTTTCCCGATGCTTCTCTCCATGGCTCCCGGATGAGGCCCGTGAACAATTCCTCCCGGATGAAGGGTAAAGTCCATCAGATCAATATGGTTTCGACTCATAAAATCACCTTCCGTATAGAATAAAACTTCATCAGAATCGATATTTGAATGATTGTAAGGGGCAGGAATTGCCATCGGATGATAATCATACATTCTTGCACAGAATGAGCAAACTACAAAATTGTGTGCCTCAAAAGTCTGGTGAACCGGTGGCGGCTGATGAATTCTGCCGGTAATCGGTTCAAAGTTTTTAATATTAAATTTATAAGGATAAAAATATCCGTCCCAGCCTACAACATCAAAAGGATGCGTTGCATAGATAAAATCCGTAATCTGATTTTCTTTTTTTACCTTAATTAAGAATTCTCCTTTTTCATCTTTAGGCTGCTTAAAAGTGGGTGCAATAATGTCTCTTTCACAGAAAGGAGAATGTTCCAGAAGCTGTCCGAATTCGTTTCGGTACCTCTTCGGAGTATAAATCGGAGAATGGCTTTCCACCACAAAAAAAACAGTATCATCAGCATTCAATTCAACCTGATAAATCGTTCCTCTCGGAATGATAAGATAATCACCCGTCGAAAACTCCAGATCCCCTACAAAAGTTTTTAATATGCCGCTTCCGTTGTGTACATATAAAAGCTCGTCACATTCAGCGTTTTTGTAGAAATAATCCATAGATTTTCTAGGTTTTGACAATCCCATTTTAAGATCATTGTTTACCATCAGAAACTTTCGGCTGTCCATAAAATCGTCTTCAGGAGTAACATTCATTCCCTTAAACATTCTTGGGGTCACATTTTTTTCAATCGCAATTTTAGGGGTAACATCTTTTGCTTCGCCGATTGATTTTATCTGAGTCGGGCGATGAATATGATATAGTAATGAGGAAATTCCGTGAAATCCTTCCGTTCCGAAAAGCTGTTCATAATAGAATTTATCTTCGGGAGATTTGAAAACCGTATGTCGTTTTTGAGGAATATTCCCCGCTTGATTATATCTCATTTTACTTTTATATGGAGTTTCATCAAATTTAATAATTTTTGATGAATAAATTTCAACGAGTTTGAAGATGAAGTTTCCTTATTGAAAAATATTTGTTAGCTTTGTCTAACAATTTAATTTTATGAGGCGAATATTATCAATTTTTATTTTTATTTCAGTCTGCTGTTTTTCGCAGGAGACCGATAGTTTAGATCTTAATCAGCCGAAAATAACTGATTCCGTTACAATTCCAGCAAAAAAACAGCTCAAAACAAAAGATATCGACGATATAGTCATTACAGGAACAATAAAGCCGATCAGCAGATCAAAAAGTCCGGTGGCGGTGGAAATTTACAGTCAGAAATTTTTTCAGAAAAATCCCACTCCGAATATTTTTGAAGCAATTGCGATGGTTAATGGAGTAAAACCTCAGTTAAACTGTTCGGTCTGTAATACAGGAGACATTCATATCAATGGGTTGGAAGGTCCATACACAATGATTCTGATTGACGGGATGCCGATTGTAAGCTCGCTTTCAACCGTTTATGGTTTAAGCGGAATCCCGAACAGCCTGATCGACAGAATTGAGGTAGTGAAAGGTCCGGCTTCCTCTCTCTACGGCTCTGAAGCGATGGGCGGAGTCATCAATATTATTACCAAAAATGCTTTGACCGCTCCGAAATTAAGTATGGATCTTATGACAACATCCTGGAGTGAAAATAATATGGATCTGTCAACAAAATTCAATGTTGGAAAAAATGCCGCATCATTATTAAGTTTAAATTATTTCAATTATAAACGAAAAATTGATGAAAACGAAGATAATTTCACCGATTCTGCTTTACAAAACAGAATATCCGTTTTCAACAAGTGGAACTTTAAAAGAAAGGAAAACAGAATGGCAAGCGTTGCGTTGCGGTATTTGTATGAAGACCGTTTTGGCGGGGAAATGCAGTGGAATACATCGTATCGCGGAAGCAATACAGTATACGGAGAAAGTATTTATACAAACAGAATAGAGGCTTTCGGGATGTATCAATGGCCGATAAAAGAAAACATTATTACTCAGTTTTCCTATAATTTTCATGATCAGGATTCTTTTTATGGAAGCAATCCTTTTAATGCGACACAAAAAGTGGCTTTTGTGCAGACATATTGGGACAAAAAGTTCGGAAATCATGACCTGATTTCAGGAATTACCTACAAGAAAACGTTTTACGATGATAATACACCCGGAACTTTATCAGGAGACGGATTTACAAACGATCCGATGAAATCACCTATTCTAGGAGCATTTATTCAGGATCAATGGGAAATCAATGAAAGGAATACGGTATTACTGGGCTATAGATTTGATTACGATAAAATCCATCATTCTGTCCATTCACCACGTTTTGCATGGAAATATTCTCCCAATCCGTATCATACGTTACGATTCAATTTTGGGACAGGTTTTCGTGTGGTAAACCTATTTACCGAAGATCATGCGGCATTAACCGGCTCGCGGGAAGTCGTGATCAAATCAGATTTAAAACCTGAACGATCTATTAACGGAAATTTAAATTATGTCTGGAAAATTTCTATGGGAGGTCGTTTGATTAATCTTGATGCTTCAGCATTTTATACGTATTTCAGCAATAAAATTGTTGGTGATTTTGATAGTGATCCTGAAAAAATTATTTACGATAATCTTAACGGTTATGGGATTTCAAGGGGTGCTTCCATGAATGTGGATTACAGTTTTAGTTTTCCGTTGAGTATTAATTTAGGCGTGACGTATCTTGATGTGTATCAGAAATTTGATGGTGAAAATGAAAAAGTACAGCAGTTGCATGCCCCAAAATGGAGTGGAACGTACAGTTTGACCTATCAATTTCCCGATAATCTGACGATAGATTTTACGGGACAGTTTTACGGACCGATGCGATTGCCGGTTTTACCGGATGATTACCGACCGGAATATTCTCCATTTTATTCTTTGGCGAATATTCAGGTTTCTAAAAGTTTCAAATCAGGGTTTGAAGTGTATTGCGGGATTAAAAACCTGTTCAATTTCACTCCGAAAAATCCGTTGATGCGGCCTTTTGATCCGTTTGATCAGCACGTCAATGATCCAATAAATAACCCGAATCATTATACTTTCGATACGACTTACGGATTTGCTCCGATGCAGAAAATAAGAGGTTTTATGGGGATGAAATATATTTTGAAATGAAAAACTTAATACTTTTTTCGCTACTGATACCTTGTTTTTATCTTTCGCAGTTCAAAACAGTCACTTTTTCTGACCTTGAAATTGTACAGAAAGATCATCCAAAACCGGTTATCATCCATCTTTACACAGATTGGTGTTCAGTTTGTAAGATTGAAAAATATAATTTGAGTAGGGACAAAGATTGGACAGAAAGAATTAATAAGGATTTTTATTTCATTAATTTCGAAGCGGAAAAAACGAAAAATGAAATTCATTTTCAGGGAAAAGAATTTAAATATTTGCCCAATGGAAATTCTGGAATTCATGAGTTGGCTCTGGCTTTGTCGAAGAATAAAAACCAGCCGGTATATCCTTTGTGGATTATTTTAGATAAAAAACAGAATTTGGTTTATTATCATGAAGGGCAATTTACCCCTAAACAAATGAAAGAAACTCTGGCGAAAATTACGGGTGATTCCGGGCAGCAACCGCAAGAATTATCTCAATAAAACCGCAATAATTCCCAAAATCGCCGGCAAAGCCTGAACAAAAAATATTTTTTTTGCCGCGGATATTGCACCGTAAATTCCTGCAATGGCAACACTGCTCAGGAAAAACAAAGCGATATTGGTCTGCCATTTCGGATCTTCTATCAGAAAAGACCAGAATAATCCTGCCGAGAGAAATCCGTTATAAAGTCCTTGATTGGCAAACCTTTTGTAGGCTTAAACATTTCCGCAGGGAGTGCAGATTTAAAAACTTCTTTTCCTTTGGTTTCCCATGCAAACATTTCCATCCAGAGAATGTAAAGATGTTCTATGGCAACGAATGCAATCAGAATTTTGGCAACGATTTCCATGATTTATTGTTTTGTTATGGTAAAACTAAAAAAATAAAGTTATGTTTGGGTTATGCAATTTTAAAAATGGATACTTTCAGAGCACATTTAAAGAAATTTATCACGATTAATGAAGAAGAGTATATTTCTATTCTTTCTTTTTTTGAAATGTTGGAAGTGAGGAAAAAACAAACTCTGATGTTTGAAGGAGAAATATGTAAATACAAATATTTTGTGTTGGAAGGCTGTTTGAGAAAATTTTTCCTCAACGAAAAAGGAGTAGAGCAAACTACAGAATTTGCCATAGAAAACTGGTGGATTTCCGATACTTTTGCTTTTGAAAAACAGATAAAAACAACTTTTAACATTCAGTCTGTAGAGCATTCTAAAATTTTAGCGATTACATATCAGTCTCAGGAGCTTTTATTGCAAAAACATCCGGTGATGGAAAGGTATTTCAGGATTATTTATCAGACAGCATATGCCGCTGCAGAAAAGAGAATCCGTTATTTACATGAGATGAGCAGAGAAGAGCTCTATGTTCATTTCAGCACGCAGTATCCTTGGTTTATCCAGAGAATTCCACAATATCTCATTGCTTCTTTTCTGGGTTTTACTCCGGAATATCTGAGTGAAATCAGATCAAAATTACGTTCTTAAACCAGTTTAAGATTATTGCAGTTTTTATGTCGGAGCTTTGTTTCAGAAATTAAAACAAAAATAAAATGAACACAAGAGCAAACATTGAAACCAACTCCGCACCTTACAAAGCCATGCTGCATCTGGAAATGTCTTTACAGTCTTCAACATTAACCCCTATTCAGAAAGAGCTGATCAAAACCCGAGCTTCACAGATCAACCAATGTGCATTTTGTCTGGATATGCATACGAAAGATGCCCTGAAATATGGTGAAACGCCGCAAAGGCTATTTCTTTTAAACGCATGGCGTGAAACCGACCTTTTTTCGGAAGAAGAAAAAGTGATCTTGGCAATGACGGAAGAAATCACCTTGATTCATCAGCAAGGTTTATCAGATAAAACCTATCAAGAGGCAATGCAGTTTTTTAATGAAGATCAGATCAAAAGCATTATCATGGCTATTATTACCATTAATATGTGGAACAGAATCGCAATCTCAACACACCTGCAAATCGGAAAATAAATTTTCAGACATTCATTATTCACTAAAAAAGCTCATCAAATATTTGAAGAGCTTCTTTCTTTATAATAATTTAGATTAATTTTTTTTGCTTAATGCTTTTAAAATTGCTTCACCGACACTTTTTGCTGACTGAGGATTCTGTCCTGTAATTACTCTTTGATCTGTGACAACGTGATTTTGCCAAAGCCCGGATTTTTCAAATATCGCACCTCTTTCTTTCAGTTTATCTTCTAAGAGGAAAGGGACCACATTCGTTAATTTCACTTCAGACTCTTCTTCATTGGTAAAAGCGCTGATCTTTTTACCATCCACTAAATATGTACCGTTGCTCAGCTTAATATTCACCAAACCAGCCGGGCCGTGACAAACTGCGGCAACAATTCCTCCGTTATCATAGATTTTTGAAGCGATAGCGGCCAGTTTTTCATTATCTGCAAAATCCCACATTGCACCGTGACCTCCTGCGTAAAATATGGTCGAATAGTCATTTGCATTTACTTGTGAAGGCTGTAGAGAATGGTCGATTTTAGCTTTGTCTTTACTTGCCCAAAATTCTTTGTTAACCGGATCTTTCAGATCAAAACCGTCAACCGGAGGTGTTCCGCCTTTCGGGCTCACAAAATCGATCTCGTAACCGGCATTGTGAAGAATTTCCCAAGGATGCGAAACTTCCCCGAGATAATATCCTGTACTTTCGCCGGTATCTCCTTTCTTATCATGACTTGTCACGACAAATAAAATTTTCTTTTTCATATTTTTCGATTTTTTGGTTTGTGATTGTACAAGCGCTATTGCAAAAAGTGCAAACAGTAAAAATGTTATTTTTTTCATATTGGATAATTTTAACCGTTAAGTTTCCTGTAAGAAGTTAGATTAAAGATTTAGCCTAAACTTATTCTTAAAGAAATGGTTTTTCATTAATTATATCTGAATTTTAATTTAGATTTAAATCCTATTGGCTATATACATCTGAGGTTTTTCCTGCAGTTTTCCTTCAACCAAATTTCCAAAAGCTTGAATATAAGGTTGCTGATTGTGTTGCGCCAATCCTTCTTCACTTTTCCAGATTTCGTAGAAGACAAAATGGTTTTGATCTTCAATTCCCTGATGGAGCGTGTACAAATCGTTGGCTTCTTCTTTTTGGGTTTCTGTAACCATATTTTGGAGAATTTTCAGCACTTCAGTTCTGTATTCTTCTTTGGCTTTTATAATGGCGGTGAGATAAATTTTCATCAGGCTAATTGCGGTTTTAATTCTTGTTCGAAAACTTTTTTTATATGTTCCTTATAAATTTTCATATCACGCTCGACATCCGCATTCTTTTCAACATCATGAAAGTGAAAACTTTCCATTTTCTCTAAAGAAATGAAGGCGTTCATTCTATGGAATCCAAATAACGGTCCGTTATCTACACTTGTCTCATTGAAAAATTCTCCGGGAAGTGTAAACGCGGTTTCTGGTGCATTCCAGCTTGTGGTAACCATATATTTTCTTCCGCTAAGCATTCCGCCTGTTCCGTAATTGATTTTTGGATTGTCGGAAGATCTGCCGTCGCTCATATAAATTCCTTTGGCATGTCCTGCCGTAAAAACTTCGTCAATATATTTTTTCAAACCGTTTGGTAACTGAAACCACCATATTGGAGTGTGGTAAATGATATAGTCTGCCCAAACAAATTTTTCTACTTCTTCATTTTTATCGTAACCGGCATCTACATTTGTGATTTTTATTTCTACATTTCCAAAGTCTTTTAAAACTTCTAAAGTGCTGTCTGCAATGGTTTGATTGTATTTTCCTCCGGAATGTCCGAAGTTTTGGCCACCATTGATGATGAATACTTTTTTCATTGTTTTATGATTGTTTATATTTTATGATGCAAAGTTATAGCGCAATTAGGTATAATAAAAATAATATAAATTATAGCTTTGTATTATAATTATGATAATAAAAGTGTCGTTTTTTGAAAACTTACTTTTAACTTTGCAGAGTGAATCTGATAATTGACTGCAATACAAATTGGCTTTCACTATACAATTAGAATTATGGTTAATCTAGAATGGTACCGAACTTTCAAAGCAATTTATAAGACAGGAACCTTAACGGGTGCCGCAGAAACTTTATTCATTTCACAACCTGGAGTAAGCCTGCATCTAAGCTCGTTGGAAGCCTACGTCGGTTACAAGTTATTTGACAGGACAGGCAGGAAAATGATACCGACAGAACGAGCGAAAGTATTATTTAATGCTGTTTCTGAGCCATTGATCAAGCTGGAGGATGCTGAGAAAAGCTTTCAGAAATCCACAGAAAAGCATACACCGACCATTAGTGTGGGAATGTGTTTTGAAACTTTTCAGACGACTCTGGAGCAATATGTTTCAACCTTGCCTTTTAATCTCATTATCAGTTTCGGTGAATATCCTGAGATGTTGGATCAACTGGATAAAGGAATTTTAGATTTAATCATTACACCCAAAAAAGGAGTTTCACCAAATATTGTGCACGAAGCTTTTTCTTCGGAGCAAATCATTTTAGTTGGCGGAAAAAACGTAGATGCAGAAGATTTTAATGAAGTAGTACAGACCCAAGATTTTAAAAAAATTGAAGAATGGCTGAAACAGGAAAAATGGTACGGAACAACGGGTGATATGGAACATCTTTTCCAGTTTTGGCTGCTCAATTTTGGACATAAACCGAATTTCCGGCCGAATTATATTGTTCCGAATTTAAATTCAATCATCCGCTGTCTGAAAGGCGGAACCGGATTAGCCGTGATTCCTGATTTTTTATGTAAAAATGAAATAGAAACCGGCGATGTAAAAAAGATCTGGGAAGGCAACAAAAAACTGGAAAATACACTGTATTTTGGATGTCGCAAAAAGACGATGTATCAACAGGAAATTGATCATATTAAAAGTTTGTTCAGGCAGGTAATGGTTAGAATTTAATTAGAAATTAGAGATTAGGAATAAGAACAGATAAATATCATCAATTTTCGGTAAAATGAGAATTAAAAAAATTAAAAATTTTATCGGAAATTTGAATCAAACTAAAATTAAAATAAACAATTATGCAACAAAAAACATATACAGGACAACCTGTAATCACATTGAATAACGGGGTTGAAATCCCGGCTTTAGGATTTGGAGTCTGGCAAATGGAGAATCTGCAGGAATGTGAAAGTGCTGTTATTAAAGCCATTGAGACCGGTTACAGAATGATCGATACTGCTTCTATTTATCAAAATGAAACCGCGGTAGGGAATGCCATAAGAAACAGCGGGATAAATAGGGACGAGCTGTTTATCACTTCAAAACTTTGGGTTCAGAGCCACGGATATGAAAATACCAAAAGCGCATTCCAGAGAACGCTCGACAGGCTGCAGTTGGATGATCTTGATATGTACCTTATTCATTGGCCTTTCGGAGATTTTCTGGGAGCCTGGAAAGCGATGGAAGAATTGTATCAGGAAGGAAAGATTAAGGCAATTGGGGTTTGTAATTTTACCATTGAAAAGCTGGAGGAATTAAAGGCAAATTCAAACGTACTCCCTGTAATAAATCAGATCGAATTGCATCCTTTGTTTCAGCAAAAAGAGCTGCAGGTGTATAACAAAGAAAATAATATCATTACTCAACCATGGAGCCCGCTTGGAAACGGCAATGCCGAACTTTTAGAGCAAGAAGATTTAAAAAATATTGCAGAAAAGCATCATAAAACGGTTGCTCAGGTTATTTTAAGATGGCATCTGCAGGAAGGGTTCTGTGTGATTCCAAAATCGGTAACGCCGTCCAGAATTGAAGAAAATTTTAATGTTTTTGATTTTGAACTTACGGAAGAAGAAATGAATATTGTCCGTTCATTAGACACCGGAAAGAGATTGTTTTTCGACCCGAAAGATCCGGTTTGGGAACAAAAAATGCTGAATTCTGTGGCAGATATATAACGATAGAAACGTAATTTAAAAAGCTCTTTCAGATCATTCTGAAAGAGCTTTTTAAATTATTATTTTGTTAAATCCAATCCTCCGAAATTACCCGAGCTCATCATGAGAAAAACACCTTTACTTTTATCTAAAGTTTGCCAATACGCGTGAAGTTCTGCGGCATTGGTGAAGACTTTTAAATTTTCATTTTTAAATTTTTCTTTGATCAGTTCCGGTGAAATCGCATCCATTCTTTTGATTTTTAAAGCATCTTCAGAATAGAAAACCACTGCTTCATCAAGACCGTCCATGGCATGGTCATATTGTTCTAGAAATATTGGATTCAGGCTAGAATAGGTATGAAGTTCCAGGAAACCATATTTTTTTTCATTTCTAAACTGCTCATTAAGGGCTTTCACAGCAGCTTTTACTTTACTAGGAGCATGGGCAAAATCTTTATAAAGCGTTCCATTGTCTTCTCTTTCTACTTTTTCAAGACGTTTTGAAGCCCCTTTGAAACTCATGATCGCTTCATAAAAATCTTCATCCATAATTCCCAAAGTATGGCAAATATGTCTTGCTCCTTCCAGATTCAGGAGATTATGAGCGCCGAAAACAGAAAGTGGGATATCACCAATCTCTGTTTTAAGATGTACTTTTCCGGAGATGATCTCGTATTCCGGTGTTTTGTAAGGTATCTTTCTGAAATAATTTTCGGCAGATTCCACTACTTTTACTACTTCAGGATCTTCTTCATTATAGACTAAAACGCCTCCTGCGGTAATGCTTGCCGTAAATTTTCTGAACTGCTCGATATAATCGTCAAATGTTTTAAAAACATTAATATGATCCCATGCAATTCCGCTCATTAAAGCGATATTCGGCTGATACAGCAAAAATTTTGAGCGCAGATCGATCGGGGAAGAAAGATATTCATCTCCTTCCAACACCATAAAATCATTGTCTTCGGTCAATTTGACCATGCAGTCGAAGCCTTCCAGTTGCGCTCCCACCATATAATCAACATCTTTACTGTGAAAGTTCAAAACATGAAGAATCATGGAGGTAATGGTGGTTTTCCCGTGAGAACCTGCGATAACCACTCTGGTTTTGTTTTTTGACTGCTCGTAGAGAAATTCCGGGTAAGAATAAATTTTCAGACCCAATTCTTTTGCTTTTGCCAGCTCGGGATTATCCTGATGTGCGTGCATACCGAGAATGACAGCATCAATTTCGGAAGTGATTTTTTCCGGGAACCAACCCAGTTCCAGAGGTAAGATTCCTTTATTTTCCAATCTTGATTTTGAGGGTTCAAAGATAGCATCATCTGAGCCGGAAACTTCATAGCCTTTATCTTTTAAGGCAATAGCAAGGTTGTGCATCGCACTTCCGCCAATGGCAATGAAATGAGTTTTCAATTGTATGTGTTAATTTTTAATGTTTTTTTGTATGATTTTTTGAAAAGCTTCAACAATATTGTTCCAGTTTTTCCTGTGTTGAGGCATGATAAGACTTGCATCTGTTTTACTGGCGCTATTTCTGCCTTTTTTAACGGTGATCACAATAGAAACGTGGTCATACAGTTTCTTGTGATCTTCTGCAATCTGCCTGAAATTGTTCTGATTAATGATTTCATTGAGGTTTTCAAGCTCGTTATCGGTAAGTGTAAAATCAGTTTTAAAAGTTTTTTCCTTATTTTCAAAAGAATAATGAACATGAGTTCCTTTGATGATAAGATTTTCATAAACAGGGGCGTAACCACCGCTTTGAGAATAACTGATGTCAAAATCCGAATACGCTTTCTGGCTGCTGCAGGAAACGGTGATTAAGATCAGTAATACTATTCCTATTAATTTTTTCATCACTATTTTAGCTATCCGTTGAGCTGTCTGTTTTTTTTGATTTCAGTTCTTCATCATAGGTATGAAGAATGTTGAAGTCTTCGGTCTGCTCAATCGCTGTCATTATTTTGAGAAGAATCTGCTGCGCATTTTCTTTATCATAATCAATATCGAGCGGCTTTTTAAATTCCATCGTAGGTTTTACACCGGTAACTTTTACCCGAAGCCCTTTTTTGTCAAACGCTCTTCTAAACCCGTTTATTTTAATGGGAATCACGATAGGACGCTGATTTTTCACCAGTTTTGCGGTTCCTTTTCTTCCCTGTGCGAAAGCTGCCGTTGTACCTTGTGGAAAAGTGGCCACCCAACCGTTATCTAAAGCTTTCATAATATTGTCGATCTCATTAAGATCCACCATTCTGTTTACATTTTTCCCTTCTGCTCTCCAGGTTCTTTTTACGGTTACGGCTCCTGCAATTTTAAATATTTTAGGAAGAATGCCTTTGTTCATGGTTTCCTCAGCGGCAACGTAGTAGAAATCAATTTTCGGATTAAGCAGGTAGATCGGATTCTTAATGGTATTCAGATACCCGTTATTAACGGCACAAAATGCGTGATACATTGCCGCCACATCTGCAAAGTAGGTTTGATGATTGGAAACGAAAAGCACATTGGAATCCGGAAGATCAACCAAATTTTCTGTTCCGGTAATTTTAAGTTTATTAAAGCCGTTAAATCTTCTGTATGAAACGATTCCCAGAATGAAAATGATAAACCTCTTTAAAAAATAGGGGGTACCGAATGAATCAGTAAAAATGTTTTTCTTCGCCATTTTTCAATTAAACATAATAAAGTGCAAAGTTACATTTTTTTAATCAACTGGCTGAATTCGCTGAGGATCATTGCGGTGGCTCCCCAGATAATGTATCCGTTAAAATTGATAACCGGAACTTCTTTGCCTCCTGCTCCCGGTAAAGCCATGATTTCCGGCCTGTCCGGAAGGTTTAAAAATGAAGTAATGGGAAATTCAATAACCTCTACAGCTTCACTTTGTTGTAAAACAAATACCGGATTTTTGGATGTGTAAGAAATATAAGGGTACACATAAAAATTGCTGGGCGGGATATAGATGGGGGACATTTCCCGGATGATTCTCACATAATGCTTTTCGAGGCCGATCTCTTCCGATGTTTCACGAATGGCAGTTTCTGCAAAATTCTGATCTGTTTCTTCACGTTTTCCACCGGGTAAAGAGATTTGACCGCTGTGACGGTCCCGCTCATTTTCTGTCCGTTGTATGAGTGGAAAATACCATTCATGATCTCTGAGATATAAAACGATGTTTACGGCAGCGAATTTCGGATTTTTTTCTAAAATCTGCTCATGCGTAAGGACTGCACGATAAGGGGGTGAAAAAATCCCGTGTGCATTGGCTCCTTCTAAGGCCGCTTTCTTGATTTTCGTAAGTAAATCTTTTCCAAAACTTTCCATATCTCAAATTTAGCAATATATCTTTGAGGAAGTATAATTTTGATTTAAAATTAAAGTAATCTTACTAAAAAAACCTCCGGAAAACCGGAGGCTGTGATTTTGTTTTAATTAGAATATCCTGATACTTCTTCTTTTTCAGAATTGTAAATTTTGTATTCTAAATACTTGAAAGAATCCCTTGGAATGATGGTTACCCATTTTTTATATTTTATAAACCATTTCATCTGGATGCTTTTAATGCCTTTGGTAAGGTACGCTTCCACGAAAGGGTGCACATGAAGATAAAGCTTTCCTTTATCTTTCTGCATAATATTTCTGATGGTTTCTTCCATCCTTTCCACAATAACAATAGGCGCTACGATTTCTCCGTCTTTGTTAGGGTTTTCTTCTTTGGTGTCGATTTGTTTTTCCGGACGGTTTCTCTGTCTTGTAATCTGTATCAGTCCAAATTTACTTGGCGGTAAGATTTTATGACGGGCTTTGTCACGGCTCATTTCGTTTTTGAAATGTTCGTACAAATCTTTTCTGTGGTCTGGGTTGATCATGTCGATAAAATCTACAACGATGATGCCGCCCATGTCGCGAAGACGAAGCTGTCTTGCTATTTCTGTCGCTGCCATTTTATTCACATACAGTGCATGTTCTTTGGTGGCAGAATTTCCGTTTGTGATGTTATTTCCGGAATTCACGTCGATTACGTGTAAGGCTTCTGTGTGCTCAATAACGAGATACGCGCCTTTTGAACTTGGAATATTAACGTGTTTGCCAAAGCTTTGTTTAAGCTGTTTTTCTACGTTGTAATATTCCAGAAGAGGAATGTGAGAGTTATAAAACTGTACAATGTTTTTTCTTTCGGGAGCAATGACTTCGATATACATCTTCATTTCTTCTACCATTTGCTCATCATCACAGAAGATGTTTACAAAATCCTGGTTGAAGTTATCTCTTAAAATAGAGGATGCTTTATCATCTTCGCTCAATACTTTTGAAGGGATTTTATTCTTCTGAATATTCTTAAAAGTATTTTCCCATTTCTGAACCAGCAGATTCATATCGTTATGAAGGTCTGCTACTTTTTTGCCTTCGGCAACGGTTCTTATTATCACTCCGAAGCCTTCCGGCTTGATGCTGTCAATAAGTGTACGAAGCCTTACTTTTTCTTCGGTACTGGCGATTTTTTTAGAAATAGAAACTTTATTATCGAAAGGAATTAACACCAAAAAACGGCCGGTTAAAGAGATCTGAGTAGAAATTCTCGGCCCTTTTGTAGAGATGGGTTCTTTGGTAATCTGTAACAGGATAATATCGTCTTTTGCGAAGATTTTGTCTACGGTTCCGTTTTTATCGATTTCGGGCTGGATCTCAAAATTCTTTAAGCTCGAGGTGCTTTGTTTTTTTGAAATAGAATCTTTTAAAAACTTTTTATACGTAAGAAACTGCGGTCCCAGATCCTGATAATGCAGGAAAGCATCTTTATTGTAGCCGATATTTACAAATGCTGCATTAAGGTTGGGTGCTATTTTTTTTACTTTTCCGATGAATAAATCTCCGACTACAAAATCATTTTTGTCTTCCTCTTCATGAAGTTCACATAGTCTTCCGTCTTCCAGCAAAGCAATTTTTGTAAGCTCATCCTCATGAGAAACTATAAGTTCTTTCTTCATTTTGTTAAAGATAAATTTTTTGTAAGATTAGAGAATCAGATTGGGCGATTAATATCATTTTAAATTTAATAATTAAATCTGTAAAAATGAATAAAATGTGGTACCATGTCTGATTTTTTTTCCATAAATCCTATGGTAACAAACAAAAATATAGTCGGTGAATTTTAAAATAAAAAACACCAACTATATGATTATATGAAATATCTCCAGTGAGATTATTTTTTCTTATGTCTGTTCGCTCTTCTTCTTTTCTTTCTCTTGTGAGTTGCAACCTTGTGTCTTTTTCTTTTCTTTCCGCTTGGCATAATGTTAAATTTTTATGTAACTAGTTAATATTTAATTAATTTTTATTTTACTGCAACTTTCGTTTTTACTTTTTCCACAAAAGATTTTGAAGGTTTGAAAGCAGGGATATTGTGAGCTGGGATTTCTATTGCAGTGTTTTTAGAGATGTTTCTTCCCGTTTTTGCTGCTCTGGTTTTAACAATAAAAGACCCAAAACCTCTTAAGTAAACATTGTCTCCATTATACATAGAAGTCCTGATCTCCTGCATAAAAGCTTCTACAACTTTCTGTGTTTCATTCTTTTCTGTTCCCAACTTGTTTGAGATGGTGTTTACCAATTCTGCCTTTGTCATTTCCTTTTTAAATTTTAAATTTTAGGTGTGCAAATTTAGTTAAAAAAAATGAATTGGTGCAAATTAGTATGAAAAATATTTGGCTTAAACTGCTGAGAATTTTATATTTAGTAGGGATACTGTCGCTGTTAATATGATTTACATGCTAGAATTGTAGTAGCCGTTTTCTACACAGAAGCGAATCAGGTGCAGTTTTGTTTTCAGCCCCAGCTTTTCTGTAAGCCGGTTGATATACGTATCTATGGTTCTGGTACTGAGGTTGAGTTTTTCCCCGATTTCTTTATTGCTGAAGCCTTCATAGCAGAATTTCATTAAAATGATCTCGGTAGAAGACAGCTCTTCCTGGCTTTTCTTCTGCCGGTCCATATACTCCTGAACGGCTAAAGGCTGTTCCTGCCATTTTTGCGTATAGGCTTGATAATCAAAGGTATTGGATGCGATATTGCCTTTAATGATATCGCGGATGATATGGCTGTTTTTCTGACAATAGTATACATTTGGGATTTTGGCAATAATCTCTGCCATATCTTCCTGATACGTTCCGGAGTAGGTAATGATGGGGGTTTCTGTGTTGGTTTTACGAATAAATTTTATGGCTTCTACACCGCTGAGAACGGGCATAAACAGTTCTATAATAAAAACATCTTCCTGTCTTCTGTATATTCTGTTGATCAATTCGTGACCGTTATTGCAGTCATTCAGAAGCATGTAAAACGGATTTTCCAAGAGCATTTTGATCATTATTTTTTTAAAATAAAAATCACTGTCAGCGATAGAAAAACGAACCATACTGGTTAATGTTTTGCTCATTCTAATTGTAATTTGGTGTGGTAGAAATAAATTTCGTCACTAAAGTATGAAAATCTTTCTAAAGTGTAAATTAAGTTTACGCAAAAAATAGTAAATATGATTATAATTTAATTTTGAGGTAAGTATATTTTTTTATATTTTCACATTTCAAACCAAATCACAATTATGCCTACGAATAGAGAAAAGAAATTAAACACTTCTGATGTAAGAATTGGCATCTGGAAATTTATTCTTTCATTCATAATACTGTCTGTGGTATCCTTCTGTGCAGTTTTTTTCTTTTTTAAAAGCTATGATATTCAGCGAAAAGGCATTCAGAAAGAAATAGATGACTATAGAAATCTGCTGAGCCGCAACGAATTACTAAAAATTCAGGTAGACAGTATTCAGTACAGAATGACCCTGTTAGACATCAATAAGGTAGATAATGACATTCTTCTCCGCAATTATATCATGGAAAATGTACGCGATGCAAAAAAAATAATGGGTGCAGACAGCGCTCAGAATTTTAAGCATTATTCTATTCTTTTAAAGAAAATAGAGCCTATGCTGGCTTTAAAATCCCAGATTATCATGGTTTCAAATAAAGAGCAGACCGCAATACGCGATCTCAATGCCTGTATGGGAAAAGTTGACCGGGTAAATCATCAGCTCCGTGTAGATCCTACCAGAAAATTTACAGGAAGAAGAAGGTAATAGTTAAAAGTAAAATTTATGCAGGGACAAATTACATTATCCAGAAAAGAAAAGCATTATCAGTTTGTTTACCTGATATTGATGCTTATTGCAGCTATTGTACTTTTGAGTATTATTTTCCTCAAAGGGTTTGAATCTCCATTTTCTTCGGCAGATGTGACTTCTCTTCAGACGCTTGAGCAGAAATCAAAATTCGACAATCAGCAGAAGGTGGTTCAGAAGTTATTAGATTCTACGTTTACCAAAATTACCAAGCTTACCGAGGAAGTGCCACAGCCTTTTGAAGAAAACGAAATCAAATATGGCATTAATGATATTCAGAATTCTTTTGAAAATGCGAATGTCAATGATTTGAGAAAACAGGCATATCCACAGATCGCCCAGTTTTATAAAATGTATTTTGATGACAAAAAACGGATCTCTAAAATCACGGAAAATATAAAAAACTTCGAAAAACAGTTTGAAGACTGCTCCATCGGCTTCAAAGAGAAAAAACAAAATCTGATACAGCGCGAGAATGCATTAAAATTAAGGTAAATGCAATTCAGCCGCACCACACACCACAAAAATTAACTATGAACTATTTTGAAAAAAACAAAAAAAACATCATTATCGGTGTCATTGCCACTCTGCTCATTGCCGCTTTGGTCGTATTGTGGCTTCAGAAAAAAGTGATCCATTCCGCAGATGATATTGTAGGAGTGGTATATCCCGCTTCTCTTTCGGTAGGAGATACCCTGAACTTCGGGGACAAAACCCAGTTTGCAAAATTCAAAAAATGGGATTTCGGAGATGGCACGACTTCAGATAAAGACAAAGGATATCATTTCTACAACAAACCGGGATATTATAACGTAACTTTAATCATTGATAATAAATACTCGAAATCTTTCCCGATCCTGGTTTCGGCGAGAGGTCTCCCTAAACCGAAAGACAGTATTGTTTCCATTACTACCATTGATGCCCAGACTCAGGCGATGCAGTACGAAAACGTACAGTTCAGGGCTATTTCTGATGCCAATCAGTTTACATGGAGATTCGGGGAGTCCGGAAATATAGATTCTAAAGATAAACTGGCCATTTATTCCTATAAAAAACCCGGAAATTATACCATTACCCTATATACGGATAAAGACGCAGAACCCATCATTCACAACATAAAAATCCTTCCGGCTTACGACGCCTTAGATGATGAAGAGGTGAGTGTAGACGATGCATACGAAAAGATGGATAATGATTTTAAATATCACCTGCAGCAAATTGCCAACGGAAACAGTTTTAATACCCATTACAATTATCTGCTCGGTAAATATCTGTGTAACAATGAAAATACCATCGTACAGGTAAGTGACAGCAAAGTAAATAATTTCTATCTGTATTGTGCAGGTCTTCAGTTTGATAAAAACAATGTGATTCAGACTGTGAAACTAAATTTTGACGATGCACAGAACTGTGTCACCAAAGTAGACATTAACCAAAGTAAATAATCACATCCGGTTTACCTGGAATATTACCAATCATAAAGAAAATTAAGATGAAAAACAAATTTCCTCTCGCGGCATATTACATAGGTTTATCGGTACTGCTTACAAGCTGTCAGGTAAGGCTGCCTTCAAAAAAAACGCCTGAACCAAAACAGTACGGGCAGATTGATAACGCATCTGTTGTGGATGGTTTTCCTAAAAAATCAGTTCCGTGGATTGCGATTTCAGACAGATCCAGAAATACGGCTTATTTAGATAAAAGTGATGAAAAATCGTACAAAGAAGTTAAATTTTTAGAACCTTTAATGGTCTTAAAAAGCAGAGACGGAATGGTTAAAGTAGCCGAATATATTCCTGATGCTTTAATGAAAAAAGTATCTTCAAAATCTATAAAAACCTACGGCTGGATTCCGGAATCTGATCTTCTTTTATGGAGCAGCGCTTTAAAAAGCGAGAAGACAGGATATCCTGTAAAGGTAGCCGTAGTGCCGAGTAACAGTGATGTCGTAAGAAGCGCAGAGAGATATTATAAAAATGATTCGATCATGGTGTTTAATTCTCCAAGCCTGATCGAAGCGGCCGATGTCAAAATTCCCAACGGACAGATGGTGTATGTCTATAAACAGGCAGAAAATAACAAACGATTTTTGGTGGGTAGAAAGCCAACAATTGATATGGACAGTATCAATTCCGGTTTGTACGGCTGGGTAAGTTCCAACGTCATTTCAGCATGGGGAGAACGTTCCGCCGTTAAAATGAAAAACACAACCGGTGTTAAAGAAACTTCTCTGGGAATTCATGAAGGTTCTCCGGGCGGCACAGATGCCGAAAACAGAATAGCAGTGCTTCTTACAGACACCGACAAAAGAACGCCTCTGGAAAATATCTTCCCGGTAAATCTGCCTTTAAATGAGCCTGCAACCCCGGATTCTAAAACAAAATACTTCACCAATATTTTAGATTACAGTAAAAATTATGTGTATAACGTTTTAGGAGAGCCTATTTACTTTGATCGTTACCGTGAGATTACAGAAAAAAATAAAAAAGCCAATATCGTTTTTGTTCTCGATGTAAGTGCTCCAAACGCACCGTATGCACCGATTGTAAAATCACTTTTGCAGGATTTGCAGCTTCGTTTTGAAAAGCCTTCTTACTTTAATACTATAAAATACGGAGTAGTGCTTTATAAAAACAATCCGTGCGGAGAAAATGTTGCGCCATCACCGTTGAGTACAGATTACAGCAAAATCACCACCTTTATTGATCAGAAAGTCAATGAGATGAATTGCCAGAGTACAGGAGGAAACCAGCCTGTCAACGAAGGTTTAATGGCTGCCGGAAATATGCTCTCCGAAGTTCCGGATGAAACCAACATCGTCATTACTATTGGGACATCGGCAAACAGAGACGGGAATATGTATGGTGTGATCAATTCACTTACACAGGCACAGGCTAGAGTGATCATGTTTCAAACCAGTGCAAGATCTTCAGATACCTACAATGATTTTGTCTTGATGGCAGAAAATGTAGTGACCAATACTGCAAAAAATGTTGCCGAGCTCAAGAAACAAAAAATCATCAATCAGAATGATGTATTAACAAAAAATAATTTTAGCCTTGTGGAAGGCGATGCCGGATTTTACTCACTGGATTTTCCAAAGCAAAGCATGTCTCAGGGATTTGTAATTTTTCCTAAAAAAGGCGATATTACTACACCGGGATTCTTAAAAAAATCGGTTGACAGCTTAATTTCTCAGGTAACACTAGATAATACGAGTATCGATCAGTCATTGAATGATTATTTTCACTCTTCGGTAGGCGCAGGAAGAACTGATGTTGATGTTAAATATAAATATCTGTATCCGGGACTTACAAATCCTGTTCCTGCAGGCATCGCAGCACAGCTGATTAATTATGGAAACCCGTTTTTGGTGAAAGGATACATTCCTAAAGAATTGAAAGATTTTAAACCAGGGCTTGAAAAAGGGATCCTGATTTCAGAAACAGAATATGACAATCTTAAAGCATTTTATACTGAAGTATATGATAATACAGGTGCTGCGAGAACAGATTTTAATCAGGCAAGAGCAGTTAAAGAATATATTAAGCTTCTTAAAAAATACAATCCAACCCTGAAATTTTTAGATAAAAGCGATTTATACGAGCAGCCGATGGCATATGCTGTAGGAATCAGTACGGGTTTTGATAATTCTGAAGAAGAACTGATGTCAAATTATAAGCTTAAAGGCTGGAAAAAATCTAAAATTATTACTGCCGAAACGGTGCATACGTATTTCCGACATTACAAAGATTTGGCAGAAAGAATGCTTACCCACAGAAACAATCCTGCAGTAAAAATAAAACAGAACGGGCAGGAATTTTACTGGCTGAATGAATATTTTATGCCGACCATGCTTCCGGTAGAAGAACCGGAGTATACTCAACATTAATTACTTACCATAAAAAAAACGGAAAATTTAATCTCCGTTTTTTTTATGGTAAGTTACTTTTTTCCTATCTTTGAGTACCAAACATCACAAATATGTCAGATCAATCGTCATCTCATGACGGCAAGCATCTTGTCGTTCAGAAAGGGAAGTGTCAGTGCAATCAAGGGAACCAGTTTCCGCAGCACAAAGTTACGACCCATCAGAAACATTACTGGAATGATTCAGATGGCAGTGCAGATTATCTTGCTGTTACAGAAGATGATTTGCAGTTTACTCCTCCCGGTCCCAGTTTTGGACAATGCAAATTAAAACCTTCATCAGGAGGATATCTTCCATGTTCGTATGCTCCTGCCGGTAAATGGCAAAAAACCTATGAGAAGATAAAAATCATGGGCAAAAGTTGCGTTACCGAAGTTTCTGAGCTTCAGTGTGTTGTAGGTGGAAAAATCACGATCAAAGACCACGGTCAGCGTGGTGAAATCAGCAAACAGAATGTAAAAAAAGCAGATCCAAAAAAAATCCGCAACATCAATCCGCTTGTTGATATGAATGACTTTCAGGAAACCATAATGGAAAGCGAATTAGACGCTTATTAACCCTTAAACAATTTCTGTGATGTCAACAAAAAAAGGAGTTTCAAAAATATCAGGAAATCCTGCGCCGAAAGTAGGAGAAGAAACCTTATACACCATAACAGACTGGTATTCTGCCACACCGCAAAGTGAGCGAAATCCTGCAGCTGTAACCTGGGAATTATTTAAAAAGCGCTCAAATGGAAGCTTTACCACCACCAATATCAGAAAAACAGGTTCCGGAAATTTTACTTTCGGAGAAGTGGCGCAAAAACATACCTATCGTTTGGAAGCTTATCGGTATGATCCCGAAGGAAGCGGCTCAAGTACCATAGATATTACACCTCAACCCACTGCTGTGCCGGTCATCAATAAAGTGGAATTGCGGTATGTTGACGATTCGCCGGGAACAACATTCAGTTATACGGAAAAACTAAGAGCCAATGCCCAATGTGTACATCTTACAGGAGAAAAATTAACGTTTACGCTTTGGGAAGATGATGCTGCCGGAGACGGTCACAACGCAAATAATCTAGTCATTGAGAGCAAACAGGCTACCGTAGGATCAAACGGACAGGCCACCGTAGAATTTGTGCTTTCCAGAGCAATGATGCAGAAGGCAATGCAGGGAGAATCTGATCCGAAACAGCTTGAATTCTACGTAACAGTAGAATATTATCAGAACAGAAAACATGCAAGTGATAACGTAAATGTTCAGAATCCTTCAGCAGCAAATCATCCTGCTCCTCAAAATACTCCTGCAAACAGACCATCTGCAGCTCCATCTTCACCGCAGCCGGCTGTAAATAATGTTCCGCCAAGAGCACAAGGTTCGCCTGCCGCTTCAAAGCCTGAGTCTAAAAAAGAAGAAAAAGGAATTGTAGATACGGTAACAGATTACCTGAGAGAACTTTGGGACTGGGCAGAATCTAAAGGAACCATAAAACCTGAACAAAAACCGGCCAATCAGCCCGCTGGAGGAAAAACAGTAACAACGGTTAATGATTCCGGGGCGGAAGATATTCTGGATGCTTACTTTGCAAAAAAGGAATATACAAAGCAGACCGGCGAAGCAGACGGAACCCACGAATATACTTTCGGAGGAAGAAAATCTGGCAATCAAACCGGAACGGCAGCTCAGAAAGAAACGGTAGCCAATACCATTTTAGGCAAGGTTCAGGATGTTTTAAAAAACAATAAAAAATACACGACAAAAGAAGCCATTATTCAGTCGCTTACAGCAAATGAATACGGTAAAGATACGGCAGATCATAAAAAAGTAACTTTCCAGACGTTCAAATTAGGTCCGGAATTTAAAAAAGTGAACAGTGCTCCTCTGGAAGCAAAACTGTATCTGGTCGCAAGAACTTCAGGTCTTAACGGAAAGCAGGCGACATTAATCATCAAAGAAAAAGACGGCTTGATTAAAGGCTCTGCAGGAGCCGTTTTACCGATTTTGGAAATCACAGAGGCTCAAATGGAGCAAACCTCCACTTCGGGAGAAGTTCCGGGAACTGAAAAATCACAATTTATAGCGACCATCGAAAACGGATTGGCAAAAGTTCCTATTCATCTAAGACCAAAATCGGATGATGATCTTAAAAAATGGAAAGAAAAATTAAGCAAAGGAAAAGAAGACGGCGAGTACACTTATAAATTCGGAGGAGCGAATAACATTACTGATGAAAACAGCAAAAAAACAGTTGCCGAAACCATACTCAGAAATGCTAAAGCGGGAAATGCAGCCAACCCGAAAATTGCGGATGGAAAAACGGCCTACGTAGATGACATTATTAAAGCACTCGAGATAAAAAATTATCAGAAAGACGAGACGGTCAAATTTAAGCTGTATAAAAAAGAAAAAGAACTGCTCTTTATTCAAGCAAAAGCACAGGGAGAAAAGCAGCACGATAAAGAATTCTTAAAATCTGAAGGTGCATATTTCATTATTGGGAAAAACTGTTTCTGCAACCGGGATATTACCTTAACCGAATTTGAATCTATTCTCAGAAAATTAAGGGAATCAGAAGGTGTAGCCAATAAAACCGGTGTTTTTTATGCGGATAACTGTCCTTTAACCGATAAAACCAATGCAAGTTTCCTGGCTAAACTGAATGAGAAATTTAAAGAGTTTGAAATTAATACCTGTATCCGTAAAATCCATTTTCTGACGCAGGTATACCATGAAACCGATAAATTCCAGACGACGTTAGAATATGCAAACGGCGTTAAATATGATCCAGGCCATCACGATGATGCGGTCAACAACGGAAATACTGTCGCGGGAGATGGTGAAAAGTACAAAGGAAAAGGCTTGATGCAGCTTACCTGGAAAAACAATTATTCTAAATACAAAGGATATTCAGGAGAAGATGTGGTAGCAAGTCCGCTTCGGGTTGCGCAGGAGCTAGATCTCGCCGTAGATTCCGCAGGATGGTTCTGGACACAGGGTAAAGTTCTGAGCGCAGGATCTACCTGGACAGTTCCAAACACCTCTTACAGTCAGCATGATAATTCTACGGGAAAACAGTTTCCGAAAACACAGATTACCAATGGCACAGTTTCGTATGCCACTATTAATATGAATCTGCTTGCCGATAAAGATTACATCGATACTATAAGCTGGCTCGTGAACGGCGGCGGAAACGGAAGACAGGAAAGGAGAGATTATTTGAAAGAAATTAAGAAAATCTTTAATTATCCTGCAGATTGTGCCAATGCTGGAGGAGCTTCCGGAGGAAACAGTTCGGTAACCATTCATTTTGTGGGAGATACCGCGGTAGAGTCAGGTATTTCCCAGAGAACCAGAACCATTCTTGAGGAAGTAGGTGCGGCGTCTAAAAACAATGATATTTATATCACAAGTACCGCCAGAACTCCTGCCGAACAGGCAAGAATTATGTATGGAAATATCGCAAGAACCGGAGCTGCTGAGCAAAAAGGAATTTATGCGAACGCGGGTGATCAGGTGATTGACGTATACACAGCAGGACAGAATGCACATAAAACACAAGCGCAGATTATCCAGGAGATGGAGGCTAAAATTAATGAGCTTGGTCCCTCTTCGGTATCCAAACATTTGGCTGATCCCACCGTGATGAATACATTCGATGTATCTATCCAAAGACTCACCAATCCGAATGATTTTAAAACCGAAATGCAGCGCAGAACAGAGCTTCATAAATTACTCGATGAAAACGGAGCGTACCATATTGAAATAAACCAGTAATGAAACACATCCATCATATTTTTTCAGGAGTATTTTTACTTTTCATTCTTAATGTTTCCTGTAAGGAGCATGCTGTAAAAGCTTCAGCAGCTCCTTTTACAGAAGACAAGATTCCTAATGATACAGTGATTGCGACCTCAGGAATTTATCTGGTTTCCCCGGACGAGAAAGAAATCAATTCCCTTAAAAAGTCTATGGGGGAAGAGAATTTCTACACTGCCGCAGACGACAGCAATTTTTATATTTCAAAAATCTCATCCCGGGTTAAAGAAAGATTAGTGCCGGTCAAATTTCAGAATATCAATTTCAAAGATGAACAGTTTGTATTTGATAAAAAGGCGCAAAAAAATGCATGGCTGATTATTGATTATAATAAAGGAAATAAACCTCAAACCTATTCACTGACTGATTTTTACAGCCGGCTGGATCAAAAAAATAATATTTCCGAAAAAAATAATTCAGGTATTGATGAATATGCCCAAAATAATGAATTTACCTCCTTTACATTTGATATTAATGGTGACGGAAAAGAGGATCAAATCTTTAGCAGCAAACGAAACATGGGAGACCGTTTGGTCGTCTTTTTATCAAATCGTAATGGATATTCTGAACAATTGCAATCAACTAATTTCTCTCAGGACGGAGGAAATCAGGTTTCTAAGATCATGAAAAACGGGAACGGATTTACCATTGAAACTAATTTCCCGCAGGGAACAGATAAATATACCTATTTTGTGAATTATGAAAACAGCCATTTTATGGTGAATAAAGTGGTTCACGAAATAAGCTCATGGCAGCAGAAAAATGAAACGGTAAAAGTTTGTGAGTTTAATCCTCACCTTACTCTTCAGCAAGATTCCGATGAGGTTTTCAATACACTGATTGAAGCGGAAAAGAAGGCTAAATGTGTCACTAAAAAAGCCTATTGATTCATTTGAAAATAAAATAAATTGATTCAGTTATCCTAAATTCAAAGAACATTACCTTTATGATGGTTCATTTTATTCTACCGGGAGATACCTTAAAAAGTATTGCAAAGGAAATCAATCTAGAAAATCCTGTTTATCTTAAAGAATATCACAATCGGTTTTGCGGAAGGGAAGATTATATTGATGATGACCTTATTTCAGGGAAAAAGCTGCTGTTGCCGGATATTTCGGCTATTCAGAATTACAATGCCAAAAATGACGCGCCCTTTAAAAGCCTGGAGAGAAATCCTGTTATCGGTTTTAAACCCGAAGGGAGCCATAAAAATTACCGCATCAGCATTACAGAATCTGCGAAAAGTGAGGATGACATGAAAAACTCTTTCGTTTCTTATACTGCCTCATTGCAGTGGATCAGAAATGAATACAACGAGCATGTTTTTCATTATTCGAAACACAGTTTTTCTAACCGGCTCGAGACGAAAGTAGGCGATCTTGCAATAGGCTGCATAGAATCTTTGAATCCTCTGGAAATAAGGCTCAATGCAAAAGGCGAGCTTCTTAGAATCAATATAACGAAAGAAGTGTCTGATCGTTTTGAGGATATTAAAGAAGAATTATATGACCGTTTTCCGGATCAGTATGCCCGAATGTATATTGATGAATTTGAATTTGTGGTTAAAAATTATGATTTGTTTAATAAAAAAATGAAATCAGACTGGTTTATAAAAGCCTATTTTGCTCCTATCAGAAATCCCTTTAAAAACGGAAAATCTTTTTTCGACCTTTTTCTGGAAGATCAGAAACTGATGGTAAATATGATACAGGAAGCCGAATCTTCTGGTGATGATGATGAAATTACGCTGATCCAGACACTGTCTTCAGAATTTAAAAGAGATGCAGTATACAGCGGGAAATATTCGGTTGATGCCCAATCTGGGATGATTAAAAATATAAACGTGTATTACGGCTACTCAGAATATGATATTCAGTATTCGACGGATCTTATGATAGATGAATTATTATAATATCTGTTTTAATAATTATTTATGTTGTTTGAAAATCGTAGAATTACGACACAAAATCGTAGAATTACTACAAAATTAAAGAAATATGGTAATTGGATTGATTGTTGATTCCTGAGTTATTATCTTTGATATAGAAATTACGATCACAAAATATTAACATTTAAAATTCACAGATCATGGCAGCAAATTCAAGAGGAATCTTAAAATTCAACGGAAGCGAAGGTCAGAAATTATTAAAGCTGAATTACAGCGTATCAAGATCCACAGACGTATCAGGACGTGTGGCTTCAGACCCTTCTAACGCTATTATCAAATTAACAATCGAGGCAACAGAAAAATCTGACATCCTTGAAAGTTTACTCAACGGGAAGTACAAACCGACAAGCGGTGAAATCACATTCAACAAATCTCATGAAGAAGGTACATTGATTACCCTGAACTGGGAAAACGGATATGTCATTCAGCACGAAGTAGACTTTGACGCAGTAGATGACAATTCTATGCTGATCAGCTTTGTCGTAAGTGCAGAAAAAATCAACTACGGAAATGCAGCATACGAAGGACTTTGGCCGTCTAGCTAGAATTTTCGCTTATGAAAAAGAACAAGATACAAAAAGACTGTCCGTGAAAGACGGTCTTTTTTGCCTTTGAAGCGCCTTACAGCTAAAAAAATTGAGGCAATTGATCTTCAATAAATTCAAACGGTTTGCAAACAGCATTGTATTCTTTATCATTTATTATAATGAATAATTAAAATTCAGAATTATTGATGATAAAATTATCATAAAGCTTTATGATTAAGGCGATTGATTGAATAAAATTTAATAACTTTAGATCACCACACAATCACAAAATTATGTCTATAACATCTGAACAAACACGGAGTTCTGGTTTTCGTCCGTCGCAAAACGCGGAAGGCGTTTCAGATAGCCATCATACGGGGATCAACCGTCTGGTAAAACTATCTTTGGTTATCGAAGGTAAAGTAATCAGCTATTACAAACATTTTACCTTGAAGCAAAGTGCACAGCGCCATCACGAGTTTACCCTTACGCTGGCTCACGATACATTAGGCGACAGACAAACACATACACTCGAAGAAGCCAATACGTTTTTAGGAAAAAGATTAACGGCTGTTATTTCATATAAAGATATTGATAAAAGTCCCGAACGTACTTTTGTCGGAGTCATTACCGGAGTGGGATTCAGCCAGGAAAAGATGAGTTTGGGAAATATCGTGTTATCAGGATACAGCCCGACTGTTTTGCTGGACGGCGCACCCCATGTACAGAGTTTCGGGGGCAGCCAGCCGGTGAATATGGGGATCATTGCGGAAGAAGTCATCAGTCAGGGTCTTGATAAGAGCCGTTTTGATATCAGGATCGATACCAATGATTACTCTCAGATCATTTACAGCAGCCAGTATGATGAGACGCATTACAATTATCTTGCAAGAATGGCAGAGGCGTACGGTGAACAATTCTATTACGATGGCGAAGTCTTACACTTCGGAAAACTTCCCCCGCAAAATCAGCCTATTAAGCTTACTTACGGAAGCAGCGCAAATGATATTAAAGTAGAATTAAAAGCAGTTCATACCAAACCTCAGTTTTATGGCTACAACAGCAGCAAACATGAGAAGCTTACCTCCGGTGCAACTCCTATTCAGCATGTGGGAGATCTGGCAAAAACTGCATATAAGCATAACGAAACCATCTATAAAACACCTTCGTTAAGAGTCGCTCCGATTAAGGCAACTACTCATCTTGATGTAGAATATTCTCAAAAAAGCACGGCAGGAAGCGAAGCGGTAAATGTTTTCAGTTTATCCGGTTCTACTACCGTTCCGTTTTTGCATCCCGGTTGCAGCGTTGATGTAGAAATGCGGAAACCGGATACTAATGAAACCTCTTACTTTACCAGAATTATGGTGACGGAGACCGTTCATGAGATTGATACCATTGGTCATTATAAAGGAAGCTTCGAAGGAATTGCTTCTGATACGGGCTTTCTTCCTACCCCGGATTTTACGGTTCCCAAAGCTGAACCTCAGTTGGCAACCGTGATTTCTAATGCCGATCCTGAAGGACAAGGAAGGGTACAGGTTCGATTCGACTGGCAGACCAATGACACCACCCATTTTATAAGAATGATGAGTCCCGATGCGGGAGGCACAGATCAGATTACGCAGAATAGAGGGTATGTGGCAATTCCTGAAGTGGGAGATCAGGTCATGGTGAATTTTGTACACAGCCATCCGGATCGTCCTTTTGTGATGGGCGGAATGTTTCATGGATTGGTCGGTTTAGGCGGAGGAATGAATAATCATTTAAAATCAATCCAGACCAGAAGCGGAATCAGGATACTCATGAATGATGCAGAAGGCAGTGTAAACATCATTGACCCAAGCGGAAATACCTATCTCATGGACGGAAAAGGAAATATTACCGTAACAGCTCCCAACAACATGACCTTCAATGCCGGTGCAAATTTAGATATCAATGTAGGACAGAATATGACAACCAATGTCGGGATGAATAAATCTGATACCATCAGTCTAAACCATACTCAAAGCGTGGGTGCAATGAAAATGACTTCCGTTTTGGGCGATACCAGTATGTATATCACGGGGAAACTGACCGAAATGATCGATGGAGATGTAACAAGTGAGGTAAAACAGGGAAAAACCGTCATTAATGCGGATCAGGGTATCGAAACCAATTCGAATGCTTCGATCAATAAGCATGCACAGAATGAGGTTCAGAATAATAGCGGAGAAAAAAGCAAAAACTATTAATCCCACGATGTATGAGAACCAGAATCGTTAAAGGGAAAATATTCGAGAGTATTGAGAAAGATTACAATCTATACTCTGAGAAAGATATTGTCTTCAATGCTGCAGAAAGAGTGGAAGAAAAAGGGGGAAGCAAAGGGGTAAGTTACGGAAGTGCTTCAAAACCGCCTCCACCTACCACAAAAGCAAAGTGTGTCATTCATTTCAGGCCCGATCAGAAGTACAAAGATTCTCCGTCTTTTGGGTTCGACTGGATCAAAGTTGCGGATACAGGATACGCAGGAGACGTTTGGTATTTAAATTACGTCGGAAAATACAGAAATCCTGCCGATGCTACAAAATTACAGCAGATCTACGATAACGGTGTTTTTAAGAAAAGCGCTGCGGAATTCACCAAAATAAGCAGCACATTTGAAAAGCTTTTACTGGAAGCTAAGAAAAATGCCGGAAAGTCTGATTATATGTATTATGTGCCAAAAATGACACTCAGAAAAAATAAAGAGGCCAGTTTAATCCTGAAAATTAAAATTGACGAATCACCCAAAGAATTGAAATTTGAGTATGATAAAGCCGTTTTTGAAATCATTGATTATAAAAATGACGAGATTCACGATAAAAGTAAGGGCAGCAGAACAATACCGATAAAAATTAAATGCAAAGGTGTGTTTAACGTCCAGAAAAGCATTACTATTTTAGCCGATAAGCAGGTTTGCGGAAAGCTGAATGTGTTGCCTAATAATTTCAGTTACAATATAAAAACCGTTTTCGTCACCATTACCACAAAAATCAATGGTACCGTACAAACCGGAACGGTGAGTGCCGCTGAAAAGATAAAACTGAAACAGGTATTGGCGCAGTCGTATGTTGAAAGTACAGCGGAAGAAGACAGTTTAGACTTAACAGGTTTTTTCACTTCTACATGGTTCAACTGGTGGTTTACACAGAAAGGTCAGGTAAAAACACATGAGCTTCATAAATATCTGAACGAAAAAATACACGCCAAAGACAGTAAATACAAAAATTATTATAAAGTATATGTTTTTGGATCGGCTTCCGGTGGTCTCAATGGGATTGCGGAAGATGTAGGCCATGTGAAAAGTGCCATTGTTTTTCCGGGAAGAATTTCCAGCGATCCGAGTATGGGAAGTTCAGTTCACGAGATTTTGCATGCGATAGGATTGTATCATACTTTTGATAATGATTCCGGTTTTACGTTTGAAAGAGCGGTTTTGGATAATGTGATGGATTATTCTCACTGGAACCATATCAACAGAATATCTACCACCCATTGGCAATGGAAATTGTTGCAGAATAATTTAAGCGGTTACAAAATACCTGTAAAATAATGAATAAACTAATTATAATCATCACCACTTTTTTCCTGATAGGCTGTAACGGTCAGGATAAGAATGATTTAAAGAATAAAAACATGAAAACTGCAAATTTTGACATTGCTCAATTTGATAAAGACCGGGAAACGGTATATGACGGCGAAAAAATAGTATCAGGTTCGGTAACCGATACCGTAAAAGAAGGAACCAGGATCCGGGCATTATTTGATGAAGGATATACGGAAAATGTAGAACCCGAGAACTCTTTTTTCGGAGTGTATAAAGAATACTACAAAAGCGGAGTGGTAAAAAAACTGAGAACCAAAAATCTTGTCAGTTATATTGAAGGTTTCGCACCATGGGGAATGGAATATGAATACGATAAAAACGGGAAGTTAATTAATGAAACCGACAACGAAAAGTTATACCAGAATGTAAAAGTAAACCCAGATAGGCTTTTCCAGATTTTAGATGAAAAAAACATATTCAAAATCAATAACCCGGCTAAACACAGGCTTTCGATCTGGTTTCACGATAAGAGTGTAAAATCTAAAGAAATGGTTTGGAATAAACTGAAATACGCGGACGGCGAAAATCCCTTCTGGGAGGTCGTAAAAGACCTGAGAACGCACGATGAGGAGCCGGTAAACGAAAAAGTATATAAAATTGATGCTGTAACAGGAACTGTGAGTGAAATTAAATAAATCATATCCGAAAAGTAGTATTTAACAACTTTTACAACGGATATTGCTGTTAACATTACATAATACGATTATTTGTAAAAAGTACTCTTACATAAAATAAAATCATTATTTTAGTTTAACCAAAAATCACCAAAATAATAATATAAAATAATCCATGGGAGTACTTGTAACCAACGAAACAGTCAAACAGCTTTTCCATATAGCGCAGTCTATCGCAAGAGAAAATTACAATGCAACCTATGATGGTCCGCACATTTTGCAGGCTTTAATGCACAAAGACATCGGGCTGAATGATTTTCTGAAAAATATAGACAAAGATCCGGGTTATTTTTACGAATGGGCAGATGTCCGGATTGAAGATTATCCTAAGACCACGCATCTTCCCGATGAAGTAAAGACCGGGGAATCGGTAGACCAGATTCTGGAAGAAGCCGATGATATCCGTCTGAAATTAGGCCTTGATGAGATCACTCCAATTTGTATTTTAACAGCTATTGTAAAACCACAGGTTGCATTTACGTTGCAGCAACTCAAATCGTTACCGCTCAGAGAGCACGAAATATTTAATCTGTATCGAAAAGACACTCCGTTTGCAACTTCTGAAAACGGAGAATTTTCTTCACTTTTTTCAAATAACGGTTCAGATTTTTCAGAAGCATCATTCCCTTCCATCAAAAATTATTGTGTAGACCGGACTGAACAGGCAAGACAGGGCAAGATTGAAAACATCATCGGAAGAGATAAAGAACTCAGAACTTTGGTCGAAATTCTTTGTCGCAGAACCAAGCCCAATGTCATTATCATCGGGGAGCCGGGAGTAGGGAAAACAGCTTTGGTAGAAGGTTTTGCGACAGAAATTACCAAAGGCAATGTGCCTGAAATGCTTAAAAATGCAACGCTTTTAGAGCTTGACACAGGAGCTTTGCTCGCTGGAACTTCTTATAAAGGCGAAATTGAAGACCGCCTGAAAAAAGTAATCAACGAATGCAAAAAAATAGAAAAAGCCATTTTATTTATTGATGAAATTCACACGCTTTTAGACCCGAAAGGAAGCATCGGAAACATCGGAAATATTCTGAAACCTGAATTGGCACGAGGCGAAATTACCGTAATCGGGGCCACAACACAGGAAGAGTACAGAAAAATTATAGAGCCGGAACAAGCTTTCAACAGACGTTTTGAAGTGTTGACGGTCAACGAACCGGATGACCAGACTTGTGTGAAAATGATTGATGTCCTTCTGGAAGGGTATAAAAAACATCACGGCATTGAAGTAGAAAAAACGGCGCTTCCGGAGTGTGTGCGTCTGGCAAAAAGATATGCCAAAGGTAAAAAACTGCCCGATGCAGCCATCGATTTGCTAGACAGAACAATGGCAGCCATTAAAATGCTCGACGAGCTTTCAGAAAAAGAGCTTGAAAGTTGGAAAGAGGGGTACGAAACCATTCTCAAAGATGAATATTTTACGGAAAAAGATAAAGCAGACGAACTGATCTGGAATTATAATGTATTGCGGGATAAAATCAGTCCTATTTTATGGGGATCATTGAGTGAGCAGCCGCAAATAGACAATTCGATGCCTGTTGAGCATATTCAAAAGATCATTGACGATACTTTTGCAGAACTTCAGCAGCATGCCTCAATCAAAAGAGAAAAAGTCGATAGGCTGGAACTGGCTGCAGTTATGGCGGCTAAAACCAATATCCCGATCGGTAAGATTCAGGCGCAGGAAAAAGAAAAACTTCTCGGAATGGAATCGCTTCTTCTGAAAAGAGTGGTCGGCCAGGATCATGCACTGAAAATTCTGGCAGATGCAATTGTGGAAAACCGCAGCGGATTAAATAAACCCGGACAACCGATCGGTTCTTTCTTCCTTTTAGGACCTACCGGAACCGGGAAAACCGAATTGGCAAAATCAATGGCAGAATTGCTTTTCAATGACGAAAAAGCAATGGTCCGTTTTGATATGTCAGAATTTAAAGAAGAACATTCTGCGGCACTCTTATATGGTGCTCCTCCGGGATATGTAGGCTATGAAGAAGGCGGAATGCTGGTAAATAAAATTCGTCAGCAACCTTATACAGTTGTTTTATTTGATGAAATTGAAAAAGCGCATCATTCGGTTTTTGATGTCTTTTTACAGATTATGGATGAAGGGAAAGTACATGATAAATTAGGAAAAGAAGGCGATTTCAGCAATGCTTTGATTTTATTTACCTCCAATATCGGAAGCGAAGAAATCGTAAAGCAGTTTGAAGAAGGTACCGTTCCGGAATCGAAAGCTTTAATGCAGATCATGTCAAATTCAGGGCGTTTCAGGCCGGAATTCCTAGCCAGGATTACAGAAATTATCCCTTTTGCACCGATTACAGAATCCATTGCGGAGCGAATCTTTAATATTCAGTTAAAATCATTGCATAAATCGCTTCAACGATTAGGAATTACACTTTCCATTACAGATGAAGCGGTTAAAAATCTTGCTTTGGGAGGCTTCAGCAGTAAATATGGGGCGAGACAGATTTCCGGAGTGATCAGAGCACAGTTGGCAAGACCAATTTCCAAAATGATCGTGAGAGAAGAGGTGAAATCCGGACAAATCATCAGTGTAGACTGGGATCAGGAAAAAGAACAGCTTACTTGGAACGTAGAATAATTGAATCAATAAAAATAAGAACATTTACTGTAAATGTTCTTATTTTATGAAAACATAGAAATGAAAACGAATATCACAAAAATAGTGTGTTTTGTATGGGTATTGCTCTTCAGTCAGTTTCTTGATGCACAGTTTCTTTCGGCAACAGACACTTCAGAAAGCAGCGTCAGAAAATATAAAAATATCATCAGTTCAAACCAGGAAATTGTAGATTTTATAGAATATTCTCTCGTAAAAAAAGGCCTTCCGAAACACCTGAGAAATTTAGCGTTAATAGAATCTCATTTTGACAGAAACATCACTTCCAATGCGGGTGCTGTAGGAGTTTGGCAGTTTATGACAGCACATGCCAATCAATACGGCCTTACTGAAGAACGGCGTTCAGATTTATACAGAAGTACGCAGACCGCAGTAGTTTCGCTGGCCAATTTGTATAAAAAATACAACAACTGGGTCACTGTTGTCGCTGCATACAATTGTGGCGAAGGGAATATTGCCAAAGCCATGCAGTCTGCCAACTCTTCTCAATATCATATCTTTTCAAAATATTTACCGGAGGAAACGATTAATCATGTTAAAAAATACCTCAACGCGTGTTATGCAACGGGAGAATTGTCGAGCGTGTTGAGCAATTATAACAATTCACGGATGAATGCGGTATTCGTCACAGGTTCAGGAAGCAGTAAAACGGTAGCCAATGTTTCGGAGACAGAGATCAATGCGGGTTTTAATCTGAATATTATTGCTGATGAGCTTCATATAGACATCCGTCAGATTCTTGTCTGGAATCCCGGAATTGAAGAAGCATTACAGAGCAGTGGCGAAAGTGTTTTTTATCTTCCCACCGATCTTATGCCTGATTTTTTACTGAAGAAAAACAAAATACTTTCAAGATCCATAAAGCAGGTAAATAAAAATAACGCTGAATCATTTAATCAACCGTAAAATATATCCAAGAATATGATATTTCTCAAATGGGTGCAAAATAATTATTGAAATGGCCATAAATCCCTTATATATAAGGGATTTTTTATGTCTTAGCCTGAAAGTAGTAGAACTACTACACAAAATCGTAGTATTACTACAAAATGTCAATTAAGCCTACAAAAACTTTTTATACGTGGTATATGGCTCTATCTTTGAGATATAAATAACACCAAACCAAACATATTAACAGTTAAAAATTCACTATTATGGCAACAAATTCAAGAGGAATCTTAAAATTCAACGGAAGCGAAGGTCAGAAATTATTAAAGCTGAATTACAGCGTTTCAAGATCTACAGATGTATCGGGAAGAGTCGCTTCAGATCCTTCCAATGCAATCATTAAACTGACCATAGAAGCTACAGAAAAATCTGAAATCCTGGAAAGTCTGCTGAATGGGAAATATAAGCCGACAAGCGGTGAAATCACATTCAACAAGTCTCATGAAGAAGGTACATTGATTACCCTGAACTGGGAAAACGGATATGTGATTCAGCACGAAGTAGACTTCGACGCAGTAGATGAAAACAGCATGCTGATCAGCTTTATCGTAAGCGCAGAAAAAATAAACTACGGAAACGCGGCCTATGAAGGTATATGGCCTGGAAAATAAACTAACTCCCTCATTTCAACAGCACATTTAAAGTTAGATTATAATAGCATACAGAACGTGTGCTATTTTTTAATTATTACTAAATCAAAAAATATAACCTCATGAAAAAAGTTATTTTCACAATTCTTTGTTCTGCTATTTCTTTCATTTCCGTACAGGCACAGACCAATATACTCGCAAAAACAACCTGGAAAGTTGAAGACATTAAACAAAACGGGAGTGCCATTTTTACCAGAGCAAAAACCATCAAATTTCCATCGGAGCAACCAACGTTTAATTATATTCAGTTTAATGAAGATAAAAAATATTATTCGGGAAGTACCTGTTTTCAAATGGTAGGAACTTACAGTGTTTACGAAGATAACCAGGTAGAAATAAGTGAGGGGACTGCAGATATGTCCAGCGATTGTAAAGAGCCAAAAACATTTACGGGAACCTACACATTTACCATTGACAAAGACCGTCTTGAGCTGATCCCGGTTAAAAACTAAAACATTGCTTTCTGAATTTTTTCTTAAATTTTTATTCCGGCCCTATCATTTCAGGAAAAAAACATTCCTATTTTCTTATATTTGTTCATTATAGAAAACATGGAGGCAACACAAGATAAAAGGTTATTTCTCATCGATGCATATGCGATGATTTTCAGGGGATATTACGCGTTAATCAGAAATCCGCGGCTGACCAGTGCCGGTGTAGATACTTCGGCTATTTTCGGTTTTACCAATTCTTTAATCGAATTGATCAGAAGAGAACGGCCTACGCATTTGGCGGTAGTTTTTGATGTGGGAGAAGCCAGTATCAGAACCAATGATTTTGCTGCTTATAAAGCCAACCGGAGTGAAACGCCTGAAGCCATAAAAGTTGCCATTCCGTATATTCAGAGAATTTTAGATGCGATGCATATTCCGCACTTGGGAGTTCCGGGATATGAAGCCGATGATGTCATCGGGACGATTGCCTGTAAAGCCGAAAAAGAAGGTTACACCACTTTCATGGTAACACCGGATAAAGACTTTGCACAGCTGGTTACCGATAAAATTAAAATCTACAAGCCGGGCTTGAAAGGTAGTGATGTTGAGATTTTGGGCGTGGAAGAGGTAAAGGCAAAATATCAGATCCAAGACCCGAAGCAGGTGATTGATTTTCTAGCCATGATGGGCGATGCGGTAGACAACATTCCCGGATTGGAAGGCGTCGGAGAAAAAACTGCCATGAAATTTCTTCAGGAGTTCGGAAGTATCGAGAATCTATTGGCCAATACCGATCAACTAAAAGGGAAGCTGAAAGAAAAAGTGGAAGCTTCTGCCGAACGCGGAATTCTTTCTAAAAAATTAGCCACCATCATTTGTGATGCTCCTATAGAATTTCACCAGGAGCAATATGATCTGGATATTCCGGATTTTGAAAAGGTAAAAGAAGTTTTTGACGAAATCGAATTCCGGAGATTGTACGAAAACCTTTACCGCGCCTTTGCGCCGGCAGAAATAGCCGTTGTAAAGACCACCGTCGTAGAATCAGACGGTACCACCATCAGCGAAACCGAAATTTCTATCTCTGAAACACCGCAGCAAAAAGTGGCAAGAAATGTAGGACAGCTCGATCTTTTTGCCAATTTTGAAGAGCTCGACCAGGCAACTTCTACCAAAGAAACCATTGCGGAAAATGATCATTTGTATCAGTTTGTCGATAATCCTAAAGCGCAGAAAATATTAGTCAGAAATCTTCTGCAGCAGAAAGCAGTCTGTTTTGATACGGAAACGACGTCTCTCAACGAAATGGAAGCCGAATTGGTAGGGATGAGTTTTTCTTATAAAAAAGGGCTTGCTTATTATGTTCCGCTTTCTGAAGATCAGGGTGAAGTTTTGCAGACTCTTGAAATTTTCAGGCCGTTTTTTGAAAAAGAAGACCTTCTGAAAATTGCCCACAATTTAAAATTCGATTATAAAATCCTTAAACAATATAATATTACGGTAAAAGGCGCCATGTTTGATACCATGATCGCCCATTACCTTCTGAATCCTGACGGAAGACACGGTATGGATTATCTTTCTGAGGTGTATCTTAATTACAAACCTGTTTCTATAGAAACGATCATTGGTAAGAAAGGAAAAAATCAGGGTAATTTCAGGGATGCCGATTTGAGAACGCAGACAGATTATGCTGCGGAAGATGCCGATGTCACGTTTCAGCTGTACGAATTGTTCGCGCCGCAACTGAAAAAAGAAAACCTCGAAGATTTATTCTACAATATTGAAATGCCGCTTATGGAAGTTCTGGCAAAAATGGAACTGGAAGGGATTTCTCTGGATAAAGAATGGCTCGCCCAGGAAAGTGTTGATTTAGAAAATGATTTAAGACAGCTGGAAGCGAAGATTTTTGAAATTTCAGGAGAAGAATTCAATATGAATTCACCGAAACAGCTCGGTGAGATTTTATTTGAAAGAATGCAGCTTGACCCGAAAGCCAAAAAAACAAAAACCGGTCAATATGCCACCTCAGAAGATGTTTTGCAGAAGCTGTCTTCAAAGCACGAAATTATCCAGCATATTTTAGAATACAGAACCTATCAGAAACTTAAATCTACGTATGTAGATGCGTTGCCTTCACAGATTGATAAAGATGATAACCGTGTTCATACCAACTTTTCTCAGACGACAGCAGCGACAGGACGTTTGGCAAGTGTGAATCCCAATCTGCAGAATATTCCGATCCGTACTTTGAGAGGGCAGCAGATTCGGGGCGCTTTCGTTTCAGGAGAAGGCAAAAAAATTATCTCTGCCGATTATTCCCAGATTGAGCTGCGGCTGATTGCTGAAATTTCCGGGGAAGACAATATGATCAAAGCGTTTCAGGATGGGGAAGATATTCATGCGTCTACCGCGGCGAAACTGTTTAATATTCCTTTGGAAGAAGTTTCAAAAACGCAGCGTGGACAGGCAAAAACCGTGAATTTCGGGATTCTGTATGGTCAAGGTGCTTTTGCACTAGCCGAACAAACCGGTTTATCCAGATCGGAAGCCAAACAAATGATCGAAGCCTATTATGAGACTTACCCGAAATTGAAAGAATACATGGCGGAACAAGTGAAAAGAGCCCGTGAAATTGGCTATGTAGAAACGATTTTAGGAAGAAAGCGTCATTTAAAGGACATCAATTCCGGAAATTTTGTGGTGAGAGCCCATGCTGAAAGAAATGCGGTCAATGCTCCCATTCAGGGAAGTGCAGCTGATGTGGTAAAAATGGCGATGATTAAAATTGACAAAGAACTGGAAAAAGAGAAGCTGCAGACCAAAATGCTGCTCCAGGTGCACGACGAATTGTTGTTTGAAGCTCCCATCGAAGAAGTAGAAGTGGCGAAAAATATCATTAAAATGGAAATGGAAAACGCCATTGAAACGCAGGTTCCTTTGCTGGTGGAAGTAGGAGTGGGGAACAACTGGCTGGAAGCGCATTAACTCATCATATAAATAAATATACTCAAACAATCTGTTGAGTATATTTATTTATATTATTTTTTTAATAAGCTTTCGATCAGTTTACTCTGGGACTCTACCAGTTTGGTAATATCCTGCTGGTTTTTCAAAATGCTTTCTATAAGTTCTTCTGAAATAGTATGATTAATGGTTACAGCTCCTTCAATATAACCAATTGCTTTATCGTTATTAGTTTGAACAATAGATTTTTCATCTAATAAATCATAGACATCCGTTTCATAAAAATCTGCAATTTTCATAAGGTTTTCCATAGCGGGTTTAGCTTTATCACTCTCCCATTTATTATAGGCATTCTGAGAAACGTGCAATCTTTCAGCAATCTGAACTTGTGTAAGATTCCGGTCTGTTCTTAGTCTATTGAGTTTGGTTCCCAAAGTCATGAGCTTAAATTTTTAGCTAAAATAGCTAAAAAAATAAAAAAACAACCAAAGTTTAGATATATTACAACCAAAGTTGTATGTACAGATAGAGATTAAAGTGTATTTTTAAAAAATATTAATCACTACAATGGTTATTGAAGAAAATTTATATCTTTAACTCTCAAACACAAACACATTTGTATGAAAAACAAATCTCTCAGGCTTTGTCTGATGTTGGCAGTGATGCTGTCGCTTTTTTCCTGCAGGAACGATCTCTTTCCTGAAAACAACACCCTTCAAAATCCTAACGCTTCCAGATTCAGAATGGTTAAGCTGAAAGACATCCCGAACATTGAACAATTCATCCATCAGCAATCCGGAAGAGCAGATCTTCAGGTGCCTCTAAGTAAAGCTTCCCTTACTGGAAAAGATCTTACTATTGGGACTATAGAAACTTCCACCATTGTAGAAACAGTCAACGGAAATGAAGGATATTACGTCTTCAAAATAGACAACATGGATTCCGGAGACGCAGTGTACAATCTGGAAGTAAAGCAAGCGGACGGAATCCCGGTAACAGCGGAAATTATTGAATACGATCCACAGGATGGAACCACCGTAGACTTTCAGCATTTTACGGGAAGCATCAGTTCATACGGTTTAGACGGAAAAGCAATTTCTACGGTAAATTATAATGACGGTTTGGGAAACTGTTCTCCTGCAACGGGAGTTCCGGGTGGAAACAATACTTCGGAAGGAGGCGGAATTAATCCTATTGATCTTCCTCCACCCAACGGAGGATGGTATAACTGGGGAGAAGGTGGCAGTAACAATAACACTGTCCCTTTCAGTAATGTTCCCGGAGACTGTACTGACATTATCCTGGACAGCCACGGCAATACACAAGGTTGGTATGACCACTGTAACAATAACTATTATCCCAATCCTAATGTTCATAAAACAACGACAACAGGAGAAATCCCTAACTTATCGCCGGATTGTAACGGAGAAGGAGCCGGAGTGATTATTACAGATCCTTTAACTCCATGTGAAAGATTAAAACCACTTTTAGATCCTGCGAAGGCGAATCTTAAACCACTTATTACAAACGGTATGTATTCTTACATAAATAATAGTATAGGTGAAGCGGGTATTTTTATTAAAAAAGATTCAGGAGGAAATATAAGTACTCAAGTTGCCCCTCCAAGTGGAGATAATCATTTAAAAATTAAAGTTAATGATAATTATTACTCAGCAGTTCATACACATCCAAAAGATACCTATCCTATGTTTTCGTATGACGATATGATGAGTCTATATACTTTAGAGGTTGAAGGAACACCGCATAATTCTGGACAATCATCTTTTATATTGGTTTGTGAAGATGATTTTGGAGTAAAACAAACGTATGCAATTGTTTTTGAAAGTAGTGGGCAAATGGTGGAAGAGGTCTGGAATAATCCTGAAAATATTGGATGTTCAAAACAAGATTTAATAGATCAGATGAACAAAAACCTTAAAAAGGCATATGATAAAGAATCAGAAAAAAGCAATCCTAACTATGAACGAGTATTTTTGCAATTTAATTTTGGTACTAATATTGGTCTTTATAAAGCTAATAGTGATTTAACCAATTGGAGCAAACTTATTATCAATGAAAACTCAAATACAGCAGTAGTAACTCCTGTTAATTGTAATTAAAATTAATAAAATGAAAAACATATTTCTAATTATCACTATAACATTAATATCATCTTTATTTAAATCTCAAAGTGTAGTAATTGATATTAGTGATTCTGAATTAAATCAACCAACTGGATATTATAGCAAAGACATGAACAATGTTCTTAATCAATTTGAAGGCACTTACCTATTTACTAATGGAAATACCAGCCTAAAGATCGTCTTAGTAAAAAAAATAAAACAATATAATAATAGTTATTATGAGGATTTGATAATAGGAGAATACCAGTATATAGTAAATGGCGTAGAAAAAATTAATACATTATCTAATCTTAATGTTGTATACAATAATCAATTTGCAAAACATGCTATTGCTGGATCATCGCCAATTAATAATAATAACAGAGAATGGAAATGTCCACAATGTAATCTGAACGAAAAAAGATTGCGAGCAAAAATAATTGATAGGACTACGGATAGACATGCAACCATTTTAATTCGTAAAACAATAGTAAATGGACAAGAAGTTTTACAGGTAAAAGTAAGAGATGTTTTACCCGATTTTGAAAATGTGAGTCCCCTAGAATTTTCTTTGCCAAAAGGAGAATTTACAATGATAAAGCAGTAAATATGAATATTCGACTTTTTTGCCTATCCATTTTATTTATAGTATCTTCTTGTGCATCTCAAAAAAATGAAATCGAATATGTAGAGTTTGAGCATGAATGTTCAATAAGAAAAATAAGCGATAAAATCTTAGTTAGAATTCTTCCTTCTCAGAAAAAACGCAACAAAGAAAGAGTTTTTGAATTGACGTATCATGGCAAATCATATATGAGAAAACCTATTAGTGAAGAAGAGTATCAAAATATTATTGATTCTGTTTTAAAAATAAAGGAAAAAGATAAAGATTCAACAATGGTTTATACAGACGGAGGTTCTAATATAATTGAATATAGAAAAGGACATGTGATTAAAAAATTTTATTCCAAAGTTATTAATAAAGATTATAACAGTAGTTTTTATCGTTTATGCGAATTGATCACAAAATCTGCAGGACTTGATATTACAGCTATCAAATAAAACAACAATTTGAAGTATAGAATTCATCCTTTTTCAAAACCATTTTACATTATAATTTTGACAAAGTGATAATATAAAGCCTCTTCGGCTTTTAATTTAGCATAAAATGCCGAAACTTATCAACTAATTTTTAATATACCCTTTTTCAACCGCTACTTTTAATCTCAACTTGTGTTGATTTAATTAAATAGGTTACATTACTTTCTGGTTTTCAAATAAATAGTAGAAATTAAATGTAAAATTTTCGAATTAATCTGATAGGGTGGTTTCATGTGATACTATCATTTGATACTATCAAAGATACTGTTTTAAATGATAAAACAAACCATTAATACTCAATTTCAATCCCACCCAAATATACCAGAGAAAACTCCTCATTTTCCACAGAGACAGGTTTAGGAATCTGTCCCTGACTTACAAATAATAAAGAATTGATTTCAAACTTCAGATTCATTTCATTGACTTTACTTACCAAAATCGGAAGCCATTGATCTGCAAATGAATACTCAGAAAAACTTTCATAAATATTAGGATTTGTATCTTCAAAACCGTACTCTGCAAGATCATGGTCAAACCATACCGTATCCTGTGATTCTGCAAATTTTGAAACATAATTGTCATCATCTTCTTCCTGCAGATAATAGTTTTCATCTTCTTCTGCAAACTGGTAAAAATCTTCTTCCGTTTTAAAATTTCCTACCCAAAAATCTAAAATCTGTGTATTCATAATACTTTATATTTTAAAATTTTCAAAGGTATGACAATAGTTTTTGCAGGCAAAGATTCAGGAAAAAATTCATGCTTTTTAAACCTTCAGCATTCCACGGAAAGCTCTTGCGGCATAGTAAGAATTGGCGCCGTTGTGGTATACAAAAACCGTGTCGTATCTTCGGTCACAGAACAATGCACCTCCCAAAGCTCTGATTTCTGCAGGTGTTTTGATCCAGCTTGAGGTTTTCAGGTCAAACGATCCTAAAGTTTGTAAAAAACGGTATTGTTCTTCGGTAAGAATATCTATACCCATTTCTGAAGCTACTGTAAAAACGTCGTTTTGCGGTTTGTTTTCTTTCCTTGAATCTAAGGCTTCGCGGTCATAGCAGAAGCTTCTTCTTCCTTTCGGGCTTTCTGCAGCGCAGTCGAAGAAGATATATTCTCCTGTTTTAGTATCATAATCTATCACATCCGGCTCGCCGCCGGTGATTTCCATCTCGTGTAAAGACCAGAGCTTTTCAGGATTTGCTTCTAATTTTTCTTCAATTTTCCGCCATTCCAGATTGGGATGACGGTTTATATTTTTCTCAAAACGGGTTTTAAGAATTTTCAATAACTCTGCTGTCTGTTCGGAAGAGATTTTCTTGTTAGAAGCCATATGTGTTAATTATTTGATATAGATTAAGAATTAATCAAAAATAAGGAGTTTATGTGATATTTTACTTCATTCTCTCTTCTTTTTCACTTTTAGAAATTGTCTTTTTGAATCTTAATCTTTGTGTTTTTTTCTGTTTCGCACTTACGATTCAGCCAAAGGCAACATGAAATAAAAAGTACTGCCCTGATTGACAGCGCTTTTTACTCCGATTTCTCCGTTTTGTTTTTCAATGAAATTTTTAGAGATTGCCAAACCCAAACCTGTTCCGTTCTGATGTTCTCCGGGAACCTGAAAATAACGGTCAAAAATCTGGCGGTGGTATTTTTCATCAATTCCGGAACCGGTGTCTGTAATGCTGAACTGTATGAAGGAGCTGATTTTTTCAACAGTTACAGTGATATTTTCATCCTGAAAAGAATGTTTAATCGCATTGCTAAGAAAGTTATTGAGCACCCAAACCGTTTTATCAAAATCTGCCAAAACAGCATCATTGTCATCCAGAATATACGATGTGGTGATGGAGATATTTTTCTGTTCGGCAAGCTTTTCTACATTTTTGACGGAAGCCTGAAGCAGGTCTTTCGGAAGGCAGCTTTCTATTTTTAATTTGATGTTTCCGCTTTCTACCTGAGAAAGGTTGAGCAATTCTCCGGTAATATCCAGTAAACGCTGTCCGTCTTCGTTAATGCTTTTCAGGAGCTCTTTCTGTTGCTCATTCAATGCACCGAATTTTTCATTTTCCATCAGCTGAACGCCCATTTTTATGGCAGCAATAGGGGTTTTAAGTTCGTGGGAAATGGTGGCAATAAAGTTGGTTTTTGCAAAATCAAGCTCTTTAAAAGGGGTGATATTCCGTAACAAAATCACTTTGCCGATGTATTTTTTTTCTTTTTCGCCTGTTTTTACAATATTGATGGGGACAATCTCCTGCTCAAAATAATTTTCTTTGTTATCGGCTGCAATTTTAAGTGAGTCTTTCGAAGGATGATCGATATTTTTTAATAATTCTCTGATCAGATCATTGTTTACGGCAACTTCGTGCACTGTTTTTCCGATGATTTCTTCCTTGTTGAGGTTGGTGATTTTCAAAGCTTCATCATTGATCATGTAGATAAAATGATTTTCATCCAGGCCAATTACGGCATCATGCATGTTGTTGACCAGCGTTTCGATTCTTTTTTTATCCATCAGCTGTTTAGAAAGGTTGCTGCTTTCGTATTCTTCGAGTTTTTCTGCCATGATGTTGAAAGAATTGGCCAGATCATTAAATTCTGCGCTTCCTTTAAAATGCACCCTTTCGTTATAATTTTTATTGGCGATTTGGCGGATGCTGAACGTGAGCTGGTTGATCGGTTCTGCGATGGTTTGAGGGAGATTAAAAAGTAAAATGAAAGCAATCAGAAAGCAGACCGTTCCTAAACTTACGATCCAGAACGTTGCGTTTTCTGCGGTGAGAATGGCGATATCACTTTTCCGTTCAATCCCTTTCATGTTGATAGACATAATCCTGACCAGATCTTCGCGGATGTGTTTTTCTTTTTCCGTATCGGGAGATTTTAAATAGCTTTCAAAATGAAGGTTAAGGTTTTGGGTGGCTTCTTTTTCTCCAAATTCGGTGAGGTTTTTTTCCTGTAAAATAGTATTTTTCCTGAAATCCTTAACGGCAATCGCACTGTCGGTTTTTATTTTATCCAAAGCCAGAAGCATATTCTGGGAAAACTCTAAACTGTTGTAATTGGCAGTAAGAATTTTTTCTGTATCGGTTTTTAACCTGTTGATGTATACCGAACCTATTACGGAAAGTAAAACGATGAGTATAAACAAAATACCTACTCCCAATGTGAGTTTAGTTTTGATTTTCATATTTAAGATAAAATAATAATGTCTATTTGCCTTTCGTTTAATCGGTTCATTAACGTATAAATCCAGCTGTATCCGAATATTCCCCGCCAGAATCCGGGATGGGGCTTCCCGATGCAGACGGTGGTGATATGATGTTCGATAACGTATTCCAAAATTCCTTTCTGCAGGCTGTTTTCTTTTACCCGAATGACTTTGGCTCCCAATTCTTGTGCTAAATTAAAATTATTAATCAAATAACGCTGTTTGTCCAGTGCTATTTTTTCAGGATTTTCAGAAGGTCTCTGAATATACAAAACCGTCCAAGGACTGTTGTAATAACTCGCCAGTCGTGCCGTTTTCCGGATGATATTTTTCGCTATTTTCTCATTACTGCTGATGCAGGCAAGAAATTTTATAGGTTTGAAATGTTCGGTTTTAATTTCTGTTTCTACCTTTTTTTCGACATGAGTGGCCACTTCTTTCAAAGCCAGTTCGCGAAGCTGCAGAATATGGCCGCTCTGAAAAAAATTGTTCAGGGCGGTCTGTATTTTATCCTTTTTATAGATTTTTCCTTCTTTCAGTCTTGTTAAAAGCTCATCTGAAGTCAGGTCTATATTCACCACCTCATCTGCAAGGGCAAGAATTTTATCGGGAACCCGTTCTGTAACTTCAATGCCGGTTATTTTTCTTACTTCTTCGTTTAAACTCTCAATGTGCTGAATATTCATAGCACTGATAACGTTGATTCCGTTGTCAAGGATTTCTAAAACGTCCTGCCATCTTTTTTTATTTTTTGAGCCTTCGATATTGGTGTGTGCCAATTCATCTACCAAAACCACTTCAGGATGCGTATTGATAATCGTCTGAAGATCCATTTCCTCCAGGTTTTTACCTTTATAAAATGCAGAACGCCTTTCAATTTCAGGAATTCCGTCTACTAATGCGGCTGTTTCTTCACGACCATGCGTTTCGATGTATCCAATTTTTACATCCATTCCGTTCCTCAATAATGCATGAGCTTCCTGAAGCATACGAAATGTTTTTCCTACGCCTGCGCTCATTCCGATATAGATTTTAAACTTTCCTTTTCGGGATTTTTGAATGAGTTCTAAAAAATGTTCAGCTTCTCTTTTCTCGGGCTTCATTTTTATTTTTTTTAAATGTAAAGTCACAATGAAAGTACTAAATGGTGTTTTTAAAACATAAAATCTGTTTTAGTTTGTCATTCTGACCAAAGCGAAGCGGAATGAGGAATCTAAATTATAATGTTGAAACTCTCCTTGGTCAGATGATAAACAATAGGGTTTCTTTTTTAAAATTACAATCTAAACATCACTGCCAATGTCACTCTGCTATCCGATTTTCTCAAATCCGGTCTCCAGGAATCAACAGGTGTGTCCATCCATCCATCCGGACTCGTCGTTCCTTGAGGCCCTGCGAAATAAGGGATATTGCTTTTTCTAAAACCATATTCTAATCTGAACGTTACAAATTGATTCGGCATGACATCAACGGTTGCCGTCCCTTGAAGCATTTTAAGTTTCTCACCATTTGCAAGGGCATCATTAAAATCGTTATTCGGAACCGGAGATGGAGAGAATGCCAAGTACGCTCCAGGATTTGAGATGGCATCTGCTCGTAAAGACAAAGCAACTTTATTATGATGGAACCAGAGCCTATTGGCGATAGATGTTCCGATCATGTAATTGTCTTTTGCTTTAAGGCCACCTCCGCTCTGGAATCCGTAATGGTTGTTGATGCTGAAAGCAGCCTGTGACAATCCGTTGCTTTCTTTATTATGAAAATATCTCGCTACAATACTGTGATCATGGTGAAAACGACGTACATCAGAATTATTTCTCGTGTCTTTTCCGTTTAAATAGAAATTGGCCACCAACTGAAGATTTTCATTCGGGCGGTAATAATTGGAAACACCCAAACCGAGACCTTTATTCCAGGAATTATAACTTTGCCAACCGTTTAGTATCCAAAGTTCAACTTTATATTTTTTTGAAGGATACGCCTGAATTCGGGCTCCCTGAAAATAGAATGGTGTGAAATCGCAGACCAGACTTCTCTGATAATTCCAGTTTTCACCTAAAACATAGCTTTCCAAACCGATGTAGCTCATAAAAATCCCCGCTTCCACATTTAAGCCATGCATGACGTTAAAATGATAACCTGCCGCAGCTTCGCGAATGTTTTTTAAATTATCTACACTGGTATTTTTCCCGTGATTTACCGTTCCGTCGAGATCCTGAACAATAGAACCCATTTGCCCATATTGTAGCCATAAACGTCCGATCATATTTTTGTAATTGGTTTCCAGGCCAATACTTGTCATATTGATAGTAAATTCGTTGGAACGGCCGATCGCTGCTGAAATCGTGTGAGTATTATCTTTTGGATTCCGGAAATCGTAATTATAGTAAGCATCTACGTAGGTTACCCCTGTTAAAATTGTTTCTCCATCTTTATCTTTTAAGGTTAAAGGAAAATCTGTCTGGCGGTTTTGGCCATTGATCCAGGTCAGATCATATCCTTCAAACGGAATTTTTGAATCCGTTTTTACTATTAACGAATCTTTTGGTGATTCTGAGACCGAATCTCTCTTGATTTCCTGAGCATTCATTTGACTTAATGCTGTCAATCCTAAAAAAAATGCAGCCTGAATAGTTGTTGATTTCATGATATAAAATATTGATAGTAATGTTTATTATTTAAAACTTATTATTTGATTTGACCCAAAGCAATATTTAATTTCAAAACATTGACTTTAGAAGGTCCAAAAAGTCCTAAAAGAGGTTTTTCCGTTTGATTTTCAATTAAATTTTCGATTTTTTCAACAGAAATATTTCTTGCCTTTGCAATTCTTTTGGCTTGGTACAGCGCGCCTTCCGGAGAAATATCGGGGTCCAATCCGCTTCCGCTTGCGGTAACCAGCTCTACAGGAACTTTTGCATTTTCCATTTCCGGATTTTTCATTTTCAACGTATCAATTCTTTTTTGTACGGTTTGCAAATATTCCTGATTGCTCGGTGCTTTATTGCTTCCCGCACTTCCCGCCGCGTTATAATTGACTGCAGAAGGACGGCCATGAACATATTTTTCTGCTTTAAAGTCCTGTCCGATATTGACGTAGAATTTCTTCCCGTTATGATTAATAATTTCGGCGTTTCCATGTGTCGGTAAAATTTTTGAACCTACATAAACGATTCCTAAATAAATTCCGACGATCACCAACATAGCGAATGTTAATCTGAATGCTGATAAAATATGATTTTTCATTTTAATTAAATTTTAGAATAATAAACTGACACCTAAATCAATAACCTTAATTCCTATAAATGGGGCGATAATACCGCCTAAACCATAAATCAAAAGATTTCTTCTCAACAGCGCGCTTGCTCCGATCGGCTTGTAGGCAACTCCTTTTAAAGCCAATGGAATTAGGAATGGAATAATCACCGCGTTGAAAATAATGGCTGATAAAATGGCCGATTCCGGGCTGTGAAGATTCATAATGTTTAGTTTCTGAAGCGCCGGAATAAATGTGATAAACAGTGCCGGAATAATGGCAAAATATTTAGCAACGTCATTGGCAATACTAAACGTTGTCAATGTTCCACGGGTCATTAATAGCTGCTTCCCGATTTCTACAATCTCGATTAATTTTGTCGGGTCATTATCCAGGTCGACCATATTCCCGGCTTCTTTTGCGGCTTGAGTTCCGCTGTTCATGGCAACACCCACATCGGCTTGGGCAAGAGCAGGGGCATCATTGGTACCGTCGCCCATCATTGCTACCAATTTCCCTTCCTGCTGTTCTTTTTTGATATAATTCATCTTATCTTCAGGCTTGGCTTCCGCGATAAAATCTTCTACACCGGCTTTTTCTGCGATAAATTTTGCAGTTAACGGGTTATCTCCAGTGACCATTACGGTTTTCACACCCATTTTTCTCAGTCGCTGAAAACGTTCCTGAATTCCGGTTTTGATGATATCCTGAAGCTCAATCACACCCCAAACTTGGTCATTTACAGAAACCATTAAAGGGGTTCCGCCGTTTTCAGATATTTTAGTGGTTGCTTCCTGGGTTTCTGGTGGAAAAATATTTCCTGCTTTTTCGGTCAATTGTTTAATTGTGTCATAGGCACCTTTTCGGATTTTTTTATTTTCAAAATCAATTCCTGAAGTCCGGGTTTCAGCCGTAAAATCAATATAAACAGGGTTACTTACCAATAAATCTTCTGATTTTAACTGGCTTAATTCAATAATCGATTTTCCTTCCGGAGTTTCATCGGCAACAGAACTTAATGCCGAAGCTTTGATAAATTCTTCAAGTTGAATTCCATTTGAAGGATGAAATTGAGTTGCTTTACGGTTTCCGATGGTGATGGTTCCTGTTTTATCGAGCAATAAAACATCAATATCTCCTGCAGTTTCAACGGCTTTACCGCTTTTTGTGATAACATTGGCGCGTAATGCTCTGTCCATTCCTGCGATTCCGATTGCAGAAAGCAGACCGCCGATCGTTGTGGGTATGAGACAAACGAAAAGTGATATTAATGCTGCAATAGTGATCGGCGTCTGCGAATAATCTGCAAAAGGTTTTAACGTGACGGTAACAATAATAAAGGTAAGCGTAAAGCCTGCTAAAAGTATGGTTAATGCGATTTCGTTGGGTGTTTTCTGTCTTGAAGCGCCTTCTACAAGAGCAATCATTTTATCAAGAAAAGATTCTCCCGGTTTTGTAGTGACTTTGACTTTTATTCTGTCAGAAAGTACTTTTGTACCGCCTGTTACGGAACTTTTATCACCTCCGGCTTCTCTTATTACGGGTGCGCTTTCTCCGGTGATAGCAGATTCATCAATAGTTGCCAAACCTTCGATAATTTCCCCGTCCATTGGGATCTGATCGCCTGTTTCACAAAGGAAAATATCTCCTAATTTCATATCGGCAGATATTTTAAGTTCTGTTTCTACCTGAAATCCGGGTCTGTTATCAATGATCAGTTTTGCCGGAGTTTCTTCACGTGTTTTTCTGAGCGTATTGGCTTGTGCTTTTCCCCTTGCTTCAGCGATGGCTTCGGCAAAATTGGCAAATAAAACCGTGAAAAAAAGGATGATGAAAACTGAGAAATTATAGGTAAAACTTCCCTGGGATTGACCTCCCGATACGCTGAATATACTTACGATAAGCATGACGGCCGTTCCGATTTCTACCAGAAACATGACCGGATTTTTAAACATAATTTTCGGATTCAGCTTGACAAAAGACTGTTTGATCGCTTCATTTACCAAATCTTTTTGAAACAATGTCTGTGATTGATTTTTCATTGCTTTGAATGGTTGTATTTTTTATTTGAACTGTTAAAATTTATTTTTAAGAATTGATATTGAATTAAAAAAGAATTCTCTGAATTTTAAACTTAATATTCTTAATTCCTTAAATAAATCTTAATGGTTTGATTATTTAATTTTATTTAGAAAAATATTGAAGTTGTTCCGCAATTGGCCCTAAAGTAAGCGCAGGAAAAAATGACAATGCTGCGATCAGAAGAATAACGGCCAAAGTCATAAATCCGAAAGTTGCGGTATCTGTTTTCAAAGTTCCTGAGCTTTCCGGAATGAATTTTTTCTGAGCTAAACAGCCTGCAATCGCAATCGGACCAATAATTGGGATAAATCTTGAGAATAATAACACAATTCCTGTCGAGATGTTCCACCAAGGCGTATTGTCGCCTAATCCTTCGAATCCTGAACCGTTGTTGGCCGAAGAAGAAGTAAATTCATACAAGGTTTCACTAAAACCATGAAATCCGGGATTATTCAGTGTTTTTGCTCCGAATTCAGGGAAATAAGCTGTTAAAGCGGTTCCTACAAGAATTAAAAACGGGTGGAATAAAGCCACAATCATTGCGATTTTCATTTCTTTGGCTTCAATTTTTTTACCCATGAATTCGGGTGTTCTTCCCACCATTAAACCACTCATAAACACCGCGAGAATGATGAAAATGAAATAGTTTAAAATTCCAACTCCACAACCGCCGTAGAAACAGTTGATCATCATCGCAAGCAGTTGATTCATACCAGAAAGTGGCATCATGCTGTCGTGCATCGCATTCACAGAACCGGTAGAAATGACAGTTGTTGCAATACTCCAATATCCTGAAGCTGCGCTTCCGAAGCGGATTTCTTTGCCTTCCATGGCTCCCAGATGACGGTCGGCTCCCATTTCTGTAATTAATGGATTCCCATTTGTTTCATTTATAATTGTCGGAACAGTTAATGCCAGAAAACCAATCGTCATGACGGTAAAAATGGTCCATGAGAGTTTTCTTTTCTTTAGATAAAATCCTAACGCAAAAACCAAAGCAAAAGGAATGGCCATTTGAGTAACCATTTCGGTTATATTCGTAAGATAGTTCGGATTTTCAAGCGGATGCGCTGAATTGGCTCCAAAAAATCCACCGCCATTTGTTCCTAAATGCTTAATCGCTATGAAAGCTGCAGCAGGACCCCTGGAAACATCAACTTTTTGGCCTTCCAAAGTAATGATGTGATCTTTACCTTCAAACGTCATTGGCGTTCCGTTGGCAGAAAGGATAAAAGCCACAATAATACTGATCGGAATTAAAATTCTGATGACCGATTTCGTAAAAAAATCATAGAAATTTCCTAATTCTGTTGTGGTCTTTTCTTTAAATGCTTTAAAAAGTACTGCCATAGCTGCCATTCCGGTTGCGGCCGTTACAAACTGCAAAAACATGAGATACAGCTGGTTCAAATAGCTCACTCCTGTTTCACCCGAATAGTGCTGCAGATTACAATTCACAAGGAAAGAAATTGCGGTATTAAAGGCAAGATCCGGTGACATATTGGGATTTCCGTCGGGGTTTAAAGGAAGCCAAAATTGAGTTGATAAGATAACAAACCCGATGATGAACCAAACCAAGTTGATGGTTAACATGGCAAACATATTCTGTTTCCAGGTCATTTGACGGTTTGGATTGATGCCTGAAATTTTATAAATAAAATTTTCAACCGGCTGAAAAATGGCATCTAAAAAAGTTTTTTTATACCCGTAAACATCAGCAATATATTTTCCTAAGAAAATACCCATGACGAGCGTGATTGCGAACATGGCAATAATGCCCAAAATTTCTGTATTCATAGTAACTGATTAAAATTTATCAGGTTTTATTAAAACGTAGCAGATGTATACAAAAGCGAGTATCGAAAGCAAAAATAAACTCAACATCATTTTATAGGGTATCAAAAAATTCAACAGATTCATATAAAAGCCAAAACATCGCGGCACAAAGCGGCACTAAAATAATGAACATCATATCGTTGCAATTAATGTTAAAATGGTAAAAATTGTATAGGATACCATCAGCAGACTAAATTTTGAATGCTCTTGTTTTTTGGATTTTTTTCCTGAAATTGTCATTTTAGAATATTTTATTTGAATTCTATATGCCAAAAGAAAGTCCGTTTTGAAATTTTTGCTTTTAAATTGTTGAATAATAGTATTTTACAGAATTTCGGGATCATGTCCTAAAAGAAAAAAGCCTATCAAAATGATAGGCTCGTTATTGAAATGATAAGGCGTTTTATCAGCAATAGGCTGTAAGCAAATTATAGCATAAAAATTTAAAATTCTCAAACACTATAATTCTCAGACCTTAATATTTATCGTAATTCATATTCTTCCAATTTGCGATATAGCGTTGCAATACCGATTTCCAGCAATCGTGCCGCTTCAGCTTTATTGCCTTTTGTGTATTGAATCACTTTTTGAATGTGCTCTTTTTCTAAAGATCGCATACTTAAAGAATCATTTTCTGCAGTATTTTTTTCAGAATAGTGAGGAAGACTTTCTGTATCTAAGATTTGGTCATTCATTAGGATCAGGCTTCTTTCAATTGTATTTCTTAATTCCCGGATATTTCCTTTCCAGTCGTTTTTTTCTAGGGCTTTATAATAATCCGAAGAAACGTGAACCGATAATAGGTTGAGTTTTTGAGAAAATATATCAATGAAGTTTTTAGCCAAAATTTTAAGGTCTTCTTTTCTTTCCCGGAGAGGAGGAAGATGAATGTCGAAAATATTTAACCTGAAATAAAGATCTTCCCGGAAATGACCCTGTTTTATTTCGTCTTCCAGATTTCTGTTGGTGGCAGCAATAAGCCTGAAATCTGACTTTGAAACTTTTGTTTCGCCCATTTTGATAAATTCTTTCGTTTCCAATACGCGGAGCAGCTTTGCCTGAAGTTCGATGGGCATTTCGCCAATTTCGTCTAAAAATAAGGTTCCTCCATTGGCTTCTTCAATGAGTCCTTTTTTATCTTTTATAGCACCCGTAAAAGAACCTTGCTTGTGCCCGAAAAGTTCGCTTTCCAGAATCTCTTTGCTGAAAGCAGAACAGTTGATGGCAACAAAATTATTTTTCTTTCGGTCGCTTCCTTCATGAATAGCACTGGCGAAAACTTCTTTACCGGTTCCGGTTTCACCTGTCAAAAGGACAGTTGCATTGGTTAAAGCCACTCTTTCTGCCAGTTTTTTAGCTTGGAGAATTAAAGGGGAATTTCCGATAATCTGATTGAATCCTTTCTGAATATTGCTTTTCTGAACGATTTTAGAATGGTTGTCTTTTGATTTTTCCAGTGCTTTATACACGAGCGGAATAATTTTCTCATTATCATCACCTTTTACCAGATAATCGTATGCTCCGTTTTTCATGGCCTGAACGGCATCCGTGATATTTCCGAACGCGGTCATCAAAATGATTTCAAGGTGAGGGTATTTGACCTTGATAGATTTTACCATATCGATTCCGAAGGCATCGGGAAGACGAACGTCGCTTAATACCACATCAAAAGCATATTGTTCCAGCATGGTCATTGCAGAACGCGCAGTGGAGGCTTCTTTTACAGTAAAATTTTCCTGGGAAAGAATCATTCCCAAAAGTTTCAGGAGCTTGATCTCGTCATCAATGATCAGAATATTTCCGGACATAGGTTAGTTTTTTGGAAAACGTAATGCAAACTTAAATAAACTTGATCGTAGAATGAGCATAATTTTTATCATTAATTTTAAATAAATAATCATTCTGATAGATTTAATAAGTATAAAATAGTAAAAATGTTCCTTTTTGATTGCTTACATTTGTAATACATTCTGATTCTGAGAATGAAATGAATTTACATATGACAGACAGAAAATATAAGGAAACGATTCATACCGATACCAATAACTATTCATACACCACAGTCACTCATGACGAGCATAAAGTCAGAATTTATACTTTAAAAAACGGGCTCAAAGTTTTTCTTGCCAAAAACACAGACGCTCCTAGAATTCAGACGTATATCCCGGTGAAAACCGGCAGCAATAATGATCCTGCAGACAATACAGGTTTAGCGCATTACCTTGAGCATATGATGTTTAAAGGGACCTCAAAAATGGGGAGCCAGAATTGGGAAAAAGAAAAGATTCTATTAGATCGGATTTCAGATTTATACGAGCAGCATAAAGCTGAACAGGATCCTGAAAAAAAGAAAGAAATTTACAGAAAAATAGACGACGTTTCTCAGGAAGCAAGCCGTTATGCTATTGCTAATGAATATGATAAAGTAATTTCTTCGTTGGGAGCAACCGGGACCAATGCGCATACCTGGTTTGATGAGACAGTATATAAAAACAACATTCCGAATAATGAGCTGGAAAAATGGCTGAAAATAGAAAAAGAACGCTTTTCGGAAATTGCTTTACGGCTTTTTCATACGGAACTGGAGTCTGTTTATGAAGAATTCAACCGTGCGCAGGATAATGATTCCCGATTGGTAAATTATGAATTGATGGATGCGCTTTTTCCTACCCATCCGAATGGTCAGCAAACTACCTTAGGAAAACCCGAACATTTAAAAAACCCTTCTATGAAGGCCATTCATAAATATTTTGATGAATATTATGTTCCTAATAATTATGCAATGGTTTTGGTGGGAGATCTGGATTTTGAAGAAACGATCCAGCTTGTAGATCAGTATTTCGGGGTGATTCCTTACAAAGAATTGCCGGTAAAAACACCTATTACTGAAAAACCTATTACCGAAATCGTTGAAAGAACTGTAAAAAGCCCTACAACACCACGAGTACAAATTGCCTGGAGAACAGAAAGTTATGGAACAAAAGAAGCAATGTTGGCTGATATTTTTGCCAATGTTCTGAGCAACAGGGGAGAAGCCGGGTTACTGGATTTAAATATCAATCAAACGCAAAAACTGCTTTGGGCACAAGCTTTTTCGGTAGGATTAAAAGAGTACGGCTATTTTTCAATCGTGGCCGTTCCCAAAGAAATGCAGACGTTGGAAGAAGCGAAAAAAATGGTTTTAGACCAGATAGAACTCGTAAAAAAAGGAGAGTTTCCGGACTGGATGCTTCCTGCCATCATCAACGATTTTAAACTGCAAAGAATGAAAGCGCTTGACACTGCAGATGGCCTTGCAACCAATCTTTACGACACCTATATCAAAGGCAGATCATGGGCTGAAGAACTGAATGAAATGGATCAGTATGCCGAGTTTACAAAAGAAGAGGTGATACATTTTGCCAACAGCTTTTTCAACGACAATTATGTGGTGATTAATAAAGAAAAAGGGATTAACGATACTTTATTACGAGTAGAAAATCCGGGAATTACGCCCATAAAAATTGACCGTGAAGCCCAGTCAGCATTTCTTCAGCAGATCATCGCAGAAAAAACAGATGATATTAAGCCGGAATTTATTGATTATCATAAAGAAATCATCACGGATATCATTAAAGACAAAAAAATCAGTTTTGTAAAAAACAAATACAGTGAGATTGCACAAGTGCATTTTATCTTTCCTTTCGGAAGCGATCATGACAGAGATTTAGGCATTTCGACACAAGTTCTGCAATATCTGGGAACACAGGATTTATCGCCGGAAGACCTTAAGAAAGAATTTTTTAAAATAGGAATCAGCAATGATTTTAAAACAACAAATGATCAGCTTCAGATTTCCCTGAGCGGACTTGAAGAACACATCGAAAAAGGCATCAAGCTGCTTCAGTACTGGATGTTTAATATACAACCTGATCAGGAAATTTACCGCCAGTTTGTAGATACCCTTCTTGAAAACAGAACCGCCGCAAAAAAAGACAAAAACAGAATCATGACGGCACTTACCAATTATACAAAACTCGGAAAGTATTCCCGCTTTACGGATATTATATCTAAAGAAGAATTGGAAAGCGCTAAAGTTGAGGTATTTACCGACAGAATAAAAAAGATATTCACTTTTCCGTATCAGGTATTTTTTTACGGGAAAAATTTCGAAGAATTTAAAAATTATATTCCAAAATATATAGAAAACCAGACTTCTGAAATTCCTGATCCTAAAAAATATCCGGAACAGGAAACATCTGATCGAGTGTATTTTATCAATTATGATATGGTACAGATGGAAATGAGCAAAATAGGAAAAGGAAATAAAGTTAATATTTCAAATTTCGGAAAAATTAATGTTTTTAATGAGTATTTCGGCCGAGGATTGTCATCAATTGTTTTTCAGGAAATCCGTGAAAGCAAAAGCCTTGCTTATTCTGCCTATGTGTCTTACGCGCCCAATTCAGAGCTTCAGCATCCGGATTATGTGACAACGTATATCGGTACACAACCAGATAAGTTACAGATTGCTGTAGATACCATGGATGAACTGATGGCTGAACTTCCTAATGTTCCGATGCAGTTTGAAAATGCCAGAAATGCCGCTTTAAAACAAATTGCATCCACAAGAATTACCAGAACCAACGTGTTTTTTAATACGTTGAGATTACAAAAATTAGGGCTTGATCATGATTTCAGGAAAGATATCTTTAAACAGATCGAAAGCCTGAAATTTGAGGACGTGAAAAGTTTTTACGGTACAGAAATCAAACCGATCCGCTTCAATACTGCGCTCATCGGTAAGAAAGAAAACCTGAACAGGGAAGCTGTTGATCAGATGGGGTTATTTGAAGAAGTAAGTCTGGAAGATATTTTCGGTTACTGATCATCATTGACTGACATTTGGAGCAAAAGAGATTTTCTTACAGCCTCTTTTTTGTTCTAAGTCATAGCGCAATCGCCGTCGCCGTCCTGATAATCGGGAGTAAAATGCTGTGGAAGATGGTGTATTAATTCTTTATGAAACAAATACCTTCTTTCGAAATTTTTTTGATACATTTTTCTAAAATTTTTCGCTGAATCTATTTTTTGATTCAAATCAGTATGATAGCTGGTTAAGGTTTTAACTTTATTTTTTATGATGAAATCATTAAGAAAACGGACCAATTTATCTGTATCTGCACTCGAAAATAAATACGGGATTTTTAAATGGCCGTTACGTAAAAGCAGAAGTGCACAGGTGATCAGAGTATCGTTTTCATTATAAATTTTAATCCAAAAATATTCAAATTGTTTTGCAAAACCTGAAAAAAGATAATTTTCAACCTCGGTTTTACCTTCCAAAACCCATGGGTTTTCTATCAGCCAGTTAATTTCTTCAGCGTTTCTGTTGCTTTGAAATTTTGCGATAAATGGGACACTTTCAGAATCTATTTTTTTTAAAATTTCAAATCTGAAATCCGGTTTTTTTGTAAAACTGTTTTTAACCGAAATAAAGGAATTAACCACCAAATCTAAAACACTAAAAATAGGTTTAAAACTTTTTGCTGAAGGTTTTTTTAAAGGAATTAAAGTTGCAAGATCAGAACGGAAATAATATCTCTTCCCGATTTTAGGTAGAATATACTCAAACATCTCTGTTTTTTGGTACAAGCTTTCAGCTTCTTTGGTAAATTCTGTTATGGCGATATTTCCTTTGTAATCTTCGAATGCTTTATTTAAAAGCGTCTGAGCAATTCTTTTTCCACGAAATTCATCACTCACGTACAACGTACTTAGCCACGCGTACCTGAATATTTTTCCTTCGATCTTAAAATGATCCGGAAAACATCCTAAATATCCCGCTAGTTTTTCGTCATCAAAAGCAAGAAAAAGCAAGGTTTGATCATCATCTGCTTTTGGATTTTTGATCTGCGAAAGGGCTCTGTGTTTCGTAATAGGCAAAAAACCGTATTTTTCAAAATCGCCGGATGATACAAATTCTTCAAGACCTTTTCTATCTAATGTTCTAAGATGTATCATTTTCTTACAATAGTATTTCTGTTAAAAAACTTCTTTAAACTGTAATAGGCAATTTCCTTTTTTAAGATTGTTTCTGCATTTTCTCTGGTTTCCATTGGGATTCTCTGGAAATTTTTTTTAACAGTGTCTGATTTTATACCTGCGCTGCCAAAGCTGCAAAACAGATCTTCGTTCTTAAATAACTCGTCAAAGAAATTTTTTTCGACCCCAAAATCCGTAAACGGAAATGCAAAACTATCATATAAAAAATTATTTTCTTTCAAATAATCAAATGTTTTTTGTGTGGTTTCCAGCTTTTGGCTTAAAGTCAGCTCATTGTATAAGGGATGATCCCAACTGTGAGATGAAATTCCGAATCCTTTCTGAGTTAGAATATTTAAGTGGTCAAAGCTTAAATACGGTTTTTGTTCATTTAAAAATAAATTAAAATTAATTTCAAGAATTTCGGCGAGCTGATCAAGAAGTTGTTTTTTTGAATAGCTGATTTTTAAAATCTGCTGTTTAAGATTTTCTTTTGATGATAAAATGTTGTAAATCTTGGGATTAATGGTTTTACTTTTCTCAATTTCATTAATGATCAAACTCGCTTTACAGCGGAACATTAAATCTTGGTTATCAACAAAAGCGGGATTGATAAAATTGATTGCATATATTCCTTTTCTTTCCAAAATAGGAACCACGAGATCATAAAATTCCCTGAAACCATCATCAAAAGTAAGTAAAGCGATCTTTTTTTTAGGTTTGAAATGCCCTTTTATAAAATCTTTAAATTCATTCCAGCTTACAAATTGAAAATGCTTTGAAAAACAATCTAAATCTTCTTCAAACTGTTTTGTATTTTTATATTGTATGATTTGATTGAGATGCGGCAGATATTCATCAGAAACGCAATGATAAACAGGAAGACAATAATCCAGTGGAAACGTTTCTTTGAAATGTTCCTTTTCAAAATTTGCTAAAAAATGGATAATTCTGTTTTTGATCATTGGTTATTACTATGAAAAAATCTATTTAAATTAAACCGGAAAGGCAATTTAAATAGATTTTTTAAGATTTATTGTTTAAAAATTATTTTACCACTTTCATTTCGTCGATCAGCCATTTAGAATCGGCAAATTTATCAATGATAAAAAGAATATATTTGGTATCTACCATGATATTTCTGCTGAAACGGGGGTCATAATTAATATCACTCATCGTTCCTTCCCATTGTCTGTCAAAGTTTAACCCTACTAAATTTCCGTTGGCATCCAAAGCCGGGCTTCCGGAATTTCCGCCGGTGGTGTGATTGGTTGCCGTAAATCCTACAGGAACATCTCCGGTTTTATCTTTATAATTTCCGAAATCTTTTTTGCTGTACAGATCAATCAGCTTTTTCGGAACATCAAATTCATAATCTCCGGGAACATATTTTTCCATAACGCCGGCTAAATGCGTTTGGTAATCATAAGAAACGGCATCTTTCGGGGTAGAGCCTTTTATTTTTCCGTAGGTTACACGAAGCGTAGAATTGGCATCCGGAAAGAATTTTCTATTCTTATCGGCAGTCATTTGCTGAGCCATATATTTTTTCTGCAGGCCGTCAATTTTTGTCTGTAATGAAGTAAATTGAGGATCTGTATTTTTGGTATATGTATCTTTCATGCTCATAAATAGCTGATAAACAGGATCTTTTTTCAATGTTTTGATCAGTTTGTCCGGATTTGAAAAAGCTTTTTCTATGTCCTGACTAAGAGAAGCACCATTGACTTCTGCTCTGCCTGTAATGATCGAACTTTTTGAAATCTCTTCCATCTCAGTCATATTCTGAGACTCATTTTTATACTTTTCAAAGCCTGCAGGTAAAAATTGCGGAGCAGTTTTATTAGCATAAAGAGCTACCAGTTTTGCAGTTACTTTAGCATCCAGCTCGGCGCTGTAATCTTTGTAAAAGGCAGTTAATCTTTCTTTTAAGGCAGACAAAGCTTTGGTGTCCATTCTGCCGGCTTCTACAGATGCAATATAGTTGGAATAAATATTGGCAAGCATTAAGGTTTCCGCGTTTCTCAATACTTCAGAATAATAAGCATTGTTTAAAGCATACGGAGCCTGATCTTTATATAATTTGTTTAATTCGTCCAGAGTCGTTTTTAATTCAGGATTTTTAGCCATTAAAGATTGCTCGTACGTGATTTTCTTCTGTACTGCGTTTGATTTTTTAAGACCTTCTGCCTCACCGATCCATTTTTTCCAGTAATTGGCTACTGATGCATATTTTGATGCATATTTAATACGTGTTGCATCATCTGTCCGCATTTTTTCATCTAATGTTTTCAAAGCGACATCGCGCACGGCAATTCTTGCAGGATCAATCTCGGTCATGATTTTTTCTACTGCAATAGCCGGAAGGTATTCTGTCGTTCTTCCCGGAAAGCCGAATACGAACGTAAAATCATTCTCGTTTTTATCTTTGATGGAAACCGGAAGATAATGCTTCGGAACGTAAGGAATATTATCTTTAGAATATTCTGCAGGCTTATTGTTTTTATCGGCATAAATCCTGAACATCGAAAAATCTCCGGTATGTCTTGGCCAGACCCAGTTGTCGGTATCACTTCCGAATTTCCCGATACTTTGTGGCGGTGCACCTACGAGACGAACGTCTTTATAGGTTTCGATCACATATGCATAATATTTATTTCCGTAATACATTGATTTTACAGAAACCGATTGATACGGCTGTATTTTCTGAGAATTTTTATAGATCTCGATGTTTGCGGCAATCTTTTTCGATAAATCCGGTTCCGTAAGACTTTCTGTACCTTCCAGAATCTGACCGGTTACTTCTTTAATGTCAATAATAAAATCTACCGTCAATCCCGGGTTTGGAAGCTCGGTGCCCATATTTTTTGCCCAGAAACCATTGGATAACAAGTCATTCTGTACGGTAGAATGTGCCTGAATCTGTCCGTAACCGCAGTGATGGTTGGTTAAAAGCAGTCCTTTAGGAGAGATGATTTCAGCGGTACATCCTCCGTTGAACTGTACCACGGCATCTTTAATGCTTGGTTTTTGTGTATTGAAGATATCTTTGGCAGAAATTTTCATTCCCATATCTTTCATTTCCTTTTCATTAAGCTCAGTTGGGATCCACATTCCGCCGTATTGCTGCGCAATTCCCCATGAGAAACAGAAGAATGCTGAAGCAATTACCATATTACGTTTTATCATTACAAAAAATTTTGCCTAAAATACGCAATTAATTTTTTCTTTAAATAAAAATCCCTTCCAAAATTTGCATTCTGAAAGGGTGTGGGAATTACGATTCAAATATGAAATTAATTTGACCTTTCAAATTATTTCCATCATTCGGATCTTTTTTGACGCTGCGAAGTAATGAATTTTCTAAATGTAAAAAAATGAATCTATGTTAAGCGTTTTTCCTGATTCTGCTCAATGCCTGTGGCGTAATTCCTAAGTATGAAGCTATATATTTCAATGGAATTTCATGGATATATTCCGGATGCTCTTTAAGAAGATTTTGGTATTTTTCTTCAGCCGAATACATCAATAAAGACATTTCACGCTGTGTTTTTTTTACATACAGCTGCTCTGCCGAAATTCTTCCCAGATAATTTCCGATTGCAGTATTTTCATACAAATATTGCAGGTCATCAAAATGTATTCTGTACAGAACAGTATGCTTTATGGTTTCTATACTGTACTGACAGGGATCTCTTGTGATGAAAGAGTCGTATGCGCTGCAGAATGTATTTTTTACTGCAAATGAAAAGGTAATTTCTTTATCGGGTTCTGTAGGGTGCGGCTTCTGCACAAAAAACCGGATAATTCCTTCAGCAATAAAATACAGATAATCTTCTGTTGTGCCTTTACGCAGGATGATTGTTTTTTTGGGAACTGTGATTTTTTCAAATCTGCTGGTATGTATTAAAGCTTCTTCTTCAGAAAGCCCGATAATAGATGTGTAAAAGTATGATAATTGTTCCATAAAGTGAGAATTATCAAATTTACTTATTTACGACATACCACAAAATATTTTATAAAAAATTTAATATTGATAAAAAATTACCTGCGGGCTGAAGGTCTAAAATTCATAGCTTTTTATTTTGTCATCAATCTGAATGTGCCTGATAAAAGCCTGATGATTTTTGTTTTTACCGGTTAATATCCACAAGGTAATGCTGCTTTGACCGCTCAGTTTTTGCTTGATTACAGAGTATTTCAAATGATTGTTTTTAAATAAGTTTTCGCAGTATTCAAGATCCTTAATATCGGTTACTTCAATTTTATATTCCCTGATTTTGTGGTTGTTATCGATGATATTCTGTAGATAGGTGAGCGAATTTAGGATCAGTAGAACCAAAACAGTCCCCAAAACAGAAAGATAAACATATCCCGAACCGACCGCCATTCCTATAGAAGCTGTTGCCCATATCGTAGTCGCGGTAGTGATTCCGTCAATTTTATTATCTCCTTTAAAAATAACACCTGCACCGAGAAAACCGATTCCGGTAATGATATTGGCGGCAATACGGTCCGGATCATCAACTCCTATTTTTATGGAAAGTATCGTAAACAGGCATGCTCCGAAACAGACGAGAATAAAAGTTCGTAATCCCGCAGATTTGTTCCGGTATTCTCTTTCGGCGCCAATAAAAAGGCCGAGAATTACTGAAAAAAATATAAGCAGCAATTCATTCTGAATCGAATGATCTTTTAAAAAGTCCATTTTTTATAATTTATATTTAAAATTACAATAAAATTTTTCAGCGTCTTATGATTACAGCAATAAAAAAGACCGCCTTTTGTGACAGTCTTTAATTTTTATCATGTATTCAGATTAATTTTTGATAAACTTCTGTGTGAATATATTATCATTTGTAGATAACTTAATAAGGTAATTTCCTTTTGGAAGTTCAGCAACGTTAATCGTATTTCCTTTAACTGATGTAGACATTACAATTCTTCCTGCAACATCATAAATTTCTGCTTTTACGATTTCATTTTGAGACTGAATATGCAAAATATCTTTTACAGGATTCGGATAGAGAGAAACGTCATTGCTTCCTTTGCGGATCTCAGAAGTTCCCAATATATTCTGAACAGTTGTGGTATATGTATTCGTAATAATTGGAGCATTATAATCGAAATATATTTTTGCAGTATTGCTGAAGCTGTCACCAAGATTTAACGTAGATTTTGTTTTGATTTTAAATGAAATATATCCGTCGTTATTTGCATTATCAAAAGGTAGCTGGATATTTTCAAAGATAAATTCTACAGAATTTCCGGTGATTTTTGTTACAAAATTGTGACTTCCGTGTAGTGCAACTAAGCTTGATATATCATATTTGGAAGCATCAATATCATCTTTTACGACTATATTCTGCGCATTTGCTGTTCCTGTATTTTCGAATCGGATTAAATAATGTACATAATCTCCCACTTTCGCCTGCGTAATTGAAGTTCCTTCAAGACAGGTTTTGTCATTCGGATCAAAAGAATTTACAACGGTTTGGTTTAATACAAGTGTATTGTCCAAAGGGGTATCATCTGTTGCCCCGTTAATTTGTGCGGTATAGTGAAGTACATCACCACCGTTCAATGGCGTAGTTTGTGTTGGTGTGTTTAATGTAAAGGTTACTGTAATTTCTTTTGTTTCAAATGGAAGTAGGTTCGTAAAGTTCCAGTTTAGTAATCCAGTGGACTGAGATGCCGGAGTAATTGTGGAATTTACATAATTCATCAAGTCATCATTAAAGTTAAATGACAATGTTCCGGATTGAGTTGTGTTTCCCTTATTTTTGTAAACGATTTTATATTTTGCATCAAAACCAGGTCTTGCATTTGTCAGTGGAATAATGATAACTTCCAGATCATTGTGGATGCCGTTTGCTGTGAGACAGAAGTTTTGCGTTAAAGGGCTTGCTTGTGAAGGGAAATTAACAGCTAAACTTGCCGGTGTAGCATTAAAGTATCCCGGGTTTTCAAAAAATGGAGTAATAGTATGATTTCCAGCTTGCAGCGGAATGGAGTAATTTCCTGAGTTATTGGCTATCACACTCCCGGAAGTCGTTCCACTGGTAATATTAAATTTTTGGAATGCTTTACCGAGATCATTAACATCACAGCCGTTATTATTGCTATCATATTTTGTATTTCCCAGAACAGTATAGAAAATTCCACCCGGGGTAAATGAACAGTAAGTAGTGGCCTGATAAGTAGAGAAAAAGACAGGAGCACTGTTGATCATATTCTGAATCATGGCCAATTCACTTTCATCACAGCAGATTACAAGGTTGGAGTTATAAGTAATGCCTGTTGAATTGTTGAGTTGGTTTTTACCGTTTTTCAGGTTTAGGAAACTCATCCCGTTAGTGGTACAATTTATTGTATTAAATTCAGGATTTTGGGAAAGATCCAGAGACTGAATAGAATTATTATTACAATATAATGAGTTCAAAAGAGGATATATCGAAGTATTCAGGCTTGTAAGTAAATTATAATCACAATAAATGATTCTCATGTCCGGACATCCCGGAGCATACAGATTTGTCAGATGATTTTCCCCGCAATCTATCATACGAAGTTTGCTCTGGTTCTGAATATTGACAGTTGACAAATTATTCTTGTTGATATCTATTAATTCCATATTGGCATTGGTGAAATTAATACTGGATAACAGAGGGTTTTTTCTAAGGTAGAAAGCAAAAACATTCTGCAGATTAGATGCATCAAATGATGTAAGCTGAGTATTTTCCACATCCAGTTCAATAATCTGGGTAGATCCGGAAACATTTAAGCTTGTAAGAGGAGTATCAAATATATATATGTATTTTAAATTAGGTCTGTTCTGCAAGTCCAGTGAAGTAATGGATGTGTTGCTAAGGTAAACCCTGTTTAAATTATTGCAATTGGTAATATTAAGAGAGCTTATGGAAAGTGCGGCATCGAAACTGATTTGCCCCAAATTTGTGTTGGAACTTAAGTTTACAGAAGTTACACTGTTTCCTGATATTTCCAGTGTTCCTAAATTTGCAAAAGCAGCAATTCCTGTGATGTCGGATATTCCTCCTCCATACAATCTTAGATTTCCAACTTGTAACGCTTCCGATACTTCAATTTCGCCATTGTTATTGGTGTCAATTTTCATATTGAAATTACCAGAACTTGTAGAGGCAATGCTGTTTGTAACGTCTGCAGCAAGCAATTTTGCCTTAAAATTCGCATCCGGAATATTCACAATCTGCGCCTGAAATACGGCAAACATCAGTAAAAAAGGTATAAAATAAATTTTTTTCATGGTTATTATTTATCTTTATTTAAAGGGCAAAAATAAACCATTGAGAGTAGAATCTAATGGTTTATGATATGAATTTTCTTTTATATTTATTGTTTTTCAATCAAATCCAAAAACTGTTGCTCATCCAAAATTTCGATTGTACCGATGTCCTGCGCTTTTTTTAGTTTGCTACCGGCTTTTTCGCCCACTACCAGAAAGTTCAGATTTTTAGAAACGGCCGAAATGTTTTTACCACCGTGTTTTTCTACCATTTCTTCCGCTGCTTCTCTGGTAAATAAAGATAATTTCCCGGTGAAGAGGAATGTTTTTCCTTCTAAGACATTTGAGACAACTTCGTTGGTATTTTCTCCTTTTTCCAGCTGTACCCCAAAAGACCGAAGACGTTCGATCATGAGAATATTCTCCGGGTTATTAAAAAAATCGACAATGCTTACCGCAATTTTCATCCCGATATCTTCTACTTGACAAAGTTCTTCTAACGTAGCATTTTTCAGATCGTCAATCGTATTGAAATTTTTAACTAATTTCTTGGCAACGGTTTCTCCAACATGCTTGATTCCAATACCGTACAAAACTTTTTCAAATGAAATTTCTTTTGATTTTTCAATCCCTGAAATAATATTTTGTGCAGATTTTTCGGCCATTCTTTCTAAAGGAAGAAGCTGATCTTTCGTCAAAGCATAAAAATCTGCCGGGTTTTCAACCAGCTTTTCTCTATACAGCTGTTCTATGGTTTCACTGCCGAGATTGTCAATATTTAAAGCTTTTCTGGAAACATAATGAATCATTCTTCCTACAACCTGCGGCGGACAGTGGAGATAATTCGGGCAGAAATGAATAGCCTGATCTTCCACTTTTACCAGTTCTGTACCGCATTCCGGACAGTTTTTGATGTATTGTACTTCTTTACTTCCTGCGTCTCTTTTTTCCGGGTTTACGGCAATAATTTTAGGAATAATTTCACCTCCTTTTTCCACAAAAACAAAATCATGCTCATGAAGATCCAGTTTTTTAATGATATCTTCATTGTGAAGGGAAGCCCGTTTTACAACCGTTCCGGCCAGTAAAACAGGTTTTAAATTCGCGACCGGTGTAATCGCTCCGGTTCTCCCAACTTGATAGGAAACACTTTGCAGCTCAGTCTCTACTTTTTCAGCTTTAAATTTATACGCCATTGCCCAGCGTGGGGATTTTGCCGTATAACCAAGCTGTCTTTGCTGTTGTAATGAATTGACTTTAAGTACAATCCCGTCAATTTCAAAGGGTAAATGATGACGCTCGACGTCCCAGAAATTAATAAATTCTTTTATCTCATCCAGATTTTTGCAGAGTTTGATATGGTCTGAAGTTCGGAAACCCCATTCTTTAGATTTTTCAAGCAGTTCCCAATGGGTTTCTGCTGGAACTTCCTGCGAGATAAATTGATAGAGAACCGATGAAAGCCTGCGTTTTCTTACCTCGCCACTGTCCTGCATTTTGAGGCTTCCGCTGGCGGTATTTCGAGGATTCATAAATGGATCCAAACCTTCTTCTTCGCGAAGCTTATTAATCTTATCAAAGTTTTTTCTGGTCAGATAGATTTCACCACGCATAAAAAAACGTTCAGGAAAATCGCCTTTCAATGTGATAGGGATATCTGAAATCGTACGCACGTTGGAAGTAATTTCATCCCCCTGAAAGCCGTCTCCTCGTGTTACAGCCTGGGTCAGCTTTCCGTTTTCATATAAAATAGAAATAGAAGCACCGTCATATTTTAATTCGGCAACAAATTCTACCGGTTCACTGATGGTTTTAATAATACGTTTTTCCCAGTCTTCAAGGTCATTATAATCATAAGAATTATCAAGGGAATACATTCTGAACTGGTGCTGAACCGTCGGAAAAATTTTAGTAATACCGCCGCCTACACGAATGGTCGGAGAATTGTCATCATAAAATTCCGGGTACTGAGCTTCCAGATCCTGAAGCTCTTTTAACAGTGAATCAAATTCAAAATCGGTAATGCTCGGCTCGTCCAGCAGGTAATAATTCTCATTGTGCTGTTGAAGTTCTTTACGAAGCTGCTCGATTTTCTGCTGAACGGTTTGAGACATACGGTATTTTCTTTTGACAAAAATAACCAAACTAATTACATTAAAAAATAAGTGATTTAAAAAATTAAGGACCGATTGCATTGAAATCTTTCCAAAATAATGGATGGCTCGTCATTTTTTTTTAAAATTAAAATTGCATTAAACTACAGGTAGAAAAAGATAAATATATTTGCATGGATTATCGTTTAATATTAAAGGTTCAACATTGATAGCGATGTACCGCCCATTACAGCATGAAAAATTTTATCGTAGGATTAACCGTTTTAAGCACCATTATGATGAAGGCACAAACCCAGGTCATCGCTCACCGAGGATATTGGCAAACGCAGCCGCCCACCACTGAAAACTCTATAAAATCATTGGAAAACGCCCAGAATTTGAAGATTTACGGAGCTGAATTTGACGTGAGAATGACGAAAGACGGCGTTTTGGTCATCAACCATGATGAGCATCATGCAAAAATGGAAATTTCTGAAACTGATTTCAAAGAATTAGAAAAAGTAAAATTATCAAACGGCGAAAATTTTCCCACTCTAAAAGAGTATTTAAAACAAGGTAAAAAAGATAAATCTTTAAAACTGATTGTAGAAATTAAGCCCAATAAAACGAAGGAAAAAGAGGATGAACTGACTGCCAAAACCATTAAAATGATAAAAGATATGAAGCTGCAGTCTCAATGCGAATTCATTTCTTTCAGTTTGAACATCTGCAAAGAAATTAAAAGGCTTGAACCCGGCTTTAAAGTTCAGTATCTGAAGGGAGAGCTGTCTCCACAGCAGATTAAAGATGAAGGTTTAGATGGCATCGATTATCATTTCAGCATTTTTCAGAAAAACCCGACATGGATTGCGGAGGCAAAAGCTTTAGGATTAATCACCAATGCATGGACAGTGAATGATATTACAGTTTTCAACGAATTAAAGGCGCAGGGAATCGGCTTCATTACCACCAATATTCCGGATCAGTTAAAAAACTAGATTTAAATACAATCGAGATTATAAAACCTGTCTTTTTAAAGGCAGGTTTTTTATTTTGAATAAGAATATTATTGTCTTAATTTGATATTTTTAGTATTCATCAATGATCAAGCATGTAAAGTTATGCAAATCATAGTACATTTTTATATTAATATTATGTAATGGTTTTAAGCTGCTGATAACCATCTTGATATTGGTTATTGTTAAATATAAATTCATATTGCGTTTAATAATCCTTTAATAAAAGTTAAAATCATGTTAAAACCTTAATCATAATGTCGTTCTAATTTTGCGCAAACAAAAAAGGACATGCGTAAAGAAAAACAAAAGCTGTTGGTTTTGGCACTTCTGGGATTAGTCACTGTGAATGTAGCTGCTCAGGAAAAAGCCAAAAAAGATACGATTAAAAATATCGATGAAGTGGTAGTAACCGCTTTAGGGATTAAAAGACAAGACCGGTCTTTAGGATACGTAGCTGAAACCATCAAATCGGAAGAATTGCTGAGAACGCAGAATAACAACTGGTCTCAGGCTTTGGAAGGCAAAGTGGCCGGGCTTAAAATTCAGACAGCAGGAGCAGGACCTCTGGGAAGCTCTATTATCAAATTGCGTGGAGACATCTCCATGAATGCCGATCAGAATAATGCGCTTATCGTTGTAGATGGGGTTCCTCTGAATAATAATACGACCGGAACAGGTTTTTCCGCGTACGGGGCAGGAGCCAAAGCAGATTTGCCAATCGATTACGGAAACGGGATCAACACGATTAATCCGGATGATATTGAGTCGATTACGGTATTAAAAGGTTCCACCGCATCCGCTTTATACGGATCCAGAGGTGCGGGTGGCGCAATTATGATTACCACAAAATCAGGAAAAAGCAAAAAAGGGAAGGTTCAGATATCTTTAAATTCTTATTCAAGTTATGATTCGGTACTGAAATGGCCGGACTATCAGTATGAATATGGGCAGGGAACGATGCAGAAAGATACCAACGGAAACTATTTTTATTCTTATCAGGCTTCACCAGACGGTGTCAATACAGGCGGAACGAGCAGTGCTTTCGGGCCAAGATTCGCAGGGCAGTATTATTTCCAGTATGATCCTGCAACGGAAGGGCAGAGTGCAACAAGACAGCTTTGGCGACCTTACAAAGACAATATCAAAGGATTTTGGCAGACCGGAGCTACTTTTTCAAACAATATCTCATTAGAAGCTTCAAACGAAAATACGTCATTCAGATCATCTTTAACCTATCTAAAGAATGAATGGATGATGCCAAATACAGGATTTAACAGATTCAATGCTGCATTTTCAGTAGATCATAAGCTGAATGAAAAATTGAAAATAGGGATTAAATTCAATTACAATAAGACAAAAAGTGATAATTTACCGGCCACCGGTTACAGCAACCAGTCGATCTCCTATTTCATGATCTTCCAGAATCCGAACGTGGATCTTTCGTGGTACGCACCTATCTGGAAAGCGGGAAAAGAACAGGTTGATCAGATTCATCCGTTCAGCTCATTTATTGATAATCCTTACTTGATTGCATACGAAATGCTAAACGGGGTGGATAAAAACTTCATTACCGGAAATGTGAACCTCAACTATAAAATTACCAAAAACTTTGAGGTAATGCTGAGATCCGGAATGGAGTTAACCAACGAAGAGCGTACCCAGAAAAGACCGTGGAGTTCTGCCAATTATCTTCAGGGGATGTACAGGGAGCAATATATCAGATTGATGGATTTAAATAATGATGTATTATTTACCTATAAAAATCAATTCGGTGATTTTGATTTCAGTGCATCCGTAGGAGGAAATATCCGATACACAGAATATACCATGAATGATTATTTGGCAGAAGGACTTCTGAAACCAGGACTTTACACAATGCCAAACGGAATTTCAACCATTATAAAATTTGCCAAACCAAGCGATAAACAGGTAAACAGTACCTATGCATTGGCGACTCTGGGGTACAAAAATGTAGCCTTTCTGGATGTTACCGCAAGAAATGACTGGAGCAGTACGCTTCCTCAGGAAAACCGCTCGTACTTTTACCCATCGGTGGCAACGTCATTCATTCTTTCTGATATTTTTAAATTAACTTCAAATCAATTTAATTACTGGAAACTAAGAGCTTCCTGGTCTATGGTAGGAAATGATACAGATCCTTATCTATTAGAAAAATACTATAACAACAGTGATTTTTCAGGCTCTATAGAATCACCGTCATTATATCCGAACCCGAATCTGAAACCAAACATGATTACCAATATCGAAGCCGGGATGGATTTCAGTATTCTTAAAAACAGGATCAATTACAGCATCACAGCATATCAGAATAATTCTAAAGACCAGATCGTAAAAATTCCGACACTTTGGGAAACAGGATACAGCAACAGAATGATCAATGCAGGAGAAGTACGGAACAGAGGGGTGGAAATGACTTTAAATACCTATCCTGTGAAAAACAAAAACTTCTCATGGAGTGTTAATGCAAACTGGTCTTTAAACAGAAACAAAATTTTATCACTCCCTGAAGAGTTTCATGGTGAGCCATATACCATGGCAAGTGTAGGAGGTGTAGTGTATTACAATGCATTTGTTGGCGGTTCATTAGGTGATATGTACGGATACGGGTTGATGTATTCTCCGGACGGTCAGGTGATTTTCGGCAGCGATGGTTTAACGGCTAAACCTACCCAAATGAAAAAAATAGGAAATGCATATCCGGAATGGAGAGCTGGTCTTCAGAATGAATTCAGATATAAAAATATTACAGTAAGTATTTCATTTGACGGACAATACAAAGGAATGGCATATTCACAATCTCATCATAAAATGACAGAACAGGGAAAACTGGAGCATACTTTGGCAGGAAGAGAAAACGCCGGTGGGATTATCATAGGAGAAGGAGTGGTGCAAAATCCGGACGGTTCGTTTTCAACCAATACAAAAGGAGTTTTGGTCTCTGCTTACTATGCAGATTATTACCGAAGAGCCAATGTGGAAACCAACACGTTTGATACCTCTTTCATCAAACTAAGAGATGCCAGAATTTCATATTCTTTCCCGAAAACAATTACTGATGAGCTGAAGATCACCGATCTTACATTAGCCTTATTCGGAAGAAATCTCTGGATGTGGACCAAGTTTCCGCTGTTTGATCCAGAAGCCGCAACCCTGAATGACAATCAGATTACTCCCGGCGTAGAAATGGGGCAGCTGCCGACTGCGAGAACGGTGGGAATTCAACTTAATGTTAAATTTTAAAATTCTAAATCATGAAAAAATTACTTTTAAATATAGCACTTATTACAGGATTGAGCCTTGTATCAGTCTCTTGTGACCGAAATCTGGATGAAGTGAATGTCGATGAAAGCAGAGTTAATGAAGCCGTTGCTTCCAAATTACTGGTTCCCATTCAATACAATATGTCTGCGGTTAATTACATGAGAGCCAATGATTTTACCTTTGATATCATGCAGGTTTCTCTTGATTTTCCGAATGAAGGAAATTCTCTGAGCCGTTATTACGTCACCGAAAATACCGGCGCAGGGTATTGGAACAATAGCTATAAATGGCTGATGCAGATCAACGATATGAAAAAAGCAGCTCTGAGAGATAATGATGTAAATTATCAGGCGATTGCTATGGTTTTAAACGCCTGGGTGTATTCCAACCTTACCGATACGTACGGTGATGTTCCGTTTTCAGAAGCTTCAAATTTAGATGGAGGCATTACACAGCCAAAATTTGATAAGCAGAAAGATATTTATATTAAATTATTAAATGATTTAAAAACAGCCAATTCACTTTTTGTAACCACGAAACCGCTTACCGGAGCAGATATTTTCTACAAAGCGGAAACGGATGCCAATGGAATTATCAATTGGAAAAAATTCTGTAATTCACTTTCTTTGAGATTATTAACCAGGATTTTAAAGAAAAACGGAGAAGTGAATGTGTATGAAAGAATTCAGGAGATCATTAGTAATCCTACGACATTCCCGATCTTCCAGAGCAATGCAGATACGGCAAAATTAAACGTTACAGGAGTCGCACCGGTTTTGCCTCCTATTGCAAGGCCGCAGGATTTTACAACCGGAAGAGCGGCGTCAGCATTTTTTGTGGAAACTTTAAAAGCAAATAACGACCCGAGAATGGCATTGTTTTTCGGTCAGGCAAAAGATCTGGCTACTAACGCAAATATCGGCTATAAAGGCGCCCCAACAGGATATGCTTACGGTACGACATTCAATTACCAACCTTCGAATATGAACCAGAACCTGGCAAAAGCTCCGCTGAATATTTTAATTTATCCTTACGCCGAACTGCAGTTTACCTTATCCGAACTGGCGTTTAAAGGAATCATCCCGGGAAGCGCGCAAACATATTACGAAAACGGAGTAAAAGCAACAATTGAGCAGTGGGGCGCGGTTATGCCAACAAATTATTTTACCAATCCCAATGTTGCCTATAACGGGACTTTAGAAAGAATCATGCTTCAGAAATATGTTTCATTATTCTTCGTAGATCAGCAGCAATGGTTTGAAAAAAGGAGGACAGGTTTCCCTGTGTTACCAAACAACGGAGGATTGCTTAATAACGGAAATCTTCCTCAGAGACTCATGTATCCTCCCAATCCGAAAGTACTGAACACTACCAATTATCAGGCAGCAGTTCAGCAGATGGGCGGTGATGATATCAATCTTAAAACCTGGTGGAATCAGTAATTATCAATTATCATTAAAAATCAAAAAGTAAAATGAATATAAAATTTTTTATGCCCTGTCTGTTCATTTCAGCAATGGCATTCTCACAGACTTCCGTTTCAGGATATGTTTTTGAAGACGGCAACAAAAATCTTAAAAAAGAAAACCGCGAAAAAGGAATCGAAGGAGTAGCGGTTTCAAATGGAACGCAGGTGGTTTTAACAGACAAAAGCGGCAGATACAGCCTTCCTATTCAGGAAAATCAGACCGTTTTTGTGATCAAACCTTCCGGATATATGACTCCGTTAAATGCAAACAATCTTCCTCAGTACTATTATCAGTATAAACCAAAAGGTTCTCCTGCAGATTTTAAATATAAAGGAACTGCGCCGACAGGAGAGCTTCCTAAAGAATTGAATTTTGCATTACATAAACAAAACGAAAGCAAAAATTTTGACATTTTAGTGTTCGGAGATCCGCAACCGTACACGGAAAAAGAATTGGATTACTTCAAAAGAGCCATCGTCAATGAGGTGAAAAATACCAAGAAAAATGCAGTATTGGGAATCAGTCTGGGAGATTTGGTAGGGGATAATTTAAGTTTACAAAAGCCTTATGCAGATGTAATGAAAGATGTGGGCTTGCCATGGTACAACGTTATGGGAAACCACGATATGAATTATGACGCGAAAGAAGATCTGCTGTCAGACGAAACTTTTGAATCGAATTTCGGGCCTGCAAATTACTCTTTCAACTACGGAAATGTTCATTTCATTATTCTGGATGATATTTTGTATCCCGATCCCAGAGACGGAAAAGGATATTGGGGAGGCTTCCGGGAAGATCAATTGAAATTCGTGGAAAATGACTTGAAATTGGTAGATAAAAGCAAATTGGTGGTTGTTTCTTTTCACATTCCTTTGGAGCATAAAAACGAAGACAATTTCAGAAATGCAGACCGTCAGAAATTATTTGATTACTTGACCCCATTTCAAAACGCGCTCATTTTATCGGCCCATACGCACATTCAGCAACAGATCTTCTACGGTAAACAAGCGGGTTGGAACGGTTCAAAAGACCTTCACGAATATAATGCAGGAACTACATGCGGCGATTGGTGGTCCGGAACGGCCGATGATGCAGGATTGCCTACTTCAACGATGAGAGACGGTACGGCAAAAGGATATTCTTTCATCAGTTTCAATGATAATCAGTATAAAGTGAAATACAAAACTGCCGGAAAACCGGAAGATTATCAGATCAAATTATATGTTCCAAAAGCAATTCCCGGGAAAACCTCAGCAAAAATCCTGGCCAATTTCTTTATGGGAACCAAAACCGATAAAGTAGAATACAAAATTGACGGCGATCAGTGGGAAACAATGGAGTATGACGAAACCATAGATCCGAATTTTGCGATGTCAGTTTTTAAATGGGATGTAACGCCATCATTACTACCGGGAAGAAGGCCTTCAAACCCGGAAATGTCAAAACATATCTGGACAGGCGCTTTCCCGAAAAAACTTCCTCTGGGAAAACATAAAGTTGAGGTAAAAGCAACGGATATGTACGGAAATCAATTCTCGGCATCCGAAGAATTTGAAGTTCAGAATCCGGTTCTTATTCCTTAATTTAATTTTTTATATTACTTTCAGAAACCGGCTTATTGTAAGCCGGTTTTATTTTTATAGAAATTACAAATGATCCAGTTTTGATTAATCTACTTGCAAAAAAATGGTTTCAGATCCTTAGTTTGTACCTTTGCATACAAATATGTAATACTATGAATATAAACGGAAAAACCGCCTTTATTACAGGTGGAGGAAGAGGTCTCGGAAAAGCAGTTGCATTGGCATTGGCCAATGAAGGTGTCCATATCGGAATTACCGGAAGGAATGAAGAAAACCTCAAAATGACAGTGGAAGAAATCAGGAGTTTTGGCGTGAATGCAACCTATGCAGTCTTCTCAATGGATAATGAAATTCAGGTAAAAGCAGGGATTGAATTGTTGGCCGAACAGTTGGGAGGCGTTGATATTTTAATTAACAATGCCGGAATCGGTGACTTCGGAACGATCGAAGAAATGCCTTCAGAAACCTGGGAACAGGTAATCAAAACCAATCTTTTCGGTGTATATTACGCAGCAAAAGCAGTTTATCCGTTTATGAAAGCAAAAGGAGAAGGTGATATTGTAAATGTTGCTTCCACCGCAGGCTTGAAAGGCGGGCCAAATATGTCGGCATACGCGGCTTCAAAAGCAGCGGTTGTTTCTCTGTCCCAATCTATGATGGCAGAATGGAGAAAGCAAAACATCCGTGTGGTTACCTTAACGCCGAGTACCATTGCTTCTGACATGTCTATTCAGGGTGGTTTGACAGACGGAAATCCGGAAACCGTTCTTCAGCCGGAAGATTTTGCGGAATGGGTAAAAGATATTTTGAAAATGAACAGAAGGGCTTTAATTGCCAACGGTTCTATTTTTTCTACAAATCCGTAATTAAAATAATTTTCACCTCAATAGGAGCGGGCTTTAGCCCGCTTTTTTTATTATGTCATTGCGAGGAGCGAAGCGACGAAGCAATCCTATAAAACATAAAGCATTCAAAAAAAACTTGTGTTCTTCACTTTAAAAACAACACCGCGATATTCTAATAAATCAAAAAAGTAGTTTTATTTTTGTAGCAAATTATTCTCATGCAAAATTATTTAGAATTCGATTTCAAAATTTCCCCTCTTCAGCCCTGGAACGAAATATTAATGGCAGAATTGATAGAAATAGGTTTCGACAGCTTTACAGAAGAGCTTGAAGGGATTTTAGGCTATATTCAGAAAGATTTGTTCAATGAAGAAGATTTGAAAAATTTGCCGCTGTTCCAGAACAAGGATGTCCGTATTGAATATACTTTTAAAGAAATGCCCAATATCAACTGGAATGAAGAATGGGAAAAGAATTTTGAACCCATCAATATCGATGATAAAGTGTTGATCAGGGCTGAGTTTCACGAATCAATTCCGGGGATGCATGAGATCATCATTCAGCCGAAAATGTCTTTCGGAACAGGGCATCATCCCACAACGCATCTGATGATTCAGCAGATGATGAATATAGATCTTAAAGATAAAAAAGTTCTGGATATGGGTTGCGGGACTTCAGTACTGGCCATTTATGCAAAACAGAAAGGAGCGGGCGAAACAAAAGCCATTGATATCGACGAATGGTCCGTGGAAAATTCAAAAGAAAATGCGATTAGAAACAATGTGGAGTTGGATATTGAACTTGGAACTGCTGAAAATTTAGGCAATGAAAATTATGACATTATTTTAGCAAATATCAACCGTAATATCCTGATTTCAGATATTCCGACGTATGTTTCTGTGCTGAATGAAGGCGGAAAATTACTGCTTTCCGGATTGTGTTTCTTCGATGTAGATGATATTCTTGAAGTTTGTCACGAAAATAATTTAAAGCTGAAAAATAAACTGCAACGTGAAGAATGGGTAAGCTTATTGCTTGAGAAATAATCATAAAATGTACTATGAAATCTTTATTCGCAGCTTTATGTTTATGCATCATCCAGATTTTTTCTGCGCAGGAAGAAGTGTATGCCAACGGAATTTTTGGTTTTGAAGATAATACGCCCCAGAAAATATTCACAGATCGGTCAAGGATAAGACAATCACCCAAAACTGATGCTCAAATCATAGATTCTTTACAGGCCAATCAGCAGATTTTAATTCTTAAAAAAGAGGAAGCTGTTCTGAAGCTGGGTGAAAGATCTGCAAACTGGTATAAAATATCGTACCAGAAAGGTGATAAAACGCTGCAGGGGTACATTTGGGGCGGAAATCTCTGCATTGGATACCGAAACAAAAACGGGTATGACTTTCTGTATGGAATTTCAAAGACCATCAATAAAAAAGACCGGCAGTTTAATCAGGACTATCAGCAGAATACCGCAAGTATTAAAGTTTTAAAAAATAATGATTTAGTTGATGAAATTTTCTTTGAAACCGGTTCCGGAGAAAGTTTAAATTTTGGGACATTCAGTATTGAAAGCAGCCATCAGCTGAAAGACGTTGAATATACGCTAAAAGCGTCTGTCTCAGGAGAAGCCTGCGGAATTGCCGGGTATGACCAGTATATTCTTTTTAAAAATAAGAAACTGATCGCTCTTCCTCAATTGATGAATGTGGGTGATGCCGATGTGTACTACCACAGCGAAAAATTCATTTTCCCAAATGACAAAGGCGGAATAGCCAATGCTTTTATTTTAAAAATGGAAGAAATGGAAAAAGATGACCGTGACCGGGAAAAGAAAAAACGCGCCTCCAAAATCTATCTTTGGGACGGTAATGCTTATCATTTGAAAAAATAAGATAACTCTATTACGACTGATATCCCAGCAATTTTCGGATCTGGTAAAAGAATCTTTCAATTAATCTTAAATCCTGCGTCACAATTTCTGCATTTCCCCGCAATTCTTTATCAAATTTCAGGGTTTTGTTGTAGGAGGTTTTTAAGCCTTTCGGAAGAATGACGTCAACATAATAATTTCCCTTTTCATCAGGGATCAGTGAAATATTCTGCACTTTTCCTTCGATGATTCCGTATTCCTGGAAGCGGTAGTTGTCAAGTTTGATCAATACTTTTTCTCCCGGAATAATTTTACCCGAATTCACTGTCGGAACAGACATTCTTCCCACCAATTGCTCAGTATGGTCCGGTAATACAGATACTATAGGATCACCTGCTTTCACGAATTGATTTTCCCCAAAAAACTGCTGAAAACTAGCTATTCCGTCGGTAGAAGAGATGATAAGATAATTCTGTTCCCATTCTTTTAATGATTTTCTCAGCTGCTCAAACAATTGTAAAGTCTGAGATGAATAGGTAATTTTATCTTTTTCTGTATTAATGGCTGTTCCGCTTTTTGTCTTGTTGAGATTCGAAATGCTTTCCTGCGCCTGAGAAAGAGAAATATTAAGGTTTTCCAAATTCTGCTGTGCCTGCAGATATTTCAGTTTTTCACCTTCGAGTTCCACTGCCGCAATCACCCCCTGATTGAATAATTCCTGCGATCTTAGATAATTCTTTCGGGTAAGTTCGGTTTTTGCTGCTTCAAGATTTCTTTGCTGCTTCAGCGTTGTTATCCTGTTTCTGGATTCTGAAATGCTTTGATTGGCGGCAAGGTTTTCGGGGGCATACGGTTGAAGTCGTGTAAATAAATTTTCGTCCTGAAAAGCTTTTGCAAAACTGTTGTAATCTCCCTGCAATTCGCCCAATTTATAGTGAGCAACTTCATTTACAGGAAAAGAAAGCAGCTGATCCGAAGCAATGGAATCTACAAGTTTTTTTAATTTTAAAACGTCTTCATAATGTGCAGTAGACTGCAAAACGAGCATCACATCCCCTTTTTTGACTTTCTGGTGGTCTTTAATGAATATTTTTTCGATCTTAGAGCTGCTTCTCGCTTCGATTTTCTCAGGCGGGTTCTGAGAAGTGACAATAATAGGCGCCGGAACAAATTCCGGGTATTTGATGATGTAGCTCATCACCAGAACCAGCATCAGAATGATAAGAATAATGGTATTTCCCCACCGGAACATCCAGTGAGGCGGCTCTGTAAGAATATCCTGAACACTTTCTGAACGGAGCTCTATGTTGTCTAAAATGTCTTTCATTTAATTAGAAATTAGGATTTAGCAATCAGAAATTATTACTACTTCTAAATATTCACTAAATCACTTATTTTGATTTTAATGTTTTTGTTATGGATACTAATAATTTTAATAATTCTGTAGCATCTTTTGATATGGAAAAAACTCTTCTTCTGACAAAAATTGAGTTTCATGCAAAAGATCTAGCCAATATAAAGTTTCATTAGTCTCTTTCAGGGCAATATATAATTTGTTTAAAAAATCTTTATCACTCTGCGCAAATTTACTTTCTGCTATCAGCGCACCGATTGCTGTTCCGCTTCTTAATAGTTGTTTAGACAAGACAAACTCTTTTTTACTGTCAGCTAAAAACTTATAGCAATGAACGATACGGATTGCAAATTTTTTAGACTTACTTTGAAGTACATTCATTTTAAAATTAGTATTTAGGAATTAGCATTTAGTAATTGTAAACTAAATTACTAATTTCTAAATGCTAATTCTTAATTAATCACCCAGTTCCAACTGATTTTTAACGAGTCTGTAATATTCACCTCTTAAAGCCACTAATTCTGTATGATTTCCTTCTTCCACTACTTTTCCTTTATCTAAAACAATAATTTTATCTGCGTGTTTTACAGTGGATAATCGGTGGGCAATGACAATCGCTGTTTTTCCTTCAAAAAACTGCTCCAGGTTTTCCATAATAATCTTTTCATTATTAGCATCCAAAGCACTGGTTGCTTCATCGAAGAAAATGTATTCCGGGGATTTGTAAACGGCTCGTGCGATGAAAAGCCTTTGTTTTTGTCCGCCACTGACGCCGAGACCTTCGTTACCGATTTTTGTGTTATAACTTAAAGGCAACCCTTCGATAAAATCTTTGATATTCGCAATTTCTACTGCTTTTCTCAGTTTTGATTTGTTTACATAATCTTCACCTACAGCAATATTATTGGCAATCGTATCATTAAAAACATAACCTTCCTGCATGACAACACCACATTGATCTCTCCAGAATCTTGGGGAGATGTTTTTCATCTGGGTGTTCCCGATTTTTATTTCGCCCTCATTGGGTTCATAAAATTTCATTAATAATTTTAATAGAGTGGTTTTTCCGCTTCCGCTGGCTCCGACGATGGCTGTGGTTTTCTGGTAAGGAATCTGAAGGTTTAGATTTTCAAAAACAAACTGATCAGAACCGATATAGCGGAACGACATATTACTGATTTCAATGTCTTTTTCCGGAACTTCGGTGGCATATTGCTCATCTTTATTTTCTTCATCATCTTTATCGTGAATTTCGCCTAATCTTTCCAAAGAAATTTTAGCGTCCTGAGTCTGTTTGATAAAGTCGATCAATTGTAAAAGCGGACTGTTTAATTGCCCGATAATATATTGTACGGAAAGCATCATTCCCAAAGTAAGGTTTCCACTCAATACCAATTTGGCAGACAGAAAGCTTACCAGAATATCTTTCATCTGGTTGATGAAATTTCCACCTACCGATTGCCATTGCTCTAATGATAAAGATTTTATTCTTAATTTAAACAGTTTCACCTGCAAAAACTCCCAATCCCATCTTTTTTGTTTTTCAGCATTAAACATCTTGATTTCCTGCATCCCGTTGATCAGCTCAATCACTTTGCTTTGCTCCTGCGAAACCTGGGAAAACCTTTTATAATCCAGCTCTTTTCTTTTTCTGAGAAAAAACGTAATCCATGCGATATATAAAACTGCTCCTACCAAATAGACCACGAACAGTCTGTAATCGTAAAACAGCAACACAATACTGAATATAATTAAGTTAACCAGAGAAAATAAAGTGTTCAGAGAAGAATTGGTTAAGAGCTGCTCAATTCTGTGATGGTCGTTGATTCTCTGCATAATATCACCCGTCATTCTGGTATCAAAAAAACTGATGGGCAGCTTCATTAATTTAATAAAGAAATCGGAAATAATGGAAATATTGATGCGGGTGGAAAGATGCAGTAAAATCCAGCTCCTGATCACTTCAATACCCATTCTTCCCAGAAAAAGCATGACCTGTGCGAGGAGTACCAGATAAATAAAATTCAGGTCCTGATTCTGAATTCCGACATCGACAATGCTCTGCGTAAGAAAAGGCAGAATAAGCGAAAGCAGGCTTCCGGCGAGCAATCCGAGCGCAAGCTGTATGATGAGCGATTTATATTTTAGCAGATATTTTGAAAGAAAGGAAAAGCTGGCTTTGCTTTCTTTATCATCAAACTCGGTCTGAAAAAAAGCCGGGGTTGTTTCTAAAATTAAGACAATTCCCTCTTCTGTATGTTCATTGGCGTTTTCTCCGATCCAGAACTTGATAAACTCTTCTCTCGTATAGGTAATTAAACCATAACTGGGATCTGAAACATACACGATATTATTTTTATCAATTTTATAAACGACTACAAAATGCTGCTTGTTCCAATGTACAATACATGGAAAAGGCACTTCTTCCGTAAGGGTGTTAAAGTCGATCTGTACGCCTAAAGAACGGAAGCCCAAATCTTCCGCCGCGTCACTTAACCCTAATAAACTGCTTCCTTCCCGGGTTGTTTCCGAAAGATTTCTAATCTGCTGTAATGAAATGCTTTTGCCATAAAATTTACTGACAATTCTAAGGCAGGTTGGTCCGCAATCTTTGGAGTCGGGCTGAAGATAAAAAGGAAATTTTTTCAAAATTTGAATTAAAATTTATAATAAGAAAGAGGCTGAATAAACAGCCCCAATCTCTTAAAATTATTTAGGATTTAAAAATACAATATTATTTTGTTGTTTTATAAAAATCCTTACACCTATTGCGGACAAACGACAGCCGGACAAATAAGTCTCGGACACCGTGGTCTGCCATCGGTAGGGCAACATTCTTTTGAGCATCCGATGATGATCGGCCCAGCTCCAAAAATGTCTTTCATTTCGTTTCTTGCCAATTTTTTCAGATTATTCATCTTCTTATTTTTAAGATTCTACAGGACATGGTGCAAAACAGTAGATGTTTGGGCATCTTTTTATTCCCGGAGGAGGGCAGCAAGCCTGAGAACAGGTTAAAGCTCCACCATTAAGGTTCTTCATTTCGTTTCTTGAGATTTTTTTTAAATTTTTCATAATAAAATAGTTTGGTTGGTTTGATGATTAAATTAGGGTTGGTTTCCGCCGCCGCATCCGTCGTACGGCATGCATTTCCATTTTCCGTCGATCAGGCAGAGTTGTCCGCCTTGACAGGTAATGCCGCCCTGAATCGTTTTCAGTTCGTGCCTGTTGATTTTTTTTAAATTTTTCATACTGATTGATTTGGTAATTTTCCTACTCTTTTTAAGCTTTTCGGATATCGCTTTTCATTCATTTAAAATTAATCAATTTAAATTAAATGATAACAATTATGCTGAAAAATCTTCATCCTCAATCAATTCACTGATAAAATAATAAATATCTTCACGGTCATATTTTTCAGGAAACTGATATCCGTTCAGCAAAAAAACGGGGGTGAAATTGATTCCCGCCTCATTGTTTTCTGCAGACATGGCAAGAATAGGATTTAAATCTTCAGGCGTAGCTGATTGTGATATTTCTCTGATTGCATTTTCATCTCTATTTTCAAACCAGCTATCTACTGTAGTTAAAAATTCTTTTTGCGATCTGTTTTTATAAATATGAAAAAAATCTGACATCAGCTGCGTTTGTTTTTCATCAGATTTCTGAGAAAAATTAAACCTGATTTGCGCAGAAATATCATCCGGATATTTTTTCAGCAGATCTTCCATGATGGTATGCGCGCCTTTGCAAAAACCGCAGTACGGATTTGATACGATTGACAGGTGAAGTTTTGCGTTCTGATTTCCCACAAAAAAAGTCGATTGATCGGTAAACTCAATTTTTTCTCTGTCTAAAAGCTCTCTTTTAAACAAATCATAATTTCTCTTAAATCTCAGGTTTTTAGCATTTGATTTTTTTAGTTCTTCATATTGTTTCAACGTATTGTTTATAAAAGCCACCGTTAAAAAAAGGGCAGAAAATAAAACAGCACTGATGAAAATGACCGCTGTTGAAGGATTCCAGCTGAAATACAATGCACTTACCGCAATTTGTGACAATAGGATAAGAATGATGACCAAACATACTCTGCAGAGCGATTTTTCTACAAATGTCTGAATGTATAAAGAATAGATAATGACCGCAATAGAAATCAGAGTAATGATTTTAAGGAGAAACTGCGTTCCGGGAAATAGCAATCCAAGCATTGAAATTCCCAGGAAATAGATAAGGCTGAAATCTGAAAGTTTAAGCCCTAGAATGTCGGTTTTATCAGACGAAAATATTTTAGAACATGAGCTTTGAGACTGTACATTTGAGGTGCCTCCGCAAATGTTGCTTACTATGGCAGATTCATTACCGAATTTTTGGTTAAACAATTCTAAAGAGATGTATACTCCGGCTAATGATAAGAGGTTAAAAACAGTTTCGTACCAGGCAAATTGCAATAAAGAATAGAGCAGTATAATCCCGAATACAATATAAATGAAAGGTTGTATGTTGAAAAAAGCGGTGCTTTTAACCGTTTCACTTTTTTCAAACAGAAAAACAAAATCCCCTGATTGTTGATACAGCTCGTCCTTGGTAAGATTTTTAATTTTATCGGAATAAATGGTATATGTATTTCCTTTTTTCTTGACCAACGAAAAAGATTGATCTACCAAAGCCATAAATTCTTCCGGAAGCTCTTCCCAATATTCCTTGTCTAGTTCGTAGGCGTCGTTCTGGAGTCCCATAAAATTGAGTGTATCGCTGAAAGCCAATGCAGAAGGGTAGTTGGGGTGAGAATTAAACTGAAAATAAAACTCCTGTTTGTCGAGCTTAAAATAGTCTATGAGTTTATCGAAATTCATATGATAGGTTGTAAAGTTTGGTGGTAGCCAAATTTAATTATTTTTTAATCAAATCAACCAAATCTTTTTCAGAAGATAAACCGGTAGATGATGCTATAATGTGTAAATCATTATCAACCAACACAGTATAAGGAATAGCGCCATTCAATTTAAAACGAATCTGCAGGGTCTCATAAGCCGAATTTTTTTTATCAGCAATAAGCTGTTTCCAGCTCATGTTTTCCTGTGCTAATGCTTTTTGCCAGGCTGATTGATCTTCGTCTATCGATATTGAAATAAATTCAGTTTCTTTAGCATACGATGCAAAGGTTTTTTTTAGCAAAGGTATTTCTTGTCTGCACGGTCCGCACCAGCTCGCCCAGAAAACAATTAAATGTTTTTTATATTTTTTATTGAGAATTTCTTCTTTGGTGTGTCGGTTATTTTCAAGGAGAGGAAGTAAGATATTTTTCTCGTTAAATCTTTTTTCGTTGTAAGCGTACAGTTTCTTATAGGTATTACTTTCAGTAATTTCGCCTTTAAATGAGTGTAATAAATCTTGCGTTTGCAGTGCAGAAAAACTGTTTTTATTTTCACTAATCTTATACAATAGATGATATGAAAACGGATATTCAATTAATTTTTCTTTAATAATTGAAACGGTTTTAGGAGTGATATGTTCGAATAAGTCCTCATCTATATGATAGAGTGCGTCCGTTTGTTTTCCTGTTATAATTGGAGAGAATAAAGTTATTGATTTTACATTTTCTGGAAAACTAGTCGGAGTATTATCAAAGGTTTTTCCATTTATGATTATTGTAGAATCTGATAAAAATCGGGTTTGTTCTAATGGAGCTCCTTTATATTTAGCTTTAGTAGGGAAGCCTATATATGTGAATATATTATGATTATCTACATGATTCAGTCCAAGATATACAGGTTCATTATTTTTCCAATGGTAAATAAAATTAAATTTTCCTTTTTTTGTCTGTATACTGTCAATTTTATTGGTTCCATTGTCTTCATAGAGATACATTATTCCGTCAGGTAGATTGGGAATATTACCTGTTATTAATGTTTGTTTTTTTTCTTGATTACAAGATATATGGCAAAGAAGTCCAAGAATGATAATAAAATATAATTTCATTGTAATATTTTTAAATTGAGAGAGATTTCTCTTATTCAAAATCTCTCTCTTTGTTTTTTTAGCATCGAGATGCTCCTCCATTTGATGAAAGCTGATGCACAAGGATAGAGTTTAAATAATCTATGAGTTTATCGAAATTCATACAGTATTTAGTGTGTGATTATTTTATGAAGATGACAATTAATTTTTAAGTAAGTCAAGTTCAATACTATTATTGTCTTTTTTCAAGTCTTCAAACGCTGCTTTTTCAAATTGACGAAAAATTTCATTTCCGGAGTGAAAAACACCATTAACATCTGTTTGGTCTGGAAAAGCCCCAACTGAACCTGCCATCGGATTTTTTCGAAAATTTTTATAAATTTTTACATATTTTGGATACGTGATTTTCACATCTTTAAAATTATTCACGTAAGGATAATTAAAGTCGCCTTTTGCATTTCTTATTCCTTTTAGTTCAAAAATATGGCTTTTATGAACATCTTCAATTTTAAGAATCAGTCCTGGAAGTCCAAAAAATTTATATGGACCACTTTGTATCGGGATCTCTTTTGCAAACCATGCGACCCAATTTCTGCCCCCAAACTCTGTGGTTGCTTTTTGCACTTTATACCCCAAAATATAATCAAACTCTGCAAGTATATTCCATTTTAAATTTATATTCTGACTAACTGAATATCTATATGGAGGCAGAATTGTAACAAACTCAATTTTTTGAGTATTAATATTTTTAATTACCCTATCATTATTCATTTTTATGTTAGAGAGTTTAGAAGAGATTCTTTTCTTTGCATCTGCGTTCAATGCTGAATCTGATTCGTATTTTTCAAAACTATAGAATTCTGATTTATCGTTACTAACATTCAAAACCATTATTTCTTTCCCTAAATTTTTCAGGTTAGTAGAATCTGGAATAAATAGGTGTTCATAGAAAAATTGTTTGTTTTGACCCAAAACATTAATTGAGACAAAAAAAAGAATTATGATTTTAATGATTTTCATATATTTTTATTTAAAACAAAAGACTGTCAAATAATTATTTAACAGTCTTAATTATTTTGATCAATTTTAACAAGCTCGTAAAAATTGGCCTGAAGGACAATTGCTACTTGTACTGCAATCACCGCATTCATAAAGAGTTTTACAACATTGATAACAGCTTTCTGCAATTGAACCTTCTTCATTTAGAGCTTCAATACCTGCAGATATTTTTTTTCCGCCTATTAAGGTTTTTAGTTCTTTTCTTGAAATTTTTTTCAACTTTTTCATTTTATTAATATAGTTTAATAATTATTCCTTGCCATATAAACCCTGACATGGGTTTTTGCTGATCAGCGATTAAAAATCTGTTTACTTGTACTGTACACATACAAAAAAACAAACTTTATAGTATTCAAAAATATAAAATAAACTTTCGATACGACGGGATGCTTTTTGCGATTTTTTGGTAATTTTCTGATAATTTTGAACAAATTTTGCGCAAAATTTTGCATATTTGTATCAAACATAAAAAATGATGATTAAGGAAAAGCTCAGAAATTTAAGAAAACAAAAAGGTATGTCTCAGGAAAAAATGGCAAAAATACTCTCTACAGATACTTCCAACTATTCTCGAAAAGAGCGCGGTGAAACCAGAATGCACGACGAAGAGTGGGAAAAATTGGCAGAAGCTTTAAACGTTCCTGTTGAAGAAATTAAAGAGGAAAATTTATCAGGAATAGTTCATAATGATAATTCTACATTTAATGATAATTCTGGAAATTATTATAATCAAAATTTTAATATTCCAAATTCTATCATCGAAAATCTCCAGGACTACATTGCATTGCTTAAAAAGGAAATCGAAAATCTAAAAGAAGAAATTACAACCTTAAAATCTTAAAATAAAAAAAACTCACAATAAAAATTGTGAGTTTTTTTGTGAGCGCGAAAGGATTCGAACCTTTGACCGTCTGCTTAGAAGGCAGATGCTCTATCCAGCTGAGCTACGCACCCGTTACGTAATTTTGAGAAAACTACTGAAAACATTTGAATACTGATTCGAACCTTTGACCGTCCCGATAAATCGGGATGCTCTATCCAGCTGAGCTACGCACCCATTAAGTAATTTTGAGAAAACTACTGAAAACATTTGAGTACTGATTCGAACCTTTGACCGTCCCGATGAATCGGGATGCTCTATCCAGCTGAGCTACGCACCCGTTACGTAATTTTGAGAAAATTACTGAAAACATTTGAGTACTGATTCGAACCTTTGACCGTCCCGATAAATCGGGATGCTCTATCCAGCTGAGCTACGCACCCGTTACGTAATTTTAAGAAAACTACTAAAACAGTCGGGGCGGCAGGATTCGAACCTGCGACCTCCTGGTCCCAAACCAGGCGCGATGACCGGACTACGCTACGCCCCGATAATGGCCATCTAAAAACAATATTACCTTGTTTTTTGTGGGTGCAAATGTATGATTATTTTTTGTTTTATGAAAGTAAAAATTTCCAAAAACATAATTTTAATTTTAAAATCTGCTTTTGACAGAATGGTTTAAGGGAAAAATAATCTTCTAAATTATTGTAGGCTTAAGATTTATAAATTAGTTCCTGTATTTTGGATCTGCTTTTCCAAGCTTTTATTTCTCTTTCTCTGGCATAGGCAGATGATTTTGAATTGAAATATTCTGAGTATATAATGATCCAATCTTTTGATCTGCCCGTAAAACCTTTATGGTTTGATAAGTGCTTTTGCAGTCTTTCATTTAAGGATCTGCAGGAATGTCCAATATAATAATTGTCGAGAGATTGTGAATAAAGAATGTAACAGAAACACATAATTAAACTAAAAAAAAAGAGAAACCAATACTGATTTCTCTGTTTGTGAGCGCGAAAGGATTCGAACCTTTGACCGTCTGCTTAGAAGGCAGATGCTCTATCCAGCTGAGCTACGCACCCGTTAAGTAATTTTGAGAAAACTACTGAAAACATTTGAGTACCGATTCGAACCTTTGACCGTCCCGATGAATCGGGATGCTCTATCCAGCTGAGCTACGCACCCGTTACGTAATTTTGAGAAAACTACTGAAAACATTTGAGTACTGATTCGAACCTTTGACCGTCCCGATGAATCGGGATGCTCTATCCAGCTGAGCTACGCACCCATTAAGTAGTTTTGAGAAAACTACTAAAACAGTCGGGGCGGCAGGATTCGAACCTGCGACCTCCTGGTCCCAAACCAGGCGCGATGACCGGACTACGCTACGCCCCGAAAATGGTCGCGGAGAGTAAGGGATTCGAACCCTTGGTACCGTTTCCAGTACGCATGTTTAGCAAACATGTCCTTTCGGCCTCTCAGGCAACTCTCCTGTCATAACGTTAAACAATTGTTAACCCGTTATTGCGAGTGCAAATATAGAATAGATTTCCTTATATACCAAATAATATTCAGAAAAAATTGTGTATTTTTGAAGGAATAAACTGCTAAAAATCTAACACCCATGCGTAAAACATTATATATCATCGGCTTAAGTGTTTTTGTTTTTTCATGTACCTCACAAAAAAATGTAAAAACAACTTCTTACAGGCCCAAAACCTCAACAATACAGCCGAAAACAACAGTTAAACCCGGTGTGGATAAATCAAAATCACAGGTTACTAATGAACGCGGTGTAGAATTTTTTACCACCAATATCGCAGATCCTGCAAAAAATGACAATACCATCAGCTATGGGTCATTGGTGTCTGCAAAACCTGCAGGATATAAAGTCGTAAAAACCTATTTTCCGGCAATAGCGCAAAATTTCAGACAAAGATATCTGATCCTCCACTATACAGCTCTTCCGGATGACAAATCCATTACGGTGCTCACACAACAGGCAGTAAGTGCACATTATCTGGTAAACAATTCAGGGGATAACGAAATCTACCAGTTGGTTGATGAAAACAAACGTTCTTACCATGCGGGAGTAAGCGCGTGGAGAGCAGACAAAAATCTTAATGATACTTCAATAGGGATTGAAATCGTTAATTCAGGATATACAGCAGATTCTACCGGGAAGAAAATTTTTGTTTCCTTTAATGATGATCAAATCAAAAAAGTAGCTGCTTTGGCGAAAGATATTATAACAAGATATCAGATTCCTGCCACCAATGTTTTGGCGCATTCTGACATCGCACCCACCAGAAAACAAGATCCGGGACCGCTTTTTCCATGGAAAAAACTGTATGATGAATATCAAATAGGAATGTGGTACGATGAATCTGCAAAACAAAGTTTTTATGATGCTGCCCAAATAGATTTTGCTGCTAAATACAACGAGCCGTCATTTGTTTTTGTTATTCAGACTGCATTGCAGAAATTCGGGTATGCTGTAGAGCCGAGCGGTAAATGGGACGATGCTACCAAAAGCACCATTGAGGCGCTGCAATATCATTTCAGGCCACAGAATTACGATGGCATCATGGATGCAGAAACCTGGGCAATCCTTCAGGCTTTAAATCAAAAATATCCAACAAAATAAATAATAAAGCGCATCTCCGGATGCGTTTTATCATAATTAAACAAGTGTAATGGAAAATTTCAGACAAGAAAGTGACTTATTAGGGATATTAAATGTTCCGATCAATGCATATTATGGCGTTCAGACCCAAAGAGCCATAGACAATTTCAAGATTTCGGGACAGCTTCTTTCATCCTATCCTGAATTTATTAAAGGACTGGCTTTCGTAAAAAAAGCGGCTGCAAAAACCAATTATGAATTGGGTCTTCTGGATCAGGATTTATATTCTAAAATCCTGGAAACCTGTGATGAGCTAATAAGAGGAGAACTTCACGAGCAGTTTCCGGTTGATATGATTCAGGGTGGGGCAGGAACTTCCATTAATATGAATGCCAATGAAGTGATTGCCAACAGGGTTTTAGAAAAACTAGGAAAAAATAAAGGCGAATATCACTTTTGTTCGCCTAACGACCACATTAATCTTTCGCAGTCTACCAACGATGCATATCCTACAGCTATAAAAATGGGTTTACTGCAGATGAACCAGACTCTGGTGAAAAATCTTGAAAAAATTATTGAGGCTTTCCGGGCAAAAGGGAATGAGTTTCAGGATGTCATAAAAATGGGCAGGACTCAGCTTCAAGATGCGGTACCTATGACTTTAGGACAGGAATTCGAAGCTTTTGCGGCTACCCTTGAAGAAGATATTTCAAAACTGAATAACAACGCCGATCTTTTTGTAGAAGTGAATATGGGCGCGACTGCGATCGGAACAGGAATTAATGCTCCGATTGGATATGCAAAACTCTGCGCAAAAAACCTCGCAGAAATTACAGGTTTCCCGATTGTTTCTGCACCCAATCTGGTGGAAGCAACGCCGGATACGGGTTCTTATGTAATCTATTCATCGGCAATGAAACGCCTTGCCGTTAAACTCTCTAAAATCTGTAATGATTTAAGATTATTGTCTTCAGGACCGAGAGCCGGGCTTTTTGAGATTAATCTTCCGCCAATGCAGCCGGGTTCTTCTATCATGCCGGGAAAAGTAAATCCGGTAATTCCGGAAGTGGTGAATCAGGTGTGTTATAAGGTAATCGGAAATGACCTTACAGTTACTTTCGCTGCAGAAGCAGGGCAGTTACAGCTAAATGTGATGGAGCCGGTTCTTTCTCATGCTATAATGGAGAATATTCACTTTTTATGCAATGCTTTAAGCACACTTCATGATAAATGTGTGATAGGAATTACAGCCAATAAAGAGGTCTGCCTCAATATGGTAAAGCACAGCATCGGAATTGTGACCGCTCTGAATCCTTACATTGGATATAAATTTTCTACGGAAATTGCCAAAGAAGCTTTAATGACCGGCAAAAGTGTTTACAATTTGGTTCTGGAGAAAAAAATTCTTTCCCAGGAGAAACTGGATGAGATTCTTGATCCTAAAAACATGCTGAAACCTCATCATTTATAAATAAACTAAAAACCTGAAGTGAAATTTTTAATCATCATTCCGGCGCACAACGAGCAGGATCATCTCGCATTTACCTTAGATTCTTTACAGCGGCAAAGCTGTAAGGATTTTAAAGTTGTGGTGGTGAATGACGGTTCTACCGATGCAACTTCAGAAATTATAAAAAAATATACGGATCAGGATTCCCGTTTTGAAACGGTAAATCTTGAAAAATCTCTTCATCAGCCGGGTTCGAAAGTTATACATGCTTTTAAAAACGGCTTGCAGACACAAAATATTGAAAATTTTGAGATCATCTGTAAATTCGATGCCGACATTATTTTAGATGAAAATTATCTTCAGGAAATAGACAATGCCTTTTTGCATCATCCAAAATACGGTTTGGTAGGAGGATTACTGTATATTGAAAAAAATGGCAAATGGATTTACGAAGGAAATTCTAATAAGCATCATGTAAGAGGACCTGTAAAAGCTTACCGCAAAGAATGTTTTATTGCAATCGGAGGTTTACGGGAAACTCTGGGATGGGATAATATTGATGCTGTTCTGCTGAAAAACCTCGGTTGGGAAGAAGTCGTTTTGCCGGAATTGCAGGTGAAACTTATTAAAATAAAAGGCGCAGATTATACTGTTAAATCTTCTGATTATTATGGAAGATATTTTTATTTTTTAGGATTAAATAGATTTTTAGCTTACGTTGCCGCATCAAAGGAAGCAGCCAAGAGCAGGTCGGTTTTGTTTTTCTTTAGCATTATTCAGTCTTATGAGCATTGCAGATCAAAGCAGTTGGAATTGAAAATTTCTGATGCTGAGCAAAAAATCATCAATAATGAACGTTGGAATACTTTGAAAAAGAAATGGCTGAAAATGTAACCTGAATTAAATTGAAAACTATTGAAGAACATCGCTTACATAGAACTTGATACCCATGCTGAAATTGCTCAGCATTTTATGGATATTATGAAAGGTTCTGAAATTTTTTCAGTAGATTATTATTTTTCGGAAAAGATAAATAAACAAATTGTTGGAAATGATGATACTGTTTATCTTTCAGACAGCTCTGTGATTTCAGATCAATTGAAAAACAAAAAATATGATCTGGTGATTATTGGTACGGTCCACCGTTATTTCAATACTTTTCTGAAGATTACACGAGAATATAATACGTCTGTCATTGTGCATAACCTTCATTTCTCACAGATTACAAAATTAGATTTAATAAAAAACACGTTTAAAGAAGATGTGATGTACCGCCTGAAATTATGGTGGAAGGAAGGTCTTTCGGATGCCACAAAGGTGTATAAAAATGCAAAAAATCTTTTAGTTTTAGACGAGCAGATGTCTACAGAGAAACTTCATTTTTTACCGCTTTTTTATACTAGAAATCAAAAGAACATGAATACTCATGTTCTTACAATAGTCATTCCCGGAAGTGTTTCTCAAAAAAGAAGAGATTATCATACAGTTTTTCAGAAGATTTCTGAATTTGAAATGAGTTTTAAAAATGAATTAACATCTGATAATCAATTGTTGGAATTTGTTTTTTTAGGCAAGGCTAAAGGAAATGAGCTAAAAAAAATGATAGATCTTGAAGATGCGCTGAATTATATTAACATAAAATATTTTACAGAACGAGTCTCTGCTGAAGAATTTACCCAATGGATGCAGAAAGCGGATGTTTTATGGTGCCCGATTCAGCCGGAAACCAAATTTTTCAGTCAGAAAGAAGTGTATGGAAAAACTAAAATGACCGGGAATTTGGGTGATGCTATTTCTTACGGAAAACCTGCTGTTTTCCCCGCAAATTATCAATCAGCGTATGAATTTATCATTCCTGAAGAAGAAAATATCCTTCAGCAGTTTCAAGATATCAGAAATTTTACTTTTGGTTTTGAAGAAAAATACAGCCGGGAAAAAATTCAGAAAAAATTAGAATATGTTCTGCATCAATTGATTACTGCTTAAATTTTAAGATACTTTTAATAAAATCCATATTAAGATATTGCTCTACAGGAAAAATCCTGGTAAAGTAGTTTCCGGTAAAAATCAAAATCAGCACTACGGCCGGTTTGTAGATCATATTAAGAAAATTATTGCCAAAATCCGGCAGAAGAATAGATACGGTAATTGCCAATGTACAGATAATCGATACAAATATCATTTCAATTGATAAAGGCGAAACCTTAAACATGATATAATTAAAAACAATTTTGATCACATTGTAAATCGTAAGAGAAATAGCGGTAGACAGGGCAATTCCCATGAGTTTAAGATCTGTGTTTTTAATGAAATAATAATTTAATCCGATGGTAAGTCCGGCCAATAAAAGCATGACCAAAATATTAAAACGGTAATATTTTGAGAGTGAAATAATGTTTCCGTTGAATCCTGTGGCAAGATCTATCAAAACTGCAGAACCCCAAATCCAGATAACCGGTTGATATTCCCGCAGCATAACTCCGTTTTTAGGCATATAATACGTGAGGTAAGGAAACCCGATTACAATGCAAGAAAATAAAACGGCACCTAAAAAATATAAAGATAAAGATGTTTTTTTATGAAACCTGTCCAGCTCTTCCATATCGCCTTCCGCAAGGGTTTTGCTGATAATGGGCGCAGAAATATTGAATAATCCCAGCTGAGGAATAGAAATAAGAGAAATGAGCGCGTATAAAACCGCATAAATCCCGTTTTCTTCCATTCCCATGAATTCCCCGATCATGAAGCTGTTGATGGCGAGATAATTTCCGAAAGTGCCTAAAAAACCAAAAAAGCTGTAGGTAGAAAACTCTTTCCAGAATTGATCTTTTTTAAAATATTGGGTATTAAAATCTAATTTGATTTTTTCTAACCTATTGGTGTAATAAATATATCCGAAAAGCATTAAAGAAAACATTCCGAAGAAAAAAGCAAAAGCAATTTTCTGAGATAGCGCAAAGTAAAAAAAGAGGCAAAAGGCTCCTAAATTGGCAATTTTCGGAAACAAATTATCGAAAATATTGGAAACAACGATCCTTTTATAATTTGACGTGTATTTATTAAAAATAGCACAAAACGAAAGCAGTAAAACCAGAGGAAGAATAATTTCTTTGATTTTCCAGGCCTGAAGTTCTTTAAATTTCGGATAAAAATAAGGTAAAATAAAAAAAACCGAACTGAAAACCGCAAAATTAATTACAATAGCAAGAAGGGAAAGCGAAAGCATATTCTGTTTTTTACCATCTGCTTCCACCTGTCGGAAAAACTTGACATTGGAATATGAAATTCCCAATACGACAAAAGGAACAAGCATTTCTGCAGTGGGCAAAACATATCTTAATTTTCCGTAAAATTCGAAATCATTCGGAAAAATAAAAATCGCCGAAAATGTACCGATTAAAAAACCGACATAGCCTATTATAGAGTATTTAAACCCCTGTCTTGCCACTACACTCATTGCACTTAATGGTTTTTCGGGATGAAAATAATATTATTGATGTATTCGGTTTTATTTTTTTCGTCGGTGGTGTTTTTAATTAAAATTTCTTCAGTCAGCAAATCAAGATCAAAAGTTTCCCTGTTCAGATACCGGGCTTCAAAACCCCAGCTTTCCACTTCCGAAATCTCTTTCCATATGGGTTGTTGATGGTGTCTCTGTTCCATTTCTACCATTAGAGTAGGCTTAAAGTTCTTAATAATATTTTTACCACCCAGCAATGTTTTCATCTCATTTCCTTCTACATCAATCTTGATAAAATCTAATTTTTTTAAATTTTCCATTCCTGCCCAATGATCAAGTTTTATCACTTCTACAGTTTCAGTATAGCTTTTTTCTTCCCCGATTTCTTTGTATGAAGTATTTAAAGTGCCTCGCGATGCCACCATTTTCCCGTTAATGACAGGAACTTTAAACTCTGCAGTGGTGTTTTCGTCTGAAAGCGCATAGGACAAAACATTCATTTTAGGAAAAAGTCTTTTAAGCCTTGCATTCAGATTTTTGTTCGGTTCAAAAGCGTAGATATTCTGAGGTTGCAGTTTGTTTTCGAGCTGATAAAGAAAAGTACCAACATTGGCGCCAATATCCAGAATGACAGCATCTTCTGAAAGATAATTTTTAATCCAGATCAATTCCGGTTCTACATTCCGTTGCGAAAAATTTTCTTTGCTGAGCTGATGCAGGCTTTTAAAATATCGTTGTTTATAAAAACGCGGACTGATGTACTGAAGTTTTTCTGCGAATTGCTGGTATAAAGACATTGCTTAATTTTTTGACGACCGACAAAGGTAATGAAAAATGTTAAAATTTTCTTTAAATCAGAAGACAGTAATGATAATGCTGTATTGGGCAATATTACTCTTCACCGTTGGAAATCGCATGCGTAAGAAAATCAATCAGTGGTTGAGAAGATTTTAAAATTTCGGTCATGTTTTTAAGAGCATTTTTCCCGGAAGCTTCTTCATTGGTTACATGATGAACACCGATAAAACTTTTAAGTTTCAGGTATTCTGCCATCGGATCTTCTTTTTCAAACCCTTGCGGAACGTTTTTTAAGGCGTTCTCGCGGTCAAGTTCGCCGTAATGTTTTTTAAAATTTTTATCCTCAATTACCGTTATAAAATCATCTTTAAATAAAGAAATTTCTTTTCGTATTGCTTTTAAAACGGGAGCTTCAGGCAGATAAATGCCGCTTCCTAAAAAAGATTTTCCGGGTTCTATATGAATGTAGTGTCCGGCTTTCATATTGTTCTTTCCCATTCCTAAAGATGCCCCGAAATACGTTTTGTATGGAGTTTTATCTTTAGAAAAACGGGTGTCGCGGTAGATTCTCAGCAGCGATTTTTTGGCATTGATCTTTAGGATATTTTCATCATATTTTCCCAGTTCAGCAATCAGTTCTTCAATGAATTTTTCGAATTCTGACTGCGCTTCCAGGAAAGAGTCTTTGTTTTCGTTAAACCATTCACGGGTGTTGTTTTTTTCAATTTTTTTCAGAAAATCAAATATTTTGGGAGAAACAGTTGCCGGCATTTTTCAATTTTTATCAAATTTAGATAATTTGCTGTATTTTTCAAAGCTGTTAGTTGAGGTACAAGAAATATTGTCACAATATTAATATCGGCTTCAGAAACTATTTTGAAATTTTATTAAATTTAAAATAAAAAACCTGTCTATTTTTTGCCGAAATTTAAAAATGTTTAAACTTTTCTAAAATAAAATTATCGATTCCTTAATAATGTTTAATTCAAAATTCAAATAAATAGTGTATCTTTGCAGAAATTTTATAATACTTAATGAATTTATTTACGGAGACCAATTTAAGTCCTGACATCCTTAAGGCCGTTGGCGAACTGGGTTTTGAAAACCCGACAGAAATCCAAAAACAGACCATCCCTTTTATTCTTTCAGATATTCGCGATTTAATCGCACTTGCGCAAACTGGGACGGGCAAGACAGCAGCGTTTTCGCTTCCGATTTTGGATATGATTGACGATACGAGTCGCAAAATCCAATTTTTGGTGCTTTGCCCGACACGAGAACTATGTCTACAGATTACGAAAGACATTAAAAACTATTCTAAGTACATGCAGAACATCAAAACTACAGCAGTTTACGGTGGAAGCAGTATTATGGATCAGATTCGCTCTTTAAAAGAAAAACCGCAGATTATTGTGGGAACGCCGGGAAGGGTGATTGATCTGATTAACAGAAAAGCGCTTGATTTTTCAGCCATCCATTGGTTGGTATTAGATGAAGCAGATGAGATGCTTTCTATGGGATTCAAAGACGAATTGGAAACCATTATGAAGGAAACCCCGGAAACCAAGCAAACTTTCCTGTTCTCTGCAACAATGAGCAAGGAAGTTGAGAGGATTTCTAAAAATTATTTGACAAACCCGCACCGTATTTCTGTTGGTTCTATTAACGAAGTTAAGAAAAACATCAAACACGAATATTACGTAGCCGGCTACCGTCACAAAAAAGAAGCTTTGAAGAGATTGATCGATGCAAATCCAAATCAATATTCTATTATTTTCTGCAGAACAAGAATGGAAACTCAGGAAGTTGCAGATTTTCTTATGCAGAACGGTTTTGCGGCAGATGCGCTTCACGGAGATCTGTCTCAGGCGCAGAGAGATACGGTAATGAAGAAATTCAGACTGAAAAACATTGATATTCTTGTAGCAACAGACGTTGCAGCAAGAGGTTTAGATGTAGATTCTCTTACCCATGTGATCCACTATTCTTTACCGGACGATCCTGAAGTTTTCGTTCACAGAAGCGGAAGAACAGGAAGAGCAGGAAAAGACGGAATTTCTATGTCTTTGATCAAGCCTGAAGAAAGCAGAAAGCTGAAACAGATTAAATCAACTACAAAGATTGATATTGTAGAGAAAAAAATACCTACCGGAAATGAAGTAATTACGGCACAGGTAAAAGGAGTTTTTGAAAAATTAATGACGGAACATGAGCATATTTTCGAATTTGATCAAAGTTTAGTTCCTGACCTGAGCAATTTTACGAAAGAAGAATTGGTCGTACAGTTACTGCAGTTTCAGTTGAAAGACCTTGCGCTGTATTATAAAGACAGACATGATCTTGCAGACCAGAAATTCAGCGCCGGAAGAGACGATGACAGAAGAGGTGACAGAGGTGACAGAAGAGACCGTGACAGCAGAGGAGGAAGAGACCGTGACCGAGGAGACAGAAACGAAAGAAGCGGAGACAGAAGAGAACGCGGCGGAAAACCAAAGCGTAAAGATGAAAATATGACCCGTTTTTTCTTTAACCTGGGAAAAAAAGACCAGCTGAAGAAATTGGACGTTTTGGAAATCATCAACAAAGCCACCTCAAGCAAAGGAAATAAAAGAGCTGAAATAGGAGATATCGAGATTCTTGAGAAGTTTTCATTTTTTGAAATTGAAAAATCTTACAAAAACGAACTGTTAGATAATCTTTCTTCAATGAAGTTCAAAGGAAAAGAAATGAGAGCGGAAGAAGCAAATTAATTCTTCCCCATCATGATAATATAAACCGGCTTATTCAGTCGGTTTTTTCTTTTGGATGACAAATATTAATTCAATATTAACAAAAATTAATGTCTTATGTTTCCTGTTCAGAGCGTTTTTTAAGAAATTTGCACCAAATTAAATAAACAAAAATTTACAAATGGCAATTGGTAATATTTTCCACGCATTTCAGCCAAAAGATAAAATCTTCTTTGTGCTTTTCGAAAAAGTTACAGAGAATTTAGTAGCGATGTCCAATGATTTTAACAACGGAGTTAGAGATTTTGATCTTAATGATGATTCTATGCTTAAAATGATGAGCGACTACGAACATAAGAATGATGAGCTTACCCACGAGATCTTTATTGAATTAGGAAAAAACTTCATTACGCCGTTTGACCGTGAAGATATTCATACCCTGGCTACAGGTTTAGATGATATTGCAGATTATATTTACGCCTCTACAAAATATATTTTCCTGTATAAATCTCCGATGATGAAGGCGTATGCAGATTTTTCGCTGCTGATTTATAAAGCATGCCTGGAAATTCAGAATGCCATGAAAAACCTTAAAGGGTTTAAAAATATGGATCAGGTAAAAGAAGCCTGTATTAAAGTAAACTCCATCGAAAATATTGCAGATGATCTGCTTTCAAACTCAATGGTAGAGCTTTTTGAAACCAACGATGCGATCAATATCATTAAAGTATCATCTGTACTTAATTATCTTGAGGTCGTGACCGATAAGGCAGAAGATGTTGCCAATACGATTGAAAACATCATGATTAAATACGCCTAAACAACTCTTATAAATGGAATTTCCGATTTTACTGATAGTGATTATTGCATTGGCGTTAATCTTTGACTATATCAATGGTTTTCACGATGCGGCAAACTCTATTGCAACCATAGTTTCCACAAAAGTTTTAACTCCTTTTCAGGCGGTTCTCTGGGCTGCACTCTGGAATTTTGCAGCGTTTTTTATTGCAGCATATATTATCGGGGAGTTTAAGATTGGAAATACGATTGCCAAAACCGTCAACGAAAACTTTATTACCCTTGAAGTGATCTTTTCAGGTCTTATTGCCGCAATCGCCTGGAATCTTTTAACATGGTGGTTTGGGATCCCTTCATCATCATCACACACTTTGATTGGAGGGTTTTTAGGAGCTGCTCTAATGCACGCTTTCTTGTTAGACTACCGTGAAGTAGTTGCGGCGCATCCGGATTTAGGGGTATTTGAAACCCTGAAGGAAGCATTTGTAAAAGTCACCACACAAAGTGTCGTGAAATTTGATAAAGTAATTCCTATCTTTTTATTCATTTTCATGGCTCCGGTGATTGGGATGGTCATTTCGATTATTATTACCCTTATTATTGTTCATCTCTTTAAAAAATCAAATCCGCATAAAGCAGATAAGGCATTTAAAAGACTGCAGCTGGCTTCTTCAGCATTATTCAGTCTGGGACATGGCTTGAATGATGCTCAGAAAGTAATGGGAATTATTGGAGCGGCACTCATCTATTATCATGTGAATATGCTTCAGGATCCTGTTTACGTTAATATTCCTTCGGCAGGACGTTTCGATTATTTTGCCCAGCATTATCTTTGGGTTCCGCTGGTTTCTTTCGTAGCCATTGCATTGGGAACCATGAGTGGAGGTTGGAAGATTATTAAAACCATGGGGACAAAAATTACAAAAGTAACTCCTCTTGAAGGGGTAAGTGCAGAAACGGCAGGTGCAATAACTTTATTTATCACCGATCACTTCGGGATTCCTGTTTCTACCACTCATACGATTACAGGTTCAATTATCGGAGTAGGGCTTACCAAAAGAATCTCTGCCGTGCGTTGGGGAATTACCGTAAGCTTATTGTGGGCTTGGGTTTTAACCATCCCTATTTCTGCTGTTGTAGCTGCCATTACTTATTTGGTGTTTACCTTTTTCTCTTAGATCTCAAATAATAGATTACAGTATAAATTGAAGCGGACATTTGTATAAATGTCCGCTAATTTTTTCCACTCTCAACCCTTCCAGCGTTTTAAACGCTGGAAGAGTTGTTTTATTTATGATACTTATATTGTAAAACATAATTTTGTAGAAATAAGAAAAAACTTTGCTCAAATGGGCAAAGTTTTTTGTTTTACAAGCCCTCTAAAAATCGTATTTTTGTTCAAACTATTAGATGTTATGGAATTTTTAGACACCTACCAACAGATTGTTGATGATGCTGTTACTAAATATACTTTTAAAGACAAACCGGCAGAGCTATACGACCCGATGAATTATATCATCTCTCATGGTGGTAAACGCCTTCGCCCCATCATGGTTTTGATGGCTTGTGATTTGTTTGGCGGGGATATGAGACAGGCGATAAAACCGGCTTTGGCCATAGAGTTTTTCCATAATTTTACCCTGATTCATGATGATATTATGGATGAGGCACCGTTGAGAAGAAATAAACCGACCATTCATACTTTACACGGCATTAATGTCGGGATTCTTTCCGGAGATGGTTTAATGCTGAAGGCCTATAAGTTTTTTGAAGATCTTGAACCTGAAATATTCAAAGCATGTGTAAGAATTTTTACGCATACCGGATTGCTATTATGTGAAGGCCAGCAATATGATATTAATTTTGAGACTCAGGAAAACGTAACTTTTGACGATTATATCAGGATGATTACCTATAAAACCGGAGTGTTGAGCGCCTGTTCTTTTGAGATCGGGGCACTGATTGCCAAAGCACAGTTTAAAGATGCCAAAGCGATTTTTAATTTTGGAAAACACATTGGGATCGCATTTCAGATTATGGATGATTATCTGGATGTATTCGGGGATCAGGCTCAGTTTGGTAAAAAACATGCAGGAGATATTTATGAAAACAAAAAAACGGTGCTGTATCTCTTAGCAAGAGAGCATGGAACGGATGAAGAACGCAAAGAATTAGACTATTGGTATTCTAAAAAGACCGACAATATTGATAAAGTTTACGGGGTAGAAAAGATTTTCAGAAGAACGAAAGTAGACGAAAAAGCATTACGCCTGATCGAAAAACACAACGAAATCGGACAAAGCTACCTTCAAAAAATTAATATTGCAGACGATAAGAAAAAACCATTTACAGAGCTTGCCAATTACCTTTTGAGAAGAGAAAGCTAAACCATAACCATAACAGATTCTGTTTAAAGTTTACCGTACGTTATTAATTCTGCAAACATGAAATTCAGGACAGAAGTTGATCTTAATGAATCCCTGAAAAAAATTGAAATTGAAGATAAAATATTTTCAATCGGTTCCTGTTTTGCTTCCGAAATGTCTGATCTTTTCAGACAAGGGCAATTACAAACGGTTAATAACCCTTTCGGGACTGTTTTTAATCCTTTTTCCATCAATACTGCGATACAAAGGCTGCACGATGCAGAATGGTATCATGAAGAGGAATTGATTGTTTTTAATGATGAATATATTTCCCTCGATCATCATACCAGTTTTGATACGCGGTATATTCATCAGACTTTACAGAAAATAAATGATAAAATTGAAGAGGGAAACCGGTTTCTTCAAGACGCCAACTGGATAATTATTACATATGGGACTTCATTCATTTACGAATTTGAGCCTAAAAAAAAATTAGTCGCCAACTGCCACAAAATTCCGCAGAGCTTTTTTAAGAAACGGCTTTTAACACAACAGGAGATTACAGATTCTGTATACAATACCATTATTAATCTTAAAGATATCTGCAGAGATGAGGTACAGATTCTCTTCACGGTTTCGCCCGTTCGTCACACTAAAGATGGGATGATTGAAAACCAATTGAGCAAATCAAAGCTGATTACTGCTATTCATGAAGTGATTTCTGAGATGCAAGATTGTTATTATCTTCCGGTGTATGAGATCTTAATGGACGATCTTCGGGATTACCGGTTTTACAAAGACGATATGATTCACCCGAATTCTCAGGCAGTCAATTATATTTTTGAAAAGTTTGGACAAGCTTATTTCTCCAGAGAAGCTCAGGATTTTATTAAAGAAAATTTTAAAATTCAGAAAGCTTTGGAACATCGTTCTGAGGACGAAAAAGATCCAAAATTTATAGAGTTTCGGGAAAAATTAAATCAAAGAATCGCAAATCAGCAGGAAAAAGCAAAACATAAGATATTTTAAATCTAAAAAATGATCGATACACATACCCACTTATATTCTGAAGAGTTTGATGAAGACCGGAAAGAGATGATTCAAAGAGCTCTAAATAAAGGGATTACTGAATTTTACCTTCCGGCAATCGATTCGGAATCACACGGAAATATGCTTCAGCTTGAAAATGATTATCCGGGTCAGATCTATTCAATGATGGGACTGCATCCGTGTTATGTAAAACCGGAATCGTGGGAAAAAGAGCTGGAAATTGTTAAGGATTATCTTGATCAGAGAAGTTTTCCGGCAATCGGAGAAATAGGAATTGATTTATACTGGGACAAAACCACTCTGGATATTCAGGTTAAAGCTTTTGAGCAACAGATTGACTGGGCCATTGAAAAAGACGTGCCGATCGTTATCCACACCAGAGAAAGCTTCGACGAAACTTTTGAAGTTTTAGAACGGAAAAAGCACCCTAAACTGAGAGGCATTTTCCATTGTTTTTCAGGAAATCTTGAGCGGGCAAAACAGGCCATCGATTTAAACTTTGCTTTAGGAATCGGTGGAGTAGTGACTTTTAAAAATGGCAAGATTGATCAGTTTTTACATGAAATTCCATTAGATAAAATCGTTTTAGAGACAGATTCTCCTTATTTGGCACCGGTTCCGCATCGTGGAAAGAGAAATGAAAGTTCTTATCTCGATCTGGTGGCGGGGAAACTGGTGAATATTTATGGCCGTGATTTTTCAGAAATTGACAGGATTACGACTGAAAATGCAAAGAAAATATTCCGGTAATCATTCAATAATCTTGTTTAAAATAAAAACCTTCCGGATGGAAGGTTTTATTTTTATTTATTTCTGGAAAAATTATTCTTATTTTTCGGTTTTTTGCTGTGATCCGATTTTTGCTGTCCCGCAGGTTTCGGTCTCGGAATAAAAGGTTTGTTGTTTGAATCTCTTTTTTCAACCACCAGATTGTCGGTATGGAAAGGATGGTTTTTCTCAACAGGAATCTTCATCCCGATTAATTTTTCAGTGTCTTTCAGATTCAGTAAATCCAACCCGTCAACAAATGAGATAGAAGATCCTTCTGCACCGGCACGTCCCGTTCTCCCGATTCTGTGAACGTACGTTTCCGCAACATCAGAAAGTTCAAAATTCACTACATATTTCAGTTCATCAATATCAATCCCTCTCGCAGCAATGTCTGTTGCGACCAGAATGCGTGTTCTTCCGGATTTAAAATTATTCAGCGCGTTTTGTCTTGCATTCTGAGATTTATTTCCATGAATGGCTTCGGCGGAAATATTGCCGGACTGCAATTTTCTTGCAATCTTATCAGCACCGTGTTTCGTTCTAGAGAATACCAAAACGGAATCTGAAATATTGTTCTGAAGAATATGTGTGAGAAGGTCAAGCTTATTTTCTTTATCTACAAAGTAAACAGCCTGTTTAATGGTTTCCGCAGTAGAAGAAATAGGAGTAACTGAAACTTTAATCGGATTGCTTAAAATAGAGTCGGCCAGTTTCTGAATTTCTGTAGGCATGGTCGCAGAGAAAAATAGCGTTTGTCTTTTTGGTGGCAGAAGCTTGATAATTCTTTTAACGTCATGCACAAAACCCATATCCAACATTCTGTCGGCTTCGTCAAGTACAAAAATTTCGAGGTGTTTTAAACTGATGATTCCTTGAGCAATAAAATCTAATAATCTTCCGGGAGTGGCTACCAAAATGTCAACCCCTCTTCTCAAAGCGTTTTCCTGGCTTCCCTGCTTTACGCCTCCGAAAACTACAAGCTTTCTTAAAGGTAAATTTTTGCCGTACGAATTGAAGCTTTCTTCAATCTGTATCGCCAATTCTCTCGTCGGAGTAAGAATAAGGGCTTTAATATGGTTGTTTTTAGGGCCTTTTCTTTCGGTAAGGTTTTGTAAAATCGGGATCGCAAATGCTGCTGTTTTCCCGGTTCCCGTTTGAGCGGTTCCCAATACATCTCTGTGTTCTAAGATAGAAGGAATCGACTGTTCCTGAATAGGAGTTGGTTTTTCATAACCCTCCTTTTGAAGCGCATCTAAAATGGGCTTGATAATGTTTAAGTCTGTAAATAACAAAATAAATCGTGTATTAAATAGTGCGGGTGAAGCAGTATACTTCATCATTTTTAGCAAATCTGCTAAAAAATTAACAGAATTTTTTTAAGTAAAAATTACTTTACTGGCTGAGAATGCCGCGAAATATACTGCAAAGATAAGATAATTAATTTAAATCTCTTATTTCACTTTCGTCCATTGCTGGCTTTGCTTTAATTCCTCAAATAATTGATAGGTCTGCATAAGCTTTTCACTCCCTCTTTTACCGTAATCTTCTACATTTTTTGAGGTACCGTCTGCAAATTTTATTCTTAGGTACGAAGTCGGAAGGTCAGTGACATTCCTTTCTCCGTATTTTTCGTTCAGTGATTGTACATTGAGGTTATCCAATGAAGCGACCAATTTGTTATAATCTGCTTCTTTAATGGTGGTTGTAAAAGTCCCTTCTCTTGGTTTTGAAAATTCGTCTTTTGAAGTTCCTTTTGAAAAGTTGAAATGTTCTGCTTCCAGAACAGCAGTACGGTCTGCATTGATCGTCATTTTATAAATCGGGCAAAATCCAAAACATGCCCCGGCTTCATATTCTATGGTAGAATATTTTGACTGGACTTTCTGAGACTGACACGAGAATAAAACTGCAATGGCAAAGAGACTTAATAAATATTTCATTGTTTTTAAATTTGAATGGGGTCTCTCAATAAGTGTTCCAAAGTGCGTATTAATGGGGGTCTTCAATAAAAAAGGATAAACATTTCTGCTTATCCTTTCATTTATTGATGATTAAATTTTATCCATGAAGTTTTTTCCAGATAGCATCCTTTAGTTCCATCAATCCTTCACCGGTAATGCCGGAGAAAAACAGCGGTTTTCTGTTTTCGGGAAATTCTGCCGCGATTTCTTTTTTAAGCTCATCATCCAGAAGATCGGCTTTTGATACGGAAGTTATAAAATCTTTATCCAAAAGCTCAGGATTGTATTCTTTCAGTTCGTTTTCCAGAATTTTAAATTCCTGGTAATGATTTTCAGAATCGGCAGGAATTAAAAATAACAGAATTGAATTTCTTTCAATATGTCTTAAAAAACGGTGCCCCAAACCTTTCCCTTCTGCAGCACCTTCGATAATCCCCGGAATATCTGCCATTACAAAAGATTTATAGTTTCTGTAATCAACAATTCCTAAATTGGGTGTTAAGGTCGTAAACGCATAGTTGTCAATTTTTGGTTTTGCCGCTGAAACAGAGGCTAAAAGTGTTGATTTTCCGGCATTTGGAAATCCTACCAAACCTACGTCTGCTAAGATTTTAAGCTCAAAAACAACATATCCTTCCTGTCCGTCCATTCCCGGTTGGGCAAATCTGGGAGTCTGGTTGGTAGAAGATTTGAAATGCTCATTTCCTTTTCCTCCCATTCCGCCTTCCATCAGGATGATTTCCTGGCCGTCTTCCATGATTTCACCGATGATTTCCCCTTCTTCATTTTTTGCAATAGTCCCAATCGGAACGTCGATGTAAACATCGGCTCCGTAAGCTCCTGTCAGCTGGTTTTTGGCTCCGTTCTGACCACGTTCCGCTTTCACGTGACGGGTGTAACGAAGGGGAAGCAGGGTCCATTCATTAGCGTTTCCTTTCATAATTACGTGACCGCCTCTACCGCCGTCTCCACCATCAGGACCTCCTTTGGGAATATATTTTTCACGTCTCAGGTGCGCAGAACCTGCACCACCATGTCCACTTTTACAATGAATTTTTACGTAATCTACAAAATTTGACATATAATTTTACTTGGGATTCAGGGTTTAGAGCTCAGGGTTTAGCGTAAATTGTATTACCTAAATCCAAAACCTAATTTCCTTATTTTATTTTTTCTATTTCGGCAAAAAGCTTTTCAGAAATCTCGTTGATCTCGCCGACTCCATTTACTTCTACATATTTTCCCTGCTGTTTGTACAGTTCGGCAACTTCTGCAGTTTTTGCGTAATATTCTTTAATTCTGTTTTCAATGATTTCTACGTTGCTGTCATCGGTTCTGCCACTGGTTTCTCCTCTTTTCAGTAATCTTTCTACCAGGATTTTATCTTCTACGATCAGTGAAAGACAGATATCAATATGGTCATTTAATTCTTCCTGTACGATTTTTTCCAACGCTTCTGTCTGAACTGCAGTTCGTGGATATCCGTCAAAAATGAATCCCGCAGCATCAGTTGGCTTTCTCAATTCATCAACCAGCATATCAATCGTTACCTGATCAGGAACCAATTCTCCTTTGTCAATGTAAGATTTTGCTAATTTTCCCAATTCAGTTTCATTTTTCATGTTGAATCTGAAAAGATCCCCTGTTGAGATTTGCTTTAAATTAAATTTCTCAATCAGATTCTGAGCCTGAGTTCCTTTTCCACTTCCCGGAGGACCGAACAGCACAATGTTTATCATAGTATTGAAGCGCTTCCGGCAATGGGCAGACTGCTTTTTGCTTTCGGCATTTTAATTATTATTAAATTTCTTTCTTTTTACTTTTTAAAATCAGAAAAAGTACTAACGCTACTTTTAATGGTTGATCTGCCCATCGGCTAATTGATATAAATTGGGCAGGTTTCTTCCCAGCTCATCATAATCTAAACCATACCCCAAAACAAATTTGTTTGGGATTTCTTTTCCGATATAATCCAGCTTAAAATCTTTCTTGTACACATCCGGCTTTAGCAGGAATGAAGCAATTTTTACCGATTTCGGGCGTTGTGTTTCGTTAAAATATTTGAAAAGGCTTTCCACGGTGTTTCCTGTATCTACGATATCTTCTACCAGAATGATGTGACGGTCTTTTACGTCTTTTGTCAGTTCCATTTTCTGATATACAATTCCTGTAGATTCGGTTCCTGCGTAAGAGCTCATCTGAATAAATGCAATCTCGCAAGGACCGGAATAATGCTTTAAAAGGTCTGAAAAAAACATGATCACCCCGTTTAAAACACCAATGAACACAGGAACTTCGTCCTTATAATCTTCATAAATTTTTAAAGCGGTCGCTTTTACGATCTCCTGAATTTCAGCATCCTCTAAATAAGGAACAAAAGTTTTGTCGTGAACTTGAATACTTTCCATACAATTTTTAGTAGGTGGCAAAGTTACGGATTTTTGATGAAAGTGTTTTGGTGTTTTTGTTGAGGATTTGGATAAAAGAATTTGGTGTTAAAGGTTGGGTTTGTGAATTTCAAATTATCCTCGAAATTCGTTAATGGTTTCAAACAATGAAAGTTTTGGAAAGATGGTGAGTTTTGTTGAGGTAATTGTTAATCTAAACCTAACAGTTTCAAAAACCTGTTAGGTTTGACTATTTATTTAATCTGTCCTCAATGAGATCTGCTAATTAACTGGTTTTTTCAATTCAAAAATTCCAGTCCCCAAAAAATAAAATCCCCCTCAAATTTGCCCACCCTATTTTTTAAAAGTAATTTTGTGCGAATCTAAAATAAAAGTAAAATATGTCAACTTACGTAGTTGTAGGTCTTCAGTACGGAGATGAAGGCAAAGGAAAAATCACGGATGTTTTATCGGCAAAATCAGATTATGTTGTTCGTTTTCAGGGCGGAGACAACGCGGGTCATACGGTGTATGTGGGTGAAGAGAAATTTGTTTTACACCTTCTTCCTTCAGGAGTTCTACAGTGCAAAGGGAAGTGTATCATTGCGAACGGAGTAGTGGTCAATCCTAAATCTTTCATTAAAGAAGTGGGACAAATCGAAAGCAAAAATATGAGAACTGATCATATTTTTATTAGCAGAAGAGCACATGTCATTATGCCTTATCACATTCTTCTGGATACATACCGTGAAGAAGAACATGGTGGAACGCAGATTGGGACCACGAAAAAAGGAATAGGGCCATGTTACGAAGATAAGATCGCAAGAATAGGGATCAGAATGGTAGATCTTCTAAACCCTGAAATTTTGAGAGATAAAATTGAAAAAAACCTAAGAGTTAAAAATTCACTTTTCGAAAAATACTACGGAAAACCGACTTTAGACGTTGAAGAAATTTACAACGAATTTTTAGAAATCGGAAAACAGCTTCAGCACAGAATCGTAGATACGGAAGTCGAGCTGAATGAAGCCATCAGAGACGGCAAAAACGTTTTATTTGAAGGTGCACAAGCGTTAATGTTAGACATCGACTTCGGAACCTATCCGTACGTTACTTCTTCCTCGCCTTCTACAGGAGGCGTGTGTACAGGAGCAGGAGTTCCGCCAACGTCCCTTAAAAACCTGATCGGAGTTGCCAAAGCGTACTGTACAAGAGTTGGAAACGGACCTTTCCCATCTGAATTGGATAACGAATTAGGAGAAAAGATCAGGCAGATCGGTGGTGAGTTCGGAGCGACAACAGGAAGACCGAGAAGAACTGGCTGGTTAGATCTTGTATCTTTGAAGCATGCATGTATGATCAACGGAATCAATAATTTAGTAATTACTAAATTAGATGTTCTTACAGGAATCGAAAACCTGAAAATCGTAACACATTATAAAACGGAAGACGGAAAAATCATTGATTATTTCACTTCTTCTACAGAAAAATTATACAACTACGAACCGATTTACCAGGATTTACCGGGCTGGAACGAAGACTTGACCAAGGTGAGAAGCTACGATGAGCTTCCCGACACGGCTCAGAAATACATTGAATTTATTGAGAAGTATTTAGGAATTAATGTGTACTTGGTTTCAGTAGGCCCTGAGAGAAGTCAGAATATTATCCGAAAAGAATTGTTTTAATTTTTATTAAAATATATATAGTAAATCCTGCTTATGCAGGATTTTTTTTGTTTTATAGACATTTACTTTATATTTAACGCATAGTTAAATTTTCAATTTATCACATAATTTGCTAATTGATTTAGGTTTTGATAAAATTTTGGCAACTATTTTGATATTGTTTTAAAGGATTATTGCAATGTGTGTGAAAAATTAATAATCCGAATACAATAACAATTTTAATTTTACAGTAATGAAACACCTACAATCAAATCAGGATTTCTATTTTAACGAAATCCTTTTCGAAGGCCGTAATAAACAGTATGGCGCTTACGTTTTAAGAAATGAATCAGACCGGATTTTAACCAAGGCTCTTTTTATAGGAGTTAGTTTATTAGCTACAATTTCTATTACGCCTTTGATTATTAATACTTTTAAATCCAATAATACTAATACTATTATTTGTACATACCCGGCACCCATAGTACTAGATAATGTTGATATACCAGATAATCCTAGAGTAGTTTTACCTCCTAAAATAACAACATCTCCTGCTGTAAAAACTATGGATTATAGGCTTCCTGAACCAACAGCAAATCCTGTTACAGAAAAAGTTGTAAAAAAAATAGAAGGTGCAGTTGCGGGAGTTAAAGACCAACCTACTGGAGTAATTGCTCCTTCAAATACATATGTTCCACCAACTACAATTCCTGGAAAAGGTACCGTTGTTAATCAAATACAACCCCCAGTAAATGTGGTCACTAAAGACCCTAAAGCAATTGATAACTTCCCTGCCGTACAGGCTGATTTTGAAGGAGGTATTAATTCTTTCAGAAATAAAGTAATGAATAAGTTTGATACTTCAGCCTTTGAAGATGGAGGCAGTGTAGCTACTGTTGTTACTTTTATTGTTGAAACAGATGGAACAATCTCAGATATCAAAACAAATGGAAAAGATGCTACCTTCAATGCAGAAGCATTAAGAACAATCAAAGCAGTAAAAGGTAAATGGATTCCAGGTAAAAATAAAAACGGTGAAGCCGTAAGAAGCTATTTCAAATTTCCGATTTCTATGAAGTTTGACAATTAGTATTATTCAAAACAAATCTTAACACTTATCCACAAAATACTATTTTTTGTGGATAATTTTTTTAATCACTAAATTCCTTATTAACAATATTTTAACTCATCTTTCGTTTTTGTGATTCCTTGAAAGCAGAGAAAAATGTGTATTTTTGAAACTTAAAGTTCAAGCAATGGCAAAAATCATAGGTATCGCTAATCAGAAAGGTGGGGTAGGAAAAACCACCACAGCTGTAAATTTAGCTGCAGCATTAGGGGTATTGGAAAAGAAAATATTAATCATTGATGCAGATCCGCAGGCAAACGCAACTTCCGGGTTAGGCGTGGAAGAGGTTCAGTATTCAACATATAATTTGTTGGAGCACAGTGTGGAAACAAGAAATTGTATTCAGAAAACCACCACTCCCAATTTAGACATTGTTCCGTCTCACATTGATTTGGTTGCTGCCGAAATTGAATTGGTAGATAAAAACAACCGTGAGTACATGCTCAAAAAAGCATTGCAAAGCGTGAGAGACGATTATGATTATATTATTATAGACTGTGCGCCGAGTTTAGGTTTAATCACCATTAACGCACTTACAGCGGCTGATTCTGTCATCATCCCTATTCAGTGCGAATATTTCGCCTTAGAAGGATTAGGAAAGTTATTAAACACCATTAAAAACGTTCAGAAAATCCATAATAAAGATCTGGATATTGAAGGTTTGCTGTTGACGATGTATGACAGCCGACTGAGACTTTCCAATCAGGTCGTGGAAGAAGTAAATGCCCATTTCCCGGAAATGGTTTTTGAAACCATCATCAGCAGAAATGTAAGGTTAAGCGAAGCGCCGAGTTTCGGGGAAAGCATTTTAAATTATGATGCAGAAAGTAAAGGTGCCATACAGTATCTTCAGCTTGCAGAAGAAGTGTTGTTGAAAAACGAAAATTTAGTAAAGAATTAAAGCTAAAGCCAAAGGCAATAAGCATAGTATGAAAGATAAAAAAAGAGCGATGGGAAGAGGTTTGGGAGCGATTTTAAGTGCTGAATCCAAAGCTACGATCAATTCTGCGACCGATGAAGGAGCCGATAAATTTGTGGGAAATATTGTTGAAGTGGCCATTGAAGATATTTATCCCAATCCTACCCAGCCAAGAACTTATTTTGACGAAAAAGCACTCAACGAACTGGCCCAGTCTATCAAAAATTTAGGCGTAATACAGCCTGTAACGTTACGAAAAGACGGTGAAAAGTTTGAAATTATATCGGGTGAAAGGCGTTTCAGAGCCAGTAAATTAGCAGGCTTAACATCTATTCCGGCTTATATTCGTTTGGTGAACGATCAGGAGCTTCTGGAAATGGCGCTTGTAGAAAATATTCAGCGTGAAGACCTGGATTCTATAGAGATTGCATTGACCTATCAAAGGCTTCTGGATGAGATCGGGATGACTCAGGAGAATCTGAGTCAGAGAGTGGGGAAAGACAGAAGTACCATTACCAATTCGATCAGGTTACTGAGATTAAGTCCGGATATTCAGAATGCCATCCGAAGCGGCGAGATTTCCGCAGGACACGGAAGAGCCATTATCAGTATGGATAATGAGGAACTTCAGCAGGTTCTGTTTAATCTTATTATTAAAGATAAGTTGAATGTACGTCAGTCTGAGCAGGCCGCAACAGCGCTGAAAACCCCGAAGTCTCCTGCAGCAAAAAAAGTAAAAGCCGAACTCTCCAATAATTATAAAAGAGCGCAAAAGACAATTTCTGACATTTTGGATGTCAAAGTAGAAATTAAAACTACCGGTAATGGTAAAAAAGGCAAAATTCTTCTTGATTTTAAAAATGAAGACGAGTTAGAATATATTTTGTCTCATATTAAATAAATGAAAAAGGTACTTTTTACATTTTTCCTGTGTTGGTTCGCTTTTGTATCCTCACAGGTCGTTCCCAATGATACAGTCCGGGTAGAATCTCTTCCAAAGGACAGCATTGTCGTTACTGAAAACCCCGGAGTTTCCGTTGTTGAAAATATCGAAAAAGTAAATGCACCGTCAAAACCGAAATTATTAAAGCTTAATCCTACAAAAGCAGGTTTATATTCTGCTGTTTTACCGGGTTTGGGACAGTTTTACAACAAAAAATACTGGAAAATCCCGATCGTTTGGGGCGCTGTAGGAGCCGGAGCCGGAATTGCCATCTGGAACCAGAATCAATATCTTAAATACAGGGAATATTATATTGCAAAATTGAACGGAACACCGAACGAATTTGTAGATTCCCGGCCGTATCTTGATAAAATCGCTTTAGGAAATGCGCAGGACAGAATAAAAAGACAGCGCGATTACGCCATCGCAATTACAGGATTATTGTACATCCTGAATATTGTAGATGCCGTCGTAGATGCGCATTTATATGAAGGCCGTAAAGATCCGGATCTGTCTTTTGCACCTGCTGTTATTTACGATGATTTTAATAATTCAAATCCTCCCAAAACGGGACTTAGTTTAAGCTATAGATTTTAATAAAAGTAATTAATCCATGAAGATCGCATTAGTCGGATACGGAAAAATGGGCAAGATCATTGATGAAATTGCCACAAAAAGAGGCCATGAGATCGTTGCAAGGCTTAAAGAAACGCCTACTGCAGAAAACCTGAATCAGCCGGATGTGGTCATCGAATTTTCTTTGCCGGAAGTGGCATTTAACAATATTAAAACCTGCCTTGAAAATAAAATTCCCGTGATCTGCGGAACGACAGGCTGGCTCGAACACAAAGAAGCGATAGAAAAAATTGCTATAGAAAACGAAACTGCTTTTTTATACGGTTCAAATTTCAGTTTAGGGGTAAATCTTTTTTTTGCATTAAACGAAAAACTGGCCGGTTTGATGAAAAATGCAGATGAATATTCTTGTCAGCTGGAAGAAATTCACCATATCCATAAACTGGATGCTCCAAGTGGAACGGCAATTTCCCTGGCGGAAGGAATTATCAGAAACAATCCAAAATTCAGCGCCTGGAAATTAGAAAATACAAAAGGCAATGAACTGGGTATTTTTGCGATCCGCGAAGATGAAGTTCCGGGAACACACAGTGTATTTTACCGAAGTGAAGTAGACGAAATCGAGATTAAACATACTGCTTTCAACAGAAACGGCTTTGCTTTAGGAGCAGTGGTTGCCGCAGAATGGATTAAAGATAAAAAAGGAAACTTTACTATGAAAGATGTTTTGGGACTGTAATTGTAACAAATCATCAAAGTGGTAAACTAATAATAAGCTGCTCAACAAAAATTAACAGATTAGGCACAGAAATTTATGAATTATTTTCTAACGTATACCGTATATGTTCTCATTTTATCCGTATTAATGGGAATATCGACCTGGAAGATGTTTAAAAAAATGGGATACAGCCCATTGTTTGCATTTATCCCTTTCTATAATTATTTTATTATTTTAAAAGAGACGAAGCATCCGAAATGGTGGGCGATTTTATCTTATCTGCCAATTGTAGGTCCCATTATGATGAGTGTTTTTCATTTATATTTAGTAAAAAAGTTTGGCAAAACGCTTTTTAAAGATCAGCTGCTTACGGTGATACTGCCTTTTATTTATATGGCAACCATCAATTATTCCAAAGATCTTGAGCTGGAAGATGAAAATGCGCTTTATCTTACAGAAGAAGAAAAAAATGCCAAGAAGAAAGATACATTTATTGGGTCTATTACTTTTGCGGTAGTTTTTGCAACCATCATTCACGTTTTTTTTACGCAGCCTTTCGGAATTCCTACAGGATCCATGGAAAGAACATTATTGGTAGGAGATTTTCTTTTTGTTAATAAATGGAGTTACGGATACAGATTACCGATGCGTCCTTTGGCAATTCCTTTCTTACAGGGAACCATTATGGATACCGGAGAACCTGGAAATCCTAAAGACGATCCGAAATCTTACGTAGAAGGTGTAAAATTACCGTATGCAAGAATATTTCAGTTCAATAAGCCGCAGAAAAATGATATTGTCGTTTTCAATTATCCTAGAGATTCTGTGCATGTATCACTAGACCGTGCGGATCCTTATGTAAAAAGGTGTGTTGCTGTCGCAGGAGATACTTTTGAAATGAGAAACGGAAGACTTTTTGTCAACGGAAAGCCTGAAACAGTGTTAGGTGATCAGCAAGTGCAGCATGCTTATATATTAAATACATCCAGTCAATTAGATATTCCAGCTTTATATCAAACCTACGGTTTTTTGCCAGTTCAGGAAATGCCAGTTTATAAAGAAGATTCTATTACAAAGCAAAAATCTGTCAGTGGCTTTACATATATGTTTCAAGGTCTGACAAATTCTGTTGCTAAAGAAATTAAAACTCTTCCTCAAGTTTTAGATTTTAAGGAAGAAATTCAAGAAAAAGGCTTTTTTGATATAAGAAATTTTCCAAGAAAGGATAAAAGCGGAGAAGTGTTAAGAAATCCATCAGGAATGGCATTGTTTTCTAGTAAAATTGATACTACAAATTGTATTTTCCCAATCAATAAAAAATGGAATCAAGATCAATATGGTCCACTTAAAATCCCGAAAAAAGGAGATGTTGTAACAATAAATCAAGAAACTTTACCTGAATATCAATGGATTATTAAAAATTATGAACATAATACATTGGTAAATAAAAATGGAAAGTTTTTTATTAACGGAAAAGAAACCAACCAATACACCATTCAGCAGGATTATTATATGATGATCGGAGATAACAGAGATGCTTCCTTAGATGCAAGGTTCTTTGGCTTTGTTCCCGAAGCTAATATCGTAGGGAAGCCGATGTTTACCTGGATGAGTGTGGAAGGAGCATTTAAAGACAATAACTCCTCTTATCAGGCAAACGGATGGAAAATCCGTTGGGATAGAATGTTTAAGGCGACCAACACGGGAGAAGCCAATAAAACTTCCTACTGGTGGATTGCGGTAATGATTCTGGTGATATTCTTCGGGTGGGAATATTTCATGAAATTATTCAGAAAGAAAAAAGAGGAAGAAGATTTATAAAAATTAATAAAGCAATATGAAGTATTTGAAAAAATGCTTCATTTTTATGTAAAACAATGAAGAACGTATTATTACCCGCATTTTATTTGCCACCGATTTCCTGGTTTTCGGTTTTTTTAGATGCCGACAACGAAATTATTTTTGAACAGTTTGAAAATTTTCCAAAGCAGACCTATAGAAACCGAACCAATATTTATGGAGCCAACGGAAAGCTGTCACTCATCATTCCTATCAATCATAATGGCAAAAGAGAATTTAAAGACATCGAAATCTCTTACCGGGAAGATTGGATGAAGCTTCATTGGAAATCTGTTAAAACAGCTTATCAAAGCTCCCCATATTTTGAGTATTACGAAGATAAACTCAAAACGCTGTACGATGACAAAGAAAAGTTTCTCTTAGATTTTAATATAAAAAGTATTGATCTCGTTCAGAATATTTTAAAAACACAGAAGGCACATTCTTTGAATCAGGAGTACATTAAAAATCCCACTGAACTGAGTTTCAGAGAAAAGTTTTCTGCAAAAAATCCATCAGAATATATAATGGATGAATATTATCAGACCTTTACAGATAAACACGGTTTTTTAAAAGATTTATCAATTTTAGACCTTATTTGTAACAAAGGGCCGGAAACTTTGACTTATATCAAAAATAGTAAACAATCGTAATATGAAATCAGTTTCTTGCAATTCACAAGGTAAGATAACGATTCCATTGATCCTTAAAAAAAATTACATATGAAAAAGGTATTATTAGCTGCCGTTTTTTTAACTGGCTTCAGCTTTACTTTCGCACAGGAGTCACAAACTCAAAAACTTGATCCTAAGCAGGATAAAGATCTTATGACTTGGTATCACAAAGATTTTGCCACTACAAAAGTATATGGAGTAGATACGGAAAATGCATATAAATATTTGGAATCCAAAGGATTAAAGCCTAAAACTGTTCTTGTGGGAGTTTTAGACAGCGGGGTTCAGGTAGATCATCCCGGTTTAATTAAAAATATTTGGACGAATCCGAATGAAGTTCCGAATAATGGTAAAGATGATGATGGAAACGGATACGTAGACGATATTCACGGATGGAATTTTATAGGAGGCAAAAATGGAGATATCGATGTAGATAATATGGAAGTAACCAGAGTGGTTGCTAAATATAAGCCTGTTTTCGAAGGCGATGATTCTGTGAAAAATAAAGCCAATCAGTCCAAAATGCCGGAGGAATTTGCGATGTATATGAAATCTAAAGAGATCTATACGGCAAAAAGCATAGAGGCAAAACAAGGATTCCAGATGTATACGACCATTAATGACATCATTCCCAATATGGTTAAATTATTAGGTGGAAAACCTTTAACTCCCGAGAACGTTGCAGCGATCAAAACGCCTACAGACCAAAAGGATGCGATGGCAATGCAGGTTTTGAACCAGGTTGCGCAAAGTCCGGAATTCAAAGGCAAATCATCTGCAGAATTTGAAAAAACAATGAGAGAGCAGATGAAAGAAGCCCTTGATGAAGTAGGCCCTTCTGCAAAGCAGTATGATCTTAATTATGATCCGAGAAAAGAAATCGTAGGGGATAATTATGATAATTATACAGAAAAAAATTACGGAAACAATCATTATGAAGGTCCGGATGCGATGCACGGAACTCACGTTGCAGGGATCATTGCAGGATTGCCGCAAGGTAAAGAAATTCAATATGGTGTTGCATCTAAAGTAGCAAAAATCATGTCGGTAAGAACCGTTCCTAACGGAGACGAAAGAGATAAGGATGTTGCCAATGCAATACGTTATGCAGTAGATAATGGGGCTAAAGTATTAAATATGAGCTTTGGAAAGCCTGTTTCTCCAGGTAAAAATGTAGTTTGGGATGCTTTCAAATATGCTCAGGATAAAGGGGTACTATTGGTAAAAGCTGCCGGAAACGAGAATGAAGATGTTGCAGAACATTTAGCATATCCTACCAACTTTAAAAACGTGACAGATGAAGCACCTTTTGTAAATAATGTGCTTGTGGTGGGAGCAAGTACCAACCAAAACAGCGCATTGAGAGCAGGTTTTTCAAACTACAATAAGAAAATGGTGAATGTTTTTGCGCCGGGTGAGCAAATTTATTCTACAGTTCCTAAAAATGAATACAGATATCTGCAGGGAACTTCCATGGCTTCACCGGTTGTAGCAGGTGCTGCTGCGGTTTTACTGGCGTATATGCCAAATCTTAAGCCGGATCAGATTATTGAAGCGTTGGTAAAATCCAGCAACCCGAATACAGACAATGAATTTGGAAACTTTTCTCAGGCAGGAGGAGTCATTGACGTTAAAAAAGCGGCAGAATATGCGTATACCAATTTTTATAATGGCAAATCTTCTAATGTAAAGAAAAATGTAAAATCTTCTAAAAAATCTGTAAAAAATTAGCAGTCAAAACATTATTAAAAAAATAAATATTTATAAAGCCCGATTCTTCGGGCTTTTTTTATGTCTCCATTTTTTTTGGCACGGTTTTTTGTTATAATACATTCAAATAATAAAACTAGTTATGAAAAAGTTACTACTTGCAGGAATCATCGGAACTTCACTTTTCGCCGCATCTTGTTCATCAGTTAAAAAAGCTGGGGATGCACAAAGCCAGAGATCAGAATTTCTTAAAATGAAAGGTGACTGGCAAATCGTAAGCATTGATTATGATAAAAGCTACAAAATAAAACCCTTCGACGAAGGAGCAGATGCACAATGTTTTGTAGGAAGCCATTGGAGATTTATCCCAAATAATTACACAGGAGCTTATACTTTAAACGGTGGCGGAAGCTGTCCGGCAATTACACAGCCTATCAAGTTTGAGGTGAAAGATGGAAATACGTTTACGTTTAAAAAAATCATGGACGGTACCAAAGCTAAACAGAATACATCAGGCTATACTTTAGATGTGACCAATCAGGCGATGGACCAGTTTTCATTAGAACAAAATGTTCCATTTGAAGGAAGTACTGTAAGGGTGGTTTATAATTTCGAAAGAACAGGAATGAAATAATTAATTAAAATATATAAAATGAAATTAAGTAAAACATATATAGGAGGGCTTTTTCTGACTTCAGCTTTATTGCTGACAAGCTGTGAAGCCGTACAGAATTCAAATCATCAGCAAAGAGGTACCGCAGTTGGGGTTGCTTCGGGAGCGGTTCTTGGAGGTATCCTGGGAAATAATGTAGGAAAAGGTGGCAATGGTGCTTTAGGCGCTGTTTTAGGGGGTGTTATCGGAGGTGTTGCCGGAAATGTAATCGGTAGTAAAATGGATAAGCAGGCCAAAGAAATTAAAAATACATTACCGGGAGCAGAAGTAGAAAGAGTAGGAGATGGTATTAAAATTACCATGAATGAGAGCATTGTGAATTTCGCTTTCAATTCTTCAGATCTTACTTCGGTTGCTAAGACAAATTTGGATAAATTAGCACAAGTATTAATTAACAACCCGGATACGAATATCAATATCTACGGACATACTGACGATAAGGGTACCGATGAATATAACCAAAGCCTTTCTGAAAGAAGAGCAAACTCCGTAAAATCATATTTGCTTTCAAAAGGAATCTCTTCAAACAGAATGTTTGCTACAGGGGAAGGTGAAAGTATGCCGGTTGCCTCTAATGAAACAGATGCCGGAAGAGCAAAAAACAGAAGAGTAGAGTTTGCAATTACAGCGAATGAAAAAATGATACAGGACGCTCAACAGGGTCAGTAATCATTAAAACAATATAATATTTAAATTAAACCGCATTAGCGGTTTTTTTTTGTACTTTTAAATGTCTTTTTTTTGTGGTAAATTCACTAATTTTGCAAATGAAATAACATAAATGAAGAAATATCTCAAATTACTACGAGTCGAGCAATGGGTGAAAAACCTTTTTGTTTTTGTACCCCTTTTTTTTTCCGGAAATATTAAAAATATAGATTTACTCAGCAAAAGTATATTTGCATTTATCATTTTCTCACTTGCCGCAAGCATTGTCTATATATTAAACGACTATAATGATATTGAGGCAGACAGACAGCATCCCGAAAAAAGAAAAAGACCTTTGGCAAGCGGAGCCATATCAAAATCTACGGCAATAACCATTCTTACCGGTCTTATTATTACAGATATTATTCTGATCTTTTTTGCGCAATATTACTTTCAGCAGAATCTCTGGAAATTTGCAACCATTATAGGATTTTATTTTGTGATGAATCTTGCTTACACTTTTAAATTGAAGCATGTTCCTATTATAGATATTTTTATCATTGCCACAGGATTTGTACTCAGAGTTCAGGCGGGAGGATACATTACCGGAATCTTTATCTCTCAGTGGGCCACTTTACTTACGTTTGTCCTTGCCTTAGTTTTAGCCATTGGTAAAAGAAGAGGAGAGCTGATCAACGCTCAGGTTTCCGGAAAAACGAGAAAAGCTTTAGACGGATATAACGTGCAGTTTGCAGATATAGCACTTTCGATTTCTGTGACACTGGCTATTATCTGTTATCTGATGTTTACTTTATCAGCTGAAGTTCAGCAAAAATTTCACGAAAGAGTTTTCTACACCGTTATCTTCGTTGTTTTCGCATTTTTAAGATACCTGCAACAGACTTTGGTCTATAACAGGACAGAATCTCCTACAAAAATTGTTTACCGTGACCGATATATACAGATTACTCTAATTTTGTGGGTTGCCGCATTTTTAATTCAAATTTATTTTAAAAAATGAAATCACTAAAACTAAAGACGTTAAACAGTAATGGAAATTTTGTGGTGATTGCATCTGAACGAACAAAAATAAATAATTACAGATGAAGCCGAATTTCACACAGAAGGTTACGAATTGGGGCAATTTCCCTATCGTTGAAAAAGAGATGAGGTCTGAAGACAGTTTCAGAAAAATAAAAGATTTTATACTTAATCATAACGAAGTCATTGCAAGAGGAAACGGAAGATGCTATGGAGATGCTTCATTGGGCGAAAATATTTTCTCTACCAAAAGACTAAATAAATTTATCAGTTTTGACCGTTTAAATGGCATCATAGAGTGCGAATCCGGCGTTTTACTTTCCGAAGTTTTGGAAATTTCGGTTCCGCAGGGGTATTTTTTATATGTAACGCCGGGAACCAAATTCATAACGGTTGGAGGTGCCATAGCTTCCGACGTACACGGAAAAAACCATCATGCGGAAGGATGCTTTTCAGAATATGTCATAGATTTTAAATTAATGATTGAAAATGGCGACATTATTAAATGTTCCAGAGAAGAAAATTCAGATAAATTTTGGTCAACGATCGGCGGAATGGGACTTACTGGAATTATTCTCAGTGCTACCTTCAAACTTAAAAATATTGAAACCGCTTACATCCGCCAGGAAAGTATAAAAGCTGAAAACCTGGATGAAATATTCACATTATTTGAAGAAAGTGAAAGCTGGACCTATAATGTTGCCTGGATTGATTGTTTACAAAAAGGGAAAAATCTTGGGAGAAGCATTATGATGCGCGGTGAGCATGCTTTCAGACATGAGTTATCTGACAAACAGGCAAAAAATCCATTACTCCTCAAGAAAAAATTGCAGCCCACTGTTCCTTTCTATTTTCCTGGATTTGTGTTGAATGCAGTTACGGTTAAGATTTTTAATTTTATTTATTTTAAAAAACAGTCTCAAAAAGAAATAAAGAACTTTGTAGATTATGAAACTTTTTTTTATCCTTTAGACGTTGTCAATGATTGGAACAAAATTTACGGCAAAGCAGGGTTTATCCAATATCAGATGGTCATTCCTAAAGCAACGGGCAAAGAAGGCATGAAAAAAATTCTTGAAACGATTGCCAATAGTGGCAACGGATCTTTCCTGGCGGTATTGAAGCTTTTCGGTGAAAATAATCCGCAAGCCTACAACTCTTTTCCATTTCAGGGATATACGCTGGCCCTGGATTTTAAAGTCAATTCAACGCTGAAAAAACTGATTGATCAGCTAGATCAGATTGTTCAGGAATTCGGAGGAAGAATTTATCTTACCAAAGACAGCATGAGCCGTTCAACGCTTACCGATTATCTGAAGAATGTTCAGAGCTCAAAATTTGTCTCATTACAGCACAAAAGAATTTTAAATAACAAGTAAAATGATTATTCTAGGAAGTACATCAGAAGTAGCGCAGGCTTTTGTAGAGAAGATGCTGCAGGAAGGCGAAAAATTTGAAAGAATATATCTTTTTACCTCAAACAAAGAAACTACGGAAAGATTTGCAAGGCATATCGATGTGAAATTTTTGCAGCAGTCGGAAGTGATTGAGCTGGATGTAACAAAAGAAATCCATTATCAGAATTTTGATTATATCAATTCAAATCTGTTGTTTTGTGCAACAGGATATTTAGGTGAAAGTACAGAAGAAGCTCTATATGACAATAAAAATACACAGCGTATTGTAGAGATCAATTATTCAAAACTAATTCCGGTAATCAATTATTTTGCCCAGAAATTTGAAAGCAGAAGATCAGGAACTATCATCGGCTTGTCATCTGTAGCGGGTGACAGAGGGAGACAGAGCAATTTTATTTACGGCAGTGCAAAAGCAGCTTTCACTGCATATCTTAGTGGGTTAAGAAATTACCTTTATGAAAAGAAAGTGCATGTTTTAACGGTGAAACCGGGATTTATGGCGACTAAAATGACTGAAGGTCTTCCTTTAAACCCGAAATTAACGGCTACTCCTCAACAGGCAGCCGCATGTATATATAAAGCATATAAAAAACAGAAAAATACAATATACGTTTTGCCGGTTTGGAGCGTTATTATGATGATTATCAGAAATATCCCCGAATTTATTTTTAAAAAATTAAAACTTTAATTCCAGAATGAAAAAATTATATTGTTTTGATTTTGACGGCACCATTACCTATAAAGATACCATGTTTATGTATCTGAAATTTTATAACCCCTCAAGATTCAGAATACAATTTATAAAACATATCCCGCTTTTTATCCTTCTGAAATTAAAACTGGCAGAAACGGAAAAAGTCAAAAAAAGCTTTATCGGATCTATTTTAAAAGGCCAGCTTCAGACAAAAATCGAAGAAAAATCCCAACAGTTTTTTGAAACTCATTATCCTAAGATAGTCAGGGAAAATGCATTGGATTTCATCCAAAATATAGACCGCGACAATACCGAAAGCCTTATGGTAACTGCTTCTTTAGACATCTGGTCAAAGCCTTTCGCTGAAAAACTTCAGATGAAACTCGTTTCTACAATAGCAGAATTTAAAAACGGGGTTTTTACAGGAAATTTTATTGGAAAAAACTGTAACGGAAATGAGAAATTGGAGAGAATAAAAAAGGAAATCACCAATGCCAAATATGATAAAATAATAGCGTTTGGAGACACTTCCGGAGATAAGCCAATGTTGAAGTGGGCAAATGAAGGTCATTATCAATTTTTTCACTAATTTTGACGCTGAATAAATCAATTCAGATCTAGTAAAAAACCGTCACTGTAAAATGGATAAAATATATTTAGATAACGCAGCCACTACGCCACTTTCACCGGAAGTTATCGATGCCATGGTAGAAACCATGAAAATGACTTTCGGAAATCCTTCTTCTACCCATAGTTTCGGGCAGGAAGCCAAGATTTTAATTGAAAATGTAAGGAGGCAGATTGCAGATTATCTTCATGTAAGTCCGGCAGAAATTATCTTTACTTCCTGCGGAACCGAGTCTAACAATATGATTATTAAATCCTCTGTAGAACATTTGGGCGTTGAAAGAATCATCAGTTCTCCTTTGGAGCATAAATGTGTTTCGGAAAGTATTCTGGATATGAAAAACAGAAAAGGAGTGGAAGTAACTTACATCCGTCCTAATGAAAAAGGGGATATTGATCTTCATAAATTAGAAGAATTACTTAAAAATTCAGATAAAAAAACATTGGTGAGCTTAATGCATGCCAATAATGAGATCGGAAACCTTACAGATATTAAAAAGATTGCGGAACTGTGCAAAAAATATCAGGCACTTTTCCATTCAGATACGGTACAGACAATGGCACATATGAATTTGGATTTTTCTGAAATCTCGATTGATTTTGCCTCTTGCAGCGCACACAAATTTCATGGTCCTAAAGGAATCGGTTTTGCTTTTCTTAGAAAATCAAGCGGCTTGAAAGGTATTATTACAGGCGGTCCGCAGGAAAGAAGCTTAAGAGCCGGTACAGAAAATGTTTGCGGTATTGCAGGATTAGGAAAAGCTCTTGAACTTTCCATTAAAAATATGAATGCATATACACAGCATATGCAGGAAATCAAGCAATATGCTATTGACCGGGTTTCTGAAGAAATTCCCGGTGTAAAATTCAACGGAAGAAGTTCTGAAAAAGAAAACAGCCTCTATACGGTAATGAGTGTTTTACTGCCGTATAAAAACCCGTTAATCGGATTGCAGCTGGATATGAAAGGAATTGCTGTCTCTCAGGGAAGCGCGTGTTCCTCAGGAGCTTCAAAACCTTCTATGGTCATGATGATGGTGCTTTCTGAAGATGAAATGGAGCATTGCACGCCTTTGCGGGTTTCATTCAGTCATTTGACGACAAAAGAGGAAATTGATACTTTTGTGCAAGCATTGAAGGAAATTTCACACGATTTGATTATAGAAAATACAAATGTAGAGCATAGATAATTTTATCACTTAAAAGTGGTAATTTTGATCTCGGAATTAAGTGAAATATTAATTATAAAAAATATAAAAATGGCTTTAGAAATTACAGACAGCTCATTTCAGGAAACAGTTTTAAAATCTGATAAACCGGTATTGGTAGACTTTTGGGCAGTATGGTGCGGACCATGCAGAACGTTGGGTCCCATCATTGAGGAAGTGGCAACTGATTTTGAAGGAAAGGCTGTCGTTGGGAAAGTAGATGTTGATAACAACCAGGAGATTTCAATGAAGTACGGGATCAGAAACATTCCTACCGTTTTGATTTTCAAAAACGGTGAAGTGGTTGATAAATTGGTAGGAGTAGCCCCGAAAGAGGTTATTGCTGAAAAACTGAGCGCACATTTATAAAAAAATGCTTTGATAATGAATGCTTTCCGTTTCGGGAAGCATTTTTCTTATAAAAATACTTGTGGATTATCTTAAAAGTTGTATTTTTGCAACCACAATAAACAAAGGTAATCTTAGGATATTGTAAAAAGATCCGGTAGTTCAGCTGGTTAGAATGCCGCCCTGTCACGGCGGAGGTCGCGGGTTCGAGTCCCGTCCGGATCGCAGAAGTTTTGTCAATTTACTTTAAAAAAATTGATCCGGTAGTTCAGCTGGTTAGAATGCCGCCCTGTCACGGCGGAGGTCGCGGGTTCGAGTCCCGTCCGGATCGCAAAAGTTTTGTCAATTTACTTTAAAAAAATTGATCCGGTAGTTCAGCTGGTTAGAATGCCGCCCTGTCACGGCGGAGGTCGCGGGTTCGAGTCCCGTCCGGATCGCAAGAATTTAGTTTTTATTACTCCTTAAATTATATTTAAGGAGTTTTTTTATTTAAAACGATAACACTGTTTTTAAGAGTACTTTGATTATTATGTTTTATAATTAAATCTATCAGTAAATTTTTATACTTATGTATATTGCATCAGTAATGATAATATTTTAAGTTTATAGCAATAGTATGGTATTATTATTCTATTTTTGAGAATTCAATAAAACTTATCGAAAATTAAGATGTATACCATAGCAAATCAACTTAATCAAATAGGCTTTAGCATTACCCGCGTTAGCGATATTATTAAAAGAAACAGTTATCAGAAAAAATTCAATACTTCAGAATATTTCTGCATTTATCTGGTTGCAGAAGACATCAACCTTTTTGTAGGGGGTGTATTATATGCTGTTAAAGGAGGGAATGCGGTATTTATAGGCCCGCAAAAAGATGTAGAGTTTGAAAATGCCCTTAATAAGGAAATATACATTATCGCTTTTTCGTCTGATTTTTATGACCGGTCTTCTAAAGACAGTATTTTTCTGAATTCACAGATATTTTTTAATTACAATTCTGAAATATTCATTGCGCCATATTTTGGGAACACTCAATATAATCAGGTTATTTTGGTAGACCGGCTTATGAAATTTAAAAACAAGGATGAAAGCTTGTATGTTTCTGCAGCTCATAATGCGATTGAAGGTCTTTTGTTGGATGCCTATCTACACATTGAAAATCATCACGCTGAAAATGAAGAAAAGTTATTATATGTTTCTTATGTTAACAGATTTAAAATTTTGCTGCAGCGTGATTTTAAAACAGCAAAAAAAGTTTCACACTATGCTGATGAACTGAAGATTTCTCCAAGAAGACTTACCGAAATGACAGAATATGTCTATAGCAAATCTGCAAAACAGATTATTATTGAGAAAATCAAGCTCGAATCTGAGAAGGCCATCAAATATTCTAATTTAAGCATCTCTGAAATAGCATATGAGATGGGTTTTAATGATGAAGGAAACTTTAGCAATTTTGTAAAAAAACACACCGGAAAAAAACCTTCCGAAATGAGGCTGTTATTGGTATAAATGCGTAGCTTTATAATACCAACGTCACTCATTTGTATTATATGTATGCTAAAATTATTCTTTTCTTATTCTTTACAGGTGCTTTAATGCCTGTATGCGCACAGTATTCGGAAGCTAATGTTCTGAATGTCAGAATTCTTCCGGTGCAGATTTTATCCTTGAATCAATCTGTTGAACCTAAGAGTGATTTAGAAAGTAAGCAATTTCAAAACAATGTACCTGAGTCAGGAATGAATTATCTGACAGTTTCACATATATACGGTTTTCAAATAAAGGTTTTGCAGCAATGTTCTGAAGAAAAACAGATTCCCACAGTTCCTGAAAATACTTGTTACAAAGCGGTTGCATTAACTCAAATCAATACAGGGGTAGCCGAAAAAAAAATCCCTGTTGCTTATACGGCTATCGAACAGGCCGTGAAAAACGCAGCATGCAGCGAAAATTCTGGAACTCCACTGATGGTTTACACTATTATATCACAGTAATTTTTATGACTAGACAATAAATTGCTATTCAATGCATATTAATTTATTGTATTGTTAATTATATGAAAAATATAACATAATCAATATTATGTTGAAAATATCATATTCATATTTTTTTATGAATCAAGTACCGGTATCATAATTTTTAAAACCCCTTGTTTTCCATAATACATATTGATTAACAGCGGTTTAACTTTGTGTTAAATTTCACAAAACAAATGTAATTTTTCACAAGTTACCACATCTTCAAAGCCAGTAATTTTGCACGCTGAAACTAAGTATAAACAATAAACAATTTTAAATGAAACAATTTATCATCGCCTCTTTAGCAATTTTAGGCGTAGGTACCGTGAGTGCACAGAACGTAACTTTGAATGTGAGATTAAAGCCAATCCAGACTTTGGTAGTAAACAATGCTCAAAAAATCGTAAACCTTGATTACGCAACAAAAGATGATTATGCCAATGGTGTAACTTCTGTTAATGCTGATCACTTAAATATTTTCAGCACCGGAGGATTTCAGGTAAAAGTAAAAAGTGCCAACGCAGCGATGCAAAACGGAGGAAAAAATATTCAGGCCAATACAATCCAAATTAAAGCTACTGCCGGTTCTGAAGCGGTTACAGGAGCTCAATATGCACAAAACGTTCAGTTGTCTGCAAATGAATCTACTTTGGTAACTTCTACAACAGGTGGTGTTAACAAAAAAATAAGCATTGAATATAAAGGTGCAGGTGCAAATGCATATCTTGATAACTATATTGCAGGACAGGATCCTACAGTGTATACAACAGAACTTACTTACACAATTGTAAGCCAATAAGAAATACAATTCTCAAACAAAGTGTCACAGGCAAAGTGGCACTTTTGTTTTTTAAATGATTCTGATGAATAAACTCACCATTATATTTTATTTTTTGATCGTGCAGATAAGTGCACAGACCGGGATTTCTGTATCGCCGCCCAGAATTTACTTTGAATCGGGCGCGGGAACCAGCAGTACGCAAAAAATAACGGTAACGAATGTAAGCGCAAAAAATTCTCTGGATCTTGCCGTAAGCCTTGGTGACTGGGAATATGATGAATTTGGGGAAAATATGATGTATCCTGCAAATACACTTAAAAACTCATGTGCAAGCTGGATCTCTGTTAATAAAAACGACAATTATTTTTCACTTGCTCCGGGGGAAAGAAAAGATTTAGATATCACTATTACTCCACCTGCTGCAGGAAAAGACAATCTCTCATCCCATACTGCGGTTTTATACGTAAGCCAGATGAATCCCGTAGATGATGTTGATAATAAAGGCGCAAATATTAAAGTAAGCATCCGTTCAGGAATAAAAATTTTCCATAAATCGCCGGATGTTGTTCCTAAAAAGATTGAAATTAAAGACTTAAAATTCGATCAGGCTAAAAATAGTTTAGCTCTGCAATTTGAAAACCAGTCTTCAATATGGGTAGATGGTAAAGTCTCAACAGAAATTATCAATACCACGACCGGAAAAAAAGTTCCCGTAAATGATATCGTATTTTATACGCTTTCGGGAAATGTACGTAAAATCAATATACCTATTACCACACCATTGGAAAAAGGTTCTTATAATGCTTCTGTAATGATTGATTACGGTGATGCCTCATCACTGGAAATAGCAGAACTAAATTTTAATCATGAGTAAACTGTTCTTCTGTGCTCTTTTTTTTATTTATTCTTCCGCTTTTGCCCAGATTTCTTTCACTTCCTGGATCAACAGCTATCTTCAGATTGATTCTTACAGCGGAAACACCAATCCGGACGCCTATACCGTAACGTTTGCTGGCAACGGAAATATTAATATCCCAAACTGGAAGCTTTCTGCAAGATTACTTCAGAATATTACATCATCCGATGGCAAATTTACCATTCCGGCCAATAAAATATCTTTCCAGCCGATCTCTTCTACAGGGCAGGCTTATCCTAATCCTGTTCCGTCTCTTTCCCAAATAGGAGCGCCGTTAAATGTATTGCTGCAGCAAAATAGTGAAGTCTTTCTGATCCCACAGTCAAATGCTGCCTTATATAATGTTCCTGCAAAACCCAACGGATATTATAATTTACAGCTGAAATACGGTTTAACAGTAGTAGGAGGTACCTATTTGGGAAGTTATCCTGCCTGGACAAAATTTATCGCACCGGTAGAATTTACAGCTTATGATCAGTATAATGCTGTGATTGGTAAGGTAACTCATAATTTTCAGTTTCAGATCGGAAGCATTTCCGGAACTCCATCCAGTGCTGAAGAAATGTCTCTGAATATTAATATGAACGCTGCAAACGGTATTTTGGAATTTAAAAGCATGCAGGATTATAACAACGGAACCAGTGTGATTTACACCAATGGATTAACTGTGAACTGTACCAGCAATTTTCAGATAAAAGTGCGTTCGCTGCAAAGCGATCTGCGGTCGGCTTCAGGTAAATCGATTCCTGTTGAAGTGATTCATCTTACTTTATTACCTTTAACCAACGCAAATCAGACTGTTTTCCCCATTATTCTCAGTCTTGCCAATCAGACTTTAGCCCAGGCAAATATTTCACAATATTCATACAGTTATGATATCAAATATTTTACGGCGCCGCAGGATGTAAGGCTGATCAATGCACAACCCGAAGATTATTCTACTACATTGCAATACGAAATTATGCCACAATAATTCTTGATCATGCATTCTTTCAATCTCAAGGTATTTCTAAGCCTGCTTTTTATTTTTACGACCCACCTCTTGTTTTCTCAAATTACCCGGCCGAATGTGGTTATGGAATTTGAAAAAAGTAATGATGCTCAAAAATCAAGGCTTCTCAATCTTGTGATGGTGGTGAAGAATTTAGAGTCAGAGCGTTTTAAAGGTAAAGTACAGCTGATTTGTCCGAAGGGTTTTAGAAATGTCAATGCCGAAGATGCATCAATAGAGCTTGCTCCTCAGGAGACAAGATACATCCCTATTAAAATCATAATAGGAGAAGATGCTCAAGCGGGCTCTTCAGTAATTATTGCCAAATTATTCACACAATCCGGGATTTTAATTTCCGAACAGTCTACAAGCCACACCATTGATATTGACCAGAGCCTTATCATTAATCCTATCGCAACAAGTATTTACAGATCGTCTGATCAGGAACCTCTATCAATCAAAATAAAGGTTTCAAATACAGGAAATGTGAAACAGGATATTACGGTAGTGTGCAAATTTCCGGATCCCGAAGATTCTAATCTTTTTATGGAACAGGAAGCAGCCATTGAAGCAAAAAAAGATTCAATATTCACGTTTACCTATATCCCTACAAAAAGTTTGGCAAGGCTGTCTAATTTTATAATCAATATATCAGGATTCAGAAACCCGGATAAAGAAATATTCGGATCTGCATCAATTGCTGTTCAGAATATATCCAGCGTGCAAAAATATCATAATCTCGAGTTCAGTAATTTTTCAGAAGAAACAAAAAATCAAATTACGGCAAGCTACAGAAAAGTAGGAAAAGATATCAATATGTATCAGATTACAGGATCGGGAGGAGTCAATGTATCTTCAGGATATATATTCATGAGAGGAAATATTGCCTTTCTGGATCACCAGCAGAATCTTCTGGTAACCAATACCAATTTGGTATATAGGCAGGGAAACAATGAATACAGTATTGGCAGTGTCAATAAGCTTCTGGATATGACAATTGTAGGGAGGGGTGCAGAATACAGCCATGTGTTTTCAAAATATCAAAAACTGGAAATCGGGTTTGTAGATCAGAATTTTAACGTAGCAGAGAAAAACAGCTGGCTGAAAAACGGGTATGGTTTTTTTGCCAAAGGAACATTGCACTCCAACAACAGCTCAAGAAATATGGCGGCAACCTATATTTACAGGTATGATCCTTTTGAGAAGGTAAAACACAGCATTTTGGGAACTGAGATCAATCACAGTTTCAATCAGCTATGGTTTCTGAATGCAAAAGTAAACGGCGGAATAAGTTCTTATGAATCTGAAAATCGTACAAAGCCTTCTTTTTCTGCAGAATCTAATTACTCGGGGAAGATCAAAAATTTTAATCTTAACGGAAATTATTTTTTCAGCACCGATTATTACCCGGGAAATAGGAGAGGAAGCATGCAAATACAACAGAATATTTCAAAAGATATCAAGGAACATACACTTCACAGCAATATCAGTATTTCTAATTTTTCGCCAAAATTTTATTTTTTTGAAAGAGCACAACAGTCTCAGAATACGAGGATAGAGGTAGGTAATAGATTTCCGAAAATAAAAGATTTCAATATCAGTATTTTGTACCAATATCAGAACGAAAGCTCAAACAGCTACAATAATTTTTTTGGAAATCAGCTCAATACTGATGTACAACATATGACTGCTCATCGTATCGTCGAACAGATCTCATGGATTCATCCTGCGTCGAGACAGTCTGCAGTGTTGTCTCTGGAAACGGGAACTGTACAGTATCCTACAGCCGAGGAAAACCGTCTTCAGATGAAAGTAAATGCCAATTACAGCTTTAGGAAGTTTAATTTCAATACCATTTATCAGTCGGGAAGCTATTATCTTTCAGAATATGCTTTTTCTACGCTTACTGATGCAAACGCGGTGTACAAGAAATTCTCTGTATCATTATTTTACAATGATAATGTGATGAAGGATAAAATTAATTTAAGCACAGGAGTTTCCTACATTAATGATCAGGTGTACGGAAAATCTCCGTCTGCTTTTTTCAATGCAAAATACAGCGGTAAAAAATTTGATGCTTTTATAAATTCTTCATGGTATCATTATTCGTCGGGATTGATCCGTAACAATCTCATGACTTTTGAAGTAGGAATGACGTTAAATCTGAGAAAAACAATTTTAAATAAAGAGAAAAAATCGGTTATCAAAGCCTTTGCATTTTATGATGACAATACTAATAATATTTTTGACGAAGGTGAAAAACCAGCCAGTGATTATATTCTGACGATCGAAAACGTTGCCCTGAAAACCGATAGTGAAGGTGAAGCATCTTATAAAAGCGTTCCGTTCGGAAAATATACTTTGAAGCCGTTTATTCAACAAGGATGGTATTACGATGAGATGCATTTTGAAGTTGACCGTTATGCATATGCGCTCGATATTCCTCTTCATCAGAATGGGTCGCTTCAGGGGAAAGTTTTATTTAATTATAATACCAAAACCGCATTAGATTTTGAGCACAGAGGTTCCGCAATCGGATTCAGTATTTTTAAAGAAAACCAGCTGCTGCAGAAAATATATACGAATGACGAGGGAGAGTTTACCGCATTTCTTCCTACCGGAAAATATACTATTTTGCTGGATGAGCCTTCTTTACCTGCCAATACGTTTTGTGACATGAGAAGCTATGAAGTGCAGATTACTGCCGGGAAAATCTCAAAAATTCCGGATTTTGTGATTAAAGTAAAAGAGAAAAAAATAAATACTATAAAGTTTGGTAATTGATAATCATGTTATTCCAATTCAATCCAGGTGGGTGCATGATCACTGCTTTTTTCCCATCCCCGAACATATTTGTCTACTCCCGCGTTTTTAAGCTGAGGGGTAAGATAGGGACTTAACAGAATATGATCGAGCCTGATGCCTGCATTTCGGTCGTAAGCATGATAGAGATAATCCCAGAATGTAAAAATCTGTTCTTTTGGAAAGATTTTGCGGATAGAATCTGTCCACCCTTTTTTTTCCAGCTCCATATATGCTTTTCTTACTTCTGTTCTGAATAATGCGTCATCAACCCATTTTTCAGGTTTATAAACATCCAATTCTGTAGGGATTATATTAAAATCACCAATGAGAATTGCGGGTAATTCCATTTTGATTAATTGATTGGTTCTTCTTTTAAAACGTTTGATCCAGGCGAGCTTATAGTCAAATTTTGGCCCCGGATACGGATTTCCGTTGGGAAGATACAGGCAACAGATCACTTTTTGGTCAATAATCGCTTCAATATATCTGCTTTGAACATCTTCTTCATCGCCGGGAAGCGTATTCTGCACCTGTTGTATTTCGTAATTTTTTGCAAGGATAGCGACACCGTTCCAGCTTTTTTGTCCTTTCCATATGGCATTATAACCGGCTGCATTGATCTCTTTTACAGGAAATTTTTCCTGAGGGCATTTTAATTCCTGCAGGCAGACAACATCGGGTTGTGATTCTTTCAGCCACCGCAGCAGTACCGGCAATCTGCCATTCACTCCGTTGACATTGTAGGTTGCGATTTTCATTTATCTTATTATGCTAAATTATATTGTATAAGACCACAAAGATTATTCCACGATGGGAATATTGATATTTATTAAATTTTCTTCACTTTTTTAGAGATAGCGTACCTTTATGTTTTATAACAGATTCATGAAAAACATAGGGATTATTGGTTGTGGCTGGTTGGGTTCCAGAATTGCAAAAATTCTTTCTGCAAAATATACCATTTACGCGACGACAACAAGTGTAGATAAAATTCGGCTTTTAGAAAACGAAGGTATAATTCCAACGCTGATCAATTTCAGGAAAGATAAAGATTCGGAAAAGGTTATTCAATGGAAAGAAATCGATCTTCTGGATGCAGTCATTATTACCCTGCCTTTTTCTGAAAAAAGAGAAAATGCCGAACAGCTGAAAATAAAATTAAGCCGGTTGCATTCTTTTACAGGTGATTTTCAGGGCCAGGTATTCTTTATGAGTTCTACCGGGGTTTATCCGGATATCAAAAAAGAATTTTTTGAGTTTGATCTGCCTTCGGAAGATGTTTTGGGTGAAAATATGATGAAAAGTCTTTTTCCGCAAATCAATATTTTACGGTTATCGGGATTAATGGGTGATGACAGGCTTCTGAGCAGGTATAACGTTTCTGATTTGCAATCCCCTGTGAATCATATTCATTATGCAGACATTGCAGCTGTCATTGATCAGATGATTGAAGTAAAATCTTCAGGAAAATTATATAATGTAACAGCACCGCAACATCCTACAAAAGCTGAGGTTATCAACAGGCAGAAAAATATACCGTATGAAGAAAATAACAGAGAGATTGGCCGTGTTATTTTTTCTCAAAAAATGATATCGGAATTGGATTTTGTTTTCACTTATCCGGATCCCGTATTTTTTCATATCAATGATAATTCTGGATTATCATAATCGTCATAAGGTATTTGTGGCATAAAATCTGATATAACAGAGCAAATATATCATTATGGTTTCTATCAATATCAAAGTAGCGTTTTGTACATCATGTAAAGGATATTATGCAGCAACTCCTTATAAAAAAGAACATGCAGAACATCCTGAAATTGTCGATCATTTCTTTTATCATGGTGAGCCTTGGTTTACTCTTGACAACACTACTTTTGAAAAAATTACCCAAAATGAAAATACAGAAATACGGGTTTTGAAGCTATCTGAACACAGAGCTAATGATCACCAGTATTGTCACTGCTCTAAAAAGGCATTGCAGAAATCTGCTGATAAAAAATCTTATATTACAAAAAGTACAGTTCATATCGTAGATTATTATGAAGTATATGCAGATCTGTATTTTAAAGATCTCTATCATACGTATAATAATTTTCACGGGGCAGAAACATCGGCAACCCGTTCTATATCTGCATAATGCTCCATAGGTTGTAAGAAATTGTCACACCGATTATAATAATAATGGCAAATAATTTTTTTTATCCGATTATTAATCATACATTTGTGGAATAATCAGGCTACTGCCAAATAATACGCTGAGAAACTGGGTTTACCCAATAATCAGATTTTGCTTACAGACGCTCAATTTTGTTGTCAATATTTCAGGTGTACTTTCTTAAGAATAATTCTTATCATAATCATCAGTTTTTTTTCGCAAAAGATTAATATCGTTCTGGTGGAAACATCATAACAAAAGGATCGCTTGATCCTAAAAAAAGAATATTCATAATTAATACATATTACAATGCAACAAGGAACAGTAAAATTCTTTAACGATACCAAAGGATTTGGTTTTATTACACCTACAGATGGTGGTCAGGACATTTTCGTACATACTTCAGGTTTAGTAGACAACATTCGTGAAAACGATGTCGTAACTTACGATTTAGAAAACGGTAAAAAAGGTGTGAACGCGGTAAACGTACGCGTAGCATAATCTTAAAAGGAAGAATAATCTTTCTAATATACAAGCAGATAAATTAATTTTTATCTGCTTTTTTATTTTTGTGATTGAGATTAAATGACATCTATTTATATTTCTGAATGTTTTTGATTGCGATCACAAAAATCCTTCTTTTAGGTCTGATATTTGTATTTCAATGTTAGATTCAATGACCATTTCTATTTATGAAAAACTCCTTTTTTAAAAAAACCATTCTTTATACTTTATTATTATCTCTATTTTTAGTTTCATGTAAAAAAGACAAAGAAAAAATTAGCGATCAGAGCACTTCATCATCAGGAACTTTACCCCATGAAGCGAAGTCTGATTCTGTGAAAAAGGAGGTTAAAGAATCTATTCCGCCTGCAATGCAGGAAAATGGTTTTTATAACGCTTTTATACTTCCTAAGGATAAAAAGCTGAGAGATTCATTGTATTCAGTTTTCAGTAAAAAATATAATGAGAGAGAGCGATACGCTATTTTGGCATTAAACCGGCTGGATTCCAAAAACAGATGGAATGCAGATACATTAGTAGTACCTGCAAAAATTGATACCACACTCATGTCATATTCACCATTTCCGATGCAGCTGGATGTATTAAGTGAAGTCAAAAAATTCGTTATTTTTTCCTATGAAATCCAGGCGTACGGAGTATATTCCAACGGAGCATTAGTAAAATGGGGACCTACAAGTATGGGCAAAAAGTCTGCTCAGACGACAAGAGGGCTTACTTTTGCCAACTGGAAAAAGAAACTTGCCATTTCCACCGTTAAAAGCGAATGGAAACTGCCCTATAATTTTAATATTCACAATTCCGGAGGAATAGGATGGCATCAGTATGATTTGCCGGGTTATCCTGCATCCCATTCATGCTTAAGATTACTGCTGAATGACGCCAAATGGCTTTACAATTATGCAGATACCTGGATTCTAAATCCCGGAGGTGCAACGACTAAAGCAAAAGGTACTGCCGTAATGGTTTTCGGTGATTATAAATGGGGAGGAAGAAAACCGTGGAGAAAATTACTCAGCGATCCCAATGCCAATAATATTTCTGTAGAAGAAATGAATACTCTTCTTAAGCCTAATGTGGAAAAAATGCTTTACGAACAAACCAACAGAGAAAAAGTAGCAGATTCTATCAAGCTGGCTAAAATGGCAGAATCTCCTGTTGAAGATTCTGAAACGGCACCTAATTAATCTTTTTTCTCGAATTGCAGCGTAGATTCTTCAGCAAATCTCCTGAGTTTTTTCATTTCGTCTTTGGCTTTTACCTGTCCGAATCTTGCTGCCGCATAAGTTGCTGCAATACAGAAAATCATTACAAACGATGCAGGAAGCGCCCACGGATATTCATGGCTGTTGATTTGTTTTTCCACATAGTACATACTGAAAAACGTCATCCAGAGTATTGAAAACAAAAAATACAGAAACATAAAAAATGTCCACACTGCAGAGCTCGGTCCAAAAACACCTCTTATCACGGTTTGGTCATCTTCTACTTCTGTACGGAGAGATAATCTTGGTTTCCAGAAATTATCATATCCCGTTTCAACACAGATGGTGGCGATTTCTTTATTAATATTGCCGCTGAACTCATCTTTATGTGCAGCAAGATATATCTTTAAATTTTCGGCATACGATTCTTTATCCAGATGCGTAAACATTTTAAACCGGGGCCTGTTTCGTATTTTATCAATTGTTCTTTCTTCTGTTTCCATATTAGTTTTGATAAGGTATAGGGTCTTCCAGGGTAAAGCTGAGAGTAAGTTCTTTATTTTTTCTTAAAATGACCATTGTGATGGTTTTTCCTTCATCAGATTTCATCATCTCCATTATTTTTTCCAGGGTCATATCAGATGTTTTCCTTCCGTTGATGGTTATGAGTTGATCGTCCTTTTGTAACCCGGCTTTATCAGAAGGTGAATTTTTTCGGACTCCGGCAACTGAAAATATAGGTTTTAAAACAAATTTATATTGCAGGCTGTTATTAATGACTTCTACATTGCTGGTAGATTGATTTTTAGTTTTAGATTCCAGATTGACCACGTCTTTTTCCCATTGCATCCCATCCTGTTTAAAGTCTAATCCGCTCATATTAAAGTGGAAAGGATCATCATAATCGCCATTTTTCTTTAGATACATTTTTTGGTTTGGGTAATCAAAAGCTACAGTAAATCTCCGCATAATTTCTGCGCCTAAAGATCCTTTTCTTTCACTTACTAAATTGACATGCTGTATCGAAAATTCATCGGGCATTGCGGTAAGCGGTTTTTCAAATTTAAATTTTCCGAGGTAAAAGTTATGGATTCTGCTTCGTTTTCCATACACATCACCATTAAATCCTCTGCCGAGAAAATCATCAATATTGGGACGGTTATAAACGAAGTTTTTGATAAGGGTAGGGAAGAGCCAGATCGGATCACTGTTTCCCAAGTCAACCAATAATTTTGAACTCTTCTTCTCGTCTGTCATCTTTATATCTGCATACACATAAGGCTTATATTTTTCTATTGTAACTGAAAATTCTTCAAATTTTTTAATTTTTTTTGTAAAAATATCTGCATCATGATATACCGTAATTTTTTTAGACGCGTAATCTATGATGATGGGATGATCTTTAAAAAAATGATAGCCTATAATTCCGTTTACCGGAATTCCCATGTGTGTGGAAATATTAAATTCCTGATCCAGAATAATAAAAAGTGAAAAAGAATCATTGATAAAATGTTCCCCGATTTTACCGACATTATGATCAGATTTAAACCCTTCTATGCTTACATCACCTCCTAATCCTGAAAAATTCATTTTCTCCAGATTGGTTAATTTCATTTCTTTGTTTTCAAGACTGAAGAGTGTAGTTTCTGCAACACCCGTATCCAATAAAAAAGTGAGTTCTACACCATTGACAGTAATGGGAATAAAAATGAGATTATTGATCAGTTTAAAGGGTATAACTACTTTCTTTGAATTTTTTATTTCAAAATTATTCTGAGCACTTACAGAAATGCCCAATAAAAGAATCGAAAGACAATACACCAGTTTCATCGAATGAATGTAGTAAAATTTTTCATATATCAAACAAAAACATTCTCAAATCTGAGAATGTCTGTAGGTATTGAGAAAAATACTGATAGCTTTTCTGTTTCTTATAAATTATTATTTTATTTAGCAAAAAATTCCATAAGATCCATATAATTTTTCTGATTGACGCCGTGTCCGCTCATATATTCTCTGAAAGTAAAATAGCAGCTGAGATCATACAGCAGATCTGCCGCTTTTCTTCCCCATTCTAAAGGGATGATCGCGTCATCAGTTCCGTGTGAGATAAAAAATCGAAGGTTTTCGAGTTTTTTCTTGTCTTTTACAATATCGGTAAGAAGCTTTTCTTCGGGATAACAGCTCAGACATGCGACAAGATTGAAAAGTTCGGGATATTGCAATGCCAAACTGTAACACAATATTCCACCCTGGCTAAAGCCACAGAGATGCGTTTTGCTTTCTGTAAGGCCATAATGGTTGACCACTTTCATGATACTTTCTAAGACAGAATTCAGAGACTCTTTTGCCTGATCTGTATTTACAAACTGGTCAGGATTATTAAAATTGATATCATACCAGGAAAATCCTTCAAATTCTGTCGTTTTCGGCGCGCGGAAACTTACAATAATCCAATCAGCCGGAAGACTTTCTCTGAAGCTGAAAAGATCCTGCTCATTGCTTCCGTATCCGTGAAGCATAAAGAGAATGGGCGTTTTTGCGGTAATGCTTTCCGGTTCTCTTACAATGTAATCTAAATTCATCCGGCAAAGATAATAATAAATGGAATCTGAAAAATTTTCTCATTAAAAAACGAGCAGCAATTTTCATGTATTTTAAAAAAAATTTTAATCTTAGATAAGATTTCTCTTTAGTTTAAACCCAGCAAAAAGACCGAATAACCTTTAAATAAACTTTTATTGATTTGATATTGTTTGCAAATCTTTGTTGGAAATTTTTCATAAAAGTTATTTTTATATTGATAAAAAACCTATATTTGAAACATTAAAAATCTATTTGGAGAAATGAAGCAATTTTACAAATCAAAAAGTTTACTTAGACTTTCATTTTTAGCAGTCTTACTACTTTCTGTAGTTTCTGTGTTTAATTCTTGTAAAGATGATGACGATGATGATCAGTTTACAGATCACTTGGTACAACTTGAAGCAAAAATAGTAAACGGCGGTACGGCTCCTACACCTCCGATCAGCACTTTCAAAACGGTGGTGAAGCAGGTAGGAACTCAGCAGGAAACAATCTTTAATCCGACCGGACTTGTTTGGTCAAGCGGTGAGTTTTTTGTGAATTCAAGCCAGTCTCAGATTAACTTAGCTGCCAATGCAGAACTTTTGAATTCTGATTCTAAACTGATTGTAACCATCTGGATCGACGGCGAAATTGCGGAAACAGATACTGTCGTAGGTAGCGGAACCAAAAATGCTGCGGTATATCACAGTTTCTTAGAATTATAATAAATAAGTTATACAGATAAATAAAAAGCCACCAGTAATTTGGTGGCTTTTTTATGATATCGATTAATCAATAACCTTTATATTAAACTGCTTTAACGATAAAATAATTCTTTTTGCCTTTTTGCAGAAGTAAAAACTTACCGTCGATAAGATCATTTTCATTGGCAGTGTATACTTCATTTACCTTTTCTTTGTTTACAGAAATAGAATTTCCTTTGATCTCTCGCTGTGCTTCACTTTTAGATTTTAAAAATCCGGATTTTTCTGAAAGCAAATCGATAATTGAGATACCTAAAACATCAGATTTTGAAAGCTCTTTTTGAGGGACACCATCAAAAATCTCTAAGAAAACATCTTCATCAAGACTGACAAGATCTGCTGCAGTAGATTTGCCAAAAAGGATTTCAGAGGCTTTTACTGCCTTTTCAAACTCTTCTCTTCCATGTACCCAAACAGTTACTTCTTCTGCTAATCTCTTTTGAAGTTTCCGCTCATGCTCGGCAGTTTTATGTTCTTCAATTAAATTTTCAATTTCGTCTTTTGCTAAAAATGTATAAAATTTAATGAATCGTTCAGCATCCTTGTCGGTTGCATTCAGCCAAAATTGGTAAAATTTATAAGGCGAGGTTTTCTTTTTGTCCAGCCAGTAATTTTCACCGCTTTCGGATTTCCCGAATTTTGAGCCGTCTGCTTTGGTAATTAATGGTACTGTTAATGCAAATGCTTCGCCCTGCGCTTTTCTTCGGATCAGTTCTGTACCGGTCGTGATATTTCCCCATTGGTCAGAACCGCCCATCTGCAGTTTTACCCCATTATTTTGATATAAATGGAGAAAATCATATCCTTGGATTAACTGATAGGTAAATTCGGTAAAACTCATTCCGTCTACACCGGATTCTCCGGAAAGCCTTTTCTTTACAGAATCTTTGGCCATCATGTAATTAACGGTAATATTTTTCCCGACATTTTTAGCAAAATCAAGAAAAGAAATATTTTTCATCCAGTCATAATTGTTGACCAGTTCAGCTTTATTCGGCTCATTCCCGTCAAAATTCAAAAACCTGGAAAGCTGGCTTTTCAGGCATTCTACATAATGTAAAAGCGTTTCTTCATCTAAAAGATTTCTTTCAGAAGATTTTCCTGAAGGGTCTCCGATCATTCCTGTTGCGCCTCCTACCAAAGCAATCGGTTTGTGGCCGTGCTGCTGGAAATGTGCCAGAATTTTGATCTGAATAAGACTTCCGATATGCAAAGAATCAGCAGTGGGATCAAAACCAATATACGCTGTGGTGACCTCTTTATCCAGTTGTTGATCGGTTCCGGGCATCATATCGGCAAAAAGGCCACGCCATTTTAATTCTTCAATAAAGGAATTCATATGTTTTCTTTAAAATTTAATGTTGCAAAGATAATAATTATTCTTAGAGTCATATGTGAAGTATCTTGCCGATGATGTAAGCGTCATAAGAAGTGCTGTTCAGTATTAATTTTGAAAATTCAGCGTAATCTGTTATATTTGATCAATGAAGGACGAACAACTATTTTTACTCATTCAGAAAGCAAAAGAAAAAGACCAGAAAGCGCAGACAAAGCTCATTAATGTGTTTTGGGTAGATGTTTTTTCTTTTGTCATGAAAAAAGTACGGGACGAAAATGACGCAGACGAAATTACGGTTAATGTTTTTTCCAAAGTATTGTCGAAGCTGGATATGTACGATCCTCATTTTCAGTTTAAAACCTGGGTGTTAACAATTGCTCAAAATACCATTATCGATTTTTGGCGGAAAAAATCAAGAGAAAACCAGGATCCCACTGAAAATCTGGAAGAGGTTAAAAATCAGTATGCAAAATCCCCTGAAGAACTCATGATTTCCGCGGAAGAGCAAAAGAAAATTATAAAAACCATAGAGTCCTTAGATTCTAATTATCAGGATATTATCAAGCTCAGGTTTTTTGACGAAAAAAGTATTAAAGAAATTGCCGAAGAATTGGGAATTTCTATTGCCAATACCAAAGTCAGGGTTATGCGTGCGAAAAAAGTTTTGGCAGAACTATTGAAAAACAATGATTTTGAAGACCAATAATCTGCCTGAAATATATGGTAATCTTTATATATAAATCTTTTCCTTCGTTTTTGGCAGCACTATCTGTCTCTGTTTTTCCTGATTTCTGTTTTGAAGGTTGATTTTTATTCCTTTTTTGAAGAAAATTTCTTTTTCAGACTTTCCATTATCAGGAATATCCGTGCTTTCCACCTCTTTTTCATAGATAATTTGTCCTGTTGAAAGATTATAATCAACATCCACCCAATAATCTCCCGGTCTTCCATAGGTTGAAGAAAAACCAATCAGCTCAAAATGGCCGTTCTGAAGCCGGTATTTATCGGTAACGCCCCATTTCCAACTGCTTCCGCCCGATTGCGAAATGATTAAAATCCCTTTTTCTATTTTGGTTTCGCCATAAGGGTCACCCATCATTCCTCCGTCCTGGCTTTTTAAGATCGCGTTTCTTGATTTTTCCAGTACAGTCCATTTTCCGTTTACATTTTTTAGGATCTGAATTTCACGGATATTTCCAAAATCAGTTGAATCTTTTGTGTTGTATACGATTACTTTTTCAGGAATTGTATCATCATCCAGATCTCCGTCTATTGATTCGATAATCTCCGAACCTTCAGGCTGAAGTTCTTTTTGGGCAAAATATATATTGCTGAACATAACGGTTAAAAAACAAAGTATACAATTCATGATATCATTCTTAATGATTTAAATATACAGAATTATCTGTTTCATCAATGCTGCTGTTTGATGGTTTCGATAAAAAAATCCTTAACTTTGAGGTCAATTTTAGAAATCGATGGAGAATTCAGTTCAGGATACAACCGTTCAAAAACCCAAATGGATTCGTGTAAAACTTCCTACCGGAAAAAATTACAGAGAGCTCAGAACTTTGGTTGACAAATATAAATTAAATACCATCTGCCAAAGCGGAAGCTGTCCGAATATGGGTGAATGTTGGGGAGAAGGTACAGCAACCTTTATGATTCTAGGAAATATCTGTACAAGAAGCTGCGGTTTTTGTGGTGTAAAAACAGGTAAACCGCTTGATGTAAATTGGGATGAGCCTGAAAAGGTAGCCAGATCAATCAAATTAATGAAAATCAAACATGCCGTCTTGACTTCTGTAGACCGTGATGATTTGAAAGACATGGGATCTATTCTTTGGGGCGAAACCGTAAATGCGGTAAGAAGAATATCTCCCGGAACAACCATGGAAACTCTAATCCCTGATTTTCAGGGACTGACAAAACACCTCGACAGAATGGTAGAGGTAGCGCCGGAAGTGATCTCTCATAATATGGAAACAGTAAAACGCCTGACAAGAGAAGTGAGAATCCAGGCAAAATATGAGAGAAGCCTTGAAGTACTGCGATATTTAAAAGAGGCAGGACAAAGAAGAACCAAAACCGGTGTAATGCTTGGTTTGGGAGAAACAAAAGACGAGGTTTTTCAGACTATTGAAGATATCAGAAATGCGAATGTGGATGTGATTACATTAGGACAGTATTTGCAGCCTACCAAAAAACATCTGCCGGTAAAAAAATTCATTACGCCCGAAGAATTTGACGAACTGGGAGATTTCGCAAGAAGCTTAGGTTTCAGACATGTTGAAAGTTCGCCGCTTGTGAGAAGTTCTTACCACGCAGAAAAACATATTCACTAAATAAAAATCGCTCCAATTCAGGAGCGATTTTTTTTATGATTATTACAGATTATGTTTTACCCAGATTAATGCATCGGTTTGATATCCTATCTTTTTTGCTTTTGTTAAAAATCGCTGTTTGATATTTTCAGGAATTTCTTTGGTGCGGGACAAAATCCAGAGGTATTTCACATTATTTCCTGAGACCAATGCATATTGATAATCATCATCAATATCGATAACATTATATCCTGCCCAAAAAGGTTTAAAGAACGACACTTTTAATCTTGCTTCTGTTTTGTCATTCACAAACCGGGCTTCACCTACCGATTCCTTCCATTCTTTTTTCACATAATTGTAGCCGCGGTTCTGAACACGGATGCTTCCATCAGGATTTTGGGAATATTCAGCCGTGACGTTGTCCATATTTTTCTCAAATTTATAATCGAAACGTGCGATTTCGTACCATTTGCCAAGATATTTTTCAGAATTGAAATTGGAAACGGCTGTTGCACCTTCTGGAATGCCTACCGAACAGGAATTCAGGATCAGTAATCCTATAATCCCTAAAGAAACGGGAACGGCTATTTTTTGAAATACTTTCATACGATTTTATTTGTGAACGTTTAAATTCAAAAATAATGCCTTTAAAATGATCAATACATGATTATGAAAACATTTTGAGAAAACGGTCTTTAAAACTTCCGGAAACTTCAATTTCGGTATTGTCTGATAAGGTTGCAGTACCTCCTTTCTGATATGATTTTACAAAGGAAGTATTGATAATATGAGAACGGTGCACCCGCACAAACGGAGGTTCCAGCAAGTCATCAAAATGCTTTAAAAACCGGCAGACCATTTTTTTAGAATGATCCGCAAGATAAACCTGGGTGAAATTTCCGTCTGCCTGAAGTCGTACGATTTCTTCTGTTCTCACCACATCAAATCCCTGAAGCGTAGGAAGAATCAGCTGCTGTTTTTCAGGTTTCAGTTTCAGGTTTTCAAGTAAAATTTTATTCCGGTTCAGCTCATCTTTATTCTGAATATTCTCTGCGACTTTATTTACTGCTATAATAAGTTCCTGAATATCAATAGGTTTTAATATATAATAACTCGCAGACTTATTCAGTGCCTGTAAAGAATATTGAGAAAATGCAGTGATAAAAATGGTTTCATAAGAAAACTCTTTTGTGGCTTCCAACACGTCAAAAGCATTTCCGAAAGGCATTTCCACATCCAGAAAGACCAATTGTGGCTGAATTTCTGCGATCAGCGGAACGGCTTCTTTTATGTTTTCAGCTTCGCCTGCAATCTCAATTTGCGGGCAGTACTTGGATAGGTAATTTCTAAGCACATCCCTTGCAATTTTTTCGTCATCGACGAGTACAGATTTTATTTTCATACTTTATTATTGATTAAAGGAATGTTTATACTTATACAGTTTACATTTCAATCTAAATAATCATCAGGATTTCTACCAAAACGCCGTTTTCCAAATCTTTTATAGTACACGTTATGTCTTTTTTATAGAGATCATTCAAAAGTTTGATCCTTTCTAACGTGTTTTTCATTCCTCGGCCTTCCCGGCTTTTCTGGTGGATGGTTTTCTGTTTTTTACTTTCTTTTATTCCGATTCCGTTGTCTTCGATAAAGATATTCAGAAATTCATTTTTCTTTTCAAATCTGAGCTTTAAAAATCCTTTTTCGCTTCTATAACGCAACCCATGCCAGATTGCATTTTCTAAGAACGGCTGAACCAACATTCCCGGGAGCTGTAGATTCTGCAGGTTCAGATGTTCATCTACGGTAATCTGGTAATCGAACTTATCTGCAAAACGTGTTTTTTCTAACGCTAAATAATTTTCAAGCAGATCCAGTTCCTGCTGAAACGGGATAAAATCTTCCGTTGAATTTTCCATCACGCCGCGCATAAGCTTTGAAAATTTGGTTAAATACTGATTGGCTTCCAGCTCGTTATTGGTTGCAATGAATTGATTGACACTGTTTAAGCTGTTAAATATAAAATGCGGATTCATCTCGCGGCGGAGCGACTGCAATGCGATTTTTTTATTTTTGACCTGAACTTTTTTTAATGTTCTGAATATAAATCCGATTAAAATAATCAAAACGAATAATGTTCCTATTAAACTGTAATTGAAGATGTTTTTTTTGCGGATCAGCTCGTCTTTCAGCTGTTTTTCTTTCTCCAGCTGGCTGATTCTCTGTTCTGTATCTTCCAGAATCTTGTTATCTACCAAACTTCTGTCTTTAGAAACCAGGTCGGGCAATTTTCCAAGAAAATCGCGATACAACTGTACGGAGGCTTCTGTATTTTCTGAAATCTGGTATAAGCTGTCGAGTCTTTTTACACTTTTCTGTGCTTCAAGCGTATGCCCTTTCTGTAAAGCAATTCCGTAGGCATTTTTTAAAAGCTTGATGGCTTCTGTAGGATCATTTTTTTTAATATAAATATCTGCGAGTTCCTGAATCTGTTCTACTTTTTCCTGCGAATTTTTATTGACGAAATCTTCCTGTAAAACTTTCTTTTTGGCTTTAATCGCTTTATCAAAATCTTTATTTTCAAGATAAAAATCAGTTAATTTCTGATTGATTTCCAGAGCCTGCTGCGGCGCATCTTTTTTAGAAATTGAATAGGCGTTATTTAAATTTTTTTCCGCTTTTGGGATATCATTCTGTTTGATGTAAATATCTGCCATCTGACTATAGCTGTCTGCTAATTCAGCTTTTTCGCTTCCTTTGTCAATGATGTCGATGTTGTTTTGTATAGCTTCTGCCTGTATGGTTTGGGATGATGAAGATAATCTTGCGGCATCGTTCGAATTTAATGCTTTTTTCTGTTTAGAGTATCCAATATTAGAGGCGGTTTCGTAATTGGCAACTGCAGATTTTACTTTGTTTTGTTTTTCCTGTGCCTGTGCAAGCTTTCGGGTTACTTTCTCCAGGTTCTGCTTATCGTTTAGTTTTTCGTATAAGCTTTTTGATTTTAAGAGATATTCTTCGCTTTTGGGAAAATTGCCATTATTGAAAAACGTTTCTGCAATGTTATAGTATGAATCTGCCTGTGCAGATTCGTTTTTGGTATCTACGGCCTGCTTCAGCTTTTCAGATTCTGCCTGAACTTCTTTTGCAACACTGACATTCTGAGAATAAAAATTCCCAAAACCCAATAAAAAAAGAAGCGTAACAATCCAAATTTTCATAAAACAAAGATATGCATATATACAGTTTGGCAAAAACTATTCACCAAGTGAAAATACGGCTTTACCAAGTTGACTGCTGTAGACTTTGATCCGACCGCTAAGTTTGCAGTATAATTTAAAATTAATTGTTATGAAAAACAGCTCGCTTTTAATTCATTTTATTCTTTTATGCCTGAGTTGCAATCTGCATTCTCAAACCAAATTAATCTCCTACAAAAGCCATAGCGGGGATATGAAATATTTTGAAAAAAGCATTACAGAAGATCGCTACAATACCAATTATTCCAATCTGGGAATGGCACCCGAAAGGTATGTCACCAATTCGAAACTGGATAGCGTCATTATCATCGACAGCAAAAAAAGTGTCATTGTCACTTCTTTATTCTGCAAAAACGTACGAAGCGGAAACACCGAAAGATGGAAGCCCGGAAGAGATACCGTTTATAATCATCCCGTCTTTTCTGAAGGCAATTTAGACAGTATAAAAAATGTGCTCAGAAAAGAGTACCATTTTAAAAATGATATTGACAGCACAGTATTTCTTAGGTATGATCGTAAGACAAAAAAGTACAAGCCGTTCCGTGTAAAAAAATTAAAAAGAACCGCCGAAATAAGAAATTCTGTAATATCTGAGAAAACAATGTATTCATTGGTGATGAGTATCGCGGTTTTGGGAGCTTTATTTATCTATAAAAAACAGCGTTAGAAATTTGAAATGGGCAGTACATCAGTTGTTTTCAGAAAATTCAATATTTTTTGCGGTGTTTTTTTTCTGCAATTCATCCTTTTTTTTCCGTTGGGCTTTTTGAATAGTTTTCAGTTGAAAATTACTCGTTTTATATTCGGGAATTGCACTCAGTTTTTTTTACAATATTTTCTTCATAAAAAAAATGTGAGAATAGATTACAGTTCAGATAGCAGTTCGATGTTGATCCTAATTCTTATTTTGCTTTTTACATCTGGAGTTTTCAGTTTTGCTATCAGGAAAAAATGGGCAGCGTATTTTTTAGTAATAGCAGAATATGTAGGAGTACTGTATATTTCTGTTATTCTGATAAAATACGGCAGTGACAAAATTTTTCACACTCAGTTTCCGAAGCCTGAATCTAATATTTTATTGACAAGATTCGGGAATCTGGATAAAGATATTGTATTCTGGAGTACAATAGGAACGTCAAAAATCTACAATTCGGTTATAGGCTTTATTGAGTTTTTTACGGGTATTTTATTGTTGTTCAGGCGTTTTCGTGTTTTCGGATTGCTGTTGGCGATCATCAGTTTCACTCAGATACTGATCATCAATATCGGATTTGATATTTCTGTAAAGCTTTTTTCATCTATTTTACTTATAATGAGTATTTTCCTTGTAAGAAAAGAAGGATGGAAGCTCATTTTAAAGATGATTCATCTTCCTAAAGAAACTTTCTTTGACCAGTCTTCGTTTCTGCCTTACACCACTTTTTTTAAAATCCTGGTTGTAGGAATTGTACTGGTTAAAATAGCAATGCCGTATTTGAAGAAAGAAGATCAAAAAAACGCATTGAATATAAGCGGAACTTATCTTGTCACATCTTCAGGAAGCCCCTATCAATATTTATTTTTCCATAAAGACCAATATCTGATTTTTATGGAAAAACATTCTGAAAAAATGACTGTATTTCATTATGATATGTATGTAGATCACTACATAATTCTTGAAGATAACCAACACCATATTTCTAAGCATATATTGTTAGAAAATCATCAGGACAGTACTATTGTTTTTTCTTTTAAAAACCAGATCATACATGCTAAAGCGGTCAATTCTGAAAAAATGAATGTATTGCAAGACAGATTGCATATGTTGATAGATTAATGATTAATCGTGGCAAATAACTATTCACCAAGTCAAAACTCCCATTTACCAAGTTTCTGTAAGTAAGGTTTTATTTCAGAATAACTTTACAGTACAATAATAAATAATAAACTATGCGACATTACTTTTTAATCTTCATATTTTCTTTTTCCTTTTTTAAATCTCAGGAAATCAGGAAAGAAATCGAAGTAAAACAGGCTACCGTTTTTCTGCAGGGTGCAAAAGTGTTCGGAAGTACTCAGGTGAACCTTCAGAAAGGGAGAAATATTGTAAAAATCATCAATCTTCCAAATGATCTTGATGAAAATACCTACAAAATCAATCTTGAGAAAAGCACCACATTGCTTTCTATAACGCCTCAAAGTAGCTTGCCAAAAGGTGACGAATTATCAGAGGAAGAAAAAAAACTGGATGATGAAAGAAAAAAACTGCAGAGACAGGCCGCTCTTTTAAACATTCAGATTAATAATCTTACGGGAGAACAGAATATTATTAATGATAATCTGAAAGTATCGACCAATGACAGGGCTACACCGCAGGAACAGCTCATCAAACTCACTTCATTTTACCGTAAAAGAATGTTGGAAATTGATAATCAGATCTTCTTGCTCAACGAGCAGAAAAGCGTTTTTGATGAAGGAATCGCTAAAATCAATAAGCAATTTTCAGATCAGCAGACCGATAAAAATAAGATCAGAAAAGAACTTCTACTGGAAATTCTTGCAGACCGCGAGATGAGTTTAGATTTAGGAATCAGCTATATCGTTTCCAATGCAGGATGGGTTCCTTCATACGATCTGAGAGCAGAATCTACCAAAAAGCCTTTTGAAATTGTCTACAAAGGAAAAATTTATCAGAGAACCGGCCAGGATTGGAATAATGTAAAACTTTTCGTCTCTACCTACAAACCGTCGTACAACCAAAACAGGCCTATCTTATTACCATTGTATGTCGCCGAATATACTCCATACAATTATGATAAAGACAAAGTAGGGTATGACGCAAAAAAAGTGTCGGAAGAAGTGAATTCTTATCAGATGAGAGATGTATCTGTAGTGGCAAGTCAGGTTCCCGTAGCGACTGTTTCAGACAGCCAGATGAATGTTCTGTATGAACTGAACTACAAGCAAAGTATTGTAAGTCAGGACAAAGAACAATATGTCATTTTAGATAAAAAATCGGTTGATGCGACGTACAAATATCATACGGTTCCAAAGCTGAATAATCAAGTTTTCCTGATGGCTTTTGTGAAAAACTGGCAAACCTTCAATCTTATTTCCGGAGAAGCCAATATTTATTTTGAAGACAATTACATCGGAAAAACCAATATTACGAGCAATTACATAAAAGACGAATTCCCGATTTCGCTGGGTGTTGATGAAAGAATTGTCGTAAAAAGAACAAAAATTGAAGATAAAACTGCACAAAAAAATTTCAATACCAATAAATGGGATACCGAATCTTATCAGATCACGATCAGAAATAACACCAAAGAAAGTATCGAGCTGGAAATTCTGGATCAGCTGCCAATCAGTGAAAACTCAAAAATTACAGTAAAAACGCTCAATATAGGTGATGGGATTCTGGATGCTAAAACAGGAAGTATTCTCTGGAACCGGAAAATAAACAGCGGGGATTCTGAAAAGATCAATTTCTCATTCGAAGTGAGATATCCTAAAGAAATGCAGATACAATATTATAACAGATAATTAATAGTAGTAATCACTAAAAAATACACAATGACAACTTTAAAAATCTTTACATTAGCAATAGGTGCCGCCGCTTTTCTAAGTGCTAAAAACCTTTCAGACAGTAGTTGCAGCAATAATAACCAAAATAGGCAGGTCATAGAAACTCAAACTTTGCCCAATCCGGAAAAACCCGTGATAAAAGAGAACAAAATTCAGGTCGCTTTATTACTGGATACTTCAAACAGTATGGATGGGCTGATTGATCAGGCAAAATCCAGGCTTTGGAATATTGTAAACACGTTAACCACGCTTAAATATAACGGACAGGCTCCACAAATCGAAATCGCCTTATACGAATATGGAAACGACGGGCTGAAAGATGAAAACTACATAAGACAAGTTACTCCGTTGACGCAGGACCTTGATCTTGTTTCGGAAAAACTGTTTGCGCTGAGAACCAACGGCGGAAGTGAATATTGCGGAGCGGTAATTCGTGATGCATCTATGAATCTGAATTGGGATACTAACGAAAAAAGCATGAAGTTGATTTATATCGCAGGAAATGAAGCGTTTGATCAGGGTAAAATAAATTATAAAGAAGTTATTTCTAAAGCCAAAAACAAGAAAATTTATACCAATACCATTTTCTGCGGAAGCAGAGATGAAGGGATTCAGTCTTTCTGGCAAAACGGAGCAAATCTGGGAGAAGGAAAATTTTTTAATATCGACAGTGACCGGAAAGTAATCGATATCGCAACACCTTATGATCTAAAAATTTCAGAATACAATTTAAAATTAAATGATACTTATATTTCCTACGGAATCAGAGGTTCAGAATATAAAAGCAAGCAGGTAACCCAGGATTCTAATGCAGAAATGCAGTCAGTGTCAAATGCTGTAGAACGTACAGTAAGCAAATCAAAGAAAAATGCTTATAAAAATGATCATTGGGATCTGGTAGACAAGGCTGAAAAAGACATGGGATATATTGCAACCATCAAGCAGGAGGAACTTCCTTCCGAGCTGAAAGGAAAAAGCAAGGAAGAGATTAAAAAAATTGTTGCGCTGAAATCTGAAGACCGCAAAAAAATTCAGCAGGAAATAGAAAGTCTGGCTAAAAAGAGACAGGATTTTATTGATGGAGAAATGAAAAAAAGAGGAAGTTCAGATTCTGATGATCTGGGCAAAGCCATCGAAAAATCAATCGTAGAACTGGCCCGGAAAAATGGGTATCACTTATAAAAATAATTTCGGAAGAGGTTATATGATTGTATGGTTTAATTATTGATACAATAAAAAATCACTCAATCAAAAAAATATAATATGATCACAATTATTAATGATGCCCCTGAAAATGTTGCTGCCTTCAAAGCTACAGGCGAAATAACAAAAGAAGATTTTGAGAATCTCGTCATTCCTCATGTAAAGAAAAAAGTAGAGCAGTTCGGAGAATTGAATTATCTGCTGTATTTAGATACCGATTTAGACCAGTTTACAGCAGGAGCATGGCTTCAGGATGTATTTTTAGGATTAAAAAACATCACAAAATGGAATCGTGCGGCAATCGTTACAGATAAAGAAGGAGTCCAGAAATTTACAGATATTTTCAGTGTGGTTATGCCCGGAGAATTTAAGTCTTTCCCCAAAGACAACCTGTACAACGCATTTTATTGGTGCGAAAACGGAAACGAAGTTGAAAATTAAAATTAGAAGGAGAGAAGCGTTTGCTTCTCTTTTTTATTGCCGAAGATACAAATCATCCGTTCATAATGCAGTATTTCTCATCAAAGATATAGAATCATTGTATTGTTTTCTCTGTAGATTTTACCGTCATTTGTAAAGAATTTTTTTTAACTATCAATATGAAAAAAGCCATTCTGATTACCATTGGTGACGAGATTCTTTCAGGAAATACAATAGACACCAATTCAAATTTTATAGCCACTGAACTTAAAAATATCGGGATACAAGTTTCAGAGATTTTTACCATTTCGGATGAGATCGGGAAAATTAAATCCACTTTACAACTGGCTTTTGAATCTGCGGATGTTGTCATTACAACCGGCGGATTGGGCCCTACAAGAGACGATAAAACAAAAAAAGCGCTTGCTGAGTTCTTCAATGATGAAATTGCTTTGGATGAGGTTACTTTTGAGCATCTCAAAAAATATATGGCAAAAAGGGGGCGACTGGAAATTTTAGAAAGAAACCGTGAACAGGCCTTTGTTCCTACAACATCTACGGTTTTTCAAAACCATTACGGAACCGCGCCCTGCATGATGATGCAACTCGGTGAGAAACTGTCTTTCAGTCTTCCTGGAGTTCCTTATGAGGTAAAACCGTTATTAAAAGACCAGATCATTCCTTATTTAAAAGAAAAATTTAATCTGAATTATATAACATCGAGAATTGTTTCGGTGGTCGGAATTCCGGAAAGTATTTTAGCAGATAGGATAGAATCCTGGGAACTTGCGCTTCCCGAAAATCTGTCTTTATCGTATCTTCCCGTAGGAACCAGGGTTAAATTAAGACTGACAGCCATAGGTACAGATCATGTTTTCCTCCATAAGCAGCTTGAAGATGAAATTAAAAAGCTGTTTCCCATTATCGGAGAGCATATTATTGCGACTACTGAAGATAAAATCGAAAAAATACTTGGCGAAATCTTAACGGAAAAAAAACTTACCGTCTCTACGGCAGAAAGCTGTACCGGAGGTGAATTGGCGAGATTAATTGTTTCCAGCCCCGGAAGCTCTACATATTTTATGGGCGGGGTAATTCCTTACGCAACAGAAAAGAAAATCGAAATTTTAAAAGTTTCACAAAACACCGTCGATGCATATACTGTAGTAAGCGAAGAGGTTGCGTCAGAAATGTCAAAAGGGTGTCAGAAAATGTTCGGGACAGATATTTCGCTTTCCACCACAGGAGTTGCGGGTCCCGGAAAAGGAGAAGACGGTAAAGAAGTGGGAACAGTGTATTATACCATAAGAATCCATGATCAGGAAAAAACCTCAAAATTATATCTTCCTCATCTGGAACGTTCAGATTTTTCTTATTTCGTATCGCAGAAAATTATCCAGGATTTGGTGGAACTGCTGATTAATACACAATAATTCAGGATTATATAAAGTGATTGTTACAAAAAATGATCATTTTGTAATATTTAATTAAATTTGTTATGAAGATCAGTAACGAATTCAAAAAAACAGATACTTATTGTATAAATTGTTAAAATATGAAAAAATTAACCCTTTCTTTATCTCTGTTAGCAGGAATCTGTACCCAAACTATAGTAAATGCACAAACCAGTACAGGAGATAAAGGATTAGACATCACTTTGATGGATAAATCTATCCGTCCACAGGATGATTTTTATAATTATGTAAGCGGAACGTGGATGAAAACCGCTAAAATCCCTTCTGATAAACCTACTTGGGGAAGCTTCAACAAGTTAGCCGATGATACGGATAACAATTCCATGACGATTTTAAATTCTCTTTTAAAAGATAAATTTGCAGACGGGAGTGAAGGCAAAAAAATCCAGGATTTGTACGCAACGTACATGAATATGCAGAAGAGAAATGCAGACGGGATCAAGCCTATTCAGGAAAACCTCAACAAAATCGATGCAATCAAAAACCTGAATGATCTTCAGAATTATTTAACCTCAGTTACAAAAGAAGGTGAAAACACATTCTACGGATGGGGAGTAGATGCAGATCTTAAAGATTCTAAGATGAACGCCGTTTACCTTGGCAATGCTTCGCTTGGTTTGGGAAGAGATTATTACCAGAAAGTAAACGAAAAAAATACGGAAGCTCTTGCTGAATATCAGAAATATGTAGCTTCTATGCTTAAAGAATTAGGATATACAAATGCTGATGCTGCTGCAAAAGGTATTGTAGATTACGAAAAAAGCATTGCTAAAACATATCTTACCAATGAGCAGAGCCGTGATAATACCTTACAGTACAACCCGGAAACGATGGCTCAGCTTTCTGCATTGGTGAAAAATGTAGATTTGCCGTCGTATCTTAAAAAAGTAGGGGTTTCTACAGATAAAGTAATCATCGGTGAATTGGGATATTATAAAAACTTTGATAAACTGGTAAGTACTCAGAATCTTCCGGTAATCAAAGATTATCTTAAATTTCATATGGTTCATGGGAGTGCTTCTTATCTAAGTGAGAAATTAGGAGACATGAAATTTGCGTTCTACGGAAAATATCTTAGAGGTCAGCAAGAGCAGAGAGCTTTAAACAAAAGAGGATATGAATTGATCAACGGTTCTTTGGGTGAGGCTTTCGGTAAATTATATGTTGAAAAATATTTCCCTGCTGAAGCAAAAGCTCAGATGGTAGAATTGATCGATTATTTAAAGAAAAGTTTTGCCGTTCATATCAATAATTTAGCATGGATGTCTTCTACAACAAAGGAAAAAGCAATGAATAAGCTGAATAAGTTTACTGTAAAAGTTGCGTATCCGGATAAATGGAAAGATTATTCTAAATTACAGATCGTTTCTGAAGCAAAAGGCGGAAATTTATATTCAAACCTTCAAAACCTTTCAGAATGGCAATACAACAAAGATTTAGCAAAGATCGGAAAACCGGTAGATAAATCTGAATGGGGAATGACGCCTCAAACCGTGAATGCTTATTATAATCCGGTAAACAACGAAATCGTTTTCCCTGCTGCAATTTTACAGCCGCCTTTCTTTAATCCTAAAGCTGATGCTGCAGTGAATTTTGGAGGAATCGGTGCCGTAATCGGTCACGAAATGAGCCACGGATTTGATGATTCGGGAGCACAGTTTGATGCAGACGGTAATTTGGTAGACTGGTGGACTCCGGAAGATAAAGCCAACTTCGAAAAAGCGACAAAAGCTTTGGCTTCTCAGTACGATAAATACGAGCCGGTAAAAGGAACTTTCGTAAACGGTACGTTCACAAACGGTGAAAATATTGCTGACTTAGGCGGAGTAAATATCGCTTATGATGCATTACAAATGTATTTAAAAGATAAAGGAAATCCGGGTGTAATAAGTGGTTACACGCAGGATCAGAGGTTTTTCCTAAGCTGGGCAACGGTTTGGAGAACACTATCAAGTGAAAAATATATGGTCAACCAGGTAAAAACAGATCCGCATTCGCCTGGATATTTCAGAAGTTTCGGGCCTCTTACCAATGTCGATGCATTTTACAAAGCATTTGATGTGAAACAGGGAGACAAATTATACAAAAAACCGGAAGAAAGAATTAAAATCTGGTAATATTCAAAGCCGCTCAGAAATGAGCGGTTTTTTTATGGCCCATGTTTTTAATTTAATATATACTGAATACTCAATTGATATAAAAACTTATTTAAAATTCTATGAAGCATTAATGATTTAACATAATTTCATTATATTTGGTAAGTATGTAATAATCAAAATAGTATTATGAAAAAGATAAATATCGCAATACTTGCCTTTTCAGGAATTGTATTTTTAAATTCGTGCGGAACCGCAAAAACCGTGAACACATCTCCGGAAAAAGAAACTGCAGTGATGGTCGAAGAACCCGTAAAACAGGAAATGAAAGAAGAAGGGATCAATCTGTCTTATATAGATAAAACTGTGCGCCCACAAGACGATTTCTTTACTTATGTCAACGGAAACTGGATGAAAACAACACAGATTCCTTCCGATAAAGCAAGTTGGGGATCATTCAATGCGCTGAGAGAAAACGTAGATGATGCTTCTCTCGATATTTTAAATAAAATTTTATCCGAAAAATATGACGAAGGATCCGAAGGCCAGAAAATTCAGAATCTGTATGCATCTTTTATGGATGTCAGCAAAAGAAATGCGGAAGGCTTAAAACCGGTTAAAAGTGATCTTGCAAAGATTGATGCGATCAAAAATATAAATGACCTTCAGAAATATTTACTGGAAGCCACAAAATTGGGAGACAATTCTTTCTATGGATGGAGAGTAAGTGCAGATCTGAAAGATTCTAAAATGAATGCAGTGTATCTTGGAGGTCCGGATCTTGGTCTGGGAAGAGATTATTACCAGAAAGTAAACGAAGCCAACACAAAAACTTTGGCGGAATACCAGAATTATGTAGCGAAACTGTTTGGAGTTTTAGGATATAAAAATTCAGATCAGGCTGCAAAAAATGTAGTGGATTTTGAAAAACAGCTGGCTAATTATTTATTGACTCTTGAGCAGAACAGAGATGCCAATTTAAGATATAACCCTAAAAAGGTATCTGAACTTTCAGGTTTGGTTAAAAATGTTAATCTGGCAAAATATCTTTCCGATGCAGGCGTAAATACCGATAAAGTGATTGTAGGCGAGCTGAAATATTACCAGAATATGGATCAGTTTCTGACGCAGAAAAATCTTCCTTTGCTGAAAGATTATCTTAAATATCATATTCTCAATGGCAATGCAAGCAGCCTGGATGAAAATTTAGACACCATCCGTTTTGATTTTTATTCTAAATATCTGCAGGGCCAGAAAGAGCAGCGTGCGATGGATAAGAGAGGTTTGGCGCTCGTGAACGGAGTTTTGGGAGAAGCTTTCGGTAAATTATATGTCGAAAAATATTTCAGCCCGGAATCCAAGCAGCAGATGGAAGTGTACATCGATTACATTCTAAAATCATTCAAAAACCATATCAACGAGATGGATTGGATGTCGCCGGAAACCAAAGTAAAAGCACAGGAAAAATTATCAAAATTCACTGTGAAAATCGCGTATCCGGATCAGTGGAAAGATTATTCAAAACTGAAAGTCGATCAGGGTGCAAGTTTATACTCAAATCTGCAGAATGTTTCTGCATGGCAATATCAGAAAAGCCTTGAGAAGGTAGGAAAACCGGTTGACAAAACAGAATGGGGAATGTCTCCGCAAACGGTAAATGCATATTATAGCGGTTCGAATAACGAGATCGTATTTCCTGCAGCCATTCTCCAGCCGCCTTTTTATAACCCGAAAGCAGATGCTGCCGTTAATTTCGGTGGGATCGGTGCTGTAATCGGTCACGAAATTTCTCATGGCTTCGATGACAGCGGATCTCGTTTCGACGGAGACGGCAACCTGAATAATTGGTGGACAGAACAGGACCGTAAGAACTTTGACGCAAAAGTAGCGCAGTTGGCGTCGCAATACAGCACGTATGAGCCTGTAAAAGGAAGCTTCGTAAACGGTAAATTTACAAGTGGCGAAAATATCGGTGATTTAGGCGGTGTTGCGGTTGCATACGACGCGCTTCAGATGTATCTTAAAGACCATGGAAATCCCGGCCCGATCAGCGGTTATACGCAGGATCAGCGGTTTTTCCTAAGCTGGGCAACGGTCTGGAGAACCAAATCTACCGATCAATATATGATGAATCAGGTAAAAACAGACCCGCATTCTCCGGGATATTTCAGGGCATTCGGGCCTTTGGTGAATCAGGATAGCTTTATGAAAGCATTTGATATCAAACCGGGAGATAAATTGTATAAAGCTCCGGAAGAAAGAATAAAAATCTGGTAAATAGCCAATAGAATAATAAAGCACATCAGTAGAATGTGCTTTATTGCTTTTTAAATAGTAATGAATTAAACAATAATTATTGTTAATATAAAATCTTTATGATGAATTATTCATGAAAAAGATGTTGTATGTTCCAGTTTTTTTTTAAATTTAAGCATTGGATTGGTCAATTTTTTGCTGATTCAAAACCAAATCAAAAATCTCAAAATAATAATAATATGGCAATGTTTAATTATGGTGTTGGCGGAAACGAAGTCAAAGTCGATGCTAATGAAGCGATTCAGGAAATCCAGGAAAATAAATCACTCATTGTAAGCCAGCTTACCACCGATGAATCCTATGTTCCCGAAATTGTGACAGGTTTAAAAACGATGGATGACGTTTTCAGACATTTTCAGCCCTCCGTTGCGGTACAGCATGAGGCGGAAGACGGAAAAGTTGTGGAAGAAGAATTCCGTTTTCAGAGTCTTTCAGACTTTACTCCCAAAAATCTTACTCAAAAATCAGGGTATCTTCAGCAGCTGAGCATGGAGCAGGAGCAGTACAATAAAATTGTACGCCAGCTTAAAAACAACAAGATCCTGCGCAATATGCTGGAAAATGAGCAGTCAAGAGCTGCCTTTATCGAAGCCCTGAAAGAAGTAGCACAGGAACTTGAAAAATAATTAAACACCTATCACAATCATGGACAGTAAATTACAGGCTTCAGAAAGCCAGCAACATAATCAACAGCAGCAATCCGGAAAACCGAAAGGGAATCCCATTGAAGAGCTTAGCAAAATAGGAGGTTTTGGTTTTATAGAATCTGTCGTAGACGGAATCGCCAATATGAACCCTACCAGAAAAGCACGTAAAGAAATTTTCCTCAACGACGCCAATAAAGCGGAAGAAAGAAAGGAACTGGCTCAGAAAATCAATCTTTGGGTAGAGCTTTTAAGTACCAACGAATCTGCAGAACAAATGGCGGAAACCTGCAAAGACAAAGCCCATAAAGCGGAAGAAAGCTTAAAATCAAACTTAAAAAATACGTTGGATGCTGTTCGTCAGTTAGAAACTTCGTACAGAACGGTAGCTCAGTTTTACAAAAATACAGAATTAGATAAGGTAGATAACGTAAGTATCGTTAATGCTACTTTAGAACAGGTTTCAGATTTGGATAATCCATTGTTTATTGATGCGATCTCAGAAGAATTCAAGCAGTATTATGACCGTTTGGATTTAAGGGATAACTATTCGATATTGGCAATTCCCGGATATTTGGGTTCAAATAAAGTAATCGAAAAATGGGCAAAAATCTGTAACGAAAATAAAGTGATGATGGTGACCGATTTTGCCAATCTGGATAAGCCGGATGACGTGGTAGATCTTTTCCATTCAGCGAATCTTACAGGTGGCGAATTGCACAGAAGTAACGTGATTATGACCTGCAACTGGCTTGTAGGGCGTGGTAAAGCTGAAGAAGTGGGAGAGGAGGAAAATGTAGAGCTTCCGCCATCAACTTCATTAGCAGGAAAAATCCATAAAACTTTAATGTCTCAGGTTGCCGCCGGTAAAAAACACGGAAACATCAATGAAGTGGATGCCGTAAAATTTGAACTAAAGAAAAGTGAAATTTCACAGCTGGAAAAAATGGGGCTTGTTCCGATGGTGAATGAATACGGGAAAATCATGGCATTTTCAGCAAAAACATTATTTACAGGAGATAATATCGGGCTTCAGACCTATTCAGTTGTACGTGTTTTTGATTATGTGACCAAGGTTTTACTGGATTTCCTCAACAGAAGAGCATTTGAAAACTGGAATGCAAGAAATGAAGATGACCTGAGAAAGCAGATTGTTACCTTTTTAGATAATATCAAAGGTCCGGATAAGCTGATTGAGAAATTCAAAATTGTTCGTTTCGAGCAGGACAAAGTGAATAAAGACAGAGTCTGGCTCGATATCAGACTGACGCCATATTTCCCGACCAAAAGTTTTGTGATCAAATTAGACGGTCACAAAGGGGATGATGGAAACGAGTGGGATGCACAATATACACAGGACTAATTTCCTGAATAATCATACATAAACCGATGCGTTAAAAACATCGGTTTTTTTCTGTAATAATATAAGATTATAAAACAATGCTGATGAAAAATAGTGTATTCTTATTTTCTCTTATTTTTCTTATCACAAGCTGTGAGAAAAAATATCAAAGGCCTGCAGAATATCAGGTTGATCTTTTTGAAAACGAACGCAACCAGGCCAATCAGCCTTATATTATGAATGAAGATGAAGCCTACGATGCAAGCGAAATGGTTATTACCGCCTCAGATATAACCGTTTCAGACAGCTCTGTCGGCCGTGGAAAACCATTTTATATCTACAGGCTGAATTCCGGGCATCTTTTAAAAACAAAAACAGATTCTGTAATTCGTTATCCGTTTACTTTTCTGTCAAATCAAAAACTGAATTTTAAAAATAAAGATTCTGTATACATTTATTTGCAAAAGCTGAGTGGATACAGATTGATTGCGGAAGAAAAAAAGATAAAATATCAGTGGCTCAAAGCGGCTCCGGTTTATCAGGTGAAAGCTGAACAATAAAATTTATCTTTGCAGAAGTATCATAAATAATTACTTTTTTGAAAAATATAGAACACGATTCGGGTTTCCATCATATCGGTCACAAGCTTCTGGATTGGTACGGAAAGAATGCGAGAAATTTGCCGTTCAGAAATACAAAAGATCCTTACAAAATCTGGATCTGTGAGATCGTTTTTCAGCAGACAAGAATCACACAGGGCCTGAATCATTATAATAATTTCATCAAAAGATTTCCGGATGTACAGACTTTAGCCACTGCTGAAGAAGATGAGGTTTTATTATATTGGAAAGGTTTGGGATATTATTCCAGGGCCATTAATATTCATAAAGCTGCACAACAGATTATTAATGAATATCACGGGGTTTTTCCTTCAGAATATGAAGAAATTTTACAATTAAAAGGTGTCGGAAAATATACTGCCGCTGCCATTTCAAGCATTTGCTTCGGAGCAAAACTTCCTGCCGTTGACGGAAATTTTTACAGAGTGCTGAGCAGGATTTTTGCAGATGATTTCGATGTTTCCACTTCACAGGCGTTTACTTATTTTTCACAATTGGCACATTTGATACTTCCGGAAAATGCGGGAGATTTTAATCAGGCGATGATGGATTTAGGGTCGGAAATATGTAAACCCAAAAATCCGCTTTGTCCGGAATGTCCTTTGCGGGAAGATTGTCTTGCATTTTCGCTTGACCGGGTTTCAGAATTCCCGGTTAAGAAGAAAAAAGTAAAAACAGTAGATTTAGCGTTAAAATATTATTTTGTTCACAGAGACGGCAGGTTTTTAATTCAGCAGCGAAAAGATGACTTTATCTGGAAAAAATTATTTGAATTTCCATCTGAGATTCCTGAAGAATTAATTCCGTTTATCAAAAGCGTAAAGATGATCAGTCACAAATTGACCCACAAGAATTTGAGCATTGAGATTTTTAATGTCGAGGTTGATTCAGCTGAAGTTTGGGAAGATTTCATCGGCAAAAACGAGTATGTTATAACCGATTTTGAAGGATCTCACGAAAAGTCTTTTCCAAAACCACTGGAAAATTATATTCAGAATTATCACACAGCGTACAGGTTTTTATGATTATAAAGTAAGGGCTCTACATAAATGCGATGGTAATTAATAACTAGTAATAGATTCTTCCTTCGTTAGAATGACAATCGCATGGTAAATCGTTCTTGCTAAAAAGTCCTTTCGAACTTATAAAGTTTAATAATCAAATCTTAATATCTTTTGCATTAAAACAAATAAGGTTTAAATAAATTCAGCCATAAACTCATTTAATCCTGAAATTTGTCTTCCGAAATCTGAAATCTAATTTGTACTTTTGCAAAATGATTAAAAAAGTCATTTTTATTTTTCTTTCACTGGTTTTATTTTCATGCGAAAAAGAGGCTAATCCAAAGCCTTACGGTGAATTGCGGTTAGAATACCCGGCTCCGAAATATCATCAATTTGAATCTGACTGTTCGTATACTTTCGAGTACTCAGCTTTTGCAAAAATGACAAATGCAAAAAAGCCGTGTTGGTTTTATCTGAATTACCCGAAAATGAAAGCGAAAATATTCGTTACCTATTATCCTATTCAGAATGATTTTGCAGATCACGTAAGAGAAGCTGAAAAAATGGTGTATGAACATACCATCAAAGCCAGCTCCATAGACACAAAATCGTTCGAATATCCTGAGAAAAAAGTCTATGGAAATTTTTATGAGCTGAAAGGGCAGAGTGCTTCCAATCTTCAGTTTTATGCGACAGACAGCACGAAACATTTTGTAACCGCTTATCTCTATTTTAATACAAGACCAAAACCGGATTCTTTAGCTCCTGCTGTGAATTACATCAAAAAAGATATGATGCATTTGCTGGATACTTTTGAGTGGAAAAAATAAATTTAAAAATATAAAAATACATATGACATCGTAGATTCCATATGACCTTTAAAAAAAAATATAAAAATACATATGACATCGCAAGATTCCATATGGCCTTTAAATAAAATATAAAAATACATATGAAACTTTTAGTTGTAGGAAGTGTAGCATTTGATGCGATAGAAACACCATTCGGGAAAACGGATAAAATATTAGGCGGAGCAGCCACGTATATTGGGATTACGTCATCAATTCTAGGGGTAAAATCTGGAATTGTTTCTATCGTGGGAGGTGATTTTCCACAAGAGCATCTTGATATGTTCACCGGCAGAGATATTAATATTGAAGGCATTGAGATCGTAAAAGAAGGGAAAACTTTTTTCTGGTCCGGAAAATATCATAATGATTTAAATACAAGGGATACTTTAGCAACAGAAGTGAATGTTCTGGAGAATTTTGATCCTAAAATCCCAGCTTCTATGCAGGATGCAGATGTACTTCTTTTAGGAAACCTGCATCCCGGAGTTCAGCTTTCGGTTCTTGAAAAAATGAATCAGCGTCCGAAGCTTGTCATTTTAGACACCATGAATTTCTGGATGGATTCTGCAATGGATATTTTGAAGGAAATGATTGCCAAAACTGATGTGATCAGCATCAATGACGAGGAAGCAAGACAGCTTTCAGGGGAATATTCTCTGGTAAAAGCGGCAAAGAAAATCCATACAATGGGACCAAAATTTGTGATTATCAAAAAAGGGGAGCATGGTGCATTGCTTTTCCATGATGATAAGATTTTCGCGATTCCTGCGCTTCCTCTGGAAGAAGTTTTCGATCCTACAGGAGCCGGAGATACTTTTGCGGGAGGTTTCGCGGCATATCTAGCCAAAAAGGGAAAATTTGATTTTGAAACCATGAAATCTGCATTGATCGTGGGTTCTGCAATGGCATCTTTTACCGTTGAAAAATTCGGGACCGAAAGAATCGAAGAAGTGACCGAAGCAGATATGCTGAAAAGGGTAAAAGAATTCAAAGAATTGACTACTTTTGAGGTTGAGCTTTAATCATCAAGCTTTTTAAGAAATATTTATAATAAAAAATTAAGGTAAATTCATTAAGAATTCTAAATTTGCAACTCGTTTAAAATAGTAAAATGATAAATAAATTAAAAATCGCTTTTCTTTTTGGGATTTTTGTCCTGTTGTTTTCTACACAGGTAAAAGCTCAGCTCAAGCCAGGTCAGCTAATAGACGGTATTGCAGCGGTGATAGGCGATGAAATTGTTCTGGAATCTGATGTAGATGAGCAGATGAATTATGCAAAACAGCAAGGTGCTGCGAGCGCAGATAAATGTGATTTTCTTGAAAATCTGATCAATAACAAACTTCTCGTATACGAAGCGAAAAAAGATACCCTGATCGAAAACCGTTCTGCAGCAATCAAAGAGCAGGCAAATGCAAAATACAATCAGTTGCTGTCCCAGTTTCCGGATGAGAAATCAATGCTGACTGCATACAAATTCAGAACAGGTTATGAAATGAAAAATGCGATCGAAAAAATAGATACAGATACCTATTACGGTCAGGCAAAATATCAGAGAATTACCGAGAAAGCAGATGTTACACCCAATGAAGTAACAGATTTTTATAATTTGTATAAAGCCCAGCTTCCTGAAATCAAAGACGAAGTTTCTCTGTCACAGATTATGGCGTACCCTAAATTAACGGAAGCTCATAAAGACGAGCTGATTAATAAGCTGAAAAAAATAAAGCAGGATATTTTAGCAGGCGAAACTTTCGAAAGCCAGGCAAGAATTTATTCCGAAGATCCGGGTTCTGCCCCGAATGGAGGTTTGATGAAGAATGTATATAAAGGTCAAATGGTAAAACCGTTTGAAGCTGCAGCACTTAATCTACAGGAAGGTGATATTTCGGATCCTATAGAATCTGAATTCGGTTTTCATATTATCCAGCTGGTTAAAAAATCAGGAAAAGCATACGATGCAAGACATATTCTTTTGATGGCAACACCTACAACGGATGAAATCAATACTGCTAAAAAGAAATTAGACAGTATAAGAGGCCTCATTCTTGCCGGTAAATTGACGTTTAAAGATGCTTCTTTCAAATATTCGGATGACAAAAAAACCAAATTCAATGCAGGAGTAATTTCAGGCGCGGACGGTTCAAGTAAGATTGAAAGAGAAAGTGTCCCGGGAACCATAAGCTACGAATTGGCGGGTTTAAATAAGAATGACATTACTACCGCTTTTGATGATGAAGACGAAAGAAAAAGAAAAGTAGTGAAAATTATTAAAATCGAAGATGTAATCCCCGCACATCAGATCACTCTGGAGACAGATTACGACAGGATAAAACAGATGGCGCTCAACAAAAAAAGGAATGAAATGATTGAAAAGTTTGTTAACTCAAAATTGCCAACCACCTTCATCTCTATCGACGGCCGTTATGATTCTTGTAATTTTAAAGGAAACTGGAAAAAAGAATCTCTTAAAAAATAAAACATCAACCTTCAGGATTTCTGGAGGTTTTTTTATGTAAAAAATAACCGGGATACCTTATAAAATCTGCGTTTTTATTATTTTTACAGCATGAGCAATTTTATAGATTTCAGTTCGGCAAAAAAACTTCATCAGATGCAGGAAAACAGCAACAGGATCACACAATTATTTAATATTCAATATCCGATCATTCAGGCAGGAATGATTTGGCATTCCGGATGGAAACTGGCTTCTGCGGTATCCAATTGTGGCGGGTTGGGTTTAATTGGTTCTGCAAGTATGTATCCCGATATTTTACGGGAAAATATTCAGAAATGTAAAAAAGCTACTGACAAACCTTTTGGGGTAAACGTTGCCCTGCTTTATCCAAATTTAGAAGAAATTATCAATATTATTTTGGAAGAAGGCGTAAAAATCGTTTTTACGTCTGCCGGAAGTCCGAAAGCCTATACAGAAACCCTTAAAAAGGAAGGAATAAAAGTAGCTCATGTCGTTTCTTCAACAAAATTTGCCGTAAAATGTGAAGATGCAGGAGTGGATGCCATCGTCGCTGAAGGCTTTGAAGCAGGCGGTCACAACGGAAGGGATGAAACGACAACTTTTTGTCTGATTCCGAATGTAAGAAAACATATTTCAAAACCATTAATTGCAGCCGGTGGAATTGCCTTAGGATCACAAATAAAAGCAGCAATGATTCTCGGTGCAGACGGAGTGCAGATCGGTTCTCGTTTTGCAGCAACGGTTGAGGCGAGTGCACACGACAATTGGAAAAAGAAAATTACAGAACTTGAGGAAGGTGATACCCATTTGACATTAAAGGAATTGGCACCTGTACGAATGGTTAAAAATAAATTCTTTAATGAGCTTGAAGATATCTACAATACCGGAAGAAATAAGGAGTCTTTAATTGCATCTTTAGGTAGGGCAAGAGCTAAAAAAGGAATGTTTGAAGGTGATATGGAAGAAGGTGAGCTGGAAATCGGCCAGGTTTCCGCATTAATTGATGAGGTACTTCCGGTAGAAACAGTTTTCAATAATCTGCTGAAAGAGTTTGAGGAAGTGAAAATGCCTCAGTGGTAACAAAGATTTCAATTAAAAGTTATATATGAATAAAGGAACTTTAAAAAGTTCCTTTATTTGCTTCTAGATGTGCCTTCAATTCAGACCAGCCACCGCCGTTGTAGCCTTCCTTCAGGCCTTCAGCATTAAGATATTCCAATGCTTTTCCGCTTCTGTTTCCGCTTCTGCAAAAAAGGACAACAGGTTTTTCGATGGATAAAATTTCATCTTTTCGGTCTTCCACTTCTCCTAATGGGATGTTTTTTGCCCCTTCTATATTTCCGTCCATTTCCAGTTCCATAGGTTCGCGGACGTCAATCAATTCGTAATTTCCTGCTTTTAAAACTTCTGCTAATGACATACTGTTGATATTTAGTGATTAATTTAAGAAAAAAGATAAATAACGTTTTCATTTATCCCAATCCCAACAAATTTATAAAATAATCTTAGTTTTGCAATGAGAAATCATGAATTCTATAACCGAAAAATATACGCAAATCATTAAATCCAAAGCTAAACGTTTTGGGTTTCAAAATTGTGGGGTCTCAAAAGCCGGTTTTTTGGAAGAAGAAGCGCAGAATCTCGAAAACTGGCTTAAAAATGATTTTCATGGCGAGATGAAATATATGGAAAACCATTTTGACAAAAGACTTGACCCAAGATTATTGGTGGAAGGATCAAAATCGGTTATTTCGCTTTCTTATAACTATTTCCCCGAAGAAAAGATTTCAACTTTAGAGAATTTCAAAATTTCAAAATATGCCTATGCGGAAGATTATCATGAAGTAATAAAAGATATTCTCCGCGAAATGATGGAAGAACTACAAGAGGAAATCGGCAGTTTTGCATTCCGTGTTTTTGTAGATTCGGCCCCGGTTCTGGAACGAAGCTGGGCAAAAAAATCAGGAATTGGCTGGGTCGGGAAAAATGCCAATTTAATTACAAAACAAAGCGGCTCATTTTATTTTTTGGCAGAGATCATATGCGATTTAGAATTATTGCCCGATCATGAAACGACAGATCATTGCGGAAGCTGCAGAAAATGTATTGATGCATGTCCAACAGATGCCATTGTTTCAGATAAGATCATTGACGGAAGCAAGTGTATTTCGTATGCGACTATTGAGCTTAAAAGCGAAATTCCAGAATTTTTTAAAGATAGGATGGAAGACTGGATGTTTGGCTGCGATATCTGTCAGGATGTTTGCCCGTGGAACCGTTTTGCGGCGCCTAATTTTCAGGCTAAATTTCGACCGAATGACGCATTGAAAAATTTCAAAAAAGGCGAATGGAAAGAGCTTACACAGGAAATATTTTCTGAAATATTTAAAAAATCCCCGGTAAAAAGAACGAAGTTTTCAGGGTTAATAAGGAATATTGAGTTTTTGAGCCGTTCTGAGCCATTGAAGTAGTTGATATCGGTAGAAATAGCGGTTCGGAAAATTTTATTTTCCAAAAAACGAGAGCGGTGCAATTTACCTTAAACAACAATTTAAGGAGAACGGAAAATAACAGTAGAAAAAAAAGTTGATCAGCGTTTTTTAGGGACTCTTTTAGGCGCTGTTTTTACTCTTACTTTAATTCTTTTCTGAGATTTGGTGTTTTTGTGCATATTTCTGAGGTTTGTATTCTAAAGTTAAGGATTTCTGAATTAAATAAAATATTTTTACTGGAAATTATCATTAAATTTTATTAATCTGTATTAAACATGCGTGCAAAAGTTATAATCATCTATATTCTTAAAACATTGGGAATTATTCTGGGGATTGTCGTTATATATGCTCTTTTGGGTTATCTGCTTCCTTTTATAGAGGTTTCAGCGAAAGAAGATGGCGAGAAAAAAGAAATTCCTGTTTACATTTACACCAATGGTGTGCACACCGATATTGTGATGCCCGTAAAAAATGATCTTCACGACTGGAGTGCAAAAATTCCTTTTGCCAATACCATTTCAAAGAAAACCGGGTATCAGTTTGTAGGAATCGGGTGGGGTGATAAAGGTTTTTATCTGGATACCCCAACCTGGGCAGACCTGAAATTTTCTACGGCTTTTAAAGCCGCTTTCTGGCTGAGCGAATCTGCAATGCACTGCTCTTATTACAATTCTATGACAGAAGCGGCAGACTGTAAAAAAATAATGATCAGCAAAAAACAATATGCAGATCTGGTGAAATTTGTAGATGATAAATTTGATAAAGACCAAAACGGGAATTATATTCTGATTCCTACCAAAGCGGTATATGGCGATAACGATGCATTTTACGATGCGCAGGGAAGATACAGTTTTCTCAATACCTGCAATACTTGGGCAAATAATGCACTGAAAGCGGCCGGACAAAAAGCTGCACTCTGGACTCCTTCTGATTATGGGATATTTCTGCACTATAAGTAACAATTGAAATATTGATTTTTACGGTAATACTTACAATTGTTTTTCCTACCAGTATTATTTTGACAAGAATTGAAATAAATATTCCAAAATTTAATCATAATAATTCTACTGTGTATAAATCCTTATATTTGAACAAACATACAAATATTGAAAAAATTAGATTATATTGATGCACTGAGAGGTCTTGCCATTTTAGGAGTTATAGCAGTACATACCAGCCAATATGGAAGCAATAAATTACCGAATTATATTTCAGATTTTGTAAACCAGGGTGCAAGAGGGGTTCAGCTTTTTTTCCTGGCCAGTGCATTTACCCTTTTTCTTTCCTTTAGAAACAGGATACATACAGAAAAAAATGCAGTTAGAAATTTTTTTATTCGTCGGTTCTTCAGAATCGCACCCATGTATTATTTAGGTATTTTTTACTTTTTATGGCAAAATAATTTTGGGGAAATATTCAAATTAGGTGGTGAAGAGCATTCTTCTGCTTTCCTTGTTATGGCTAATCTCACATTTACTCACGGCCTGAATCCTTATTATATCAATTCACTGGTTCCCGGAGGCTGGTCTATAACGGTTGAGTTTATGTTTTATGCAATGGTCCCGCTCTTATTTTTGTGGATTAAGAATATTTCTCATTCTTTTAATTTTTTAACTTGTACATTGATTCTGAATGCTTTATTACGGTTTTATTTTTTAAAATATCCTTTGATTGGAGATTTTCAGTTATGGCAGGAATTTTTATTTCTATATATATTCAGTCAGTTGCCCGTTTTTGCTTTAGGGCTGCTTTTCTATTTTCTTGTGATTGAAAATCAAACACTGAAAGATATTTCTCCAAAATCATTATTAGTCTTTTGCTTCTTGATTTGTTTAAGTATTTGCAAGCCTTTATTAAAAATCTTTGATGATCATATTATTTTCAGTATTGGGTTTTTATTTTTGGCATATGCCTTAAGCAGGTCTGATTTTAAAGTTTTTAATAATGCTGTTATACGATATATCGGCGAAATCAGCTTTAGTATGTACTTAGTTCATTTTGCGGTTCTGTATTGGCTCACTCATTTTGGCATAGCCGACTATTTTGGGAAAGGATTGACAGATTATGTTATACGCTTTGTAATAACACTGGGTATTTCATCAATATTTTCGATACTCTTTTACCGTTGTATCGAAGTTCCGTTTCAGGGTATCGGCAAAAAAATAATAAAGAAATTATCTTAGTTTCACGGTTCATTTAAAAAAAATCAAACACAATTTTTCCTGATTCTAATAATAAACTTTTCCTTTAATAATTTTGACTTCGTTTTCACTTTGCAGCTTTTTTAAAATTCGGATTATTGTTTCAATCCGTAATCCTGTCAAAGCAGAAAGTTCTTTCCGGGTATAAGGTACTTTGTAAGAAAAACGCGCTGTATTTTCCTGCTGGTTTTCTTTAAGATGGTTCAGAACAGTCAGCAATTGATGTACTGCATCTTTTGAAGTGAGGCTATTTAGAAGAAGGTAGCTATAGTATGTTCTTTCTGCGCAGATCCGGAGAAATTTTAATTGAATATCAAAATCAGATTTCAATAGTTTAAGGATTTTAGCACGTTTCAGCCGTAAAATGGTACATTTTTCTGTCGCTACGGCATTTATAGGATATTTGTGATGTTTACAAAACAGAAAAACCTCGCCCACAGATTCACCTTCTTTGTGAATACCTTGAATAAATTCACCGTCTCCTGGCTTAATGTTTGAAAGCTTGATTTTTCCTTCTCTGATCTGATAATAATAGTTGGGCCGCGCATTCTCTTCAAAGAGGAATTCAGATTCTTGTAATTGAAGAATGTCTGCGCCAAAATTAATAAGTAAGTCTTCCTGTATGACCATAACTTTTAATTAAACTGATTTCAAATGATCAGGCTGATTAACCGGAGCTCTCTGAATTCAATAACAAATATCGGGGTAAAGTAATTTCTATATTATGACTAGAGTCAGGATCCTACTGTGATAAGTTTCGTATTTTATATTAATTATAAAGAGATTATTTGTAATAAATGCAAGCATGTATAACCGCTGGTAACCAATACTGGTTTATGATCGTAGTCATAAGTTTATTTTAGTGCATTTTTTAGCTTTGAGAGACCAAACCAAAATTATTATGAACACCATACTTCACAGGCTCTTTACTTGCCGCTTTTTGCTATATCCAAGATTTCTGGGACAGCTTAAGCATCACCATATCCTGAAACTAAATTAATGATGAAAAATTAAAAAATTTTTTAAACCTGAATAAGTTGTGAATGGCAAAATTTTTTCATTGTTAAACAAGAGTTTTATAATAACACCAAATCCTATACTATGGAAGATCAAATCACAAGAAGAAATGCTATTGGTAAAATAGCTGCGACCATTGCTGTCGCTGCAGTTGCTCCCGGATCTCTGGCGCAATCTCAAAATAACAAAATTAAAAATACGGGTAATCCGGATCTTACAGATCCTACAACCAAGTATCCAAGACCTCCTTTTCAGAAACAGTCGCAGCCATTTCCGGGTTTGGCAGGAAAAATGACACCGGTTCCGGATCATGGTGAGAAAACATATGTAGGTTCAGGAAGATTAATGGGAAGAAAGGCTTTAATTACAGGAGGTGATTCCGGGATTGGCCGTGCTGCTGCCATCGCATATGCACGGGAAGGAGCCGATGTGGCCATTAATTATTTACCTGCAGAAGAAGGAGACGCACAGGAAGTGATTGAACTTATTAAAAAAGAAGGACGGAAAGCCATTGCGATTCCCGGTGATATCCGTGATGAGGCGTTTTGTAAAAAACTGGTAGAGCAGGCTGTACAGCAGCTTGGAGGACTGGATATTCTGATCAACAATGCAGGGCATCAAAAATCTAAACCATCCATATTGGATATCAGCACAGAAGAATTTGACTGGACGATGAAGACCAATATTTATGCACCTTTTTGGATCACCAAAGCAGCACTGCCGCATATGAAAGCAGGATCGAGCATTATCGGTTTATCTTCCGTTCAGGCATATGATCCTTCTGAAGATTTGTATGATTATGCCCAGACAAAAGCCGCAACAACAAATTATGTAAAATCATTGGCAAAACAATTGGGGCCGAAAGGAATAAGGGTAAACGGCGTTGCACCGGGACCTGTTTGGACACCTTTGCAGGTAAGTGGCGGACAAACCCAGGAAAACCTGCAGAAATTCGGTGGAGATACACCATTGGGAAGACCGGGGCAGCCCGCAGAATTAGCTTCTATTTTTGTACAGTTGGCGGCCAATGACGCCAGTTTTGCAACCGGGCAGATTTATGGAGCCGCCGGTGGAAACGGACAGCCTTAATGTCATATATTATTTGAGATGAAGACTGCTTAACGGCAGTCTTTTTTTTATGATAATTGTAAAAAAAAAGAGAAGAATTTAAAAATTCTTCTCTTTTGTACCCAGGACCGGGATCGAACCGGTACTCCTAAGAACTGGTGTTTGAGACCAGCGCGTCTACCAATTCCGCCACCTGGGCTCGCATTATTTTGGTGTGCAAATATAGAAACTTTTTTTAACGCTCAAAAGTTTTTCAGAAAATTTCTTTAAAATTCTATTTCAAGGCCGTCATATGCGAGATGCATCCCTTCGGGAAGTAATGGCTCTTCAATGTCGTGTAAGCCCAAATGATGACTGATATGGGTTAAAAATAATTTTTTAGGCTGCAGCTCTTCAAAGAGTTTAATCACATCCGGTAAAATAAAATGAGCGGGATGCGGATCATATTTCCGGATGCAGTTCAGGATGAGTACATCAAGATTTTTCAGTTTTTCTTTTTCAGTATCCGAAATAAAACCGGCATCTGTAATGTAAGCCAGTTTTTTAAATTGATAGCCAAAAACAGTAATTTGAAAATGAATCACCTCAATCGGGGTAATGGTAACATCTAAAACTTCAAAAGTTTTATTTTCAATCGTGTGAAGGTCAAAAGCGGGCGCACCAGGATATCTTACATCCGTAAAAGCATAGGGAAAACGGTTTTTAATTTCATGTCCCACTCTTTGATTGCAATAGATCGGCATATCCTTACCGCTTTTAAAAATCAACGGACGCATGTCATCCAGACCGATCACGTGATCATTATGCTCGTGGGTAATTAATGCGATATCAATATGGTTTTCTTTATTAATCAGCATCTGTTGTCTGAAATCGGGGCCGCAGTCAATAAGAATTTTTTTATTCTCATCAGTTGTTACCATGACAGAAGCTCTGAAACGGGTATCTTTCGGATTTTTTGAGGTACAAACCTCACAAGTGCAGCCGATAACGGGTACACCTTGAGAAGTTCCGGTTCCTAAAAATTTCAACTTCATTTTGTTTTGAGGTTGGTTTAATTTTGGTAAATTTACAAAAATTTAATGTCCTAATGTATCAGAAATTAACTCCTAAACAAAAAGCATTAACAATTAATCTAGATCCTACTATTTATGGTACTTTCGCGGAAATTGGAGCAGGACAGGAAACTGTACGACACTTTTTTAGAGCAGGAGGAGCTTCCGGTACCATTGCTAAGGCGATGTCGGCGTACGATAAAGATTTTAGTGATGCCATTTACGGTAAGGAGGTCCGCAACAGATATGTAACTCAGAACAGGCTTCGCAAAATGCTTAGATATGAAGTTGCATTGATTGAGGAAAGGATTTCTAGAGAAAATAATCCGGGCAGAAAATTTTTTTCCTACGCCAATACGGTAACTACAATCAATTTTGATAAAACGCAAAAAGGCCATGGCTGGGTAGGAATCCGTTTTCAGGTAGCCGAAAATGTAGATTATAACGAAATTGTTATCCACGTAAAGTTTAAAGAAAATGATGCTACTCTGCAGCAGGAAACATTAGGAAATCTTGGGGTAAATCTTATTTTCGGAGCTTTTACGTACTATGACAACCCCAGAAGATTAATAGAATCTCTGTATGATGATGTAGCGACAGACAATCTGGAGATCGATATGATCGATTTCAGCGGTCCCGCTTTTGCGTATGTAGACAACAGACTGATGTCTCTGCAGCTGGTTAAAAACAACATGACCGATGCGGTAATCTTTAATTCTCAGGGGAATAATATGCTCCCGGCTGATATTTTATACAAAAAAAATATTTTTGCGGTACGGGGAAGTTTCAGGCCCGTTACGAAAGTAAATATAGACATGCTTCAAAACGGGATGGATATGTTTATGAAAGATGCAACCTGCACGCAGGAAGAAACTGAAATATTAATTGAAATTACCATCTCAAACCTCCGTGCAGACGGTGATATTGATGAGCGGGATTTTATGGACAGGGTAGATGTTTTAGGAAAATTAGGATATACGGTAATTATTTCCAACTTCTCAGAATATTACAGGCTGATCGATTATTTCTCCCATTATACAAACGGAGATATCGGTGTTGCAATGGGTGTAAATAATATGCTGATGGTGTTTGATGAGAAATATTATAAAGATTTGTCTGGCGGTATTCTAGAGGCGTTCGGTAAATTTTTCCGTAACGGAATGAGAGTGTACCTCTATCCTTATAAAGACCCTGAAACACATGAATTATTAGATTCATCCAACCTTAAAGTGGAAGAAAGCCTGAAAGAATTATACAAATATTTCAAGCTGAACAACCGTATTGTAGATATCAAAAATTACAATCCTGAGTTTCTGGAAATCTACTCCCGTGAAATCTTACGAAAAATAACCTGCAACATCAGCGGCTGGGAAAATCAGGTTCCGGAAGGGGTTGCCGAAATGATAAAAGAAAGAGGAATGTTCGGTTACAAACAGGAACTTTCTCTAAAACAATTCTCATAAAAATAAAAATACAATGTCTGAACTTAAAAAAAGGCTTTCTTTCATTCTTGAAAGTCCAAAACATAATACCGAAGAAAAGCTGCAGAAAGTCTGCGCACTTCTGGACCAGGAAATTTCACACTTCAACTGGACCGGTTTTTATTTTAAAAACGGTGACAAAAACGAACTGAAATTAGGCCCTTACGTAGGAGCGGAGACCGATCATACCATTATTCCTTATGGTAAAGGTATTTGCGGGCAGGTTGCTGTATCCAATGAGACATTTATTGTACCGGATGTACACTTGCAGGACAATTATCTGAGCTGTTCAATCGATACTAAAGCAGAAATTGTAGTGCCTATTTTCAAAAACGGAGAAAATGTAGGCCAGATCGATATCGATTCTCATACCATAGATCCTTTTACAAAAGAAGATCTGGAATTGCTGGAATGGCTCTGCAACGAAGTTTCAAAAATTTTGTAATGTAATAAATAATTAATTCCGGTTATCGGAGTTTTCTTGAATACAATATGAATAGGAGCGGGCTTTAGCCGCTTTAATAATCAATCTTATTTGGCTTTAGCCAAAACTTAATTATTAAATTCTGCAATTAATTGTTTGTAATAAGCCTCACATTTGGCAATATGCGTTCCGTACCAGGAAAAAGCTTCACCGTCCACGATTATGATTTTTTTATCGGGATAAAAGTCCTGTAACGCTTTGAGATGCTTTTCTTTAAAAGGAAATGGCTCCGAAGAAAGCATAATGACATCCGCGTCAGCTAAATCTTCAATCTGGATTTCCGGGTATCTCGTTTGGGTTTTAAATAGATTTTCGAATCCTATTTCCGTTAAAATGTGATGAATGAAGGTATCTGAACCCACACTCATATAAGGATTTTTCCAGATCAGATAGGCTGCCTTTAAAGGAGTTTTTATTTTTGTCTGATGCAGAACTTCATACATTTTCAGATTAAATAACTGTGCTTTTTCCTCTTTGTGAAACAGCATTCCTAAATTTTTCACTAAATAATAATTATCTTCAATCGTTTCGGTGTTATACACTTTTACGTTGAAATCTTTCATTAAAATTTCAACCTGTTCTTTCACATTTTCTTCTTTATTGGCTAAAATAAGATCAGGCTGCAAATTTTTAATTTTATCAATATTCAGATTTTTAGTTCCGCCGATGATGTCAACATTTTTTACCTTTTCCTGGGGATGAATGCAGAATTTTGTTCTTCCTATGACTTCATTTTCAGTTAAGCCCAAATCAAATAAAGCTTCAGTAATAGAAGGAACCAGAGAAATTACTTTCATTAGGATAGACTTTTTTTTAAAATTACAAAAGTTTTCCGGTAAGGAAAAGCCCGGCAACGGAAAAATAAATAATCAATCCGGTAACATCTACCAGAGTTGCCACAAACGGGGCAGAAGAAGTAGCAGGATCGAGCTTTAATTTTTTAAGAATAAATGGGACCATAGAACCGGAAAGTGTTCCCCATAAAACAATCATGACCAACGAAAAACCCACACTCAGGCCAATATAAGCCCAGTGGATTCCGTAATCGAAGAATCCCGCCTTATGCCAAATCATAATCCTGAAAAACCCGATAATTCCTAAAATTCCGCCTAAAAATAATCCGGTGAAAATTTCTTTTTTCATTACGTACCACCAGTCTTTCAAACCGATTTCCTGAAGAGCCATGGCTCGGATAATCAACGTTGCCGCCTGCGAACCGGAATTTCCGCCGCTTGAAATAATTAGCGGAACAAATAAGGCCAGAACCACCGCTTTCTGAATTTCATCCTCAAAATATCCCATCGCGGAAGCAGTAAGCATTTCAGAGAAAAATAAAATAATCAGCCACATCCCTCTTTTTTTGACCATCTCAATCAGAGAAGTCTGGGTATAAGGAAGATCCAAAGCTTCCAGACCCCCGAATTTCTGAATGTCTTCGGTATTTTGCTGCTCAATCTGATCCAGAATATCATCAATGGTTACAATGCCCACCAAAACACCTGCTTCAGTAATAATCGGAAGCGCGGTACGGTCATATTTTTCAAAGTACGTTACTGCATCTTCTTTTGAAGTAGTGGTGGTAATCGCAACAAATTGGTTATCCGTAAGGTCAGAAACCAATGTGTCTTCTTCCACGAGTAATAAAGATCCTAAAGCCAAATCATCGATCAAACGGTTTCTTTCATCCACTACGTAGAGATGATTGATGGTTTCCACTCTTTTCCCTACTTTTTTAATTTGCTGAAGACATCTTTTTACCGTCCATTCTTTCCGGATCTGAATATAATACGGTGTCATCAGTCGGGCAATAGAATTGGAATCGTAGCCTAAAAGTTTCAGGGCAATTCTGCGTTCCTGCGGATTAAGGTGATTGATGGAATATTTGATCAGCTCATCCGGAAAATCTTCAAAAAGTGCCGTCCTGTCATCGGGCGTCATGGCGTTCAGGATTTCAGAAACCTCGTCGCTTCCGATACTTCGGATGGTCTCTTCCTGAAAATCCGGGTCGAGATGGGAAAAAACATCGGCTTTGTATTCTTTCGGAACTTTTAAAAATGCCAGTAACCGTTCATCAGCAGGAAGTTCGCTAAGGATTTCGGCAATATCAGCAGGATTAAAAGTGAGTTCGTCTTTATAATTCAAAACCTGAATTTTTTGATATGCAAAAATAACCCAAATTTTCAAGAAATAGAGGGAGCCGGTTTAAATTTAAGGATTTATTAAAGCTAAAAACCAGCTTCAGAAGAATGTTTTATTTTTCGTAATTCTTTAAGAATGCCTTTCATCGCTCCGTTGGTTCCTATTTTAATGGAATTTTCTGCAGAGCCTAAAAGGCGCATGTTTTTGCGGTAAGTATCATAATCTGAAGCAGCCAGAAAATTGCCTTCGGCATCAAAGAGTTTCATGCTCACGATGACCTGATTGGAGAAAACGTATTTTCCGATGCCTACTTTAAAATATTTTACTTTGGGAACAATCACAAAATCTGCATCATTGTTTTTACAGTATTCCACAAGTGTTTTAGAATCAATGCTGTCGAATGAAATTTCAACTTCGCTTCTCAGCATCTTATTTTTTCTCAGTGCGCTTACATTATCTGAAACAGCACTGAAAAAAGCATGATGCGTAGGTTCTTTGATCTCTTCGAGATTGGGTTCTACTTCCGGGTTGAAGTATAGGATTTTCTTTATTTTATCATGCGAAGCATTACTCTGCGCACTTACTGCAGATATGCTTATCACAAAAATGTAAGAAATAATGGCGGAAAATAGAATTTTTTTCATCTCTTTATCAATTGCAAAAGTACTGTCTTTTAATGGGATGGCATAATATTATTAAGAAATTTTTAACATCTGTTTTCTATCTTAATCAATTAATGAGCCACAAATGTTTTGCAGGATTACAAAATAGTTGTATTTTTGCAGCCGTTACATAATAATCATTAAACAATATTGGAATGTACTTAACAACAGAAAAAAAAGCAGAAATTTTCGCAAAACATGGAAAATCTGCACAAGACACAGGAAGTGCTGAAGGACAGGTTGCACTTTTTACTTTCAGAATCAATCACTTATCTCAGCATTTGAAGGCAAACCGTCATGATTTTGCTACAGAGAGATCTTTGGTGAAATTAGTAGGTAAAAGAAAAAGCTTATTAGATTATCTTAAGAAAAAAGATATTACAAGATACAGAGCAATTATTGCTGAACTTGGTCTAAGAAAATAATCTATTTTAGATTTCCACGATAAAAGCAACTTCGAAAGAGGTTGCTTTTTTATTTTTAGAATCATCAAAATGTAAGTAACCGGTTTTTTTATTAAAGAAAATAAGGGCAAAAACAGATATTTCATGCCGAAAATTTAATAAACCATTATAATACATTATCTTTGCCAACGAAATTTTAGACGAAAACATAATTATTAAAGCACTCAATACGGAGTGCAACAACAAAACAATTTATGAGTATACCTCAAGCAATTACAGAGACGATTACTCTTGCAGATGGCAGAGAGATCACAATTGAAACAGGAAAATTAGCGAAACAAGCCGATGGATCTGTTGTCGTAAAAATGGGCGGAACCATGCTTCTTGCCACTGTTGTAGCCAGCAAAGAAGCCAAAGACGGTGTAGACTTCTTACCTTTAACGGTAGATTACAGAGAAAAATTCTACGCAGGTGGAAAAATCCCCGGAAACTTTTTCAGAAGAGAAGCAAGACCATCGGATCAGGAAATTCTGACGATGCGTTTGGTAGACCGGGTGTTAAGACCATTATTCCCTGAAGATTTCCATGCGGAAGTTCAGGTGATGATTTCATTAATTTCGTATGACGGGCAATCTATTCCGGATGATTTGGCAGGTCTTGCCGCATCTTCAGCGATCGCGATTACCGATATCCCTTTCAACGGACCGATGTCTGAAGTGAGAGTGGTAAGAATCGACGGAAAACTTTCGGTAAATCCTAATTACGAAGATCTTAAAATTGCCGACCTTGATATCATGGTAGGAGCAACAAAAGATTCTATCGTAATGGTAGAAGGGGAAATGAAAGAAATTTCTGAGCAGGAAATGCTGGAAGCGATCCAGTTTGCTCACGTTGAAATTAAAAAACAGGTGGAAGCTCAGGAAAGATTAGCCGAAAAAGTAGGCAAATCATTCCCAAAAAGAGAATACAGCCACGAAAATCACGATGAAGCGATTCGTGAGAAAGTGTGGAAAGAAACTTACGATAAAGTATACGAAGTTGCTAAGCACCCTTCCGGAAAAGAAGAAAGAGGGGAAAAGTTCAAAGCGGTTTTAGCTGAATTTTTAGCGCAGTATGTAGAAAATGCTGAAGAATTAGAAAGAGTAACGCCTTTTGCTAAAGTATATTTCCACGATGTGGAAAAAGAAGCGATGCGTCAGATGATTTTGAATGACAAAATCCGTCTTGACGGCCGTGATCCTCAAACGATCCGCCCGATCTGGAGCGAAATCGATTATTTGCCGGGAGCGCACGGTTCTGCAATTTTCACAAGGGGGGAAACCCAATCTTTGACTGCTGTAACGTTAGGTTCGGTGAAAGATGCAAATATGGTAGACAGCGTAATGGTAAATTACGACGAAAGATTCTTCTTACATTATAACTTCCCGCCGTTCTCAACAGGGGAAGCAAGACCTTTGAGAGGAACTTCAAGAAGAGAAGTAGGACACGGAAACCTGGCTCAGAGAGCTTTGGCAAACATGATCCCGGAAGAAAACCCGTACACGATCCGTATTGTTTCTGATATTTTAGAATCGAACGGTTCTTCTTCTATGGCAACGGTTTGTGCAGGAACATTAGCATTAATGGATGCGGGTGTTCAGATCACAAAACCGGTTTCAGGGATTGCGATGGGATTGGTAACGGATGTTAAAACAGGAAAATTCACGGTACTTTCCGATATTTTGGGTGATGAAGATCACTTGGGAGATATGGACTTTAAAGTAACCGGAACGGCAGACGGAATTACCGCTTGTCAGATGGATATCAAAATCCAGGGATTGTCTATGGACATCATGGAAAAAGCCCTTTTACAGGCGAAAGACGGAAGATTACATATCTTAGATAAATTGAATGAGACGATTTCTGCTCCAAGAGCTGATGTGAAACCACATGCTCCGAAAATGGTGATGCTTGAGATCTCTAAAGATTTCATCGGTGCTGTTATCGGACCTGGAGGAAAAATCATTCAGCAGTTACAGAAAGATACCGATACCGTTATTGCTATTGAAGAAGTGGGTGAGATCGGAAGAATTGAAATCTCCGGTAAAGACAGAGAAAAAATCAACAATGCGATTGCGAAGATCAATGAGATAACTTTCGTACCGGTAGTTGGTGAGGTTTATCAGGGTAAAGTGGTGAAAGTAATGGATTTCGGAGCTTTTGTAGCGATTGCGAAAGGAACGGAAGGCCTTCTTCACATCTCTGAAATCGAATGGGCGCGTCTGGATAAAGTGCCTTATAATGAAGGTGATGAAGTGGAAGTAAAATTCATGGGATTTGATGATCGTAAGAAAATGAAGCTTTCAAGAAAAGTTTTATTGCCAAGACCACCAAGACCGGAATCTAAACCAAGACCGGAAGGCCAAGACAGGCCTCAAGGTGACAGAAGACCGGAGGGAAAAACAAATCCTGAAGGCAGAGATCAGCCCGGTGAACATAAACCTCTAAATGAAGCTTAAGATTAAATCTTATCTATAATAGAATCCCTCAATGTTGAGGGATTTTTTTATGCAATGATGATCAGGATTTTTATTTATCTTTAAACAAAAACTTATGAAAAGGCTACTCCTTCTTTCCGCACTTATTTTGTCTTCCTATTCGTTTTCACAGACCGTGAATGATGTTCCACTTAAAGATATTGATGTGGAATACGTTCAGATTATCGGAACGGGAAGATCGTTGAGCACAAAGGTCAATGTAGAGATTGATTTCGGGCAGGAAACCAAATCGATTTCGTTTAAAAACGGAACCAATATCAAGGATGAAAAGGGGAGGAATGTAAAATTCAATTCGATGATGGATGCGCTTAATTTTATGTCTGAAAACGGATATGCCTTTCAGTTTGCCTACACCACCAATGATGAGAAAGACAACGCCGTGTATTATATTCTTAAGAAAAAAGGCCGTCCGTGAATGTAAAGTATATATTTCTGAAGAGCTTAAAATTCCATCACAAGATAATGGTGATTATTTCATAGAAATGTCGTATATTTGTATCTTAATTAAGGAGGTTTCTGTTTTTAACCCATAAAGTTGAGATACTTATTTTCCTCAGTTTTCACTATTCTGACTGCTGCATTTTTATTACTTAATCTCTTTGCAGGCAACGTAATCATCAATACTGAAAAGCTCTTAGAAACCTTTTTATTTTCAGGAAATGAATTGATCATACCATCAATGATTTTCTGAAGCAGGTTATAAATATTTGCATTTATCATCTGAATGAAACTGCACAAAAGGAAATGTAATAATTTCTCTTTGATATTACCGATGATTTCACTGTTTAATCATTATATACATACTCAGAATAACAATTAATATACAATACTATATGGCGGATTCTTTCTCAAAAAAAGAAAACTTTAAGAAAAAATTACAAAAGCAAAAGGAAAAAGCGATACGTCGCGAAGACCGAAAAAACACCAATGACAAAGGGAAAAGCCTTGATGATATGATCATGTACGTAGATGCAAATGGTCAGTTGACAAGCACTCCTCCCGATAACAGCAATGCAAGCGTTATTGATGTAAACAACATTCAGCTGGGTGCAGCTCCTATCCAGGAGGAAGATCCGATTAAATCCGGGATCGTTACTTTTTTCAGCGATAAAGGATACGGATTCATCACGGAAGACAATTCTAAAGAGAATGTATTCTTCCACAGCAACAACTGTATTGATATCATTAAGAAAGGAAACAAGGTCGCTTTCGAAAAGGAAAGGTCACCAAAAGGTTTCTCTGCAATTAATATTAAAATTATCAGATAGTTTTTAAAACTATAATAAACACAACCGTTTCAGTGATGAAACGGTTTTTTGTTTTTAGTAAACCTCTGAATCTCTTTGGCTCAGCATAGCTCTCTATCTTAAAACAGATCGTTTTTGGATTTCCTGAAATATCCGTTCACGGAATAGAATATTGCTTACGGATACAAGAATATAACTTACGGGTACAGGAATATAACCTACAGATACAAAAATATAATTTACGGATACAAGAATATAAGTTACGAATGCAGGAATATAACTTACAGACAGAAGAAGATAACTTACGGACGCAAGAATATTGTTTCCGGATGGGAAATATGCTGTCATGATGCAAGAATATGCGTACCGGATGAAGGTTTATAATTTTCGCATGGGTGTATATAAAAACATCCTGTCAGAAGGTTCTGAGAGGATGGGAGTATATCAATTTTGAAAGGTGGTATTGTTATTTGGTTTGGAGAATGCTTTAACTGTTTTTCTTTTACTATTTCGGGGAGGTAAATTTAATTCCCGCTACGTTTTCATATTCGGGAGAGGTGGCTCCGTACAGGCTTTTTACATATTTTTTTACGTTTTGAACGATGGTGTACAGCCCGGTTCCGTCTGCATATAAAATCTTGTCCCGGTCTATGAAGCTGGTATTGAGCGCGGCTTCGGTCTGGTCTACCGCCTGTGTCGCGCTCATTAAAGCCTGATGATAGGCCGTAAGATTATTCAACTGTAAATCTTCTTCGTTGGGATTATAGTTGGAAATGGTTGCCAATAGCTGCAACAGAATCCCGAAATTTTCAGTCTGCTGGGTGAAGGATTGGCGGGAATTCGAAACTGTTGTGGGTGTTTCTTTGCCTTCTTCGGGTAGTGTGGTGGCTTTCTTTTGTCCGCCCTGGATGGCGCGTTTGAGGGATCTTGCCTGATCCAGCGTTCCTTCCGGCAGTCCCAAAATGTCAAGCAGGTTGATGATTCTGGTGCAGATGGGTTTTAAATTTTCGAACGCCAGCTGACGTGCGGTAATAGTGTTTTTGTTGGCATTTCTTTTACTTTCCACGTCGTTTAATCTGGCTGTTGCCGTTGCATAGAGTGCCTGAAGACTGGCTACGGTAAGGTTTTCAACCGGCGGATTGTAGAGGGAATACACGGCAACCTGCTGTGTAATTTTTTGCAGGTTCGCCACATTTTTGGCGTGCCCTACCTCGGAAGTACTTGACATATTTGTGTTTTTTTAAATTAGTGCTTCAAATATAAAATTTATTTTGAATAAAATAGTTTTAGGAGTAAAATATTTTGATATTCGAAATATTCTGTTAAATAGGGTAGTGGAAAACCACGGCGCGGAGGCTGGGCCTATTTTTATGGTAGCACGATGGAGACTTGCGATAGCAGGGATAATGTATATTACAAATCTGTGCTATCGATGTTTGTTGAATATGGTGCTAAAATGAAGGTGAAATATTATATTTAAATCTCCGTCGGTATGATTTATTATTGGAAATATAAATATATTTGTGTACAGTTTACAACAAAAGGCAATGTATGATTTAGTTATTTATAATATTATTAAATTCTTATGAAAATACCTGACAAATTTAAAGATATCCTATCAAAAAATCAAATTGCTAATTCGGTTGTGCTAGATGTTATTTCTTCTTTTGAACCCATATTTAAAGACAATAAATTATATTTTTTTGAAGAATATACAGATCATGGTATAGACCATATTGAAAAGGTTTTAGAATCTGCAGAATTTATTATTTCTATTGATTCTTTTAAAAATATTACAGCTACTGAAATTTCAATTTTAATACTCTCAATCATTTTACATGATATAGGGATGCATGTTGAGTTAGCTACTTTTAAAGGTATGCTTAATGGTGATTATGATAAATGTAAAAACAATATTATAGACGATAAAGCTTGGAGCCAGTTATGGAATGAATACTTAACAGAGGTAAAAAGATTTAGTAGTGTACAGAAACAAAATATTTTTGGAGATAGCTCAATACCTTTTTTAAATCCTAATCTTGATAACAAAGATAATTTAACGGGCTACGATAAAAAATTAATCGGAGAATTCATTCGTAGACATCATTGTAGATTTGCTCAGGAAGTTTCATTAGGAGGTCTAAAAAGTGAGAAAGGTCATGTTAACTTTGGAACAGATAAATTAAATGTACAAACAAAAGAGTTAGCAGGAATATTGGCAAGAAGTCATGGTATGAATATTAGAGACACTTTTGCTTACTTAATGGATATAGGTCATGATAGTTGGAGGAATCCACATGGAGTTAATATAATTTATTTGATGGTCATTTTGAGAATTGCAGACTATATACAAATAGATAATTCTCGTGTTAATCCTTATCTGTTAAAACTAAAAACATTTAATAGTCCAATATCACAGTTAGAAAATCAAAGTCATTTAGCTGTAAATTCAATAAACTTCAATAATGTGGATGAGGAAAGTATTTATGTAGACTGTAGTCCGAATGATAGTAAAATGTTTGTTAAAATCAAAACGCTTATAGCAGATATACAAAATGAATTAGATAAATCTTGGGCAGTTTTAGGTGAAGTTTACGGATTCATTCCTCAAAATAAACCATCGATAAAGTTTAGAAGAATTTTATCAAATTTGGATAATAAAAAATTTCTAAGTAAACTAGAATATGTTCCTAAAAAAATAACTTTTAATGCCGACAACAATTTGTCAAAATTGCTTGTAGCTCCACTATATGGTGATAATCCAACGTTCGGTGTCCGCGAATTATTGCAAAATTCAATTGATGCATGTTTCGAAAGGAAAGAGATTGAGTATCAAAATAAGAATTATAATTATCTTCCAAAAATAGAAATTTCAATTGATAGGCTAAATGATGATGAAAGTATCTTTATAATTGAGGATAATGGAAAAGGTATGTCTTCTGATGAAATTATTAATTATTTTTTAAACGTTGGGAATTCGTTTCGTAAAAGTATGGAATGGAAGAAACAATTTGTTAATGAAGATGGTAAAACTAAAATAAATCGTAATGGAAAATTTGGTATTGGTGTTTTAGCATCCTTTCTACTAGGTAAAGAAATTAAAGTCGAGACTAAGAATATTTACAATAGCGAATACCATTTTTTTGCAGCGACTATTGATGCACCATATATAAATATAAATAAAGGAAATTCAGAAGATGATTTTGGCACTAAAATATCTGTTGTAATTAATAATGAGGACAGGAATAAATTAATTAATCCCAAATGGGACTATCGAGATAACTCTATAAAATGGACCAATTGGTATTTGTATGATGAACCTAAAATAAACTTTTCTGTAGATCAAAAAAGCGTAAGTCGTGAAAACATTCTAGAAAATATTCAATTTTTTGATTTTTCTACTAACGATTTTGAAAAAGTATCTTGGTCATATGATCTAAATATTAGAAATAGAAATTATTCAAGTTTAATTGCTTGTAATGGAATTATAATCACTGAAAATCACAGTTCCGATTATTTTAGATATCCAGAAAATTATCAAACTTCTCCCTATGGTTACTATCAGGAAATGCTTATCAATCGGAAACCAAGTTTACTTATTGTAGATAAGGAGGGAGTATTTCCAGTCAAACTTGATAGAAATGATATTGATTGCGATGAATTTCCATTCGAAAATGATTTAAAGATAGAAACTGCTAAACATTTTATTGCTCAATTACTATTCAGAGAAATTGATACTAAATCCTTTACTGATCCCAAAATCATTCATAGCCCTCATTTTTTATTTGGAACTGACGGTTTCATTATCGATTCAGAATATTTTATTAATGGCGTAAAAGATGATTTTCAATTTATACGAATCATTAGTGATGATAAACAAATTGAAGTTGATATTTCAGGATATGAAGATTGCCTATTTGACTTTAAGTTAGATACTAAAATTAATCTCACTTATCAGGAGAACAATGTTGCTCCCCATGGTGGAGGTTTAATATTATTGGAGAAAAATAAATATGAATCGTTATTTCAAGATAAAGTTAAAAGACTCAATAGATATGTTTTAGATAATGTTAATATAATTGATCAAAATCAGAAATATGTTCTTTATACAATGTATGATTACGATTATACTAATCCAAAAATACTAACAGGATTAAATAATATTGATAAAAATCTTTTGAGTAGAGCAACTTCTATACAAGAGATTACAAATTTGTCCTTTACCAAAAAAGAGGGAAATATTCTAAATGAACTTTTTAAAAAGTATATTAAAACACATTATATTATTCCTTACGAGATGTCTAAACGTAGAGAATTATATAAAGAAGCCTTTAAAGAATTATCTTACTATTTTACTAAATAGTGAATATGAATTGTAGATTATTATGAGTAATCGATACAAAAATAATAAAGAGATTTGAAAAACGATGTTTTTCAAACTATTAACAACCGCCTGCACAAGGTAGCGGTTGTTAATTTTAATTTTCATAAACTCCCTCTTCCTCTTCCAAGGCGCATCATCTGCATATCTCACGCCATAATACATCCGTAAGGCATCACTTCATCAAGTACTTCGCACAATCCGTATTCTTCAATCTGCGCTCTTACGTTTTTGGCGCTTTTGTAAGTAATCATTACGTAAAAATTGTGGCGCAGAAATTGTAATTATTCTGAAAATAAATATGATATGAAATCAAGAATATTAAAAGCAGTATTGGCAATGGTTGTTCCTATTGCTATTGAATATGTTATCAAGAAATTTACAGGAAAAAAGGATGTCGTGAAAGATCCGAACAGACAAATTCCTTCTCCACACTAATTTATTCCAAGCCTTACAAAATGTAAGGCTTTTTCATATAAAATCGTAGATCCCGTTTTTCCAGCCCAGAATTTTTGAAGAATCGGCATTGAGCCAGTTTTTAAGAATAGTCGCATATACTTTTCTGAAATCTTCCGTAAAGATCAGATCTCCCTCGTTCAGATTCTGAAGATCGGGAAGTGCATTTAATATTCCTTTTTTCTTTAAACCTCCACTGATGAAAAACATCTGGTTTGCCGTGCCGTGATCTGTCCCTTTGCTGGCGTTCTGAGCGACACGACGTCCGAATTCTGAAAAAGTCATCAGTAAAATGTCATTGAAAAGTCCGTTGGCTTTCATATCCGCAACAAAAGATTTTATAGCATCATTAATCTCCCCGAAAAGCTTCTGCTGTCTTTCGTTTTGATTGACATGGGTATCAAAACTCCCGATGGATAGGTAATACACCTGTGTATTGATGTCTGATTTTATCAGTGAAGCTACCGTTTTGAAATCTTTTCCCAGTTTAGAATTCGGATATTCCTGGACGGTCTTTTTAGATTTGCTTTTTTCAAAAATATAATCGGCATTATTGATGGTTGAGCCTAAAGTCTGATACAAATAGGAGACCGTCTCATCATCATGATGATGGTTTTGATCGTATAATGATTTGAAATATTTTTCCTGGCTGGTCTGATACAGTTTTTTAGGATCTTTAAAAGCAAATGCTTTGTTGTTTTCGCCTTTTAAAGCTAAGCTCAGCATATCATCCACTTCCAAAGCCTGCGTCGGATGTTCGCATTGGTAACATTCTTCGTCTAAATATCTTCCGAGCCATCCCGTTTCCAGAAACTGATCGCTTCTGCTTGCCGAATGCCAAATATCCATACTTCTGAAATGGGATTTTTCAGGATCGGGATATCCTACATTATTCATCACGGAAAGTTCTCCGTTATCAAACAGCTCTTTGAAATAGGACAGGGAAGGATTGATGCCGGTTTCATCATTCAGTGGTAGAGAATCTGTAATGGCAATGTTGTTTCTTTCCTTAAAATAAATATCATTTTTGGTAGGAATAATGGTATTTAAGCCATCATTTCCGCCCGTAAACTGGAGGACAATCAGGATTTTCTGACTTGGTTTGAAAGCATGATCAAGCGTCATCGACTGCAAAAAGTTAGGAATCAGCAATGATGCGGATGCCAATGAACTTATTTTTAAAAACTCTCTTCTTTTGATAAGCATAACTTAGGTTTTAGATTATAGATATTAGGTTGCAGTTACTGTAATTAGATTATTAAATCTATCACCTGCTAACCCATATTTACATTAATTGGTATTCCGGTGTAGACATCAGATTGATGACATTTATTTTTGTGCTTTTATCAGAAAAGCTGCTGACAGTTTTTATGTCTACAGATTGAGAATTCAGAATCAGGTAGTCTTCCGCTTTTTTATTTTGCAGCGCTTTGTCTACACGGTTCCAGTCGATGGTGATGTTCATGCTTTTAAAAGATTTTGTTAACGCTTCCCGGGATTTCATTCCCATATCCATATCATCATCTTCCCTTGGTGAAAGTTCCAATGGCCTTAAACCCGACCAGATCTGAGGAACCTGCATCCGGAGCATTAACGTTGAACTGTCGATCCATGACTTTCCATTGGGCCATCCCGCAACATTGGGGGGAAACAGCAGCATTTGTCCCAATAGTTTCTGATAAACGGTAATATTTTCAGGATTCTGAATATCCATCGGCAGGATTCTCATGATCCCAACCATTAGTTCGGTAGGAGATTTTATTCTGTTGCCGATATTTTTTTTGTCATAAAACCATGAGCCTGAAAAAATGTCAGACATCAGTTTTGTAAGATCATAATCTGACTGATAGAAGTTTTCACTGAGGGTATTGATGATTTTTTCATCAGGCTTTTCATTCACAAAAAAAGTGAATATTTTGGTTGTTATGAATCTTGCCGTTGCCTTCTGCTCCAAAATAATGTTCAGGATATCATCACCGTTGAAATTTCCGGTTTTCCCGAGAAAAGTTTTTGTTCCGGTATCGTGAAGATTGGTACGTTCTTTAAAATTTCCTTCTTTATCATATCCCCATCCTGTAAATGCTCTTGCCGCTTCGCGGATGTCTTTTTCGGTGTAATGCCCTCTTCCCATGGTAAACAGTTCCATGACTTCGCGGGCAAAATTTTCGTTGGGATGGTCTTTTTTATTTTGCTGGTTATTCAGAAAATTCAGCATGGCGGGAGAACGGCTCACTTCAAACAAAAGGGTCCTGAAACTTCCCAGTGCATTTTGTCTGAGTACATTAATAAGCTGTCTGTTGAATTTTGGATTATTAACTCTCGTTGCGAAATGACCGTGCCAGAAAAAAGCCATCTTTTCTCTGAGCTGATCTTTACTGTTGATCATTTTTTCCAGAAAATTGAGATTCAGTTCTACATTTTGTTTCTGATTGATCTTCTGAATGGCTCTTTTTTGCTCTGCAGTTGCTTTAGGATCGGTATATTCTACCGATTCAGGATCTTGCGTGTCATAATCAATGGGAGAAAACTTCTGTTCCGCAAACAGTTCTTTGAGGATATCCTGAGTTTTTTGGTCTTTTATGTTTTCTATTTGTTCAATCCCGATTCCGAAGCCGGCGCGCCAGAGGAGATGTTTGTTGTTTAAAAAGGTTGAAGCCATTATGGTTATTTTATTTTTGATCAGGAAATACAGATGAGGTTAAAATAAAAATCGTTCTGTTAACAATTATTTATTGTAAAGCGATTTTGATCATTAAACACTTATTAATTATTACCTATTTTAATATGCAAATTATCAGTATTTTACAGTGTTTGCAAGTTTTTCTAAACCTATTATTATGTTAATTTGGCATGATTTTTACATATTGACACTCAGTAAATTTTTAAAATCAAAGTTATGAAAATGTTAAAGCAAGTTATAGCAGGAGCCGGAATTCTAACAGCAGGTTTAGTAAGCGCTCAAAGTGCTCAGATGAATAATATGATCAAAGTGGGGGCAACTGTAGGTGCCGCTGTGCCTTCAGATAATCTTTCTGCCGCAGTTGGTTTTGATGTTGCTTATCAGAATCTTGTTACACCGGGATTCGGTTTGGGGATTGCAACTGGCTATACCCATTATTTTGGTAAAGAAAATAACGGATATAATAATAATGATGTTGGGGTGGTTCCTGTAGCGGCTTTGTTTAGAATTTATCCTAAACAGACCGGTTTTTACTTCGGAGCAGATTTGGGATACGGTTTCCTTGTAGGAGATGATAAAGTCGCTTCAAATACATTAGCAGACCGGCCGGATGGAGGTTTTTACCTAAAACCTGAAATCGGGTATCATAACAGAAGCTGGAACTTTTTCCTTCAGTACCAGAAAGTATTTACAGGGGATAACGGAAATCTTGTAAGCCAGGATTACAATGTGGGAAGCATCGGAGCAGGATTTTCCTACAATATCCCGTTAGGAAAGTAATGAGATAAAACGATAACGAGTTAGAAACCAAAACCTTTTCGAAAATTTTGAAAAGGTTTTCTTTTACCGGGACAGAATTCCAAAACAATTATTATATTTGATAAAATTTGTGATTATGAACTTAAATCCAAAATTTCCACTTTTTTTACCGGGTGTAAAAAACAGTAATAATGATCGTGTTTCCATCATTGGTGCAAACCTCCGTGAAGATATGACGACGTTGGCTTATTATATGTCAAATAACGGTGGAATCGAAACTAAAATTCAAAAAAACTATCCTACTAAAGAATTTTCTTCTTTTTCAGATATCCTTTCTCAGTTTATTAAAGATGAGCAGCTTGAAAATGTGCAGCGTTTGGGAATATCTGTTCCGGGACCTGTATTTGACGGAAAAAGCAGCCCTGCGAGATTGGGTTGGGATTTGGATATTGAAGAGTATAAAAATCAGTTCGGTTTTGAAACAGTCAATATGCTGAATGATCAGGAAGCTTCCGCATACGGAATCGGCTTGCTGGAAGATCAGGATCTGGATGCCATTTACAGCAGCGGCCATCTGGAAAAAGGCAACGTTGCCATTTTGGCGCCGGGAAATGGTTTGGGAGAGGCAGGCTATTTTTTTGACGGAAAATATCTCAGACCTTTTGCAACAGAAGGAGGGCATTCAGAATTTTCCCCGAGAACCAATGTTGAGGTAGAATTTTATCAGTTCCTGAACAATATTTACGGGATCGTAAGCTGGGAGAATGTTTTATCTAAAACGGGATTATTCAACATTTACAGATTTTTACGTGATGTGAAAAGACATCCTGAACCGGAATGGCTCGCTGAAAAACTAAACAACGGTAACAGCAATTTTACTGAAGAGATTTTTAAAGCTGCTATAAATGAAGATATTTTGATCTGTAAAATCGCTTTAGATACCTTTCTGGAATTTCTGGCAAGAGAAGCTAACAATCTTACTTTAAAGCTGAAAGCAACCGGCGGATTGCTGATTACCGGTGATATCCCGCAGATTATAAAAAATTACATTAATAAAGACAAATTTTACGAGAAATTCATGATCAGTGATAAAATGGAAAATATGCTTAAAAACATTCCCATTTATCTGGTCGATCCGGACAATACCAGTCTGCATGGTGCAGCGCTTTACACTGCCTATTCTCAAGAATAATAGTAAACTCCGATTCATTCGGGGTTTTTTTATTTAAAAATAATGATTTATTGATGTACATCAAGATCATGTTTCTACAGAAGATCTTACATTTGCAGTCTCAAATAATAATTAAATAAATTTTATTCATGAAAAAAATATTTTTGTTAGCCGTTTTAGCGGGTGGATTGGCTTTCGGGCAGTCAAAAAAAGTAGTATCTTCTGACGTTCACTGGTGGGGATACAAAGTTGCAAAATCTGAAGCAAGCTCTCATGACGGGACGGTAAAAGTAAAATCCGGAAACATGGTTATGAAAGGAAACCAATTGGTAGGCGGATCTTTCGTTTTAGATATGAATTCTATCACCTCAACAGATCTTTCCGGAGAATACCAGACAAAACTGAACGGACACCTTAAAAACGGTGACTTCTTTGAAGTGGAAAAATATCCTACCGCATCTTTTAAAATTACTTCTGTAAAGAAAAACAACGATAAGGCGTATCCCAATCTTGTTACCGGAGATTTAACGGTGAAAGGGAAAACAAGCCCAATTTCTTTCCCTGCAAAAATCACATATACCAATGGAGTGGTGAGTTTAGTATCTAATAAATTCTCTTTCGACAGACAAAAATATGATGTTGCGTACAAATCTACCATGAAAGATGTTTTTGTGAAAGATGATATCGATATGCTCGTAAAAGTGAGTGCTAAATAATTTAATTAAAAAAAGATTGTTAAAAGTGTAGAAGTTCTACACTTTTTTTTATTTTTGTTGAATTGTAAATAAAAAAGAATGAAAAGATTACTATTGTTTGTGATGATGTGTGCAAGTATATCATTTGCCTTTGCACAAAAAAAAGGAGATAAGATTTCAAAAGTCGTTACATCAGAAATAAAATGGTGGGGGCACAAAGTGGTAAAAACCCAGGCTACCTCTCATTATGGAAGCCTAAAACTGAAAAGCGGAAAATTTACCTTCGATAAGACAGTTTTGGTAGATGGTGAATTTGTGATTGATATGAGAAGCCTTGTGGTAGCCGATCTTTCGGGAGACGATCAGGTAAAACTGACAAATGAGCTGAAAGGCACCAATTTCTTTGAAGTTAAAAAATTCCCGATTGCAAAATTCCATCTTAAAAAAATTATTCCGCTTGCCAACAGCGAATACAATTCTACCATTATCGGCGATATTACCATTAAAGGAATCAGAAAAACAATTTCTTTCCCTGCGAATGCTCATATTACCCAGTTTACCGTAGAGATTGAATCATCAAGATTTTCTCTGAACAGAAAAGATTTTAGAATTTTCTATCAGAATTCTTTAAAAGATTATTTTATTAAAGACGAGATGGACATCCAGTTCAACCTTTCTACCCAGAAAGTAGACAACGCGAGACCGCTTTAATCAGAATTTAATACAATCTATATGGACAGCTTTTCATTAAGTTGTCCATTTTTTTTATTTTAGTAGGACGAAATCGCAGTTACTTGCGGATAAATAGAATTCTCTGATGAAAATATATGTAGTAAGTGGTTTGGGAGCCGATTTTAAAGTCCTGGAAAAATTAAAATTTCCCGAACATCATGAGATTGTTTTTTTAGACTGGATCATTCCCGAAAAAAATGAAAACTTTGCAGATTATGTAAAGAAAATGGCAGACAAAGTAGATTCTTCAGAGCCGTTTTACCTTTTAGGTTATTCTTTCGGGGGAATTATCGTACAGGAAATCAATCTGTTGAAACCTGCAGAAAAAGTAGTCATTCTGGGAAGCATTAGATCTGACAAAGAAAAATCAAAACTCATAAAAGCAGGTGAGATTACCAAAATCCCAAAATTAATGCCCATTGGTTTTTTCACTGATAAGACGACCAGTTTTTATGCGGTAATGAGAAATTTTTTTGATCCGAAAAATCCCAGAATCACACAGTATTTCAAAGTACGCGACCCGTATTACCTTAAATGGTCTGTTGAAAGAATCTCAGAATGGAAGTTTGATGAAAGCCCAAATGTAATACAGATTTTAGGAGACCGGGATATTGTTTTTCCGTTAAAAAATTCAAAACCCAATCATGTTATCAAAGGTGGTACCCATCTTTTTCCCGCTACCAAGTACAGAGAAGTCTCAAAACTGCTGACTGATATTTTTGTTTAAGAGTTAAGCTTCTTACGGTATTTTTATTGAATTAACCTGCTGCCAAAAATGGATTTTTTAACAATTTATCATGTATATTTGCTTTAATGAAAATGAAAGTTTCTTATGGAGTCTATATCGGTTTTTGAGATTATTAAAGTAGGAATCGGCCCATCCAGCTCTCATACTATGGGACCGTGGAATGCGGCAACCTCTTTTATCAACTTAATTAAAAGAGAAAAATCTATTGCTGAAGTCAAAGAAGTATTCCTGGAGTTTTTCGGTTCACTGGCCAAAACAGGAATAGGACATGGTACAGATATCGCAGGAATGTTGGGCTTAAACGGTGAAAATTTCAGAACCATTGATACTACCAAGATTGATGAAAAAGTAAATTTCATTAAAGAACACCAAACCCTCAATTTAGGCGGTGAAAAAGAAATTCCTTTTATATACGGTCATCATTTAATTTTAAATAAATCCAAATCCCTTGATTTTCATCCCAACGGAATGATCTTTAAAGCCTTTTTTGAAGACGGAACCGAACTTGTTCAAGATTACTATTCAGTAGGCGGCGGTTTTATCGCCACACAGGAAAAAAATTCTATCGAAAAAGACTGCATCCGTACTTTATATCCTTGTCATCATGGTTCCGATGTCATCAAATATTGTGAAAGATTTGGGTTTGAGAAATTTTCAGATCTTATTTTAGTAAACGAAGAAAGCTGGCGAACGCAGGAGGAAACCAGACAGGAAGCGTTAAACATCTGGTACAATATTAAAGAATGCATTTATAAAGGAGTCAATAAAGAAGGCATTTTACCGGGAGGCCTCAATGTTTCCCGAAGAGCGGCCGGAATCAACAGAAGACTTTTAGGAGAAAAAATTTATAGAAACAAAGACGAATGGTTTCAGCAGGTTGTAGATGCCGAGGAAACATTTACCAATATCAATAAATGGATTGCGTGCTTTGCTCTGGCTGTCAACGAAGAAAATGCCAGTTTCGGGCGGATCATTACAGCTCCTACGAACGGCGCAAGCGGCGTTATTCCGGCAGTTCTGATGTATGCGCAGGCTTTTACGCCCCAAACCAGTGACGATGACATCGTACGATTTTTACTGGTTGCCGGAGAAATAGGAACTTTATTTAAGAAAAATGCCACCATTTCTGCGGCGATGGGCGGTTGTCAGGCTGAAGTAGGGGTCTCTTCGGCAATGGCAGCAGCGGGTTTAACTGAAATTTTAGGAGGAAGTGTACAGCAGGTTCTTATGGCAGCAGAAATCGCTATGGAGCATCATCTGGGATTAACGTGCGATCCTATTATGGGACTTGTGCAGATTCCCTGTATCGAAAGAAATACAATGGGTGCTATTAAAGCAATTACAGCAGCCAATATTGCTCTCGAAAGTGATCCTGCAAAGGCAAAAGTAAGTTTAGATCAGGTAATTCAGACGATGTGGGAAACCGCTTTGGCCATGAGCGACCGTTTTAAGGAAACTTCTGAAGGCGGATTGGCAATTGCAGTGAATGTTCCGGAATGCTAAATTCCTAAAAAAGCTATTTATCCAGAATTTCTCTGATTTTATTGGCGTTTTTTATTAATTCACCTACATATTCGAAGTCATCTTTCTCTAAGGCAGATTTAAATTTTTGAAGTTGCAACATATGTTCATTCAACACATCGAGCACATTTTCTTTATTTTGTTTGAAAATCGGAACCCACATTTCAGGATGTGATTTTGCCAATCGTACGGTACTTGAAAAACCGGAACTTGCCAGCTGGAAAATAGTTTCCTCTTCTTTTTCTTTTTCGAGGACCGTATTGGCAAGCGCATAAGAAGAAAGATGTGAAATGTGCGAAATGTAAGCCGTGTGCATGTCATGCGCTTCTGCGTTCATATACATCACGTGCATGTCAAGGTTTTTTATGATATTTTCTGCCAGAAGCAGCGCGTCTGCTGCAGATTCTTCTTTATTGCAGATTACCCCGGCTTTTCCTGAAAAGCTTTCGGCAATGGCCGCTTTCGGTCCGCTGTTCTCGGTTCCCCACATCGGGTGAAAGGCAACGAATCTGGATCTTTTCGGATGATTTTTGACAGCATCTACAATTCCTGCTTTGGTAGAACCTACATCCATCACCGTTTGCGACTCGGAGATTATATCTAAAACTTCCGGTAAAATTTTTCGCGTGACATCTACCGGAATAGCAATGATGATAACATCAGACTGCTGAATTCCGTTTTTTACATCTGTTTTTTCATCAATGATATTGAGATGTAATGCTTCGTCTAAGTTTTTATCACTGTTATCCATTCCGTAAATGAAATCAGCAATTCCTTTTTGTTTTAACTTTAATGCTATTGAGCCTCCGATTAAGCCGATTCCAACAATTCCTATTTTCATTTTTTGAAGTATTAAATAAAAAAAACCCCGTCCGAGAACGAGGTTTCATGTTATGGTCAAGAATTTTTATCCCCGTGTTTGAGTTAAAAAATTCTATAATGATGTTCTTTTTAATATTATTACAGCGCAAAGATAATTATTTTCTATAAAAAGACCGAAACGAATACAGTTCCGGCCTTATGCTATTTTAGGTTTGATATGAATTATTGCGGATTTGAAATAATCAGCGTAGAAGGGATATCAGATAACCATAAGCTTTTGGTATCTATAAGGCTTCGCCAGCTTTTTTTGCTGATCAGCATCAGATCCTGCGTGTTTAAGAATTCTTTTTCGATCTTTTTTTCATTGTATAAAGTAATGTGATTAGGCGCTACCTGTTCTATGCTTCTGATTAGTTCTTTGACTTCAATATTGTTTCTGATCTGCCCTGCAACATCCAGAATAATGATCTGGGAATTATTGTTGTTGATTAATCTTTTAGCATATTCCAGAAGGTAAAAATCACTCAGGTTAAAAATAGGGACAAAGACTTTATCAGCAGAAATAAATCCTTTATCTACCAGAACGCCCACAGGAATATTGGTTTTGTCTAAAATTTGCAGCGTAAAATCGTCAAACGGAGAATTGTTGAAGATAGAACTTTTACCTTTTACGGTATTCAGCAGCTTTTCAGGATTAATAATTTTTGTGGTAAATCCTAAAAGCCTTCCTAGTAAACTTCCTTCATACATTGATTTGCCAAGCATGATCAGAAGCAGGTCATAGTTTCCCTTATTTGAAATAGAGGTAAGATCACTTTCAATATCCGTAGAAGCTTTAAACAAGGTATTTACCTCAAGCTGCAGCTCATTGGAAGTTTCTATGATATTTCTAAACTGCTCTTTTTCATAATCTTCGATATCAAACGCATGCAGTTCATCAACCGGGGCAATATTCATGGCGGTTACACTTTTATTGCCGTTCATTTTCTGGGTAAAATTATCTGCCAGTTTCAGCAACGTACTTCCGGATTCTGCTGTTTCGAAAGACAAGAGCACTTTATATTTAGGATCATTGTCATCTTCATCGTCTTCCAGCATTGATTTTTTTCCTTTAAAAAGATAATTGATAAGATCGAGACACGGCCCCGTCATAAAGGTGGTAAATAATGCCATAATCACCAACATTGCAAACAGTTCCGGGCCTAAAACTCCCAAATCATACCCGATATTGAGTACAATAAGCTCGGTAAGTCCTCTCGTATTCATCAATGCGCCTATTGTAAGGCTGTCTTTCCAGCTAAGTTTAAGAAACTTTGCGGTGAGCGCGCTTCCTACAAATTTTCCTGTAACGGCCGTTAAGATGATCAGTCCGCCGATTTTCCAGAGATGCACGTCATTCAATAACCCGATCTGAGTTCTTAATCCGGTGAAAACGAAAAACAGCGGAAGCAATAATACCAATGCGACATCTTCTATTTTTTCGATAAATAAATTTCTGAACTTTACGTTTTCCGGCATAATCGCACCTGCCATAAATGCCCCGAAAAGAGCATGAATCCCAATCACTTCCGTGGCATAAGAAGAGATAATCAGAATTAAGAAAAACACCGCAACCAGCGCTTTGCTGATAAACCCCTTTCCTTTTTGTGATTCTGCGATTTTATTAAGAAACGGCCGTACCGCTTTTATCATGATAAAAACATACAGAATGGCCATCAGAATTACAAATACAGATCCTGAAAAAGATCCTGCTTTTACTACAGCAATTACCGCTGCTAAAATACACCATGCCGTAATATCATCTGCAGCGGCGCAGGTAATCACAACAGTCCCTATTTTTGTTTTATGAAGATTCCGTTCCTGAACGATTCTCGCTAAAACAGGGAATGCGGTAATGCTCATCGCAATGGCGATAAACAAGGCAAATGAGCTGAACTGAATGCCTTCCGGTGCAAATTCTTTATAAATAAAATAAGAAAGACCGACACCCAATGCAAAGGGAATGATGATACTTGCATGACTGATCACAACAGCGTCGTGCGCTTTTTTTCTCAGAATGGTTAAATCAAGTTCCATCCCGACGATGTACATAAACAGGATCAGGCCGATCTGGCTCAAAAACTGTAAGTTGGGTAAAGATTCTTTAGGAAAAATAAAAGCAGAAAGTTCAGGAAAATACATTCCGAAAAGGGAAGGGCCTAAAACAATCCCTGCAATCATTTCGCCAATTACTGAGGGTTGTTTCAGTTTAACGCAAATCCATCCGAAAAGTTTTGCGACCAGAATAATGGTTACAATCTGCGCCAGCAAAAGTGCTAAAGGATGATGAAGATTGGTCATAAAAGAATCTGCAAAATTCTCCCACATCGTAGAGCCGCTCGTTTTAACCGGGGCCAGATTTTCTCCGATTTCCAATGTTTTGCCTTCGATAAAAAACCAATACATCAGACACGAAAAGAACGTAATTGTTGCAACGTAAAAGATGATATTTTTATATTTCCCCATAATCATAATCAATTATATCATGTAAATTTCTAAAGAATAAACGGATGATCATCATATTTTTTTTTAAATGTAATGAATATCCTGAATTATGTAATAAAAGTCACCTGAAACGGTAACCGAGCCCTACACCCATTTCCCATTTCCCGTTCTGAGCAGCCGTTTTAGCATTATAATAAAACGGAATCTGGAACACTATTTTTCTGTATATTATGGCAAATCCTGCTCCGAGATTTGGAGTTACCATACTGTTTTTGGTTCCGGATGAATGATCTTCCTTTATCCTTAATGAAGGAAGCATTCCCAACATATATTTAGTTTTTTTATGCGTAAAACTTACATTAGGCCCTGTAAAATTAATAAATGCACCGTGGTCTACATATCCTGCAACAGCGGTGCCGTCAAAGAATGCGAGGTTTACAGAATCTGTATTTTCCTGGGCAAGGAATAAGGCAGAAATCAACAATGCGGTTATTGTGAAACTTTTTCTCATGAGAATTTTAAAATTTCATAAAATTAGCAGTATGATTTCTTCTAAATACATCGATGTAAACAAAAGGTTATATTTTGAAGCGAAAGTGTGATGGTCTGAAAGATTTACTTTTCGAAAAGCTTTCTCAGGGAAGTTCTGTAGGTGTCTCCAATCTGGAGTTTAAGATATTGATCTCCTTCAGCAGGAACTGCAGTAATAATCTCATTGGTAGAAAATACTTTGATGGCTGAGACGGCAATGATCTCTTTTTTGTTAACCTGTGCAAAATCTTTTGAGGGTAACATTTCCAGCAGTGATCTGAAGCTGAGATTTTTCAGAACGATTGCAGCACCGTCTTTCAAAACAATATCTTTGTCGCGGCTGTCAATTTCTGAAGTTTTAATGTAAACAATCTGATCTGTAAAAATAATGGTTTTCCCGATATTGGTATTCCATTCTATAAAATCCTTTGTCTGGGGTACGGTGCTGATTTCCTTAATTTTTTCAAATGCCTGTACCAATCTTTCTTTTTTGATGGGTTTTCTCACGTAATCTACTACATTCAGGTCAAAAGCTTCTGCTGCGTATTCTTTGTAAGCTGTGGTAAAGATTATTTTTTTGGAGCCGGAAATGAGTTCTGCTACCTGAAGTCCCGTCATTCCGGGCATTTCGATGTCTAAAATACATACATCGCAATCTAGGCCTTCAACTTCATTTAAAAAGGTTTTAGGATCATTGAAAGCTTTGATTACTTCTACATTTTCGATCTGTTCGCAGAGAAGTTTGAGATAGCTTATTGCAAGAAGCTCGTCATCGAGTATAACGCATTTTATCGTAGAATTCACCTAAGTTTATTTTTAATTCTGCTGTGAAGATACCGTTTTTTGAGCTTTTGCTGATATGATAAAAGTTTTGATAGATCATTTTTAATCTCTGATCCAAAGACTGGCTGCCAAAGCCGCTTTTTTCCTTTTCAAGAATGTTTTTCAGCGAAGCTTTATTGCTTACTTTCATGGTAAAAACTCTTTCCTCAAGTTCCATATGTATAGCAATAAAAGAATCCTGCGCCAAAAAATCGGTATGTTTGAAAGCATTTTCGATGAGGTCTACGGAAATGAGCGGTGCAAGAACCTTTTCTTCATAAATGGGGTCTGATTTGTCGATCTTTGATTTAATTCTAAAATCAAAAAGCGGATTAACTTTAATTTTATTAATCTCAATCAGGCTTAATGCAAAGCCGAATTCTTCTTTCGGGCTTACAAATTTATGATTGCTTTCATATAGGATATAATCCAGAACGTTGGCCAGTTTATCCAGAGACATGTACGTTTGGTAAGCATGTGACTGTACAGAATTGAGAATGTTTTTAAATAAATGAGGATTGAGCTTATTACCGATCTGCTCCAGCTGAACATCGTTTAATCTTTGTTCGATCAGGCTGTTGGCTTCTGAAAGTTTATTATTGTTCTGTTTGATTTTCCGGTTTTGGATCCACAAATAAATGCTTATGGTGAGAAAAAAGAATACGGCAAATACTCCTATAAAAATCAAATGATCTTGAATCATGTAATAATTGCCGTCCATTGAAAAATTATTTTAACTTTTTCAGGGTGTTGAACACTGCATTTTCTTTGCACTTTTCAAAAGTAATCTCATATTTCGGATGGGTTTCCGGGTATACCAAAACATAATCCGGACAAGGTTTTTGCTGCGCATGGCTGCGCTCAAAATCTATTTTTCCTTTGGTAATGATACTGTCTTTTATAAATTTATCGCTGATTTTCAGTGTATTCATTTCAGCTTTGAAATTTTCGGAATAGGTAAAATCTTTAGACAGTGTTTCTGCAATAACGCGGCTGTTCGGAAGATATCCGCTGCAGCTTGCGCCTTTTTTGTTTAAAATAAAAAATACGATGACAAGTCCCGGAATGAGACCGATAAGGTAAAATTTCAGCTTTTTCATTAGAAAATTAAAAGATTGATATCATGATAGGTAAGTCCGAAACGGTCGCAGATGATTTTCTTGGTATGTCGTCCTTTGTACATATACAAACTCTGTTTCATTTCGTTTTTGCGGATCAGCATGTTTTCAAAACCGCCTTCTTCGTCGTAATTTAAGATATAGGATAGGAAAAAGTTTGAAATCGCTTTGGTCGTCGTTCTCGGCATTTTCGAGGTGAGATTCGGAAGCCCGCAATGGATTACCCCATGTTTAATGATATATGGATCATCCATCGTGGTAAGCTCAGAAGTTTCAATCACCTTACCGTTATCAATGGCGATATCTATGATCACACTGCCTTTTTTCATTTTCATCACCATTTCTTCGGTAACGATGGGTTGCATATTCAGCCTTGGAAGTGCGCCGATCACCACATCTGCACGTCTAAGGCTTTTACTAAGCTCTTTAGGATCAATAATGGAAGTGGGAACTCTGCTGTCAACCAAGGTATGAAGCCTTCTGAGTTTTGATAATGAATTGTCAAAAACCTTTACACTTGCGCCTAAACCGATGGCAGCTTTCGTGGCAAATTCACCTACGATTCCGGCTCCTAAAACGACTACTTCAGTCGGCCTTACTCCTGTAATCCCGCCTAACATTAATCCGTTGGATAATGCCAATAATTCTGATGCATATAAAATGGAAACCGATCCTGCGATCTCACCTATGAGGCGAACTAAAGCAAGCTGTTTGTATTCGTCAACAATAAATTCAAAAGCAATGGCATTGATTTTTTTCTCTGCCATTTTTATAAAATAATCTTTGTCTCTCAGGTTAATCTGAAGCGCAGAAACGAGGTAACTGTTGGGTTTGAAAAAATCAATTTCCTCTTCTGTGGGTGGGTTTATTTTAAGAACCAGATCCTGTCCGAAAGCTTCTTTAGGATCATTGGTAATTTTTGCCCCTGATTCTGAATACTGTAAATCGGTAAAAAATGAGCATTCTCCTGCTCCGGATTCCACAATAATTTCATGGCCGTGTTCTACTAAAACCTGTACCGCATCCGGTGTGATGCAAGTTCTTCTTTCATTAAGGCAGGTTTCTTTAGGGATTCCTATGCCGAATTGTTTGCCTTTTTTTATGACCTCAAGTTTTTCTTCTTTCGGGATCAGCTCTTCTTCAGTGAAAGGGGTAAAAATATTGGTAGTACTCATTTTTTAAACTAACTTATAACTTCAGACAATGATTTTATTTGATTTCTTCAGGCAAAGATACATATTATTTAGTCGAATGTAATTTCACGTGTATCACCTGTATTATGAATGCTCATCGTATGAAAACCTACATCATAAAGCTCATCTTCGTACACTTCCGGCCATTCTATAATGCATAAAAAAGCGTTGTCGAGATACTCTTCAATCCCGATATCATAGGCTTCCTCAATATTTTTCAAACGGTACAGATCAAAATGAAAAACCTTTCCTTTTGGCGTATTGTATTCATTGACAATAGAATACGTAGGAGAGTTTACTTCATCCTGGCTTTCTAAATTTTTTAGTAAAAATTGAGTAAAAGTCGTTTTTCCTGCACCCAGGTTTCCTTTTAATAAAAGAATTGGATGTTTGAGCTGAGATTGTACTTCATCAGCAATTTTTTGCCAGTCATTCACACTTTTTATAGTAAATTGCATACAAGTAATTTGATGCAAAATTAATTATAAACTATTACATTTGTATCAGCTAAATTTCTATTTTAGAATTTTTACCACATGATTTCCAAGCAGACGATAGACAAAATATTTTCCACGATCAGAGTAGAAGAGATTGTAGGAGAATATGTGCAGTTGAAGAGAGCGGGATCCAATTTTAAAGGATTGAGTCCGTTTCATGATGAAAAATCACCCAGCTTCGTAGTTTCTCCCAGCAAACAGATCTGGAAAGATTTCTCTACCGGTAAAGGAGGCACCGCCATTTCTTTTTTAATGGAAATTGAAAATTTCACGTATCCGGAAGCACTTCGGCACGCGGCCAAAAAATACGGGATTGAAATTGAAGAAGACCAGCGCGAATTTTCAGAAGAAGCTAAAATAGCACAGTCTGAAAGAGATCTGCTGTATAAAATACATGAAATTGCCAATGGATATTTTCAGAATATTTTGTGGGAAAATGAAGAGGGGAAGTCAATTGGCTTATCGTATTTCAGAGAGCGCGAGCTGAAAGATGATATCATCAGGAAATTCCAACTGGGGTATTCTCCCGAAAAGAAAAATGCGTTTACAGAATTTGCATTAGAAAAAGGATATTCGAAAGAAATTTTAGAAAAATCCGGTCTTTCTATTTTCCCTGAAAATTCACCCAACGGAATCGACCGTTTTCGTGAAAGAGTGATGTTTCCGATTCACAGTTTTTCGGGAAGAGTTCTGGGTTTTGGAGCCAGAATTCTTAAAAACAATATCAAAACTGCCAAATATCTCAACTCTCCGGAAACCGAAATTTACCATAAATCCAATGTTTTATATGGTTTAAATCAGGGAAAACAGGCCATTTCAAGGAAAAATGTGTGTCTTCTCGTGGAAGGCTATATGGATGTGATTTCGCTCCATCTTTCAGGGATTGAAAACGTGGTGGCAAGTTCCGGAACTTCTCTCACCACTGAGCAGATTAAACTCATCAAAAGGCTGACAGAAAATGTAACCATACTTTTTGATGGTGACAATGCAGGAATAAAAGCGAGTTTCAGGAGTATTGACATGTTGCTGACGGAAGGGATGAATATCCGTGTTCTGCTCTTTCCGGAAGGCGATGACCCCGATTCTTTTGCCCGAAAGCATCCTCAGGAATATGTTGAGAATTTTATTGAAAATGAAGCGACTGATTTCATCGATTTTAAAGCTGAAATTCTTTTAAAAGAAGCCGGAAACGACCCGATTAAAAAAGCGGAAGCCATCCGGAATATCGTAAAGTCTGTGGGGTTTGTACAGAATGCTTTAAAAAAAGAAGTTTATTTAAAGGAAGTGTCCAATAAATTTGGCCTTTCTGAACAAAGCCTTTTTAATGAGCTGGATATTCAGAAACAAATCACCCAGAACCAAACCCCTAAAAATCAGCCGAAAGAAAATATTCAGCCTAAACTGGAAATTGTTCCTGCTTCTGTAGAACAAGTTGATCCTATTTTGTTTGATCTGTTAAAACAGGAGAATACTTTAATCAATCTCATGCTGAATTTTGGAGATGTGGTTCTTCATAAAGTTAATGAAGCGCAGGAAAAATATGATATTACGGTCATAGAAGAAATTCTTCATCATTTTGAGGAAGAACATTATGAATTTCAGGTAGAATTAAATAAAATCATCATCGACAGCATTAAAGAAGGGATTCAAAACGACGAACTGCGTAAGGGAAATTTTTTTATGACCTATATGGATGAGAACCAAGACATCACCTCAAAAGTAGTTGACGCCATCATGCCATTAAATGAGCTTGAAAACTGGGCTTCAAGAAATATTTATCCCCCAAATTACGGTGATAAGATCAACGGGCAGGTAGAAGGAGATATTCTTATTCATAAATTCAGATATATTGATTACCTTATTAAAACAATCAGTGATGATCTTCAGAATCAAAATAATGACGAAATGCAATATTTTGAATCGATCAAAAAAATAACCATTCTGAAACAGGCTTCTATGCAGCTTTCAGAGATTTTAGGATATTCTCCTATTAAAGGAATTTACGTAAAAAGATAATAATCTCTGCCAAAAAGTCCTATAAAATTTTAGGAATAAAAGTTGTAATTTAAAGCTTAATTAATTAAAAAAAATACCAATAGAAATATGGACATTAAAAAAGAATTCAGAGATTTCTCTGTAAAGCATTTAGGAAACAGCGGTTTGGCTACCGATCAGTATATGGGAATTTATGGTCCTACAAATCTCACTCCGTACATTATGGAGGAGAGAAGATTAAACGTGGCCCAGATGGACGTTTTCTCCCGTCTTATGATGGACAGGATCATTTTCTTGGGAACAGGAATTGACGATCAGGTTGCGAATATCGTGACTGCTCAACTCTTATTCCTAGAAAGTGCAGATCCTTCAAAAGATATTCAGATTTACATCAATTCTCCCGGAGGAAGCGTGTATGCAGGATTAGGAATTTATGACACGATGCAGATCATTAAACCGGATGTAGCTACAATCTGTACCGGGATTGCCGCTTCGATGGGAGCCGTTTTATTGGTTGCTGGTGAAAAAGGAAAGCGTTCTGCGTTGAAGCACTCCAGAGTAATGATTCACCAACCTTCCGGTGGCGCACAAGGAGTTGCTTCCGATATGGAAATCAACCTGAGAGAGATGCTGAAGCTGAAAAAAGAATTGTACGATATCATTTCTGAACATTCCGGACAAACCTATGAATGGGTAGAAAAAGCTTCTGACCGTGATTATTGGATGACTTCTACCGAAGCAAAAGATTTCGGGATGGTAGATGAGGTTTTACAGAGATCGAAAGAGAAGAAATAATTTTTTCTAAATATTAAAAACCCGGCGCGCCTCGAAGAGGCGCGCCGGGTTTTTAATTTAGCTATTTCATGTTAATTAAACCCTTCAATAATTTTAGAGAAATCTTCCAGTTTCAAAGCGGCTCCTCCAATAAGTCCGCCATCAATATCCGGTTGCGAGAAAATTTCTTTGGCATTATCTGGTTTTACAGAACCTCCATACAGAATAGAAATTTCATCCGCGACTTCCTTTCCATATTTTTCCGCAATAATGCCACGGATGTGCGCATGGATTTCCTGTGCCTGTTCCGGACTTGCCGTTTCTCCGGTTCCGATGGCCCAAACCGGTTCGTAAGCAATCACAACTTTTTTGATCTCTTCTGCAGAAAGCGTAAAAAGTGCAGTTTCGGTCTGCGTTTTTACTACTTCTAAATGTTGACCTGCCTTTCTTTGTTCCAGTGTTTCACCATTACAGTAAACAGGAGTCAATCCTCTATCTAAGGCTAATTTTATTTTTTTATTGCAGCTTTCATCATTTTCACCGTGATATTGTCTTCTTTCGGAATGACCGATTAAAGATCCGTTTACATCAATTGATTCCAGCATATCTGCAGACAGCTCACCGGTATAAGCGCCGCTTTCAAATTCACTCATGTCCTGAGAAAAAACGCCGATTTCTTCTTTTTCAAAAATATCTTTTGCCATCATTAAGTACAAAGACGGAGGTGCGATCCACACTTCACAATTTGTAGTGTTGTCATTTTTGTAGCCTAATAATTGAATCATCAGCTGTTGTGCTTCGATTACGTTTTTGTTCATTTTCCAGTTTCCTGCAACTATTTTTTTTCTCATAGTTATTATATTAAGGTAAAAATACCAAATTCTTTTTTTTAGAATTCAATGATCTCACATTATTTTTTATTTAATATTCCAAAGATTTTTCAAAAGGGTATAAAAAGTATGCTCTTCGTCACTCACCACGTCATCAGCTTTGATCAGAGTTTTTGCAAACTGAATAAAGCTTTTACGCTCATCTTCCGTAGAATCGTCGAAGAAACAACGTCCGTGAAATTCAAAATGGCTTTTCCATTCTTCAGGCTGTAAAAGAGCAATGGTTTCCAGCTCATTATCAAGATCAATATTGAAAGGAAATTCGTCGGCTAAATATTGCTGCACCATCATTCCTTCTTCGGGAGCAAATTCTCCGTCTACAGATGAAAGAATCATTAATAAGTGATATCCAGCAATTGATTTATTTGATTTTTGCATTGAAATATATTTTAATATAATGAAAGTTGAATGTGTTAATTTTGCACGTAATCCTTTGCAGGAATTTTTTCTACAATTTTTCCGTTTTGTAAAACGAGAACAAATGGGTTGCTTCGCGCAATGGTTTTAATGGCAGTACCGTCCATCATGACATTTTTAATAGTTTTGAATGTATTCTGATCTGTGGAAACACCATACACTACGGCATTTTTTTGAGCACTCACTTTAGCTTCTACTTTCTGAAGCACATCTTTGGAGACTTCTTTAGGATGATAAGAGAATACCAATATGGCTTTTGGAGCTTTGATGATTGGGTCGGTAAGATCATTTCCGGTAACATCTTCGATTTTGAATTTTGAAATTTCAGATTTGTAGCCTTCTTTTACCATTTTAGATTCGTTTTTACCTTCTTCAATCTTCCACGGTGAACCTTCTTCCCAATATTTTGTTTCTTTGATATAATCGTCCTGATTTATTTTTAATACTTCCCCTGTTTTCTGATTTTTAAGAGAGTAGAATGTTTTGTATTCGGAAGGGTTTTTAGCAATATTATTTTTCTCTTTTACCAAATCGGTCCCTGTTTTATAATCCCGGAAATCAATCAGCGGTTCATGCATGATTCCCTGTGCCATAAAATATATCATTACGAGAGAAAATACGGCTAAAAGGATATATTTAACCTTATTTTGTGACGGGTTTTCGATATGATATTCTTCTTTTTTACTCCATTCTTTTCTGTATAAAAAGAACAAAATGATAAGGCCTGCCAAAAGTACAATGTCTTTTACAAAACTCTCCCAAGGTGTAAATTTAATCGCATCACCAAAACATCCGCAGTTGGTAACAACATTATAATAGGCTGAATAAAACGTGAGAAATCCAAAGAAAACACAAAGCACTATTAATGCAGAAAGTGTGAATTTAAGCTTTAATTTTAAAAGAAGCATAAAGCCTAAAAAGAGTTCTAAAACCACTACGATAACTGAAAAAAGCAAAGCAAATTTTTCAAAAAAAGGCATATTAAATACCGATGGTGAAAAATATTCTTCCATTTTAAATGAAAAACCTACCAGATCAACGGCTTTCACAAAACCAGAAAGGATGAAAATGACTGCAATTAAAAAACGCAATATATTTTTAATCATATTAAATAAATTTGTGTTCTATATTATTTTCTTTTTCCGAGAATTTGATCAGGCAAAAAACAGCATAATTGAGCATGTCAAAATAATTGGCATCCAATCCTTCTGAAACAAGCGTTTTCCCGGAATTGTCTTCTATTTGTTTGGTTCTCAGTACTTTTTGATAAATTAAATCGGTGATTGATGAAATTCTCATATCTCTCCAGGCTTCACCATAATCATGATTTTTTCGCTCCATCAAAGCTTTGGCTTCCTGGGCATAATGATCATAAAGCGACAAAACTTCGTCCCTGTTTTCATTAAAATCATCTGAAATTCCCTTTTCAAGCTGAATTAATCCGATGATGGAATAATTAACTATAGCGATGAATTCACTTTCTTCGCTTTCATCCACCATTTGAATTTCCGTCATCTGCAACGTGCGGATCCTGTTGATCTTGATGTAAATCTGATCGGTAATCGAACTCGGCCTTAAAACACGCCAAGCTGCACCGTAATCATATAACTTTTTACTGAAAAGATTACGACATTCTCCTATAACTTTCTCGAACTGTACTGAGGTTTTTAGCATACATTCTCTTAATAGTCCAAATATACGAATTAGGTTTTAGGTAGCAGGAATTAGGTTTAGTTTTTTAAATTTGTGATATGAATCATGCATCTAAAATAATCCCTCATTCCCTGAACTGCAACGGAAAGCTCATTTTACTAGAAACTCCTAAAATTATGGGAATCCTGAATCTAACTCCCGATTCTTTTTCTGACGGCGGACAGTTTAATGATGAGAAATCAGCTTTGCAACATGCCGAGAAGATGATTCTTGAGGGTGCTGAAATAATTGATATCGGCGCACAGTCTACACGCCCGAAAGCGGAATTTTTGAGCAGCGATGAAGAGATCAGAAGGATAGGAAAAGTGATTTCTAAAATCAAAAAGGAATTTCCCGGAATTTTGGTTTCCCTCGACACTTTTTATGCGGAAACGGTGAATTTCGGTTTTGATGAAGGAATTGACCTTATCAATGATATTTCCGGCGGGCAGTTTGATCAGAAGATGTTTGAAACGGTTGCCAATACAGGCCTTCCTTATATTTTAATGCATATCAATCCTTCATATGATAAGATGCATCAGAAAATACAGTCAAAAGATATAACTTTGGAAATCAACCGTTATTTTTTTGAGAAAAAGAATGAATTGCTTAAAACCGGCGTGAAAGATATCATTTTTGATCCTGGTTTCGGTTTTGGAAAAACGGTTGAAGATCAAATGAGAATGATCGATGAAACAGAATATTTTGGCTTTGAAAGATTTCCGCTGCTAATAGGGATTTCCAGAAAGTCATTCATTTATAAACCTTTAGGGAAATCACCTTCAGACATTAATGAAGAAACCCAGAAACTGCATCTGAAAGTTTTACAAAAAGGTGCAAAAATTCTAAGGGTGCACGATGTTGCCGAAGCGAAGAAAACCATCGATCTTTTTTTACAGAAATAATTGCGTCATGTACAAAACTTACATGTTAATTTAAATGATTCAGCTTATCCGAAAACTGCTTCGAAAATTCTTTTCGGTCTTCTTCGAGTTTTTCTTTGTTGTCTGGCAAAATATAATTAAATAAGATTTTATCTTCATGATCTAGAAAAATAAGCTCTTTTTCATTTTCAGTAATCATTTGGGCAAAAATTTCCCACATTGATACGTCTTTTAGTCTCAATAATTCAAAAAACTGATCTGCTTTTATTTCTATTTTCTGCATTTTAAAATTCTAATAATTTAAGTTTAAACTGTATGGCAAAATTCTGTTTGAAATTTTTGGTGGTGTAATATCCCACTCTGTAAAATAATCCCAGATTGAAGTAGGAGGAGAGAAAATTGTTCCATTCTATACCGGCTTCCTGATAAAGATGGTCTAATTTTTTGAATCTGAAATCATGATATTCAGGATGCTGCATATCACCGATGGTTCCTCGTAAAACGACATTAAAGCTCGAAACATTCTGGCCGATGCTTTTGAAATACCACGGAAGCTGATGCGTAAAATAATATGCGATAAATTTATCATTATAAAACTTTCCGCCTTCCAGAGTCGCAAAGCCAAGGTAAGAAGTGAGGTTAAAATTAATATCGCGTTTTGGAGATGCCAAACCGTTCATCGTAAAATGTTTCCAGATCGGGGCTTCACCCAAAACGAGGCCTCCGTAAAATCTCATCCCTGTTGTTCCGAGGCGGGTTTTGAAGTTATGGACGAAAAGCGCATCAAACCGGGTATAATTAAAATCTCCCCCAAAAATCTTATAGCTCTGTTCATAGTTAAAATAAAGCTCGGGATATTTTTGCTCAATCATAGATTTCCCTTGTGGAGTCATGATGTTGGTAGAATTCGGAGAATACTTTAGGGTAAACAAAGTATTAAAATTTTCAAAAGCAGCGCCTCTTTCCCGAAACTGATAATCAAACTTTGCTTCTTCCGAATATCTTTTTGCCGCAAAAACGAGCGTCAATCCGTTCGTAATATCATTCAGATAGGATGCTGAAACGCCTTTGTATTGATAATATTTGTCATTATTGATGTTGTTCCCATAATTCATCATTCTCATTTTAAAATTCCAGAGACGGCGGTAAAATTCGCCGGATGAGTTGACATCGTCATTATATTCTATCCTGAAAAATGAGTTTTTATCTAATGTAGTTTTGATGTCGAGTCCGATTCCGTATTTCCATTTGTCATCTTTAAATCCGTAAGCCAGATAATAATCCGGAGAAAAATAAGGATTAAAATTTTCATTTAATTTAGCTTTTAAGCCTACTCTGAACCCTTCATATAAATTGTAATTCACGATTTCGCCCACATCAAAGTCAAAGCTTCCTACACGAACCTGTCCGTTTATCAAACCGGTTAAAATTCTTGCTTTTCGGTCAATATTATACATTTTTCCTAAACTGTCGATGGTGGTGTATGTGTTTCGCTCTCTTTCAGAAAGGGGTTCTGTTCTGTAGAGATCGAGGGTTTTTCCATCAGCATTTTTTACCGCAATGCTGTAGCCTTTAAAATCACTAGGATCTTCTTTGATCGGAGATTCGTAGTCAAAATATTTTGAATTGAGATACGCGTACGTTCCAAAACTTTTTTTGTCTTTTTTTGAATGCTGTTCTGCTTTTTCAGGCTTTCCCTCATCCTCCATCATCATTCTGCTCATTCTCAGCTTTACACTTTCCTCGGATAAGAACCATTTGTTTCGGAAAAAAGTCCATGTACTGGTTATATTTCCTTCATTTTCGTTTTTACCGATGCTTTCAATTTTCTTAATGCCGAACGTTTCCGTATCAATATAAAGATACCCACTGAATTTGCGTTTTTTTGCACTTTTCTTATAATTCACTTCCCGAAACCGGATTACGTAGTTTTCTCGGCCTTCAATTTCAATGGTATCGGTAAGGTAGAATCTGTATAAACCCCTGTTTTCCTGTTTGATCTGGGAGGGGATTCTGTTTCTGTTACCCTGAAGTGCGATCATTTCGTAAATGGGCTGCTTCAGCCCGGAAATGCGGTTGTCGAGAATGTTTACTTTTTCACCGTATTTTTTAGAATATAAAAATTCCTGCGCTCTTTCCCAGAGAAATAATTTACTTTTTGAGAAGATTTTTTTTGCAGAAACATCACTGATAGAATCTTTGGTTTTCTGTTTTTTGAATAAATTAAAATTTTGGTTAAATACCTGGTTGAATGCAGAAATGCTGTCTTCATCAATATCTAAAGAAACTTTCTCGTACGACTTATAAGTATAAGATTCCAGGCTTTGGGGCGAATTGCTTTTGAAAAGATGATCTACTTTCCGTAAAATTTCCAGGGCTCTCGGATCACTTTTATCAACTATGGTAATCTCTTCGATATCTTTTACTTGTAGCTCTTTCTGAGAAAATGCAGAAGTAAAAAAGAAAGTCAACACAAAAAGGATTAAAAAATTTTTCAGAAAGCTCATAAATAATTTTTGCAAATATACATAAAGCAAAAAAGCGGTTTGTTTATTTTTTAAAGTTTACATTTTTTTCGGACATCATAATTATGATCTGATAGTGAGTTACAGATATTTTATCAGGTATTCGTCAATTTTGTTATTAAAATTCTAAAATAAATGCATTAAAATAAAATATATTTATATATTTGATTTTTTAAAAACACAACGATATTTAACAATGATGAAAAAAACATTTCTGATGGGAACAATACTACTGTTTCCAAAAATATTTGCACAAGTAGGGATTAATACAACAGATCCAAAACTGTTATTGAGTATTGGAGACAGCAATACCGGTTTTAGTAACCCTGCAAATGATAAAATTTCCACTCTTACGGCTAATGCAGATCGTCTCACTGTTGATGGTAAGTATGTCGGCATTCACAATGTAAATCCTACTAAAATTCTGGATATCAATGCCGGAAACAAATTTCTGAGAATTGAAAATCTTGCGAATGTGGCTTCCGTAAACAATCAGCTTGCGTATCCGTTAAAACATAATCCTGCAGATGGAACTTTAGGATATCTTAATAATTCAAATGTGTATACCGGTATTCAGACATTGAGAATTGTAGTAAATGAGACGCAAAATATAGCAGGAAATTCTACTACGATTCAGGAAACGCCGCTTACGCTGAAATCTGTAAATTCTACCATCAACGGTTTTAGCAATTTTTTTAATGATATCTCAGGATCTGCTATTTTATATGCACAAAATTTACCGGCAGGAAACGGAACTTCAGCCAGAACTACAGATCAGATTCAGCTTCCTGCAGGGGTCTACAGAATAATGGTAAAGCTTACCGGCAGATTTTCTGCACATCACAAAAACAATTCTCTCGATATAAAACTGGCAGTAGATAACAATGAGTATTCTTTTGCCAATGGAGTAAACTATGGGGATGGAACAGCTTATAAAACCGGCTATTTCATGGAAACGGTAAATCTTCTGCAAACCAGTAAACTAGATTTTACCTATGTAAAGCAAACCGGTGCCAATAATGCGGGATCCAATTCATCTCTTTTCCCGGATTCCGGAGATCATGCTGTACGAAGTATCATCACCATTGAAAGATTAAAATAATCCAAAAAAAATATGAAAAAAATATTAGTTTGTCTCACATTTATTTCTGTGACGTTTGCTAAAGCACAAACGGGAAATGTAGGCATCAGTACGAGTACTCCAAAACAAAATCTGTCTTTGGGTGATGATGATTCCGGACTGCAGGAGAATGCAGAAAATGTTTTATCTATAGTAACATCCGGACAAAACCGCATCAAAATAATGGATAATGGTTTTATAGGAATTAATAATGAAAACCCTACCAGAATACTGGATCTCAATACTGAAAATGATTTTTTAAAGCTGCAGAATCCAAAAGATTATACAGCTGCGACACAAGATTTTCTGGTATATAATCCTGCAACAGGAGAAATAAATAAAACAACCATTAAAAATTATGCAGGTCAGGTTTTGCGTGTACCACTTGTCAGTAATAATTATCCTGTAAGCGGATCAGATTATTTTGTGAGCTTCAATACTGCAGGAAACGCAATTCCTTCTCCAGTTGGTCTTGGTACATTTCCTAATTACACAAATACCATAAGTGATGATTTTACCACTTTTCCGGTAACGGTAAACAGCGGAAATATCACCGGATTTTTGCCGGGAACTTATAAAATCACGCTTCGTTTTGCCGGGACTTTTCTAAATGGTTCTGATAATCAGAGAATTGATATGGGAATGGAATATTCTACCAATGGAACAACGTGGGTAGATTATTCTTACAATGAAGGCATTATTTCAAACTGGAGCAACAGTGCTACAAAAACAGGATACTATCGTGATGTAATAAAATTTACCGGTGCTGTAAATTTTATAAGGTTCAAATTTAAAGTATACGATAACCAATTTAATATGGATGGCGCTCCCAGTAATCTTTACAGAAATGTTTTAATAATTGAAAGACTTTAAGAATAATGAAAAAATATATATCTCTTTTTACTTTTGGATTGCTGTTGCAAAATCTTCACGCACAAGTAGGAATTTTTCAGAATAATTCAAGCTACACTGTTCCTAAAATCACTTTGGCAATTACCGATGATGATACGGGGATTCAACGAAATTCTACGGATAATATTTCCTTTTTCACAGGAAATCTTCCCAGAATTACGCTAGATAATTCAGGAAATGTAGGTTTCAACCAAAATACTCCGCTTTATCCTCTAGACATCAACGCAAATAACAATTCTTTAAAATTTCAAAATTTAAAATCACTTTCTGCTTCAGATCTAACTAATTTTTTGGTTATTAATGCTTCCACGTCAGAAATAGGAGTGAGGGCAAATCCCTCTTCACTCGGTCAGTTTATCAGACTGCCTTTTGTTGATAAAATTTATAATACCACGATTACAGATCTGGATTTTACTGCAGTAAACGATACCGCTCCTAATGGGGCCAACAATGTTATAAATACTATTTCAGGAAGTGCTGTAAATGATGGCAGTAATACTATTTTTTTACCTGAAGGGGTGTATTCCCTAAACCTGAAACTGGTGGGTATTTTTAAAGGGCTGAATGATAATAATACCGCTTCTGTTCATTTTCTGGTAAATAATAATCTATATGCTTACCAACCGGGAATTGTGTCTGGATATGGAGGAGAAGGTGCAGATGGATTCAGTGGGCAACCCAATCCTGAAGATACTGATGCAAGGAAAACTGCAGATTTCCAGGAAGTTTTAAGTGTTCCTGCAGCCGGAGCAACTATTAATTTTAAATTGGAAGTGAATAACAGCAATTTTCATTTGTATAAATCATTTATTCCGTTGGGCTCTTCTGGGAATTCTTCTCGTACAGTACTTACGATTAACAGATTAAAATAAAAAAAGACCTCTGAAATTTTCAGAGGTCTTTTTTTATTTTGCAATTTCTGCAATAAAAGCCAGCGTTTTTAATTCCAGCTGATCTTTAGAGATTTTATTATTTTCAAATTCTATAAAGGTAAAATGATTATTTTCTTTGGTTACCAATGCCAAACCATTGTATCTTTCACCCTGATCTGTATAGTTGTAACTTACATATTTTGTATCAGGATGATCTAATTTAAAGGTAAGATTCTTGATTTCCTTTTTTCTTTTTACACTTTTAAAATTATCAACAAGGTCTCCATTGCCTTCGTAACTATGCACAAATATTGAAGTATTATCCGGAAGCTTAATGGCTGTTTTCAGGGTATCATCGTAACTTTTCTGAATGTAGCTGTTTTTTATAACTTTTATTTTAGCTGTCATATCTAGAGGAAACAGGGTGTCCTTGTCCAGCTTCATTACATTATTTAAGGCTTTCTCAGGCTCCGTTAAGAGGGCAAGATCTTCATAACTTTTATAGAAAAGATCATTATCTGAATGTTGGGATTCATTCTGATATCCTCTGCTTTGCTCCATCAATCTGTTCATGTCCTGATAACTGGTATCGGTATAGCTGCCGTTTCTGGAAGATTTACTGCAGGTCATGACAAGCCTTACCACTGCAAACAGGCATAATCCTACGCTGAGTATAGTTCTCCATATCGGTTTATTATCCACTATTTTACGTCGTTTTTAGAGATGGTAACTTCTTTGATGACGTTACCTTTAGTATCTGTATACACATATTTCAGATTATTAACTCCCAGTACGGATGTTTTGGCAAAAATCTGCTGAATTTGTGGAGATCTTAGCATTTCATCTTTTAGCATTTGCTCTGCACCATCGGCTTGAAGCATTGTTTTAAAGCTTTCGGGAACTTCGTTGGTATACACAATATTGTTATTTTCGTCTGCTTTTATGCTTATAATTTTTGTGCCCGTCGCTTTGTCTTCCATAGGAAGGTTTTTGTTGAACACTTCAAGAATTTGATTAAGTTCTGAGCTGTTGGGCTTATCTCCTTTGGCAATGGCATTAAAATCAACAGAGGATTTGTCAAGGTTTTTTTGGTCAATGGTTTTATCTACAATCACTCTTGCATCAGAACCGTATACTTTCAGATTAAATTTTACTCCGCTTTCAAAAAGTTCTTTTCCCAGAGGGTCGCTTTTTATCGCCTGACCAATCAGATCCGGAAGTGCAGAACTTACAAGGCTGCTTTCCATATCATTGCTTTGATACGATGTATTAACCTCAATATTTACTTCTTCGGCATTGGATGAAGTTGCTTTTGTAGACTTGATCATAGGACTGTGCATCATTTCTGAAGAACGGTTATACATTTTCACAAAATCCTGAACTTTATCGTTCTTTGTTTTACAGGCCACTAAAAGAAATGCCGTTACAAATACTAGTAAGAAATTTTTCATATTAATTTTTTTGGAAAGATAATAAAAAAACAGAGACCTGAGTCTCTGTTGAGTGATTTTATTGATCAAGTGGGCTATATTTCTAAGGCTTTCTGATACGCACTTTCAAGCCCGTCAAGATTTTTTCCTCCAGCGGTTGCAAAACCAGGATTTCCGCCGCCGCCGCCCTGAATTTCTTTCGCTAAATCTTTTACAATAGTTCCGGCTTGATAACTTGCTGCCAAATCATCGGAAACTCCCACTGTTATCATCGGTTTTCCGTCTGCATCAGAGAGAATAATCGTTACCGAAGTCGGGATTTCTTTTTTCAGCTGGAACACGATATCTTTTACAGATCCCGCATCAAGAGACGTTTTTTTTACTAAAAGCTGTTTGTCGCCTTTATGTTCATACGCATTTTTCCAATCGCCAATTTCCCCTTTTGCTTTTTCTTTTTTGAAAGATTCAATTTCTGATTTTAATGAAGCGTTTTCTTCAATTAATTTTTCGACCGATTTTACGACATCTTTAGATTTTAATAATTGAGAAAGCTCGGTAATCTGATTTTCCAAACCTTTAAAATATTTATCAGACTGATCTCCAGAGATGGCTTCAATTCTTCTGATTCCTGCTGCTGCAGAACTTTCTGAAGTCAATTTGAAATGGCCGATTTCACTTGTATTTTTCACATGCGTTCCTCCGCAAAGCTCTTTTGAACTTCCGAATTGAATCATTCTCACAGTATCGCCATATTTTTCACCAAATAAAGCCATTGCGCCTTTCTCAATCGCTTCTTTGATCGGAATATTCCTAAATTCCTGTAAAGCAATGCTTTCTTTAATCTTTGCATTTACTTTTTCTTCCACCAAAGCCAATTCTTCTTCCGTCATTTTATTAAAATGAGAAAAGTCAAAACGCAGATAATCAGGGCCAACGTAAGAACCTTTTTGCTCTACATGCGTTCCCAAAACATCTCTCAAGGCTTCGTGCAACAGGTGAGTTACAGAGTGGTTTGCCTGAGAATTTTTTCTTTCAGATGCATTTACTTTGGCATAAAAAACAGCACCTGCATCTTTCGGAAGACCATTAATTAACGAAATGATCAATCCGTTTTCTTTTTTTGTTTCCAATACCTCGAAACGCTCTACCGCATTTTCCAAAATACCTTTATCACCAATCTGTCCGCCGCCTTCCGGGTAAAAAGGGGAATTGCTAAGTACCACCTGATAAAATTCGCCGTCTTTGTTTTCTACTTTTCTGTATCTTGTAATGTAGGTTTCAGCCTCGATCTGATCATACCCTACGAATTTTTCTTCTCTTTCTTCTAAAGTAACCCAATCGTACACTTTTTGGGCAGAATCTGCTTTTGAACGAAGCTTTTGCTTTTTCATTTCATCGTTAAAACCATCTTCATCGATCGTCAAACCTTTTTCTTCTGCGATAATTCTCGTTAAATCATCCGGGAAACCGTATGTGTCATACAATTCAAAAACTTCTTCGCTTGGTAAAACCTTGGAATTTTCCGAAATCGTCTGCTGAATTAGTTTTTCAACTCTGATCAAGCCAGTTTCAATGGTTCTCAAAAATGATTCTTCCTCACTTTTTATTACTTCAGTGACCAGTTTACCTTGTTTTTCAAGCTCAGGGAAGAATTTTCCCATTTGATTTTGAAGCACTGCCACTAATTCAAAAAGGAAAGGCTCTTTCATGTCTAAAAATCGGTAAGAATAAGAAATAGCTCTTCTTAAAATCCTTCTGATTACGTAACCGGCACCGCCGTTTGAAGGCAATTGTCCGTCTGCAATTGCGAATGAAACCGCTCTAATGTGATCGACTACAACACGAATCGCAATATCTTTTTCATCTTCTAAAATTCCGGTATATTTTTTACCGGAAAGTTCTTCAACTTTAGCAATTAAAGGCGTGAAAACATCGGTATCGTAATTGGAAGATTTTCCCTGAAGCGCCATACAAAGACGTTCGAAACCCATTCCTGTATCTACATGCTGTTGAGGAAGTTTTTCTAAAGATTTGTCAGCTTTTCTATTGAATTCCATGAAAACCAGGTTCCATACTTCAACCACTTGCGGGTGGTCATTATTCACCAGCTCTAATCCTGAAACTTTGGCTTTTTCTTCTTCCGAACGAATGTCAATATGGATTTCTGAGCACGGTCCGCATGGCCCGCTTTCACCCATTTCCCAGAAATTATCTTTTTTGTTTCCATTAATAATTCGGTCTTCGGAAATATGGGATTTCCAGAAATCATAGGCATCCTGATCTCTTTCCAGATTCTCGGAAGCATCCCCTTCAAAGATGGTAACGTATAAATTCTCTTTCGGAATTCCGTACACTTCCGTCAATAATTCCCAGGCAAAAGCAATAGCATCTTTTTTAAAATAATCCCCGAAAGACCAGTTTCCCAACATCTCAAACATGGTGTGATGATACGTGTCTCTCCCCACATCATCCAAATCATTGTGCTTCCCGGAAACTCTTAGACATTTCTGAGTATCGGCAATTCTTGGCGCCGTCGGAGTTTTATAGCCTAAGAAAAAATCTTTAAACTGCGTCATGCCCGAATTTGAAAACATGAGAGTAGGGTCGTCTTTCAGCACGATAGGAGCCGAAGGAACGATAAGGTGGTCTTTGCTTTTAAAATAATCTAAAAATTTTTGACGGATCTCTTGTGATGTCATATGATATATTTGCTTTGCTTTTAAAAATTTTCGATAAGATGCAAATTTAATGTTTTTACCTGATTTTATATCAATAAATTATATGCTTATTGCATAACGAAACAGACGTAACCGAACGGATAAAATTCTTAATTCTAAAACTATTTTTCATTATTACTCGTATATAATTACAGGTAAAAGCTGGAAATTGAACCATCATTATCATAGACAGTATCGTTAGAAAATAATGACTTTTAGTCCGAAATTTGCAGAAGAATCTGTAGGTTTTTAAATGAAGAAAAAATAATTAAAATGAACAATAAATTTAAAATGAAAAATATATTAGTATTACTTGGAGTGATTCTGGGAATAGCCGTATTTGCTACAGGTTGTGGAGATTCTTTACACTCAAAAACAAAGACAAAAATAGAAAATGAGACCAATATGGACAGTAAAAATGTAAAGGAAGTTTATTTTGCAGGAGGATGTTTCTGGGGAACTGAACACTTTTTTCAACAGATCCGTGGTGTTGTAGGAACCGAAGTAGGATATGCCAACGGAAATAAAATAAATCCTACGTATGAGGAAGTGGTAAGCCACACCACAGGTTTTGCAGAGACGGTGAAAGTAAAATATGACCCTGAACAGGTAGACCTAAAACTTCTGATCGATTTGTATTTTAAAACCATTGACCCTACAAGCCTAAACCAACAGGGAAATGACCGGGGAGACCAGTACAGAACAGGAATCTATTCTACCGATAAAGATACTCAAGAAATTATAAGAGCAGAAGTTAAGAGATTAGCTGCTGCGTATGATAAGCCTGTCGTGGTAGAAACCGTTCCTCTGAAAAATTTCTATAAAGCAGAAGATTATCATCAGGATTATCTGGATAAAAATCCTGGAGGATATTGTCATATCGAGCCGGGACTTTTTGAAATGGCAAAAAATGCAAATCCGCTTCCAAAAGCAAAATACCAGAAGCAGGATAAAAAAGTTTTAAAAGAAAAATTAACTTCTGAACAATATAAGGTAACCCAGGAAAATGCTACGGAAATGCCTTTCCAAAACGAATATTGGGACGAAACCCGTGAAGGGATTTACGTAGATATTACCACAGGAGAACCATTATTTATCTCAACCGATAAATTTGAATCCGGTTGCGGATGGCCGAGCTTTTCAAAACCGATTACCAAAAAACTGATTGAAGAAAAACTCGACAGCTCTGTAGGTATGGATAGGGTAGAAGTAAGAAGTAAAACCGGTGACGCGCATTTGGGACACGTTTTCACAGACGGCCCTAAAGATAAAGGCGGACTTCGTTACTGTATTAACAGTGCTTCACTGAAGTTTATCCCTAAAGCAGAAATGGAGAAAAAAGGGTACGGAGAATATATTTCTCTTTTAGATAAAAAGTAGTTTTAAAGTGATTAAATAAAGGTTGTCGGAAGACAGCCTTTTTTATTTCAACACTGAATCGAACATTGATTATTTCGGATGACAAAATAAAAGTGATTCAAAAATGAACCACTTTTATTTTTTAATTAAATAAATTACCAGTCTCTCTTCTTCAAAATAAAATAAGATCCGAAGATAAAAATAGCACACCAAACCAGACAGGCAATTAGGCTTTCTGTAGGATAGTGGAATTCATATTTCATTCCCATCATTTTTGCCATATTCAGTCTCATCATAGGATTGGGAATCAGATTAGACATACTCTCAAGAGGCAAAAGATGAGTAATAAAAAAGTCGTCATGCAAAATTTTCATTCTTTCAGCAGGCTTTACACCACTTACTTTCTGGTATTTTTCTACTGCAGATAAAATACCTTCAAGTATCCAAAAAACAAAAAAAGCAAGAAATACAAAGATTGATTTTCTCAGCAATACAGAGAGAAACATCAGGAAACAAAAGAAGGTAAACAGCTTTAGAAAATAATTTCCAATAAAGAAAATCTCTGCAAAAACCTTTGCAGAATCAGTCACTTTAGAATACTGATATCCCAAAAACATAGTGATCCCAAATACAATTACAGTAGAAACAATGGTGAATATACTGATCGTTAATAATTTGGATCCGATAAATTCTTCTCTGCTCAACCCATCAATCGTATTTTGCTTAAACATCCTGTTGCTGAATTCCTGGCAAATTGAAAAAACAATAATCAGCCCTAGGAAAATCTTGAGCAGCGCTACAATCCATGTGGTAAAATTCCAGATTTCCGGGAAATTGTAAATCCCCTGTTCTTTTAGATTAATCGTTTCTCCAAAGACCTCAAGATCAACGAGACCTATAAAAAGAAAAGCAATCAAAATTGCAAAATATAATGCTGTAAAAATCTTAAAAGGCTTGTAATTCAGATTTTTATAATATTCGAGTTTTAATAGTTTAAGCATGAGGAGTGTTTTTTACAAGTTCAAGGAATTGAGTTTCAAGCGACTGTTTTTTCTTAGCAAGATGGGAAAGAAAAATGCCTTTCTCGCTAAGCTTCTGATTCAGCCCTGAAGCGGAAACAGAAACATCTTCACGGATCTGAGCTTTGATGATTTCGCCATCGATCTTTACGGAAACAAACCACTGAAGTTCTTCTAAAGTATTTAAAAGCAAAGCATTATTATCCGCTTTTAATTCAAAATACCCGCTGTTGCTGGTCATTCCGTCTACCAATCCCGAATAAATTGCATCTCCGTCTTTTAAAACAATAACGTGGCTGCATATTTTCTCGATTTCATCCAGAAGGTGACTTGCGATAATAATCGTGATCCCCTGTTTGGCAATGGTTCCTATGATTTCCCTGATCTGAATGATTCCTTCCGGATCCAGTCCGTTCGTAGGTTCGTCCAAAATCAGAACTTCAGGATTGTTCAGCAAAGAAGAGGCTATCGCCAAACGCTGTTTCATACCCAGAGAAAAAGTTTTAAAGGTGTCTTTTTTTCTTTCAAGAAGTCCCACCGTCTGCAAAACTTCATCAATTCTTGAATGGGGAGTCCCTTTGATCTCGGCAACGATTTTCAGATTGGTTTCCGCACTCAGATAAGGATAGAAATTGGGCTGCTCGATAATGGCCCCGATTCTTTTCAGGGTTTCGGCATCCGTTCCTTTTTTACCAAACCAAAACCAGTCTCCACTGGTAGGATTAATGGTTGAAAGCAACATCCCGAAAGTGGTAGATTTTCCGCTTCCGTTGGGACCGAGAAGTCCGTACACATTTCCTTTCTCCACATCAAAGGAAATATTGTTGACGACCACTCTTTTGAATTTTTTGGTCAGATTCTTTACCGATAAGATTGTTTCCATGTAATTTGTTTTACATCATAAATAGTCGTGTTTTTTATAAAATGTTACAGGATGATATTAAAAGGTAGAGGATAAAACGGAAACAGTACTTTTTTCTATTAAATTAATCTTTCAAAAGTCACTCAAAAATATTAAATTTGATAGAACTAACGATGATTTTATGAAGCTTACCGCACTCGCAGAAGATTTACAGATCTCTGCAGAAAGTATCAAACAGTTTATCCAGGATTTTGATCTTGATCTGGAAGACTGCATCAATACCCGCTTTGACGTAAAAGAAGATTTCGAAAAATTTGCGTACGAAAACGGAGATTTTTTAAGACAATACGATAAAGATTTAAATGAGAATAAAACCGCCGAACAGATTGCAGACCTCATCAATCAACCGAAAGAAAAAGTAGAGGAAGCACTGAAAGAATCCCACGTTAATATTTTTGATAACGGTTTGTTCCGCTCTTCCGTTTCCAGCTACGGAATTGATCATAAATTAGGGGGGAATTACAAATTTGTCTATAATTACTTTGATCAGAAAACCAGTTTGCAGCAAAGAGATTTTATAGGCTATAGAGACCTTTTCTTTTATATTTCCGAAGCATTGGAACCTTTTTTAAACGGGCAGCAGATTAAAGACTGGGGCATCAGCAAACCGGCAGGAATTATTTTATACGGCCCTCCCGGAAGCGGAAAAATTTTCTGGGCACACAAAATTGCTGAAATTATCGGGTATCAGTTTAAAGAAATTAAAAAACATTATCTCGGAACTTCATTTGTTGACGGAAATAAGACCAATTTTGACGATTTTCTCGCCACGATAATGAAAGAAAACAAAATACTTCTTTTTATGGAAGATTTTGATGAAATCATGATACAAAGAAAAGCAGAAACCGATATTGCTTCCTGTAATCTTGAAACGCAAGAGATTATTCTGCACCATATCGGGAGATTTGAAAAAGAAAATGTTCTGATGGTAGGTTCTGCTAATTCGGTTTCAGAGATAGATGAAGAGATTCTTGCCCCCGGAAGATTTGATGTTATGATTCCCGTTTTTCCTCCCAATGCTTCAGAACGTGCGGAAATCATCCTTTATTCTATGCTGAAGAATCTTGACAATGATTCTTTACTTTTTAAAATCCTTAAGAATAATAATGCCGATAAAATTCCTTTCTGGAAAGATACTGCCTCTAAGATGAAAGTGTTCAGCAATACCATGCTGATTGATTTTACACAAAGCCTGAAAAAAAGAATCAAAAATCTGTACCTCAAAACCAGAAATGAACATGTAATCATTGATCAGAAAATTCTCAACGGGGCATTACGGGATGCGGCGGCAAAACTCACCAAAGAATATCTCGATCAGGTTGCTCAGTTTCTCAATGACCTTATCATTAATAATTTTGATGATTTCCAGATGAGAATCCACAGTTTGAAAGCTGAGCTTGAATCTTATAAGGCAGTAGAGCAACCCCGAAGAGAAATTGGTTTTCAGCACAATGATGATGATGATGAAGAAATGAAGAAAAACTAAGTTTTACTCTCATTGAAAAGATAATGTAAGCCAGTCTTCTCCCAGATATAAATCTTAAAACAAATATCCGTATTTTTGTAAAAAGAAACATTTCGTGATCAACAACGACCATATAAAAGACGCTCAATCCAGAATTGAAGACCTTCATAAATATCTTCAGATCGATAAAAAGAAGATAGAAATTTCTAATGACGATGAAAAAACCGCCGCTCCGGAGTTTTGGGATAATCCTAAAACCGCGGAAGTTTTTCTGAAGCAGCTTCGTTCCAAAAAAAAGTGGGTAGAAGAATATGAAGAAATCAATATGCAGTTTGAAGATCTTCAGGTGTTGATAGAATTTGCAAAAGAGGATCCCGATTCTGAACAGGAACTGGATGAAACTTTTCCTAAGCTTATCGAAAAAATCGAGAATCTGGAGTTCAAAAATATGCTTTCCAATGAAGGGGATGAGCTTTCGGCGGTTATCCAGATTACAGCAGGTGCAGGAGGCACAGAAAGTTGTGACTGGGCTGCAATGCTTATGAGAATGTACACAATGTGGGCAGAAAAGCAGGGGTATAAGATTAAAGAGCTCAATTATCAGGAAGGTGAGGTTGCCGGTGTAAAAACGGTCACCTTAGAAATAGAAGGAGAATACGCTTTCGGATATCTGAAAGGAGAAAACGGCGTTCACCGGTTGGTAAGGATTTCGCCTTTCGACAGTAATGCAAAACGTCATACAAGCTTCGTTTCGGTGTACGTTTATCCTTTGGTGGATGATACGATTGAGATCAACATCAACCCTGCAGATATTTCTTTCGAAACCATGCGAAGCTCCGGAGCAGGAGGCCAGAATGTGAATAAGGTCGAAACCGCGGTTCGTCTCCGTCACGCACCGACAGGCATTATCATTGAAAACTCAGAATCCCGTTCACAGCTTCAAAATAAGGAAAAAGCCATGCAGCTTTTAAAATCCAGATTGTATGAGATGGAATTGGAAGAGCGCTTGAAAGCCCGGAACGAAATCGAAGCCGGCAAAATGAAAATAGAGTGGGGAAGCCAGATCAGGAATTATGTAATGCACCCTTACAAGCTGGTAAAAGATGTACGTTCCGGCTACGAAACATCTGATGTGGATGCGGTGATGAACGGAAACCTTACCCCGTTTCTGAAAGCCTATCTCATGGCAGACGGAACGGCAGTTTCTGATGATTTGGATTTATAAATATTCTCATGAATTTTAGTTAAAATATAATAATAAATTTCCATCTGAATTTTATTAAGCTTATTTTTGTTACTTATCAAAACGTATGGAAGATTTCAATAGCTGGAAAGATTTGCTGAACCCCGAATTTTATATAGATAACGGTGGTTTTTGGCTTATTCTGTTCATCATTTTTGCTGAAACAGGTTTGTTCGTGGGCTTTTTCCTGCCCGGAGATTCTTTGCTTTTTGTGTCGGGAATTTATGCGGTTAAAATCATTGCTGAAACCTTTGGTTCTACGGGAAGTGATTTTCTGGATACCACCATTTTATCTACTGCAGTCGCAGTGGCGGCAATTATCGGAAATGAGGTGGGATATTATTTCGGGCTAAAAGCAGGTCCTGCTTTGTATAAAAAGAAAGATACCATGCTTTTTAAAAAGAAATATCTTTATCAGGCTCATGAGTTTTTTGAAAGAAATGGTGCGCTTGCCGTTATTATGGCAAGATTTTTACCGGTCGTACGAACGTTTACACCCATTGTAGCGGGAATCGTAAAGATGAATAAAAAAGAATTTTTACGCGATAATATCATCGGTGCGTTTTTATGGTCCTTCATTCTTATTTTTGCAGGGCATTATTTAGATAAATTATTTCAGGATCAGTTTGGGATCGACCTGAAAACAAAACTGGAATATATCATTATTGTGATCGTTTTGGTTACTACATTACCGGTGATCCTTAAATTTATTTTTGGCACCCCAAAAGAAAATCCTGTTCAGGAAGATGATGCGCTTGATGAGCTGATTGACAAAGAAAAATAAAAAAGAAAATATCAATAGCCTGCTCTTAAGCGGGTTATTTTTTTATCCATTCAAGAATATTGGGATAAATGATGCGGTCTCTTTTCTTTTTACTGAAAAACCGTGGAGCATGGCCTGTATTTTTCATAAAGACCAGTTTGTGCGGTACATTCATTTTTGTAAGGGCAGAATCTAGAGCCAGACCCTGTTTCTGATTCACTAAAAAATCGGTATTTCCCTGAAATAACAAGGTAGGAACCTGAGTAATATTTGCAATCGGGCTTGCTTTCTGAAATTCTGGTGATAAATTTTTCCGGTTAAATTTTGTTCCGACCATTTTCTGTACCGTTCCGGAGGTATATTTTGAATAAAACGAATGCAGATATTCCGGAGAATAAAAATCTGTAGGGCCGCTCAGAGAAATGATTTTCTTGATCTTATCCGGATTCCTGTAGCCATAGAGCAATGCCAAATGTCCTCCTGCACTTTCTCCTAAAATGATATAATTATCGGGAAGCAATTCTGCTTTTTCAGACAGGGTATTAAATTTTTCAATGACAGAATTGATGTCTTCAAGCTGATCTTTGTAAGTAATGTGTTTGGAAACCAGCCTGTAATTCATATTAATGCTGGGAATATTATTTTTAAAAAGCATTTTCTGAATCTGGATCATATGCTCTTTTCGCCCGTACTTCCATGCGCCACCGTGGAGCATTAATACAACCGGTGTATTCTGAGCATACTCTGCCGGAAGAAAGACATCCATTTTTTGCCTTTTATGTTCACCATATTTCAGGTTGTATATTTTCTGATCATTATTTCCCACCCACACCCGGAATTTTGAATTACATGAATTTAAAATAAAACCCATACAGCCTAAAGCAAAAAAATGATATCTGAGAATGAGTTTTTTCATACAGTAAAGGTAATAAAAATTGAATCTTGTAAGTAAATGACATCATGCTGTTTTCAATAAAAAATTTTCTGTTTGAGAAAAAATTTTCTCAGCAATAATTAGATTTTTAGTTCTTAATCAGGAATGGTATCACGTATTTATACCTCAATATGGTCAATCGAATTTTATAAACCAAATTAAAACATTATTTTTACAGGGTAAAATGTAAGAGTATGGCTTCTGGTTTTTTTGCAATTTTAGATGATATTGCATCTTTGATGGATGATGTGGCAGTTACAAGTAAAATCGCGACCCAAAAAACAGCAGGGATTTTGGGAGACGATTTGGCGGTAAATGCAGAAAAAGCTACCGGTTTTGTTTCTTCCCGCGAGATTCCTGTTCTTTGGGCGATTACCAAAGGTTCGTTCATTAATAAACTGATTATTCTTCCGATTGTTTTTCTGCTGAACTGGCTTTATCAGCCTGCTATCAATTATATTCTTATTTTAGGAGGGCTGTACCTTGCTTTTGAAGGAGTAGAAAAAATAATTGAATTTTTATTTCATCGAAAAAAAGAAGAAAGTGAGGTTATTGAAACCACAGAAGATGAAGATTCGGAAGAATCTGAAAAATCTAAGATCAGAGCGGCAATCACTACAGATTTTATCCTTTCCATTGAAATTGTAATCATCGCTTTAGGAACGGTTTTAGAAGAAAGCCATCCTTTTATTACCCAGATTCTTGTAACGAGTTTAGTAGCATTTATTGCAACGGTCGGGGTTTACGGAATTGTTGCCCTTATTGTAAGAATGGATGACGCAGGTTTTAAATTAATCAAAAAAAGCAACGGTAAAGGTTTCTTCTCCAAATTGGGCCAGTTTCTGGTAGATGCATTACCGTGGATCATCAAAGCTTTAGGAGTAATCGGAACGGTTGCGCTTATCATGGTCGCAGGTGAGATTTTTGCACACCGGATTGATTACCTTCACCATATATTGCCGTCTTGGCCGGGACTTCTAAAACAGATATTATTCGGATTAACAGGAGGTTTATTGGGAGTTATACTTTTTACAGGAAGTAAAAAAATATATTCTTTGGTGACAAAAAAATAATTTCATTACTGCAATTATGTACTGAAAATCCTGTTTCTTCTTGAGCAGGATTTTTTATGTAAATTATTTAATTAATTAATTCTGCAAAATAACTATTTTTGCCGGAATTATAATGGTAGATAATGAGGAATTTATCAATAGATGTATTAAAAATCGTTCTGGCTTTTTTTGTAGTTTTTCTACACATGCAGCTTTTGAAAAATTCTTACCCTCTTGTCAATTACCTTTCGGTTAACGGGCTTTTCAGATTGGCTGTTCCCATTTTTTTAATTATTACGGGGTATTATTTTTTTTATGTTGATCAGATTTCCAAACTCAGAAAATGGCTTTTAAGAACATTGGTACTGTATGCGATCTGGATGATCATTTATATTTATTACTGGAAAGATGAAGATCATATTTTACTGACTATTCTTTTTGGATATCATCATTTATGGTATCTCATCGGAACTTTTTTTTCAGGCATTGTTCTTTATTTCCTGAGAAATCAGAGCACTATCAAACTTATTTGTTTAGCGGTATTGTTATTTTTAACGGGATATGCGATACAGATTTTGGGAAATCTGCATTATTTCAAAGATGAAACAGATTCAGTTTTGAATATCTATTTTCTTTACCGGAATTTTCTTTTTGTGTGCTTTCCTTTTTTAACCGTTGGTTTTTTGATCAACCGTCAAAAAGCAGAAATAGCATCATTGAAATATGGCCCTTTATTGACTGTACTGGCTGTTTTGTGTGTTATAGCAGAAGCATATTTTAATTATAAAAATATAGGCTCTGAAAGTACAGATATCCTGATCTCATTATTATTTGCCTGTCCGTTATTGTTTTTATACTTTAAAAATAAATACATTAAAACCAGTTCAAAATTCCTGGCAAACCTTTCCACAGCGATCTATGTAGTTCATCCGCTGATTATGAAATCTGATTTTTATGAAAACATTACATCTTTCAAAGTCTTGATTTTTTTAGGGATTTTGCTGCCGGTAAGTTTTGCGTTGGTTTATATCAGTAAAAAAATAAAATACCTGCTGTAACAGGTATTCTATTTTTCTGGATATAACTATCTAGTTCTAATTGAACTGATAATTCATAATGACCATTCTCAAAATAAAATGTACAAAATCCTGATCTGCCTCATCTCTTTTTATCAGGTGATTTCTATAATTATAAGATCCTAAAACCTTTAATAACCTTACATAAATGTCCAGATCTTCACCCGTGATTCGTATTCTCACGTTTCCGTCTTTCTTTTTTATAATTACATCATCCAGGGTTCTTACCCTAAATGAAACATCACATAATTTTGGAACAGAGCCATAGTATCTTTCAACAATATTTACTTTAAAAGTATCAAAAATGATGGTGTTATATACAAGATTCGGATTAGACTCTTGCATACGCAGTTGAAGCTTATAGTTCATGTGAAATAATTTTTTTTCTTATACGTCGTTGCCTTTGGAATGCTTTCAAAGACTCTTTACTTTAATAAATGCAAAAGTAAAAAAACGAAAATAAATTTAGGTAAAAAAAGAGACTTAAAAAAGCCTCTCAAATATTAATTGAATAAATCTTTCACCTTGTCGAAGAACGTCTTCTCTTTTCCGGATGGTTCGGCAACCATATCGCCGCTTGCCATCTGTTTTTCGAAGAAATCTTTTTGTTCTTTATTAAGCGTCTGAGGTGTCCAGACATTGATATGGATAAACATATCGCCTTTTCCATAGCTGTCAATACTTGGAAGGCCTTTCCCTGCTAATCTCAGGATTTTTCCGGATTGCGTTCCTGCATCTACCGTTATTTTTACCTTTCCGCCTACGGTAGGAATTTCTTTTTTAGTTCCCAGAGCAGCTTCAGCAAAAGAAACGTACAGTTCCTGGTGAAGGTTATCGCCTTCTCTCTTGATGGTTGTATCAATTTCTTCCTCTACAATCACCAATAAATCTCCCGGAATACCACCAAAAGGTGCATCATTTCCTTTTCCTCTCACATTTAGCTGAATACCGTCTCTTGCGCCTGCCGGAATGTTAATGGTAATTTCTTCTTCATCTTTTATTAAACCCTGAGCATTGGCGCCTGCCGGAATTTTATCGGCAACTTTCCCGATTCCCTGACAGGTACCGCATGTAGTTTGCGTCTGCATTTGCCCAAACATCGTGTTCATCACTTTCAGCTGAACTCCCGATCCGTTACAGGTAGGGCAGGTTTTCGAAGTGGCACCTTCTGCCATCTTCATTTTTTTTACTTTAAGGGTTTTTTGAGTTCCATTCACCATTTCTTCAAGATTCAGCTTGATTCTGATTCTTAAATTTGAACCTTTCACCTGTTGCTGACCGCCACCGCCGCCAAATCCTCCGAAACCGCCGCCACCGAAAATATCTCCGAACTGGCTGAAAATGTCTTCCATGTTCATCCCGCCGCCGAAACCGCCTCCTCCGAAGCCTCCGTTTCCGCCAACTCCTGCGTGACCGTACTGATCGTATCTTGCACGCTTCTGGTCATCGCTCAGAACTTCGTATGCTTCCGCAGCTTCTTTAAACTTATCTTCGGCTTCTTTATCTCCTGGGTTTTTATCCGGGTGATATTTGATCGCCATTTTTCGGTATGCTTTCTTTATTTCGTCGGCAGATGCAGATTTGCTGATCTCAAGAACGTCGTAATAATCTCTTTTTGACATGATATATTATACTTGATGATTGATAAGTGGTTATTGATGTTTTTAATATCACCAGTGAAATTGGCCATCGCTAATCACTCATCATTGATCATTAATGAATTTAGTTTCCCGTTACTACTTTTGCAAAACGAATTACTTTATCCCCTAAAGTATATCCTGTTTCTACAACATCTACGATTTTTCCTTTCAGATCTTCCGAAGGCGAAGGGATTTGAGTAATGGCCTCATGGAAATCTACGTTGAAACTGTCCCCGGCTTTTACTTCCATAGGTTTTAAGCCTTTTTCGGTCAATTTATTTTTAAATTTGTTGTAAATTAACTCTACACCTTGAAGATCAGCGGCATTTCCGTTTTTAGCAATCTCTTTAATCGCTCTTTCAAAATCATCCAAAACGCCTAACATAGAAACCATCATATCCTGATTGGCATACGTGAAAAACTCCATCTTCTCTTTTGAAGTTCTTTTTTTATAGTTTTCGAACTCTGCGTATAATCTGATGTAACGGTCTTTTTCTACTGCCAAAAGTTCTTCCGCAGTAGGAGTTTCTGTCACATTTTCCTGAGTTAACGGCTCGCTTTGTGTATTTCCTTCTTCCTGTATATTGATATTTTCTTCGTTGATATCCTGATTTTCCATAATTTCAATAACTTTTACATTGTTGTTTGTCAAAGATTCTGCCAAAGAAAAAATCAGGACATTTAGTCAGAAATAAAAATATATCCAAAATATTTATTGTGGATATATTTAATTTAGTAATAATCAGCTAATTTATTTTCCGAAAAAAGTCTGGTATAATAAATAGAGGTTCAGAACAATGATAACCAATGAAATGGCCCAAACCGAGATTTTTAAAAATGTTTTGTTCGCAAATTCTCCCATCTTAGCCTTATCGTTAGTGAAAATAACCAATGGTACTACTGCAAAACTCAGCTGCATAGATAAAATGACCTGACTTAATACCAATAAATCTGTCGTTCCTTCTTCGCCATACAGGATCGCGACGATCAATGCGGGAATTACAGCAATTAACCTTGTAATTAGTCTTCTCAGCCATGGTTTTAATTTAATATTTAAGAAGCCTTCCATTACAATCTGTCCGGCAAGCGTTCCCGTAAGGGTAGAATTCTGTCCGGAAGCCAGTAATGCAATAGCAAAAGCAATACTTGCCATTGACGCACCCAGAATCGGGGTCAACATTTTATAAGCATCATTGATGTCTGCAACATGTTTATTTCCTGTGGTATGAAAGGTCGCTGCGGCTAAGATCAAAATGGCTGCATTGATAAAAAATGCCAGTAATAAAGAAACGGTACTGTCTAAGGTAGCAAATTTTATAGCTTCTTTTTTTCCTTGTGTATCACGGTTATAATCCCTGGTCTGTACAATACTGCTGTGCAGATATAAATTGTGGGGCATCACGGTAGCTCCTAAAATCCCGATCCCGATATAAAGCATGGCTTTATTGGTAATGATTTCTTTTTGAGGAACCAATCCTCCCAAAAGGGCATTAATCTCAGGTTTTGAAATAATAATTTCGTATCCGAAACAGGCAAGAATGATTAATATTAGTCCGCCGACAATACTTTCAATCCACCGGAAACCTTTTGCCTGCAACAAAAGAATAAACAGTACATCTGCAGTTGTAATCACTATTCCCCAGGTAAGCGGGATATGGAAAAGCAAATTTAAGGCAATAGCAGATCCGATGACTTCTGCCAGATCACAGGCTGCAATGGCAATTTCGCAAAAAATCCACAGCATAAAATTGGTTGCAGGTTTAAAATGATCCCGGCAAGCCTGTGCAAGATCTCTTTCGGTGACAACCCCTAGTTTTACAGATAAATGCTGTAAAACCATGGCAAAAATATTGGAAATTAAAATCACGGAAAGAAGCGTATATCCGAATTGTGCACCCCCTGCAATATCGGTGGCCCAGTTTCCGGGATCCATATATCCTACGGCGATCATTAATCCTGGTCCTGCAAAAGCCAGGTATTTTCTCCAGAAACTGCCGTTTTTAGGAATTTTAATAGACGAATATACTTCAGACAATGAGTTTGAAGTTTTATCTTTTCGCCAGGCTGGTTTTGTATTAAGATTCATAAATGTTAGAAATGGCTAACAAATTTAATTAAATAAATGAAAAAGAAAAGAAGTTTACAAAAAAATCCCGAAAAATAATTTCGGGATCAGGTATATATGTATTCAGATTATTTTGCAAATCGTACTGCCATTTTTCTGTCTGCTGCTCTTTCGGCATCAGAAGCTGATGCATCTACTTCAGCAAATTTGCTTCCATATCCTTCTGCCCCTAAAATTTGGTTTTCTACACCTTGTTTAGCAAGCCAGTCTTTAATATAAGTTGCTCTTTCTGTAGAAAGTTTCACATTATCTGCTTCATTTCCTACTTTATCGGTATATCCTCCGATTTTAATTTTAGTATCGGGATACGCTTTTAAAATAGCAACTAAATTTTCTAACTGTCCTTGAGAACCTGCTTCTAATTCTGAAGAACTTCCCATTTTGAAATTGACGTGGTCAAAATTATACCACCCGTCTTTCAAAGCGGCGTCATCTGCAGCATTTTTATAATTTCCGGATTTCAGGAAAGTGATCATCTGATCTTCCATTCCTCCTTTGTATCCTTTTAAAGTTGTACCATTCAGATCAATATCCTCATCTGTTTTTGCAGTAGTGGCTGCAGGCATTTCTTTTAAGATTGTAGCGGTATCATTGGCCGTATTGGTAGAATCATTTGCAACAGTGGTGGTCGTAGTCGTTTCTTTTTTCTCAAACTGCTTCCAGATAAAATATGCTGCTGCAATTAACAGTAAAAGTGGCAATAGCCATTTCCAGATCGATCCGCTTTCTGTGGTTCTTTCCGGGAAAGTTCCTCCTGCGGCGGTACTTCTCGTTACTTCAATTTTTGGTTCCTCATGTGTTACAGGTTTGATGGTGTCATTATCATTATCAAATTTGTATCCCTTGTCCCAGTCTCCCATATTTAATGAAGCTAAAGAAAGGCCTGCGGGAAGCAATGTAGATACTACACCTTTCTGCTCATTTAATAAACCAGAAATTCCCGATCTGTCTAAATTATTATCAGCTGCATATTTTCCGATCGAGCCGACTGTGGCTCCTGTAACCATATTTAAAAGTGAAGAAGACGAGTTGTTGCTGATCCCGGCATAAGTAGCTATAGAATTGACTAAACCTCCTATTTTATCTCCGAATATTGAATACAGAAGTCCTGAAACTAAAGAATTGTTAGAATCAATTCCCATGAGGTTTCCCAACATACCGTTTGATGATGCGTTTGAAATGGCATCTATAACAACAGGGTTATCAGCATTATTGGCTAAGCCTCCCACAACGGCGGGCAAAATTCCGCTGATTGCTTTTGAAATTCCCGTTTCGCTTTCTCCAAGCTGTGATGCAGCCTGCGTTGTTAAAGCAGGACCTAGCTGTCCTTTAATTAAATCGATAACGTTTAGTGACATAATAATTATATTTTGAGATTAATGTTATTTAATTTAAACAAAAAACAGTCCAAATATTATTTTTATTTGTTATTCATTGGTATTTTGTCAAAATTTTTCTAAAATTCAAGAATTCAGAAATTATTTATGATCATAAAAAAACCTCTGCCTGCTACGACAAAGGTTTAAAATTAATGTATTATATTTTTTAGTATGCTTTAGCGAATAAGACTCTTCTTTTTGAAGGTTGACCTGAAATCATTGAAATGCCGTCCTCAAAATCATCATCCAGAGGGATGCATCGTATTGTTGCTTTGGTCTCGTTTTTAATCTGCTCTTCTTCTTCTGCCGTTCCATCCCAGTGCGCATAGATAAAACCGCCTTTTTCTTCCAGAACCTTTTTAAACTCTTCGTAAGAATCCACTTTTGTGATATTTTCTTTTCTAAAGTTAAATGCTTTCGTATACATATCTTTCTGGATGGTCTGCAATAGCTCTTCGATATAAGAATCAAGCCCTTCCAAAGGCCGTATTTCTTTGGTAAGATTGTCTCTTCTTGCGATCTCTACAGACTTATTTTCTAAATCTCTTGGTCCCATCGCAATTCTCAAAGGAACTCCTTTTAATTCGTATTCCGCAAATTTCCATCCCGGTTTATTTTGGGTATCGTCATCAAATTTTACCGAAATTCCCTTGGCTTTTAATTTCGCTTGAATTTCTAAAGCGACCTCACTGATTTGGCTCAACTGTTCTTCTCCTTTAAAAATAGGAACAATAACGACCTGAATCGGAGCTAATGTCGGAGGCAGTACCAATCCGAAATCATCAGAATGTGTCATAATCAAAGCTCCCATCAATCGGGTAGAAGTTCCCCATGAAGTTGCCCATGCATATTCTATCTTTCCTTCTTTATTGGTGAATTTTACATCAAATGCCTTTGCGAAATTTTGCCCCAAAAAGTGGGATGTTCCTGCCTGTAAAGCTTTACCGTCCTGCATCAAGGCTTCAATACAATAGGTTTCATCAGCACCGGCAAATCTTTCTGACGGACTTTTTAATCCCATCACAACAGGCATCGCCATGAATGTTTCTGCAAAATCTGAATAGACATTGTTCATTTTTTCAGCCTCTTCCACGGCTTCATCTTTTGTAGCGTGGGCAGTATGGCCTTCCTGCCACAAAAATTCTGACGTTCTTAAAAATAAACGGGTTCTCATCTCCCAACGGACAACGTTTGCCCATTGATTAATCAGAATAGGTAAATCTCTATATGATTGGATCCAGCCTTTGTAGGTATTCCAGATAATGGCTTCAGAGGTAGGGCGTACAATTAATTCTTCTTCCAGTTTCGCATCGGGATCAACCATCAGTTTCCCGGGGTTATCAGGATCGTTTTTTAAACGGTAATGCGTTACAATAGCACATTCTTTGGCAAAGCCTTCAGCATTTTTTTCTTCAGCTTCAAATAAACTCTTGGGAACGAATAATGGGAAATAAGCATTCACATGACCGGTTTCCTTGAATCTTCTATCCATCTCATCACGCATTTTTTCCCAAATTGCATATCCGTAAGGTTTAATAACCATCGATCCTCGTACTCCGGAATTTTCAGCTAAATCAGCTTTTACAACGAGCTCGTTATACCATTTGCTGTAATCTTCACTTCTTGAGGTTAATTTTGCCATTATTTTTTCTAATTTTTTTAACTTTTCTAAACTATTGTTATCTAAAAATAAAAATCTATTTTTGATAGATTTTATACCAATGAACTTGGTATATTTTTGGTACAGACTGCAAATATAATTTAAATTAAAAATTTTTACATTATCATGAAAAAAAATATACATAAAAATTTACTTGGCGTGCTCAGATCCAAAGGGATTCTGGCGATCTCAAGCGGCTTATTGCTAATGTCTTGCGGCGCACAGGTAGGGGGTTACAGTGAGACAGACGGGGTTTATTATGATCCTAACAAAGATACCCTTCCAGAAGGCGTTATTATTAATAATGATCAGGGAAACAGAGTAGGAGAATATTATGATTACTATGATGACTCTAACGTTATAGAAAATGCACAAGCCAACTCTGCTGAACAAAATAACAGATACAACTCCTGGAACGATGTTAATTTAAACAATGCAACAGATTCCGACTGGGGGAATTTTGCAGGGAACCAAACCAATTATTACGACAATTCCTGGGGATCACCTTGGGGTTGGTACGGAGGCTACAGCCCATATTGGGGAATGGGTTCCGGCTGGGGAATGAGCATGTCATTCGGCTGGGGGAATTCCTGGGGATGGGGCGGATTCAGTCCGTACTGGAGCTATGGATGGAATTACGGCTGGAATTCACCTTATTATTGGGGAGGTTACTATCCATATTGGGGAGGATACAATCCTTACTGGGGATATGGTGGCGGATATTGGGGTAATTACTACAGACCCGTATACAGAAGAAGCGGTGCAAACGGCAGAGGATTTACAAACAATACGGTAGGCATTAATAAATACGGAAACGGTTCCGGTTTCAGAAACAGTAACGGAGCTGGTACCAGAAACAGCAATGGAGGATTTAGAAACTCCGTTTCAAATGGCGGCTTCAGACAAGGAACTGTCAATGGAGGATTCAGACAAGGACAAGGAAGTATGAACGGTGGTTTTAGAAATCAACCGGGAGGAACGAGAAATCCTAATTATCAACAACCAAGACCTAATTATAACCAACAGCAATCTCAACCAAGACCAAGTGATAACGGTGGTTTCAGATCCGGCGGTTTTAACTCTGGCAGCGGAGGAGGAGGCTTCAGATCCGGTGGCTCTTCCGGAGGTGGAGGCGGTATGAGATCCGGCGGTGGCGGTGGTTTCAGATCTGGCGGAAGATAATTTTTTAAACTCAATAACTATTTAATAATAATGTTAAAAAAATCTTTAGTAATAATGAGTATTTCTGCGGCTTTCTTTGCGCAGGCTCAGGATGTTTCGGTTATTAGAAATACCATTGATGTTTATTCGAACTCACAATTTGGAGGTTCGGCTAAATTTAATTCAATGGCCGGATCAAACGGTGCTTTAGGAGGTGATGCCAATTCACTTCTTACCAATCCTGCAGGATTGGGAGTGGCTATTTCCGGTGAAGCTTCAGGAACTCTAAATTTGACGAATAATAAAAATACCAGTGCTTTTGCAGGATCATCTGTTGCATACAGAAACAATCAGGGCGATCTTGGAAATGTAGGGGGCGTAATGACTTTTCAGCTGATGACAGAATCTGCATGGAAGTTTATCAATGTAGGGATTAATTTTTCTAACCAGTCTCTTGATAATTATGTAGAATCTCCGGGAAACAGTAATCTGATTTATGATTTTGATGCAAACAACAGCTCTTCTCTTGCAAGGCATGCCTATGACCGATATGGAACATTATCCAAAACAAGTATCGGTGTAGGAGCAAACTACAACCATAATTTTTATATTGGTGCAGGGATCAATTTGTTTAATGTGTCTATGGATCAGTCAGATACAGCACAATTTAATTCACTTCAAAACGGATCTGCTGAACTTTTCAGTAAACAAAATACTCCTTTTTACGAAAGATCATCTGGTTTTTCGGCTTCATTAGGGGTTATCGGAAAAGTTAACCGTAATTTCAGATTGGGTGCGGCTTTAGAAACACCAACGTTCTGGGATATCGACAGAAGTTATAATTTTTATAACGATCCTGTATATGGTGACGATCTTGCTGTAGAAAACAGAAAATTCAGCTCTCCGCTTAAAGCAATGGTAAGTGCTGCTTTTGTGGCCAGTAAAAACTTTTCTTTAAATGTAGATTACAGTTTAGGACTTACCAAACCGAAATATAAAGTATATGGCGCAGCAGAATCAGAACTGAATGATTTTTTCAGAGATGATTATAAAAATTTATCTGAAGTAAGATTAGGTGCAGAATACAGAGTAAAACAACTGAGATTCAGAGGAGGATACTCTTATACTTCAAATCCTTTTGATGCATTAACGGTGAGCAGGTTTACCAATGACGGAAATGCTTCTGATCAGTCATATGACAATCTTATTTTAAGCGATAAAAACTTAGTGTCATTCGGGATCGGCTATGATTTCAAATCATTCTATATTGATGCGGCTTATCAGAATATGACTTCAAAGTATGCCAATCCATTTTTGAGAGGGTATATTGATTCTGCTAATAATGTTGATTCCGCATACTATTCTCCAACAAGGATTATTGAAAGTGATTCTTATGCAGTTTCAGAAGTTAAAAATATCAGAAACAATTTCTTCCTTACATTTGGCTGGAAATTCTAATTTTTAAACTTTTACATATATAAATTTGCATATATAAAAATGCTCCGAAATTATTCGGAGCATTTTTTTTTATAGATGATAAATTATTTAATGATGACTTCCGGGATGCGTATGAAAAAGATGCATCACCAAAGCTAATGAAACCCCTATAATGACCAAACCGATTTTTGACCAATTGATATTATGATTTTTATTGCTTTCAAAAATAATCACCGATGAGATGTGTAAGAAAATTCCGCCGACAACCGCTAAGAAATAAGGCTGTAAATTCGGATTGAAATAATTTCCGAGCATCATGCCCATCGGAGAAGCCAAAGCAAATAAAGCAATAATCAGTAAAGAAGGATAGGAGGTTTTTGCCCCGCTTCTGTTAAATAAAAATGCTCCTAAAATAAAAGAAATCGGAAGGTTGTGGAATAAAATTCCTAAAAGATAAGGTGACAAAACTTCTTTTTCATTTGCCAAAGGAATCCCCTCAATAAAAGCATGAATAAAAAGCCCTACCATTAAAGCCATCGGCAAAATATTGCTGCTTTCGTTATGGTGATGAAAATGGCCGTGCTCAAAACCTTTGGTAAGTGCTTCGAGGATCATCTGCAGAAGTACACCGCCAATCACAAAAATTCCAAGGTTGCTGCTTGTTTCAGAAGCATATACCTGCGGAAAAACTTCATTTAAACAGATGGTAATCAAAAAACCGGCACTTAAAATCAGCAGATTTTTTGCGAACGCTTCTTTTTTGCCAAAATATTTTCCGAGAAAAACTCCGGCTATTACGCTTAAAATCAGTAAAATAACAATCATTATTTTTTCTTAAATAAATTGATGCAACGTGGCGAAGTATCTTTTTCAAAATCATTCAGCTGATAATCTCCCCATATTTTTATCCTTTCAAAACCACAATCTTCAGCGTAGCTTTTTATGGTTTCCAACGTATGAAGCTTTACTTTTTCAAAAAAATGATAGGACTTTCCCTGATCTTCAAACCGGATATCTTTAATGATGTGTCTTCCTTCAATTTTTTTGGCAATCTGAAAATCAATACCTTCTCTGTGAATGGTGCTTTCGGGTACAATTACTCTTCGTACATATTCTTCGTTCAGATAATCCAGCACAAAATAACCATCCGTTTTCAGTACATCATAAACCGATTTGAAAACATTCTGATCATCTTGCTCATTATCAAAATACCCAAAGCTTGTGAAAAGGTTAAAAACCGCATCTACAGGCTCAGAATCGATCGGGTTTCTCATATCATGAACTTTAAACTGCAGGTTTTCATTCTCAAACTGTTTGTCAAAATCAATGCTTTGGTGAGAAAGATCCAGGCCCAGAACTTTATAGCCTAATGTATTGAGAAAAACCGAATGTCTTCCTTTTCCGCAGGCAAGGTCAATAATCTTTGAAGACTGCGGAAGCTCAAGCACTTGTGTAAGCTTTGTAATAAAATTTTCTGCCTCCGTATAATCTCTGTTATTGTAGAGCAAATGATAATAAGGGGTATCAAACCAAGATTCAAACCATTCCATAATGCAAAAATAAGAAAAAAGAAGAGAGCCGACGAGATTATAGACTATAGATTTTATAAGCTTTTTTACATGTCTATTATCTATAATCTTTTAATCTGCTATCTTTGCAAAATGGATACAGAAAATATTAAAATTCAGATAAAAACATTCTTCGGATTAGAGCCTGTTTTAGCAGAAGAAATCAAGAAGCTGGGCGGAAAAAACGTAGAAGTTAAAAACCGTGCCGTGAATTGTGAAGGAGATTTGGGTTTTCTTTATAAAATCAACTATTCTGCAAGAACGGCTTTAAAAATTCTGGTTCCGATTGATGAATTTAAAGCATACAACGAAACAAAATTCTACGAAAGGCTTTTTAAGTTTGAATGGGATGATTTTATGAGTGTGGATCAGACATTTGCCATAGATTCTACGGTAAATTCTGAGAGATTCAGCCATTCTCAGTTCATGACTTTTAAAATGAAAGACGCCATTGTCGATTTTTTTCAAAACCGATATGGCAAAAGGCCCAACATTGAAACAAAATCTCCGGATATCAAATTTCACCTTCATATTGACCGGGAATTGGTGACCATTTCCCTGGATTCTTCAGGAGATGCCTTATTTAAAAGAGGGTACCGAAAAGAGCAGGGTGAAGCTCCCATTAATGAAGTGTTGGCAAGCGGAATGCTCCAGTTAGCCGGTTGGGACGGAAAAGGAAATTTCCTTGACCCGATGTGCGGTTCGGGAACCATTCTTATTGAAGCCGCGATGATTGCAATGGATCTTCCGGCGCAGATTTTCAGGAGAAGATTTGCCTTCCAGAACTGGAAAAATTATGATGAGGCATTATTCAATAAAATCAAAGAATTCAGAATCGAAAGAATCAGAGAATTTCATGGTAAAATTGTAGGCTATGACATCGACGGCAGAATGCTGGATGCTGCAAGAACCAATGTAGAATCTGCAGAAATGGAAGATATCATCGAAGTACGGAGAGAAGATTTCTTCGAGACCAAAAAAGATCTGTTCCCATTACTGATGGTATTTAACCCGCCTTATGACGAGCGGATTTCGATCAATGACGATGATTTTTACAAGAAAATAGGAGATACTTTTAAAACAAATTATCCGAACACTTTGGCCTGGCTGATTTCTTCGGATCTGGAAGCGGTGAAGAAAATCGGGTTGCGCCCTTCAAGAAAAATCAAACTTTTCAACGGCAAACTGGAAACCAGATTTTTGCAGTATGAAATGTATGAGGGAACGAAGAAGCTGCATAAGATTGAAAATATTTAGTACTCGATATTTCATTGCATATAAACCTAACAGGTTTCAAAAACCTGTTAGGTTTTAAATGGATATAAAATAATATTCAAAAAAAAATAGAACTTCATTGAAGTTCTATTTTTTTTCTAACCCGGCAAGTTTTGCTTTTAGCTCAGCTATTTCTTTTTTTAAGATTAAGATATAATCCTGCTTGTTTTCAATTAAATATTTCAAAAAAAAAATTCAAATTATTCTAATTGATGCGAATAATTTTGAATAATTTTCGTTTTGAATGTATTAGGTAGGGATTGTTAATTAAATATATTGCAGTTCCTAAAAATAATTAAATATTTACATGAAACTTTGTACATTATTCTTGATAATATTTGGCAGTATTTTATACTCTCAAACAAATGATTTAAAATCACAATATGAGGTGATCTACAGAATTAAAAGTTTTCCGGATACTCTATCTAAAAAAAATACTATTGAAGAAGATTTATCATTACTCATTAATGGAAATAAGTCTTTGTTTAAGAGTACTAAAAAAGCGTACAGCGATTCTATTGCAATGGAAATAGGAGAGAAGAGCCTTGCAAACTCTATTGACGGAAAGGTGATTCTGGATATGAGAAATGTCCCAATAGTGAACTTTAAGTCTGAAGTTTTTTTTGACAATGGTAAGCAGACTGTTTATAAAGAATTGGTAAAAAACCGTTTTTCTTATCCTTTAGAAGATGTACTTCACTGGAAGATAGAAGAGGAGACCAAAATGATAGGATCTTATCTATGCAAAAAAGCCACAATAAAATACAAAAACAGAAATTATGCAGCGTGGTTTGCAGAATCTGTTCCTATTCCTGACGGTCCTTATATTTTTAAAGGCTTGCCGGGATTGATTTTGGAAGTATATGATCAATCAGATACGGTTCACTTTTCAATGGTAAGTTTGAAGAAAGTAGAAAAGCCAATGGTAGTAATGAAAGATTCAGCGGCTACAAAATATTCAATTTTTTATCAGGCAAGAAAACTTTTTAGACAATCCGGCGGGTGCACTATCCAATCAGACAGGAATAAGTCTTAAACCTTCAAATATCTCAAGGATAAATAGTAATGTCAGAAGTTTTAATAATTATCTTGATTAAGAATATCATATAATATTCATACAAACCAGATTATTTTGTTCTGGTTTTATCTGAACTCTTATTTTTCTCTTATAAACCCTTCCAGCGTTTAAAACGCTGGAAGGGTTGTTATGTACAAACTTATTTTTTTTATCAAAAGAAATCTTCATTCTTAATTTATAGCAAACTGTTTGCAGGTTGTTTTATGAATCTTTAATTTTGAAAAAATTTCAACTTGAACCCATCCATTTCCATCGTTGTTGCCATATTTAACCGAAGAGACGAGCTTTTTGAGCTTTTAAACTCATTGGCTTTTCAGACTGATAAGGATTTTGAAATCATTATTGTTGATGATGGCTCATTGATTGATCTGAAACCGACAATCAAAAACTTTGACGGGATTTTCAATATAAAATACTTCAGGAAAAATAATTCTGGGCCTGGTTTGTCGAGAAATTACGGGGCAAAAAGAGCGGCGAATGACTGGCTTGTTTTTGTAGACAGCGACGTGATTGTCGAGAAAGACTATATTGAAAATGTTAAACAAGGCATTCTCACCATTCCGTGCGATGCTTTTGGAGGCGCAGATAAAGCGCATAAAGGGTTTAATCTGATGCAGAAAGCGATTTCTTATTCGATGACCTCCGTTTTTACTACCGGTGGAATAAGGGGAAATAAAAAAGCGGTTTCAAAATTTCAGCCCAGAAGCTTTAATATGGGGGTAAAAAAAGAGGTTTTTGAAAAAGTAGGTGGTTTTTCTGAAATGAGAATCGGGGAAGATCCGGATCTTTCGATGACACTCTGGGAAAACGGTTTTACGACTGCATTTTTCGATACGACTGCAGTGTATCATAAACGCCGTGTCGATTTTGGCAAATTTTCAAAACAGGTGTATCAGTTCGGCTGCGCAAGACCTATTCTGAATCAGAGACATCCAAAATATGTAAAAATTTCTTTTGCCTTTCCCACCTTATTTTTTCTGGGATATGTTTTGGGCTTTATCGAATATTTTGTTTTAAACAGGGGAATTATTTTAGCCTTTTACGGATTATATACTTTCATGGTTTTGATTCACGCGGCGATAGTTACAAAAAATATAGCGATTGCAGGAATGGCGGTAATTTCAACTTATATTCAGATGTTTTCCTATGGTTACGGTTTTCTAAAATCCTGGGTCTTGCTCAATGTTTTCAGAATGAAACCGCAAGATGCTTTCCCGAAGCATTTTCATAAAAATTAATTAAAAACAGTATTATAAAAAAAACCTCTAGAAATATAGAGGTTTTTAATTTTATCTGAATTACATTAATATTTCAACATTTCTTCAATCTTGGCCGCCAATTTCTCAGCATTCGGAAGCATCTCTTTTTCCAGAACCAGATTAATCGGAACAGCCGGAGTATCCAATGATCCCATTGTTTCTACAGGAGCATCAAGATATCTGAAGCAGTTTTTAGAAATACGGTGCGCAAATGCTTCAGCGAAAGAATTATTGAGCTGTTCTTCCGTTAAAACAATACATTTTCCGTGTGCTTTTACTCGTTCAAAAACCAATTCTTCATCCAGAGGAATAAGGGTTCTCAAATCAATCACTTCCACTTTACCATTAAAGCTTTTTACCGCTTCTTTTGCCCAGTAAACCCCCATTCCGTAGGTTATAACAACCAGGCTTCTGCCTTTTTCCACTTCATTCTGATCCGCTTCAATGATGATTTTTCCTTTTCCGAACGGTAAGATATAATCTTCCGCGGGTTCAATCGTTTTGGCATCTTCTGTTCCGGGAACCTTACTCCAGTATAACCCTTTATGTTCAAGCATCACCACCGGATTCGGATCATAATAGGCTGCTTTTAAAAGACCTTTAAAATCGGCCGCATTACTTGGATACGCGATTTTAATCCCTTTAATATTCGCCAAAATACTTTCCACACTTCCGCTGTGGTATGGTCCGCCGCCGCCGTAAGCGCCGATCGGAACTCTGATGATATTGCTTACAGGGAATTTCCCGTTGCTTAAATAGTTTGATTTCGAAATTTCAGTAATCAGCTGATTGATTCCGGGATAAATATAATCGGCAAACTGAACCTCCACAATCGGTTTCAAACCTACCGCACTCATTCCTGTGGTAGAACCAATTATATAAGCTTCCTGAATGGCTGTATTAAAAACTCTTTTGCTCCCGAACTTTTTTCCTAAAGTCACGGTCTCACGGAAAACCCCGCCGATTCTTTCTCCCACATCCTGTCCGTAAAGCAAAGCTTCCGGATGCTTCCACATAATCTCCTGAATCGCGTGAATGGCTGCATCTACCATCACGATTTTTTCACCGCCTTCCGGTTCGCGGGTTCCCACTTCTTCTGTTATTGGGGTTGGTGCGAAAATATGCTGCATTACTGTTTCCGGCTTCGGATCTTCCGCTTTTTGAGCTCTGTCAAAAGCTTCTTCGGCTTGTAATCTCGCTTTTTTGGTAATTTGTTTCAGCAATTCTTCATCCGTACCGGATTCCAGCAATTGGTTTCTAAGGATTTCCCCCGGATCTTTTGCCCGGTGTTTCGTTAAATCATCTTCATCTCTGTAAAATTCTCTTCGCACTCCTGAAGTGTGATGTCCTATTAAAACAGTTTTCGCGCAAACGACAAGTGGTTTTCTTTCTTCTCTGACAAAATCCACCGCTTTTTTCATCACTTCAAAGCTTTGAACAAAATCGGTTCCGTCTACTCTCATTCTGCCTAGACCAGTAAATCCTCCTACAAAATCGTAAGCATCGCACGTTCTGGCTTCATCTTTAGTTACAGAAATACCCCATTCATTATCCTGAACCAGAAAAATAATCGGCAACTGATGTAAAGCCGCAAATTGCAATGCTTCACTCACTTCACCTTCTGTTACAGAATTATCTCCCAAGCTGCAAACTACAACAGGATTATTTTCAAATTGCTCTAAATTAAAATCCTGAATATATTTAATTCCTTGAGCAACACCCGTCGTAGGAATCGTCTGCATACCTGTCGCTGAGCTCTGATGAATAATCTTCGGCATGGCCGGATTTCTGCTCGAAGGGTGAGAATAATACGATCTTCCTCCCGAAAAAGGATCATCAGCTTTTGCCAGCAACTGCAGCATCAACTGATACGGTTCAAAACCAATTCCCAACAAAATACTTTCATCTCTGTAATACGGAGAAACCCAGTCTTCTTTTGTAAGCTGATAGGCTGTAGCCAGCTGAATGGCTTCATGGCCTCTCGAAGTACTGTGTACATATTTACAGACATTCCTGTTTTCCTCATAGATGTCTGCCATTGCTTTTGCAAGCATCATATGGTTGTAGGCCTTTAGTAAAATATCCTGAGAAACTTTTTCGTGAAGTGTATTTTCCATAGAGTACAAAGATAAGCATATTTTGTATTTGTAAAAATAAATGCGAACAATTGATAGGAGAGTTTTATCGTCATTTAAACATTATTTCGGCAGGTAAAATGATCGGAAAATGATAAAATTGCCGTAACTTTACGTACTATTTTCTCATTAAAGTTAGAAAAATTCATGTATTTAGTTTTTGACACAGAAACCACCGGTTTACCGAAAAATTTCAATGCTCCGCTTTCCGATTCAGACAACTGGCCAAGAATGGTTCAGATCGCATGGCAATTGCATGATAATGCAGGTAATTTGATTGAAAATCAGGATTATATCATAAAACCGGAAGGGTATGACATTCCCTTTAACGCGGCAAGAATCCATGGGATTACTACAAAAATTGCGCATGAAGAAGGCCGTGATCTGCAGGAAGTTCTGGAAGAATTTTCTAAAGTTTTGGAAAAGGTAAGCGTAGTTTCCGGGCATAATGTAGAGTTTGATTACAATATCGTTGGTGCAGAATTTTTCAGGAAAAATATAAAGGACCATCTTCAGGAAAAACCAAAAGCCGATACCATGATCCTGGGTACCGATTTTTGCCAGCTCGGCGGTGGAAGGGGAGGCAAGTTTAAATCCCCTAAACTGGAAGAACTTTATGAAAAACTCTACGGAAACAAATTTGATGAGGCACACAATGCAGCTGCCGACGTAAATGCAACGGCTCAGGTTTTCTTTGAGATGATGAGAATCGGGATTATCCCGGCTGAGGTTTTAAAAATTTCTGAAGATCAGCTGGCCTATTTTAAAGCTTTGCATCCCGATCCGATACAGCCTTTTGGTATTGTAATCAGGAGACAGGTTGCAGATTTTAACAACAAGAAAAAACAGCAGGATTTTGGCAGTATTGAGGAAATCGATCTTGGAAAGTATTTCAATTTTGACAATCACAGTGTATTTTCAACACTTACCGCGACTTCCAGCATCTCAGATTTAATTAAAAAAGCTACAGACGATCAGTTTCCGGCAGTCGGGATGGTGGATCTGGGCAATATGATGGGTGCTTTTAAGTTTGTTTCTGCAGTAGAATCGGCCAATGCGGACCGTTTAAAAAAACATAAAGATTTTTTAGCGAAAAAACAGGAAGCCGAAGAAAATGGAACAGAGTTTAATGAAACAGAACCTGTATCAGAACCTTTAATTCCGGTTGTGGGTTGTGAGTTTTACATTTCAGACCGGTATGAGCAGAAACAGTTTACCAAAGATGATCCCGACAGAAGAACGCAGGTCGTTTTATTGGCGAAGGATTTTAACGGTTATAAAAATTTAGCTAAACTTTCAAGTATCGGCTTTTTAAAAGGTTTTTATTTTGGCGTTCCAAGGATCAGCCGGGAATTGATTGCCGAATATAAAGACGGGTTAATTGCTTTGACTTCAGGAATTACCGGAGATATTCCTGATGCAATTTTGAATACGGGGGAACAGAAAGGGGAAGAGCTTTTCAAATGGTGGAAAGATACTTTTGAAGATGATTTTTATGTTCAGATCCAAAATCACCAGCTTCCTGAAGAAGAACATTTAAATGATGTTTTACTTCATTTTGCAGATAAATATCAGGTTAAAATTTTAGCTCAGAACGAAACCTATTATACTGAAAAAGAAGATTCTAATATTCAGGATATCGTAAGCTGTATCAAAGATGGGGAAAAATTGTCGACCCCTGTAGGAAAAGGGTTTGGAAAGAGAAGAGGTTTGGCAACAGGAGAATATTATATTAAAAATTCTGATGAGATTAAAGAAGCTTTTCTGGCGTATCCCGATGCTTTTGAAGCGTATGATGAGTTTTTTGCCAAATTCAGTCCCTATACTTTAAAAAGAGATGTTTTGCTGCCGAAATTTGATATTCCTGAAGAATTTATTCATGCTGAAGACCATGCAGATGGCGGAAAACGGGGCGAAATGGCTTATCTGAAACATTTAACCTATGAAGGCGCCAAAAAAAGATATGAAATAATTACCGACGAAATTAAGGAACGTCTTGATTTCGAATTGGATGTTATTGCCAATACAGGATATCCCGGTTACTTCCTGATTGTACAGGATTTTTGTAATGAAGCCCGAAACATGGGAGTCTGGGTCGGTCCGGGAAGAGGTTCTGCAGCCGGTTCTGCAGTCGCTTACTGTATCGGGATCACCAATGTAGATCCTATTAAATATGACCTCCTTTTTGAGAGATTCCTGAATCCGGAAAGGGTTTCAATGCCCGATATTGATATAGATTTTGATGATGAAGGAAGAGACCGTGTAATAAAATGGGTGATTGATAAATATGGGCAAAATCAGGTCGCGCAGATTATTACGTACTCAGTTCTGGGAGGGAAATCAGCAATTAAAGATGCAGGGAGAGTTTTAGATCTTTCCATTCCTGAAACCAATAATATTGCGAAACTGATTCCTTCCACCCCCGGAATGAATATTGCGAAAGCGCTGGCTAAATATGATAAACTGAGACCGGAAGATCAAATGCTGGTAGACGAAATGAGGTTGGTTTTAGGAAATGCTGAAGATCCGCGGCATGATGTTCTGGGAAGTGCAAAAAAGATGGAAGGATGCATTAGAAATACCGGTATTCATGCCTGTGGAGTGATTATTACTCCGGAAGATGTGAGTAATCTGGTTCCCGTGACAATTGCGGCGAAAGATGCCGATATTTTGGTGTCCCAGTTTGACAATTCTGTTGCGGAAAGCGCAGGGCTTCTGAAGATGGATTTTCTGGGACTGAGAACCTTAACGATTATTAAAGATGCTTTAAAATTAATCAAGCAAAGACATAACGTAGATATTGACCCGGATCAGATTCCGCTGGATGATACGAAAACCTATCAGTTATTTAAAGAAGGGAGAACAGTGGGGATTTTCCAGTATGAAAGTCCGGGAATGCAGAAATACATGCGAGAACTTAAGCCAACGGTTTTTGCGGATCTTATTGCCATGAATGCCCTTTACAGACCGGGCCCGATTAAATATATCCCTAATTTTATCAACAGAAAACACGGGATTGAAGAAATCATCTACGACCTCGATGAAACCGAAGAATATTTAAAGGAAACCTACGGAATTACCGTTTATCAGGAGCAGGTAATGCTATTGTCCCAAAAACTGGCGAATTTCACCAAAGGTGAAGCCGATACCTTGAGAAAAGCGATGGGTAAAAAACAGATTGATGTTCTGAACAAAATGTATCCTAAATTCATTGAAGGAGGAAGAAAAAATAATCTGAACGAAGAAAAACTCGAAAAAATCTGGAACGACTGGAAAGCCTTTGCAGAATATGCATTCAACAAATCGCACTCTACCTGTTATGCGTTAATTGCGTATCAGACTGCTTATTTAAAAGCCAATTACCCTGCGGAATATATGGCCAGTGTCATGAGCAACAACATTAATAATACCGATTCTATCACAATGTTTATGGAAGACTGTAAAAGTATTGGGGTTGATGTTTTGGGTCCGGATGTAAATGAATCCCAGTACAAATTCTCGGTGAACGAGAAAGGCCAGATCCGTTTTGGTCTGGGTGCGATTAAAGGAATTGGTGAAGGTCCGAGTGAAGCGATTACCAAAGAAAGAGCCAACGGAAGGTTTAAGAACATCTATGATTTTTTTGAAAGGATTTTACCTTCTCAAATGAATAAAAGAGTGGCTGAAAGTTTGGTATTGGCAGGAGCTTTTGATGAATTCAGCATGTATCATAGAGGCCAGTATTTTGATATTGATATGGCAGGAAGAACCAATCTGGAAAGACTGATACGGTACGGACAGAGTTTCCAGGAAAGCAAAAATGAAATGGAAAATTCCCTCTTTGCAGATTTTGCAGATGAAGTTCAGATAGAACAGCCAAAACTGGCGCCTTGCCCGGAATGGCCGAATATGCATAAGCTGAATAAAGAAAAAGAAATCATCGGGTTTTACCTCTCCGCACACCCGCTGGATGAATTTAAATATCATTTCCAGTTTATGCAGGGCCAGCTTTCGAAAAAAGCCGTTCTCGAAAAAGAAGACGAAGTAAAAATTACCATTGATGAAGCTCCTATTTTAGAAGTTGATGCCCAGGATGAAACCGCAGATATTGCCGAAATTATTTCTGATGACGTGATCGCAGGAGAAGAAGAAATCATCGAAGAAACCACCAAAAAGGCAGAGCCAAAAGGAACTTTCGGATTTCTGAATCTGGATGAAGTGGATGCTTACAAAGAGCAGGCTTTTGCAAATAAACCACCGGAACTTTTTGAAGAAAAAAAGAAAGACTGGAAAACCCTTCAGAAAGAAAGAGAAAACGGCGGGGCAGGAAAAGAATTTACGGTAGCGGGTTTAATCACCGAATATCGTGTGCAGGATGGTTTTAAAAGTGGCGAAAAAGTAGCGTTTTTAACTCTTGAAGATTATTCGGGATCGTATTCCTTCCGGCTGGGTGACCGCGATTATATGCGTTTGAAAGAAAAGCTGGAAGTACAGCGTTTTGTGATTTTAAAGATCAAATTTGCGCAGGTAAAAGATGGCCGAGTTTTCGTAAATGTTGTAGAGGTCATTGAGCTTCAGGAAGCCTTTGAAAAATTTGCCAAAAGTATTTCTCTCGTGATGGACATTATGGATTTCCGAAAAGAAGATTTAGACTTTTTCAAAAATGTTCTTGATCAAAATAAAGGGGATCAGAAATTTAAACTCTTTATTAAAAATCCGGAAGAAGATTCTCATATCGAATTGCAATCCATGAAATATTCGGTAGATCTGAACGGAGATTTAATCAAAGAAATACAGCTTCTCAATAAATATGAATTTTATTTGAATTGATTTTTTTTACAAATAAAAAGCAGCTCGAAAGGCTGTTTTTTATTTTTCTTATATGATATTTTATAGTTAATATAATATTAATATATTATTAATTATTGTAGCAATAATTAATTTATGTTAACTATTATTTATTTTAAATTCATATCTATTAATTATTCTGTAATATCGATTCTAAAAATTCTACACGGTTGTTTACTCATAATTCAACGTATTTCTTATTTTATTATCATTTAATTAAAAAAAATAGAATTATTTTGACACTTTACGGAATAATTTGTTAATTTTACCCCCTAATTTTAATTTTAACTAAGTATGAAAAAAGCTTATCTTTGGCTTTTGTTGATTGGCAGTTTTGCTACAATGAAAGCACAAACCACGTATTATTCCAAAGCCTCGGCTACGGATTTTACGGCTGTCAGCAGTTGGGGAACTGCTACAGACGGTACGGGAACCTCGCCAACCAGCATTAGCAATGCAGACTATTTTATTATACAAAATAATGCTGCAATGACCCTCCCCGGGAATGCTTCTGTCGGACAGCTTACCCTTAATTCCGGAAGTTTAACGGTTGCTGCAAATACGCTTACAGTAAGTAAGGCGGGAACATTTGATTCAACTTTGAGTGCTGTTGGCGGAACTCTGAACGTTTCGGGGGGAAGTGTTGTCGTAAACGGTAATTTTAACCTAGGAACAGGAGGTAAACTAAACCAAAGCGGAGGAACAATTTCCGTAGACGGAAACAATGCCGGATCTGCAACTGGGAGTGTGCCTTCAGGTACGATTATAGTAAATTTTGCTCCTACAGCTAACACGGATGTTAACCTTACAGGAGGGACCTTTACTATTGTCGATCCACATTATACGACGACAAATACATTTCAGGTAACAGCTCCTACAGCAGGATCAATTTCAGCTACTGGAACGCATACGTTTAAATTTGGAGATGGAGTTTCAACAGATAACGGAGGAGCGAATGGTTTTACCTTCTACAGTTGGAATGGAACAGGTATTTTTAAATTTAAGAATGTCGTTTTAGAGACTGTTACCGGAGGAACAAATAGATTTCTTTCTATGAGTGGAACGTATTATAACTCTGTTATTAATGGAGATTTAACGATCAACTCTGGTGCGGAATTCAGAAACTCCGGTACAAGCGCTACAACTGGAGCAAGCTATTTTACGGGAAACATTATTAATAATGGTACCTTTACAAGTTTAGGGACGGTATTTTTTGCAGATGCTACTTCTGCTACATCTACAACCTTAACGGTTACTGCACCAACGAATGCTCAAACTGTTTCAGGGAACGGTGTTTTCAGAAATTTAACCGCTTCGCCTACTGCTAATTTTACAAATTTAGTAATTAATAACTCAAGTGTTGGAGGAGTCAATTTCTCTAATGCGAATTCGTTATTGAGCGGATCAAATACAGGAACAGTTTCCAGTACCTTAACTTTTACAAACGGTGTAGTAAATACAGGTTCTAATACATTTGTATTAGGAATTAGTGGATCATCCGTTGGTACATTAAGTTATACAGGGGGAGGTTTCGGTTCAGGTTCTACATTTAGCAGATGGTATGGTACAACAGGCTCAGGAACGACAATAGCCGCAGCAACTATACCTACAGCAGGTGCAGGTACCTATCCTTTCGTGATGGGAAATCCTACAATTGGATTTTTAGCTGATCACTTTCACAGAGCTACTGCAGCACTAACTACAGCAGGTCAGTTGGCAGTTAAATTTAACGGTGGAACAGGAACTTCTGCCATTACTCCGGTAACTGAAAGTTCTTTAACTTATGACAGACAAACTAATGCCAATTGGGTAGTTACTGCTTTGGCGGGGTATGCTTCTTCTGCTACACACACTTTTGCTATTCAAGGACAAGGAACATATACTGCAACTTCTGCTAATGTTATTGTTTTGAATAATGGTGCTTTAATTGGTACAGCACAGGCAGGTACCAGTCAACCTATGGGAGAAAGAATAAGTGTTCCTGCAGCGAATGTAGCAGCAACATATACTTTGGGAACTATTGCAGCAGAAGCTCCTATAGAGTCTGCGCAATCAGGTCCTTGGGAAAGTACAAGTACATGGGTAGGAGGTATAGTGCCAAGTTGCTCAAATGCAGCTATTTTATCAGGTCATACCGTAACTGTAGGTGCTTCTACAACAGCGACACCAAGTAATGTAATTATTAACGCAGGCGGTACTTTATCTCAAACAGGAGGATCAATGACAGTAGGTTGTATTAATAAAAATAATTTTGTTAATAACAACGGTACTTTATCAATGTCCGGAGGAACTTTAGTAGTTAATGGTAACATTAATAATACATCGGGTTCTACTTTTGCTCAAACGGGTGGAAATATAAATGTGGACGGAAACGATGCAGGAGCAATAGCGACAAGTGTGGCTTCAGGTACAAATATAGTGAATATAGCTACTGGAAACGTGACACTTACTGGTGGAACCATGACGGTAGTAGATCCTCACGCAGCGAATAGTACGACTTCATACGCATTCTCCTACACTGGTGGAACTGCTATTGATACTACAACAGGCTGGACTTTGAAGTTTGGTAACGGATCTTCTACGGATGCAGGAGGAACGACTGCAACCGCTTCAGCAGCAGGAGGATTTATCTGGAACAATGCAGGAAGCAAAATATATTTTGACAATGTAATAATAGACGGAGCTTCAGGTACAAATAGATATGTATCAAATTCTGCAACAACGATTGGTATTAATACGTTAACTATTAATGCAAATGGAGAATTTAGAATGCCAACATCTGGAATAAGCATTGCAGGTAATTTTATCAATAATGGTACATTTACGCATACTGCTTCCACTTTGAGTTTCCAAAACTTCAAAAATGGAACTTCTTCAGCTTCTACTACACCTCAGACTGTTTCAGGAACTGGTGTATTTAGAAATAATATTGTTACAGCAAGTTCTACTGCTAATTTTACTTCAGTAACGATTAATAATAGTTCTTCAACAGGGGTAACATTTGCAGACGCAAATTCTTTGTTGAACGGAGCAAATACAGGTACTGTATCAGGAACATTAACTTTGACAACAGGATTTGTAAACACAGGTGCAAATACTTTTGTTTTAGGAACTTCAGCGACTACTAACGGAACTTTATCTTATTCTGCAGGTGGGTTCAGTACAGGTAGCACTTTTGCAAGATGGTGGCCTACAACAACAGGAGGAGCAACCATTACAGCAAGTACGACTCCTTCTGGAACAGGAAACGGAGTTTATCCTTTTGCTACAGGAACATCAACGGCTTTTGCTGCAAGAAATCTTTACCTAAACCAGACAGCTGCTGCTGCTACTGGTGGAAAGATTGCAGTGAAATACAATGATGTTGCGGGAACAAATGCTGTAAGTATTGTAGACGGAACGTATGCCGTAGATACGCAAGCAAAATCCAATTGGGTTGTTTCTCAATCAGGAATTACAGGAACGCCTACTTATAGCATGGCGATAAACGGTCAGAATATCTATCCTGCCAATACTGGAAACAGCAGAATAACTTTAGCTTCAGCTCCTGCTTTGGGAACACATCAAACAGGAACAACTTATGTGAATGCGCAGAGAACAGTTGTTCCATTGGCTAATTTGTCTGATACCTATTATTTGGGTATTGCAGCTGCGGATATTCCTTATGTATCTGTAGTAAGCGGAAACTGGAATAGTACTGCAACTTGGAATAAAGGTGCTGTACCATCATGTACAGATTTAGTACAAATTGCATCAGGTACTACGGTAACAGTAAACTCAGCAAACAATATTTCTAAAAACCTTACGATCAATGCTGGAGGAACATTAGTAAATGCTTCAGGAGATTTAACAGTAGGTTGTACATTAAATAACAATTTCCTTACGAACAACGGAACATTAACTGTATCCGGTGGAGTATTGAATATTAATGGAAATTTAATGAACAATTCAGGCTCTACTTTCAACCAGAGTGGCGGTAGTATTAATGTGGATGGTAGCGATGGAACAACAGCTAACAGTGTTGCTACAGGAACGCCATTAGTTAGAGTTACAGCTACAGCTGCATCTAATATTAACCTTACAGGTGGTGTACTAACAATAGTAGACCCTCATGCAGGTACTAGCACAAGCGACTATGCACTAAGTGTAAGTGTACCTTCTGGTGGAGCAGTAGCAAGTACTACTCACACCGTTAAGTTTGGTGATGGCATTTCTACCACAGCAGGTGGTAACACAAGCGGTTTTGGTGTGTATTTATTTCCAGGTTCTGGATATTACAGCTTAGGAAATGTAACGGTAGATGCAGCCACTGGAACCAACCGTTTTGTGAGTACTACGAGCAGTATCGGTATTTTAGGTAATTTGGTGATTAATCAAGGAGAATATAGATTAGCTTCAACTACCTATTTAGCGGGCAATATCACTAATAATGGTACGCTATCAAGTACTAGTACACTGAATCTTGCTACTTGGACAAATGCCTCTGCTTCGGCAGCAACTACTCCCCAGACAATTTCAGGAACTGGGTTATTTAGAAATTCAACAACTTCTTCTACAGCTAGCTTAACTAGTTTTACTGTAAATAATACAAGTTCGGGAGGGGTAACACTTAGCGTGCCGCTATCCGTAAGTGGAACTTTAACACTTACAGCAGGAAAAGTGAATACGACTTCAACTAATTTGTTGACTTTAGGTACAGCAGCATCAGCAGGTACATTGTCAGGAGGTAGTGCTACTGCTTATATTGTAGGGCCTTTTGCAAGAACAATTGCTTCTGGTAATGCGAATACAAATTATGTAGTATATCCTGTAGGTAAAGCAGCGTATGCGCCAATTTCATTAGCACCGGCAACTACTGCGGTAACTAATATGACAGCAGAAGCATTTGATACCAACTCAGGAACAGGATCTTCTACCATCCAAAATTTATCTGCAAGAAGATGGGAAGCTCCTTTGGTATCGGGTACTTTCTCAACAATTAATGTGAGATTAGGAGATAATGCAATTACAAATATTAATTTCCCAGTAATTGCACCAACTGCAAGTGGAGTATATGACAGCTTATTTGGTACTACAGGTACATATACTGCCGGTACACCAAATACCACACAGTCTACCACTGCACTGGCAACTGCGAGTTATACAGGTTACTTAGCATATGCAGAAATAGCTGCTGTACTTGGTACGAGCGAAGGGGTATCTAATGTAAAAGGTATAAAAGCATACCCAAATCCATTTGCTGATGTGTTGAATATCTCAGATGTGAAGAATGTAAAATCGGTATCAGTTGTTGATATTGTCGGAAGATTAGTTAAAACTATAGAAAAACCAAGTTCTGCTCTTCAATTAGGAGAATTAAAATCTGGTCTGTATATAGTTATTCTTAATATGAACGATGGTTCTAAACAAATGATCAAAGCAATCAAAAAGTAATTAACTTTTATATTGAAACTATAGCGGCCGTAACTGGCCGCTATTTTTTGTTTAAAACTCAATTATATTCTCTTATTTTTTTACTTTCCATTTAATAATTAAATTATATCTATAATCATTTTAAAATAATTTGATATTAAATTAATATTGTGTAATTATATAGTTAATATTTTATAAATTAGTACATAATTTTAATTTAAGTTTTATGAAGAAAATTTTATTAGCGTGTATGATGACATTGGGTGTGATGTCATCGGCGCAAATCTCCTACACCTATGGTTGGGAGCCTACAGGATTAGGATCCTGGACCACGAGCGGATCGGGATCGTTCAGCAGATCTACGACAACACCATGTACCGGAACCGGAAGCGTTAGAGCGAATAATTATTATAATGCTTCATCTTTCTTAGTTTCACCTGCTTTAACAGGTACAAATGGGGGGAATCTTACTGTGAATTTCTCTTATAAGGTAACTCAATATTCTAGTAATACTACTGCTGCAACAGCAGCAGATTTTGGGGTTATAAAACTAGATTGGGCAACATCTGCAAGCGGCCCATGGACAACGGCGTATACTATTGATAATACTACGCACGTTGTTTCTGCTGCTTGTGCTGCAAAAACGGCTACGATTTCAGGATTGCCTGCTGCTGGAAATGTTTTCATAAGATTTGAAGCAAAATCAGGATTAAGTACATCAGATAATTATGTGTACTTTGATGATATCACGATCAGTCAGGGAGCAGCTCCGTCATGCGTAGGCCCAACTGCTTTAGCAGCAACGGGTATTACAAGTTCTGGGGCAAATATTACATGGACAGCTTCAACAAGCGTTCCTGCAGGTGGATATGACCTGTATTACAGCACCAGCAGCACTGCGCCTACTTCTACGACAACACCAAATTATGTGAGCATTGCCGGAACTTCTCAGGCACTATCCGGACTTTCTGCCGGTACCCCTTATTATGTTTGGGTAAGATCTCATTGTACGACTGTCGACCAAAGCGCATGGACTGCGTATACATTTGCCACCAAGCCATTAAATGATGACTGTGCAGCTGCTGTTGCGCTTACTGTAAATCCGGATCTTTCATGTGCCGCATCCACTGCAGGTACTACCGTGGGAGCAACCGATTCAGGTGTAGCGGTTACAACTTGTACAGGAACAGCTGATGATGATGTTTGGTACAAATTTGTAGCTACCAATGCCAATCAGACGATAACTTTATCAAATGTTGTTTCAACGGGAACTAGTTCATCAACAAGTTTATATACACAGGTGCTAAGCGGAACATGTGGTACGCTTACAAGCGTTGCCTGTGGAACAACTAATGTAACATCAGTAACAGGCTTAACAGTGGGCCAGACTTACTATGTAAGAGCATACAACAGCAATGGAGCAGGATACAGCAACAGCTTTAATATTTGTGTAGGAACTCCTCCGCCGCCGCCAGCAAACGATGTATGTTCAGGAGCCGTTGCGTTGACAGTAGCGCCAGTATTTACACCTATTACCGGTACTACCGTAAGCGCATTTACAGATGGTACGACCACGTGTCAGTCATTTAGAGGGAATAACGTATGGTATTCAGTAGTTGTACCTGCAAGCGGAACACTTACCATTGAAACAAAAGGAGTAACAGGATCTCCACTTACCGACACCGTGCTTTCAGTACATGGAGGAACTTGTGGAGGAACATTTACAGATATTGCATGTGATGATGATACCGGAGACGATAATTTCTCAAAAATTTCTTTAACAGGTCAAACACCGGGAGCAACCTTGTATGTGAGCGTTTGGAGATATACGAACAACAGTTCAAACTTAGATGGTCAGTTCCAGCTTTCCGCATATGATGCGTCTGTGTTGGCAACTTCTGAATCTGCTGTTGCTAAAAATAACATTAAAGCATATCCAAACCCATTTTCTGATGTATTGAATATTTCAGATGTGGCCAAAGTAAAATCGGTATCTGTAAGCGATGTCTCAGGAAGATTGGTAAAAACGATTGACAGCCCATCTTCAGCACTTCATTTAGAAGAATTAAAATCAGGACTGTATTTAGTGACATTGAATATGAAAGATGGTTCTCAACAAACGATCAAGGCAATCAAAAAGTAAGTAAACAATTTTATATTTAAATGGATAGCGGCTGTAACGGCCGCTATTTTTTTTGAAATAATAAATTATTATGAAATTTTTTTATGTTAAGTAGTTTTTTCATTCACAAGTGATTTTTTTAAAATTTTTGTAAATATCTGGCAATCACTGTACAGTATTTTTTATTTATATATTATGTTAAATAAAAAATTAAATAATTGTTTTATTTTTATGTAAAAAAAATGCATTAAAACTTATTAATGGTAATAAATTTATTTAAAGTGTTATTTTTAATTTAAATTTTTTTAATTTTGTGACCTAATTTAAATTTTACAAATATGAAAAAACTTTTATTACTGTGTATGATGGCTTTCGGAGTGGGAGCATCAGCGCAAATTGTAGTAAGCGAGAGCTTTGAAGGAAGTGCTCTTCCAACAGGTTGGACAAGCTTCTCGAATGCTACCTTAACAACAACGACAGGTGTGTCATTTGGCTCGTCTGCGGGTACGCCATGTGCAGGTACAAAAGGAGTGTACAAAAATCTATATTCGTCAGTTCCTGCATGGTATCTTGTTTATAGTTCTACAGCATCTAATGGTACTGCAATGACTTATTCTTTTAAGTATCTTGCAAAATCATACGATGCTACTGTAACAGTAAAAGGTTCTGTGGCAGCTGATTATTCTGTAGATGGCGGCACAACCTGGACAGACATCCTTGCTCCGGTTACACTTACAACTGCAGTTAATGGAAGTATTGCATGTACTACCGTTTCCGGGACCATTCCTGCAGGAACTATTGCAACAGGAGCGAATTTTAAGTTAAGATTTAAATCTCTTTACACAAGTCCAGGAGATTATTATATGGGATTTGATGATGTACAATTAGCGCAAACGGCAACGACTCCGCCAAGCTGTACTACTATTTCTAGCCCTGCGAATGCGGCAACGGGAGTTTCTATTACCCCTGCAATTTCATGGGCTGTTGCCACAGGTGGTGCAAGCAGTTATTTGATCAACATAGGAACAACGCCGGGAGGAACCAATGTAATGAATGGAGTTGATGTCGGAAACGTAACAACCTATACGATACCTACAGCAACACCTTTGAACTATTCTACCCAGTATTATATTAAAATCATTCCTAAAAATGCCATTGGTAATGCTACGGGCTGTACTGAGACATCATTTACTACGGCCGCAATGCCATGTCCTAGTGTCACTGCTCCGGCAGCATCGGCAACAGGAGTTTCTACTATGCCGGTATTTTCTTGGTCAGCCGTTACAGGTGCAACTGGATATAAAATCTCTTTAGGAACTACTTCCGGTGGAACAAATGTTCTGAACAATGTAGATATGGGGAATGTTACTACATATTCATATACTGGTACTCCATTAATGTTGAATACAATGTATTATTATACCATTACTGCATATAATACTACTACAAATTCTGGTACAGGATGTACAGTAAGATCATTCACGACCTCTTCGGTAGCTCCACCAGCGAATGATAACTGTTCAGCACCTATGGCATTAACAGTAGGGACAGATTTTGCTTCTGGCGCAATGACGGTTACCAATGCAGGTTCATCAGCAGACGGAACAGCTCAGTCATGTCAAACAAGTGCAACAAACAATGTTTGGTTCTCTGTAGTAGTACCGGCTTCAGGAAATGTAAAAATTGAAACCAATTCAGTAGCATCTTCTACTTATACAGATTCTGTTATCAATGTATTTGGCGGAACTTGCGGATCTTTAACTTCAATAGCATGTGATGATGATAGTTCGGCGGATGGAAATTTCTCATTGGTTTCATTAACCGGGCAGACTCCAGGAGCTACGTTATTGGTGAGCGTTTGGAGATATTCTTCAGGAACGGGAACAGATGGATCATTTAAAGTTTCTGCTTATGATGCGGTAACGTTAGCTACTTCTGAAGCTGCAACCATTAAAAACAATGTTAAAGCATATCCTAATCCGTTTACAAATGTGTTGAATATTTCAGATATTGCAAATGTAAAATCTGTTTCTGTAAGCGATGTTTCAGGAAGATTAGTGAAATCAATTGATAATCCTAGTTCGGTTCTTCATCTTGAAGATTTAAAATCGGGATTATATTTTGTAACATTAAACCTAAAAGATGGTGCAAAACAAACTATAAAAGCAATTAAAAAGTAATATTTTTTAATACAAACTATTTTAATAGAGGCTAATTTATTAGCCTCTATTTTTTTTCAATAAATTAAATATAAACTTCATTAGATACCATATTATTGTTAAATTAGCACCTACATTATCAAATCAAAAATTATTACATGAAAAAAATTCTATTAGTAGGCTTTTTAGCCTTTGGTTTTGCAGGCTTTTCACAAACGTATTGTGTGCCAGAATTTGAACAGGGATGTAACGACGGTGATCAGATTGACAGTTTTGAAATCCCAAGTGCTACATTCAGTCATTTGAATACGGGATGTTCAACAGCTTCTTACGGAGATTACACGACGCAGATAATCAGCCTTAATGCGGGACTCAATTATCCGTTTTCTGTGACACACAATTTTGGAAGCCAAAATATCAGGATCTGGATTGATTTTAACAATGACGGAACTTTCGATGATGCCGCTCCGGAGTTGGTGGCAGAGGGAAGCAGCGATTATGTGAACGGAGTAAATACGACTCTAGCAACTATATCGATTCCTGCTAATGTTGTACCTGCAACCTATAGGATGAGAGTAGGAGACCGCTATTCCAGCCAGCCCGAACCATGCAATATTTTTGGATACGGAGAAGCTCATGATTATACGGTAAATATTGGTGCCGCACCGAGCTGCTTAGCACCAAGCGGTTTAACGGTAAGCGCAGTGACTTCATCGTCAGCAAATATTTCCTGGACTGCACCTCCAAGTACTATCGGTGTAGGATATGAATATTATATTTCCACATCCAATACCGCTCCATCTTCTACCACAGTAGCTACAGGAACTGCATTGTCTACTGTAGTTTCAAAGGTTATTCCGAATCTGCAGCCGGCAACAGAATATTTTGTATGGATGAGATCTGCATGTACAGCTACTGAAAAAAGTCAATGGTCTCTTTCCGCAAATTTTACTACTCTATGTGCGGTGATAGTTCCTTCTTATACGAATGATTTTACAACATTTCCACCGGCATGCTGGTCGCAGGAATCTGGAGGATCTCCTACTACTACCGCTCCGACAGGAACTACTGAATATTGGTATGGAGCAGGATTCTTAAATTCGGGCTTTGAAGGTGCTGTAAAAATTAATCTTTATAATACCGATAGAGAAGGATGGTTAAAGACAGTTCCGTTTAACTTGTCCGGAGGAGGATATCGTGTAAAATTTGATTACGGACTTACTGAATATGCGGGTACAGCATCTTCTGCAATGGGATCAGACGATATTTTGCAGTTTGTAGTTTCTAATGACGGAGGAAATACTTGGACGGTATTACAATCATGGACTGCGGCCAACGCTCCATCTAATGTGTCTGCTCAGTTTTCTTTAGACCTGACTTCGTATACAGGCGCAAATACAATATTTGCCTTTTACGGATCTGATGGAACAGTGGATGATACGGAAGATTATGACTTCTTTATCGACAATTTTACCGTTGAGCAGATTGCACTTTCAACTTCTGAAGCAGGTGTCACTAAAAATAATGTAAAAGTATATCCAAATCCTTTTAATGATGTACTGTATGTTTCAGATATTGCCGAGGTAAAATCAGTTTCTGTGAGTGATGTGGCCGGAAGATTAGTGAAAACGATTGAAAACCCTACTGTATCTCTTCATTTAGAAGATTTGAAATCGGGATTATATTTTGTAACATTATCTATGAAAAACGGTTCTAAACAAACGATCAAAGCAATAAAAAAATAATATTCCGACCTATAATTATTAATAGAGACTAATGTATTTTAGTCTCTATTATTTTTGGAGTAATAATTTTAATAAATTATTCGCTGGCTTCAGATTATATTCAAATAAAGATGCCCTGTTTTCAAATAATTGATTCTAAAACAATTGTTATTAAAAAATGTACACCATAATCGAAATATTGTTTTAATTTAGTATTAATATTCAAAACTTCCATATGAAAAAAATTCTACTCTCATGTTTAATGATATTTTGCATGACGCTCCATGCACAGATTACTTTGGGGGCAGGAAGTACTGATACAGGTACAGCGCCCATCAGTACTTATTACGGATATTCTTACGTTCAGCAGATTTTTACAAAGCAGGAAATAAATGCCAACGCTGCAGGAAATATTACCGGGCTTAAATTTTATCTTCCCCCTTCATCAGACATTACCAATTCTGCAAATTGGGTAGTATATCTGGGAACTACTTCTAAAACAAGTTTTACTTCAACAGCAGACTGGGTTCCGCTTTCACAGATGACTCAGGTCTTCTCTGGAAATGTGACCAATAATAATGGGGTAGTACAGATTACCTTTCCAACACCTTTTCCTTATAATAATGTTGGGAATCTGGTTTTAGCAGCTGAGGAAAATTCTTCGGGATATGATGAGAACAGTTTTGAAGATATATTTTATGTTTATAATTCAACACCCAACTCTGTTATCTACTATAAAAGTGACAATACCAATCCTAACCCTGCTTCACCACCGAATGGAGTATTAAGCAACGAAAAATCTGAAGTAACCTTTCTGGGATTAGCTCCGAGTGCCACTATTGCTTGTCCAGGTGTAATATCTCCAGCAAACAATTCCGACTTTGTTTCTACAACGCCAAACATCTCTTGGCTTGCTGTTCCTGGTGCAACAGGATATAAAGTTTCCATAGGAACAACGCCGGGCGGAACAGATATTCTGAATCAGCAATCTGTGGCAACAACCAGTTTTACACTTTCTCAGGCATTAGGATTAAATACCATGTATTATCTGAAAGTAACTGCCGTAGGAACAAGTGGAGAATCACAGGGCTGCTCGAATACAATGTTTAAAACGAAACCTGCACCACCACTTAATAATGAATGTGCCAATGCAGTCACTTTAACGGTAAATCCGGACTTAAATTGTGGTATGGTTACGGCCGGATATACTTTGGATGCAACAGATTCAGGGATTTCTCCAAATCCATGTTATGGAAATCCTGATGATGATGTTTGGTATAAATTTATTGCAACAGCCACTTCTCATAAAATTTCTTTAAATTCAATAGTTTCTGTAGGGAGTGATGAGAATGAAGACATGTATTTTCAGGTTTTCAGCGGTACATGTGGAAGTTTGGTAAATGTTTTATGTTCCGATCCTTCATCAGCAGTCATTTCAGGACTTACAATAGGAACTACTTATTATGTAAGAGTGTATAGTTATGATGGGACGGGAAGCAATCAGAGTTTTACTATTTGCATCGGTAAAATTCCTCCTCCACCGGCGAATGATGCCTGTTCCGGAGCTTTAGCGGCAACCGTTTTTCCTTATACCTATACGCAGTCCGATGCAGGTGGGTCAACAAATAATGCAGGATTTATCACAGGATGTTCGAATGATATGAATGACGGAACCTGGTTTAAATTTACCGGAAACGGAAGTGTGTTCAATATTAATGTCTCTATGCCTTCAGGAAGTAATTTTGACCCTCAAGTCGGGGTTTACAATGGTACTTGCGGCGCACTTTCCTGCGTATCTACAATTGATGACGGAGGAGACGGTGAAGCGGAAGCATTGTCTTTGCCGACGGTTTCAGGTACAGTTTATTATGTGAATGTAGGACAGTACAGCGGCTCTTCTGATGAATTGGAAGATAACTTTACCATTACGATTTCTACAGGAACATTGGGAACATCTGAAAATGGAATGTATAAAACCAATGTTAAGGCATATCCAAACCCATTTACGGATGTCCTGAATATTTCAGAAGCAGAAAATATTCAGTCGGCAACGATTACCGATATGTCCGGAAAGCTGGTAAAAACGATTGAGAATCCTTCCTCGGTGATTCATTTGCAGGATCTCAAAGCTGGAGTATATCTTTTATCATTATGGCAGAAAGATAATACACGGCAAACGATTAAAATAATTAAAAAATAACCCTAAAAAATGGGCAGCCTTCTTAAGGTTGCCCATTTTTTTATGCATATCTATATAAACATAAACTTACTTATTTGGTGACACCGTCTGAATATCTCCTGTAGTCATACCGGAGAATATACCAGGGAAAAACGTGACTAATATAAAATAAATGATTACCATTAATGGGATTAAACTGAACAGAATAATGATCCAGATATTGGGTGTGTTTTTCTTTTGTGGTTCCATGATTTCTTTGTTATTTGATTAATACGATTAATTTGATAAAAAATACTAAGCTAATTTCTTGCCACACTGCTTACAATATCGCGCGTCATCATCAATATCTTCATTTCCGCACCTTTCACAGATGAGTTCTTTATTCTGGCGTTTGTTTCTCATTTCCGCCGTTACGATTCCTGTAGGAACCGCGATGATAGAATATCCTGCAAGCATTAGAATAACCGCAAAAAATTTTCCGGTAGGAGTAATAGGTGATACATCTCCGTAACCCACTGTGGTTACTGTTACTACTGCCCAGTAAATAGATTGGGGAATGGTTTCAAAGCCGGGTCTCCCGCCTTCTACCATAAACATGAGAGATCCTACAATCACAGAAAAAATAATCAGAAATAATAAGAAAATATAGATTTTTCTAGAGCTGTTTTTTAAGGCTCTTACGATCAGAAAGCCGTCGTTCATAAAATCCAGAAGATTGAAAATTCTGAAAATCCTAAGCATTCTCAGCATTCTGAAAATCAGAAAATACTTTGTGATCGGGAAAAAGAAGCTCAGGTAAAACGGAATTAAAGCCAAAAAATCAATAATTCCGAAAAAACTGAAAATGTAATTCTTTTTATTCTTTACCACTGCAATCCGCATTACATATTCGGCAGAGAAAAACAGCGAAATGATCCATTCGGAAATAATAAAATAGATATAGAATTTTTTGCCCAGAGCTGGGACGCTTTCCAGCATAATGATAATTGTGCTGAGCAGGATCAGGGAAAGCAAAATAACATCAAAAAGTTTTCCGAGTTTGGTGTCTGAACGGTAAATGATGCGGAAAATAAACCTTTCCCACAAAGAGTCTCCCGAAACCAGATTATGCTCTTTTTCCATAAATGGGCATTTTTTTTAAATGTAGCAAATTATCACTATTTTCGTAACAAACATACAGAATAAAATGACAATACATCAGGTAATTTCAGAAATAGAAAAGCGTATCCCTTTGCAGCAGGCGGAAGATTTTGATAATGTAGGGCTGTTGTGCGGAATTCCTGACCGCAATGTAAGCGGCATTCTGGTGTGTCACGATGCTCTCGAAAATGTTATAAATGAAGCAATAGAAAAAAACTGTAACCTGATCGTATGCTTTCATCCCATTATTTTTTCGGGTTTAAAATCTTTAACCGGAAAAAACTATGTAGAAAGAGCAGTTTTGAAAGCCATTGAGAACAAAATAGCCATTTATGCGATTCATACTGCTTTTGACAATGATTATTTCGGAGTTAATGCTGGAATTTGTACTCTTTTAGAGTTGAAAAATCTAAAAATTCTTCAGCCAAAGAAGAGTAATCTGAAACAACTGACGGTTTTTGTTCCAAAAGAATATTCTGAACGAGTTAGAGAAGCACTTTTTTCTGCGGGAGCCGGAAATATTGGTTTTTACGATGAATGCAGTTTTACAATTGACGGAAAAGGAACTTTTAGGCCGATAGAAGGTTCAGATCCTTTTTCAGGGCAAAAAAATATTCGTGAAAACGCTGATGAAGATATGATATCTGTAATTTTCGAATCGTATAAACAACATCAGATCATTGCTGCAATGAAAGATGCTCATCCGTATGAAGAAGTTGCATATCAGGTTTATCAGCTGGAGAATGAAAATCAATATTCAGGATTGGGCATGTATGGCGAACTGGAAACGGAAATGGAAGAAAAAGCGTTTTTGAAGTTTGTAAAAGAAAAATTTAATTTAAATATTATCAAACATTCAGACCTTACTCATAAAAAAATTAAAACAGTAGGCGTTTTAGGCGGTTCCGGAGCCAGCGGAATACCCGCAGCGGTTTCCAAAAAATGTGATGCCTATCTTACAGGCGATCTCAAATACCATGATTATTTCCTTGCAGAATCTAAAATGCTCATCTGCGACATCGGGCATTTTGAATCTGAGCAATTGGTGAGTCAGCAAATATTTGAAATTTTGTCACAAAAATTTAGTACATTTGCAGTCTTAAAATCGAGTGAAAAAACAAACCCAGTAAATTATTTCCTATAGATATGGCAAAAACCACCGAAATATCAGTTGAAGAAAAATTAAGAGCTTTATACGATTTGCAGATCATTGATTCAAGATTGGACGAGATCCGGAATACAAGAGGAGAATTGCCAATCGAAGTGGAAGATCTTGAAATTGAGATTGAAGGTTTAGAAAAAAGAGCTGAAAAATTTCATGCAGATATTAAAGAACAGAACGATCAGATCAATACCAAAAATGAGGTGATCAACCATGCAAAAGCTTTAATCGAAAAATACAAATCCCAGCAGGATAACGTAAGAAATAATAAAGAATTTGAAGCTTTAGGAAAAGAAATTGAATATCAGGATCTTGAGATTCAGCTTTCAGACAAAAGAATTAAAGAATACGGTGTTAAAATCGCTCATAAAAACGAAACGTTAAACGAGCTTAATACTAAAATTGAGGATTTAAAAAACCATCTTAAATTCAAGAAAGAAGAGCTTGAAGATCTGGTTTCTGAAACACAGAAAGAAGAAGATTACCTTATTGAAAAGTCTAAAGAATTTGCTGCAAAAATCGACGAAAGATTATTGGCATCTTATAACAGAATCAGAGCCAACTCTACAACAGGTTTAGCGGTTGTAGGCCTTGAAAGAGGTGCTCCGAAAGGATCTTTCTTTACCATTCCGCCTCAGAAGCAGATGGAAATCGCTCAGAGAAAGAAAATTATCATTGATGAGCATTCAGGAAAAATCCTGGTAGATGATGAATTGGTAATCGAAGAAACGGAAAGAATGAAAAATGTAATTAAGTTTTAATTACATCATCTTATAATATTAAAAAAGCTGCTCCAATTCGGAGCAGCTTTTTTAATGTCTGAAATTAGACATATATTTATTCATGATGTTCATACATCCTGTCATAAAGATCCATAAACTTCTCTTTAACCGCTTTTCTTTTCAGTTTCATGGTTGGCGTTAGAAGACCGGTTTCAATGCTCCAGACTTCAGGAGTGAGCTCAATCTTCTTTATTCTTTCCCAGTTTCCGAGATGTTCATTGATGCCCTCAATTTCTTTTTCGATTCTTTGCTTCAATTCCGGGCTTTTGGCAATTTCTTCCGGAGTAGAACCGATATTGAGGTTATTTCGCATCGCCCAGTTTTTGGCAAACTCAAAATCCGGCTGTACAAAAGCACAGGCCATTTTTTCGCCATCGCCCACGACCATGATCTGCTCAATAAATTTAGACGCTTTGGCCAGGTTTTCGATCGTCTGCGGAGCAATATATTTACCGCCGGAAGTTTTAAACATTTCCTTCTTACGGTCTGTAATCTGTAAGAATCCGTCGCTGTCGAGATGGCCGATGTCTCCAGTTTTGAAATATCCGTCTTCCGTGAAAGCCTCCTTCGTCATTTCATCATTTTTAAAGTATCCTTTGAAAACTGAAGAACCTTTTACGGTAATCTCACCGTCTTCCTGAATTTTCACGGTTAGATTATCCAAAGGATGGCCTACCGTTCCCACTTTCATCTTATCAAACGAGTTCACCGAAATTACCGGGGAGGTCTCTGTCAAACCATAGCCTTCCAAAACAGGAATTCCGGCATTCTGAAACATGAGATTAAGCCTGGTTGATAAAGCTGCAGATCCTGAAACCAGGGTGATAATTTCCCCACCGAGACCCTCTCTCCATTTTTTAAATACAAGCTTGTCGGCAATGATTTCCTGTAAACCGGACGGTTTTTTGACTTCTTTTTTCTGGGTAATCAGATTCAGCGCCCAGAAGAATATTTTAGATTTAAGGCCTCCCGCAGAAGATCCTGTATTATAAATTTTGTCATATACTTTTTCTACCAGTCGCGGTACTACACTCATATAATGAGGTTTTACCTCTTTTACATTTTCGCCCATTTTTTCAATACTTTCCGCGAAATAAATGGAGAAACCATTATATTGGAAAAGGTAAAAAAGCATCCTCTCAAAAATATGGCAGATCGGCAAAAAGCTCAAAACCCGCGTATCTTTATAATCCAGGCTTTTCTTTCTCGGGATTCTCGGTATAGAACCCAGGACATTAGATACGATATTGGTATGGGTAAGCATGACCCCTTTAGGTTTACCCGTGGTACCGGAAGTATAAATAATGGTGGCCAGATCTTCAGCATTAATGGCGTTTGAAAGATCTTCCACCTCAATCTGGGTTGAATCGTCCTCTCCAAGGTCCAGAACTTCTTTCCAGTTGGCCGAGCCACTCACATTATCGAAGGTGAATACGCCCTGTAAGGAAGCAACGCGGTGTTTTATGGTGACAACTTTATCCAGTAATGCCTTATCAGAAACAAAGCAATATTTGATTTCGGCATTGTTAAAGATAAATTCGTAATCTTCATGAGAAATCGTAGGATACACCGGTACAGAAACCACCCCGATCTGTGAAAGCCCCAGATCCATAATGGCCCATTCCGTTCGCGTATTGGTCGTGATCAGTGCGATTTTGTCACCGGGCTTGATTCCTAATTTTAGAAGTCCTCTTGATATTTTGTTTCCCTGATTAATAAATTCCTGGGTAGAGGTTTTTTGCCATTCACCCTGATGTTTTGTCACAAACATATCGTTTTTAGGATATTGTTCTAAAGCGTAGTGCGGTATATCGAATAATCTTTTGATAGTCATCATTTTTCGGTCAATTTTATAAAGAATCTTAAATATAAGCATTTTTGTGAAATTAATGCAAAACTCCAAAGAATTTTCAGTGCCAATTATATTTCCAGATATGAGTAAAAAGTGTAAATTTACGACCATCTAATTATTAATTTTTATGGATTTTAATTTATCAGAAGAACAGCTGATGATTCAGCAGGCAGCAAGAGATTTTGCCCAGAATGAACTTTTACCTGAAGTAATCGAAAGAGACCGTGATCAGAAATTTCCTACCGAGCAGGTAAAGAAAATGGGAGAAATGGGACTTTTGGGAATGATGGTAGATCCAAAATACGGCGGAGCGGGAATGGACAGTGTTTCTTACGTTCTGGCGATGGAAGAGATCGCAAAAGTTGATGCCTCTGCAGCTGTTGTAATGTCTGTAAACAATTCTTTGGTGTGTGCCGGTCTTGAAAAATTTGCTTCTGAAGAGCAGAAAATAAAATATCTTACCCCATTGGCAAGCGGTCAGGTTTTAGGTGCATTCGCATTATCTGAGCCTGAAGCTGGTTCTGACGCCACTTCTCAGAAAACAACGGCGGAAGATAAAGGTGATTATTACCTGTTAAACGGGATCAAAAACTGGATTACCAATGGAGGAACCGCTTCTTATTATATCGTTATTGCTCAGACTGACCCTGAAAAAAAGCATAAAGGCATCAATGCATTTATCGTAGAAAGAGGTTGGGAAGGTTTTGAAATTGGCCCGAAAGAAGACAAATTGGGAATCAGAGGAAGCGATACGCATTCTTTAATGTTCAATAACGTAAAAGTACCGAAAGAAAACAGAATCGGGGAAGACGGTTTCGGATTCAATTTTGCGATGGCGGTTTTGAATGGCGGTAGAATCGGGATTGCTTCACAGGCTTTGGGAATTGCTTCAGGAGCTTATGAATTGGCTCTTAAATATGCTAAAACAAGAAAAGCATTTAAAACTGAAATTATCAATCACCAGGCGATTGCTTTCAAACTGGCAGATATGGCTACTCAGATTACGGCAGCAAGAATGCTTTGCTACAAAGCGGCGGTTGAAAAAGATGCAGGAAAAGATATTTCTGAAAGCGGAGCAATGGCAAAATTATATTCTTCTCAGGTAGCAATGGATACGACTATTGAAGCCGTACAGATTCACGGTGGATATGGTTACGTAAGAGAATATCATGTAGAAAGAATGATGCGTGATGCAAAGATTACTCAGATCTATGAAGGTACTTCGGAGATCCAGAGAATTGTAATCTCAAGAAGCATCGCAAAATAATAGTTAAAAACTACTTATGAAAAAATCTTTGTGGATCACAATCGGCGTAGCTTTACTGCTGATCGGAGTATTTGTCTGGTACAAGTTTTTCTTCGTTTTCGGGGAAGGGGTAAAATCCGGATATCTGAATTATGCCATCCATAAAGGATATGTATTCAAAACGTATGAAGGCAAGCTCATTCAGGAAGGTTTCGGAAGAGGAAAAACCGGAAGCATTACCAGTTATGAGTTTGAATTTTCTGTGAAAGATCCTGAAGTTTTCAAACAGCTGGAATCGAACAGCGGAAAAAATTTCGACCTTCATTACAAAGAATATAAAGGAGTTCTGCCTTGGAGAGGCAACACAAAGTTTATTGTAGATAAAGTAGTCAATATGAAATAAAACAAAAGCCTTTCAGGAATCTGAAAGGCTTTTGTTTTAATTATTAGTGTTGGGATGATCTGCTTTTTTCTTTTTGTAAAAGTAATATCCAATCCCTGCTATTAAAAATAACGGCCAAAGCGGAAGGATAAAAAGAAATACAGATTCAATCACATTCCAACCGGAAGATACTGCTGCAAAAGAACGGTCTCCAAAGTTTTTCGGTTGTTCATTTACTGTCGCATTGGCTTTTCCGTATAAAGTTATTTCCAGATCGCACAGGGTGTTTTCTGTAAAATTCACTCCTGAAATTTCAATGCTTTTATTCTCAACTTCCCCGATGTTGTAGCTTAAGTCATCCATCAAATATTCAAATTTCTGAATAGGCACCTTTACTTTTAAAAAAGCCGTCTTGTTGTCGCTATTGTTAAGGGAGATATTTTCACTGCGTATATAGCCGTCATATTTTTTTACCTCTTCGTGTACAATCTGTTTTGCCGTTTCAGCATCATTTACATTCAGTTCCAGAATTCCGGTTTTCAGCATTTTTTCTTTCACGCTGTTGTTATTGGTGAATTGTTTTTTCGGCGCATCTTTATAAACGATTTTCGTCTGTTTGATAATTTTCGGAGCAGGAACGTTTATAACTATTCTTTCAGAAGTTTTTTCTGCAGAGTCCTTTTTTACAGGTATTGATTCCAATCGGGTAGAGGCAATTTTGCTTGATAAAGAATCTACACTTTTCGAAGCAGATTCTATCTTCTCCTGTACCGAATTTTTCGTGTCTTCAAATTCTTTTATTTTGATATTGGCAGAATCAAAAACCGCTTCTGCAGTATGATTTACAGAATTGACTTTTTCAGCAGCATCTGCAACAGTACTATCTGCAGCATGAATAGCTTCGTCAACCTGAGAAGTAGTCAATTCTCCTTTTTTGCACATGATAAAAGTGCTTGATACAGCGACTAACATGATGAGTTTTTTCATAACCTTATTTTTTTGTTGAAGTAAAATTAGAGCTTGATTTCAGAAAGCTGTTGTAAAAGCGGTGTAGGAATCCCGTAAATTTTTATTTCATTAAAAATCAGTGTTTTGTAAATATTAATCGGTATGTTTTACAATTTTAAATCTGTGATTTACACAAAAATACGCCGCTCAATATCATATTGAGCGGCGTATTTTAATGCTTATTTTCAAAAAAAAATTAATTCTGTTTAAATTCACTGATAAAGTGCAGCTTCACATTCGGGAATTTTTCCTGCGTCATGTGAATGGTAAATGACGAATCTGCCAAAAATACCAGTTGATTATATTTATCTCTCGCTAAAAATCTTTGCTTTAATCTTGCAAATTCTTTAAACTCTTCAGACTTTTCATCGGCTTCCACCCAACAAGCTTTGTGCATCGACAGCGGTTCATACGTGCATTTTGCGCCATATTCATGTTCAAGACGATATTGGATTACTTCATACTGAAGCGCTCCTACAGTCCCGATAATCTTTCTGTTGTTCATCTCAAGGGTAAATAACTGCGCAACACCTTCATCCATAAGCTGGTCAATCCCTTTTGCAAGCTGTTTAGCCTTCAAAGGATCATTGTTATTGATGTATCTGAAATGCTCCGGTGAAAAGCTTGGAATTCCTTTGAAACTTATTTTTTCACCGCCGGTCAACGTATCTCCGATTCTGAAACTTCCTGTATCATGAAGACCGACAATATCTCCTGGGAAACTCTCATCTACAACTTCTTTTTTATCCGCAAAAAAAGCATTCGGGGAAGAAAATTTCATCTTTTTACCTTCCCGTACCAACAGATAATTTTCATTTCTCTTAAACGTTCCGGAAACAATTTTAATGAAAGCCAGCCTGTCTCTGTGTTTAGGATCCATGTTTGCGTGAATTTTAAACACGAATCCCGTAAATGCATCTTCTTCCGGCTTTACAAGACGGGTGTCGCTTTCTTTAGGCTGTGGTTTGGGAGCGATTTCAATAAATGCATCCAGCAATTCACGAACTCCGAAATTATTTAGGGCCGAACCGAAAAATACCGGCTGCAGATCTCCGTTCAGATACTCATCACGGCTGAATTCAGGATAGACCGATTGTATAAGCTCCAGTTCATCTCTTAAATTCTGTGCAGGTTTTTTTCCGATAATTTCATCGATGGTAGGATCATTGATGTCATCAAAGGTAATGGCTTCACCTACTTTCTGTTTTTTCTCTTCCAAGAATAACTGGATGTTATTTTCCCAGATGTTATAAATGCCCTGAAAATCAGCACCCATCCCAATCGGCAGAGAAAGCGGAACCACTCTTAATCCTAATTTTTGCTCTACCTCATCCAGAAGATCAAAAGCATCTTTCCCTTCACGATCCAGTTTATTGATGAAAACCAGCATGGGAATGTTTCTCATGCGGCAAACTTTCACCAGTTTTTCTGTCTGTTCCTCAACGCCTTTTGCAACATCTATGACAACGATTACAGAATCTACTGCGGTCAACGTTCTGTAGGTGTCTTCTGCAAAATCTTTGTGACCCGGAGTATCCAGGATATTGATTTTATGGTTTTTATATTCAAAAGCCAGTACAGAAGTGGCAACTGAGATCCCTCTCTGTCTTTCAATCTCCATAAAGTCGGAGGTGGCTCCTTTTTTTATTTTGTTCGATTTTACCGCACCTGCTTCCTGAATAGCACCCCCGAAAAGAAGTAATTTTTCCGTAAGGGTGGTTTTTCCGGCATCGGGGTGAGAAATGATCCCGAAAGTTTTTCTTCTTTGTATTTCTTTGATTAAATCTGACATAGTATATTTTGAAGCTGCAAAAATCGTGATTTTTTATGGAAAATGAAAACTTTATGAAAATGGGATTGATGAAGTGTTCAATTATATTGAAAAAGCTGTTTTTTACTTTTATATTTGTAAAAATCAGATTATGAAAACCAAAAGGCTCATTCTTGTTACTTCACCGCCTGCTTCGGGGAAAACCTATATATCAAAGAAAATATCAGAGAAACTAAAGCATATTGTTTATCTGGATAAAGACACCCTAATTCCTTTAAGCAAACAGATTTTTTTGGCTGCGGGAGAAGAATATAACCGTAGTTCAGATTTCTTTGAAAAGTACATCCGGGATTTTGAATATACTACCATTGTCGATCTTGCCCTGGAAGCTTTGCAGTATGACGATAAAGCTTTAATCAACGCACCTTTTACCAGAGAGATCCGTTCCTTAGAATATATTCAGAATCTTAAAGCTAAACTGAAAGCGTGCAATGCAAAACTGACCGTGATCTGGGTCATCACAGAACCTGAAATGATCCATAAAAGGATGATAGACCGGAATTCTGACCGTGATACCTGGAAGCTTGAAAACTGGGAAAAATATATTTCAGAGGTAGATTTTACCATTCCTTATACCATTGATGATCAAAACGACGATCTGGATTTCCTCAAATTTTACAATTCTTCCGATGAAGAATACGCCGAATCTATGGAGAAAATCGTTTCTTTATTAGAAAATGAATAAGATATTTAGGGTTAATCATTTATATTTGCCGAAATTTAAAAATAATGGAACATAGCAGATATCCAAAGTTTACCTTTACATGGCTCGGAGGATTGGTTTTATTGGGTGGTTTGTTTTTGGGAACCATTGCCGTTTCTTTATTCAATGTTTTCTGGATGCTTGTATGTAAAGAAAATCTGCAATATAGAGACTGGTTTTTTATGCTTTCCAATGCTGCGGGATTCCTTACGGCTATTGCCTTTTTCGATTTTTTTATTGTAAGGCCCTCCACAAAAAAGAAACTGAATTTTAATTTTTCACCCACCAATTTTTATACTTATCTTTTAATTTTTCCGATGATGTTGGGAATGATGTTTATCGGGGAATTTTTCACATCACAGATACCTGTAACCGGGCCATTCTTCGGGAAATATTACGATTTTTTCACCAAACTGATGGATCAGCTTACCGATAATCCTTTAGTGATGATTATTACGGCGGTGATCATGGCTCCCATTTTTGAGGAAATTATTTTCAGGGGCATTATTCAGCAGGGTTTGATCAATAAAGGAGTTGCACCATGGAAGGCAATCTTATTTGCATCTGTTGTTTTCGGATTGGTACACGGAAATCCGTGGCAGTTTGTAGGTGCCGTCTTATTAGGGACCGTTCTGGGTTTGGTCTATTACAAAACAAAATCTCTTCTTTTGCCGATGCTTTTGCATGGTTTTAATAATTTATGCTCTTCAGTGCTTATTTTATATACCAAAAACGAAAGCTTTTCAGAAGCTTTTAAGGTAACAGAATGGGTTATGTTAGGAATCGGGATTTTGCTTTTCTCTTTATTTTATTTCCTTTTTATGAAAAAATATAAAGTGCATTATTCAGAGCTTTAAATAAAATATAAGTATAGTTTTTTATTCTAATCATTAATTATAATAATCTACACATAATGGAATTATTAGTAGCCACTCATAATCTACATAAAAAAGAAGAAATTCAGCAGATTTTAGGAAACGAATTTACTGTTAAAAGCCTGACTGATTACAACATACACGAAGAAATCATTGAAGATGGAGACTCTTTCAATGCCAATGCTTTAATTAAAGCCAAATACTGTTTTGAAAAAACGGGAATTCCTAGTCTGGGTGACGACAGCGGATTGGCGGTTGAATCTTTAGACGGAAGACCCGGAATTTTTTCTGCCCGTTACGCGGGAGATCATGACTTTGCCAAAAATATCGCAAAAGTTCTTGAAGAAATGACCGGTATTGAAAACAGGAAAGCTTATTTCATTACCGTTTTGTGCTATTATGATGAAAACGGTCCCCAATATTTTGAAGGTAAGGTTCATGGTAATTTGCTGACAGAAAATAAAGGCTTTAAAGGTTTCGGGTATGATCCTATCTTTGTTCCGCAAGGTTATGATTATACATTTGCCGAGATGGATCCGGAGAATAAAAATAAAATCAGCCACCGGAAACAGGCTATAGATCTGTTTTTGAAGTTTCTTTTTAAATCAAAATAATAATTTACGCTCCAATATTTTAAAGTTTTTGTAAAGAGCCAGTTCTTAATGTATCTGACTTTTTTAATAGAATCCGTGTTTCGATTTTCTGTCGTACATTTACCACAATAAATTTTAGATTTGAGTACTTATTTAACGATATTAGGCTTTAATTCAGCGATACCTACCGTCAATACATCTCCCACATCTCAGCTTCTTGAAATGGAGGAACGCTCTTTCCTGATCGATTGCGGAGAAGGAACGCAGGTACAGCTCAGAAAAGCAAAAGCGAGATTTTCAAAAATCAATCATATTTTTATCTCTCATCTTCATGGTGACCACTGTTTCGGTTTACCGGGACTGATCGCCTCTTTCAGGCTTTTAGGGAGAGAAATGCCACTGCATGTATACGGCCCGAAAGGAATCAAAAAAATGCTGGAAACTATCTTTACCATTACCGAAACACATCGGGGTTTTGAAGTGGTATATCATGAGCTTGATAAAAATGAGTCTGAAAAAATCTATGAAGACAACAGGGTAGAAGTATATACCATACCTTTAGATCACAGAATTTACTGTAACGGGTATCTTTTTAAAGAAAAACCAAAGGAAAGGCATCTCAATATGAAAGAAATTTCCAAATATGATGAGATTGAAACCTGTGATTATCACCACCTGAAAGCAGGAAGGGATTTTGAGCTGAAAGATGGCTATGTTCTTAAAAATGAAATTCTTACGACAGATCCTGCTCCTGCAGTCTCCTATGCATTCTGTAGCGATACACGGTATTTGGAAAGTGTGATTCCCATTATTAAGAATGTAACGGTTCTGTATCATGAGTCTACCTTTTTGCATGATCTGAAAGAAATGGCAGATTATACCGGTCATACCACCGCAATGGAGGCAGCTGTGATCGCAAAAAAAGCAGAGGCCGGAAAACTTATTTTAGGGCATTTTTCTAATAGATATAGTGATTTGACGGTATTTACCGATGAAGCCAGAACGGTTTTTCCGAACACATTTTTACCCAAAGCTTTAGAAGTAGTGAAAATTTAAAGGTATGCTGAATTTTGAAGAATTAAGAGATTTTCTGAATGAAAAAGCTGATGTATACAATAATGCTGAATTTATTCAGGATGATCCCATACAGATTCCGCACCGATTCTCTGTAAAGCAGGATATCGAAATTGCAGGTTTTTTGGCAGCGACTATTTCGTGGGGAAACCGGAAGGCCATCATCAAATCGGCAGATAAAATGCTCGATATGATGGGAAATTCACCTTATGATTTTGTGCTAAACCATACTGATAACGATTTAAAATCAATTGAAAGCAAAAGTATTCACAGAACTTTTAACGGTGAAGATTTTGCGTATTTTATCAGACAGTTCAACAGGATTTATAAAGACAATGAGAGCCTTGAAAATCTATTTAAAATCAATAATGCTGAAACCAATTTTTATCACTCCATTGAAAGATTCCGCACCAGCTTCTTACAGGCAGAAAAACACCGAAGCCACAAACATGTAAGCTCACCCTATAAAAATTCTTCCTCCAAAAGAATCATTATGTTTCTCCGCTGGATGGTGAGGAATGATCAACGTGGGGTAGATTTTGGGATATGGGAAACGATTGATCAGAAACATCTGTCGATTCCTCTGGACGTGCATACCGGAAATATTTCACGTACATTAGGATTGATCTCCCGAACACAAAATGATTGGAAAGCGGTTGTAGAATTAGATGAAGCCGTCAGAAAATTTGATAAAAATGATCCTGCTAAATATGATTTCGCATTATTTGGATTAGGCGTAACAAAAGAACTATTGTAAAAAAAGAAATGAAAACACCAGACGAAAAAACAGAATTTTTGGAGAAAATCGCAAACGGAATTACTTGGTGGATTGGTTCTATCCCTTCACTCATTGCCCATACCTTATTTTTTGCCATTTCTTTTCTTTTACCGGCTCTTAACATCGTAGAATTTGATAAGATGCTTCTCATATTAACCACGGTAGTTTCTCTGGAAGCGATTTATCTGGCAATATTTATCCAGATGTCAGTCAATAAAAGCCATGAAAAAATTGAAGATATTCAGGAAGATATTGAGGAGATTAGTGAGGATATTGAAGATATTCAGGAAGATATTGAAGAGATCACCGAAGATATTGAAGAAATTACAGAAGATATTGAAGATATTCAGGAAGATATTGAAGAGATTAACGATGATGAAGATGACGAAGATCATAATGAAAGAGCAAAGAATGTAATTCTCAAGAGCAATGTGAATTCTAATAAAAACGAGATCAAAGCCCTTAAAGATAAGATTTCAGAATTGCAGTATATGATTGATCAGCTACGAAAAGACTAAAATTTGATCATTAAACGTCGAAAACAATTATTAAAAAAACAAGACTTTAAATTTATTTTTGTTATTTTTGGAAAAACAAAGAATAAAATGTTAAGTTATAGATTGAAAAATTACTTTTTCTTTTTGGTATTGCTTTTGATTTCAGGATCTGCTTTCTCTCAGATTAAAGAAAGAAAGCCTCCGAAAAATAAGATTTCTGCTGAAAACAGCAAAGCGGGCGCGTTTATAGACATTAATGTTGCACCGTATCCGGCTTCTACTTACACTCCGGAACAATTGGTAAAAGATATTTTGATTAATGGAGGATCTACCTGTTCGGTTCCGAACGTAAGCAATGTAACAGTGACTCCGAATCATCTGGTTACAAATGACAACAGGTTTTGGGGATATTTTAATAAAGGGACTACTGCTTTTCCGTTCAATGACGGGATTATCTTATCTACAGGGATGGCAAAAGCAGGCGGAAATACAGCTACTTTTGCAAGTTCTACCATCTCTACCGGAAGTGATCCGGATCTTGTCGCTGCGACATCTCCTACCACAACACTGAACGATGCTGCCATGCTGGAATTTGATTTTGTTCCAAATTCTACTCAGGTTAAATTTAACTATATCTTTGCTTCTGAAGAATATACCGGTTCTTTTCCTTGTAGTTATTCAGATGCTTTTGCATTATTAATCAGACCTACCGCAGGAGGACCTTATGTAAATGTAGCTATTCTTCCAGCCGGAGCAGGACCTGTAAGTATGACAAACATTCATCCGCTGATTCCCGGTATTGGAGGTTGTCCGGCCATTAATGAAAGTTTTTTTGCAGGCTATAATAACTCAACGAATATTGTAACCAATTATGAAGGAAGAACAGTCCCTTTAACTGCTATTGCTACAGTAGTTCCGGGTACGTCTTATCACTTTAAAATGGTTTTGGCAGATGCTACCGATTCATCATATGACAGTGCGGTTTTTATTGAGGGAGGATCTTTTGATATAGGAATCAAAATCGTTGATGGAAATGGTGTTGCATTGCCTGCAACGCTTAATGTGTGTGATAATACTCCGCAAATATTAAAAGCTCAGGTATCCGTGGTTACGGGAATGACGTTTCAATGGTATAAGGATGGAGTTGCGATTCCGGGAGCGACCAATATTACCTACACGGCTACACAGCCGGGAGTGTATGAAGTGAAGGTTTCGGTTCCCGGAAATAATTGTCCGGGCTCAGCAACGATTACAATTGTGGGAGGTACATCTCCTGTAGCACAGAATGCTACTTTGCAGTTATGTACCACTCCGGGAAATACAAATTTTAATCTTACTTCCGCACAACCTTCAATAAGCACAACAACAGGTGCTGTATTCCGCTATTACGCCGTACAGGCAGATGCAGTGGCTCAGAATGCTAATTTTATAACAACACCAACGAGTTATAACGGTACAGACGGCCAGGTTTTATATGTTGTGGTTTCTAACGGCGGTTTTTGTAGTAAACTGGTTACACTGACACTTAAAAAAGAAGCAACGCCTATTGCGCAATTAGCTTCATCAAAATTAAAAATATGTGCAGGTGAATCAGTTACATTAACAGCTTCGGGTGGGAATACTTATCAGTGGAGCAATTTTACAGGAACTGGACCTATCCGTACAGTATCACCTACGCAAACGACGACTTACACAGTATACGCAATCGGTGTACAGGGATGTAAATCTTTAGTTCCGGCTACTGTAACGGTTGAGGTGGTTCCTGCAATCACATCCAATCTTACCGGCGGTCTTATATGCACAGGAGATCAGATAACTTTAGATGCAGGTGCAGGTCCTAATTATGTGTATTCTTGGAGCAATAATGCAACCACCAGAACCATTACCGTCAATACTCCGGGAACATATACCGTGGAAATCAGTAACGGGGTTTGCAGTAAAGTATTTACAACACAGGTTATTAAAGCGATCATTCCTGAAATAGTGAATGTAGATTATAATGAAAACGGAACCATGATTATCTCAGCAAGCAATCCAAGTAATGGAATATTAGAATATTCTGTAGATAACGGAATTACATGGCAGGCTTCAAATGTATTCTCAAACGTGCCGAAAAACACGATCATCTCTATTCGGGTGAGAGTTAAAAATACAAGCTGTGTTGGTTTCCTTGAATTCTTCACCTTTGTCATGAAGAATGTCATTACTCCAAATGGGGATAATGTAAACGATATTATTGATTTCAGAGGAGTGAGCGATTATAAAGATTTTAAAGCTACGATTTCAGACCGTTACGGAAGAGAAATCTATAAGGCTGAGAAAATAAGACCGTATTGGGATGGTCTTTTCCAGGGAAAAAAATTACCGACTTCCTCTTATTGGTATCAGGTAAGTTTCCAGGATCCTGCCAGTAAGCAGAATACCGTGAAAACAGGTTGGATATTATTGAAAAATTTTGAATAATTGAATAAGAATTGAATTAAAGAAAGATCGGTATTTGCCGGTCTTTTTTATTTTTATATAAATAATATAGGCAGTTAAGATCCCATTAAATTGTATTAATAACAATAACAGTCATATTAGATTGAATTTCAATTAAAAAAAATAGTATTTTTGTTTAAAATAGTATAAAATGTTAAATAGAAGTACAAGAAGTTTATTTTTGGCTTTATTTTTAGCTCTCACAGGTAGCTTTTCTTTTGCTCAGACCAGAGTGAAAAGCAAAAGTTTGCAAAAACCTACAGCTGAAACAATGAAGGCTGGAGCATTTATTGATGTAAATACCGCTGCATATCCCGAATCATCCTATAGTATCACACAACTTATTAAAGATGTACTCATTGCCGGAGGCTCTACCTGTTCTACCGCAAATGTCACCAACGTTGTGGTATCGCCGGATTTGGCGGTAACCAACCAAACCAGGACGTGGGGCTTTTTCAATCGCGGAACTACCAGTTTTCCTTTCTCAAAAGGAATTCTTCTTACCACCGGTCATGCAAGAAAGGCGGGAAATACTTTTCAGGCTGCAGAATTAAGTGATGGTGTTACCGTACAAGGTGACGCAGATTTGGCGACGGCTCTCGGGATTGCAAACTCAAACTTAAAAGATGCTACGTATATAGAATTTGACTTCGTACCCAGTTCAACAGAGGTATCGTTCAGATATTTATTTGCTTCAGAAGAATACGAAAACAACTATCCTTGTACTATAGGGGATGGTTTTGCATTATTACTAAAAAAAGTAGGAGATCCTGCATACACCAATTTGGCTGTTTTACCAGGCGGCGCAGGACCGGTGAGTGTAACGAATATTCACTCTGCAAACCAGTTTAACGGAGCACCGCTTAGTTGTGGTGCTGCAAATCCTACTTATTTTGCAGGATACAATAATGCTGCAATAGAAACTAATTTCAGCGGACGCACGATTCCGTTAACGGCAAAGGCTACCGTAATTCCGGGCCAGACTTATCATTTTAAAATGGTATTGGCAGATTATCAGGATTCGGCATATGACTCAGGCGTATTTTTAGAAGCAGGTTCTTTTGACATCGGGGTTCAGATTCTAGGATCAAATGGAGTGCAGCTGCCATCTTCTATTAATGTATGTGACAACGCGCCACAAACTTTTACCGCGTCTGTTCAGATTCCGGGAGCTACTTATCAGTGGTTTTTAAACACAGGAATCATACCGGGAGCCACCTCAAGCACTTACACTGCGACACAACCGGGATTGTATACCGTTCAGGTCCTAATTCCGGGTAATTCTTGCCCCGGAACAGCCAGTGTAACAATCGTTGGCGGAACTTCTCCTACCGTACAAAATGCGACTTTGACGAGTTGTTATGTCGCAGGGAATGCTACTTTTAATTTAACCTCGGCGCAGACTTCAATAAGTACAACACCAGGTGCTACTTTTTCATATTACATTAACCAGGCGGATGCAAATGCCGGTAATACCAATACGATTGCTTCACCCACAACCTTTCAAAGCCCCGGAAACCAAACAATTTATGTATTGGTAAAAAATGGATTCTGTTCTAAGGTAGCGCAACTTCAATTAATAAAAGCCCCTGAAATTACAGCAACAATTGCCACGCCTACAGTTTTAACATGTACCAATTCCCAGATCACTTTGAATGGTTCCGGCTCAACTTATCCTGCAGGCTCTACTTTTAACTGGACGACGACAGGAGGGAATATTGTCTCAGGAGGCACCACTTTAAATCCTGTAATCAATGCTGCAGGAACCTATACATTAACGATTTCCAATACTTTTCAGCCGGGTAATGTAACCTGTACAAATACTGCGAATGTCGTGGTGACAGGTGACAGCGCTCCTCCAACTACAGGACTTACAGCGAGCAAAATACTGATCTGTGCGGGTGAAACCGTAACATTAACCGCATCTGGAGGAACAACCTATAACTGGACCGGACTTACCGGAAACGGAAATACGCAAACCGTTACGCCGACAGCAAATACAACCTACACGGTAACCGCAGTAGGAGCAAACGGCTGTGTTTCTACTTCGCCGGCAACTGTTACCATACAGGTTTCACAACCTATCACCGTACAGAATGCAACCCTTTTAAAATGTTATCAGCAAGGAAATATTACCTACGATTTAACTTCTGCGCAACCTCAAATAACCAGCGCAAGCGGAGTTACATTTACGTATTATGTAAATCAGGCAGATGCCAATGCAGGTAACACAAATAATATAACAACTCCGACAACTTTTTCAAGCCCAGGAAACCAAACAATCTATGTTTTAGTAAGCAATGGCGGTTGTAAATATGTAGTCACCTTACAGTTATTGGTAACGGCGCCTACGACATTAACCATTGCAGCACCTCAAACCATCACCTGTACAACGGCTCAGGTAACCTTGAATGCATCTTCATCGGTAATTCCTGCAGGTTCCACGATATTATGGACTACTACGGGAGGTAATATTGTTTCTGGTGCAAATACTTTAACCCCTGTCGTTAATGCAGGTGGTGTTTACACCTTAACCGTAACGAATGTTACTCAGCCTGGAAATTTAACTTGTACTTATTCGGCCAATGTAACCGTTATTGAAGATAAAGTGAAACCGGTAGTGTCGGTTACTTCATCAGTAGCTCAGATTTGTCCGGGAGAATCAGTAACTTTAACTGCTTCGGGAGGTGCAACGTACAACTGGACCGGTCTTCCGGGAACCGGAAATACTCAGGTTGTTTCACCTACATCGAATACAACTTATACCGTTTCAGCAATCGGAGCGAATGGCTGTGTTTCTGCAAATACCGCTACGGTAACCATTATTGTAGGTCCGCCAACGGCAGTAGTCGCCGCATCCAAAAGTAAAATATGTGCGGGTGAACCTGTGACATTAACCGCAAGCGGAGGATTTACCTATAATTGGGTAGGACTTACCGGTAATGGAAATACACAAATTGTTTCTCCCACCGTAACAACAACATATTCGGTATTTGCATTGGGTGGAAACGGCTGTACTTCCAATACACCGGCAACAGTAACGATTGAGGTGGTTCCGGCAATTGTTTCCACTTTACAGGATGTATACGTTTGCGCAGGAGACACAGGAATTTTAGATGCCGGAGCAGGCCCGAATTACACATACGTATGGAGCACCGGAGCAACTACGCAGACAATTTCCACAAATATTCCCGGAACGTATTCTGTAACGATCAGTAATGGGACTTGTTCAAAAGTGTTCAGTGCACAATTGTTAAATCCGAACTTACCACAATTTACAAATGTTGTGTATGATAATCATATTCTTACCCTTTCAACGACAAATCCTACCGGAGGAATCCTGGAATATTCTATTGACGATGGGGTGACATGGCAAAATTCAAATGTATTTTATAATGTTTTGAATAATGCTAATTATAATTTGAGAGTACGGGTTTCCGGAGCCAACTGTAGTAAAGTATTAGCTTATTTTACTTTTGTTGTTAAAAATGCCATTACCCCAAATCGGGATGGTATGAATGAAGGAATAGATTTTTCAGGAATTTTAACTTACAATAACTTTGCGGCTTCAATATTTGACCGGTATGGTGCAGAAGTATTTAAGGCTACAAAATCCAGTACAATATGGGACGGATCAGTGAAAGGTATCAATTTGCCTACTGCAACGTATTGGTATAGAGTGCAATGGGAAAATCCGGCAAGTAAAAAGCTTGAGCTTCGAAGTGGATGGATATTACTTAAAAACAGAAATTAAAATTAAAGTCTTCCCACGGGAAGACTTTAATTTTTAACACAAAATATGTAAAAATTGATACAATATATTTAAAAAACCATTAAATTTGTTGAAACAAAATTATTATGAAGAGATATCTACTGTTGTTTTCATTATTCATTGCGTCATCAAATAGTCTTTTTGCACAAAGGGTTGAAACCAGGAAGCCTCAAAAGGAAAAGCTCTCCTCATTATCTATGAAAGCCGGTGCTTTTATCGATGTGAATGCTGCAGGATATGCAGAGTCTGCTTTTACACCACTGCAACTTGTAAAAGATGTATTAATTTCATCAGGTACCAATACTTGTATCACTCCTACAGTTTCCAATGTTCAGGTAAGCCCTAATTTACCGGTAACCAATGCGAACAGATCTTGGGGTTATTTTCACAGAGGAACGACCGCTTTCCCTTTCAAAGACGGAATTGTACTGTCTACAGGATTTGTAAGTAAAGCGGGAAATACAGCTAATGCAGGTACATTGGGAGATGCACTTACCACAAACAGCGATCCGGATTTAGTTGCGGCAACCAATCCTACCGGTACATTAAATGATGCTGTTATCCTTGAGTTTGATTTTGTTCCTACTTCAAGTCAGGTAAAATTTAATTATCTGTTTGCTTCAGAAGAATATACGGGAAGTTTCCCTTGTAGTTTTTCTGATGCGTTTGCTTTGCTTTTAAGACCGGTAGGAAGTACAGGCCCTTACACGAATATGGCAGTATTACCAAGTGGGGCAGGACCTGTGAGTGTTACCAATATTCACCCTGCAAACCAGGATAATGGTTTTCCTTTAAGCTGCGGAGCTGCAAATGCCGCTTTTTTCGCAGGATACAATACGACCAATACCCAGACCAATTTTAATGGAAGAACCATTCCTCTAACGGCAACTGCTGCTGTAGTTCCGGGTCAAGCCTATCATTTTAAAATGGTTTTGGCAGATGCACTTGATAGAAGCTACGATTCAGCAGTATTTTTAGAAGGAGGATCATTTAATATCGGTGTTGATCTTTTAGATAACAATGGGGCAACCTTACCTTCAGATATTAATGTATGTGATAAAGTTCCTACAGTACTTACTGCCTCTGTAAGTGACCCTATTATGACATATCAATGGTTTTATAACGGTGCGCCGGTTCCGGGAGCCACTACAAATTCTATAACGGCCATTGAACCGGGAACGTATACTATTGAGGTATCAGTTCCGGGAAATCCTTGCCCCGGAAAAGCAAGTATTGTGATTCATGGTGGTACAACGCCATTGGCACAAGATGCAACATTCCTTCTATGCAGCACTCCGGATATTACCACATTTGATCTGAATAATGCGAAACCATTAATCAGCCCTACATCGACAGCAACATTCCGTTTTTATGTGAATCAGGCAGATGCATTGGCACAAAATACCAATTACATTACCAATGTTGCCAATTATAACGGAACAGACGGTCAGATTTTATATGTTGTGGTTTCTGACGGAGGATTCTGCAGCAAGCTCATTAAATTAACGCTGGCTAAAGAAACAACTCCTACCGCTCACCTTACGTCTACGCGAGTGAGAGTTTGCCCGGGTGAAGTCGTTAACTTTACTGCATCAGGAGGAACAACCTATTTATGGAATAATTTTCCGGGAAGCGGAAATACACAATCCATACCTTTATATCAGACAACGACATTTACAGTATATGCAATCGGAGTGAAAGGTTGTAAATCTTTGCAGCCTGCAACCGTAGTGGTAGAAGTCGTTCCTGAAATTACATCACCACTTCAAGATATCGAAATGTGTATTGGTGATACCGCAGTTCTGGATGCGGGAGCAGGAAACGGATATACATATTTGTGGAGTACAGGTGCTACTACAAGAACCATTACCGTTAATCAGTTAGGTATCTATTCAGTGACCATCAACAACGGAATCTGTACCAAAACATTTACTGTTAAAGTAATGGCAGCAGCTTTACCGTATATTTCAAACTTAGATTACAGCAATAATACCTTAACGGTTACAGCAGAGAATCCTTCTATCAATAACATTCCGGGAACTTTGGAATATTCTATCGATGGCGGCATCAACTGGCAGACTTCTAACATATTTACCAATTTGCTGAATAATACAGATTATACCATCAGGGTAAGAATACAGGGAACAAGCTGTGAAGGGTCTATTGATTTCTTTACTTTCTATATCAACAATATTATCACCCCGAATCAGGATGGTGTAAATGATGTGATTGATCTTACTTCAGTAGGTAAGTTTAAAAACTTTACAGGATCGATTTATGACCGATACGGTGTTGAAATGTTCAGATTTTCAAAAGAAACTCCAATCTGGAACGGAACAGTTGGCGGAAAAAGATTGTCAACAGCAACCTATTGGTATAAATTTAATTTCGAATATGATAAATCTAAAACTCAATTCAGCACATCCGGATGGATCATGTTGAAAAACAGAGAATAAGATGATATCGTTCCATAAAAAAAGCCTTTCAAATTATTGAAAGGCTTTTTTGTTTTTATTGATTTTCTTTCCACAGCTGAGTAAAGGAAATAAAATCCTCGACGCTTAACTCTTCGGCTCTTTTATCTAAGAATTCATGTGTTTTTAATGCTTCCGGAATATTGAGCACTTTCCATGAATTTGAAAGTTTCTTTCTTCTCTGACCAAATCCTGCCTTCACGATTTGCTTAAAAAGAACCTCATTTCCGGCAAGTCCTTCCTTTGGATTTCTCGTCAGTTTAATGACTCCCGATTTTACTTTTGGTGGCGGGTTAAAAACATTCTCATGTACGGTAAAAAGATAAGTCACATCGTAATAAGCCTGCACCAGCACAGAAAGTATCCCATAATCTTTGGTTCTCGGTACGGCAGCAGTGCGCTCTGCAACTTCTTTCTGGAACATACCCACCATTTCAGGAACGATTTGGTAATAATCAATAATTTTAAATAAAATCTGTGACGAAATATTATACGGAAAATTCCCGATAATAGCGATCTGATCCTGCTTGATAAATTCAAAATCCTGTTTCAGAAAATCACCTACAAACGTTTCTTCCGTGGTGTGATAATTTTTTTTAAGATATTCTATCGACTCCTGGTCGATCTCTGCAAGATAAATTTTTTGATCTTTTTCCAGAAGATATTTGGTAAGCACACCCATTCCCGGTCCCACTTCCATAATGTTTTTGTAGTTTTCGAAGCTTAAGCCTTCTACAATTTTTTCTGCGATGTTTTCATCTGTCAAAAAGTGCTGACCGAGATGTTTTTTTGCTTTTACACTCAAAGTTTTTATGATTTTGTTAACAATGATTTTCTCTTATTCGTTCCAAATTTCGGTAGAATTTTTCTATTTTAGCCAAAAATTTAATATTAATGGCTAAATCTGTAGATGAATTCAATAAGAAAAGGCTTCGGTCCAGCAATATTACAGTCGTAATAAGCATTGCATTAGTGTTATTTTTATTAGGATTAATGGGGCTTATTTTAATCAATGCCCAGAAATATTCTGATTATATCAAAGAGCAACTTGTTGTAAATGCGTACTTTGATGAAAATTATGATGCTAAAGATTCTTTGAAAATTGCTAAGCTGGAAGAAGAAACCTTTAAAAAAATACAGATTTTGGCTCCTGTAAAAAGAGCAACTTATATTTCCAGGGATATGGCGGCAAAGGAGGCCAAAACCAGTATGGGTATTGACAGTGATGCGCTTTTTGAGGAAAATATCTTTCCTTCATCCGTAGAAGTTGCTTTAAAGCCGGAGTATGTGGATCCCGCAAAAATTGATGAAGCCATAAAAATCATAGGTTCGGTTCCGGGGATTGTGGATGTCAAAAATGACAGCAGTCTTATGGTGGATGTTTACAATAATCTCAACAGGATTTTGAAATGGATATTGGGTTTTTCGCTCTTATTTTTAATTCTGGCGGTAGTATTGATTAATAATTCAATCCGGTTAAAAATATTTTCCAAACGGTTTATCATTAAAACCATGCAGTTGGTAGGTGCCAAAAGACGTTTTATTTTAAAACCCTTTATTATTGAAGCTGTTGTTTTGGGCTGTATCGGTTCTTTTCTGGGATTGATCGCGCTTTTCGGGGTTTGGTATTATTTTACAAGTGAAATAGGATCTTCTTTTGTTCAGGATAATCAGCAGTATTTCTGGTTAGTTTTGCTGATCTTTGGAGTAGGGATTTTGATTACGGTGCTCAGTACAATTATTGCAACATGGAGGTTCCTGAGATCAAGTGTTGACGATTTATATTATTCTTAAAAAATGGGTAAAAAATTACATAAATTTTCCGCATCAGATTTTGGTAAGGAAACAGAGGCTCCAAAAGAAGATACGTTCTATTTTGGCCAGCAGAATTTTAAATGGATGTTGATTGGTTTAGCATGTATTGTTGTAGGTTTTCTATTGATGATGGGACCCGATGCAAACACTGTTGACGGAAAACTGGATCCTAACGCCTGGAACGACGATATTTTCTCGATCAGAAGAATAAGAATCGCTCCGTTGCTTATCGTAATTGGTTTTGCCATTGAAGTTTACGCGATTTTAAAAAGAAAATAACTCACCAATTTCATTTAGAGGTTAAAAGATTTTGAAATTTAGAACCGTTTGTCTAAATCTCTGAATTTCTTAATCTCTAAACTTTTATAGCTATACTATGGATATAATCAAAGCAATTATCATTGCGATTGTAGAAGGACTTACAGAATATTTGCCGATTTCTTCAACAGCCCACATGGGTTTTGCAGCTAATCTTATGGGGATGAGAGACGATGAGTTCATGAAAATGTTTCAGGTTTCAATTCAGTTTGGCGCTATCTTATCGGTAGTCGTTGCTTACTGGAAAAAATTCTTTGATCTGAAAAATCTTCAGTTTTATTTCAAGCTTGGTTTTGCGGTGATTCCTGCGCTGGTTTTAGGATATATTTTTGATGATAAGATAGAAGCGGTGCTGGGAAATCAGATTGCGATCTCGTCAGTTCTGGTTTTGGGCGGAGTAATCCTGTTATTTGCAGATGAGTGGTTCAAAAATCCTAAAATTGACGATGAAAAAGGACTTTCGATCAAAAAAGCAGTTACTATCGGTTTTTGGCAATGTTTAGCCATGATGCCCGGAACAAGTAGAAGTGCGGCTTCCATTATTGGTGGAATGACGCAGGGATTAACCAGAAGAGCGGCGGCAGAATTTTCCTTTTTTTTAGCGGTTCCCACCATGTTAGCGGTGACAGTTTACTCGGTTTTTGTGAAAACATGGGGTAAAGAAACAACGCATCCTATGAAAGGATACGAAATGATCCTTTCTTCAAATGATCATATTCTGATTTTTATTGTTGGAAATATGGTCGCGTTTATTGTTGCGCTTATCGCCATCAAAGCATTCATCGGAGTATTGAATAAATACGGGTTCAAACCTTGGGGATGGTACAGAATTATCGTAGGAATTGCTTTGCTGATTTATTTTTATTGGTTTAAATAATTATTATTTTTAGGGCAGCTATTTCCGCCTTCCGCTCCCGCTTTTTGCCTCCGCTTCGCTCCGGCAAAAAGAGCTCCGTTCAAATCTAACGAAGTGGTTTGATGATTCAAATAAAAAAATGAACATATCATCAAGTCGGGCTGCGGAAATTGCAGCAGATAAATTATTACTCATAAATGTTATGACAGCAGAACAACTTCTTGAAGGACACATCTTTCTTTTAGACAAACCTTTGGACTGGACTTCCTTTCAGGCGGTAAACAAATTAAAGTATAAGCTCAAAAGTGAGTTTGGTCTTCCGAAGAAATTTAAAATCGGGCACGCCGGAACTTTAGATCCGAGAGCAACCGGTTTATTAATTGTCTGCTGCGGAAAATTCACAAAAATAATTCCTGAAATACAGGATGCCCCGAAAGAATACTGGACGGAAATAAAAATCGGAGTACAGACAGAATCATACGATACCGAAAAACCGGAAATTATACCAAAGGATATTTCTCATATTTCAGAAGAAAAAATTAATGAAGCTTTACATTGTTTTTTAGGAGAAATTGAACAAAAACCTCCCGTTTTCTCAGCCATTAAAATTGATGGAAAAAGAGCCTATAATTTAGCCAGAGCCGGAACGGAAGTCGAGATGAAATCAAGGAAAACAACCATTTTTTATATTAAAGATATTAAAATTGATTTTCCGTTTATAAGCTTTACGGTGGGCTGTTCAAAAGGAACTTATATTCGCAGCTTAGCTCATGATATCGGCCAGGAATTAGGAGTTGGTGCGTATTTAACGCAATTGAGAAGAACAAAAATCGGAGAGTATAAAATTGAAGATGCCACTTCTGCTTTTTTGGATAATGAGTATAAATTTGTAAACAATTAAAAACAGATCGATGCAGGAAAAAACACGTATTAATAAATATTTGTCTGAAGTAGGATACTGTTCAAGAAGAGCAGCAGATAAGCTTTTGGAAGAAGGGAGAATCACCGTCAATGGAAAAATTCCTGAGATGGGTACAAAAATCTCTGATGAAGATGTGGTGGAAGTGGATGGCAAACCCATTCGTGAATCGCAGGATAAACCCATTTATATTGCCTTTAATAAACCGGTCGGGATTGTTTGTACTACAGATACCAAACGCGAAAGAGATAATATCATTGAATTTATCAACCATCCGAAAAGGATTTTCCCGGTCGGAAGATTAGATAAACCAAGTGAAGGATTGATACTTCTTACCAACGACGGAGATATTGTCAACAAAATTTTGAGGGCCAGAAATAATCACGAAAAAGAATATTTAGTACGGGTAGACAAGCCGATCACTACAAAATTTCTTGAAAAAATGCGAAACGGAGTTCCCATTCTGGATACTGTAACAAAAAAATGTGAGGTAGAAAGAATCGATGCTATGACGTTCCGTATTGTGCTTACACAGGGTCTCAACAGGCAGATCCGGAGAATGTGCGAATTTCTTGGGTTTGAGGTTAAAAAGCTGAAAAGAATCCGGATTATGAATATAAAGCTGGATCTCCCGATCGGAAAATGGAGGGATTTAACCGACGAAGAACTTTCTCAACTCAATATTTTGCTTGAAGATTCTACTAAAACCATCGACTAATTAATATTAATTAAGAATATTTATTTGATAACGATAAACTTAAATAAACGCATACAATTCTGCTTAAAGCATTGTTATTTTCTAAAATTTTTGTACTTTTGCACCCACTTTTGTGGTGAAGGTTTGAAAAAGTAAATTATTAATAATTAATAACTTCCGTATTTTTTAATCACATTAATTCAGACCATTAAAAAAGAAGGAATACAAATTTATTTAGAAAATGTCAAAAGAGACAAATTCAGCAGAGGTTTTATTAAACCAAAACGTAGCACCGGAACAATTTGACTGGGATTCTTTCGAATCTGGTCTTGATGCAGATGCTAGAAAAGAAAAAAGCGATCTTGAAGAAATCTATAACGGATCTCTTAGCAGCTTAAACGACAACGATGTAATCGTAGGTAAAGTTGTAAGATTGACTGACAAGGAAGCTATCGTAGACATCGATTTCAAATCTGAAGGTGTTATTTCTCTTAACGAATTCCGTTACAATCCAGGCCTTAAAGTAGGTGATGATGTAGAAGTAATGGTTGACAGAAGAGAAGACAAAACTGGCCAGTTACAGTTATCTCACAGAAAAGCGAGAACGCTTAAAGCTTGGGATAGAGTAAACGAACTTCACGAAACTGGAGAAATCGTTAACGGTTTTGTAAAATCAAGAACTAAAGGGGGTATGATCGTTGACGTACACGGAATCGAGGCATTCTTACCAGGTTCTCAAATCGACGTTAAGCCAATTAAAGATTACGATCAGTTCGTAGGTAAAACTATGGAATTCAAAGTGGTGAAAATCAACCCAGAATTCAAAAACGTGGTAGTATCTCACAAAGCATTGATCGAAGCAGATATCGAAGGTCAGAAAAAAGAAATCATCGCGCAGCTTGAAAAAGGTCAGGTTCTTGAAGGTACTGTGAAGAATATTACTTCTTACGGGGTATTCGTAGATCTTGGTGGTGTAGACGGATTGATCCACATTACAGACCTTTCTTGGTCTAGAGTGAACCATCCATCTGAAATCCTTGAAGACGGACAGACTGTGAAAGTGGTTATCCTAGACTTTGATGACGAGAAAACGAGAATCCAATTGGGTATGAAGCAATTAGAAGCTCATCCTTGGGATGCTCTTTCTGCTGATATGAAAGTGGGGGATAAAGTAAAAGGAAAAGTAGTTGTTCTTGCTGATTATGGTGCATTCGTAGAGATTGCTCCAGGTGTGGAAGGATTAATTCACGTTTCTGAAATGTCTTGGTCTACTCATTTGAGAAGTGCAGGAGATTTTGTAAAAGTAGGGGATGAAGTAGAAGCTGAAGTACTTACTTTAGACAGAGAAGACAGAAAAATCTCTTTAGGTATGAAACAATTATCTAAAGATCCTTGGGAAAATATCGAAGCTAAATATCCGGTAGGTTCTGAGCACGTTGGAACCGTAAGAAACTTTACCAACTTCGGTGTATTCGTAGAATTGGAAGAAGGTATCGACGGATTGATCTATATCTCAGACCTTTCTTGGACGAAGAAAATCAAACACCCATCAGAATTCTGTGCAGTAGGTGATAAATTGAATGTTGTTGTTCTTGAACTAGACATCCAGGCTAGAAGATTATCTCTAGGTCACAAGCAATTGACAGAAAACCCATGGGATAAATTTGAAACTAAATATGCTGAAGGAACTGTACACGCTGGTAAAGCGGTAGAAGTGCACGATAAAGGTGCTTCTGTACAATTCGAAGATGCTGAAGTAGAAGCTTTTTGCCCATCAAGATTATTAGAGAAGGAAGACGGATCTAAAATCAAAAAAGGAGAAGAAGCTCAGTTCAAAGTAATCGAATTCAACAAAGAATTCAAAAGAGTAGTTGTATCTCATACAGGAATCTTCAGAGACGAAGAGAAGAAAAATGTTAAAGAATCTAATAACAGATCTAATAACAATAACAACAATTCTTCATCTTCTAACAACGAAGAAAAATCAACTCTTGGAGATATCGATGTCTTAGCAGAATTGAAAAGAAAAATGGAAGAAGGTAAATAATCTTCAGTCATGATCATAAGAAGCCACTTGAGAGAGTGGCTTTTTTTATGTACTTATTTCCCCTAAGAAGTGAGTAATATTATTTAAGGGAAATAATAATTATTTGGATATTTAAAGATTTCTACTGTTTAAACTAGGATAATTTATTTCTTAATTCGTGATTTTAGTTAAAATTATTAAATTTTCATTAAAATTATTTTTTGATTGAATATTATTTGTAAATTTGATCCTTTAATAATCAATATGAAAAAGATAACTTTACCTCTTTTATTTGCAGTTTTCACAATTTTTCCTTCTTCAAAGATCTTTTCTCAGGAAAAACAGACTCTTATTAAAGATTATATTTCAACAAATCATCTTAGAGAATATAAAAAATCTGATTTGATGAATTTTATAATTGATAATGTTGACGTTTCAGCCTCATTAAAAGGAGATGTTGTAAAATTTCAGCAAACATATAATGGCTTACCTATTCACAATGCTGTAGGCACTGCGCTTGTAAGAGATGGTAAAATCATATATTATAATGATAATTTCCTGAAAAATTACAGTAATGCTTCATCAAGCAGTGCGTCAGTTAATAAAAATGCGGCTTTTGATAAAATTATTGCAGACTTAAATAATAATGACCTCAGATATTATCCTATCTTAAACAGTTCGGAAGCTGAACCTGCGAATATAAATGTTGCAAAGCAGAAGTTAATATATGTAGAAGATCAGTCTGATTTAAAGCTTGCTTATCAGTTTACGTTCCAGGAACCTAAATCACCCAATTATTGGGAGATATTAGTCGATGCACATACAGGGCAAATTATTGATAAAATAAATTTAAACTTATCTTGTAATTTCCATCATGATGCGTACTCTCACGATGATTTACATATCGCTGAAAACCATTTTATTGGTCCGGTAAATAAAACGTCAAATCAGGCAGCATCATTTTTGGCACCTGATAATGCTTCTTATAATGTTTTTCCATTACCCTTAGAAGCTCCTACTTTCGGGTCACGTTCGATAGTTACCAATCCATGGATGGTGGCTTCCTCACCAGAAGGATGGCATTATGATGGTACAACACGATATACTTACACGAGAGGGAATAATGTGTATGCTTACGAAGATGTTAATGCTTCTAATACTGTAGGCTTAGTTGCAGAAGGGGGAACAGCAAGAAACTTTAATTTTCCTTTTGATTTATATGCAGATCCGTTTAATAACCAAAATGCGGCCATCACCAATTTATTTTATATCAATAATAAGGTACATGATATTTTTTATAAATTCGGCTTTACAGAAAGTGCAAGAAACTTCCAGCAAACCAATTTTGGATTGGGTGGTGCCGGAAATGATTATGTAAATGCCGAATCCCAAGATGGTGGAGGTACAGATAATGCCAATTTCGCAACTCCCGCAGATGGGAGCAAACCAAGAATGCAGATGTATTTATGGTCCTCCGTTAATAGAGTTTTTTATTATAATTCACCAAGTCAGGCGGTCCCACGTCAACCGGTTCCCGGACTTGCACAATTTGGTAATCCTTTAGATGCCACAGGGGTAACAGGAAATGTTCAATTGTCATCAGTTTTAGATGGATGTTCCGCGATACCTGCAGGTTCACTTACAGGTAAAATTGGTTTAATTGAAAGAGGCACCTGTGATTTTGTAACAAAAGTTAAAAACGCACAAAATGCGGGAGCAACTGCTGCTATTATTTATAATGCACCTACCTCCGGAGCGGTTGGGGGAATGTCGGGTACTGATGCGAGCATTACAATTCCTTCAGTTTTAATTAATAACAGCGAAGGTGAATTTATTAAAAGTCAGCTTGCTGCAAATACAACCGTTAATGTTACCCTTAAAAATGATCCTGCTTTGACCATTACACCTGACGGAAGTTTTGACAATGGAGTTGTCATTCATGAATATGGTCACGGTATTTCTAACAGATTAACAGGAAATGGATCGACCTGTCTTGTGTCTTCACAAAGCAAAGAGCAGATGGGAGAAGGATGGTCAGATTTCTTTGCACTAATGTTAACAAACAGACCGGGAGATAATGCTTCTGTACCAAGAGGTATGGCAACGTATGCTGCAGGTCAGTCTTACACCGGTTCCGGGATAAGACCTGGAAAATATTCTCCAGATTTTACAATAAATGGCTTCACCTATGGTAATACAAACGGTTTAGAATATACAAACCAAAGTGGACAAATCGTTCCGGATGTACATTCAATAGGATTTATATGGGCATCGACATTATGGGATCTGAATTGGGAATATGTTGCGAAATATGGTTATTCATCAGATGTTACCGCAAATACAACTAACGGAAGTTCAAGAGTTTTACAACTAGTAACTAATGCTTTGAAACTTCAAGTTTGTAATCCAACATTTATTGATGGAAGAAATGCAATCTTATCCGCCGAATTGGCAGCAACAGGTGGAACAGACAGATGTATGATCTGGAGAACTTTTGCAAAAAGAGGTTTAGGTGTAAATGCTTCTGCAGGAGTTAAAACAAATATTAATGATCAGGTACAGGATTTTTCAGTTCCAAGTGATTGCGTATTAGCAACTGAAGAAGTGATATCAGTAAAAGATCAAACAATATCAATTTACCCTAATCCTGCTAAAAATGAATTTTTCATTAATTTCCCAAAAAATACTTTGGGAAAAGTAAATGTCGAAATCTACGATATGTCCGGCAAGCTTATATCAACAGAAAATAAATTTTCGCCGGATTCTAAAAATCCCATATCTACAGATCGATTGGTGAATGGTGTTTATCTTGTAAAAGTAAGCGGTTTGGGCATCAATTCAACATCAAAACTGATGATTAAAAAATAAATTTTATTTCATAATAATAAAATCACCTTAGAATTTCTGAGGTGATTTTTATTTCTTAATATGCTAAATGGAACTAAGAAATATATAAGTTGTACCTTTGCGCGCTGTAAAAAAGGTATGAAGAAGAAAAATATTTTAAAAGGAGTTTTATTTGTCGGCTTGGGAGCGAGTATTTACGGAATGTTGGCAACATTTGTAAAAATGGCCTATCGTGATGGTTATACCACCTCCGAAGTTACCACGTCACAATTTATTTTGGGTATTCTAGGTTTGCTGGTTCTTAATTTTGTTCAAACCATTACCACAAAAAAAAGTTTACCATCACCTTCCGGAAAAGAAATTAAAATGCTGTTGATTGCAGGAACATCTTTAGGCTGTACCAGTCTTTTCTATTATATAGCAGTACAGTATATTAATGTTTCTATAGCTATTGTTCTGCTGATGCAATCGGTTTGGTTTAGTGTTGTGGTAGAAAGTTTTATCACAAAGAAATTTCCAAATACCAGGAAAATTATTTCAGTTCTCATCGTTCTATTGGGGACGGTTTTAGCAACAAACATCATTAATCTTGAGATCAAATTAGACTGGCATGGCATCTTTTGGGGATTATTGGCAGCTGCTTCTTTTACAATCACGATGTTTACATCAAACACTTTAGCTACAGCATTACCCGTTCTCAGGAAAAGTATTATTATGCTTTGCGGAGGTTCGGTTATAATAGGTCTGTTTTTGTTTTTTGCACAGATTGGGCCACTTCATTTTGAAGGATTAAAAACATTTTATTTAAATTTTACGGAAAATACGCAGCATATCCATCCGTATGATTATTCTATTTTCTGGACGTATGGTTTTGTATTAGCGCTTTTCGGAACTATTATCCCACCGATTTTATTTAATCTTGGTTTCCCAAATACGGGATTAGGATTGGGAAGTATTATTTCTTCACTGGAGCTTCCGGTTTCTGTAACCATGGCTTTTGTCCTTTTAGGAGAAAAAGTAGAATGGATTCAATGGTTAGGAATTGCTCTCATTCTTTTTGCAATTGTTTTAATGAATCTCCCTTCGAAAAAACAATTATCTATTACCGAAGTCTGATAGAATGCTTCATTTGTAAGTAAAAAAAATAGACTGTTTATCTTAAACAGTCTATTTTCGTATGTGTTGTTGTCTGAATTATTTCTTTTTGTAAGCAGCGTCTTTGATTCTTGCTTTCTTACCTCTAAGATCTCTGAAGTAATAGATTCTAGATCTTCTAACTTTACCTCTTCTGTCAACTTCAATTTTTTGAAGAGCAGGCATATTGATAGGGAAAACTCTTTCTACACCTACATCACCACTCATTTTTCTGATGGTAAAAGTCTTTGTAGAACCTGTTCCTCTCAATTGAATTACAGTTCCTTTAAAGAACTGGGTTCTTGTTTTTTGACCTTCCTTAATTTCGTAATACACAGTGATGGTATCACCGGCTTTGAATTCAGGAAATTCTTTTTTTGTAATGTACTTGTCTTGTACGTACTTTAATAAATCCATTATTAATAAAATAAAATGTGTTACGCTAAGCAACTTACACGGACTTCGTCAGAGGTTGAATAACAGATTGCAAAAATAAAATAATTTTTTCTGTTAGCCAACACTTTAAGAAACAAATTTCAGGAATTTTAACCTTTATCGAATATCAAACATCATATTAATTGCTTTTAAAAAACTTCAACTTTTAAAATCTATAATTCGCAACCTCTTAAACTCATTATGGCGTGTCCTTCATTTGGTCATTACGCGCTCGCTTCGCTCGCGCTCCATTTCCTCATTCAGGCCGGGCTGTCCGCTGTATCTTTTGAGGTTTCGGCGGCAAAGCCGCCGAAACCTCAAAAGGATGCCGCTTCCATCCCTCACGCAAAACAGCTCCTCCAAATCATAATAGTATAAATCCTTAAAATTCCCAAAAAAATTGTAATTTCAGACCACAAAAATTTTAAGAATAAAATGATTGATAAAAGAGTAAAAAATGCTGTTGAAGCCATTGAAGGAATTCAGGATGGGATGACCCTCATGTTGGGCGGGTTCGGTCTTTGCGGAATTCCTGAAAATTCAATTAATGCTTTGGTAGAGAGCGATGTAAAAGAGCTTACCTGTATTTCAAATAATGCCGGAGTTGATGATTTCGGATTGGGATTATTATTGCAGAAAAAGCAGATCAAAAAAATGATATCCTCTTATGTGGGAGAAAATGCAGAATTTGAAAGACAAATGTTGTCGGGAGAATTGGAGGTTGAGTTGACGCCACAGGGAACGTTGGCAGAAAAATGCAGAGCCGCACAAGCGGGGATTCCTGCTTTTTACACTCCTGCAGGTTTCGGAACTGAAGTCGCAGAGGGAAAAGAAGTAAAAAATTTTAAGGGGAAACCGCATATTTTAGAGCATGCATATGAAGCTGACTATTCCATTGTAAAAGCGTGGAAAGGTGATCATGCCGGAAACTTAATATTTAAGGGATCTGCAAGGAATTTCAATCATCCGATGGCGGGAGCGGGGAAAATTACTATTGCTGAAGTAGAAGAATTGGTAGAGCCGGGAGCATTAGATCCCAATCAGATTCACATTCCGGGAATTATGATCCAGAGAATCTTTCAGGGAGAAAAATTTGAAAAAAGAATCGAACAGCGCACTGTGAGAAAAAATAAATAGAATTGTAAAATGTTTCAATTTGAAAATTTGAAAATTATTTTTTAGGTCAAATTTGAATTGAATATTTTTTAAGATTAAAATAAATGATTTTAGTCTTGTTACAATTATTTCGACAAGCAAAAAACAATTAGTAGTCAATTTTCAAATTGGCATATTAACAAATTTTCAAATTAATTATATGTTAAGTAAAGAAGATATAGCAAAAAGAATTTCAAAAGAAGTAAAAGACGGATACTATGTAAATTTGGGAATCGGAATCCCGACTTTAGTGGCCAATTATGTTCCCGATAACCTTTCCGTAGAGTTTCAGAGCGAAAACGGAGTGTTGGGAATGGGCCCTTTTCCGTTTGAGGGAGAAGAAGATGCAGATGTTATCAACGCGGGAAAACAGACCATCACCATTTTAGAAGGAGGTTCATTTTTCGATTCAGCGTTCAGTTTCGGAATGATCCGGAGTCAGAAAGTAGATCTCACCATTCTGGGAGCGATGGAAGTTTCAGAAAACGGAGATATCGCCAACTGGAAAATCCCCGGAAAAATGGTTAAAGGAATGGGAGGCGCGATGGATTTAGTAGCGTCCGCAGAAAATATTATTGTTGCGATGATGCACGTTAACAAAGCTGGAGAAAGCAAAATTTTGAAGAAATGCACACTTCCGCTGACCGGGATTAATTGTGTAAAGAAGGTAGTTACAGAATTAGCGGTTTTAGACGTGACGCCGGCTGGTTTCAAACTTGTTGAAAGAGCCCCTGGAGTTTCAGTAGAACATATTATAAAATCTACCGAAGCAGACCTGATTATCGAAGGCGAAATTCCTGAAATGCAATTCTAATAAAATTTAAAGGCTGTATCAATTGAAACAGCCTTTAATAAATATATTTCAGGACAAAAGAAAATTACTTCCCATCCTGAGCTCCAAAAACCTTCTGCAAAATAGCCGTCGTTCTCATGGCAGGAGTATTCCGGATACCGCTTTCTTTTTGCGCCACCATTTTAAATACACCGTTAATGGCTTCTGTTGTTACGTATTCATTAAGATCGGTGCTTACAGCTTGTCCGGTTAAGGTATTATATTTTGATATTAAACTTTTCCAGGCCGTATCTGCGCCCACTTTTCCCAAAGATGCTTTTACTTTCGGCTGAAAAGCAGTAAACAGCTGGCTTTGTGTTTTCCCCTGCAGATAGCTTGTCGCAGCATTATCACTTCCCAGTAAAATATTTTTAGCGTCTGTAATCGTCATCGAGGTAATCGCTTTAGTGAAAATCGGTGCAGCTTCGGTTACGGCATCTTCCGCAGCTCTGTTCAGTAATTTTACCCCCTGATCAGCCAGACTTCCCAATCCTACAGCACGAAGAGTCGTATCTATTTTTCTTAATTTTTGGGGCATTAAGATTTTTACCGCTTCATTTTTCAGGAAACCGTCCGTAACCCCTAGTTTTTTTACGCCTTCTGTAACGCCAAGACTCAAAGCTTCTTTTAATCCCGAAGAAATCTGTGTTGAAGTAAGAGTACCTAGATTTACGGGCAGACTGTTGTTTGATTTTGGTAAACCCGTAGATGAGTTATTGGTTTTTACGGGAGTATTAAGATCAATTCCGATTTTATTTTTAACGGTAGATTTGATCACATCTAAAATTTGAGCTTGTGCAGATACCGAAAATAATACTCCGGCCGCGGCTAAAAGAAAAGTTTTTTTCATCGTTTATTTTATACAAATTTAGATGTTTTATTATTTAATAAGTTAAATGATGAGCTCCTTTTTCAGAAAATAATTATATTCGCCAAAACCTAATCATCCATGTTGCGTTGTGTATTGCTACTTTTTTTTATTCTATCAAATCTATTTTATGCTCAACAAAAGCTGAATGTAATTCCTTATCCGCAAAAAGTTGAGTTTCTGTCTGGAGCATTCAGTATTTCTGAAACAATAACATTGAGCAATAATCTCCCAGAAAAAGAAACTGAATATTTTAAAAACCGGTTACAGCCGGAATTTAAATTTCAGGTTATTCAGAAAATTGATGCACAATTGATATATTCTCAATTAGTTAAATCTAATCAAAAACACAATGATGAGTTTTATTCTCTTGAAATTACTTCTAAACAAATTATTATAAAGACCTATACAAAACAAGGATATTTTCTGGCACTTCAGACTTTAATTCAGATTATAGATCAATTCAAAGATTCACGAAAAATTCCTGCAATGGTTATCGAAGACCAGCCAAAATTCGCATGGCGTGGAATGCATCTTGATGTTTGCCGCCATTTCTTTACGGTTGATGAGGTAAAACAATATATCGATTATCTCGCCATGTACAAGCTCAATACCTTTCACTGGCATCTCACAGACGATCAGGGCTGGAGAATTGAAATTAAAAAATATCCTAAACTGACCCAAATTGGCTCAAAACGTAAAGAGTCAATGGTCGGAACTTATGTTGACAATACTTTCGACGGAAAACCGTACGGACCGTTTTTTTATACGCAGGATCAAATTAAAGAAGTAGTAAAATATGCTCAGGACAGGCATATTACGGTAGTTCCTGAGATCGAAATGCCCGGTCATGCGCTGGCTGCACTTTCTGCGTACCCGGAATTGGCGTGTACAAACGGACCATTTGAGCCTGCTACGAAATGGGGTGTTTTTGATGATGTTTTTTGTCCGAAAGAGGAAACTTTTACTTTTTTAGAAAATGTTTTAGATGAAGTAATGACCCTGTTTCCGTCAAAATACATCCATATTGGAGGCGATGAATGTCCCAAAACAAGATGGAAGGAATGTGCTCATTGTCAGGCTTTAATCAAAAAAAATAATTTGAAGGATGAGCATGGCCTGCAAAGTTATTTTATACACAAAATTGAAAAATATGTCAATTCTAAAGGCCGGAAAATTATTGGTTGGGATGAGATTTTGGAAGGCGGATTGGCTCCAAACGCAGCTGTAATGAGCTGGACAGGCGTAAATGGCGGAATTGAAGCTGCAAAAACAAAACATTTTGCCGTAATGACTCCCGGTTCGTATTGCTATTTTGATCATTATCAGGGAGATCCTGCAACAGAACCGAACGCTTTTGGTGGTTTTACGCCTTTGGATAAAGTGTATTCTTATAATCCGATTCCGTCTGAGTTAAATGTAGAACAATCACAATATATTTTGGGAGTTCAGGCAAATCTGTGGACAGAATATATTCTTGATTTTAAACAGGTTCAATACATGATTTTTCCAAGACTGATGGCACTTTCCGAAGTCGGGTGGGGAACTTCTGATCCTAAAAATTACAAAGAATTTGAAAGTAGGGTAATCAGTCAGTTCAAATTTTTAGATAAAATAAAGGTGAATTACGCAAAAAGTATCTACAATGTTTCAGGGAAAGTAATTCCTGATCATAACGGAATTTCTTATGAGCTTTCAACTTCACAAAACCCAAACGGGATTCGGTTTACTTTAGATGGAACAGATCCGAATGCACACTCGCAAACGTATCAAAATCCAATTGCCGTTTCGAAATCAATGACGATAAAATCTGCTTATTTTGAAAATGAAACATTGAAAAGTGCGATATCTTCTCAATCGTTTACAACATCAAAAACAACAGGAAAAAAAATAACTTTAGAACAGCAACCGAGTGAAAATTACTCCTTTGGTGGTGCCTTTACTCTGATTGACGGTATTGTCGGAAACACAAGACAACTAGGAAAAACCTGGTTGGGGTTTCAGGGGAAAGATGCGGTGGCAATAATTGATTTAGTAACTAAAACTCAATTTTCAGAAGTATATTTTAACACTTTGGAAAATAAAGGAAGCTGGATTCACCTGGCAAAATCTGCACAGATTTTTGTTTCTGATGATAACAAAAATTTCAAAATGATTAAAGAAACCGGAACAGATGAAATCCAAAACGCAAAAGGAAAAATCAGATTGAATGTAGGAAATCAAAATTCAAAATACATCAAAATTAAAATAGAAAACGCAGGAATTATCCCCGCAGGAAATCCCGGAGCAGATTCAAAGGCCTGGCTTTTCGTAGATGAAATCGGAGTAAATTAATGTTTATTTAAAATTTAAAACTCGCAACCTAATACCATAATTATGTCTTCACGCAGAAAATTTCTTAAAAATACAGCTTTAGCATCTTCAGCATTATTATTAAATCCGTTGGATCTGATCGCCAAAGATGTACCTGAAAACAATAGACTAGTGAATCAACCTATTGTTCTTTCTACATGGAATTTCGGTTTAAAAGCCAACAAAGAAGCATGGACGATTCTCGGAAAAGGTGGACGAGCTTTAGATGCAGTGGAAAAGGGCGTTCGTATAGTAGAAAATGATCCCTTAGAAAGAAGTGTTGGTTATGGCGGCCGTCCCGACAGAGACGGCAGAGTGACTTTGGATGCCTGCATTATGGATGAAAACTACAACATCGGTTCGGTTGCATGTCTTGAAAATATTAAAAATCCGATTTCCGTGGCAAGAGCCGTGATGGAAAAAACACCTCACGTGATGTTGGTAGGTGATGGAGCGCTGCAATTTGCAGTCTCTCAGGGTTTTAAAAAAGAAAATATTCTTACGGCAGAATCCGAAAAAGAATGGAAAGAATGGTTGAAAAGCAGTAAATATCAGCCAATTGTCAACATTGAAAATCACGACACAATCGGAATGATCGCACTTGATGCGAAAGGAAATCTTTCCGGAGCCTGTACCACCAGCGGAATGGCTTTCAAAATGCACGGAAGAGTAGGAGATTCACCCATTATCGGGGCGGGATTGTTTGTTGATAACGAAGTAGGTGCAGCTACAGCAACCGGTCATGGCGAAGAAGTCATCAGAACGGTGGGAACTCATCTTGTTGTTGAATTAATGAGGCAGGGTAGAAATCCTCAACAGGCATGTAAAGAGGCCGTTGAAAGAATTGTGCAGATCACTAAAAGAAGAAATAAAAATCTGAAAGATATTCAGGTAGGTTTTATTGCTTTGAATAAAAAAGGCGAATATGGTTCGTACTGCATTCAGGACGGGTTTAATTTTGCCGTGTATGACCAGAAAGGAAACCGATTGGAAAAACCCGAATTTGCATTAAAATAAGCTTACAATATAAATTAGATCTAAAAAAATGTTCCTAGAAATTGCCGCTTTTGACATTACTTCCGCAGAAATTGCGCTAAATTCTGTTGCCGATAGAATTGAATTCTGTGCAGATATCAGCGCCGGAGGAATCACCCCAAATCTTGAGGAGCTAAGATATTTAAAAGAAAAATATAGAAAACCGATTCATGTCATGATACGTCCTGTTGGTGGAAATTTTTTGTATAACGATCAAGAATTTCAACAGATGCAACATGATATAGCAGCATTTTCAAAAGCTCATGCAGATGGTTTTGTATTCGGGATTTTAAATGAAAATCAGGAAATTGATGTAGAAAAAAATAAAATTTTGGTTAATCTGGCAAATGGGAAACCATGTGTTTTTCACAGGGCAATTGACAGAACTGAAAATATTTTCGAATCTACAGAGAAACTCATTGAATTGGGTTTTAAAGAAATACTAACTTCCGGAGGAGAAAACTCTGCGATGGAAGGTAAAGAAAATTTAAAAATATTGGTTGAAAAATATTCCGATCAGATTAAAATTTTAATAGGCGGTGGCGTTCGCTCAAATAATATTTCAGAACTGAAAAGTATAACAGAAGGAAATTATTTTCATTCTTCTGCAGTATTACCGTACGAATTTTTTGCAAACGCTGAAGAAATTAAAAAACTAAAGTCTAATGTATAAATATTAATTTTGAAAAACCTGTATTCATGTATTTTGATTTTATTGTTTGTATCTGTTTTCGCTCAATCTTCGGAACGAAATTTATCTTCTGAAAAGTGGCAATTCAAAAACGAAAAAGAAAATAAATGGCTGACTGCCAAAGTTCCGGGAACCGTGCATCTCGATTTAATGGATCATAAAATCATTCCCGATCCTTATAAAGATGAAAATGAAAAGAAAGTGCAATGGATCGAAAATGAAGACTGGGAATATCAGACTTTATTTAAAATTTCATCAAAAGAATTGCAAAATAAGAATATTGATTTGGTTTTTAACGGATTGGATACGTTTTCTGAAATTTATCTCAATGGAAAACTGTTGAAGAAAACCGACAATATGTTCAGAAAGTGGGAAATTCCTGTGAAACTGAATTTGAAAGTTGGAGACAATATTTTACAGGTTAAATTTAAATCTGCCGTAAACGTCGGAAAAGAATTAGCCCAAAAAGTTCCCTTTACCATGCCAGAATCCCCGCGAAGTTTTGTCCGAAAAGCGCAATATCAATTCGGATGGGATTGGGGACCGAGATTGGTGACTGCAGGAATCTGGAAAGATGTAAAACTTGAATTCTGGAATAATGCGAAGTTGGAAAACGTGAAAATTGAGCAAAAAAAATTAACAAAACGAAATGAAGATTTGAATATTTACACTGAAATTATAGCGGATCAAAATGGAAAATATGTACTTTCAATTAATGGTAAACTCAATAATATTCAATTAAAAAAAGGGAAAAACACCATTCAGGTTCCTTTTACAATTCAAAACCCAAAACTTTGGCAACCCAACGGATGGGGCGATCCGAATCTATACGACATAACAATTTCTTTGCAAAAAGATTCTCAGATAATAGATCATAAAACTGAAAAAATAGGCTTAAGAACCATTGAATTAATTCAGGAAAAAGACGAACAAGGCAAATCATTTTATTTTAAGGTTAACGGAAAACCTTTATACATCAAAGGAACCAATTGGATTCCGGGTGACAGCTTTACTCCAAGAATGACCCAAGAAAAATATCAGAAACTGATTAAAGACTGCAAAGAAGCCAACATGAATATGATCCGCGTTTGGGGCGGAGGAATTTATGAAGATGACGAATTGTACAAAGCCTGCGATGAAAACGGAATTCTCGTGTGGCAGGATTTTATGTTTGCCGGAAGCTTTTATCCCTCTGATGAAGGGTTTTTAAATACGGTAAAAGAAGAAGTAAAAGATCAGGTCAACCGTCTTCAAAATCATCCGTCAATCGCTTTGTGGTGTGGAAATAACGAAATTGATGAGGCGATCGTCAATTGGGGTTATCAGAAGCAATTCAACTATTCTAAAGATGATTCCCTGCAGGTCTGGAAAGATTATAAAAAACTTTTTCATGAAGTCATTCCGAATGCTTTAAAAGAAAATGTAACACCCGAAAAAAATATCTATTGGCCAAGTTCACCATCCATCGGTTGGGGCCACAAAGAAAGCTTAACCGAAGGTGATTCTCATTATTGGGGAGTTTGGTGGGGTGAGTTTCCCTTTGAAATATATAACGAGAAAGTGGGACGATTTATGTCTGAGTATGGCTTTCAGGGAATGCCAAGCTTGGAAGCCGTACAATCGATGTTCTCCGAAAAACCGGATTTAAATATAGAAAATCCCATTATCAAAGCACACGAAAAAAATGCGCGTGGTTTTCAGATCATCGATCAGTATATGAAGCGCGATTACATTGTACCGGCTGATTTTGTAAAATATAATTACATTTCCCAATTGCTTCAGGCTCGCGGAATGCAGATTGCCATTGAGGCGCACCGCCGTGCAAAACCGTACAATATGGGAAGTTTGTATTGGCAGCTCAATGACTGTTGGCCGGTGATTTCGTGGTCTTCGATTGATTATCTTGGAAACTGGAAAGCTTTGCATTATCAGGTTAAAAGAAGTTTTGAAAACCAGGTGATTTTAACGGAAGAAAAAGAAGGAAATTTAAATTTTTATGCCATCAATGACGGAATAGAAAAGTTTGAAGATGTCTTTGTTGATATCCAGGTCGTACAATATAATGGTGAAATAGTAAATGAAATTTCAACGGTTCCGGATGGAAAATTTTTAGATGGAATTATAAAATTTGATCCGGTTAAGATCGAAAACCTTATTCAGGATTTCAATAAAAATGAAGTTTTTCTGCAGCTGGTCTTAAAAGGTAAAAATGACAAAATCATTGCTGAAAATCACTATTTCTTCGTAAAGCCAAAAGATCTAAAGCTTTCAAAACCTACCATCACCATCAGAAAAATTTCCCCGACAGAAATAGAAATCTCTACGGATGTTCTGGCAAAAGATGTGTACTTAATCGGAAATATGCATTTTAGCGATAATTTCTTTGACCTGCTTCCTAAAACGTCGAAAAAAATTGTACTTTCAAAATCATTAGACAAAATTGAGGTGATGAGTTTGTGGGATACAATGAAGTAAATAATGTATTGCAATTCTCTGAATAAACAATTAATTTTACATTCTAAATTATTTTCTTGCAATACGCCCAGATCGTTTTACCGTTAAATTTAAGAGGAACTTTTACCTACAAAATTCCTGACGAGCTTATTCCTTTTATTCAAATCGGAATGAGAGTTTTGGTGCCGTTTGGCGGAAAGAAAATTTATACCGGAATTGTTTTTGAAATCCATGATCAGGATCCGGAAACCTTTGTAGCGAAAGATATCATCAGTACGTTAGACGAACAGCCGATTGTTCCGAAGGAGCAGATCAATTTCTGGAACTGGCTCTCCGGATATTATCTTTGCAATTTGGGCGAGATTTACCGCTTTGCCTTTCCTTCATCTTTAAAGCTGGAAAGTGAAACATATTTAAAATTAAAACCCAACATTACCATAGAATTTGAAAATCTCGACATCAACGAGATGCATCTTATTCAGGCGCTTGAAGTAAGACAGCTGATTAATCTCACTGATATTGAGGCTTTTATCGCTAAAAAAGAGATTGTTAAAACCATTAATTCATTAATCGATCTTCAGTATATTGAAATCGACGAAAAGATCTCAGAGAAGTACAAAGCTAAAGAAGTAGCTTATGTCAAGATTCCTGAACAACTTCTTGAAAATGAAAATCTTACGGAAATCTTATCCAAACTGAACCGTTCACCCAAACAAAAAGATCTTTTTCTGCTAATTTTGTCCAGACAGACAGAAAATCCTTCCGGCTTTATAAAAAAATCAGAACTTTTTGAGAATGGAAATTTCGCTGGTACCCACTTTAAAGCTTTAAGTGATAAAAAGCTTCTGGAAGAATATTATCAGCAAAAAGACAGGCTGGAAAGCTATGAAGGGGAAATTGAGGACTTGGATGTGCTTTCTGATGCCCAGAAATCTGCCAAAGCTGATGTGGATGAAGCCTTTGAAGAGAAAAAAAATGTATTGCTGCATGGCGTTACGTCATCCGGAAAAACACATATTTATTTAGAAAAAATTGATGAGTGTGTCAACGAAGGAAAAAATGTACTATTTCTGCTTCCGGAGATATCCTTAACCAAACAGATTACACAGAGATTAGAAAAAAAATACGGAAAACAGCTTGGCTTCTATCATCAGAAACTCACCGATTTTGAGAAGGTGGAGGTCTGGAGAAGAATAAAAAACAATGATGTAAAAATCCTTATTGCAACAAGAGGCGCTTTGTTTCTGCCATTTCAGAATCTGGGATTGATTATCGTTGATGAAGAGCACGATTCTGCTTATAAACCCCGAGAAGTTACTCCTTTTTTTAATGCAAAAGATGCGGCTCTGGTATTGGCGGGTTTATACGATGCGAGAGTGATTTTGGGTTCTGCAACCCCTTCAGTAGAAAGCTATTACCTGGCAAAAAAAGAAAAATTAAAATATATTTTCCTTAACGAAAGATTCGGGAAAGTAAAGCTTCCGGAATATGAGCTGATCAATTTTAAAGAAGCGCAGGATTCTAAAAAGGTTTCCGGTAATTTTTCGCTACAGCTGATTGATGAAATTAAGAAAACATTACACGAAAAAAATCAGACCATAATTCTTCACAACCGCCGTGGTTACGCCAATGTCATTGAATGTGAAAGCTGTGGCTATGTGAATTACTGCTCCAATTGCGATGTCGTAATGACGTATCACAAATCTGCCAATGAAATGAAATGCCATTACTGCGGACAGCGTGCCTCCAAACCAAAAACCTGCCCGAAATGCTATTCTGAAAACCTGAACGAAAGAGGAGTAGGCGTAGAGCAGATTCACGAAGAAATTTCCAAAATTTTTCCCGAGAACGAAGTAGACAGAATGGATGTAGATTCGATGCGCAAAAAATTTGCCTACGAAAAACTCTATGAGAAAATTGAAGACCGAGAAACCGATATTATCGTAGGAACACAGATGATTTCCAAAGGATTGGATTTTGATCATATCGAATTGGTGGCCATTCCTAAAGCCGATTCTATGCTGTATGTCCAGGATTTCAGGGCAGAAGAAAGAGCGTATCAGTTAATTACACAGGTTTCAGGAAGGGCAGGACGGGTTTCCGGGAATGGTAAAGTTTTAATTCAGACTTTTAATCCTGATCATTCTGTTTTTCAGCTGATTAAGCTGAATAATGTGGCTAAAATTTATAAATATTTCCTAACAGAACGCCAGAAGTTTCATTATCCGCCTTTCACAAAATTAATCATGATTGAACTAAAGCATACCAAAGAAGACCGCGTCAACCGTGCTTCACAGTTTTTAGGTTCAATTTTAAGAAAATATCTTCCCGAAGAATGCATCTTAGGTCCTGAAAAAGCACCTATTGCAAGATTGAATAATCTGTATCAGTTTCAGATTCTTCTGAAGCTCCCGAGAGGAAAAAACTATGAAAAATTTAAAAACAGGGTTTTATTAAGTTTAAAAGAATTTGATGAGATCACTGCTTACCAAAGCATCAAAAAGGGTGTTTTTGTAGACTTTTAACAAACTTTAACAGATTTTATAGAGATTTATTACATTTTGATAATCAACCATATGACAATAATATCTACTTTTGACCGTTGATTATGTGTTTGGATTTTTAGAAGGAATTTAACTATTCGTTTTTTAAGACATCCAATTTATAACGAAACAAAAATTAGATGGTAAATTTCAGAAAATATATTTCAGGTATTACGGTATTGGCTTCTGGTTTTTTCTTTGCCCAATCTACCGCTACTACAGTTCTTTATTCTCAAAATTTCGACAGTCAGAAAACCAGTTTGAACCTGCCTTCACCAGTGGCAGCCATTGAAAAAGCGATTCTGTCACCCAAAGAGCTTGTAGATATCAGTGTAAATACAATGATGACAGATCCCGTGCTGAAAAATGCAAACTGGGGATTTGTAGTATACGATCCGAAGACGAAAAAAATAATCTCTTCGTATAATGAAAACACGCCGCTTGTTCCTGCTTCCACGACAAAATTGTTAACAACAGAAACCGCTTTGAATCTGTTGGGGGAAAATTACCGTTGGATGACACAGCTTGAGTATTCAGGAAGTATCGATGAAAACGGCGTTCTTAACGGCAATCTTTATATTATAGGAAGTGGCGACCCTTCTTTAGGAACCAATAAAGCAGGAGCATGGTCTTATAAGGATATCGTCTCAGATTTTGTAAGCGGAATGTCTCGTGAAGGGATCAAAAAAGTAAATGGTGATATTATTATTCAGACCGCGCTTTTTAAAGGAAATATCTCGAGGCTTCCGGAAAATGTGGTTTGGTTGGAAAACAACAATTATTACCTTCCGGTTGGGACTACCCGCGAGATTAATCCGGCCAATGAAAAGCTGATTGTAAAAAAAGGGAGTAATTCAATTTCAGATAAAAAATATTTCTATGTTTCACCGTACGCCAATCAAATGGTATTTGCTGAAAAATATGAAGGTGACGGGATTTTAACAACAAAACTACCGGATGCCCCGGCTTTTTTAGCCAATTCGTTTAAAGCCAATCTGGTAAAAAACGGAATTGCTGTAACAGGAAAAGTAACTCCCAGAATAACCGATGGAGCTCCTGAAAACAGAAAAATGATCTCAGCGTACAAATCACCTACTTTAGCAGATATCGTTTTTTATACCAATCAGCACAGTGATAATGGTTTGGCTGAAGCGTTGCTAAAAACAGTAGGTTTCCAGAAAATGGGTGATCAGACTTCTGAGTCTGGGAGAATTGTGGTAAACAATCACTTAAAAGAAGTTTCTTTCGATACGGAGGGCTTAAATTATATGGATGGAAGCGGATTATCAAGAAATAATCATGTAACGCCTATCTCTCAGGTAAAGTTTCTTACCTCTTTAATGAATGAAAAATATTATAAAACGTATCTTGCTTCTTTACCGGTAGGAGGACAATCCGGGACGTTGAAAAGAATGTTTATCGGACAAGGAAACGGACAGATTTTTGCGAAAACAGGAACGCTGAATAAAGTGAAAGCTTTAGCGGGATATATCAAAACAAATTCCGGTAAAACACTGGTCTTCTCATTGTTAGTTAATAATTATTCGGGTTCGGTAGATCAGGTAAAAAGCAAAATGGAAAAAATTCTCCAGCCTGCTTTGGATCTCTAAGATATTTTTAAAACATATAAAACCTTTTAATCGCTGATTGAAAGGTTTTTTTTATCTTTAATGTTTAATTCTCAGATTATGAAAAAACTTTACTTACTGTGTTTAAGTCTATTGGCATTTCACGGAGTGTTTGCTCAGGAAAATATCGAAATGAAAGGCTTGATTGCAAAAGAAATGAAATCTTATGCACATAAAATGACAGCTTATAACAATAATCCAAATACATTAAACTACGATTTACAGTATCAAAGGATGAATCTGTCGTTGAATCCTTCAGTATATCTGGTTTCAGGATCAGTTACTTCCCATTTCAAACCTTCTCAGAGCATGAGCAGCATTTACTTTGATTTTACTAATGCTTTGACGGTTTCCCAGGTACAGTATCACGGTCAAAATATTGCTTTTCAGCAGCTTCCCACTCAGGAAATTAAAATAGATTTTCCGGCATCAGTCTCAGCAAATGTATTAGATTCATTGACGATCAATTACGGAGGAACGCCTCCAATGACCTATAATGCGTTTTTTACGTCTACCCAAAATGGGAATCCTATTCTTTCAACATTAAGCGAGCCTTACGGCGCACAGGATTGGTTCCCTACCAAACAAAGCCTGAATGATAAAATTGAGAGATTTGATTTTAAAATCACGACTCCATCACAATATAATGTGGCGGCCAACGGAAAGCTGATGTCTGAAACTATTTTAGGAAACGGGCAAAAATTAACTTTCTGGAGAACCATGTACCCTACGGCAGCCTATCTTATCGCATTGTCAATTACCAATTATGTAAAAATTAACGATACAATGGGAACTCCGCCTTTTCCATTCGTCAATTATGTATATCCTGCAACATCGGCTAATACTCTAAGTATGGCCAATATCGACTGGACGAAACAAGTCATGAATACCTACGAAACCTATTTTGGGGCGTATCCTTTCCGGAATGAAAAATACGGTCACATGGAATTTCAGGCGGGTGGCGGAATGGAACATCAGACTATGTCATCCATGGCGGGCTGGAGCAAGCAGTTGATTGCTCATGAATTGGCGCATCAATGGTTCGGAGATAAAGTAACCTGCGGTATCTGGAACGACATCTGGCTCAATGAAGGGTTTGCAACTTTTGGAGAGCACGTAGCCAACGAAAAATTAATTCTTACCAATCCTCAGTTTCTAAGTTACTTATTAGATCAGAAAAATTATATCACCAGTGTTGCAGGAGGAAGCGTATACGTTTCTGATGCCAATCTGGGAAGTGTAGGGACTATTTTTGACGGTCGATTGACCTACGCAAAAGGAGGGTATGCCGTAAGAATGATCAAATGGATTTTGGGAGACACCGTATTTTATCAGGCTTTAAAAGATTATCACGCAAGACCGAATTTAGCATATAATTATGTGAAAACTGCCGACTTTAATGCTTCTTTATTACAATCTACCGGAAAAGATTTTACAGAGTTCTTTAATGACTGGATTTATGGACAGGGATATCCCACATACACCATCAAGTGGAAACAGACCGGAAGCCAGATTACATTCAAAGCTTCACAAATACAAAGCCATCCTTCTGTAAGCTTTTTTGAAATGCCATTACCGGTGAAAGTAAACGGGACGGGAGGACAAGTGGCATATTTTGCTTTAAATAATACTTTTAATGACCAATATTTTGTAGAATCTGTACCTTTCACGGTTTCCAGTGTAGAGTTTAATTACGAATATCAGATTATTGAAAAAAATTCTACCGTTGCGCAGGATAATTCATTGAGCACATCAGATGTTACCAAAGAAGAATTTTCAGTATATCCGATTCCCGCAAAAAATGAGCTGAATGTGCGTGGAATTTCAAAATCTACGGAATTCGCAATCTATTCAGCGGATGGTAGATTAGTGGAGAACGGAGTATTTCAACCACAGTTGCCGATCAATATCTCAGAGCTGGTTCCGGGAATATACATTTTTAAAATAAATGATAAGAATATAAAATTCTCAAAAAAATAATATCACTTTCAGGTATATATAAATTACAATGCCGTTTCATACGATTGAAACGGCTTTTTTTATTAAATTAGCACATCCTAAAATTAATTAAAAATGATCTCTGAAAAATATCTTGAAAATTTACAGAACGAACTGAAAAATATCGAAAACGACGGGCTTTTTAAAAAAGAAAGAATCATCACTTCTCAGCAAAGTGCAGAAATTGAAGCCAACGGAAAGAAATTATTAAACTTTTGCGCAAATAATTATCTGGGATTATCCAATCATCCGGAAGTAATGAAAGCGTCTCAGGATATGATCGCTTCTCATGGGTATGGCATGTCGTCGGTTCGTTTTATCTGTGGAACTCAGGATATTCACAAACAGCTGGAAGAGAAAATTGCCCAGTTTTTAGGTTTGGAAGACACTATTTTATACGCTGCATGTTTTGACGCCAACGGTGGTGTTTTCGAGCCTTTATTTACAGAAGAAGATGCCATTATTTCAGATGAACTGAATCATGCCTCGATTATTGACGGAGTCCGTTTGTGTAAAGCAGCGAGATACCGGTATAAAAACAACAATATGGAAGATCTGGAAGCACAGTTAATTGCCGCTTCTGAAAAAAACCACCGTTTTAAAATCATCGTTACAGACGGTGTTTTCTCAATGGACGGAATCGTTGCAGACTTAAAAGGAGTTTGTGATCTGGCCGATAAATATAATGCTTTGGTTATGGTCGATGATTCTCACGCAACCGGTTTCATTGGAAAAACAGGTCGCGGAACGCATGAAGCTAATGAAGTTATGGGAAGAGTAGATATTATTACTTCCACACTAGGAAAGGCTTTAGGCGGTGCTTTAGGCGGTTTCACTTCCGGTAAAAAAGAGATCATCGATATGCTGAGACAGCGTTCTCGTCCGTATTTGTTTTCCAATTCACTGGCTCCGGGAATTGTGGGTGCAGCCTTGAAAGTTTTGGATATGATTTCTGATGATACTTCGCTGAGAGACCAGGTAATGGAAAATGCAGAATATTTCAGAAAAGAAATGAAAGCTAAAGGGTTTGATATTCCTGATGGTGATGCCGCAATTGTTCCGGTGATGCTTTATGACGCGCCGCTTGCTCAGAAAATGGCAGAGAAATTAATGGATGAAGGGATTTATGTAATCGGATTTTTCTATCCTGTTGTTCCGAAAGGAAAGTCGAGAATCAGAGTTCAGCTTTCTGCCGCTCATACGAGAGCACATTTGGATAAAGCCATTGCCGCATTCGAAAAAGTAGGAAAAGAATTAAATGTAATTTCTTAAATTATATAATTTAACGGCTTCATGAAGAAACTATTCTTTATACTCAGTTTTATCTGTATTCAAAATATATCTGCACAAAACATCATGGATCTTGATCTAAAAAATGTGGAGTTGCAGGGCATGAAGCCGGTAAAGATCAACCAGGAAATGAGAGAGGCAGGAATTACCAATATTCCTTTTGTGACTGAAAATCCCCAAGTTATTTCTAAAATTGTCAGTGAAAAAATCGCCCCGAAAGTGAAAAAGCTGTATGCTTATATTTTTTCTGATCCGAAAGATGACCTTAATGACGGCGGAGTGTATATTTATCAGTTTAATTCTAAAAAAGACCTTGACGGATATATTGCTGAAAATTTTGAGCAGTCCAATTACAGGGTTTTGGTAAAAGATCTGTTTTATATCAGAATCTGGAGTGATTACGGATACAATATTAAAGGTAAGGAAAACAGTGACGACCATTTAAATAAGCTGGAAAAATATTACCTCAAGTTGGGGGCGAGAAAAATTCAGCTAAAGCCCGATGAGTCTGTTATGGAAAGTACTGCAGATTAAAAATAATGATTTTCAAATCAAAATATACCATCGTATTTTCAAAATCCAGAGAAAGTATTTTAAAAAATCTTGAAAACAGCATATTTACTGGTTTTCCTGATTATGCCGGTAAGTATTTTACAGGAATTGTGGATAAAAAAGGATTTAGATTAAAATTAATGGAACAAGATCATTTAGTATTTAAAGGAAAACTCATTAATGATGAAAATCAGAAAAACACAATTAAATTATCTGTAAGATTAGATTTTTATCGGCTATTGCTTATTATTCTTATCATATGTTTTCTGGTAGTAAGCAACAATGGGAATTATTTTATTTTGTCTGCTTATATTATGATCGCAGTATTTTTAGGGTACAAAAATTATAAAAGTTCACAAAAAGTAAAAGAGTTGTTTTTTCATTATCTGAAAAAGATTGATCCTGATTATAAAATTATTTCTAATACATCTTATTGATTAATGCTGTATACTATCATAAAAGCACTGCATATTATCTTCATGGTAAGCTATTTTGCGGGAATTTTCTACCTCGTGCGGATTTTTGTGTATTATAAAGATACCGATGAATTTTCAGCTGAGAAAAAGACAATTCTCAGGGAACAATATACATTTATGGCCAGAAGACTATGGAATATCATCACCGTTCCGGCAGGAGTTATAATGACCATTTGCGGATTGATCATGATTTTTCTGAATTCCGGGCTGTTGCAAACACCTTGGTTTCATTTAAAACTTACTTTTTTAGTGGGTTTGGCGTTATATCATTACTGGTGTTGGAAAAAAGTGCAGCAATTGGTCATGCTCAACGGAAACACCCTGGAAACAGCCAATATAAAGCTGAGACAGGCCAATGAAATCGCTACATTCATCTTGTTTTTAGTAGTATTTACCGTAATTTTGAAGTCTTCTGTGATCGAATACTGGTGGCAGCTGATAACAGGATTTATTGTTCTGGTGTTTTTAATCATGATGACTGTAAAACTGGTCAATAAAAGAAAGAAAAAATAATATGCTTAAAGCTGTAGGTTATAGCTTACAGCAAAATTAAAAACTATGATTGCAATTTTTAAAAAAGAACTTTGGAGTTATTTCGGAAACTGGAGCGCATGGGTTATTATTGCGGCATTCAGTCTGATCACCACATTGTTTTTGTTTTTTTTCGAAAACGATTTTAATATTTTCGATATCGGGATGGCTTCTTTACAGAGTTATTTCGTCCTGGTTCCGTGGCTGTTAATGTTTATCATTCCTGCACTTTCGATGCGAACTTTTGCGGAAGAACAGCAGACCGGAACTTTATACTGGCTTTTCTCGCAGCCTTTGAAGATACCGGAGCTGGTTTTCGGGAAATTTCTTTCCGTTTGGGTTGTAGGGATTTTATGTCTCATTCCTTCCCTGATTTATCTTTATACCGTTTATGTTTTAGGTGTTCCGGAAGGGAATATTGATCTGGGAATGACGTTTGGAAGCTATTTGGGATTAATTATTCTCATTGCAGCATTTTCGGGAGTAGGAGTTTTGGCTTCTTCCCTTTCTCAGAATCAGATCATGGCGTATTTGCTGGGTGTTTTTATGTGTTTCATCCTGTATTTCGGGATAGAGCAGTTAGCCAGTTATAAATTGCTGGGCGGCGCAGATTTTATTTTGCAGAATATTGGTTTTTATCAGCACTTTTTAGGGTTTACAAGAGGCCTGATCGATTTTAAAGACCTTGCTTATTTTGTATTTGTAACCGGTCTTAGTTTAGCATTATCCAATCATTTTATTAATAAAAAGAAGTAAAAACATGAAGAAGATATCATTCAAATCTCCGTTCGGGATTTTACTGTTTGTCATTGTACCGTTGACCCTGATTTTAGTCATTTCAGGAATCAGATTGGATTTAACCAAAGAAAAAAGATATACGCTTTCAGAAAGTACGATCAAAGTGTTAGAATCGGTAAAAAAACCGGTTACTGTTGATGTTTACCTTGAAGGGGATTTCCCGGCAAGCTTTAAGCAGCTTCAGAGTGAGACCAAATTTATGCTTGAAGAATTCAGAAAAATAAATCCGAAAATAGATTTTAAATTCATTGATCCCATTAAAACAAAAATGTCTCAGGACACTTTGATGGCAATGGGAATGCAGCCTTCCATCCTTCCGGACATCAAAGACGGAAAGGTTTCACAAATCACACTGTTTCCGTATGCAGTGGTAAAATATGATAAAAGAGGAGTATCCATTCCATTGGTAGTGCAGCAAACCAATATTAATGCAGACGATCAGTTAAGAAAATCCATTGAAAATCTTGAATATAATTTAGCATCAAATATTAAAACCGTTGCCACCGATAAAAGAAAGAAAATTGGAATTCTGGTTAATCAGGACGAGTTGAGACCGGAAGAATTTCAAGGTTTTATGAATCTGGCGCTGGAAAGCTACGATGCAGGTCCTATTATTCCTAAAAATAATGTAGAGCTTACTTTAGAAGACCTTCCGCTTTTGAAAAGAATGAGTGCTCTGGTGATTGCAAAACCAAGAAAAGCTTTTACGGATAATGAAAAAGTAATATTAGACCAATACATCATGAATGGCGGAAAAACGCTTTGGATGATTGACGCTGTGAATGCTGAAATGGATACTTTGACCAGATCCAAAAAAGTGATGCCGTTTCCGGTGGATATGAATATGACCGATTTCTTTTTCAATTACGGGTTAAGAATCAATCCGGCATTGGTAAAAGACGTAAAGAAATTTGCTTTATTAAAGCTGGTTACCGGTGAAGTAGGCGGAAATCCGCAGTATTCAAGCTTGCCGTGGCCTTATTTTCCGTTGGGAATTGCTGAAAATGATAATCCGATTACCAAAAATATCAACCCGGTAAAATTTGAATTTCCAACCTCTATTGATACACTGGGCGGAAGAAAATTCAAAACAAAAGTACTCTTTGAATCCAGCGAAAGAACTTTGCTGAAGCAGGTGCCCAATTATGTTGAGCTGAAGGAAATTGCCAGTGTCGACAGTCTCGGACAAATGGAAAAACCAAGCACACCAAAGATTTTTGCGGTCGCTCTGGAAGGAAAATTCTCTTCAGCATATGCTTCAAGAATCGAAAGAAAATCGTATCCCGGATTTAAATCTCAAAGTCCGGACAATAAAATGATCGTCATCGCAGATGGGGATATTGGAAGAAATAAAGTCATGAAAGGCCAGGCTTTGCCTTTAGGTGTTGATATGCTTACAGATGAGCAGTTCGGGAACGAACAGTTTTTAAGAAACGCATTGGATTATCTATTAGATGACAGTAATTTAATTGATCTAAGAAACCGCAACATAGAAGAACGCCTTCTTGACCGTCACCGCATTGCCGATGAAAAAACAAAATGGCAGTGGATCAACTTGCTGCTGCCTTTAGTCATCATCGGGCTTTTGGGAGGTTTATTCTTCTGGATGAGGAAAAAGAAATTTGCATAGAAACAAAAAAGAGAAACCTAGGTTTCTCTTTTTTGTTTTAAATCGCGATAAATCTACCACGGGCTAATTCCCGTTTCGTCTTCAATATCATTGCTGAAAAACTGTCCTGTCGGTGCATTGTCGTCGGTTGCAGTATGTTTTACGATAAAGCTTGCGGCGCTTTCTACAGAACCGGGGCCGCTGTGCGCGTTAAAATCGGTTGCCGTATAACCGGGATCAATCGCATTTACTTTAAAAGGGAGATCTCTCAGTTCATACGCCAAGACAATAGTATATGCATTTAACGCTGATTTTGAAGTTCCGTAAGCGGCAGTTTTTACATGATAATATTTCCAGGTAGGATCACTGTGAAGCGTCAAAGAGCCCAATCCGGAAGTAATGTTGCTGATTCTGGGGCTGTCAGATTTTTTAAGAAGGTCCAGAAAGGCCTGTGTTACGCTGATCACCCCAAAAAAGTTGGTATCAAAGACCGTCTGAATATCTTCAATAGAAACTTCTGCGGCAGTCTGCGGATTTACCCCAAGAACTCCTGCGTTATTGATCAGGATATCCAGCTTGCCCTGTTCCTGGTCAACGATTTTTCTGGCTGCATAAATTGATGCCGAATCGGTAACGTCAATAGCGATTGCTTTGATGTTTTGAAACCCTTTTTCTGTAAGTTCTTTCACCGTAGCTTTTCCTTTTTCAAGATCACGGCTTCCGAGATAGACAAAAAATCCTTTTTCTGAAAGTTGTTTGGCGGTTTCAAGGCCAATGCTTCTGTTGGCTCCTGTAATGAGTACTGATTTCATATTTTTTGTTTTAATTAATGAAGCAAAATTCCGTCAATTAAAAATAAGATCATTTGTCATTTGGCAAAAAGCGATTTACCGTATGTTTTTTCTGATTCTGCTCAGTGAAGATTGGGTAACGCCCAGATAAGAAGCAATATAAGAAAGCGGAATCCGGTTGACAACAGTAGGATATATTTCAAGAAATTTCAGGTACCTTGTGGTCGCATCTTCTGAAACCAGCGGACTTCTCCGTTCTACTTTCTGCATTAGTGCTCTTGAAATAATTTTATGAACAATAGTTTCCCATCCCACAATCGTCTGCAAAAGTTCGAGCCAGTCTTTTCTTGAAAAAATAATTAAAGTACAGTCGGTAACTGCCTGAACGTAAGCGCTGGAAGGAATTTCATTATCAAAGCTCTCCAGATCTACCACAAGATTGTTTTCTTCAATAAAATATTTGGTGACTTCCTCGCCCTGATTATTATAATAACAGACCCTCATAATACCATCAATGATAAAGCCGACCCGTCGTGCGGTTTTTCCTGCTTCTGAAAAATATTCATCTTTCGGAATGACGATTTCTGTGGCTTTACTAGCAATGAAATCAATCTGCTGCTGATTAAGATTTCCGAACCGTAAAATAAAATCAAATAGTTGTTTCATGAGCGCAATGTAAAGAAAGTTGTCTTTATGGGATTTGTCATTTGGTAAAAAATGAAATTATGTGCAGCAATCTAGTGAACTGGTAATTAGGATTTCAGGGATAATCATTAAACATCTTTTATAAAATCTTCATATTCATAATAGAACCGTTCAAAACCGTCCATTTTTTCTACAAAAAATTCGAAAATTTCCTGCCACGAATTTTTATTAAATATCGAGACATGCTGCTTTTCGACCCATATTCTGCTGATGATTTTACCGTTGTCGAGAATAAAATATTCTTCTTTGTGGAAATCTCCTACAAAATCTTTCAAGAGATCTTCTAAAGACCAGATCTTTTCGTAGTATGCATTCCGGAACACTTCATCTTTCATTTCAATATCCAGGGAAACTTCAGCCTTTTTATTGTCTGCATTGAATTTAAATGAAAAATCCTTCACTTTGGTGTCATACAAAACCCATTTTCGGGGAAATGATTTTCCAAAAGCGGTCCAAAATTCTTTTTTTAATTGCTGTGCTTCCTGTTTACTGAACATACTGCAAATGTATAAATTTTGTTGGAAAGCCTTATAAAAGCAAATACCTTGATCATTATTTTACAGTAAATTTTTAAAACAAATTTCCTATTTTTGTAGTAATGCTTTCAAAAAAATCTCAATATGCCTTTAAAGCGCTTTCATATCTTGTAGAAAAAAGAAATGACGGCCCGGTTCTGATATCAGAAATTGCATTGTATAAGAAAATTCCTTTGAAATTTCTGGAGAATATTTTACTGCAGCTGAAAAAAGCAGATATTCTGGACAGTAAAAAAGGTAAGGGCGGCGGTTATTTTTTCAAGGAAAATCCGGGAAATATAAACCTTGCCAGAATTATCCGTCTGGTGAACGGCCCGATTGCCCTTCTTCCATGTGTAAGCCTGAACTTTTACGAAAAATGTGAAAACTGTACAGAAGAACACTGCAGTCTCCATGACGTTCTCATCGAAGTACGGGATGCATCTCTTCATATTTTAGAGCAAAAAACATTACTGGATCTGATTGACTGATCTCTTTATAAAATCGTTTGAAGTTTAGGGTATGAATCATGTAAAAGCAGTACTGAAACCAGTGATTTATTTTTATTTTTATATCTTAAAAATTACCTATGAATTTACATATAGTGGCATTGTTTAAATTTAACGAAAGTTATCTGATGGACGCAGTAGAACTTTTCCAGACCTTGGTGAGAGAAACCAGAAAAGAAGAAGGATGTCTGCAATACGATCTTGTAGAAGATAAAGACCAGAAAGGAACTTTTTTTCTGATCGAGCTTTGGGAAAGTGTAGAGCATCATAATCATCATAACGGAGCCGACCATCTTTTGAATTTCCGTCTGAATGCCGCAAAAATATTAACAGAGAATATTGAAGTTTATAAAGGGTTTAAAATTTATTGATAAAGATCTAATGATCAGATTTTATTGACTACAAAGGCAGTTCATCTTCATGAACTGCCTTTTTTATTAGAAAAAATAGAAATAGTAATCGGTTGAAATCAGGTTATTATTTTTTAACAAATTTTGATTTGATCAATTTTCCCTCTTTCGTTTCAATCATCATATAATACACTCCTGCTGGAAGCACACTGATGTCAAAAGTCTTGTTTTTTAATGCTCCTGATGTAGACTTTTGACCTGCAGCAGAGTAAATCTCAATATTTTTAAGTTCTTTTTTTATATCAAATTGCAATGCCGTATTTTCAGCATTTACCGCAAATCTGATGGTCTCATTGTTTTTTAGACTTTCCAGAGGTGATAAATTAGAAGTTAGATCATACACAATATCATCAATATCTGTCGCAGTATGTGGAGCTGCAACGGCACTTACTGTTCTGAAAACCAAATAGGTTGATGAAGAATTGGGTACTGCAACGGTAAAATTCTGGTACGTATCTGTAGTAAGCATCGTTGGAGATCCCAGTGCCACAAATGTGGTCATATCTGTAGGATTCGAAGCAAGACCCACCTGAATCATTACTGGAGCAGATGCAGTATTTTTTCTGGCTTTAAAGGTAATGCTCTTATTTCCGGTAGGAGCTACAATCTGCGGAGAAACCAAATATTGCGGGGTACTGATATTGGCTCCCGAATACGACTGAATGTACTTGTTCGCTGTATTCCCGGTGTCTGTAAAGACGATCATCATAGGTCCGGGATTTCCTGTAGCAGTTGGCAAAACAGATGACCACTGGTTTTGTGGGAATGTCGTATTTCCTGCAGTAAAGTTGTTAAAATTTTCATTAATAGTTGCCATTTGTGCATGTGCAGACATCGCTGTGAACAGTACAGTTCCAATGAGTAGTTTGAATTTCATGTCGTTATTTTTATTTAGAATTATTCTACAAAACTAATAATTTATTTTTAATTATTCTAAATAAAGCTATATATTTGTCAAAAATTTTTGAGTTTATGAAGAACAAAGTGCTTTCTGTACTGACATTATCTGCAGTTTGCTGGATCAATGCACAGGAAAAAGATTCTCTAAATCAGAAAAAAATAGAAGAAATTATCATTACCGGACAATATCTGCCTCAATCGGTTAATCAATCGATTTATAAAGTTGAGGTGATTGGTGCGCAGCAAATTAAAAATATGGCAGCAACCAACGTTGCAGAAGTCCTTAACCAGAATCTTAATATTTTAATAGAGCCAAACAGCGGCAGCGGAGATTCTAATGCCCGAATCATGGGTCTTAGTGGAGCTTACACAAAAGTACTGATTGATAATATTCCTGTAGTCAGTGATCAGGGAATGGGAAATCAGTTTGATTTAAGTAAAATCAATGTCAATAATATTGAACGTATTGAGATCGTAAAAGGTGCAATGGGCGTAGAATATGGCAATAATGCAGTTGCAGGAGTGATCAATATTATTACAAAAAAAAATTATAATCAAAAAATAACTGCCGTACTGTCTTTACAGGAGGAAACAGTAGGTAAAGATTATGACTGGTTCAAAAAAGGGAATGGCCGTCATATTCAGGCACTTAATCTGGGTTTTAAAGTGAATGCATATTGGTCTGTTACCGCAGATGTGAACCATAATGACTTTCAGGGGTATAAAGGTAATCTGAACGGATACAAATATTTCAACGGTGACAATGATAAAAAAAGAGGCTACGAATGGCTTCCCAAAGATCAGGTTACTTCCAATGCCGCGATTCGATATTCTAAAGGCTACACTTCCTTTTTTTATAAAGTGAATTTCTTACACGAAAATGTAAATTTTTACAATCCCCTTATTGAAAACTTACCGCTGGGTGAAGGGAACAGAACTTACATTTCCAACGACAGGGATTTTTTTACAAAAAGATGGATCCATCAGTTTAATATTCAGACCAGAATAGGCTCAAGAGTCAATTATCACGGTGATTTTTCGTATCAGACTCAGGAAAGAAAATATCAGGATTACATCTATGATATTCCAAACAGAAAGAAGCTTTCAGAAGAAAACAAGAAGACGTTTTATGATTCTGAAGTACTGTATTCACGCGGAATGTTCAGTAATTTTTTAGAAAGTGAGATCTTTAATTTTCAGTTGGGATACGAGTTGGACCATACAAGCGGTTACGCAGGATCTTCTACTTTTGAATTTAATAATAACGGGATTAATATTGAAAGAACTCTGTTCAATTATGCTAATTTTCTTTCAGCAGAATGGAAGATCAATAATAAAATTTCTTTAAGACCGGGAGTAAGGTTGGCTCTGAGCGACAAGTTTGATGCTCAATACAACTATTCATTAACAGCAAGATACAATACATCAGAAAATTCAGATTTGAGGGTAGTTTTTGGTTCTTCCAATAGATTTCCAACCTACAATGAGCTGTATACATTCGTCGTTGATAACAATCATGATATTCGCGGAAATGAAAACTTAAATCCTGAAAAAGGATATTCTTTGGGACTGTTCTGGGATTTTACTCATTTGAATTCTCGTAATTGGAAATTTGACGTGAGCGTTTCGGGTTTGTATCTCGATGTAAAAGACAGAATCGAAAATGTAATCATCAGCAACAGCCCGCTGAAATATACCTATCTCAATATTGATCATTATAAATCCATCGTATTAGGAAGTGGTATTACAGTACGTAAAGATCATCTGTCATTTAATGCCGGAGTTTCTGTGATGGGCATCTCTCAGGCGCTGCATGCGGAAGAAATCTCTTCATCCGATGATTATAATTTTTATACGGAAGTCAATGCTGCAGCAAATTATACCTTGCCGGAAACGAAAACCTTATTGTCACTGTACTATAAATATACCGGTGTTCAGAAGCAGCTTACTCAGAAAGCAACCCAGAATCCCGGTGAAACTCCGGAATATGTTTTAGGGGAAATCGGCCAGTTCAGTATGATGAATTTTACCGTTTCTCAGCCTTTTTTTAAAAACCATTTAGAACTCAGTGCCGGGATAAAAAATATTTTTGATGTATCAACAGTCCGGAATACCATACTTGCTTCCGGTGCTCACAACGCCGCTCCGGATACCCAAAATCTTTTTTACGGAAGAAGCTATTTTGCCCGTCTCAATTACAATTTTTAAATAGATCAATATGAAAAAAATACTGTTTACTTTTTTAGTAGGTACCTTATTCATTTCACATTCGTGTATTAATGACAATGAAGATCCCGTTGCCGTTCCGCCTATTGAAGGTGCCGTTGCAGATCCGTTAGTGGGTGGGGCGGCACAGCCCAATCAGGTCTGGATCGATCTGAGTGATATTGATCCTGTGACCAAATTACCCAAACAGAAATATACCAGAAGAACCGATTGGGATCTCGCTTTCTATTCCGGGAATGCATTTAAAGTAATGCTCAATTCATCCATCATGATGGCAGCAGGCAAAATTCAGAATGCGACAGATTTCGATCAGGTAAATGAATCTACGGTTGCAGGTTTGAAAAATCAGGTTCAGGTAGCCAATTTCAATCCGGATAATATTGCCTTTATTGATGATGTTGCCGGAAATTTTCCTACAGGATACACTGCCATTGAAGAGATTAAAGCCAATGACACAGAAAACGGAATTTATCTTGTCAATATGGGGAAAGATATTTTTACAGGATCTATTCCCGTAGGATCCGTAACAACCGGTGGTGACATGAGAGGATGGAAAAAAATTCAGGTGTTGAGAGCAGGTGATGGATATAAACTGAAGTCTGCCAATCTTGACGGTACCGAGTATATCGAAATCTTAATTACAAAAAATCCCGCGTATAATTACAGTTTTGTCAGTCTTAACAATAAGAGTGAAGTCATTATACAGCCCGAAAAAAACAAATGGGACATTTGCTTTACCGTATTTACCAATACCATAACAGGAGCAGGAAGTTATATATATGCAGATTTTGTAAATCATAATAATCTGGGAGGTGCAGGAGCTTATGAGGTGAAAATTGATGCTCCCGCTTCAGGCCTTGATGCATACAATGCCTTTAAAGTTTCAGATATCGATCAGTCAAAATTTGTGTACGATGACCACCGCATCATTGGTGGAAACTGGAGAAACCCTGTAGGAACAAATGGCCTTGAAGTGTACGGAGACCGTTTTTACATTATCAAAGATGCAGACGGATATTATTTTAAACTCCGGTTCACAAGGCTTACCAATACACTCGGCGAAAGGGGATTTCCTCAATTCGAGTATAAGCCTTTATAGAAATAATGTAATCAGATAAATAATAAAACAATTGAAATAAGTGTAAACCATAAAAAATAAATAATAAGATGAGTACGTTAGTAAATAAACTGAAAGAAAAATGGGAAGCTCTGAAGACAGAAAATCCACATCTCAGAATACGGAATGCTGCAGCAGAACTGGGAGTGAGCGAAGCAGAATTACTGTTAACTAATGTTGGGGACGAAGTAACAATTTTAAAGCCTGAATGTGCAGATATCTTATCGGAAGTTGAAAAATTGGGCAAAGTAATGGCTCTGACAAGAAATGAAGAATGTGTGCATGAAAGAAAAGGAACGTATCTGAATGGTGATTTCAGTAGCTCTCACGCACTGCTTTTTGTAGGTGAAGATATAGATCTGAGAATATTCTTACATCATTGGAAATTTGCGTTTGCCGTTGTGGAGGGAGATCGTAGAAGCATTCAGTTTTTCGGGAAAGACGGGTTGGCGCTGCATAAAATATATCTGACAAAAGACAGCAATGAGGAAGCATTTGACAATCTGGTTTCCCGCTTTAAAGCCGAAAATCAGGAGGAAGCCTTTGTTTTTGAAACGGCCGCTCCAAAAGAAACAGAGAAACCCGATTCAGAAATTGATGCGGAAGGCTTCAGAAAATCCTGGCTGGAACTGAAAGACACTCATGAATTCTTTATGATGACCCGGAAATTCGGGGTGAGCAGAACGCAGGCTTTAAGACTGGCTCCTGAAGGATATGCGAAAAAAATCGACAGTTCAAAAGTGGTAAACATTCTGGAAGACGCGTCTGAAAAAAATCTACCTATCATGATTTTTGTCGGAAATAGGGGAGTTATCCAGATTCATACGGGTGAAATACATAAAACAATGTGGCATCAGCAATGGTTTAATGTGCTCGATCCGGATTTTAATCTGCATTTGGACGTTACAAAAATCGCTGAGGTCTGGATCGTAAAAAAACCAACAGAGGATGGCGAAGTTACTGCCATTGAAGTATTCAATAAAGAAGGAGATTTCATCGTTCAGATCTTTGGAAAAAGAAAACCCGGAATCCCGGAACTGCAGGAATGGAAAGATCTTGTAGCAGATTTAGAAAAATAATAGTTAGTTAATTAATTGATGAAGGCCGTTTTGTTTAATAATTCAAGGCGGTCTTTTTTATTTTAGTTAAACACTAACAAATTTTTAATGAAAATTTATAGAAATACTATTCCTGCATCCGTAAACTATATTTCTACATCCTGAAACTATATTCTTGCACCCGGAAACTATATTCTTACATCTATAAAGTATATTCTTGCATCCGCAAACTATATTTTTACATTCTCAAATACTATTCTTGTGTCCGAAAACAATATTTTTGTATCTCAAAACAATATTCTTGCTTCCGGAAACAATATTGGATCATCCGGAAACTTTGGTCATGCCTTTTTTAAATAAATAAGCCGTCTTTGAATTGATTTTTAAAAATTTGAATCCTTTAAAACGAGAAAATAAGTAAGAATGAAAAATACATTCATCATCCTATTCCTGTTGGGTCTTTCAGTCTTAAACGCGCAGGACTTTAAACCGTATCAGTTTTACAGCAAACAGGGAAAAAAAATAAAAACTGAAAAGCTCATTAAAGAACTGGCTGATTATGATGTTGTTTTTTTCGGTGAAAATCACAACAGTTCGATCAATCACTGGCTTCAGCTGAAAATTACGCAGGCTTTATATGAAAAGAAAAACACGCAGATTATTTTAGGGGCAGAAATGTTTGAAAGAGACAACCAGGCTCCACTTAATCAATATCTGGAAGGGAAAATTGATGAAAAAACGTTAAAAGACTCTGCACGTTTATGGAATAATTATGCAACAGATTATCAACCTTTGGTAGATTTTGCCAAGGATAAAAAATTAAAGTTTATTGCTACCAATGTTCCGCGGAAATATGCTTCAAAAACCGCAAAAGAAGGGTTGGAATCTTTGAATCAACTGAACGAAAAAGAAAAATCCTATATGGCTGAACTTCCCATTAAGGTCACTTTGGAGACACCGGGTTATCAGGAAATGAAAGCCATGATGGGAGATCACGCAGAAGGGACAAAAGTGATGAATTTCATTGCTGCACAGGCCATCAAAGATGCAACAATGGCAGAATCGATCCTTAAAAATTTTGAGGCCGGAAAAACATTCATTCATTACAACGGAAATTTTCACAGCAAAGCATTTGGCGGAATTTACTGGTATATCAGACAAAAAAATCCTCACCTGAAAATGGCGGTGATCTCTGTTTTTGAATCCGATGATCCGGAACTGAAAATTCCTGAAAAAGACGATGTTCCGACAGATTTTAATCTGGTCATTCCCGCTGATATGACCAAAACTTATTAGCCAAGTAGAAGGGTGAAAGTGTACGTCAAAAATATATCGACAGGGGCGGGCTTTAGCCCGCCTTAACGAAAAAAATAAATTTCATCGGCTTTAGCCCAACTTAAACATCATTATATTTGTTTAAAGATTCCTAAAAAATGAAAAAAACCTCTTTAATACTTCTGTTCTTCATCAGCTTTATCCATGCTCAGAAACTGACGTCTAAAGAAATTTCTTTAATCAACCAAGGCGACATACGTACTGCTTTACCAATTTATCAGACTACGGATGTTCATCAGCATACGACTTTGCTGAACATTTCTGCAGAAATAGATCCTGTAGATCTGAATACCGCAGTTTTAGTACAGAGAATGAAAGAAGCACTTCTTTTAACCGACGGCGGAGTAGGAATTGCCGCTCCGCAAGTCGGAATCAACAGAAAAGTAATCTGGGTGCAGCGTTTTGATAAAGAAGGCGAACCGTTGGAATACTTTATTAATCCTGTGATTACCTGGAAATCTGAATTGCAGAATCTCGGTCCGGAAGGGGACCTGTCGATTCCTGAATTCAGGAATCAGTTTTACCGGAGCATGGTTATTCAGTTAGAATATGTTGATCTGAAAGGGCAGAAACATACTGAAATTGTGGAAGGTTTCACTGCCGTGATTTTCCAGCACGAGATCGACCATCTTTTCGGGATTTTAATTTCAGATAAAAAAGAAAAGGATAAAAATGATGAATATCTGAAAGTGGATGCGTATAAAAGAAGTGATTCTATGACAAGATAAATGGATATTTATATTATTTAAATACCAATTCCGCCTCAAAAACATCCGCAAAATGCTTTCTGATTTTCGCTTTGATCTCTTCCATTTCTTCGGGGGTTAATTCCCTTTCAAGTTCTCTTTTTAAAGAAGTGACCTGTTTGTCTTTAATCCCGCACGGAATAATGTATTCAAAATAGCGCATATCGGTATTGATGTTCAGTGCAAAACCATGCAATGTAACCCAACGGGAAGCTTTTACGCCCATCGCGCAGATTTTTCTCGCGTACGGTTTTCCCACATCCAGCCATACTCCGGTTTCTCCGGGAGAACGCTCACCTTTTAAACCGTATTCCGCAATCGTTCTGATGATCACTTCTTCCAGGTTCCGCATGTATTTGTGAATATCGGTAAAGAAATTTTCAAGATCCAGAATCGGGTAGCCTACAATCTGTCCATACCCGTGATAAGTAATATCACCACCACGATTCACTTTGACAAAAGTAGCGTCGATTTCTTTTAGCTGATCGATTCCGGCAAGCATATTTTCTTCATGGCCGCTTTTCCCCAAAGTGTATACATGAGGATGTTCTACCAAAAGAAAATGATTAGGAGTAAGAAGATGTTGCTCTTCAGGTAATTCTCTGTTTTTTATTTTGGTGTCGATAATATCTTTCATCAGCTTTTCCTGATAATCCCATGAAGGTTGATATTCTTTTACGCCAAGATCTTCAAATTCAACGACTTTATTTTGATGTATGTTCATGTCTTTTATTAACACACAAATTTAGTGATTTTTAATTTTTAATAGAATGAATAAAATCTATGGTATTTATCTCCCAATCTTTATCCTTCAGCAGAATATTGACGAATGCAGTCCCGATAATTCCACCGTCAGCTTTTTCGGTTACATTTTCAAAATCTTCTTTATTCTTAATTCCGAATCCGATCATGACAGGATTTTTTAGAGGTAGGGTTGCCAGTTTGTTTAAATAATTTTCATTTTTCAAGACCATATTTTCATTTCCAGTTGTAGAAGACGAACTTACGGCGTACAAAAAGCCTGAACTTAAAGAATCCAAATATAAAATTCTCTCATCTGAGGTTTCAGGAGTAACCAAAAAAGAAAAATTGAGATTGTATTTTTCTAAAATTTTCTGGTAGTTTTTTTCAAATTCAATTGCCGGAAGATCAGGTATAATGAGTCCGGAAACCCCATTGTCTGAACATTCTCTGCAAAATTTTTCAAAACCGAAACTTAGTACAGGATTGATATATCCCATCAGAATTACCGGAATTTTAATCTCATCTTTAACGGATTTTAACTGCGAAAACAGTTTTTCAATGGTCATTCCGTTGTGTAAAGCCAGTTCATGCGCTTTTTGAATAACGGGACCGTCTGCAACAGGATCGGAATACGGCATCCCGATTTCCATCATATCTGCACCGGAATCCTGGATGAGTTTCATGATTTTAGGCGTATCTTCCAATTCCGGGATTCCTGCTGTGAAATAGATGTTAAGTTTTTTCATTTTAATTAAATTGAAATAAGATGGTAGATTTTGACTTCAAGTTTTAGACATTAATTTCTAATTCTAACTTTTAATTTTTCTCAGATACATTTCCATATCCTTATCGCCGCGCCCGCTTAAGCAAATCACAACAACATCGGTTTCCTTAAATTTCTTTTTACCTAAAATTGCCAAAGCATGTGCACTTTCCAACGCCGGAATAATGCCTTCCAGTTTTGTAAGTTCAAAAGCCGATTGTAAAGCTTCATCATCATTAATACTAAAAAATGCTGCACGGTTTTCCTGAAATAAATGGGCATGAAACGGCCCGATTCCGGGGTAATCCAGCCCTGCAGAAATAGAATGGGGCTCGATAACCTGCCCGTCTTTCGTCTGCATTACCAGACTTTTACTTCCGTGCAAAACACCTAAAGTTCCTAAGAAAGTAGTTGCCGCAGATTTTCCTGATTTTACGCCTAGACCTCCTGCTTCGGCAGCAATAATTTTTACGTTTTTTTCATTCACAAAATGATAAAAAGTTCCTGCGGCATTGCTACCACCACCTAAACAGGCAATCACATAATCAGGATTTTGTATTCCGATCTGCTCATAAAGCTGTTCTTTAATTTCTTTAGAAATCACACTCTGAAATCTCGCCACCAGATCCGGAAAAGGATGTGGCCCGACTACGCTTCCAATCACATAATGAGTGGTTGCAGAATGGTTGATCCAGTCTCTTAGCGCTTCATTTACAGCGTCTTTCAATGTTTTGGAACCTGAAGTGGCCGGAATTACTTCAGCACCCAACATTTTCATTCTTCCCACATTCGGGGCTTGCCGCGCAATGTCCACTTCCCCCATGTACACAATACATTCCAATCCCAGTAGTGCGCAGGCGGTTGCGGTGGCCACTCCATGTTGCCCCGCTCCGGTTTCTGCAATAATCCTAGTTTTTCCGAGACGTTTTGCCAATAAAACCTGGCCCAGAGCATTGTTGATTTTATGCGCTCCGGTGTGGTTGAGGTCTTCGCGTTTCAAATAAATTTTTGTCTGGTATTTTTCGCTTAAATTTTTCGCAAAATAAAGTGGAGTAGCCCTTCCTACATAATTTTTCAGCAGATCCTGATATTCGTTCTGAAAATCTTCAGATTCAATGATTGTAAGATAATTTTCCTGCAATTCTTCTACATTGGGATACAGCATTTCGGGAATAAAGGCGCCGCCGAATTCACCGTAATATCCGTTTTCATCAGGGTTTTTATAATTTTTCATATAATCTTTTTATTTTTTCGACATCTTTAATCCCGGGTTCTGTTTCAAATTTTGAATTGATATCCAAAGAAAAAGGGGTTTGTCTCAGCGTATTGAGATGATTACTATTTTCCAAAGAAATGCCACCGCTTAAAAAATAGGGAAATGGGATTTTAATATTGTTTAACAACGTCCAGTCAAAGGTTTTACCTGTTCCTCCAAACGTCTCGGCATCGGTGTCGAAGAGAAGATAACTGATGTTGGTTTTCAAATTTTGAATCAGAGATTCTATATTTTCTGTTTTTTCTCCCATTCTGATTACTTTTATAATCCCGATGTCCGGATTGAGCTTGTTTCTTAATGTTGCAATAAAATTCTCATCTTCATCACCATGAAGCTGTATAAAATGTAAACCTGCTTTTTCTGCTATTTCAATTACTGTCTCGGCATTTTCATTTACAAAAACACCGGTTTTCCCTGGATGATGAATCTGTGAAATATCTTCTAAATTCAAGTGTTTCAAAACATACCTCGGTGATTTTTCGTAGAAAATAAAGCCCAGAAAATCAACATTCATAGCAATTAATTCCTGAATCTGATGGAGCTGAGTTAATCCGCAAACTTTAAGTTTCATCGTATACGGTTTATAAATTTTTCAAAAGCTTTTGCAGGCTGCTCATTTTTCATAAAATACTCTCCCATCAGAAATCCGTCAAAACCTTTCTCTTTCATATACTTAAAATCTTCCACGCTGTACATTCCGCTTTCTGCGATTGAAAGAGCATCTTTTGGAAGCTGATTTTTTAAATGGACAGAATGCTGAAGATCAACTTTGAAATCTTTTAAATTCCTGTTATTAATTCCTACCATATCAATTTTTGAATGATAATGCTCCAGTTCTTCTTCGGTGTGGATTTCCAGTATAACTTCTAATCCCAATTTGTGAGAAAGATCTGTAAACTCCTGAACCTGAGAAGGCGATAGGCAAGCCGCAATTAATAAAACGGCATCTGCGCCGATACTTTTTGCTTCGTAAAACTGATATTCATCGATCATAAAATCTTTTCTCAGAATCGGAATGCTGATCTGTTTTCGGATATTCAAAATATCATCGAAACTTCCCCCGAAAAAATCTTTGTCGGTCAAAATAGAAATTCCGCTTGCCCCGAAATTTTCGTACGCAGACGCGACTTCTAGTGGTGATGCTTTATCGTTAATGATTCCTTTTGAGGGAGATTTTCGTTTAAATTCTGCAATGATTCCGCTTTTTATTTTAATGGATTTTTTTAAAGAAAGTGTTTTTCTTTCAAAAAAAGCTGAGTTTTTCAATACTTCAACAGACGTTTTTGATTTTGAATCATTGATTTCCTCTTTTTTCCGCTGTACAATTTGATCTAAAATGTTCATCACTCGTTTTTATTTAGAAATTTAATTCATCAGCAGTTCCAGGCTTTTTAATGCTTTTTTACTTTCCAGGCTTTCCTTTGCCATAAGCAGACAGTCATCGTAGCTTCCAAACTTTTCTGTGTGATGCAGTGCTACAGCTGCATTGGCTAAAACCACGGCGTTCTGTTCGTACGTTCCGCCACCTTCCAAAATGTTTCTGAAAATCCTCGCAGATTCCCGTACGGTTTCTCCGGCCATTATTTTCTCCGGTCCTATGGATTCAAAACCAAGATCTTTTGGAGAAAAAATTTCTTCCCCGTTTTTAGTGATTATCTTGCTGTCTTGGGTTAAGCTGATCTCATCATATCCGTCTAATCCATGAACAATAATAAACTCACGGTCATCATTCTGAAGCAGATATTGATAAATTCTTGCAATTTCTAAATTATAAACTCCGATTACTGAAAATTGTGGTTTTGCAGGATTGACGAGCGGCCCGAGCAAATTAAAAAAAGTTCTTAATCCCAAAGATTTTCTTAATGTTCCCACAGATTGAAGCGCAGGATGAAAATAAGGTGCATGCAGAAAACAAATATTGGCTTTATCGAGGTCTTCGTTTAATCGATTTGCATGATTTGTGAATGGGTAACCCAGTTCTTCCATGACGTTTGATGCACCTGTAAGGGTTGATGCACCGTAATTTCCGTGCTTGGTTACCTTCTGTCCGGCTCCGGCAACAACGAAGCTTGCGAGTGTAGAAATATTGATGGTGTTTTTTCCGTCTCCACCGGTTCCTACGATATCTATTGCATCATTTGCCTCAAGAAGTACAGGAACAGCCATCTGTAAAAGTGCCTCTCTGAAACCTTCAAGCTCCTTTAAAGTAATACTGCGCATCAGAAAAATACTTACAAAAGCGGTAACTTCAGTACTATTGAATTTATTTTGGGCAATCTCGGTCATGATCACTTTTGCCTCAGATTTTGATAACGTGTGATGATTGAAAAGATATTCTAATATTTCTTTCATTCGTGTTTTTTTAATCAGTTAAGTAGAAAATTTCGCATGATCACTTCTCCATCCGGAGTTAAGATGCTTTCCGGGTGAAACTGAACGCCATGCACATCGTATGTTTTATGCTGCAATGCCATGATCATTCCATCAGGATCTACTGCGGTGATTTCAAGTTCTTCGGGGAAATTTTCGGGATCTACTGCCCAGCTGTGATATCTTCCAACTTCCAGTTCCTGGGGTAAGTTTTTAAAAATTTTCGTATGCTCTTTAATCGTTTTGGATGAAGTTGCCACACCGTGAAAGATTTCGGAAAGATTGATCAGGCTGCCTCCAAAAGCTTCTGCTATCGCCTGCTGACCGAGACAGACGCCCAGAATACTTTTTGTAGGAGCATATTTTTTAATGACATCCAATAAAATTCCTGCTTCTTGAGGAATTCCGGGTCCTGGAGAAAAAATTATTTTGTCGTATTGTTCGATTTCTTCCAATGTGATTTTATCATTTCTGACTACGTCCACCTTTTGATGTAAAATCCGCTCAATCATCTGAACAAGATTGTAGGTAAAGCTGTCGTAATTGTCGAAAACAAGAATTTTAAGGAATGGTTTTTCGCTTTCAGCGAATGGTTTTATACGATCTGTCATCTTATTTTTTTGTAATAATTAATACATTCATTAAACAAGTAAAGGAACTTTTTTAAATAAAATTTATATATTTTACTTTTTTCAGTGTGCTATTTTTGTTGCTTTTTCAACGGCTTTTTTCAAAGCGTTCAGTTTATTATTTACTTCTTCAAGTTCATTTTCAGGGACAGATTTAGCAACCAAGCCTGCTCCTGCCTGATAAAATAAAGTATTGTTTTTGCTCAGAAATGTACGGATCATAATGGCCTGATTGCAATCGCCGTTAAGTCCTACCATTCCGATGCAGCCTCCATAGTATCCTCTCGAATCTTTTTCATATTCATCAATCAGCTGCATCGCTCTATGTTTAGGGGCGCCGCTTAATGTTCCCTGAGGAAAAGTGGCAGAAATCATTTCAAAAGGATTCATATTTTCAGGTAATTCTGCCGTCACTTCACTGGTCATATGGATAACGTGGGAAAAAAGCTGTATTTCTTTAAGCTGCGTAACCGTAACGTTTTTGCCGAATTTCCCCAAATCATTGCGTGCTAAATCCACCAGCATCGTGTGTTCTGCATTTTCTTTAGGGTCATTTTGTAAACGCTCGATAGATTGCAAATCTTCATTAAAATTCCCTGTCCGTTTTACAGTTCCGGCAATAGGATGAATAATCGCTTTATTGTTTTTAATGATCAACTGGCTTTCAGGACTTGAACCGAATAATTTATAATTTCCGTAATCGAAAAAGAACAAATACGGGGAAGGGTTGATATTTCTCAGGGCGCGGTACACATTGAATTCATCACCTTTAAATTTCTGCTGAAATCTTCTGCTGAGAACCAGCTGGAAAACGTCTCCTCTCATACAATGCTTCTGAGCGGTTTTTACGAGTTCGAGGTATTCATCGTTACTAAGGTTTGAAGTTTCATCACCACTTTTTTCAAAAGGATAGATGGTCGTGCTTTTATTTTTTATTAAATCTTCTAAAGTATAAAACTCAGATTTTACCCCTTCGATCACATTTTCAATCATATGCATTTCATCATTATGATGATTAATCGCAATAAGATACTGATACAGTCTGTAGCGCAGAAAAGGGATTTCAACTTCCGGGCTTTGAGGTTTTACGCTGATCTCTTCGAAAAACTGAACGGCTTCAAAACTGGTATATCCGAAAAGGCTTTGTGCTGCTTCTTCAATAGGATCTTTTACCTTTTCACAAGTGAATATTTTGCGAAAATCATTGAGAATTTCTGTAATCTCATGATTTTTCAATGATTTTTTTTCGGGTGACTGATTGGGGAGTTTAATTTCAAATTCTTCACTGTTTTTAATCTCGATTCCTGCAATCGCGTTTACGGCGATGAATGAAAAATTATGGTCGGTATTATTGATCTCCGAACTTTCCAGCAAAACAGTATCCCGAAATTTGTCACGGATCTGAAGATAGATATTCATCGGAGTATGCAGATCTCCGAGCGATTTTCTGGATTGGGTTTTTATATTGATTTTATGATTAAACATGAGGTAAATAATTTTTTTTGATCATTAGGCACAAAAAAGACTTCAACGAAGTCGTCAAAGTCTTTATATATTTTCTATAGTATTCCGATTGTGATTAACAACAATACAATAGCTTCAGACCCGACGAAGAGTTTGAATGCCACCACCAAAAATTGTTGTTTGTATTTAACATGTGACAAATGTATATAAAAATTTAATATCAAACTGAAAAAGCCATAAAATATTTTTTATTTTCTCGAAAACCATTCATACATGTTGATTTGAAATATCACGTAAAAAAGCCGACAATTCTCTGTTTGTGAAAGTTTATTTTTATATTTTTGCTGCAAATTAAAAAGGAAATCGCTTCTGCAGATTTCAAATAGTCTTAAAAAAATATTTAGATATGAAAAAAGTATTGGCTTTAGCATTGATCGGAAGTCTAGCTGTAATAAGCTGTTCAAAAAAAGCAGATCACTCTTTACAGGACAGCAATGTAATGATGGAAGAACCAGATGCACCTGCAGTAACTGATTCTGCAACAAAAAGTGACAGTATTCCGGCGGCTGCAATTCCTAATCCTTCACCTTCTACAGATTCTACCGCAACGGTGAAAAAATAATGAAAAGGCTGTTTTTAGCAGGAATGATAAGCGTATTTGTCATTTCCTGCTCAAAAAAGGATAATGCTGAGATTCATCCCGGAGTTTCTGATGATGTATCGACACCTGTTGCTAAAAACGTTTCAGGGAAGAGCCTTATTGAATCATCTGATTGTATGTCTTGTCACACTATTGATGAAAGACTAATTGGCCCTTCTTATAAAGAAATAGCAGAAAAATATTCTGAAAAAGATATAGAAAGGCTGTCTTCGAAAATCATAGAAGGCGGAAGCGGCAACTGGGGAAATGTCCCGATGCAGGCTCATCCGCAGATCTCAAAAGAAGAAGCAAAAAAAATAGTTGGATATATCCTGACTATGAAAAAATAAGAATGACTGCTGAAAAGTCAAATCTACATCCAAAAAATCTTCATCGAAATCCATATGATTTCGAACAGCTGATCGCGTGTGTGCCAGATTTGAAACATTACGTTTTTACAAATGCTTACGGAAATTTAACGATCAATTTCAGTATTCCGAAAGCGGTAAAATTGCTTAATAAAGCTTTGCTGCATCATTTTTATCACATTAAAAACTGGGATATTCCTGAATATAATCTTTGTCCGCCCATTCCCGGAAGAGCAGATTATATACATTATATTGCAGACCTTCTTGCTGGAAATCAAGGTGAAATCCCCGAAGGAAGTATGATTAGCGGCTTAGATATTGGAGTAGGATCCAATCTGGTATATCCCCTAATTGCCCATCAATCGTATGGATGGAAAATGAAAGGAACGGATATTAACCAGGATTCGCTACGAAATGCAGAAGAAATTCTGGAGCATAATCCAGATCTGAAATCTTCGGTGAAGCTGATGGTACAGCCAAATCCCGATTGTATCTTTAAAAATGTTATTTTGCCCGAAGACCGTTTTACATTTTCTATGTGCAACCCGCCTTTTCATGATTCTGAAGAATCTGCTCTAAAAGGAAATCTTAGGAAAACAAATAATCTCCATAAAAATAAAGCTTCAAAAACTAATCTTAATTTTGGCGGACAGCAATCTGAATTATGGTGTGAAGGCGGCGAACTGGCTTTTATTTCAAAAATGATCCATGAAAGTCTGCAGTTTTCATCGCAGGTTCTCTGGTTTACCTGTTTAGTTTCCAAAAAAGACCATCTTACAAAATTAACATCATTATTAAAGAAAGTAAAAGCAGATTTTAAAACGATTGAGATGGCTCAAGGCCAGAAAACGAGCAGAATTGTAGCTTGGACTTTTATTTCGGAAAATGACCGTAAAAATTGGTTCTGATTTTTTATTTGGGCAGCTTTATCCGTCCTCCGTTCCCGCTTTTTTGCTCCACTCTGTTTTGCAAAAAGAGCTCCACTCAGGCCGGGCTGCGAGAGATTCTGTGTCAAATTCTCATCTTTGAAGGTGATAAAATCTGAAAGAATTTTTTGACGAGGTTGTTTTTATTTTTATCACAATGTATTGCGTACATTTTAATCAACTTTAATAAGATAAAAAACTTTTTATGACTTTTGATTGTGTAGAATCTTAAGTTTTACAGTTTAAATAAATCCCAGTTTCATAAACCTATAAAAAATCACTATTTTTGCAGTTCGAAAAAATTGAATTACAATGCAATTATCAGAACAGGAAATTATTAGAAGAGAAAAGCTGAATAAGCTTGTTGAAATGGGGATCAATGCATTCCCGGCAGAAGAATATACCATTACAGATACTACGGAATCTATAAAACAGGATTTTTCTGAAAGTAAACAGGTGAAGATTGCGGGCAGATTGATGTCGCGCAGAATTCAGGGGAAGGCTTCTTTTGCTGAATTGCAGGATTCTACAGGAAAAATTCAGGTCTATTTCAATAGAGACGAAATCTGTACCGGAGAAGATAAAACTTTATACAACGATGTGTATAAGCATCTTTTAGATATCGGTGATATTATCGGGGTCGAAGGAATGTTGTTTACCACACAAGTGGGTGAAAAAACAGTTTTGGTGAAAAACTTTACGCTGCTTACCAAAGCATTACGTCCGCTTCCGCAGGCGAAAACCGATGAAAACGGAGTCGTACATGATGCATTCAACGATCCTGAAATGAGATACAGACAGCGTTACGTAGATTTAACGGTTAATCCGCAGGTGAAAGATATTTTTGTAAAAAGAACAAAGCTGTTCACTGCAATGAGAACGTTTTTCAATGATGCAGGATATTTTGAAGTGGAAACACCTATCTTACAATCAATTCCGGGAGGAGCTGCTGCAAGACCGTTTATCACCCATCACAATGCTTTAGATATTCCTTTATATTTAAGAATTGCCAACGAATTGTATCTGAAAAGATTAATCGTGGGTGGTTTTGACGGAGTGTATGAATTCTCAAAAAACTTCAGAAATGAAGGAATGGACAGAACCCACAATCCTGAATTTACCGCTATGGAAATCTATGTAGCCTACAAAGATTACAACTGGATGATGGATTTTACAGAGAAATTGCTGGAATTCTGTGCCACTTCTGTCAACGGGTCTTCAGAATCTACTTTTGGAGAGTATACCATTAATTGGAAAGCACCGTATCCGAGAATTTCTATGACGGAAGCGATTCAGAAATATACCGGTTTCGATATTACGGGAAAATCAGAGCAGGAATTGTTCGATTTTGCTAAATCTATCGGAATTGATGTCAATGAAACGATGGGAAAAGGGAAATTGATTGATGAGATTTTTGGTGAGAAATGTGAAGGTAATTTTATTCAGCCAACCTTCATTACCGATTATCCTATTGAGATGTCTCCTTTGACCAAAAAGCACAGAAGCAAAGAAGGGTTGACCGAACGTTTTGAATTGATGGTTTGCGGTAAAGAAATTGCTAATGCGTATTCAGAATTAAATGATCCGATTGATCAGAGAGAACGTTTCGAAGATCAGCTGAAATTGGCAGAAAAAGGTGATGATGAAGCGACAGGATTTATTGACGAAGATTTCCTGAGAGCTTTGGAATACGGAATGCCGCCAACTTCAGGTTTAGGAATCGGGATGGACCGGTTAATTATGTTTTTAACCAATAATCCGTCCATTCAGGAAGTATTGTTCTTCCCGCAAATGAGACCTGAAAAGACGGTGCCTCAAATTGAACTGGGAGAAGACGAAAAAGTAATTTTAGAGATTTTAAATTCTCAGGAAGAAGCATTTTCCTTGGCAGAAGTGAAAGAAAGAAGTCAATTATCAGGAAAGAAATGGGATAAGGCTTCCAAAGTTTTGACCAAACATAATTTGGTAAAAGTGGAGAAGATTGATGAGAATGTTTTGATGAAACTGGCCTAATAAAAATTAAAATAAATAAAAATCCTCTGCAGTTTTGTAGAGGATTTTATTTTTCTGACAGATTACTTTCTTTGACGACTAAATGAGAACATCAGATAAAACAAAAAAGGTAAAATAAACACCGAACCTAAAATTAATGCCCAACCCAAAGCATCAATGGTTTTAGGAGCGGCAACATGTTCTAATAATGAGAGGTGTTGTTCGTTGGCAAATAAAATAATATTCGGATTATGCTGATATGTTGCCGCCACCAGAATCATAATTACCTGAAATCCCGCTAAAGCTCTCACAAAAAGCAGTTTTCGGCTACTGATCGCTTTTAAAATCAACCCTAAACATAAAGTTGCAAGCAACGTTGCTGATATTCCCAATGGTTTTGAAAATACCCATCTTAATAAAGGAATACCCGAAAAATGAGCCGTTACAAAAACCATAATTCCTGTGATCACCACAAAAATCATCGTTTGCTTGGATTTTTTGATCATCATACTTAAATCCAGCTTATCTCTTGTCTCCCTCAACGAAAAAATAGAAGCAAGATACGCACAGATAGATACGGTGAAAAATCCTACTGCCACCCCAAACTCATTGAGCCAACTGAATATGTAAAGATCTATAAAGGTTGTCGCATCCGGATTGATTGATTGGGAAATTGTGGCGGCTGCAATTAGCCCCAAAAAGAACGGTGTTAAAAGACTTGCGTAATAAAAGATCTGAGTATAAATAATTTGCCAGTTATCATCTTTCACGGCATCGTAATGTCTGAAAGTAAAAGCGGTGCCTCTTGCAATGATTCCCAACAGCATTAAAACCAACGGAATGTGAAGATACGTTGACATCGTAGTGTAAATAACAGGAAAACCTACAAAAAGGATCACAATTGCAATAATCAGCCACATATGATTGGCCTCCCAAATCGGGGCAATAGAATCATACAAAATTTTCTCGGTGAATTTTCTTTGTTTCTTTTTGGTCATTAATTCTACAATTCCCGCTCCAAAATCAGCACCTCCCAAGATCAGATATAGACAGATGGAAAGCCATAGAAAACCTATTACAACATAGATCATAATTTTTTATTTTTAGCGTTAAACTGTGCATCCGTAGGATCATAAAGTTTTGGGACCATCTGAATCTGGCGTCTCAGAAGGAAAGCGATAATCAATGATAATGAAATAAAAATCCCCGTAAAAAAGTAAAACGAATACTGAATTCCCGGCATTGGTGTCACAGCATCGGCAGTTCTCATAATTCCGTAGATAATCCAGGGTTGCCTCCCGACTTCTGTTACAGTCCATCCCGCTTCCAGCGAAATATATCCAAAAGGTGTTGCAATGAGAAAAGTTTTTAACAGCCAGTTTTTTGTAAGCCACTCCTTTTTAAAAAATAAAGCATACAGATACATCGCACCGATGGAAATCATCACCACTCCAAAAAAGATCATGATCTGAAACGCATAATGTACGACAGCAACGGGTGGCCATTCATCTTTCGGAAAATCATTAAGTCCTTTTACTTCTGTATTAAAATCATTACTGACTAAAAAACTCAGAACTTTCGGAATTTTGACAGCGTATTTAATTTCTCCTTTTTCTTCATCCGGAATACCGCCTATAACGAATGCAGCTCCTTTTTCGGTTTCAAAGTGGGCTTCCATCGCAGCTAGTTTGATCGGCTGCCTTTTTGCTACAGATTTTGCCGCTACATCTCCGCTCAAAGGTGCCCCAAAAGCTCCTACCAAAGCAAAAGCAGCGGCAATTCTAAAAGCTTTGGTGTGAAATTCCACATTTTTTTTCTTCATGATTAAAAAAGCATGCACCCCTGCAACCGCAAAACCTGTTGCACAGAAAGCGGCAACAGTCATGTGTAAAGCCTGCGGAAACCATGCTTCATTAAACATTGCTTTAATGGGATCAATATTAACATACTGACCATTGATATACTCAAATCCTGCGGGAGAATTCATCCATGCATTGGCGGCAACTACTAATATTCCGGAAGCCAATCCGCTCAAACCTACTAAAAACCCGCAAAACCAGTGGAACCATTTATTAAACTTGTCCCACCCGTAAAGGAAAAAACCAATGGCAATCGCTTCGATAAAAAATGCCGTTCCTTCCAGCGAAAAAGGCATTCCGAAAATAGGACCTGCGTGTTTCATAAATGAGGGCCAGAGAAGCCCTAATTCAAAAGAAAGCATCGTCCCGGAAACGGCACCGGTTGCGAATAAAATAGCCACTCCCTTGCTCCAGGCTTTGGTAAGGCCTTTATACATTTCATTGCCGGTTTTCAGATATCTCCAGTGTGCGAATGCCATCAGAAAAGGCATGACCATTCCTATGCACGCAAATATGATGTGAAAGCCTAATGAAAGTGCCATCTGTGCTCTGGCTGCCATGAAATCATCCATATCGATTAATTTTCACAATAAAGTTACGGATTAATTGCTGAGCCTTTATATGATTTTAAACAGCTAAAAGATTCAATATTCTATCCTGGCTTTAAGGTAATTTTTGTTTTAATTTATCGTACAGAATCAATTTTTTGAACGCTTTTTAGCTTTGATAATTCGAAAAAAATCACGATATTTGTAGGTCTTTGCACTAGGCAAAGTTATTCAATTTTAATATGAGTCAAAAACAATATACAGCTAGTAGTATCCAGGCCTTAGAAGGGATGGAACACGTTCGACTGAGACCATCAATGTACATTGGAGATGTAGGAGTAAGAGGTCTTCATCATTTGGTTTATGAAGTGGTAGATAACTCTATTGATGAGGCTTTAGCAGGACACTGTGACACCATTTTAGTTACCATTCACAAAGGGGAAAGTATTTCCGTAAAAGATAACGGAAGAGGGATTCCTGTAGATTTCCACGAAAAAGAACAGAAATCTGCATTGGAAGTGGTGATGACCAAGATCGGTGCCGGTGGAAAATTTGATAAAGATTCTTATAAAGTTTCAGGAGGGCTTCACGGAGTTGGGGTTTCTTGTGTAAACGCGCTTTCTACTCTTTTGGTGGCAACGGTAAGCCGCGACGGTAAACTATATCAGCAAAAATATTCAGAAGGAAAAGCATTGGCAGAGGTGGCTGAAATTGGAACCACGAATGAAAGAGGAACGGAAATCTTCTTCCAGCCGGATGGAACCATTTTCCAGGAATTGGTATATAATTATGACACGCTTGCCTCAAGATTGCGTGAATTGTCTTTTCTTAATAAAGGAATTACGATTACCCTTGTTGATGAAAGAGAACCTAACGAAGACGGATCTTTCATCACTGAAGTTTTTCATTCTGAAGGCGGGTTAAAAGAATTTGTAGAATTCATTGACGGAAGCCGTGAAGCCATTATGGAAAATGTAATTTTCATGGAAGGTGAAAGAGACGATATCCCGGTAGAGGTTGCGATGCGTTACAATACTTCATTTACGGAGAATCTTCACTCTTACGTCAACAATATCAATACCCATGAAGGAGGAACGCATTTAGCGGGATTCAGACGTGCTTTGACAAGAACGCTCAAAAAATATGCGGATGATTTGGGAATTCCGGCTAAAGAAAAAGTAGAGATTACCGGAGATGATTTCCGTGAAGGTTTGACTGCCGTGATTTCGGTAAAAGTGATGGAACCGCAGTTTGAAGGGCAAACCAAAACCAAATTAGGGAATTCTGAAGTTTCCGGTGCGGTAGACAAGATTGTGGGTGAAATGCTTTCCAATTTTCTGGAAGAAAATCCGAATGAAGCCAAAATCATTGTTCAGAAAGTTGTTTTAGCGGCAAAGGCAAGACAAGCTGCAAAAAAAGCCCGTGAGATGGTTCAGAGAAAATCCCCGATGGGAGGTTCCGGGTTACCGGGAAAACTTTCTGACTGTTCTTCAAAAGATCCCGCTGAATCTGAATTATTCTTAGTAGAGGGAGATTCCGCAGGCGGAACTGCAAAGCAGGGTAGAGACAGGCATTTTCAGGCGATCCTTCCATTAAGAGGGAAGATCTTGAATGTGGAAAAATCAATGCTTCATAAGGTGTATGATAATGAAGAGATTAAAAATATTTATACGGCTTTAGGCGTTTCCGTAGGTACTGAAGAGGATAGTAAAGCGCTGAATATGGCAAAGTTAAGATACCATAAAGTGGTAATTATGACCGATGCCGATATTGACGGGTCTCACATTTCTACTTTGATCCTTACATTCTTCTTCCGTTTTATGAAAGAAATGATTGAAAACGGGTACATTTATATTGCACAGCCCCCTTTATATTTATTAAAAAAAGGAAACAAGAAGACTTATGCATATAATGAAAAGGAGCGTGAAGAGTTTACTTTAGAAATGGCTCCGGACGGAAAGGGTGTCGAGGTTCAGCGTTATAAAGGTCTTGGAGAGATGAATCCTGAACAGCTTTGGGAAACTACCCTAAATCCTGAACACAGGATTTTAAAACAGGTAACTATTGATAACGCGGTAGAAGCGGACAGTGTTTTTTCTATGTTAATGGGCGATGAGGTACCTCCTAGAAGAGAATTCATTGAGAAAAATGCAAAATATGCAAAAATTGATGTGTAATTAAGAATTGATTACAATATAAAAAGACTTCAGAAATGAAGTCTTTTTTGTTTTATTTCTTAGTAATTTATATAACTTTTTAATTGTATTAACTTAATGTAATATTTAAAATTAATTTTAACAGTTATTAAGAATTGCTTACTTTTGCTCAATTTTAATAATATGATGAAAATAATTTATCTGGGAGCGCTTTCGGTAACCTCTTTTTACTTTGCGCAAAATTATCCCGCTTCTACAATTCCAGCAGACTTAAAGAAAAATGCAAATGCTGTTATCAGAAAAGATCTTACAACCATTCAGATTAATAAAATTGATGACATTCAATATCAATATTATACTGCGACCACAGTTTTAAATAAAGACGGAGATTCACAGGCTATGGTCTATATTCCTTATGAAAAAGGAAATAGTATTTCTGATGTAAAAGTGAATATTTTAGATGAATCCGGGAAAAAAATTAAATCTTATTCCAAATCAGATTTTGGTGATTTTGCCAATAATGCACAAGGTACATTTTATTCAGAGAACAGAGTAATGGCTCTATCTTTTACTCCTACACAATATCCTTATACTGTTGAATTTACGTATCAAATAAGCGAGGAAAATACCGTTTTTTTACCTGATTTCATCCCTTTCAAATCTACTAATATTTCTTTGGAAGAGGCTCAGATGAAAATCATCAATAAATCCGGCATTGATCTTAAGACAAAAATCTATCCGTCAAAATACGGTTATACCTCTGTAATCGAAAATGATAACGGATCAGAAAAAACATACACCTATAAAAATGTATCTGCCATTGAAGATGCTTTTTTATTACCACAACCTGTTAAAATTTTACCCAAAGTAAGCTTTGCGCTCGCTAAATTTAATCTTGAAGGAAAACAGGGAAGTATCAACAATTGGGAAGAATTCGGATCTTGGTATTACAATACTATTCTTCAACCGGTTTCATTATCAACCCCTGCGATTAAAGCCGAAGTTGCTGCCCTTAATTTACAGGGAACGACTGAGGAAAAAGTTAAAAAACTTTATCAGTATATGCAGGCAAAAACAAGATATATTTTTGTTGCATTGGGAATAGGAGGTTGGCAACCGATGCTTCCGGAAGAAGTGGATAAAAAGGGGTATGGAGATTGTAAAGGCCTTACAAATTATATGAAAACGCTGTTGGATGAAGCCGGTATCCTTTCCTATTATTCTGTAATTAATTCCAGTTCGTCACCGGTTTCCTTTGATCCTGCTTTTCCTAAAATGGGAGGCAATCATGTGATTTTGATGGTTCCGTTGGAAAAAGGAAATATCTGGTTAGAGAATACATCACAGCAAATAGCTTTTAATCATTTAGGATATAGTACCACCGACAGAAATGTACTTTCCATACGTAAAAATGGGATTGAAATTATTGATACACCTTCTTATCCTGCTGAGCAGAATAAAGAAAAACAGCTTCTTACGATTACGCTTAACGAAGATAACAGCATTTTAGGTGAAGGTAATTTTTCTTTTACGGGAACTCAATATGATAATAATATAGCGTTAGCGAATCTTTCACCGAAAGACAAAAATGAAGCGGTAAAAAATATGTTGGATGTCTTGCACTTTGAAAAAATAGAGATGAAAAATTTCATCAATGATAAGGATAAAGCAATTGCCAAATATGATCTTGACTTTAAAGCCAACAACTATTCTAAAAACGCAGGAAACAGTATTATTTTCAGGGCGGTTCCTATTTTTTCTGATAACATTTATAAAACTGACGAAAAAAGAGAACTTCCTTTCGAATTAAGACAGTCGTATGAAGATGAATATGAGATCAGTTTTATGATTCCAAAAAATTATAAGATAGATGAGGTTCCGGAAAATATTTCGCTTAACTCAGAATTCGGAACATATACACTGAACTTTATAAAAAATGGCGAACAATTAAAAGTCAACAGAATCATTAGAATTAATAAAGGTCTCTATCCGAAAGAAAAATATAACGATTATGTGAATTTCAGAAAAAAAACGATCAATATTGATAACTCAAAAATTTTAATAACTAAAATCTAAGCATGAAAAAAATCTTATTAGCTATTTTTTGCTCAATAAATATAATTTTTGTTGAAGCTCAAAAGCGTGAATTTCTTGATCCTCCCAAATTTAATGATGCCGATTTATCCAAAGCAAAATCTACATTGGATGAAAATGCTCCGGCAGAAGTTTTATACAGATCTGTTCATTTTATGATTGATGCTTCTACAGGAAATCTTCACAAAAACATTTTTTACAGGGTAAAAATTTATAACAAAGATAAAGCAGAAGATTGGTTGAGCCTTGAGATTCCACTATATCAAGGTTCAGGAAGTGATCAGGAAGTATTAAATAAAGTAAAGGCTTTTACATATAACTTAGAGAACGGAACTGCTGTTGCCACAAAAGTAGACAAGAGCTCAAAATATAAAAGCAAGGAAAGTAAATTTATACAGATGACAAAGTTTGCTTTTCCCAATGTGAAAGACGGGTCTGTTATAGAATATCAATATGAACTCATTTCTCCTTATACATTTATGATCCCTGAAATTCTGATCGAAATGGATGCCCCTTCACAATATACAGAATATGTTCTGGATGCCCCGCTAAACATTTCTTACAACATCAATTATACAGGCTCTTTAGCGCCTAAAAATAGAATTATTGAAGAGAAAACATTATATGGGACACAATATAAAACATACAGATTTGCATATGAAAACCTAAAAGGATTCAAGACCGAAAAATTTGTAAAAAATGATAGAAATTACAGAACTAAAATAGGTGCAGAAGCACATTCTACTAATTTTGGAGAATTAAAACTATACTCATCATCTTGGGAACAGATAAAAGAAAGACTTTATCAAAATGAAAATTTTGGTAATGAATTGAAAAAATCAAAACTTGCTAAAGAAAGTATACCTGCTGACATTGCAGCCATAAAAAACGATGCACAAAAAGCTGATGCTATATTCAAGTATGTTCAAAAGACATTTACATGGAATAATAACAGAGGAATTTATACCGATAATGGCATTAAAAAACTCTTGGAAACAAAAACAGGAAACGGAGCAGAAATCAATCTTTTTTTAGTAATGATGCTTCGTGAAGCCGGTATTAAAGCTGATCCTCTTCTTATTTCTACGGTAAACAACGGATTGATCAACCTTATATCTCCTAATGTTTCAAACATGAATTTTGTCATTGCAGCGGTAGAAACAAAAGAAGGTTACCATTTATATGATGCTACGTCAAAACAGTCTTCAGTAGATCAGTTGCCTCCGCAAGACTGGAACCAGTTTGGTATTCTCATGTCAAAAGAGAATATAAAGCAGTTACAGATGATCAATGCGCAACCAAGTTATACTTATCTTACGGCCAATGCAAAAATTAATGATAATGGCAGCATTTCGGGTACATATTCTGATAAAGATACCGGAGGTTTTGCGATGTTTGCAAAAGAAAGTTACGATGATAATGCGGAAAAATATAAAAAACAATATAAAGAAAATTTTGCAACAGATTTTACCGGAATTGATTCTAAAGTCCTTGAAAACGGCGATTTTGAAAGTACGATGAATTTTACTTCGGATAATTTAATTGATAAAATAGGTAAGAAAATCATTATCAATCCAATGTTATTCTTAAATAAAAGTTCAAACGAATTTGATCAGACCGAAGAAAGAAAATACAATATCGATTTTATTTCACCATATACAAGGACAAAAAAAATTGTTCTGGAAATCCCTGAGGGATATGCAGTGGAAGAAATGCCAAAAAATAAAAAGATTACAACAGACGACAAAGAAATAGAGTACAGCTATATTGCAGAGCAAAAAGGCAATAAAATTGAGGTTACTTCCATAACAAAAGTCGCAAGTTCAGAATATCCTAAAGAATATTACCCTGCATTTAAACAGATTTGGGGTGTTGCTTCAAAACAAGAAAATCAGGTAATCAGTTTGATTAAAAAATAGTTAAATCTAAAATTTTAAACTGATTATCACTTAATTCATAAAACCATTCATCTTTTGAATGGTTTTTGCATTGCTACCTAAAATCAAAGCTATGAATAAGACCATTTTTATATTATTCTTCTTTTTTGCATTTTTAGCCTGCAAAAAAACCGAGCCTCAAGCTTTTCAAACAAAAAGTGAATATGTAAAGCCTGAACAATTCAGAATAGATTCCATAGAAATTAATGATTCTGTACGCATCAACGATTTTCTTTCGGTACAGTACACTTCAAAACTGCTTGTGTTTCCAGATATTAAAGATAAAGTTTTGTTAGACAGCATATATTTCCAAAATAAAGATTTCACAGACTTTTCAAAGCAAGGTTTGCAGAGCAGTCTTGAAAAAGAAAAAAATACATATTTCAATTCTGTAAAAGACAGCAGTAAAGAATGGCTTTCAGATATTAACCGAAAACAAACGTGGAATTCAAATTCTTCGATGAATGTAAAATCCAATACCAACGATTTTCTTCAAATCCAATATATATTCAGTTCGTATGAAGGCGGTGCTCATGATAATTATGGTTTTTCAGAAAGGGTCTTTGATCTTAAAAATAAAAAGAAACTGGCTTTAAAAGATATTACCACAATGCCAGAAGCGAGATTGGAAGCTTTATTAAAAAGAAATATCGACATACTTCCGAGCGGCACTACAGATTCGCAGGGGTCGGTAAAAAACTCTGACATGCTTCTGGTAGATGTTATTCCGGCAACAGAGAATTTTTATTTTGATGACAAAAATCTATATTTTCATTACAGTCCATACGAAATTGCCGCGTTCGCCGCAGGCGATCTTGTGATCCCTGTTTCATGGGAAGATCTCAAAACGACACTTACGCCGCAGTTCAGAGAACGGATGAAAAACTTTCAGTAGTTTTTATACAATTGATAATCTGCTTAAAATTAATATAATTTAATGCTTTCAAATCAGGAAGCATTTTTTACTTTTGTGATAATGGAAAAAGTCGCTTTTATCATCAATCCTTTTTCGGCAAAAAGAAATTATCTGCCTTTTCTTAATGAATTGAGAAAGAAAGTAGAAAATCCGTTATACTACATTTCAGAATCTATTGAAGGAACAGACGAGTTTATTGCAGCGTATTTTAATCAGATCGATGTTTTTGTGGCCATAGGAGGCGACGGAACCATTTCTACAGTGGCCAGAAACCTGATTCATACCGATAAAATACTGGCCATTTTTCCGGCAGGGTCCGGGAACGGGTTTTCAAACGAAACCCAGTTCAGTAAAAATCTGGCCGAATTATTAGATAAATTAAAAGTACGAAAATCCAGAAAGATTGATACTTTCACGGTCAACGGCAAACTTTCCATTAATGTTTCAGGAACCGGTTTTGACGGAAAAGTGGTCAAAGAATTCGAAAAAACCAGCCGCGGTTTTAAAAATTACATAAAAGTTTCATTAAAGACATTTTTCACTTACAAACCTATAAAACTTAAATTTTCAGACGAACAGTACCAAAAATACAACGGGAAATACCTTATGATCAACATAGCCAATACGAGACAGTTTGGGAATAACGCTTACATTGCGCCCATGGCGAGTAAAAGTGACGGTTTGGTCGATATGGTACTGGTAAAAAAGTTTCCCATCACCTATTCACCGCTTTTTGCATTCAGAATGTTTACCAAAAAACTGAAGGGCGATGATTATATTACTTATCTTCCTGTTTCAGAGATTGAATTTAAAGTCAATACTAAAAACTGGCATTTAGATGGCGAATTCAACAAAATAAAATCACCGATACACGTAAAAGTACAGCCTTCAAGCTTACATATTCTGGTATAATTTTTAGGAGCTATTTCCCGCTTTCCGTTACAATCTTTTTTTTTCAAAAAAGGATTTCCACTGCAATCGGGGCTAAATAGGGGTGTTATTACAAACATTTACGAGATTAAACTTCCAGTTTTTTTTCAATTTCATCCGGATGATCCAGACAATATTGTAACTGTTGTTTATCCAGCTGCTTTTCCCAGTTGGCCACAACGACGGTCGCTACAGAATTTCCGATGACATTGGTTAGAGCACGGCATTCACTCATAAATTTATCAATGCCTAAAATCAGTGTCATACCCGCAATTGGGATTTCAGGAACGACTGCTAAAGTTGCCGCCAATGTCACAAATCCGGCACCGGTAACTCCGGCCGCACCTTTTGAACTGAGCATTGCTACCAGAAGAAGGATGAGCTGTTCTTCCAGCGATAGATCAATATTTAAAGCCTGAGCAATGAATAGCGAAGCGAGTGTCATGTAAATATTGGTTCCGTCAAGATTAAAAGAATATCCCGTCGGGACAACGAGGCCGACAATTGCTTTTGAACAGCCGGCTTTTTCTAGCTTTTCCATGATTCCCGGAAGGGCAGACTCTGAAGAGCTGGTCCCTAAAACCAACAGCAGTTCTTCTTTAAGGTAATTGATCAGTTTAAAAATATTAAAACCATTGTACCATGCAACAGCTCCTAAAACCAAAACTACGAAAAGAATGGAAGTAATATAAAATGTTCCTACCAGAAAAATTAAATTTAGAACAGAACTTAAACCATATTTTCCAATCGTAAATGCCATGGCTCCGAAAGCTCCGATCGGGGCCAGCTTCATCAGCAAATGCACCATTTTAAAAATGGGCGTAGCAAGATCCTGTAGAAAAACGGTCACTTTCCCACTTTTTTCTTTCATTAAAACCAAAGAAACTCCCATTAATATGGCAACCAAAAGCACCTGAAGGATATTGTCACCCACCAACGGACTCAACAGGGTTTCAGGGATAATATTCATAATAAAACCGGTAAGTGTCGTTGCGTGTGCCTGACCTTGATATTGAGAAATATCTCCGGAAAGACTTGCCGGATTAATATTCAGCCCTGATCCCGGCTGTAAAACATTTCCAACGATCAGCCCAATAATAAGCGCTAACGTAGAAAAGGCAAAAAAATAAACCATCGCTTTTACGGCAATTCTCCCTACTTTTTTAAGATCGGTCATATGAGCAATTCCCAGAGTAAGGGTAATGAAAATGACCGGTGCAATGATCATTTTTACCAGTTTGATAAAACCGTCTCCTAAAGGTTTCATTTTTTCACCTGTTTCGGGGTAAAATTTGCCTAACAGTATTCCTGCAAGTATGGCAATAATGACCTGAAAGTACAGTTGCTGATATATTTTTTTTGTTTTCAAGATTATTTTTTTTGATTATTCAGCGAAATGTAAGAAAAAAGTTTTTACAGAGCTAAAAAATATTGGTTTCGGCGGGGCTGGAAGCCCCGCCGAAACCAAATCACCTTAAATATATCAATTTGAGATACCTGATTTTGTTCAATACGATTGCAATGTATTTATAATATATAGCTGATTTATCTAAACATTTTTTTTATACCTTATTCTACTGCTACAGAATCATCGCCGCGGCCATCTGCAACCGCATGTATATTTCCGGATTCATCAATACATATCATTTCTGTCCTTCCCAATTGGTCCCATCTTTCTGGTTTGTATCCTAATTTTTCAAGCTCTTTAATGGTGTTTTCAGGGAAGTTTTTTTCAAATGCAACTACCTCCGGAAGCCATTGGTGATGAAATTTTGGAGAATTGACAGAAAGATTGGGATTAAGTTTAAAATCGATGACATTCACAATCGATTGATACACCGAAGTAGGAATGGTGGTTCCTCCCGGAGTTCCGACAACCATAAAAGGTTTTCCGTTTTTGAGTACAATAGTGGGAGTCATTGATGAAAGCATTCTTTTGTTGGGCTGAATAGCATTGGCTTCTCCACCAACTGCTCCAAACATATTCGGGACACCGGGTTTTACGGAAAAGTCATCCATTTCGTTATTTAAGAAAAAGCCTGCTCCGGAAACAAATACCTTACTTCCGTATAAACCGTTTAAGGTAGTGGTAACGGCGGCAGCATTTCCGTCTTTATCAATCACTGAAATATGAGTAGTTTGTGTAGATTCTTTAGGTTGTGGAATGATTTTTCCTACCTCAGAGCTTAGAGTGGCATGTTCGAAGCTGAAATTCTCCCATCTTTTTTTCAAATACTGATCAGATGTTAAATATTCTGTCCTGTCCTCAATAAAATCAGGGTCGCCCATATATTCTGCTCTGTCGGCAAAAGCACGCCGTTCTGCCTCAATCATGATCTGTACAGCTTTTGTAGAATTTTGCTGATAATTCTGCAGGTTTTCAAAGCCCGACATTTTCAGCATCTGAGCCAGAAGAATTCCTCCGCTTGATGGAAGCGGCATAGAAACTACCTGATTGCCTTTATAATCAAATTCAAGGGCCTTTCTTTCAGCAACCTTATAATTTTTAAGATCTTCCAGAGTAATGATTCCTTTGCCTTTTTTTAATTCATTTACAAGAAGTTGGGCAGTTTTTCCTTCATAAAACCCTTTTGTCCCATATTTTTGAATCAATTTTAATGTTTCGGCAAGCTGTTTTTGAATTAAAATATCGCCTTCTTTCCATGGAGTATTTTTAACGAAAATAAATGATGCCGGATTTTGTTTCTGGAAATATGTTTTGCTTGCGTTCAATAATCCAGCTTCCTGTGAAGTGATGGCAAATCCTTTTTCCGCTAAATCAATGGCGGGCTGTATAAGTTTTTCCATAGGAAGTCTGCAGTATTTCAAGGTTGCAAAAAACCCGGCTACACTTCCGGGAATTCCTACTGCCAATCGACCGTTTTGGGAAAGATCGGTATTGGCATTGCCTTTTTGATCAAGATACATGTCTCTGGAAGCAGCTTTTGGAGCTGTTTCGCGATAGTCAATGGCAAACTTTTCACCGTCATGTTTTACCCCGACTAAAAATCCGCCGCCGCCGATATTTCCGGCTTGAGGATAAACGACAGCCAATGCATATTGTGTGGCAACAATTGCGTCATAAGCATTGCCGCCCATTTTGAGGATCTGAGCTCCGGCTTCACTGGCGAGAGGATGTGCAGAAACGATAACTCCCTTGTTTTTTACTTTTACTTCTTTTATAATATTAAAATCGGTGTATTGGGCATGAAGTAGGGAGGTACCTAAAATAATAATGAATACTATTTTTTTCATTTTAAATAAGACTTAAGAGAAGCAGAGTTTTCAATTAAAGTTTTATAGTATTCCATAAGTGGAATAACATTCTCAAATACGATTTTGTAATCATCATAATTTACGTCTCTGTAAGTACCATGTGCAATATCGTTACGAGGTTCTACTAATTTTTTATCTATAAAATTTTCATTTCTTTCAAAATGTTCAATCTCAAATCCTAAACCAACTATTATTTCATTTAAGATTTTAAATTTAAGATTTGATTTTGTGTCGATTATATCCTTGTCAAAAATTTTACAAAATAATTTTTCAATATTTTGTATTTCTTCAATTAGATTCATTGATTCTATAATTCCATTACTTAAATTTAATTTTTTTTTAAATTTTAGTGCAACAAAATTTAGTTTTACTTTATCTAATGGCAAGTTTAATGTGGATATATAGGATATGTAAAAGCTAGAGGAATTTTTTATAAATCCTTCCCAATGAGCATATGATAATGTAATTCCCCCTCTTATCAAGGGTATTACTGCTGTAGATTCTTTATTTTTTTCTAATACAAGTTTATAATCTGTGAGTTCTTTTTTTCTCCATTGAATATCATTATCTAATTTATCTTGTAACTCATTTAATGTTCGAACTTTCATAAAAATATTTCTTCTCCAACAGATATCGTCTTAGGTAATCTTCCAGCTGCATTATATCCTCTCCAACTTATACTTTCATTATCGATTTTCTCCCAACATTCAATAATTTTGGTTTTAACTTGATTTCTATTTTGTTCCCAGTATTCTATATTTTTTGCAATATTTATTGCTATCATTTCATAAGCAGAAACAATAAAGCTCCCATTAAAAACTTGTTTTTGAATACTATATCTTTTAAAGGCATTTTCACCAATTTGTTCATTAATTAAATTAAAGGTTCTTTCAAAGTTATCTTTAATATCCTCCCAATTATTATCATTATTTTCAAAGAATTCAACAAGTTTATTATCTAAATATGTACTTAACTCACTTATAGAACTAAATTCGTTTTGGCTTGCATTCTTTATTACTAAAAATCTTGAGACAAGCTCTTTCTCATATTGTTCATCTAAATTTTTTTCGGATAAATTTACTGTTTCTAAAAATGAAGGAAATTCGGCTAGTTCTTTCAATCTGCCAAAGTATTTTTCATTATTCATAATTAAAAGACAATTCCTAACTTCTTGTGGTGTTAATGAACTACCTCCAGTATTTAATCTCTGAAATAACTCATATTTACTTGTTGAATCACTTTCTTTTTGAATTATAACAAAATTTAATCGACTTCTTTTAAAATATCTTTGCTGAGCCTCGGTAAAAAACATTTCTTCTATATTCTGTATTTCACCAATATTTTCCCATTGTTTGTCTTTCAAAGATGGTAATAATTGAGTTTCAACTAGAGTCAATGCTGGCAATAGTATATTTTTATCATTTTTTAAGATTCCTATAAATTCAAAAATAGTTGATAGTCTTTGTAATCCATCAACAACATCCCAGATTCCATCTGGCCTTTGAGCTACGAATATAGATGGTATAGGTATATTAAGCAATATTGATTCAATGAGCTTTGACTTTTGAGTTGCGCTCCATCTATAAAATCTTTGAAATTCAGGATGGATATCTAAATCTCCATCATTATACATGCTAATTATTTCACCAATAGACATACTTAAGTTTTCAGTATGTATTTCTTTTGCTTTAACATCTATTTCTTCTTGTAGAGGCATAATTATATTTGTTTAATACAAATTTAAGTTTTATTTTCAATTGTAAAATATTTACTTTTGCGTATAATCTATTAATTACATAAAAATGGAATCCTTTACGGAAAAAATACTGATCACAGGAGCTTTAGGGCAGATCGGAACTGAGCTTACCAACAGACTTGTCGAAATACACGGTGCGGAAAATGTAGTCGCTTCAGGACTTGACAGATGGCAGAAAGATCTTACTTCAGCAGGATATTATGAAAGAATGGATGTTACCAATACTCAATTGGTAAGACAGGTTATTAAAGATTATGACATTACCACAGTATATCATTTGGCGTCGCTTTTATCCGGAACATCTGAAAAACAGCCTCTTTTTGCATGGAAATTAAATCTTGAACCTCTTATTCATTTTTGTGAAATGGCGAAAGAAGGTTTGCTTAAAAAGATTTTCTGGCCGAGTTCAATTGCTGTTTTCGGGAAAGGAATTCCAAAAAATGATGTTGGGCAGGATGTAGTATTAAATCCTACTACCGTATACGGAATCTCTAAAATGGCAGGTGAGAAATGGTGCGAATATTATTTTGATAAATATGGAGTTGATGTAAGAAGCATAAGATATCCGGGATTGATATCATGGAAAACACCTGCAGGAGGAGGAACTACAGATTACGCAGTTGAGATATTTTATGAAGCAGTAGAACAGGGAAAGTACACCAGTTTCATTGCTGAAGACACCGCAATGCCGATGTTGTATATGGATGATGCCATTAATGCAACATTAAAATTGATGGAAGCTCCTAAGGAAAGTTTGACCGTTCGTTCTTCTTATAATTTGGGCGGAATGTCTTTTACCCCAAAACAGCTGGCGGAAGAAATTAAAAAAGAGATTCCGGAATTTGAGATTAATTACCAACCGGATTTCAGACAGCAGATTGCTGATTCCTGGCCTTCCTCAATTGATGATTCTGTTGCTAAAAAAGACTGGAATCTTTCTTATGATTTTGGGATTTCTGAAATGTCTACAGATATGATTAAAAATTTAAAAATTAAATTAAGAAAATCTGGTATTTAAAGTTTATGTTTAAGTAAAAATGATTTTAACATTTGATTTACAATGTCTTATGTACTTTATATAAATTTTAATTGATATGATATTATTAACTTTCAACATTATGATTATTGAAGCCAGTACTCAATCCGGTGTTCACTTGTCTGATGAAGAAAGAGTAAGGATTACAGAGTCCAACACAAAATCAATTCTCAGAATTTTGGATATTCATGAGACGAAAGCAACTTTTTTTATCGAGATTTCGATCATAGAAAAACTTCATAATATCATAAAAGCAATTTCTGCTCAAGGGCACGAAATTGCTTTTTACAATAAAAATTCAGACTTGCATCAGGTTGATGAAGCTAAAAAAAATACCGAATACTTGCTTCACAAATCAATCAAAGGGATTCGTCAGAAAGATGTACGATTGAATGTTAATGCATTAAAAATGCTGGGTTTCAATTATATTTCAAATATTGATCATGCCGAAATTTTATTTCCTTTAAAACGCCTGAAAAGAGTATGCGAAATTGTTGAGGAAAACGGGATAAGCATTGTCCCTGAAAGTATTTCACCGTACAGCCAGCTGCCGTATAATGATTTTGTTTTTCAGGCTTTGCCAATGAAATATTATCAGAATATGGTTTTTGAAACACTGAAAAATGATGAATTTGTTTTGATTTATCTTGATGCATGGCAATTTACCGACATTAAAAAACATCAGTTTAAGGTTCCCTTGTACAGAAGATATAATTCAGGAAAAAAGATGGAAGACAAGCTGGAAGAATTTCTTTCCTGGATGAATGAGAAAGAAATGGCAACTTCCAGAATGAAAGATTATCTGTTTTAAATAAAAAAAGGTTTTATGAATGATCATAAAACCTTTTATATCTCTGTAATTTGCGCTATGCCAATTCAAAAAGTGTAATTTCCGGTAAAACGCCTACTCTTCCGGGGTAGCCTAAGACTCCGAAACCACGGTTTACGTATAACAATTTTCCCTCGCTTTCGTATAAATCTGCCCATTTCGGGTATTTATATTGCACCGGTGACCATTTGATATTTTTAAGGTCTAACCCAAACTGCATTCCGTGAGTATGTCCTGAAAGTGTTAAATGCACATTTCCGGGATGTTTTTTTACAATAGAATCGAAATGAGTGGGATCATGGCTCATAAGAATCTTGGCCGCTTCACTTGGTACATTTTGTAAGGCCTTGTTCAGATCACCAAATTGAGGAAAGGGTTTTAAGCCCCAGTTTTCAACGCCTAAAATATATAATTTTTCACCGTTTTTTTCAATAATCCTGTGTTCGTTTCTTAACATATCAAAACCCGCCTGTTTTTCATAATCAATCAGGGTTTCTAGGTTTTTTTTCTTTGCGGCAGGAGATTCCCACGTTATATAATCTCCGTAATCATGATTTCCAAGCACGGCAAATTTTCCGTCTTTCGCTTTAATTTTAGAAAATAGAGGAATAAAGGGTTTGAATTCTTCTGAGACATTATTCACCATATCTCCGGTAAACAGCACTAAATCAGGATTTTGCTCGTTTATAAGATCAATCGCGTGCTGTAATTTATCAGGGTCTGAAAAACTTCCGCTATGAACATCAGAAATCTGGATAATCTTATATCCTTTGAAACTATTTGAAAGATTGGCAATTTTTACCTTTACTTTTCTTACTGTATGTCTGTATTTCCCAAAAGTAATCCCATCAATGAATAAAAGGGAAAGTACACCGCCAAAACCTAACCCTATTAAACTCAGGAATTTTCTTCTTTCCGGGAAAAAATTTTCTGTTGGTTTTGTTAAGCCGATCAAATAGCCGCCGGTTCTGAAAATATCATCAATTAATAAAAACAGTACAATGAATACTTTAGGCAGAATAAACACCAAAAATAAGGAGATCATAACCTGTATTCTCATCGTACTTCGGTCAGATTTTTGAAAATGGGTGATTTCGTAGGCAAAAATTCCGTAAATACCGAGAGATAAGACCCAATATCCTATTTTTATCCACGTATTATCAGTTAATGTTCTTATTGCCTGATAAATATATACTTCCAGGAAGAGAAAGATTGCAGCAATAATTAAAAAGTTTTTTTGCATAATTGAGTTTTAAAAAAGCACAAAGAAAAATTCCCTGTGCTCTTACTATTTTTTAAATTAAATATCTTTTAAGGAAATCTATAAACGATGGCATTGATGTTCATTCCCGCTCCTACGGAAGTCATCACCACATTGCCTTTATCTTTAAACGAATGACCCTCCATTTTTCCTTTAATAATTAAATCAAACATGGTAGGAATGGTTGCTACAGAAGAATTTCCGAACATCTGTATCGTCATCGGTGAGATCGCATGATCATATTCTTTGATATTATACAGTTTATGCAGTCTTTCGATCATGGCGTAATCCATTTTGGCATTTGCCTGATGAATCAGTATTTTGTCAATATCTTCAATAGAAAGCCCTGCATCATCAATAGTTTCTTTAATGGCAACAGGCACATTTTTGAGGGCATATTCATAAATTTTTCTGCCCAACATCCGGATGTAAAACTTTTTCGGTTCAGCCTGCTTATTGAGTGAGCAACCACTTACGAGATATTCCAGTTCAGGGCCGTTGTCACAAATGGTATTATGAGCAATAATTCCTACATTTTCTTCGTCAGTCGCTTGTACAACGACTGCTCCGGCTCCGTCTGCAAAAATCATTTTATTTCTGTCATAAGGATCTGTTACACGGCTTAATGCCTCACTTCCAACCACTAAAATGGTTTTGGCAACACCTGCTTTGATCAGGTTATTGGCTAAAATCATAGCTTCTACCCAGCCAGGACAGCCGAAAATCATATCATAGGTGATGCATTTTCTGTTTTTAATTCCTAAATGCTTTTTCACTCTTGCTGCCATAGTCGGCATAAAGTTCACCAATCCATCGGTGCTTACTTCACCAAAATTACTTGCATAGATAATATAATCCAGATTTTCCTGATCTATATCTGCATCTGCGATGGCAATTTTGGAAGCTTCGTAACCCATAAGGGAATTAGAAAAATCTTCTTCAATATACCTGCGTTCTTCAATTTCAGTAATTTCTACAAACTTTGAAATGATTTCTTCAGTAGGTTTTTCTATCTTTTCGCCTTCATCTGTATAGAACTCAGAATCCTTAAAATGATCTCTACCAATAATTCTGTTGGGAATATAAGATCCAGAACCAATAATGATTGTATTCGGCATTCGTTAAATAATTTTAAAGAGGCAAAGTTAATAATTAATATTAATAAGAAAGAATTAAAAATATTATTAAATTTGCAAAACTTGTGCTTTACAATCTATGAAAAACAATCCTTCTTTAAAAGGTCTACTAATAGCTGTTGCATTTTTTGTGATTGCCTTCGGAGTGTACTTCTTCTTTTTGGCCAAGAAAAATTATTATGTTGTAGATAATCCTACTCCAAATACCTATTATTATAAAATCAACAATGCTTCTGAGGGAATTATTACTGCAGGACAGTTTGTACATGTAGACGTCAATCAGGGTAAAAATTCCATCAAGGTTTTTGATAAGAATAAAAAATTATTGTATGATTCTGCTTTTGAGGTAAAGAAGCTCCGCGGACTGCTGAATATTGCTCACCAGGATTATTATATCAATCGTCAATATTATGGGTACAATCTTAAAAAAGATTCATTACTTTTGACACTGGATAAAACCATGATAGACGGTAAGCCGTATTTTGGCGGGGCAAAACATTTCAACAAGCTTTATACAGAAGATTTTTACTACAATGTAGACGAAGATTATGATAAGCTGATCAAGAATATTGATAAAGTAGAATCCCGTTCCAAAATTTTCAGAAAGCAAGATTATCTTAATTATTATAAAGAATATTACAAGTTTTGACAGATATCAACAAAGTAACACCATACAACTCTGACTCAAGCAAAAAGAGCCAGGTGGAGGATATGTTTGACAATATAGCTCCGAAATACGATTTGCTGAACCATGCTTTATCTATGAAAATTGATGTTTTGTGGAGAAATAAGATGGTGAATATGATGAAAGAAGATGCTCCGAAAGAAGTTCTGGATGTCGCTACAGGAACCGGAGATCTGGCTATTGCTGTAGAAAAAGGGACACAGGCAAAAGTAGTAGGTTTGGATTTATCGCAACAAATGTTAAATGTTGGCGTTATTAAAATAAAAAAACTTAATTTAGACGGCAAAATTTCCATGCAAAAAGGGGATGCGGAAAATTTACCTTTTGAGGACAATAGGTTTGATGCTGTTTCCGTCGCCTTTGGAGTGCGGAATTTTGAAAACCTGAGTAAAGGCCTTGCAGAATTAAGAAGAGTAGTGAAAGATAATAAGAGTGTTTACATCCTTGAGTTTTCAAAAGTTGAAGGCTTTTTAGCACCTTTTTATATGTTTTATTTTAGAAATATATTGCCTGCAATCGGAAGACTGGTTTCAAAAGATGACAGAGCATACAGCTATCTTCCGGATTCTGTGAATGCATTCCCGTTTGGTGAAAAGATGAAGCAGATTCTTTTGGATACAGGATTTAAAAAAGTTGAATACAGAAAGCTAAGTTTAGGTATAGCCACAATTTATAAAGCAACAAAGTAACCTATGAATAAATTTTTATTAAAAGTACTGGTTTTAGTCTCAGTTAATATTGCAGTTTTTGCAGATGCTCAATTCAGAACCCGAAACAGGATGGATAATCTGGAAGATTTCGATCAACAGGCTTTCAGTTGGGGGTTTTATCTGAACGGAAACAGCTTAGATTACCGTATCGTGCTCAATCCGAGATATGGAGCGAGAGACAATCAAAATCTTGTTACTTCTAAGCCGAGTTACAGCTTCGGAGCCGGTCTTATCGGAAAATGGAGACTTAGTGATTATCTGGATCTGAGATTAGAACCGGGTTTACAGTTTGCTCAGAGACAAGTAACCTTCAATACGCAGGCCAATGATATTTACCAAAACGGAAGCTTAACAAATCCTCCTTTTTTTCCTATTGCATTAGCTGAAAAAGACCGTGTGAGAGACATTAAATCTACTTTGGTAGATATCCCGGTGCTTTTAGAATTTCATGGTGACAGATGGTATAACTCACGACCTTATATTGCGGGAGGAGTAAACTATATTGTTAATTTACAGTCTAATTCTGATTCGGAAGATGATAACCAGCAGCAGGTTTTCAGATCTACAACGCATAATTTTGCCTGGTCTGCAGAGATGGGAATCCAGTTTTATTTCAATAAATTCAAACTGACCCCTGCAGTAAGAGGTACATTCTTTATGAATAACGAAATCGTTGCCGATAATCCTACTACACCTCCATATTGGACTGCAGCGGTATCTACGTTACAGACAAGAGCAATTATGTTTATTCTGAAATTTGAATAGATTCATACAAAATTAATATACAAAGGAGTTGCTTGGCATCTCCTTTTTTGTTTTGCCTCAAAAAATAGGGGCTTTTATTTTTGTTAGTCTTAATATTTTCATATTTTTGCTTAGTTAGAATATTCACATACCTGAAATGCTTCAAAAATTAGAAAACAATTTTTCAGAACTGGAAAAAAAGATTTTGAATCTGCATAAAAGCTATCAAAGTCTTTCTGAAAGTTTTTCAGAATTGAGTAAGGAACATAGTGAGCTGCAGATGAAATACGATGAAGAGAGAAAAAAAAATCAGGTATTAGCAGAAGAACAGAAAAATATAAAATTGTACTCAGCAATATCAGGAAACCCTGAACACAACAGACTCATGAAAAACCATATCAACAGATTGGTAAAAGAAGTAGACTTTTGTATTGCTCAGCTTCAAAACAGCGGATTATAATGGAGGTAAGAAGAATAACCATCAACATTGCAGGAAGAGTATACCCGCTGAATGTACCCGCAGCAGAAGAAGAAACTTTGCGTAAAGTGGGGAAGCAGATCGAGAACATGATTAAAGATTTTGAACAGAATTTCGACGTAAGAGACAAACAGGATGCTTTAGCAATGTGTGCCCTTAAGCTGGGAACCAATGCCGAAGTAGTTGCTCTGAACTACGAAAAAAATATACATTCAACCAATGAACGATTGACGAAAATCAATCAGACTCTGGATGAAATCGGGAAATAATTTCCTGAACAATCTGCCTACAGTAATTCTAACACATTAAAGGTAAACTCAACGCTAAACAATTACCGAACAAATGTCCATCGAATGGCGTGCCGGTTCTCCGGATTACAGACAGTGGAAATCAGTTCAAATCGTGTTGATTAGGAGTTTACTCTATATCACTGGATTATTGTAGGCTTTATTATTTTAAAATAGACAATTAAAACTCAATATATATGACAACAGCCATTATAGTAGGCGTTATTTGCTTGATAATAGGTGCGGTTTTAGGAATGGTATTTTCTAAAAGCTCACTCAATACAAAAGCTAAATTTATCATCGATGATGCCAAAAAAAATGCAGAAAACCTTATAGAAAAAGCTAATGTACAAGCTGAATCCATAAAAAAAGAAAAAAACCTTCAGGCTAAGGAAAAATTTCTTGAACTAAAATCCCAGCATGATGCCGATATTCAGATTCGTGAAAAGAAAATGCAGGAAGCTGAAAAAAGAACAAAAGACAAAGAAAATAAGCTGAATGACGAGCTTAGCAAAGCGGGCAAATTAGAAAAAGATCTTGACAAGCAGATTGCCGATTATGCCAAGAAAAATGAAGTTTTAGAAAAAAAACAGCAGGAATTAGACTCTGCAACGGCTAAAAAAGTAGAAATGCTCGAGAAGATTTCTAATTATACCGCAGAAGAAGCAAAAGCCGAATTGGTAGAAACCATGAAAGCAGAAGCGAAAACAAGAGCACAGGCGCATGTTCAGAGCATTATGGAAGAGGCTCAGCTTAATGCGAAAAGCGAGGCCAGAAAAATCGTAATTCAGACCATTCAGAGAATCGGTACAGAACAGGCCATTGAAAATTCAGTTTCAGTATTTAATATAGAATCTGATGAAGTAAAAGGAAGAATTATCGGTAGAGAAGGTAGAAATATCCGTGCTTTAGAAGCAATTACAGGTGTTGAAATCATCGTTGACGATACTCCGGAAGCAATTCTCTTATCATGTTTTGACCCGGTAAGAAGAGAGATCGCAAGATTATCACTGCACAGATTGGTAACAGACGGAAGAATTCACCCGGCAAGAATTGAAGAGGTAGTTGAGAAAACCAGAAAGATGATTGAAGAAGAAATCATTGAAGTAGGTAAAAGAACAATCATTGACCTTGGAATTCACGGTTTGCATCCGGAATTGGTGAAGATCATCGGTAGAATGAAATACCGTTCTTCTTACGGACAGAATTTATTACAGCATTCAAGAGAAGTTGCAAATATCGCTGCAACCATGGCCGCTGAATTAGGCTTGAATGTAAAACTAGCCAAAAGAGCCGGTCTTTTACATGATATCGGAAAGGTGCCTGAGCAGGAATCTGAACTTCCGCACGCTTTATTGGGAATGCAGTGGGCAGAAAAATATGGTGAAAATCCTGAAGTAATCAATGCGATCGGGGCTCACCATGACGAAGTGGAAATGACCTCATTACTATCACCGATCATTCAGGTTGCCGATGCAATCTCAGGAGCGAGACCGGGAGCAAGAAGACAGGTATTGGAATCATATATTCAAAGGCTGAAAGATTTGGAATCAGCAGCGTTAAGCTTTGAAGGTGTTTCCAGTGCATATGCTATTCAGGCAGGAAGAGAACTGAGAGTGATGGTAGAAAGTGGAAGAGTAAATGATGAGATTGCTTCTCAGCTTTCTTATGATATTTCAGAAAAGATTCAGAATGAATTAACGTATCCTGGACAGGTTAAAGTAACGGTAATCCGGGAAACGAGAGCGGTGAATATCGCAAGATAACTTCTCAAAAAAAGTAAAGAAGCAGCCTTTCAAAGAAATTTGAGAGGTTTTTTTATGAAGGCATGATTAGTTTAATAATATTTGCTGTAAGATTTTAAAAAAAATGCTGTCGTAAATGCTATTTATTGTTAAATTTGAAATACAACCAAATCAAATTATTATGTTACATGAAATTTTAAAAAACGCTAAAAAATTGAAAAGTGCCGATTTGAAAAATATTACAGGAGGCGCTGGAAAAATTGGAACTCCGGATTTATCATTATGCGGATGCAGTTGTACAGGAGCTGTTACAGGCCCTAAATATTGCAGCCAGTACATAGGATGTCCGCAGGTAATAACTTGCTAATCAACAAATAAAAGCCTTCCAAATGGAAGGCTTTTATTTGTATCAAATTTTCTTACAAAAAAGGTTTCATTTCATCTTCAATCTGCGTTCTCAGATCCATCAATCGTTTTGCATATTTTTCCTGCTGTATCTCTTCGTCCGTTTCCGGAATCCACTTTGGGACGGGAAGTTTTTTACCATTTTCATCTACGCCTACAAAAACAATAATGCAGTGTGTTTTTTTATCAAAAGTAGGCTGTTTTAGGTTTCTTGAGAATACATTGATTGATATGTGCATGCTTGAAGAACCCGTATAAATTACCTGAGCTTCCACTTTCACAATCTCACCGATTTTAATGGGTTCATAAAAACGTATTCCACCTACGTAAACGGTAACAGAATAATTTCCGCTCCATGTGGTTGCGCAGGCATATCCTGCCTGATCAATCCATTTCATCACACTACCTCCATGTACATTTCCGCCGTAGTTAACGTCTGAAGGCTCAGAAATAAATTGAAAAGTAACAGGTTTGTTATCCATTTTTTAAATTTTGCTAAAGATATCTAATAAAATCTAAAAAGTCTGATAAAATCCTTCTTTTTGATTATAAAATGCTTATATTGTCAAAATGTTCAATTTTGAACTTAAACTTTAAAAATAATAAAATTTATAATATAGATGAAAAAAGTATTTTATCTTAATAGTTGTGATACCTGCAGGAAAATATTAGCAAAATTTGATCTGAAAAGCTGGGAGCTTCGCGAAATAAAAAAAGAGCCTATTACCTTAGAAGAAGTAGAGGCAATGTATAAAATTACCAATTCGTATGAGGATTTGTTCAGTAAAAAATCTACCCAGATAAAATTAAGAGAACTTGATTTGAAAACGATGGGAGAAGATGATTTTAAAGAATTGTTACTGGATCATTACACTTTTTTAAGACGCCCTGTTTTCCTTACCGATAAAGAAATTTTTATAGGCAATGATAAAAAGAATATTGAAAGCCTGAGAGCATATTTTAACGGAAATTAAAATTTCACAAATAAAAAAAACCGTAGAACTTCTACGGTTTTTTTATGATTTAAAATCTAGCTATACAAACGGCATTTTTACAACCTGTGCAGGAATATTTTTGTTTCTTACCTGAATGAAAATTTCTGAGCCCAGTTTGAAGTGAGGCTTATCTACATAAGCGATTCCCAAACCGATTTTTTTCATTGGAGACTGTGTTCCGGACGTCACTTTTCCGATTACATTTCCTTCAGCGTCTACAACAGGGTAGTCATGTCTCGGAACACCTTTGTCCTGCAATTCAAAACCAACTAATTTTCTGGTAATTCCTTCTTCTTTCTGTCTGGCAAAAATATCTTTAGAAAGAAAATCTTTATCAAATTTCGTAATCCAGCCTAATCCGGCTTCAATCGGAGAAGTGGTGTCATCAATATCCATCCCGTATAGGCAGAATCCTTTTTCAAGTCTTAAAGTATCTCTGGAAGCCAGTCCGCAAGGGATCATTCCTTCACTTTCTCCTGCCTTTAAAATTTCGTCCCAAAGCTTTTCGGCATCATTATTTCTGAAATAAATTTCAAAACCGCCGCTTCCGGTATATCCTGTATTTGAAATAATTACATTATTTACTCCGGAAACTGTTCCTACAGTAAAATGATAGTAAGGAATTTCAGACAGGTTTGTTTCTGTTAATTTCTGTAGGATTTCAGTTGCTTTCGGGCCCTGAATGGCCAAAAGAGACATTTCATCTGAAGCATTGGTCATTTTTGCGCCAAACGTATTGTATTTTGAGATATGATCCCAATCTTTATCAATATTCGAAGCGTTTACCACGACAAAATATTTATTATCATCCATCTTGTACACGATAAGGTCATCTACAATTCCCCCGTTTTCGTTGGGAAGACAAGAGTATTGAGCTTTTCCGTTCTCAAGCGCATCTACATTGTTGGTGGTAACGTATTGCAGAAGATCTTTAGAACCTTCACCTTCGATGAAAAACTGTCCCATATGAGAAACATCAAATAATCCCGCTTTTTCTCTCACGGCAAAGTGTTCCTCCGTTACTCCGGAATATTGCACAGGCATATCAAAACCTGCAAAAGGTACTATTTTCGCTCCCAAAGAAACGTGCTTATCGTACAAGGCTGTTTTTTTCATATTATTTTATTTCTTTATTTTAAAACTTTCAAAAGCTTCACTAAAGAGCTTCATATAATTTCCGTTCCAGTATTTTTGTTGGCAACTGATGGTAATAAGGTAGAGTTTTTTATTTTTCTGAAAAACTTTTGTATTCCAGAATGTTTTATCATGCTCATCAAAATATTCGTAATCGTATTCTGTATACCCTTTTTTACTTCCGGAAGTCTTTATTTTTTTTTCGTCATCTTCCGATTTATAAAGTGCAAGGATAAATTTCTTTGTTTCTGTTTTCGGAAGATCAAGATCTTCGTATTCCGAAATGGTAATGGCTCCGATCTGGTTGGTCGGGAAAATATTGACAATGCCATTGTCATTAGCAGATATCCAGGTATCGGGAAAGGTGATGGAATAATTTTCACTGTCATAAAGCTTAGTTTCCAGTTTCTGGGTGAAAGCATATATTCCTGAGAACATTAAAAATAGAACGAGAACTTTTTTCATCATGAGGTTAAAAATGGTGTTTGTATTCTTCCAAAATGATTTTAAACCATTCTGTGAAATTTTCCGGATTTTGGGCGATTTCCTGATCAAGGTCTGCAATGGAAACGTATCTTACTTCTTCCACTTCATCCGGATTAAGATTAAAATCTAAATTATAAATACCGGTAAAAACATGGTCAAGCTCATGTTCCCAAAGCCCGTTTCCGACATCTGCTTTATAAATAAAATTAAATTTTTCTGAAAGCTTAGTTTCTATGCCCAATTCTTCCTTCAGCCTTCTTTGGGCACCTTCAATATATGTTTCATTTTCTCTTGGGTGAGAACATACCGCATTGGTCCATTGGTTGGGAGAATGATATTTTTTTTTAGCCCTTTTCTGTAAGAGCATTTCGCCGTTATCATTAAATAAGAATACAGAAAATGCGCGGTGAAGCAAACCATTGATATGAGCCTGCTGTTTTTCCATCAAACCTATAATTTCATCTTCAGAATTTACTAAAACAACATATTCTTCCATTGATGCAAATTTAAGCCTAAATCATCATTTCGTAAAATATTTGCCTGCCTTTTTTTGTAATTAAAAGGTTTTTATGTTTTTAATATAGAAAATTTTCAATCAATCATGTAATATATATGTTCAAGTTTCTTATGTTATTCGTTGAAATATAATTTTTCTGATAAAATATTAACTTAAACTAAGTTTAATAAAAGTGTTCTGCCTATTAATTGTAACTTTGCGATTTAAAAAATAATGATGGAATTAGAATACATTGAACATATCAGTCCGATCCTGAAAGACGGGGTTAAAAATTATCTGATTGATATCGATGGAACGATCACAGACGATGTTCCAAATGAAGAACCCGAAAGAATGGTAACGTGCGAACCTTATCCTGATGCGCTGGAAACCATTAACAGATGGTATGATGACGGCCATTTGATTTGTTTTTTTACTTCAAGAACAGAAAATCTTAAGCAGATTACTATAGATTGGCTGGATAAGCACGGATTTAAATACCACAGTGTACTGTGCGGAAAACCAAGAGGCGGAAATTACCACTGGATTGATAATCATCTGGTAAAAGCGACACGGTATAAAGGTAAATTTACCGATCTGATCGAAAAGCAGGTCACTATTGAAGTTTTTAAAGACTAATACATCTAATAATTATATATATGAAAGTTTTAGCAAACGATGGTTTGGATCAGTCCGGGATTGATGCATTAACGGCAAAAGGTTTTGAGGTTATTACCGCGAAAGTACCCCAGGAATTTTTGGCAGAATATATTAATGAGCATAAAATCCGCACTTTACTGGTAAGAAGCGCGACTCAGGTCAGAAAAGATATTATTGATCAATGCCCGTCTATCGAGATCATCGGAAGAGGTGGAGTGGGAATGGATAATATTGATGTAGAATATGCCAGAGAAAAAGGAATTCACGTCATCAATACACCTTCGGCTTCTTCAGAATCTGTTGCCGAACTGGTTTTTGCCCATTTGTTTTCGGGAGCAAGGTTTTTACAGGAATCAAACAGAAAAATGCCTGTAAAAGGAGATACCGATTTTTCAGGTTTAAAAAAATCGTATGCAGCAGGAATCGAACTAAGAGGAAAAACCATCGGAATTGTTGGAATGGGTAGAATAGGGCAGGAAGTTGCAAGAATTGCTCTCGGACTAGGAATGAGAGTGGTTGCCGCCGACAATAATGTAGGAAAAGCAAGCATTAAGGTAAAATTCTATAACAATCAGTTCATCAACGTAGATATAGAAACAGAACCTTTGCCGCAGGTTTTAAAGCATTCGGATTTTATTACGCTTCATGTTCCGGCGCAAAAAGACGGCTATATGATCGGAAAAAATGAACTGGAAATCATGAAAGACGGTGTTGCCATTGTAAACTGTTCACGAGGCGGAGTAATTGATGAAGAGGCTTTAATAAATGCTTTAGATTCAGGAAAAGTGAGGTTTGCAGGATTAGATGTATTCATCAACGAGCCTACTCCTTCAAAAGAAATACTGAATCACCCTAAAATTTCGCTGACTCCGCACACCGGAGCATCTACTCTGGAAGCGCAGGACAGAATTGGTCTTTCACTTGCAGAACAGATTTCAAGTATTTTACAGATTCATTAAGATTGGATATTTAAAAATAAATCCCGCCACATACATGTGGCGGGATTTATTTTTATAAGTTGTTTTTACTTTTTAAAGCGTCTCTGATCTCCATTAATAATTTTTGATCTTCTGTGGGACCTGAAGGTACCACAGCAGTTTCTTCTTTCTTGTTGAATGCTTTAATCATTAAAAATAATACAAATGCCACAATAAAAAAGCTAATCACAGAGGATATAAAATTACCGTATTTTACTCCGTTACACGAAAGTTCTGCAATGTTTTTAACGTGCGCTTTTTCCAGCGCAGGATTCAAGAGTAAGGGTGTGACGATATCGTCAACAAAAGATTTTATAATGGCGCTAAAAGCGGCACCGATAATAACCCCAACCGCCAAGTCTATGACATTGCCCTTAAAGGCAAAGTCTCTGAATTCTTTTACAAGTCCCATAAATTTTTTTTTAATGTTTACACAAAATTATCATTTTAATATTTACATCTTATTATTTTTAAGTTTTTTTATTTGATATACCATCATTTTAACAATTATCATTACATTTAAAGAAAGCTTTTCAATGAAAATTTTAACAGCAGATCAAATTCGCTCAGCGGATGAATTTACAATAAAAAACGAACCCGTTTCTTCTATACAGCTCATGGAAAGGGCTGCATTGGCTTTTACAGACCAGATTGTTCCCTACTGTAAAAATCAAACTGCGTTTGCCATCTTCTGTGGGAATGGAAATAACGGTGGTGATGGCTTTGCGATAGCCAGAATGCTGTATCTTAAAGGTTTTGATGTAGATGTTTTTATCAATCAGGAAAACGAAAATTTTTCTTCAGACGCGCTTATAAATTTTAAAAAAGTAAAAGAAATTTCAGGAATTAGCATTAAAGATTTCAATGATATTTCTGATGACTCTTTTGAGGATCAGACAATTATTATTGATGCCATTTTTGGGACAGGATTATCAAGAAAACCCGAAGGTATCTATAAGAAGGTAATAGAAAACCTTAATGCACTTAAAAATATTAAAATTGCTGTAGATCTACCTTCAGGATTGTTTTCCGATTCAATTTCAGACAAAGAACTTATCATATTTAAGGCAGATTATACACTGAGTTTTCAATTTTGGAAAAAAAGCTTCCTACATCCCGAAACAGGGAAATTCACAGGAAAGGTTATTATTTTGGATATCGGTTTAAGCCAAAAATATAGTAGTCAAGTGTACACTGATAATTTTGTGATTGATGATGACATGATCGATCAGATTTTTATACCCAGAGAAAATTTTACCCATAAGGGAACGTATGGAAAAACAATAATCGCTGCCGGAAGCTACGGAAAAATAGGAGCCGCAGTTTTGGCAACAAAATCTGCTCTCAAAACAGGTTCCGGACTTACTTTTGTGCTTGCGCCGGCTTGCGGATACGAAATTCTGCAAACCAGCTGTCCAGAAGCAATGTTTATCGAAGGGGGAAATAAAAATATCAACAATATTGAATTTCAGGAAAATACAGCCTACGGAATCGGTCCCGGTTTGAATACTGATCCCGAAACTGAAATGGCATTTTTACAATTTCTAAAAAATTATTCTGAACCTCTCATTTTGGATGCAGATGCCTTAAATATCATTTCCAAAAATCAGAATAATTTAAAACTCATTCCTGAAAGATCAATCATCACTCCTCATCCGAAAGAATTTGAAAGGCTTTTCGGGACCACTGAAGATTCATACAAAAGATTGGAACTTGCGCGGGAAAAAGCTAAGGAATACTCCATTTATATTGTTTTAAAAGACCATCATACTCAGGTCGTAACCCCGGAAGGAAAAGTGTTTTATAACATCACAGGAAATTCCGGATTGGCAAAAGGCGGAAGCGGAGATATATTAACCGGAATTCTTACCTCTCTTTTAGCACAAGGTTATTCTGAAGAAAACACGTGTCTTCTGGGAATTTACGTTCATGGCAAGGCTGCAGATTTTGCCGCGGAAAAATTCTCTAAAGAATCTATGCTTCCTACACAGGTAATTGATGAGATCGGAAATGTTTTTCTTGACCTTAATAAAAAAGCCACAACTCGGTTGTGGCTTTAGGTATTATATTTTAAACTCAATTAAAAAGTTTTGTCTGCTTCCGGTGCAATTTTATTGTTTTTGGAATAGATCATAATCACTAATCCTGCGATCATAAAAGGTATTGAAAGGATTTGCCCGGTATTTAATCCTGCAAACTGGATAAATTCGTCACCTTGCGGTTCTTTTAAAAACTCCACGAAAAATCTTACTGCCCAGAGAATAATGAAAAATAATCCGAATAACCATCCCTGCTGATATTTTTTATCTGTTTTTCGATATAAAACCCAAAGCAAAACAAAAAGACAGACATATCCGAAAGCTTCAAAAAGCTGCGTCGGATAACGGGGTACTGTGATCCCGTATTCACTGCTCTGTTGAGGGAAAAGCAAAGCAAACGGAGAGTTTTCATCTACCGGTTTCCCGATGATTTCTGAATTAAAAAAGTTACCTATTCTTACAAAGGCGCCGCCAATAGAAACTACAATCCCTAATCTGTCATATACCCAGAACGGGTTTTTCTTGATTATTTTAAAAGAGTAATAAAGAGTGGTCAGAATCAGTGCGATGGTAGCACCATGACTTGCCAAACCTGAAAATCCTGTAAATTTTAATCCGTTTTTGGTGCTTATCGGTAAAAAAACACTCCAGAAATCTTCTTTGAATAATTCCGGCTGATAAAAGATAACGTGCCCCAATCTTGCTCCTAAAATTGTTCCGATCAGTGTCCAGGTAAATAAAGGCTCCACGTATTTCTGGTTTACATGGTCGATCGTAAACATTCTTGTCATCAGGATATATCCCAAACCAAAAGCGCAGATAAACATTAAGCTGTAAAAATGCAGGGTAATGGGTCCTAAATGAATTCCCGTAGAAGGGTCCCAGATTTTATATTTGGTTTCCAGATCTATTTTATCAGATTCCGCAATCGGCTTTTCTGTTTTTACGATATATTTAAAGCTTTCAATATTCTGCTCTGAGATATCATTATTAATAAGGTTGTAATCTTTATCTAAAAACTGGTATTTTTCACCTTTAAACCTATTGAGAACAGCAGCGTTAAACGTATAAGAATCATGCTCCAGGTTTGATTTATTCAAAATAACCAATACATTCTTGTTGTCTTTTCGATCTGCGAACGCACTGAGGTCCTGATTTTCAGTAGTCGTGAAAATTTTCACCGGAACATTTGCGGCATTGACCTTTAAAATCCCGTCTGAAGTTCCGCCGGAATAATTCTGGCCAAAAAAACACTGTGCTGTAAAGGCAAATATGACAAAGTAAATTCTGAATAAAATAGGATTCATTTTTATTTTTTTAATTCGTTCTTTTAATATTATTTCTTTGGCGGTACAGGATCGTATCCGCTTCCGCCCCAAGGATGACATTTTAAGATCCTTTTCATTCCCAGCCAGAACCCTTTAAAAATGCCGTGCGTCTGAAGCGATTGTACCATGTAATGAGAACAGGTGGGTTGATAACGGCAATTTTTAGGGAGTAAAGGCGAGATAAACCATTGGTAAAATTTAATGAAAATTACCAAAGGAAAAGTAATGATTTTATTGAATGTGATACTCAAAACAGTGCAAAAATAGGGTAAAAAATTGAAAATTAGTTTAAATTTGTTATAAGTTTCAGGAAGCAATCACCAAAATTGTTTCACTGAAAAATAATCCATCTATAGAAAAGCAGAAATTTTGAGCAATAATATTCCATTGGCAGAAAGACTGAGGCCCAAAACGCTGGATGAAGTTTTAGGACAGGAACATCTTACGGGAAAAAAAGGTACCATACGGAAAATGCTGGAGAACGATTCTCTCAATTCATTAATTCTCTGGGGACCGCCGGGAACGGGTAAAACAACTTTGGCAGAAATTATTTCGGAGCAGTCGGGTAGGAAATTTTTTAAACTTTCTGCGGTTTCTTCCGGAGTAAAAGATGTGCGGGATGTCATAGAAGATGCCAAAAAACAAAATCTGTTTTCAGGGAAATCACCGATCTTATTTATTGATGAAATTCACCGGTTCAATAAATCTCAACAGGATTCTCTTCTTCACGCCGTAGAAAAAGGCTGGATAGTTTTGATCGGTGCTACCACAGAAAACCCCAGTTTTGAAGTTGTTTCCGCTTTGCTTTCGCGAAGCCAGGTCTATATTTTAAAAGCTTTAAGCTATGAAAAGCTTGAAGAGCTGATTGATATTGCTCTGAAAAGGTTTAATAACGATGAAAAAACTGATTTTGCAATCAAAGAAAAACAAGCTTTCATCCAGTATTCAGGGGGAGACGGGCGAAAGCTGATCAATTCTGTAGAATTGGTTTTGGGACAGTTTAAAAATTCGGCCCAAAAAGAAATTTCTGACGAAGATGTAATGTCGGTTCTTCAGGAAACGATGGCGTTGTATGATAAAAATGGCGAACAGCATTATGATATTATTTCGGCGTTTATCAAATCAATGCGCGGCAGCGATCCGAATGGAGCAGTTTACTGGCTTGCACGAATGATTGCGGGAGGTGAAGATATTAAATTTATCGCAAGGAGAATGCTTATTTTAGCTTCTGAAGACATCGGTTTAGCAAATCCCAATGCTTTGGTAATCGCAAACAGCTGTTTTCAGGCCATTAATGTGATCGGTAATCCGGAAGCAAGGATTTTGCTGAGTGAGACTGCAATTTATCTTGCCGTTTCTCCTAAAAGCAATTCTGCATACGCTGCGATTAATGAAGCACTGGCTTTTGTAAAAAAAACAGGAAATTTACCTGTTCCGCTACATTTGAGAAACGCTCCTACAAAACTGATGAAAGATCTGGATTATGGAAAAGACTACAAATATGCCCATTCCTTTGAGGGGAACTTTGTAAATCAGGATTTTTTACCGGAAGAAATAAAGGATGTTAAACTGTATGAGCCCGGAAATAATGCTACAGAAAAAAAGATTTACGAAGAGCTAAAGAAAAAATGGAACCATAAATATTAAAAAATAAGCGGATACCTTACTTCAGCATCCGCTTTTTATAGTGTATTATTAGTTTTGAGTAGTTGTGACAAAAAGCGTCTTTTTGCCGTTATAGTCTTTTACTTCCTGCTTTACAAGCATATCTGAGTAAATTTTAGCTTCAGGAGAAAACTCATATCCTTCAATAAATACCGTATTATCTTTCGGCAAACCGTACTGCTCATTAAGCTGGCTGATTTTCATGGTATCTAAAGGACCGAAGTTTTTCTTAAACTTTACTTCAGCAAGGCCGTTTTCTGAAAGATATCCGAATTTTTTTAAATTTTGAGGCAGATTTGCAGAAGTTTTAAAAACATTTACACTCTGGATAAATTCTTTTTTAGCGTCAAACATCGCTACAGTTCCTACAGCATCACCGGAAACAGCAAACTTCACATTAGGATTTTTCTGAGCAAACAATACTGCAGATGCGAAGATGAATAAAGAGTATAGAATTTTTTTCATAATCAAAAATATAAGTGTTAAAAACTGGATAAATATACTTATTTTTTATAAAAGTCCAATGAAAATTTAAATAAAGTTATATAATCACGAATATTAATGTGATGTTGTCAATGCAAATAAAATTTCAAGCTGCAAATATTCCGTATACAATTAATTTTCATATTAAATTACATCCAGTTTTTTTCAATGAGTTCCATTAAAAATTGGGGACATTTGATCACTCTATTGGTTTGAGCATCCAAAAAAAACAGCGTAGTGGAAGCTTCCGTAATTTTTACTTTCTGCTCATTATAAATTTCATATTCAAACTCAATCCGTACTCCCGGGATTTTTTTTACATACGTGTGGATTTCTAATTTTTGATCATACAGAGCTGGTTTTAAATACTTAATATTGTATTCGGAGACAGGAAGCCAAATTCCGGATCTTTCAATCTCATCATATGATATTCCGATGCTTCTGAAAAGTTCCACGCGGCCAATTTCAAAATACTCGGCGTAGTTGCCGTAATAGACGTATTTCATAGGGTCTGTTTCAGCGTAACGTACTCTTAATGTGTGAGTTGTGTGTATCATGTTAAGTTTTAAATTATACATACAAATATATTTTTTAATAATCAATACCTGCAAAATTTTTTTTTAAAATTAAAAAAGATGACCTTTGTCTTCCCCGTAAAAAGAATAACCATAAAATTAATCAGAGCGTAAAAATGAATGAAAATTTAATGACGATATGGCAGAAATGCCTTCAGTTTATGCGAGATAATTTAAACGCAGCTGAAGACAATTCTGATCTTAAAAAGCTTGAAAAGTCTTTCGATTTACTGTTTGATAAAGTACAGCCGGTTTCTCTGGTTGACCACAATCTTACTTTAATGGTACCGAGTGATTTTTATAAAGAATATATTGAAGATAATTATCTGTCGTTACTTTCTGCTGCTCTGAAAAAAAACTTTGGGAAAGGGGTAAAACTTTGGTATTCTGTAATGGAAAATAAACCGAATGGTTTAGAAAAGCCCGTTACCATGAATATGAAAGGAAAAACAGTTCCTACACCAAAAATGCAGGAAACCATGCCGCAGGGTTTTTCATCCAACATTGTCAATCCGTTTGTGGTTCCGGGAATCAAAAAAGTAAACATTGATTCTAATCTTAAAGCAGACTTTTCTTTTGATAATTATGTAGAAGGAGAAAGCAATAAATTTGCTTCAACTGTAGCGAGATCTATTGCCAAAAGACCCGGCGCAACTGCTTTCAACCCTTTGTTTCTCTATGGCGGTTATGGAGTAGGAAAAACGCATTTGGGACAGGCTGTAGGATTAGAAGTTAAAAATCAGTTTCCCGATAAGGTAGTTCTTTATCTATCTTCAGAAAAATTTATCCAGCAGTTTATTTCTTCTGCGAAAGCTCATAAACAGACAGAATTTGCCAATTTTTATCAAATGGTTGATGTTTTAATCATTGATGATATTCAGTTTCTTTCAGGAAAATCGGCAACTCAGGACAGCTTTTTCCATATTTTTGATTATCTCCACCAAAATGGAAAGCAGATTATCTTAACTTCAGATAAAGCACCTGTAGATATTATGGATATTCAGGACAGAATTGTTTCCCGTTTCAAATGGGGCCTTTCTGCAGAAATCAAATCTCCGGATCTGGATACCCGTAAAAGGATTATTGTTGATAAATTGAGCAGAGACGGAATTGTTTTAACTGAAGATATGCTTGATTTTCTTGCTGCTGAAGCAAAAACCAATGTAAGAGAGCTTATCGGGGTAATCAATTCTGTTATTGCGTATTCTACGATTTATAAGTCTGATCTCAGCCTTGAATTATTGAAAGAAACCATCAGTAAAATTGCTGCCAATCAGAAAAAAATCATCAATATCCCTTATATTCAGGAAGTGGTGTGCGATTATTTCGGGATCAAAAGAGAGCAGCTTTTATCGAAAACCAGAAAAAGAGAAATTGCCCTTCCGAGACAGCTGGCTATGTATTTTGCCAAAGAATTTACCAACGCGACATTCACGAAGATCGGTGAAGAAATGGGAGGGAAAGACCATTCCACAGTGATGTATGCCTGTGAAACGATTAAGGATGTCTCGAAAATTGATAAGGAAGTCAAAAAATATGTCAAAGAACTGACAGAAAAGATCAAACATTAAAAATCAATTTGTAGAATATATAAATGAAGGATAATTTTATTCTTCATTTTTTTATTTAGTTTTGTCAATTCAAATATTGAAATTCTAAGAATTATTTCAAATTTAAATGATATGAAAATACTGATGGTTTGCCTGGGAAATATCTGCAGAAGCCCTTTAGCAGAAGGTATCCTGGAAACCAAGCTTACGGAAGGCCATGTTGTAGATTCCGCGGGAACAATTTCGCAGCATGAGGGTGAACATCCGGATCCAAGAGCAATAAAAACGGCTGCCCATCATCATATTGATATTTCAAAACAGAGATCAAGACCCATTACGAGCTTAGATCTTGAACGTTTTGATAAAATTTACTGTATGGATATTGATGTGTACGAGGATGTCATTTCAAAAGCTAAAAATGAAGAACAGCGCCAAAAGATTTCATTATTTCTTGAAGTTTTGGGAGATCATGAAAATGCTGAAGTTCCAGATCCGTATTGGGGCGATATGAGCGATTTCGAAAATGTATTTCAGCTTCTCGATCAAGGCTGTACCCTGATTGCTAAACAAATAATCAATGATCAATAATCCTTCACCCTAATAATTCATCATAAAATGCTTTTTCTACTTCCAGCGTACCTTTCAGAAAATACTCCGGTCAGTCATTTTTCTCCGATATTGAAAGAATATATCATGCAGACCGATTATTTTTTTGTCGAAAATGAAAAAACGGCGAGAAAAGTCATCAAATTTTTTGCCCCTGACAAAAAACAGTCTGATCTGAAGCTTTTTGTTTTAGATAAATATACTGAAAACGCAGACATCAAAGAAGCTCAGGACAGGATGCTCAACGGCCAGGATTTTGGGCTGCTTTCCGAAGCAGGTCTTCCTTGTATTGCAGATCCGGGAAATTTGGTGGTAAAATGGTGTCACGAAAAAAACATCAGGGTAATTCCTTTTTCCGGGCCATCATCAATCATTCTAGCATTAATTTCAAGCGGTTTCAACGGTCAGGAATTTACGTTTAACGGCTATTTACCTATTGATAAAACTGAAAAAAAGAAGCAAATTCTGAATCTTGAAAGTACGCTTCAAAAAACAGGTTATTCACAGATTTTCATGGAAACACCATATCGAAACAATGTTCTTTTTGAAGATTTATGCAAGTTTCTTTCGCCCAATACCAAATTGTGCATTGCGGCCAATATTGATGATCCTGAACATGAATTTATTAAAACGTTAGCAATCAAAGACTGGCAAAAAAAGAAACCGGAACTTCATAAAATTCCTGCCGTATTTGTTTTGGGAAAATAATAGAAATATTAGAAATAAATTGTTTTTCAATAGTTTAACAGTTGTTAACTCACGGTTTGCATGCTAATTGACTTATAGTATTACTTAAAATAATAAATTATGTCTGATAAAAAATTAGCAGGACTTTGGGTTGATACTCATAAAGCTGTAGTCGTAAAAAATCATGATGCGCAAAATGCATTTAAATTTTTTCTATGCAGTCCTGTAAAAGCAGTAATTCAACATGGGAACTCAAGTGAAAATGCCGGAAATAATGCTGAACAAACCAATAAAACCAAATTCTTTAAAGAAATCGAGCATCTTCTTACCAATTCGCAGGAAGTCTTTATTACAGGACCCGGAACTATTCAGGAAGAACTCAAACATTATCTTCACGATACAGCTCAGTTCAAAGATCTGAACATTACTCTGGAATCGTCACAACAAATGTCTGACGAACAGGTACTGGAAATGGTTAAAACACATTTTAACGCTTAAATATAAAATCCGCATTTCAACTGAAGTGCGGATTTTTTTTGTCTGTATCTACCTTGACGTGCGTTGAGCATTTATTGATCAATTTTTTTTATTTTTAATAGATGAAAAACAATCTTTTAGCAATCATATTTTTCCCTGTTTTATTTTTAGGCCAGCAAGTTCCGAAGCTGACGGATGAAATGGCTTTACAATTATCTGAAAAGCCGCTTCATTGCATCAATCAGGAATACCCGAATAAAACCGCACACATCATTAATAATGAAAATGAAGTTTCTTTAAGTCCAAAAAATTTACATCCTACTTTTTACGGATGTTTCGACTGGCATAGCTCTGTTCATGGGCATTGGATGTTGCTAAGGCTTTTAAAAACAAAACCGGGCCTTTCTAATGCGAAAGACATTGAAAATATTCTTGATGAATCTTTCCAGAAAGAAAAATTACAGGCTGAAGCCGATTATTTTACAAAATATCAATTAACCACTACTTTCGAAAGAACGTATGGATGGGCATGGATATTAAAACTGGACGAAGAACTCATAACCTGGAATCATCCGAAAGCCAAAATATGGCACCAGAATCTGAAACCGCTTACTGATAAAATTTTAAATTCCTGGAAAACCTATTTACCGAAACAAACGTATCCTAACAGAACCGGTGTACATCCCAATACTGCTTTCGCAATGGCTTTTGCGCTTGATTGGGCAAGAGCAGGTGCAGATCATGATTTTGAAAATCAGCTCATCGAAAAGGCAAAATATTTTTATCTTGGTAACACAAAAACACCGGCCTATCTGGAACCGGACGGATCAGATTTTTTCTCTCCCAGCTTAGAGATTGCCGATCTTATGCGAAGAGTTCTTCCGCAAAAAGAATTTGTACAGTGGCTCGACAGGTTTTACGAAAAAAGAAGCCTTGAGAATATCAGTAAAATTCCGGTAGTGAGTGATTTGAGCGATTATCAGACGGTGCATTTGGTGGGCCTTTCTTTTTCAAAAGCATGGTGTATGAAAGGGATTGCAAAATCACTTCCTGATCGTCACCCGCTGAAAAAAGATTTTCAAAAGTCAGCCGATATATTTTTATCAAATGCGTTGCCTTTATTGTTTCAGGGGAATTACGGCGGTGATCATTGGCTGGCAAGTTTTGCCATCTACGCGCTGGAGGATTAATATTTTATTCCTGCTTTTTTTAGGATGAAACTTAAAAGCCAGATAGGTCCTATCAAAAGGAATTGAAGATCTTTAAGGAAAGAAGGCTTTTTACCTTCGATTTTATGACCCACAAACTGTAAAATCCAGGTAATTATAAACACTGAAAGAAAAACAATCCATGATTGTCTGACATGAATGTTAACTGAATAAATAAAATACTCCATCAGAAGCATCACAAAAAACATGATTAAACTGATTAACAGGGAAAGCCTTGCGTAAAAAATGCTGACGAGAATAATGGCGATAAGACTTACAATACTCATACAGCCAAAATATGAAATACAGAAATGGGGTGCAGGAATAAGGGAGATAAACCCTAAAATAGTCCAGAAAATTAACGGTACACAGATCCAGTGAATGAGTTTATTGGTTGAATTGCGGTGACTTTCAGCATACTCTGCAAAAAGTAAATCTATTTTTCTCATGGTTAACATTAATAATAACGAATTTAAATAAAATTTTTGAAAAAAAGAAAGTGTAAATCTCTCTAAATCTGAGGATTTACACTTTCATATAGCTGTAATTCTGCTTTATCTAATTTCGTAAAAACTGTCCGATCCCTGCAGAATCAAATGTGTAGGCCGTGGAATTTTCAGATTTATCTAACTTTTTACTAATCGTTAATGCCCATAAAACCAGTTCTTTACAGAAATTCTGATCTTCTGTACCTAAGCCGGAAGCATTTTCTTCTACAATGGTGGTTAATGGAGTAATACGTTCCAGTTTTTTGTAGAATTCCTCATCAGTATCGGTATAATTAAGTTCAAGCTGGTTTTTATTAAACCATTTGATCAGATCAGTATAGGGCGTTTTGATCCCTTCTTTATCTAATTTTGAGATTCGCGGGAATATGCTTTCAAACTGGGTCATTACCGCTTTGTCGATCAATATTTTCGCTACGTAATCTGCACCTTCCTGTTCCCCTTCATAAACGAGCTCAATTTTTCCTGTGATGGAGGGAATTACAGACATAAAATCAAGCAGTCGAACGGTGGTTTTTTCAGTATCGGTTTCAATCAGACGAAGTTTTGCCGCAGCAACCAGGTTTTCCATAGCACTGATGGTTAATCTTGCACTCACTCCGCTTTTCGCGTCTACATATTCACTTTCACGTGCTGCGAAAGCCACTTCTTCCAAAAGATTTTTTGCCAGGTCAGGAATCTGTATCTGGGAACGGTCTTCAGCAGAAATCGCAGCTTCCTGCTCAGTAATCTGTTTTGCCAAAGCAATCGTTTTCGGATAATGCGTAAAAATCTGTGACCCGATTCTGTCTTTCAGAGGTGTTACAATACTTCCACGGTTGGTATAATCTTCCGGATTGGCTGTGAATACAAACTGAATATCCAACGGCATTCTTAGCTGAAACCCACGGATCTGAATATCACCTTCCTGCAGAATATTAAACAGAGAAACCTGAATTCTTGCCTGTAAATCGGGTAATTCGTTCAACACAAAAATTGAGCGGTTGGCTCTGGGAATCATCCCGTAATGCAGGACTCTTTCGTCAGAATAGGGTAATTTTAAAGTGGCTGCTTTGATGGGATCAATGTCTCCAATTAAATCGGCAACGTTTACATCCGGAGTGGCCAGTTTTTCAAAGAAACGGTTGGAGCGGTGCACCCAGGAAATCGGTGTTTCATCTCCTAATTCTGCGATAAGATCTCTCGCAAATTTTGAAATCGGCTGAAAAGGGCTGTCATTGATCTCGGAACCTTTTACAACCGGCATATATTCGTCTAAAAGATTCACCATGCTTCTTGCGATTCTGGTTTTTGCCTGACCGCGCAATCCTAATAAATTGATGTGATGACCGGCAAGAATTGCTTTCTTCAGTTGAGGAACGACGGAGTCTTCATATCCCCAAAGTCCTTCAAATACAGGTTCTTTCGCTTTAATTTTTGCAATTAAATTGGCCTGAATTTCCTGATTAATGGTTTTATCGGTATATCCTGATTTTTTTAGTTCTTTGAATGTTGTATCGTTTTTCATTTGTTTAATGATGTAATTATTTTTGTATTGCATTATTTGCTGATATATTTTTAACGCAAAGTCCGCAAAGATTCTTTTAATACTAACTGTTTATTTAAGTTCGCAAAGGCGTTTCACTCAGCAAAGTTTACGAAAACTTTAGGTTTAATTTATTTTATTAACGCAAAGTCCGCAAAGATTCTTTTAATACTAACTGTTTATTTAAGTTCGCAAAGGCGTTTCACTCAGCAAAGTTTACGAATACTTTAGGTTTAATTTATTTTATTAACGCAAAGTCCGCAAAGATTCTTTTAATACTAACTGTTTATTTAAGCTCGCAAAGGCGTTTCACTCAGCAAAGTTTACGAATACTTTAGGTTTAATTTATTTTATTAACGCAAAGTCCGCAAAGATTCTTTTTAATACCAACTGTTTATTTAAGTTCGCAAATGCGTTTTACTTAGCAAAGATCTCAATGTTTTTAATAGTTAGGTAATTAGTAATTGCCAGAGAATAATGTTACTTTTAACCTTTTTACTTGGTTCTTTATTTATATTCTTTTAATTCTGTTTTTTTCGTAGTCTTCAAATATCATTTGTCCCAACCCGGAAAGTCCTGTTAAGAAGGCTTTCCCTTTATTTTGTGCGGTGAATGCTTCTACAAACTTTCGCAAATAAGGATCCTGGGCGATCATAAACGTGGTGATCGGGATTTTCAATTTTCTTGCCTGTGCCGCTCTGTTCAGACACTGCGTGACAATCATTTCATCCAAACCGTTGCTGTTCATATAAAATTCTCCTGTAGGAAGCTGAATACAACTTGGCTTACCGTCGGTGATCATAAAAATCTGCTTGTTGGTGTTTCTTTTTCTGCGGAGAATATCCATGGCCAATTCTAATCCGGCAACAGTATTGGTATGATAGGGGCCAACCTGTAAATAAGGTAGGTCTTTGATTTTAATCGGCCAGGCTTCATTTCCAAACACGATAATATCAATGGAATCTTTCGGGTATTTCCGGTTGATGAGTTCTACCAAAGCCATCGCGACCTTTTTGGCGGGCGTGATCCGGTCTTCACCGTAAAGAATCATCGAGTGACTGATGTCGATCATCAAAACCGTGCTCATCTGTGCTTTGTGCTTGGTTTCTTCTACAATCAGATCATCTTCTGTCATCCGAAGATCTGAAATTCCATTGTTGATTTGTGCGTTTTTAAGGCTTTCAGTCATATTTACACTGGAAAGATCATCGCCATATTGGAAGTTGCGGTTTTCACCGTCACGTTCGTCACCGACTCCGGTTTTGTTGGTGCGGTGATTTCCGATTCCGCTTTTTTTAAGCTTTCCGAAAATCTGGTCGAGCGCATATTCCCGCAAAGCTGCTTCCAGTTTGGCAGTCAGAATATTTTTGCCTTTTCCGGTTCCGGTGTTTCCGTCTTCGGAATCATCTTCTTTTTTAATGTAACCCCGTTTTCTGAGATCTTCTTCAAAATCGGCAAGTGTATATTCATCGGTAAAAATATCATATTCTTTATCCAGCATATCGAGCCATTCGAAGGCTTCTTCAATATCACCGGAAGTGTGGGTCAGTAGATCTTTGAACACGTCAAAAACCCGGTCAAAATTTGATATTTCTTCCGGAATGTGCTTGTTGAACGTAAAACCCTGTTGAAAATTAAATTGTTTATCTGTCATGAGATGAATCTCGTTTTTAGAATAGACAAGTTAGGGAAATATTGTAAATAGAGTAGAGTCTTGAAATAGAAATTGTTTATGATGTTTATTTAAAAAAAGAGCATCATAAACAATCAAATTTATAATCGGTTTTAAACTTATCGCCTTTTTCAAGTTTTGCTGAACATATTTTATTGAAGAAATTAATAATATCATTTTGGAAATCAGAAGGGGGATTAAATGTTTCATAGCAGATTTTATCACCACCTTTTTGTACAATTAAAGTCACTTTTGGAGTGTCTATAATAATTTCATTTATATAATATTTGTAATTAGGATTAGATATTTTCTGTATTTTATAATTCAGATTATGAAAAGTGAGATCATCTAACTGACCTTTAAAATATCCCATTTTTGCTGAATCCAATTTAAAAGCAAAAATTGATGTATTTTTTATAAAAACTTGTTCTGCAAATAGTTTAAAAGATCTATCGCTGTTAATCTCGAGATAATATGTTGGACGGGTTCCAAAACAGCTAGTTGTTTTATATATAACTTTATCAAATTTGGGGTTTCGTTTGTGCATCTAAACACTAATAAAGCAACAATAAAAATTAGAAATGAATTTTTCATCAATTATAGTTTCAAATAATAAATTTAAGTATTTAAAATTTAAATGTCATTATTCACAATAAATTTTTAAGCAGGAAACCGCTATCTTTGCCCCAATACAATTCAGCATGAAAGATTTAATGGGACGCGCGATCTGGGATTACTTCTACAAAGAAAATTATGAAGATCTGCAGACTGAAACTTCAATTTCTGAGCTCGATGAACTTCCGGTAGAATATCTTTTCAGGGATTTTGAAGGGATGAATACCATCGAACAAAAAGCTTTGAAATTATCTCACGGAAAAGTTTTGGATATCGGAGCAGGAGCCGGTTCGCATTCCCTGTATCTGCAGGATGAAAGAAAATTGGATGTTACTGCGTTGGATATTTCCCCAAAATCCATTGAAGTTTGCAAATCGAGAGGAATTAAAAAAGCCGTTACTCAGAATATGCTTGAATTTTCAGGAGAAACTTTTGATACGATTCTCCTGTTAATGAACGGAACCGGAATTTTTCAAAGCTTGAAAGTGATTGATATTTATCTTCAAAAGCTTTATTCATTATTAAATAAAAACGGACAAATCCTTATTGACAGCACTGATATTCTGTATATGTTCGACGCCGATGAAGACGGCGGGGTTTATATTCCGGCAGAAGGATATTATGGCGAGCTGGATTATGTGGTTCATTATAAAGGTGAGTCTGAAGACCCGATCAAATGGCTGTACCTTGACTTCAATACGTTAAAAAATGCTGCGGAAAACAATGGTTTTAAAATTGAAATAGTTTTAAAGGAGGAAGATTCTTATCTTGCAAAACTGACTAAGAAATAGTAATTGCACGAGAGCAACGAAGTAATCTCTCATATTCTTAACAACTTAAATAATTCTTAATGTTTAAATTTTTGATCATTAAATTCAATTAAGATTTAAGAGCATTTAAGTTTAAACTTTGTTATCAATATCGCTGCAATTCTCGCAATGACAAATGAAAAGCGTACAATTTGTACGCCTTTCTTTATCTATATTTTTGAACTGTTATCCTATCTCAATACCATTTTCCACTGTTTCATCAGGCGTTACAAAAGATAATTTTCCGTCTGCTTTTGTGGTCAATAATAACATTCCCTGAGATTCAATACCTCTGATTTTTCTTGGTGCAAGGTTTAATAAAATCATCACCTGCTTTCCGATTACTTCTTCAGGCGTAAAGCTTTCTGCAATCCCGGAAACGACGATTCTTACATCTACACCGGTATCCACCTTCAGTTTCAACAGTTTATCTGCTTTTTCCACTTTTTCAGCTTCTAAAATAGTCGCTGTTCGCAGATCGATCTTTGTAAAATCATCAAAAGTGATTTCTTCTTTCATAGGATTGGCGTTAGGATTTGTTTTTTTATTGTTTTGTTTTGTATTTTCTAATTTCTTAATCTGTGCTTCGATCACATCATCTTCGATTTTTGAAAAAAGAAGTGATGATTCATTGATCTGATGACCGGTTTCAATGAGAACCGATTTTGTCTCAACAGCACTCCAGTCTGTTTTTTCAACATTAAACATCTTCAACAGCTTTTCAGAACTGAATGGCATAAACGGCTCACACAACTGCGCCAAGCCAACTGCAATCTGAGCTCCGACAAATAAAGATTGAGCCGCTTTTTCAGGATTATCTTTAATGGTTTTCCAAGGTTCTTCAGCCTGAAGGTATTGGTTTCCGAAGCGTGCTAAATTCATTAAAGCCGTTAAAGAATTTCTGAATTCATAATTTTCTAAAAATCCTGAAATTTCCTTAGCTGATTTATTAATTTCCTGTAATTCAGGCGCATTTACATCACCTTGAGGAACAATTCCGTTATAATATTTATGAATCAGAACAGCCACTCTGTTGATAAAATTTCCGAAAATTCCTACCAGTTCAGAGTTATTTTTGGTCTGAAAATCCTTCCAGGTAAAATTATTATCCTTCGTTTCCGGAGCGGAAGATAATAAAGCATATCTCAACACATCCTGTTGCCCCGGGAATTCCTCCACATATTCGTGTGCCCAAACCGCCCAGTTTCTTGAAGTGGAAATTTTATCATTCTCCAGATTTAGAAATTCAAAAGCAGGCACATTTTTCGGCATGATATAATCTCCGTGAGCCTTCATCATTGCAGGAAAAATAATACAATGAAATACAATATTGTCTTTCCCTATAAAATGAACAAGGTCACTTTCTTCGCTTTGCCAATAATCTTTCCAGTCTTTTCCGTGTTTTGCGGCCCATTCTTTGGTAAAAGAGATATATCCTATTGGTGCATCAAACCATACATACAGCACTTTTCCTTCGGCATTCGGAAGCGGAACGGGAACGCCCCAATTCAGGTCTCTCGTCATTGCACGGGGTTTTAAGCCGTCGTTTAACCATGATTTTACCTGTCCGTACACATTGGGTTTCCAGTCGTCTTTATGGCCTTCGATGATCCATTCATTTAAGAAATCTTCGTATTCATTTAAAGGGAGATACCAGTTTTTTGTTTCTTTTAAAATGGGAACATTTCCGCTCAGCATCGATTTCGGATTGATGAGTTCTGAAGGGGAAAGGGTAGAGCCGCATCTTTCACATTGATCTCCGTAAGCATTTTCGTTTCCGCAGTTCGGGCAGGTTCCTACAATATATCGGTCAGCCAAAAATTCATTGGCCTGTTCGTCGAAATACTGTTCTGAAACTTCTTCCGTAAATTTTCCTTTATCGTGAAGCGTTCTGAAAAAATCCTGACTGGTCTGATAATGTTTTTTAGACGTTGTTCGTGAATATTCGTCAAAAGAAATTCCCAAATCTGAAAAAGATTTTTTGATGACTTCATGATACTCATCCACAATATGCTGTGGAGTGACCCCTTCTTTTTTTGCTCTTATGGTAATAGGAATTCCGTGCTCGTCTGATCCGCAGATAAATGCCACCTCTTTTCCTGACCTTCTCTGAAATCTTGCATACACATCTGCAGGAATGTAAACACCCGCCAAATGCCCTATATGAACCGGTCCGTTTGCGTAAGGCAAAGCTGCCGTAATCATTTTTCTGTTTGACATTTTAAAGTAAAATTTTAGCTGTAAAGATAAAGATTATTTAACAAATTGACAGAATCCGGTGATTTTAAGGGCTGATAAATGCTGTGATGAGAAAAAAATATCAATTCGGTTAAACGAACGTTTAATTATTTACTACATGTTAACACAATGTTATGTAATGAATAAATCACTGTAATAATTTGTTAATCAATAAATTAAATGTTTTACAACGTTAAATTTACATAAAATTATTTAAATTTTACATAAAATGATGATAATTGTAATTTTTTTTTAAATTGCAATGCTGTTATAGCGGATTATTTACAAAAACAAAACTATATAAAAAAACAAATATTGTGAGAAATTTTACAACGGTATTAAAAATTGCACCTGCATTTTTACTGGCAAGTACTATTATGCATGCGCAGACCAATGACTCTGCAACCAAGGAGAAGAAAATCGAGGAGGTGGTGTTGATTGGATATGGAACAAGAAAAAAGTCAGATTTGACAGGATCTGTCACTGCAGTTAACGAAAAAGAATTTAACAAAGGTGCAATTGTATCCGCTGATCAACTAATTACGGGTAAAGCACCGGGAGTGAGAATCACTAATGCGGGAGGATCTCCGGATTCAGCCCCGAATATTAGAATCAGAGGAGGGTCTTCTTTCAGTGCAAACAATAATCCGCTAATTGTTATTGATGGTGTTCCGTTAGATACTAATAATCCTGCTGGTGTTGGAAATCCTTTAAATTTGATAAATCCTAATGATATTGAATCATTTTCAATTTTAAAAGATGCATCTGCAACAGCAATTTATGGTAATAGGGGATCTAATGGTGTTATTATCATTAAGACAAAAAGAGGTGGAGGAAAACTAAAAGTATCATTTAACACAAATGTTTCTATTGGTACGGTAACAAAATATATCGATGTGATGAAAGCTGACGAATTTGTCAGTTTTATAGGTAAAAACTATCCTGCATATAATTATTTGCTTGGCGTAGGAGGAAACTCTGCAAATCCTACGGTACCTGGAACTATTTATGATACGGATTGGCAAAAAGCAATTTACAGAACTTCAGTATCGTCAGATAATAATTTAAGTGTTTCAGGAAGCTTATTTAAAAAAATTCCTACGAGATTATCAATAGGATATAATAGGACTGAAGGCGTTATTAAGACAAGTGATTATGAAAGATATTCAACTGCATTAAATATAACTCCTACCTTATTTGATAATCATTTAAAAATTGATATCAGCTTAAAAGGTCTGTATTCTAAGTTAAATGCTATTGATGATGGTGGAGCAATCGGGGGAGCGCTCAATATGAATCCTACATTGCCTATTTATCAGTCACAAACTAATTTATCAGGTGATCCCTTTAATAGATTTGGAGGATATTATCAGAATATTGTATTAAAAGGAAATCAATATTTAATTCAGGGGCAGAGCAATCCTTTAGCTATTCTTATGCAGAGAGAATCTCCTCAAAAGGTATATAAATTTTTAGGAAATGCAGAATTGAATTATAAATTTCACTTTTTACCGGATTTAAGAGCAATAGTGAATTTAGGGTTAGAAGCTTCAAAATCAGATCTTGAAACAATTTATTCTAATAATGCGATTGCAACTTACAGAAATCCTCAGAGTTCTGTAACTCCTAATGATTATGTGTTTAGCCCAGGAAGAGACTATGCTGAAACTCAGAATATTGTCAATCAGACCTTAGATGCATATTTGGTATATGAGAAAAAATATTCCGGTTTCTTATCACATTTTTTGATACAAGGAGGATATTCATATCAAAACTTTAAGAATGATGGTTTTAAAGATCAGTACCGATATGATGATAAAACTGGGTTACGAGTTCCCAATCCCGGAAGTTCATTAAATCCTAATAACAGATATTATAATGTGCTTAATTTGCAGTCATTTTTAGGAAGAGCTAATATTGATTTTTATGACAAATATCTGTTTACGGTCAATTTTAGGGCAGATGCATCATCATTATTTCAAAAAGATAAAAGATGGGGCTATTTTCCAGGGGTAGGTTTTGCGTGGAAGGTAAATAAAGATTTCTTTACAGAATCTAATACCGTAAAAGAGTTAAAATTAAGATTAGGTTGGGGGAAAACAGGAAATGCTGATATTGTGGGAATATCTGGCTTTTATCCTTCCAGTCCATATTTTTCAATTGGAGGGTCAAATTCCCAATACTTTCCAGGTATAGGAACTTACAGTGCTTTACCTTATAACGCTGGTCTTACATGGGAAACCACTGAAACGTGGAATGCTGGTTTAGATTTCTCTTTATTTAATCAGGAGAGAATATTTGGAAGTGTAGATATTTATAAAAGAAAAACTTCTGATCTTTTAGCTAGGGTACCGTTACCTCCGGGACAGGGTTTAACCAATCAGTTTACTAAAAATGTAGGTTCCCTAGAAAATAAGGGTGTTGAGCTTAACCTGACAGTAGTTCCGGTAAAAAATGAAAAATTGAATTGGTCTGTATCCGGTAATTTTGCTTACAATGATCCAAAGGTTCTAAGTCTGGGAGATATTGTAAGTTTTACCGATGATAATAGTACGCTTCCTGTAGGTACAGGAATAAAAATTGCAGGAAATCAAGTAGGAAATCAACCATATTCTGCATGGGTTCTTGAGCAGGTTTATGATGCCAATGGAAATCCTCTTGATAATGTATATGTAGATAAAAATAATGATGGAATTATCAATGATAACGACAGATATTATAAGGCAATAAGACCACGATGGACGTATGGCTTTAGCACTTCTTTAAGCTATAAAAATTGGGACTTTAATGCAGCTTTCAGAGGTCAGATCGGAGGTTTAATGTATAATACAAGAAAAATTGCACAGGGTCTTAAAAGCTATGTAGTTCCACAAAATTCAAATAATTTAAACAATACATTGGCTTCAACAGCTGATTCGCCGTTTACAATTTCAGATAACATTTATTTCTCTGATTATTTTCTCGAAGATGCATCATTCTTAAAGTTTGATAACGTTACGGTAGGATACATGATCAAAAATATGTTTGGTAGCACAAATGTCAGAATATACGGTTCAGTAAATAATGTATATACATGGACTAATTATACGGGACAAGATCCTGAAAACTTTAACGGTATAGATAATAATTTTTATCCGAGACCTAGAACCTATACTATTGGATTTAATTTTAACTTCTAATAAAAACAAATTATGAAAAATACTAAATACAAAATTGTTGCTTTAATGACGTTTCTAGCCATTAATACAGCTTGTATAAATGATCTGGATACTGAACCAAAAGTGGAACAGACTCTAGAAAACCTATTGGCAGCTGATCCTAATGCTGTTGAAGGCCTTCTATCAAGATTATATGCCAGTTTCGCACTTTCAAGTGTTGAAGGTCCCGATAAATCAGATATAATTGGTGCAGATCCGGGAGAATCTCCATTTGTAAGAGGACTTGTAAATCTTCAGGATTTTACTGCAGATGATATGAAAAACAGATGGGGTGATAATGGGTTAGATCAATTAACAACATCTTCCAACTGGACATCAAACAATAAGTTTTTCAAATATGTATATGATCGAATTTATTACACCATTCCTCAGGCAACAAATTTGATTCTTATCATGAAAAGTGATAAAGTAAATTATGCCAAAAAGGATCAGGTTGTAGATGAATTAAGATTTTTAAGATCTTTGTCTTATTATTATCTGATTGACTTTTTTGGAAAAGGTGCTTTAATTACCAATGACAATTTTAATACTACAGCACCTTTACCGGAATCTTCAAGAAAAGAATTATTTAACTTTGTTGAAAGTGAATTGTTAGCGATAGAATCCACTTTACCAGTGACAAATTCATATGGAAGAGCCAATAAGTCCTGTGCGAGAATGTTGCTTGCAAAACTTTATTTAAATGCAGAAGTCTACACCGGTACAGCAAGATATAACGATGCAGCAGTTTATATTAATAAAATTATTACTGAAGGAGGGTTTCAGCTGGAATCAAATGTGAGAAAGAACTTTTCATCAGATAATAATACTTCTAAAGAAATCATTTTCCCATTATTAGCAGATGCGGTCTCAAGTCAGAGTTTTGGAAATACTACATATCTAGTAAATGGAAGTGTAAGTACCGATACAATGGTTCCTGCAGACTTTGGAACCAAACAAGGATGGGCCGGTCATAGAGCCACTAAAGCATGGTATGGATTATTTGGAAATAGCATTGCAGATCTTCAGACAACAACCGATAAAAGAGCAAAATTATTTTGGACTCAAGGCCATAATTGGGAAATGAACGATTATAAAGCATGGACCGATGGTTTACCATCAGATAAATTTTGGAATAAAGATTCTAATGGGGTCGGCGGTGCAACAGATTATTCATCTACAGATTTCCCACTTTTTAGGCTTGCAGATGTTTATCTAATGTATGCCGAATGTGCATTAAGAGGAGCAGCAGGAACTACGGTTCCACAAGGTTTAACGTATGTTAATCTGGTTAGATCAAGAGCTGGAGCTACTTCTCTAACTTCAATTACTTTAGATGCAGTTTTAGATGAAAGAGCACGCGAACTAAATTTTGAAGGAATGAGAAGACAAGATCTTATCAGATTTAATAAGTTTACAGGTTCTGCATATTTATGGCCATGGAAAGGTGGCGTGAAAAACGGAACTTCTATTTCGGATAATTATAAAGTGTTCCCAATTCCAAGTACTGCTTTACAGGCAAATTCGAATTTAACACAAAACACAGGTTATTAACATTAAATAATTTAGAATGAAAAATATATTTAAAATATTTCTAGTAGGAATAATAGGTCTTTTTATTATTTCTTGTGCTGAAGAAGAGGACAAAACTACCTTAAATAATACTTCACAAAGTACACTTTCAGCAGACAAAACATCTGTGGTTTTAAATGAAACTATAGCTTCACAGAATGCCTTAACATTCACTTATTCAAATCCTACATTTAATCCAAGTGTAGCATTTACCAATACAGTAGAGTTTGGTATTTCTGGAACTAATTTTACTCCTAGTATAACAAAAGAAGTTTCTTTAGAGCAAAAAACATTTTCATTAACACATCTTGAACTAAATAATATTTTAGCATCACTAAATGTCTCTCCAAATGTTGCTAAATCTATTGAAATAAGATTAAAATCAAGCTTAAACAGCAGCACTTTCATATATTCAAATGCAATAAAAGTTGATATGACAGGGTACACTCCTAACCCTGATTTGATTTTCCCTAAAATAAATGTTCCTGGTGGATACGCCGGAGCCGCAGGTTATGCAGATTGGACTCCAAATAATGCTCCGAATTTGTTTTCACCTGCGAAAGACAATAAATACAGAGGATTTATTTACATAGCCAATCCTAATAGTGAATATAAATTTACCATCAATCAGGACTGGGCAGGAGATAAAGGTGATGATGGAACTTTTACTGGAAAATTAGTGGAAACAGGAGAGCAAAACGTTAAAGCTGTATCAGCAGGAGCTTACTATGTTAACGTTGATTGGGCAGCAAATATATACTCATCAATCAAAGCCGATTTTGGTGTTATTGGTGATGCGACTCCAACAGGTTGGGGATCAGATACCAATTTTATTTATAATCCTACAACAAAAACATATATAATTAATTCTATTGCTTTAAATAATACGGGAGTATTTAAATTCAGAGCAAACGATGATTGGGTTTTAAAATTCCAGCCCGCAAGTGCAGATCAGACATTAACTTCAGGAACAGGGGTTCAAACATATATGAATACAGAAGGTACAGTGACTGGAGATTCATCATATAAAGTTTCTACTGCTGGTAATTATAAGATAGAATTAGATTTACATAATTCTGCATATTACAAATTAACAGTTACAAAATTATAAAACAATGTAATTTATACACTAAACTGTTGCTTTTCAGCAGCAGTTTTTTTATTTTTAAAACTTATAAATAGTTATCATGAAGAAAATTACGGTTGGAGCATTTTTGCTCTCAATGATGTTTGTAGGATTAAATGCCCAATCTTTAAAATCACCCGATGGGAAATTTGAAATGAGTTTTCAGCTCAAGCAGGGAGTGCCTTATTACAATCTGAAATATAATGGAAATACTGTTGTTGAAGATTCTAAACTTGGTTTAAGGCTTTTTAAAGACACTTCCATCAAATTTGCTTCAGAAATTGCAAAACCGGAAGACGTAAAATTTGATCTGAACAACGGTTTTACAAAAACGCAAGAACAAAGAGATTCCAAAAATGAAAAATGGCAGCCGGTTCTGGGTGAGAAAAAAAATTATATCAATAATTATAACGAATTGGCGGTTACCCTCAATCAGGCTGCGACCGAAAGAAATATTATTGTAAAATTCAGATTGTTTAATGACGGTTTAGGATTCAGATATGAATTCCCACAACAGAAAAACCTCAATTATTTCACCATCCGTGAAGAAGATTCTGAAATTGATTTTCCGACAGATATGAAAGCATGGTGGATGGTAGCAGATTATGATTCCCAGGAATACCAATACCAACAGACAAAAATTTCTGAAATTCCGGGAAGATGGGACAAAGCTTTTGACGGAAATGCCTCACAGACTTTAATAAAAAATGCGGTACAGTCGCCATTGATGTTGAAAAAAGAAGGAAAAGAACCTTTATATGTCAATATTGCAGAAGCCGCAGTTTTAGATTATCCTGCTTCACACTTAGAAGTTGACGCACAGAATTTTAAATTGAAAACACATTTAACCGCCGACAGACAGGGTGCTAAAGGATACATTCAAACCCCTTCTGTCACGCCATGGAGAACCATTATCGTAGCTCCTAAAGCTGAAGAAGTGATGGCGTCAAAAATGATTTTTAATCTGAATGAGCCTACAAAATATACAGATACTTCCTACATTCATCCCACAAAATATATGGGCGTTTGGTGGGAAATGATCATCGGAAAATCGCAATGGGCTTACGGACAGCCGGAATCTAATGTTCGTTTAGGACAGACGGATTTTTCAAAACTGACCCCCAACGGAAAACATGCCGCCAATAATACAAAAGTTAAAGAATATATTGATTTTGCTTCCGAAAACGGATTTCAGGGATTGCTGATCGAAGGCTGGAATATCGGTTGGGAAGACTGGTTTGGTCATTCAAAAGAATATGTCTTTGATTTTATTACTCCTTATCCGGATTTTGATATTAAAATGTTGAATGAATATGCTCATTCCAAAGGCATCAAGCTCATCATGCATCACGAAACTTCCGGGTCGGCCACCAATTATGAAAGATGGGCCGACAAAGCGTTTCAGCTGATGAATAAATACGGGTATGATGCCGTAAAAACCGGTTACGTAGGAGATATGATCCCAAGAGGGGAGCATCATTATTCACAATGGACGATCAATCACTATTACCGGATTGCAGAGAAAGCCAATGAATATAAAATCATGGTCAATTCCCATGAATCGGTACGTCCTACCGGAGAAAGCCGGACCTATCCAAATTACATTTCCGCAGAAGCAGCCCGCGGTACGGAATACGAAGCTTTTGGAGGAAACAATCCGGATCATCAGACCATTCTGCCATTTACAAGATGGATGGGAGGTCCTATGGATTATACTCCTGGAATTTTTCAGACCAAATTAGATTACTATTTCCCGGGAGATAAGCGTTTTGTGAAAACTACTTTGGCAAAACAACTGGCACTATATGTTACGATGTACATGCCGCTTCAGATGGCTGCAGACTTACCGGAAAACTATAAAAAACATATGGATGCCTTCCAGTTTATCAAGGATGTTGCGGCAGATTGGGACGATACTCAAATCTTATCTGCAGAGCCAGGAGATTATGTCATTACCGCTAGAAAAGCAAAAGGTACTGAAAATTGGTTTGTAGGCGGAATTACAGATGAAAATAAACGTGATTACAGTGTCGATTTTTCTTTCCTTGATAAAAATAAAAAATATGAGGCAACCATCTATGAAGACGGAAAAGATGCCGATTATATTGATAATCCTCAAAGCTATCATATTTATAAAAAGCAGATTACGCGCAAATCCAAAATTAATTTTAAAATGGCAAGAAGTGGCGGATTTGCGATTTCTATTAAACCCGTACAATAATTAAATTGAATTAAAAATTGAGCCTTACAGGTGAATATCCTGTAAGGTTTTTTAAAACAATAATGATGAAAAAAATATACACTATTCTTTCACTTTCCGTAGCAGCTATCGCATTTTCTCAAAAACCATTAGATAAAATAGAGCCCGCTTTCTGGTGGAAAGGAATGAAAAATCCCGAACTCCAGATTTTAGTCTACGGAAAAGATATTGCCAACAACGAAATTGAGCTTTCAGATGGCATTCAGATTAAAAATATTCAAAAAGTTGAAAATCCGAACTATGTATTTGTGACAATTAATACAAAAGAAATTGGCGTTTCAAAATTTAAGATCAATATTAAAAAAGGCAACAAGAATATAGATTCTTATACCTATGAATTGAAACAGAGGGAAGCGAACTCCGCAAACCGAAGTTCTTTTACCTCAAAAGATGTCATGTATTTACTGATGCCCGATCGTTTTGCCAACGGAAATCCATCCAATGACAATACCAATGATACGGCTGAAAAATCAGACCGTAAAAATCCTGGAGGGCGTCATGGAGGCGATATTGAAGGAATTATCAAAAACTTGGATTATCTTAAAGAAATGGGCGTTACCGCGCTTTGGAATACCCCATTGCTGGAAGATAATGAGCCGGCTTATTCTTATCACGGCTATGCCCAGAGTGATTATTACAAAATTGACCCGCGTTATGGAACCAATGAAGATTATAAAAGATTGGCAGGTGAGCTCCATCAGCGGGACATGAAGCTTATTATGGATTATGTCACCAATCATTGGGGCTCTCAAAGCTGGCTCATCAAAGATATGCCTTCGAAAGACTGGATTCATTATTGGAAAGACGGAGAAAAAGGGTTCAAAAGAAGCAATTACAGAATGACGGCACAGTTTGATACCAACGCCGCAAAAATAGATGCAGAAAACTGTATGGATGGATGGTTTGACACTACAATGCCCGATATGAACCAAAGCAATCCATTGGTTGTTAATTATATGGCTCAGAATGCGATCTGGTGGACAGAATATGCAGGTTTAGACGGATTGCGTGTAGATACGTATTCTTACAACGACAAGAAAGGCATTGCAGAATGGACGAAGAGAATCACTGACGAATACCCGAACCTCAATATTGTAGGTGAAGTATGGATGCATGATCAGGCGCAAATGTCATATTGGCAAAAAGACAGCAAAATTTCGGCAATAGAAAACTACAACTCTTATCTGCCATCCGTAATGGATTTTACCCTGCACGATGCTATCGGTCAGGTCTTTAAAGAAAATTCCGGGTGGGATTCCGGGATGCAGAGAGTATATGATAATTTTGCCAATGATTTTCTGTATCCCAACATTAATAATATTCTGGTATTTGCCGAAAATCACGATACCCAAAGATTCAATCAGTCTTATCCGAAAATTGAAGATTATAGATTAGCAATGTCTCTTATTTTGACCGTTCGGGGAATTCCTCAGTTGTATTATGGTTCAGAGATCGGTATGGCAGGAGATAAAGGAAAAGGAGACGGAGATATCCGCCGTGATTTTCCAGGAGGCTGGAAAGGCGATTCCAACAATGCTTTTGTAAAATCAGGAAGAACTGAAACTCAGAATCAGTATTTTGATTTTACTAAAAAATTACTGAACTGGCGTAAATCTAAAGAAGTTATTCATACCGGAAAAACTTTGCATTACGTCCCTGATAATAATGTTTACGTCTACTTCAGATATAATGATACAGAAAGGGTAATGACCATAATCAACAATAACCCAGAAGCTCAGGTTTTGAATTTGAAAAGATTCTCAGAAGGTCTTAAAAGCTTTACCAAAGGAAAAGATATTATTTCAGACAAAGAAATTTCTTTAGAAAATACATTATCGGTACCTGCAAAAACCGCATGGATTATAGAATTGAATAAGTAATTTTGAATTGATAACGAAACCTAACAGGTTTCAAAAACCTGTTAGGTTTATTAAAATAATTTAATATGAAAAAAACGGCATTACTTTTTACCTTCATGCTGCTTGTATTGGGTTTTACCACAATCTCGGCCCAGGCAAAATTGGCTAAAGAAAAAGTTGAAATCGGTAAAATGCTGGATGGCTTTAATGCGGCAGCGGCAAAATCAGATTTTGCCACCTACTTTAATTATTTTGCTGACGAATCTACATTTATAGGCACAGATGCCACAGAAGTCTGGAACAAAAAAGAATTCATGGTTTGGGCAAAACCCTATTTCGATAAAAAGAAAACCTGGAACTTCACTTCTCTGAAAAGAAATGTCTTTTTCAGCAAAGATGGAAAACTGGCCTGGTTTGATGAATTATTGGATACCCAAATGAAAATCTGCCGTGGTTCCGGAGTGGTCGAAAAAATAAACGGAACCTGGAAGGTGAGGCAATATGTTCTTTCAGTAACCGTTCCGAATGACGTCGTAGATAAGGTAGTTGCTGAAAAAACAGCTATTGAAGATCTCTTGATACAAAAATTAAAAACACAAAAATAAAATGAATTCTCACAGTACTTTTTCAAAAAAGATAAAACCAAATCTATCCATGACTCAGATTATCAATATGAGCATGGGTTTTCTGGGAATCCAAATGGCTTTCGGTTTACAAAACGGAAACGCAAGCAGGATCTTGGCCAATTTCGGAGCAGACGTTCATGAATTGTCATGGTTTTGGCTGGTTGCACCCATCACCGGACTCATTGTTCAGCCCATTATCGGTCACATGGGAGATAATACGTGGAGCCCGCTCGGAAGAAGAAAACCGTATTTTTTAATCGGCGCTGTTCTATGCGCAATCGGTTTGGTAATGTTGCCTAATGCAGCTTCAGCAACACAGATGATGGCGGCAAATGTTCTTGTTTTAGCAGTGATATTTTTAGCCATGATGGATGCTTCTATAAATGTCGCTATGGAACCCTTTCGCGCATTGGTGGGAGACATGCTTCCGAAACATCAGGCAACGATAGGTTTTTCCGTTCAGACGATTCTGATCGGAATCGGTGCGGTAATCGGCTCCGAATTACCCAACTGGCTTACGAAAATGGGAATTTCAAATGCTGCCCCGGAAGGTTTTGTGGCAGATAATGTGATTTACGCTTTTTATATCGGTGCAGCAGTCTTGATTATATCTATTGTATATACTATGATCACCACTAAAGAATATTCACCGGAAGAATTTGCATCCTTTGAAGGCGGAAAACCTATTGTAAAAAATGAATCAAAATTCTCAGATATTTTTAAAGATTTCAAGAATGCACCAATACAGATGAAGAAATTAGGAATTGTGCAGTTCTTTTCCTGGTTTGCCTTATTTACAATGTGGGTTTTTACAACAAGTGCATTGGCCACTCATCATTTCGGGCTGTCTGCTGACGATACACATTCTGTGCAGTTTAATAAAGCAGGCGATTTGACGGGGCATTTATTTGGAAGATATAATCTGTACGCGATTTTCTTTGCTTTTGCCTTAACTCCAATAGCCAAATTTATAGGGAAAAAACAGACGCATGCATTGGCTTTGGTTTGCGGTGGCTTTGGTTTGATTTCGATGTATTTTATTAAAGATGTCAATAATCTTTGGATTTCTATGGTAGGGTTAGGTTTTGCCTGGGCAAGTATTTTAGCAATGCCTTATGCAATGCTTATCGATACGATTCCGCAAAGAAAAATGGGCGTTTATATGGGTATTTTTAATTTTTTCATTGTGATTCCACAAATCCTCAACGGGCTTTTTGGAGGCCCTATCGTAAGTGGCATGTTTGGAAAACAGGCAATGGATTATGTCGTTGTGGGAGGAGTCTGTATGCTGATTGCAGCGGTTTTAACGATGATTTTTGTTAAATCTCATCCTGAAACGCCTGAAGAAATCAAAGAAGAAATTCAGCAGGTGCATTTTTAAACAATATAATGTTATAAGAATCAACAAAAGCAGGGAGTAAGCCTGCTTTTGTTATTAAAATGTAATTAAATAATGCTACACCAATGCTTCAATTTCAGAAACTGTTTTAGAAAAATTTTCTTCTTTCATCTGAGGGATCATTGTTCCCTGGATTTTAAAAACTTCTACATCAGTAATCCCGATAAACCCGAATAGTGTTCTCAGATAAAATTCCATATTTTCAATAAGCCCGTTTTCATAAACGCCACCGATTGAAAAATTTAAATACAGTTTTTTGTTCTTAATTAAACCTTTTGGGGTGCCGTCCGCAAAAGAAAAAGTTTTACCGGCAACCGAAATACTGTCGATCCATGATTTTAGCGTTGACGGAAAAGTAAAATTATAAAAAGGAACTCCAATTACGATAATATCTGCTTCTTGAAGTTCTCTTAAAGACTGATCAGAATATTGAGAAGCCATTTTCTGTACGTCATTTTTCTCATCGTCGGCCATTCTTGAAGCGGTAAAATGTTCAATTTCAAGATGAGGGATAGGATCAGCCGCAAGATCGCGCACTACCACTTTGCTATCGGGATCTTTTTCCAGTAGCTGATCAATAACACGCTGAGAAAGTTGGTTGCTGATAGAGTTTTCTCCGCTGATGCTGGTTTTGATATTTAAAATATTTGCCATGTGTTTACAATTTTTTTTGTTTTTATTTCTGACAAAATTATTGTAATTTTACTTTCCAAAGTATAGCAGTTACCTAAAGGAAAGTGAAAAAATGGAAAAGAAACACAATCACAAAGAATGTTCGCAGATTTTAATGCCTGTACGTGATACTTTAGATGTTATCAGCGGAAAATGGAAACTGCAGATTATTATTTCCCTAAACCATGGAAACCGCCGTTTTACGGAAATTGAAAGGAGTATTCCTAAGCTGACCTCAAAAGTTTTAGCCAAAGAATTAAAAGAACTGGAACAAAATGGCTTGGTAGAAAGAATAGTGAAAGATACGTATCCCGTGAGTATAGAATATTTCCCTACGGAACATACAAAAACACTTCATGCCGTTGTAGAATCTTTGAAGGATTGGGGAGAAAATCACCGGAAGCATATTTTTGGAAGCCCTTCCGAAGTTAAAAAAGAGGAATAGTTTTATTGCATTATTAAAAAGTTGAAAAGAGCCTCTTTTCCTTCCGCTTTTCTTACCTTACATCAACATTTTCTGGATCTTTGCAGCGTACATTTGTACCATAAATTATTACATTATGAAAACAGTATATCACAAAGCAGATTCCAGAGGCCATGCAGACCACGGATGGTTAAATAGCTATCATACCTTCAGTTTTGCAGGGTATCAAAACAGAGAAAGATCCAATTTCGGAGTATTGAGAGTATTGAATGATGATACCGTTTCACAGGGAATGGGATTTGGCACGCATCCTCATAAAGATATGGAAATCATTTCGATTCCGCTGGAAGGAAATCTGGAACACAAAGATTCTATAGGAACTACTGCCGTGATCAAAAAAGGAGAGATACAGGTAATGAGTGCAGGAACAGGCGTAATGCATAGCGAATACAACCAAAATAAAGAAGAGGCTGTAAAATTTTTACAGATCTGGGTTTTCCCAAGAGAAATAGGTGTTGAGCCGAGATATGATCAGAAAAGTATTAAGGAAGGAGAGAAAATCAATGGTTTTCAGCAGATCTTATCTCCCAATAAAAATGACGACGGCGTGTGGATTCATCAGGATGCCTGGTTCAACCTGGCCAATTTTACAAAAGGAAACGGCAAAAATTATACAATAAATAAAAAAGGAAATGGGGTTTATGCTTTTGTTTTAAAAGGAAGTGCAAAAGTAGGAGACCGGATTTTAAATGAAAAAGATGGTTTGGGAATCTGGGACACACAGAGCTTTAATATCGAAGCGGTAGAAGATACCGAAATTCTTCTGATGGAAGTACCCATGGATTTACCGGATTATTTAAAATAATTAAACATAAAGATTTATATTCAAATGAAAATTTTAGCAATTGCAGGAAGTAATTCCGATACCTCAATCAATAAACAGCTGGTAACCTACGCAGCATCATTATTTGAAAATGCAGAAGTAGAGGTAGTAGACATGAATGATTTTGAGATGCCGATCTATAAGCATCAGAGAGAAGTGGAAAGTGGAGTTCCGCAACAGGCAAAAGACCTTGCTGCAAAAATCGACAGTGCAGATATTCTTCTTATCTCCTTATCCGAGCATAACGGAACATATACAACTGCTTTTAAAAACGTTTTCGACTGGACTTCAAGAATCAAACAAAGAGCAGTCTGGAACGAAAAACCAATGCTATTAATGGCTACTGCTCCGGGTGCAAGAGGAGGTTTGGGCGTGCTTGAAGCGGCGGAAAAGCGTTTTCCTTTACACGGAGGAAATATTGTTGCTACTTTTACGCTTCCATTTTTTAACGACAATTTCGATAAAGAGGCACAGAAAATATCTAACTCCGAAAAAGACAGCGAGTTAAGAGAAAAAATAAATAAAATTTCCGCGGTCGAGACAATCTTAGAAAAATAGAATTTGAATATTAACTTAAAATTAATATCTTTGCAAAAAGAAAAAAGATGAAGATTCAGTCCACTTTTAAAGAATGTTTTTCAAAATACGGAAAAACTGTGGACTCTGAAACTCTGAGATAAACAGCCAGCCGATAATCTAACAAGATTGTCGGCTTTTTTATTGTATTAAATCGATAAGTCATACAGTTCATCATATCAGGTAAATCTGAAATTGAGCAAAATCTAAATAAAAAATGAGCAATACGTATAAATCTGCGGGAGTAGACAAAGAAGAAGGATACAAAACCGTTGATAAAATTAAAAAAGCCGTCGGCGAAACGCATAATGCCAATGTATTAAATCACTTGGGAAGTTTCGGCGCATTTTATGAAATCGGAGGATACAAAAATCCTGTTCTGGTTTCCGGAACAGACGGCGTAGGTACAAAGCTGAAAGTAGCTTTAGATTCTAAAAGATACGATTCTATCGGGGTAGACTGTTTTGCGATGTGTGCCAATGATATTTTGTGTCACGGTGCAAAACCGCTCTTCTTTTTAGATTATCTGGCTTGTGGAAAGCTCGATTCTGAAATCGCCGCCGAAATCGTTTTAGGCATGGTAAAAGCCTGTAAAGACAACAATTGCGCATTAATTGGCGGTGAAACTGCCGAAATGCCGGGAATGTATCAACCGGGAGATTATGATGTGGCCGGTTTCTGCGTAGGAATTGTAGAAAAAGATCAGATTATTGACGGAACCAAAATAAAGACAGGAGACAAAATTATCGCATTGCCAAGCTCGGGTTTTCATTCCAACGGGTTTTCTCTGGTACGTAAAATATTTTCTGATTTTGAAGAAGAGTTTGAGGGGAAACCTTTATATGAAACCCTTCTGGTTCCGACGAGATTGTACTATAAAGATATTCACAAAGTGATTGAAGAAGTGCAGGTTTCAGGAATTGCCCATATCACAGGCGGTGGTTTGTACGAAAATATTCCGAGAATCATAGGGGAAGGATTATGTGCTTCAATTGACGCGACAAAAATTAAAATCCCGAGCATCATGCTTGAATTGGAAAAAAGAGGTGAGATTGCACGTGAAGAAATGTTCGGAACCTTCAATATGGGAGTAGGAATGATCGTGGTAGTCGATCCTGCTCACGCAGAAAAAGTACTTCACTTATTAGATGATGCATATGAAATCGGGGAAATCACCGAAGGTAGTGAAAAAATTGATTTAAAGTTTTAGAAGCTTAATCCCGCTTTCCGCTATATCTTTTTTGTCACGGCCTCCGCTTCGCTCCGGCCGCGCCAAAAAAGGATGCCGCTGCAATCGGGGCTATAAAAACAGTTGTTTTATCAGAGTTTGTTAATGAAAAATATAGTCATTTTAGTTTCGGGTTCGGGAACCAATCTTCAGAGAATCATTGATACCATTGAGAGTGGAGAGATTGAAGATGCGAAAATATCTTTAGTAGTTGCAGACAGGGCCTGTTACGGATTAGAAAGAGCAAAAAACCACAACATCGAAAACATGCTGATTCCGAGAGGGAAAAACTTCAGCGCCGAGTTGGGCAAAATGATCCCTGAAAATACAGATTTAATTGTATTGGCAGGATTTTTATCAATTTTAAAACAAGAGTTTTGTGAAAAATGGAGTGGTAAAATCATCAATATCCACCCGGCTTTGCTTCCAAAATTCGGCGGAAAGGGAATGTGGGGAATGAATGTGCACCACGCGGTAATTGCAGCAAAGGAAAAGCAAAGCGGTGCTACCGTACATTTTGTGACTTCGGGAATTGATGAAGGAGCCATTATTCTTCAAAAAAGTTTTGAAGTAACAGAAAATGATACTCCGGAAACCTTAGCCGAAAAAGTACATCATATAGAATACGAGATCTTTCCGATAGCTATAAATCAAGTGTTAGGAAACTGATTGTTCTTTCTGCGTGAAGTATGATAAAATACACTATATTTTAATTATTTCGAATAAATTAAAAATCTAAATAAAAATAAAGAATCGGGGGTGAAAGAACCGGTTCACAGTTTGAAATAACTGTAAAAAGTAAAAATCGAAAGTAAAATGAGTAAAAAAAGAGTGTTAATCAGTGTTTCCGACAAAAGCGGATTGACAGAATTTGCAAAGTTTCTGGAATCCAATGATTATGAATTAATTTCTACAGGCGGTACCTTCAAACATTTAAAAGAAGCGGGTTTACATCCGATTCAGATTGATGAGGTAACCGATTTCCCTGAAATGCTGGACGGAAGAGTAAAAACACTGCATCCGAAAGTTCATGGCGGGTTATTGGCTGTCCGTTCAAATGAAGAACACATGAAAACCGTTCAGGAACACGGGATCGGATTGATCGATATGGTAATTGTCAATTTATACCCATTCTTTGAAAATGTAAACAAAGACATTTCTTTACACGAAAAAGTAGAGTTTATCGACATTGGAGGTCCGTCCATGCTACGTTCAGCGGCTAAGAATTTTGGTTCTGTAACAGTCATTACCGATGTTGAAGATTATGCAGCCGTAAAAATTGAAATGGAACAAAATGGGGACACTTATATTGAGACACGTAAAAAACTGGCAGGGAAAGTCTTCAATCTTACCTCTGCGTATGATGCGGCGATTTCCAGAATGCTCTTAGAAGAAGATTATCCTACTTATTTAAATGCTTCTTACAAAAAAGTTTCAGACCTTCGATATGGTGAAAATCCACATCAGACAGCGGCTTACTATGTTTCTACTTTCGAAAACGGCGCGATGAAAGATTTTGAGCAATTGGGAGGTAAAGAATTGTCTTTCAATAATCTTCGTGATATGGATCTCTGCTGGAAAGTCGTTAATGAGTTCAAAGAAGAAATGGCTTGTTGCGCGGTAAAACATTCTACACCTTGCGGAGTGGCCATCGGAACTTCAGCATTGGAAACCTATCAGAAAACCTTCGAATGTGACCCGGTTTCTATCTTTGGCGGAATTGTTGCTACCAACTACAAAATCGATGCGGCAACAGCGGAAGAACTGAATAAAACGTTCCTTGAAATTGTAATGGCGCCTGATTTTGATGAAGAGGCCCTTGAAGTATTACGAAAGAAAAAAAACCTGAGAATAATTAAAATTGTTAATCCTGTTTCTGATAAGCAAACTTGGGTAAAGGTAGATGGCGGAATTCTGGTGCAGGACAATGACAGCATCTTTTCAGACGATATAAAAGTGGTTACAGAAACCCAGCCTACTGAAGAGCAGAAAAAAGCATTATTGTTTTCCCAGAGAGTGGTAAAATATGTAAAATCGAACGCAATAGTTGTTTCCAATGGAATTCAGGCTTTCGGAATCGGAGGAGGCCAGGTTAACAGAATCTGGGCAACACAACAGGCGGTGGAAAGAGCGAAAGAGAAATTTTCAGGAGATCTGGTTTTAGCTTCTGATGCTTTTTTCCCTTTCAGAGATGTGGTAGATTTCTGCGCTCAGGAAGGCATTACAGCGATCATTCAGCCGGGAGGAAGTGTGAAGGATCAGGACAGCATAGAAGCTGCAAATGAGCATGGTATTCCTATGATGTTTACAGGAATAAGACATTTTTTCCATTAATTAAAATAGAATTAAAAAATGATTTTGAGGTTGTATTTTTACCATTCAAAATTATATATTTGTACACAATATAGACTAGATAATTAATAAGTATGAGAATATTAATCATAGGTGAAGGAGGTAGAGAATCTGCTTTGGCAGCAAAACTTCATAAGGATTCAAGAGTGACTAAAATGTTTTTTGCCAACGGAAATGCGTCTACTGATGCAATGGGGCAGAATGTACATTTATCAGAGATTAAAGAACTTAGAGATTTCGCAATTAAAGAAAAAGTAGATTTGACGATTGTAGGCCCAGAAGCGCCTTTGGTTGCAGGCCTAAAAGATGAATTTAAAAAGCATGATCTTAAAGTTTTTGGTCCTACTCAGAAAGTGGCAAGTCTTGAAGGAAGTAAGGCTTTTTCTAAGAAGTTTATGCAGACCTATGATATCAAAACGGCAAAGGCAGTTGTTTTCGATTCTTATAATGAAGCGAAAGAATATGTAAAGACTCAGGAATATCCTTTAGTGATAAAAGCAAGCGGTTTGGCAGGCGGAAAAGGGGTTGTAATCTGCGATACCATTGAAGAAGCTGAAGCAACCATTCACGATTTTATGATTCGCAGAATCTATGGAGATGCAGGAATCCGTTTGGTGATTGAAGAATTTTTACACGGTTTTGAAGCATCTATTATTGCGTTCTCAAACGGCGAAAAGATTTTCCCTTGTATCGCCGCAAAAGATTATAAAAAAGCAGGAAACGGAGATACCGGTCCCAATACGGGAGGGATGGGTTCTGTAGCACCAAGCCCGGAATTTACGCAGGAGCATTTTGCAGACTTTGAAAAACATATTCTTGAGCCTACCGTAAAAGGTCTTAAAGGAGAAGGATTCAGCTTTAAAGGAATTATTTTCTTCGGATTAATGGTGACTAAAAAAGGAACTTATCTTTTGGAATACAATATGAGATTCGGAGATCCGGAAACGCAGGTTTTAATGGCTTTAATGGAAAATAATCTGCTGGATGTCATCAATGACTGTATGAATGGAAAAGATCTTCAGCTTAAATTTAAAAACGAAAAAGCAGTTTGTCTGGTAATGTGTTCAGGAGGATATCCCAGAAATATTGAAACCGGTTTTGAAATCGTTGGAGGAGAAAGAGTTAAAAACAGTCAGCTATTTTACGCAGGAGCGGTAAAGAAAGGAGACAAAGTCGTTTCAAACGGCGGAAGAGTACTCAATATTGTAGCAACCGGGGCGACTTATGATGAGGCACGCAAAAAAGTATACGAAGATGCAAGTCATGTTCATTTCGATTACAGTTTCTACAGAGAAGACATTGGGAAATTTTAAATAAATCATAAAAAAGATTTGGAGAAATCCAGGTCTTTTTTTGTAAGATTTATTAATAGGATCGGGCTTTAGCCCGATTATCAAAAAGGTAAATCAGATAGCTTTAGCCAAAACTCATTAAGAATGATAGTAAGCTCTCAAAGGGCGAAACTATAAAAGTCCCGATAAAAACGGAAAAATACATTATCAATTTATCATTATCAATTATACAATGAACAACGGTATCATTATATTAGATTTCGGATCGCAATACAACCAGCTTATCGGGAGAAGAATCCGTGAGATGGGAGTATACTCTGAAATATTGCCATTCAATACACCATTAGAAACTATACTGGAAAAACAGCCGAAAGGAATTATCCTTTCCGGAGGTCCCAGTTCTGTAAATGCAGAAAATGCCCATTTGGTTCAGAAAGAATTGTACGAACAGCAAATTCCGGTTTTGGGGATCTGCTACGGAATGCAGCTGACTGCGCACCTTTTAGGCGGGAAAGTACATAAAGGTGAAAAAGGAGAATACGGTAAAGCACATTTAGAAATCATAAAAGAAAGCTCTTTACTGAAAAATGTTGCTCAGAATTCAGTAGTTTGGATGAGCCATTTCGATGAAGTGGGGGCATTGCCTCCTGGATTTGAACTAAATGCGAAGTCGGGAGTTATTGCTTCTATTTCCAATGAAGATAAGAAAATATATTGTGTACAGTTTCATCCGGAGGTTTCTCATACGGAAGAAGGCGGCACAATGTTAGAAAATTTTGTTTTTTCAATCTGTAACGCAGAAAAAAACTGGAAACTTACCAATTATATCGAAAAAACAGTAGCAGAAATCCGCCAAAAAGTAGGAGATCAGAAAGTGATTCTTGGTCTTTCTGGTGGCGTAGATTCTTCCGTGGCTGCGGTTTTAATCCATAAGGCAATAGGAGACCAGCTTCAATGCATATTTGTAGATACAGGACTTTTAAGGAAAAATGAAGATGTAAAAGTGATGGAAAATTATGGAGAGCATTTCCATATGAATATTAAACTTGTTGACGCTTCAGAAAGATTTTTATCCAAATTGGCGGGAGTTGACGATCCTGAAACTAAAAGAAAAATCATCGGAAACGAATTTATTCATGTATTCGATGAAGAATCCCATAAAATTGAAGGGGCAAAATTCCTCGCTCAGGGAACGATTTATCCTGATGTTATTGAAAGCCAGTCGGTAAACGGACCTTCAGCGGTCATCAAATCTCATCACAATGTTGGCGGACTTCCCGAAGAGATGGAGTTTGAATTATTGGAGCCCTTAAGAGAATTATTTAAAGATGAAGTACGAAAAGTAGGTGAAGAATTAGGGATTCCTCATCATTTGGTGCACAGACATCCATTTCCCGGTCCCGGATTAGGAATCAGAATTTTAGGTGCCGTAGATGCAGAAAAAGTAAAAATACTGCAGGAAGCGGATGATATTTTTATTGAAGAATTGTATAAAAATGATTTGTATGAGAAAGTTTCTCAGGCTTTCGTAGTTCTTCTCCCGGTAAAGTCTGTAGGAGTTATGGGCGATGAAAGAACCTATGAATATACTGCGGTTGTTCGTTCGGCAAATACCATCGATTTTATGACGGCAACGTGGAGCAGGCTTCCCTATGAATTTTTAGATACGGTATCAAGCAGGATTATCAATGAAGTACGAGGAATCAACAGGGTGGCTTACGATATTTCAAGCAAACCGCCCGCAACTATTGAATGGGAATAACCTTTAAAATATTTATGATTCAGATCATAAAATAGACTGTTTGTAAATCCTAGATTTACGCATATTTATAATTTATAATAATATATAAATATAATTTTTTTTCATCATTTGTGTTTAGCCTCCTGCAAAGGAGGTTTTTTTTATTAATACTTATTTGAAAACTTAGTCCGGCAAAGTTTATATATTTCTCTGCCTATTTATAAATTTAGATTTTAGTAGAATTAGATAGACAAAAAAATTCAACACATAAAATAATAAAAATACGGTATATAATAATTTTTGAAGTTACTTTGTAATTCAATTTATCTTAAAAATATGTTTGACAAGCAACAGCGAAAACTCAAAAGATCCGGACGACTCATCTCAGTATTGAGTAAATACGGATTTAAAGATATAATTGCCAGAATGGGGAAAAAACCCGAAGAACATTCTGTACCGTCTGACGAAATTATTTCAAAAGGTACCGTGTACGAGAGAATCCGGCTGGTTTTGGAAGAGTTGGGACCCACATTTGTCAAACTGGGACAAACATTCAGCAACCGGGAAGATCTGCTTCCGCCGGAACTTATTCAGGAGCTGCAGAAACTTCAGGACAAAGTAGAAGAGGTCGATATGAATGCGAAGGAAATTCTGGAAAATGAATTCAACATTTCCATACATGATCATTTTATCGAAATCAATCCAAAACCTTTAGCGACTGCATCCATTGCGCAAGTCTACAAAGGGACATTGCTGAACGGGGAAGAAGTGATCTTAAAAATTAAAAAACCCGATGTACAGTCGGTGATCGAAGACGACCTTTTATTGATCAAAGACTTGGTAAAACTGGTTTCCACCTACTCCGAAATGGGTTCAAAATTAAATCTCAAACAGGCAATCGCAACTTTTGAGAAGTCACTGCTGGAAGAAGTTTCTTTAGTAAATGAAAGAAATAACATCAGTCAGTTTGCTTTAAATTTTAAAAATAGCAAGGAGACCTATGTTCCGAAAGTATATGACGAATTTTGCAATAACAATGTTCTCTGTATGGAATTTATTGAGGGAATCAAGATTACCGATAAACAGGAACTTATTAAACATAATATCAATCCGGTTGTAATTTCTGAAACAGGATTACGGTTATTTGTTTCACAGATTTTAGAGTATGGTTTTTTCCATGCAGATCCGCACGCGGGAAATATATTGGTAAAAAAAGACGGGAAAGTAGTATTTATCGATTTCGGAGCCGTAGGGAAAATTCAGCCCAATGATAAAGAAATTCTTGAAAGTTTAATTGTTGCTTTCGTTGCTAAAAATTCTCATAAAATTGTTCGGTACCTCAAAAAAATGGCGGTAAGCTATGAGATTCCAGATGAAGGAAGGTTTGAAAATGATGTCGATGAAGTATTGAATTTCGTTCACAGCACGTCACTGAAAAACATTGATCCGAATACGATCATGAATAAAATGAAGGATGTACTGAAGGAAAACAGGCTCTATATGCCGGATTATTTTTATCTCCTGTTTAAAGGGATTGGTCTTATAGAAGGGGTAGGAAGAACCATTAATCCGGATCTTGATATTGTCAAAAGTCTTCATCCTTACACCAAAAAAATTCTCGCCAGAAAAGTAAGCCCGAAAAAGCTCCTTAAAAACGGCATGGAGAAAATGATGACCTTTACGGATAATATTGATGAAATCCCAAAGGAGATGCGTTCGGTTTTACAGAAGCTGGATGATAATAAATTTACCATTTCGAGCGAGATTAAAAATATTGAAAAAACAAATCAACTGATAAAATCAAGCGTCATCAATTTAATTTTGACGATGGTATTGGGAGCGAATATCATCGCAACGGCCATTGTTTTTTCCTCTGGAGCCGGCCCAAGAATGGGTGACATGTCTTTGGTTGCAGTAGTAGGATTTATATTTTCGATGATTTTAGTAATCATTATTTTATTAAGAATTATGCGAAAATAATATGCTCACAAGATTATTCAGCGATTATTTTTCCTTAATCCCGAAATCGTTCATCAGTTCAAAACCATAATTGCGTAAGGCGGTAATAATTGTTACAGCTTTATTCCCTCTTTCTGTAATTGTGTATTCTGTTCGGAGCGGCACTTCAGGGAATATTTCTTTGGAGATGAAACCATCATTTAACAATTCCTTTAAACTTTTTGAAAGCATTCTGTCTGAAATATGAGGAATATTATGGGCAAGTTCAGAATAGCGCCAGGTTTTATCTTTCAGACGCCAGAGAATTGGCATTTTATACATTCCTCCAATTTTGCTCATGGCAAATTCAACGGGGTTATGAAACAGGTGTTTATCAGATACAAAATCAGGCATACTTACATCTTTGTGTGTTACTTACAAAGATAACCATTATTGTTTTAGCCAAAACTCAGAATTATCTTTGTTTCAATACAATTAAAAAAACAAATATGGGAAAAGTAAAAGAAGTACATAGCTATGTTCATTTTCACGGTGCGCCTTCAAAAGGGAAAATCTTAATGGTTGCGAGTTCACCCAGTATAAGTCGGCAAACCAATTGGCCAATCGGCTTTTGGGCAGCAGAGCTTACCCATCCGTTAAGAGTATTTCAGGAAGCCGGATATGATGTGGAATTGGTTTCTACAAACGGTGGCAAACTGGAAATGGATGGATATTCTAATCCTCTGGATGAAAGCGGCTATTCATCTCATGATATAATTTCTTTAGGGTATATGCAAAAGCCGGAATTCAATGACATGCTTGAAAACACGAAGAAACTAACTGAAATTGATGAAAAAAATTATGATGCTATATTTCTGATCGGTGGACAGGGCCCGATGTATACTTTCAGGGGTGACAAAGATCTAGAAAGCTTATTTGTAAATTTTTACGAAAACAGAAAGCCAAGCGCTGCAGTATGTCACTCAACGGCATTATTACTGGAAGCTAAAACATCTGATGACGAGTTGTTGGTAAAAGGGAAGATATGGACGGGTTTTGCAGATGCGGAAGAAGATTTTGCAGATCAGGCAGTTGGAATAAAAAATTCAGCCGTACAGAATTGAAACGGAAGCAAGAAAAATTGATGGAACGACCTTTAAAGTTGAAACTCCTTTCAGTGCTTATGCAATTGCAGACGGTAACCTGATTACAGGGCAACAACAGAACTCAGGTGCCGCCGCAGCTGGATTGGTGATTGAGCAATTATCCGGTGAAAATAATTAATATTGTAAAAAAAATAACACGATGAAAATAGCAATTATAGGTTCTGGAAACGTAGGAGGCGCATTGGCGCAACAATGGGTTAAAATGAAGCACACTGTTTTGATAGGCGCCCAGTTTCCTCTTAGTGAAAAAAATATCTCTCTTGCTACTAAAATTGGGGAGGATCGTTTTGCTGTTATTGAAAATGCAGTAAAACAATGTGACGTCATTCTTATTGCAATGCCGCCAACAGCCATTTTTGAAATTATTGAGCAATTAGGAGATGTATCCGGAAAAGTAATAATTGATGCTACAAATTCGATTATGTATGCTCCCGAACCGTATCAAACTGTTTATCACGCTTTGGCAGACAGAACCCAGGCTGAAATTGTAAAATGTTTCAACACGACAGGTTTTGAAAATATGCTTAATCCATTGTATAATGGTGAAAAAATAGATATGTTCATGGCGGGAGACAGTGAGAAAGCAAAAGAAGTTGCCAAGCAATTAGCTTTGGATTGTGGTTTCGGTTCCTGTATAGATTTTGGGAAATCCGATAAGGTGGAATTACTGGAAAAATTTGCTCTTTCCTGGATTAATCTTGCCATAATGCAGGGCAATGGAAGAAATATGGCATTTAAAGTTTTGCAAAGATAATTGATGAATAAGGCTACAGTTATGATTCAGCCTTTTATATTTATAGGCTCGTTTCATACACAAAACCATACTCTATAAGAAGTTCAGAAATTAATTCTCTATCTTTGCAAAATGGAAAAACTCACTTTTGCAGATTTTGACCTTCCGGTAAAGGTACTTGATGTTTTGGCAGATTTAAATTTATTTGAGCCTACCCCGATTCAGGAAAAAAGTATCGGTCCGATTCTTTCAGGAAGAGATGTGATGGGAATTGCGCAGACAGGAACCGGAAAAACACTTGCTTATCTTTTGCCGGTGCTTAAAACCTGGAAATACAACAAAAACGGGAATCCTACCGTTTTGGTGTTGGTCCCTACAAGAGAGTTGGTCGTGCAGGTAACTGAAATCCTCGAAAAGCTTACCGCAAACATTACTGCAAGAGTGATCGGAATCTACGGCGGAAAAAATATTAATACACAAAAACTATTGTTTAATGAGGGTTGTGATATTCTGGTGGGAACTCCGGGCAGAGTAATGGATTTATCTATCGACAATGCCATTTCGTTAAAAGAGGTTCAGAAACTGATTATTGATGAGTTTGACGAAATGCTGAATTTAGGTTTCCGTCCGCAATTGACACACATTTTTGAAATGATGAAGAGCAAAAGACAGAATATTCTTTTCTCTGCAACCATGACCGAAGCCGTGGATGAAATGCTGGATCAATATTTTTCCGGGCCTATAGAAATCTCACTGGCAAAATCAGGAACGCCGCTTGAAAAAATAGAACAGACCGCTTATAAAGTTGAGAATTTTAATACCAAAATTAATCTGTTGGAATATTTGCTGAAGAATAATGCAGATATGTCTAAAGTGTTGATTTTTAATAACAATAAGAAGCATGCTGATCTTTTGTTTACGAAAATTAGTGAGCTTTTCCCGGATCAGTTTGACGTGATTCACTCTAATAAATCCCAGAATTATCGATTAAAAGCCATGAAAAGCTTTGAAAAAGAAGAAATCAGAGGATTGATTACCACAGACGTGATGGCGAGAGGTTTGGATATCTCAAATATTACCCATGTCATTAATTTTGAAACCCCAGAAGTTCCCGAACAATATATTCACAGGATCGGTAGAACGGGTAGAGCAGATAAAGATGGTAAAGCCATCACTTTCGTAGCTAAAAAAGAAGAAACACTGGTTTTAGACATCGAGCTATTGATGGATAAAGAGTTAAGATATATTGATTTTCCGGAAGAAGTAAAAATAAATCCTAAGAAGATTGTTTCAGAAGAAGACCAGATTATCATGAAAAATCCTGCTCAGGCAAAACTGTATGATGGAGGAGGTGCTTTCCATGAAAAGAAAGATAAAAATAAAAAAGAAAACTGGGGTGGGCCCACAAAAAGAAAAGTTCCTAAAAAATTCGGAGCCAACCGTGCGCAGCAGAAAGCCATATCAAAATCGAAAAGAAAAAAATAAAAAAAGCTTCACCCATTTAGGTGAAGCTTTTTTTTTACTAATCCCACTGTATCATATTCTTTTTCAGGATTTCCTTAAATTTTTCTGTTTTACCTGCATCTTTCATATTTTTATAAATAGAATTAATAACCGCTTCTGCATCTGTTCTGTAAGGTGATTTTTGCTGATTGTAAATTTTGTACGATTTGCAGATATAATCCAGTGCTTTTTCATCGTCTTTTATGCCTGAAAAATATACTTGTCCAATCCCATAATAAACTTCAGAATCACCGGGATACACTTTATCCAGTGCTAAATAAGCATCAATCGCTTTCTGAAAATCTTTTTTATAGATATAGGCCATCGGGATATTCTGTAGAGGCATTTTTCCGTTAGGATCAATTTCAAGAGATTTTTTATAAGCATCGATAGATTTATCATATTCTGCAATCCTTCTGTAATTAATTCCTAGATTATCCCATGCATACACAAATTTCGGATCTTTTTTCACAGCCATTTCAGAATTTTTAATGGCTTCTTTCCAATTTTCAGCCTTAGAAAATTCTATGGCTTTCGCATAATACTCCAAAGCTTCCGGATTTTTTGATAAACGATCAGTTTTCGTTTCAGAAACGGCAGCTATTTTCTTTAATGAAGGACAGTTCCCCATCATATATCGTTCAATATCATGATAGCTTTCGGTATATTGTTGAGAGTTTTTATTGGTATCATAATTTAAAGTCACCTGTTTTTTACCATTTACTTCAGGAGCGGTTTTAGATAATTCTTCAGCTCCAGAAAGAAGAGAGGAGATTTGTAATGCTCCCGTGTATTGATCGATGCATCCGTGTACATCTTTCAGAATATCTTTTTTATCCCGGTTAAGCAAAGTAATCGAATCTGTACATGCACAGGCTTTTTCTGAAAGTTCCTGAATGATTTTATTTTTATCTGAATCTTTTTGGCTAAAAACAAAACAAGACATACAGACCGCAATTATAAGTGTAAACTGTTTTTTGATCATATTTAAAAAATTATTTCATATAAGAATTCATTACCTTCGCCCACAACTGATAGCCTTCCGGTGTCATGTGAAGCCTGTCTTCAAGAAAAAGATCTTCCCTTACTTTTCCGCTGCTGTCTTCCATTGCTTTTGTAATATCAATGAAATGTGCATGCGCTTCTTTCTGTAAAAATTCTTCGATTAAGATATTTGCTTTTTTCATCTGCGGCCAAAGCTTCTCGCGGCTCGGAGAATATTTGATGGAAATATAATCAACTTCAATATTGGGAAATTTTTCACGGATTGTATGGTAAAAGGTTTTGAATCTTTCCAAAACGGTTGCTGCTTTCAACTTTTCATCATCTGCAAAATCGTTTTCACCGCAGTAGATGATAATCTGTTTCGGTTGATAAGGCTGTAAGAGATCTTCAGCATAAAAATTCAGGTCTGTTAGTCTCGATCCTCCAAAACCTCTGTTGATAATTGTTTTTCCGGGAAAATAGTCTGAAACATCTTTCCATTTTGTAAAAGATGAGCTTCCGATTAAGAGAATGGCATCTTTAGGGGGAGCATTTTTCTGATCCAGTTTTTTAAAATCCTGAATTTCCTGCCAGAACATGGCCTTCTTTTCCTGAGAGAAAATAAGGATGAACATAAACACCAAAAGTGCCGATAATGTCTTCTTCATTGCTTGAGGCTTTTCATATATTCCAAAAAAAACTCCCGAATGTTTCGGGAGCCTTTTTTATTTTGTATAGGTCACGTAGACAGGATCGTTTACCATATCTCCATTTAAATCTACATTGCCTTGAGTCTGCATGATTCTCAATTCTGAGTTGCTTAAAATAGTGATGATAAATTTTTCCGGACCGCTCTGGTTATACGTAATGATTAATTCTTTAGTCTCGCTGTCATAGGTGAAAGTACCCTCGGTTTTTGTACTTGTACAAGTGGCTCCCACTCCGGAATAAGCCGTATAAGAAGTATAATAATCTGTTCTGAATTCCGTAAGGTCTTTTGCAGCACATCCGCTCGGAGTTTCCGTATAAAGTACCGTTTTATTGTCTTTTCCTGAGATTACTTCAAATTTACTGGTCTTCCATTCGCCTTTCAGCATGTCTAATTCATAGTTTTGAATATCATCGTCTTCACAAGAAGTTACTGCCATCGCAGAAAAGGCAAATAAAAGTAAATATTTTTTCATTTTCACAAATTTAAGAATATGCTAAAATATAAATAAATTTGAAATATAGGTAATGAAATTCAGGTTTTTTAAACTAATGTTTGCAAAAATTGTAATTTTAAAAGGGTGGTGGATTGCAGACCGTGTAATAATCATGTAGATATTATTTTTTGACGATAAGAACTTACGGGAGATTTAATTTTTCATTGTCAAATCTCTCACGAAATTTTTTGAGATAATCATTCAAATCCTGTGTAGTAAGGTCGAGTTCATTTAATGCTATTTCCATCTTTTCATTTTTAAAATAAAAAAACAGATATTCAACTTCAGCAGCATAATCGTATTTCGATTCTTTCGATCTAAACACTTTTGAGGTTATTTTTTCCTGTTGGATGTCACCCCAATTCATCATCTCGCCATTCTGTATTTTTATTCCTTGAGAGTTAATAAAAATAGATACAGCATTCATATTTTTGAGCTCTATCAACACTTTTACTGTAACAAATACGATAATGAACAATGGCATCATCCCAATGACGATTAGGTTTTCTATTTTGTTCTGAATAATAACAATAAGAAAGAAAACACTTACTATAATAAAAATGAAATAGCTTGAAATCTTTACAAGCAGGATTAATTTAGACTTTCTGATTTGTACTTCTTCTGCAACCGGTAATGTATCGATTTTCCTTAACTGGTTTTTATGGATACAATATTCTTTATAGGCAAGAGTTAAACTCACAAGCGCTGCAATGAAAAACAGGATTGATAGAAGTAAGACCTCTTTTAAAAAATAAATTCCTACATAAAAACTGATGCTTCCAAACAAAAGGTTTAAAAGCGGAAACCGAATATGTTTCATAAAAATATAAGGGCCTTGATTAATAAAAGCCTTAAATATATTGATTTAAACGGTAAACTGAACGAATTGTATTATTTATTCTGTAGCATTGAAATGTATCTTTCCCTGGTCTTAATTTCGTTTTTCACATTTTTCATGGTAATCAGTGAATAGATAAAAACCGGCAAAAAGCATATCGGAAGAAAGGCAAAAATTGTAATTCTTTTTTCTAAGGTGAGATATAGTGAAGCTCCCGTCAGAATACAGAGTACAACAATAAAAATAATAACGAGTAACTGCGTTTTTTTTTGGGTAACCTGTAGTTCTTCAAGACTTTGGTCTGAAAGTATTTTCTTTTGCATTATAATCTTTTGTGATTGAATACATACCTTAGCAAATATTGTGCTATTTAAGAATTAATTTCCCTTTTTATTGCTTAAAAACAGTTTTTATAATGTAAATTGTTTTAAACCAAGTTTTTATTTTTTATTAGGTGATACAATGCATTGTTCATTATGACATGTCAATTATTGTACAGATCCTTTGTCTACAGATTTCTTTTGTAATAATTTATGTATTTTTTAAGTGAAATTAATTTCAATAAAACTCAAAATCTGCTACATTTGTTAGATGATACACGACCAGCGCGCAGAAAAATTCAGGCAGATAGTAGAAAATAAATTTCAGATTTATAACTCGTTATTTATGAGTCTGCCATATGATAAAATGACCAATATCGGGATGCTGCTTCCGTTTCTTTACGAAGAAAGTAAAAATGGCTATCAGACCGGAAAAACACCGCAAGATATTATGGAAGCATTCTTTACGAATCATACCGATTTGCAAACTGAGGAGCAGAAACTTGAACTGCTATTTAAAATTATTCAATATATAGAAAGACAGGTCGTGTTATTTGACAGTATCGAAGATGCCGCATTTCCGGAGCTGCATTCTGAAAGCGACAAAGGAACAGTAACTTATCTGTTTGAACGCTCATTACAAGATCATACCATAGAACAGGTACGTGAAAAATTAAAAGATTTTGCCATAAAAATTGTATTTACTGCACATCCTACACAATTTTATCCTAGTTCGGTCCAGAGAATACTCCATGATCTCAGAACTTCTATTACTGCAGATTCTATTACGGATATTGATATGCTTTTGCAGCAATTGGGCAAAACACCTTTTGTTAATAAAGAAAAACCAACCCCTATTGATGAAGCACTGAGTATCATTTATTATCTGCGATATGTATATTATGACTCCATTGGCGAGCTCTTTACAAAGGTCAAAAAAACTTTTGGAAACAGTCATTTTCATCTGCATGAAGACCTTATTCAGCTGGGTTTCTGGCCGGGAGGTGACCGGGACGGCAATCCTTTTGTAACGGCGGAAGTGACGAAAAGAGTGGCAGAAGAACTGCGTTCTGCTGTTTTGAAATCGTATTACAGCCATATTAAAAATTTGAGGCGAAGACTAAGCTTTAGAGGAGTTGCTGAGATTTTGAAACAGATCAGTGATGATTTATATGCATCCATTTTTAATAGTAGAAAGATTACCGCTGAAGAAATGATCAGTAAAATTAATGAAGCGAAGAAAATACTGATCGAACAGCACAATTCTCTGTTTATAGATCTTTTGGAAAATTTCAGCGACAGAGTCAAAATTTTCGGGACTCATTTTGCGACTTTGGATGTGCGACAAGACAGCCGAATTCATCAGCAGGTAATTGATGAAGTTTTTAAGGCTACATTTGGCCATTCTGAAGCGAGTAATGATGATAAATTTAAAGCATTAATTCAAACTTCAGAAAAAATAAATACAGACGGTTTTGAAGATATTATTAAAGATACATTGGTCACTGTATCTCAAATAAAAGATATTCAGCAGGAAAATGGCCATCGCGGAATGCACCGTTATATCATTTCCAACTCTGATGCGGTAAAAGATGTGATGAATGTTTATGCATTTTTCAAAATTTCAGGATATCATGATGAGGAGATCAACATCGATATCGTTCCGCTTTTTGAAACAATGGAAGGTCTTGACAATGCAGAAAGTGTAATGCAGGAATTGTATCAGAATCCTATTTATCAGAAACATCTGGAAAGAAGAGGAAATCAGCAAACCATTATGCTTGGTTTTTCAGACGGAACCAAAGATGGAGGATATCTGAAAGCCAACTGGGAAATTTATAAGGCGAAAGAAGTATTAACCCAACTTTCCGAGCAAAACGGAATAAAAGTCGTTTTTTTCGACGGAAGAGGCGGCCCACCTGCAAGAGGAGGGGGCAAAACCCATGATTTCTATGCTTCGCAAGGAAAAACAATCGCCAACAACAAAATAGAATTAACAATTCAAGGACAGACCATTACAAGTATTTTCGGAAATAAGCAGCAGGCAAAGTTTAATTTTGAGCAGCTTCTGACCGCCGGAATTGAAAATGATGTCTTCAAAAATTATAAAAAAGATCTTACCGAAAAAGAAAGGGTATTAATTAAGGAATTGGCAGATATCAGTTACAAAAAATACTCAGATCTGAAATCACACCCAATGTTTGTGCCTTATCTTCAGGAAATGAGTACTTTAGAATATTACGGGAAAACCAATATCGGAAGCCGGCCATCAAAGCGTGGCGGCGGAAGCGAACTGAAATTTGAGGATCTGAGAGCCATTCCGTTTGTAGGATCCTGGTCGCAGCTGAAACAGAATGTTCCCGGATTCTTCGGATTCGGTTTTGCAATGGAAGAACTAAAAAAACAGGGAAGATTTGAGGAAGTCAAAGCATTATACAGAGGTTCCGACTTCTTTAAAACATTGGTTCTCAATTCAATGATGAGCATGAATAAGTCGTACTTTCCATTAACCTATTACATAAAAAATCATCCTAAATTCGGTGAATTCTGGAATGTGCTTTTCGCAGAATATAACCTTTCAAAAGATATTATGCTGGAACTGACCGGTTTTACAATGCTTCAGGAAGAAGATCCTTTATCAAGGAAATCGGTGAAAATCCGCGAGAAAATTGTGCTTCCTTTATTGACAATCCAGCAATATGCATTGATAAAAATTCAAAAAGGTGAGGGTGCCAGAGAAGCATATGAAAAACTGGTGACACGATCGTTGTTTGGAAATATTAATGCGAGTAGGAATTCAGCGTAAATTAATACAATTAAAAATGCCTTCGTAACAGAAGGCATTTATTTTTAGTTTTTCAGAAACTTCTTATAATAAACATTTTCTTTGGTTTGAATTTTCAGATAATATGTTCCTTTTGGAAAATCTTCAACTTTCACAGATTTCTGATTTTTAGCTTTTATGATAGATCTTCCGAGATGATCGTAAACCTCTAAAAACTGAACGTCGTCTTCAGTCGCAACATTTAAAATGCTTTTTACAGGATTTGGGAAAATACTCAGCCCATCTTTTTTCACCAGTTCAGAAGTATTCAGGACAGAATTATAAAAGCTTCCAAAGTTTAAAATCCCGTAACCCATTTGATCGTCATAGCTTGGAAAAAGGGATGCTGTTTCTCTTAATTTTGTACGCATAAGATCACGGTTTAAGGTAGGGAATGCCTGAATAAGACAGGCAACTCCGCCTGCAGCGACAGGCGTTGCAATGGAAGTTCCGCTTACAGTGGTCAAGGAGTTGTTGTATACCGTCGAAGTACCCGTTCCGCGGGTGGAACCATCAGGTTTTACAACACCAGATGAATTTGGGCCGTAAGAAGAAAAAGATGAAGGGTTTCCTGTGGCATCTACTGCTCCTATACTGAAAACTTTAGCATTATCTGCAGGTGTTGTAATATAATGCCATGCATCCTCACCGGAATTTCCCGCAGCAATTAATACAAAAATTCCTTTATTAACCGCTATTTCGCTCCCTCTTGCAATAAATGAGGTAGTACCGTTCATATCGGCATACGTATAATTGTATTTGGCATCATCAAATGTAGAATATCCTAAAGAAGTAGTAATAATATCGACTCCTTTTCTGTCGGCTTCTTCCGCCGCTTCAATCCAGTACATTTCTTCCTGAGGAATTTCTACTACGGCATTTTCACTTCGGTACAGATAAAAATCCGCATCCGGAGCCGAACCCACAAATGTGTTTTGAATATAACCGCCGATGGCTCCCAAAACGACGGTTCCGTGGTTATTTAAAGATGAATTATAAATATCCGTATTCTTAGACACAAAATCATATCCGCCTTTGATGCGGTTATTCGTCCATAATCTTGAAAAAGCAGAGCCGGTATTGACGGTAGGAAAGCCTGTATCGATCACCGCGATGGTCACTCCAGTTCCGGTAAATCCCGCAAGATGCAGCGGTCTCAGGTTGATCTGATCAATCTGTTGTGATCCGGAACCGTAATTGAAGGTCGTTAGATTTTTATTTTCCTGTTCAAAAGCGTCCCATTTATTTGTATTCTGAGTTTTTACCACTAGTGATGAGGTTTTCGCGAAACGTTCTACAGACAAAACGTAAGGTTGTGCTTTTATCGTATTCACTTGTGCCTGATTGGCTATAACTGCAACGCCATTCAGCCATTTAGAATAATCGGTAACCGTAAAACCTAAATTCTGAAGATTCTGAAGATAACTCTGCTCTATCGGAGCGTCCTGATCATTCAGGGCGATGCCTAAAACCGATCTTCTGGTAAGTGATTTTTGGGTCAGCTCAGATAAAGGATTTGCATAAAATGCCGCTTTATTGGGTTTGTCTTTAAAATATACAAAAACAAGTTCGCTTTGGGCAAACGTTAAACAGTAACCGGCTAAAAAACACACGAATAAAACTTTTTTCATTTGTTAATTTTTGATAAAGATAAAACAAATTCAATAAAATTTTTGACAGGATTTTAAATTCCTTATTTTTACAAAATATTTGTTTATGAATTGCTGCAATCATAATTTACTTTACGTAATATGGATACTGTGATTCATGACTTTTAAGATAATAAATTTGCATATGAAAAAAATTCAGATGGTTGACTTGCAAAGTCAGTATTATAAGATAAAAAATGATGTAGATAATGCGGTTTTTAATGTGATGGATTCTGCAGCTTTTATCAATGGCCCGGAAGTGAAATCGTTCCAGAATGAGCTTGAAACCTATCTGGATGTAAAGCATGTAATTCCTTGTGCCAACGGAACTGATGCATTGCAGATCGCTTTAATGGCATTAGATCTGAAGGAAGGCGATGAGGTCATTACTTCAGATTTTACTTTTGCAGCTACCGTGGAAGTTATTCATTTGCTTAAACTAAAATCAGTACTGGTAGATGTAGACTATGACACGTTTACCATCTCTACGGACGAGATCAGAAAGGCAATTACACCCAGAACGAAAGCCATTATTCCGGTGCACCTTTTCGGGCAGACTTCTGATATGGAAGAAATTCTGAAAATTGCTGAAGAACATCATTTATATGTAATTGAAGATAATGCACAAGCGATCGGCTCAGAATTTACCTTCTCTGACGGAACTGTAAAAAAAGCAGGCACGATGGCAACAGTAGGAACCACTTCTTTCTTTCCTTCAAAAAACCTTGGTTGTTACGGTGACGGTGGTGCTATTTTTACCAACAATGATAATCTTGCATACCGTATAAGAGGAATTGTAAATCATGGCATGTACGAAAGATATTATCATGATGAAGTAGGGGTCAATTCACGACTAGACAGTATTCAGGCTGCAATTTTAAGAAAAAAACTCCCGCATCTTGATTCGTATAATGAGGCACGGAGAAAAGCTGCCGATTATTATGACGAAGCTTTTGCAGGAAATGAAAATATTTTGACTCCGAAAAGAGCGGAAAATTCTACCCACGTTTTTCACCAATATACTTTAAGAATCCTGAACGGAAAACGAAATGAACTTCAAAAATTTTTAACCGAAAAAGAAGTTCCAGCTATGATTTATTATCCTGTCGCATTAAGAAAACAGAAAGCGTATTTTCAGGACAGCAATGATGCCGATTTTGTGAATACCGACAAACTGTTGGAACAGGTTATCTCTCTTCCGATGCACACAGAATTAGATGAAGAGCAGCTTAAGTATATTACGGATGCTGTGTTGGAGTTTATGGGATAATAAATGGAAAAGAAAGTTTTTAAGTATAAAATTATCGGAGTTTTATTATTTTTAATAGAACTCTTTATATTTATTTTATTTACCTATGGAAGTTACGATAGTTTTATAGAATTTGGTTCTAATGAAATATTTTCAAGGGAAAATATGACTTTTGTATTTGCTTCAGTGATCGCTTTTACATCATTGTTATGTGTAATTTCAATTTTGCTAAGATTTAGAAAAACCATCTTAATACTAAACGTTCATTATTCAATTATTTTATTTTTTTTTCTTTTTGCGCTAGTGGAGTTAATTTATGAAAATGATTATTTCGTAGATGATAACCTTAAATTTATTGTTGTATTTTTAATTATTTCCACACTTCTATTTATTATTAATTTCTTTAAGTATAAAAAAATAGATTTCTTAGAAATAGAAGATTTAGGAAAATTAGAATAAAAATTATTCATTACCAATTATACATTACTTATAAACAAAACAATGGCAATACTTGTAACAGGCGGACTTGGATATATCGGTTCCCACACCGTGGTCGAACTGATTAATAATAACTTTGAAGTTATTATTGTAGATGATTTATCCAACTCAGAGAAATTTATTTTAAACAATATTGAGGAAATTACAGGGAGGCGGCCTATTTTTTATCCTTTTGATCTTAAAAGAAAAGAGCTTTTGGCACAAGTTTTTAATGCTCATCATATAGAGGGCTGTATTAATTTTGCAGCGTTTAAAGCAGTAGGAGAAAGCCAGGAAAAACCAGTAGATTATTATGAAAATAATTTGTTTTCGCTGATTAATATTCTTCAGGAATTCAAATCAAGAAACCTTTCAAATTTTATTTTCAGCTCATCCTGTACCGTGTACGGACAGGCTGATGAAATGCCAATTGACGAAAATACTCCGCTGAAAATACCGGAAAGTGTTTACGGGAAGACAAAGCAAATGGGAGAAGAAATTTTAAAAGATTTTGCCCAGGCTTATAATAGGAAAATCTGTTTACTGAGATATTTTAATCCGATTGGCGCGCATCCTTCATCATTACTAGGAGAATTGCCGATTGGTATTCCCAATAACCTGGTTCCATATGTTATGCAGACTGCAGCGGGGATCCGTGAAAAGCTGAATATTTGGGGTGATGATTATCCTACAGAAGACGGGACTGCAGTACGGGATTATATTTATGTAGTAGATTTGGCAAAAGCACATGTTGCCGCATTGAAGAAACTGATGAATGACAACAGCAATGATGCGGTGACAGATATATTCAACCTTGGGACGGGAAAAGGATCTTCGGTTCTTGAAGTCGTAAAAGCTTTTGAGCTGGCTAACAATATTGAAGTTCCGTACCAGATTTGTGATAGAAGAGAAGGGGATATCACCATTGCATACGCCAATGTTAGTAAAGCAGAAAGAGAGCTAGGTTGGAAATCTGAAACTTCTCTGGAAGAAGCTCTGAAAACTGTCTGGGAATGGCAGAAATATTTAGCATCAAGAATTAATTAAGAAAACCATAAAACATATATATATGAAAACTGATAGAATAGGTATTACATTTTCATCTTTTGACCTCCTTCATGCAGGTCATATTAAAATGCTGGAAGAAGCTAAAACCGTGTGCGATTATTTAATTGTAGGCCTCCAGATTGATCCGTCCCACGACAGGCCCAATAAAAATAAACCTACACAGACTATTGTAGAAAGATATATTCAGCTGAAAGCAGTGAATGCTGTGGATGAGATTATTCCATATTATACAGAACAAGATCTGGAAGACATTTTAAAATCTTTTGTTATAGACGTCAGAATTATCGGTGATGATTATATGGACCGGGATTTTACCGGAAAACAATACTGTGAAGAAAAAGGAATTGAGATTTTTTATAATAAAAGAGATCACCGCTTTTCATCAAGTGACTTGAGAAGAAGGATTTATGAAGCTGAGATCGCAAAGCTTACGAAATAAAGAAAACCGCCCGAAAATTTTAATTTTCGGGCGGTTTTATGTTGAATAATATTTTATTGTACTACATCGGTCCTTGTTGATCGTCACCTCCGTCATTGGCATTGATGTCTTTCTTTCTTTTCGGCTGCTCTATTTTCTCACCCTGTTTGAATCGGTACGTGAAAGACAGCGCAAACTGTCTTGGCTGCCACTGCATATAAGAATCTCTCGAGAAAGCAGCAGTATTGGTCACACTTCGCATAGAACGGGTATTAAAGATATCCTGGATATTAAAACTCAATGTTCCGTTACCATTCAGGACTGTCTTTGAGGCTCCGAAATTAATCGCATACATATCTTTTCTATCCTGGTTCTGCGTTTTCTGGCCGCCTCTATAGAATCCCTGTATCTGGAAACTGAATGTTTTATCAATTTTAACGGTTGATGTAAGCCTTGCTCTTGTAGAGAAACCAGTTCCTTCAAAAGATAACGGCTCACTCAATATAGATGGATCATTATAGATTCCGGTGGTTTTATATCCAAACAAATCTACATTCCCTAAGAATTTCAACCATTTTGTCGCATCAAAATTGAAATTTAGATCCAGACCATAACGGTCATCGGTTCCTAAATTGATCGGTTTGGTATAAAACGCGTCTCCTATAGAATACACCAGCATTTTTACATCATCTGTAGAATGTCTGTAATATAAAGTAGGATTAATGGTAAATTTACTCTTTGAGATGCTGTATCCAAATTCATAAGAATCTACATAAGATGGGTTCAAATCTATATTTCCCTGAAAAATATTCTGGTTATCAGTATAACTAGGATTCGGAATCAAAAAGAATGATCTTGGCCGGTCAATTCTTCTAGAATAATTCAATAAAAACTGATTGTCTTTCGCCACTTCATAGCTCAGGAATACAGAAGGGAAAAGATTATTGTAGTTTTTAGTATTGTCAATATTCGGAGTGTAATAGTCTAAATTCGAATATTTAATATCAATTTTAGAATTCTCGTTTCTTAATCCTAATTGATACGCAACTTTTCCAATTTTACTTTTAAACTGTACATAACCTGCATTAAACATTTCTCTGTAATACGCATTATAGGTATAACTATTTAGAAAATAGAAATTCGTGGAAAATACATTTCTTTCAGATACATCATTATCATAATTATTCTGATTGATGTCTATTCTGTAGCCCGCTTCAATTTTTGAATTTTCGCCAATCGGAAGTTCATAATCAGCCTTCCCTACCAAAGTTTTGTTTTTGGTGGTCTGATTAATCATATTCTGAAGCGCAAACACATTGTTATCTGTTTCAGTAACATCCGTGTTATTATACGATCTGTTACTTTGCAAACTAAGCGATAATGAAAGGTTTTGCCCCTTGTCATCAAATTTATGGTCTAATCCAAAATCTCCCTGAAAAGCGAGATTATTGTTGCTACCGGTATTAAATCTGTTGGTAAAAGTACCTCCGCCATTCAGAAGGCGTTCATCGTAGGTGATATTTCCGATATTGTCACTTTCAAATGTTCTTACAGTTGCAGATGCGTTCACAGAGGTTTTATCAGAGATATCATATACCAATCCTGTTGAAGCATTGTAATTGTCATTTTTGTTTTCTGATATAGATTCCTGGTTGATCTGTGTTCGGTCGGTTCCTGCTGCTGCGTTGAAATACGTTGCATTATTTCGGTTTGTATTTTTAGACTCACGATAACCGCCGCCGCCATTCAAAAACCAGGTAAGATTCCCCTTTCTCCAGCTTAAATTGGTATTTAAATTGGTTTGAGGAAGGTATCCTATAGTACCGGTTACACTTCCGTTAAAACCTGTTTTTTTACTTTTCTTTAAAATAATATTTAAAATACCCGCTGTTCCGCTTGCTTCAAATTTTGAAGACGGGTTGGTAATCACCTCAATTCTTTCGATCTGATCAGCCGGGATACTCTGCAATGCATTGGCTCCGTCATCTATTCCCAATAAAGCAGAAGGTTTTCCGTTAATTAGAAATTTTACATTAGAGCTTCCTCTCATCGAAACCGTACCGTCTGTATCTACGGAAACCGAAGGTACATTCGCAAGGACATCCTGAAGGTTTCCCCCTTTGCTTACGATATCCTGTGAAGGATCATAAGTTCTTTTGTCAAGTTCTACCTTATAGGGTTTTGCGGCAACAGTAATGGTTACTCCCTGAATATCCTGGGTTTTAACATTGGTTGCGCTTGTCTCAGGATCAATTGATAAAGCACCAATATTTCCTGCTGCTGTAATCTGTTTGTTAATTACGCTTTTCTGATAATCAATCGCTTCAACGGTGATATCATAATTTCCGGGAGCAAGATCCAGCTTATATTGTCCTTTTTCATCGGTAAGCGCTGCATCGCTAAGCAGTTTACTTGCTTTGTTGCTAAATGTGACAGATGCATAAGGTACAGGCTGATTATTTTTGGTGACGATAGTTCCCGAAACGCCTACTTTATCCTGCGCAAATGCTAAGGCTGCTGCAGACAATACCAAGGTGAGCCCTAGAGTTTTCCTGGTGAAAATGCTGATTATTTCCGTTTGATTCATAAGATATTTTTTAGATAAAATTGTAAAATCTAGACATAATAATAGTAAATTATTAATACCTATATTTTATCAATAGTACTGTTTGTTTATTATTTCTAAGAGATAGGTCGCATTATATAGCGAAATGTTAATTGCAAAATTGTTAAATTAAAGTTAAATATTTTTACTATTTGATATTTTTGGAATTCAGCCAATCCTGATACGCTTTTGCATTGATAACATGCTGTTCTGCACTTGCAGTAAATTTATGGAAGCCAAATCTTGCAGGATCAGCGCACATAAAAATATAATTGTTGTTTTCTGAATTTAAAACTGCATCTACTGAGTTTTGATCGACAACACAGATCGGTCCTGGTGGAATTCCGGTATTGGCGTACGTATTATACGGTGACGGTGTCGTAAGATGTTTGTAGAAAACCCTTTTAATGGGTTCTTTAAAGTTGGTCTGCTTATTTATCGCATAGATGACAGTAGGATCAGACTGCAGTTTCATTCCTTTTTTGTACCGATTGAGGTACAATCCGGCAATGGTTTTCATCTCATCCGGTTTTCCCCCGGATTCTTTATAAACGATGGATGCTAAAGCGTAGACCTGGTCTCTCGTTAAGCCTGATTGCTGCTCTTTAGATTTTCTTTCAGCCGTCCAGAAATCATTATATTGGTTTTCAAATTTTTGAAAAAATTCTTTCGGAGTAACGGTCCAGAAAAAATTATAAGTATTGATGAAAAAATATTTTTTCAGATCTTCAGCATTTCTAAAACCTTTTTCCGCAGCAATTATATTAAGATCATTGATGAATTTTAATGAATCCAATTCAGTCTTTTTAGTTACTTTCCCGATCATTTGATACATATCCCCAAAATCACCGATTCTGAATGAATTCTCGGTCTGGTTTCCGGCTTTAATCATATTCACGAGACGGGTATTGCTTGCCCCGTTTTCAAAATGGTAACGGCCAGGCTTGAAATAGCGGTCCAGCTCCTTATCTTTAGCAACATCAGCAAAAGTCTCCTTGTTTTTAACATATGGAGTGATAGAATCTAATATCTGCTTAAAATTTGCTCCGTGAGGAATCAGCACATATCCGTCTTTTTGTATATTATTTCCGTAATATTTAGTGTAAAATCTGAACCCAAAAAATCCTGCCACAGCAAGAATACATACAACGATAATGACAAGAGTTTTCTTCATGAATTAAAGATTAAAAGTATACTGTATTTAAAGAAGATCGATTTTACCTTTAAAAACCTGTTTTGCAGGGCCTTCAAGCCAAATCTGGGTGAAAGAATTTCCGGTTTTTTCGGCATATACTTTCAGAGGACCTCCCAAAGTCTGAACTTTTACAGGGTTTAGATGGTTTTTCTGAATAAAAGTTAAAGCAGAAGCGGTAACGCCTGTTCCGCAGCTGTATGTTTCTTCTTCCACGCCCCGTTCATAAGTTCTTACAAAAATTTCATCATCATTTAGTTTTTCCACAAAATTCACATTGATGCCGTTTTCTTTATACGTTTCAGAATTCCGGATGGCATAGCCTTCAGCAGAGACATTATAATGACCGATATCTTCCACATACTTTACATAATGTGGTGATCCTGTATTGAGTACAGCATCTTCTCCGTCGTACGAAATCATATCTACATCGATCATTTTTAATTTTACAATGCCGTTATGAATTTCAGCTTCATGTTCTCCGTCTGCGGCGACAAAGGTGCATCTGCCTTCAAATAGATCAAGGAAAAACGCAAAAGCAACGAGGCATCTGCCGCCGTTTCCGCACATGGTGCTTTCTCCGCCGTCGGAGTTGTAATACACCATTTTGAAATCGTAATGATCTTCATTTTCCAATAAGATAAGACCGTCCGCACCGATTCCGAAACGTCTGTCGCAGAGTTTTTCTACTAAATTTTTATCCTTCGGAAACTGACCGTCGCGGTTATCAATCATAATAAAATCGTTTCCGGTACCTTGATATTTATAAAATTCCATATGATTTTTACTTCTAAAAAATGACTTGCAAAATTACTTTAATTTCAACGAAAAAACGAACAGCTAAAGCTGTTCGTCTGTTATTTAGAACCGTTATATTATCTGAATCCGCCACCGGATCTAGTAGAATTGTTCTGTGGAGTATTCTGAGGAGCAGGCTGTGGCTGAGTATTACTTTCAGGAGTTCCATTTCTGAAACCGCTGTTCGATCTGTTGCCGGAATTTCCGTTAGAAGAACTGATATTTCTGAAACCGCCACTGTTTGTCGAGCTTCTGTTGGGCTGCGTATTTTGTGGTGTAGTCACTCTCACGCCGGTATTTCCCTGATTGATTTGACCGGTGTTTCTGAAACCTCCGCTTCTTGGTCTCGGGCTGCTTGTTCCGTTATTATAAGTACCATTATTGGTGGATGTGTCACGGAATCCGTTTGCGGGTCTTGGAGAAGTTGAATTTTCCCGCTGAATGTATACTTTTGTTCTGTTACTTCCATAATAATAAGGATTACCATTGTCATAGTAATATCTCATATCATTTCTGTAGTAATATCCATCGTCTCCGTAATATCCTCCGCTTCCGTAATAGGCAGAAGGTGCATAGTAATTTCCGTTATCATAATACGGATCTCCGTACGTACTTGCATATCCGTCGTTATATGCCATGCATGAAGCTAGGCTTGCTGTAATGAAAATGCCGAATGTTATTTTTATTAAATTTTTCATGACTTTTACTGTATTTTTTTAAAACTTTTTTTCCAGTTGGCGTATCCTATGACCGCCATAATAGTAAATACCAAATATTGAACCGAAGTGATGCCAAGTTCTTTATAAATCATCATAGGAATACAGATAATATCACCTATGATCCAGAAGAACCAGTTCTCAATGCGCTGTTTCGCCATAAACCACATGCCGACTAAAAATATGGAAGTGGTCAAAACATCCAGCCAATTTGCCCAATCCAGATGATCAAGTCCTAAAGTGGTATTTTCCATAGAAAAATGATGATCTATATAAGGTTTATAGTAATAAATTACAGTAACCAGCAGAAGACTGATGACAAATAACAGAATCCCGAACATCCATTCTTTTTTTGAAGCCCAGCTTACTTCTACATGAATATGGTCTTCAGAATGTTTACCCCACAAAACCCAGCCGTAAATGCTCATCACCGTATAATAAACATTAATCATGCAATCTCCCAATAATCCAGAGTTGAAGAGAAGATATACATAAATAACAGTGGAAATAATTCCCGTAGGATAAACCAGTATATTTTTTTTAATGGAAAAAAAAACGCTCAGGATTCCGAAAAACGTACCTGCAGCTTCAAGAATTATCTGTAGGGAAGTATACGTTTCATACGGTTTTATAAAAAGATCATATACATTCATGTGTTCAAAAATAGAGAAAAATTTAGATACTTTAAAATATGCTGAAAAAAGGTGAAAATCAGTTTTTTATATTTTTATATTTAAATTATTCAAGAAAGTTTATTAATAAATGTTAAGATCCCTAAATTTTTTATATTTTCGTAAATCTTTAATAAACAAAAAAAATATGTCTAAAATTTGGACCAAAAAGCCAATGAGTGCTTTTGAAGACGATATGAAAAGCAGCCAGCTAAAAAAGGTGCTTGGAAAATGGAGTCTTACTGCGATCGGAATCGGAGCAATCATCGGAGGAGGAATCTTTGTGCTTACGGGAACCGGTGCTTATTATCACGCAGGCCCTGCATTGGCGCTTTCGTTTGTAATTGCCGGGATTGCGTGTGTTTTTGCCGCATTATGTTATTCAGAATTTGCTTCTATTTTACCTGTAGAAGGTTCTGCTTACGCATATGCATACGGAACGGTAGGAGAGATTTTTGCATGGATCATCGGATGGGGATTGATTCTCGAATACGCGATGGGATCAATGACCGTGGCGGTTTCCTGGTCCGGATATTTTAATAAACTTCTGAAAATGTTCGGCATCCATTTGCCGGATTATCTTACTTCAGACCCTGCAAGTTATACAGGAGAAGGTTTCTCAATGAATTTACCCGCATTTTTAATTGTACTATTTGTTATTTCAATCCTTATCAAAGGGACAAAAGAAGCCGCTAAAGCAAACAACCTTATTGTAATTATGAAAGTTTCAGCGGTACTTTTTGTAATTATAGCAGGAGCTTTCTTCATTAATACTGAAAACTGGAATCCTTTTATTCCTGCAGTAACGAATGTGATGGAGGGTGATAAAATTAAAGAAGCATACGGAATTCAGGGGATTGTTTCCGGTGCGGCAGCGATTTTCTTTGCGTACGTAGGTTTTGATGCCGTTTCTACACAAGCCGGTGAAGCGATCAACCCGAAAAAAGATGTTCCGTTTGCGATCATCGTTTCTCTTTTGGTGTGTACAGGATTATATATTTTGGTTTCATTGGTTCTTACAGGAATGATGCATTATTCAGATTTTAATCCACAGGGAAAATATCCTGATGCAATCAAAGCGCCTGTTGCGTACGCGTTTGAAATTGCGGGGCAAGGTTGGGCAGGTTACATTATTACCATTGCTGCGACTATAGGATTGATTTCCGTATTGATGGTAATGATCATGGGACAATCCAGAATTTTTCTTGGAATGTCAAAAGACGGCCTTATTCCAAAAATGTTCAGTGAATTGCATCCTGTGAAAAAAACTCCTGCAAAAAGCCTTATGCTTTTAGGGATTTTAATTGCAACAGTAGCTGCTTTCACGCCGATCAGCAAATTAGCGGATATGACCAGTTTCGGGACATTATTTGCGTTTACTATGGTATGTGTTGCCGTTTGGATCTTAAGAAAGAAAGAACCTCAAATGCCAAGAAGCTTTAAAGTTCCTGCGTTACCGGTAATTGCTACTTTGGGAATCTGCATCAATATATACCTCATCTGGAATCTGAGCCACGATGCAAAACTGCTTTCAATGGGCTGGCTTGCTCTTGGAGTGATTATCTACTTTACATACAGTCTCAGAAACAGTAAATTACATAAAATAGGGTATGGTGAAACGTTCAAGGCAGAACAGGAACCTTTACAAAAGCCAGATTTAGATTTATAATAAATTATTATATTTGAAAATAAAATCCACAGAATTCTGTGGATTTTTTATTTTTGTTGATATGAAAAAACTATTGCCACTTCTATGTTCACTTATTGGAGTTTTTATCTTTGCTCAGAAAGTGAGTTTTAAAACTTTGTTGAATGATAAAATAAGCATTCGGGCGCTTGAGATTTATGACAATAAAGTCTGGTACAGCGGTACAGATTCTAAATTTGGGTACGTTGATGTAAAGGATCCAAAAAACCAGAAGCAAATCGTATTGTCTGATAAAAAATTGCAGTTCAGAACGTTAGCGCAGGATAAAACTTCATTTTACGCGATCAATATTGAAAGTCCGGCTTATTTTTTTAAGATTGATAAGAAAAAGCTTACTCACGAGATTGTATTTACTGATACGGTGAAAACAGCATTTTATGATGCCCTGTATTTTAATAAAAATAAATTTTACGCGTTTTCAGATCCTTCAAAAGATTTAAATCTGAAACTAGAGCAATTTATTATCAATAAAGGAAAGTTTGAAATTAAAAGTTATTCGCATTTAAAATTGAATGCCGGTGAAGCGGCTTTTGCAGCGAGTAATACCAATATTTCCGGAGGACAAAATTATCTTTGGATCGGGACCGGAGGAAATTCTTCAAGAATTTTAAGGTTGAATCTTAAAAATGACACATTGGAAGCTTTTGCTACGCCTTTTATTCAGGGGATTTCATCACAGGGAATTTATTCTATTGATTTTGTTGATGAAAAGTTCGGAATTGCCGTTGGTGGAGATTATACAAAACAGGAAGCCAATATCAATAATATCGCAACCACAAATAATGGTGGTAAAACCTGGCAAATTCAGGCTTCCGGGAAAAATGCAGGATATACGACGTGTGTAAAAATCAAACCAGGATCAAAAGGAAAAGAAATTATTTCCGTAGGTGATCAGCACATCAGTTATTCATCAGATTTCGGGAAAACGTGGAAAAAGATTTCAGATGAAAAAGGTTTTTTCGTTTGCAAATGGGTAGATAAAGACACCGTTGTTTTCGCCGGGAAAGACAAAATTTCTCTGATGAAATTAAATTAAGACATTTCTTCAAAGCATTTTGCTGATTTATTTAAATGAATTATCGAATGAAAAATTTAAAATTATTCCTGTTACTGATCGTTCCCGCATTATTTTACACCCAGAAAATAAGAATTTTCATTCTTGCCGGGCAGTCGAATATGAATGGTTTCGGATACAATAAAGACCTTCCGAATGATCTGAAAATGTTTAAAGATGTTTATATATTCCAGGGAAATTCTGTTCCTGATGGTGATATAAACGGTGGAACAGGAAAATGGGATGTTTTGAAACCCGGAAATGGAACCGGATTTAAAACTGACGGAAAAACAAATACGCCTTCAGACAGGTTCGGTTTGGAACTTTCTTTTGCCAAAAGAATCAAAGAGCTGTTTCCAGATGATACAATAGCACTGATCAAATATGCCCGGGAAGGAACTTCAATTGACACTTTAGCGGCAGCAGATTTCGGTTGTTGGGATAGTGATTTTAAAGCTAAAAATGGAATCAACCAATATGATAATTTCCTGAAAACGGTAAAAAACGCTTTAGCAGAAACCGATATTGACGGAAACGGCAAAAAAGATGAGATCATTCCGGCAGGGATTCTCTGGATGCAGGGTGAGGGTGATGCAAGCTATACCGAAGCTATTGCCAATATGTATTACGTTCATCTGAAAACTTTGATGAACCAGATGAGAGCAGCTGTACGTACGGATGATCTTCCGGTCGTGATCGGAAAAATTTCAGATTCGGGAAAAGATCCTTCGGGACGCGTCTGGAAAACGGGTGAACTCGTACAGTATGCGCAGGAAAAATTTGTGGGAACAGATAAAAATGCTGCAATCGTTCGTTCGACCAAGAATTATGGTTACGGAGATGATCCATGGCATTATAATAGTGCAGGGTATATTGATTTAGGGAAGAATTTTGCCGAAGCGGTATTTAGACTCATTATAAAATAATTAGGATAGATAAGCCTAATATAATTCATGATTTAAAATTCACAAGTTATCATTAATTTTGCAGGGTGAAATTCGCCGTAGGATTTTGTGATAAATTTAAAATTTTAATGAATTCTTTAATCGATAAATATAATATTCCAGGACCTCGTTACACGTCTTATCCCACCGTTCCTTTCTGGGACGAAAGCACATTTTCACCTCAAAAATGGGAGAAAACCGTGGTGAAAGCTTTTCATGAAAGTAATGCTGAAGAAGGAATATCCATTTATATTCATTTGCCCTTCTGTGAGGCATTGTGTACATTTTGTGCCTGTCATAAACGGATTACGAAACAGCACAGTGTAGAAATCCCGTATCTGGAAAGCGTATTGAAAGAATGGAAATTATATCTGAAGCTTTTTAACGAAAGACCAAAGTTAAAAGAGCTTCATCTGGGTGGCGGAACTCCTACTTTTTTTTCGCCGCAGAACCTTAAAACTTTACTTGAAGGAATTTTTGAAACAGTAGAAATCGCGGAACATCCGGAATTTTCTTTCGAAGGACATCCGAATAATACCTCAAAAGACCATCTCCAGACTTTATATGATCTTGGCTTTAGAAGAGTGAGCTTCGGAGTTCAGGATTATGACCCGAAAGTACAGAAAGCCATCAACAGGATACAGCCTTTTGAAAAGGTAAAAGAAGTAACAGAATGGGCGCGCGAGATTGGATATAGAGGAATAAGCCATGATTTGGTTTTCGGTCTACCGCACCAGAGTTGGGAAGCCATGGAACACACGATCCGCAAAACTATGGAACTGAAACCAGACAGGCTGGCTTTTTACTCTTATGCCCATGTTCCGTGGATAAAAGGAGTAGGACAGAGAGGTTTCGATGAAAATGATTTGCCAAGCGGTGAAGAAAAACGGCGCTTGTATGAAGACGGAAAAACGCTTTTGGAAGAATTAGGATATATCGAAGTGGGGATGGATCATTTTTCTCTTGAACATGATGATCTGTACCAATCTTTGATTCAGAAGAAGCTTCACCGAAACTTTATGGGGTATACTTCAAGTAAAACCCAGCTTATGGTAGGTCTAGGAATGTCAGCAATCTCAGATTCGTGGTATGCTTTTGCCCAAAATGTAAAAACAGTAGAAGAATATCAGAAAACAGTGGAAGAAGGGAGGATCCCTGTAATAAAAGGGCATATTTTGAATGAAGAAGATTTAATAATAAGAAGACATATTTTAAACCTGATGTGTCAGCTGGAAACCAGTTTTGATACCCAAAATTCTTTTCCTGAACTTGAAAATGCATTTAAGATGCTGAGAGAAATGGAAAAAGACGAGTTGGTAGAGATATATGACCGTCAGATTAGAATTACCGAAAAAGGAAGGGCATTTACAAGGAATGTAGCCATGGTCTTCGATCTGAGAATGATGAGAAATAAACCGGAAACCAGAATTTTTTCAATGACCATATAATATGAATCGCAGGGCGCTCTTTATTCTGATTGTGCTCTATGCACTCATTTTTAGTGTTTTAAAGACCATCAGATTTCCCAACGACTGGTCAGAAGCACATTGGATGCTCGACTACAGGTTCGGGTTCATAAAAAGAGGACTTGCCGGTGAAATCTTTGGTCTTTTTTCAAATAAAAGTGAATTCAGTATTTTTATTCTTTCTGCTGCTATTTTAGGTGTACTGTATTTTGTTTTAATATATATTGCGGTAAGAAATGCGGATTTGAAAAAGCCTGAAATGATCAGCTATAATGCCTTGTTTTTTATTCTTTTTTTTCTTTCCCAGTATATCGTATTTTCTGCACATTTGATAGGGTACTTTGATCATTTAATTCTTCTGATGACTATACTTTGTATCTATTTGATCAGAAAAAAAATGGTTTTTATACCATCGATTTTAATGACAATTGCAATTTTTATTCATGAGATTTCTTTTTTTTTAATGCTCCCTATTTGTCTGTTTACTTTGTTAGTGATTGAATTTAAAGATAAAAAATTCACCTTTAATAACATTTTTACTAAACAGGTGATCAAAAAATATTCTGTGTTTTTACTACTCCCGGTTTTGGCAACCATTATCGTTTCTGTCTATCAGGAAATAAATGGGAGTGATTATTTTACGAAAATAATAGGATATTTAAAAAATATTAGTTTTATAAGTGATTTTTCCGCCGACTCCGTTGCATCAGCTTATACTCATACATTTACGTATTATTTGAAAGAAGAAAGCGGTTATTTTTTTCAAAGAATATTTGTTTCAAAATGCTCAATATTTTATGGGATTCCTATTTTATTTATGATGTTTTTAACCTATAAAAAATTTAATACGCTTAATATTTATCTATTAATTATACTAGGAATTTCGGTACTATTTCCATTATTACTGCATTCAATTGCTTGGGATACCTACAGGATTTGGTCTTTTCCTTACATCATATTATTTCTTGCTTATTGGGTTTTGAATTCGGAATACAGAAATGAACAATTTCCCGAAAAAAATCCTTTATGGGTGTGGATTCTTTTTATTGTTTGTATGCTTTTCTTATCTTTAGTTTCTACCCCTTTATTTGATGGTGAAGCAGAAAGATTTTCTTTAACAGATAGGATGTTGATTTTATTACCTCTAAGCTTAGGGATAATCTACTATATAAAAAACCCCATGAGTAGATCATGAGGTTTTGTTTTTTTTTATTTAATGATTAATTTCTGACTGTAAGATTTCAGGTCACCAGATTTGATATTGATATAATATACTCCTGCCGGTATTCCGGTGATATTAATTCCGTTATCACTGTCTAATTTTATTTCGTCTACAACTTTTCTGCCTTCTGCACTGATAATTTCAGCGGTCATATTGCGGTCTTTTAAGCCTTCAACAAAAACTCGTTCAGAAGCAGGATTTGGGTAAATTTTTACGCCACTGAAAGTTGCTTCCTGTATTCCTAAGGTACTGGTTTTGATTTTATAAATTTTCCCGTTGTTCACTGCCGCAACGTACAATTCTTTAAGATTATCTTCCCCGAAAGTTGCAAAATTGTTTCCTGTATAAGCCGTACTCCAGGTTATTGCATTTCCGGCATCTAAAATTCCTATTTGCTGTGAACAGTAATCTGCAAAGAAATATTTTCCCTGAAGAGTAGGAGATTGGGTTCCTCTGTATACATATCCACCTGTAATAGAACATTTGCCGCCGGAATGATCATACACCGCTACCGGAAAAGTCATCGTTGTAGAAGCAGCACATCCTGTAGTATTGTAAGCACTGTTTCCTTCATAGCAACGCCATCCGTAATTAAGACCGGCTGTTGTAAGCGGTATTGTATTGATCTCTTCGATGGCACCTTGACCTACATCTGCGATCATGACATTTCCTGCCGTCAGATCAAATGAAAATTTCCAGGCGTTCCTTAATCCGTAAGCCCACACTTCATCGGCACCGTCCACACCTACAAAAGGGTTTCCCGAAGGAATATTGTATGCGGCGGAAGAATTCACATCGATTCTGAGCATTTTCCCTAAAAGAGAATTTTTATTTTGCCCGTTATTATTGGGATCTCCGCCACTTCCGCCATCTCCGGTGACAATCCATAAATTTCCGTCCGGAGCAAAGTGAATGCTTCCGCCATTATGATTGTCAAAAGGTTTTGGGATATTTAATAAAATCTTTTCAGAAGCAGGATCCGCAACATTAGAATTTCCTGCACTCACGCTGTATCTCGCAACTACAATATTTCCTGCCGTATTGTTATAATACACAAAAAAATAACCGTTAGTAGCATATTGAGGATGAAATGCGAGTCCTAAAAGCCCTCTTTCCCCATTAAAAGTTATTTTGCTGCTGATGTTTAAAAAATCTGCAGTATTGATGGTTCCATTTGGCTGAATGATCTTTATAATTCCGTTCTGTTGTACTACAAACAGGCGGCTGTCGTTAGCATTGGTAATCTCTACAGGATTGGTGAGACCCGTTGCAAACTCTTCCAGAAGGAAACTTTGTGAGCTCAGAGCCAGAGAAGAAAAAATGCTTACCGAAAAGAGTAGTTTTTTCATAATATTTTGATATTTAGTGTTTTATGTTATATGAAAATTTCATACCAAAGAACAATTGAAAAATTCATTAAAATCCTACCCTAAAATTATTAAATCTTTAATAGAATAAGAAATACCGATATATCTGAAAATAAACCATTTCTGTTCTTAAAAATTCATAAAATATCAAGAAAATCATTATATTTGCCGACTTAATTTAACGTAGTTATAACAAAATGCAAGGAAAAGGACTTATTACAATTGTTGCTATTGTACTAGGGTTAATTTGCTTAAATGAGCTATTACCAACATGGTACGCCGGCAAAATTGAAAGGCAGGCAACTGCTATTGCAGGAGACAATCCGGAAAAGTATCAGAAAGAAATCGCAAGACTTTCTAAGGATACACTGAATCTAGGTTTTACAGAACTTTATTACACCAAAGCAAAAGACAAGGAAATGAAACTTGGTCTTGACCTTAAAGGGGGAATCAATGTTCTTTTAGAGATCAATCAGAGAGATCTGGTGAATGATTTAACCAATTATTCTACCAATCCTATTTTGATTGAAGCTTTAAATAAGACTGATGAAGCACAGAAAAACTCTACCAGATCTTACATTGATAATTTCTTTGTACAGTTTGATGCGGTAAACAAAGCAAGAGGTGCCAATCTTAAACTTGCAGATCCGGAAATTTTTGGAAATACCAATCTTTCTGAGATCAAATTCAATACAACTGATGAGCAGGTTCAGAGCATTATCAAAAGAAGAATAGACGCTTCTGTAGGAACTGCTTTTGAGGTGATCAGAACGAGAATTGATAAAATGGGAGCAGTTCAGCCCAATGTTCAGAGAGTTCCGGGTACGGCAAGAATTTCTGTCGAAATGCCGGGAATGAAAGATATTGATAAGGTAAAGAAAATGCTTCAGACTTCAGCAAAACTTCAGTTTTGGGAAGTACAGCAAGTACCGGAAATGATTCCTTACTTTCAGACGTTAACTTCTACAATTGCTGTGAAAGGCGATTCCATGGGAGTGGCTAAGAATGTAAACTTTATGAATCTCCTGCAGCTTGATAAATTAAAAACAAACGGAGTAGCGAGCGTAAAATTATCTGATACGGCTGCTGTTAATAAGATATTAAACAGTAAAGTAGCCCAGTCATTGCGTCCTGCAAATATTAAATATACCCAGTTCATGTGGGGTTACAAGCCGGAATCTACCGATGATCAAAGCTTGGTGTTATATGCGATCAGAGGTTCTATCAATCAGAAAGCTCCGGTTGACGGTGCAGTAGAAAGTGCAAACATCAGCTATGATCAGATGAGCAGAGTGGTTGTAGATATGCAGATGGACTCTAAAGGAGCCAAAGACTGGAAAACATTAACAGAGAAAAATGTTGGGAAACCGGTTGCCGTAACTTTGGATAACAGAGTATATACAGCGCCTAATGTTGTCAATGCAATTCCAAACGGAAGAACGCAGATTTCAGGTAATTTTTCTCAGGAAGAGGCTAAAGAATTGGTAGATGTTTTAGGAGCAGGTAAATTACCTGCGGGTGCAAAAGTAGTACAGGCAACACAGGTAGGTCCTTCATTAGGACAGGAATCTATCGATGCGGGGATGGTTTCATTCGGGATCGCGTTCTTAATCATTATTGCATATATTATTTTCTATTATGGCGGTGCAGGTGTATTTGCCGTAATTGCAATGATTATCAACTTGTTCTACATTTTCGGAATTATGGATTCCGTAGATGCTACTTTAACCCTTCCAGGTATTGCAGGGATCGTGCTCACCATGGCGATGGCGGTAGATACCAATGTAATTATTTACGAAAGGACAAAAGAAGAATTATTTGCAGGAAAAAGTATTATGGAAGCCTATAAAGATGGTTTCAAACATGCCTTGAGTGCCATTGTAGACGGTCACTTAACAACCTTATTAACGGCAGGTGTACTTTTCCTTTTCGGAACGGGACCTATCAAAGGTTTTGCTTTAACGTTAGGAATCGGTATCTTGATGACCTTCTTTACTTCTGTATTGATCTCAAGAGTAATGATCTTCTCAAGATTAGAAAAAGGAAAGCAGCTTTCTGTATGGACGGCTCCGACGAAAAATTTATTCAGAAATACCTGGATCGATTTTATCGGGAAAAGAAAATATGCATATATCATTTCTGGAATTTTAACAATAGTTTGTATTGCCTCAATCGCCATTCACGGATTTAAATACGGAATCGATTTTACAGGAGGTAGAAACTATGTAGTACGATTTGATAAAGATGTTAATGCTGAAGATATTGAAGCAAACTTGATCAAAGTATTTAAAACGGAAGACGGAAAAAATTCTTCTGTAGAAGCAAAAACTTTCGGAAATGCAAAACAGCTTAAAATTTCTACGGATTATCTGATTGAAGATGAATCTCTGAAAGCAGATCAGACTGTTGAGCAGAAATTATACACGGGTTTAAAATCAAGCTTACCGGCAACGCTTTCAATTAAAGATTTTAAAGCTGCTGATAAAGACCATGCAGGAATCATTTCTTCTGAAAAAGTAGGCCCTACTGTTGCAGATGATATTAAAACACATGGGATTCTGGCTGTTGCCGCCGCTTTGGCAGGTATTTTCATCTATATCCTGGTACGATTTAGAAGATGGCAGTTTTCACTCGGTGCTGTTGCAGCATTGTTCCATGATGCGGTTATTATTTTGGGAGCCTATTCATTGCTTCATAAATTTATGCCATTCAATATGGAGATCAATCAGGATTTCATTGCTGCGATTCTGACGGTATTGGGATATTCAATTAATGATACTGTAATTATCTTCGACAGGATCAGAGAATATTTGAGAGAGAAAAAAGCTCTTACTTTGGCAGGATTGTTTGATGATTCTATTTCAAGTACATTGGGTAGAACTTTCAATACCTCTTTTACTACGATTCTGGTAATTCTTGCGATCTTTATCTTCGGAGGAGATAATTTGAGAGGATTTATGTTTGCCATGTTGATCGGTATTGCTTTCGGTACGTATTCATCCATATTTATTGCTTCGGCAATTGCATATGACTTCCTGAAATCAGGGAAGGAAGATCACGTTCACGGTAAAACAACTTCCAATAAAGAAGTACTTGCTTCAAAGTAATAATTACTTTAATAAATAATAAAAAAGCCTTTCAAATTGAAAGGCTTTTTTTTATTGATACCACCTTTTTAATTAAACCATTTTATAGGTATCTGTAATTTAGAATCATTTGTCTTTCAGATTTGATTATTTTTGCATCGTTATGGAAAACTCAAAGAAGAAAGCAGCCATAGGCTTTATATTCATTACGCTTTTAATCGACATTACGGGATGGGGAATTATTATTCCCGTAGTTCCGAAGTTGATTAAAGAACTCATTCATGCAGACATCAGTGAGGCGGCAAAATATGGAGGATGGCTGGGTTTCGCCTATGCTTTTACCCAGTTTGTGTTTTCACCGATTATTGGAAATTTAAGTGATAAATTTGGAAGAAGGCCAATTATCCTAATTTCACTTTTCGGTTTTGCCATTGATTATATTTTATTGGCACTTTCGCCCACCATTTTGTGGCTTTTTGCAGGAAGAATTATTGCAGGAGTTACCGGAGCAAGCGTTACGACCGCAAGCGCATATATTGCAGATATTTCTACGGATGAAGACCGTGCGAAGAATTTTGGTCTTATTGGTGCCGCATTCGGACTTGGTTTTATCATTGGGCCGGTTTTAGGAGGTATTTTAGGCCATTATGGTTCCAGGGTTCCTTTTTACGCGGCGGCAGGATTGTGTCTGCTCAACTTTCTTTACGGATATTTTATTTTGCCTGAAAGTTTAGATAAGGATAAAAGAAGAGAGTTTGACTGGAAACGCGCAAATCCTGTAGGATCATTTAAATTCTTGGGAAAACATCCCGAAATTTCAGGGTTGATCGTCGCGTTGATCTTAATCTATGTTGCAGGTCATGCCGTACAAAGCAACTGGAGTTTTTTCACCATGTATAAATTCGACTGGACCGAGAGAATGGTCGGGATTTCTTTGGGAGTGGTAGGTTTATTGGTAGGTTTGGTACAGGGCGGTTTGATCCGTTGGACAACCCCGAAACTAGGCGAAGAGAAAAGTATTTACTATGGTTTGGCACTTTATGCTTTAGGAATGTTGTTATTTGCATTTGCCACAGAAGGTTGGATGATGTTTGTTTTCTTAATTCCATACTGTTTGGGAGGGATTTGTGGACCCGCATTGCAGTCGGTTATTACCAAAAGTGTCCCATCCAATGAGCAGGGAGAGCTTCAGGGAGCACTCACAAGTCTTATGAGTGCAACAGCAATTATAGGTCCTCCCATGATGACCAATCTGTTTTATTATTTTACCCATGAAAAAGCTCCTTTTAAATTTTCCGGAGCACCTTTCTTTCTGGCATTCATTTTAATGACAATAAGTGTCATCGTTACTTATTCTGCTTTTAATAAGCAAAATTCTCATAAAAAGGAGTAAATCTTTATTATATTAAAAAAGAATGTCACTTTGTATTGTGTTTTTTTATATATTTGGAAAAAAACATAAATATGAAATTTAATACAATACTGGTCAGCTTTCTGATTTCTTCCCTTTTTATAAGCTGCAGCAGTGATGAAACATCTACCCAAGATACAACCGGAACGAATTCTTCTACGGTCCCTGCTGTTTACAATAAAATATATGGCGCTTCGAGCATTACGTCAGATGGCACCTATGTATATATTAAAACCAGCGGTACACCCGATCATAAAAGTGTCTATTATCCTACCAGCAACAGTTTATATGAAAGTTTTTCGGGAACCACGTTCGGAGGATATATGTTTTCAAAAAACCCAAATTCAATATCAACTAAAAATTATACTTTTAAAATTCCTTTAAATCCTACCGTTGCTTCAACCCATTCTGCAACCCCTTTAGGCCCGATTGGCGTTTCACTGAACGGAGTTCCGTTTTTTAATCAGTATGCAGGTCCTAATCAGCCTTTATCGGGTGAGATTGTTTCTTTTGATCAGTGGTGGGGACATCCTGCACAAGGTGGTGATTATCATTATCATGTCGAACCAAAATATCTTACCACCGTAAAAACTTCAAAATCAGCATTATTAGGTTTTTTATTGGACGGTTTTCCTGTCTATGGCCCTGATGAAAACGGATCCGCCGTTGCGAGTGCTTCGTTAGACGCGTATCACGGCCACACTTCGGCAACAGCTGATTATCCAAACGGAATCTATCATTATCACATCACAAGTACAGATCCTTACATTAATGGAAACGGGTTTTATGGCACTGCGGGTACGGTCAGCAATTAGTTTTTTATTGTTCTTTTTTTTGGCTTGCCATCCTGAAGACCAGAAAAAATTAAAATATTATTATTTCAGCGATATCAATCTGGAAAATAATAACGGCTTGGTTACCCTTAATCATCAGCCTTTTACCGGTATGGTTTATTCATTATATCCGAATACGAAAGATACGGCAGAAGTAATGGGTTTTAAAAATGGAAGAGAACATGCGGAATGGAAACAGTTTTTCCCCAACGGAAGATTAAAACAACGCCGTTTTTTTGATAACGGGATTAAAATTAAATCTTTGAAAGAATGGTGGGATAACGGAAAACTGAAATTGTCGTGTTCTTTTCTAAAGGGTGAAAATCATGGAGGGTTTTCAGAATGGAACAGGGAAGGAAGACTCGTAAAGCAAATGCATTATAATATGGGTTATGAAGAAGGAAGCCAGAAACAGTTTTATGATAATGGGAAAATACGCTCAAATTATATCATGAAAAAAGGCAAACGATACGGATTATTAGGAACTAAAAATTGTGTAAATGTCAAGGACAGTATTTTTAAAAAGTAGTTTTGCAGTTTTTATATTGATGGTTTCCTGTCAAAAACAGAACAGCACAATACCGTATTACAACACTCCTGAATTTACACCACATTTTCTTTCTAAAAAGCAGGCTGTAACTGAAATTTCACATACAATTGCCCCATTTTCTTTCACAGATCAGGATCAGAAAATGATTACAGAAAAAACGGTAGATCACAAAATACATATCGCCAGTTTTATTTTTACGTCTTGCGGAAGTATTTGTCCTGTAATGATTAAAAATCTGGAAATTGTAAATAAAAAATACGGAAAAGATCCATACGTAATGCTGCTTTCTTATTCTGTTACCCCATGGATTGACACCCCGCAAAAACTGAAAGATTTCAAAACAGCCAACAAGATCAAAAATCCCAACTGGCATTTTCTGACCGGGAAAAAAAGTGAAATCTATACCCTCGCAAGAAAGTCTTACTTTGCTGAAGAAGATTTAGGATTTACCAGTGACAGTACAAAATTTTTGCATACAGAACATATAATTTTAGCAGATCAGAATAAAAAAATAAGAGGAATCTACAACGGAACTTTGCAGACAGATATTGAGCAGCTTGTAGAAGATATTGCAGTCTTAAAGAAAGAATAAAGCTTAATATTTTATTAAATCTTACATATTTGATATTGGGATTCATATATCTTTTGTAATTTAGCATCATGGAATTAAGCATTGGAGAAATGGCACTCATTGCCATTGCAATTGTAGTTTTATTCGGACCCGATAAACTACCTCAGATTGCTCGTGATCTTGGATCCGGAGTAAGAAAAATGCGTGGTGCTGTAGAAGATATCAAAACCGAAATCATGAAGGAAACGGATAATCCCGTTTCCGAAATCAAACGTGAGATCGAGAAAGTAAAAGATGCAGCCAAAGATTTTGACCCGATGAAAAATCTCCAGAAAGATACCCTTCCGGAACCTGTTTCAGATGAAGTGCCAAAAATAAAACCTTCAGAAGACGAAACCTATGAAGGTCCTGTAAGTCGATAATGAGAGAGATTATTCTTGAGGATAAAAAGATATTTCTGTATCTTAATAATCTGGGAGATTCTGCTTTTGACCCATTTTGGACGATGATTTCCGGAACATGGATCTGGGTTCCGCTGTATATTATTTTCTGCTATTTTATTTACAAAAATTTTAAACTGAAATATGTTCTGTATATTTTTCTGTTTACTGCAATCGGAGTAACCATCTCTGATCAGGTAGCCGAAATTTTTAAGTACGGAGTCGCAAGATTAAGCCCTTGTTATGACCCGTCGGTTAATCATTATATGAGAACAATAAAATGTGGCGGAGAGCTCGGCTTTTACTCTGCCCATGTTTCAAATACGTTTTTTCTGGCCACTTTTTTAAGTATTTTGTTAAAAAACAACCTTAATTGGTTTCCTTATGTTATATTTGTATGGGCTGCAGTTGTAGCATACAGCCGCATTTATTTAGGAGTGCATTTCCCGATAGATATTTTGGTGGGGGCGTTTGTTGGAATTTTATTGGGAGTGATCTTCGCTATGCTCGCAAAAAAAGTAATCAGCAAACAAACCATACAACCATGAAAAAACAATTACTATTTCTTACTTTAACTCTTTTATCGTTTAACGTCTATTCTCAGGATAAAAAAACAGCAGAAGAGTGCTTCAAAAAAGCAGACTATAAATGTGCCGAAGAGCAGTACGCAAAACTGGCAGATAAAGAGCAGATCCAAAAATTTCAGTCAGAATATTATAACAATTTAGGAACTGCACAGAGACGTCTGGGTAAAATTCCGCAGGCTTTTAAATCGTATGAATCTGCTTTGAAGTCAAATCCTTTATCGGCATCGGTGTATGCCAATTTAGGTTCGATTCATAATCAGAAAGGAAGCAAGACCAAAGCTTTGGAATATCTTAACAAAGGCTTGCAGATCGACAATCAAAATGCCGAAATGTATCTTACGCGCGCCAAAGTATATGAAAATCTGGGCAAAAAAGATCTCGCCGCTCAGGATTTTAATCAGATTCTGACCTTTGCGCCGGATAATATTCTTGCGAGAACAGGATTGGCAAATCTTAAAAAAAGAAACAATGATCTGGAAGGTGCTTTGAAAGATTACAACCAGTTACTTTCCGAAAAACCGGAATCTTTACTCTATAACGGAAGAGCAGATGTTTTTCTTAAACTTAAGAAGCATAAAGAGGCACTTCTGGATGTGAATAAGGCCATCTCAATAGATCCTAAATTCTCACAGTCTTACGTCACGAAAGCTTCTATATTATTTGACAGCGGAAAAGAAAAAGAAGCATGCACCAATCTTGATAAAGCTGTTGCTACAGGGTTTGAAAAAGCTGCTTTAGCGGAACTTTATGCAAAATGCACCGTTAAAAATTAATCGTTATGATAAGGTTTTCCCTGTAAAATCTGGTCTGCACGATACAATTGTTCAACAATAAACAGCCGGATCATCTGGTGGGTAAATGTCATTTTAGATAATGACATTTTTTCGTTGGCTCTGGTGTAGATTTCATCTGAAAAACCATACGCTCCGCCAATCAGAATATGGATCTTTTTTACTGAAGAATTCATCCAGCTGTCTATTTTCTGGGAAAATTCTCTGCTTGTGAACTGTTTTCCTTTTTCATCTAAGAGAGTTACCCAATCGTTTTTGTCGATGTAATTCATGAATAACTTAGCTTCTTCTTTTTTCAGGAGATCCGGCGAAAGATTTTTTGCATTTCTAATATCCTGAATCTCAATAATTTCAAAATTCCAGTGTTTGGGAAGACGGTTGAGATAATAATGGATCAAAGAGCTGATTTCTTTGTCATCCGTTTTCCCGATGCAGAGCAGGCTGATTCTCATATTATGGCAGTTTCTTTGAGGATCCAAAGATATTTAAATACTTTTATTTTACAGATTTATTTCTATATAAAAGTCGTCATTGGGATTAAAATAAATTCACCTAAATTTGTAGCGTACAATCAAAAAAACAGATCAAATTATCGCATAAAGAATGGGTATAAAAGCTCCGGGATTTATCCTGAAAATTCAAGAATACTTTAAAGATATACATATTCCTGTATTGGGAATATCTCTTTGGCATTTGTTTCAGATCTATTTTGCAGGGGTTTTCAAAGGTAAAATTGGTAAAAAGGCCGCCGCAATCTCATGGAGTTTTACTTTAAGCCTGTTTCCTTTTCTTCTTTTTTTACTGTCTGTTATTCCGTACATGCCTCATTATGATAAGCTTCAGTTTTACATTTTTGAAGTGTTAATGCATAACATTTTCCCATCCAATATCGAAGGTGATGTAAGAAGTTATATAGAACACAACATTATTCCCAACATGAAGGGAATCAGTAATTTAACAATTCTTCTTGCCCTTGTTTTTGCGACTAACGGTACTTTTTCTTTAATTAACGGCTTTAATGAAAATTCAGAAGAAAAACTTACGGATGTAAAAGAATTCATTTTATCATTTTTTATAACAATAGGGTTTGTCACGATTGTTTTTATGGCGCTTTTCGGAGTATATTATTCTGAAGTCGTTCTTAAGCTTTTTACGCCTGCTTATAATATTTCCTGGCTCGTCAAGAACCTTTCAAAAATCATTGGTTTTGTCTCTTTTCCGGTATTTTACTTTTTACTTTTGGCGATGTTTTATTGGTTGGGAACAGTGAAAATCATCAGATTCAGACAGGCGGTTCCGGGAGCTATTTTAACTACATTCCTCTTTGTGCTTACCACGTTTCTGTTTGCGATCTATGTAAAAAATATTGCGAGATATAACGTGTTATACGGTTCCATCGGAAGTATGATCTTACTGATGGTTTGGATCAATGTGAATGTATATCTCCTTCTTTTCGGAAACGAACTGAATATGGCACTCAGAAAGCTCAGAATTGAAAAGTTATTGTCTGATCAGCTTAAAAAAGAATCTTCAGAACATTCTACTATGGCAGATCATGAAAATCATCTTAAAAAAAGAAAATCTATTCAAAAAACGCACACGAATGAAAATAATAATCTATAAAAATTTTTTAACGGGCATTCTGTTGTTTACGTTGATGTCATGTGATGTCTTTTTGGACGAAATACATGAAAAAAATGAGCAGGAAAATTTTACTTCTGCATATATGGGAAAATGGACAGGCTCTTACACAGGCGATCTAAACGGAACACTAATATTTAATGTTCAGAAAAATGCAACAGTTGAGATCAACAGAAACGGCCAGGAAATCTATTCTTCTGCACTTATCGGCTCCTCTTTTAATGTAGATAAAGCGCCTTCCGGTTTTATATTGTACGGAAATTTGGAAAACAAATCCGGAACCTGGGAAATGGGAACCTTGAAAGGAACGTGGAGTGTAGCTAAAAACTAATTAAAACTTCTTATCTATCTTTCAATATTTTGCCATGATATTGCACTACTATTTCAGCCGTTTATTCTAATGATTAATTGGTATTTACCTTAAAATCTAAATTGATTCATATCAATTTTTTATTTTTTAACGTTAGTAAGAAGACTTTAAAACAAAATGATGAAAAAATACTTGTTCTCTTCTTTACATGTTGTATAATTTTGGGATTCTCTCAAAAAAGTACTATCTCGTGACAGGAAATACGGTTTTAAATGAAGCCGAATATAAGAATTTTAAAGACAGTGTTTCTGTAAAAGGGAAATTAACAGAAAAAATCGCTTTGGTTTTTAAGAAAAACGACAGCACTTTTGTTTTGCCGCATGTCGAAGTAAGATCTACAAATTCTGTGTGGCATTATTTTAACGATCAGATTTATTTTGAACAAACCTTTAAAAAGAACATTAATTTCACCAATCTGAAAATTATACGTTTAAATAAGAGAATAGATCCTGCAAAGCCGTATTTTGTAAGCTGTTGGTTTGTGAACTGCAATCCCTGTACGTCAGAAATCCCTGATTTAAATAATTTGCAAAAAGAGTATAAAGATAAAGTGAATTTTATTGCGGTTACTTTTGATAAAGGAGATTTTTTAAAACAGTTTTTACAGAAAACACCGTATCATTTCATTCATTTAACAGACCAAAAACCATTATTAGAAAAAATGGAAATTTCCAGCTATCCTACCAGTTTTATTCTAGATAAAAACGGTAATTTTATACGTTTTGTAAGTTATCATAATGCTGTGAGTCAAATGTATACTAAAAAAGTACTTGATCAATTAGAGAAGTGATTTTAAAAGATTAATTCTCTATAACCTCTTTTCCTTCGAACTCAACTTTAAAACCAAAAAACCAGCGACTGCAGCAATAAAAGAAGCAATCAGAATGGCAAATTTAGCTTCATCCTGAATATCGGTTTCGTCTTTAAATGAAAGCAAAGCAATAAAAATAGACATGGTAAAGCCAATTCCTGCTAAAAGACCAACGCCCAACATCTGTAACCAGAAACTGTTTTGGGGGAGCGAACTGATTTTCAGCTGTATAGCGATCCAAGAGAATAGATTAATCCCAATCAGTTTACCTAAAATTAATCCGCAGACGATTCCCATTCCCAGATTGCTGAAAAGCCCGTCAATCATTGCATTATTAAAAGTAATATTGGTATTGGTAAGGGCAAAAACAGGCATAATGATAAAACCTACCGGAATCTGAAGCTGATGTTCCAGTTTTTCCAGAGGTGAAATTTCCGTATCAGATAAGTTGGTTGGAATGGTAAAAGCCAGAATAACCCCTGCAATGGTCGCATGTATACCGGAATGATGCAGAAAATACCAAAGAAAAAGCCCTGGAACAAGATAAAAAATGATTCTCTTTACTTTTAAAAAATTCAGTAAAATTAAGAAAGACGTAATCCCGAAAGAAATCAATAAATACATCCAGTGAATCTGATCTGTATAAAAAATGGCAATCACCAAAATAGCGCCCAAATCATCTACAATCGCTAATGCGGCAAGAAAAATCTTAATAGAATTTGGGATTCTGTTTCCCAGCATAGAAATAACGGCAAGAGAAAAAGCAATATCGGTTGCCATCGGAATTCCCCAACCGCTTCCAAACGAAGTCCCATAATTAAATAGGGTATAAATAACAGCAGGAACCAACATCCCGCCAACAGCGGCAAAAATAGGAAGTGATGCGTTTTTAAACGATGACAATTCACCTTCCAAAAGTTCTCTTTTAATTTCTAAACCTACCAATAGAAAGAAAACAGCCATTAAGCCGTCATTGATCCAAGTGCTTACAGCATATTTCAAATGAAATACGTCTACACCTATTTTCAGATTCAAAAACTGCTGAAAATTCTGGGCTAAAGGTGAGTTGGCAATTCCCAATGCAATTCCTACGCAGACAATAAGCAAAATTCCCGATGTCTGGCTGTTGCTGAAAAATCTTTTAAAATAGATGCTTAAATTCATTAATACCTTAAATTCTGACGACTTTTGAAACGCCATTGATATCTTTCAGCTTTTTAAAAGTTTCATCAAGCTGGCCCCGGTTTTTAACTTCAAGATTGATATTTCCGATAAAAACCCCATTGTTGGATTCTATCGACATGCTTTTCATATCCATTCCCATTGCGCCGCTGATTACGGTAGTAATATCATTGATCATTCCCATTCTGTCGAGCCCTTCAATCTCAATTTTGATACGGTTTTTAAAGCTCTCTTCATTCACCCATTTTGCAGGGATTACCCGGTAATCGTATTGAGCTCTGAGATTAATCGCATTGGGACACGTATCGCTGTGTACTTTTATTCCTTCAGAAATGGTAATAAAACCAAAAATCTTATCTCCGGGAATTACCGTGCAGCATTTTGCATAGCTGTAATTGAGTTTTTCTTCATCTTTCCCGAAAACAATCATATCAAGGTTGATCTCTTTCGGCTCTTCGTAATGCTGGCTTTTATTGGATGATCTTTTGAATCTGGAAAGCAGATTATTAAATACATTTTTACTTTCAACGTATTTTCTGATGCTGCTTGCATCCAGTTCATTCGTCTGGAACTTTAAAAATAATTCCTGAGAAGTTTTCAGATTAAAAAACTTTTGCAGCTTATTGATTTCTTCATCATTAAAATTAAGTTTCGCATGCCGCAGCTTTCGTTGTAAAATTTCTTTTCCATCTTCAACAAGCTGGTTTTTCTGTGAATTTAAGTAGCCCTTAATTTTTGATTTCGCTTTCGACGTTACCACAAACTCGAGCCAGTCAGACTTAGGTTTTTGGTTTTGAGAAGAAAGAATGTCAATCTGATCTCCATTTTGAAGAACATAAGAAATCGGAACCAGTTTACCGTTTATTTTAGCGCCTAAACACTTCATTCCCAGATCAGAATGTACCGAAAAGGCAAAATCAAGAGCTGTAGCATTAGTGGGCAGAATTTTTATTTCTCCTTTTGGCGTAAAGACAAAAACTTCTTTTGAATATAAATTCAGTTTAATATTATCTAAAAGTTCGGAAGTGGTAAGATTTTGCTGCTGTTCCAGAACTTCTCTGATTTCTGTTACCCAATTTTCAAAATTCCTGTCATCGGAGGTTTGTTTGTACCCTTCTTTGTATTTATAGTGGGCTGCAACGCCTTTTTCGGCAATATCATCCATCCTTTCGGAACGAATCTGTACCTCGATCCATTTTTTATCCGGCCCAAGTACGGTTAGATGCAGGCTTTCATATCCTGTAGAACGTGGCTGTGTGATCCAGTCCCGCATTCGGGAAGGATTACTGTGATACACATCGGTTACAATCGAATAAATTTTCCAGGCCAGGAACTTTTCGTTTTTAGCATCCGATTTATAAATAATCCTGATGGCGTAATTGTCAAAAACTTCCTCAAAGGTAACGCCCTGCTTCAGCATTTTTCTGTAAATGGAAGAGATGGCTTTGGCGCGTCCTTTTATGGTGACATTCAGTCCTTCTTCGTGTAATCTTTCAGAAACTTCTTTCTTAAATTCATCAATGTAGCGTTCCCGGTTTTCTTTGGCCAGTTCTAATTTTTCGGTAATTTCATTAAAAACTTCAGGACTGTTGTATTTCAGAGAAAGATCTTCCAGTTCGGATTTAATATTATACAAACCTAAACGGTGCGCCATCGGAGCATAAATATATACGGTTTCTGAGGCGATTTTTTTCTGTTTATCGGGCGCCATGCTTTCAAGCGTCCTCATATTGTGAAGGCGGTCTGCGATTTTGATCAGGATAACCCGGAAATCTTCTGAAAGCGTGAGCAACAGTTTTCTGTAATTTTCAGACTGCACAGAGATATTCTGATGGTTCATGATCGATATCTTTGTCAATCCGTTTACAATTCCGGCTATTCTTTCCCCGAAAATCTTCTTCAGGTCTTCATAGGTATAATCCGAATCTTCAATAACATCATGAAGCAAGGCACATGCGATGGATGTCGCCCCCAAACCTATTTCCTTGGCCACAATCTTGGCTACAGCAATAGGATGATAGATGTAGGGTTCCCCGGATTTTCTTCTCTGGTCTTTATGAGCATCCAGCGCGATATCAAATGCTTTTCGAATGAGTTTATTGTTTTCTTCATCCAAAGTCCTGTATGTATTAGAAATCAGGTCTTTATACCTCGCTAATATTTCTTTACTCTCTTGCTCTACATTATAACTCATTTGTGGAAAAGGCTTTATTTTACACGAAAATACGAAAAATTATAGGATTTATCAATGTTTATAAAGCGAAAAATCCGCAGGGATAGCTGCGGATTTCAGTTAATAGTTTTATTTAATTAAAATTTCACCTCAGAATCTATTCCGCTGTGTTGAAGTTTTCTTTTCACATCCGGACTGGTGTGAATTTCTGCCTTGCTTCTGGCGTCGATAAATTTTTTCAGATTTGTGTAAGAAGCCTCATTGATCGTCATATTTTCAAACAGATATGTTTTTAAAACAAAATTATCCGCAAAAGTAGCTTGTGCCGTTTCAGAATGGTTATTGCTCTTGATTTCCACACTTGCCCAATAAGAAGAATGATGATCATCGTTGAGATACACGATATAATCTGAATCTCCAAAACCTGAATTTTCAAGATCAGACTCAAGTTTTTTATAATCACTGTGACGCTCAAATAATCCTGCTAAAATGCTTGACATAATATTTTGTTTTGGTATCTAAAGATACTCATATTTTTAAAAATATTGATAATAATTTAAAATATTTTACAATTTCTTATTTTATCTATAAAAAATTAGTAGAAATTAAGAAATTATCTATTTTAAATAAAGCCATTATTATTTAAGAAATCTTTCTAATAATCTACGTGAATAGAAATTATTAAAGGATAATTAATTGATTTTTCCCCATTTTTGATTATTCATGATGGTGTCAATTTTTTCATAAAATTTTGTAAGACTTAAAGTTCCTTTTTCTCCGTAATCATATATTTTTGTTGTTTTTCCATTGTCAAAAATAATTTCGGTTTCAATAGAAGAACAGTCTTGACAATCAATACTGTATATTACTTTTAGACTACTGAAATTAATTTCATTTAGATATTTAGATAGATTTTTAAAACTTAAATTATACCTTCCCAAATATTTTCCTTTTAAATTTTTATAATAATAGGAGTGAAGAATAGTTGAGTCCTTTTTTAATGTTAAACTGTAGATTCTTCCCGGTGCATAACCGCCATTTTTATTAAAAACTATTTTTTCAATATGATGATTTTTGGTAGATGTGAATTCTGTCAATTGGTTGTTTTTAATCATTAACGTATCATATCGTAACATATCATTTCTATCATTAATATGTTTTTTGAAACTTAATAATTTAATCAAATCTCGATTTTTGTGACGTAATATTTTGGCAGAAATGATATCATAAATTTTTTGCTTTCCGGGATTTAAAATTTGATAACCTCTTTTGCTGCTCAATATCAAAAGAGTATTTTTGTGATCATCTTCAATAAAAATTTTCACAATATTATCCTCATTTTTAGATTTTGAATAGCTGAGATTTACTAAATAATCTTTCTTGCTGTCATTATTGAAATCCGCCTCATAAATAGGCTTAAAATTCTCCTTATATACGATTTCTCTAAAACTTTTTATTGAATCAATATAATCATACCCGTAAGAGAAATCTGTTTTTAATTCTAAGTCTTTATATTCGTCATGTGAATGAATGATTTTTAAAATTTCCTTTTCATTAAGGTTTTTTTTCTCACAAGACAGCAGGAGAATAATTCCGATCAAAAGAATAATAAATTTCATTTGTAAGTTTTAATTGGTAAAAGGGCTGTTTAAAAATTAATCAGGCTCTAAATTATTCAAATTAATCTAAATTCTTTCAATCTTAATTTCCTCAACAATTTCAGGATTCAAAAGGGTAGAGATGTCACCAAAATTACTGAGATCTCCTTCGGCAATTTTTCTTAAAATCCTACGCATGATTTTTCCTGACCGCGTTTTTGGCAGCCCGGAAACAAACTGAATTTTATCTAATTTTGCAATAGGTCCGATCTGGTCCGAAATCAGCTGATTAATTTCCTTTTTCAGATTTTCTTTCTGGCGGCTTTCTCCGCTTTCTTTTAAAATCACAAAACCGTAAAGCGCGCTCCCTTTAATATCATGCGGAAAACCTACAATCGCAGATTCTGCTACAGCAGGATGTTCATTAATGCTGTCTTCAATAGGCGCGGTTCCTAAATTGTGCCCCGAAACGATCACGACATCATCCACTCTTCCGGTAATTCTGTAATAGCCAACTTCATCTCTCAGAGCACCGTCTCCAGTGAAATATTTTCCCGGAAAAGCAGTAAAATAGGTCTCTTTATAACGTTGATGATCTCCCCAAATGGTTCTTGCAATTCCCGGCCACGGAAACCTGATGCATAAATTTCCGGTAACCTGGTTTCCGGTGATTTCGTTGCGTTTGTCATCCATTAACACGGGCTGAACTCCCGGTAAAGGAAGTGTCGCATATGTAGGTTTTGTTGGGGTGACAAATGGGATCGGTGAGATCATAATTCCTCCGGTTTCCGTTTGCCACCATGTATCGACAATCGGGCATTTCTTTCTTCCGACATGATCATTAAACCAATGCCAAGCTTCATCATTAATGGGTTCTCCCACAGATCCTATGACTCGCAAAGAGCTTAAATCATGCTTATCAACCCAATCTGCACTTTCTTTTGCTAAAGAACGGATCGCAGTAGGAGCGGTATAGAATTGTGTAACTTTATGCTTTTCAATAATTTCCCAGAATCGGTCTGGCTCAGGATAAGTGGGTATTCCTTCAAAAATAACAGTGGTAGCTCCGTTGATAAGCGGCCCGTAAAGAATGTAGGAATGTCCCGTAATCCAGCCGATATCTGCGGTACACCAATACACATCGTTTTCCTGATAGTTAAAAACGTTCTTAAAGGTGTAACCTGTATACACCATATAGCCTGCACAGGTATGCAGCATGCCTTTCGGCTTTCCGGTTGATCCTGAAGTGTACAATATAAATAAAGGATCTTCGGCATCCATAATTTGAGTGACAAAATCGGCAGAAGTTTTTTCAAATAAGCCTTCCATCCAAAAATCCCGTCCTTCCTGCATATTTACTTTATTATCAGTTCTTTTAACCACTAAAACATGTTCAACGGTTTGGCATTGTTCCAATGCTTCATCAATAATACTTTTCAGATCTAAGATCTTACTTCCTCTGTAACTTCCGTCTGAAGTGATCATCATTTTCGCACCGCAGTCGTTTACTCTTGATGCGACTGCCGCCGCTGAAAATCCGGCAAAAATAACAGAATGTACCGCTCCTAATTTTGCACAGGCCAACATCACAACTGCCAGTTCCGGAATCATCGGAAGATAAATGCATACTCTGTCTCCTTTTTTGATTCCCATTTCTTTCAGTACATTGGCTGTTTTATTTACTCTCCTGTAAAGCTCGCTGTACGAAATATGCTGTGACTTTTCCTGAGGATCATTAGGTTCCCAGATGATGGCTGTTTTTTCTCCGCGTATGGAAAGATGTCTGTCTAGGCAATTTTTGGTAATATTCAGCTTCGCATTTTTGAACCATGTGATTTTTGCCTTGTCCATATCATATTTTACCACCTTATTCCATCTTTGATACCACACGAAATTTTTATCGGCAATGCCATCCCAGAATTTTTTGGGATTTTTAATTGATTTTTTATATTGTTCGTAGTAGTGGGGCAGGTCTTCTATGATGTAATTTCTCATACTTTTGGTCTGAAATTAAATTATAATGAATTAGCAGCAATCAAATATTATTCTGTATTCTAAAATATTAAGAAAATATGAGAATGAAGTATAAATTAAAGTTTTTATTTTTTGAAATTAGATTTTGTCATGTCGGCGGTTTGTCATATCTTTGCGCCTAATGAATAAAACAGTATTTATATCATTAGAATTTCCGGGCTATAACGATGCCCTTTACGATATTTATTATTATTAAGCGAAGATTTGTCTTCGCTTTTTTTTTGTGAAAAATTAGGATCATATGTTTACGATTACAGAGCTTAGCAACGAAAGAATCAATAGTATAATTACAGAAGCCCTTGCTTTTGCTGACGGAAAAACGGCCAGAATTAATGGTGAAGTTTTCTGTGCCAATCTTTTTTTTGAAGACAGCACGAGAACAAAGACGAGCTTTGATATTGCAGAGAGAAAATTAGGTTTGCAGGTTGTTCCTTTCGATGCTTCTCACAGCTCGGTAAATAAAGGTGAAAGTTTATACGACACGGTAAAAACAATTGAAAGTTTAGGGGTAAATCTCGTGGTAATCAGAGATAAAAAAGACAGGTATTTTGATGATTTAAAAAATATTAATATTCCGATCATTAACGGGGGAGACGGAACTGGAAATCACCCGTCACAATGTATGCTCGATTTAATGACCATTTATCAGGAGTTCGGAAAATTCGAAGGGTTGAAAGTAGGGATTGTGGGCGATGTGAAACACAGTCGCGTTGCCAATTCCAATGCAGAAGCTTTAAAAAGATTAGGTGCTAAAGTCTATTTCTCAGGTCCGGAACAATGGTTTGACGAAGGAACTGTCATCAATGAAACTTATCTCTCTGTGGATGAATTAATAAAAGAGGTTGATGTACTAATGCTATTGAGAATCCAGCACGAGAGACACGATTCCCAAATGAGTTTTTCGGCTTCAGAGTACCACAGGAAATACGGTTTAACGAAAGAGAGAGAAAAAATGATGAAAAAAGAGGCAATTATTATGCATCCTGCCCCGATCAACAGAGGCGTTGAAATCGATACAGATTTGGTTGAATGTGAACGCTCAAGAATTTTCAAACAAATGCAGAACGGTGTTTTTGCAAGAATGGCAATTCTTAAAAACGCTTTGGAAGAAAAAGGATTTACTTTTAAATAAATTGGTAAAACTTACAGAATACAAAAATAAGTAGAAATAGATAAAAAGTTAAAATGAAGAAAAAATTAATACTGGAGTCTGGTGAAGTGTTTCATGGAGAAGGTTTCGGGTCAGAATGGGAAACTGCAGGGGAAGTGGTTTTCAATACCGGAATGACTGGATATCAGGAACTGATCTCCGATCCGTCATACTGCGGTCAGATTGTTTGTATGACTTATCCGCTGATCGGTAATTATGGAATTAACAGAGATGATTATGAAAGTATCGAGCCTGCCATCAAAGGGCTTATTGTAAAGGAAGTTTGCGACCTGCCTTCTAATTTCCGTACTCAGATTACTTTAGACGAATTATTTAAAAAGAAAAACCTTTCAGGAATTTCAGGAATCGATACCAGAAGACTGACAAGAATTCTTCGTAATTCCGGAGTAGTGAAGGGTAAAATCGTCAATGGTGATATAGATGAAAATTCAATTGTTGAAGAATTAAAATCAACCACTTTCCCTACCAATCAGGTAGAGCAGGTTTCTACAAAAACATCTTATGCAAATCCTGGAAGAGGTTTTAAGGTAGTGCTTGTAGATTTTGGTTCTAAACTTGGGATTATCAGAGAATTATCACAAAGAAACTGCGACATTATTGTCGTTTCACAAGATACCACGGCGGAAGAAATTTTATTAATGGATCCGGACGGAATTATGTTGTCAAATGGTCCTGGAGATCCGGAAGATAACCCAAAAGCGTTGGAGATGATCCGTGGATTATTAGGTAAAGTTCCGATCTTCGGAATCTGTCTCGGACATCAACTCATCGGTTTGGCTTGCGGAGCGAAAACCTTCAAGTTGAAATTCGGACACAGAGGAGGAAACCACCCGGTTTTAGATATAGAAAAAAATAAAGTGGCGATCACATCCCAAAATCATGGGTATGCTGTAGATCAGGAAAGTTTGAAAGGAACAGATTTAATCGAAACGCATATCGCATTGAACGACAGAACAAACGAAGGGCTGAAGCACAAAATTCATCCTTGTTTCTCTGTACAGTATCACCCGGAAGCTAGTCCGGGTCCGGAAGATGCGAATTATTTATTTGATGATTTCATCTATTTAATGGAGGATTTTAAAAATAAGAAGAATCAATAAAACGATTAGTTTGTCATTCGGAATGAAACGAAGCGTAATGAAAAATCTCCAAAAAAGTTTAGATTCCTACGGAATGACAATGTGTGAGAAAATTAAGTCAAAATAAAAATACAATGCTAAAAAGTCTAATATCTAGCTTCTAGCATCTCATCTAAATTAAAAAATGGCAAAACGTACAGATATAAAAACAATTTTAGTAATCGGATCCGGACCTATCATCATTGGTCAGGCGGCAGAATTCGATTACGCAGGAACGCAGGCTTGCCTGTCTTTGAGAGAAGAAGGGTATAAGGTGATTTTGATCAATTCAAATCCGGCAACGATCATGACCGATGTTGAAATCGCAGATAAAGTGTATATCGAGCCGATTTCACTTCAGTTTGTAAGTCACATCATCAGAAAAGAACGTCCGGATGCACTTTTACCGACTCTTGGCGGACAAACCGGATTGAATATGGCGGTAGAGCTGGAAAAATCAGGAATTCTTGAAGAGTGTAAAGTTGAGGTTCTCGGAACTACGCTTTCTGCCATCAACAGAGCCGAAGACAGAGATTTGTTCCGTGAGCTGATGCGAGAGCTGAACGAGCCCGTTCCGGAATCTGATATTGTCAATACCGTGGAAGGCGCATTGAGATTTGCGGAAGAAATCGGTTATCCGGTTATCGTTCGTCCTGCTTTTACCATGGGAGGAACAGGAGGCGGAATCGCTGCCAACGAAGCAGAATTAAAGGAAATTGCAGAATTAGGGTTAAAATACAGTCCGGTTACGCAATGTCTTATCGAAAGATCAATTGCAGGTTTCAAAGAAATAGAATACGAAGTAATGCGTGATGCAAACGACAATGCGATTGTGGTTTGTAACATGGAAAACATAGATCCGGTAGGCGTTCACACTGGTGACTCGATTGTAGTGGCGCCTTCGCAGACGCTTTCTGACCGAGAATACCAAATGCTAAGAAATGCATCTTTGAAAATCATCAGAGCATTGGGAATTGAAGGCGGATGTAACGTACAGTTGGCTTTAGACCCAGATTCATTTGATTATTACATTATCGAGGTAAACCCGAGAGTTTCCCGCTCGTCGGCTTTGGCAAGTAAAGCAACGGGATATCCGATTGCGAAAATTGCTGCAAAAATCGCAGTAGGATTAACGTTGGACGAAATTATGAATCCGGTGACGGGCAAAACATACGCCTGTTTTGAGCCGGCTTTGGATTATGTAGTCACTAAATTCCCAAGGTTTCCATTCGATAAATTTGAAACAGCAGACAGAAGACTGTCGACGCAGATGAAAGCAACGGGTGAAGTAATGGCCATCGGAAGAAACTTCGAAGAGTCTTTACAAAAAGCCGTTCGTTCTCTGGAAACGGGTTTAAGACATTTAGGCTTAAAAACAAAACAGGCAGCCGCATTAACGGATGAAGATATCGAAAGAAGAATCCGTGTGTGTGATGACGAAAGACTATTCATTATTTGCGATGCCTTAAGAAGAGGATACGATTGGGAACAAATCGTAGAATGGAGTAAAATTGATAAATTCTTCATCTGGAAATTAAAGAAACTTGTAGATTTTGAAAAAACAATTGCCGCTCATAAATTCGATAAAGAAATTTTAATTCAGGCTAAAAAATTAGGATTCTCAGATCAGAATATTGCTCACTTATGGGAATCTACTCAGCGTGAAGTATATACTTTCAGAAAAGAAAACGGAGTGATTCCGGTGTACAAAATGGTCGATACCTGTGCGGCAGAATTCGAAAGTGAAACCCCTTATTTCTATGGAACCTATGAAGAAGAAAATGAAAGTGTGGTTTCAGACAAACAAAAAGTGGTGGTTTTAGGTTCGGGTCCTATCAGAATCGGACAGGGAGTTGAGTTCGATTACGCAACGGTGCATTCGGTTTGGGCGATTAAAGAAATGGGCTATGAAGCGATTATCATCAATAATAACCCGGAAACGGTATCTACAGACTTCTCGATTTCAGATAAATTATACTTCGAGCCTTTGACGGAAGAAGATGTGATGAACATCATCGATCTTGAAAAACCAATGGGAGTTGTGGTTCAGTTTGGCGGACAAACCGCGATCAATTTAGCCGATAAATTAGCAGCTTACGGAGTGAAAATTTTAGGGACTTCTCTCGAAGATCTTGATCGTGCTGAAAACAGGGATAAATTTGAAAAAGCCCTTCAGGAAATGGGAATTCCGCAGCCTTTAGGGAAAACTTCCACGTCCAAAGAAGAAGCAATAAAGATTGCGAACGAGATCGGCTATCCTGTTTTGGTCCGTCCAAGCTACGTTTTAGGAGGCAGAGCCATGGAAATTGTGTATACCGAAGCCGAACTTTCTCATTACATGGAATTTGCAGTAGATGCAAGTCCGGATCAGCCGGTTTTAGTTGACCGTTACATTACCGGAAGAGAAGTGGAAGTCGATGCAATTTGTGATGGTGAAACGGTGATCATCCCGGGAATTATGGAACATATCGAAAGAGCGGGAGTTCACTCAGGAGACTCAATCGCTGTTTATCCGCCACAGAATGTTTCTCAGGCAGAAATCGATACCTTGGTAGATTATACTGAAAGACTGGCGAAAGGACTGAATGTGATCGGCTTAATGAATATTCAGTACGTTCTTTCTGAAGGAAATGTGTACGTGATCGAGGTAAATCCGCGTTCATCAAGAACGGTTCCTTTCTTATCTAAAATTACAGAAGTTCCAATGGCTAATTTAGCAACAAAAGCTATTTTAGGCCAGAAACTGAAAGATTTAGGCTACAAAAACGGCTTGGTTCCCAATAAAGAAGGGGTCTTTGTAAAAGTTCCGGTATTTTCATTCTCAAAACTAACAAAAGTTGACATCTCTTTAGGACCGGAAATGAAGTCGACCGGAGAAGTCATGGGGAAAGACACCACTTTGGAAAAAGCATTGTACAAAGGATTGGTTGCAGCGGGAAGAAAAGTTCCGATGCATGGTTCGATATTATTCACGGTAGCTGATAAACACAAGCAGGAAGCGGCAGATTTGGCAGCAAGATTTCATGAGGTAGGTTTCAGAATCTGGGCAACGGAAGGAACTGCAAAATTCTTCGGAGAACAAGGAATTCCTTGCAAAATCGGATACAAAATTGGAGAAGAAAGTGTGAACCTGATTGATCTGATCCAGAAAGGAAAGGTGCAGTATGTTGTCAATACCATGACAAAAGGAAAGCAGTCTGAGAGAGACGGTTTCCAGATCAGAAGAATGAGTGTGGAAAACGGGGTACCTTGTTTAACTTCAATGGATACGGTAGAAGCTATCTTAAAAGTGATCGAAAGCATGAGTTTTAAAATGGAAGTAATGTAGTTTTAAAAAATAAAATAAAATATTATCCCCGTTAGTTTTCTTGCGGGGTTTTTATTTGCTGATCTCTATAAATTTGAATACTTTCGGTACAATAAATATAATAATAATATGGAAGAATCAAACAACTCAAATAATCAAGACCGTAAAACCCCAAAAGTGACTGGGATTGGCGGTATTTTTTTCTTTTCAGAAGATCCTGCAGAAACCAGAAAATGGTATGCTGAAAATCTAGGATTTGACGTGAATGACTGGGGTTCTACTTTTAAATCAAGAAATATAGAACGTCCTGAGGAAATTAATCAGCTGCAGTGGTCGCCTTTTAAAAATGGAAGCGACTATTTTTCGCCATCGAAAAAAGATTTTATGATTAATTATCAGGTTCAGAATATTGAAGCGTTGGTAGAAAAATTAAAACAAAACCGAGTGACGGTTGTCGATGAAATTGCAGCTTATGACTACGGAAAGTTCGTACACATCATGGATGCAGACGGAAATAAACTGGAACTTTGGGAACCTGCAAAGGATGAAGTTTAGAATAGCTAGAATCTATAGCCAGTAATATTTTAACAAAATTTATCAAAATCACATATACATTTTCTGACTGCTAATTTGTATTTTTAAACAAAATTTTACAAGTGAAAAAGTTATTATTTACACTTTGCATATCGGCATCAGCGTTAGGTTTTGCACAGGATTATTCAGTACCTGCGGTGAGTCCGCGTCAAAAAGTGGAACAGCAGTTCTCAATGTCTAAAATCATTGTTGATTACGGAAGACCGGGCGTGAAAGGCCGTAAAATCTTCGGAGAACTGGTTCCTTACAACCAGGTTTGGAGAGCCGGAGCAAATTCTTCCACGAAAATTACCTTCGGACAGGCGGTAAACTTTGGCGGAAAAACAGTTGCGGCAGGAACATACGGATTGTTTATCGTTCCCACGGAAAAAGAATGGAAAGTGATTTTAAATAAAGACTTCCAGCAATGGGGCGCTTATACGTATGATCCCAAACAGGATGTTGTAGATATTACAGTGCCTGTAAACAAACTTGCAGATAAGCAGGAATGGTTCGAAATTACACTAAATCCAACCGATGAAAACTCCGGAAATCTGGTCATCAAATGGGATATGGCGCAAGCTGAAGTTACTTTAAAACCTGCAAAACCGGAAACTGTAACAAAAATTGCCGAAAAGCTGAAAGAAATCAAAAAAATAGAATCTGACGCGGCGAAGTCAAAAAGCTAAGCAGATTGTACGATTTTATTAAAACAAATATCTGCAGATGGATTTTTCAATTCAGAAAATAGTAGAAAATTCAGAATATCAATTAATCCCCTTACAGCAAGGGGATTTTGAATCTCTGTACGCTGTCGCATCAGATCCTGAAATCTGGAAACAGCATCCTAATAAAGACCGGTATCAAAGAGGAGTTTTTGAAAACTTTTTCAAAGGAGCCTTAGAAAGTAGCGGTGCATTTAAAATTATCGATAAAATTACGGGCGAGGTTTTGGGAAGCACCCGTTTTTATGATTTTAATGAAAAAAAGAACAGCATTTTCATAGGATATACTTTTTATGGAACAAAATTTTGGGGCAAAGGAGTTAATCCTAAGATCAAAAAGCTAATGCTTGACTATATTTTTCAATTTGTAGATACGGTACATTTTCATATTGGCAAAGAGAATATACGTTCTCAAATTGCGATGGAAAGACTGGGCGGACAAAAAATCGCTGAAGAAGAAGTTGCCTATTTTGGAGAACCGGCTAAAACAAATTTTGTATACGAAATCAAAAAAGAAAACTGGATATGAGAAAATTTAAAATTCAAAAATCGCCGTTAATCGTTCCCACCACAGACGGAAAATTAATTGAAGAACACTGGGGAAATTCTACTCAGAACCCAAATATCTCCATCGCTCATATGATCGCGCCCGGCGAATGGAGCGAGCCGCACCAGACTCCGGATTTTGATGAATTCACTTTAATCATTTCAGGAAAAAAACAATTTGAGATTGACGGTGAAGTGATTGTATTGGAAAAAGGGCAAAGCATTATGATCCAGAAAGGAGCCAGAGTGCGCTACAGCAATCCCTTTCCAGAGTCTTGTGAATACGTTTCAATCTGTCTTCCAGCATTCTCAATGGAATCGGTAAACAAAGAACAGGAAGGCGTAGATTAATACAATGTAACCAGTCTAATAATGTAACGATGTACCAATTTTGACATTGGTACATTGTTACATTTACATTTTACTTCAAAATCTCTTTCAAAAACATCAAGGTATGGTTCCATGCTCTTTTAGCCATCATCGGATTGTAATCTGATGATTTCGGATCTGTAAAAGTATGTTTAGAATGCGCATAAGTGATGATTTGCCAGTCAGCATTGCCATCATTCATTTCTTTGATTAAATTATTATAATCTTCCGGAGTTACACTTTTATCATCAGCAGGATTTTCTATTAGCATTTTAGCGGCAATCGGCTCATTTTTTCTGGTCTGATCTTTTGCCAGACTCCCGTGAATGGAAACAACGCCCACAACCGGTAATTTTCCTCTTACAGATTCCAAAGCACCGGTTCCGCCGAAACAATATCCGATTACTGCAATTTTGTCGGGAATCGCGCCATTTTTCTTCAGCTGATCTAAAGCCAGAGAAATTCTTTTCTGGTAAGCTTCAAAGTTTTTTTTGTAATATCCGGAAGTTTTTGCGGCAGAATCTCCGTCAGCCGGGATATTTCCTTCCCCGTAAATATCTGCGACAAAAGCAATATACCCTTGTTTTTCCAGCTCTGCCGCTGCATTTTTTGCTTCATCATCAATCCCTTTCCATGCCGGAAGAATAAGAATGCCGGGAAGTTTTTTTCCTGTATTGGAAGTGACTAAACCGTTCAGTTTCTGCGAACCGTCCTGGTAAGAAACTGTTTTAAGATTCTGGCTGAATAGGGTTCCTGAACTCATAAGAAAAGCGGTTAATAACATTGAACGTATCATATTTTGTACTATTTGGTTATATTATTGATTATGTATATTTTTCAATAAATTCTTTTCTAAAATTAATGAAAATTATTTACAGTCAGGGCTTAAAATTTTACATTTAAATCAATCAGTTCCTGTTCTAAATCTGTTTCCGGAGTTATATGAATGACATGAAAGCCTAAACTTTTTGCCATTTCAATATTTTTAAAATTATCATCAATAAATACAGATTCTTCAGCATTTATATGATATCTTTCCAAAAGCAGCTGCCATATTCTTGGATCAGGCTTAATGAGTTTTTCGGTTCCGGAAACGACAATTTTACCGTCAAAAAGCTGGAAAAAATCATAATTTTCTAATGCGTACGGAAACGTTTCTTCAGACCAGTTGGTGAGTCCAAACAGTTGATAATCAGTTTTATTTAGCTTCCTGAGAATTTCAACATGACGCGGAATTTCACTTTTGAGCATAACCGTCCAGTTGTCATAATATGCGCGGATTTCTTTTTCCCATTCCGGAAACTGCTGTACCTGAAAATCAGTCCCCTCCAGAAGGCTTCTTCCCCGGTCTTGTTCAATATTCCATTCATCATGGGCAATTTCTTTAAGGAAATATTCCATTCTTTCATCATCATTAAAATAATCTTTGAAAAAATACCTTGGATTCCAGTCTACTAAAACGCCGCCAAAGTCGAATATGATGTTTTTGATTTCCATTTATTTTTAATTATCAATTGATCTATTTATTAGGGAATAAATTGATATTCCCCGTTTTCATACAGTGCATTAATATGGTGTAAACCATTGGTTAAGATAATTTCTTTTGCTCCTACAATCGAATTGTATCGTGCTGTTTGCTCGAATGTTTTTTCTGATAATTTAATAGACGGGGCTTTACATTCAATCAAGATTTTAGCCTGTGCTTTTTCGGTTACCAAAAGGTCAATCCTTTTAGTCAAACCATTAAGGACAATTTTTTTTTCGGTGATCAGCGCAGAGGCAGAATACGATTTTACGATGAGATAATAATGGATCCAGTGCTGTCGTACCCATTCTTCGGGAGTGAGCAAAAGGTAAGTTTTACGGACAAGGTCATAAATAAAAAACTTATCTTTGTCTTTCTTGAATTTAAAATCAAAAGTTTCCCGAAAATTAAGTTTTGGAAGTTCCATTAAAAGATGAAAGAATTAGATTTAATCCTCAAAAATATTAAAAATAAAGAAGTTCTGCCGATTTATTTTTTCCACGGAGATGAACCTTATTTTATTGATGTTGCCGTAAAGGCATTAGAACATAATTTCCTCGAGGAAGATGAAAAGGCCTTTAATCAAACCGTTACATACGGAAAAGACACTTCTTATCAGGAAATTCTTTCACTGGCAAGACAGTTTCCCATGATGGGCGATAAGCAGGTGATTATTGTAAAAGAAGCGCAGGATTTAAAATTATCTGAAGCAGAAAGTAAAGCGCTGGAAATGTATGTTGACAATCCGGTTCCATCCACCGTACTGGTTTTTGCGCACAAACACAAAAAATTAGACAGCCGAAAAAAGGTAACCAAGTCCCTTGATAAAATTAACGCCCTGTTTCTGAGTGAAACCATCAGAGAAACTCATCTTCCGAAATGGATTGCCGATGAATGCATAAAGTTAAATATAAAAACCGCTCCAAACATTTCGCATCTTCTTGCTGAATATCTTGGGAATGATCTTTCGAGAATTGCCAATGAACTGGGCAAATTAAAAATGATTTTGAAAGACGGAGAAATTCTTGACGGAACCCACATTGAAAATCATATCGGAATCAGCAAAGAATATAATGTCTTTGAGCTTCAGAAAGCTTTAGGAACCAAGAATGTAAATGCGGCGTATAAAATTGCCCATTACATGGGTAAAAATCCTAAGAACAATCCTTTTGTGATGATGCTTTCGAGTTTATACAATTATTTTTCTAATGTGATTATGTATCAGACGATGATCGGGCAGTCTCCGCAAACCATTGCTTCACAGATGGGCGTCAATCCTTATTTTCTAAAAGATTACGCCGAATCGGCACGGCTTTACCCACTCAAACATTCTACCAGAGTCATTTCAATTTTAAGAGAGTTTGATATGAAAGGAAAAGGTCTGGGTGCCGTCAATATGAGCGAGGCAGAGCTTATTAAGGAATTGGTTTATAAAATTATCAATGTAGATCAGGTAAAGATGAAGGTGTAAGTTTCTCATTTATTTGATGCATTTACTTTATTGACGATCGACATATTTAATATCGAAAACTAGCATTAATTTTTCTTTAATTAAACATTAAATTTTACGAAATTTGCAGACTTAATTTTAATCTTTTTGAACTGTTACTATATTATGGAAGAAAATATTTTAGACTGTATCATTGTAGGATCCGGGCCATCCGGTTTTACAGCAGCGATTTATGCAGCAAGAGCAGACCTGAAACCTGAATTATATACCGGTCTGGAACCCGGCGGACAATTAACCACTACCACAGAAGTAGATAATTTTCCGGGGTATCCTTCAGGAATTACCGGCCCGGAAATGATGATGGATCTGCAAAAACAGGCTGAAAGATTTGATACTAAAGTGCATTATGAAATGATCACCAAAGCAGAATTTTCTACGCAAGTTGGCGGAATTCATAAATTATATGCGGGAAATAAAGAGCTTTTTGCGAAAACCGTCATTATTTCTACAGGGGCTACCGCAAAATATTTAGGCCTTGATGACGAAAAAAAATACAATGGAGGAGGAGTTTCTGCATGTGCAACCTGTGACGGTTTTTTCTACAAAGGAAAAGATGTTGTGGTGGTAGGAGCGGGAGATACTGCGGCAGAAGAAGCAACCTATCTTTCCAAATTGTGTAATAAAGTGACCATGTTGGTGAGAAAAGGAGAGTTCAGAGCTTCAAAAGCAATGATTCACCGGGTGAACAATACGCCCAATATTGAAGTGAAATTTCACCACGAGCTGATTGGCATCGAAGGGGAAAATAATCTGGTTGAAAGAGCAGTGGTGATCAACAATCAGACTCAGGAAAAATCTACGATCGATGTTCATGGGATTTTTATCGCGATCGGCCATAAACCGAATACCGATATTTTTGTCGGACAGATCAATTTAGACGAAAACGGATACATTCAAACCGAGAAAGGAACGGCAAAGACCAATTTACCGGGTGTTTTCGCGGCAGGCGATGTTCAGGACCATATTTACAGACAGGCTATTACAGCAGCCGGAAGCGGATGTATGGCTGCCATGGATGCTGAAAAATATTTAGCAGAATTACAGTAAAATAAATCAAACTATAAAAACGCACCTTTTCTGGTGCGTTTATTTTTTATTATGAAAAATTTGTTCTACATTTTTATTGGTGGCGGCTTTGGAAGCGTGATGCGATATCTCTTATCAAATTATACCCAAAAATGGTGGAATATCAATTATTTTCCTATGGGTACTTTTTTGGTTAATATTATAGGATGCTTTTTAATCGGGTTTTTAACTTCTTATTTTGCTAAAAATGATTATTATTTAAAATATTTGCTGATTACAGGGTTTTGCGGAGGTTTCACCACTTTTTCTGCATTTTCAGCAGAAAACTATTCTTTATGGCAGAATCAGCACTTTGGGACCCTATTTATATATGTCATCATGAGTGTAATCGCAGGATTTGCAGCAGTATTTTTGGGAATGAAATCTCCGGCTTTACTGCAGTAACTTTAAGACATTAAAATAAGAATCTGATTGTAAGCTGATTATTCATTTTAGAATATTTATTTTTAAAAATAGTTTTGTTACTATTGAAAAGAGTTTTATATTTGCACCACTAAAAATGACGATGATATCGGAATTTAAGGAGAGATGGCAGAGTGGTCGATTGCGATAGTCTTGAAAACTATTGACTGTAACAGGTCCGGGGGTTCGAATCCCTCTCTCTCCGCAGGTTGAGAAACTAAAATAAGCTGAAACGCTGTAAACATTGATGTTTACAGCGTTTTTTGTTTTTGTGAAAGGATCATATCATTTTAAAATAGTATCATAAGATCTCATATTGTATTATAGATACTGTACCTGGCTCTACATCTTCAGGAATTTTCATGATATTACTCATTTAAGTTTTTGTCCAAGTTTTTCGGTTCCCAGATTTTTCTCAAACTACAATTGGACCGGACTTATCGGTAATGAAAATACAAAATCTGAACCTTTACCAACTTCACTTTCTAATGAAATTGTACCTTTATGATGATTGATTATTTCTGAGCATAAATACAGTCCTATCCCAAAACCCGAAATGGAACGCATATTATCACTATCTACTCTATAATAGCGGTCAAAAATATGGCGTGCATCTTCAGGCTTAATTCCATGGCCATTATCTTTAACGCTGACATAAGCAAATTCATGATCTGAAGTGCACGAAACATGAATAGTGCTTCCTTTAGGAGAATATTTAACAGCATTATTGACCAGATTACTGATCACATGCTCGATCTTATTTTTGTCTGCATTGACAATTACCGATTCAATAGGGGAGAAAATAAGGATATGACTATGAATGGTAGCTGCAGCTTCTTCCTCGGCATCTTTTAATAATAGAGAAAGATCAAAAAGTTCTTTATTAAGATGTATTTTCCCGGATTCAAGCCTTGAAATATCCAGAAAACCATTGATCATCTCTGTCATTTTATTAATTTGCTGATCTGTCTTAGATAACATTTTAGAAAGATTATCATCATCCTTTAATTTGCGATGTATCAGCTGTATATAAGTTTTTACGGAAGTAAGAGGTGTTTTAAGCTCATGACTAACCATGGCAATAAAATCATTTTTCCTTATTTCATCTAGTTTTCTTTCGGTAATCTCATGAATAACTCCTGTAAAATATTCTTTACCTTCTTTTAGCTGTACTTCACCAATGGCACGTACCCACCTCAGCTTTTCGTCATGATAGCCAATAATCTGATATTCCATTTCAAAACGTGTACCTTCAGAAAATGCACGCTCAACCCCTTTGGCTACTGCTTCACGAAAGTCGGGATGTATCTGATTAATAGCAGCTTCATATGGCATAATTTCGTCCGGATGAAATCCGAAAAACGTTTTAAGCTTCGGTGATGCGGTAAAAATTCGATCCTGCGCACTGATCTGAAATGTTCCCAAACCTGCCGCATCCACTGCCATTCTTAAATTTTCTTCCGCCCTCCTGATCTCTGCACTGGCAAGATACTGGTCAGTAATGTCCATCACAACACCTGTAAAAGCAGAAAATTCTCCTGAATGATCGGCTTTAAGATTTCCTATGGCACGCAGCCAGCGGAGACGGTTATCATGAAATCCTATGACAGGATAGGTTACATCATAATCACCATTATCAGAAATTGCATTTTCTAGTTTTTCCGCTACATACGGACGGTATTCTTCTGTAATCTGTGCCAATGCCTGCTCGATTGACAAGGTTTCATCTTCATAATATCCGAACAATTCTTTTAAGCGGGCATCTGTTATGAACTCTCTGGTGATAGAATGTATATACCAAGTTCCAAAATTTGCCGCATTGACAGCCAGTCGGAAAGCAATCTGGCCTTCTTCAATCTTTACATGTGCTTTGAGTAACTCTTCGTTAACTTTTGCAATTTCTCCAAGACTGGCCTCAAGTTCATGATTGGTATTGGCCAGTTCTTCATTCAGCCCCTGTAAGGTTTTTGAAGTGTTTTCCAAATTTTCCTCCCACTTTTTACGATCAGTTACATCCCGTGTAGCACCTGCTATTGCTTCAACCTCACCCTGCTCATTGAAAACCGGCGTGAAAATATAGTCATAAATCCTGTTGCCCAAAACTGCATGCGGAAATGATACTTCGCCACGGATAGGGAGTTTTGTTTCTTTAATATAATCAATTTCCTTTTCGTGCATTTCTGCGTGCCAAGGCTCATAGCCATTGTCTAAAAGTCTTTTTCCGATCGAATCTTCCCATGTTTTACCCCACATATTTAGCAATGCTTTATTTGCATAGGTGAAGCGGTAATTAAGGTCAAATACATATAATAAATCCGGTGTAGATGACGTGACTGTTTCATATAATCTTTTCTGTTGGTCAGATTGGGCTTTGGCTATTTGCAGCGCTTCTTCAGCATCTTTTCGTAATGTTATATCCTGGGCTGTTCCAAACCACTCAATAATTTCGCCTTCCTCATCCAATATAGGGATGGCTTTTGAAAAAGTCCAGCCGCGTGTACCATCTACACGCAGAACCCGGTGCTCCAGCTGAAAAACTTTCTTTTCACGAATGCATTCCTGTATTTTTGTATTAACAAGATCTAGATCATCAGGATATATATTAGCAGACCTCCAGTTTTTTGTAGGTGCATGAGCATCTTTTAGAAAACCTCTGCCATCAAGCTCACGCATTTCCTGCCAATCGGGACTTAGTGAATAGATGACATCTGAAGTTGCTTCAATCAAGGCTTTAAAACGGTTTTCTGTTTCGGCGAATCTTTGCTTTTCAGAAGTATATTTATTGGAGAAGTTTGCCATATGAAGTGACTGCTTGAATTAATAAAGTAAAAATATAACTTTTTCCTAAATTAGACGGTATTCAGATATAAGCCTGTTTTTTTTAATTTTTAAAGCTGTTCTATTCCTTATACAAAGTGATTTCATGAAAACGATATCATAAGATTCCGCCATGTATAAAGTAGACAGTTTTGCTTAAAAGAATCTATTGATTCAGCCCTTATCTATTCCCGGCTTTTCTTTAAATATATTCAAAATAATACTGAAAAAGATTGGAATGTACTTAAAAAATATACTTCTGAAATCAAAGGCCAGAAATGGATTGATTATGTAGATATACCCCAATCGCAATTTGGAGATGATGTTTTATGGTGGAGAAAAAACAAGTATGACCCGAAAGAAGCTCTCAGTGCAATAAAATGCCCTGTATTAAGTATTTTTGGGGAAAAGGATGTTTTGGTACCACCAGCAGAAAACCAGACAAAAATGGAAAATTACCTTACGAAAGCTGGTGTTGATCACAAGCTTATCACTATAAAAGGTTGCGGACATAATATGATTACACAAAGTAAATGAGTGCTGTAGTGGAAACGTGGCCTTACAGATATTGGCAATGGCGAAAACAGCCGGATGAATTTTTAAATACAATTATTGAATATATAAAGAAATAATAATAAATCTGCATCTACTTTGAACGTGTTTAACCAACTTTATTTACAATTTTGAAACCGCTTTAAGCCGTCTCTCATTTATTTTTTACACGTTGCAGTTCAGTGCATATTCTTTTATTAGTAGCTTTCATTCTTATCTCTTTTATTAGTGTCCTTTAAGGCATGTTCAAGTAGATTTTTCAGATTTCCGTAATGTTCGATATGAGATATGGGCTGTTCCAGGAAGGGGATCTCCATTTGATAGAGTTGATAATTTTTTATATAAATTTTCATTTGTTCCGAGCTGTGCTTTCCGATGTATCGATAAAATTCAATACGCTCAATATGCCGAAAGTAAATAAACCCAAATTCGGCGCTCCATATCCCGTTTTTAGAGATTCTGAAAATCAATTTGCTTCTTTTCAATCCACCATACATAAAAAATAGCGCCGTGATTATCATGAAAAGTTCGTACAAAATATGGATTTCAAATATGATATAAAGTGTATATAAAAGCATTAAAAATCCGAAAATGACCAAACCAAAAGGTTGTCTGGTTTCATAAAAGTCTGTTTCGAACACTTCTTTCTCAATTACTAATTTCTTAGAAATGTGATCTTCATAATTCCTTCTAAAAATAAGATACTTTTTATTTGTCATTGTAATGCTGCTGTAACTTGATTTTTAAAGAGTATTTATAATTAAAGTTATAACAATTAAAGTTTGCCAGAATTCCGGAGGAGAGATATAAATCTGTGCTTTAAATACTTTGCCGGACAATTGCGGATGTTCACAATCTTGATGCAGCGTTTATGTCTTTGAAGAATATTGTAATTTTAATCAACGTATTTTCAAAACTGAATATCAATGTATACTCTTATTCTGGCTGAATAATAACAAACCGGACTAACGGAAATTCATTTTTAATGCTTTCACGAATGCGTTGTATCGCCTCAGTGATCTCTTCTGTATCAAGATGATCTTCAAAACCAATGATGAGCATCAACACGACTTCTTCCGGAGACTGGTATGTAGAAAGTATACTTTTTGTCCTGATCACGGCGGAGTCCTTTTCAGCAAGATGCGCAATTTTCTCTCTTGTTTCCGGAGCGATTCCTTCTCCCATCAGTAAGCTCCTGCTTTCTCTGGCCAGGATAAAAGAAACAAAAACCAATATTAGTCCTACAATCACCGATGCGAGCCCGTCCAATTCCGGTATTTCACAGGCATGGCTAAATCCCATCAGGATCATGACAACGATCAGGCCTGCAACTGCGGCGCCATCTTCAAAAACTACGAGAAAGCTGGAGGGATCTTTACTTTTAACGATCGCATCCCACCATTTCATTCCGTTACGGGTTTTATTAAATTCCTTTACTGCGATATATAAAGAAGACCCCTCGAAAATAAGGGAAAGTGACAAGACGATATAATTCCATAAAGGGTCTTTCATGGCTTCAGGTTCCAGAATGTGTGAAATTCCCTGATAAACAGACAGGGCACCACCCAGACCAAATATCAAAACAGAAACGACAAAAGACCAGAAATAAAGCTCTTTGCCATATCCGAAAGGATGAAATTCGTCTGCTTTTTTCTTACTCCTTTTCAACCCATACAAAAGCAACAGCTGGTTGGCGGTGTCCACGGTAGAGTGGATCCCTTCAGAGATCATAGAGGAACTGTTGGTAAATGCTCCGGCAATGAATTTGGTCAGCGCAATCAGGAGATTGGCGGCAAGAGCACTGTAAATTGATTTTTGATGGTTGGCCATTCTTAATTGGAGTAAAATAAGAAAAGGATAATAATTATATTCTTGGACTTTAATCTGTTTTATCTTCTGTAGGATACTTTTCAGTGACCAAACCGCTTCCTATTATATTTGAATTGATAAGAAGTTCGAAATCCATTCCTTCATATATTTTTTCTGACATCTCATCCGCATTTAAGAATATAAGATCAGCAACTACCGTATCACCTGGAAATACCAGTTCTTGATCTAAAAATGTTTGGTTTGCCATACATTCCTGATTACCATACGGAAATCTGATAACGATTCTGAATCCTGAGGAAACAGGGGTTACAATGCCTCCGTCTTCCGTGGTAAGATACATGAGGGTCGCTTTAAAATGAGGCTTCTTTTCCATTTCTGTAATTTTAAGCTAATAATTATCAAACCTTGAACCGATCTTGCGACATACGAGTTATAAAAATAAAACTGAACGTAAAGGTCAGCAAAAAGCGGGCTGCTTTTTTAGGGTTGAAAGAAAAAACGATTTACTTATATTTGTCTCGCAAAGCAAATTCAAATGTTCAAAAAAGTAATCATTGTATTTATTCTTAGCTTTTATACGGGGTTTTGTTCGGCCCAACAGGTCCGGCCTTCAAAATCATCTGAAATTTATCGCGAACTCAAAACCCTTAAACACCTGCCTAAAGTTCTATACCTTGCAGCTCATCCCGACGATGAAAATACAGGATTACTCTCCTGGTTAATCAACGACCAGAATATAGAGACGGGCTATTTGTCTTTAACCAGAGGTGATGGCGGCCAGAATTTATTAGGCACAGAGCAAGGTGCTGCACTAGGTTTGATCAGAACGCATGAGCTTTTGGAAGCAAGAAAGTTAGACGGTGCCCAACAGTTTTTTACCAGGGCGATTGATTTCGGTTTTTCTAAAAATACGACCGACACCTTCACACAATGGAATGAAGACAGCATTACAGCAGATGTGGTTTGGGTCATCCGTACATTCCGTCCTGATGTGATCATTTGTCGTTTTCCTCCTACTGCAGCAGCAGGCCACGGACAACATGCGGCTTCGGCGGTGGTTGCAGAAAAAGCATTTAAGCTGGCGGGCGATAAAACAGCTTTTCCAAATCAACTAAAATATGTTAACGTATGGCAACCCAAACGTATATTGTGGAATACTTTCCGGTTTGGTGCCGTCAATACGACTGCCGAAAATCAGCTGAAAGTTACCGTTGGACAATATGATGCCCAGTTGGGAATGGGCTATGGTGAATTGGCGGGATTAAGCAGAAGCTTACATAAAAGCCAAGGTGCGGGAACACAGTCTGTAGCCGGGATTAAAACTGAGTATTTTAGCCATGTTCTTGGTGAGCCTGCTAAAGCAACACTTTTTGACGGAGTGACTAAAACCTGGACTTCACAAGGAAATGCTGACATTGACCAATCATTAGATAACATTATTTCTGCTTTCAATTTCAACGAGCCAGACAAGAGCTTGCCTTCTTTGCTTGTTTTGCGAAAAAAGATAATGGCGCTAAAAGATTCAGACCTAAAAAGTGATAAGCTTAAATCTATTGACCATATTATTTTAAGCTGCGCCGGGTTTATGGGCGAGGCAGTTACCAACCAGGCTGAAGCTGTTGCCGGAGACAAACATAATTTTAGGGTAAATTTAATTGCACGAACTGAAAATCCTGTTGTTTTAGAAAATGTAAAATGGTTAAATCAATCAGAAAGCTTCAACAAAAAACTGTCAAAAGATTCTTTGATCACTATTCAGCACGAAATTCAGATTCCTGCAGATGCAGCACTGACTGAACCGTATTGGTTGGCAAAACCTCCCACGAATGCAGCGACTTTCTCTGTTCCAAATGATACTTTAGTCGGTTTGCCGGAAGCAGAATCACCATTAAATGTTTTGCTTGGTTTAAAAATAGGCACGGAAAAGTTTGAAGTCAAACTTCCTTTGTCTTTCAAGAAATTAGACCCGGTGCGGGGTGACGTGGTAGAAGCATTGCGCATTGTTCCTGCATTAGAACTGAAATTTACACAACCACTTTATCTGGTCAAAGAAAATGCAGACTTATATTTGAATTTAAATGTTAAGGTTAATTCCAATAAAAGCTATAGTAATGGTAAGTTAAACCTGATGTATAACGGAGAACGATTAGGCAGCGCTGATCTAAGTTCTATTAATGGAAAAGATACAACTATCGAGTACGTTATCCCTAAAAGTAAGCTTGCTTCAATCAATTCCTCCCGTTTGCAGTTGGATGCCAATTTTATAGTAGATGGAGTTACTTATAATAAAAAACAGGTGTTAATTCAATACCCGCATTTACCTTCTTTACAATATTTTGTACCTGCAACGGCCATCGTTATGAAAGGGGATGTTCAGTCGAAGGTTAAAAAAGTGGGTTACATAGAAGGTGCAGGCGATTTTATTCCTGAGTTTCTGCGTATTGCAGGTGTCCAGGTTGAGGTTCTGAAAGACGAAGATTTCTATGGCAACGCAGATAAATCCGGCGGAAACGGCAGTCAGAACAGGCTATCGCAATATGATGCCATCATATTGGGTATTCGTGCCAATAACACAGAAAAAAAGTTGGGTCGCTGGATGCCTTTTTTATGGTCTTATGTAAAAGCGGGAGGGAATTTGGTGATGCAGTATAACACCAATCAGGATACAACCGTCGAGCAATTGGGAATATACAATTTCAGCATTGCCAATAAACGGGTTACCGAAGAAAACGCTGAGGTTAAATTTTTAAACCCCAATCATCAATTATTGAATTTTCCGAATAAAATTACCTCGGATGATTTTAAAGGTTGGGTACAGGAGCGTGGCGCCTATTTTCCTGAAAAATGGGATGCAGCCTACGAACCGCTTTTTGAGATGTATGATACCGGTGAAGAGCCGCTGCAGGGATCCACTTTATATGCTGCATACGGGAAAGGTAATTTTATTTATACTTCTTTGGCATTTTTCAGACAGCTACCTGCGGGAAATGTTGGGGCGGCACGTCTATTTTTAAACTTTTTATCTGCACAGAAAAACTGATGAACAATCAACTTAAAAACTGGAATACTTGGTATGTATTATTAACGGTTGCATTAGTATTGCAGATCGCATTTTATTATTTGTTTACTAAATTCTGGGCATGAGCACGATAGACTGGACCGTTCTCATTTTTACCCTTGTCGCAGTAGTAGTCTATGGCGTTTTGATCGGTCGTGGCCAGAAAAGCAACGAAACCTATCTGAAAGCCGATAATAAAATGCCTTGGTACATTGTGCTTACAGGGATTATGGCAACGCAGGCAAGTGCCATTACATTTCTTTCAGCGCCGGGACAGGCTTATACAGATGGGATGCGTTTCGTTCAGTACTACTTCGGTTTGCCTTTGGCGATGATTGTGATCTGTATTACTTTTATACCGATTTTTCAGCGCTTGAATGTTTATACTGCCTATGAGTATTTAGAAAACCGTTTCGATAAAAAAACACGGGTACTCACTTCATTGCTTTTCCTTTTCTCAAGAGGCTTATCAACCGGAATCAGCATTTACGCTCCAAGTATCATCTTGTCAAGCGTTTTAAACTGGAATATTTATGCGACCAATGTTTTAACAGGCGGCATTCTGCTGATTTATACCTATGTCGGCGGTGCCAAAGCGATTGCTCATACCCAAAAACTACAGTTTCTCATTATTTTGGGAACCATGGCTTTTGCAGGATATCTGCTGATTCAAAATATGCCGAACGGAATTGGCTTTAAGGATGCGCTTTATCTGGCGGGGAAATCGGGGAAGCTCAATGTAATCACCACAGAATTTAACTGGAAAGATAAGTACAATATCTGGAGCGGCTTAATTGGCGGCTTTTTCCTTGCACTTTCTTATTTCGGTACCGACCAGAGCCAGGTTGGGAGATATATTACGGCGAAGGACAACACCAATGCAAAAATGGGCTTGCTGCTGAACGGGCTGGTTAAGATCCCAATGCAGTTTGCGATTCTCCTGATTGGTGCTTTGCTGTTCGCATTCTTTTCCCTTAAACCGGCTCCGATTTATTTCAACGAACATTCTTATCAACATTTAAAAGAAGCAAAACCCGAACAGGCTGCTGTATTTGAAAAAGAGCATCAGGATTTACAAATGAAATTCAATGCAGAATCGAAAGAAATTTTACAATTAAAAGAAACTCAATCTCCTAGACTTAACAAAACAATTCAGGATTTTAAAAATACACAAACCCAGGTAAAAACTCTTCACGGAAGGGTAGAGGAAGCAATCAACCATTCAAACTATAATGCGGAGAAAACGGATACCAATTACATTTTCCTGTATTTCGTAAAAAATACTTTACCTGTAGGGGTAACCGGTTTACTATTTGCTGTCATTTTCCTGGCCAGTTGGGGGTCAATTTCCGCAGCGCTGAATTCTCTTGCCGCCTGCTCATTAAAGGATGTTCATTTAATATTCAGAAAAGAAATTCCGGATGATAAAACCGAATTGAAATACAGCCGCCTCCATACTTTAGCCTGGGGTATTTTCTCAATCGGTGTCGCTATGTTTGCAACACAGATGGGTTCCCTTATTGAAGCGGTCAATGTATTGGGTTCTCTTTTCTACGGCCCGATATTGGGGATTTTTCTGGTCGCATTTTACTTTAAAAAAATCAATGGGAAGAATGTATTCATTGCTGCAATTTTATCAGAAATCGCGGTTATTGCCGTTTATCAGTTCGATATTGTTTCTTTCCTTTGGCTTAACGTAATCGGAGCAGCGGCAGTTATTATATTTTCGGCAATCGGATTACTGTTTTATAAACCGAAAAACGTAAATTCGTAAACGAACAAAATAAGAACAAATAAATAAAAACAGTATGAGAACAATGATTAAATCTGTAACTATGGTTTTGGCTGCCATGACGATTTCAGTAAACGCTTTTGCACAGGACACTAAAAAACCTGCGAGTCCTCCCGCTACTGCGACAGGAAAGATTAAAGATGCAACTATTACCATTGCCTACAGCAGTCCTTCTGTGAAAGGGCGTACCATCTGGGGCGGTTTGGAAGCGTATGATAAAGTTTGGCGCGCAGGTGCCAATGAAGCAACTACTTTCGAGACGGATAAAGATATTACTGTTCAGGGTAAAAAACTGCCTAAAGGTAAATATAGCTTTTTCTTAATCCCTAAAGAAAGCGGAACCTGGACTGCGATTTTTAACAAAGAGCCAAAACAATGGGGCGCTTATAAATACGAACAGGCTAAAGATGCTTTACGTGTTGATGTGAAAACAAAAGCGTTACCAGAAAGACAGGAAACCTTAATGTATAAAGTAAATAATAACGGATTTACCATGAATTGGGATAAAATCTCAGTTCCTGTAGAGATCAAATAAATGTAAATAAGAAAAATTAAAATCCCGTTCATCCGGGATTTTTTTGTTTACAATTTGAAAAATGCATCCAGGATGACTGTGAGATAATTTCAGTGATATTGACTGTCTGCCTGCAATAGTTTTAAAGCAAGCTCTTGTTAAATATTAAAAAAACCTTTGCCGATGTTGTGTGCCGAATGATTGTATTATCTCATCCGGCTGAGAACTTTAAATAGAAATGAACGGGAACTGTAAGAAATAATTGTAATCATCGAACAAGCATCCAAATTCCAACGCCAATGCCGGCGTAAACAAGTATGGTGATAATATCTGCAATGGGTTGCGAAAAGCGTTTTTCTGCAATGGTTTCAGCTTCAATCTGATTTTTGTGTAATTTCAGGACTTCCTGAGGTTTATTTGCCGAATGCGCAACCAGACTGTCACCCACCCATTTATCAACGATTATTTTATACACTCTGCCATCGGCCTTAATTTTATAATTTTTAGTTGGCTGAAGCTCATTCTGGATATTGATGGGAATAGGTTGTTTCTTATTAATCGTTGGCTTTGATTTATTGCTTTGAGTTTCGGCTGCCGTATCGTTGCGTTGAGACGAAGCACTGTTTCCATCAACAGCTCTCATCTTTGAGCGCTCGTTTTCGAGCGGAATATCCGCTTGCTTTTTACGTTGGTAAGTATAGCAGCTCGTGACAACACATGACAATATAATGTAATAAAGATATTTTCGCATAAGTCAAATTTAAGAATTAAACCTATTATTTTAGTATTTTCTTTGAAGGATTTAGTTTTTCCAGAAAAAATTGTCCGAATTTTAAGGTATCAATATTTGTATTTAAGTAAGCAAGTATTTTGCATTGAGGCGAATCTTAGATTTAATCCGGGTCGTCACGATAACTGTTGATCAAATTGAATTTACATCTAAAGTTTACATTGATAAGTAATGTATGGAGGGCTGCAATGAAATAATTTTAAACATAATATTTAAGCATAATGTAACAGTTCAGTAACAGCAGTGTAATATGGAGCATTTAGTTTTGGGAGATCAAAAAATCTAATCCAAACCATTCTTTATGAAACATTATTTACTCCTGCTGTGTTGCGTTTTTACGCAATTGTGTTTAGGACAAGCTTTAGTTCCGTATTTGCAAAATCCGACACCCAATTCGATGATCGTGAACTGGAAAACCTCTTCCAATAACGAAACCATCGTATATTATGGGACGTCATCAAATAATCTAAGCGTGACTGTAACGGGAACCACCAATATTTTTTCTGATACCGGCTACAATAATAATTATTACTATCATACCGCAAAGATTACCAACCTTCAGCCCAATACAAAATACTACTATAAAATTAAAACAGGAAGTACAGAGTCTTCCGTTTATAACTTCCGCACCCTTCCTTTACCGGGACAGCCCGTAACTGCAGACGGAAAAATAAGATTTCTCATCATGGGAGATAATCAGATTAAAAATGAGCCGAGATATGATTCTCTGAACCTTCACGCGTATAAAAAAATAAAGCAACGCTTTGGGATGGCGGCAGATCCTTCAGATAATGTGGCCCTTACTTTTATGGTGGGAGATCAGGTTGATGTAGGAACGCTTGACCATTATGAAAATGTTCATTTTAAGAAAAATCAAAAGCTTTCACCCTATCTTCCTATTCAAACCACCGTCGGTAATCATGAGACGTACGGAACGTTAGGAATGAGCTCTTATTATGCGCATTTCTATATTGATGAACTGAATTATAAAAATATCAGCTCAGGAAATGAAAACTATTATGCACAGCAAGCCGGAAATGTTCTTTTTGTAAGTTTAAGTTCAGAACATACCGGGGCTGCACAGCAAACCTGGCTTCAGCAGATTCTTACTGCCGCTGCTACGGATAATACCGTCCAGTGGATTATTTCTTTAAGCCACAGACCTTATCAGGCTGAGCAATATGTTGGAGATATTTCAACCTGGGTAAGAAATACTGCAGTGCCTATGTTGACAACCTCAGATAAATATTTAATGCATATCGGCGCTCACCATCACCTGTATCACAGAGGACAGCTTAAAAATTCGCCTAACTATCAGATTATTTCCGGCGGAACGGCGTGGGATCAGTATTGGGGAATGTCTAATGAGCAGGATTTTGACGATGTGCAGAAAACCCTTACGGACTGGACGTACCAGATTATTGAAGTAGACGTCATCAATGGCAAAGTAGATGTCGAAAGCTATTCAATCGGAAGTATTTATAATCAGAAGAACAGTGTTACCGTTGACAGTTTTCATCGCTATAAAAACCTTGCAAAACCCACAAAACCTTCAGTAACAAATGTATTCACAGCACCCGTTACACTGCCTTTGGTACTCAACGGAAGCACCTTCTCAACCACTACAGCAGAACTTTTAAATACAACACAATTTCTTATTAGTAAAACCGCAGACTTTTCGGTTATCGACAAAGAATTCTACCGTGATTATGAAAACTGGTTCGGTAAAGAAGGGACAGGAAATCCTAATGTTACTAAAAACCTAAATGCGGGAGTAGATATTACAAAAGCAACCATCGCAGCCAATTCTATTACCAATGGCGTATATTATGTAAAAGTACGTTACAGAGACCGGAATCTTGAATGGAGCGACTGGAGTGATGTAAAACAGTTTGAGGTAACGGGAAGTGTCGTGTCTAATCCTGCACTGGTTTTAAACAAAACAGAATATCTTCAGAACGAGGCAATTCTCACCACCTTCACAGACGGGCCCGGAAATCAACAGGACTGGGTGGGAATTTATAAGAAAGGTCAAAATCCTGCTTCCGTAACTTCACAGGCATATAAGTATACCAATGGGCAAACCTCCGGAGCTGCCAATTTTACCAATGGATTGCCCAATAAAGGACAATATTTCGCAGGTTTTTTTGCCAATAACGGGTATACCGAGATTACCGCAAGAAAAAATTTCTATGTAGGGCCGAAAGTAGTGCTTCAAACAACGGCAGATTCATATCCTGTTGGTGGAACAGTGGTTGTGAATTATAACAACGGTCCTAATCTTACGAATGACTGGATCGGAATTTACAAAATGGGGCAGGTTCCAGGATCAGCCAACCCTTCTGCCATGTGGAGCTATGTAACCACTGCTGCAGGAACTAAAAACTTTACGGGTTTACCGAAAGGATATTATTACGCGACTTATCTTCTAGAAGATGGTTATACCCAAATTGGAGAAAAAGTATTTTTTAAAGTTGGAGATATCGTTACTGATCTCTGGCTCAACAAACCGGTGTATACGTTGGGTGAAAATATTACCGCTTCCTGGACTGATTCTCCGGGAATTATCAAAGACTGGTTAGGAATTTATCCTCAAAGCATATCAATACCCAATGATCAGTTTACCTCCTACACTTATTTTGACGGGATCACTCAGGGTTCGAAAACAATTACCGGGAATGTAAATGCGTTACCTACTACGGCCGGAAATTATTATATGGTCATGTTCACCAACGATTCTTATACAGAAGTGTCGAACAGGGTTTCTTTCGAGGTGGTAGGAAATACATTAGGTACCGCCGAATCCCATAGTGCTACAGAGAAAAATGTCATTCTTTATCCAAATCCTGCAAAACCAGGACAGCCTACTTTCATTAAAAGTGATTATCCTATTGATAAAATTCAGCTGGTATCGGCTGCAGGGCAATTGCTGTATGAAACTAAAAATGTGAATCAGCAGAAATTCTCTTTAGTGAATGAAAATTTGCCAAAAGGGGTTTATTTTGTTAAAGTATATACCAGAAAACTATTTACGCTGAAGCTCATTATAGAATAAATCAAAATCAATATATAGTGTATGATCCAATTTGTAATGTTTGCAAATTGGATCTTTTATTATTAATCTCAATAGGTACTTAATCCTTTTATAATCGATAGTGTTTTTAGAGTTTCTCCTCTGGAAAAACCGGTTTTAATAATATAATTTTATATTTTATAAAACGGTATGTATTTTGGTTAAAGATCATGAAAGTGCTTCAAGAATATCAACAGGTATCCATTGTAGATCATCACTCGATAATAATTCATCACCAAACAAAATATAATTAAAATGAAAAATGCTTCACTTAAGACCATTGCACAAAAAATGAAAAATTTAGACTTCTGTATGATGATTACGCATGACGGAAGACAAAACCACTCAAGACCTATGAGTAATAATGGTAAGGTAGAATTTGATGGTGACTCGTGGTTTTTCACATATGAAGACAGCAACAAGTTCGCCAAATTAAAGAGGATAATAATGTCAGTCTCATTTATCAGACAGATGATATGCTTTTTATCGATTGCTATGGTACTGCAGCGGTAGTAACTGACAAAGAAACGTTAAAAGAAAAGTGGGTTGAAGAGCTTGAGCAATGGTTTCCTGACGGTATTGAAACAGAGGGGATTTGCCTGCTGAAAGTGACCTCCAAACGCATTTCATTCTGGCACAAAGATGAAGAGGGAGAATACATTTCATCATAAAAAAACATTCTGGATCATTAGAATATATAATTGCGATAAAGAAAAAGAAACACGATCAAGCTTAATTAATATTTCTGTTTTCCGAAGAAACTTCACCTATATTGCAGAATCAGCTAAAATAATAAATTAAATATCCGGAATTTTAGATACCTATCATTTGATTTTCCGGGATAGCTGCCTACAATTTCGTCGGCAGTATTATTCAGACCAATTTTGTAATTTTGCCAAATTAAACCCTAAATCAAAAATGACGGATTCGGTTAAGCCCCTAAATTTTGAACAGTTAACCAATATACTTTCCTTTGTTAACACCGCCACCGCTGTACATGTTGGTGAAAATGCAAGGATTGAATTTGCCAATAAGGCGATGTTAACCATTTGGGGACGCGGGTCCGAAGTGAAAGGTAAAGGATTAAATGAAGCAATGCCAGAATTGGCAGGTCAGCCATTTATGGAAATGTTTGCAAAAGTATGGCGCGAAGGAATCACTATTTCAGGGAAAGACACGCCTGCAGACTTATTAATCGATGGAGTGCTCAGTACGTATTACTTTGATTTTGAGTATCGTGCTATAAAAGATGATGATGGGAGCGTTGTAGCAATATTGCATACTGCTACTGACGTTACAGAACGTTATCTGAACAGGCGGGAATTGGAAGAAGCCAGCCTGAACAAGAAGCTGCTCAGTCAGGAACAATTGTTGAATGAACAGCTTGCCGCATCCAATGCAAAACTAAATGCAATTAATGAGCAGTTGCAGAAAGGAAGGGAAGAGCTAACCCGAATTAATTCTGAATTGGAATCGACAGTAGAAGATCGTGTAAAAGCGTTGATAGAAAGTGAAGAAAGATTCAAATCTATGGCTGATAATACCGACATCCTTATTGCTGTGCGTGATCATACAGGGCAGTTAAACTATTTTAATAAGGCATGGTGTCAGTTCACGGGAAGAAGTTCAGATCAATTACTAAATAGAGGATGGTATGATTTGATACATCCTCAGGATAAACAAAAATTTCTTAATATTCATCAGCAGGCGTTTTCTAACAAAGTTTCCTACACCGCCGAGATGAGGCTTATGGGATCCGACGGATCTTATCATTGGCTCCTGAAAAAAGGGACACCCCGCTTTCTTTCTGATGGAAATTTTGCGGGATATATCAGTTCCTGTGTTGATATAACTCAGCAGAAATTAAGTGAGCAACAGCTGCAGGATCTGAATGAAGAACTCGCTGCCTCTAATGAAGAATTTTCTGCCCTCAATGAAGAACTTGCCGCAACCAATGAAGAACTGGCAGAATCCAATGATGAGTTACAACTCAGTGAAACCCGGTTTCGTAACCTTATCAATCAGGCACCAGTTGCGATATGCGTGATTCGAGCTGAAGATCTGATTGTCACAGAAGTGAATAATGGTTATTTAGAATTAGTAGGCAAAACCAGGAAACAGCTGAAAGGTCGTATGATTTGGGAAGGTGTGGCAGAAGCTGCTGAAGTATACTCACCATTGATGCAGGAAGTAATTACAACCGGTATTGCCTTTCATGGAAGAGAGCACGAGTTAGTATTGAATCGAAACGGAGTCGATGAAACCGTATTTGTTGATTTCGTTTATGAGCCTGTTACTGATTTGACAGGTGCAGTCACCTCTATTATGGTAGTAGGAAATGATGTGACCGATAAAGTAATCGCAAGAAATAAAATTGAAGATGCCGAAGAACGCAACCGCCTTGCTCTTGAAGCTGCAGAGATCGGTACGTATGAACTTAATTATAGAAACAATTTACTGATAGGTTCAAAGCGCTTTGATGAGATTTTTGGAGTAAGCAGCCCCATTTCGAGAGCTGAGGTGCTTAAAACCTTACATCCTTTGGATGCCCATTTAAGCGATCAGGCCCATGCTGTTGCCCAAAAAACCGGTAAACTTTTTTACGAAACCCGTATTTTACATGCAGACGGCTCTTTAAAGTGGGTCCGCTTACATGGAAATGTTCATTATGATAGCGATGGCAACCTGAAAAAGTTACTTGGAACGGTTATCGACATCACAGGTTTTAAACAATTGCAACAACAAAAAGATGATTTCATATCAATTGCCAGTCATGAGCTCAAAACACCATTGACCAGCCTTAAAGCTTCTTTGCAACTTCTTGAGCGTATGAAAACGAATCCGACCGCTTTGCTGCCCCGGTTAATCGACCAATGTAACAGGAGTATGGCAAAGATTTCCCAACTGGTTGAGGAACTGCTCAATGTGACAAAAATAAATGAAGGGCAGGTAATGCTACGTAAACAGAAGTTTCATTTAGCACAGATGGTAGAAGAGTGCCGTTCTTATGTTTTGCAAATGGGAAGCCATGAGCTTGTGGTGGAAGGGGATACACATATTGAAATACTTGCAGATGAGAATAGAATACACCAGGTTCTCACTAATTTTATTAATAATTCCATTAAATATGCTCCGGATAGCAAACAATTATTCCTAACGATTGAGCGTAAAGACCACTCAGTTAAAATTTCCCTTAGAGACACCGGTCCCGGAATTAAAGCAGACAAATTACCGTATCTTTTTGAACGTTATTTTAGAGTAGACCAATCAGGTGTGCAGGTTTCAGGACTAGGATTAGGCCTCTATATCAGTTCAGATATTATTGAGCGTCACGGCGGGAAAATAGGAGTTGAAAGCATGGTAGGCGTTGGTACTACTTTTTGGTTTACATTACCAGATCAGGATTAATTGAACAATTTTTTACGTACAATTGATGATTTGCATCTTAAAGCGTAAATTTTAACACTGATACTTCATATTAACAATTCTATTGATCATTTAAGAATATTTCTGTATTGTTTTATAGATAATATTCAGTTTGGTTTACTGTGAAAAGTTCAATATATTTGTTTTATATAGTATAATTAATTATAATCTTCAATGAAAAGATGTCAATCCTTGTTGTTTCTGCTGTTGTTTCCCCTTGCAATTTCAGCACAGCAAAATCCCAGTGCTGATGAATTGTTTTTAAAAGCACGTACAACGGCTTTCGAACAAAAAGATTATAATGCCTCTATTTCTCTTGCAAAAGAAGCGCTGAAAATATCCCCTGATTACACAGATATTTCTATTTTTTTAGCACGATTGTATACATGGAACAAAGATATTGTTTCTGCTAGAGCAGTATTTGAAGATCTGCAAAAGAAGGGGATTAAAGATGAAGACTATTTTGTCGCATACGCATCGCTCGAATATTGGAACGATCAAAATGCAAATGCCATTAAGATCATTGATGAGGGATTGGTACATCATCCTTCGTCTGAAGCGTTATGGCTGTTGAAAGCAAAAGTTTATTTTGCAACGGATAGTTATGCTGAAGCAGAGCAAGCTATTACAAATCTGTTGCTCATCAATCCAAAAAATACGGAGGCAAGAGCTTTTGCTGTGAGAATAAATGATTTTTCTTCAAAAAATGAAGTAGGTATCACTTATAATTATTCACATTTTGATAAGCAATTTGATGATGATTGGCATATTATAGGAGTAAGTTATAAAAGAATGACCTCTCTGGGATCAGTAATCCTGAGAGGGAATTATGCCAACAAATTTGCGCAAAACGGCACACAGATAGAACTGGAAGCTTATCCTAGATTGTCTAAAACATTTTATTTATATGTAGGAGCCGGATATTCTGAGGATGTTGGACTTTTCCCAAAATACCGCACGGGAGTTTCTCTAAACGCGAATTTACCACACAGTTTTGAAGCCGAAATAGGGTACAGACAACTTTATTTTACCAATAATATCTGGCTGTATACCGCATCAGTAGGTAAATATTATAAGAATTTTTGGTTTAACTTAAGAACCTATATTACTCCGGACAGCAAGAATATAGCACATTCTTATACCGCAACTGTACGATACTATACAAAAAGCAGCCAGGATTATTTTGCCGTTCAGATAGGAACCGGAATCAGCCCGGAAGAAAACCGTAATAATCTTTTGGAAAATGAAACCTTTAAACTGAAGACTTTCAAATTAGGAGCTGCATATAATTTTGCGGTCTACAGAAATTTATTTTCGGTGGGCACGATGTATTATAATCAGGAATATTTGCCAAATGTAAAAGGCAATCAGTTTGATATCACATTAGGATACACGCGGAAATTTTAAAGATTTAATCGTTAAAAATAGACGAAATTTTTTAAGTACTATTATCACTAAAAAAAAGTGTATTGAGGATGGTTCAATACACTTTTTTTATCTTAAAATTTAAAATCCTTTTAAGTTTTGATATCAGTGCATTTAAAAACAGTTGTCAAAGCTTTCATTCTAAAAAATTACTTCGTTCTCTTCATAAAATTAACAATTACCGAATCGGGCATTAGTTTTTTAGTAGCATAAAAGCGGGAGTTCATTGTTTTAAATTGATTAAATCTGACGGTAAGTCTTTGTAGTTCTGCTTCATCATTATAGTTGCTTTCTTCTAGGTTTTTTGTGATAAAAAGCTGTCCGTCATGGAGATAATAATTTTTAAACATAAAATCAGTCAGCAGGTTTTTGCTCTGCATCATAGGAATACCTGATGTTACAGTCTCTGAACCTACTGAAAGCCCTCTTCCCAGCCAAGCAACCGTAGAAGGTGTATGTAAGTTATAATTCGTTCTATAATAGGAAAACAAGGATGGTGCAAGATCAAAGTGACTAACGATTTTGTTAAATTTTTTGGGCGTTTTGAGTAAAGGTGAATACACCATCAGAGGAACATGAAATCTATCAATTTTAGATTGTAAAATGATCTCCGGCATACTGTGGTCACCGGTAATTACAAAAATGGTATTCGCGAAGTCTGGACGCTTACTGTAATCTTCAAAGAATTTCTTTAAAGCATCATCAGCATTCAGAACAGAAATCAATTCTCTTTTATGGATCGTCGCCCACTTTTTCTGTTGAGGATTCAGAATTGTGGATTGCAATCTGTTGTTATACTGCTTTTCATAATAATTTTTATTATTTATCAAGAACGGGTTATGGGTTGATAAAGTAAGTATCATATTAAAATAAGGCCGATTGTTTAACGCTTGCATCTTAAGCATTTTATCAAACACTGCCTGATCTTCATATCCCCAGCTTTCTCCATTGTTTGCGGGAAGCTTACGGTAGGGTTTTCCGAATAGGTCTTCATCAACAATATGATCTACTTCGCTGTATTTCAAAAACTCACGATACCGGTCAAACTGTATATGCCCACCATAATAAAAACCCGTTTCAAAACCATTTGCTTTAAGTACATTATACAAATTAAAATGTTGTGGCGTTTTTTCGATTTCTAAAAATCCATTCTTGCCAAAAGGAAGAGAGCCCGTTAATGAGGGCAATGCTCCAAATGTTCTTCCTGCCGAACTTATACTGTTTTCCCAATAGAGGCTTTTATGTGACAGTGAATCCAGAAAAGGGGTAAAGTTACCGACATAGCCTTTCGGTGAAGTATACGCATGTCCGAAACCTTCCATAATAACAAAGACTAAGTTGGGTGCTTTTTCAGATTTTGTAAAATACGGCCCTAAAAAGTCTGGTGTGGTCTCTTTTCTCCAAAAAGGAAATTTTTCATCCAGCATTTCGGAAGTAATCTGAAACTTATCACTGCCACCCCAAAGTTTAACGATTTCAGGATGATCACTGATAAAATTGTCTTCATTGGAATTAATAAAATAAACCCACTTGCTTTTCGCTGCGTCTTTATTAAATTCGTTGTAATTCTGCACAGCTTCATTGTCTAATAGAGAAGAAGGTACAAAAAAAGCCAACAATCCGATCACCAATACTGTAATGCCAAGATATAGTGATTTTAATGCTTTTTTCCCCATCATCCATAATGGTAAAAATACCAATACCATCAAAATACCCATCAAGGCAAAATTTTTGTAGTTCAGCATTCCGCTGGACTGTAACGTCTGTTTTATTTCGTCTTTGCTGTAATAAAAAACCTCTGCTCCAAGCAGATTATGAGTTTCGGAAAAATAAAGGAACAAAATATAATGCGAAACAGCTGCTGTGAGAAATACAGCAATGGTGAGTGTTTTCCCCCAGCTTTTTTTGATGAATGACAAGATGAGATAAGTAATTCCCATCACTGCTACCAGCTTTAAGGCAAATAAAATATTGTCAAAGAACAGGTGGACGACTATTTGTGATACGTCTATTGAGGGAAAAGAATAGCAGTACCACAATGATTCCACACCTATTCCTATTAAAAATTGAATCAGGAATACGACGGCCAGAATTCCCCACTGCTTTAATCCTGTGTGAAGGATAATTGAAATCTTCTCTTTTAAAGGTAAATTTTGAGTGTTTTGACTAAAGCCTTGCCGTGTCATTTCTCCCCATCCGTGAGAATTCCTGAAATAATCAATAAATCCGTTAACCCCTGCTTTTACAACAATAGGGTGAAAATAAAATGGTTCGGAAAAAGCGGTTGCAATAAGTGCGAAAAAATCTTTTCTTTTGGTATACACCTGATAACTGACAAGATCAACCAATATGGCGTAGATTGAATACAGAAAACCCATGGATATGACCAATGCAAATAGAACACTGAAAAACGGCCAACTGATGATACCCAATAACAGAAAAATAATAAAAATAATATATCCGGAAAATTCTACCAATGGGCCCAGAAGTTCGAAAAAGAACCAGTAGGGAAGGCTGATCATTCCCAGCTTTCCATATTTGGGATTAAACATCATCTTCCTGTGTTTCCAAAGGGTCTCGATCGTTCCGCGCATCCATCTGTTTCTCTGTTTTTTAAGGATGTCTTTTGTTTCCGGAGCTTCAGTCCAGCATAAAGGATCAGGAATGGTAAGTACTTCATAGGCTTCGTTTCTTTCTTCCATATACTTTCGCATACGCACGACCAGCTCCATGTCTTCTCCTACCGTCTTTTTATCATATCCACCACAAGCCAGCACAATTTTTCTATCAAAAACTCCAAAGGCTCCTGAGATTAAAATTAGCCCAGAAGCGCGTGACCAAGCCATTCGGCCGAGAACAAAAGCTCTGATATATTCTAATGCTTGGGTTCTTCCCAAAAGAGTTCTCGGCATATTGACACTGATGACTTTACCGTTTTCAATGACGCAATTATTTGCCAGGCGAATCACACCACCGCAGGCAATAAACTTTTTGTCTTTCTGTTCCAAAAATGGCTTTGCCAGTTTAAGGATCGCATCCTGCTCCAGAATACAGTCTACATCTATACAGACAAGATATTGACCGGACGAAATATTAACACCTACATTAAGTGCATCTGCTTTACCACCATTTTCTTTATCTACAACAATCAGCTTTTTAAAAGCCGGGTTTTTACTTTTATAAATACCTCTTACAGGGTTGGTTTCTATTTTCCCCTGTATGAAATAGGTGATCGATTCCAGATTATAGGCTTCAATCAGTTTTTGTATAGAATCATCTTTACTGCCGTCATTGACAATAATAATTTCCAGATTATGATAATAAAGGGATAGGAGAGAACGCACATTTTCTACAATGGTCATTCCTTCGTTGTAAGCCGGCGCGATAATACTAAATGTAGGCGCATTAGGATTGGCAGCGATAATACTGTAATCTGTAAAAGTATTTTCTTTTTTATATCTTAATACAGCTCCCAATGCATAGATCCCTATCCAACCGTAAATGACTGCAACACCAAGCCCATAAAGCAGAAACAGCCATATAACAACTTCGTATATAATATGTGAGAATTCTATCATATTTTTTCCTGCAAAGCGTGTTTTATTATGTTTATTAATTCTTCAGAAGAAGTTTCATCCTGTGCGATCTGCTCTAAAAACTCCTGTTGCCCCAACGAAAAAAGAACTTCAGCAGCGCAAACTTTTAGAGCAGATTCGGGGGTATAAAGCAGCTGCTCTTTCAGGAAACCTATACAGCTTTTATCTCCTGAGCTTTTTATTGCTTTAAGAATTTCGAATTGAACCTCGATAGGCTGATTGGGGTAGGCTTCAATAAGGTATGTAATTGTAGAGGAATTCTCCAGGGATAATAAAGTTTGTACGGTTTCTACTATCACTTCTGTAGAAGAATGTGCCATAAGCTCGGCAACCATAGAGTACACTGAAAGGATCTGGAATTTTCTGATGAGCTTAAGGGTAAAAATAGTCACAGAATCGTTTGAACTTTTAAGCCAGCCATTTATCAGATGATCAGAATTTTCGGGAATGTGAGTGATTGAACCCAGAAGACGCAATTGTTGCCATTCCGATAGCACAGACTGAATGGTATCTAAATAATGCAATCCTTCAAAACCTTTAAAATTTACCAAAGTATATTGCGCTTCCTGATACACCTGCGGTGATGCGTGTGCAAGAAATTTTGAGATTTCCGGCAGGCTGTCTTGTACATTCATTGCAGTAAGTTCCTGTATTCCGCGTGCGATTAAATGAGGTTTCTTTTGGCTTAATTTTTTAAAGGCATCGTCCTGAAGTTTATATTGTTCAAAAAGATGTTTGATCGTATCTTTGGCAGCACCTGAAAATTTCTTTTCGGAATCAACCAGTTTTTGTAAAAAAAGATTTCTAAACAGAGGATTTTTATTGGCTTTTTCAAAATCTTTATCGGCCGGCTCTCCATCTTCTTCATATACAATTACTTTTGTTATTTTTTTATTGATTATTTCAGACCATCCAGAAATGCGGATAGAAAACCTGTACTGATAAATGCTATAAATGATGACAATAATAATCATCACGAGTACCAATGAAAGCATTCCCAGAAAAACAAAAAAAATAAAATGTACAGAGTCTATCATCTTAACCCTTTATTTTGTAGAAAATCTTTTGATTCTTAACATCAATTCATTAGGACTGAAAGGCTTTACAATAAAATCTGCTGCTCCTAAATCAAAAGCATTAAGTACAACCTCTTCCTGCCCCATACTTGATAGTATAATTACAGGTATTTTTTTACCCATTGCCTGTATTGCAGATAATATTTCTATTCCTGATGCGAAAGGCATCATAATATCTGTAATCGCAAGATCTACATTTTCCGTTTTCAGGGTTTCAATAGCTTCTTTGCCATTACGGCTTAAAATTACTTCGTGCCCTTCTTTCAGTAATTTGTGCTCTATTGTTTTTAATATAAGTTCATCGTCTTCAGCAATTAGAATTACCATGGTCTTATTATTTATTTTATTAAATTTTTGATTAATTGTAATCCTACCGTTATTTCATGTATTATGTTGCGCTCCATAGATGTAAAATCCATGTTTTCCTCAATAGATTTTTCCCAATAGGAAGTTTGCTCCATAAGTTTTATCAAGCCGGCAGTTCCGGCAGTTCCTCTGAGTTTGTGAAGAATCTTCTTAAGCTCTTCGGTATTTTTTTCTTGTATTCCTGATTGTATATTTTCTTTAGCCTGATCGAGCTCTTGTATCACTAAGTTTAAAAATATTGTTTTAAAATCATCATCATCACCCATCTGTTCACCCAGGAGATCCATATCCAAATACATCTCAGGCTGTAGTGGTTTGGGTTCTGACAATTCCTGAACTTCAGCGCCCAGATGCTTTTTTAATATTTCCACAAGATCACTCTGTCTTAGGGGTTTGGGTAGAAAATCATCCATTCCGGAACTCAGACATTTTTCTTTTTCACCTAAAACGTTTCCTGCCGTAACACCAATGATGGGAACTGTGGTATATTCTGGCAACAGCCTGATTTGCTTTGTGGCTTCAATCCCGTCCATTACAGGCATCTGTACATCCATTAGTACGATGTCAAAAAGCTGATTACGGCAATGTTCTAAAGCCTGCAGTCCGTCAGTTGCTTCTGTAAGTTTAGCTCCAGGTATCAGCGATTGCATGATTCTGTTATTCAGAACCATATTAACAGGATTATCATCTACAAGCAACACATTGGGAGAAGTCATAAACATATAATCTTCTTTCTGCATCGGTTTAGCTGCCGTTAAATCTTTTTCTGAACTTTTAACCGCCCGTCGTAATGTTTTGTATAGTTCTTCAGATTTAATAGGTTTGAGCAGGAAATAGGAACTTTCTTCCTTTCTGAATGAGTTGATAACATCATGCTCTTCTGAAGAAGTGTGAAGGATCACGAGAGGTGAGGCCTCATTCTGTTCATTAAAAAGCTGCTTTATTTTTTCGATTGTTTCCAAACCAGATATAATCGGCATATGGTAATCGATCAAAATAATATCAAAACGCTCTCCGGCTAATAAGAGCTGAAGAGCCTCCATTCCATTGGCAGCGAGTTTGGAATCTATATTCTTATATGCAAGCATATGCTGCAGAATAATCCTGTTTGCTTCATTATCGTCGACAATGAGAACCTTGTTGATTTTCAGTGTTTCATCTTCGTTTTGATCAGATATTTCGTAAGGAATCTCAATATCAAAGTAAAAAACAGACCCTTTCTCAAGTTCGCTTTCCAGAGTAAGATTGCTTCCCATATATTTCAAAATGTTATTTGAAATGGTAAGTCCGAGCCCCGTTCCTCCATAACGCTTACTGATAGAACTGTTTTCCTGAGTAAAAGCGTTAAAGATATGCTGTTGCTTTTCTGGCGGAATACCGATTCCTGTGTCTCGCACAGAGAATCGTAATTTTATATTTTTATCATCTGAATCCAGTTTTTGCACTTTAAGTTCAATCTCGCCTTTTTCTGTAAATTTTACAGCATTTCCAAGAAGATTGATCAAAATTTGCTTCAACCGGGTTTCATCAACCCATATTGTATCGGGCAATCCCGGCTCAATATTTAAAAGCAGCTCGATGTTTTTTTTCTGAGACTGATAAAGAACCACATTGATGACCTGGCTCACTGTATCATAAACGTTGGCTTTTTCTATTAAAAGCTCCATTTTTCCTGATTCAATTTTAGAAAAATCAAGAATGTCATTAATAATATTCAAAAGGTTTTCACCAGACTCATTAATGTAATTGAGATACTGCGTCTGCATTTCATTTAACGGAGTTTGAAGCAAAAGATCAGAAAAGCCGATGACCCCGTTTAATGGAGTTCTGATCTCATGGCTCATATTGGCTAAAAATTCGGACTTGGTTTTGTTGGCAATATCTGCCATCTGCTTTGCATTTTTAAGCTCTTCGTTGGTTTTTTTTGACTCCGTAATGTTTTGCGCAGAAACAATAACGCCACCCATAACTTGATCTGAGAGGTACCAAGGGCTTACCACAATATTATAATGTTGCAATCCTTCCTTATGGGGAACCTCCAGAGTCATATCCTTATTTATGTACGTTTTACCGGCCAGTGCATCCCGATATATTTTTTTTCTATCTTCCGGTACATTTTGCGATACCGTAAACATGTTTTTTCCTATAAGATCTGTATCATGCATCTGGAACTCATTTTTCCAACTGCTGCTTACTGACAGATAATTGAGATCTCTATCAAACATGGCTACCGCAGTAGGAACATAAGTGACAAATGACTGAAGCATAGCCTCTTTTTTAGCAAGTTCGAGATAGATGTTTTTGAATTTATCAATATCATGGATAATCCCATATACTCTTGTGCAGATACCGTCTTCAAACTCAGGAATGGCCTTCACCCTCACCCATATTACAGCTCCATCATTACGTATGAGGCGTAACTCTTCATCATAACCGATACCATTTTCTACAGCTCTCTTAAATAATATTTCTACTTTTTTTCTGCTCTCTTCAGTATAAAATCCCGTTGCATTTTCAAAATCAGGCTGAAATGATTTGTCTAATTTATGGATGTCTTTAGCAGATTGTGACCAAAAAACGGTGTTGTTTTTAAGATTGACTTCCCAACCTCCCACTTGTGCAACCGCACTGGTCTGTTCCAGCATTTTTTTGGTGTACAGCAGGTCTTTCTCCAGCGTCATTCTTTCAGTAACATTCAAAGCGGTACTTACAATATAGGGCATGCCTTCTTTATCAGTTTCCACCAGATTATGGTACATCCAGACCATTTCTTCTCCTTCCTTGGATTTGAGAATCATGGTTCCAAGATCTTCCTGACTGTTGTTGATTTTTTCAAGATAGTGTGCAAGCAGTGGCCAATTTTTTTGGGGAACAAGATCTTTTAAATTCAATCCTTTTACTTCTTCTGCAGAATACTGAAGTGTTTTTCTCCCTTTTTCATTAACAGCAAGGATATTTCCTTCCATGTCATGCATACTCATTAATCCTATCGCATTTTCAAAAAAGCTTCTGAAGCGACGTTCCGAACTTTCAAGTTTTTGTTTTTCTTCTAACTGTCGTGTAATGTTAATTCCAAAACAAAAAATCTCAGACTTTTTTTGATTCTGTTTTAAATACCATTCTACCGTAATGGATGAATCTTCAAATTTTGTAGATGTTGAAAATTTAATTTCCTGCTGATTATCAGTCAGATTTTTTAATAGTGACTGTAGCTCAATATTCTCTTGCCCTACGATATCTAATAAATTTTTACCGACAGTTTCAGTTTTACTAATCCTAAAAACGTTTTCAAAAGCAGGATTGACATCCTTCAATAACAAGTTATTATCTAAGACACAAATTAGATTATTGGAGATATTAAAAGTCTGCTGAAAGTATTCGGCATCAATATTTTTTCTTTTTCCTATTAGCAGGTTTGTCACAGCATTCCCGAGTTTTTGAAGGGTACTGAGCTGTTTTTCACTTAATGTTTTAGGTCTAAAGTCAATAACACACAAAGTTCCTAATGCAAAACCTTCATTATCTATTAAGGGAATTCCTGCGTAAAAACGGATGCCACCTTCTATTATCAGAGGATTGTCTGATGATCTTTCGTCAGATAAGGTATCTTCAATCACTACCACCTCTCCGCTTGCAATACTGTATTGGCATAAAGTGCTTTTTCTGTCTACGGAATCAAAAGCGAGACCTATGCAGCTCTGGATGACTTGTGTATCACTTTCCATCATGCCTATAAGAGAGGCAGGGCAGTCTGTAATCAGGCATGCTGCTTCTGCGAAAATATCTAACTGGGGGTCTTTTTTTAAATTTAAAAGATCAAAAAACTTCAGTTTATTGATTCTTTCGTTCTCATTAGCGGGCATTGGATATTTATCCATACATCGAAGATTATTTTTTAGCAATTAAAAATGTTGTTAATTCCTGATATTTAAATACTTATTCATTATGAAGAATAAATTTCTAATATTTAACCGAAATTACAAATAATTTCGCATTTAATCGCCATAAATTATGCTTCTTCACGAAACACAAAAGTATATTTAGGTTGAAGCCGTTGAATTTTTTATAAAGCTACCTAGAATTGGCAGGAAAAATCTTCTTGCGTGTCAGCAATTCTAATAAAAATTGAGGGTATACGTTTATTGCAGCGAATTTCTTTTTCAATTTATTAGTATTGTCATTGTCACTATTTAATACTAATTGAATAAGATCACTTGAAGATTCGCATTATTATTATGCAAACCCTCTTCTTTTTAAATTTTCAACCCTCTTTTTTTTACAATCTCTGTAAATTGACAGGCTTGAGATGTTTTTTTAGTAATAATGTAAAACCAAAATTAGGTAGAAAGCAAGATAATTTTATCTTACTGTCCACTGAAGAAATTAGACATGGTTGACAAAGCATCAACATGGTGCATGATGTTCCCATTATCCAACGATTCCTGTGCGATGACAGAAGCTCTTTTCCGCATTGCTGTTTCATATGATACCAAGGCGTTGTATATTGAAGCATGCTTTACGTCTGTCAGAATTTCACTGAGTTCCAGTGCATCCAACATTGCCATATTGACTCCTTCTCCGGCAAAGGGCGGCATAAGATGTGCTGCATCACCGATTATGGTTGCATTTGGTAATGTTTCCCAAGTCTGATTTAAAGGCATGCAATTAATCGGTCTTGGGATAAAAGGTGTGGTGGTATTTTCAAACAATTGATTCCAGATGGGGCTCCATTCCGCATAGTGTTTTTTAAACCAATCTAATATTTGAGACGTATCTGAAAAATCCAGACCGCTTTTTGAAACCCAATGTTCTTCTGCTTTAAAACTTGCATAGAACCCGATGACTCCGTCTGCCTTTTGCCCCATCAAAATATTCTTTTCATTCCCAAAAGCCATTAATTTACCGCCACGAAGGATCTGGGTAATTTCCGGCACTCGTTTTTCAGCGTCATAGATATTGCCTTCGAGCATGGTAATACCGGAATAAAATGCTTCAATATCGGTAATGTAAGGTCTGATTTTTGAATTTGCTCCATCAGCACCGATTACGATATCTGCATATGCCTTCATACCATTTTTAAAATGAAGCAGCCAGCCATCATGATGTTTTTCCATTGATAAAAAGTGACTGTTCCAGACGAGATTTTCGGGCTGTATTGATGCTAATAAGATTTTACGTAATACACCCCTGTCTATTTCCGGCCGGAAATGCTCATGCCCAAAATCTTCCTCTTTATATATTTCGTGATCACTGAAAACGATTTCCGCTTTTTCGTTGGTAATTGTTGTTCTGTCAGCGCCTTCCATATAATGGTTTTTAAATTCGCCCAGCAATTCTGCTTTTCTTATTGCTGCCAATCCGGAATTTTCATGTAAATCAAGAGGCGAACCCTGTACTCGCGCACTTCGGTCGACATCTCTTTCATACACTTTTACATTCACACCTTTCAGCTGTAACAGTCTGGCCAATGTCAGTCCACCGGGGCCACCTCCGATAATTGCAATCTGTTTATTTTGTAACATCATAATTTTATATTTAGAGCACAAAATTACTTTTGATCATAGACTAAAAATTGTAAAAAACGGTCATTTTCATTTTTATGAAGCTCTTTGGGAGACACTCCTGAAAGTTGCTTGATTTCTTTGATAAAATGAGACTGGTCTGTAAAATTAAGCTGTGGATAGAGGTTTCCATCCTTTATCTGAGACAGGGAAGCCTGGAAGCGAAGAATCTTGCAGTATGCCTTTAAAGACAACCCGAATTGCTGGTTAAAATACCGGTTGATCTGACGTTGGCTCCATGCAATCTTTTCAGAAAGTTCAGCTATTGCAATTTCACCATGGGAAGCAAAGATCTTTTCAAATAACTGACGCTTGCGTTCATCTATAGTTTCGGGTAATAATGAAGTGATTTTTCTTTTTATTTTATCGCAAAACCTGTCAAAATGATCAATATCTTCCGTGGTGACTTCCCAAAAGTGATCAGGCATCAATTTGCCATTATTAATAATATCTGCAACCGAACAGCCCAGAATGTATTCTATAGCTAAAGGATTAAAACTGACCGAACAAAAATCAGTGACGTCCTGGTTCGGAAATTTAGGCTTGGTTTCAAGACCCAGTAAAACAACATTTACTGTAAGATCTTTCGTTTTTGAAAAGATCAAATCAATTTTTCCATTAGGAATAACAACTGCATGATGCTGATTGGAAAAGTTTTGCAGCGATGAAAAACAATAAACAAAGTGACTAATTGACGGATCAGGCTGAATAAGTTTAAAGTGAAATGTATTTTTCATGGTATAGAAAGTACAATTAAGACCGCAAATTAGTAATTGTATACAAATTATTGTAAAGATTGCATTGTCTTATGACAATATAAATGTTAAAAATTTTGTGTCGTTGTAAATGTACTATTTAATAAGATTATATAATTAATTTCTTTAGAAAATGGTAATTGCCTGGAGTGTTTACCTTTGATTTTTACATATTGACTTTATTAGTAACTATATATCCAATTAATATAATCAGACATTTGATCAATATGAATACGTAATTGGTTTGCATTTCTACGAGTATAATTTTTAATCAATTGCCTTCCGCAAAATCCATTCTCAAAATCATTTCGTATATGATACAAATGATTCAATAATTGTGTTTTAAAGTGAATCACAGAGTCTCCTTCGGGAGACTTTACCTGACTGTAATTTCAATATTATATTTTTTGGTGTATATCTCCGGCTACGTTGCCGGAGATATTTTTTATATGTGTTCTTTTCTTTAAATAATTAACTTTGCACCATTCTATACTAAGCAGACATATGACCAACACTTTCTAAGGTGTTTTACAACTGTATTTACAGTTGAATTTTCCTATGTATAATACATAATTTAACAGCGCGGTTTACGCAAAACTTAGTATGAAAAATAAGCAACTTATCAGTTCATCAATTGAACGTTTTTATAATAAATCATCTGAAGAAGACAGGCTTTCAAAAGGAATGGGAATTTTCGAATTTGAGAGGATAAAATACCTGATCCAGTTACATTTAAAAGATCCATCCATTATCATTGACATTGGAGGCGGAACGGGTAAATATTCAGAATGGTTGTCAAAATTAAAACATCAGGTATACTTGGTTGACCCCATTGATAAGCATCTTCGTATTGCTAAAGAAAGGTCTCAAAAATTAAAGAATACATTTAAAGTTATTAAAGGCGAAGCAAGAAATTTGGATTTTCCTAATGGTTTTGCAGATATTGTTATTTTGCATGGCCCTCTATATCACTTGCAAAAGGAAGAAGAAAGAATCAAGGCTATAGACGAAGCAAAAAGAGTAGTAAAGAAAGGCGGGATTATACTGGGTTTCGGAATCAATTTTACTGCTTCGACACTGGTAGGGTTATTGAATGGGCTTATTTATAGACCCACTTTTTTTGATATGTGTAAAAATGAATTATTATCAGGAATTCATAATCCTCCTGATGATTTCCCATGGCTGTTAGCGGAAGCATTTTATCATAAGCCTTCAGAATTAAAAAACGAATTTGTAAAGTGCAATTTGAAAGTTAAAAATATGTATGCTGTCGAAGGAATGATCTGGCTGGATCATAATTATTTTGGTAATATAATTAACGAAAAAACAAAGCAGATACTCAAAGAACTTTTATCAATTACAGAAAATGAAGAATGTTTGCTACCTTTTAGTCCTCACATGATGATCGTAGGCATCAAAGAAGATTGATTTAATAAAAAGAGGATTGTAATTTATTTGCAATCCTTTTTTTAACTGCTATGATTCAAAGTTTTAGATTGTTAAAAACTTTTCGCGAATTTTAAAAAAATATCTCCGGTACTAATACCGGAGACATAACCAAAAAGTTTCTCGAATGAGAACTATAATCCTTTAGAACACATCTAATCTGGATCTTTATCTATATACGAGATAAATCGGGATATGGTTTTTAATACTTTAAAAAAAATTAAATATTTTTAAAACAGCCCGTTTATTTATTTAAAAATCAGGTCATTGAAAATACTATCAACCTGCATTCCAACAAAACTTGATGATGATCATATCTGATTTCCAGCTTATTCATGCGTTCTATACCAATATAACTATTGTCATTTAAAAACATTGTTAAGGCAGGACTTCGTCATCGGATTTTTAATTTGGAAATGCTGTTTTCCTTTTAAACTTTCTAATTTAAAATTTCAATTATTATTTGCCGGAATAAAAAAACATCTTATATTTGCACCACCAAAAATGACGATCATATCGGAGTTTTGGGAGAGATGGCAGAGTGGTCGATTGCGATAGTCTTGAAAACTATTGACTGTAACAGGTCCGGGGGTTCGAATCCCTCTCTCTCCGCTGGTAGAAATACTAAAAATAAGCTAAAACGCTGTAAACATCAATGTTTACAGCGTTTTTTTGCGTTGGTATTAAAAATCAAAATAGGTCACGATATATATATATTACCTATTTTGTGATCTATCTGAAACTTAATGATCAGATTAGACATTGCACCTTTAGGATTCAGGAAATGATTTTAAAAATTTTTAGGCTACAAGAAAATACTTTTTGGATACAACAGCAAAGAAACGAAATCTGAACTTTGCTGTATTAAATTTTATCAAAATGAAAGTATTTGTTACAGGCGCTACAGGTTTTGTAGGAACTGCCGTAGTACAGGAATTATTAGCCAATGGGCACCAGGTTTTGGGATTGGCCCGTTCGGAAGAATCAGTAAACAAATTAATTGCGGCCGGAGCAAAAGCACACCGCGGCGATCTAAATGATTTTGAAAGTTTGAAATCGGGAGCTATCGCTTCAGATGCAGTGATTCACTTGGGATTTGTACACGATTTTACAAGATTTGAGGAGATGTGCATACTTGACGGAAAAGTTATTGAATCGATAGGCGAAGCTTTAGTGGGGACGGAAAAACCTTTTCTCATCACATCAGGAACTGCACTTTTTTCTAAAGACGGACTTACCATAGAAACAGACCGCTCAGTAAATCCACATCCCAGAATTGCCACCGAAAATGCAGCCGATGCCGTCGCCGCAAAAGGCGTAAAAGTGGCAGTTGTGAGATTATCACCATCAGTTCATGGAAAAGGTGACATCATTGGTTTTGTCCCCACACTAATAAGAATTGCAAAAGAAAAAGGAAAATCTGCAGTAATCAATGATGGTAATAATTTCTGGCCGGCAGTTCATAAATTAGATGCCGCAAAATTATACCGGTTGGCTTTAGAAAAACCATTTGAAAGCGGTACAAGATATCACGCCGCTGGAGAGCAGGGAATTCCGTTTAAAGATATTGCTGCATTCATTGCTGAAAGATTACAGGTTCCTTTGGTTTCTATTACAAATGATGAAGCAGCAGACCATTTTGGCTGGTTTGCCCATTTTGCTAAACTTAGCAATTTGACTTCAAGTGAAGAAACCAAAAAAACTTTAGGTTGGGAACCACAACATCCAACTTTAATGGAAGATTTAAAAAGCGATGTTTATTTCTCTGAAATACAATAATCTGTATTTTTGTATTCACTACATTTGATTAAATCCTAAAACAATGTCTGACTCGCTGATAAGAATAAAAACCATTTCTCAGTTTCACACCTTGCGTGGTTTGCCAAAGCCAAAACATCCGCTCATCAGTGTGATTAATTTTGATGATATGGCGCCCGCTTTGGAAAGCGGAAAGCAAAGTTTAATGTTTGATTTTTATATGATTTCTGTCAAACGGGATATGAATCATAAATACCGATATGGGCAACAGGATTATGATTTTGATGAAGGCGTTATGTTTTGTATGGCACCTCATCAGATTCTGAGTGTTATACGGGAAGAACAAGGGAAAGATCCTTCCGGATGGATGATGATGATTCATCCGGATTTTCTTTGGAACACACCATTGGCAAGCGCAATCAAGAAATACGAATTCTTTGATTATTCGGTCAACGAAGCTTTATTTCTATCTGAAGATGAAGAAACAAAAATCCAGCAAGTCACTGAAAACATCAAGCAGGAATATCAGACCAGTATTGACAAATTCAGCCAGAATATAATTATTTCTCAACTGGAAACTCTTTTGAATTATTCCGAAAGATTTTATCAGAGACAGTTTATTACGCGTCACAAAGCGCATCATCAATTTTTAGAACGGTTGGAAATTTTGCTTAATGATTATTTTGAAAAAGATGATTTTAAAGCAAAAGGTTTACCAAGTGTTCAATATCTTTCTGATGAATTAAATATGTCGCCGCTATATATGCGAAGTCTCCTGAAAACGCTGACCGGACAAACTACACAGCAATATATTCACGAAAAGCTGATTGAAAAAGCCAAAGAAAGGCTTTCCACAACAGAACTTTCTGTAAGTGAAATTGCGTATGAATTGGGGTTTGAACATTCTCAGTCTTTTAGTAAATTATTTAAAGCTAAAACGGATATATCACCCTTGGAATTCAGAAAGTCATTTAACTGAAATATTCAAAAGTATTGTAAAATCTTCCTAATTCAAAAAGTTCATTGATGTTCACTTTATTTTATACGTAAAAATACTGTAGCCCTCAATTGGCGATTTATACTCTAAAAAACATACTTCCTTCTTTGTTCCTTTGAAATATCAAAAACCAATAACCATTAAACAAATTTAGTATGCAAGAAACAAATGTAAATGCCAATTCAGCAGGTCAGGTTCAATTAGGAGGAGGCGCTCAGTTTTGGGTGTATATTTCCCCTCAGAATGATACTGTTAAAATGATCACCACATGGAGGGTGACTTTTTCGCAGGGAAATTTTATGGATTCTATTTCAAGTGAAAATCCAACCAAGCAAATTAAAACACCGAATCTATCGGGTATTTTTGATATTAAAGTAGAAATGCTAAGCGGATCTACCGGTACGTGGCGGGAAATTCCTCCACAGCAGGGAAGCAAAAACCAGATCGGTTGCAACTCCAACTGCGCTTCGATGGTGGGAATTGTTGCTGACAGCACAAGTCCTGCTCCGGGAGCGATCAATGCTCACTTCTGGACTACTTGGGATGCCATGTGTAAAGCTTAAAAAAACGCACAGCCTCTTTAATCTGATTAAAGAGGTTTTTTTTATGCTTACACAATTGTAAGTTGTAATTTGGTTCAGGGCAATAATCTAAATTTTATATCATGAAAAAACTCTTGTTCTCATGCTTACTTTAATCTCAGGCAGATTAAAAATGCAAACAAATCTGACCGCAGAGTATAAAATTTCCGAATATTTTAAAATAAATATTTTTAATAAGAATAATCGGTATATTTGGCTGTATGACGGAGAGTCTTACAGGATGAATTTTCCAAGATCAATTACGGGTCTTGAAAACATAACCGAAAAATCTGAATATATTGCAGGCTTATTCGACATTCATGAGCCTACCTCAATTAACAACATTATTCCGGCCTTTTATAAAGATGAAAAAGATTTTAGAAAAATGCATCAGCTCATTATGAAAGGAAAAATGGGGATATTCACAGGATATATCATAGGAAATAAGAGAATGCAGATCTCATGCTCGCAATACGGGTTTTTTCTTACCATAACCCATCGATACTGATCCCTTAAATCTCATAATTATAAAAAAAATTGCAAATCCTTTCATACATGCGGGCTTATAAAAGACGCAGCTATATTGCGGCTATTGTATAAAAATATATATTTGAGATTTTAAAATTGCCGGACTGAGTTTGAATGTCGTTTATAATTTATATTTTAGTATTGTTCTCTGCAGAATCCTGGAAAAGATCAATAGTAATCACGCTGTTCTTAAGCATTTCAGAAGGGAAAATGGTCGTTGATCCGTCTGCGTTTTTACTTATAAAACTTTTTTTCTTCCCCTTAATACACTCATTAATCCTCTGATGAACATCTTCAAATTTATCTGAAGGAATTTCTAAAGTATGCGCACCGGAAGCATGATAAATAACAATTTTTCGATTTCTCATATGATATGATTTAGCTGTCAGATCATACTACTATAATGCCAAATTTTTTAATTTTTTATTTAAAATGTGATTTGCTAAAACTTTGGCAGAAAAATTGTTAACAATACGTGTGTGCATTAATATATTGCAATTTATCTATACCAACTTAAATAATTATTATGAAAAATTCAATTTTAACCATTTTTGCCGTAGCTGCATTAATGGCATGTAAAAAACACGAGACCACGGCTGTTGATCAATCTGCAGACAGCCAGCAAGTAGCGACACCGTCTGAACCGGCAATGGATTCTCCAAGAATGGTAGGCGATTCAGCGACCACACCAAATGCTTCTGCAAGAACAGCTTCTCTCAGCGATCAGGATAAAAAGTTTGCAGATGCTGCTGCCAAAGGCGGAATGATGGAGGTAATGATGGGTAAACTTGCGGCAACCAATGCTTCCAGTGCGACAGTAAAATCATTGGGAACAATGATGGTAAATGATCACAGCAAAGCCAATGATGAACTGAAAAAATGGGCGACTGCTGTAAATTATACGTTGCCAACCGCTTTAGATGCTGAAAAGCAAAAAAAATATGATGATCTGAAAGCAAAAAAAGGAGCAGAATTTGACCGTATGTATACCGATCTTATGGTAAGTGATCATCAGAAAGATGTTGCAGAATTCAAAAAAGAAGCTTCTTCCGGCACAGAATCTTCTTTGAAATCTTTCGCAGGTAAAACAGTTCCTACTCTTGAGCATCACCTTATGGAATCTGAAAAAGCGAAAGCAGCTGTGAAATAATTCTCTACAGAAATATAATAACACACGGATATTCCGAATTTGAGCATGTGCTCAAATTCGGAATTTTTTTTAGTATTAGCAATCAACCAAGCTTGTAGCACTACACGATTTTTTCTTTGAATAAGTGCGCGTATTACAACTTATTTTAATTTTTTCATTATTTTTTTTAAAATAATTCAATATATAAACTTTTTAATTTTTTAAATTATTTTTAATATAAAGGAATTATTTTTACTATTTTTTAATAAATTATTTTTTATTAACTAATTAATTGTAAAAATATTTAATTATTGGTATAGTTTTAGCATTGATTGATATAGTTGAAATAACTATTTTTCAACTTAAACTAATATAATGACAAAAATTTTACAATTCACAGCGTTATTTGCCTTGATCTTCTTTAATTCAGCAATAATGGCTCAGGCTCCTGTATTGGGTGCTGCAGCTAACTTTGCTCTATTTTCATCTAATGGAGCGGTAAGTAACACAGGATTATCACACCTTACCGGTGATGTAGGTACCAATAACGGTTCGAGCACCAATTTCGGAAATGTTGATGGTGTTATGCATGACGCAGATGGTTCCGCCGCTGCTGCCGCAGCTTCCTTAACGATTGCATACAATCAGCTTAATGCAGCAATTCCTAATTATTTTCCGGCACCGCTGTTAGGGAACGGACAAACTTTACCGGCTGGAACCTATTCCATCGGTCAAAGCGCAACTTTAAACAATAATCTGATCCTCGACGGTGGTGGAAATGCAAACTCGGTTTTTATCTTTAAAATACAGGGTGCTTTATCTTCCGCAGCAGGGTCGCAGGTTATACTTACCAACGGCGCTTTAGCATGTAATGTGTTTTGGAAAGTAGAAGGTCTTGTAAATCTGGCAACAAATACGGCAATGAAAGGAACTATAGTTGCCAATAATGCTGCGATTGTTTTTAACAGCGGGGCATCACTTGAAGGCCGTGCTTTATCAACGACAGGAGCGGTAACTGTTTCTGGTGTAACGGTAACTAAACCAATCGGATGTGGCTCAGTAGTTTTAACCGGACCGGCTAAACCAGTATTAAATTCTGTTGCATGTTATACAATATTTACAGGAAACGGTACGGTTACCAACTCAGGTGTTTCTTTAGTAACCGGTGATATTGGTTCTAATGTAGGACTTACTACTGGTTTTAATGCAAATAATGTAACAGGTACTATCCATTCAAGTCCGGATAGCTCTACTGCGTTGTGTGCTTTGGATTTAAATAATGTGTACACATATCTTAATACTTTACCTACCGATATCGAATTGCTTTATCCTGCTGCATTCGGTCAGAATCTGGTTCTTACTCCACACACGTACCAGCTGAATGCCGCGACAGTTCTTAACGGGGCAGTAATTTTAAATGCACAGAATAATCCAAATGCTGTATTTGTGATTAAAATCAACGGAGCTTTATCTACCAGTACCTATGCTTCTGTAGTTTTACAAAATGGTGCACAGGCAAAAAATGTATTCTGGAAAATAGACGGAGCTGTTAATCTAAATGATTATTCAAGCTTTAAAGGTACTGTAGTCGGAAATAACGGCGCAGTTAATCTTAATACCGGTGTTGTTATTGAAGGCCGAGTTCTTAGCACAAGTGGTGCTGTAGCAACTTCAAGCATTAATGCACAAATGACTGAAGGATGTTCTGCAACGTTAGCGGTAAATTCGGTAAATGCAGTTAAAAATACAGTTCAGTTTTATCCTAATCCGTTTTCATCTGTTTTACATGTAGCTTTAGATGAGAAGACTGTAGGATCGGAATTAGTTATTTTTAACGCCTCAGGAACACAAGTTTTGAAAACGAACCTGTCGGATAAAATAAATACAATGCAGATGAATCTTCCTGCCGGTATTTACTTTTATCAGCTGAAAAGTAAAAACGGCCAAAAACAAGGAGGTAAACTGATTTCGAAACCATAAGAATTTCAACTTCCCTATAATTTTAAATCCTGCTCCATAGCAGGATTTTTTGTTGTATTATCTATAGATAATATGTTAAATTTTAAAATAGTATACAAAAAAGGCATAATAAGTAATAAAAATTCAGATATTTGCAAAAACCCAAATGAAAAAAAATTATGATCAGATGTTTCCTGATTCGTTTGTTTGATTTCCTCAAAACAACAATCATCTTAAGCTATTCCTTGCGGAATATATGCTTGGTTTTCTTACTGTATTCATCATTTACTTTTGCACACCAAACTGATTCTTTAGACAGTTATTCAGGAAAAGAGCTTCTCGAAAAAGCACAAATCGCAGGTTCTTATAATTATGATAATATATTGGTATATGGCGAAGCTCTTATCAAACGGCCTTCAGATTCTTTAAAAGCCGAGGGTCATTATATGTTAGGAAATTATTATTCTAAATATGATTTTGATAAAGGCGTCTCTTTCTATATCAATGCAGTGAAATTTGCACAAAAAAAGTAAGTATACCTCAATACAGATCATGAGTCTTAATTATATTTCCTGTCTGTATGCACTCAAAAACCAGAGCAATACAGCTTTTTGTTATTATAAGGAAATGAACAGGATTTCATCTCAGAATACCAAACTGAATTATGACTATTTTATAAATACAAAACAACATAATCTTATCTATATTATTGTTGGAGATTTTAAAAAAGTAATCAGAGACAATTTGAAGATATCTGAACAGATCGATTACTATATTTTACATAATAAAAATCTTAGCAAAGAAAAAATTAAAAATCTTAATGAAGTTAAAATAAGTCATTATGTAGATGTTATCAATTGCTACAGTTATCAGAAAAAACTTGATTCATCCTTATATTATATCAATCTTCTTAAAAAGTACGAAGAGCAAGGCTTCAGATTGCCGTCGGGAATCTGGTCACAACAAGTAGGATATCTTATACTGAAAAACAAATATGATGACGCGATTGCAAAAATAGATGAATTTCACAAAAAATATATCAGTGGTTCTAAAACTGACGAATTTAAAGCTTTGTTTTATTTAGCAGTATGCTACGAAAGGAAGAAAGATTATAAGACATCATTAAAATACTGTGAAAAAGCATTACAGAATAAAACGCTGGTTTACAGCTTTGCAAATTTTGAACTTGAGTTGTACAAAATTGCAGCATACGATGCAGAAATTCTCGGAGAAAGAGAAAAGTATAATAAATATGCTCATCATTATATGGAGATGGCGCAAAAATATAATTATCAGTCAAAAGCTGAGTTTATCGCAAAGCTTTGCGATGTAGATATGGTAAAGCCCTTAAACTTCGAATTGAAAACTGAAAAAAAGCGCAACAATTATTTATTGTATACTATATGCTTTTTACTTTTCATTTCTATAGGATTGATATACTTTAATTTTAAAAAAATAAGAAAAGAAAGAAAACTCTTCGAAAATATAATATCAGAAATCAGATCAGAAGAGGAAAATATAACTTCACCGCATTCTGATGTAGAAATTAAAGATTCCATTCAAGAAAATTCTGCAGATTTGCCTAAACTTAAAATAAGTGATGAGGCTGAAAAAAGAATTTTACAAGGACTGGATGATTTTGAAAAAAATGAGCTGTTTTTATCGCCATCCATTTCGTTAAATTCTCTTGCCAGCAATTTAAATACAAATGCTTCATATGTGTCTAATGTAATCAGAACCAAAAAAGGGACTACTTTCAATGCCTACGTTAATGAGTTGAGAATTAATTATATTATTCTTAAGCTTTCTACTAACCCAGAATATCTGAATTATAAGATTGCATATCTGGCAAAAGAATGCGGGTTTTCATCGTATGAAGTTTTTACCAGAATATTTACAAAACAGATTGGTATTGTGCCTTCAAAATTTATAAACTTATTGAAAGAATCTCAAAAAAAATAATTTTTATCAAATTACATTTGGTAGTATTTACAATCAATATGTTAATGCATTCAGTAAAATTTCATGCTAAAAAAATAAAATCGTTCTATGATAATTTTTATTTTGACTTAAATTTATGATAATTTAAGTATTCGTAGGAACAATTTGTAATTGAAGCTACGCCTTACTAATTATTGTAAAAACCCACTGATATAGGTTTATTATGAATGGTTATTAAAACTAATTTTCTTTTTTTATGTGATAATTTTGGTATTTATCATGTACGATTATTCTTATTAAATTGTTTGTACAGGTAATAGTAATATTTTTGTTAGAGATTCTAAAGACACAAAAAGAAAACAAGAATGATGAGAAAGAATTTTGCTGAACCCATTTTTCTGGATATAAGTAATCCTGATCTAATAGTTCCCAAAACTATACAGCTTAATTTTTAAAGTATGCAATGATACAGGATACAGGCTTAGTTTTAAGCCTGTATCATTATGTATCTTATGTCTAAAGGTTGTTTTACAGTGTTATTTAAGAAAATGAAATGTGTTAATCACATATCATAAATTATATTTTAGTGATTGGCTGTAGCTGATATAATAACTAAGAGTTTAATAAAAACACATATACAAATACAATGAAAAAAAAATTAACTAAAATATTAATGCCGCTGGCTTTTTATTTTACGGCCTCTATACATGCTCAGGTGAAGATAGGGGATAATCCTCTTACCATAGCAACAATACAGCCTAGTACACTTCTTGAGATAGAGAGTTCAGACAAAGCATTACTTGTAACCAGAATAGCCAATACAGCCTCCATTACCACACCTGTTAGCGGAATGATTATTTATGATAATTCAGGCAGCTGCTTTAGGGCGTACCAAGGCGCATCATGGAGTGGGTGTAACTTCGCTGCAGATGCAAGCTCAGGAGGCTCTGCGGCAGTTTCTTCCTGGAATTGCTCCGGAACAGATACCGGCACAATGCAGGTGGGTGTTCCTGTATCGGGTGTTACTCATACCGTAACGGCAAATGTGACTTCTGTAGGCAGCTATTCTGTACAGGCAATTATTAATGGTGTTTCTTTCTCCGCCACAGGAACGTTTCCGGGTACAGGCAGTCAGACCATTACATTAACAGCTTCCGGTACACCTACGATAAGCGGTATAAATACCTATGGTCTCAGCACAACTCCAAGCTGTTCTTTTGCCCGCACAGTAAATCCGTAGTTCTTATAACAGTATCAAATAAAAACAGATAGAATGAAAAAAATATATACGCTTGCGATGATGATATGCATGGGATTTGCGTCGCATGCCCAGGTGAAAATGGGGGATAATCCTACAACTGTAGGTACAAGCTCGCTACTGGAGCTTGAAAGCACGAATAAAAGTTTATTGATTACCAGAGTTCCTACTACAGCTTCCATAGTCACGCCTATAAATGGTATGATGATCTACGACATATCTTCTCAATGCTTTAAGGTGTATTCAGGAAATGCATGGTCAGGATGTTTACTGGGCAATGGTGGCAATGGCGGAAATAACCTCGCTTTTGCTAATAATGACAAGGTTGCATTGTTTTCATCACAGTACGATTTCGCACATATGCATGTGGTTTGCCCGACAGGGACGGTGCAATCTCAGGGAAGAGGTTTGAATGGTGAACTTGGAAACGGTAGCACCACAGATACGGCAAGTGGGGCTACAGTACCGGCAACAATGGTTGGGTTCTCAGCCTCATCACCGGCTGTAGGTGTAGCGACGACCTCCAAATCAACAGCCATTTTAAAATCTGACGGTACGGTATGGGTCACCGGGTCTAATAATACACGAGGGCTTTTAGGACAAAACACCAGTAATACCCCGAGTCAAAGTAATGTTCCATTGCAGGTTAAAGGACCAGGTGGAGTGGGTTTTCTAACGGATATAGTAACCATAAAAGCAGGAATTGACAATTTTTTTGCTATAAAAAATGATGGATCGGTATGGAGTTGGGGATATAATTCTCTGGTTGCCGGTACATTAGGAGATGGCACTACCGTGGATCGATATGCTCCTACCCAGGTAAAAGGAATTGACGGAATAAGCAATCTTACCAATATTAGGAATGTTGTTTCAAGTGGGGGATTTGGTACGGGTAATCTTGTCGGCATAGTTGGTGATGAAAGGTTTCATACCTGTGCAGTAACGTATAACGGATATGCACTATGTTGGGGAAATAACCGTTGGGGAAATTTAGGAAATAGCCTGATAGATGACGATGTAAATGCAATACCCTCATTTGTGGTAAGCCCTAACGGCAGTGGAAGGCTTTCTAACGTTGAAAAAGTAGCCGTAAGTTTTGATAATTCCAGAGCTACTTCAGCTGCACTGAAAAAAGATGGTACGGTATGGGCATGGGGAGATAATTCTGATGGTGAATTGGGACAAAACAGCCTTACGATAACACAGGTTACAAGCCCTATACAGTTAAAAGGTCCTGCCGGTGTTGGTTTTTTAACAAATATAATAGAATTAGTGGGGGTAACGCAAGGGTTTATCGCACTTAAAAGTGATGGTACTGTTTGGGCATGGGGAGGAAATTATAATAATTCTCTTGCCTTAGGCTCAAATTTTACTGATTATCTTGCCCCTACTCAAGTACGTGGTGTTGGTGGAGTAGGGTTTCTAACAAATATAAAACATATTTATGGAGGGATTGATGCAAATGCAGGCGCAGTAGATAATAATGGGGTCATATATGGTTGGGGAGATGCAAGTACTAATACTTTTGCCCCGAATACGGCTACTAATTATCAGTATCCTACACAATTGACCAACTTCTGTAACCAAAATTAATTAATAACAACAAATAAAATGAAAAAAAACAAGATATATATAATGCTGTTTATGACCTTCCTTTCTGGGGGCATTTCAACGGCACAGGTAAAGATTGGAGATAATGCAAATGTAACCCAGCCTAGTGCAATGCTGGAGCTGGAGAGCACCAATAAAGCATTAGTGATTCCCCGGGTTGCTAGTACCGCTGCAATTGCAACCCCTGTTAACGGGATGCTTATCTTTGATCTTTCTGTAAATTGTATAAAAGGATACCAGAATAGTGCATGGTCAGGATGTCTTAACTCTTCTGCTCTTTCCCTAAATATAGATGATACATTTTCCGGAGACTGCGCAAATGCAGTAAGAATTCAAAGTCCTGCCGGTTACCTTCAAAACGGTCAAACCTACACAGGAAGTTATACTGTACCCTATTACAGTGGAGACGGGACAGCATATGGGGCAACTTCACAAACCTTAAGCGGTCTTACGCTTACTCGTGCTGCTGGAAGCTATACAGGCACAGGAACTGTCATTTATACCCTTTCAGGAACCTATACAGGTACTACAAATATGCCTGTGGTATTTTCAGTTCCGGAATGTGGCGCTTTAGTATATGGGGATGATGTTGCGGATAATTTTACTATTGGAAATGATCAGAATGCTTTTTCTACCAGTCATGCAATATGCAGCACAGGAGAAGTGTCTACACAAGGAAGAAATAATGAAGGCCAGTTAGGAGCTGCTGATTTTTCAGGCAATATGCTTCAGTTTGTTGATAATAACGGGACTCCTCAATACAGTACTTTTAAAACCAGTGTATTTACTCCCACGTATGATGCGATCGCTGTAGACCAGGGAGGGCGTACCAGTTTATATCTAGGGCAGGATGGTCAGGTTTGGGCATCCGGTACCAATAATAATTTCGGGATGCTGGGACAGAACGCAGCCAATACACCTGCAACTTCTTATCCGCCTATTAAGGTCTTAGGTGCAGGTGGCACAGGATTTTTAACAGGAATGTTTAAGATAGAATCCGGAGCCAACAGTAATTTTGCTATTCGTGGAAGTGATGGTGCGGTATTCGGATGGGGGTATAACAACGCAGGTCAGCTTGGTGACGGTACGGTAACTACCCGTTTTGCTCCAGTACAGACCGTTGGGGTGGGTGGTACCGGTTTTTTAACCGGTATAATAGATGTATCTACAGTGGCGGAAAACCGCAATGTTAATGCAACCCACACCTGTGGAGTGAAAAATGACGGTACTGCGTATTGCTGGGGAAGTAATGTATATGCGGCTTTAGGGAACGGAACCACTACCAATAGCAATACACCAATACAGGTAGTTGGAGTTGGTGGGGTTGGTTTTTTAACCAATGTAAAAGATATCACTTCCCACACATTTGTTACCGTTGCGGTGAAAAATGATGGCACCGTTTGGGCATGGGGTAATGATAATTCAGGAGGCTTAGGGCAAAATACAGCAGCCAATGTGAATCAGACAACTCCTGTACAGGTGAAAGGAGTAGGAGGTGTAGGATTTCTTACAAATATTGTCCAGATAGACAATTATCAGATTGGTTTTGTAGCCTTGAGAAGTGACGGAACAGTATATACATGGGGAAATGGGGATAATGGACAAAATGGCGATGGTTCTACCTCTCAAAGAAATGCACCTGTGCAGGTAAAAGGCGTTGGCGGAACCGGGGTATTAAGCAATATTGTAGCCATCAAAGCGGGTGCGTATGGCGTATTGGCTTTAGCATCTGATGGCAAGTTATATGGTTGGGGACTGAACCAAACCAATAGTTTAGCACCTGCAACCAATGGAGCAATCATCAATACTCCAATTTTATTGAGTAATTATTGCTTGGTAAGGTAAGCAGGTAGTAGAAGTATATATAAAGTAATACTACTAAATGATGTTCGCTTCGCATCTATAAAAATTTGAATCAATTGATTATTTAAACATCTATATATGATAATACAAAGTTTCTTATGATAAATACTGTAAATATCATTTGTTTGCGCTGAAATAATTGTAACGGCTTTTAATAAACAATACTTTTACTAAGTTATTTTAATCATAACATGATAAACTCAAATTGTATGAAAAATATTTTATTAACGATAGCCCTCATCTCTGGAAGTTTAATCCAGGCGCAGGTGGGAATTGGGACAACCAGTCCCAAAAACACATCTTTATTAGATCTTACCGCGACCAATAAGGGTCTGCTGATTCCCAGGGTGAATCTCAGCACCTTAACAGGAGGGAGTATATCCGTTTTCGGGCTTCCGGGAACAGATGGTGCACAGGATGGCATGGTTGTTTATAACACTTCTGCCACGGCTCCTTTTTCTACAGGAGAATATATCTGGTATAATGCCCAGTGGAATAAAACCGGCACAGGAGCAGGTACAGTAACCAGTGTTACAGGCACTGCCCCGATTTCTGTCACTACAGGAACAACAACCCCGGTCATTTCGGTTGCGGATGCAACTACGGCTGCAAATGGTATTGTAAGGCTTGCCGGTGATCTTACAGGTACAGCCGCTTCTCCGCAGATTGCAGCCAATGCAGTGACTACCGCAGAAATATTAGACGCTACCATTGCCACTGCAGATATTGCCGACAATGCGGTGACCTATGCAAAAATCAATACTCCGGTTACGACCGCTACTGCTGCATATACGCTTTTGGCTTCTGATGAAGGTGGATTTGTATATGTGAATTCTGGTTCGGCTGTTACGGTTACCATCCCGAGTACTTTACCCGCAGGTTTCCATTGTGTGGTTATTCAGTTAGGAGCTGGGCAGGTAACTTTAGCAGGTAGTGGAGTAACTCTTCAGACCGCAAGAGGGTTGAAAACCCGTACATTATATTCGGCGGTAGGAGTAATTAAAAAAGATACGACTACGGCAACTATTACCGGGGACGGAATTTAATAAATAATGTATGAAAAATTTTACCTGTTTCTTGTTTTTAATGTTTGGAATTGGGAATGCAACCCTAAACGCCCAGCAGAATGTTGTTCTTGAAGCGCTGGAGGGTTGTGTAGTGGATATTCCTGCTAATGCTACTTGTCTCTGCAGTACTATTTCATTTACAAAGTGCTCATCCGTTTTAGGAGCTACGCTTAATGATGATCCTTCTACGTCTTCAGGTATTGAATATGACTGGAGTAATGCGACAAGTTCCACGCTTGGTGTTGGTTTTGGGGCAACTACGAATACCCGTGCTTTGGTAGAAATAGGCGGCCAGTGTTGGGCAAGATACAATATGGATGTCGTAAACAGCAATCTGGGAGCTTATGTTGCAAATACGGACACTGGTTGGAGCGGATATTACAATAATGCTGCAAGTGAACCTGCGGCCAATGAAGGCAGGCTGTACCAGTGGAGTGCTGCTATGAATGGTTCTACAACAGAGCGCGCACAGGGGGTTTGCCCTTCAGGGTGGCATGTCCCGAGTGATTGTGAATTAATGTATCTTGAAAATACATTGGGAATGAGTGTTGCAGAGCAACAGATAGCAGCACCTAGAACTACAGGGACTGTTGGGTTAAAACTTGCAGAAGTGGGGTACACCATGGGAGGCTCTCCAAGTACAAACAGCTCAGGATTCAGTTATATTTTATCCGGGCAGAGAGCGAATAATGGCACTTATAATGGTAGAGGGAGTTCTTCCTCTATTAAAACATCTACAAATATAACAGGTGCAATTGTTACAAGATTTCTTCAAACTGGATCTACCGGGGTTGAAAGAGGTGTTGGTGGTGCTTTCAATAGTGGTGGTCAACAAGTACGTTGTATAAAAGATTAATTATTACATTAAAGATGAATAAAGTAATCTAAAGTAAAATACTAATAATATATATAGTCATAAATTCTTCTAAAACTCACGATCATCAACCAGTTTTTTGATCATTCCGTTAAATATATAGCCGTGAAAAGGGAGAACGGAATACCAGTAGAGTCTTCCTAAAATCCCTACGGGTCTGAAAGTAGCTTCCTGGATAAGCTTTCCGTTTTCAATTTTAAAATCGAGCCACGCTTCTCCGGGAACCTTCATTTCAGCAAAAAGAAGCAGTCTTTTATCTTCTCTGCTTGCATACAGAACCCTCCAGAAATCAACACTGTCTCCTGCGTTCAGCGATTGTGAATTTTTACGGCCCCTTTTTAATCCCACACCACCAAAAAGTTTATCGATGCTTCCTCTGAGGATCCACAAATAATTGGCATAATACCACCCATTTTTTCCGCCAATTCCGAATATTTTATCCAGTGTTTTTTTCTCATCTTTAATGTCACGTACTTTTTTATCTTTAAAGACTCCCATTGTGGGAACTTCCAAAAAATTCCATACATTTTTGGTATATCTATAATTACCAAAAGAGTCATACCATGTTGAAAGTACGTCATTTTGCTCTATTTTATCAAAACTCAGTTTAAGGCTCTCCCTGTAATTTAGCAAGTGCACATTAAGTTTTTCTGCGAGATGGCTATCTTCTGCCACGACATTAATTTTCATGCTGTCAACTAGGTTTTTGGCCAAAACATAGGACGTTGAAGTGATAAAATACAGCCAGTACGAAGAAAGTTTCGGGCTTAAAAAAGGAACCGAGAATATTGTTCTTTTTAATTTTCTTTCTTCAGCAAAAATTAGCAGCATTTCCTTATAAGTAAGCACATCGGGACCAGCAATATCAAAATGTTTATCATATGTAAAAGCTTTTCCCATCACACCCATCAGAAGTTCGATTACATTTCTGATGGCGATTGGCTGGCAAAGTGTTTTAAGCCATTTTGGAGCCACCATTACCGGAAGCTTTTCCACAAGATCCCGAATGATTTCAAATGAGGCGGAACCGGAACCAATAATAATTCCGGCACGCAAGACTGTGAGAGAATAAAGGTCAGATTTCAATTCTTCCTCTACATCTTTTCTGGATTGAAGGTGTTTTGAAAGTTGATCTTCGTTAACAATACCAGTGAGATAGATAACCTGTTTGCAGTGTGTTTTCTCGATAGTACGGGCAAAATTATCGGCAGATATTTTTTCAGCTTTACTGAAATCCGCATTGGAAGACATTGAATGAATCAAATAAAAAGCGATATTGATGTCCTTATCAACAGGGGTAAGCGTCGCAGAATCACTATAATCGTGTTCTATGACGCTGAGCTTGTTTTCATAATTCCGGTATAAAGTAGTATTAAACCTTTTCTTATCCCTCACAGAACATATAACTTCATAACCTTCACTGAGAAGTTGAATCAAAAGCCTTTTGCCGATATAACCTGTCGCACCGGTTAAAAATATTTTCATAAATGTTGTGGATTAGAATTTGGGGAGAATATGTTTACCCTGATAAAATTTAATACTATTATGACTAAACAAAATCTTGATATTGTAGTTACAAAACTGATACCATATCATCATCGATACCCATTTCATAATTAATCATTTTTAATATAGATCATTTACAATTTTACTTTTCGCTAATCTAGAATACTTAATTTTCAATACTACCATATTTTATTTATTCTCTATTTATCAGCGTTATAAATCATTTATATAATATAATTTTTAAAAATATTATATTATTTTTACTTATAATTTAATTTTTGGTACGTTACTTGTTAGTAAGACTGCATCTACAGGAATGTTTTGTTAAGAGCATTTCGATATTCTTTGTTTTAAATTCATCATAAAAAACAAAGCATATTACAAATCAATAATTATAACTATTAATAAATAAAAAGTATGAAACTAAGTTTAGCAATTTTATCATTAGCGCTATCCGTACCGGCTTCGTTAATGGCACAAGACAGCCTTAAGGTAACAAGTGGAGAATATCCAAATACATTTTCATCAGGATCTGCCAATGTATCGCCATTTACACAACAATCTAAAAGATTCAACGACTGGGCGGTTTCATTCGGAGCCGGTGTCCCTTTGGTACAGTCCGCAGATTTAACGTCTATTAAAAATGGAAATGGAAATGGTAAGGATCTAGTAGGATACTCTGCTTATGTAAGTATTGATAAAGCGATTACCCATGCTTTCGGAATCAATCTTCAGTATGACAGAGGGGAAACAAGACAGGGATGGTTTAATACCAAAGATTCTGCACCTACTAATGCTTCTGTAAATCAGCAGGTAGGAGCCAGAACGCAATACGATGCGATTTCCATTTTAGGGGACATCAATTTCTCAAACTTATTGAGAAGAGTAGACAATAAATCTCCTTTCAGATGGGCATTACACGGATATGCAGGGATTGGTACGATTGCTTACAAAGCTTATCAGAAGGATGAATTTGGACAACGGCTCATGACTGAAATCAAACCATTTAAATTAAATTCATTTTTTGGACAGGCAGGAGCAGGTTTGAAATATAAAATCAACAGAAGATTAGATATCGAAGGTAGAGTAATGTATATTGTAACTACTGACGATCAGTTTGATGGTGGCGGAGCTCAATACAGCGATATCAACAAGAGAGAAGACCAGGTTTCTGACAACTTCTTCAACGCTACTCTAGGATTATCATTAAAACTAGGAAAACACGAATCTCACCTGATGTGGCATGACCCATTGCAGGAAATCTATTACAAAATGGATGTTTTGGCATCTAAAAATGAAGATATCACTGTATGTAAAAGTGGTGATGCAGATAATGACGGAGTTTGTGACGATTGGGACAGACAACTTGATACTCCTGCAGGAGCGAGAGTTGACGGAGCAGGAGTTGCTCTGGATGTAGATTTAGACGGTGTTATCGATCTTTACGACAAATGTGTAACGGTTCCGGGACCTGTAGAAAACAACGGATGCCCTACAACGACAGCTGCAGTAACTTCTTCTGGTACTGTAACTTCTACCGATACTCAATTGGACGGAATTGAATTTGATCTGAATTCTGACAGGATTTTACCTTCAAACACACCTATTCTGAACAATGCGGTAAATTACATCAATTCTTCTAACGGATCTTATAAAGTAATTGGAGCTACCGATACGAGAGCCACAGATGAGTATAACCAAAAGTTATCTGAAAAAAGAGCAAGTTCGGTAAAAAATTATTTAATTAAGAACGGAGTAGATTCTTCAAAACTTTCAGCAGAAGGAAGAGGTGAGAAAGACCTTAAATATCCTGAATGTGAGCCGGCTACAAAATGTCCTGAATGGAAAAACAGAGCCAACAGAAGAGTATTCTTTGAAGCAAAATAATTCTTAACTGATTATTGAATCATTAAAAAAAAGGAAAACTATTATAGTTTTCCTTTTTTTTTTGAAATAAATTTTTAGAAATTTATACTTTACTTAGCTTCTAATTCTACGGTATAAGACTTTGGAGAATATTTTGTTAAAGATCCTGTTGCGGCATCAATTCCTATTCCGATTACCCCTCCAAGAAGAATATTAAGTAAAGAAACAGCATTAAAGTTTTTTACCAGTTTCACTTCTTCACTTTTATAACCTTCTTTCTCAAAAGTGATCATCTGCTTGCTTAAGGATCTTTGAATGTCTGCAGTACAGGGAGTCGTGCATTTTTCTATACCTTTATGCATTACTTTTGCACCTTCAGGCTGAGAATTAAAAGAAATGGAGTCCTTCGTTCCTGTAAAAATCGTTGCACAAGAAGTGAAGGAAAGGGTCACACTTAATAATGCAATTGATAATTTTTTTTTCATACGTTTAAATTAGTAATTATAGAGATAATCATTATTCCTCTGAGGCGAACTTACCAAAAAAAATCCTACAGTGAAAATTTTATTCACTATAAAATGAAAAATTTAAAATTATCTGATTTAAGAATAATTTAGGTTTACTCCATTATTGGCAGCTATTGGGATATTATTTCCATAAAAAATGTATTTTTTGTATGAATATTTGATAAGGATTAATAAATTTGCATGCATAATAAATTATTTATTCTGATTGAATTAATTAGGAATAATTCATATAAAATTAAAATCACCCGCTGATTCTAATGATGGGCATAATATTTGGTTACACAAATTGTCTGAAATACTAGATTTATAAAACGTCATTATTTCGGATTATGTAGAATTATGACAATAAAAAACGTATAATTGAAAACATCACAAAATCCTAATGAAGAGATAAATAATCGGCTCGGCCATAATGTAGATATTTATCTTCAAGCGCTTAATTCGGCAAGATCAGGTATTATCATTACAGATAATACTCAACGTGATAATCCTATCATATATTGTAATAAAGCATTTGAAACCATCACCGGTTACCGTCATGATCAGATTATAGGTCATAACTGTCGTTTTTTACAGCTGCACGACAGAAATCAGCCAGAAAGAGAATTGCTGAAGGAAGGCATCAAAAATGGTAAGGAGTGCAGAGTAGAAATAAGAAACTACAAAAAAAACGGGGATCTTTTCTGGAATGAGCTTTATATTTCACCCGTAAAAGACAGTGACGGAAATATTACGCTTTTTATAGGAGTACAAAATGATATTACTGCCCGGAAAAAAGCCGAACACGAATTACGAGAAGAAAAAGCATCAGTAGAAAAAAAAATTATGGAGCGCACCAAAGAATTGCGCGAAAATCAGATTTTTCTGTCAAGTATCATACAAACCGTACGTGAAAGTTTACTTGTACTTGATGCCAATTTTACGGTTCTAAGTGCAAACAGTCATTTTCTCAATTCTTTTAAAGTGACTTCCGAAGAAACGGTGGGAACTTTACTTTTTGAATTAGGAAACCATCAGTGGGATATTGATGCTCTTAAAGAACTTCTTATTAAAATATTGCCCACCAATAACCCCGTCATAGATTTTGAGGTAGAGCATGATTTTCCGCATATCGGTAAAAAAATAATGCTGCTCAACGCTTATCGTATTGAGTTTGAAGGTCAGTTTAAAGACAGAATCTTACTGGCCATTGAAGATATTACTGAAAAAAGAGAAATAGACCGCCGGAAAGATGATTTTCTTTCCATAGCAAGCCATGAGCTAAAAACACCGCTTACGACGATAAAAGGTCTTGTGCAGCTTCTGCAGAGAATGCCTCCCGAACAATCGAGTGAAAAATATCTGGCTACTTTAGATAAGGTCGGCGTTTATGTAGACCGCCTAAATAATCTTATTACAGAGCTTCTGGATACCTCAAAAATACAATCAGGAAATATAGAATTGCATAATGAGCCTTTCAATATTGATAAAGTAATAAAAGATGTTGTAGAAAATTTAACTATTACAACACCGGATTATAGAATTAACATTTCCGGAGAGTCTCAAGCTGTAGTCTTAGGTGATGAACTTCAGATTTCTCAGGTTGTTACAAACTTGATATCAAATGCTATAAAATATTCTCCTGGTTCTGCCAATATAGATATTTATATCAGCAGAGTAGGAACTTATGTGAAAATTTCAGTAACAGATTACGGAATGGGAATCAGTTCTCAGGATCAGGCAAGAATATTTGACCGCTTTTTCCGTGCAAGAAATATACAGCAGAAATTTCCAGGTCTCGGAATCGGTTTGTATATAAGTCATGAAATCGTTGCAAGTCACAGCGGGACACTCTGGGTAGAAAGTGAAATTGATAAAGGATCGACCTTTAGTTTTACTTTACCTATAATGAAAGATGATAAAAATGGAGAATAAAAAAATAATGGTCTGTGATGATGACCAGGGTATTCTTGATGTGCTTCAGATGCTATTAGAGTCAGAAGGATATACAGTGATTACAGAAATCAACAGTACCAATCTTATTAAAGAAATTATCAATAATCCGCCTGATCTTATCCTATTGGATTTATGGATGCCCATTATGTCGGGTGATCAGGTTTTAAAGGCAATAAGAATAAACGAAAGAATAAGCCATCTTCCGGTAATCGTTTTATCGGCAAGTGTAGATGGAGACCACATTGCCATTACTGCAGGAGCAGATGGTTTTGTGCCAAAACCTTTTGATCTGGATGAGCTTCTGATAAAAATAGATAATTTATTGCTTCCGGAGAAAGTAAATTAACAGCATTATCCGAAAATATCACTGATTTTATATATATCTGAAGTTCTATATTCAGTATATAAATGTGCGTGAAATTCATTAAGCTTTTTTAGTATGCTAAGAAGGTCACTCTTCTCTTTTTCTGTCAGTTTACCTGAGAGAATTTTAGAGGTCATATTCACATTCTGTACAGATTCCCGGAACATTTTTTCCCCTTTTTGGGTAAGATTCAGTCTTTTGCTCCGCTTGTCATCTACATCATTCTTTTCTACCAGTAGTTCAGCTTCCAGCAATCTTTTGATAATTTGTGTCCCGGTTTGCTTTTCATGGCCGTTTTTCTCAATCAATTGAATTTTTGTAAGATGAGGCTCATCTTTAAGGCGATACAGATAGGTAAATTCTTCATTGGCAAGATCAGGAAATTGGCCAAGGCCTTTTCTGATCAAAAGCTTCGAAAATCTTCCTAATAAAAGTATCTGTTTGCAGATTTCATTTTCGGTAAACGAGACTTCCAGATTTTCATTTTTAAAGAGTTTAGTCGGGCTTTCTTCTACATACTTTCTGTCATTCAGCCACATACGGAAGTCATCTACTTTACAGTTGGGCTTGTAAGCATCAGAATTTTCAAAAGCTTTCACCTGCAGAAGCAGGTCGATGATAAAGTCAGTTTGCATGGTGTAATTTTGGGTAAAGATATACTTTTAGTTTTTATAAGTCAAAGCTTTATATTTCCCATTCCTCCATCAATTCCTATAATTTGTCCAGTAATCCATGATGACCCATCTGATAAAAGAAACGCAGCCATTCCCGCCATCTCTTCTGCACTGCCGATTCTCTGCAAAGGATGCCTTTTTCCGGAAGCTTCACGCTTTTCCGGAGTAGATAGCAATTGATTGGCAAGATGGGTATCGGTTAAAGAGGGGGCAATGGCATTCACTCTTATTTTTTGAACAGACAGTTCTGCTGCAAGACTTTTTGTTAATCCTTCCACTGCGCTTTTACTTGCCGATACAGATGCGTGGAAGGGCATCCCCAGTTTTGCTGCTACTGAACTGAACAAAACGACAGATGCGCTTTCCGATTTTTTCAGATTTGGAAGAAGCTTCTGAATGCATTTTACAGCTCCCAATACATTAATTTCAAAATCATTTTTAAAATCATCAGAACTTAGCCTGCTGAAAGGCTTCAGATTAATGCTTCCGGGAGCATAAATCAGTCCGTCGATCACATCTGGGAAAGTAATTTCATCTAAATTTTTACTTAAAATATCGGCTTTATGAAATTCGATATCCAAAATATCTGTTTCAGGATGATGGCTTCTGGAAATTCCGATAACGTGATGATTCTCTGACAATATTTTCGCTGCAGCCAAACCAATACCTTGTCCGCAACCGATGATAACGATATTTTTCATAGATGTTTTGTTTAATGGAAGATCATTTATCTTTTTGAAATTTTATTAAGGCTTATCGTTTTCTGTCTTGTACATTTAAACCTGTCGATCTCAGGATTTCTTTTTTTGAGATGTTTCTGGCTAACCCCGGAATTGACCCTTTTTCTCCAAAGCCGGAATGTTGAAGATTTAAGTTCTGCACGCATAATTTCAATGACTTCAGATTCCTTAATGCCAAACTGAAATTCAATAGCTTCGAAAGGAGTACGGTCTTCCCAAGCCATTTCTATAATCCGGTCTGTTTGTGCGAGATCAAATTTTTTAGACATGATTTTATTGGTTAGGCATTGTACTAATGTTTATCAGATGATTCCGTTTTCTTATTTCTACGGCACTTTTCACTGCAGTATCTTACTTCGTTCCAGTTTTTTCTCCATTTTTTTCGCCAGTTGAAGGGAAGTTTACAGACTTCACAGATTTTTGAAGGCAATTCTGAAGGCATTTACAGGATAAAGTTTTTATAATTATTAATAATGGTGTCTTTAGACTTTAAATCATGCATCATATTGTACAGACCAAAAAAAGTGCGGTTCAGGTATATAAAATGTTTAGAACCGCGGTTTGCGTTCATTCCTTTCATATCACTCAGTTTTGCATATCGTTGCCCGAGATCTGCGATTTCCTGAAAAAATCCTTCGTCCGAAAAATCAAATTTTTCACTGTTGAAAGGCCTTGTAAATAATTCCAGCAACTCATAAAAAAGCTGGGTAAAAAATGCACTCTCTTTAGGAGAATCATCATCACGAAGAATTTCCAGCTGATAGAGCTTTTCTTTGAAAATTTCAGGATTATTTAGGTTTTCTTTTTTTGCCAGCTCAAAATAAGGGATATAAAAATCGGCAGGAATTTCTTTAATACATCCAAAATCGATAGCAAGTAAATTGAGATTTTCTGATACTAAGAAATTTCCCGGATGCGGATCTGCATGTACCTGTTTCAGGATATGCATCTGGTACATATAAAAGTCCCAAAGCGTTTGTCCTATTTTGTTGAGCTGTTCCTGAGAATTTTTTTGCTGAATAAATTCCGAGAAATGTTTTCCGGACATCCAATCCATCGTGATAATCTTTTCACAGGAAAATTCAGGATAATATTCCGGGAAAAGAATATTGGGAAGATGTTTGCATTCTTTTGAAAAATGCTGGCTTCTCTGCAGTTCCAGATTATAATCTGTTTCTTCAAATAGTTTGTTTTCAACTTCCTGAAAATACGATTCTGAGCCTTCTTTTCTGATATTAAACATCTTCATGGCAATGGGTTTTACCAGTTTCAAATCACTGGAAATGCTTTCTCTTACACCGGGATACTGAATTTTTACCGCAAGGTTTTTTCCCTCTTTTTTGGCTTTATGAACCTGCCCGATGCTCGCTGCATTTACAGATTCTGCTGAAAATGCGTCAAAAATTTCTTCAGGATTTTTTCCAAAATATTTTCTGAATGTTTTTTTCACCAATGCTCCTGATAGAGGAGGTACAGAAAACTGCGACAGTGAAAATTTCTCGACATACGCCTGCGGAAGAATATTTTTTTCCATGCTCAGCATTTGCGCCACTTTAAGGGCAGAACCTTTCAGCTCCTTAAGGGAATCATAAATGTCGGCTGCGTTATCTTCATTCAAAGTTTTTCTTGCATCATCTTCATTTTTATCTTTTGTAATTTTGTTACCGTAATATTTGATGTAATTGACACCTACTTTTGCTCCCGCTTTCAGAAGGCTTCCTGTTCTTTCCAACTTTCCTGTCGGTATCTTATCTAATGTTTTCATTTAGCTTTTTCTGAATTTTTCTTTCCATAAAAATTTTCCGAGATCTGCCATTTTTCTCAAAGGCTCATTATCCATCAGCTCAAAACCGGTATCGAGTGTTTTTTCAATAAAGATATCTGTTTTTTCAAAAGAAGGTGAAGTATCTTTCTTCCAAAACTCTATGGAGGAAACCAGATGTGCCCAAAAAATTTCTTCCCTTGATTTTTCGTGAAAATTTCTTATATCGGTTTTAGCTTTATTAATAATTTCCCAATCCTTAAAATCTAGCGTTCTGATATAATTTTTATACGTTTCTTTAAGCGGTGCCGAAATTTTTGCAGAATGTATTTTATCATTTCCCAATATCATTAGGACCAACGATCTGTTCATGGTAAGATTTTCAAAAAATATAAAATAAACATTCAGAAGTTTCTCTTTGGGCGTTATATCTTCGGTATTGTTGATTTCAGCAGCGAGCTCGACAGATTTTCTGAAAAGGCTGTCAAGCATCTGTTTTTCTATCTGTTCAAAACTTGAGAAATAATGATAAAAATCTCTTTCTTCAAACTCATTATCTTTTGTAAAACGATAGACATTTTTTGGTCTCTCCCCATGATTCAGAATGTAGTCACCATACAGTTCAAATATCTTTTCTTCTGTGATGAAGTTTTCTTTTTCCATTATTACGATTTATTTGCATGTAAAATTAGTAATTAAATTTACCAATTAATAATTATAAATACATTATTTTTTTATAGCTCTGATTTATAATATGAATAATCTGATATCCTAATTACAAGTATCATTTAATGATTTTGGACTAAATTTATTGATATGGCTCTAGATGAGAATTTGAAGAGGGGACGAATATATGTAAATCCTATTAAAGCAAAATAGCCTTCATGAAGAGAAGGCTATAAAACACAAAATGATGAAAAATCGTATTAAACGATTCACAAAAATATTACATTATGCAGAGACATTTTATGCTCATAATCATATTGCAAAAAAGTATATTTTACTGCATTTATTCATAAAAAATATTTTTTCCTGATTCTTACAGAATTCTTTAAAAATGAGCAATGATGATGGATGACGGCTTTTTTCTATGATTCAAATCATACTAAAACCGTTGGTGATTCTGTAAATTTGGATTTTATAATTCACAGCTATTATGGCCCACAATTTTCATATTGCTTTTTTCAGAAAACTTATCAAGACAAACTGCTTTTTATTTTATGGTTATTAATGAAGATTTACTGTTACAATATGGAGCGGACGAAATTGATTATTATGCAGATGAATTTTTATTTGAAGAAAACAGCCCCCCCAAAAACTATTTTCAGATTAAAAAAGGCAGGGTAAAACTTAACAATTATCATGAAGATGGTAAAGAATTTATTCACAGCCTTCCTTCTGCAGGACACTGCATAGGCGAAACCTTTCTTTTTTCAGAAAAATATTATCCGCTAAATGCGGTCACAATGGAAGATTGCAGGATTTTAAAGCTGGATAAAAATAAATTTTATGAGATGATAGATCATCATCCGAAATTACTGTATGATTTGTATTCCTTTACAGCAGACCGGATGTACTATCGGTATAAAATGCTCAACAGCCTGTCTGAAGCCAATCCTGTCAGTAAACTGAGAGGCCTTATGGATTGCCTGAAACAGTACTATGATACTGAACAACCCTATTCTTACCAGATTCCTTTTACACGGCAACAGATGGCATCGCTCACAGGGTTAAGAATAGAAACCGTTATCCGTGCTGTTAAAAAAATGGAAAAAGAAAACATTGTTAAAATACAAAATCGGAAGATCTTTTATTAAGAAATCGTTTGCGTGATATAAAAATTAATCAGTATGCTACTTACTTAATATGATTATACGCATATGATCTTTATGTTTTTTAAAATAAATTAGGGAAGCATTATCAATGCTTATTTAAATCAAACTGAATATGGAGTTTCAAGAAAATGTGCTGAAGTTTATAAGCGAATCATTAATCAATGCGGGTGAAACCGTGTCTATGGCAGAAAGTGTAACATCAGGTTTCCTGCAGTTTTCTTTTTCACAGATGAAAGATGCTTCTCAATTTTTCAAAGGCGGAATTACTGTCTATACACTGGATGAGAAAGTAAATCTTTTACGTATCGATCAGGAAAAAGCGGAACGATGCAATTGCGTCTCAATGGAAATTGCAGAAGATCTTGCTCTGAATATAGCCCGATTATTTAAAACCGACTGGTCAATAGGAGTTACAGGATATGCAACGCCAGTTGAAGAATCTGATTATCAGATTTTTGCCTACTTCGCTTTCAGTTACAAAAATGAAATCATCTTTTCAAAAAAAATGTCTCTGCATCCCAGGACGAAAGCTGTTAATGCACAAATGTATTACAGTGAGTTTATCTTAGGATGTTATCAGGGAGAAATAGACCGGTTGTTATCTTCGGAATAAATTTTGAAGAATTTCCGGTACATTTTTTCACCAATCTAATCAAAAATTTATGAATGTATTATTACAAGGAAAATCTGTCCTCATCACAGGCGCAAACAGCGGTATAGGAAAAGCGGTAGCTTTACTTTTTGCAAAAGAGGGTGCAGACATTGCTATTGTTTATCATAATGACGATGATGATGCAAGAAAAGTACAGAAAGAAATTGTAGCAATGGGAAGGAAGGCGATAATTTTTTCCGGAAATCTTGCCGACAGTGAATTTTGTGAGCATACCGTTTTAAATGTTGTAAAAGAATTTGGTACGATAGATATATTGATCAATAATGCCGGTACTCAATTTCCATGTGATAATATAGAAAATATGGAAGAAGATAACATCAGGCTTACTTTTGATTCTAATATCATAGGAATGATTTTACTTACCAAAGCCGTATTTCCTTATCTAAAAAAAGGGAGCTCTATTATTAATACTACTTCTGCAGTAGCATATCAAGGGCATGAAGAACTTATTGATTATGCGGCGACCAAAGGCGCTATCGTTTCTTTTACCCGGTCTCTCGCACTGCAGTCAAAGCCAAAAGGAATTCGAGTAAATGCTGTTGCACCGGGACCTGTAGCCACTCCGCTTACAGAGAAAACTTTTGGGGAAGAAGAAGAAGATCTCAGCAAACCACCTTTTGAAAGAAATGCTTCCACAGAGGAAATTGCTACCAGTTTTTTGTTTCTTGCAAGTGATGCTGCTGCGCAGATGACGGGTCAGGTATTGCATCCAAATGGGGGAATTATTGTTAATGGATAGATTTTTATTTATTTTAAAAGGTTTATTAAGTGATACATTTCTTAAAAACAAAGGCAAATGGATCCTACTATTAAGTCATAATTCATTAATTATTTTTTAATTAATCTAAAAATCATCAGTCGATTATAGTTTTTCTCACTTTTTTTTATCAATATTGTAATTATAAATCATTATGATTTAATATAATCTAAAATTATACATGTCAAAAAAGAGTTTTTTTTACCGAAACAGTCTCAGCATTGTTGTATTGCTTTTAATGGCTGCCTGTCTTACAGGTCAATTTTTCACAGGAATGAGTACCGAAAATAAAGAACTGGCAGAAGAAGGGCAGACCGCATTAACGGTGGGTGAATATTTTCACAGCGGTCATTTTATTCAGGCCACATTTGAAAACTGGGAAAGTGAATTTCTGCAGATGATGCTGTACATTATTCTCACCGTTAAACTCAGACAAAAAGGCTCCAGCGAATCAAAATCTTTGGACGGTGAAGAAGAGGTAGATAAAGATCCTGTTCCTCACAAAAATGCGCCATGGCCGGTTCGGAAAGGGGGAATATGGCTTAAGATCTATCAGCATTCTCTTTCATTGGCTTTTGGAATTCTTTTTCTGATCAGTTTCATACTGCATTTTTATGGCAGCCTTAAAGAATATAACACCGAACAGATGGCGAAGAAACTTTCTGTTTCTACAGCTCAGGAATATTTTACAAATTCAAGATTCTGGTTTGAATCTCTTCAGAACTGGCAAAGTGAATTTCTTGCTGTTGCATCAATTGTATTATTATCAATCTGGCTCCGCGAAAAAGGTTCACCGGAATCTAAACCTGTAGATATGCCTCATAACGAAACCCCATAATAAAACTATACCAAAATTCTGAAACATTCAGAGAGCCGCAAAGGCAAAATCATCACACCAAGAATCACAACAATTACTATGAAAGCGAAAGAAATTTCCGGAGTTCCCAGGCAGAAGAGGGGAGGCTTCCATGATACCGAAAGTATACTGCAACTGCAGTCACCTCAGGAAACAGATGAAAAATTTAAAATTGTAAAAAGAAGATTATTAGCTGTCAATCAGTGGCAATATTATGCCGGTGATGGCTCAGCCGAGTTTAAGCTGTGCAATCAAAACGCTGAAATTATTGAATCATCTCCAAAAATCGGGAATTATATTAGAATTAATCTTTCACCTTCATATGCCGAAAAGGAAGATGAATACCATTGGGTAATAATAACGGATGTAATAGAAGTTAATACTGAAAAATATCAAAAAGTTCTGATTGAATGCAGACCATCCAAACATCCGCAAAATGCAAGAAATGCTGAGATTGAGCACTTTTTCTCTGCTCTGGCTTCTACAACATTTATCATTGATAAAGAAAAAAATACAATAAGGACATCAGTACATGGCAGGAACGAAACACCCAATTTTAATACTTCTTTTGCTAAAAAGGTAAAACAAATTTTAATTGGTTCACGTGCAATCCTAAAAATGTCAAAAAATCAATGGCAGTTGCTATGTGACGGATTACTAAAATATGATTAAATGTTGAGATTATTTAATTATAAAGTACTCATAATCAATAAAATAAAAAAAGCCTTCAATTAAGAAGGCTAAAAACACAAATGATGAAAAAAAATTATTACCGTTTGAACGATAATGTTCTGCAAAAGTAAGTAAAATTATTTGATTTCAAAAGTTCTTTTTAAAAAAATATAATATTTATGTAAATTATTTTCTGTTTTTAGAGTGACAGTATTGTATGGTCTTTTTTATTGATATATAATTTCTCATTTATATCAATTAATGTTTGCAGACTTTCCATATGAATTTCCCGTTCAAGAGTCTGTAAATCAAAGATATCCCATAAACCGCTGTGATGCCATTGTTCAGGAAAATCCCAATCTGGCCGGTCAATAATAGGATAAATGCAGCAACCCCATACTGGCAAACCGTTTTTTAAAATCTCTGCACATTCGTTTCCTATCATTTCAAGCCATTTTGATCGGTCTTCACCGGGATGGCTCGTTTCTGAAATAACGATAGGCCTTCCATATCTTAGAAATACTTCCTCAATCAACGAGTGTAAAGGCCGCCATAAAAGGTGCGGCGGTTCTTCACGCCACGGAATATGCTCATGGGAAGGATATATCCACTGATTGCTGTAATAAAAATTAACTCCCACCATATCCAGATATTCTTCCTTTCCACGTAATTCGGGACACATTCTTCCACTTAGAATATCTGCAACCTGAAATTGTTCATGATGTTTCGCAAGGGCATCGAGTTTTGTAAGATCATCAGAATAAAAATTCGAAGTGATGTTAATCAGAGGTTCTGTCACCATAATTCTTACCGTAGGATCAAGTTCCTTCATCATTTCTACTCCTTCGATATAGGCTTTCATCATGCAGTATTTTACTTCCCATCCCTGATTTACACAATACGGAACCGTTCCCCGTGCATCGCCTCCAAGCCAAGATAAAAAACTTACTTCATTAATCGGAGTGATAATAAGATCTCCGTTCGGAATTAATGATCTGTACAGTTTGACAAAAGCGGCACAAAGATGCGCAAATCTGCGCGGGAACATAGGATGCAAAGGCGTAAGGTCATCCGGAAAGCCAAAGTGGCAAATATCCCAGATAATATGAATCCCTGTTTTCTGAGCGGCAAGAATCATCTCTTCAACATGCTTCCAATTATATTGATAAGGTACTTTTTCCACAAAACTCCACCGTATTCCTTCACGCACCGTTTTAATCTGGATATCGGCGAGCATTTCATAATCGCCTTCAAGCATTCTGTCATGTCCGGTTAAGGCTATAAGATCAATGCGTTCCCCAAAAGCATTCTGATGATCTGCACATTCAAAACCACCCATCAGAAAAGAGCTGAAAGGATTGCTGTTTAACGGATGATAATCATTACTGTACATCGCTCATTGCCTGCATTGTGATTTTTTTAAATAAAGTAAGCGACTGTGCCACAACCTGATCCATATTATAATATTTATAGGTTCCGAGTCTTCCGGTAAAATAAACATTGGGAGTTTGATCTGCTAATTTTTTATACAGATTGTAGATTTCCTGATTTTCTCTTCGGGGAATAGGATAGTATGGATCTCCTTCTGCGGTGGGATATTCGTAAACGATCGTTGTTTTCTGATGGGCCTGTCCTGTAAGGTATTTAAATTCTGTAATTCGGGTATACAGGTTTGAAGTAGGATAATTAATAGTTCCTGTGCATTGATATACTTCTTGATTTAAAGTTTCAAATTTAAAATTGATCGAACGGTACGGCAATTTTCCAAAACAAAAATCAAAATAGGAATCGATTGGCCCGGTGTAAATCAGATTCTGATGCGGAATAATTTCTATGATATCTCTGTAATCGGTATTCAGCATAATACTGATGTTTTTGTGCGAAAGCATCTTTCTGAACATTTCGGTGTAGCCATGCTTTGGCATCGCCTGAAAAGTATCGGTAAAATAACGGTCATCAGTATTCGTTCTGGTTGGTACCCGAGAAGTCACTGATGCATCAAGCTCAGAAGGGTCAAGATCCCATTGCTTTTTAGTATATCCGCGGAAAAATTTTTCATACAACTCTTTTCCGACCGTATTCAGCACTACATCTTCAGAAGTAAGCACAGGATTTCTCACTTCAGCTTTAGAGGCAAGAAAATCTTTCACCTCATCGGAAGTTAAATTTTTCCCGTAGAGTTTATTAATGGTGGTCAGATTAATAGGAATCGGAACCAGCTGTCCGTCTGCACTTCCTAAAACCCTGTGTTCATAGGGGCGCCAATCGGTAAATCTGCTGAGATATTTAAAAACCTCTTCAGAATTGGTGTGAAAAATATGCGGCCCGTATTTATGAACCAAAATACCGTCTTCATTATAATAGTCATAAGCATTTCCTGCAATATGATCTCTTTTATCTACGATAAGAATTTTTTTTCCTGCGCTGGCAAGTCTTTCCGCCAATACAGATCCTGCGAAACCGCAGCCAACAATTAAAAAGTCATACATAGATTTAGTTTTTAAGATTATTGATAAGGGTATTCATCTTTTCAAAAGTATTGTCCCAGGAATCATTCTCAAGAAAACGATCTACTTTTGAAAGCCAGTCTTTCCGGCAATTTGTGGAGAGCTCCTGCTCTGCAAGCTTTATAAATGTATCTGCATTATCCGCAATATGCACCAGGTTTGAAACACCGTAAGGGTTTACGACATCTTTAATGGGGGTAGAAATTACAGGCAGTCCGGCTGCGAGATATTCCGGGGTTTTCGTAGGACTGATAAACTCTGTAGATTCATTCAGGGCAAAGAGCACAAGTGCAATATCCCAGTGACTGATGTATTTTGGCAGATCTGAATAGCTCTTCGGACCCAGATAATGAATGTTATCTGAAGCAGGAAGATCGGCCGGATTGATTTTAACAACAGGCCCGATCATTATAAATTGCCACTCTGGTTTTTTGATAGCCACTTCTCGGAGCAGTTCTATATCAAATCTTTCATCGATTACTCCATAAAAGCCGAATCTCGGGAAGGGAATATCCTTCTGGTCTTCAGGATCTGTGGTAATCTTTCTTGCCGCCATAAAATGGCTCTTGTCTATGCTGCTGGGAAAGGGGTGAATGTTGTGGTGACGGTTCTTTTTTGCCTGATATAAAGTGTGGCCTCCCGTGAAAACAATATCCGCTTTTTTAAAAAGATCGTTTTCGAGATCTAATAATTGTGGCGGCGCAAAACGAAATGCAGATAACTCATCCATAGAATCGTAGATGGTATATTCCGGCGAAAGCTGTGAAGTATATTCCAGCGCCATAGGAGTATAATACCAACACAAATAGTTCTCAATGTTGTTGCTTTTTAAAATTTCATCAATGATTTTTTGAAGTCTTGCGTTTCGGTTTTCCTGCTGATGGCTTAAAGTAATATGAACGAGAGAAATCCCATCCTGAGAAATGATTTCATACTGATCGGCTTCTCCTTCGCGTGGTTCTTCAAAATAAAAGATTTCATATCTTTTGCCGAACCTGCTTAATAAATGCTGAGGTCGCTGATACACAAAATTCCAGGGCAAATGACTGAAACATAATAAATACTGCATAGTAATTTTTTTCTATTAATTTCGATTAAATGTGATGGTGAAAATCTGAGGTCTTATTCTCAGTAAAGTTTATAAATTATTGAAATAAAGATGATCATGTTCAATACTTATTTGACTTAAGATCAAAAATAGCATATAAATAAAGATATAAATATGATCAAGCGCATAAAGTGATCAATAAGTAATAGATATATTATGACAAATTATCCGCTTATATTAAACCATATAGTAGAGAAAATCAACAATTGGCGTAATTATTGCTGTTTTATTATCCGATATAATCAAATAAATTATTTATGATTTGAATCATAATTTAAATTATTGATTATATGTACTTTAGCAAAACACCAATCAATAATAATATGGAACGTATAAAATTTATTTTAAACGATCTTCCGTCAGCCAAATCAAACTATGACAAGAAAGGGAGAGGGATTGTTCAGGAGGTTAAGCATTTTCTTAATGAAGTGGATAATCAAAGTTTTGATTACATCAGATTTAAGCAAAAGCCAGAACCCGGAAAATTTTGCATTGATGTAGCAACAGGCCTTAAATATCCTGATTATGATCAGTTTTTGCAAAAAATTCAGCAAAGTAAGTACAGCTCTTATTTTGATTTGCAATAACCAATAATTAATTGCTCATTAACGTAAAAGAGTTTAAAAGATAATAAGAATATTCTTATTGTCTTTTAAACTCTTTTTTTTTGTATTTTACTTTGTAGTAACGAATTAAAATTGCAGTTTAAACGGTCCTTCAAAATAGGTTTTATAGGAGTCGATGAGATTTCCTTTGGTGTCGTATACGCCGATGGTGATATTCTGTTTCGATAATTTCATTTCACTTTCCGGGAAGCTGATGTTGAGGGTCCCTTTGGTAATTTTATCGCGTTCTACGATGATTTTACTTGATCCGCTGTAGCTGATTTCCCCGTGAGAAGGCTCTATTACTTTTACCGTTACGATTTTCTTTTCGTTGCTTTTATTTAAAAACGTGTAGTTGTAGGTATTGGTAATTTTATTTTCTCTCAGGAAAAACGTGCTTCCCGCAGGTTTTATAAATTTGGCTTCCATCTCGCCGCGGCTGTACAAAAGATATCCTAAAAATAGCTGAAGCGCAACGAGCACAACAAGAAAGCTTTTCATCCGGGTGGTGAATCTCGTCGGAACCTGGTTTTCTATTTCATTTTCAGAAGCATATCGGATGAGCCCTTTCGGAAGCCCTACTTTTACCATGACTTCATCACAGGCATCAATACAGGCGGTGCAGTTGACGCACTCCAGTTGTTGCCCGTCCCGGATATCGATTCCTGTGGGGCAAACCACCACACATTGGTAACAGTCGATACAGTCGCCTTTTCCGGCGGCTTTCCGGTCTTCGCCTTTTCTCCATTTCGATCGGTTTTCGCCTCTTTTAAAATCATAAAAAACATTGATGGTTTCCTTGTCGATCAAAACCCCCTGCAATCTTCCATACGGACAAACCAGGGTACAGACCTGCTCCCGGAACCAGGCGAATACGAAATAAAACGCCGCGGCAAGAAGGATCATGACGATAAAATTGGTAGGATGCGCAAAAGGCCCTTCCAGAACAATCCTGAACACTTCTTTGTAGCCCACAATATACATAAACATAAAATGGGTGATGATTAAAGAAAGGATCACGTAGATGGACCATTTGAGGCTTCTTTTCCAGATTTTCTCGGTGTTCCATTCCTGCCGGTCAAGCTTCATTTGTTTATTGCGGTCTCCTTCGATGGCGTATTCAATTTTCCGGAATACGTTTTCCAGGAATATGGTCTGCGGACAGATCCATCCACAGAAGATCCTCCCGAAAGCGATGGTGAAAATAATGATGCAGATGAGTGAAACGATGGCTCCCAGAGTAAGGATAAAGAAATCCTGCGGATAAAACGGCTGCCCGAACAGGAAAAACTGCCGGTCGATAACGTTCAGCAAAAGCATGGGATTTCCGTTAAAGGTCAAAAAAGGGAGCGCAAAATAAAAAATTAAGAGGGTATAGGCTACAATATTCCGGTAATTGGTGTATTTCCCTTTCGGTTTTCTGGGAAACACCCATTTCCTCTTCCCGGACTGCTCCATCGTCCCAATCGAATCCCGGTACGTTTCCGGATCCAAAACCTGACCCTGACCGCCGCGAAATTCCGGTTCTTCTGTGGTTTCCATATTTATTATTTTTGCTGGGTTGTATAATACTTTTGCATATCAAAGTATTGTGATTTTCAATAGTAATGCAGAATCGGATACTGCAGTTTACAATAAGAAGCTACAATTATGAAGCCAAATAACCAGGAAAAATTTAATTATCAAAAAAAATGTTTTTCACGTAAATGTCGATCAGCAGGCTTCTGAGAATAAATTTACAAATGTGATTCAAACCATATTTTAATCACTGAATATTGATTATTTTTGAAAAAAGAATGTAAATCAAATGTAATTCTATGATTCCAAAAGGCAGTTTAATTATTATTGGCGGTAAAGAAGATAAGGCTGAAAATAAGTCTGAAATGCAAACGGTAAATCATGATTTTTCTTCTAATGAAATTTTAAAAGACCTAGTGAAGGATAAAAAAGACCGTATTGAAGTGATCACCTCTGCGAGCGCTGAACCGGAAAGTTTAGAGGAAGATTATCGTAATACTTTTAACGAAATCGGGTACAAAAATTTCGGGTTTATCCATTTTACTAAAGAAAATCCTTCACAGGAGGATGATATTGAAAGAATTAAAAATGCAAAAACTGTATTTTTTTCGGGTGGTGACCAGGAAAGACTGTATAATTCTGTTAACAGATCTTTTATTGATGTGTTAAAAAATAAATATCTTCATGACGAAGATTTCACCATTGCAGGAACAAGTGCAGGAGCGATGTGCATTCCAGAGATTATGATCAGCGAAGCATTGAATGCTGAAGCAATGGTAGGATATGATATTGAACTGAAAAAAGGATTTGGATTGATTTCCAAATGCATTGTAGATACTCATTTTGTACATCGTGGAAGATTCGGGAGGCTTGCCCATGCTGTTATTCTCAATCAGGAAGTTTGGGGACTGGGATTGGGAGAAGACACTGCTTTACTGGTGAAAAACGGATCTTTGGCAACTTGTATAGGTTCCGGAATGGCAACGGTAATCAGTGCGGAAGATTTAGGAAAAACCAATGTAAAAAATGTTGAAAAAGGGGAGCCTGTTTTTGCCGAAAATCTGAAAGTGCATATCTTAACAGATGGATGCATTATTGATTTGGAAAACAGAACAATAAAAATGACAAACAAGAATAACAAAAACAAGAAACGTAATGAAGAAGTAAAATAAAGTTTTTAAATAATTGAAAAAAAAAGATCTGATAATCAATCAGATCTTTTTTTTAAGTACATTATGCTTCAACAGCCTGCGAATTGATATTCGTGTCGGCAAGTTTGGTAAGCAGTTCGTTACAATTTTTTTCTTCATTCAACGTAGTGAGCAGTAGATTCATACATTCTTCTTGTTGAAGAACTTTGGCAAAGGCAGCAAGAGTTCCGTAAGTAGCAATTTCGTAATGTTCTACTTTTTGAGCCGCGGCAACAATTCCTGAATCTCTCACCGCACCCGGCTCTGTCTCTTCCATAATGCTTTTACCTTCATCCAGCAATCCCTGCATAGCATCACATTTTTTTGCCTGTGCTTTTTTACCTAACGCTTCAAAACACTGTTCCAGCCTTACAATATGTTCTTCTGTTTCTACAATATGATTTTCAATTGCCGACTGCAGCTTTACATCAGTAGCATTTTTCTGCATTTTCGGCAATGCTTTTGACAATGCTTTTTCTGCCCAATAAATATCTTTTAGAGAATCTTCAAACAGATCCATCAGATCTTTCGCGGCGTTTTTCTTAGCCGGCGTTTTGGTAGTTGTTTTTGCACCGGTTGTTTTTACATCAGTTGGTTTTGAAGTTTTTGTTTTAGCTTCCATAATATGATTTTTGTGGTTTGAGTATCAAAAATACAAGTATAAGACCAATGTTTGCCTTTGTGGTACCGATTGATTTATTTAATTAAGAATTAATGTTCCGAGCTGTCAAATTCCTTTAAATCAGAAAGAGCAGGGCCATTGAGAAGAGTACCGTCAATGTCAAATCTTGATCCGTGACAAGGGCAGTCCCATGAGACTTCTGCAGGATTCCAGACTACATTACATCCCATGTGCGGACACACCGGATTCAAAAGATGAAGCTCAGAAGTATGGTCACGATACGCAGCAAATGTTTTGCCGTCATGTTTAATGATTTTTCCTTCTCCGTTTTTGATGGTATTGAGCTCTTCAATTTTTTCTGAAGAAAATTTATCTTTTACAAAATGTACAGATGCGTTAAAACCTTCGGTAATTACATTTTTTGCACTTGCAGCAGGTTTTATCCGTGATGGGGACAAAAGCTTTGAAATTTCAGTCTCTTTACCATCAATAAGATCCGGGATAATAAGAGAAGCCATCGAACCGAAAGTCATTCCGTTACCATTGTAGCCTGTGGAAATATAAATATTGTCTTCTCCCGGCATTTTACCGATATACGGTAAACCATCCGCCGGAATATAATATTGGGATGACCACTTTGCAACGATTTCCTTATACTTAAAATGAGTGTTCACATATTCTTCAAGATCTTCAAAAACTGAATCTGTTGCTTTTTCATCACCGGTTTTATGATCAAAACCTCCGGCAATAAGAAAATATTCTCCGTTTGATTTGTGATATCTTATATAGTGATAAGGATCGTATAAATCTGCAGTCTGCGCCATTTTATGAACAGGATTGTCTAGCTTTGCCGTTAATGCATAGGACCTGTAAGGCGCTACCAAAATGCTGAAACGGTTTGCTCCCGGCGGAATGTGAGTGGCCCAGATTAAATTTTTCCCGGTAATTATTTTCCCGTCATCCGTTTTTATAGTTACTTTCCCATCCTTATTCTCAAATTCTTTTACCAGAGTACCGGTCAGGATTTCTCCGCTGTTTTTTTGATATTCTTTTAAAAGTCGGTTGATATAGCGCAGCGGATGAAACTGCGCCTGTCCTTTAATTTCAATTGCTTTTTGGAATGGCAGTGTAAACGGAATTTCGAAAGTCTGTATGGTATCAATATTCACTTTTTTTAGGGCTCCGAAAATATCATCCAGCTTTTTGTTCTGTTTTTCTTCTGCGCTGAAAAGATAAAAGCTGCATTCGTCATAATCGCATGAGATATGATATTGCAGTATGTTTTTCTTGATATATTGCAGGGTATCTTTTGCAGCCTGTGCTAAATTCTTGGCGGCATCTTCTCCAAAATCACTGATGATCTCATCGTACGAAGAATCGAAAAAGTTATTAATATGTGCGGTTGTCCCGCCTGTAGTGCAAAATCCGGGGTTTTCTTTATCAACGATAAGGCATTTATAACCGCGGTTTTGCAGCTCTTTTACAAGCGTAACGCCTGTGATTCCTGCTCCGACGATAATATGATCGTAATCTCCGACATTTTCGGTATTGATAATCTCTTTAGATGTTTCATTTTCCCAGAAGCTTTTGGTCATTCCGTCTCTGCTCATAGTTTTAGATTTAGATTAAAGTAAGAAATATTTCATTTTACATATAAAAAATATGTTATGATTGAAAATCTTACACAAATCTTGCCATAAGCAGAACGCTGTGGTATATTTTTATTTCCGAAAAATTAGTTATAAAAAATAAATAGGAACTAAAAGCTAAATCAGTAGAAAATTTTACGGTTCTCTATTTCAACAATATTTTGGGCTTCCATCTTTTTTATGGTCCTGATTACTGTTTCTATACGTAAACCTGTGATAGAAGCCAGTTGTTTTCTGGTGAGAAGTACCTCAAAAGAAAATGCAGACTGATCATTGCTGAAACTTTTGAAATATTTTAAAATTCCGGTAAGCCTTACTTCAGGATTGAGTGAAGCATTATTCTGCATCATAATAAATTTCTGGTAAAGCCTTTCAGATAAAAATTTATTGATATCCTGGGAAATATCGGGGTTTTCATTAATGAGCCTGAAGAAATTAATTTTCGGAATCCTGAGAAGTTTGGTTTCAGACAGGGTTACTGCGTTTACGGGATATTTCTCATCAATAAACAGTAAAAGCTCACAAACACTTTGGCCTGTAGTTAAAATACTTTGAATCAATTCTTTACCGTCTTCATCTACATGATTGAGCTTTACTCTGCCATCTACAATCTGGTAATAATATTTCGGGGTTTCCCCTTCCTCAAAAATGGTTTCGATAGATGGGGTTTCATCTATAACGGCACCGTAAGAAATCAATAAATCTATATCAATTAACATACTGCGAATGTATAAATTATTTTGTGTAAAAAAAAACTTTTTAAAATCTCTTAATTTTCTTAAATAATGTTAAATACATAGATTATCAATGATTTATGATTCAAATCATACCCTGATTTTTTTGAACTGTTGTATATTTGAATACCATCACATTTAATTATTATGAAGTATTACACTTAAATTCTATTATTCATGGGTTTTCTGAATAATCTAAACTGCTGAATGTACACTCAGTATCCTTAAGAAAAAATTAGCTAGTACACAGGAACACTACGAATGTAGTAAAAAACAGCTATTCAACAAATACCTGTTAATGAAATAGAATTCTTATGAAACATCGTAAGAAGTTACACATGCATTCTTTCAGAAAATGCATATCATTTAAAAAGAACCAAAAAACAAAATTATGGTTATCCAACAGAACCATTTATACTCCGCAGGAGCGGAGTGTATTACCTATAAATCTGGGGAATATATATTCCAGGAAGGAGATTCTCCTCATTTTTATTATCAGATCATAACGGGACAATTAAAGCTAAATGCCTATAATGAGGAAGGCAAAGAATTTATACTCAGTATTGTTTCCGATGGGGAAAGCTTTGCAGAATCTTTTATTTTTTCCGGACAGTTATATCCTATGGATGCTGAAGCACTTACAGAATGTACAATTCTCCGGCTTCATAAAAATAATTTTCTTAAGCTCCTTGAAGCATCTCCGCAATTGTATTTTAATGTGTGTAAAGGCCTTTCTTACCATCTTCACAATCAGTATACAACCCTTCACAGAAATTCTTCTCCCAAACCGGCGGACAGGCTTTTAGGACTTTTGTCTCATCTGAAAAACAGTCAGCAGGAAAAAAGGGCATATTCTTTTTTGGTTCCGCTCACACGGCAACAGCTTGCCTCATGCACGGGAATTTGTGTAGAAACCGCTATACGCACGATCAAAACACTTGAGCGACAAAATATTCTTAAAATTAAAGACCGCAAAATCTATTTTTAAATGAAAAGGCCGATTTACTATCTAAATCGGCCTTTTCATCATTATGTCTTAAGATTGATTACATTTCAAAAATAAGCCTGCCGTCAAAAGGTTCGCTCCAACAGATAAAAATGCCGTCTTCAAATCTTTTGATTTCTGCCTGTACTGTTTCATAGTCACCATTTTCCATTTTTCTTTCCACCCGTAGATTAGATCCTTCTCCGATATCGCTTTTTTTATATTCTACTCCAAAATATCCGCTTTCCCCTTGTTTAAAGTCTGCTTTTGTAAATGCTCTGTCTGCCATAATTTTTATTATTTAATAGGATAAATGTATTAATAAAATTTCAGTTTAGTATTAAAGAATTTTGATAGCCCGAATTAATATTCTGTAGTGGCTTACTCATTTTCCTTTTTAAAACTGACTACCTGAAAATCATCTTCAGATGAATATTTTTTACAGCTTTCATCACTAAAATTTTCAGGATCTTTTATAAAATCTTCAATGTGTTGATGACTTTTCTCAGTATCAGTCGGGGTAATAATGACGTGATATAGCCTGAGAACTGATTCGTCTGCGTTGTCTAAAGATTCTTTTTTATGCTGTAATGCTTCTTTGTAGGTCATGATGAGATAATTTTTGGGTTATCTTACAGTCATAGAATAAATTGTGCCATTTTCATCGAAAATCAATTTTAATAAGAATAAAATAAATGATTGTCATTTATCTCCGGATCGTGGCATATTTTTAGATGAGTATCAATTATACAGCATTCAATGCTGAATGTCTAATATAATTTATCATGTTTAATTTATTTCTTTATAAATCAACGATTCTAAGATATTTACAATGTATTGTCGCAGATGATTTTAATATAAAAATTGACCTTAAAAACGATCTCAGGTTCGTAAAAAATATAGTTTCAAAAAAAATAATTATTGTCCCTTTCTTTTCAGATCAGTGCACCTCAAATATTATACTGAAAAATTATCTGGGAAGTGTCATTACCAATATCAATTACGGCAATATTACATTAGAGGATATTAAAAAAACATTATCCCATCATTAATTCGAATATTCTTAGTTTAAAACTAAAAATCCTTTCTGCTAATGAAAGGATTGGTTATTAATTGTTCAGACCGAATTTTGATCTGAATTCCAGCGGTGCCATTTTCGTTTTCTTCTTAAAAAGCGTGCTGAACGACTGGGCGTGTTCAAATCCTAATGTATATGCAATTTCACTTACCGAGAGCTGTGTCGATGATAACTTTTCTTTAGCTTTTGCAATCAGTTTCTCATGAATATGCTGCTGTGTATTTTGGCCGGTATGAATTCTCAGAAGATCACTCAGATAATTGGGTGAAAGATTCATGGCTTCTGCAATGGTATGAACCGTTAGAAGACCTTCCCGTGCAGATTTTTCATCCCTGAAATATTCATTCAGAAAATGCTCAAACCGGGTAAGCAACTGATGGTTGTTATTTTTGCGGGTAAAAAATTGCCTTTCATAAAAACGGTTAGAATAGTTAAGCAGCAGCTCAATCTGTGATAGAATGATTTCCTGGGTATGCCGGTCAATATGTTGACATTCTTTATCAATTTTAAATAAAATTTCGATAAGGTTATTTTCTTCATCCTCAGAAAGATGCAGCGCTTCATTTACCGAATATGAGAAAAATCCAAACGTAGAAATCAACCCCGCCATAGGATGTTTCAGCAGAAAATCTTCATGAAAAATCAGCAGATAACCGTCACCGCATTCCATATTATGTACATCCAGATACTGAACCTGATTGGGTGCTGTAAAGCTTAGAACACCTTTGTCGTAATCATAATGCTGCTGTCCGTATTTTATTTTGCCGGTGGCATTTCTTTTCAGGGCAATACAATAAAATCTGTTGGTAAAACCCTTCCAGACTGTATTATCCAGAAAAATACTTTCAGATAGATTAATCACGCTCACCAGAGGATGTTTAGGTTCCGGCAATGACAGCAACCGGTGAAACGCAGAAATAGACGGTATGGTGTTCATAATTGTAAGTTTAATAATCTAAAAGGCCCATACTGAACTCGTCGTAAGGCGCACCTGTATCGGTTCCCAAAGGTACAATACTTTCCAGTTTTATGAGATCATCGTTGCTAAGCTTTATTTTACCTGCCGCAATATTCTGTTCAAGATATTTTATTCTCTTCGTCCCGGGAATGGGTAAGATTCCTTTGCTGATGATCCACGCCAGAGCAAGTTGGGTAGAGGTAATATCTTTTTCTTCCGCTATTTTTTCTATCGCTTGTACCAGTTCTATATTTTTATGAAAATACTGTTTTTGAAAACGAGGGATAGATCTTCTGAAATCATTTTCCGGTAAGTCATCCATGGTACGGATCTGCCCGGATAAAAAGCCGCGTCCTAAAGGAGAATACGCCACAAAACCAATTCCCAGTTCCTGAAGGGTTTTTAGCACACCACGTTCTTCGGCAGTTCGCTCAAACAATGAATATTCACTTTGTACAGCCGTTATGTGATGCACTTGATGCGCTCTTTTTACGGTTTCAGAAGACACTTCGGATAGGCCGATGTATTTTACTTTTCCTTCTTTTACCAGATCGCTCATGGCGCCGACAGTTTCTTCAATCGGCACATTTTTATCGAGACGGTGCATGTAATAGAGATCAATGTAATCTGTTTTTAAATTTTTTAAAGACCGTTCCACTGATTTTTTCACATAATCTTTGCTTCCGTTAATGGCCCATGTTACTTTATCATTGTCATCAATTTCCCACCCGAATTTTGTGGCGATAATGTATTCATCCCTTTTAGTTTCCATAGCTTTTGCGATAAGCTGCTCATTTTTGAATGGGCCGTAAAGATCAGCAGTATCCAGAAAATTACCACCCAATTCCAGCGAACGGTGAATGGTGGCAATGGCTTCTTTTTCGTCTGCGCGTCCGTAGATATCTGTATCGTCAAAACCGGTCATTCCCATACAGCCGAGACCCAGATTGGGTACAGTTAAACCCTGATTTCCTAATTTTACCTGATTCATATTCATATTGTTGATTTTTATATTGCAATATTCTGTACAAATACAGAAAGTCATGTTTGCAAAATGACGAATGTTGTATGTAAATCACGGATCGTACTTTTCATAAAAATTTTCAGGAGAAAAAATCGGTGAATTATAAATTAAGTGTATATTTATTTTGCTGAAACTGCAGATGTGCACATCATGATCCGTCGCGGCAAGATAGTTGTATAGAACTCATAACCACAGAAAATATTAGTATGAATGTACAGTTAGACACCAATTCTCACACAGAAATTAATCAACAGAGTTTAGCAAACTTTCGCTCAGATGTGATGAATGGTTTGAGAAATTCACCCAAAAAATTATCTTCAAAATACTTTTACGATAAAGCAGGAGACCGTATATTTCAGGAAATTATGGCCATGCCGGAATATTATCTTACCAAATGTGAGCTTGATATTTTTAAGAATAAAACCAAAGAACTTTCTGATCTTTTAATTCCGGATGAATCTTTTGATCTTATTGAGCTGGGAGCGGGTGATGCCATGAAATCTTCTTATTTATTAGAATATCTTGTTGAAAAAGGCACAGATTTTACGTATATGCCTATTGATATTTCAGGAAATATTCTTTCAGTATTAAATGATAAATTAAAAAATAAACTGCCGGAATTAGAAGTTATATGCCTTGAAGGAGAATACTTTGAAATGCTTGATAAGGCGTCATCACTGTCTTCCAAGAGAAAAGTAGTTTTATTTTTAGGCGGAAATATCGGAAATATGAATTGGGAAGAAGCTGAAAGTTTTTGTGCAGCACTACAAAACAACCTTTCAAAAAGAGATATGGTCTTGATTGGCTTTGATTTGATGAAAAATCCTCACACCATTTTAAATGCTTATAATGACATAACAGGAATCACGGCCTCATTTAATCTTAACCTGCTTACCAGAATAAACAGGGATCTTGGCGCTAATTTTAATATCCAAAACTTCCAGCATTATCAAACCTACGATCCCGTAAGTGGAGCCTGCAGAAGTTATCTGGTAAGCCTTATAAGCCAGGAAGTAATGATAGGGAATGATAAGATCTATTTTGCCGAAAACGAACTGATTGATATGGAAGTTTCTCAGAAATTCTCAGATAAAATGATTAAAGAACTGGTTGAAAAATCAGGTTTTAAGGTTGTAGGAGAAATCAAAGATTCTAAAGGCTGGTTTGTAGATAGTGTTTTAGAAGTAAAATAATTAAAGCTAAAGTTATGACGGGACCAATGACAACAACAGATTTGCTTAGAAAATACACAAATATAAGACAACATTCGGTAGAAATATGTGCGCCGCTGGAAATCGAAGATTATGTGGTTCAGCCCATTGTAGATGTAAGTCCGCCAAAATGGCATTTGGGTCATACGACATGGTTTTTTGAGACCTTCATTCTGCAGCCTAATGTACCTGGTTACCAGGTTTTTGATTCTCAATATAACTTTGTGTTTAATAGCTATTATGAAACTATCGGAGCACGTGTAATTCGTACTGATAGGGGAAATTTAAGCCGTCCTTCCGTTGCAGATGTATACAAATACCGTGAATATGTAGATCAGCAGATGAAGACATTTCTTGAGAGTGACCACATGACGGAAAAGGTAGAATCATTATTGGAATTAGGTCTTAATCATGAGCAGCAGCATCAGGAATTATTAATGACGGATATTAAATACATTTTAGGCCATAATCCGCTTTTTCCGGCTTACAACAGAGAAAAGTCATCCTTAAAAATACCTTCAGAAAATACACAGATGATCCATTTTGATGAAGGCGTGTACGAAATTGGGTATCATGGCGAAGGTTTTTGTTTTGATAATGAATTGGGAAGACATAAAGTATACCTCAACGAATTTGAAATTGCAGATCAATTGGTCTCCAACGCAGAATATTTGCAGTTTATAGAAGCCGGAGGATATTCTGATTTCAGGTTTTGGCACGCCGAAGGTTGGGAATGGGTACAGCAAAATAAAGCAAAGTCACCTTTATATTGGCATTCTATTGATATGCAATGGATGCATTATACATTGAACGGCTTGACAGAATTAGATCTAAACACACCGGTTTGTCATATCAATTTCTTTGAAGCATCCGCATTTGCCGCCTGGAAAGGGATGCGTTTGCCTACGGAAGCAGAATGGGAAGTGGCATCTGAACATTTTAATTGGGGAAAACGGTGGGAATGGACCAATTCTGCGTATTTGCCATATCCCGGTTTTAAAAAAGAAGCAGGAGCAGTAGGAGAATATAATGGGAAATTTATGGTAAATCAAATGGTGCTTCGTGGTGCTTCTGAAGCAACACCGGCCGGTCACAGCAGAAATACCTATCGTAATTTCTTTCAGACCTCTCTACAATGGCAGTTTACAGGAATCAGGCTTGCCAAATAATTTCATGGATGATTACAGTAGAATCAGTATCGAAGAATTTTAACGGAAAACCTGCAGTTGACCATATTTCTTTTCAGGCCAATGATCAGGAAATTTTGGTGCTTTTGGGAACAAGCGGTTGCGGAAAAACGACAACCTTAAAGATGATCAATCGTTTAATAGAAGCAGATTCCGGACAGATCCTGATTAACGGCAAAAATATTCGTGATCAGAAAATAGAACAGCTCCGGATGAACATTGGTTTCGTGATGCAGAATTCCGGTTTATTTCCGCATTATACGGTGAAACAAAATATTGCTGTCGTTCCTGAACTCTTACAATGGGACAGAAAAAAAACAGAACACAGAACCACAGAGCTGTTGCATAAACTTCATCTTTCTGAGGAACTGCTTTCCCGCTTTCCAAGCGAGCTCAGTGGCGGACAACAGCAGCGTGTGGGAATTGCAAGAGCTTTAATTGCAGATGCTCCTATTTTATTAATGGATGAGCCTTTCGGAGCATTAGACAACATTACGAAAGCAGATATTCATACAGAATTTAAATCTTTCGAAGAGCTGAAAAGTAAAACTATTATCCTAGTGACGCACGATGTGCAGGAAGCATTCGAACTGGGTCATAAAATTGGTTTGATGAACCATGGAAAAATCATTCAGATGGGCACCCCCAAAGAAATGCTCTATCATCCTAAAAATGATTTTGTCAGAGGTTTTTTCGCGGAAAACCGTTTGTTATTAGAATACAAAGTAACTCTTCTTAAAGATATTCATATAGATCTTACCGAAGAATATGAAAAATTCAATTTTAAGGAAAAAACGGATGTCTGGAGCGCTCTACAAAAATTGAGTGCAGATCAGAAAAGCATATTTCAGTACGAGAAAATCGTTAATGCTTTTAATGAATACAGAAAAATGCAGGCAGTATGAAACAGCAGGGTTTCTGGCAATTTGTGGTTGAACAGCACGAAAAATTATTCATCCAGATTACACAACATCTGGGCCTTACATTTTTGTCATTGGCATTGGCAATTTTGGTCGGCTTGCCTTTAGGAATTCTGATAGCCCGAAAAAGAAATCTTTCGCCTCCGGTTTTAGGTTTTGCAGGTATTTTACAGACGATTCCAAGCATTGCTTTGCTCGGTTTTATGATCCCGGCTTTCGGAATTGGAGCCACTCCCGCTATTGTCGCCTTGCTTATTTATGCGCTTTTACCCATCATCAGAAATACCTACACCGGAATTACGGAAGTAAATCCTGCAGTGATCGAGTCGGCAAAAGCAATGGGAATGAATCCTGCGCAGCTTCTTTTTAAAGTAGAACTTCCTTTGGCAATGCCTTATATTATTGCAGGAATCAGAACGGCGGCCGTGATTAATGTAGGCATTGCAACACTGGCTTCGTTTGTCGCGGCAGGAGGATTGGGAGAGTTTATTTTTGGCGGAATTTCATTAAACAATTCCAATATGATTTTAGCCGGAGCCATTCCTGCAGCATTGTTGGCGATATTGTTAGATCAGGCCATCGGATTTCTTCAAAAATCTGGTTTTCGGGGATTGAGCAGTCTGAAATATATTATTCCGGCGATTATGATAGTTCTTGGAGGAATTTATCTCATCAAAGAAAAAATCTCTAAAAATACTTTAAGAGCAGGTTTTACGCCTGAGTTTATGGGAAGACAGGATGGTGATCTCGGTTTGCGTTCCGTTTACAAGTTGAATATAAACCCTAAAGTGGTAAATGATGCGGTCATGTATAAAGCTGCTTACGAAAATGAGCTGGATGTAATCAGCGGATATTCTACCGACGGAAGAATTAAAACATTTAATTTGTATGTTCTCAATGATGATCAGAAAATATTTCCTCCTTATTTTGCAGCCCCAATTATAAAAACAGAAACGTTGAAAAAATTTCCCAGCCTGGAAAACACTCTCAATAGATTAGCCGGCAAATTCAATGATTCGATTATGACTGATCTGAATTATAAATCTGATGATCTCCACCAAACTCCTGAGAGCATTGCAAAAGCTTTTTTAATTAAAAATAACTTGTACAAAAATCCCCGGAACGGAAATTCAGGAACTGTCAGAATAGGGTCTAAAATTTTCGGCGAACAGTATATTTTGGCCGAGATTTATAAAAAATTAATCGAAGGGTACACTGATTATAAAGTAGAAACAAAAACAGGTTTAGGAGGTACCAAAATCTGCTTTGATGCCTTAATGAATGATGCTATAGACTTTTATCCGGAATACACCGGGACCGGACTTCTGGTATTGTTGCAACCCTCACCGAAAACCGTTAAAAATGTTTCTCAAAGCCCTGAAAAAACGTATGAATATGTCAATTCTGAGTTTAAAAAAAAATATGGCATCCAATGGCTGAAACCTTTAGGTTTTAATAATTCTTATGCATTGATGATGCGGAAAAAACAATCGGATCAATTGAAAATAAAATCAATTTCTGATCTGAAAAAATACCTCGATACAAAATAGCCGATGCATGGAAATGAAATATAATTTTGACGAAATTATAAATAGGAGAGGAACTAACTCAGTAAAATGGGATCATTCAGAAAACGATGAAGTCCTGCCGATGTGGGTTGCCGATATGGATTTCAAAACGGCTCCTGAAATCTTGCGGACTCTTTCAGATAAAGTTGAACACGGTATTTTCGGGTACAGCATTATTCCGGATCAATTTTATGAGTCTATTATCAGTTGGTGGCAAAATTATCACCATTTTACCATTAAAAAAGAATGGCTTATTCCGGTTCCTGGAATGATTGTTTCGCTTTCCGCACTGGTGAGAACATTTGTACAACCCGGAGAACATATTATTTTGCAGCCACCTGTTTACAATCATTTTTTTAAACTAGCAGAAAATTGCGGGTATGATATTATAGAAAATCTTTTGATCTGCGAAAACGGAAATTATCGTATGGATTTTGAAGATCTTGAACGTCTCGCTTCTGATCCTAAAACCACTTTATTATTGCTTAGCAATCCCCATAATCCTATCGGCAGAGCCTGGACTTTGCAGGAGCTTGAAAAGCTTGCTGAAATCTGTTCCAGAAATCAGGTTATGGTTATCTCCGATGAAATACATGCCGATCTGGTTTTTGACGGTAATCAGCATATTCCTTTCGCAGCGGTTGCCCAAAAATATGATATCATTTCTGCAACCTGCGGATCTCCCTGTAAAACATTCAATATATCGGGTCTGCCCATTTCTTACGTCATCTGTGAAGATCAGAGCAGTTTAAAAAGAATTCAAAAAACACTCGATACCCAGGAAACGAACTATCCTAATTCTGTTGCGGTCGATGCTTTGATCGCGGCGTATACAAATGGCGAAGACTGGCTGGAACAGCTTAAAATTTATCTTTACAATAATTATCAATTTCTTAAAAGCTTTTGTGAGGCACACATACCACAAATAAAAATTACACCTTTACAGGCGACTTACCTGGTCTGGCTTGATTGTAGCTTTCTTTCTTTACCTTCCGAAGATTTGGCCAAATTATTATTTGAAAAAGGGAATATCCGGATCAATCCGGGAACAATGTACGGCTCTGCCGGCGAAGGTTTCCTGAGAATCAATATTGCATGTCCCAGAGAAATTCTTAATGAAGGATTGTCAAAATTAGCAACAGTTTTAAAAGAAATACATAAACCATAAACTCCAAAACTATTACAAATGGAAAATGAAAATAGTATTGTCATTATAGGTGGCGGTTTTGCAGGGATAGAAATTGCAAAGAGATTATTAAAGTCAGATTATAAAGCAAAAATTACACTGGTAGACAAAAATAATTACAATTTTTTTCCGCCACTGCTGTATCAGGTTGCCACCGGATTTTTGGATGTTTCCAACATCAGTTATCCTTTTAGGAAATTTTTTAGAAAATATTCAGGTTTTTCTTTCAGGATGGGGGAGCTGCAGGAGATTATTCCCGGGGAAAACAAAATTATTCTTGATAATGGTGAACTAAGGTATTCTAAACTCATCATTGCAACCGGAACGGTAAGTAATTATTTCGGAAACGAGAATGTCCGGAAAAATGCATTACCGATGAAAACCATTTCAGATGCCATTAATCTGAGAAATACAATTCTGGAGCGTCTGGAAAGGGCTTCACAAATTTCAGATTTAAATGAAAAGAAAAAGCTCACCACATTTGTAGTCGCAGGTGGCGGTCCTACCGGAGTTGAAATCGCAGGAATGCTCAGTGAGCTGAGAAAAAATATCCTCTTTAAAGATTATCCGGAATTAAAAGACATTCATCTTGACATTTACCTGATCGACGGTTTAAACACCGTACTTGCACCGATGAGCAAATCTTCGCAGGAATATGCAGGCAAATCGCTAAAAGAGATGGGCGTTATTATCAGGCTTGGCCAGATTGTGAAAGATTATACCAATAATACCGTTTATCTTGCAGACGGAACAACAATAGCGACCGAAAACCTGATCTGGACGGCGGGAGTTACGGCACAGGTTTTTAAAGGAATTCCTGAAGAATATTATGGAAGAGGAAAACGGCTTATTGTAGATGCATACAATAAGATTATCGGAACAGAAAATATCTACGCTATTGGTGATACATGCATCATGATTACAGATCCTGCTTTCCCTGAAGGTCATCCACAGTTGGCACAGGTAGCCATTCAGCAGGCGGAAAATCTTTCAAAAAACCTTATGGCTGCTGAAAAAGGAAATAAATTACGTCCTTTTATTTATAATGATAAAGGATCGATGGCGATTATCAGCAGAAACCGCGCTGTTGCAGACCTGAACGGACCCGTGAAGCATTTTAACGGTTTTATAGCCTGGCTGATCTGGATTTTTATTCATCTCATGTCGCTTATTAATCTGAGAAATAAAGTAACGACATTTTTAAACTGGCTGTATTCCTACACCACAAAAGATCAGCCGCTGAGAATGATCGTAAGACCCGGAAAAAATACTTGACACTGAAAATAATTCTCACTTATTGATCTATGATAATGTAAAGTTCTTTTATTTGTCGGAAATTTGAAAACGGATACAGAGTACTGTTTCATCATCTAAACAACATTCTCTATTAATATAAATATTAAACTTTAAAAAAATGAAAAAAATTAGTGTAATTGCTTTGGCGGGTATCGGTTTGCTTTTGGCATCTTGTAATGATAAAAAGACAGATGCGACATCTACCGCTCAGGAACAAAAAGTAGCTGAACAGAAAGGAGATATTTTTACAGTGGATACCGCTGCATCAAAAGTAAACTGGAAAGCGTTTCACAAAGGTGGTTTTGCACCGAGATGGGGTACACTTTCTATTTCTTCCGGGAAATTATCTTTGGCTGAAAACCAACTAAGCTCCGGAGAATTTGTAATAGATATGAAATCTATCAAAGTAGATCCGGCTTCTGTTACTGAAAAAGATAAAAAATACACTGATTTAGAAGGGCATCTTAAAAATGAAGACTTTTTTAATGTAGAAAAATATCCTACGGCAGAATTTAAAATTACAAAAATTTCAGATTTGGCGGCGGGTACAAAAGATGCAGTTGAAGGAGCTAATAAAACAGTAAGCGGAAATCTTACCTTACAGGGGAAAACGCTGAATGTCAGTTTTCCTGCAAAAGTAGATATTGCTGATAATACGGCAGCGGTAAAAGCTAAATTCACTGTAAACCGCGCCGATTGGGGGATTAAATTCGGAACTACGGAAGCAGATCCTGCCGAATGGATGATCAGCAAAGACATAGAAATTGGAATTGATGTAAAAGCAACCAAATAAAACCTAGGATATCTGCATTGCAGATGCCTCTTAATTTAAAAAAACTGCACTTTATCGAGTGCAGTTTTTATTTTGAGTAGTAATTGTTCACTAACAGGGTCATTCTTCATTTATTTACCAACATAAACTTTGATGAATATATTTAGCCCAAAAACATGGCTTATTTTTTGAACATACCACAAAAAGTAAACTATGATTTTAACATTTTTATTAGATTTCAGCTGGAAAGAATTGTTTCTGGGAACGGAAGATTGGGGGTTTTTACTGGAAATTGTCTTGCGTACAATGATCATGTTTCTTACCATCATCATTGCATTAAGAGTTTTAGGAAAAAGAGGGGTGAAGCAGTTGTCGGTTTTTGAACTGGTGGTGATCATCGGTTTGGGTTCAGCAGCGGGTGACCCGATGTTTTATAAAGAAGTTGGCGTAGTATCTTCCATGGTTGTCTTTATCATTATTATCTTACTCTACAGTTTACTCACGCACAGTATAGGCAGATTTAAGAAAATAGAAAACCTGCTGGAAGGAAAAGCCATCTGTCTGATCGAAGACGGAATTTTTGCTATAGATAATTTTAAAAAGGAAAATCTTGGAAGCGACGAATTTTTTGCTGAGTTAAGAGGAAAAGGCATTTCACATCTTGGGCAGATTAATTGGGCTATCGAAGAAGTTTCGGGAGAAATAAGCGTTTTTTATCATGAAGATGAAAATGTAAAGTACGGATTGCCGATTATGCTGCATTCTCTGGAATATCCCTTAACGTATATTGACAAAGCAGATCACTACTCATGTACTTTTTGTGGATATACAGAGTTTAAAAACCCGGGGCCTGCAGAAAAATGCATCAATTGTAAAAGAGAACATTGGATTCAGGCAAGCATCGCCAAAAGAATTACTTAGAAAAGCTACAGATAATATTTCAATAAAAATCCCCAACATAAGCTGGGGATTTTTCTAATAATTTGAATATATATAATTTGAATTGGTCTTGTAAATCAGGACAAAGCCTTATTTGTAAATGAATTTTTAATACCGGTTTCTTTCCCAAATAAACAAGAGAATATATTCTGAAACTCATGGATATATTTACATTTTATGGAATTTCCATAAATTTTTAATCCTTCAACAATTTTCTTAGAACTCAGATCAATATCATATTTAATGAATGGTTCTGGTCTTTCATAACGTATTCTGTGGTCAGAAGTATAGGTTTTAAGGAAACCGAATTTTTCTAGCCAGTCTTCATTAATTTTAATCGGTTCGATAGAATCTGCAGGTACAGAAAAACTGTGATCGTCATTCTCGATCTTCACAAAATAGTTTTCTTTTTCATTTTGGAAAATCTCTGTAATAGTAAAAATCTGATTGTTATATTCTACCAGATTTTTGATTTTTAGATCTGTTACTTTCATAATATTTTGTGATGTTGTATTTAACATAATAATAATGTGGTGTAACATATTTTACAAATTCTATGCCTTGCATTTATTACGGTGAAATTTTTTAAATAAAAAAAACACACTAATTTGTAATGTGTTGATTATTAGTAATGAAAAAAATATGGAAAATTTAATTTTAAGGTTTTTTTAAGTTTTTTTTCAACGTTTTGTGTTTTTATAAAGTCTTTAAAAATGTTTTTGAATTGAAATTACTCAGGAAGCGATGACATTTTATTTATATCATAATTTCTGACTTTCTTTTTAAACTTTTGAAAAAAGTACAGATTCCAAAGTATGAGTGTATAACCATAAATGGTATCTTCCACAGGAATCGTAAAAATTCTGAATCCGATGATTCTTGCGGGGTTATAATTCACGATAGGAGCATCTAAACCGGTGCCTGTTAGAATTCCGTTGACGGCTATAAAACCGGGCATTAGAATAAGATAAATCACAGAGGCTTTTCCGATCCATTGTACTTTTAAGATAAAAGATAAAGCAAAAAGGCTTAATGCTGTTACGACAAATGTGATAAATGGGTAAATAAAATCGCAGTAAATAAAAGCCAGAACGACCAGGATAAGGATAAAACCGATTACAAAAATTTTTTCAGGAAGCGGATTCCAGTCAAAATTAAAAAATTTATTTAAGCAGAAATAAGTGAATACACATGCGAAAGGGATACAAATAAAAAACATCAGTTCTTCAATAGGAAGCTGAAAAATTTTAATTCCGACAAGATATTGATCATTAAACCACCAAACCCCGATTTTTGTGAACCATGCGTCCCATATAATAAAAACCGTTGCAACCAATACCGAACACAGAACAAAAGCCGCAAAATGCCTGCTGAATTTAATTTTATGATGAAAGGAAAATATGAAACATATAATAACCGTAAAAAAGTTAATCAATAAGTAGGTATAATGTTCCATTTTCTATGTCCTCTTTTTGTTGAAATACATCTTAAAATATTTTACCGGAACCCATAAAAACCCAAAACATTCTCCCTGTTCTCTACCGGTATGTTTGTGGTGTTGCTTGTGCGCTCTTCTGATCGCAAGCAAATAAGGATTCTGGGTATCCCTAAGTAATTTAAACCGCTGATGGATGAATATGTCATGTACAAAAAAATAAGCCATTCCGTATACGGTGATTCCGATGGCAATATAGAAATAAATATTGAAATGATTGATGGTGCCGTAATACATCATTGCAATGGTCGGGATGGCAAAAATGGCAAAGAAATAGTCATTCCGCTCCATATGCCCGTCGTTACTGTGATCGTGATGATCGCGGTGAAGGCTCCACAAAAAACCATGCATGATATATTTGTGAACCATCCAGGTAATGCCTTCCATGATAAAAAATGTAGCCAATACAATCAGGAAATTCATAACTGATTTTTTTTCTGATTAAACATTTCTTCTAAAACCTTAAACCGGTAGCTGAAAATATGCTCCAGTTTTTTTTTCACAAATACCGTATGCGCTATTTCACCTAAAAAACCCATAGGAAGCTCATAATCTACAATGTCTCTGATGAGAACCCCTTTTTCATTTGGAATAAACTCATGAAAATGGTTCCATAACTTGTATGGGCCTTTTTTCTGGAAATCAATAAAATTTTTATGATGATCAACCTGGGTAATTTCCGTTTGCCAATCCATTTTTATTCCGAGCAGAGGCGATACGTAATAATCAATAATCATCCCTTGGTAAATTTCGTCATCTTTAAGATCAGTTCTTACAATAAAATTCATGTCTTTCGGCGTAATCTTCGAGAGATTATGTGCTGATGAAAAGAATTTCCATGCGGTTTCAATATCGCAATTTAGCTGCTGCTCACGTTTTAGCTGATGTACCATTGTTACTTTTTAAATAATTTAATCTATAAATAAGATATTTTATATTGCAGATAACTGCTCATCATAAGGGAGAATTTTCTTCCGTTTGAAATCCTGATTCTCTGGTTGATTATTTTTTTGGCAGGAGTTCTTTTTATTTTTCTAAATAATGAGATATAATACCGATATGCCAAATATACTCCGAATCTCGCTGAATTTGGCAGTTTTTTAATACCTTCCAAAGCTTCTTTAAATTCATCCTGAATGTCTTTTTCAATATGTGCTTTTACGGAATTATCAAAGTAAGAAATGTCAACATTCGGAAAATAAGTACGTCCCAGAATCTGATAATCATCTTTCATATCTCTCAAAAAATTAACCTTCTGAAATGCTGAGCCCAGCTTCATCGCAGATGGTCTCAGAATTTTATACTGTTCTTTATTGCCGTCTACAAAAATCTGAAGACACATCAATCCCACTACTTCTGCAGAGCCGAGGATATATTCTTTATAAAGCTCAGAATCATAATCAATATCGTGAAGGTCCATTTCCATACTGTTGAGAAACTGATAAATCAGCTGAAAATCAATCTGGTATTGATGAATAGTCTCCTGAAATGCCTGTAATATAGGATTTAGTGATATTTTTTCTTCTAAAGCCTGATTGGTCTGTTCACGAAACCGGGAAAGCAGGGTAGCACGGTCATACCCATGAAAGCTATCTACGATTTCATCTGCGAGACGTACATATCCGTAAATGGCATAGATCGAATTTCTTATTTTAGGCGAAAGTGCGAGAATTCCTAACGAAAAACTGGTGCTGTACTGCTTTGTAGTCTGCTTACTGATTTTATACGAAAGGTCGTCAAATGATTTTTTCATATTCGTTTTATTTATTTGGTAGCTTCGTGGGCCGCTATTTTTCCTGAAATAATTGAAGGAGGAACTCCTGGTCCCGGAACAGTCAGTTGCCCGGTGTAAAAGAGATTATTAATTTTTTTATTTTTTAATGAAGGCTTTAAAACAGCAGTTTGGGCAAGCGTATTCGCCAATCCGTACGCGTTTCCTTCATATGCATTATAATCTTCTTTGAAATCTTTAATACAGTAGCTTTTTTTATAGTCTAATGTAGATAAAAGATCAGAAGTTTGGGTATGTTTTTCAAGTCTTTTAATCATTTGATCAAAATACAGTTCTCTCATTTCTTCGGTATCTTCAAGCCCGGTCGCTACCGGCATCAGGAGAAAAACATTTTCACATCCTTCCGGAGCAACGTTTTTATCGGTTTTCGAAGGACAGCAGACATAAAACAGCGGTTTTGTAGGCCATTTTTTATCATCATAGATTTCTGCGGTATGGAGGTCAAGATCGTTTTCGAAAAAAAGCGTATGATGTTTCAGATTAGGAATCTTTTCTTTAAATCCTAAATAATAAATAAGACAAGACGGCGCAAAAGTTCTTTTTTTCCAGTAATCTTCACTGTAATTGCGGTACTTTTCAGGAATCAGGGTGCTTTCAGTATGATGATAGTCAGATGAAGCGATCACTGTGTCAAATGAAATTTCTTTTCCGTTTACTGAAAGCGCGGTCGCTTTTTTATCAGTTATTTTTATGGAATCTATAGTTGAATTAAGATAAATTTTCACGCCTTCATTTTTTGCAACTTCTGCCATCGCATCGATTACTTTTGAAAATCCGCCCATCGGATACCAAGTTCCCAGCTTGTATCCTCCATAATTCATGAGACTGTATAAAGCAGGAATATCTTTAGGCGCCGCACCCAGGAAAATTACAGGAAATTCCATCAGCATAATCAGTTTTGGATCTGAAAAATATTTTCTTACAAAACTATGAAAGTTAGATAACAGATCCAGTTTCAATGCGCTTTTGGCAATTTTCGGAGAAACAAATTCAAGCCACGAGTGACAGGGTTTATTTACGAAATCTTTCATCCCGACTTCATATTTATACTGTGCATCTTCCATAAATTCATCCAGCTTCTTTCCGGCCCCCTTTTCAGTTTGTTCAAAAAGCAGTTTCATTTCGTTGTAATCGTGAGGTATTCCCATAACTCCGTCCGAAAAAACCATCTCAAACTGAGGATCTAAAGGGACAAGTGTAAAAAAGTCTGACGTTTTCTTTCCAAAATCTGCAAAAAAAGATTCAATAATATCGGGCATCCAATACCAGCTAGGGCCCATGTCAAAAACATATCCTTTTTCTGTGGTAAATTTTCTCGCTCTTCCTCCCAAACTGTCATTCTTCTCAAAAAGATGTACCTCATGATTTTTTTTCGCCGCATATGCCGCCGCCGATAGTCCTGAAAAACCTGATCCTATGATTGCTATTTTTTTCATGATCGTTTTTTATCAAATAAAAACTCCTGATGAACAGTGTCGATGAGGTCTTTCGGCTTTATGTTCTTAGTATATATTGGATTGTGAAACTTTTCCAGCTTATTAAGAATTCTTATCAGATCCATTTTTTCTGTATAGGTAAGATTGCCGGCTACGATTTGTGTTGCCTGACGAATTTTTGTCATTTGATTCTCCAGAGTGTCGATGCCTTTTGGAGTGATGGAAATTAATTTTACTCTTTTATCTTCTGAAGAATCTACCTGCTGTATCCAGCCTTGTTTTAAAAGCCGGTTGATAATAAGAATCCCTACAGGTTTTTCATGAATGTTTTTTTTGATCAGATCCATTTTAGACATTGCTCCATGAGATCTGAGGGTAATGAGATAGATAAAATCTTCCTGTGTAGAAAATTCAGAATCTGCAATGGCAGATTTTGAATATAACTTTGCATATCGGTTCAGCTGTACCAGTAAAGTATTAATAGCACTTTCAGCAGATCTGCCTTTTTCTTTTCCTTCCCATTCTGCAATGATTTCCGTCTGATCTTTTTTGCGCAGCTCTTCATCGAAAATCCACATTTTAAATCCTTCTACCGTTGAAGGATAAAATGAATTGGTATTTTTCAGATCAAATTCTTCCAAGAGATCGATGAAATTTTTAATAAAGCTAAAATTCATAAGTTAAATTGGTATACAAATATACTATTTTTGTTGAATGTTTGATCATATACAAACTTTAGTCCAAAATATCTTATGTACAATATTTTATAAAAACTAATTTTTATCCCATCAGAAATAATTTTTTCATTGTCCGTAAATCCAAATGCTCAGAAACCTCGTAGGTGTAATAAATAATATCTCAGAACCGGGATTTTTCTCATTTATTGAGAAATTTTTATTTTTGTTTTGAAAAAGCGTAGAATCTTAATGCTCAAAAGCGCATATTATGATCGTGATTTTATGAGTTATCGATTTGGATATTAGAATTAGTATAATATTACGTTAAATGAAGCGATATATTTTAAGATATTAATAAAAAATTGCATATTGCAAAATAAAATAATAAAGATGCCTAGAAAAGTAGTACAAGGACCTATTCGGGACAAAGAAAAAACTAAGCAAAAGCTGCTGAATGCGGTAGGTAAAATTATTAAAACAAAGGGATATTCGGGATTGATGGTCAGCAAAATTGCTGCAGTGGCAGGATTTGATAAAAAATTAATTTACGAATATTTTGGCAGCACAGATAAATTGATTGATGAATATATAAGATCTCAGGATTATTGGAGCCAATATAACCATGATCCGGAGATGGATATGTCAGACGGAGGGAAACAGATGTCAAAATCAGCACTTCTGAACCAGTTTGAAAGCCTGAGAAAAAATAAAGAATTGCAGAAAATCATTGTCTGGGAACTTTCAGAGAGCAGGCCGATTCTAAAGAAACTGGTCGATCAGAGGGAAGAAGTAGGAGAACTTTTGTTTAAAAATATTACAGATCCCCATTTTGGCGAGAGATCAGAAGAATACAGGGCAATTACCGCGTTATTGGTAGCGGGAATTTATCATTTAAACTTATATACGGGTCATAACGGCACCACTTTTTGTGGGCTGAATCTTAAAACCGACGAAGGCCGAAAAAAAATCGAAGAAGCCATTGAAGGAATTATTGATTATGCATATCAAAAATAATTCTTTAAATAATCTGCGATTTTATCAGATAAATTAAAAGTTTAAATTTTTAAATTTAAACTATATTCCTTACTTTTGAGCAATGGAAAATTTCATCGTATCTGCAAGAAAATATCGCCCCCAACAGTTTGATACCGTTGTAGGGCAATCTCATATAACAGATACTTTAGAACATGCAATTGGAGAAAATCAGTTGGCGCAGGCTCTGCTTTTCTGCGGACCTCGTGGAGTAGGTAAAACTACCTGTGCAAGAATTCTGGCGAGAAAGATCAATGAAAAAGACGGTTCCGTATCAGAAGATGGTTTTGCTTACAATATTTATGAGCTGGATGCAGCTTCCAACAATTCGGTAGATGATATCCGTGAGCTGATTGACCAGGTGCGCTTTGCTCCGCAAGTCGGTAAATATAAAGTGTACATCATTGATGAGGTTCATATGTTGTCTTCAGCAGCCTTTAACGCTTTTCTTAAAACCTTAGAAGAACCGCCTGCTCACGCAATTTTTATTCTTGCAACCACAGAGAAACACAAGATAATTCCTACCATCTTATCACGCTGTCAGATTTATGATTTTAAAAGAATAACCATTCTGGATATTCAGGATCATTTAAAGACAATTGCCGAGAAAGAAAATATACAATATGAAGATGACGCATTATACCTGATTGCTCAGAAAGCTGATGGAGCATTGCGAGACGCATTGTCTATTTTTGACAGGCTCTCTACCTTTTCTCAGAAGAATATAACACTTGCAAAAGCGGCAGAAGTTCTTAATATTTTAGATTACGATCATTATCTTGCTATCGTAGATTCAGCAAAAGAGAATAACATCCCTGCAGTTTTATCCGGTTTCAATGATATCGTGAAAAAGGGGTTTGACTCACACATATTTATTGCCGGTCTCGGAAATCATTTCAGAGATTTGATGATGGCCCAGAATCCGTCAACGATCGATTTGATTGAGGTAGGGGAGCAAACGAAAGCAAAATTTATAGATCAGGCAAAAAAATGGAACGCGCAACAGCTGATTGATGCCATTGAGATCTGTAATCATGCAGATATCAATTATAAAAACTCTAAGAATCCGCGTCTTACCGTAGAAATTGCTCTAATGCAACTCTCATCACTTTCTGCTTCCGCAGATGCTGCTAAAAAAAAAAGTTTATAATATTAGCACCTTTTCTTCATGAAAAGCAGGAAGTAAAAATTCCTGAAAAAGCTGCTGTACCAAAATCTGAACCCACTGCTGTTGAAAATCCCCAAACAATTGAGAAAATACAGCAGGAAGCCGAAGTTATCAAAGCTTCCAAGCCTTTGTCAGGAAAGAAAATTTCTTCAGGCTTCAGCATCAGTTCTTTTTTAAATAAAGAAGATAAAGAAGATGAGCAGGAAACTGCGGTGGTCAGTCAGCAACATCTTCCCGAACACCATTTTACGGAGACAGATCTTCAGACCGAATGGAATATATTATTAAAACAGCTGCAGGCCAAAGATCCATTTGTATTTAATGCGATTAAGACTTTCAGATTAATTAAGATTGATGAAAAAAATATCCAGGTTCTGTATCCTTCAGATTCTGCTAAAGTAGAGTTTGATAAAATAAGTACAGCATTTTTCAATCATTTTAAACATAAAGTTAATAATCATACAATCGGGATTTCTTATAAAAAAGATCATGAAAATCTCAAAATTGAGGTGATGACCAAAAAGAAAATTTTTGAAAAATTTATTGAAATCAATCCTTTATTAAAAGATCTTGATGATTTGATGAAGTTTGACCTGACATAATTTTATATATTTGTCGAATTAAGTTTAAGAAAGCCCTAAAAATACCATCATACGTGCGAAAATTATTCATACCATATTGGTCTTTTACACCTGCCGAAAATCTCAGCAGAGATATGGCTTTTCTATGGACTTATAAGAAGAATCACTACATATATGATCAGTTATTCCGGAACTGCTAAAATTCTTCTCCAAAAAAATAAAGATTAATAAACCATCTTTAATTTCTTATCCCTACATACTACTAATTTTTAAAGAATTATCATGAGAATATAATATCATTCTGATTCTATGATAACAATATAAACACAAGATTATAATGAACCTAAAAGATATAAAAAACGACTGGATAAAAGAGTTTTCACAGCCTATGATGATTGCAGGACCATGCAGTGCAGAAAGTGAAGCGCAGATGTTGGAAACGGCAAGGCGAATCAGAGAAACCCATGCGAATGTTCCTATATTCCGTGCCGGTATCTGGAAACCGCGTACCAAACCAAACGGATTTGAAGGAGTAGGAGTAATCGGGCTCAACTGGCTGAAAAAAGTGAAAGAAGAATACGGATTCAAAACCGCCACTGAAGTTGCAAATGCACATCATGTGGATGCCGCATTGGAAGCAGATGTCGATATTCTTTGGATTGGAGCGAGATCAACGGTAAATCCTTTTACCGTTCAGGAAATCGCTGAAGCTCTAAAAGGCACTTCAAAAACAGTATTGGTTAAAAATCCTGTAAATCCTGATCTCGCATTGTGGATCGGTGCGCTGGAAAGGCTTCTTGGGCAGAATATTAATAATCTGGGCGTAATTCACCGCGGATTCTCAACCTATCAGAAAACAAAATACCGAAACAACCCAAACTGGCAAATCGCATTAGACTTTAAAAGTGAATTTCCGGATATTCCGATGCTTATTGATCCTTCACATATCTGTGGGAACAGAACAGGTTTAGCGGCTATCACACAGGAAGCTTTAAATGTGGGGTATCAAGGAGCGATAATAGAAACACACAGCAATCCTGATGAAGCTTGGAGCGATGCGGCACAGCAGATTACTCCCGAAGTTCTGGCGGAATTAATTTTAAATTTAAAGGTCAGAAATTCCGGATTGGCAGGATTTGAAGGTGAAATGGGAAGACACCGGACTTTAATTTCTGATATTGATTTTCAGCTGATTGAATTGCTCTCGCAAAGAATGAAAATTTCTGAAAAAATAGGAACACTTAAAAAGGAAAATGATATCGCGATCTTTCAGCCGGAAAGATGGAGAACGATTACGGAATATGCAGTGCAAAAAGCCACCGAAACCGGAATGTCACGTGATTTTATTGAGAAAATATTCAAGGCTATCCATGAAGAATCTATTGATGTGCAAAATGGGATTATGATTAACAGATAAAAGCCGGAATTAAAATACTCGGATAAATTTTCTTACCCCGAAATTCTTATCTTTGCGCTCTACGTATGAAAGGAAAAGTAATTAAATCTACAGGTAGCTGGTATCAGGTTTTGGAATTGGAAACGGAAAGGATTTTCGAAGCCAGAATCCGGGGTAAGTTTAAACTGATCAAAACAAGACTCACCAATCCGCTTGCCGTAGGTGATTTTGTGGAATTTCAGCTGGAACAGGACGATATTGCGTGGATTACCAAAATAGAGCCACGAAAAAATTACCTGATCCGAAAGTCAGTCAATTTATCCAAAGAAGCCCATATTATTGCATCCAATATTGATCTGGCTTGTTTTATTTTTACTTTAAAACATCCTGAAACATCTTTTGGCTTTCTTGACCGTTTTCTGGCGTGTTGTGAAGCATACAATATCAAACCGCTGATTCTTTTCAATAAAATGGATGTATTGAATGATGAAGAAATAGAAATCGTAAAAGATATCCAGTTTTTATATCAGCAAATTGGTTATGATAGTTTAGAAATCTCATCGTATTCTAAACTCAATCTGGAAGATCTTCAGCATCTTCTTATCAATCAGACGTCTGTATTTTTCGGACATTCGGGATGCGGAAAATCTACATTAGTCAACGCATTACAGCCTGATCTTAATCTTCGTACTTCAGAAATTTCTGACACTCATCTTAAAGGAAAACATACCACTACTTTTGCACAGATGCATTTCTGGCATTTCGGGGGCAATGTGATCGATACACCCGGTGTACGTGAATTTGCCATGATTGATATTCAAAAAGAAGAAGTGCAGCATTATTTTCCTGAAATATTTAAAAAAAGGGAAGAATGTAAATTTCACAACTGTATGCATATCAATGAGCCCAAATGTGCCGTTCTTGAATCTTTGGAAACCGGCGAAATTCAATATTCAAGATATTCTACCTACATAAAGCTAATGGAAGAGGCGGAGGAAAATTTCCAAAACTAAAAGTAAGCTTTACGCTTTTATTTACAGGTATATGTCGATGACGGGAAACGCCTTATACAATCATTGGTTTAGAATATAGTTTTGTATTTCCATATAAAACAAAACCCAGCCGGAGCTGGGTAAAAACTAATAACCATGAAAACTCAAATTAAACATGAGAATCGTTAATATTAATAACAAACGATGTGCCAAAGGAAGATGTATAAATCGTTAATAAAAGTTATTTTTTTGTTAAAAAAAATTAAAAACGGAATCATCATTTTTTTTTGTAATTTTGCGCCATTAAAAATTAAAAAATATGTCTAACATTACGTTCACAATGATAAAGCCAGATGCAGTTGCTGACGGACATATCGGTGCAATTTTGGGGAAAATTTCTGAAGGAGGTTTCAAAATCAAAGCTTTAAAACTTACTCAGCTTACTGTTGCTGATGCTAAAAAATTTTATGAAGTACACGCTGAAAGACCATTTTATGGAGAATTGGTGGAATTCATGAGTTCAGGACCAATCGTGGCTGCAGTTTTAGAAAAAGATAATGCGGTGGAAAACTTCAGAACATTAATCGGATCTACAAATCCTGCTGAAGCAGCGGAAGGTACAATCAGAAAAATGTTTGCAAGAAGCATCGGTGAAAATGCAGTGCATGGTTCAGATTCTGATGAAAATGCTTTAATTGAAGCACAGTTCCACTTTTCAGGAAGAGAGATTTTTTAAATTAAAAATCCATAGTATATAAAAGCTCCGGTATATTCCGGAGCTTTTCGTTTTTTATCATCTAACTTTTGCCAGTCAGCTTGTTAATCGATTATTGCTTATCATTAATGAGTATTATAGAATCATAATTCAATATTTTTAACATTAATTAAAAATAATTTAAAATTCCGTATTTTTACGGATGGTTTTTTCATTAAATAGTGACATCTTTACAGCGTTAAATGGAAGCTACCGATTTTCAATTAATAAAGGAACTAATAACCATGTATGTTAAAACATTTTATATGTGAAAGGCAACTGATTCAGTTGCCTTTTTTTTATACTTTTAAAAGTTCAATCATCTTTTCGGGACTTTCTGCAGAGAATACTGCATTTCCTGCCACCAAAACATCTGCTCCCGCTTCAAAAAGTTTAGCAGCATTGTCTAGATTTACTCCACCGTCAATTTCAATAAGTGCTGTAGAATTGTTACTGATGATTAAATCTTTTGTTTCAGCGATTTTCTTATAAGTGTTTTCAATAAATTTCTGACCTCCGAATCCGGGGTTTACGCTCATTAACAATACCAGATCGACATCCGCAATAATATCTTCAAGCATTAACACAGGAGTGGCGGGATTCAATACAATTCCTGCTTTTGCCCCTTTACTTTGGATCAGATTTATAGTTCTGTGTAGATGTGTACAGGTTTCGTAATGTACAGAAACCAAATCTGCACCGTACTCTATGAATTCTTCAACATACTTTTCAGGTTCTACAATCATTAAGTGTACATCTACAAACTTTTTTGCATGTTGCTGAATCGTTTTCATCACCGGAAAACCAAAAGAAATATTGGGTACGAATCTTCCATCCATTACATCTACATGCAGCCAGTCTGCCTGTGAAGTATTCAGCATTTCAATATCTCTTTGCAGGTTCCCGAAGTCTGCAGATAAAAGGGAAGGAGCGATGAGCTTAGTTTTCATTTTTACTTTACTTAAATATTAGAAGTCAGAAATTAGATATTAGAATTCAGCCATTAATTTTAAACCAAAATCTAACATCTAACATCCTAAATTAATGATATTTCAATTTCATTTCCGGGGTGATCTTCAGTAGCGTTTCATAGATCAACCGGATTACATTTTTTACATCTTCCTTGGAAACCATTTCTACTGTGGTATGCATATAACGTAATGGCAGAGAAACTAAAGCACTCGGAACTCCACCGTTAGAATGGGCAAAGGCATCGGTATCTGTTCCTGTTGCTCTGCTTGCGGCAGCTCTCTGGAAAGGTATTTCGTTACTTTTCGCAGCATCCATTATAAGTTCTCTGATGGTGTGGTGAACGCTTGGTGCGAAGAAAACTACAGGTCCGTTTCCGCATTTCTGGTCTCCTTCTTTTTTCTTCTCAATCATAGGTGTGGAAGTGTCATGCGTAACGTCTGTTACGATGGCGATATTTGGTTTTATGGTATCCGCAATCATATCTGCACCATACAAACCTACTTCCTCCTGTACAGAATTGGTAATATAAAGACCGAACGGAAGTGTTTTTTTATTTTCTTTGAGAAGTCTTGCCACTTCTGCAATCATAAATCCGCCGATGCGGTTGTCTAATGCTCTGCACACAAAATAGCGGTCATTCATTTGAAAAAATTCATCAGGATAAGTGATCATGCATCCTACAAAAATTCCTAAGTCTTCTACCTCCTGTTTGGTAATAGCACCACAGTCTATAAATATATTGTCAATTTTCGGAGTCGGCTCGTCCTGATTGGCTCCTCTTGTATGAATTGCAGGCCATCCGAAAACTCCTTTTACAATCCCTTTTTCTCCATGTATATGCACGATTTTAGAAGGTGCGATCGTCTGATCTGAACCCCCGTTACGGATTACGTAGATCAATCCGTCATCCGTAATATAATTTACATACCATGAAATTTCATCGGCGTGAGCTTCAATAACCACTTTAAACTCCGCTTCAGGATTGATAATTCCATAGCAGGTTCCGTAATGATCCACTTCTACTTTATCTACAAACGGAGTAATATAATCCATCCATATTTTTTGGCCTTTATGCTCGTAACCGGTGGGCGATGAAGTATTTAAATATGTTTCTAAAAATTTCAAAGAATTCTTCTCAAATTTCATATAAAGGGAATGATTTTTGTTAGTAAGTTTTGTTGTAATAGGTGTAAAAATAATGAAATTTCATAAAATTATCTTTCTTTTTCTGTTCTTTTTTAGTGCTTGTTTTTTTGGTCAGCAAAATGATTCTGTCATTGCAAAACCTTTAAGCCAATATCCGCAGGATGCTCTGAAAACAGATGAGTTTGGGAATAAATTTTATTATGATGAGCGTCAGAAAGCGAAGATCTATGAAATCAATGGCGAAACAGTCGTCGTAATGGATGAGCTTGTTTTACTGAACAAACCCCGCTTTAATAATCAGCTGGATAAAAATTATTACTTTTTTCTCAATAAAAAATTATACAGGGTATATCCTTTATTTTTAACGGCTCTGCAGCAGTACCGGGATATTGAGAAAGAAATGACAAATCTTGATACCAGTGCAAAAAGAAGATATGTAAAAGACCGTCAGAATATGCTTGCTGATCAATATGAAAAACAGCTGCGGGATTTAACGACTACAGAAGGTCAGGTTTTTGCCAAATTAATGAATCGTGCTACAGGTAAAAACGTATATGAAATCATTAAAGAATTAAGAGGAGGATGGAGCGCTTTCTGGTGGAATGTAAAAGGGAAAATGGCAGATATTGATCTCAAAGATCAGTATAACCCTCACAAAAATAGAACCGATGAGTTTTTAGAATCTCTGCTTCAGTCTAACTGGAATTCCGGCTATCTGCAGCCTTATCCCGGAGCAAAAGATTTTAAAGTTTCAAAATAATAAAAATTCCTGTAGATAATTTACAGGAATTTTCGTTTTAACCTGTCAAATACAATCCTGTCAACAGGTAAGGTAAAAGGGTTGATTTCTGTATCAATCGGAAGCCATTCTGTTCTTTCAATACAGGGATCAAGAATCAGGAAATCTTCTTCATTTATAATTTTTACCATATAATATATAGTAAGCAGCTGCTCATTTTCCCGGAAACGGGAAACCAGAAAATCTTCCTGGGTATAAAGATGTTCTGTAATTTCAATTTTTACATTGAGCTCTTCATCAAACTCGCGGTGAAGGCAATCCTTCAAACCTTCCCCAAATTCTAAGCCGCCACCGGGAAACTTAAGTAAAGGCTGTCCCGCATACTCTTCATATAAGGTTAAAACTTTTTGATCTTTCACAGCACATGCATATACTCTTACGTTGATCTTATTTATCATATTATATATTTGGTATTGCTAATTTAAAAAATATTAGCCACTAATAAGGTCAATGAAGGTAAGCGTTATAATTTTATGGCATTAATCATTTCCCTCTTTCCGGGAGGCCCTTGTTTTTTTTCAACTTTAAAATTGAGCTCCTGTAAAATTCTCCTCACACTGCCTTTTGAAGAATATGTTGTTAACAGTCCGTTTACAGACATTTTATCATAAACCATCTCAAACAAAGGTTTTTCCCAAAGATCAGGCTGTACTCTTGCGCCGAAGCAATCGTAATATACAAGGTTGATGGCAGGTAAATCAAGATTTTTCAAGTCAAAAAAATCACATTGTATTTTATGAAGATTAAATCCTTCAACTATTTCAATAGATTTTTCCCATTCGGAAGTATGAATTTTCTGATATATTTCTGTGAATTTTTTGTCATCAAATAATCCCGAATAGTCTAAATTTTCGATTTCAGATTCATTAATTGGATATTTTTCCAAGGTAAAATAATTGATGATATGATTTTTGTCAGTTTTTAAATATTCATTAATTGTTACCAAAACATTTAAACCTGTTCCAAAACCGAGTTCTAAAATGTTAATTTCGTAATTATTAATTAAATTTAATCCATTTTTAATAAAGACATGTTCGGCTTCCTGTAATGCACCATGGTGTGAATGATAATTTTCGTTTAAATCATTGATATATAGCGTTTTACTACCATCATTTGTAGTCCTGATCTCTCTTTTCAAAGTATTTTTTTTCAAATTTAACGTAAAATTTTTATATTTGGAAAATTATGTTAAATTTGTAGAACATCATAAAAATTTTAAGAAATGATAATTCAAAAAACAGAAAACTCTAGAATTGCTTCTTTTGACCCGCATAATTTTTCTTTCGGAAATACATTTGTAGATCATATGATTATATGTGAATATGAAGACGGAAAATGGGGAGAAGTAAAGTTGGTTCCTTATGGTCCGCTACAGTTTACACCAGCGATGATGGGTATAAACTACGGACAGGCTTGTTTTGAAGGTATGAAAGCCTATAAAGACAAGGACGGACAGGTTTTCCTTTTCAGGCCTGAAAAGAATTTTGAACGTATCAATAAATCTGCAAAGCGTCTTGCAATGCCGGAAGTAACCGAAGAAATGTTCTTGGATGGCTTAAAAGCGTTGGTAGATATCGACAGAGCATGGATTCCTCAAGGAGATGGCATGTCATTATATATAAGACCGTTGATTTTTGCTACAGAAGAAGTCCTGAAAGCAAGGGTTTCTGAAAAATATATGTTTGCTATTGTAGCAACTCCGGCGAGAAGTTATTATACCGAGCCTGTTTCTGTGAAAATATCTGATCACTATTCCAGAGCGGCAAGCGGTGGAGTAGGTTCTGCTAAAGCAGCCGGAAACTATGCAGCGTCTTTCTATCCTACCCAATTGGCAATGGAAGAAGGATATGAGCAGATTATCTGGACAGATGATGCCACTCACGAATATTTTGAAGAAAGCGGAACCATGAATGTTTTTGTAAGAATAAACGATACAATCTATACACCGCCAACTTCTGAAAAAATCCTAGATGGAGTAACAAGAGACAGCTTTATTAAGCTTGCCCAGAAAAGAGGGATCGAGGTAAAAGTAGAGCCGGTTGCAGTAAAAGCAGTCGTAGAAGCTCAGAAAAACGGAACCCTGAAAGAAGTTTGGGGAGTAGGAACCGCAGTGGTGACTACCGTATTTCAGGCTTTAGGATACAAAGGTGAAAAATTACAGCTTCCTGTACTTTCTAATGAAGAAAGTTTCGCAGCAACACTTAAAAATGATTTGGTAAGCCTTCAGAATAACCTTTCAGAAGATACTTTCGGGTGGAGAGTATTGGTCGAGAAAGACGTTTTGGAAACTGCTTAGTTTTCAAGTCAATAAATTATAGAGAGCCGGGATTTTCCTGGCTCTTTTTATTTTTTATATCCGATGAAATCCGTATTTTCGCAAAAGTTTTATGAAAAAAATACTTTTTTTATCAGTTTTGGCCATGTTGGGGTGCAACAGGAAAGCTCCGGAAGTACATCCGCCGGTAGGAGGTGTTCTGAGCCAGAATGATCTTGATATTTCAAAAAACCGGATGAAAAATCTAAATACGCTGGAAAGACAGCAGATTCAGGACTGGATCACCGGACAAAATATTAAATTTTATCCTACACAGCTGAATTACTGGACGAATGCAGAAGGGTTTGACCAAAGACCACGCAGACAGAATGAGTCTTTAATTTCTTACAGTTACGAGCTGTATGATTTTGACCAGACAAAAATTTATGATCAGCCTGTTGCAAGAAACAATGCAAGGTTCGGGCATTTTGATGAGCTGAAAGCTGTAGAAAATGCGTTGCGGTATATGAAAGACGGTGAAGAAGTCACTTTGCTTGTACCTTCATCACTCGCATACGGAACCTACGGGGATGAAAATAAAATAGATAATGATATTCCTTTAATTATAAAATTAAAAGTTCTATAAAATGAAATTGTTTAACAAAAATATAATTCTTGCGGCGGCAAGTGCTTCGCTGCTAAGTTGTACACCAATTTATAAAAAAATGAACGTAGACAAAGAAACTTACGAAGGGCTTAAAGACGGACTTTATGCTAATCTGCAAACCACAAAAGGAAACCTTATTGTAAAGTTTGAAGACAAAAAATCACCGGTAACTGTGGCTAACTTTGTTGGTCTTGCAGAAGGTAAAATTGATAACAAGGCAAAGGCAAAAGGAGTTCCTTTCTATGACGGGACCATCTTTCACAGAGTGATTAAAGATTTCATGATTCAGGGGGGCGATCCTCAGGGAACAGGAATGGGAGATCCCGGATATAAGTTTGAGGACGAGAAAAACGACCTTAAACATACAGGAAAAGGAATTTTATCAATGGCAAATTCAGGGCCTAACTCTAACGGTTCTCAGTTTTTCATTACAGAAGTTGCTACGCCTTGGTTAGACGGAAAACATACTATTTTTGGAGAAGTGATAAAAGGTAATGATGTGATTGATGCAATATCAAATGTTGAAAAAGGTGCTCAAGATAAACCTAAAACAGATATTGTTCTTGAGAAAGTTTCGGTTTTCAGCAAAGGAGATGAGTACAAAAATTATGATGCTGCAAAAACTTTTACAGAGGGAAAAGCAAAAATCGCTGAAAATAATAAGGCATATTTAGCGAAAGAAGAGGCAGACCGAAAGAAGAAAGAAGAAGATTTTAAGGCAAATCAGGAAAAGCTGGTAGAAAACCTTAAGGCCGGAATGCAAAAAACAGAATCTGGACTGTACTATAAAATTACCAAAACAGCAGCTGACGGAAAAACTCCTAAAGCAGGCGATAATGTTTCTGTACATTATGCAGGAAGATTGGTAGACGGTTCTGAATTTGATTCTTCATTTAAAAGAAATGAGCCCATTGAAATTCCTATCGGAATGGGAAGAGTAATTAAAGGTTGGGACGAAGGAATTTTATTATTGAAAGAGGGTGAAACCGCTACGTTATTAATTCCGCCGGCAATGGGTTACGGAGCAAACGGTGCAGGTGGGGTAATCCCTCCAAATGCATGGTTGGTATTTGATGTTGAGCTTGTAAAGATCAAGTAATTAAATTTTGCATATATTTGAAAGCCGCCTCGTAAGAGGCGGCTTTTTATAACTTATATCCATTATGAAAATAAAACTCCTCGTATTTGCATCGCTGTTTCTCTGTCTTTTTGCACACAGCCAGACCAAAGTCAATACAGACGAAGTGGCAATTAAAAAAACGCTGACGTATTTTGTAAACAGTATCAAATCTAAAAAGATAGATCAGGCGGTCAATTGTATCTACCCTAAATTTTTCACTGTTGTGCCAAAAGACCAGATGATTCAAATTCTGACTATGACCTACAACAATCCATTTATGAAGATTGAGATTCAGGATCTACAATTCGGATCTGTTGAAAAACCGGAATTTATCAATGGTGAATATTTTTCGATCATTACTTATTATACGAAGCTGAAATGTGATGTCAGTTCTCTGGATGACAATATGAAAAAGAAAATAGAAGGAGCCATCACAAAAAAGTACGGAAAGTCTAGGGTTCAGTATTCAAAAAATGAAGATACTTACCTAGTTAATGCCAATATGACTGCCTGTGCAGTTTCTAAAGACAGGAAAACCTGGAAGCTTGTGATTCTTGAAAAAGAGTCTAAATCTAAACTTATGAAAGTTCTGCCTAAAAAAATTCTTGATAAAATATAAAAAGCCTTCTCAGAAGGCTTTTAGTTCAATTAAATCTGTGCTTTTACCACTTTTCTTTCCCCGATCTGTTGACGCCACATCGCGTAATACAATCCTTTCAGCATTAATAGATTGTCGTGTGAGCCCGTTTCTATAACGTTTCCTTTTTCCAACACATAAATTCGGTCTGCATGCATGATGGTGCTTAATCGGTGGGCGATCAATACGGTAATCTGTTCTTTTTCTTCAGAAATCTCTTTAATCGTAGAGGTGATTTCTTCTTCCGTGATACTGTCTAACGCAGAAGTTGCTTCATCAAAAATCAGTAAATGAGGTTTTCTGAGCAAAGCTCTTGCGATCGCAATTCTTTGTTTTTCACCACCGCTCAGCTTTAATCCGCCTTCGCCAATTACCGTGTCGATTCCTTTTTCAGCTCTTTCGATCAGAGCCGTACTGCTCGATTTTTTTAAAGCTAATTGTAAATCCTCTTCTGTCGCATTTGGATTCACAAAGAGAAGGTTTTCTTTAATGGTACCCGCAAAAAGCTGCGTATCCTGGGTCACAAAACCGATCTGGTTTCTGAGTTCATCAAAATCAAATTCATTTCCGTTGATGCTGTTATAAAAAATAGATCCTTCTTTCGGGCGGTACAGTCCTACCAATAGTTTTACCAAAGTACTTTTCCCTGATCCGCTCGGACCAACGAATGCAATGGTTTCCCCATTTTTTACTTCAAATGAAATATCATTCAGCGCTTTATAAGACGCACTCTGATGTTTGAAAGAAACACTTTGAAACGCCAGTTTTTCAATCGCTCCGATCTGTTTCGGAGTAGTTGGTTTTTGTTCTATCGGTTTTTTCATTAAGCTGTCAAAATTGTGCAGTGATGCTTCAGCTTCACGGTATGAGATAATGATATTCCCAATTTCCTGCATAGGCCCGAAAATGAAAAACCCGTAAAACATGAGTGACAAGTACTGTCCCGGTGTCACAATATTTCTAAAAATTAAAAACAGCAAAGTAAGGGTAATCAGCTGCTGCAGAAAATTCACCAATGTCCCCTGAATAAAGCTTAAAGAACGGATGCTTTTTACCTTTTTAAGTTCTAATCCTAAAATTTTATAGGTATTGTTATTCAGCCGTTTCACTTCCTGTTTGGTCAATCCCAGGCTTTTTACGATTTCTATGTTCCGTAAGCTTTCGGTGGTGCTTCCTGCTAAACCGGTGGTTTCTGTAACAATGGTTTTCTGGATATTTTTAATTCTTTTGCTCAGCAGATTGGTTACAAACGCAATCAGGAAAATCCCCACCACATACACCGGCATAATAGACCAATGCAAACGGATCGCATATACAGAAACGAAAATGATGCTCACCAGAATCCCGAAAAATATATTGATGAAATTGGTGATGAATTTCACCGAGTCTTCCCGCACTTTGGTTAAGATAGAAAGCGTTTCCCCGCTTCTCTGGTCTTCAAATTCCTGATAGGGAAGTGCCATAGAATGCTGCAGTCCGTCGGTAAAAATATGGGCACCAAATTTCTGGGTAATCACATTCACGACATAATCCTGAAATGCTTTGGCAATTCTGCTGACCATTGCGGTTCCGATTAATAGGGCCAAAAAATAAAATACGCCGTGATACACATCGGTTCCGTATAGATATTGGTCTAAATTTCTAGGTACTGATTTTTCTTTATCAAAAAAATTGGGATGTGTCACCAGCTGATCCAGAATATTCCCTGTAATGGCAGGACTGAATAGAGAAAATACCTGATTGATGGTGGCTAAAACCAATGATAAAATAAGCAGCCATTTATGAGGTTTTAAATAATAAAATAATGTTTTCATTCTTAATGATAATTGCGTGCAAAATTACTGATATAAATCGGATGTGGTACTATAATTTTATAAAACAAAAACTACCTGAAAGAGGTAGTTTTAGTAAAATGATTTTTCTTATAATATTATATTTTGTCTCCTTTTTATTCCCGCACAGCTCTGAACTGTTTTTTACCGTCGTAAATTCCGACAGGGCGAACCAGAACAGAGGGAGGCCATCCGAAGTCCCGATGAATTTATCCCTTCTTTAATAAGCTTTCGATCAGCTTATTCTGAGACTCAATAAGCTTGGTAATCTGATCCTGATTTTTCAGGATGCTTTCAATCAGTTCAGGAGATTGGATATTAAATATAGGATTGTATTGATTAACTGCGGCTACTGCATGATCACTGAATTCATTATTAGTCATAATATTATTAGATGAATCCATCAATAAATCATTAATATCTACTTCAAGTTCTTTTGCAATTTTGTTCAGCAATAAAGAATTCGGGATGTTTTTATCAGATTCGATATTAGAAATCGTCGTCTGTGTCGTATCAAGACGTACCGCCAGATCTTCCTGTGACCATCTTTTTGCTTCCCTGTATTGCCTTACTTTAGAACCTATACTCATGTGATAAGAATTTTTATCAAAAATATAAAAATTCTTATGATGTCGATGCAAAATAAATGGTAGTTTTGAAAAATCATCATCAACCCATGATGATTGAAGAAAAATTGATATCTTTAACCCTCAAACACAAACACATTTGTATGAAGAAAAATTTATTTTCCAGGCTCTGCCTGATCGTAGCAGTGATGCTGTCGCTTTTTTCCTGCAGGAACGACCTTCTTCCTGAAAATAACAATTTGCAAAATCCCAATGCTTCCAGATTCAGGATGGTTAAACTGAAAGACATCCCGAATATTGAACAATTCATCCACCAGCAATCCGGAAGAGCAGATCTTCAGGTTCCTCTGAGTGAAGTTTCCCTTACCGGGAAAGATCTTACCATTGGGATTATAGAAACTTCCACTATTGTAGAAACAGTTAACGGGAATGAAGGATATTACGTCTTCAAAGTAGAGAACCTGAATTCCGGTGATGCGGTGTACAATCTGGAAGTAAAGCAAGTGGACGGAATCCCGGTAACAGCGGAAATTATTGAGTATGACCCGCAAGATGGAACCACCGTAGACTTTCAGCATTTTACGGGAAGCATCAGTTCATACGGTTTAGACGGAAAAGCAATTTCTACAGTAAATTATAATGACGGCTTGGCAAACTGTTCTCCTGCAACGGGAGTTCCGGGTGGAAACAATACTTCGGAAGGAGGTGGAATTAATCCCATTGATCTTCCCCCACCGAATGGAGGATGGTATAACTGGGGAGAAGGCGGAAGTAACAATAATACCGTTCCTTTCAGTAATGTTCCCGGAGACTGTACTGACATTATCCTGGACAGCCACGGCAATACACAAGGTTGGTATGACCACTGTAACAATAACTATTATCCCAATCCTAATGTTCATAAAACAACGACAACAGGAGAAATCCCTAACTTGTCACCGGATTGTAGCGGAGAAGGGGCGGGAGTTATAATCGCTTCTACACATGATCCGTGCGAAAAAATAAAAGAAAACTTTGCAACAGCAAAGTTTAAAGAAAAAGTAACAGCTATAGATAAACCTGAAGTTTTTGCTTATGATCATGAGATGGGTTATGCCGCAGGTTATCCCCCTGCCGGAGTTACAGGAACACAATATCCACCTATGGAAAATACGCTCGGTACTCATAATGTGAGACTTCCTGATGGAAATCAGTATTTTGGATTTATACATTCTCATACTAATAGAGAGGGGGCAACTAAAATATTTTCTCCCGCCGACTTGGCAACTTTTTTAACCAGTTGTGTATCCAACGCTGATCAAAGTGGAAATATTGGAGATGCTTATGCTATGGTAATTACTTCTGAAGGAAATTATATTTTGAAATATACAGGATATTCAACTAATTTTGGATATACTTCAACTACTTTGGATAATTGGATGGAATGGTATTTAACACAGTTAAAAAAAATTCAAAATGATGATAATACTTTTAATCAATCTAAACTGGAAAAAGTATTTATTCGATTTTTAAAAGAAAAAGTCCAAATTAATGGAATACAATTATACAAAGTTGATAAAGTTACAGGAAAAGCAAACGAACTAAGCTTAGATGCTAATAATAATGTAGTACCAATACCATGCAATTAAAAATGATGAAAAAATTTATTATACTTATAACACTTCACTCAATATTTTTGAGTTGTGCACAAATTTATCCTCTTAATACTTATACAGATGTACCTGATAATGCTTATATTAAAGATATAAACAATGAATTAGTTCCATACGAAGGCACGTGGAGTGGAGTATGGGATAATAAGACAATTTATATTTCTTTTAAAAGAATTAAAAAATATCAGAATTATGATCCAAACAATCCTTATTATGAAGATCTACTTGTTGGAAAATTTAAAGTATTAAATTCAGCAGGACTTATCTTGTATGATAACACTATTTTACCAGATGATAATACTAAAATAAAAGGATTACGATTTATTACACAACCTACTGTAAGATATAAATTATATTATTTTGACTCTGACATATGTGGAATAACGGGTGATATTTACATAAACTTTGTTAATACGAATTTCACTCAACTAAATTGGAAGTTTGTGGATACAACAGATATAATTGATTCTTCGTGTCAATATTATGATACCAATCCCTTTCCACAGCCATTACCCACAAATATTGTACTAACAAAACAGTAATATGAAAAATATCTTTGTAATAATAACATTATTACTCATAAACTTATTTTTATCACAAAAATTAGATCGTATTGAACTTAAAAGCTCTGATGCAATTATTATTGGGAGCGAAATTAATATAAAACTTGAACCTTTAAAAAATAATAAAAAAGGCAAAGTGAGGGTAACCTTTCAGGACAAAAATAATTATTTCATCCGAAGAATTTCTGCGGAAGACTATAACAAAATATCCCAAAATATTTTAAATATAAAAGAACCTATTTATATTTTAGGTAAAGATTCAATAAGAACAACCTGTATTGATGGGCAATTTACTACCATTACAACTTTTCAGAATAACTTTAAAAAAGAATATCATCTTGAATGTATTTCAGAGAAAGATAAAAATGATGAAGCAAAAAAAGATTTTTGGAATGCTGCTAAATTACTATTGGAAAGTGCAAAAATGAAAATTGAAAACTTATATTGATTTTACTTGAATTATAATGTCAATCATTTTCTCAGTCATTGCTTGAAGATATTGGTATTAATCCAACAATAAAAACAAAAGCCTTTTCATAAACTACAATAAACCTCCAATTCGGAGGTTTTTATATTGATTACCAATTTTTATCAACCATATAAATCATCTGCGTCATCACGGTTGCGCCCAGCAATAATTCGCGGCGGTTGACCTTTTCAAACCTATCTTCTTCCGTATGATGAATGTCGAAATACCTTTGCGAGTCGGGAACAAGTTCTGCAGCCGGAACACCCATGTCACGTAGCGGGTAAACATCCGTCCCGGAATACCTGCCTTCAAAATCATAGGCGCCATACGGTAAAAACAAAGGTGCCCAAGTTTTAATCTGTGCGATTTTAGCTTTATCCATTTCCAGAGCAACACCTCTCGGTGAAAATCCTCCCGCATCAGATTCTAAGGCAAACAGGTGTTTTTCTCCATTTTCTTTGGTGGTTTTGCCGTATTGTTGTCCGCCTTTTACACCATTCTCTTCGTTGGCAAAACAAACTACACGAATAGTATGATTGTTTTGAATACCTAAATTTTTAAATGTCCGCAAAACTTCAATGCTCTGAACAATACCGGTTCCGTCATCATGGGCACCTTCACCGACGTCCCACGAATCTAAATGTCCGCCAACAACAATAACACTTTGGTCTTTCTTCCCTGTAATTTCGCCAATCACAGAATGGGAAAGCTTTTCACCTTTCATCCCGCAATGGGAATTCAGTTTAGCCGTGACTTTTTGAGATTGTAAAAGATTTTGAAGTTCATCAGCAGTGGTATTTCCTATGGCAACCGCCGGAATTTTTGCGGCATCATCCTTGTAACGCATCGCTCCTGTATGCGGAGTATCATCCAATGCTGAAGACAGAGATCTCACGATGGCAAATTTACCGCCTTTCTTTGCGGTTAAAGAAGCAGCAGTCGACCGGTATGCAGAAGCCTCACCGTATGCTTTAAAAGTTTGAACATACGACTGACTGAAAGGGTAGTTGAAAAAAACAATTTTATCTTTTACCTGATCCGGAGTAAGTGTATCGTATTCTGCGAAAGATCTTACCATAATAATCTCTCCGGACAGATCTTTTCCGCCTGTACCTTCAGAGTTTCCCAAAGAAAGCATTTTCAGGGTTTTCCATTTTCCGGCGGCAGTTTTGATCTGTAAAGATTCTTTTCCCCGTTCCCAAACCGGAATCATTACTTCCTGAAGCCAGACTTTATCTGCGCCCGCTTCACTGAGCTTCTTCGCAGCCCACTGTACAGATTTTTCATACGCCTGTGAACCGCTTAAGCGATGGCCGATATTTTTGGTAAGTTCACGTAAATCAGTGTATGCTTTTCCTTTATTTAAAATCTCTGTTGAGATTTTGCTGAACTGTACAGAGTCTTCTTTAGTCTGCCCAAAAACGGTAAGACCACACAATATAATTCCTGCGCTTAAAATTTTCTTCATATTACCAGTTTTTATCGATCATGAAAATAAGCTGTGTCATTGTAGTGGCACCCAGAAGCAATTCTCTTTTATTGACTTTATCAAAAGTGTCTTTTTCGGAGTGGTGATAATCAAAATATCTTTGGGTATCAACCACCATCTCTGCCAACGGAATATCTAATCTTTTAAGGGGGGAAATATCCTGAATCGCATAAGTTTGGTCAAAATCATAAATGCCGTACGGAAGGAAATATTCTTTCCAGGGGAAAATCAATCTGCGTCTCTGAGGCGACATATCTAATGAAAAACCACGTGGTGAATATCCTCCGGAATCGCTTCCCAGTGCGAAAATATGTTTTTCTTCTTTCTTTTTGACATAAGCGGCATACGTTTCCCTTCCTTGTCCGCCATTTTCACTATTGGCATATAAAACCACCCGTATCGTATGATTGTTACTATAGCTCAACGCTTTAAATGTTCTTAAAACTTCCATACACTGCACAACCCCGGAACCATCATCATGAGCGCCTTCTGCAAAATCCCAGGAATCAAGCTGTGCACCGAGAACGATGATCTTATTATCTTTTTTTCCGGGAATTTCCCCAATTACATTATAATTAATGGTTTCCCCTTTAGATTCGGCCGTCATATTGATTTTTGCCTTTACGGTCTGGGTTTTCAATAATTTTTCCAGTTCGTTGGCCGACTGTACACCGATGGTGAGCGCAGGAATTTTAACCTTGTCATCCGGTTCATAATATACCTGTTTAGCATGAGGAACATCGTCGGTTGCTGTGGTGAGTGATCTAATAATCAAGCCTTTTGCCCCTTTTTTACCGATTACCGATGCCGAAAGAAGTTTTGATTTGGCGGCAATTAAATAAGAATCTACCGTGCTTACGATCGTAGGATCAATGGGATAATTAACGAAAATGATTTTATCTTTTACCTGCGTTGTAGTAAGGTTTACCAGTTCCTGAACATCATTTACCAGTAAAATATCTGCGGTAAGATCTTTACCTCCCGTTCCTTCAGAATTTCCAAATGAAAGCATACGGATATTTTTCCAGTCGCCGTTTCCGGCTTTGATCTGTAAAGATTCTTTTCCCCTGATCCAGACCGGAACCCGGACTTCCTGCTTCCAGATGTTTTCTGCCCCTGCTTCTTTAAGGTTTTTTTCTGCCCATTCCGTGGCTTTGGTATAGCCCGGTGTTGCGCTGAAACGCGGGCCAATTCCTTTGGTCAGTTCACCCAGATTATCGTAAGCGGTGCCGTGCAAAAAAACCTCATCCGAAATCTTTTTGAACTCATCGTAATAGTTAAACTTCGGAACCGGTTTCGGTTTTTTGACTAGCTTTTTTTGAGAAAATAAAAATCCACTCAAAAAGAGTGGAAGTATGATGAGTAAGATTTTTTTCATTTTTACTGACCTTTTTCTTTTCGGTGCATAAAAATAAAGAAAAAAAGCTAATTAAGGTTTCATATCGTACATTAATAATGCAGTGATCAGTTTTGGCTCTATAAAAGTACATTTTGGAGGCATGCGAAGTTTCAAATCAGAAATTTTAATCATATCATTAAAACTTACCGGATAAATCCCAAAACCTACTTTTCCTTCACCTTTGTCTACTTTTTCTTTCAGAATTTTAATTCCTTCAATGTTTGACATCCCTTTTACATAACTGATCTTGTCTGAACTGTCTGAATCTTTAATCTGAAGGATATCTTTAATAATATATTTATCCAGAAGATGATGATCAAGATTATCCAGAGACATCTCCTGTGATCGTAGGTCATGCTTTACGTGAAGCGAATAGAACTTTCCATCGATATAAATCGATAAATGGAATTTCTGTGACGGATAATAAGGGGTTTCTCCCTTTTCATGAATCAGAAAATACTTTTCAAGTTTCTTTAAAAACTCATCTGTTGAAAGATCACCAATGTCGCTTATAATTCTGTTATAATCATGAATTTTAATTGACTGATTGGAAACGATGAAACTGTACACAAAGTTATAGGCTTCCGTACCGTTGTGCTTTTTATTTTTTTCTTTAAGGTGCTTTGCATGAAGCGCCGTAGAACCGATTCTGTGATGGCCGTCTGCAATGTAGAAGGAATCAATCTGATCAATCACTTCTTTAAATTGCTGAAGCTTTAATCGGTTGTCTATTCTCCAGATTTTATGACGGATTCCGATAGAATCTATATGATTGAAAATCGGAACATTTTTTTCTTCATGATTCATCAGCAATTCTATTTTAGAATTGGCAGGATAAGTAAGCAAAACAGGTTCTGCCTGGATATTTACTTTATCAAGATAATGCGCCAGCTTTTCTTTTTTTTGCGGAATGGTGCTTTCATGCCTTTTTATTTTTCCTGCCAGGAAATCTTCAATGCTTGTAAGGCCCAACAATCCCCTGAATACCTGTTTATTAGGATAAATCTGTTCGTAGAGATAATAAGCAGAGCTGTCCTGAACAAGAATTTTTTCTTCCAGGAGTTCCTCAAAAGTAGAACGTATTTTCCTCAGATTCCGGTCGACATCTTTGGATTTGCTCACTACATACGGCTTGATCATATTCATGTATGTATTTTCTACCTGTGCTTTCTCAGCGATTTCTGCCTGAGTAAAATTGTCGATCGGATGAGTAGGAAAGGTGGCTTCATGATCTTTATGAGGTCTTATCCCACGGAAAGGTTTAAAAACTGGCATATATTATTTATAGTTTCTTTATAATTTCGATAATCTGCTCTGCAAGCTCGACCCCGATTTTTTCCTGCGCATCTATTGTATTTCCTCCAAGATGCGGAGTGAGAGACAGGCTCGGATTCATTAATAAAATCAGTTCGGGAGTAGGTTCGTTTTCGAAAACATCAAGCGCAGCTCCTGCAATCCTGCCATAATCGATATAATCAAGCAGCGTAACTTCGTTGATAACGCCTCCTCTTGCAGTATTGACAATATAAACGCCTTCTTTCATGAGTTCAAACTGAGGGGTATCAATGATGTATTCATTTGTTTTAGGCGTATTGATGCTTATAAAATCGGTGTCTTTGAAAAATGCTTCAGAATCATTGGTAGAGGTGATCTCAAAATCAACTGACTGCCCGTTAAAAAAGTTTAAAGTAACAGTTTTTGTTTTTGGCTTTCTGGTCAATACTTTGATTTTCATCCCCAGTGAAATCCCTATTTTCACCACTTCCTGCCCGATGCTCCCAAACCCTATAACACCTAATGTTTTTCCTGAAAGTTCATACGCTTTACTGAATGATTTCTTCATCGCGTCAAAATGGGTATCGCCTTCTAAAGGCATCATCCTGTTGGATTCATGAAGGAATCTTGCCAATGAAAAGAAATGGGCAAAAACCAGTTCTGCGACCGATCTTGATGATGCAGTAGGCGTATTGATCACATACAATCCTTTTTCTATAGCATATTCTACATCGATATTATCCATCCCGATGCCGCCTCTTCCGATTATTTTAAGGCTTGGACAAGCGTCAATCAGATCTTTTCTTACTTTGGTCGCACTTCTAACCAGAAGAACATCTACATTGTTTTCGTTGATAAAACCAATAACATGATCCTGGGAAACTCTGTTATCGAGAAGTTCGATCCCTGCTTCTTTTAGAGCCAGTTCTCCTGCTTTGGAAATTCCGTCGTTTGCTAAGACTTTCATATTACTTTTTAGATATTGGATCTCAGACCATAGATTATAGACTTATTTCGTCTGTTATCTTTTATCTGAAAGCTTTTAACCTTTAATTTTTTTGTGTTGCCTAAATTAAGTTATTTTATTGACTTCATTACGTCTACCAAAACTTGTACGCTTTCTATAGGCAAAGCATTGTAAAGACTGGCTCTGTAGCCTCCGAGACTTCTGTGGCCATTCAGCCCGCTGATCCCCGCGGCTTTCCATGCGGCGTCAAATTCTTCTTTTTTGCTGTCGTCCATTAATTTAAAAGAAACATTCATTAACGAACGGTCTTCCTTTTCACAGAAACTTTCAAATAAAGGATTGCTGTCGATCTCATCATACAGCAATTTTGCCTTTGCTTCGTTTCGGGCTTCAGCAGCAGCAATACCACCATTGTTTTCTAAATATTGCAGTGTTAACAGGGATGCGTATACCGGAAAAACAGGAGGCGTATTATACATTGATTCTTTAGAAATATGCTCAGCGTAATCTAAGATAGAAAACATGTTTTCTCTTCCGGTCTTGCCTAAAATTTCTTTTTTAATAACCACTAAAGTCACTCCTGCAGGTCCCATATTTTTTTGAGCTCCGGCGTAGATCAAATCGAATTTTGAGAAATCCAGCTGTCTGGAGAATATATCCGAACTCATATCGCAAACCATTACGGTATCCACTTCAGGGAAAGATTTCATCTGAGTTCCATAGATCGTATTGTTTGAGGTACAGTGAAAATAATCATACTCTGAACCTACTGTATAATCTTTAGGGATAAAAGAATAGTTTTTTTCTTTTGAAGATCCTACAACATCTACTGTTCCTACTTTTTTTGCTTCTTTAATTGCTCCTGCAGCCCACGTTCCGGTATCGGTATAAGCTGCTTTTCCGCCTACTTTCATTAAATTGTAAGGAACCATTGCGAATTGCAGACTTGCACCTCCTCCTAAATAGAGAACTTCATAATCGTCACCCAGGTTCATCAGTCTTTTTACAATTGCACGAGCTTCATCCATTACCGCGACAAAATCTTTGCTTCTGTGCGAGATCTCAAGAAGCGATAAACCAATCCCGTTAAAGTCTAAAATAGCCTGTGCCGATTTTTCGAATACTTCCTGAGGTAAGATACATGGTCCTGCGCTGAAATTGTGCTTTTTGCTCATAATTTTACTTTTTGTTTTTATTGAAAGATTTTGCCGATTTTATGATCTGCTGTTTTTAATTGATGTCTAAATATAATCAATAAAAACGCCGTCTCATACTATTTGAGACGGCGTTTTTTATTCACCGTGTAAAAATGCTTTTTTATGAAGCAGTGCTTCTTCAGATTCAACATGATCTTCATCCGGAACACAGCAGTCTACAGGGCAAACTGCGGCGCACTGCGGCTCTTCATGGAATCCCTTGCATTCTGTACATTTATCTGTAACAATGAAGTAGACATCATCACTTACGGGCTCCTGTGGCGAATCTGCATTTACCGTTAATCCCGATGGTAATGTCACAGTACCTTTCAGTTCGGTACCTTCTGAAGCTTTCCAGTCGACTGCTCCTTCATATATTGCATTATTCGGACACTCTGGTTCGCAGGCGCCGCAATTGATGCATTCATCAGTTATTTTAATAGCCATCGCTAATTTTTTTTAAATTTGCACAAAATTACAAAATATTCCCCAATTTTACAGTAATTATGAATACGGAAAAGCAAGTTTTAGGACTTATTGAATTAAGTAACTATATAAATACATTTTTATCTAAAAATGAAGACGATTTTAACGAAGATGATTACGAATTTGAATCAGTTTTGAAAAGATCGGAAATTGAGAACCCATGGTTTACCCTTGAAAACCAGAAATTTGCACTACAGCAATGGTCTGATTTATTAACAGGACCGTCGATCAAAAAATGGATGAGTTCCTATTCTATATCAAAGACTTCAAAAAGAGTAGGGCTTATTTTGGCCGGAAATATTCCTCTGGTAGGTTTTCACGATGTGATTTCTGTTGTTTTGAGCAATCATATACCGGTGATTAAACTATCTTCCAAGGATAAACGCATGATTCCGTTTTTATTGAATAAATGGAAAAAATTTTCAGATCAGAATGTGGATTTTGAGTTTATTGAAAGACTGGAAAATTATGATGCGGTAATTGCAACCGGAAGTAACAATACCGCAAGATACCTGGAATATTATTTTAAAAATCATCTGAGCATCATCAGGAAAAACCGTACTTCTGTCGCGGTTTTAAAAGGTGACGAGACTGAAGAGGAGCTCAAACTTCTGGCAAAAGATATTTTTATGTATTTCGGATTGGGATGCAGAAATGTCACTCGTCTTTTTATCCCTGAAGATTTTGTAATCGACAGGATTTTTGAAAGCTTTATAGACTTTAAAGAAATTATAAACCATAATAAATACGCTAATAATTACGATTATAACCGTGCTGTTTATCTTTTGAATCAGGATCAGTTTTGGGATAATAATTTTGTTATGCTGAAAGAAGATGAGAAATTGTTTAGTCCGTTATCTGTAATTCATTTCAGCAGATACTCTTCTTTGGATGACGTTGAAGATTTTATCGAAGAAAATGAAAAAGACATTCAGTGTATTGTTGCTAAAAAAGAGCTGAATTTTAATTCTGTCAGTTTCGGAGAAGCACAGAATCCGGGATTAGATACGTATGCAGATAATATTGATACCATGAAGTTTTTGGAGGTGATCTGATTATTCTTCGTATCTTCATTCATAAATTAACAATTAAATCATTACAATGACCAAAATATTTTTAATAATATCCCTTTTATCTGTACAGCTTTTTTATTCGCAGGAAGTTGTAGATCTGAAAGTTGAAAACAACAGAAAAACAGACACACCTCTGGATCTCAATAAAAAACAGATCGAATTGTATAACGGGAGATTTTCACAGTTTGTCGCTGCCTTAAAATCTTCTGACCGCAAAAGAATGGAAAGCTTACTTTCTGATAATGCGAAAAAAGTCGTTACGGATGCCGTTTATACGAAGCTCGGTACAGAAATTAACACCACCAGAAAAATGGAGATCATAAAAATGGGGTATAAGCCGCTGTTGGATGGCAATACATATCCCATGATTCAATATAAGTATGCAGATGATAAAGCAGTTGATCCTAAAGAAGTGATTACAGTAGTTTTTGAAAATGATGGCAAAATTCTTGGTATAAAACCGTTTAAAAAAACAAAATAAATTATTAAAATTTTATAAAAATATAATTATGATTTCAAATGTTATAGTTGCGCAATCTACCGAGGTTGAAAAAGCAAATTTTTACAAAAAAACATATGCACACGTCGCCTTTGCAATATTAGCTTTTATAGGAGTGGAAACAGTTCTGCTGAAAATTGTACCGGCAGAATTAATTTATATGATGTTTGTTCAGAAATATGCGTGGTTATTAATTATCGGTGTTTTCTGGCTGGCTTCATTTTTAGCGTCCAAATGGTCTTTGTCTCAGAGCAGGGCAACACAGTATTTTGGCTTGGGATTTTATGTCGTGCTTGAAGCTATGATTTTTCTTCCTTTAATCTACATTGCCATATTACAATCGGGAGGGCAGGTTATTTTTCAGGCGGCAACGCTTACCACTGCCATGTTTGCAGGGATATCTGCAGTGGCCTTTACTTCAAAAAGAGATTTTTCATTTTTAAGAAATATCATTGTAATCGGAGGTTTTATTGCACTGGGTTTGATCGTTGGCGGAATGCTTTTCGGGTTTAATCTTGGTCTTTGGTTTTCCGTGGGAATGGTAATTTTGGCTTCAGCAAGCATTTTATATCAAACAAGCAAGCTTAAAGATTCTTATACTACCAATCAGTATGTAGGAGCTTCTTTGCAGCTTTTTGCTTCGATAATGCTGTTGTTCTGGTATATTTTGAGCATCTTAAACAGAAGAAGCTAATAAATTACGAATTATAAATTATGAATTACAAAATTCAAATTCATATATAAATTAAAAAATCCTGATTTTTACATCAGGATTTTTTTTTGAGAATCATCTCTCTTTATATCAATTCTTAATCTTTACTTTTTAAAGTAATTATTTATCAATAGATCCTAAAACCTTCTGGGCAAAAGAATTTAAAGCATCTTTTTCACTCATTCCGTTTTGTACGTTGGCATGAACTTCCAAAGCGCCGCAGATATTGGTAATCAATTCACCGGCAACGTTTAAGTCTTCTTCACTCGTTCCTCTGAATTCGCTGAAGCTTTCTAAAACTTCCAGTGTTTTTTCAAGATTTTCGGGGGTCTGGTTTTGATAAAACTGTCTTATTACAGGAAGCTTCATGATAATTCATTAAAAAGGTTAATTAAACTTTCTGCCTGGTTCGATTGTACCTGATTCACCAATTCTCCATTTTTAAAAATAGCGAATGTAGGCAGATTATCAACTTTAGCCAGTTTTCTGCTTTCAGGAAGTTTTTCTGCGTCTACATACAAAAACGGAATCTCATCATTTTCAGAGGCCAGCTTTTTGAATTTTGGCTTCATAATTCTGCAGTTTCCGCACCATGTTGCTCCGTACTGTACCACTACTTTTTCATTTTCGCTTACAATATTCTGCAGCGTATCGTCTGTTAATTCTGTGTACATAAGTTAAATTTTCCAAATTTAACAATGTAGTAATTTAATAATTTACCAATCTAACAATTGAAAAAGAGTCTTAAAATTGTTATACTGTTAAATTGCTACATTGATATATTAAAACTTTAGTTTTTTGATAAATACTCAGCGGTAGAATTTCGGTCAGCTTTCATCGCGTCTTTTCCTTCTTCCCAGTTTGCAGGGCAAACTTCTCCGTGTTTCTGAACGTGTGTATACGCATCAATTAATCGTAAATATTCTTTCACATTTCTTCCAAGCGGCATATCATTTACAGACTCGTGGAATACTTTTCCGGTCTCGTCAATAAGATAAGTTGCTCTGTATGTAACATTTGAACCTGTAAAATATTCGTTTCCTTCTTCATCAAACTCAAGATCCTGATCTACAATATCCAGCAAATTAGCCAGTTGTCTGTGTGTATCAGCTAATAATGGATACGTTACTCCTTCAATACCTCCGTTATCTTTTGAAACATTCAACCATGCAAAATGCACTTCGTTGGTGTCGCAAGAAGCACCGATAACTTTAGTGTTTCTTTTTTCAAATTCTCCTAAAGCTTCCTGAAAAGCGTGAAGCTCAGTCGGGCAAACAAAAGTAAAATCTTTCGGATACCAGAATAAAAGCACTTTTTGTTGATTTTTTGTAGTTTCTTCAAAAATGTTGATTCTAAGATCATCACCCATTTCAGACATTGCGTCAATCGTTACGTTTGGGAATTTTTTTCCTACTAAAGACATATTTTTTATTTTTTTGTTTTATTTATGATGCAAATATATAATTAATTTGTCTATCAAGAAAATACTTTCCAATTAATAAAATCTATAATTGTTTTTTATTACTTATTGAAAATATAGAATTAATTTAAATTTAAAATATTTATTTCATTAACTTTGAACATATAGAAATTTAAAATTTTATATCACAATCAAATCCAATTATTATGAAAAATTTAAAAAGTCTCTCAAGAAAAGAGCTGAAGGCGATTAAAGGTGCGGCAACTACTTCAAAATGTCCTCCCGGAAAATATTATTGTCCCGATGCTGACGTTTGTATCGCTATTAATGAAGAATGTTACATTATTATTCCTCCAGACTTATAGGTATAAGGATGTTTATCATGCTAATAAAATTGTAAAAGAAAGTTCTTCCCTGGGGAAGAACTTCTAATTTATTTAGACGTTGTCAGTAATTCTTTTATTCTCTTCATCGCTTCCCTTAAATCTTCTTCTGAAGCGGCATATGAAAAGCGGATACATTCCGGGCTGCCGAACGATACTCCGCCTACACAGCCTACGTGAGCATTTTCCAGAATGTACATGGCAAAATCATCAGCATCTTTTATTTCGGTTCCATTCAAAGTTTTCCCGATATAAAAAGAAATATCCGGGAAAAAGTAAAATGCAGCTTTCGGCAAAAGAACTTTAAATCCTGGGATTTCCTTAATCAGCTCATACATCAGATTTCTTCTTTCTTCAAAGGCATCAATCATGTATCTGTATTCAGACGGATCCGTTTTTAAAGCAGTGATGGAAGCTCTCTGCGCCACGGTATTCGCACCGCTTGTCATTTGCCCCTGAATTTTTTCACAGGCTTTAGCCAGCCATTCCGGACAGGCTGAATAACCAATTCTCCAGCCTGTCATCGCAAAAGCTTTTGACATTCCGTTAATGACCGCAGTTTGCTCGTATATTTCTGGAAACTGTGCTATTGAAGTGGTATTTGTTTCATAATTGATGTATTCATAGATCTCATCGGAAATTACGGTTACGTGAGGATATTTGGCAATTACTTTTGCCAGGGATTTCAATTCATCATACGTATAATATCCGCCGGAAGGATTGCAGGGCGAACTGAAAAGAATGGCTTTGGTCTTATCTGTAATTGCCTGTTCCAGCTGTTCTGCCGTGATTTTAAAATCGGTTACATAAGAAGTTGGAAGCAAGGTAGAATTTCCGCCCATCATTTTTACCATCTCATCGTAGCTTACCCAAAAAGGTGCGGGAAGCAAAACTTCATCTCCGTCATTGATTATTGAGGCCAATACATTTAAGATGGCCTGTTTTGCACCGTTCGAAACGCATATTTGCGATGCTTTATAATCTAGATTATTATCTCTTTTCAGTTTATAAGAAATTGCTTCACGAAGTTCCAAAAATCCCGGAACAGGAGAGTAGTGGCTGTAATTATCGTTGATGGCATCAAAAGCGGCCTGTTTTATATTGTTTGGAACGTCAAAATCCGGCTCGCCAAGCGTTAAGCTTATAACGTCTATTCCACTGGCTTTCATCTCTCTGGCTTTATTTGACATGACGAAAGTCTGTGAGTATCCTAATCTTTGTACTCTCTCTGAAAGTTTATTCATGTAGTTCTTTTGTATTTTAACAAATATATATATAAAAGTTTAATCTGTTAAAATAGCGTTATTATTGTTTATAAAATGCAATGCTCAACTTTATTGTGTAATTCCATAAACCATTAAAAAAACTTATTTTTGCGTTTATAATTACTTACCATGTCAATAGCTTTAATTCAGAAATATTTCCCTGATCTTTCAGAAACGCAGATTACGCAGTTTATCCAGCTTGAAAATCTTTACAACGAATGGAACGAAAAGATCAATGTGATCTCGCGCAAGGATATGGAATCCCTTTATGAAAAGCATATTCTCCATTCTTTAGGCATTGCAAAGGTAATGGCATTTGCTCCGAAAACCAAAGTTCTTGATATCGGAACCGGTGGCGGATTTCCGGGGATTCCTCTGGCAATTTTATTTCCGGAAGTGCAGTTTACCCTTATAGATTCTATTGGTAAAAAAATTACGGTGGTGAATGAAGTTGCGTCCGGAATAGGATTGAAAAATGTTACAGCCATACATGGAAGGGCAGAGAAAATAAAAGAAAAATTTCATTTTGTAGTAAGCCGTGCCGTTACACAGATGCCGGAATTTTTACGTTGGCTGAAAGGGAAATTTGAAAAAGAACAGTTTAATACAAAACATAATGGCGTTCTTTACCTGAAAGGTGGAGAGCTTGCAGAAGAGCTTGCAGGGCTGAAATGCGAAATATTTAGTCTTAAAAATTATTTTGAAGAAGATTTTTTTGAAACCAAAAAAGTAGTATATTTATCTAAAGGCAATTTTAATTCTTAATTGAGTAATAAAAAGTACTAAATTTTGATTTTTAACGTTTAATAATTATAAATTTTTATCATAAATGAAAACGTTTTTATATTTGGGTGTATCAGCTGTTTTTGTAGGGATTTCTCTGGGATCCTGTAAAGATGATGATTACGATACCATTCAGTCTGCCGATAGAATAAAAATAGACAGTGTACAGATTGTAAATGATACGATGTCTGTTTTCGGAGTTCAGAGCATTCGTACGTACTCCACGTATCCTTCTCATTGTGAAGGGTTTTACGGATATGATTATATATATTCGGGTGAGTTTTCGAGAGATGTGACTTCTTACCAGTATCATACTAACGGAAATTGTGCTTCTGCGCCCTTTTCAGCTGCCAGTCAGCTCAATTTCAGTCCGCAGAAAAAAGGAAATTACACATTCAGATTCTGGACCGGAAATAACAGTTGGATCACCAAAACCATTGTAGTAGAATAATAATGAAAGGAATTTTTTTAACTCTTTTTTTAATTTCAAATGCGGTGTGGGGTCAGAAGATTATCTGGAAAAGTGATCTGAAACTTACATGGGCTAACTTTAAAAGCAAAACCAATAATATGAATGGCTCCAATGTGGTTGCCTACACGCATTGCGGCTGGGAATATTCCGTATTGACTTCCAGCGATATGAAGGCGCCTGTAAAAATTGAATTTGAAACCATTTTTAACGAAGATAAATCCTGGAAGGATGATAAAAGGATAAACGATTATATCCTGCTTCACGAGCAAAAACACTTTGATATTGCAGAATTGCATGCCAGAAAACTCCGTAAAGAAGTAGCTGAAAAAGTAATTACCAATGCAGACTACAAAAAATATTTTAAGGATATTTACAATAAAATTTCGGAAGAGTACAGAAATTTTCAGGTTTCTTATGACCGGGAAACAGATCACGGAATGAATAAGGAAAAGCAAAACCAGTACAATATTTTAATTACAGAAGAATTAGAGAAACTTAAAAATTATCAGAAATCTTGAAGTTTCTTGCCAAAATTGTAGATGAGCTGCTTTCACAAAATTCAGATTTGTCAGGCTATACCATTGTCTTGCCGGGTAAAAGGCCCATCGTTTTTATAAGACAAATTCTTGAAGAAAAAAACTATTCCGGTTTTCTTCCCAATTTCTATACAATAGAAGAGCTGATTATCAATATTGTAGATCAACAGCTAATCCAGGGAATCGCATTATGGCTGTTCGCTTTTGATGTGTATAAAACCTTACCTCTTATTCCGAATGATGACTTTGCCGAATTTCTGAAATGGTTTCCTACGCTCCAGAAAGACTGGGATGATATATTGAAATTCTCTGAAAATGATGAGGCCGTTTTACAGTATATGTTTGATGAAGAGCGGATTAAAGAATGGGCGCAGGATTTGGGAGATGAAGAAGAAGTACCCCGGAAAAAATTTCTCAACTTCTGGAGAAATATGAATATCTTTCTTCCTTTTTTAAAAAAGAAGCTTAAAGAAAGAAATTTTGCCACTTCGGGCATGATTACGGAAGCAGCAAAAAACAAAATCACAGAATTTGCTAAGAATACCTCCGAAAATTTCGTCTTCTGCGGATTTAACGCCTTTACGCCAGTAGAAGAAAAACTGGTAAGAAATCTCTTGCAGTGGGATAAAGCGCAATGCTTTTTCCAGGCAGACCATTATTATTTTGATGATGAAAGGCAGGAAGCCGGCAAATTTCTCAGAAATCATAAACTGTGGAAAGAATTTAATGACAGCCGTGCATTCAACTGGATCGAAAATGATTTTAACCAACCCAAAAAGATTAAGATTTATGAGGTTTCGGGGAATGTAACGCAGACTAAAATTTTGCCTGATATTTTTAAGGATATCAATAATAAAACATTTACCAATACCGCCGTAGTTTTACTCGATGAAAACCTTCTTCCTGCAAGTCTGGATGTGATGCATGATATTGAAAACCTGAATATCACCATGGGTTTTCCATTGAAAAACCTTTCTTTCTCCAATGCGGTCAAACAGCTTTTTTATTTACAGAAACAACTGGAAAAAAACAAATCGTCTTATTATTACAGAGATATTTTTCCGATTCTTGAAGAGCTTCCAAAAACTGCTGAAGATGAAGATATCATCAATCATTTTAAAGCGCAGATTGAAGAAAAAAACATTGTTTATATTTCAAAAAACTTGGTTACAGAATTATTGCATGATTTGTCTTACTTTAATCTTCTTCACAAAACAGAATCCGGTTTCCATTTTCTGGATGCTCTTACTGCGTATTGCCAGAAAATAAAATGGCTGGAACTGGATGATATACAGTACGAAAACGTATCTCATTTCGAGAATGCCTTTAAAATTATAAAAAATCAGATTACGCCCTATGCTTTTGATGTTCAGATAGAAACGTTAGAGATTCTTATCAATCAGCATATCAATTCAGAAAGTATTGATTTTCAGGGAGAACCCTTAAGAGGATTGCAGGTAATGGGCCTTTTGGAAACGCGTCTCCTCAATTTTGAGAATGTCATTATGCTTTCTGTCAATGAAGGGAAACTACCTCTAGGAAACTCACAGAATACCTATATTCCATTTGACATCAGAAAACATTTTGATCTTCACACTTTTCTGGAAAATGACAGTATTTATGCGTATCATTTTTATCGGCTTATTCAGGATGCTGAAAATGTACATTTATTGTTCAATGCATTAAGTTCGGGCGTTAATACCGGAGAGAAAAGCAGATTTATTACCCAGATTGAGATGGAAAGTTCCCATACAATTGAACATCTGATTGTTGAAAATACTTCTGAACCGATAGTTACAAAACCCATTGAATTTATAAAAACGGAAATTGTAATGGAGCAACTGCAGAAATGGAAATCAAAAGTTTCTGCTTCGCACCTTACAAGCTATCTATACAATCCTGTGGATTTTTATTTATCTAAAATTCTGAATACTTCGGAAGCTGATGAAATTGAAGAAGAATTATCAGTAAGAAATTATGGAAACCTGGTTCATTTTACCCTTCAAGAAATCTATGAGAACTTAATTGGTAAGATACTTAAAAATAGTGATTTAGAAAATTCAATTAAACGAATAGATGAATATATCAATCTGGCAATAGCAAAGCTAAAACATCAGCCGGAATTTTATGATAAGGGGATGAACTTTATTCATAAAGCCATTGCAAAAAAAGTTATCGAAGCCATTCTGAAATATGATCTTGAACTGACCAAGCAAGGAAATACTCTTGAAATAATTGATATCGAACGACGGTTTGACCAAGTCGATTTTTATCTAAATGATAACAAAACCGATAAAATTTCTTTCATGGGATTTATCGACAGAATAGACCGTCTGAACGGAACGGTAAGAATTATTGATTACAAATCTGCAAAAACCAAAAATCTTGTCATCAAGCTGGATGAAAATAACAAATCTGACTACTTTCACAGTAACGACAGAAAACAGGCTATGCAGTTGTGCATCTATCAATATGTGGTAGAAAATTTACCTGAGTTTTGGGGATATCCTGTAGAAACGGGAATCTGGAGTTTTGCAGAAGCAAAAAAAGGAATTGCCGCTTTACAGTTTGAAAAAGGAAATTTAGATGATGCAATGACTTCAATACAAAGCCTGATCCTGGAAATCCTCAATCCTGATGTTCCTTTTACAGAAAATATAAAATCTTACGGTTTTTAAAGTACGATTTAATCCATTAAAAAAGTCTGACCCCTATATGATCAGACTTTTTTTATTTTATATGTTTCTTAAAAAGCGTTGAATCCCGTAATATCCAATCCTGTAATGAGAAGATGCACATCATGAGTACCTTCATACGTAATCACCGATTCAAGATTAGCAGCATGCCTCATCATTGGGAATTCACCCATGATTCCCATTCCGCCAAGAATCTGTCTGGATTCTCTTGCAATATCAATAGCCATTTTTACATTATTTCTTTTCGCCATAGAAATTTGAGCCGGTGTTGCAGCATGGGCATTTTTAAGATTACCCAACTGTAAGCAAAGCAATTGAGCTTTCGTGATTTCCGTTAAGAATTCAGCTAATTTTTTCTGTTGTAACTGAAATGAACCGATTGGTTTTCCAAACTGTCTTCTTTCTTTAGAATACTGAACTGCGGTACAGTAGCAATCAATTGCCGCACCGATTACACCCCACGAAATACCGTATCGTGCCGAATTCAGGCAAGATAAAGGACCCTTTAATCCCGTAACTCCAGGAAGTAGATTTTCTTTCGGTACTTTCACGTTATTGAATACCAATTCACCGGTCTTTGAAGCCCTTAAGCTCCATTTATTATGTGTTTCCGGCGTTGTAAAGCCTTCCATACCTCTTTCAACGATTAATCCCTGTACTTTTCCGTCTTCATTTTTTGCCCAAATAACGGCGATGTCGCAAAGTGGAGAATTCGTAATCCACATTTTAGCCCCGTTTAACAGATAATGATCGCCCATATCTTTAAAATACGTTTCCATAGAACTTGGGTCTGAACCATGATTAGGCTCTGTCAAACCAAAAGAACCTATCATCTCTCCGGAAGCCAGTTGAGGCAAATATTTCTTTTTTTGCTCTTCGGAACCGAATTCATTGATCGGGAACATCACCAGTGAGCTCTGTACAGAAGCAGCTGAACGCACTGCAGAATCTCCTCTTTCCAGCTCCTGCATAATTAATCCGTATGAAATCTGATCCAAACCGGAACCACCGTATTCTTCAGGAATATAAGGACCCAAAGCGCCTATTTTCCCAAGTTCTTTCATTAAACCCGGTAAATCTGTATGATCTTGTGCAGCCTGATCGATATTCGGCATTACAAAACTTTCTACCCAGTCTCTTATTGACTGGCGAATAAGCTTGTGTTCTTCGGTAAGTAAGGCATCAATTCCGTAATAATCTGGGATGCTTGTAAGAGGATAATATGACATTAATATATTTTTTCTAAAAATAATACTTTTCGGGAGCTCTGGGAAATTTTTTCAGAGAAATGTACGCTAATCTTTAATAAAGCGATACAGGTACGGCGCTTTATTGGCAGAACCGTCGTACAGCTTTTCAAGTCTTTCGAGAGAATTCATACTGAGTATCTTACGCTGAAAATTATTTCTTCTGAATTTTTCACCTAAAATGGTCTCATATAAAACCTGAAGGTCTTTCATGGTAAATTTTTCCGGCAGAAGATTACTTGCAGCCACCTGAGTGTCAATGTTTTTACGTAAATATTCCAGTCCTTCGGCAATGATTCTTTCATGGTCAAATGCCATTTGGGGAAGTTTCCCGACCTCAAACCAATCGCAGGTTTCGTTAAAGGCATCAGGAAAGGTGTTGGTTAATGAAAAATCAATAAGGCTGCAATATCCTACCGTGATGAATCGCTGTAGAATCCAGTGGTCTTTTGGGATATCAAGGCCTTTATTGTTGATTAAGATCTGATGAACGTTATTTTCGGTACGATTGAGTCTCCCGAAAGTATGAAACTGCTCCAGAAAGAGGCCTTTAAGATGGGTTCTCTCATACAAAACCCTTGAAGCCGCTTCACGGAGATCTTCATCAATAAAAACAAAACCTCCGGGAAGAGACCACATATCGAGGTCATGATACTTAAGAAGCAAGACTTTTAAAATACCGTCATGAAAACCAAAAATAGTACAGTCTACAGAAAGATTTGGGATAAAATCTTTTTCCTCAATGAGCTGTTTTAGGGTTTCTATATTTTTTGAGCTGTCCGTTTTCATGCCCGTAAAAATAAAATTATTTTTAAAATTTTAAGGTATCCTGTTTAAAATAAAATAAACTTAAAATAAATAAAATAAAAACAGCCAATAATATATATATGGAGTAAAAATTAAGTAATTGATTTTCAAATAATAACGACATTAATATTGAGCTTACCGAACTTCCCAGTGAAGAAAATATAACAATTACCGAGGTGAAGGTGTTTATTTTCTGTTTATCAATTTTTGTAATCATCCGTGAATTAATAACAGGGTAGAGCGGTGACAAAAATAAACCGATTAACGGAAAGAGAAACAGAAGAATATTAGAATTATCCGCCAGGAAGTATTGTAAGACAGAGATAATACCAAGCAGCGTCATAATCATTATAAGACATGATAAATAATATCTTTTCAGCGAAAATCTGTGAATAATATTTGAAGTGATCATTCTTCCAATGTAAGAGAAAAATGCCAGCAACGATGAAGCCTGGATGGCAAAAAATGAATTGACTCTCAGATGGTTTTTATAAAAAGACGGCAACCATGAATTGAAGCTTTGTTCCGTAAAAACAATAAAAAATATAACGGAGAAAAATAGGAAAACCGGAGCTGTTTTGAATGATGACAAATTAAATAAAATCCCTCTTGCCAAAGTTTTATTTTCCTCAATCACTGGCGTTTTCAGCAATAAGAAAATAGTAAACAGTGAGATTAAGGAAATCGATATAAAACCGAATTTCCAGTACTCAGAATATTCACTGGAGATCAGACTTCCAAAACCGACATTCACCACGAAAATCCCGATCATAAAAGAAGCTTCAACTCGATTCATTGTTTTTGCAAGCGATTTCTCATCCGTAATATTGTTACGGATGATTCCGTAAACACAAATTTTGCCTATTGCAAAACACGTCCCTATAATCGCAAACCACAGTTTGAAAAACCAGAAATACTCTACAAAAGGTAAGATAGATGAACAAACCGCAACAATGCCCAATGCAAAGATCAGTGCTTTTTTAGTTCCTGTTTTGCTGATAAAATGCACCGCAAACAGAGAGATAAAAGCAATGGGTAAATCCTTAAAGGATTCTAAGAAACCAAGTTTGTCATATCCGATTTTTGCATTGGATAATTGAAGTATTACAATACCCATGCAATTAAGGACCATCGAAAAAATAAGAAACGTAAGTTTAAGCGGAAGTGAAATATTCGACGATCGGGTACTCATTTTGGGGATTAATTTTAGTAAAAAATTGCTTTTTTAACGTTTTTTTGGAATAAATTTAGTGCTTTGAAGCCCCAAAAATAAAAGAAAAATTAAAATATTTATTAATATTATGTTAATTATTTAAAAAAAAATATATTTTTATTGTCTCAAAATGAGAATTAAAAAAAACTAACTGTATATGAATGTAAGAATATCTACAAGTTTAGGAGCGATAGCAGTGTTATATTTCACTGCCAGTTTTAAAGCTCAAACCTCCACTACAGACACAATTCAGAAAGAACAGAAAATTGAAGAAGTAGTGATGATTGGATATGGTACTCAAAAAAAGAGTAATGTCACAGGTGCTATTTCCAGTATTAAAGCAAGCGACATTGAGAACATTCCGACCGGAAAACCAGAACAGGTTCTGCAGGGTAGAGCTGCAGGTGTCAATGTGATTTCTAATTCCGGACAACCTGGAGCATCAGCAACGATTCGTGTAAGAGGTGTTACCAGTTATTCTTCAAATAACGATCCGCTTTGGGTGGTTGATGGTATCGTAGTGGATGGTATTGGATGGCTCAGTCAAAGTGATATTGAAAGTATTGAAGTATTAAAAGATGGAGCTTCTTCTGCTATCTATGGAGTTTCTGCTGCAAGAGGGGTTATCTTGGTAACCACTAAAAAAGGTAAAAAAGGAAAACTTAGTTTATCATACAATGGTTTCTTCGGGGTAAGTAACGCTGCAAGAAAACTGGATCTCCTAGATGCCACACAATATGCGACAGTGATTAATGAAGGTTTTGCAAATGACGGACAGGCTGTAAGATTCCAAAATCCGGCATCTTTTGGAAAAGGTACTGACTGGCAGGATGAAATTTTCGGAACTGGTGAAAGACAGAACCACGAGGTCAGTATACAAGGCGGAAATGAAAAATCTATTTATTTTGCTTCATTTGGGTATTATGATCAGACGGGTATCGTAATGAGTGATATTTCTTATTATAAAAGATTAACAGGACGTTTCAACTCGACACATAAGGTAACTGACTGGTTGACTGTGGGTCAGACTTTTGCGTATACTAATCAAAAAAATCAGGGGATTAATGCAAACGGCGAATTTGGTGGGCCTTTAAGTTCTGCGGTGAATTTGGATCCTACCACTCCTGTTGTTGTGACAGATTGGTCGCAGGTAAATCCTAGTTTATATACAGATCCGAATATCATAAGAGATGAAAACGGAAACCCTTACGGAATTTCACCATATGTAAACCAGGAAATGTCTAATCCAAGAGCATTTAGATATACACAATTAGGCAACAAGAACTGGTCGGACGACTTTATTGGCAATGTTTTTGCGGAAGTGAAATTTTTAGATCATTTTACATTTAAAACTTCATTAAATGGAAAAAAAGCGTATTGGGGAAGCCAAAATTTCACGCCACTGTACTATTTAAGTTCTACATACAGCAATTTACTTTTAAACAGTCTTAGCCGTACTACTCAAACCAAATTTGAATGGAGTTTTGAAAACACATTGAATTACCAAAATAAGTTTGGAAATCACAATTTTAATGTGCTTTTGGGAACAGGCTATTATGATTATAACATTGGATTTGGGCAAAGCGTTACACATAAAGGTCTCCCTATTAGCAGTTATGAAGATGCTTCTTTCAATTTTGATGTTCCTTTGGCCAACCAAACTTCCTCAGCATGGGATAATCAGGAATGGAATAAAGCTTCTTATTTCGGACGTTTAATTTACGATTTTAAAAACAAATACTTATTTACAGGTACCTTAAGGTATGATGGTTCGTCATTGTTTGGGGCAAATCATCATTGGGGAATATTTCCATCATTCTCTCTAGGATGGAATGTGGATAAGGAAAATTTCTGGCCGGAAAATAATATTATTAATAATTTAAAATTTCGTGGAGGTTACGGAACTTTAGGAAATGATGGTATTGATGCTTACAAATTCTCTAAATTCTATGTTTCCGACGCTAATTATACCAGCGGATCTGGAGGCGCAATAATTGGATATCTACAACGTGGTCTGGAAAATAAAGATCTAAAATGGGAAACTACCACACAAACCAATATTGCGGCAGATTTACGACTTTTTAATAATATTACTTTAACGGTTGATGTGTATGATAAAAAAACATCAGACATTCTTCGACCTGTTCAAATTCCAGGTTATGTGGGAGTTACTGGATCTTATATAGCCAATATTGGAGATATGAGCAATAAAGGGATTGAAGTAGAATTAGGCTACAAAAAAAATTGGAATGATTTCACGGTTTCTGTAAATACTAATTTTGCTTATAATAAAAATGAAGTTTTATCGCTTGAGCAAGGAACAAAATATCTGGATGGGGCAGGTTTCCAATCTATGGGAACGATACAGAGAATTGTAGTAGGTGATGCTTATAACTCTTTCTACGGCTTTAAAACTTTAGGGGTTTTCCAAAATCAGGCACAGATTGATGCTTATGTAAATTCTAATGGACAATTACTGCAAACAAATGCAAAACCTGGAGATTTTATTTGGGCAGACTCTAATGGTGATGGTGTAATCGATGATTTAGATAGAGTAAATCTGGGAAGCTCAATTCCTAAATATAATTTTGGAGCTACTTTAAATCTAAGTTATAAAAATTGGGATTTTATGGTATTCGGACAAGGTGCTGCTGGACACAAAATTTTCCAGGGGCTAAGAAGATTAGATATGCTGGATGCCAATTATCAAACCAAAATTTTAGACCGATGGACCGGAGAAGGCTCTACTAATGAAAATCCAAGATTAACAAGAGCAGATGTAAACAAAAATTATTCGAGACTGTCTGATTGGTATCTGCAAAAAGGAGATTATTTCCGAATTAAATTGGTCCAGTTAGGCTACACACTTCCGCAAGATACTACACAAAACTTCGGGGTGAGCAAGCTTAGGTTTTATGTAACTGCCGAAAACCTATTTACTTTCACAAAATATACAGGGTACGACCCTGAAATTGCAGCAGGAGATTCTTTTGGTATAGACAGAGCATTTTATCCGCAGGCAAGAACTTTTATGTTGGGAGCTAATATAACTTTCTAATCTTAATATAATGAAAAATAAAATTTTAAAAATATCAATAGCAGCTTCATTTTTAGTGAGTGTATCTACTCTTAATGTTGCTTGTAATAACGACAATTTAGAAGAAAAAGAGTACAAAGGAGCATTTGCCGGAGAAAACTTTTTCAGAAATGAGCAGGAATGTTTTTTTGGTCTTGTGGGAACATATGACGTAATGAGAAAATATGCAGGCGGGTTTGAAAATATGGTAACTTTTTTCAATGCAGCTTCAGATGATTTTTATGCAGGAGGTGGTAGTGCTACAGATGGAGCTGGTATTCAAGGCGCATCTAGTTTTCAGATTAACTCAGTTACAATGCCTGCAAGTTACTGGAAAGATTATTATCAGGGTATTGCAAGAGCAAATGATCTTATCCAAAATGCTCCGAAGGCATCGATGGATGAAAATTTGAAGCAACGTTATATTGCAGAGGCCAAAACTCTTCGGGCACTGTATTATTTTGATTTGTTAAGAGTTTTCGGAAATATTCCTCTTATTCTAAAACCCTTTGAAGCGACAGACGATTTTTATAATGTTCCGCAAGTGGCACCTGCACAGGTGTATGCTCAAATAGAAAAAGATTTAAACGAAGCTTTGCCTTTTCTTCCGATGACGGTAAGTGGAGATCAGAATGGAAGATTTACCAAGGGTTCAGCAAAAGCGCTTTTAGGTAAAGTATATTTATACGAAAATAAAAAGGCTGAAGCTGCTGCACAATTTGCAGATGTAAATGGAGCTCCTGGCGGAACCAGTCAATACGGATATAAGCTAGTTGCAAATTATAATGATCTCTGGAAAGCAGGAGCCGCACCAAGTGGAAACGCAGACCCGTATGAGTTTACTTCAGAATCTATTATTGAAGCATCTCACAGTGACCAAGGAAAATCTGATTGGGCTTTTTGGGGACAGGGCAAAGATGAAGGAAATTCTATTTGTGTGATGACTGCACCAAGATCTTATAACAGAATTAGCCAGACAAATCCTGCGAATAATGCGCCGGATGTAGTATCAGGTTGGGCCTTTAATACGATTACCACGGATCTATTTAATTTTATACAAAACGATCCTCGTGTAAATGCTACCGTTCTGAATATGAATGCATTAAAAGCGCAAGGTAAAGCGGATTATGCACCGGCTTATAAGGATACAGGTTATTTTCTTAATAAGTTTATGCCAACTTCAGATAAAAAATCCACTTTAGGGGTAACTGAACTTAATTATCGACAAAATTATATTGTTTTAAGATTAGCAGATACGTATTTGATGGAAGCAGAAGCGCTTAATGGTGTAGGTTCTAGAGCACAGGCCTTGTTAGATGCAGTGAGAGCAAGAGTAGGATTGGCATCTGTACCCGTTTCCCTTCAAGCGGTGAAAGATGAAAGAAGAAGAGAGCTTGCAGGTGAAGGACATAGATTTTTTGATTTGGTAAGATGGGGAGAAGCTTCTACAAAACTTGCTTCGAAAGGATTCATTGCCGGAAAAAATGAAATCATGCCTATTCCGTACACAGAACTTACAGGAACTATACTTAAACAAAATCCTGGTTATTAATTAAATATTAAAAATTATGATAAATAAATATATCAATAAAAGTCTTGTACTAGCTTCTTCAGTTTTCCTGTTGGCCAGCTGTACACCAGATACGGTTGAAGGAAACGGTATTGATCAAGGACCAATAGATGCATCATTTAAAATTACCAAAACTTCAGAAAATCATTATCTACTAAAAAGGAACTATAGTAATTATCTTAATTCAAGCTGGAATATTGATGATGACGGTTTCAATAACGGAAAAGGCGAACAAAACCTTTTTCTTCCTGATGCAGGTACGTATGTTATTCAGCACCAGGCAATTGGTATTGGTGGTGTTGTAGCTGGAACTGCAAGCGAAACGGTTGTCGTTCCGACATCAGATCCTATTTCCGGAAATATGGTACAGGGTGGAAGATTCGATACTCCTGCTGAAGCTGCAAAATGGACGATCCATAACATCAGTGCATCTGGTGCACAGTGGGTTATTGCTAACAAAAAAGCTACAATTGTAGCAAGCGGAAGTAATCAGCAGGGAATTTACCAGGCTGTGAATGTAGTGGCAGGACAAAAATATTCAATCGACTTAGTAGCGTCTTCCGATACTCCACTGATCAATACTTGGTTTGAAGTATATGTTTTGAATACAGCTCCAGTAAACGGTCAGGATATCAGTGGGACGATCTACAGAAATATCAATACATGGGATGGTTGCGGAACCGGCAAATTCAAAGGAAAAGTATCATCAGTTGGATGTAATGGTTCTAAAAACGGAGGGGTCTACACCGCAACAACGACAGGAACAGTATATCTGGAAATTAAATGTGGAGGAGGAACTGTCAACAGTTTAAGCATTGATAAAGTAGAATTCAGAAGAATGCAATAATTTAATCTTTGCACATAACTATTACTATGACATTACAATATTCATATAGTTTCTTTAGAGGTGCTGCACTTTGCGGTGTAGCACTTCTTTCTTTTTTTGCATGCAGCAGTGCTTCTTCTGATATTACTGGTAACGAAAATCCGGCTACCGGCGGCGGAAATACTTCCGGAGATCCGGTAGAAGTCTGGTTAACCAAAGGAGACCAATCCGTCAAGCTTCAGCAGCAAAGCACAGCTTATTTTTCATCTTCTCCATCTACAGGTACAACCATCGACATTGATGGTTCACAAGTTTACCAAACCGTTGACGGTTTTGGATATACGTTAACAGGAGGAAGCGTTGCCGTGATTAATCAGCTGTCGGCTTCTAAAAAACAGGAATTACTGAATGATCTTTTCAGCAGCTCAGGAATAGGAGTAAGCTATCTTAGAATCAGCATCGGAGCTTCAGATCTTAACAGTGAGGTTTTTACCTATAACGATATGCCTTCCGGACAGACCGATCCTGCACTTTCACAATTCAGTTTAACGAAAGACCAGGCTTTGGTTCAGATGCTGAAAGATATTTTGATCATTAATCCGAATATCAAGATTTTGGCCACACCTTGGACAGCTCCTGTATGGATGAAAGACAACGTAAACAGCATCGGAGGAAGTTTAAAAACAGAATATTACGGGACATATGCACAGTATTTTGTAAAATATATTCAGGCAATGCAGTCGCAGGGAATCAGAATTGATGCCATCACTCCCCAAAACGAGCCGTTACATCCCGGGAATAATCCAAGTATGTATATGACAGCGGCCAATCAGGCGACTTTTATTAAAACCTATTTGGGGCCGGCTTTTCAGGCTGCTAATCTGAGCACAAAGATTATTGCGTATGATCATAATTGTGACAATGTTGTTTATCCCATAAGTATTTTAAATGATACAGCCGCAAATCCTTATGTGGACGGATCTGCGTTTCATCTTTATGCAGGTGATATTTCAGCTTTAAGTACTGTTCATAATTTATTTCCTAATAAGAACGTTTATTTTACAGAACAATGGACCAGCTCTGTAGGAACCTTTTCAGGAGATTTAGACTGGCATGTGACAAATGTCATCATCGGATCCATGAGAAACTGGAGCAAAACCGCATTAGAATGGAATGTGGCAAACGACGCTTCTTTCGGGCCTCATACAACAGGGGGCTGTACACAATGTAAAGGGGCAATTACAGTTACGGGAGCTTCTGGCTATGAAAAAAATGTTGCCTATTATATCATTGCTCACGCATCCAAATTCGTTCCTGTAAATTCTCAGAGAATTGCTTCTACAGAAGCAGATAATCTCTCAACGGTAGCCTTTAAAACTCCGGCAGGGAAAACGGTTTTAATTGTACAGAACGGCAATTCAGGGAATAAAGCTTTTAATATTAAGTATAATCAAAAAACAGCACCTGTCACTATTTCGGGAAATTCAACAGCGACTTATATTTTTTAAAATAAAATAATGAAGAAAATTTCTCTCTTACTATTGTTTACGGCATTTGGAATCAATGTATGCGGACAAAAGACAATCGATCAGAAAGTTACCGAACTATTGTCTAAAATGACGTTGGAAGAAAAAGTAGGACAGCTGGTTCAATACAGCGGTTTTGAATATGCTACCGGTCCTCAGAATTCCAATTCGGCAACAGTTTTAGATGAAATTAAAAAAGGGAAAGTCGGTTCCATGCTGAATGTAGCGGGAGCCGATGAAACCAGAAAATTTCAGGAATTAGCCTTACAATCAAGATTAAAAATCCCTTTATTATTCGGGCAGGATGTAATTCACGGATACAGAACGACATTTCCGGTGAATCTTGGTCAGGCTGCAAGCTGGGATTTAAGTTTAATAGAAAAATCTGAAAGAATTGCCGCAACGGAAGCTTCCGCATACGGAATTCACTGGACTTTCGCACCCATGGTCGACATAGCAAGAGATCCGAGATGGGGAAGAGTCATGGAAGGTTCGGGCGAAGATACGTATTTGGGGACCCGAATTGGTTTGGCAAGAATCAAGGGGTTTCAGGGAAAAGGTTTGGGAAATCTCGACGCAATTATGGCCTGTGCAAAACATTTTGCCGCGTACGGAGCCGGAGTGGGCGGAAGAGATTATAATTCGGTTGATATGAGTGTAAGACAGTTGAACGAAACCTATCTCCCACCTTTCAAAGCGGCTGCAGAAGCCGGAGTTGCCACTTTTATGAATTCTTTTAACGATATTAACGGAATTCCTGCAACCGCAAACCATTATATTTTAAGAGATTTACTAAAAGGAAAATGGAACTATAAAGGTTTTGTAGTTTCAGACTGGGGAAGCATTGGCGAAATGGTTTCTCACGGGTATGCAAAAGACAATAAAGAAGCCGCCGAAAAAGCCATTAACGCAGGAAGCGATATGGATATGGAAAGCCGCGCTTACATGACTGAACTTCCGGCTTTGGTGAAAGAAGGAAAAGTTGATGCTAAACTAATTGATGATGCAGCAAGAAGAATTCTTATTAAAAAATTTGAAATGGGATTATTTGATGATCCTTACCGATTTAGTAACGAAAAAAGACAGACAGAGCAGTTAAACAATCAGGAAAACAGAAAATTCGGAAGAGAATTTGGTTCAAAAAGCATTGTCTTATTAAAAAATCAAAAGAATATCCTTCCACTCTCAAGATCTACAAAAACGATTGCTTTAATCGGCCCGTTCGGAAAAGAAACTGTTGCCAATCACGGTTTCTGGTCGGTTGCTTTTAAAGATGATAATCAAAGGATCGTCACTCAGTTTGACGGAATCAAAAATCAGCTGGAAAAAAGCTCTGCTTTATTGTATGCAAAGGGTGCCAATGTTGATGATCAGGACAGATCAATGTTTGCTGACGCAGTGGAAACTGCAAAAAAAGCAGATGTTGTTATTATGACTTTAGGGGAAGGTTCTGCAATGAGCGGTGAGGCGAAAAGCAGAAGCAACCTGCATTTTACGGGAGTACAGGAAGATTTATTGAAAGAAATTGCAAAAACCGGAAAGCCGATTGTTTTGATGATCAATGCGGGACGACCTTTGGTTTTTGATTGGGCGGCAGACAATATTCCTACGATTGTCTACACTTGGTGGCTGGGAACGGAGGCCGGAAATTCCATCGCGGATGTTCTTTTCGGAACGGTAAACCCGGGTGGAAAACTGCCGATGACTTTCCCAAGAACAGAAGGCCAGATTCCTGTTTATTACAATCATTACAACACGGGAAGGCCAGCGAAAAATAATACAGACAGAAATTACGTTTCGGCGTACATCGATCTAGATAATGATCCCAAATTTCCTTTTGGCTACGGTTTAAGCTATACTCAATTCAAATATTCTGATATGAATGTAAGTTCGACAAATCTCAAAGGAAATCAAACCTTAAATATCAGCGTAAATATTACCAACACCGGAAAATATGATGGGGAAGAAGTAGCGCAGCTGTACATCAGAGATCTTGTAGGAAAAGTAGTAAGGCCTGTCAAGGAACTGAAAGGATTTCAGAAAGTAATGATCAAAAAAGGAGAAAGTAAAACGCTAAACTTTACGCTGACTCCTCAAGATTTAAAGTTTTATGACGATCAGTTAAATTTTGATTGGGAAGCCGGAGAATTTGATATTATGGTCGGAACCAATTCCCAGGATGTTCAGACCAAAAGAATTAATTGGTCAAAATAATCATTTTTGTATCAATAGGAGCGGGCTTTAGCCCGCTTTTAGAGGTAAAGGGCATTGGGTTTTAACCAAATTTATAAATTATTTATTTGTGATTTGTTTAAAGCAGTAATGAGATTATATGTAAACAAAAAAAATCCATTTATGAAGAGTAGAATTCAATATGTTTTCAATTTAATCATCGGAGGAACTTTAGTTTTTTCTCTTTTAAGTTGTGTTTCAAACAAACCGGATTCCAACAGAAAATTAATCTGGAGTGATGAATTCAACGGAAAAGGTTTACCTGATGCTACAAAATGGAATTACGATGTCGGAGGTGGCGGTTACGGAAACGAGGAAGCCCAGTTTTACACCAAAAACCGTTTGGAAAATGCAAGAACCGAAAACGGAAACCTGATAATTGAAGCCAGAAAAGAAAACTGGGAAAACAATAAATATACATCTGCAAGACTTTTGACGAAAGGCAAGTTTTCTTTTCAATATGGTACGGTTGAGGTCAGAGCAAAACTTCCGAAAGGCCGCGGAACCTGGCCCGCAATCTGGATGATGAGCGAAAATATGAAAAAATGGCCCTATGACGGAGAGCTTGATATTATGGAGCATGTTGGTTATAATCAGGGCTATATCCATGCATCGGTTCATACCAAAAAGTATAATCATGTCATCGGTACACAAAAAACCGATACGCTGTTTGTGAAAGACGCCAGTGAAAAATTTCACATATACAAAGCCGACTGGACGCCTGAAAAAATTGATTTTTATATCGACGATCAAAAATTTTTCACGTACGAAAATAAAGAAAAAACATATGAGACCTGGCCTTTTGACCAGCCATATTTTATCATTTTAAATTTAGCAGTCGGTGGTTTCTGGGGTGGAAAAGAAGGAATTGATGATACGGTTTTTCCTCAGAAATACTACATCGATTACGTAAGGGTTTATAACAATAAATAATGAAGCGAGCTTTTTGCTCAAAAATTTAGAGAGAATTATGAAGAAATTAATAGTAAGCTGTTTTGTATTGGGAGCGTTTTTCAATGCCAATGCTCAGAATTACTGGAAAAAAAATGCGGGAAAAACAGCAAAAGTCATTTTTACGCAGGCTAAAACCAACGAAAAAATGGTTGATAAAGGAGCGGTAAAATTTGAAAAAATGGATCAGCCAAAAGAAACCGATGCCTGTGTTTTTGTAGACCCCGACTTTAAGTATCAAAAATTAATCGGAATCGGCGGAGCCATTACAGATGCCGCCGCGGAAACTTTGTATAAGCTCCCAAAGAATAAGCAGAAAGAAATTATTGAGGCATATTACGGAAAAAACGGGTTGGGATATACTGTTGTTCGCACCAATATGAATTCGTGTGATTTCTCCAGTGATTCTTATACTTATATATCTGAAAACGACACTTCATTAAAATCGTTCAATGTAGCGCATGATGAAAAGTATAAGATTCCGATGATAAAAGAGGCTCAAAAAGCTATCGGGAATAATTTTACATTTTATTTTTCTCCGTGGAGTCCGCCCGCCTGGATGAAATCGAATAAAAGCCTGCTGAAAGGGGGGAGATTAGAAAATCAATATTATCAAACCTGGGCAGAGTATTATGTAAAATTCATTAAAGAATACGAAAAAAGAGGTATCAATGTTTGGGGGTTGACCGTTCAGAACGAACCGATGGCGACGCAAACGTGGGAATCATGTATTTATACTGCGGAAGAAGAAGGCGGTTTTCTTAAAAATAATCTTGGACCAACCCTTTGGAAAAACGGCTTTAAAGATAAAAAAGTGATGATCTGGGATCATAACCGGGATTTGATGTACCAGAGAGCAACCACAACATTGAGCGATCCCGAAACTTCGAAATACACTTCCGGAATCGCCTATCACTGGTACGAAACATGGAATAATAAAACACAGCTTTTTGATAATTTATCAGAAACACAAAGAGCTTTTCCGGATAAGTTTCTGGCTTTTACGGAAGGCAGTAAAGAGCAGTTCGATTTTTCAAAGATTTATGATGTAAGCATAGGCGAACTGTACGGAAGAAATATGATCAACGATTTCAATAAAGGAACCGCTTTATGGACCGACTGGAACGTGCTTCTAGACGAAACCGGCGGACCAAACCACGTTGGAAACTTTTGTTTTGCGCCTATTATCGCGGATACCAAAACCGGAGAAGTGCATTATACCTATGAATATTATTATGTGGGGCACGTTTCAAAATTCGTTAAGCCCAACGCGCAAAGAATCGGAAGCTCATCCAACAGGGCCGCATTAACCTCGACTACTTTCATGAATGAAAACGGACAGCTGGTTACAGTGATTATGAATGATTCAGACAATGACATTGATACGCATCTCTGGATCGAAGGAATGGCTGCAAAACTTTCTGCACCCGCCCATTCTATACAAACCGTAATTTTATAGACTTCATATTAACATTTTTATTAGGATCGGCGGCACCGTAGGTGCCGCCGATTTGTTTTATTTATATATTATGAAACGCTTTTCAATATAGAGGTTTTTAGATAAACAGAAAATATCTTAAAAAGATTTGTTGATGCATTAATTAACAGTAATGATGAATATGACTTAATGTTATTTTACTTTTAAACAAAAAAGCCGAAACACTGTGTTTCGGCTTGTATTCTGATAAAATTTATCTTTATATATCGTATTTCTCAATTACCTTCTGGGTTACTCCTGAGCTGCTGAAACCTCCGTCATGGAATAAGTTCTGCATGGTAACTTTTTTGGTAAGATCAGAAAATAAAGTAACACAGTAATCTGCACATTCAAGCGCTGTTGCGTTACCAAGAGGAGACATATCTTCGGCATATCCCAGGAAACCTCCGAAACCTTTTACCCCGCTTCCTGCAGTGGTAACGGTTGGCGACTGGGAAACGGTATTGACACGTACTTTTTTGGTGCCCCAATAATTTCCGAATGATCTTGCAATGCTTTCAAGATAGGCTTTATTATCTGCCATATCATTATAATCAGGGAAGGTCCTCTGAGCTGCGATATAAGACAATGCTAAAATACTTCCCCATTCATTCATACAGTCTTTTTCCCAAGCCACACGCATTACTTTATGAAAAGATACCGCCGAAATATCCCAGCCTTTTTCCAGCCAGTCATAGTTCATATCGGTATAATGCTTTCCTTTTCTCACATTTACGGACATTCCTATTGAGTGAAGAATGAAATCTATTTTCCCGAATTTTGCTACCGCTGCATCAAAAAGTTTTTCAAGGTCTTCAATGGAAGTTGCATCTGCGCCAATCACCTCAGAACCTGTTTTTTCTGCTAAACCGTTTAATTCTCCCATTCTTAAAGCAATAGGAGCGTTTGATAATATAAACTCAGCACCTTCTTCATGGCATCTTTCAGCAACTTTCCATGCAATAGACTGTTCATTAAGGGCTCCAAAAATAATTCCCTTCTTCCCTTTAAGTAAACCGTATGACATAATTTTTTAATGTTTAATGATATACAAATGTAACAATAATTGCGTTTACAGCATAATAAAAAAACAGAGCCTTTATAAAAAAGCTCTGTTTTATTGAATATATTTATAAGACTGAATTTCTAATTCGTTTTCTTGTTCCATTCTGCTTTTACGTCTTCAGCAGCATCTTTTGTTTTTTCCCATGCATCATTTGCTCCGTCTTTAATATTTTCCCAGGTATCCGAAGCATTTGCTTTTACTCTGTCTAGCCAATCTTCCTGAGTTGCTTCCTGATCATTATCACGTCTTTCCTTGATATAATCTCTTGCTTTGTCGGCTAAATCACTTACCTTCCACTTTGCATCATTGGCGGTATTTCTCAATGAATCTTCAGTATTATTTACTGCTTTTTCTGCTTTGTTATAATCTTGATTGTCCATAATATTTTGTTGTTTTAGTGTTAGTTAAAAGAGTATGATCAAGAACTATTCCTAAAAAAACAATTTCAAGTTAAATTTATCATAAAGTTTAAAAATCGAATTTTTTGTATTTATCAAATAAACAATTATATATTAAAATTTTTATAGTATTATTGTTTATGTATAATTTTTTATTAAATTGTGAGCAAAACAATAGATAATGAAAAGAATATTAGTACTTTCTGTTTTAATCTTTTTATCTCTTAAACCAAATAGTTTATTAGCTCAGGTTGGGATAGGTACAACTACGCCTCATGATTCATCAATATTACATCTCAAAAGTTCTAATAAAGGCTTATTATTACCCAGTGTGGCTATAACCTCAGCTACTGATACAGCAACAATAGTATCTCCTGCAACAGGCCTTTTAATTTGGGTTGACGGAACAGGGGGGCTTACTCCGGCTGGACTTTATTACTGGAATAATTCCCAATGGAATTTTATTTCTTCATCCGGCGCAGGAATAAATGCTGCAACAGCTTGGAATACAAATGCCACAAATCCCGGTACTTCTTCTGGTGCATCAACAGCTTTATCGCTTGGAACTTCCACTTATGATGATTTAGTTTTTAAAATTAATAATACCATTGCCGGCCGATTAGGTACAAATGGTTCTGTTCTTTTCGGAACCGGAACTACATCTTTTCAAAATGGGGTAGCAATAGGTACAAATGCAGCTGCAAATAATAATGAAAGTATCGCTGTTGGATCTAATTCTAGTGCCGCAGGTTTTCAATCTTTAGCTTTAGGTTATACCGCAAAAACAAATTCTAATAATGAAACGGCGTTAGGAAACAATGCACAGACGAATGGTCAAAATTCAACAGCCTTAGGAACAGCCGCTAATGCAGCCGGGCAAAATTCAACAGCAATTGGTTATGGTGCAAGTACTTCACAAGCAAATGCGATAATTTTAGGCAATACTGTTGCAAATGTAGGGATCGGGACAAGTACTCCCAATATTTCTGCGAAAATAGATGTAAATGGTCAGTATAAATTAGGAGACAAAGGAAGCCTGCACAAAAATCAGATCAGTTTTGAAGTCTGGCCAAGCGTATCGATCAATAATCTTCAATCCGGACGTACAGCAACTGTCAATTTTACTATTCCTGCAGGTTTTCAGCCTAATTCTACCCGTGCTACAATTCTAGTTTCTCCGGCAAATGATTTTGCCGGTATTTTAGAATTTGGAATTAATAATCCGAGAATGACTTCCACATCAAATATGACAATAAATCTTACTAATATTTCAAACGGGAATGCAAGTTTGTTTTCCGGGCATTTTTATGTCACAATTAATGAGTTTTAAAAAAAAAGGATTTCGTATTTGAAATCCTTTCTCTTTATTTGATAATTCTTTCCAGAACCCATTCAATCAATTTCTTTTCAGAATGATGATGATCAGCAGAGAATTCTCCGCGTCTTCGGTTGGCAATCACGTTATTTACCGTAATGGCTTTATGCCCTAAAAGTTTAGAGAAAGCATAAATAGCAGAAGTTTCCATTTCAAAATTGGTAATTCCAAGATCATTTAAAGTTTCAAGAAACTGGTCATCAAGAGCTTTCAAACGGAGTTCTCTTCCTTGTGGAGCATAAAAACCCGGAAAAGTGGCGGTATTTCCATGATATTTTGCGTCTTTGAAAACTTCACCCAATGTTTCTGACCATTCTGAAAAATATAGCATAGGTTTGATCTTTTCGTAAGGAAATTTCTCTGAAAAATTCTTAGAAAATTCGTTCTCAAAATTATGATCCTGATAAAAATGCATTAATCCGTCAAAACCCACTACATTTTGGGTAACCAGCATATTGTCTACCTGTACATCCGGGTTTACGCTTCCACAGGTTCCCATTCTGAACAATTCTAAAGAATGGTGTCCCGTTTTAAACTCTTTATTTTTAAGATCAATATTGACAAGGGCATCAAGCTCGTTCATCACAATATCAATATTTTCTGTCCCGATCCCGGTAGACATTACAGAAATTCGCTCCCCACGCAGCGTTCCGGTATGGGTGTAAAATTCCCTTTTATTTTTTTTAATTTCTACAGTGTCAAAATATTGGGAGACCTTGGGAACTCTGTCGGGGTCGCCTACCAGAATTATTTTATCGGCAATATCTTCCGGTAAAAGGTTCAGGTGATATACACTTCCGTCATCATTCAGGACAAGCTCTGAAGCAGCAAGTTTATTGAGCATAAAGGTTTATTTATTTGAATTTTAAAATTAGTGAAAATTTACTGATAAAAATATAAACAAAACTTAATTCAGCGTTAAAGCTGTGGTAATGTGAAGAAGATACTTTTGCGGATAAAAATCTATGAGATCGTATTCATTACTTATTGTTGTTTTATTAATGGGGATTGCGGTAATGTCATTCAATTCTGTGGATCGGGGTTCGGAAACCGAAAACACGTATATCAATCAGGGATTAAGAAATTTTAAAACTCAGCTCGAACAATTAAGATCTGACGCATATCTTTTCCGTGATGAGAAAATTTCTTCAGAACAGTTACAGCTTTCACTCAGAAATAGCAGAAATTCGTATAAAGAACTTGAATTTTATATTGCCTATCATTATCCCGAATTTTCTAAAACCCATCTGAATGCAGCGCCTTTATTCAGAATTGAAGCAGCGGGAACCTCTGCCTACACTTTGCCACCGGAAGGATTGCAGGTTCTTGATGAGCTTATTTTTTCTGAAGAAGCCTTTGAGCAAAGAGACAAGATTGTAGCCATTACAGATTTTCTGTACAATAATTACAACAAATTTTATTTAAGCTCAGTTAAAAACGGGTTAAGCAAAGGCAACAACAAGACATTGCCGCTTCGTATAGAATTAATAAGGATATATACTTTGGGCGTGACGGGTTTTGATACTCCGGGTTCACTGAATATTGCTGAAGAATCATCTCACGCTTTATCAGGAATGAAAAATTATATTAAAAGTGATGATTATTTTAAAAATTTCAACACCGATAAGGCTGATCAAATATTGCAAAATGGTATTTTATACCTGGCCGGAAATAAAAACTTTGAAACATTTGACAGAATTGAATTCTATAAAAAAATCATTCAGCCCTTATATGAAGAATTAGGAAACTGGGACGGAAGAAGCGATGACCTGAAAGAGTTTTCAGGGTGGAATGTCAGTAATAAAAACTTTTTCAGCAGTGATTTTCTTGATCCTTATTTTTTTACCATGCTGAAAGCTTCGGAAGATAATATTGATCTGCAGAATCTCGGAAAGAAAATTTTTTATGACGAAAGTTTAAGTGCCAACGGAGCCATGAGCTGCGCATCCTGTCATTTACCCGGAAATGCTTTTACCGATCTGAAAGCTAAATCCCTCAGTAATGTAGAAGGCAAAACGGTGCTCAGAAATTCACCCTCGTTATATAATGCCGTTTTTGCCAAAAGATTTTTTTACGATATGCGTGCCTATTATCTGGAGCAGCAGGCAGAACATGTGATTTATAATGCAGAAGAATTTAACACAAGTTATGAAAGCATCATTAAAAAACTGAAAAAAAACCCGGAATATAAGAGCGCCTTTAAAAAAGCTTTTAAAGATTCGGAGATCAGCAAACTGAGCTTTTCTAAAGCATTAAGTTCATATGTTGCGTCACTCTATTCTTTTGAAAGTGATTTTGACCGCTTTATGAGAAATGAAAAAGAGATTTCTGATGAGGCTAAAAAAGGGTTTAATCTGTTTATGGGCAAAGCTAATTGCGCCACCTGTCATTTTGCTCCTCATTTTTCCGGTCTGGTTCCGCCATTTTATAATGAAAATGAATCAGAAGTTTTGGGAGTGACCAAAAACCCTCTGCAAGTAGCTCCAAGAGAAATAGATTCTGACAAAGGAAGACTGGATAACAGAGTGGAAAAAGAAAAGTCATGGATTTATGAAAATTCTTTTAAAACCATGACAGTAAGAAATATTGCCTTAACAAAACCGTATTTCCATAACGGCGCATTCAATACCTTAGAAGAAGTTCTGGAGTTTTATAATGAAGGCGGTGCAGAAGGAATACAACTCAAGATCAGCAATCAGACATTACCGCCCGACAAACTGAATCTTACCAAAACGGAAATACAGCAGATCATCGCATTTCTTCATTCACTCACTGACATCAGTAAGACTAAAAATTAACATACCGTTAAAAAGTTAATATACAGTTTTTGATTTCTTAACATACATCTGCTTTTATTTAAAACCTTATTAATAAAGAGCTGGAACGAATAAAATAGTTTTGCATTGTTAATAAAAAGTAAAAAAAAATGAAGAAAAAATTACTATCAGTTGCAGCGCTTGTCATCATGACCGGTTCATTGTTTCAGGCACAGACTACGATTTTCGCACAGGGTTCGTCGTGGAAGTACAAAGACACCAATGTAGCATTGGCTGATCAGTGGAAAGATGCCAATTTTGACATTTCTACATGGTCTGCCGGAAACGCACCATTAGGATATGGAGATCCGGTAACGACCACCATTAATTCAGGTTTGATGACTGCGTATTTTGCCAAAGATTTCACGGTAAATTTAGCAGATCTCAGCACAACAATGGAACTTGGCGTGATGAGAGATGACGGTATCGTTGTTTACCTGAATGGTGAAGAAGTCGTAAGAGATAATATGCCTACAGGCGTTATTGATTTTAATACTTTGTCAAGCACTACCATTGACGGAGCCGCTGAAAGCACTTACAATATTTTTACCATTCCGAAGTCAAAATTCGTACAGGGAAATAACAGAATTTCTATCGAACTTCACAACAGGGGCGCAGCAAGTTCTGATCTTAGAATTGATGCCTACCTGAAAAATACGACAACGGTAACACCTCCGGTTACAACCTGTAATCCGCTTCACATCAGCTGTTTTACATCTATTGTTCCTACATCGCAGACTTCGAAGCTGATCATCCCTACTGAACACAAATATCAGCTGATTCTAAAAGAAGGTGACAGCTATACTGAAGGTGGCGGACTTGTTGGCGGACAAAATGACTTTACAGGATATGTACCTAAAAATGCAAGCAGCACCAACGGTTATCTTTCTGTAAACCACGAAACCAATCCGGGCGGCGTAACGATGGCCGAAATTAATTATAATACGACTACAAAACTTTGGCAGCTTACAAAATCAAGAGCCGTTAGTTTTTCATCCACAAGCTTGGTACAGACCATCAGAAACTGTTCCGGTGGCGTTACACCATGGGGAACCATCGTTACCGCAGAAGAATCTGTAACAGGTAATGATACCAATGCAGACGGATACAAAGATTATGGTTGGTTGGTAGAAATTGATCCTGCAACGGCTTCTGTATCTTCTTTAAATACAGACGGAAGCAAAGGAAAACTTTGGCAGATGGGAATTATGAACCACGAAAATGTAGTGGTCAATAATGCGGGAACAGTAGCCTATTACGGAGAAGACGGAGGAACCAATATGGTATACAAATATGTGATGGATACGCCGAATAATCTTTCTTCAGGAAATTTATATGTATTAAAACTGGATCAGGGATTATCAAACGGAAATCCTGTGACAACGACTGCAGTTTGGATTCAGATTCCGAATAAATTAAAAGCAGATCAAAATAACACGGCGACATTAGCGCAGTCTCTTGGCGGAACGTCATTCAACGGGATTGAAGATGTGGAAATCAGTCCGCTGGATGGAAAAATTTATTTTACAGCAAAAGGATTGAATAAAGTGTACCGTATGCAGGATAACGGAACAACCGCTTCTCAGGTTGAGGTTTTTGTAGGAGGATTAACCACTCAGTATTCTTTCAACACTGCACAAGGTATAAAAACCGAATCTTGGGGTGATGGAAACGATAATCTTACATTTGATGAATTAGGAAATCTTTGGGTACTTCAGGATGGCGGAAAAAACTATATCTGGGTAGTTGCTCCGGACCATACCGAGGCCAATCCTAAAGTAAGACTTTTCTCTTCAATGCCTGCAGGATCAGAACCTACCGGATTGACCTTCACGCCGGATCATAAATTCGGGTTCTTCTCTATTCAGCATCCGGATGCAACGATTTTGACCGATGTAGATGCAACCGGAAATACAATTGATTACCGAGGGAAATCTGCGACCATCGTTGTAGCTCTTAAAAGTAATCTCGGTATAGAAACTTCTTTAGGAACCAGCGAACAGGTAACGGAAACTGAAGTGACCGTTGCGCCGAATCCTACTTCAGGAATTGTAAAAATAAATGCTCCTAAAGCACTTAAAAACCTTGAAGTTACTGCGTACAGTATGGATGGTAAAATCGTTTACAAAAAGAAATTTACAGGTTCAAATTCTTTGGTAGAACTCGATTTTACGCCTCAGCTTCAGGCTTCAAGAGTCTTAGTTGTGAATATAGAAGCCGATGGCTTCCAGAAAACAGTGAAGGTTCTTAAAAAATAATTACTAATTTTCTTTCTTTGCTGCCGGCATTTTCTTTGCCGGTGGCTTTTTTATGATATGAAAAAATTAATAATCATTATTGCCGTTCTTTCCATGCATTACATGAATGCACAGATTGATCCCGTAAAATATCCTACATTTACCGATATGGAATCTGCGCTTAGAAGTAAAGAGCCGGTCTACAGCATGAGCTTCAGAGAAAAAGGACTTTTTAATCTTCCTCCGGATCTTAAAAAAATGAAATCGTTGTTTTTCCTGAATATTATGGGGAACCACCTTGAAAAAATGGATCAGGAGCTTTTTTCATTAATTCAGCTGGAAATTTTAAACGTTAATGAAAACGGAATAAAATATATCCCCGACGAAATTGGTGCACTCAAAAATCTAACGTCCTTTTCAATGAACCTGAACAGCCTTACAGACATCAATCCTAATGTTGCTCAGCTTCAAAAGCTCAGATCTGTTCATTTTGATGCCAATAACCTGAATGTTTTTCCGGAAGCGTTGCTTAAAATTCCCTCTTTGGAAGAAATCAATCTTCAGGGAAATCAGATTAGCTTTGTATCGGAGCATTTAGATGCAATTAAAAATCTGCAATACCTGAATCTTTCATCTAATCAGATCAACGATTTAGGAAAAATCAAGCTGCCAAAAAAATTAAAGTATCTTGAATTACAGAAAAACAGGATCATTGAAATTCCTGAAAGAGTTTTGCGTTCAGAAAAGCTGGAATTTCTGAATGTGAGTGATAATATGATCACAAAAATCAATCCCAAAGTTAAAAGTCTTAAAAATATAACCAGTATCAATCTCGCCAACAACAGAATTACGGATCTTCCGAAAGAGTTTAAGGAATTGAGAAATCTGAAAACACTTATTTTAAACGGAAACCCAATCTCTCAGTCAACTTTGGAGAAATTAAAAATAATGTTGCCGGACACGCAGATTTATTTTTGATTATCCGCCGACTCTCTTGGTCTTAAACCCCATTTCTTTAAGGATATTCATGATTTTATCTCGGTTATCTCCCTGTATGATGATCGTGCCATCTTTTTCAGAACCACCGATTCCGAGTGTGGTTTTTATTTTCTTTGAAATTTTTTTCAGCTCGTCTTCACTTCCTTCCCAGCCTTCAACAATCGTCACGGGTTTTCCGTTTCTGCCCTTTTTCTCAAACTTGCAAACCAGGGGTTCTTTTTGTCTGAACTGTTCTTCAGGCATTTGAAAATCTTGTTCATCATGCTCAGGAAAAAGGTTTTTAAGTTGATCTCGTAAATCCATACTGCAAAATTAAAAATAATTATTTTAATGTAATCATTTGAAAATGGAGCGTGACCTGTAATATGGCGCTATTTTAAATCAAATTTGAACGTTTCAAATTCTTACATTTACATTAAATTCGATAAATTTGTTAGTTAAAAAATAAATTATAATGTCGAAAAAAGCAATACTGGCCATTCTTGACGGATGGGGATTGGGAACAAATCCGAATGTTTCTGCATTAGATCAGGCAAATACCCCTTTTATAGATAGCTGTTATCAAAAATATCCTCATACCACTCTGGAAGCGAGCGGCCTTGCTGTAGGGCTTCCTTTGGGACAAATGGGAAATTCTGAAGTAGGGCATATGAATCTGGGAGCGGGGAGAGTAGTCTATCAGAATCTGGTAAAACTAAATATGGCGGTTGAAAATGGTACTTTGGGTCACGAAAAAGTGATTCAGGATGCTTTTGATTATGCTAAAAGAGAAAATAAAAACGTCCATTTTATAGGATTAGTTTCCAATGGTGGTGTGCATTCTCATATCAATCACCTGAAAGGTCTCCTTTCGGCTGCCAAAGATTTTGGACTGAACGAAAATGTATATGTTCATGCCTTTACAGACGGCAGAGACTGTGATCCGCATTCGGGATTAGAATTTATACAGGAACTTCAGGATCATATGAAATCTACGACCGGAAAACTGGCAACCATCACCGGAAGATATTACGCGATGGACAGAGACAGACGATGGGAACGTGTAAAGATTGCATATGATGCGATGATCAGTGGGATTGGGCTGAGAACAGCTGATGCTGCAGCCGCAATTCAGAATTCTTACAACAACAATGTTACCGATGAATTTATAAAACCGATCATTCTTATTAAAGAAACCCAGATCGGAAACGAAGTGCCTGTCGGGAAAATTGTGGATAATGATGTTGTCATCTGTTTCAATTTCCGTACAGACCGGGGAAGGGAAATTACTGAAGTTTTAAGTCAGCATGATATGCCGGAATATTTTATGCGGAAACTCAATCTTCATTATGTGACTTTAACCAATTATGACAAAACTTACCAGAATGTAAAGGTGGTTTTTGATGAAGAAGTGTTAAGAGAAACCATGGGTGAAATTCTGGAACGAAACGGCAAAACGCAGATCAGAATTGCAGAGACAGAAAAATACCCTCATGTAACGTTCTTCTTTTCCGGAGGCCGTGAAGAAGAGTTTCATGGAGAGAAAAGATTGCTTTGCCCAAGTCCGAAAGATGTCCCCACTTATGATCTGAAACCGGAAATGTCTGCATATGAAATTACGAACGCGATACTTCCGGAATTACAGAACGAGACGGCAGATTTTATTTGTCTAAATTTTGCCAATACAGATATGGTAGGTCATACCGGGGTTTTTGAAGCTGCTGTAAAAGCTGCCGAAACGGTAGATCAGTGTATTGAAAAAGTAGCAACCATGGCTTTTGAGCACGGATATGCGGTATTCATTCTTGCCGATCACGGAAATTCTGATGTAATGATTAATCCGGACGGCTCGCCAAATACGCAACACTCAACCAATCTTGTTCCGCTGATTGTAATGGACAAGGAGCACGAATGGAATTTAAAACCCGGAAAACTGGGCGATATGGCACCCACCATTCTTCATGTGATGGGCGTGGAAATTCCCGCTGTTATGACAGGAGATATATTGGTTAGCTAAAATGAAATAATAATGTAAAATAAATGCCGTTTGTATAGAAAATTGTGGCATTTCATAGTAATTTATGCCACACATAGTATGACAGACATATAATATTATGCTCCAAATAATAAATAAAACTTATCTTTGTAATTCTTAAATGTATTTAGAATGTATAATAAGCTCGTAAGAAAAGAAGTAATGGGTATTTTGGAAAAGGAAGTAGGTACTTTTCTTGAGAAATTTCTGACGCCTATTGAAAAAATATGGCAGCCTTCAGATTATTTACCGGATCCTTCCAGTGACGATTTCAAATATGACCTTGATGAGATCCAGACTTTTGCCCGTGAAATGCCTTATGACCTGTTTGTAACTTTAATTGGTGACTGCATTACAGAAGAGGCTTTACCTTCTTATGAATCATGGTTAATGGGTGTAGATGGTGTTGATCAGGAACAAAAAGTAGGTTGGGCAAATTGGGTACGTTCTTGGACAGGTGAAGAAAACCGCCATGGAGATTTGCTCGGCAAATATTTATATCTGTGCGGCAGAGTGAATATGAGAGAGGTTGAGATTACAACGCAATATCTGATCAGTGACGGTTTCGATTTAGGAACCAGCATGGATCCTTACAGAAACTTTATATATACCAGTTTTCAGGAAACCGCGACCAATATTTCTCATAGAAGAGTAGGTACGTTAGCTAAACAGTCAGGGAATACAAAACTGGCAAAAATGTGTGCTGTAATTGCTGCAGATGAAGCAAGGCATGCAAAAGCCTATAAACATTTTGTAGCAAAAATTCTTGAGATGGACCCTTCAGAAATGATTTTGGCCTTCGAAGATATGATGCGTAAAAAGATCGTGATGCCTGCACATTTAATGAGACAGTCTGGCCAGAAAGCGGGTGAGCTTTGGGGGCATTTTTCGGATGCGGCACAAAGATGTATGGTCTATACCGGTCAGGATTATATCAATATTATGAAAGATCTCTTAGACGAATGGAAAATCGAGCATTTTACGGGTCTTACAGAAAAAGCAGAAAAAGCACAGGAATATTTAATGAAGTTACCGGTGAGATTACAGAAAATTACAGACCGGGTTTCTACCCCGGATCTGCAGTTTCAGTTCAGCTGGGTGAAACATTAAATTATTTCAGATTTAACTTTAAATTATAATGAAGAGTGCCGAATGTTTTTCGGCACTCTTTTATTTATTATCTTTGCAGTTCTAAAAACAACACAAAAATGTTAAATAATAAAAAAATTGCTGTAGATTTCGACGGAACTGTTGTAGATGACGCATATCCCGCAATAGGAAAACCAAAAATTTTTGCTTTTGAAACCCTTAAAAAATTACAATCCCAAGGTTTCAGATTAATACTCTGGACTTACAGACATGGCAAAACTTTAGATGAAGCCGTAGAGTTTTGTAAAAATAACGGCGTAGAATTTTACGCCATCAATTCCAGTTTTGAAGGTGAAATATTTGATCCCGAAAAGCAATCCCGAAAACTCGATGCAGACTGGTTTATAGATGACAGAAATTTAGGCGGATTTCCAGGATGGGGAGAAATTTATAATATTATTAACGAAAGAATAGAGTTTCGTGTAGAAGGAAAAGAAGTTTTACCCTATTCAAAACTTAAGAAAGAAAAGAAAAAAGGTCTTTTCTGGTAAAAATAATTAGAAATTAGAAGTTAGAACCAAAAATCATATATGAATCAATTAATCCTAATTCCTAATTCCTACATCCTAATTAAAAATTAATGATTCAATTAAAAACAATAGACGAGCTTCGTCTCATGAGAGAAAGTGCTCAACTGGTTTCCAGAACATTAGGAATGTTGGCTAAAGAAATAAAGCCGGGAATCAATACTTTATATTTAGATAAATTAGCCCACGATTTTATTAAAGATCATGGCGCAGAACCCGCATTTTTAGGATATGGCGGGTTTCCCAACTCACTTTGTATTTCACCAAACAATCAGGTTGTTCACGGTTTCCCCAATAAAGATGAGATCAAAGAAGGAGACATTCTTTCTGTAGATTGCGGAGCTTTTTTAAATGGTTTTGTAGGAGATCACGCCTATACATTTGAAATCGGAGAAGTAAAACCTGAAATTAAAAAGCTGCTTCGAGTTACTAAAGAATCGCTTTACAAAGGAGTTGCACAATGTGTGAGAGGAAAGAGGATAGGGGATATTTCGTACGCAATCCAGTCTCATTGTGAAAAAGAAGGATATGGTGTGGTAAAAGAATTGGTAGGACACGGTGTGGGAAGAACAATGCATGAAGATCCGCAGGTTCCCAATTATGGGAGACAGGGAAGTGGTAAAGTCATTAAAGATGGATTAACCATCGCAATCGAACCAATGGTCAATATGGGAACTGAAAAAGTAAAATTCCATAATGACGGATGGACGGTTACCACATTAGATAATCAGCCTTCTGCACATTTTGAGCACGATGTGGCTGTCATCAACGGAAAACCTGTTCTGCTTTCTACTTTTAAATATATTTATGAAGCTTTGGGAATAGAAAGTGATGAGGAAAAACCATTTCAAATGGATTTTTAATGAAGCAGGTCACCAAGTTTTTATTAAACAAAATACCGCGTCCGATACTCATTAAAATGAGCATTTGGGCAAGGCCTATGATCTATCAGCTCTACAAAGGAGATCATTTCTATGATCCTATTGATGGAAGGTCATACCGTAAATTTCTTCCTTACGGATATGGGAAACAACGGGAAAACGCTTTGTCTCCCGGAACTTTGAGTCTGGAAAGGCACCGTCAAATGTGGCTTTATCTTCAAAACGAAACCGATTTTTTCATTAAAAATTATAAAGTTCTTCATATTGCTCCTGAACAGGAATTTTTGAGGAAATTTAAAAGGATGAAAAATCTGGATTATATTTCTGCCGATTTGTATTCGCCTATTGTTGATATCAAAGCAGATATTCTGGATCTTCCTTTTGCAACAGAGAGTTTTGATATCATTTTCTGCAATCATGTTTTAGAGCATATAGAAAATGATACTAAAGCGATGAGCGAGTTATACCGTGTTTTAAAACCCGGCGGTTGGGGAATTATTCAGGTGCCGATGAAAAATTCTCTGGAGAAAACGTATGAAGATTTTACCATCAAAGATCCGAAAGAACGGCAGAAACATTTTGGGCAGTATGACCATGTTCGCTGGTACGGAATGGATTATTTCGACCGTCTCCGAAAAGTTGGTTTTGAGGTTGATCCCAATTTCTATTCTCAACAGTTTTCGGATGCAGAAATTTTAAAATATGGCTTGAACCGGAATGAGATTTTACCGGTTGTTTATAAAAAATAAAAGAAACCGCCTTCATGATTGAAGGCGGTTTTTTAAGCCTATTCTTTAATAAAAATATAAGGTTGGTGTTTTTCTACTACTAAAATATATTGACCTTTTTGAAGGATTCCTGTTTCAAGTATTATCTTTTTGTTATCACTCTTTTTTTCAAGGATCAGTTTTCCTGAAAGATCGTAGATTTTAACAGCAAGATTTTTCTCAATATTTTCAATCGTTAAAAGTTCTTTTACAGGATTTGGATAAACTGACACCAATTTTTTAACAGAATCAGATTCTTTTGTATTTAAGAAAAAGTTGTTATAATATACTTTGTTTCCGGTATTGTTATTGGTAATAATCAATGTTTTTGAACTGCCGTTATTAATAATCTGATAATTAAAAGCAACACCTGAAGCGTTATTTAAGAAGAAATCGCAGTTTTGCTGATCAAAAGCCTGAGCTGCTGAAGCATTTGTACCATTATACATTGCTAGTGTACAACCACCTCCATATCTGATAAAACTGTCAGTTAAGGTCGAATAAATAATACTTGACGTTGCCGTGTTATAATACGCCGAATTAAATGAGGGAGATCCGATATTTGTAAAAGTAGATTGGCCAATAGGAACCTGCATCATTGGACTTGTAAACGTTTGGCTACCGATGACAATCTGCGAAATATACCAGTTATTATTAAAAAGTTCAGGGTTTTGAGCAGCTAATAAACCGCTTGTCAATAAAAGGAATAAAGTTTTTCGCATATATAATTTTTCACAAATATAAGAATTAATCTAATTCGATACTGCTTTCAAACCAATAACAGAGCCAATTAAAGTAGAAATAAAAAATATTTTCCAGAAACTTACAGGATCTTTAAAAACCAAAATTCCCATCAGAACAGTCCCTACTGCCCCAATTCCTGTCCAGACTGCATAAGCGGTTCCTATCGGTAAAGTTTGTGTTGCCTTAATGAGTAAAAGCATACTAATGGTTAAACAAATCAAAAACCCGGCAAACCAATAATACATCTCACTTCCGGAAGTCTGCTTTACCTTTCCTAAACATGAGGCAAAACCAACCTCAAACAATCCTGCAATAATTAAAATCACCCAATTCATTGATCCATATTTATTCTGCAAAGTTGAGGATTTTTAACCATTGTTAAAAGATTGTAAGCACTAAATTTATGAATCTGTTGTTTAAATAACGTTTGAATTGTACTTTTTTTAACATCTCTGTTCAATAGTATCCGCAGACCAATATTGTTTTACTAACTTTGCAGATTGTACTCAAGTGACTTAATTTTTTTATATGCATAAAGCAGGATTTGTAAATATTGTCGGAAAGCCAAACGCAGGAAAATCTACCCTTCTCAATCAATTGATGGGAGAAAAACTGGCTATTGTAACGCAGAAGGCTCAAACGACACGACATAGAATTTTTGGGATTTATAATGAAGAAGATCTCCAGATTGTTTTTTCAGACACTCCAGGAGTTTTAGACCCGAAATACGGTTTACAGGAAAAAATGATGGATTTTGTAAAAGATTCTTTACAGGATGCCGATGTATTTTTATTTATTGTAGATGTAACCGATAAAGCAGAACCTTCAGAATTTTTAATTGATAAACTGAATAAAATTCCGGTTCCGGTTTTATTATTACTGAACAAAGTCGACCAGACCAATCAGGAAGGCCTTGAAAAGCTGGTTGAAGAATGGCATACCAGAATTCCAAAAGCTGAAATTCTTCCGATTTCTGCATTAAATGCGTTCAACACGGATATTATTTTACCGAAACTGAAATCAATGCTTCCGGAAAATCCGGCCTATTACGACAAGGATATGTATACTGACAAGCCGGAACGTTTTTTTGTCAATGAAGCGATCCGTGAGAAAATTCTTTTAAATTATGATAAAGAAATACCTTATTCTGTAGAAGTCGTTACCGAAATGTTTAAAGAAAAAGAGGGTATTATTTTTATCGATTCTATCATTTATGTGGAGAGAGACACTCAGAAAGGTATCATAATCGGCCATAAAGGAGAAGCCATCAAAAAAGTAGGTACCGAAGCAAGAATAGATTTGGAAAAGTTTTTTTCAAAAAAAATCCACCTGAATCTTTTTGTAAAAGTAAAAAAAGACTGGCGCAAGAATGACCGTGATCTGAAAAATTTCGGGTATCGATAGACTATTCTCCGAGAATCATCGTTGTATTAAAAGATTTTATTATCTTTAATCTAAATTTTCAATCCATGAGCTATATAAACTCAAAAACCCATCCGGTTTTTACTGATGTTTCTTTATTCATTGTACGATTATTTGTAGGATTTGCAATGCTTTCTCATGGTTTTCCAAAGCTTCAGATGCTACTAGAAGGCGGAGATATAAAATTTTTTGACTTTCTTGGATTGGGACCGCAGATTTCATTGGCACTTACGGTTTTTGCAGAATTTGTATGTTCTATTTTCCTTATTTTGGGGCTGTTTACAAGAATTGCAGTCGGCTTTCTGATGTTTACGATGTTTGTTGCCGCTTTTTTTGTACATGGAGGAGATACCTTTGATAAAAGAGAAATCAGCCTGTTGTATCTGTCTATTTATTTGCTGATTATGGCAATCGGTTCCGGCAGAATCTCAGTTGACGGAATGATCGAAAAACGAAAAAGAGCTTCGGAGTGGTAAGCACAATATAATAATGAAAGTAGTAAATTTTTACTGCTTTTTTTTATTTAATTTACTTCAATTCAAATTTCATCATAATATCCGTCTGCTCTTCATCTCCGAATTGAAATACATGCTGGTCAAACTCTTTAAAGCCATTCTTTTTATAAAACTGTATCGCTCTCGGGTTCTTTTCCCAGACGCCAAGCCAGATAAAATCCATATTTTTTTCTTTGGCAATTTCAATCGCTTTATCATAAAGAACCTGCCCTATATTTTTCCCGTGAAAATCTTTTGAAACGTATATTCTTTCGATTTCGAGGGCATTTCTGTCTTTCAGTTCAGTCTGGGCGTTCCTGCTATTGATTTTTAAATATCCGATAACCTCATTTTCCAGCATAGCAAAATAAAATACAGAATTTGGATTTTCAATTTCTACCATCAGTTTTTCAACGGTAAAACTTTCACGCATATATTTTTCTGTATTTTCTGCCGTATTATGAGGCGCAAAAGTTTCAAAGAAAGTTTGTTTTGCAATATTTTGAAGTGCATGAATATCATCAGTATCCACTATCTTAAGCATACTATTTTCCATGTTATGCGTTTTGTTTAATTCTTTTTGTTGAAAGGTTTAAAAACCTGATGACCAACATACAAGCAGAAGCTGTTAATCCCAATCCTAAAGCGATCCACATTCCAAACGCGCCCATTTTCATGGTAACGCAGAGAAAATACCCTAAAGGAATAGTGAAAACCCAATAGGCAATAAAGGTATATACCGAAGGAATTTTTACATCCTGCAAACCTCTTAAAGTGCCTAAAGCAGTAACCTGGATTCCGTCTGATAATTGAAATAATGCCGCAATAATCATTAGTTTTGAAGCTAAATGAATCACTTCGATTTCCTCAGGTTTGGTAAAAAATGTTGGAAGGATGTTTCTGCCTAAGATAAAAATCAAACCACAGATGGCCATAAAAATAAATGCGATTTTAAGATTATTAATTCCCACTTTCCTTAATTCCACAAAATTCTGTTCGCCCAGTTTTCTGCCGATCATAACGGTGGAAGCCACACTAAAGCCGATGCAGAGATTGAATGTAAATGAAGCCATGCTTAATGCGATCTGATGCGATGCAATATCGTGCGCAGAAATGAGCCCGCAGATAAAAGCGGCTCCTGCAAAAGCGGTTACCTCAAAAAACATTTGTAATGCGGTCGGGAAACCCAAACGGATCATTCTTTCGAACATATTTTTAGAAAAAACCTGTATTTTGAGTGAAAAATCTTTAATGTACCGTCTTGTTTTCTTTTCTTTTAACAAAACGGTATAAAGAAAAACAACCATGATAATTCTGGAAATCAAACTTGCAAGTGCAGAACCTTTTACTCCCATTTCAGGAAATATCCAAAGGCCTTTGATAAAGACATAATTCAGGATAATATTAATAATATTGGCAAGAATGGTCGCTTTTGTTACTCCGATCGTATAGGACAATCCTTCCGAAACTTCCCGTAAGGTTTGAAATGCCATGAAAGGAACAATGCTGACAGCCATAATGGTCAAAAAATCTACCGTATCCGGGATTATTTTTACCGGCTGTCCGGAACGATAGAGCAATGGCATCCCAAATAAGAGAAGCGCCATCAGAATAATTCCCACTGACATGTTGATCACAAATCCATGACTGAATACCGAATTGATTTTCTGATGATCATTCTGAGAATGGGCTTCGGAAACCAACGGCGGTATTGCAAATGAAAAGCCCAATGCCAACACGAAAATTGAGAAAAATACCGCGTTTCCTAATGATACGGAAGCCAAAGCATCTGCTCCTAAAAGCCTTCCGACAATAATATTATCAAATAAATTTACAGAAACCTGGCCCACCTGCGTAAGCATGACGGGTAGAGCCAGAGTAAGAGCTTCTTTAGTATAGTTTTTATGTAAAAAGTTCATAACCGTTCAAAAAAAAATTTGCAGTAACAGGACTACAAATTTTTTATAATTTATTTTAGTTAATAATTAAATTATTTTCTTACAAAATTTGCAACATCTTCTTCAGAAACAGAATTTCCTCCAAGGATAATTAATCTTTCCACCACATTTCTCAGTTCGCGGATATTCCCTGTCCAGGAAAGTGCTTTTAATGCAGCGATCGCCTTATCATCAAATTTTTTCACAGCAGTACCGTGTTCGTCAGCAATTAAACCTGAAAAATGATCTACCAAAAGACTGATATCTTCTTTTCGGTCATCCAATGGCGGAACGTAGATTTCAATTACAGAAAGCCTGTGATACAAATCTTCTCTGAATTTCCCTTCTTCAATTTCTTTCTGCATATTTTTATTGGTTGCAGCCAATACTCTTACATCAACCTTTATCTCTTTATCACTTCCTACAGGAGAAACTTTACTTTCCTGCAATGCTCTCAACACTTTTGCTTGTGCGATAAGGCTCATGTCCCCAATCTCGTCCAGGAAAATAGTACCGCCGTTTGCCTGTTCAAATTTTCCCTGCTTGTCTTTGATGGCACCGGTAAAAGAACCTTTTACGTGCCCGAAAAGTTCAGATTCTATCAATTCGGAAGGGATTGCAGCACAGTTAACCTCAATCATCGGTCCTCTCGCTCTTTCACTTAAATTATGAATCGCATGCGCTACCAATTCTTTACCCGCACCATTTGGTCCTGTAATCAAAACCCTTGCATCAGAAACGGATACTTTTTCAATCATATCCTGAATTTTTTTCAAGGCAGCCGATTCACCAATCATCTGGTATTTTTTACTGACTTTTCTTTTCAGGGTTTTATTTTCAGTCTGAAGATTTTTATTTTCTTTCTTAAGTGTTTCTTTAGCCAAGGCATTTTTAACGCTCGTAATCAATCGGTTGATATCAATTGGCTTAGAAATAAAATCGTATGCTCCGTCTCGCAGACAGGCCACTGCAGAATCAATATCCGCGTGCCCGGAAATCATGATGAACGTAGATTCAGGCTTTAAGGCCAGACTTTGTTTCAACAGCTCGGTTCCGGAAAGCTTTGGCATTTTGATGTCTGAAATAATTAAAGCAAAGTCTTCTTTTTCAATCAGTTTATAACCTTCCAGGCCATCATCGGCAATTACAAATTCATAATCTGAAAGTTCATCCGAAAGAATACTGTGAAGTACTCCGGAGATTGCTTTTTCGTCTTCAACGATAAGGATTTTTTGCATAGTTGCAAATTTAGGTAATTTTTGCTTCATTTGCATCAAAAACCATTCCTAATTACGGTATTTTTGAATAATCCCGGTGTCCGAAAATCGCCGAACCTACCCGGACAGAATTGGCGCCACATTCTATGGCAACCGGAAAATCATCACTCATTCCCATTGATAATGTGGTAAGCTTCCGAATTGTATTTAAATCATCAAAAAGATTTTTTAAAACTAAAAATTCTCTTCTAACCTGGCTTTTGTCATCTGTAAAAGTGGCCATTCCCATCAATCCGGTGATTTCAATATTAGGAAATTCATCTGATGTGTATTTTAAAAATAAAGCTTTCGCCTCATCTGCACGCAAACCGAATTTACTGTCTTCCTCAGCGATTTTTACCTGCAACAGAACTTTTATTTTACGGCTGTGTTTTTGGGCTTCTTTATTGATTTCCGATAATAATTTTTCAGAATCTACACTTTGTATTGTATCGATAAACGCTGCAATATATTTTACTTTATTGGTTTGTAAATGGCCGATCAGATGCCACTGAATGTTTTTGGGCAGAAGCGCTTGTTTTTCAGTTAATTCCTGAACTTTATTTTCTCCAAAAACTCTTTGCCCAAGTTCATAGACTTCCTGAATGGCTGAAACCGGATGCGTTTTCGAGACCGCTACCAACTCTACATGAGAAGGAAGCTGGCTTTTTATATGATGGTAATTTTCATGAATGCTCATACTTGCAAATTTCTGAAATTTGAATATAAAAAACGAATGTTCCTTTAAAAGTTTATCAATTTAAAAAAAGCGGGCTTTTCATTACCTAAAAAAGGTATTACGGCAATTAGCATAAATACATTCTGAATTCCACGGGCATAGTTATTGTAGAATATTCATCACCAAAAAATAATAATATGGAAAATGATAAAACCGTAACAGTACTGAATGACCTGTTGCAAATCACCAATGACAGAATCGCGGGATTTGAAAAAGTGGAAGGGAAAATCTGGGAAAAATATCCTGAAATTAAAAAAGAATATGAACGCATGATTTCTCAGTCTAAGCTGATGAAAGTAGAGCTTATAGATTTAATTAATATGCATGGCGGAAATCCTAATGATACGCCAACTGTTGCAGGCTCTTTACACAGAACCTGGATTGATGTAAAAAATTCTTTTACGCTCGGAAATATTGAAGAATCAACTCTGGAAAATGTAGTATTCGGTGAAAAAGCAGCGATGGAAGCCTATCAAAAAGCCTTAGATGATGGGAATCTTTCTCCGGACTGCCATAAAATTATTTCTGATCAGCTGAACAGTTTAACGATCTCTTATAATCAGTTTAAAAATATATCCGAATATAAAAAGGATGGAGATGAGGGAGCTCCTCTTTAGATACAGATAAAAAGACTTCAACTTACATAATTAATCCCAAAATTAAACCTTTAAGTTGAAGTCTTTTAATTAATTCATTATCTCATTTACAGTAGGATATTCTGATATTTTCTTAAAAATAAACCGGTTTGTCTTCTGCAGTTTTTCAATAAATAGGCTAAGTTCATTGCTGGAACGCTCATCCGCTAAATATTGATCGTGTGTAAGAAAAACCAGATGCCTTGATGTTTTTTCGAGATCATTAAAAAATATGCTGTCCACCTTTTTAAGCATCGCCTGATGATTTCCTTTCAGATCCATGTTATCTGTAGGTTTCCACTCAAGATCCCAACCCACGACTTGGTATCCTGCACTTTGTAATTGATTTGCAGCATCTGCTGAAGCTTTGATGTCAGTACTTGTTATTTGGTGAAGCCTCCAGATATTTCTTCCGGGTGTTCTTGCTATTTTGTCTTTAAGTTTCAGGCTGTCTTCCGCCATATCAAAATCATGAATAACCATTGCCGGGTTTTTATAAAAGTCCGTGTATTTGTTATGAGCATGAGTATAGCTGTGATTGGCTAATTCTATAAGATTGTCATTTCTAAGCAGTTCCAGATCATCCCGCTGTTTTTTACTTCCATACGCATGTTGACCAACGATGAATGCCGTCGCACAAACATTTCTTTGGTGCAGTATTTTCAAGAGGTTTTCAGTGCCACGATTGGGGCCGTCATCGAATGTAAGATAAATAACTCTTTTTCCGGAAATATTTTCATGGGTTTGTAAAACTTGCTTTGCGACGGGGGGAACTTTTAAGATTATCTTTTCAGAAGAGTTCCCGTTTGTTTTCTGATTACATCCTGTAAAGAGAAATGATGTTGTGCCGATCACAGCAAACACCCCTAGAAAAGCTGTATATACAGACTTTCCCGCAAAAGTTTTTTTCATAAAAATGAGGTGGAATTAAATGTTAAAAAATGTTAAATTCTAATTTTCAAAAGTAACAAATTCCAAGCCAATTTGCATCTACTTCGTAAGATTATTTTCTGATATATTTTTTAAATATAATCCGTTTTTAATCGCTGCAGTACCCCAAGTATTATTAAAGAAAACAAATGCTGTTTTTTTCTTTGAGCTTTCAATTTTATCTGACAAGTTTATTAAGAATTCTTCACTGTATTCAGATTTATAGAGTACCGGTTTTCCGTGAAGCCTGTAATATAAGATTTCAGGATGCTGATCAATAACATCTTCGGGCAGATTACCCGGAAAGCTCACTCCTGAAAAAACGATATGATGTTCTTTTAATACCGTATATATTTCATTATTCCACCAGGATTCGTGGCGGAATTCGATGACATTTACATAATTGAAATCAATATTTTTAAGGATTAGATCAATATTTTCCGGCGTATTTTTAAATGATGGCGGAAACTGATATAAAAACCCTGCAAGCTTTTTTTCTAAATGAGAATGGATGTGTACACAGAATTCTGAGATTTCCTCTTTGCAATCTTTCAGGCGCTTTTCGTGCGAAATGGTTTTCGGGATTTTAATAAAGAATTTGAAATCATCAGGCGTTTCATCCACCCATTTCAACAATGTTTTAGCAGTAGGTTTTCTGTAAAATGTAGAATTAATCTCAACCGAGTTGAACTCCTGAGAATATAAGGTAAGAAAATCTTTACTTTTCGCATCTTCAGGATACAATGATCCCTTCCAGTCGTTGTTGTAAAAACCTGAGCATCCGATATAAAGATTTTCTTTTTTCATAATTTTATTTTATATTTAAATCTACCGTGTTCAATCGTAATGAATTCAGAATTACCGACAATGAACTGAAACTCATCGCTGCTGCCGCAATCATCGGAGACAGGAGAATTCCAAAAAACGGATACAATAATCCTGCCGCGAGCGGAATTCCCAGAACATTATAAATAAAAGCAAAAAACAGATTTTCTTTAATATTCTTTAAAAGTTTCTCACTTAATAATTTTGCTTTTGCAACCCCTAAAAGATCTCCTTTCAATAAGGTAATTTCAGCACTTTCGATGGCGATATCAGTTCCGGTTCCCATTGCAATGCCAATATTGGCTTGTGCTAAAGCAGGAGAGTCATTGATTCCGTCGCCGGTCATCGCGACGATTTTTCCTTGCTGCTGAAGCCTTTTGACTTCATTTAATTTGTCCTCGGGAAGACAATTTGCTTTGAAATGCTGAATGCCAAGTGCGTCTGCAACTGCTTTTGCAGTGTGCTCATTGTCGCCGGTCATCATGATGATATCAATACCTTCATCAATCAACTGCTGAACGGCTTTTTTAGAACTTTCTTTAATCTGATCGGTAAAACTGATAAAGCCTAAAACTTCATCATCCTGAGCAACATAGGAAATGGTATGGGCTTTTGACTGAATTTCTAAAGCTTTTTGTCTTACTTGTTCCGGAATTAAAATTTGATTTGAAATCAACAGACTTTCATTTCCAAGATAAATTGTTTTTCCGTTGATAATTCCTGTTACGCCTTTCCCTGAAATATTTTCAAACTGAGTTATTTTTTCAGAGGAAATATCTTTATCTTTTGCTTTTTTAATAACAGCATTTGACAGGGGATGTTCTGAATCCAGATTGAGCGAATAGGCTAATTTTAAAATTAAATTTTCTTCATTATTCATCGTTTCGATATGTTGCACAGATGGTTTTCCTTCGGTCAAAGTTCCTGTTTTATCCGTTATGAGAACGTTGACCTTATTCATTTGTTCTAATGCGTCGGCATTTTTAATCAGGATTCCGTTTTTTGCCCCTTTTCCGATTCCTACCATCAAAGACATTGGTGTTGCCAAACCTAAAGCACACGGACAAGCCACTATTAAAACCGCAACAGCATTCACAAAAGCAAACAGGATTTTCTGGTTTTCGGGGCCAAAAATCTGCCATAAAATGAAAGTCAGAACAGCAATCAGAATAACAGCCGGGACAAAAATTTTAGCCATTTTATCCGTCAGTTTCTGAATCGGAGCTTTGCTTCGGCTGGCCTCATTGACCATTTTTATAATTTTGGAAAGCAATGTTTCATCACCAACTTTTTCAGCTTTCATCATGAAAACCCGGTTTCCGTTGATGGTTCCGGATGTGACTTTATCATTCACATTCTTCTCTACAGGGACAGGTTCTCCCGTAATCATGCTTTCATCAACTACAGAACTTCCTTCTGTTATTGTTCCGTCAACAGGAATTTTTTCACCTGGTTTTACTTTTAATAAGTCTCCGATCTTAACTTGTGAAAGAAGAACCTTTTTTTCCACGCCGTTAATGATCAGATTCGCTTCATCGGGCGAAAGGTTCATTAATGCTCTGATCGCATTTCCTGTCTTTTTATGTGCAGCAGCTTCCATGAGCTGTCCTAAAATCACAAGCGTTAAAATCACGCAGACTGCTTCAAAATAGAGTGGTGCCTCATGGTGACCGCTGCGAATCTCATGCGGAATAAGATCCGGAAAAATCAGTGCCACAATACTGAAAATAAATGCAGCGAAAACGCCCAAAACAATTAAGCTGAACATATTTAAATTCCATGTTTTGAACGAGATCCAGCCTCTTTTCATCAAAAACCAACCGGAATACAACAGAACAGGAAGTGTTAAAACCAGTTCAATAATGCCCTGAATCTGATGGGAAAACGGAAAATTCACCAACATGCCTCCCATGGAAAGAATAAAAACAGGAATGGTAAATGCGAGTGAAATAAGGAATTTTAGTTTTAAAATGTGGTAAGTTTCATCTTCTTCATGATCATCTTTTTCAGGCATTCTCACGAGATCCATTCCACAGATCGGGCAATCTCCCGGCTCGTTACGGATGATTTCCGGATGCATCGGACAAGTGTATTTTGCGATTTTCTTTTCGGGGTGTTTTACCAGATCCATTCCGCAGACTGGACAGCCAACATTGCTGTCATACGTTTTGTCTCCTTCACAAAACATTGGACAGTAATACTTTCCCGCCATTTCATCTGTTACTTTCGGAGCTTCATAATGATGCGGATGAGAATGATCGTGTGAATGAGCAGTTGAATTTTTTACCAAATCTTCTGTAATCTCTTCCAGATGCATATGACAAACCGGGCAATCGACTTTTTCATTATAGATTACATCACCCTCACAGAACATTGGACAGTAATATTTTCCGATATTATCTTTAAAATTTTCAGGAAGATTGGTTGAAGAAAAAGTGGGTTTAAAATTTGGATCTTTGGCAAGTTTTTCCTCAATAGGAACTAAAAACATATTGCAAACCGGGCATCTTTTCCCCTGCTGGAAGTATACTTTATCACCCTCACATTCCATCGGGCAATAATAAACGGAAGATGGTGAAATTCTGTCTTGTGGCTTAATAAAAGTTTTCTCGGCATTATCAGGATCTTCGAGCTGATAATTTCCAATTTCTGCTAAAGCTTGGTTTAAAACTGCAATATCGATAGACTGTTCGGAAGTTATTGTTGCCGAATCATTTTCAAGGTCAATTTCGGCATTAATCCCTTTAAGAGTATTGAGCTTTTCTGAAATTTTTTTCTGACAGCCGGAGCAGGTCATTCCCAGAATTGTATAATGTTTTTGCATGATCCTTTAATTATACTGCAAATTTCCAAAAATGAATCTGGAATGCTGTTATAGATTTAAGGATAATGTTTACAGAATTTTGTTTGAGTTTTTTAAAGGGGGCGTTGAAGCGTATTGGAGTTTGAAATTGATGATATTAAAACCCTAAAATCTTCAAACAAGATCTAAGGGTTTTCTGATGTGAATTTTCAGTTTTTTAAATTCAGTAGGAGTGAAGCCCGTACTGTTCCGGAATTGTGATGATAAATGCTGAACACTTTTGTAGCCTAATTTTCCTGCAATTTCGGTTAAAGTAAATTCATTATACAAAAGAAGCTCTTTTACTTTTTCAATTTTTTGAAGGATAAAGAACTGTTCTAATGTGGTGTTTTCGTTTTGTGAAAATGCTTTTGAAAGCGCACTGTATTCTTTGTGAAGCTTTGCGCTTAAAAATTCAGACAGAATGAAATTCTCATCAACATCAAGATCGCTGATTTTTATTATAATCAGGTTTTTAATTTTTTCAATGAGTTGATGTGCAGAATCTTTTATTCTTTCAAACCCTGTTTCCAACAATTTTTTTTCAATGGAATGTAAATCTTCTTCCGAAATTTCAAATTCAGTTTCCACTTCGCCAAGGCTGAGTGATTTAATTTTGATCTTAAACTCGTTAAAAATACTTTCTACGGCGGTAATACATCTTCCGCAAACCATATTTTTGATGAAAATTTTCATAATTGACTGTTAAGTCTGTCTTTTACAAATTCTACCTGGGTTTTCCCGTGAGGAACCGGGTTTCCGTTTTCATCCAAATTCACCATTACAATCTTATCAACTGTAATGATGGTTTGGTGGGTCATTTTATTTCTTACATCGCATTTTAAAGTGAGCGAAGTAGAACCAAAAGCAGAAACTTCGATTCCGATCTCGATGATATCTCCCTGTTTTGCAGAACTTACAAAATTAATCTCGGAAATAAATTTGGTGACTACTTTTTTGTTTTCCAGTTGGATAACAGCATATAATGCGGCTTCCTCATCAATCCATTGCAACAGTTTTCCTCCGAACAGGGATTGATTTGGATTTAGATCTTCAGGTTTTACCCATTTTCTGGTATGATAATTCATTGTTTTAAAATTTCAGGACAAATTTAACCTTAAAATGCAGGATGATCAAGGGAATATGATTTTCAAATCTGAACCGCTCGATTTATTTTCTCAATCACATTCTTTTCGACCGCATGGCTTTTACTTTTTGTATTGAATTGTCTTTAATGAAATTTTGATATTCAATACTTTCAACAGGATAAATGGCAATCTTTCCTTTTTCATTATGGTGAATACCGAAACCGTATCTTTTTGCTAACGGCGATGAACGTAAACAAGGTTGGCCTTTTGAGAAAAAAGTCTCCCTTGTTTCACCTTTTTTTTGCTCAGGTATTGCATTTTTTATACAATACCATTCAAATAGAATGTCATCTGATGTGTATTGATAAGGATTTTCAATAATTTTCTCAAATTGTAACTGTGCGGTTGTTTTTTCTTTTTTTTCCGGCGGAATCTGTGCTTTGTCAACCGGGCAGTCTTCTGAAATTTCGATGAATGTATTGATATAATTGGTCGTGTGAGTTTTCATGATAATTGACTAATTTCTATCTGCAATTTAAAAATATTTCTTTAAAATAAATATATTATTTGCTGTTAATATGTGTTATAAGTAATTGATTTACATGTTTTTATGCTCTTGTTAGCTGATGAGTTTTATATTATGTTAAAATAATTATAAAAATGTTTTGATTTGTACATTTTAATTGTATCTTGCAAGCGTTTATATTTGGAATCAATATTATGTTCATTATTATGTTGTTTTTCTTATATACCAAAATTTATATTAATTTTTAATTTTTTTTTTAAAATGAACATTTTTGTTTCAAACATCAATTACGCAACTAAAGAATATGAGTTGCACGATTTATTCGCAGAATTTGGCGATGTATCATCTGCTAAAATTGTTACAGACAGAGAAACTGGTCGTTCTAGAGGTTTCGGTTTCGTAGAAATGGGAGACGAAGAAGGAGCTCAAGCAATTGAGGCTCTTAACCAAAAAGAACTTAACGGTAAAATTCTTAACGTGTCTGAGGCTAAGCCAAGAGAAGAAAAACCAAGAAGAAGCTTTGATAATAACAGAAGCGGAGGTGGAAGTTATGGTAACAACCGTAGTGGTGGAGGTAACAGCGGTGGCGGTTACGGAAACAACAACAACCGTGGAGGTAACGGAGGCGGCGGAAGTCGTTGGTAAAAAACAGAAGCGGCTTTTAGCCGCTTTTTTTATGTCTTCGTTTTAAAGTAAAAAAAATAGTATTATTCTTTTTTCTTCTTCTTTTTTCTGCCTTTCCCTTTTTTCGGGTTCAAAATTTCTTCAGCATATTCTAACTTCGGCTTTTTAACTTTTTTTGGCTTGGTATTGATAGGAACATCAAAATATGTTTTTATGTCATCCTGAGAGATTAAACTTTCTTTCAGTAAGAATGCGGCCAATTCTCTTCCGGATTGATTAAAAAACTGCTCACAAAGCTCGTTCAATAAAAATTTCTTGTATTCATCAATAGGAACTAAAACGGTATACTTAAAAATTCTGCCCTCTCTTATTGTGGACAGATATCCTTTTTCCACTAAAATTTTTAAGTAGGTAGATACAGTATTCTGATGGGGTTTTGGCTCAGTGTGTTTTTCCATGACGTCTTTTAAATAAAAAGACTGAAGCGTCCAGAAAAGTTTCATCAGATTTTCTTCAGCTGAAGTAAGATGGCTTATTTTCATAACAATTCTTAATGTTGTTGAAGTTGCATATCGCAATAAAGATAAATAAAAGAAATCATAAAGGCGATTCCTGCCCCCATAAATACTTCTTTTACCGTATGTCTTTTAAGGATGATTCTCGTTAAACCTACCAAGGCAGCTACTGCAAGCCAGATAAAACCCACCTTCATCTCAAATGCAAAAAACAACGCCGCCACAAATACATTGAAGGCAGTATGCATTGAGCTTTTGATATATAAATTGCTGATTTGCAATGCAAACAGAAGCACCAGAATAAAAAGCATCACAAAGTCTACCGCTCCGTTGCGGATATAATAGAAACCAAGATAAGATACGATGCAGATAGCTATAAAGATGTACAGGCTTTTCCGCTGTACCCGGTTTGAAACATCCATATTGGTATAGCGGCCGGTTTTTACATTCCATATTATCCAAAATATTACGGGAAGGATCGTAATTAAAAGGATAGGTAAAAAGCGGTTAACAGATTCTTCAAAAGAGTATTTCTGAATGCTCAGATACACGAAATAAATAAATAAGGAAACCAAAGGATTAAAAAAATCTGAAATGATTCTTGAAGCAGCATATAAAAACGAAGTGTTTTTTTCTTCCATAGATAAGTTTGTGATGTAAATATAACACTATAACCAAAAAAACAATTGATATCTATACCATAAAAACAAAGTTTTTTTATAATTTTGCTTCACTATTTCATCATAAATAAGCAAGAAGCTAACACATGAAAGAATTTTCTAAAGAGGTGTACCTTAAATGGTATGAAGATATGACCATGTGGAGAAGGTTTGAAGACAAATGCCGTTCTCTATATCTAAAACAAAAAATCAGAGGTTTTTTACATTTGTACAACGGTCAGGAAGCAATTCCGGCTGGTTTTACGCATGCAATGGATTTAAGTAAGGACAGTATGATCACAGCATACAGATGTCATATCCATCCAATGGCGATGGGAGTAGACCCGAAGAGAATCATGGCAGAACTTTGCGGTAAAGCAACCGGAACTTCGGGCGGAATGGGCGGTTCTATGCACATTTTCAGTAAAGAACACCGTTTTTACGGAGGTCATGGTATTGTTGGAGGTCAGATTCCATTAGGAGCAGGTATTGCTTTTGCAGACAAGTTTTTTGACAGAAAAGCCGTGAATATCTGTTTCTTCGGAGACGGTGCCGCAAGACAGGGCTCGCTTCATGAAACATTCAATATGGCGATGAACTGGAAGCTTCCGGTAGTATTTGTGGTTGAAAACAATCAGTACGCAATGGGAACTTCTGTGAAAAGAACTGCCAATCACGAAGATATTTATAAATTAGGATTAGGATACGAAATGCCTTGTCTTGCAATCGATGCGATGGATCCTGAAAAAGTGGCAGAAGCTGCTTACGAAGCGATTGAGCGAGCAAGAAGAGGAGACGGGCCTACTTTCATTGAAGCAAGAACTTACCGTTTCAGAGGTCACTCGATGTCTGATGCAGAGCCGTACAGATCTAAAGATGAAGTTGCGATTCATAAAAAAGATGATCCTATTGAGTTGATCAAAGCGAGAATCTTAGAGAATAATTGGGCAACAGAAGAAGAGCTCGAAGCAACTGACAATAAATCAAGAGATTTTGTGGAAGAATGCATTGAATTTATGGAAAATTCTCCGTACCCAACTGCAGATAAAGTATATGAATATGTATACTCTCAGGAAAACTATCCTTTCTTAGATCAATTAGAAAATTAAAAATAACAATTCATTTGAAATTTGAAATTTGAATTTCCGAAATATCAAATCTTAAATCTCAGATCTCAATCAATATAAATTATGGCAGAAGTAATTACAATGCCACGTCTTTCCGATACGATGACGGAAGGTAAAGTGGCAAAATGGCATAAAAAAGTAGGCGATAAAGTAAAAGAAGGCGATATATTAGCTGAAATTGAAACCGATAAAGCAGTTCAGGATTTCGAATCTGAAATAGAAGGAACACTTCTATATGTAGGAGTTGAAGAAGGTTCTGCGGCTGAAGTAGATTCTGTATTGGCAATTATCGGTAATGAAGGTGAAGATATATCTGCTTTAAAAGGAGGGAATGCTCCTAAAGCCGAAAATACTTCTGAAGATAAAAAACAGGAAGAACCACAAACTGAAAATGAATCAGCTCAGGCTGAGCAAGCTTCATCAGAAGTTCCTTCCGGCGTTGAAGTGATTACCATGCCTCGTCTTTCTGATACAATGACGGAAGGTAAAGTCGCGAAATGGCATAAAAATGTAGGAGATCCTGTAAAAGAAGGTGATCTTCTTGCAGAGATCGAAACCGATAAAGCCGTTCAGGATTTTGAATCCGAATTCAACGGTGTTCTTTTAAAGCAAGGAGTTGGAGAAGGTGAAGCTGCACCTGTAGATTCTGTATTGGCCATGATTGGCCCGGAAGGAACGGATGTTTCTGCTATCGGAAATGCAAAGCCTGCATCACAGCCAACAGAAAAACCTGCTGAAGAAAAATCTGAGACAAAAACATTAGAAAAACCGGTTGCGCAAGCTGAAAACTCTTCTACCGACAGAGTGGCAATTTCTCCTTTAGCTAAAAAAATGGCTGAGGAAAAAGGCGTTGACATTAACAGTCTTCAGGGATCAGGAGAAAATGGAAGAATTGTTAAAAAAGATATCGAAAATTATCAGCCTTCTGCAAAAACCGCTGAATCTGCTCCTTCCGAAAAAACACCTGCAGCTCAGGTTGCATTGAGTTTTGTACAGGGAGAAGATACGGAAACGCCGAATTCTCAGGTTAGAAATATCATTGCCAAACGACTTGCCGAAAGTAAATTTACTGCACCGCATTATTATCTTATGGTGGAAATCAACATGGATAAAGCGATTGTGGCAAGAAAAGAAATCAATACATTACCCGATACTAAAATTTCCTTTAATGACATGATTATTAAGGCAACTGCAGTGGCTTTAAGAAAACATCCACAGGTGAATTCCAGCTGGGCAGGAGATAAAATTATTCACAGAGGAAACATCAATGTTGGAGTAGCGGTTGCGATTCCTGACGGACTTGTGGTTCCGGTGCTGAAGAATACAGATCAGATGAATTATACCCAGATTTCTGCTGCTGTGAAAGACATGGCCGGAAGAGCAAAATCAAAAGGCCTTAAAGCAAACGAAATGGAAGGTTCTACATTCTCTATCTCAAATTTAGGAATGTTTGGAATTGAAACCTTTACAAGTATTATTAATCAGCCCAATTCTGCCATTCTCTCGGTAGGTGCGATTATTGAAAAACCAATTGTAAAAGACGGGCAAATCGTTGTTGGAAATATAATGAAGCTTTCATTGGCATGCGACCACAGAGTGGTAGACGGTGCTACCGGAGCTCAGTTCCTACAGACTTTAAAAACCTATTTAGAAAACCCTTTAACGTTGTTACTGTAAGTTTTCTGAATTGAATAAATAAACCTCTCTTTTCGGGAGGTTTTTTTATGAGTAAAAGTCAAACGTTAATTATATAAATTTAAAAACTTAAATTCCAGTATTGTAATTCTCGAAAGAGTATAATGAAATCTAAAATATACCACAATCTAAAAATATGACCGAAAAAGAAAAATGCCAAAACGGGCTTTTATACGATGCTAACTTCGATCCCGAACTGTTGAGTGAAAGGATGATGTGCAAAGATTTATGTCTGGAATACAATCAGCTCAAAAATTCAGATATCGAGAAAAGAAAAGATTTAATTAAAAAAATCATTAAAAATTCTAAGGAAAATCTGATTATTGAACCTAATTTCTGGTGTGATTACGGATATAATATTGAGCTGGGTGAAAATTTTTATGCAAATCATAATCTTATTATTTTAGATTGTGCAACAGTGAAATTCGGTGACCATGTTTTTATTGGCCCTAATTGCAGTTTTTATACAGCAGGACATCCGCTAGATGTTGAACAGAGAAATGCAGGTTTAGAATATGCGCATCCGATAAATGTCGGAAACAATGTATGGTTCGGTGGGAATGTGGTGGTTTTACCCGGAATTTCCATTGGGAATAATTCGGTAATCGGAGCGGGGAGTGTCGTCACGAAAAATATTCCTGACAATGTTGTAGCCGTTGGAAATCCTTGTATGGTTGTAAAAAATATTAAAAACTAAAGATTTACGGCGCGGAAACAAAGTTTCCGCGCCGTAAATTTTATGAGATTCATTTTTATGCTAATTTCTGAGAATCTGCAACAAACTGAGCCAAACCACTTTCGGTTAAAGGGTGTTTCAATAAGCTCAAAATTGGAGGAAGCGGAGACGTAATAACATCGGCACCAATTTTTGCGCAGTCGATAATATGCATTGAGTGACGGATAGAAGCTGCAAGAATTTCTGTTTCGTACATATAATTGTCAAAAATCAACCTGATTTCCTGAATGAGATTAAGCCCGTCCGTAGAAATATCATCCAGTCTGCCTAAAAATGGAGAAACATACGTTGCCCCTGCTTTTGCAGCCAGAAGAGCCTGTCCTGCAGAGAAAATCAAAGTACAGTTGGTCTTGATCCCTTTATCAGAAAAATATTTTAATGCTTTGATCCCGTCTTTAATCATCGGTATTTTCACTACGATATTCGGATGAATGGCAGCCAATTCGTCACCTTCCTTAATCATTTCTTCATATGTTGTAGAAAGTACCTCAGCAGAAATGTCTCCGTCTACAATGTCGCAGATGGCTTTATAATGGTTTTTGATCGCTTCATCTCCCCGAATTCCTTCTTTTGCCATTAATGAGGGATTAGTGGTGACTCCATCAAGAATTCCAAGATCCTTTGCTTCTTTAATTTGCTGTAGATTAGCAGTGTCAATAAAAAATTTCATTTTTGTTTGATTAGATTTAATAACCGCAAAGATAACGATTACTTTGTAATTGTGAATGGAGATCCGCATATGAATTCTCCTCAAATAGGTTCATCCATGTACTTATAAAGCCTAAAAAATGTAACTTTGTTATTATGAAAGAAAATCGTTTCAAGGCCCGGCTTGAGATTATCGGAATTAATCCTTTCGTTTTTTTACCTGAAAAAACGCTGAACGATATCTTTGAGAAATCAGGGAAAAATAAGAGTCCGATACCTGTAAAAGGGTTTGTCAATGATCAGCCATTCAGGCAAAATCTGATGAAATATCTTGGAGAATGGAGACTATACATTAATATGAAAATGTTAAAAGATTCACCAAAAAGAATTGGTGAAATTCTTGATCTTTCAGTAGAATATGATGATGCTGAAAGAAATATTTCCATTCATCCGGATTTGGATAAAGCAATAAAAGAAAATCCGGAAGCGTTAAAGAATTTTAAAAAGCTGGTTCCTTCAAGGAGAAATGAGCTTATCCGATATATCAGTAACCTCAAAACTGACTTGGGCACCCAAAAAAATATTGAAAAAATAATACATCATTTAAAAGGTGAAACAGATTTTTTCGGGAAGAAAATAAATAAATAATTTACGTATAACTGAATAATGAATATTATACTAGCTTCAACATCGACGCTTTTTGGCGGACAATATTTAGCATATTTAAAAGATGAATTGGTTGAATTATATAAGGGAATTGATGAAATAATTTTTATCCCGTTTGCAAGACCCGGTGGAATTTCTCATGCAGAATATACTCAAAAAGCAGCTTTGTTTTTTGAAACGGTCAATATAAAAGTAAAAGGATTACATGAATTCGAAGATAAAGCTCAAGCCATAGAAAATGCAAAAGGATATTTTACAGGAGGCGGAAATACATTTTTATTGGTTAAAACACTACACGAAGAAAATCTGATGTCTGTTTTAAAACAAAATATAGAAAATGGAAAACCGTATCTAGGATGTAGTGCAGGAAGCAATATCGGTGGGCAGAATATGAAAACCACCAATGATATGCCGATTGTATATCCGCCGAGTTTTGATTGTATGGGTTTGGTGCCTTTTAATATTAATCCGCATTATTTGGATCCCAATCCAGATTTAAAACACAACGGGGAAACCAGAGAAACCAGGATTAAAGAATTTTTAACTCAAAATGACACGAAAGTGATCGGTCTTCGTGAAGGCAGCTGGATTAGAAGAATTGGCGATAAAATTACCGTAGAAGGAAGCGAATTGACCAGGATTTTTGAAAAAGGAAAAGAGCCTTACGAAGTAGAAGCAGGAAGTACGCTTTCTTAAATTATCTTTTTTATTAAACTAAAATGAAAAAAACATTTGCCATACTTGCATTTTCATCACAAATTATTTTTGCCCAGAATATTGCCCAGAAATTAGATGAAGCAGCTAAAAACCTGATGAATTCTCCCGCTGCAATATCATCCACTCTTTCAATGTATGTCGCAGATGAAAATGGAAATTTGATTTACGAATACCAGGGAAATAAAGGTCTTTCTACCGCTTCAACACAAAAAATATTCACCGCAGCGGCAGCGTTGGAAACATTAGGCAAAAATTACACCTATACTACAACTTCAAGCTATTCCGGGACAGTTTCCGGAGGCATTTTAAATGGAAATCTCTTTATTACTTCCAACGGAGATCCCACTTTGGGGAGCTGGCGTTACGAAAATTATAAACCTGAAAATTTTAAGCAAAAATTATTGGATGCCCTTAAGAAATCAGGGATTACAAAAATTTCCGGTGATTTGATTATTGATGATTCCTATTTTGATCATCAGACGATTCCCGGAGGTTGGCCATGGGATGATTTGGGAAATTATTACGGAGCCGGAGTATGGGGAATAAACTGGCGTGAAAATCAGTTTGACGTCAATATCAGCGGAACAGAATTTAAAAGTTTTTCTTATCCTCTGGAAGGCGTACAATGGTTAAGTGACCTAAAAGCGGCAGGAAATTCTGATCAGAGCCTGATTTTTACAGCTCCATATTCTGACGTTGCTTTAATCAACGGAAGCTTACCTTCCGGAAAAGTGACCACCGTTTCAGGTTCTGTACCGAATCCACCATTACAGTTGGGTGTTGAAGTTCAAAAATGGCTGTCAGAATCCGGTATTGGTTTTTCAGGTAAAGTGATTACCAGTTCCCATATTGAATTGGAAGGGAAAAAAGCGTTGAATATCTCGGATAATAAAAATATTTTAACCTATCAATCTCCGACTTTAGATAAAATAGTGTATTGGTTTTTAAGAAAAAGCATCAACTTATACGGAGAAACTTTCATCAAAACATTAGGAAAAGAGAAAAATGGAAATCCAAGTTTCAAAAGCGGAGTCGAATTTTTAAGAGCATTCTGGAAATCAAAAGGAATTAATCAGAATATGATCAATTTTGCCGATGGAAGCGGGCTTTCGCCACAAAATTACGTTTCCGCGAAAGCAGAAGTTCAAGCATTGCTGTATGCTAAAAAGCAGGCTTGGTTTGAAACTTTTTATGAAGGTTTCCCCACGCAGGATAATGCTATGAAAATGAAAAGCGGAACCATGAGAGACACAAAATCGTACGCAGGATATCATACTTCGAAAGACGGAAAAAAATATGTATTTTCTGCCATCATCAATAATTATGAAGGGAGCGGAAGCACAGAATTACAGAAGATTTTAAATGTTTTAAAGTAAATAAATTGAAAAAAAGATCCATATTTTCCAGATTCAACAATTGGTTTATCTTTTCACTGATGACTTTAGTTGTTGTTGCAATCGTTATTGCATCAACATTGGTAGTCAATTATTTAAGAAAGGAAGAAGTAAAAAGAGTTGATATTTTAGTCAAAGCAATAAAGTTTCAGCAGGATGTTACTCCCAGTCTTGAAGTTCAGGAGCTACTTCTTACCATATACAGCTCAAATACCACTATTCCTGTCATTATTTTAGATGAACATAATCAAATTATTGAATATAAACATTTGTCTAAGGAAGTTGGAGATAATTCGTATGATATTGTTGAGTTAGCAAAAAAAATGGGGAAAAAATATCCTCCTATAGAAATCAAAGTTCAAAGTGGAAATAATCAGTTTGTATACTATGACAATTCTAGAATGCTAAATAATTTACAATATTTTCCTTTTTTGTTGGGTTTCTTCGTATTATGTTACTTTTTATTCTCATTCTGGTTTCTAAGAACCGTTAAAAAAACGGATGAAGGCTATCTTTGGGCAGGATTGGCGAAAGAAACAGCACACCAAATCGGAACCCCCCTCTCTTCAATGATGGGCTGGATGGAAATTATGAAACTTGAAAATCCTGATTCCGATGGGGTGCACGAAATTGAAAAAGACATCGAACGATTACGGACTATCTCTGAACGGTTTTCCAAAATCGGTTCTGTCCCCGAATTGAATGACACCGATTTTAACGAAACCATCCGCGAAAATTATGATTATCTGAAAACAAGGATCTCCGGGAAAATTAATTTCACATTACACCTTCCAACTTATTCGATTTTAGTACCGCACAACAGGATTCTGATGAGCTGGGTGATTGAGAACTTAATTAAAAATGCTGTGGATGCCATGAAAGGGCAGGGTACATTGCAGATGTCTGTTTTTGAAAGAAATAAAAATATATTGGTTGAAGTAAAAGATAACGGCAGCGGAATGACAAAGTATCAGGCGCAAAATGCTTTTAAACCTGGTTATTCTACTAAAAAAAGAGGTTGGGGATTAGGTCTGTCACTTGCCAAAAGAGTCGTGCAGGAATATCATAACGGAGATATTAAAATTTCACAGACCGAGATCGGAAAAGGCACAACATTTAGAATTATCATCAGAAAACCGTAAGTATTGTGCTTATAATAATCTAAAATATACACCGTAAAAAATCTGAGTTTTAAAATCAAATCACTATTTTTGAAGCATGATTAAAGCAAGTAATATTCATAAATCGTATGGAAATCTGGAAGTTTTAAAAGGGGTGAATCTTCACATCAAAGCTGGAGAAGTGATCTCAATTGTCGGTGAATCCGGTGCGGGAAAATCTACCCTTTTACAGATTTTAGGCACTTTGGATACGCCAACACAGCCTAAAAACTATAATACAGAAATTACTTTGGCGGGCGAATCGTTCATTAATATGAATGACAAGCAAATCTCAAAATTCAGAAACCAGAATATCGGTTTTGTGTTTCAGTTTCACCAGCTGCTTCCGGAATTTACAGCTTTGGAAAATGTTCTTATTCCTACGAAAATTGCCGGTGCCAACGAAAAAGAGGCCATTGAAAAAGCATATGCGCTGTTCGAAGATCTGAAGATTGAGCAGAGGCTTCATCATAAACCCAATCAGCTCTCCGGTGGCGAAGCACAGCGAGTTGCCGTGGCAAGAGCGTTGATCAATTCCCCTAAAATCATTTATGCCGATGAGCCGACCGGAAATCTGGATTCTAAAAATGCGGATGACCTTCACAGGCTTTTCTTTGATTTAAGAGATAAATACAATCAGACTTTCGTTATTGTTACCCACAATCCGAATTTAGCGGAGATCACAGATCGTAAACTGGTGATGAAAGATGGAATGATCATCGAATAAATATTTGCAGATGATGAAACCACTTTTTTTCTTTTTATTTTTTCTTTTTTCCTGTTCTAAAATGACTTCGCAGGAAAACACCGCTGTTTTACCTGTATCAAAGGTTTCTGAAATTAAAAATTTTTTAAAAAATAAAAACTATAACCAGGATCTTGCGATTTTTATCAATTTTAAAGCATATTCCGGTCATTACCGTTATTTTGTATATGATCTCAAAAACAACAGGATTTTGCAGAAAGCCATTGTCGCTCATGGCGAAGGATCGGTAATTGCCAGCTCCAATATATTGAGATTCAGCAATATTGATGGTTCTCATCAGTCATCATTGGGAAAATATGAAATCCGGGAAAGCTATATGGGGAAATTTGGTAAAGCATACCGTTTGCAGGGTCTGGATTCTTCCAACAGCAATGCAATGTCACGGGCAATCGTTCTTCACTCATATCCTTGCATTACAGATCAAGAATCGGAATTTTCTGCATGTTTAAGTTTTGGCTGTCCCATGCTTTCGGCTAATGCTTTCAGGCAGACTGCAAAATATATAGATATTTCAAAGCAGCCAATAATTTTATATGCGTTTTATTAATCTGTAATTTATTATTTAAAATGTCTATAAAATTTTTAGCAGAAGACGACAGGCCCAGAGAAAAGTTTTTACTGAAAGGTAAAAATTCGCTTTCGGATTCAGAATTGTTGGCCATCATTATGGGAAGTGGGAGCAAAGACGAAACAGCGGTAGAATTGGCCAGGAAAATTTTAGCTTCTGTAAATCACAGCTGGAATCAGCTGAGCTTGTTGACCGTTAAAGATTTGACAAAATTTAAAGGAGTTGGAGAAGTAAAAGCAATATCCATTGCTACAGCGTTAGAAATAGGAAAAAGAAGGGCAAACCAGGAAATTCCTGAGAAACCTCAGATTTCCGGCAGTAGAGATGCGTATGATATTTTAAAATTTCACCTTTCAGATCTGAGAACAGAAGAATTCTGGGCATTGTTTCTGAATCAGAGCAACAAAGTGATTCATATTGCACAATTAACGCAAGGTGGGATCAATCAATCTATTGTAGATATCAGAATACTTTTTAAAACGGCTTTAGAGCATTTTTCAACCGGAATTATAATTTCTCACAATCATCCTTCCGGAAATCTTAAACCCAGTAAAGAAGATATCGATATTACTAAAAAAATAAAAGAAGCAGGAGCTCTTTTAAATATTCAGCTTTTAGATCACCTGATTATTACTCAGAATTCATATATAAGTTTTGCAGACGAAGGAATATTATGATCAGAAGACTGAAATATAGGGACATCGATTTTGAGAAATATACAAACTGTGTAGAGCAGTCTGAACAGAAGAACGTATATGCCCGGAAAGAAATTTTAGACCATCTTTCTGAGCATTGGGAATTGTTGGTATATGAAGATTATCAAGCGGTAATGCCGGTTCCGGTTAAAAAAAAATTAAGAATCAGTTTCGTTTTTATGCCTCTTTTTTGTCAGCAGCTGGGCATTTTCTCCGGTAAAGATAATGTACAGATTAACGATCTTTTTTTGAAATATCTGAAACGCAATTTTATAATTTTTAATTATGCATTCAATCATATAAACACTTTTTCAGATGATATTCAAACCCGAAAAAATTATGTGATCCCGGTCTGTGCTTATCAGGATTTAAGAAAGCATTATTTTAAAGGTAGAAAATCTACTGTCAAATGCGCTCAGCAATTAGATTATAAAGAATTAATACTAAATGAAGAGCTGATTACATTTATTGAAAATAACTTTAAAGGGCTTTCTAAAGAAGCAGATTATAAAAAATTTAAAGAATATATCTATTTTCTTGATAAAGAAAAAAAAATTAGATTTTGCGGAGCATTTTTGGATCAAAAGCTGATCAATCTTGCTGTTCTCATCGCAGATAACGATCAATTATATTTACTCGGATTGATCAATAAAAAAAAATATAAAGAACAGAACGGACCTTCATTTTTAATTGACATGATTCTTAAAAATAATATCCATGAGAGTTCCTTTAATTTTATGGGAAGCAACATTCGCGGGATTGAAGTTTTTTTTAAAAGTTTCGGTGCGGTTCTTCAGCCTTACCAGTTTGTTGAAAATAACATTCTTAAAAAGTTTCTTTAAAGCTTCTGAGAATATTAGTATTATAATGAAATCATCCCATATTCAATGACTAAGATTTCAAGCTTTAAATTCAGAAAATATTAGTAATTTTGCAACCTCAATTTATGATCAATTTTTCAGAATATCTGCCGTATGCATTCGCTTTACTCATCGCAATTCCATTTTTGGTTTTGCTGAGACAGTTTGTATATACGTACATCAAATTAAAAAATCAGGAAATCAAATTGCTTTCCGTAAAATCCAATTCAGAAAACAAAACCCATTCTTATGAAAGGATGACCCTTTTTCTGGAAAGGATAAAACCTTCAAACCTGATTCTGAAATTTGATAAAGATTTGGCGGCACATGAATTTGTCTTTTTAACTGAAAAAACAATTAACGAAGAATTTGATTATAATTCTTCTCAGCAGCTTTATATCACCAAAAACTCTTGGCAGAATATTGTAGATTCTAAAAATGCCATCATCGACATGCTTCATAAAACGTATGAAAGTTTAAACAACAATTCTGATCTTGACGATTTTAAAACCGTCTTTATTATGAATTATATGAATGATACAGATTTTATAGGAGCAACCATTGAGGATTTAAGAAGAGAGATTATCCTTTTAGCATAACATAAAAAAAAATAATATAAATAATGATTCCAAATTTTAAAGCACATCCGTGGCATGGGATTTCTGCAGGAGAAGATGCGCCAAATGTTGTTAATGTTTTCGTAGAAATAGTTCCTTCAGATACCATAAAATACGAAATTGATAAACAGACAGGATATTTAAAGGTAGACAGGCCTCAAAAATTCTCAAATATTATTCCTGCACTCTATGGTTTTGTTCCGAGAACGTATTGTAATGACGAAGTTATGAAGCTGGCGGTAGAAAGCGGCGCAGATGATGTTACGATGGGAGATCACGACCCTTTGGATATCTGCGTTTTAAGTTCACACAATATTCATTCCGGTGGTTTGTTGATGGAAGCCATTCCTATTGGCGGCTTTAAAATGATTGATGGTGGCGAAGCAGATGATAAAATCGTTGCTGTAATGGTAAGTGACCATGCGTTCGGACATTTCAGAGACATTACCGAGCTTCCTGAAGCGGAAATAAAAAGATTGATGCATTACTTCTTAACCTATAAAAATCTTCCGGATGAGCCTGCAAAATGCAGAATTCAGGAAGTTTACGGAGCAGATCATGCAAGAAAAGTAATTATAGCATCCCAAAATGATTACGCCAGTAAATTTGGAGGGTAATATTTCTAAAAATATAAACAGAAGAGCAAATAATCATTTGCTCTTTTTTTGTGTTTATATTACAATTCAGAACTCAAAAATACCACTTTATCATATTTATTATATTTTTTGAATTTATCATAAGAATTATTTATTATATTTAATAATCTATTACCAAAAAATATTAAACTATGAACTTATTTATGTTAGTGCCGATTTTTGGTGTCATCGCATTGCTCTACACATTTTTGCAAAGCAATTGGGTCACCAAACAAAATGCAGGCAATGAACGGATGAAAGTAATCAGCGGGCACATCGCTGACGGAGCCATGGCTTTTCTTAAAGCCGAATACAAAATTCTTACCTATTTTGTCGTCATTGTTGCCATACTTTTAGCAGTAATGGGAACCACCAATTCAAATTCTCACTGGAGCATCAGTATTGCATTTGTCATTGGTGCTGTGTTTTCGGCTCTTGCAGGATTTATCGGGATGAAAATTGCCACAAAAGCCAATGTAAGAACCGCAGAAGCGGCAAAAACTTCTCTTTCAAAAGCACTGAAAGTTTCTTTTGCAGGAGGTTCTGTAATGGGAATGGGAGTTGCCGGATTAGCCGTTTTAGGATTGGGATCATTGTATTTAATCATCAAACAGATTTTTGCTCCCGATGCACCGGTAGATTCTCATGAAATGGAAAGAACCATAGAAATCCTTACCGGGTTTTCTCTGGGTGCAGAATCTATCGCCTTATTTGCAAGAGTAGGAGGCGGAATATATACAAAAGCTGCCGATGTGGGAGCAGATTTGGTAGGGAAAGTAGAAGCGGGGATTCCTGAAGATGATCCCAGAAATCCTGCAACGATTGCTGATAACGTGGGAGATAATGTAGGAGATGTTGCCGGAATGGGCGCCGATTTGTTCGGGTCTTATGTGGCAACGGTTTTAGCAACGATGGTTCTGGGAAGAGAAACGATGTCCGATGATGCATTCGGAGGATTTGCTCCTATACTTTTACCCATGTTGATTGCAGGAACGGGAATCATTTTTTCGATGATAGGAACTTTATTTGTTAAAATAAATGACAATGAAGATTCATCCACTTCCAGCGTACAGAATGCGCTCAATCTTGGAAACTGGGGAAGTATTGTGATTACAGCAGTAGCTTCTTATTTTTTAGTGACCTATTTATTGCCTGAGAAAATGGTTTTAAGAGGCCACGAATTTACAAAAATGGGAGTTTTTGGAGCCATCATGGTCGGCTTAGTGGTGGGTACTTTAATGAGTATTATTACAGAATATTACACTGCAATGGGGAAAAGACCGGTTTCAAGCATTGTAAAACAGTCTTCAACAGGGCATGCTACAAACATTATTGGCGGACTTTCCGTCGGTATGGAATCAACATTTTTACCGATCATTGTTTTAGCAGGTGGTATCTACGGTTCTTATCTTTGCGCGGGATTGTACGGAGTTGCTATTGCTGCCGCAGGAATGATGGCAACAACCGCAATGCAGTTAGCCATTGATGCATTCGGACCGATTGCAGATAATGCAGGAGGTATTGCAGAAATGAGTGATCTGCCAAAAGAAGTGCGTGAAAAAACAGATATTCTGGATGCGGTAGGAAATACAACAGCAGCAACAGGAAAAGGTTTTGCCATCGCATCTGCAGCTTTAACGGCTTTAGCACTTTTTGCAGCATTTGTAGGAATCGCAGGGATTGACGGGATTGATATTTACAGAGCTGATGTACTTGCAGGGCTTTTTGTAGGTGGGATGATTCCGTTTATATTTTCTTCATTGGCCATTAAAGCGGTAGGACAGGCTGCCATGGCGATGGTAGAAGAGGTAAGAAGACAGTTCCGTGAAATTCCGGGTATTCTGGAAGGAAAAGCGGAACCTGAATACGAAAAATGTGTAGCCATTTCTACTGATGCTTCTATCAAAAAGATGATGCTACCCGGAGCAATTGCTATTATTTCACCGCTTTTAATTGGCTTTATTTTCGGTCCGGAAGTATTGGGCGGATTTTTAGCCGGTGCGACCGTTTGTGGTGTTTTAATGGGAATGTTCCAGAACAATGCGGGCGGAGCTTGGGATAATGCTAAAAAATCATTCGAAAAGGGTGCAAAAATTAATGGTGAAATTTATTATAAAGGTTCAGAGCCTCATAAAGCTTCGGTAACCGGTGATACGGTGGGAGATCCTTTTAAAGATACTTCGGGACCTTCGATGAATATTTTAATTAAGCTGATGTCTATCGTTTCGTTGGTGATTGCACCTACTTTAGCAGTTTTGCACAAAGATAAAATCGAAGCGGAAAGAAAAGCAAAAATTGAAAGCTTAACCGGAATGTCAGCAAGTCATTCTGCCAATCAAAATGTTGCTTCTGCAAATAATGTGATTGTTCCTGCAGCCATTATGGGCCAGCTGAATGAAAACGGAGACTTCGTCTACAACACCGGAAACATTCAGGAAGTCAAACTGAAAAACGGAAAAATAATTTCTTTAGGAGATCAGAGCCGTATTTTTATGCTGTATAATGACGTTAAAAATAACAATAAGAATCTTTTAGATCCTAATAATTGGTACACGATTGAAAATCTTTATTTTGAATCCGGCTCAAGTGATTTAAAGGCCGGTTCTGAAAATCAATTAACCAATTTAGTAGAAATATTAAATGCTTATCCTGGTTTAAAAATAAAACTTGGAGGTTATACAGATAATACAGGAAGTGAAGAGAGCAACCAGAAACTGTCAAATCTGAGAGCGCAGACCGTAAAACTTAAATTATTGGAGATGGGAATAGCCGGCGACCGGATAGAAGCTGAAGGCTACGGTTCTCAATATCCTGTTTGTGCAGCCAATGACACCGATGAATGTATGGCAAAAAACAGAAGAATCGATGTGAGAATTCTTTCACTATAGCAATTGAATGCATGTCAACAGAAAACACCACAATTTGTGGTGTTTTTTTATTATGAGACTTAAAAATTATAAATTTTTCTTTAAATATTCCAAAGCCTGGATAATAACATCATCGTTTTTAGCAAAGCTGAACCGAATATAATCAGAATCACCTTTTGAGGTATAAAATGCAGATAATGGCAAACATGAAACCTTTTTCTCAACGGTAAGCCATTTTGAAAATTCAACATCAGTCATTGTTTTAGAGAGACTTCTAAAATTTACCAGCTGAAAAAAACTCCCTTCAGCTTTTTGCTCAACCTCCAAAGGGGTGTCTTGTATAAGTGTATTAAAAATGTCTCTCTTTTTCTGCATAAGCTTTTGATTTTCAGAAGGATCAAAAACCTCCAGATATCTTGCAATCGCATATTGACAGGGCGCGTTTGAACTGTATGAAATATACTGCTGATAACGCCTGAAATCCTGTAGTAATTCTTCCGAAGCCAGAACATAGCTTACTTTCCATCCTGTCGCATGAAACATTTTGCCAAATGAGAAAATAGAAAATGTTCTTTTCTTTAGTTCGGGATGTAAAAATGCACTATAGTGTTGAATCTCATCATAACAGTAAATATCATAAATTTCTTCCGAGATCAGGTAAATTTCCTGATGTTTAATCAGCTGGTACAGCAAGTCCCATTCATAAGCCGACCATGTTTTTCCTGTCGGGTTTTGTGGTGAATTGATAATGATGGCTTTTGTTTTCACCGAAATTAAATTTTTGAGCTTTTCCCAGTTTATTGTAAAATCATTATCAAGATCATAATATACAGGAGTACCTCCATTCATCACTATAGAAGGAGCATAAGTATAGTAAGAGGGTTGAATAACGATCACTTCATCATTGGGCTCTAATACAGATTTCAATGATGTATATAAAGCAAATGTAGAACACGGTACGATATTGACTTCTTCTTTTTTGATAACAACTGAATGTTTTCTTTTTGCATTGAATTTCAAAATGTTATCGATCAGCAGAGGGCTTCCGGAAAGCGATTCATAGCTGTGACTGATGATGTCTGCAGATTCTTTTAGATAATATTTCAAACGGGGATCAATCTCAAAATCGGGCAGCCCGAGAGACAGATCAAAACTGTTGTGCCTTATTGCAAGTTCAGACATTTCAGTAAAAAAAGTAAAATCATTAAATCCGTAATTTTTTCCCATAGTATTTATCAAATATATAAAAAAATAGAATCTGATATGAATTTAAATTATTTTTATTATTTTTAAACAAATAATTTACGAATGAAAAAAATTTTGATACCTCTGTTTTCTATAGCTCTTCTTACAAGCTGCGGAACTTCAAAAGTAACAACAAATAACCAAGAAAAAGCAATAAGTTCACCTTCAGTTTCTACTAGAAATGACAAGGCTTTTCAATCTGCATATCAAAACATTACTGCTGAAGATTTAAAGAAAAATCTGTATATTATCGCATCAGATGAGATGGCTGGAAGAGACACGGGAAGCCCGGGTCAGAAGAAAGCAGGAGCCTATATGGTTAATTTTTACAAAAACCTGGGAATTTCTTATCCAAAAGTTTTGGGCTCTTATTATCAAAAAGTTCCTGCAGATTACATGCAAAAAAGAGGCGGCGGAAATTTACCGGATTCTGAAAATATTTTAGCGTTTATAGAAGGTTCTGAAAAACCTGAAGAAATCATTGTGATTTCTGCTCATTATGATCATGTGGGAACCAGAAACGGCGTAGTTTATAACGGAGCCGATGATGATGGCAGTGGAACAGTAGGTGTTATGGAAATCGCAAAAGCTTTTCAAAGTGCAAAAAAAGCAGGAAACGGTCCTAAGAGATCCATATTATTCTTGCATGTTACAGGAGAAGAGCATGGCCTTTTCGGTTCTGAATTTTACAGTGACAATCCTGTTTTCCCATTGGCTAATACCGTGGTAGATTTAAATATAGATATGATCGGCCGTGATGATCCTGAAAACCGAGGAAAGAATTATGTATACGTAATTGGTTCCGAAATGTTGAGTTCGGAATTGAAAGTGATCAATGAAGCCGCCAACAAAATGACCAACAACCTGGAGCTTAATTACAAATATGATGATCCCAATGATCCTGAAAGGTTATATTACAGATCAGACCACTATAATTTCGCTAAAAATAATATTCCGGTAGCGTTTTTCTTTGACGGCATTCATGAAGATTACCATAAACCTACCGATGATGTAGAAAAAATCAATTTTGTACTGTTGCAGAAAAGAGCTCAGCTTGTTTTTGCTACTGCATGGGAACTGGCCAACAGGAAAGAGAGAATTATAGTTGACAAAAAATAAACACTAAAAACCTATAAGTTGTTCTTGTAGGTTTTAAATTTATATCACCGAATATGATCATTCGCAAAGCTGAAACAGGAGACATTCCGCAGATACAGACCGTAAGAAATGCAGTAAAAGAAAATCGGTTATCAGATCCAAATTTAGTTACAGATCAGGATTGTAAAGAATTTCTTACGGTACGCGGACAAGGCTGGGTTTGCGAAATTAATCAGCAGATCGTAGGGTTTTCTATTGTAGATTTGAAAGAAAATAATATATGGGCGCTTTTTGTACATCCGGATTTTGAAAAGAAAGGAATTGGTAGAAGATTACATGACATCATGATGGATTGGTATTTTTCAAAAACCGCAGAAAAAGTTTGGCTCGGAACTGCTCCGGATACGCGAGCTGAACAATTTTACAGAAAATCCGGCTGGATAGAAGTCGGAAAGCATGGCAACGAAATCAAATTTGAAATGACCATTGATATCTGGAAAAAATTAAAACCATGAATCAGAATATAAAATCAATCCGTCCGTTTATCGGCACTAAAGATTTTGAAGTAAGCAGAGCATTTTACAGAGACCTCGGATTTGAGGAAGTGGTCCTCGAAAATAATTTTTCTGTATTTAAAATGCAGAATACGGCATTTTATCTTCAGGATTATTATGCTAAAGAATGGGTGGAAAACACCATGTTATTTATTGAAGTGGAAAATGTAGATGAGTTTTGGGAATATCTTTTATCATTGAATCTTGCTGAGAAATACGATAATATAAAGCTTTTACCTATTAAAACAATGGATTGGGGAAAAGAGTGTTTCCTGATTGACACTTCAGGAATTCTATGGCATTTCGGAATGTTTTTTACCAAGTAATCGTTTGCAAAATCCAGTCATAAAAGAATCCGCCCTTTAGAAGCGGATTCAGTAGATAGGGTCTCATTTTTTTTAATTAAACAACAACAAAAAGCACAGCCGACGATGCTGTGCTTAAATTTTTATAAATTTAATTGCCAGTTCAAATCTGAAAAAAGCAAAAATTGTGGTCACCTTTAATTGTATTACATTATAAATATAGGCATATTTTTTATATACTGTATGAATTTAATGTTATGATCTGAAAATTATTGAATTCAATGATAAAGATTTCATTAAACTTATAATTATTTGAATTAAAGTTATACCATTCACAATCTTTATTCAATATTATTTATTCTATTAACTGTTTTAGAATTTCATTATACATAATATCTTGTATTTTGCTTCCTGTTTCTGATGCCCAATCCATGGCTAATTCTGCCATTAATTGATTGGTGCTGGTAAGAACTACTCCTGCATTTTCCATTCTTCTCAACGCTGTTTCATCCGCAAGGGTAGTAGGAGAACCGCCTGCATCTACAACCACTTGTACTTCATAGCCATCTTCTACTGCACTCATGGCAGGATATACAATACAAACATCATTAGTAAGTCCTGCCATGATAAGACGTTTTTTGCCTGTCTTTTCTATTGCTTCCTTGAAAGGCTGATACAGCCATGCGTCTACAACTCCTGGTCTCCTTATCCTGTTCGCATAAGCAGTAGGAGCAATCTCTTGAATATCGGTAATAAGCAAACCCTGAAAATGATCTTCTTGGCTAGAAGTAAGTATGAGAGACATATCCGTCTCAATTGCTGTACGAGCCAATGCACGAGTATTCCGGATAATTTCTTCATGGTTAATGTTACGTGCTAGTTTAATAGTTCCAACTTGGTGATCTATTAAAAGCATCGCACTGTCATTTGTTGAAAATCTTTTTTTCTTCATAATTTGAATTTATAATTAATGATAGCACAAAATTGAATATAATATTCTACTTTTGAAATAAGTTTATCTTTTGTATATTAATATACTTTTGTATAACTCCTTATAAATAAACATATTATGAATGAAAATAAATTACAAATACAGCCAGTGATGGACGCTTTAGAAATAATAGGAGGAAAATGGAAATTTTCTATTTTGTTTAGTCTTTGTAGCGGAAAAAAAAGATTTAAAGATTTATTGCATGATATAGGAAGAATAACCCCTAAAATGTTAAGTTCAGAACTTAAACATTTAGAGTGCAATGGTTTAGTTTCCAGAACCGCAATTCCTACAGTTCCTGTAACCGTCGAATATGAAATGACAGAGTACGGCAAAACTTTAGAGCCTGTTCTACGTCATATTCAAGAATGGGGAAAAGCTCATAGACACAGGATTATCAATATTAAATGATATATTTTATATAAGCTTCTCAGCAATATATTTCGCGGTGTGAGATTTTTTATTTTTAGACAAATCTTCCGGAGTTCCTGCAAACACAATTTCTCCGCCGTATTTTCCGGCTTCCGGACCGATATCTATAATATAATCTGCGCTTTTCATAATATCCGGCTGATGTTCAATAACAATCACAGAATGTCCCAACTCGATTAAAGCCTGCAGAGATTTTAATAACTTCTGAATATCATGAAAATGCAGTCCGGTTGAAGGTTCGTCAAAAACAAATAAGGTTTTGTCTGTCGTTACACCTTTTACGAGAAATGAAGCCAGTTTTACCCTTTGCGCTTCCCCACCGGAAAGGGTGGAAGAGCTTTGACCCAATTGCAGATATCCCAATCCCACTTCCTGCAGCGGAGTAAGTTTAGTTACAATTTTATCTTCCTTATTTTCTTTAAAAAACTCCAGCGCCTCATCTACGGTCATATGAAGGATATCAGAGATGTTTTTTTCATCAAATCTTACTTCCAGAATTTCGTTTTTAAAACGTGTTCCTTTGCAGGTTTCGCATTCCAGCTCAATATCTGCCATAAACTGCATAGAAACATTGATGACGCCTTCTCCTTTACATTCATCGCATCTTCCGCCATCTACATTGAATGAAAAATGTTTAGGCTTGTAGCCCATCATTTTAGACATTTTCTGTTTAGAAAAAAGATCTCTGATATCATCGTACGCCTTCAGATAAGTGACGGGATTTGATCTTGAAGATTTTCCGATAGGATTTTGGTCAATCAGCTCGATGTGCTTGATCAGTTTTTTTGGGAATTCAACAGAATCGTAATCGCCTTTTTTACCGCCCATTCCCAGCTGGATCTGAATATCATTTGTCAGGATTTCTTTCATTAAGGTAGACTTTCCGCTTCCCGAAATCCCGGAAATTACAACCAGGCTTTCTAAAGGGATGTCAACATCCACATTTTTAAGATTATTGGATCTTGCGCCTTTAATGTAAATCCATTCTTTGCCTTTTCTGCGCTTCTCAGGAACTTTTATTTCCAGTTTCCCTGTAAGATACTTCGAAGTAAGCGTATCTGCATTTTTCAGTGCTTTGTAATCACCCGCGAAAACAAGTTCACCACCAAGATATCCTGCTTCCGGACCAATATCAATAATATAATCTGCCGCTCTCATTACATCTTCATCATGTTCTACGACAATAACCGTATTGCCGAGATCGCGCAGATTTTTTAAAACCTGAATTAAATTTTCAGTATCTCTGGAGTGAAGGCCAATCGATGGCTCATCTAAAATATAAATAGATCCTACCAAGGAGCTTCCTAAGCTTGTAGCCAGGTTAATTCTCTGGCTTTCCCCTCCGGAAAGGGTATTTGAGGTTCTGTTAAGGGTTAAATACCCTAATCCGACTTTTAATAGAAACTCAATTCGGGTTGTGATTTCATAAAGCAGTCTTTTGGCAATTTCCCGGTCGTGCTCAGAAATTTTCAGGCTGTTGATCAAAGGAAAAAGCTCGTCTAACGGAAGCTCGATCATCGACTGGATATTATACCCGTCAATTTTTACCCAGCTGGTTTCTTCACGCAGCCTCAATCCTTCACAGGTAGGGCATAATGTCTTGCCGCGATACCTCGAAAGCATCACTCGATACTGGATTTTATATAAATTTTCTTCAAGCATTTTGAAGAAATTATTTAAAGAAGGGAAGGTGCTTTTACCGTCACCTTTCCACAAGTAATTTTTCTGTTCTTTGGTTAGCTGATGATAAGGTTTGTGAATAGGGAAATCTTTCGCTTTTTTAATGAAATCTTTTTTCCATTCGCTCATGCTTTCGCCCTTCCATGAAGCAACGGCGTCTTCAAATATAGAAAGCGTTTTATTCGGGATTACCAGATCTTCGTCTATACCGATTACTTTTCCGTACCCTTCACAGGTAGGACAGGCTCCATAAGGATTATTAAAGCTGAAAAAATGGACGTTCGGCTCATAAAACTCAATTCCGTCAAGCTCAAATTTGTTTGAGAAATCCTTGATTTTTCCGGTCTCTGTATTTTTTAAAGAACAATATCCTCTTCCTTCATAAAAAGCCATCTGGATAGAATCTGCCAATCTCTGAAGAAAACTTTCATCCTCTTCATAAGAAAACCGGTCAATCACAAGATTGATAGCCATTCCTTTTTCAGGAACGAAACCAAAACTTTCCAGATCTTCGATTCCGGCTACATTCCCGTTAATTTCAAGACGTGTAAAACCTGCTAGCTTTAAAACATTCAGGTTTTCGGTAAATTGATCAGCATCGTATTCCAAAGGCGCAGTCAATAAAAATGACGCATCTTTTTTGGAAGATTTAATAAAATCAATAACATCCGAAACCGAATCTTTCTTCACTTCTTCACCCGATACCGGAGAAAAAGTTTTCCCGATTCTTGCGAAGAGCAGTTTCATGTAATCATAAATCTCCGTAGATGTTCCTACTGTCGAGCGCGGATTGGAAGAGATAACCTTCTGCTGTATCGCAATCGAAGGAGCCAGGCCTTTAATATCATCCACCTTAGGTTTTTCAAGCTTACCTAAAAACTGACGCGCATAAGAGCTTAAACTCTCAACATATCTCCTTTGTCCCTCCGCATAAATCGTATCAAACGCCAGTGAAGATTTTCCGCTTCCGGAAACTCCTGTAATGACAATTAGTTTATTTTTAGGAATTAATACATCGATGTGTTTCAGGTTGTTAAGATGTGCGTTTTTAACAAATACCTGCTTTTTTATATCTATTTCTGTAGTTGATGCCATAGTAAAATTAAGACTAACAAAAATACGAATTTTTAATTGTAATTTTTGAGTAAATTAATACAGCTTTATGTAGAATATGATTTTAAAATTGATGAAAATTGAAAATAACCTTTTGTCTTTTTCGATTGAATGGTGGAAGATAACTCACTTTTGCATACTTATTTTTAGACGGTATTGAATTTAACATCTTAAATATCAACATAATGAAAATTATGTTATGTTTATTAACTAAAATTCGACGATTTTAACACTTTTTAATTTGCTTTCGTCTAAAAAAGTTGTAAATTGCGTTAACCAAAAAGTAATGATATGAGAACATTTTTTCAACATTTTATTACATATTTGATGAACAAAAGATAAAATATTCCCATGTTTCCTCTAAAAAAGACACAGATTCTGTGTCTTTTTTTTATGATAATAATCATTTTTAATATTTAATGATCTCGTGTAATTTTGATCTCTCTTAAAAACATGAAAATAAACAATTAAATATGATTAAAAAATTAGGAAGTGTTCTTTTTCTCGGTGCTTTGCTCATCACAAAAGCACAGGAAAATACGGCAGAAATAGATTCCATTCAGTTTCAGGGCAAATTTATTGTCACCCCCTACAAAAATGTCAATCAGAATATTACTGTAATTACAAAAAACGATATTCAGAATTCTCCGGCAACCAGTATTGACGAAATTCTTCAGCAAATTCCGGGGATGGATATCCGTAGAAGGGGAGCCAATGGTGTTCAGAGTGACGTTGGTTTCCGGGGGAGTTCTTTTGAGCAGGTTCTGCTGCTTTTAAACGGAATCAGGATGAATGATTCGCAGACGGGGCATAACTCTCTCAATATTCCGGTGGATCTGGATGATGTAGAACGTATTGAAATCATAAAAGGCCCTGCTGCACGCAGATTTGGACAAAATGCTTATGCAGGGGCAATCAATATCATTACTAAAGCCAACCCTGGGAAAAGAGTAAAAATAAAGGCAGAAGCGGGTGATTATGAATCGTATGGTTTAGGAATGAATGCCAATTTTGGGAACGAAAAATTTTCTAATCTTTTACAGGCAAATTCGAATGCTTCGCAAGGATACCGCTACAATACAGATTTTAAAATCAACAATATATTTTATCAAAACCAGTTGAAAATCAGAAACGGGAATATCAGACTTCAGGCAGGAATTTCAGAGAAAAAATTTGGAGCCAACGGTTTTTATTCTTCCCCTAAAGCCACGGAACAATATGAAGAGCTTCAGGCTTCAATCATCAGTCTCGCGCACCAGCAAACTTTTGGAAAATTTAAGCTTAATTCGAATATATACTGGCGAAGAGGGCAGGATATGTATCTTTTTAACAGAGAAAAGCCGGAAATTTACAGAAATATGCATATCGGGAATAATGTAGGGGGAGAAGTAAACTCTAGCTACACTTCCGGCCTTGGAACGACAGGTTTGGGTCTCGAACTGAGGAAAGAATTTTTAGCAAGTAATAATCTCGGACACCGAGAACGTTTCGTTTCACAGGTTTTCTTTGAACATCATTTTTCCTTTTTTGATCAGAAACTGAATATTACTCCGGGTGCGTCATGGGCCAATTATTCTAATGAAGGAAATTTTTTCTATCCGGGATTAGATTTAGGGTATACATTCTTTGAAAATAATAAGATTTACGGAAATATTTCGAAAGTACACCGGGTTCCAACTTTTACAGACCTGTATTATACCAGTAAAACAGAACAGGGCAATCCTGACCTTCTTCCTGAGAGCGCGGTTTATGCAGAGGTAGGGTATCAGTTTCAGAATAAAAATATTTTGGCGAAAGTCAGCGGATTTTACAGAGGCTCTACAGATGCGATCGATTGGGTGAAAAACTCTTTGCAGGATCCGGTTTGGTATTCCCGAAACATTGGTGATAAGGAAATAAAAGGTATTGAAGCAGAAATAGGGCATCAGATTTTCGATTGGATGAAATATACAGTAGGATATACTTACCTCGATAATAAGCTTAAAGGATTGAATGATTTGAATTCACGCTATGCACTTGATAACCTAAAACATCAATTAGTTGGAAAACTTCAGACAAAATTCTTAAGATATTTCTCTAATGAATTGGTGTACAGATACAATGAACGCATTAATCTTGGAAGTTATCATCTTCTGGATGAAAAACTCAGCTATAATAATAAAGATCTAACCGTATATATTTTAGTCAATAACATAACCGATACGGTATACACGGAAACTTTTGGCATTGAAATGCCGCAACGGTGGTTCCATATTGGGTTTTCTTACAATATTAATGTTAAGTAAACTTAATATTACGAGAATATTAAATCCTTTATTTTTGCAAAAAAAATTTGGTATGAAACTTTTTTTAAGTTTAAATCTGTTTTTTACAATAACTATTGTAAATGCCCAGGAACATATTTCCAGCTTTAATGCACTGACTGTTAACTATAAGTTTCATCCCAAATTTTTTCTCTATGCAGAAGGCCAGCTTCGCGGAAATGAAGATTATACCTATCCCGATTATTATGAATTAAAAGGGGGTTTAGGATACAATCTCACAAAAAATCATAAGCCTTTTGTAGGGTTGGGAAGATATGTTACCTATAAAAACCACAGCTTAAGCAAGGAAGAATTCAGAGTATGGCTGCAAGATGTTATCGATTTTAAAAAAGGAATCGTAAAATTTGAAAACCGGTTTCGTGCTGAAAAAAGCTGGTTTTATGAGCCTAAAAGCGAAAAAAGCTCTGAAAGGATGCGCTATCGCTACAGGCTGAATATCACAGTGCCTTTAAATGCCAAAAGTGTAAAACCCGGAACACTGTTTACCAATGTATATGACGAAGTTTTTTTTGTAAGCCCTAATAAACCGACTTTTGCCAGAAACAGAGTTTACGGGGGTTTAGGGTATCAAATCGATGAAAACTTTGGGATGGTCGGTGGTTATCTATGGCAAAGGGAATTTGAAGCAGCAGGAAATAAAAACCTGCATTTTATTTATTTGGCGCTTAATATCAATATTGACGGTACTAAAAATAATGAAACCAAAAGCTATCATTTCCCGGGCGCAGATTAATATTTATCTGATAAGTACCGGTATGCTTTCAGATATTTATTAAATCTTGCAATATCTTTTGAAGTCAGCTCACGGTTGACTCTTCTCAGGTCCATATTATCACGCAGGTCATTAAGTTTTACCGCAACCGCAAGAGAAGAACGTTCTGTACGCTTTACAAAATCATCGTATACTTCCTCAGGATCATATTTCGTAAGACAATTGATGGCAAAAAGAATATATTCCGGAAAGCCTTCTGTACGCAAATAATCAATACTGAATTCTTCAGGATGGTCTTCTACTACATCATGCAACACTCCCACAATTTTCTCATCCATTGTTTTTCCGTATTCCATTACCCGCATCACGTGTGCAATGTACGGAGCATGGTATTTGTCTTTCTGACCTCTGTGCGCTTTATCAGCAATCTTTATGGCTTTATGTAAAAGTTCTTCTTTTGTCATTATTGAGTAATAGACTACAAAAATATAAAACGCAGCAAAAAAACAAATTTATTTTTGCCATTATTTTTAAGATTTTTAAATTTCAAAAAAATCGCGGCATCTTCGATGCCGCGATTAATGAAGTTTTTTATTCAATGTAATGCACTGAATCATTATTCTTTATTAGTAAGTATTAATAATGTCCTTTTGCGATATAATGTGCGGCCACTTTTTCAGTTAACGCTACGACATTCGGATTATTAGTATATTTTGTAAATCTTCTTAATCCTGAAAGCATCATTCTCTGCTCATCACCTTCCGCAAAAGAAACAATTCCCTCTTTTGCAGCGGAAATGATTTTTTCAATTGCCTTATAAAGGTTTAACTGAGCCATTGCCGCTTCCACAGAATCAGCAGAGAAGTGTTTTTCAGCTCTTAAAACTGCAGATTCTGCCATGTAGATCTGATTAAGTATCTCTGAAGCATTTAGCAATAAATGCTGTTGTTTCTCAATATCCATCATGTATTTTTGAAGCGCGGCCCCGGAAACCATTAAGAAAACTTTCTTAAGATTGGCAATAATTGCTTTTTCTTCACTCATAAATTCAGAATAATCTGGAACTTCAAATGAAGGGATTCCCATTAATTCTTTACTGATGGCCATCGCCGGAGAAAGTAGGTCAAGCTCGCCTTTCATCGCTTTTTTGATTAGCATTCCTACTGCCAAAAGACGGTTTATTTCGTTGGTTCCTTCGTAGATTCTCCCGATTCTGGCATCTCTCCATGCAGACTCCATTGGAGTGTCTTCTGAGAACCCCATTCCGCCATAGATCTGGATTCCTTCATCAGCCGTATTTTGAGTAAGATCCGAAACAAAAACTTTAAGAATAGAGGCTTCAACAGCAAATTCTTCAACCCCTTTCAGCTCAGCCTGTTGGTGATTCATCCCGCTGGTAATTAATTCTTCAATTTTATCCTCAACATTTTTCGCTAAGCGGTAAGAACCGGCTTCACTTACAAAAACTCCGGTTGACATTTCTGCTATTTTCTTTCTGATCGCTCCAAAAGTGGAGATCGAAACGCCAAACTGCTTTCTTTCGTTTGAGTATTGAATTGAGTGGTTTAAAATTCTTCTCTGGCCGTCAAGATTTGCTGCAGCCAATTTAATTCTGCCGACATTCAATGCATTTAAAGCGATTTTGAATCCGTTGTTTCTTTCACCCAGCATATTTTCAACAGGAATTTTCATATCATTGAAGAAAACCTGACGCGTAGAAGACGAACGAATCCCCAATTTATGCTCTTCTTCGCCGAAAGTTAAGCTTTTAGGATCTTCCAATTCTGAACTGTTGATTACAAAACCTGTAATGTTTTTATCATCATCAATTTTCGCAAACAACGTGAAAGTATCTGCAAAACCTGCATTTGAAATCCACATTTTTTGTCCGTTGATGATATAATGTTTCCCATCTTCAGATAACTTTGCTCTTGTTTTCCCTGAATTGGCATCAGAACCCGCATCTGGTTCAGTTAAGCAGTATGCTCCGAATTTTGTTCCCGTCGCTAAATCCGGAAGATATTTCTTTTTTAATTCTTCACTACCGTAAAGAAGAGTAGGAAGCGTTCCGATTCCGGTATGCGCTCCGTACGCTGTTGCCAATGAGCCGTTTCCACCTGAAACATAATCGCAAGCCAACATGGTACTTACAAATCCCATTCCGAGGCCTCCGTATTCTTCAGGAACGGTAATTCCCAAAAGTCCCATTTCGCCCAATTTGCGCATGATTTCTTCGGTCAATGCATAATCCTTTTTCTCGAAACGATCATGCTGCGGAACTACTTCTCTGTCTATGAATTCTTTCGCAGAATCACGAAGCATTTTTTGTTCTTCGCTCAGTTCTTCAAGACTGAAAATTTCGTTTGCAGGAATTTCTTTGATAAGGAATTCACCACCTTTTACTATATTTCCCATTTAATACTTTATTTTTTTATTAAGGAAACCCTGAAGGTTCTTAAAACCTTCAAGGTTTAGTTTTTATTCTATTATAACAATTCAAAAATTGAAGCTGCACCTTGTCCTGTTCCCACGCACATAGAAACCATTCCGTATTTGTTTCCGCGTTTTCTCATCTCGTCAAGCAGCTGAACAGTTAATTTTGTTCCGGTACATCCAAGAGGATGGCCAAGAGCGATTGCGCCGCCATTTACATTTAAAATTTCAGTATTTAAGTCTAATTCTTTTTTGATGGCAACTGATTGTGAGGCAAACGCTTCGTTTAATTCGATTAATTCAATATCTTTTAATTCTAAACCGGCTTGTTTTAAGGCTTTTGGAATAGCGTAAATCGGCCCCATTCCCATAATTCTCGGTTCCAGTCCGGCTGCTGCATAAGCGACTAATCTTGCTTCTGGTTCAAGGCCCAATTCTTTCACCATTTCTTCACTCATCACCATGACGAAAGCGGCTCCGTCACTCATTTGAGAAGAGTTTCCTGCTGTTACGCTTCCTCCGTTGGCGAAGACAGGTTTTAATTTAGCCAAACCTTCTAAAGACGTATCTATTCTTGGCCCTTCATCCACTGAAAAGTCAAACTTTTTGGTCTTCATTTTCTGGTTTTCATCTAAAAAATTATATTCCACAGGAATCGGAACGATCTGATTAGCAAATTTACCTTCCTGATTGGCTTTTAAGGCTTTCATATGAGATTCAAAGGCGAACTGATCCTGTTCTTCTCTGGTGATATTGTATTGTTTTGCCACCTCTTCTGCGGTATAACCCATTCCCCAATAATAATCAGGGTTGGTTTTTGCAATTTCAGTTTCAGGAACCGGTTTATAACCACCCATCGGAATATAAGACATTGATTCTGTGCCTCCTGCAATGATACAGTCGGCCATTCCTGCCTGAATTTTGGCTGAAGCAATCGCGATCGCTTCACTTCCTGACGCACAATATCTGTTGACGGTAACTCCGGGAACTTTGTCTGTATTTAATCCCATTAAAGAGATGAGACGGGCAACATTCAAGCCCTGCTCAGCTTCCGGCATTGCATTTCCAACGATAAGATCGTCAATTCTGTTTTTGTCTAATTGCGGAAGTTCAGCCATTAATTTTTCAATTACGGTTGCCGCCATTACATCGGGTCTTGTGAATCTTAAACTTCCTTTTGGCGCTTTTCCAACGGCAGTTCTGAACCCTTTTATTATGTATGCTGTTTTCATATTTTTATCTAATTAATTTTTTGCCTCGTAGAGGTAAAACTGTTCATAGCTTTTATTGTTTGCGAATTGTGGAGCTCCGTAGGAGCGACCTGTTAATCTTCAATCCATTCAAATATATATTTAGGATCATATTCAATTTCAAATTTTATCATAAAATCTAAATATTCTTCTTTAAATGTTTTCCTTTTATGGTGTTCTTCTTGGTTTAAAATATATTTCACAACAGAGTCTACACTGCTCCTAGAGTATGAAAATGCCCCATATCCTTCTTGCCAGTTGAATTTTCCATTTATCCATCCTTTTTCATTAATGAATCTTGATGAACCTGCTTTAATATCTCTTACTAAATCTGAAATTGAAACCGTTGGACTCATGCTTACAAGAATGTGTACATGATCCGGCATTGCAAAAACAGCGAATAACTTTTGATTTCGGTTAGAAACAATACCTGTAATAAACTTATGCAATTCATCTCTATTTTCTTTTGAAATTAGATTTTGTCTTCCTTTAACTGCAAAAACAATTTGAATATAAATTTGGTGTATGTATTAGCCATAAATCTATTATCAGGTCGCCTCTACGAGGCTCAATGCTTTTTAAAATTATTCTGTTATTAACAGTTCGCTCCTACGGAGCTCTTTATTAATTTCTCAAAGGTTTACCCTTTTGTAACATATACTGAATTCTCTCTAAAGTTTTTCTCTCCCCACAAAGCTGTAAGAAGGTCTCTCTTTCAAGATTCAGTAAATATTGTTCAGTAACAATCGTGGGTTCAGAAAGATTTCCTCCGACCATTACATTTGCTAATTTATCGGCAATTTTCTTGTCGTGTGCAGAGATGAAATTTCCTGTCAACATTTGGTCGGTTCCGACATAGAACATTCCTAATGCATCTTTACCCAAAACTTTTACTTTTTGCTCGATAGGTTGAGTATAACCGTGTTCTGCTAAACTTTTAGCCAACATTTTAGCAGTCATGATCTGAGTTCTTTTATCAACGGCAACAATGTCTTTTCCTTTTTCTAAGATTCCCATGTCGTAGGCTTCATATGCTGAAGTTGCTACTTTACCCATTGCAATATTCATGAATGCTTCACGAAGCCTGTTGTTTTTAACATCATCGCTGTGGAATTCTCTTGACGTTCTTAAGGTCAGTTCTTTCGTTCCGCCACCACCGGGAATTACACCGACTCCGGTTTCTACCAATCCGATGTATGTTTCTGCTGCTGCAACCACTCGGTCTGCATGCATGGTCATTTCACAGCCGCCACCAAGTGTCATTCCGTGCGGAGCAACCACCACAGGAATTGAAGAATAACGCACTCTCATCATCGATTTTTGAAAATAAGCGATTGCCATATTCAAATCATCCCAATCCTGCTCAATTGCCATCATTAAGATCATTGCTAAATTGGCTCCGACAGAGAAATTTGTGCCCTGGTTTCCGATGACTAAACCGTCATATTCTTTTTCAGCTAAATCAATGGCCCTGTTCAATCCATCCAGAACTTCACCTCCCAATGAGTTCATTTTAGAACGGATTTCAAAATTGATAATTCCGTCACCAAGGTCTTCAATCGAAGCTCCGGAATTACTCCAAAGTGTTTTGCTTTTTCTGATATTATCTAAAATAATGAAAGCATCCTGACCCGGAATTTTGTTGTATTCTCCTGAGTTTTTATCAACATAAATACTTTGTCCTTCATTATTAACTTTATAGAAATTTTCTACATTTTTAACCCAGTCTGAAACTTCATAACCGGCGTCTTTAGCCAATTCGATACCTTTTTGGACACCAACTGCATCCCAGATTTCAAATGGGCCGTTTTCCCAACCGAAACCCGCTCTCATCGCATCGTCGATCTTGTATACTTCATCAGAAATTTCGGGAACTTTGTGCGAAACGTAAGAGAATAATGCGCCTAAAGATTTTCTGTATAGTTCTCCGGCTTTATCTTTTCCGCCAATTAAGATTTTAAATCGGTCAATAGGCTTGTCGATATTTTTAGTTAATTCTAAAGTTGGGAAAGAAGATTTTCCCTGCATTTCATATTCTAAGGTATCTAAATTTAAGCTGTGAATTTCTGATTTGCCTTCGGCACTTTTTACTTTTTTATAGAAACCCTGCTCGGTTTTTGAACCCAGCCATTTATTGTCAACCATCTTCTGGATGTAACCAGGAAGTGTAAAAACATCATTGAAATCATTAGCTTCGGCACCGCTTTGACGAACTCCGTTGGCAACCATCACTAAAGTATCCAAACCTACGACATCAGCGGTTCTGAACGTTGCAGATTTCGGACGGCCTATTACAGGGCCAGTCAATTTATCAACTTCAGAAACGGTTAAGCCTAATTTCTGAACATTATGAAGCAGATCCATCATCGAAAAAACTCCGATCCTGTTGGCAATAAAAGCTGGAGTATCTTTTGCTAAAACGGTTGTTTTGCCCAAGAATTTTGCACCGTAAGCCATGTAAAAATCAATCACCTCAGGAAGGGTATCACTGGTCGGAATAATCTCCAAAAGAGGAAGATAACGTACAGGATTAAAAAAATGCGTTCCTGCAAAATAATGTCTGAAATCTTCGCTTCTGCCTTCAGTTAAGAAATGAATGGGAATTCCAGATGTGTTGGAAGAAATTAACGTTCCCGGTTTTCTGAACTGTTCGATTTTTTCGTAGACGGATTTTTTGATGTCAAGTCTTTCAACAACGACTTCAATAATCCAGTCTGTGTTTTTTATATTTGGCAAATCATCATCAAAATTTCCGATTTTGATTCTCTCTGCGAATTTCGGAGAATAGAGTAGAGCCGGACTTGCTTTCTTAAGCTTTTCAAAGTTTTCAGAAGCGATTCTGTTTCGTACCGCTTTATCATCTTTGGTCAAACCTTTTTTCTGTTCAGCTTCAGAAAGCTCAAAAGGTACAATATCCAACAGCGAAACTTCGACGCCAATGTTTGCAAAGTGTGCTGCAATACCGCTTCCCATGATCCCTGAACCAAGAACTGTAATATGTTTGATTCTTCTTTTCATTAGATTATATTTATTTTATTATTGGTTTTTATATCAGAGAATTATTTTCTGTTATTGATATCGGTGGCAATTTTCATGATTTCAATCATCACTTCTTTGAATGTCTCTAATTTTTCAGGAGCAATCTTTTCCATCACTTTCCTGTTAAAATTCACCACAACTTCTTTAGAGATATTTCTGGAATTCAAACCTTTATCCGTGAGCTTAATGATCACTTCTCTTTTATCGGTGGTTGTTTTTTCTTTATAGATGTATCCGTTGTCTTCCAGTAACTTGATGATTCTCGTTAATGAAGTCGGTTCTATGGCCATTTTGGGACCAAGATTGGTGCTTCTGGTGCCTTCTTTAGGATCTATTTTAAGTAATGTTAAAGCCTGAACCGCTGTAGAATCATGTTCTTGGGCAAGTTCTGTATACATTTTAGAAACAGCCAGCCAAGTCTGCTTTAAAATTAGATCAACATTTTCCGTTTTTTCTCTGTTATTATCCATCATAGATGTTCTTATCGTTTTATCAAATTTAGTAAATATTATGCATGCATAGTATTAATTCATCTTAAAATTCATCAAAGAATTGATAATCAATCAATTAAATTGTATGACAAGCATAATACTATGCATGCATAGTATATGAATAATGTAAAATATTAGAAGGATTAATGATTTTTTTTAATGAATTGAATGATTTCTTCAAATGATTCGCATTGTTGATGATCATTTTGAGAAGAAACAAGCCATGACGTGTTTTGATACTGAAAGTTTAGAAATGAAAGATCTTTCCGGAAATTTTTCTGAAGCAGAGAATACAGCATTTCTTTCTGTACGGATGGTGCAGAAATTTTTGGTGCAACAAAATCTTTATTGATTTCAAACAGTGCTGCATTCGTTAATTCATCATGTTGCAACAATACATCCTCCACAATTCCCGAATGCAATTGGCTGTCTTTGATATACCACATCTGATCGGCAAATTCTTTAGCCAATCTCCAGTCATGAGAAGAGAATATAATCAGTTTATTTTGCTTTTGTGCTAAATTACGAAGCGTTTTAAGAATGATCAGCTTGTTTTGTTCATCAAGATGCGTTGTTGGTTCGTCAAGAATGATAACCGGTGAATTTTGCGTTAAAGCTCTTCCAATAAATGCTTTTTGAAGATTTCCGTCTGAAAGGTTTTTGAGGAGTGTATGTGTATACTGGGCTAAATTCAATTCTTCAATAATATCAGCAACTTCTTTGCGGTCTTCTTTTTTAAGCTCAAAATAAAAAGGATAGTAAATATATTTTCCGAGAGAAATTAAATCTTCTACCGTATAATTCTGCGGAACAACAGATTTTGAAAAAACGACGGCAATATGTTCTGCGATTTCTTTGACCGAAAAATTTTTTACATTTTTATCATTAATTAAAATCTCACCATTTAGGAGTGGAATCTGATGAAGAATGGATTTTATTAGAGTCGTTTTTCCAACCCCGTTATTACCAATCAGCAGGCAAACTTCTCCCAATTTCAAAACTGCATCAGCATTTGAAATTAAGGCTCGGTTGTAGCCTACATTTGATTGTTTAATTTGTAAATACATTCTATGAAATTTCAGTAAGTTTTACGCGTTACTATTTAAAATTCTATTATTAAACTTTATTCTGCTTTAAAAGCATCACCAAAATTACAGGGATTCCAAAAACAGAGCTGATTACATTCAACGGAATCTGAGTTTTTTCTGCAATAATAGAAAATGAAATCATTATCAGCATTCCCAAAAACATATTTAAAATCCATTGCTGCCATAGTTTTGCAGGATTGTAAATAAGCCTGCAAAAATGCGGTACAATAATTCCAATGAACAAAATAGGACCCAAAAAAGCAGTTATTGATGCAGATAATATGGAAGATGCTACTATAATGAGAAGCTTCAGGCGCTGCAGATTCACCCCTAAACTTTGGGCATAAGAAGTTCCGAGGGAATTTCCTATCAGCGGTTTAATGCTTTTAAAACTCATAACTAATCCAAACAATACCAATACCGACAATATTCCGATCTGGTTTCCCGAAACCATATTATTGGCGCCAAAAGACCATAAGATATAGTTTTTCAGGCTTTGATTCTCTGCATAAAACTGAAGAAGAGAAACTATGGCTCCTGCCAAAGCAGAAATCAAAAACCCGAAAATAATGAGATAAGATTGATCCTGAAATTTATTGGAAACCGAAAGTAAAACCAACATCAGCATTACACTTCCCGCAACAGACGATAAACTGAGAAAACTGTTCTGAAGAAATTCCGGAAGAATAAGATGCTGTGAAAAGAAAATATAAAAAGCAACAGAAAGGCTTGCGACCGATGTAATCCCTAAAATATCGGGTCCCGCAAGAGGATTCTGAAAATATTCCTGCATCAGAAATCCTGAAGTGGGAATAGAAATCCCTGCTAAAAGCATTACCAGAACCCGATTAATGCGAATTTCCGCAATCTGATTATTAATAGATTTACTTAAAAAATCCTGTATATTCAAATCTAAAAACCCTGTATTCAGATTGATCATTACTGCAGAAATAATAGCGACTAACAGAACAAAGCACAGGGTTTTAAATTTATTTGACATCTATTCGATTACTTTTTCGGGAACTCAAATTGATCCGGCAACATCATTATAAGGTTTATAGTTTCCAATCTTTTACTTAAGAAAACCATTTATTTTTTCCTTCAACATTTCTGCGCTTACAGAACCTTCAGATTCTTCTGTTTTATTACCTTTTCTAAAGTAGGTGAAAGGAATTCCGTTTCCTTTCCAGATTTTAAACTGGGTAAAAAATGAAGCATCAAGTTTAGCATCATCCAGTAAAACAATATGGTTTCCTAAACCGCTCTGGCTTGCAAATTTTGGAACTTCGTCGTTCCATTCCGGCTTATTGAAAATATTGACGAATGTAAATTTTACCGGTTTCCCTTTTAATTCTTCCATTTCATTTTTAAAATGAGGAATTTCCATCATGCACGGTCCACACCAGGTTGCAAAAAAATTGGTAACATACAACGTGTCATTATTTTTTGCCAGATTTTCCGTAAGGGCAGACTGAGTAATCTCTTTTAAGCTGATTTTATCAGTTTGTGATGGTTTTTTATCAGAAATTTGTACTGAATCTGAAGAACTGTTTTTCTGATCGGTTTGTTGATTTTCTTTCTTGCAGCTGAAAAGTATAGAAACGAAAAGGGCTGATAAAATTATCTTTGTCATAATTATTTTTTATCTATTTTTGACTTGAAGTATGGAACAACAAATCTATAAAGGAAAACTAACACAGTTTCACCGGTTAAAAATAACTAAAAAGCAAGACCTGACCAAAAATACTTTTTCTCTGGAGTTTGAAATTCCGGAACATCTTAAAGGTCATTTTAAATTTGAAGCAGGGCAGTATGTGAGTTTAAAATTTGAAGCGTTCGGTAACGAAATAATCAATGATTATTCGATGACTTCTGCGCCATATGAAGAAAAAATAGTTTTGGGGATTAAGATTAAAACTCCGGATGGAGCCACCTCACAACTGTATAAAAACTATCAGGAAGGAGATGTTTTATCGGTAAGCGAGCCGGCCGGAAGATTTACCTTGGCTTCAAAGCCCAGTGAATTCCGCACAATTGTGGGTTTTGCTGCGGGAATAGGAATTACACCCATTATCAGTCATTTCAAAAATATTTTATATCATGAGCCGAGAACGAGACTGTTTTTATTTTTCGGAAACAGGGATTCTCAGGAACTCGTATACAGAGATGTACTTGATCAACTTGCTAAAAAATACAGCAACAGGCTTCAGATTTTTTATTTTTATTCACAGGAAAAGATTAATCACCAGCTTTTTTACGGGAGACTGGATGCTAAAAAATTAAATTTAATTATCAATCAGATCCTTCATCTGGATGATACCGATGAAGAATCAACCATTTGGGACGCCGTAGACGAGGTTTTGATCTGCGGAAAAGGAGAAATGATCAGGGATTTGGCAAACGCATGTTATCACCATGGCATCAGAAAAAAGAATATCCATTTTGAACTTTTTGAAGAATTCAATGATGATATTTATCCGGTAGAAAAAGAATTTCCGTTATTGGAAAATGTTCATGTTGATTTTAAAATGCTGGGAAAACAGTATAATACCCAACTTCCAGATAACAGAGAAAAGATTCTCCAGCAGTTATTAATCCAGAATTTTTCCGTTCCGTATTCATGTAAATCTGGTATTTGCGGGAGCTGCGAATGCGTTTTGGAGGAAGGAGAGGTAGAATTGCTGGAAAATGAATATCTTACTGAAAAGGAGGAAGCACAGGGTAGAATTTTAGCATGCATGTCAATCGCTAAAAGTAAAAAAATAAAACTTAACTTTGATTTTTAATTGAAAATAATAAGAAATATAGGCAGGCTTTTTTTTGCGTCAATAGAAATTGGCGTTCTACTGATATGCCTTTCTAATATTTGGGTTTTCAGCCTTACGAATGGAAGAACGTACACAAAAATTTCAAAAATACCACCGCGCGAGGTTGCTCTTGTTTTAGGAACTTCACCCAGAATGCAGTCCGGGGTTTCCAACCCTTATTTTACCAAAAGAATGGACGCAACCGCGTTGCTGTATCATCATGGCAAAATCAAAAAAATAATTGTGAGCGGCGAAAAGAGCAAAGGCTACAATGAGCCCGCTGCCATGAAAAATTATCTGGTTTATCAGGAAGGTGTCCCGGAAGATATTATCATAGAAGATCCGAAAGGATTTAATACCTATACAAGTATTCTGCGCTGCAAGGATGTTTATAAGAAAAAGAATGTGATTATCGTTTCACAGGGTTTCCATAACTTGCGTGCTTTATTTTTTGCCCGAAATAATACAATGAATGCACTGGGTTTTGATGCGCAGGATGTTTCAAAACCAGAAAGCTACTACAGAAACCAATCCAGAGAAATACTGGCGAGAGTTGTTGCCGTACTTTACTTTATGCTGGGAATTTCTCCTGATTAAAAAGGATACCCGAAAGCAATGTTCAACGTAGGTTTAAGCGGTTTGATGTGATTAAATCTCCATCGGTCTCCTTCCGGTTTATTGGGATCATAAATTTTATAGGCAAAGTCTAATCTTAACGTGATGTAAGCGACATTCACTCTTAATCCAAAACCGCTACCGATACCGACCTGTCGCAGAAACTGGCTGAATTTAAACTGATCATTAAACCCATTGTCTTTCAGGCTCCAGATATTTCCGATATCAGTAAAAATCGCTCCTTCATACATTTCACTGAAGGGAAGTCTGTACTCAATATTGGTCGTAAGTTTTACATTTCCCATTACATACGTTCTCACCCGTTCGTCGATCTGAGAATCTGCAGGTCCTAAACCTCCGAAAGCGATCCATGCACGGATATCATTGGAACCTCCGTTAAAATAAGATCTTGCAAAAGGCATAGTGGAAGAATTTCCGTACGGAATCCCCAATCCTATAAACTGACGGAGCGCTAAAGTCTGGTTTCCGTTAAATTTAAAATATTTTCTGACATCAAAATCAAACTTGACAAACTGCGCATACGGAATCCCAAAAATTGTTCGCTGCGGATTGGTAAGAACGCCTATATTTTCATCTCTTTTTTGGTTAAATGCACTTAATATATTCCCTGCAACTTCTATTTTTCCGTTAAAGTAGAAAGGATTTTCGTAGTCTTTTTTACCAATTTCGTTATATACAAAATTATAGATCATGGAAGAGATGATAACATCCTGAGTCTGCCGGTCTTTATTGATCAATGATTGCGTAAAACTGTTCAGATTGTTTAATTCTTCGGGAGTTAGCGTGTTTCTGTAATTCTGATCATTGATGATAATGGCGGAAACCTGATCATTTGAAAGCTGTCCGGTAAGGTTTAATTGCTGCACTGCAGGATTAAAATCAAAATAATCTGAGAATACCTGATCTCTGATGATCCCGTCGTTGATAAAATAATCGTAATAACTTTCCTTGTTTTTTGTTAAACTGAGCTGGGTATTAAAAAGGGTAAGTCTGTGCGAAACCTGGTCATTCACATTTGCAAAATAATTAAGACCCGTATTGAAATTGACTCTTCCCAAACCGATATTATTCTGTATAGAAGCTCCCAAAACAATCGATGAAGTAGGAGTGTACCTTTTTGGAATGAGCTTATAATAATTAAATGGCAACAGCAGTCGCGGAAAGCTTAATGAAGCCTGTGCAGATATTTCATACGCCAGAATTCTTTTATCTAAATTTTTAGGGTTTCTGATAGACCCGAAAGTTCCAGATAAACTGGTCGATAAGTTTTCTGCACCGTGAAAAATATTTCTGGTCGTAAGATCAATCGAGGGAGATACTCCTAAGTTCAGCAACTGAGAATAATTAATATCAGTACCTACTTTTACTTCATACTTCGGAAGTGGCTTCAGGATATATAAAACATCTACAATACTGTCGTTTGGTGCAATTCCTCCGCCTTGCCGTAAAGAATCTTTGGCTTTGAGAATGCTGAAATTGTTCATCGCCAGAATATTTCTTTTGGTAAGGTCTAATTTTTTCTGATCATACACTGATTTATTGTCTTCAATAATAGCTCTCCAAAGCGCATTTGATTTATACTGTTTTTCATGGACTTTGTGAAAACGTATTCTCCTGAGACTGTCTGTTTTGGTTTTTTTAGGAAAATCTGATGCCTGGTCAACAATGGCAACATCAATATTTCCGATGGTGGCCACTTTGTAAGGGCTGTCTACAGAATCTTTATGAATCTCCAGCGTTACGGGAACCTGTTTCCGGTCTTTCAATGAATCTGCAACAAAATATACTTCATCATTGGCATTGTTGAACCGGTAATACCCGTTTTCACGCATTAATTCGTTAATTCTTGCAACTTCTTTTTCCAAAGCAGTCTGATCAAGTATTTGCTTGGAACGAACAAATGTTTCGTGGATTTTTTGTTGATATAATCCTTTTATCCCCGGATCCGGAATATTATAGTAGTAATCTTTTATAAAAGTGGGCGTATTGTGAGTAATAAAATAGGTCACAGCCGCTTTTTTGGCAGTGGAATCAAGGTCATGATTAAATTTTACCTCTCCGTCCCAGAAACCACGGTACGTCAGTCTTTTTTTAATGGACAATGCTCCTTTTTCAGTTCGTGTCTGATCCAGGATTACCGGCGGAGTTCCCCAACTGTGAAACAACCTGTCCATAAAAAGGCTTTTTCCGACGCTGCTTTTCATATCATATTTAATAAAAAGCGAATCTCTGAGCTTCTGATTTCTCATTTCACTCGGGTAGGTCATATATTCATTAAGAACAGTGTCATATTTAGGATCTGCAGCATTATAAAACCAGAGACTTAAAGGCATGAAAAGAAGCTGCTTTTTATTGGGCTTCTGTTGGGCATATGTTTTCAGCTCTTCATCAAAAAATTGTTTTTTATCTTCAAACTTAAAATTGTTTTTGGTAAGAAGATATTCTCCGTCAGGAACTTTTTTTGTGGTACTGCACGCATAAAGGAAACCGACACATGTTGCAAATGATAGAATTTTATAATATTTTTGAGGAGAATTCTTAAAATGCTTACAGCTCATACAATAAAAATTTTACAGTCTTTAGATAAAAAGAAGTTCAGGCAAAAATACAATTTGTTTTTGGTTGAAGGGAATAAAATACTCCGTGAACTTCCCAATTCTAACTATAAAATTAAAGAAATATTTTCTACAGATCCTGAAAAAATACATTTTCCGGATGTTCCAGTAACTCTGATCTCTGAAAATGAATTAAAAAGAATCAGTTTTTTACAACATCCGAAAGATTCTTTAGCAGTATGTCATCTCCCGGAAGCGAAAAATTTACAAGATAAAAACCTGCAATTGGTTTTAGACGGAATCCAGGATCCGGGTAATTTGGGAACGATGATCCGATTGGCAGACTGGTTCGGAATTGAGCAGATCATTTGCAGCGAAGATACCGTAGATGCTTATAATCCGAAAGTAATTCAGGCAAGTATGGGCTCTTTTTTAAGAGTAAATATCATATACACCGATTTGTGCCGATATCTCTCTGAAACCGAAAACACCAATGTGGGAACGGATATGGAAGGAGAAAATATTTATAGTTTTAAAAAACCAGGAAAGATGAATCTCATCTTAGGAAATGAAGGAAACGGAATTCGCCCGGAAACCGAAAATTTACTTCATCAAAAAATAAGTATCCCCAGATTTGGAAAATCACAATCTACAGAGAGCCTGAATGTTTCAATGGCAGCGGGAATTATTTTAGGGCAGCTGTTTTCAAAATAAAATATAAAATCAGCAACTGAATAAGCGATAATGTCAACTTCAGCTGCTGATTTTAGGCAATTTATATCAATTGTTCCATACTGGAAACGCTTTTTGTTTTTTGATAATTTTCAAGTTTTTTACGCACAAACTTTAATGCATAAGGGGCAAGATAGATTAATGCTGCACCTATTAATTTCTTTTTCCAGCTTGAGCTGGTCAGATTTTTTTTGGCATAATTGGCAATTAAAGCAGTAACAGCCAGTTTTATCATATTGTCTAAAGCGCCGCCTGATAAAGCTGAACTGGCTAATCCCATTGCAGCATTTTTACTGATAAACATATCTTTAACTTCAGAAGTAAGCTGTTTTGCAATCACATCTTTTCTAAGAACGGTAGTTTCTTCGCCGTCTTCATCTACTTTTTCCTGAAGATATTGATCAGAAAGGCCATTGGTAAATGCACTAAGGCTTTCTTTTGTATTTTTAAAGGTCAGAAGAGATTCCAATTCTTTAATTTCGCTTTTTAAAAGATTTTTCTTTCTTTTCAGCTCTGCAAGACTGTCGTATTTTCTACCCATGGCTTAGTGATTTAAAAATTCTATTACTTTATCTGCAATCATATTTATAATACGTTTTTTGAAAACCATAATGATAATCATAATGAGCAAATAAAATCCGGCAACGATCAGGAAACCATATGAAGTCTCTCCTAAAGCCTTGCCGATATAGAATGCTACTCCAAAATTAAATAAAATAATAAAAAAAGCAAAAGCAACAAGCGATACGATAAGATAAGTAACAACACCAGCTGAAATAGAAGCTTTCTCTGTTGCTTCGATCTTAAGCAGGTCTATCCTTTTGGATGCGTATTCTTTTATAGTTTCTATCATCGTTTTTTTTTAAAGTTACAAAAAAAGGAACTTTAATGGTCAAAGTTCCTTCTATATATAATAAAATAAAATATTATTTTAAGTCATTCAGGTCTGATCCTTTTAGATCGTTCAAGCCTGATTCTACATCTTTTACAATGTCATTGGTTTTTGATACAATCTGATCTTTGTATTTATCATAACCATCTTTTACGGTATGTACTACAGAGCTCGCAGTTTCTTTGAAAGTTGAAGATATGTTTCCGTACTGATCTTTTACTTTTTCAGACACTTCACCATATTTGTTTTTCGCCTCTTCTTTCAGATCGTTGGCTTTTGTCTTAATTTTTTTTCTTGTTTCTTTTCCTTCTTCAGGAGCATAAAGCATTCCTAAAATAACCCCTGCTGCAGCACCTGCTAAAAGACCTGCCAAAATACCCGCTGTATTGTTTTCTTTTCTAGACATTTTCGTTTTTTTTAATAGTTAGTATTACTAGATTTATAAGATAGATATTACAATTAATATACCAAACGAAGACATCAAAACTTAAAAAATGTTAAAAGTTTTTAACATAAGATAGAATCATTTCTATCGTTTCTTTCTTTGTAAGATCAGTGTTATTAATCACCGTAGCATCATCAGCTTTACGAAGCGGAGCAATTTCTCTTTCGCTGTCAATACGGTCTCTTGCAATAAGATTATCTTTTACTTGCTGTAAATCTGCTTCAATTCCAAGGCTTATAAGTTCATGATACCTTCTTTTTGATCTTTCATCAATACTTGCTGTAAGAAAAAATTTAAAATCTGCATTAGGCAAAACGACTGTTCCTATATCTCTTCCATCCATAATGATTCCGCCTTTTTCAGCCAGATTTCGCTGTGATTCCAAAAGAAAATCTCTCACTTCCTTTTGTTTGGCTATAAGACTTACATTTTCCGAAACTTCGTTGGTGCGTATTTCTTTCGAGATGTTGATATGATTAAGATAAAGAACCAATTCGCTTTCAACATTTTTAAATTCAAGTTCGATCATAGAAAATGATGAAAAAAGCAGTTGCAAATCGATATTATCATGATCGTCTAAACAGTTTTGTAAGGCAAACCATGTGATGCCGCGATATAGAGCGCCGGTATCCAAATGAACGATTCCTAATTTTTGTGCGATAATTTTTGATATGGAACTTTTTCCGGTAGAAGAATATCCGTCTATAGCAATCACTGGTTTTTTCATAACGCAAATTTCTTTAAATTTTCTGAAAACCAAAAATCAAAATCATTCGTTTCAGTTGATTTACAAATATCACTCACCTCTGTGACTGCTGAGATCTACAGAAATACCTATTTGATTTACATTTGAAGAGTTATGATACCTTACATGAGCATAATCTATACGGAATTTGGAAATTTTCAGGCCAAAACCTGCAGAAATCCCTGAGAAATTTCTTTGATCGGTTACAGCCAGCTCACTTCCTCTTTTTGCATTATAGCCTAATCTTATATTAAAGCTTTTTTCCGGGAAAAGTTCTGCACCGATAGAAAAATGGTCTGCAATTTTTCTTCCAATATTCACTTCCTGACCATCCAGGTTATATTCTGAAGAAATATCGAGTTTCTGCAAATCATGCGCAGTAATCGTAACAGCAAGAGGAAAAGAGTTTAAAATTTTAGTATAACCCAGGTCTATTCTGAAAGGAAGGTTTTCTCTTACGCCGTTAAATGATTTGAACTGATAGCCAAAATTTCTGAAAACGAGAGAAGCGACTTCTTTATTTTTCTTATTATGATACGTGATTCCGGCATTTCCCGATAACGCGGAAGAAGTATAGGTGTCAATTTTTGATGTGATAAAGTTGATTCCTCCACCAATGGTCCAGTCTTCTTCAAACTGAAAAGCATAACCGCCTCCGACGGCAACGTCTGAAGCAGAAAATTCTCCCATTTCAAAACCACTTTCATCTGTTCTCGGAATATTTCCATAGTTCATATATCGTGCATTCACAGTCACCATATGTCCGTTATCCAGATCTTTGGCAAAAGCAATGGTTCCATACTTGGAGTCTGCCAAATAAGCAGTGGCGTTTACAGACAGCTGCTTGTCGGAATCCTTGTTCAGCAAAGCAGGATTGGCAATTGCAAATGACACGTCATAATCTCGTATGGTAATCGCATCTCCTCCTAAAGCAGCCTGTCTTGCGGAAACCGGGATATTCAGAAATGGGTAAACATTTGTTCCGGTTTGTGCAAACGAAACAATTCCCGATAGAAATAATGAAAAAATTAGAACTTTCTTCAAATCAGTATTTAATTAATGCAAAAATAATCCTTTTTCGTACTTATCAAAATATTTCCCGCATTATTTACAATTAAATATTTTTCTTTTTTCAATATTTTTAATGATTATATTTGCAAAGTTATTTTTTAAGGAAAATAATTTTCAAAAACTGTTATAAATTTAAAGATGAAATATAAAAGAATCCTTCTTAAACTGAGTGGTGAAGCATTGATGGGGAACAGGCAATACGGTATCGATACCGAAAGACTGATAGAATATGCTCAGGAAATAAAAAAAGTCGTTGATCTGGGCTGTGAAATGGCTATTGTAATCGGAGGAGGAAATATTTTCCGCGGTGTGGCAGGAGCTGCAAAAGGAATGGACAGAGTGCAGGGTGATTATATGGGAATGCTTGCTACCGTAATCAACGGAATGGCGCTTCAGGGAGCTTTGGAAGATGCGGGAATCAGAACGAGGTTACAGTCTGCCATTGAGATGGATAAAGTGGCCGAACCTTTTATTAAAAGAAGAGCAGTAAGACATCTTGAAAAGGGTAGAGTGGTCATTTTCGGAGCCGGTACAGGAAACCCTTATTTTACTACGGATACTGCGGCAACGTTAAGAGCCATCGAAATTGATGCTGAAGTTATTCTAAAAGGAACACGGGTTGACGGAATCTACGACAGCGATCCTGAAAAGAATGCAAATGCAGTAAAATACAATTCCCTTTCTTTTGACGAAGTTTTTGAGAAAAATCTTAAAGTGATGGATATGACCGCTTTCACATTAAGCCATGAAAATAAATTGCCGATCATCGTTTTTGATATGAATAAAGACGGTAATTTGGTGAAAATCGTACAGGGAGAAAGTGTGGGTACTTTAGTCAATATTTAAAAACAAATATAAAAAGCCAATACAATTGCTATTATCAATTGCTTATTGTTTTTTAACAAATGTGTAACCTATCAAATTTTAAATACATAATGGAAGAATTAGATCTTATTGTAGAATCCGTACAACAGGATATGCAGGCTGCAATCAAACATTTAGAGCACGCGTTTCAGAAAATCAGAGCAGGACGGGCTTCTACATCAATGGTTCAGGATGTAATGGTAGAATATTACGGAGCTACGACGCCGATCAATCAGGTAGCGAATGTTTCTGTTTTGGATGCGATGACGATTTCTATCCAGCCTTGGGACAGAACGGCAATCGGAGCCATCGAAAAAGCAATTATCAATTCAAATCTAGGTTTTGCGCCTTCTAATAACGGTGAAAATATTATTCTGAACGTACCGCCGTTAACAGAAGAAAGAAGAAGGGATCTTGCAAAACAGGCAAAATCTGAAACCGAACAGACTAAAATTGTCGTAAGAAACGCAAGACAGGACGGAATCAAAGAATTAAAAAGGCTTGAAGGGGTTTCTGAAGATGCGATCAAAGGTGTTGAAGCCGATATTCAGGAGCTTACGGATAAGCATGTAAAGCTTTGTGATGATCTTCTTAAAGTAAAAGAAGCTGAAATTATGAAAGTATAATTTCAGATATTAAATATATAAAAGGGGTTTCACACGAAACCTCTTTTTTTATTATAAACATTTAATTTGTCCCTTTTTCGTTTTATTTTTCATCAGTAATTGAAAGGTTTTCTGCAATTCTGTGTCTGAACAGTTTTTGCTTTCAACAGCAGGAATATCTTCGGGTTTTGGATTTGACTCAGAACTCGAACGGATAGAATATTCTTTATTACAGCAAAATTCTAGTCTGCCATTAATGTAGTAATATCGATATTCTTTGATGTTATCTTTTGTTTCAGGCTTTTCCGGAGTGCCGCCATCAAAATTCCAGACCGTTTCCTGATTAAAAATAAAAAAAGGTTTATTATTACGGATAAAATAGTTTTCGACCGCTGAAAAATGGCTGTTTTCTCCATAAGAATGCTGTATTACTTTCAGATTGCCTCTTTCAGAATAAAAAACAACTGTTCCTATTCTTTCTTCACATTCATAATCAAAGCTTGAAGAATCGAGTTTTTTGGCTTCCATTAAAGTACGCAACAGGATATATTCTTCCTTAACATCTTCTTCAGAGCCGATTGTATCTGTAATGACATTACCTTTAGTTCTTACAGAAATTAAAGAATCTTTAGAATACGAATGTTCAGTTCTGCTGTTTTCTTTTTTGCACGAAAACACAAAAAATAAGCTGATGATTGCAATATTTATTTTCATGAAAACCCAATTGACTATTAAAATTTTGCCTCGAAACCTGTTTTTAAAGCTTTTTTCTCCGGTTCAGTTAAAGCGCGTTGATTGATTTCTTCCCATAGTCTGAAGGTTTCGTCTAAAGAATTAATTCCCAAAGCGTTTACTTTTGCTCCCCAAAGCAATATCGTAAAATCTTTTTTACTGTACATCGTATCCCCGAAACGGATGAGCGAAGTAGAATATTCCTTGTCAACCGCTTTCGAAAAATCTAGTTTTCCGCCGATGCTTTCTGTTTTGATATATGTTTTAATATCTTGTTTTTGTGCCTGGCAAAAAACACCTGCGAGAAGTAACATGATGAATATTAAATTTTTCATAGAGTTCTTTTAATAGAAATAAATATAGTGAAAAATCATTATAGAATTTAATCTTCTATTCCAAACACAAAAGATCCGGAATTTTTCCGGATCTTTTTATTGATATCTTTGATGTTCTTTACTTTTAGTAAACCTTTGTGTAATAGGTTTCAGGAATGCTTTATATTTTTCAGAGTCGAATAACTGAGAGTCGGTTAATGCTTTATATGTCATTAATACCCCAAACGGGAAAAGAATGATATTCGGAAGCCAAGCCGCGAGATAAGGATTCATTTTTCCAGACCAGGCTACGTTTTCAAACCCTACATTAATTACATAAAAAATAATAAAAATTACAATTGCGATAATCACCGGAACGCCCATTCCTCCTTTTCTGATAATGGATCCCAAACTCGCACCGATCATAAAGAAAATGATGCAGGTAAAAGAATACGATACTATTCTCTGCTGATAAATAACCACTTTACTGAAATACTTTACATTGGGATCAAGTTCGGTTTTCTTTGTTTCAAGACTGGTCTTTATGTTTTCTAAACGGTTGTAGGCATTGTAAATCATTTCCAGTCTTTTATTACTTTTTAAAGTGTCTATTTTAAACTGGGATTTTACCGGCGCTTTTATTTTGTTTTTATCCATATAAGAAATGACTGAGCTCGTTTGTGAGATCACATCATTCGTTATATTGGCAAACATTTTATTGTTTTCTTTTTTGGTCTTATTAATCGTTGCATTAAGTTCAGTGAAAGTCTGAAAGCGGTAATCGTCTGTAATGCGTTCCTGCTCAATGGCTTTATTGATGATTTCACTGATATCAAAATGCGAAATTAAAGTATCAAATTTAATCGCCTGATCGGGCTGTTTGGTACGGACATTATCAGATTTTCCGGCATAACTGTCTTCAAAAACATATCCGTTATACAAAACCAGCTGAAGGTAATTTTTGTTGGCAGGGGTTACGAATTTGCCTTTTTGTGCGACAATAGACTGCTGATTCTCAAATGTGCTTGCTTTTTTATGAATGAAAATTCCTTCGAGATTACGTCCTTCTTCCCCTTCAATTTTATCAAATTTTACCATATACCCGGGAATCTGATCAATAAACTGGCCCGGAGTAAAATTAAGCGCAGGTTTTGTCTGGGCGATGTTAAAAAGCATATTTTTTGCTTTTTTCTGAAAATCTGGAATGATATTATTGGAGAAAAAATAGAGGAGTATGGCTAAAACTGTAGTAACACCTAAAAGCGGCATCATAACTCTGGTCAAGGAAATTCCGGCAGCTTTCATGGCAGCAAGTTCGTACCGTTCTCCAAATTCGCCGAACGACATAATACTTGCCAATAATATCGTTAAAGGCAAAACCATACTTACCACACTTACTCCTAAATAAAAGAGGAGCTTCATGATCTGAACATAGCTCAGACCTTTACCCATAAACTGACCCAGCTGAATCCAGATGATGTTTACAATAAAAATGAAAAACAATACGCTGAATATAAATAAAAACGGACCAAAAAAGGTCTTAATAATATAGCGGTCTAATATTTTAAACATTTGCCAAAATTAATCAAAAAGCCACAAAGTTTCCTTTGTGACTTCAAAATTTATTATTTATTAAGAATTATAATTCTGTGATGACATAATTCTTGAATTTGTTCTTATCAAATACAAACATATTGGGATCCAGCTGCTGATTTTCTTTGTATTCTTTAATTGAAATAACAGCAATATCCTTATTGGTTCCGTGCTGTTCCAGTTTCAGCATCTGCTTTTTTGCAGAATCTACGAAAATATAGATATTTTTTAATCCATTCGACTTTACAGGCGTTAATGTGATAAAATCTGCACTCACTCCATCTACCGTTTTTTTACCGCTGTATGCTACATTATAGTCATTTCTGTAAGAAGTCAAATAATTGATTGGGGAAAACATAGTGCTGTTTGCGTTAGGTTTAGCAACAGTTACTTCCATATCTTCCGTATTGATATTGTAGATTTTGCTTCCGTCAAATACCTGTTGGGTTTCCATGATTTTTAGCTTATATTTATCTCCTGCTGCGTAATAGATTCCGGGTTCTGTCTTGCTTACCGTTCCTTTAACGCCGCTACCGAAAGAAAATTTAAAATAAGTGTTTTTCTTGGATTTGTAATTGGCCGTTACTTCATCAAGTATTTTTTTAGCTTTGGCATCAATTTTCTGAGCCTGTGCAAAGGTTATACTTCCTACTACAAAACTTCCTAAAAGTATTTTTGAAATCAGTTTCTTCATTTTTTTCTAAATTAATATATCAATTAGACACTTTTCGATGTTAAAAGTTAAGTAACTACAACGTTATCTTAACTTCTCAAATCTTCCAAAAACTGTTCCAAAGAATGTAAATCACTGATCAGGACCTCTCTTGCTTTGGCACCGTTGAAGCCGCCTACAATTCCGCTGGCTTCAAGCTGATCCATAATTCTTCCGGCTCTGTTGTATCCTAATTTTAACTGTCGCTGCAGCATGGAAGTTGAGCCTTGCTGTGTAGAAACGATAATTCTTGCCGCATCTTCAAACAAAGCGTCTTTCTCATTAGGATCAAATGCTCCGACTGTACTGGTTGCTTCTTCATTGATGTATTCAGGAAGCATAAAGGCAGAAGCGTATCCTTTTTGCTCGCCGATAAACTCAGCAAGTCTTTCCACTTCAGGAGTGTCAATAAATGCACACTGAAGCCTTAAAATTTCATTTCCGTTAAAGTAAAGCATATCTCCTTTTCCGATCAGCTGATCTGCGCCCGGAGAATCTAAAATTGTTCTGGAATCTACACTGGAAATTACCCTGAAAGCCGCTCTTGCCGGGAAATTGGCTTTAATCATCCCTGTAATTACGTTTACAGAAGGTCTTTGCGTTGCGACAATTAAGTGAATTCCCACGGCTCTTGCTAATTGCGCCAGTCTCGCAATCGGAAGCTCAACTTCTTTACCGGCAGTCATGATCAAATCAGCAAATTCATCTACAACCAAAACGATGTACGGTAAATATCGGTGACCATTTTCAGGATTTAATTTTCTTTCGCTGAATTTTTTATTGTATTCTTTAAGGTTTTTACAGAATGCGTTTTTAAGCAGGTCATATCGCTGGTCCATCTCCACGCAAAGCGAGTTCAACGTGTTAATTACTTTGTTGGTATCCGTAATAATGGCTTCTTCTGCATCAGGAAGTTTTGCCAGATAATGCCTTTCGATTTTTGAATATAATGAAAGTTCCACTTTTTTGGGATCTACCATTACGAATTTCAATTCGCTCGGATGTTTTTTGTAGAGTAGGGAAGTCAGAATCGCATTGATTCCGACTGATTTTCCTTGTCCTGTAGATCCTGCCATGAGTAAGTGAGGCATTTTTGATAAATCTGCCATAAATACTTCATTCGAGATCGTTTTCCCGAAAACAACCGGCAGATCCATATCCGTATTCTGGAATTTCTGGGAAGCGATTACCGAACGCATCGAAACCATGGTAGGATTTTTTCTCGGAACTTCAATTCCGATGGTTCCTTTTCCGGGCATTGGTGCAATAATTCTGATTCCTAATGCAGACAGATTTAGTGCAATATCATCCTGCAGTTTTTTAATTGCTGAAACCCTGATTCCGGCTTCCGGAACAATTTCGTATAGCGTCACTGTAGGTCCTATTGTGGCCTTAATTTCAGCAATTCCGACATTAAAATTCTTGAGAAGACCGACAATTTTATTTTTATTTTCTTCTAATTCCTCTTTATTGACTGAGATTTCTTCATTTCCGTAATCTTTCAATAGATCTAAAGTAGGCATCTGGAATTTCGCCAGATCTAAACGGTGATCATATAAACCGTGTTTTTCAACCAGATCATTCGACTGCTTTTCAGAATCGTCCAAAACTTCTACAGCCGGAGCGACTTCCACATTAAATTTAATTCCATCTGCAGAAGAAGTTAAAGGTTTGTTATCAAAAGCGTCTTCCGGTTTCACTGCGGGGATAATAGGTTTTGTATTTAATTCTATATTTAAAGCAGATGAAAAGTCTTTTGTCTGCTCTTCAAAAGAAGTCTGATTAGGTGTAATAATTGTTTCAACAACCGGGATACTTTGAGTTTCTGGCTTTGTTGTGAAAGGTTTTTCAGCTTTGTCATTTCCTGAAAGATCTGTAATGGTAACGTTGGAAGGCATTTCCTGAACTTCGTTTTCCAGTTCTTCATCCGCTTCAAAGTTTTCATTTGAATTCGGCATCATTGATTTTACTTTGCCGATGGTATTTTCGTTGATTTTGTCAAATTTAGCCTTTACCGAACTGGGACGAAGATTAAATTCAAGAATAAAATACAACCCGATGCTTACCAGTAAAACCACCCAAAGACCGACACTTCCGATAATCGAATTTAAAGAATCCATAATCTGATATCCATAAACTCCGCTCAAAACACCTGCATTGCCTTTTCCTTTTGTAACCGCTCCGAAAAGTATAGGAAGCCAGCAAATAAAAAACAGAGAATGCCCGAACGTTTTCCAGGGTTTAAACATTTTTTTCTTCAGAATCATCGTTCCGAATACAATAAAAAGAAATGCTACAATAAATGAAGCGACTCCGATGCTTTCAAATATGAAAATATTTCCCAGCCAGTCTCCCAGTTTCCCAAAAATGTTGGAAGACTTTACTTCCTTATCCAGCATAGTTCCGGATTGGCTTTGATCTGCCTTCCAATTCATAAGATAAGAAATAAAGGAGAGCGCGAGTACTCCGGATAAAACAATGAATGTTAACCCGAAAAATATGCGCGGTTTTGATAGAATTTTGCTTGCTTCAGCCGTTTCCGGTTGTTTTTTTTGTACTTTCTTTTCCATAATGTCGATCCCGGCAAATTTAGTGTTTTTTTGATATTTTCATTATTTTTTTTCATCAAATCAATGTCCGGTTCCGTGTCCTTATTTTGTCTTATTTTTTGAGGTTGTTCTTTGAGATTGAGCAACAGTACAAGTTATTAAGAATGATTCAAAATAAGCACATCGCATCCTTATAATGACAAAAAACATCTTTTTTTATCTGCCTTTTGTTTTATCATCCTTACTTTTGCATGTCTAGTAAAAAAATCATGAATAAGATTCAGAATATCCTTATCTCAACGCGTACAATGGCAGTTTTGTTGCTCGTCTATGCAATATCGATGGCGTATGCAACTTTTCTTGAAAATGATTACGGAACTCCTACTGCAAAAGCATTAATTTACGAAGCAAAATGGTTTGAAATGATCATGGTCTTATTGATTATCAATTTTATAGGAAATATCGGCCGTTATCGTCTCTGGAGAAGAGAAAAATGGCCCGTTTTAATGTTTCACCTCGCTTTTGTATTTATATTTATCGGGGGAGCCATCACGAGATATGTGAGTTTTGAAGGAACCATGCATATCAGAGAAGGAGAAACCTCTAATGAAATTGTTACGGATAAAAATTTCTTTAAAATTCAGATTGAAGACCAAGGTGATGTTTTAAATTATAAAGACGTTCCTTATCTGATGTCTCCGCTGCATAAAGATTTTAATGCAACATACGACTTCCACGGAAAACAGATTAAGATAAAAACACTGGATTATATTCAAAGAAAAAAAGACAGTTTAATAAGTGATCCCAAAGGAAACGAATATCTTCATCTGGTATCGACCGGACAAACCGGAAGACAGAATATTTACATAAAACCCGGCGAAACAAAATCAATCAACGGAACTTTAGTAACGTTTAACAGAGCCATTGACGGTGCGGTGGAATTTAAAGAAGAAAACGGGCAGATTTTCATTAAAACTCCTGTAGATGCGAATTTCATGACGATGGCCACTCAAGCTACAGGAACTACAAAGAAAGACGAGTTCCAGCCTTTGGTTTTGAGAAGCCTTTATACGATTAATGAATTAAAATTAGTAGTTCCTGAAGGTCTTAAAAAAGGTAAATTATTAGCTTTTGAAGGAGACCGGAAGAAAGATCAGGCAGTTCCTGATATCATGACCGTAGAAATTGAAGGCCCTAAAACAAAACAGGTTGTTGATTTGTCAGTGGAAAAAGGAAATCCGAATGCATATAAGCAGGTTTCTATGGACGGACTTAACATTATGGTAGGTTTTGGACCCAAAGTATACAATACTCCGTTTGCCTTGAAGCTGGATGATTTTGTAATGGAAACCTACCCGGGAAGCTCTTCTCCGAGTGCGTATGAGAGTCATGTGAAAATCGTTGAGCAAGGCAAGCAGATTCCTTATAAAATCTATATGAATCATGTTTTAAATCATGGAGGCTACCGTTTTTTCCAGGCAAGCTTCGATCCTGACAGAATGGGAACGGTATTGTCGGTAAACCATGATTTCTGGGGAACCAATATTTCTTATTTAGGCTATACTTTATTATTTTTAGGAATGTTTATTATCTTCTTCTGGAAAGGAACCCATTTCTGGAAACTGAATAAAATGCTCAAGGATATCAATAAAAAGAGAGCGGTAGGAATTCTATTGCTGTTTTTAAGTTTAGGATTAAATGCCCAGAAAATTGAAACGCATGGCAACACAGACGGAAGCAGGGATATCCATGTAGAAGGAGATGGCCATAATCATGCAACGGCTCCCGAAAGTGCAAAAACACAGAATTCAGTTGCGGCGCCTCTAACGAAAATGAAAACCATTTCTGCAGACGAAATTATTGCCAGAAATAAAATCAGTAAAGAACACGCCGATAAATTCGGGTACCTTCTGGTTCAGAATTTTGAAGGAAGGATAGTGCCTATCAATACCGAAGCTTTAGATATTTTACGAAAATTATACAAGAAAGACGAGTTTAAAGGGACAGACGGAAAATCTCTTACCGCAAACCAGTGGTTTTTATCTATCAATACAGATACACCGAGCTGGACGATGGTTCCGTTAATCAAAATAGGATCAAAAGGCGGTGATGAACTGATGGCAAAAACGAAAGCCAACGAAGAAGGATACACCTCTCTAATGAATCTTTTTCCTGCTGATGCCAATGGAAACCTGAATTATATCTTGGATCACGATTACAACATCGCTTTTCGTAAAAAACCTGCCGATCAGACCAATTATGATAAGGAAGTCATCTCTGTGAATGAAAGAGTTCAGATTTTTAATGAATTTTTCAGCGGCCAGTTTATGAGAATCGTCCCTGTAAAAAATGATCCCAATCACACATGGCATTCGTGGCTGGATCAGAAAATGGAACCCGATATGGAATCTCAGCAGGTGATGGGACCTTATTTTGCTGAAGCTCTGGAAGCACAGAAAACAGGAAACTGGAGTAAAGCAGATACCGAACTCATTAAACTTTCGGAATATCAGCAGAAATGGGGCAAAAGCGTAGTCCCTTCCAAATCTAAAGTGAACCTTGAAGTATTTATGAATGAAGTGAATCTTAATTTCAAGCTTTTAATATTCTATACATTAATCGGAGGTTTATTATTGATTTTAGGATTCGTAGAATTATTTAAACCTAAAAAACTGCTCAACACCATTATCAAAGGAATTATTTATCTGGGTGTTGTGGGATATATCTGTCATTTCTTAGGTCTTGTTGCACGATGGTATATTTCCGGCCACGCTCCTTGGAGTAACGGGTATGAAGCAATTATTTTTATCTCATGGATTGGAATTTCGGCCGGTTTAATGTTCTATTTCGGATTTGGAAAAAACAGTAACAGTAATTACCCTTTAGATACAAAAGCTTTAATATTAACGTCAAGATTATTCGGGGCTAAAAATCATTCCAACGCACTGATTCCTGCTGCAGGTTTTATGGTGGCGGTGATTATGATGGGATTTGCACATGGCGGTTCTGCTTTAGATCCGCAGATTACGCCGTTGGTTCCGGTTCTTAAATCGTATTGGCTGATTGTACATGTTGCCATTATCACTTCAAGTTACGGATTCTTTGCTTTGTCGATGATCATTGCGGTAATTTCACTGGTATTTTATATCATTTCAGATAAGAATATGTTCAGGTTGCACAATGATTCTACGTTAAAAGAATTGGCCATCGTTTCTGAAATGTCATTGACGATCGGTCTTTTTGCCTTAACGGTAGGAAACTTTTTAGGAGGAATCTGGGCCAATGAATCTTGGGGAAGATACTGGAGCTGGGATCCGAAAGAAACATGGGCTTTTATCTCAATCATGGTATATGCTTTTGTGTTGCACATGAGACTGGTTCCGGGATTGAGAAGCAGATGGGCATTTCACGTGGCGACCATGTTTGCATTCTGTTCGATGGTGATGACGTATTTCGGGGTTAATTATTACTTAAGCGGACTCCACTCTTATGCGGCGGGAGATCCGGTTCCGGTTCCGGCTTGGGTATATATTGGCTTGGGAACCATGTTATCATTAGCTTTGGTTTCTTATCTTAAATTTTCGGCACTGAAGAAAAAATAAATCTTTTACATACCTATAAAAGGTCCTGGAATTATTTTCAGGACTTTTTTTGTGAAAATAATTAAAATAAATAATTCAACATTTACAATTTTATTTATCTTTATGATATCAAATTAATATCATTTTAAAAATTACAGTTATGGAAAAAGTTCTAAAACCAATGTCAGGATATCTGGCTTTACTTATTTGTCTGTTATTATTTATCGCTTCTGCGTATCTGTTTATTACAGGAACTACAGCAGAAAATATAGGAACCACAATTCTTGGAGCAGCATGTTTCGTGGTATTTTTCTTTTTCATGAAAGGTTTAATGATTATTCAGCCTAATCATTCACGTGTTTTAAATTTCTTTGGAAAATATGTAGGTACGGTAAAAGACAACGGTTTGTTTTTTATTAATCCTTTGTATTCTTCACAAAAAATGTCACTGCGTTCCGAAAATTTACAGGGACAGACATTGAAAGTGAATGATAAAATGGGAAACCCGATTGAGATTGCAGTGGTAATGGTCTGGAAAGTGGGAGACACCTATAAAGCAGCTTTTGACGTTGAACGATATTCTGATTTTGTAAAAATGCAGAGCGAAGCGGCAGTTCGTCATTTGGCAATGAGTTTCCCATATGACAATCTAGAAGACGATCATGCGCCTATTACTTTAAGAGAGGGAGGTGATAAAATTAATTCTATCCTGGAACAGGAACTTACGGATCGTCTTTCAAAAGCGGGAATCATCATTCAGGAAGCCCGGATTTCTCATTTGGCGTATGCTTCAGAAATTGCAGGAGCGATGCTTCAGAGACAACAGGCAACTGCCATCGTTGCAGCAAGAACCAAAATCGTAGAAGGAGCGGTCGGAATGGTAGATTTAGCCTTGAAAAAGCTTTCTGAAGAAAATATTGTTGAGCTGGATGATGAAAGAAAGGCGGCAATGGTGAGCAATTTAATGGTCGTACTGTGTGGTGAAAAAGCGGCACAGCCTATTTTAAACGCAGGAACTTTGTATAATTAAGAAAAGCGATCATTAATTTAAGATTAAAGCAGTATTAAAAAATATTTGTTATTATAAAAAATCAACCAGATGAAAATTGATAATGCTGAAAACAGGTCAGAAAAACCGCCGAAAGGTAAAAAATCATTTGTCATTAGGATTGATGAATCTACCTATAAGCTGATCGAAAAATGGTCAAATGATGAATTCAGAAGTGTCAACGGCCAGATTGAGTATATCCTTCATCAGAGTTTAATAGAAGCAGGCAGAAAAAAGAAAGAGTAATACATTTATAACCCTAAAGCAGAGATCGTTCTCTGCTTTAATTATTGTAAACAGCCTTTAAGAGTATCTGCTCCGAAATAAAAGATAACCAGCCATATCAAACCTTTGATCGTAAAAAAAGCAAATCCTGCCCAACCTACACGCTTAAACCATTTTTTAAATTTAGAATTGTTTTCCTGAGAGTTTTCCATTGCTGAAATTGTGATTATTAGCTACAAAGATAAGCATGTTTATAATTAGTCCAAATAAAAATGAGGATAAAATTTATATTTCGGGATTCATATAATATTTTTATCTTTAGGCGAAACGAAAAGTAACATTTATGTCTAAAAAAGTCAAAGATTTTGGAATTGAAAAGTCTTTAAAAAATCTCGGAATTAAGGATGAAAACAAAGGGACTTCCAAGGGAGGTCAATTTTTTGCATCAGGAAAAACAATAGAAAGTTATTCGCCTTCAGACGGGAGATTAATTGCCAGAATAAAAACTTCGGGAGAAAGTGATTACGATCAGGTGATTGAAACTGCCCAGAAAGCATCTAAGGAATTCAGAATGATTCCCGCACCAAAACGGGGAGAAATCGTGCGTCAGTTAGGACAGAAATTAAGAGAATATAAAGATGATCTGGGAAAACTCGTTTCTTACGAAATGGGAAAATCTTTGCAGGAAGGCCTTGGTGAAGTGCAGGAAATGATTGATATCTGCGATTTTGCAGTAGGATTATCAAGACAGCTTCACGGCTACACCATGCATTCCGAAAGACCGGGACACAGAATGTACGAGCAATATCATCCGATTGGGATTGTGAGCGTAATTACCGCTTTCAACTTCCCGGTTGCAGTATGGGCGTGGAATACCGCTCTTGCCTGGATTTGCGGAAATGTTACCATTTGGAAGCCATCAGAAAAAACGCCGCTTTGTGCGATTGCCTGTCAAAATATCATGATTGAAGTGCTGAAGGAAAACAATCTTCCTGAAGGGGTTTCAAGTGTTTTGGTAGCAGATCATGAGATCGGTCAGAAACTGGTAGATGATAAACGTATTGCCATGGTTTCTTTTACCGGTTCTACGAGGGTGGGAAGAATGGTATCTTCAAAAGTGGCAGAAAGATTCGGGAAATCAATTCTTGAATTAGGAGGAAATAATGCCATAATCATTTCAAAAGATGCTGATCTTGATATGTCAATTATTGGTGCTGTTTTCGGAGCCGTAGGAACGGCAGGACAAAGATGCACCTCAACAAGAAGGCTGATTATTCATGAGAGCGTTTATGAAGAAGTAAAAAACAGATTGGTAAAAGCATACGGACAGTTAAAAATAGGAAATCCTTTGGATGAAAACATGCACGTAGGACCGCTTATCGATGTAGATGCAGTCAATCAATATCAAGCTGCTATTGAAAAATGCAAAAAAGAAGGCGGGAAGTTTGTAGTGGAAGGCGGTGTTTTATCTGGTGAAAATTACGAATCCGGTTGTTATGTTAAGCCATGTATTGCAGAAGTAGAAAATTCTTTCGAAATCGTACAGCATGAGACTTTTGCCCCAATTTTATATCTAATAAAATATACCACGCTTGAAGAAGCGATTGCTATTCAGAATGATGTTCCTCAAGGTTTATCTTCAGCGATCATGACACAAAACCTGAGAGAAGCAGAGCTTTTCCTTTCTCAGGCAGGTTCAGACTGTGGCATTGCAAACGTCAATATCGGTACTTCAGGAGCAGAAATCGGCGGTGCTTTTGGAGGCGAAAAAGAAACCGGGGGCGGAAGAGAATCCGGCTCAGATGTATGGAAATACTACATGAGAAGACAAACCAATACTATAAATTATACCGCTCAATTGCCTTTAGCACAAGGAATTAAGTTTGATCTCTAATAAAATGTATTAAATTAAGATAGAGGTTAAACGAAATCATATACTGCAATTTGATTTAATCTCCGTCTTTTAACCAAAATGATATGGAACAAATCGTAGACAATAAAACGAATAAAGTAAAAGATACCATCGGAAAACACGTTCTTGCAGACGGTTTCGATTTTGTGATGGATATTGAAAACTCACAAGGTTCATGGATTCATGACCAGATTTCAGGGAAAAACCTTCTGGATATGTTTTCAATGTTCGGATCTGCATCAATAGGATACAATCACCCTTATCTGCTTGAAAGAGCAGAATGGCTCGGAAAAATGGCGATCAACAAGCCTACTTTAGCCGATGTATATTCTAAAGAATATGCTGATTTTGTGGATACTTTCGAAAGAGTGGCAATTCCTAAAGAGCTTCAGTTTGCCTTTTTTATTGAAGGAGGAGCGTTAGCGGTAGAAAATGCGATGAAAGCCTGCTTCGACTGGAAAACCAAAAAGAATTTTGCCAAAGGACTTACAACTGAAGCGGGAATCTGTATCCATTTCAGACAAGCATTTCATGGAAGAAGCGGCTATACTTTAAGCCTTACCAATACGTCAGACCCGAGAAAATATCAGTATTTCCCGATGTTTGACTGGCCAAGAATCATCAACCCGAAACTGAAATTTCCGATTACTGAAGAAAATCTTGAGGAAACCATTAATAATGAAAGACTTGCACTTTTAAATATTGAAGAAGCTATTTTATCCAATCCGAATAAAGTGGCCTGTATCATTATCGAGCCTATTCAGGCGGAAGGAGGTGACAACCATTTCAGAGACGAGTTTTTTGTTGAATTAAGAAAAATTTGTGACGAAAATGAAGTATTGCTGATTTTTGATGAAGTGCAGACAGGAATAGGAATTACCGGCAAGATGTGGGCATACGAACATTTCAGCATTGCTCCGGATATTATTTCTTTTGGTAAAAAAACACAGGTGTGCGGAATTTTGGCCAACAGAGAAAAATTTGATGAAGTTCCGGATAATGTTTTCAGAGAAAGCTCAAGAATCAATTCTACATTCGGCGGAAACTTTATCGATATGCTCCGTTTTCAGCTGGTGATGGAGGTGATTGAAAAAGAAAACCTACTTCAGAATGCGATTACTGTTGGAGAATATTTACTGGAAGGTTTGCAAAAACTCGCTCAGCAATATCCTGACAAAATTTCAAATCCCCGCGGAAGAGGATTGATGTGTGCGATCGATTTGCCGACGCATGAGCAGAGAAACCATCTGAGAGAGCTTCTGTATGATGACGGATTGATTATTCTCTCGTGCGGAGATCAGTCTATCCGTTTCAGACCACATTTGAATGTTTCACAGGAAGAAATTCAGATTGCGTTAGATAAAATTGAAAATAATATTAACAAAATTTAAAATATTCTGATTTGTAATTTCAGAAAAATCTTCTTATATTTAAATACTCAAATGAATACAATATGGAAAGACAAACGAGAGTATCAGTTTTTGAAAGTGATAAACCGGCAGAAATTCAGCTGATCAAATCCAAACTGGAAGATGCGCAGATTACAAACGATGTAGAAAACAATTATCTTACTTTTACGACAACGCCTACTGCAACGTCGCTGAAAGTAATGGTTGATTTACAGGACGAAAAAAAAGCGTTTGAAATTATAGACGCTTATCTTCAGGAAAATCAGAATCAATAAAAACTATTTCATAATTTTAAATTTTACTACTTCGAAACCGAAAATTAATCCTTATTAGTTTTCGGTTTTTTATTGTAGATTCTAATAATCAATTTAGATTCTTAATTTATTTAAGATAAAGTTTACTCAATCAATCATAATCATTTATTTGTAATGAAGTCACCGGAAATACATTTTAGAAAAGCAGAAAAAGAAGACAGAGATGCTATCTGGAAAATCATACAGCAATCGATCGAAAGAAGAAGGCTTGACGGAAGTTCACAATGGCAGAATGGATATCCTAATCTCAGTACGGTCGAAAGTGATATTGAAAAAAAATTTGGATATGTTCTAACCATAGATGATACCATTGCTGTGTATGTTGCTTTGATTTTTAATGATGAACCGGCCTACAGCACCATAGAAGGAGCATGGCTTACCAACGGAGAATTTGTGGTTATTCACAGAGTGGCCGTTTCAGAACAGTTTGCCGGACAGGGGCTGGTAAAAAAACTCTTTGATTATATCGAAGATTTTGTAAAATCAGAACATGTTTCAAGCATAAAAGTAGATACCAATTATGATAATACAGCCATGTTGAAAATTCTTGAATCCAAAGGCTATACGTATTGTGGTGAAGTATATTTGCAGGGTGGCGTGAGAAAGGCTTTTGAGAAAGTGCTGATGTAATCATAACGTTTTATTATTGAGGCTTTCAAAAATCAATTATTTATAAACTCTATCATCTTTGTTCGTTTGGTTCCGAACTAAGTTATACTTTTGTTAAAAATTTACTGCATGACCAAAAGTATAGAAGTTGATGAGAAAATTTTTCAGGATGCCGTAAAGTTTTACAGCTCCATGCTTAATATTCCACCGTTGGCTTCCAAAATATATTCGTATCTGATTTTTGATTTTGAAAAAATTGGAATACCGTTTGATGAATTTGTCGAGGTTTTCTCGGCAAGCAAAAGTTCGGTCTCTACAAGCATATCATTGCTGTTAAGTTCTCAGCTGATTATCGACGTTAATAAAATGGATGAAAGAAAACGTTATTTTTTTGCCAATGACGATTATAAAAAAATCAGGTTTGAAAAAATAGTACAGAAAATGAAAGACGAACTTAAGCTGTTAGATGATCTGAAAAACTTCCGCAAAATTCATAATGATCATGAAGAAAAAAAAATGGAAGTATACCAATCTCTTTTACATAAAAGTATTATCAATATTCAAGAATCTCTTAATAAATTATAACATGACAAATAAGCTTATACTGTTTTCTATTGCGGCAATCTCTCTTACTGCCTGTAAAAAAGAAGCTCCGAAACAAGATGGCCCAAAACCCTATCCTGTAGTATCGGTAGAAAATAAAAATATAGTGGGATACGATACCTTTCCTGCAAGTATCGAAGGCAGAGTGAATAATGATGTAAGAGCAAAAATTCAGGGGTATATTACCCAGGTTTTGGTAGATGAAGGGCAGTACGTTACCAAAGGGCAGCCGTTATTCCGTCTGGAAACCAATACCTTAAATGAAACAGCCGCCGCTGCAAAAGCCGGAATTGGCGCTGCAGAATCAAATATTGCTGCCGCACAGGCTTCGGTAAATGCCGCACAGGTAGAAGTCAATAAATTAAAACCGCTTGTTGCCAAAAATATCATCAGTGATATTCAGCTGCAGACTGCGCAGGCGAATCTTTCTAAAGCAAAAGCTCAGGTGCAGCAGGCTATCGCCGCAAAACAACAGGCTTCTGCAGATTATAAAGGCGTTGCCGCAAATATAGATTATTCTGTAATCCGTGCACCAATTTCCGGGGTGATTGGCAAATTGCCTCTTAAAGTAGGAAGTTTGGTAGGGCCTACAGATCAGACTCCTTTAACGACTATTTCAGACACTTCACAGATCTTTGCCTATTTTTCTATGAATGAAAAAGAATACTTTAACTTCCTTGAAAAATCTGAAGGTGCATCTGTTCCTGAAAAAATTAAAAATCTTCCGATGGTAGAATTGCAATTGGCAAACGGAAGTATCTATCCAGAAAAAGGGAGAATTGAAGCCATTACAGGTTCCATTGATCCTTTAACGGGGACGATACAGTTTAGGGTAGGATTCTCAAACCCTCAGAAACTTCTGAGCAACGGAAACAGCGGAAGTATCAGGTTTCCTAAAAACTTTGATCAGGTTTTGGTGGTTCCCGAAAGTGCAACGTATGAACAGCAGGGTATTGTTTACGTATATAAAGTAGAAAAAGATACCGCCAAAAATGTCGTAGTTGATATCATCGACAGAATTGATAATATGGCGCTTGTAAAATCAGGCGTTAAAAAAGGTGATAAAATTGTTGCTGCAGGAATCGGAGGCCTGAAAACAGGTACAGCAATAAAACCGCAGCCTGTAAAATTTGACAGCCTTGTTCAATCTATAAAACCGAAATTCTAATGATAAAAAACTTTATTAACAGACCGGTTTTATCAACCGTTATATCAATACTTATTGTAATTCTCGGGGTTTTGGGGCTTATTTCTCTTCCCGTAACTCAATATCCGGATATTGCACCGCCTACTGTAAGTGTATCTGCAAGCTACACCGGAGCCAATGCGGAAACCGTAATGAAAAGTGTGGTGGTTCCTTTGGAAGAGCAGATCAACGGAGTTGAAGGGATGGATTATATCACTTCTTCTGCCGGAAACGACGGCTCTGCCAATATTCAGGTGTTTTTTAAGCAGGGAATTGATCCTGATATTGCTGCGGTAAATGTTCAGAACCGTGTAACAAGAGCTTCCCCTTTGCTTCCGAGCGAGGTGACCCGTTCCGGGGTAGTTACTCAGAAACAGCAGACCAGTGCATTGATGTACATGTCTTTTTATTCAGAAAATAAAGATTTGGATGATGTATATCTTCAGAATTTTTTAAATATCAATGTCATCCCAAACCTGAAAAGGGTAAATGGAGTAGGTGATGCCAATGTTTTCGGTGGAAAAAATTATTCTATGAGAATCTGGCTGGATCCTGCAAAAATGGCGGCATACGAGCTCACTCCAAATGATGTAACTGCAGCAATCAATGAACAGAGCAGGGAAGCAGCGGCAGGTTCTATAGGACAAAACAGCGGAAGTTCTTTTGAATATATCATTAAATATGTCGGAAAATTCAATGAAAAAGAGCAGTATGACAATATTGTCATAAAAGCTTTAGGAAACGGACAAAACTTAATGTTAAAAGATGTAGCAAAAGTTGAATTAGCCGGCCAATCGTATTCGGGAGTGGGTGAAAACGGCAATTATCCGTCGATCAGTATGGGTATTTTCCAGACACCGGGTTCTAATGCGCAGGAAATTATTAAAAATATTAAAACATATCTTAAATCTGCGGAAGGCACATTTCCGGAAGGCGTGAAATACACCTTTAACTTTGATACCAACGAGTTCCTGGAAGCTTCTATTGAAAAAGTAATCCATACTTTGATTGAAGCATTTATTCTTGTATTTATCGTAGTGTATATTTTCCTTCAGGATTTCAGATCTACCTTAATTCCTGCCATTGCGGTGCCCGTATCTATTGTAGGAGCATTTTTCTTCCTGAATCTGTTTGGATATTCATTAAACTTACTGACACTTTTTGCATTGGTTTTAGCCATCGGTATTGTAGTGGATGATGCGATCGTCGTCGTCGAGGCAGTACATGCCAAAATGGAAAACGGCATCTCCAATGCAAAGAAAGCAACGGTTGAAGCAATGGATGAAATCACCGGTGCTATTATTTCGATTACTTTGGTGATGGCGGCAGTATTTATTCCGGTAACCTTTATTACAGGCCCAACCGGAGTTTTTTATCAGCAGTTCGGGATTACTTTAATTATTGCAATCATTATTTCTGCCATTAATGCATTGACATTGAGCCCGGTTTTATGTTCACTGTTTTTAAAGCCACATGAAGAACATCATGAAGATTATAAGAATAAAAATTTTATTCAGAAGTTTTTCTACAAATTTAATATTGCCTTTAAAACGACCACAGAACGATATGGAAGAGGATTTAATTTCCTTCTGAAACATAAATGGGTAACCCTTATTATTTTTGCGGTTACCGGCGGTATTTTATTCTGGGCAAGTTCTACGATGAAAAAAGGTTTTGTGCCCACCGAAGACCGTGGTATTATTTTTACCGATGTACAGCTTCCTCCGGGAGCCTCCATGGAAAGAACATATAATGCCCTGAAAACACTTCAGGCAAATGCTTTGAAGATCCCTGGAATTCAGAATGTAACGATTTCTACCGGTAGAGGGTTTTTATCAGGAAATGGAAGCAACAACGGTCTAGCTTTTGTAAAGCTGAAACCGTTTGAAGATAGAAAAAAAGACGGTTTGACGTCTGAAGATATTACCAAAAAACTGTTTGGAATTTCAGCAAAAGTTCCCGATGCCAAAATTGTGTTTTTTCAGCCACCGAGTGTTCCGGGATTTGGTAACAGTGCAGGTTTTGAAATGGTTTTATTGGATAAATCCGGCGGTGATTACGCAGATTTTGACAATGTAGCACAAGGTTTCATTGGAAAATTGATGGAAAGACCAGAAATTGAGTTTGCGCAGACTTCATTCAATACCAAATATCCGCAATATCAAATGGAAATCAATGTTCCTCTTGCAAAGCAGCTCGGAGTTTCGGTTTCAGATATTTTGAGTACCATGCAGGGATATATTGGAGGGGTTTATACAGCCGATTTTACAAAATACGGAAAACAGTTCAGGGTTATGGTTCAGGCACTCCCGGAATCCAGACAGAATATTGATAATCTTAATGAATTATACGTAAAAACCGGTTCTGGTGTAATGTCCCCGATTTCACAATTTGTCACACTTACCAAAGCATACGGACCGCAGTCGGTGAGCAGGTATAACTTATTTACTTCCGTAAAATTAACAGGAGCCAACTCTCCGGGTTACAGTTCGGGAGATGCAATCACAGCGGTGCAGCAAGTGGCAAAAGAATCCCTGAACCAGAACTATGATGTTGAATTTACAGGGTTGACAAGAGAAGAACTGAATTCAGGATCTCAAACCTTGCTTATTTTTGCCTTAAGTCTGGTATTTGTATATTTTATCCTTTCTGCTCAGTATGAAAGTTATATTTTGCCTCTGGTTGTAGTCATTTCACTTCCGCTTGGGGTAATGGGAGCATATTTCGGACAGAAAATCATGGGTCTGGAAAATAATATTTACTTCCAGATTGCACTGATCATGTTGGTAGGTCTTTTGGCTAAAAATGCCATTTTGATTGTAGAATTCGCTGTTCAGCGGCGTCATCACGGGGAAAGTATCGCGACATCCGCCATTAACGCTGCAAAAGCAAGGTTAAGACCTATTTTAATGACTTCTTTAGCCTTTATTTTCGGGCTTCTACCATTGGTTTTAGCCAGCGGAATCGGAGCGGTCGGTAACAGATCAATCGCAACAGGAGCCGCAATAGGCTTGTTAATAGGTACTATTTTGGGTGTATTTGTCATTCCGGTTTTGTATGTGATTTTCCAGACTTTGCAGGAAAAAGTAAAACCCCTGAAACAAGAAGACATCAATTTAGCCGAATAGGAATCTTTAAGATTTTAAATAATGAAGAAATTATCAATTATAATTAAAGGAACCGTATTTTCAGTATGCACACTGGCGATTTTATCATCCTGTATGGTAAGAAAAGAATATGAAAGGCCAAACCAGGTTGTAGACGAAAAACTTTTCCGTACCGATATGCTTCCGCAGGACACGGCCAATATTGCCAATGTCTCCTGGAAAGAAATATTCACAGACCCTATTCTCCAGAAGCATATTACTACAGCGCTAAATAATAATTTAGACATCAGAATTGCGCTTCAGAGCATTACTTCTGCAGAGGCTTATCTGAAACAAAGCAGAGCAGCTTACCAACCTACGCTTACTGTAGGACCTGGATATACTTTTCAAACGCAGTCTTTAAATACGCAAACCGGACAGCTGTTCGGATCAAGACGCTACATCAATCAGCTTGATGTAACAGCAAGTATCGGTTGGGAACCTGATTTATGGGGAAAATTAAAGTCCCAGCAGAAAGCCCAGCTTGCCAATTATTTAGGAACCGTTGCCGCCCATAAAGCAGTGAAAAGTGATTTGGTGGCATCTGTAGCATCTTCTTATTATCAGCTGTTAACATTTGATGACCAAAAAAGGATTATCCAGGAAACAATTGACATCCGAAAGAAAAATCTGGAAACCACCAAAGCGTTAAAAGGTGCAGGTACACTTACGGAAGTTGCTGTTCAGCAAAGTGAAGCACTTGTATATAACGCACAATCTTTACTGATTGACATTGATACTCAGATCCAGCTTCTTGAAAATACGATGAGTTTACTGATGGGAGAACCTTCTCATGCGATTGAAAGATCAACATTAGAAAACCAGCAGATTCCGATAGATCTAAAGCTGGGATATCCGGCTCAGTTATTGGCCAACCGGCCCGATGTAATGCAGGCAGAATATAATCTGATGAATGCTTTTGAGCTCACTAATTCTGCAAAAGCGCAATTTTATCCTACATTGAGAATTACCGGAAACGGTGGTATTCAGTCGCTTGATATTGATCATTTATTCAGCATCAATTCATTATTTGCAAGTGTGGTAGGAGGATTGGCACAACCGATTCTGAATAAAAGACAGATCAGGACTAATTATGAAGTAAGTCTGGCCAATCAGGAAACGGCTTATCTTAATTTTAGAAAAGCGGTTCTCACCGCCGGAAAAGAAGTGTCTGATGCAATCAGAATATTTTCTGTGCAGGATTCTTTTATTGATCTTAAAACGAAAGAATTGAATGCCTACAAAAATTCGGTGGAATACTCTCAGGAACTGGTCAATTATGGGATGGCAAATTATCTTGAAGTCTTGAATGCCAATGTAAGCTCTCTCAATGCAGAACTCAATATTTCTAATGCGCAATACAGTAAAATGAAAGCGGCCGTAGATTTATATCAGGCTTTAGGAGGAGGCTGGAAGTAAACATCATTTAATGGAATTATTAAAAACGTATGCTTGCTCAGCATACGTTTTTTAATATATTCTTAAAAATTTGTTTCAAAATGATAAATTTTTATTTTGTTAATACCTATAAAACATTATATTTGCTGAGGATTACCAATAATGGGGGAATTAGCTCATCTGGCTAGAGCGTTAGACTGGCAGTCTAAAGGTGACGGGTTCGATCCCCGTATTCTCCACAGGAATAAAAACTTTGTCAAACCATATTAAAAGCTATGAAGAAACTTTTTTTACTTTTGCTAACTACTTTTTCATTAATTGGATGCAGCTCAGATGATGACACCATTTATGATTATATCGGAACCTGGTCCGGAACGTATTCAGGGACAGATAAAGGAGCTTGGAATTTTGTGGTTGCAAATGATGGTAAAGTTACAGGAACAATGCATTCTGATGTTAATAATGAAAACTACAATATTTCAGGAAGATTAGATGCTTCAGGACAGCTTACTGCTGATCTTGGTTTACCTTCGGATGGTCAGTTTACAGGAACCTTGGCTGATAAAAAAGGCGATGGAAGCTGGACGAATGCAGTTCCTGCTCCTACAAGAACCGGAACGTGGACCGGAATGAAAAATAAATAATACAAAATTTTTATAAAACTAAGACCTGCAACGTAAAATTTGCAGGTTTTTTTATGCATTATGCAAATCCCATTTGTATAATTTCGCCGTCTTTCTTCAGAGTGATAAAATGAAGTATAGAATGATCATCGGTAAAGCATTTGGTAAAAACCAGTTCATTCTTTTGCTTTTCCATTTGGATGATCTGCTCATAAGTTTCCGTAGAATACCGATCGAAATCAATTTTTATCGTCGTGATGACAATTTCATCTGTCATAGCTTCACTTAAAAATAAACTGTTATCCCATAAATTCAAAACAACTTTTGTACTAACAGAAATATTGTCTATTTTTCCAAAGCAGAAATTTCTTAAAGCTGATTTCCCTTTTTCGGTATCTATCCCATTTTTCACGGTTCTTTTGCCACGTTCAGAAATAAAATCCAGATCCTTAATTTCAGTCATCAGTTTTGCAAACTTTTGATAGAGTAGGGGATCTTCGGCGTATATAATGAAATTCTTAATAGATTGCCGTATCAACTTTCCAATTTTTGAACAGTGGCCAAATTCAGAGCTGTTCTGACGTACTTTTTCATACGCAGGATTTTTTTTAAAAGCAGATTTATTAAAGCCGCTTTTCTTTCGGACTATATTTTTACCATTCAAAGTGTAGAATACCAGATCTCCTACAGATCCATTTATTTTTAAGAAACTTTCGTATGTCGCCATTTGACCGATTATTTTACAAATATAAAACTATTTTTATATTATTATATTATAATTAATATATAGTTGTAGTATAGTTTATGTATATTCATCAAAAAAATTATATATTTGTAATTCAATTCTGTAATTATGATTACAAAAGCTTTTACGCATAATTTTATTAACAAGAAATTTTCTGTTGCAGGTAGAATTTCGTCATGTATTATTTTGTTCTTTGTCATTATTTCATGTGGAAGCGCAAAAAAAGTCTCAACACAAAAATCTTCATCTACAATAAATATCAAAGCGGAAAACCTCAGAAAATTAGATTCAAAATTTGATGGTAAAATTTCAGGCCCTGTAAAAAATATTTTAAAAGATGCGGAACACTATTTAGGTGCTCCCTATAAATTCGGTGGCAATACTTCTTCAGGCTTTGACTGCTCAGGATTTACCGTAAAAGTTTTTCAGGAAAATGATCTGGTTTTACCCAGAAGGTCTGCAGATCAGGCCAATGCAGGGAAAAGCATTGATGTAGAAGAAGTAAAGCCCGGTGATCTTTTATTTTTCGCTACTTCAGGAGGAAGCCGTGTTTCCCATGTAGGAATTGTCTTTCAAATAGAAAATGATGGTGAGATCAGATTCATCCATGCTTCTACTACAAAAGGTGTGATTATATCTTCACTTAATGAGAAATACTGGAATAAGACGTATCTTCATGCACAACGGATTCTTTAAATAACTGACTACATTATCCGATATAGAGTGCTAAGTAAAATAAGGTTTGCTGAACTTTTTTGTATATTTGGCCGTATAATTATTAACGATTAAAACGAAAACATGTCTTTACAACATACTATTGAAAACATTTGGGATCACCGAGAATTATTACAAAACGAAGACAGTAAAGCCGCGATCAGAGAAGTGGTTTCACTTTTAGATTCAGGAGAATTACGTGTTGCTGAGCCCGCAGAAAATGGATGGAAAGTGAATGAATGGGTAAAAAAAGCGGTTGTCATGTATTTTCCGATCCAGACTATGGAAACGATTGAAGTAGGACCGTTTGAGTTTCATGATAAAATTCCTTTAAAAAGAAACTATGCTGAAAAAGGAGTTCGTGTTGTACCCCATGCTATTGCAAGAGAAGGTTCTTTTATAGCTTCAGGAGTTATTTTAATGCCTTCATACGTTAACATTGGAGCGTACGTAGATTCCGGAACCATGGTTGATACTTGGGCAACAGTAGGAAGCTGCGCGCAAATCGGTAAAAATGTTCACCTGAGCGGCGGCGTAGGAATTGGAGGTGTTTTAGAACCTTTACAGGCTGCACCTGTTATCATTGAAGACGATTGCTTTATCGGGTCAAGATGTATTGTTGTAGAGGGCGTTCATGTTGAGAAAGAAGCGGTTTTGGGAGCGAATGTTGTTTTAACGGCATCCACAAAAATTATTGACGTAACCGGAGATCAGCCTGTAGAAATCAAAGGTCGAGTTCCTGCGCGTTCAGTTGTTATTCCGGGAAGTTATACCAAACAATATCCTGCCGGAGAATTTCAGGTTCCATGTGCCTTGATTATAGGCCAGAGAAAAGAGTCTACAGATAAAAAAACATCTTTGAATGATGCATTAAGAGAAAACAACGTCGCTGTTTAAATAAAACTGATGGCCATTCCCAAACAAATATTCCAGACGTTTAAAAATGATAAGCTGCCTTGGCTTACGAGGTTTCATATCAGCAGAATGCGAAAAAAAAACCCTGAATACGAATATCATTTTTATGATGATGAAAGAATTCAGGCATTTTTAAAAGAAGAATTTCCTCCTGAATATATAAAATCCTATAACCGCTTAACGATTGGAGCTGCCAAAGCAGATTTTTTCCGTTATGCTATTCTGTATAAAAAAGGAGGTATTTATCTGGATATTGACAGCGGATTAATTAAGCCTCTACGTGAATTTATCCGGGAAGATGATTCAGCGCTTGTAACGGATGAAATTCCTCCAACCTATTATGTACAGTGGGGTTTGGTGTATGAAGCCGGACATCCTTTTCTTCAAAGGACTTTAGAGAATGTCTTGGATAATATTAAAAAAAATCCGTATCCGCATAACGTTCACAAAACAACAGGACCTACTGTTTATACGGATTCTATCAAAGAATGCCTTCAGGAAAATCCTGATATTCCGCATCGGTTTATGAAACCCCATTATGATCAATGTATGCAGTTTAAATATAAATTAGGTAAATTTTTTCTGTACAGTGATAAATCCGAACATTGGAAGAGAAAGCAGCTTACACAAAATATCATAAAACCTGAGCATGAAGATCGCCTTTGATGCCAAACGTTTTTTTCATAATGCTTCCGGACTTGGAAACTATTCGAGGGATTTGGTAAGAATTCTCGTTGAATATTTTCCGGAAAATGAATATATTTTACTGAATAAAAATAAGTCCGAAAGAGGAAACTCGATCTTGGAAAATTCCCAGGTTTATTTTATTGAAACTTCAAAAGGAAAATTTTCCCGACAGTTTACAATGGGGAAGGATGCCCAGAGAGAAAATGTGGATATTTTCCACGGATTATCGGGTGAATTACCCTTAAAATGGAGTACAGGCTCAATTAAAAAAGTAGTTACGATCCATGATCTTATTTTTTTGAGGTTTCCGCAGTATTATTCTTTTTTTGACCGAAAGATACATTTCTGGAAATTTAAAAAAGCCGCACAAACTGCCGATAAAATTATTGCTATTTCTGAGCAGACGAAAAAAGATATTACACATTACTTAAAAATTCCTGAAAATAAAATCGAAGTCATTTATCAGGGCTGTCATCATGCTTTCAAAGAAGAGCAGACCGCCGATTTTATTCAGAAAACAAAAGAAAAGTTTAATCTTCCTGACAGATTTATTTTAAATGTAGGAACCGTCGAAGAAAGAAAAAATCTTTTAAATATTGTAAAAGCGATTGACAAAACTGAAATTCCTTTAGTCGTTGTCGGCCGAAAAACAAAATATTTCGCCAAAATAGAGCAATACATCAGGAATAATAAATTAGAAAAACAGATTCACTTTCTGGAGGGAGTTTCGATGGATGAATTAGCCGTTATTTATAAACTGGCCGATATCTTTGTCTATCCAAGTTTTTTTGAAGGTTTTGGAATCCCGGTGATTGAAGCTTTATTTTCAAAAACGGTTGCGGTTACAAGCAATACAAGCTGTCTACCGGAAGCCGGCGGAAAAGATTCGGTATACATTGATCCGCAAAATCATCTGGATATACGGTCAAAAATAAAATATCTCTGGGAAAATGAAGCGGAAAGAAAAAGACGTGCTGAAAAAGGTTTTTCATTTGTTCAAAAATTCAATGATGAGCCCATTGCTCAGCAGCTGATGAATTTTTATGAAAGTTTACTATAGAAATAGAAAATAAGAGATTAAAAAAAGCCCTGTATTTTACAGGGCTTTTTTTATTTCTTTATCATAATCTTCCGTACTGCGGTTTGATCGCTCGATTTTAAAATAGCAAGATAAGCTCCGTTTTCAAGACTGCTGGTATTGATAATGGTTTTATTGGTTTCTTTAATCAGGCTTCTTCCTGATAAATCAGTAATCTCAAAACTAAAATTGGCAATTTCCTTCGGTAACTCAATATGCAGTACATCTTTTGCAGGATTAGGATATATCTGTACAGACTCCAGTTTATGCAATGCGTTTTCCTCAACTCCTAAAAGCGAAGTCGATGCCACTGCAAAATGCTGAAGTGCGCCTACTGCTGCTTTTCCTACATTATAAACGTATACAGGGTCTACATTCGCAAAAGTATCATTTACGGTATGCTCATTATTACTTCTGATGTATTCATAAAAACCTGTAATAACTTCTCCTTTATCCTCAAAAGGAATATAATCAGATGCATACGCAGGATCTATATCGGTCTGAAGAGGTGAATAAAGGGTCGTGCAAGTCGCCAGTTCCTGAGTAACAGCTTGTGAAGCGGCATTGTTACTTAGTGGAGTACTTTGATCTTCATCACAATAAATGGTGTCATTGTTATTACCTATTTTCCCTCCAACCTGATCAATATTAAAAACCAGTTTAATATCCAGTTGTCTTACATTACTTTGGTAAGCTATGGTATTTACATAATGCGTACTTCCGTATAAGCCTTGTTCTTCTCCGGAAAAATGGATGAATTTGATAGAATATTCCGTAGGAACATCTTTCAGAATTCTTGCGGCTTCCAGAATAATCGAAGTTCCGCTCCCATTATCACTTACTCCCGGACCTACGATACTGTCAAAGTGTCCGCAGATAATCACATATTTATTGGGATATAATGTACCGGTTTTGGTAACAATCAGGTTTTTTGAATTTGAACTTCCTACCGTGAAAGGATCTTCTACCATCTGGCTTACAGAATATCCGTAAGAGAGATATTTATTTTTTATCCAGGTTAGAGCATTGGCATTGGCAACAGAACCTGTAGTTTTAACGCCGAGATTACCAAAAGCCTGTAAATTGGCAGTAATATCTGTTTGAGAAACCTGGTTGGCTCTGTTTTGATATGCCTGAATAAAGCTTTGAGCCTGTGCATTGAGTGCTACTAAAGAAAGAAGAAGAATGATCGTTTTTTTCACTTTTTATTTAAATTTTATTTACATAATTAATGTGCAGCAAATGTAGATAATAAAAAAATCCCAAGCAAAAAAACTCGGGATTTATTATATTGATAACAAAAAAATTTACATTATTTTACTTGATCTACAACAGCTTTAAAAGCTTCAGGATAGTTCATCGCTAAATCAGCTAAAACTTTTCTGTTAAGCTCAATGTTGTTCTTTTTAAGAGCTCCCATAAACTGAGAGTAAGACATTCCGTGCTCTCTGGCTCCTGCATTGATACGCATGATCCAAAGTGATCTGAAGTTTCTCTTTTTCTCTTTTCTTCCACGGTAAGCATATTGCATTGCTTTTTGTACCGCGTTTTTAGCAACAGTCCAAACGTTTTTTCTTCTACCGAAAAAACCTTTAGCTTGCTTCATTAATTTTTTTCTGCGAGCTCTAGAAGCTACGGCATTTACTGATCTTGGCATAATTTAATTGTTTTTTTGAAATGTGCGGCAACCTTTTTCATTGCACTTAGCTGCACCATTTCAGGGTTAAAATTTTGAATTGTTATTCTTATAAACCGAATATTGGATTATAAAAACTACTTAATGGCTAATTGACGTTTAACACTTTTTTCGTCCACCTTAGCAACATAAGAAGTCGTAGTAAGATTTCTCTTTTGCTTCGTTTCCTTTTTTGTTAAGATGTGACTTTTATAAGCATTTTTTCTTTTGATCTTACCAGAACCGGTAAGAGCAAAACGCTTTTTAGCACCTGATTTCGTTTTTAATTTTGGCATGTTTTGCTTTTTTATGTATTTGTTATCAATATCTTGTTCAGATCCTGAGCTGCTCAGGAATAATAGTGTGCAAAATTACACAAAATATATGAGATGTGAAAGGAAAATATATTCTTATCAATTCAAAGGTTAATCCATAAAAAAACTGCAGGAAATTGCCTGCAGTAATGTTTATGTTTAAATACTTAAGATTTAAAAAATTCCAAAAGATCTTTATTGATCGTCTCCGCTTCAGTGGTTGGCATTCCGTGAGGGAAACCGGGATAAGTGATCAATTTTCCGTTTTTAACCAATTTGGCGGCAACCACTCCGGTAATTTCATAAGGAACAATCTGATCATCTTCACCATGCATCACTAAAACAGGCACATCTGTATTTTTTAAATCTTCAGTAAAATCTGTTTCCGAAAAAGCTTTAATGCACTCATAATGTGCATTGATGGCACCCATCATTCCTTGTCTCCACCAGTTTCTGCGAATTCCCTCAGATTCCTTGGCGCCTTCTCTGTTGTAACCGTAAAATGCAGATGAAAAATCTACAAAATACTGCGGTCTTTGTGTTGCAGTATAATGACGGATTTCGTCAAAGACAGACAACGGAACTCCATTCGGATTATGATCGGTTTTCACCATAATCGGTGTTACCGCGCTTATTAATACTGCTTTTGAAGCTCTTCCTTTACTATGTTGTGCAACGTATCTGATTACTTCACCACCTCCGGTAGAATGACCTACGTGAATAACATCTTTCAGATCTAAAGCGGTTACCAATTCTGCAACGTCTGAAGCATAGGTATCCATATTGTGACCTTCTGCAGTCTGGGAAGATCTTCCGTGGCCTCTTCTGTCATGGGCAATCACCCGGAAACCCTGCTGTGAGAAGAATATCATTTGTGCATCCCAGTCATCGCTGGACAAGGGCCATCCGTGGTGAAAAAATATGGGTTGACCTTTTCCCCAGTCTTTGTAATAAATTTCGGTTCCGTCTTTTAAAGTAAGTGTACTCATAGTTTTTTATTTGTTTTAATAATTTAATTAAATAAGCAATTCCTTATTCTTATAACAAAAGTAGTATATAAGTATATTCAAAATCTTACCTTATGATAAATTTATAATTATTTAATAATAAAAAAAACCTCAAAAATACTTTTGAGGTTTGTATAGTCTAATCCAAATAGGATTTTTATCGAATTATTTAGCTGGTTTTTTAGGACTCATCATCATAATCATTCTTTTGCCTTCCAGTTTAGGAAGCTGATCTACCTTTCCTACATGTTCCAGTTCCTGAGCCAGTTTCAAAAGTAAAATTTCACCCTGATCTTTAAAGATAATAGAACGTCCTTTAAAAAATACGTAAGTTTTCAATTTCGAGCCTTCTTCCAAGAACTTTTCGGCATGCTTCTTTTTAAAGTCATAATCATGTTCATCAGTTTGAGGTCCGAAACGGATCTCTTTAACCACTACTTTGATCTGTTTTGCTTTAAGTTCTTTTGTTTTTTTCTTTTGCTCGTATAAAAACTTTTTGTAGTCTAATATTCTTGCAATGAATGGTTCAGCTTTATCTGAAATTACTACCAAGTCTAGTTCCTGTTCTTTGGCAATTTGTCTTGCCTTGTCAATAGGAAAAATTCCCGGTTCTACGTTATCGCCTACTAAACGAAGTTCCCGTACACGGATCTTGTCGTTTATCATATGTAAGTCCTCCTGAGGTGGACGTCTTTGTGGGCCTCTGTTGTTAAATCGTTGTGCTATTGTATTATAATTTTATTGGTTAATAACTATTTAATGTAAAAAACTAAAATCATAAAAGCTATAATCAAATAATCCTTATATTTTAGATTTTAGAATCTTATTTTCTATATTTTTGAAGCTTCTTTGAAATAGGAAACAAAATCTTCCATATTCATCACTCCAAGATCTCCTTCTCCTCTTCTGCGTACAGAAATTGTGCCATCCCGCTCTTCATTTTCTCCTACAACCAGCATGAATGGTATCTTTTTTAATTCTGCATCCCGGATTTTTTTACCCGTTTTTTCATTTCTGTCATCTATTAATCCGCTAATATCGTGATTTTCTAAAAATTGTGAAACTTTTTTAGCATAATCTACATATTTTTCGCTGATCGGCAATATGGTAAACTGATCAGGACTTAGCCATAATGGGAAATCTCCTGCAGTATTTTCTAATAAGATAGCAATAAAACGTTCCATAGAGCCAAACGGCGCTCTGTGAATCATGATCGGTCTGTGCTTTTCATTATCGTTTCCGATGTAGGTAAGATCGAATCTTTCCGGCAAGTTATAGTCTACCTGAATGGTACCTAACTGCCATTTTCTTCCCAAAGCGTCCTTCACCATAAAGTCTAATTTAGGCCCATAGAAAGCAGCCTCTCCATATTCTGTGATCGTATTCAATCCTTTTTCTTTGGCAGCGGTAACGATTGCGTTTTCAGCTTTTTCCCAATTCTCATCAGAACCGATATATTTTTCTTTATTTTCAGGATCTCTTAACGAAATCTGAGCGGTAAAATCTGCAAAACCTAATGAACCAAATACGTAAAGAACAAGGTCAATGGTTTTTTTAAACTCATCCATCAGCTGATCCGGAGTACAGAAAAGGTGGGCGTCATCCTGAGTAAACCCGCGAACTCTTGTCAAGCCATGAAGCTCTCCCGATTGCTCATATCTGTAAACAGTTCCGAATTCTGCATATCGTTTCGGCAAATCTCTATAACTCCATTGTGACGTTTTATAAATTTCGCAGTGATGAGGGCAATTCATCGGTTTCAGCATGAATTCTTCCCCTTCATTTGGGGTTTTAATCGGCTGGAAACTGTCTGCACCGTATTTATCCCAGTGCCCTGAAGTTACATATAATTCTTTAGCACCGATATGGGGCGTCATTACAAATTCATATCCGCCTTTTTTCTGTGCAGCGGTAAGGAAATTTTCAAGTTTTTTTCTTAAAGCAGTCCCTTTTGGCAGCCAAAGCGGTAAACCTGCACCTACTTTTTCAGAAAAAGCAAAAATCCCTAATTCTTTTCCAAGTTTTCTGTGATCTCTTCTTTTGGCTTCTTCTAATCTTTCCAGATACTCTGTAAGCTCTTTTTGTTTTGGGAAAGAAATACCATACACTCTCGTAAGTTGGGGATTATTTTCATTTCCTCTCCAATATGCTCCTGCAGCATTTAAAATTTTAACGGCTTTTACAATTCCGGTATTGGGAATGTGGCCTCCACGGCAAAGATCTGTGAAATTATCATGTGTTACAAAAGTGATTTCTCCATCATTAAGATTTGAGATCAGCTCAACTTTGTAAGGATTATCGGCATATGTTTTTAATGCCTCTTCTTTAGAAACAGGATATAATGAGAATGTAGAAGCTTTTTTGGCATTCTCTAAAACTTTCTTTTCAATTTTTTCAAAATCTTTTTCGGATAAACTCTCATCGCCAAAATCTACATCATAATAAAATCCGCTTTCGATGGCCGGACCAATGGTAAGCTTAGCATTCGGATAAAATTCCAGAATAGCCTGTGCCAAAAGGTGTGCAGAAGAATGCCAGAAAGCTTTTTTTCCTAAATCATCATTCCATGTTAAAAGCTGTACCGTAGAATCTGTAGTAATAGGTGTGGTAATCTCGACTTGTGTGCCGTTTACAACTGCGGAAATGGTATTTCTAGCCAATCCTTCGCTTATAGATTTTGCCACATCTAAAGGAGTAACTTCTCCTTCAAATTCTTTGACGCTTTGGTCTGGAAGTGTAATTTTTATCATTGCTTTACTAAGAAATTTTAAGTTGCAAAAATACGCATTTTTTATCTCTTTAAAAAATGGAATAGTGATTATTGCAGATAATTGCTTTTTATTTTTATATAAAATGTAATTGTAAAGGGTAAAGTCGAATTAATTACGTTTTAATAAAAAAAAATACTAAGCTTTCACTTAGTATTATCTGTTTTTCCTGATTTATTTTCTTCCGAAGATTTTTTAACATCTTCTTTATTAATGTCCGGCGGATTTGATTTTTCAGAAGCTGCAGGAAGACCACGAAAATCTTCATTCTGCTTTTTGGTCTCTGCGGAATTGGCAGATTCTGTTTTTTTATTATCGTTGTTTTTGCTCATAACAGAAATTTATAGTTTTAGAATACCGAGTTCTCCGGTTTTATCTTCAATTTTATAGTTCAAAGCCTTTGCCAAAACGAAAATCGTATTCAGATTTTCCATTAATTGTTTACGTCCTTCATTTCTAAGCTTACTCTGGTCAATCGTTTTTACAGCAGTCTGTTTTGCTTTTTGAGTCACATTTTTAATGTCTTTTTCAGAGATTCTGTTAAAGAAAGAGTCGTCAAGAGACTGAATCTCAACACTGGGGGTAATTCTGATATCCGCATCAGGCAAATCTTTTATGATTAGTTTTTTATTAATGGAATCAACTTCCAGCTTCATTTTATTCAGATCATAAGAAACCTGCGCGTTGGTTTTGGTGTAGGTGATAATGCTGTTGCTGGAAACTTCATTTCCGAGCACTGTATAAGCCATTTTTGTTTTCTGCATTGATGAAATATTCTGTTCCAGAACCACCATTTTATTCATTTTGGCAATCTGGTTGGTCAAAATATAATAATCAGACTGTTCTGTTTTCTCTGCAAGGTTAAAGCATGACCTGAAACTGAAGAACAAAACCAGCATGACGATTACGCCGGCTGCAAAAGATAGTATTACTCTTAAATTTTTCAAATTTATTTTTTAAATATTTCCTTGATGACCGAGCTGTCATTTTTCTTTAAAATTTCAACGAGGTCTCTCTCAACATATCCTGTTGAAGGCATTTCTATCATTCTTCCAATTTCCTTGCCATACTTTTCAACAATAATGGTAGGGACTTTCTGGACATTGTACCGTACTTCATCACCGGTAGGAGATTCTTTTTTTCGGTTAACTGCAATCATGGTCAATTTGCTGTCAGGAAATTTTACTTCTTCCAATATTTTCATCAATCTCGGAAAATCTCTGTGGCTGTCTTCGCACCAGGTTCCCAGAAAAACGATGATATTATAAGAATTTATTTTTTGTTTTCTTAGTTCGGCGATTGCTTTTTGATCTAAAACATATTCATCGTGTTCTTTTACGTACCAGTCTGCATAGGGAGCTTTGATAAACTGATCTTTGGTCTGATGTCCTAAAAGCATTTTCCCGTCATTGGTAGTTTCCACTTCGCGGTTGACAATCACTTTTTGTGCTTTGAATTGTTGGGCTATAAAAATCATTGCTGAAACAGCAATAATCCGGGTAATTAATTTTTTCATCTTATTTTTCAATTATGGTTTTTAAATCTGCGGGAGAATAATACTTGTTTTTCAATACTTTATGGTCTGCTTTTCGATATACATTGAATTTTTCACCGGATTTTTCATAAAAAGATTCAACGTCTTTTTCTTTGTAAAATTCTACGGTTTCTGTTGCCTGTTCTTCATTATCACAAGCTTTTGACATATTGGAACGCTGAACTTCGTTGAAGAGTTCTACAAACTTATGGCCAAGACCAAATTCGAGTACGGCACCGCTTAAAACATACTGCAGATCACAAAGCGCATCAGCAATTTCAATTAAATTTTTATCTTCAATGGCATGTTTCAGTTCGTTAAGCTCCTCCTGTAATAACTCAACCCTAAGATTGCATCTTTCCTGCGAAGGAATTTGTGGACTGTCTAAAATAGGGGCTTTAAAAGTGGTGTGGAATTCTGCTACTTGGTTCAGGCTGTCAATTTTATCCATGAATATTTATTTTAAAGCAAATATAAAAAATTAGGAATTAGAAATCAGGAATTAGTTTTTGGGTTTTTCATCGTGTCTTATGATTATGTTTAAAATAAAGTGTTTACCAATGAACTTATTTTACATGATCATCAAAGTTATAAAATTAAAAAGCTGCCCGTTTCCAGGCAGCCTTATTTGAATGTTGTTAATTATTAATTTTTTATAAATCTCTTAGAAACTTCTCCGACCTGGATCATATACGCTCCTTTGGTAAGATTGCTTACATTCACAGATCCGCGGTTAAGCTTACCGGAATTAATGAGTTTTCCTGCCATATCAAATATTTTATACTCCTCTGAAGCAGTATTGGAAATATTTAAAACATCTTTTGCCGGATTTGGATATAATTTTATATCGGTAAACAGATCTTTTATGCCCGTTGTTTCACCTCTTCCTGATGAAATTATATTTAAGGTATAGTCTTCAACCTGTCCGTACGTGTAAGAACCACATGAAGATGACGGTACAGAATTATACTGCATCATTACTCTCATCCTTGTCGTTCCCGGAGCTGTAGCCGAAGGAATCGTAATGCTCCCTGTTACCGGAGTTGTTGTAGACCCTGTTTTTGACCAGGCTAATTCTCCACTGTCTGTAAAGTCTCCGTCTTTGTTATAGTCAATATAAACTGCGTATGCTTCATTGTATACTGTTGAAGTCCAGACTGGCGTTATGGAAACCGAATAAGCACTTCCCGCGGTAACGTTGGTAGAAACAGAAGTAAAGTTTTCATATCCTGCAGTTCCTGTAGAAGTATTGTTAATCGTTCCGAATTTTACATTTCCGATTCTTTCATCTGCAGTATTCGTAGCAGCTGCAGAACAATATGTAACCGTACTTCCTCCCAAAGTTGTAACACTTACCGTATTGCTTGAAGGTGAAACATTTCCTGCGGCATCTTTTGCCTTAACGGTGAAGCTGTACGTGGTTGATGGTGTTAAACTTGTCACAGTATACGTAGTAGAAGCTGTAGACCCGATTAATGAAGAACCCTGGTAAACTTCATAATCGGTAACGCCCACTGCATCTGTAGCACCGCTCCAAGAAAGGTTTGTCGTTGTAGAAGTTGTTCCTGAAGCCGCAAGAGTAGGAGCAGTAGGGGCAATTACGTCTCCGCTTCCTGATCCCGCGTTTACGGTAATATTTGCATTGTTGACATCGAAGAAAATATGATTGGAACCTTTTACCATAATTCTTCCGGTTGTAGTAGATGCATTCGGAATCGTGACAGCTTGAGTTCCGTCATTTGGAGTTCCAGCCAATAGAGTAGTCCATGTTGTTCCTGAGTTGGTAGACCAAAGAATATCTACGTTTGCAGTATTGACACCGTTTGCGGTAGTTCCTGCTACATTCCAGGTTACGGTCTGAGAAGTTCCTCCGGTATAGGTTGTAGCTGAATTTTGTGAACTTACACTGAAAGGCCCTGCTGTAGAATTCACAGTAATTACAGCATCATCAGAATTATTTCCTGAACCTCCGGCTCTGTTATCACGAACGGTAAACCTGAAATTTAAAGTTCTTGCAACATTAGATAAGGCTTCGACGGTAATTTCTGAACCTGCTGTTGTGGTGGCGCCTGTCAATACAGATGCCATTCTCGGGAAATATCGTACCGGTGTCGTTTGCGGAGTCCATGATCTGAAAGTGGGGCCGGAAGCTTTTGTAGCACTTGCTGCAGAGCTTGCTCCTGTCTGAGAAGAAGATGCGTTATCCATCTGTTCCCAGATGTAAGTTAAAGAATCTCCGTTGGCATCAGTTCCTGCTCCTGTAAGCATAAACGGGGTTCCTTTCGGGATGGTATAATCTAATCCTGCATTGGCTGTAGGAATTGAGTTGCCGGTAGAAGTGCTTACCGGACAGGTTTTAGCTTTAATATTATTGGTAATCTGCTGAACGCTTATCGCATGGAAAAAAGCGTCTGAATGGGGTTGTATATCCTGACTTGTGATTCCTGCATATCCCATAATTGTAGATCCGGAACCGGGTTCCATATTGGCTCCTGTTCCTTCATTGGCATATGAAAACGTGTGATTCCCGCCAAACTGATGCCCCATTTCGTGGGCAACATAATCAATATCAAAATTATCCCCGGAAGGAATTGCATCTGCAGGAGATGTATATCCGCTTCCTTTAGAACCGTTTGTGCAGACACAGCCAATGCAGCCTGCATTTCCGCCGCCGCCGGAAGCCCCGAACAAGTGACCGATATCGTAATTTGCCTCCCCGATTACCGAGGTCAAAGTAGATTGTAGCTGAGAATTCCAATTGTTCATCTGCGCCGCAGCAGAATAAGGATCTGAAGAGGCACTGGTATAGATTACGGCATCATTATTGGCAATAAGAACCATTCTTGCTGAAAAATCTTTCTCAAAAACTCCGTTTACACGGGTCATGGTATTATTCATTGCGGCTAAAGCATTGGCCTTTGTTCCGCCAAAATAAGTGGTGTATTCTCCTGTACTGGAAAGCGCAAGCCTGAACGTTCTGAGTTTGGCATCATCGGCATTGGGCCTTGCCGTGAGACCTGAAGTTCCGGAAACTCCTTTTTGTGCAACATCAATTACAGTACATTCAAATTTGTTGAGATTGTCTTTTTTATCTGACTTTCTGTAAATCACATAGGTGGACAAATCTTTTGTATAAGGCTCAATAAAAACAGCAGATTTATCTCCATAAATTTCCATGGATGACAATCCTAAAGGAGAAACACTGAAATAAACTGTAGAATCCGGGTTTTCAAGCCCTTGTCCAACATACGATTTAATGTCCGGATACTTTGCGGCAAGTTGTGGATCAAAGTTTGAGTTTTCACTCACTTTAAAATTTTCCATTTTTCCTTCGGAATTGGGAAAAGAAATAATCACTTCAGATTTTTCATGACTTCCAAGCCTTTTGGGAGCTCTCGCCAAAGCATTTTTTAATCCGTTAATATCCAATTGGTAGATTTTAGGATTAAGAATAGTGGTTTTATTCTCAAAGATTTCTGAGGTTGATTTTTTTGAACCTTCAGACCATAAACGATCAGTCTGAGCGAAAGTGATGCCGGTTATGAATAGCATCCCAATCATACATAATTGTTTCTTCATATTAAATTTTTTGATTGTGGAATATCAAAGCTAATAAATTTTTTATAATGAAAAACAAAATTTTTTAAGATATTTTTAGACGATCCGTTTAAATAATTATGTTATACATTGAATAATGCTGAATTGGATTTTTGAAAAAAAATAGCATACGTAATTTACGTATGCTATTGAATATTAATTTTAATATGTCTTTATTACATTTTATCATCTGCAGTCGGTCCGTATATTCCCGGAACCGAATTTCCTGTAGATCTCAGATAAATGATCAACTCACCTCTGTGGTGATATAAATGATTGTATAAAAAGCTGCGAATTACCTGTATTTTTGGCATAGGAGGAAAAAGGGAATTCCCTTGAGCTTCCATTCTCCACTCATTAAAATAGGTGCTTTCATCAGAAACTTCCATTGCCTGATGCGCTTTTGCAAAATTTTCTTCGAATTTTGCAACAATATTTTCAGCTTTTGTAATATCTCCTTTGTCATATTGGTATTCACCCATATCGAAGATATCCTGATTAAAAGTACCATCATACCAATTGTAAACTTCTGCAATATGCGATGCTAATTCTGCAGTCGTCCAGCTTTTCTCAGACGGTTTCCAGTTTAAAGCACTGTCGGGAATTGCTTTTAAAAGTTTTCTGGTACTCTCTGCCTCATGCAGAAATTCACCTAAAAGGGCTTGTTTCATCATTGTGTAATTTATTTAAAGTTAAAAATTATTGTGTTATATCTCTTCCGATTACCAATCTCTGGATTTCTGATGTCCCTTCACCAATTGTACAAAGCTTAGAATCTCTGTAGAATTTTTCCGCCGGGAAATCTTTTGTATATCCGTATCCTCCAAAAATCTGTACTGCATTGTTTGAAATCCTTACACAAGCTTCAGAAGCGTACAATTTTGCCATCGCTCCTTCTCTGGTCATTTTTTGTTTGGCATTTTTAAGAGTAGAAGCTCTTTGGATCAATAATTCAGAAGCATCAATTTCTGTTGCCATATCGGCAAGCATAAAATTAATAGCCTGGAAGCTTGCAATAGATTTGCCGAACTGGTGTCTTTCTTTTGCATATTTTAAAGCCGCTTTATAAGCGCCTCTTGCAGTTCCTAAACTTAAAGCTGCGATAGAAATTCTCCCTCCATCCAGAATTTTCATAGCCTGCTTGAAACCTTCACCAACTTCTCCTAAACGATAAGAATCCGGAACCCGTACATTGTCAAAAATTAATTCTGCAGTTTCAGAAGCACGCATTCCCAGTTTATTTTCTTTTTTACCCGAAGTAAAACCAGCCATTCCTTTTTCTAATACGAAAGCGGTTGAATTGTTTTTTGCTCCTTTTTCACCTGTTCTGGTCATCACAACCGCGATATCTCCTGAAATTGCGTGAGTAATAAAGTTTTTAGCGCCGTTAATAACCCATTCATCTCCATCTTTTACGGCTGTAGTAGACATACCTCCGCTATCTGAACCGGTGTTATGTTCTGTCAATCCCCAAGCTCCGATTACTTTTCCTGACGCGAGTTGAGGAAGCCATTTGTTTCTTTGCTCTTCATTTCCAAATTCATAGATATGATTGGTACAAAGTGAATTATGAGCTGCTACAGAAAGTCCGATCGAAGGATCTACCTGAGAAATTTCGTCCAGAATAGCAACATACTCATGATAGCCCAATCCAGAACCTCCATATTGCTCAGGAATAACAATTCCCATGAAACCCATCTCGCCTAACTGGTGAAATAAATCCTTTGGAAAAGTCTGACTTTCATCCCATTCCATAATATTTGGTCTGATATTTTTCTCAGCAAAATCCCTTGCTGTTTCCGCGATCATTTTAATGTTGTTAATCGTTTCTGTGTTCATATACATAAAGTTAGTTGCCAAAGATACTTAAATTGCCGAAATACTAAAAAAATTTCTTAAAAACATGCTTTAAAAGGCTTAATGTTTTAATTATCAAAAATTTATACCTTTAAATTTAACATAAATGTAATCAATTTTAACCAATATTTGATTATTTTAGCAACCTATTTTTTTTATAATGAAAAAACTTTTACTCCCGATATTTTTTTTAACATCACTTGCATTTGCTCAGGCTCCTGCAGGATATTATGTTACAGCAGCAGGATTAACAGGGTATGCCTTGAAATCTAAGTTGCATGATATAATTTCTGCAAAAAATATCAACTGGCATTATGGTGATCTTACCAACTTTTATAACCAGACAGATCTAGACCGATATTATGACCACGATGTAACGAATACCACGATATTGCTCGATATGTATTCTGAAATTCCTTCCGGGCCGGATTCTTACGAATATACCACCGCCAATATCATCGGAAGTGCATCGGCAGAAGGATTGGGCTGGAACAGGGAACATATGATGCCGCAGAGTACTTTCTACAGCAATTATCCTATGTATTCAGATTTGTTTTATGTAGTTCCTACGGATGCAAGAATCAATCAACTGAGAAGTAATTATCCTTATGGAATTGCAGGAACCACTACGTATTATACGTTTTCCAATACTTCAAGAATTGGAAACAGCGCAATCCCGGGTTCTACTTATACAGGGCGTGTTTATGAGCCCATTAATGAGTTTAAAGGTGACGTGGCAAGATCATTATTGTATTTTGCGGTACGGTACGAAGGAAAATTAGGGACTTTTAATTTTAATAATAATACCAATCCCGCATCCGATACCAATCCTTTAGACGGAACAGAAGAAAGATCGTTTGATCCTGCTTATATCGCTATGCTTCTTCAATGGAATACATTGGATCCGGTTTCGCAAAAAGAAATTGATAGAAATAATGCAGTATACATTATTCAGAAAAACAGGAATCCTTTTATTGATAATCCTTCATGGATCAACGCAATATGGGGACAATCTGCAGATACAACGGCTCCACAGACACCTTTAAATTTAACCGTAACTCAGAACAGCGCTTTTTTTACAACGTTAAGCTGGTCTCCAAGTACAAGCACAGATGTAATTGGTTACAAAATCTACCAGAACGGCGTTTTAGTCGCTGCTACAAAAGGTACATCAATCAGTATTGACCATCTTACTCCTTCTACTGCATATCAGTTTACAGTAAAAGCTTATGATAATGGTTATCTACTTTCTCCGGACAGCAATATAGTTTCTACGACCACTCTGGCTTCAGATGTTTATGCTAAAGATTTAATTGTTACCAAATATCTGGAAGGTACAGCCAACAATAAAGCCATAGAAGTAACCAACAAAACCGGTCATCCTGTTAATTTAAGTGATTATCGACTATCCATACAGTTTTTCAGCGGCAGCAGTTATTACTTTGTTGATCCTTATGAATTGGAAGGTGTTGTACAAAATGATGAAACCTTTGTTATCATTAATCCGGATGCTAATTTCTCATGCTATACCATTGGTCAGGCAAAATTTGTAACTGCGGCACCTCAAATGACTTATTCCGGAAGCAACTATCTGGAACTGCGTTATAAATCATCAACTGTAGATGCGATAGGAGTGAGCGGACAATCAAACTCTTCCATTTTATCAAATGTTTCATTGTACAGAAAGAACACTGTTACCCAACCGACAACTGCATTTACGATCACCGAATGGGATACTTATGCAATCAATTACTGTCAAAGCTTAGGGACACTTTCAACTTCAGATTTTACGGCAACAGCAAGTCATAATTTAAAGATTTATCCGAATCCTGTGGCAGAAAATATCTTTGTGCAGGGGAAAGCAGAAAATATTGAGTCTGCACAGATCATAGATGCATCAGGAAAATTAATACGAACTGAGAAAAATCCTTTTAAAACAAAAAGCGCAATTTCTGTTCAGGATTTGCAGAAAGGAATGTATATACTGAAACTTGACCATCAGTCGTATCAGTTTATAAAAAAGTAAAAAACTACAATCTAATATTTGTCATTCTGAATGAATCTGAATTGCTTGTATACAGCAGGTTTGGATTTTTACAGAATGACATTTTTTGTATGATGAATTATTCATAATAATCATTGTAAAAAACGATAAAGGGAAGCTGTTTTATACTTTTATTTATAAGTTTTAATGCTTATATTTGCAAAATGATAGCGGTCATTACCGGTGATATTATAAATTCGCAGCGTACAGAAACAGAGGTTTGGATTACCAGACTCAAGGATCTTCTCGCCAAATGGGGAAGCTCACCACAAACGTGGGAAATCTACCGCGGAGACGAATTTCAGCTCAAATGCAATATCGATGACGTATTCTGGCGTTTCTTAGCCATAAAATCACTTATTAAAAGTCAGGAAAATTTAGATGTAAGAATTGCGATCGGCATAGGAGAAGAAAATTTCTATTCCGAAAAAATTACGGAATCTAACGGAACTGCATACGTGAATTCCGGAAGATTACTGAATCATCTGAAAAGTGACGGACATACGGTTTCTGTCAAAACAACCAGCGAATCTGTAGACAGAGATTTGAATATCCTGTTAAAATGGTCGTCAAAAGATTTTGATAAATGGACGGTTGCCACTTCTGAAATTATTCATGAGATGATCATGAATCAGGAAATAACCCAGGAAGAATTGGCAAAAAAATTCCTGATCTCGCAGTCATCTGTAAGTCAGAGAATCAAACGGGCAAATTATGACCTTATCGTAGAAACCAATCAATATTTCAGAAAAAAAATATCAGAACTCTAGCATGATTTTTATTCAACTCATATTGGCACATTTACTCGGAGATTTTATTCTTCAGCCAAATTCCTGGGTTGCAGATAAAGAAAGTAAAAAACTGAAAAGCCGTTATCTTTATCTTCACGTACTTATTCATGTGTTGCTGAGCTTTATATTTCTTTGGGATCTTCAGCTTTGGTGGGCTGCAGCTTTAGTAGGTATTTCGCACTTTATGATTGACGCGGCAAAGCTGAGTTTTCAAACCCTAAAAAATAAGAAAAACTGGTTTTTTATAGACCAGTTTCTGCACGTTTTGGTCATTGCCGGGATTTCTTTGTATTGTAATGAATTTAGTTTTGACTTTCTGAAAAATCAGGAAATTTTAAAAATTACTGTGGCAGCAGTGTTTTTAACCACACCGGCTTCCATTTTTATAAAGCTGTTATTGTCTTCCTGGACGCCGGTTCCGGAAACCGCAAGTACGATCCAGACTGAATCTTTATCCAGTGCAGGAAAATATATTGGTATTTTAGAGCGTTTATTGGTATTCACCTTCATTATGGTCAATCATTGGGAAGGAGTAGGATTTATGGTGGCCGCAAAATCCGTGTTCAGATTCAGTGATTTGGCACAGGCAAAACAGCGAAAGCTGACGGAATATGTATTGATCGGCACACTCTTGAGTTTTGGAATGGCCGTTTTAACAGGTATTTTAATAAAGTAAAATAATATAAATCTAATTAAAAATCGGAAATTGTAGAAATACGGATTCCTTTTAAAAAAAGTAAAATTATGAGTCAAAAGAAAGAAATGTTGTACGAAGGCAAAGCAAAACAGGTATTTGCCACTGATCATCCTGAGGAAGTAGTCGTTCGTTTCAAGGACGATGCTACCGCATTTAATGCTCAGAAAAGAGGGTCTGTAGATCTGAAAGGAGAGATGAATAACGCCATTACTACCTTAATCTTTGAATATTTAAATGAAAAAGGAATCAGAACTCATTTCATCAAACAGCTTGACGAAAGAGAGCAGCTGGTAAAAAAAGTATCGATTATCCCTCTGGAAATGGTGGTAAGAAACTATTCTGCAGGAAGCATGGCTCAAAGATTAGGCGTTGAAGAAGGCATCAAATCGCCGGTTACCATTTTTGATATCTGTTATAAAAAAGACGAGTTGGGAGATCCGCTTATCAATGATCACCACGCTGTTTTCTTAGGCGCTGCAACGTATGAAGAACTGGATGAAATGTATAGACTGACTTCTGATATCAACGAAATTCTTATTGATCTTTTTGATAAAATGAATATCATCTTAGTAGATTTTAAAATCGAATTGGGAAAAACGGCAGACGGTGAAATTATTTTAGCAGACGAAATCTCTCCCGATACCTGCAGGCTTTGGGACAAAGACACCATGAAAAAACTGGATAAAGACAGATTCAGAAGGGATCTTGGAGAAGTTACTGAAGCATATGTAGAAATTTATACCCGTCTTAAAAACGTGCTTCACAAATAAAATTAGATTTGAAATTAAATATTATATTGTGTATTTAACATAATATTTAATTTTTCATCTAATTAAATCGGTTACTATAAATCTAGAGTAAAAAAATGGAAAGTTCAGACCTTCATAAAAGTGAATATTTAAAACAGTTTGAGACTCAGACCTACGGAAGAAATCTTTTCCGTACACAGGAAGAGGAGCGGCTGGATGCGCCCAATGAGGAGTGCGGTATCTTTGGGATGTATTCTGATCATGATCTGGATACGTTTTCTCTTTCCCAGTTCGGGCTTTTTGCCTTACAGCACAGAGGCCAGGAAGCTTGCGGTATTTCGGTTTTAAAAGACGGTAAAATTACCAATATGAAAGATGAAGGGTTGGTTTTGGATGTTTATAAAGATATTCAGGAACCTGAAGCTTTTATGGGAAATTCTGCGATCGGACATACCCGTTATACCACTGCAGGAGATAAAAAGAAATACAATTTTCAGCCTTTTTTCGCGAAAAACGAATACGATCAGATTATACTTTCTATCGCGCACAATGGTAATTTAACCAATGCGAGAGAATTAAAAAACGAATTGGAAGCCGAAGGCGTGGTGTTTCGGGCAACTTCCGATTCTGAGGTTATTTTAAGATTAATTCAGAAGAATCTTGACTTAGGGCTCCGTGGTGCTATTAAGGCGACGATGGAAAAAATTGAAGGCGCATATTCTGTAGTCGGAATGACCAGAAATAAGTTTTTCGCATTCAGGGACTTTAACGGAATTCGGCCATTGGTTTTGGGTGCGGTTGATGAAAAAACGTATGTTGCCGCTTCAGAATCGGTAGCTTTAGATGCAGTCGGCGCACAGTACGTGCGCGATATTTTGCCGGGAGAAATTATTTATACCAATGAAAACGAACCCGGAAAGCTGCATTCGTACATGGTGAATGAAGAGAGAGGCAAACAAAGAATCTGCTCATTTGAATATATCTATTTTGCAAGGCCGGATTCTACTTTGGAAAATATCAATGTATATGAAATCCGTGAAAAATCAGGCGAAAAAATCTGGGAACAGGCTCCTGTAGAGGCAGATCTTGTGATTGGAGTTCCTGATTCGGGAGTACCGGCTGCGATTGGTTTTTCAAAAGCTTCGGGAATCCCTTTCCGTCCGGTTCTCATTAAAAACAGATATATCGGAAGAAGTTTTATTGTACCCACTCAGGAAATGAGAGAAAGAGTAGTGAATCTGAAACTGAATCCTATTATTTCTGAAATTAAAGGCAAAAGAGTAGTGATCATTGATGATTCAATTGTTCGTGGAACGACCTCAAAAAGATTGGTTAAAATCTTAAAAGAAGCGGGTGTAAAAGAAATTCACTTCAGAAGTGTTTCTCCGCCAATTATTGCACCTTGTTATTTAGGAATCGATACACCGTCAAAAGATGACTTGATTTCTGCTAATATGACCACAGAAGAATTAAGAATTTATCTGGGAGTAGATTCTCTGGAGTTTTTGAGTACAGAAAACCTCAAAGAAATTTTAGGGTCTTCTAACCATTGTTTCGGTTGTTTTACCGAGCAATATCCTGTTGAAAAGGGTGAAGAAATAGAATTGTTCAATTAAAAACAATTATTTATTGATCAATAAAAAAAAAGTCAGGCTTCAAATGAAGCCTGACTTTTTTATAAGGTGTGGAGTTCTTATTAGAATTTATAAGCTAAACCTACTTGGAACACATTGTTTCTGATTGCATCAGCTCCGTTTGGTCTGTCTTTAGCAACATCTGTAAGTCCTGCAACATATCTTGCTGTAATACCGATGTTATCTGTAAAGTAATAACCTGCTCCTAAACCGATACCAACATTGAATGTGTTGAAGTTATCTTTATAGTTATCAGATTCTGCCAATACATCATTATTAGTTTCGTTTTTAGCTTTGTTTTTAGCGCTAACCATGAAACCAAATTCTGGACCTGCTTCTACATAGAAACTTGGAATGAAGTTATATTGAAACATTACAGGTACTGTAATATAATCAAAGTGGTTTGCATAAGAATATCTGTTTCCTGCTACAACATAGTCATACTTATCACCATATTGAGAATATAATAATTCCGGCTGAATGCTGAAAGATTCTGCTACAGGAATTGTTGCGAAAACACCTGCATTAAAACCTACTTTAGATCCTTGATCTTCCAATCCTTCGTCTTTAGATAGTGAAGAAACGTTCATTCCTGCTTTAATACCAAATCTTACATCTGATGAAGATGTTGATCTTGTAGTCGTTGTCGTTGTAGTCGTTGTCTGAGCGAATGCTAATGAACCCGCTGTAACCGCTAGTCCTAAAATTAACTTTTTCATAACTTAAATTTTTAATATTTACTATTTCTAATTTTAAATGGTTCGTCAAACCTTTCAATTTGACAAACAGTCTATTTCAAATTGTTTGCCAAAAATGTTTATTATGACAAAAGTCATATTTTAAAAAATGAAAATTTGTAAAAAATTAAGATTCAATATTCTGATTTACAATAACTTAAATAATTAAACAATAGTTTAAATTAAATACGTTTTAATTTTTGTTAATTTTAAAAATCGGACAGTTTTCTATAAAAATCTAATGTGGCAGTAATATTTTCTGTCATACATTCATGATCAAATACAGAAGTTCCTACCCCCGAAAGCAGTGAAAAATTGATCCTGTTATCTGTGTTTTTCTTATCATTCAATAATAAATTGATTATGCTGCTGTTTGTGAAATCACTGATATCCACATCCGGATAATATTTGCGGATCCCATCAATGACCTTTTGGCAGTCTTCTTCAGAAATTAAATTTTCAAGGTATGAAAGATAGGTCTCACAAATCATGCCTATTGCTACCGCTTCCCCATGAAGAACAGGATTCTCTTTTTCTAAAAATAAACTTTCTATTGCATGACCGATCGTATGTCCGAAATTCAGAGTTTTTCTCACATTCTTTTCATAACAGTCTACTTTTACAATTTCCTCTTTAATGTCCATTGACGCTTTTATATAAGGAAAAACCGATTCCGCATCTATCTTATGAATCTTTATCAGCTCTTCCCAATGTAATTGATCTGCAATCAGACCGTGTTTCAGCATTTCTGCAAAGCCGCTCCTGAGTTCTTTATAAGGAAGTGTTTTTAAAAAATCAGTAAAAACAAAAATCTGTTCCGGAAAGCAGAACGTACCCACCATATTTTTATAGTGCATCAGATCGATCCCGGTTTTTCCACCGATTGAAGCATCGCACATTGATAAAAGGGTAGTGGGAATGTTGATAAACCGGATTCCGCGTTTATAAGTTGATGCCACGAAACCTCCCATATCGGTAATCACACCTCCGCCAAGATTGATCAGAAGTGCCTTTCTGTCAGCTTTCATCTCGGTCAGGATTTCCCATAAATGATTGGCGGTCTGAATATTCTTCATTTCTTCTCCCGCTTCTACTTCCAGAATTTCCATGGGGATTTCAGTCTGCAAATTTCCCAATACTATGGGAAGACAGTAATCATGGGTGTTTTCATCCACCAGAATAAAAATTTTACTGAATGATTTTTCAGTCAGGAACTCATTCAATGCAGAAAAATCATCATTGAGTAGGGTTATCATATCCAGAATTATTTAAGATTAATCATAAACTATACGACAAAGTTATGATTCTAAATTTTCAACTCGTAACTAAATTAGTATCTTTGCAAAAATATTTAGAATGAGCAGAGACAATAATAATTCAGGAAGACCTAAAAAACCAAGATCTTCAACAAGAAACTCAGGAAGTTCTCGCGCTCCGAAATCTGGAAGCTCTTCAGAATCAAAATCTTTCAAAAAACCGTTTTCGAAAAGTGGTGAAAGAACCGTTAATAGCTCAAGACCTTTTCAAAAATCTGATTCAAGAAGTGGCGAAAGAGATTTTGAAGGTCAAAATGATTCGAAATCTGAAAAAAAACCTTACATCACCAATCAGAGTGAAGAAAGAAAATCTTTTTCGAAAACCAACTTTAAAAGAGGTGCAAACGAATCGAATACAAGAGGAAAATATGAAAGAGGCAGCTTAAAATACGGTAGAAAACCGGGAACCGGAAGCGATAGGGATGATGACAGAGCAAGATCTTTTGTACAGAAAAGAAGGTTTAAGAAGGTAGAAAAAGACGTCCACAAAGATACGATCCGTCTTAATAAATACATAGCCAATTCCGGGATTTGCAGCAGGAGAGAAGCCGATGAACTGATTACTCAGGGCTTGGTAGAAGTGAATGGCAAAGTAGTAAACGAAATGGGATATCAGGTTCAGAAAACAGATAAAGTAGTTTTTGACGGACAAAATATTACTCCTGAAAAGCCCGTTTACGTACTTTTAAACAAACCAAAAGGATATATCTCTACAACGAAAGATGACAAAGCCAGAAAAACGGTGATGGATCTGGTTGCTAATGCTTCGCCATACAGAGTTTTTCCTGTAGGAAGATTAGACCGGTCCACAACCGGCGTTATTCTTCTGACCAATGACGGACATATGACCAAAAAGCTGACGCACCCGTCTTTTGATGCGAAGAAAATTTATCATGTAACGCTGGATAAAAAGCTGACCAATGAAGACATGAAACTTATTGTAGAAGGAATCCGTCTGGAAGAAGGTGTTGCTACCGTAGATCAGATTTCTTTTATCGAAGGGAAGCCAAGAAATGAAATAGGGATCGAAATACACATCGGTTGGAATCGTGTGATCAGAAGAATTTTCCAAAGATTGGGCTATGAAGTAGAAGCGCTGGACAGAGTGATGTTTGCAGGGCTTACAAAGAAAAATATCAAAAGAGGACACTGGAGAATCCTTACCGACTTGGAAGTGAATAACTTAAAGATGCTTTAATTGTCGCTTTTCGAGCTAATTAAAATAAAAAAAGACGCAGTAGATTTACTCTGCGTCTTTTTTTATGATTAATTAATACTTCGTCAAATATTATCTGAAGATAAACTAACTTTCCTTGATGATATAAATTGCCAACCAGAAAACGGTAAATAATATACTCAATACTAATATTCTTTTGCCGTGCTTTCTGTCTTTCTCATTGAAATAATACACCCTTTCACCATTAGGAAGCTGTTTCTTAAGCTTGATAATTGCTAATGCAATTGCATAGCTTACAAAGATCAGCATTCCCCAAAGTAATGATACGAGACATCCGATTACTGCGAATATATATCCTGTGATGATATACGATTCAACTTCTTTTGGATTTTCATACCCATCTTGCAATGTTTCCAGCCGTTTTTTATTCATCATTACGATCTCTTCTTGACTGATAACTTTCCCTCGGTTTTGTAAGATATTTTTCGCAGCCTGATAGTCAAATTCATTCCATTCGTCTTTTTTGAGTATAATTTCCATCAGTTCTTCATCTGAATATTCCAATAAATAATATCCTTCCGGAATTGTTACTTCATGTGTAAAATAATCAGAAATCAATTGATCAGCGATATCAAAATCATCCCGGGAAATTAAAATCTGGTATTCGATTTTACCCGGATTGGAGATGAAACTAGGGTCAAAATCTTTTTCATTATCAATAATTTCGTAAGGAATAGAATGATTCTGTAATATTGAGGCGATTTCTTCAATAATAAATTTATCAATACTTTTTCTGAATATACTTTTCATTATCCTAAAACCGTTACCCCTTTCTGAATCATCTCAAAGATCGCATCTCTGTCATTATCAGGTTTTACATTCACAGCGCGCGTGCCGTTAAAATGAAGACAGGTGATGTATCCGTTGTCAACCGCATCGGTGCAGGTAAACTTCACACAGTAATCCATAGCTAAACCAACAATCTCAACAAGCTGAATATCGTGATACTTTAAGAAATCATCCAGACCGGTTTTCATAAAGTGATTATTGTCCTGAAAACCGCTGTAGCTGTCAATTTCCGGATTTTTACCTTTCTGTACAATATGGGTCACTTTCTCCCGGTTTAAATCTTTGTGAAATTCTGCCCCGAAAGTTCCTTCCACGCAATGATCTGGCCACATAAACTGCGGAACACCATTTAAAATGATGCTTTCACCGACTTTTTTTCCATTATTGCTGGCAAAACTTTTATGATTGGCAGGATGCCAGTCTTGGGTGAGTACAATCTGGTCATACTCATTCTCTTCCATAAGAAGATTAATATAAGGAATGATATCGTTTGCTCCAGGAACCGCCAAAGCTCCGCCTTCACAAAAATCATTCTGTACATCAACTATAATTAACGCTTTTTTCATATCGCTGTTGTTGTTATTTAAGATTATGAGTTGCCATTATTATCTATTTTTAATGGTGATTTTTGACAACATCATAGAATGTTTTAAATAAATTTATCTTAAAACATTTGTCAAAAAAGCGTCCAAAATTTAATTATCGGACAAAACGGCATTTTAAAGTATCGATTTTCAATTAGAATAGGATAGAAAACAAGTCTGCAATTAGCTTATATTTGCAGCAAACAAATAGGTATGTCATTTGAGTCTTCAGGATTATCCCACAATATTATTCAATCTGTTAAAAAGCTGGGTTATTTAAAACCGTTTCCCATTCAGGAACAGGCAATTCCCGTTATTTTACAGGGCAAAGATCTTATGGCAATTGCGCAGACCGGCTCCGGAAAGACGGCTTGTTTTGTAATGCCGATCTTGGAGAAACTGCAGCATTCGGAGGTTAAAAAAGACCGGAATGTTCAGGTTTTAATATTGGTTCCTACACGTGAACTTGCGATTCAGATTGATGAAGTTTTCAGGGCTTTTACAGAAAATCTGAAAAGAGAAATCCGCACAATGGCTGTTTATGGTGGTGTTTCCATCAATCCACAGATGAAGGGGATGTTTGGTGTAGAAGTTCTTATTGCTACTCCCGGCCGCTTATTAGATCTGATTGATCATAACGCGTTGAGTATTTCGGGAATTCAGCATTTGGTAATTGATGAAGCAGACAAAATGTTTCAATTAGGTTTCGGTGAAGAAATGAATAAACTTTTTGCGATGATGCCTGCTGCGAAGCAGACTACATTGTTTTCTGCCACACTGGATGATAAAGTTTCTGAGATGAAAGAACGCTTATCCATACATCCGGTAATGATCGAAATCAAGAAAGAAGAAGTTGAAATTGAGAATATTGAGCAATTGGCATATCATGTCACTCCGGAAAACAAAGGGCCTTTTCTTCGTTATTTAATCAAAGAAAAAAAAGTTGAAAAAGCATTGATCTTTGTTTCATCGACAAGATCTGCAGATAATCTCGTGGAAAAACTGAAAAAAAATAAAATTAAAGCAGTAGCTATTCACAGTCAGAAATCGCAGGGCGCCCGAAGAAATAATTTAGAAGAATTTAAAGTGAATGGTGCTCAGATTCTGGTTGCAACAGACTTGATCGGTCGCGGTATTCACATCGAATCTCTGCCTTGTGTTATCAATTATGAGTTGCCCCGTTCACCTTTAGATTATATTCACCGTATCGGAAGAACAGGCCGCGCCGGTGAAAAAGGAACCGCCATCAATATCTTGACAGATGACGAATTGCAGCATTTCAGAGTGATTCAGAAAAAAATGGGGAAGAAGGTGACTCTGCAAAGAACCGGAGATATTGATTTGCATGGGTATTAGTAAAATTAATATTAAAACTAATTTATTAAATATCATTATAAAAATATGGACATTACAGATTACAAAAGATTTCCTATCGGACAATTTCAGGAACCTGATAACATCAGTGATATTGAACTCGACAAGCATATAAAAGTTATTAAAAATTTCCCCGAAAAGCTTAAAAATCTCATTGAAGATTTTTCTGATGATCAGCTGGATACACCGTACAGAGAAGGAGGATGGACGGTAAGACAGGTCATTCATCATCTTGCTGACAGCCATGCCAACAGTTTTATCAGGTTTAAGCTGGCTCTTACCGAAGAAAACCCGACGATAAAGCCTTACGATGAGGCAAAATGGGCAGAATTGCAGGACAGCATCAATATGCCCGTAAAACCCGCGATGAGAATGATTAAAGGAATCCACCAAAGATGGTACGTCATCCTAAAATCTCTTACCAACAAACAATTTGAAAGAACATTTCACCATCCGGAAAAAGAAAAAGATAATAATCTCAGATATTATGTAGCGCTCTATTCTTGGCATTGCCATCACCATTTTGCCCATATTGAAACTCTTAAAAACGAACAGGGTTGGTAAAAAAGAGCCTTCATCACACTATATATTATGAAGAGATTCTGAATAGGATTTCTGCCCTCTCGGAAGATTCCACACCTAAATGGGGAAAGATGAATGCTGCACAGATGCTGCATCATTGTCATCTAATTTTACAGATTCCTCTGCGCAAAATAGAACTGCCGAAGCTTCACTTCCTGTTAAAAGCGGTCGGAATTGCAACGAAAAAGGAAATACAAATTTTCAACAACGGAATTCCTCATAATATGCCTACTTTTAAGAAAGTAATTGTTAATTTTGAATGTGACTTTCATGAGGCTGAAAAAAATCTTCAGATCACACTGAAAGAATACCTGGAAACGTATAAAAATAATGACCTTCCCGGGAATCATGCTCTTTTCGGCGTGATGACACCGGAAGATTGGGGATTTTTAGAATATAAACACCTTAATCATCACCTTAAACAATTTAATGTATGAGTTTTTTTGACAACATATTTGGAGGAAAACAAGGAGAGAATCAGTTAAAATCTTTTTGGAAGCCGATACAATCCGAACAAGATCTGGAAAAGGCAATTGCAATGTCTTTTGAGAAAAAAATAGCCATATTTAAGCATTCTACAAGCTGTTTTATCAGTAAAACCGTTCTTAAAAATTTTGAAAAAGAGATAGAGCAGGCTGAAGAGTTTGGTGCGGATCTTTATTTTTTAGACCTCCTTGCACACAGAAATATTTCTAATAAAATTGCAGAAGATTTAGCGATAAGACATGAAAGCCCGCAGCTGATCGTTATAGAAAACGGAAAAGCAGTCAATAATGCATCACATCAGGATATCACTCTAAGCCAGATTTTGTCATGAGCAATATGAATACTTATCTGGCAAAGGTGCTGGAAGTTCCGGTAGAAAAGCTAAGCCTTTGTAATGTACAGTACGAAATAAAAAAAGTTCCGAAAGGAGTATTCCTTTTACAGCAAGGTGAAGTCTGTCGAAATACGTATTTTGTTGAAAAAGGCCTTTTGAGGATGTTTTCGATTGATAAAAACGGTAAAGAACACATCATCCAGTTTGCCCCAGAGAATTGGCTGATTGGAGACAGAAGCAGTCTTTATTTTAATGAAAAATCAAATTATTTCATCGAAACTATAGAAGAATCTGAAATCTCTGTGCTTCCCCGCGATTTTTTTAATAAACTGCTGGAAGAATTTCCGAACAGCATTGAGAAAAATGATCTCGTACTCCAGAAACACGTAAAAAGCCTGCAGGACAGAATCAATTCGTTATTGGGGGAAACCGCCGAAGAAAGATACATGAAATTTACCAAACGGTATCCTGATCTGATGGCAAGGGTCCCGCAGTGGATGATTGCTTCCTATTTGGGAATCACACCCGAAAGTCTAAGCAGGGTACGGAAAGAGCTGGCCAGGAAAAACTTTATCGTTGATTAACTAATAATAAAACTATACTGAATATCAATCGATATTCAGTATAGTAATAAGTTTGTTTAGATATTCCTGCTCTTTCAACACTTTTTCGTAAGATTTTTTGGCATATTGAGACGTGTGCTGATAACCATCCGTATGAAGAAGGTGAGAATCATTTTCTACGAAACCGTCAAAATGAATATATTCATTAATAAATTTATCAATCGTATTCCTTTTAATCTCGCATAGCGTACTGTTTTTAATCTTTTGCAGAGAGCTCAGAATAAAAGACCGGTCACCGCTGAAATTAATAATACTGGTGATCAGTTTAAAACGTTCCTGTGGCATATTGCTTACTTCCTGTAAAACGGTATGCGGTTTATCTTCGAAAATCATAGTGATGCAGAGTTTTAAGGCATGGTTATCTTTTTATACTATTTGAAATTAAATGGTGGCTATTCCTTCAACGCCGTCGGAATTATCGGTTTTATTTCCTGTTACAGCTGCTGCAACGAAGCTTAACAGACTTACCAATTTACCTGCTTTCGTATCCCAATAGTACGTTTCTTTTGGTTCTACACGAATAATAGAAACATTGGGGTCATCTTTACCGTCAAACCATGCATTGGCCATTGCAGACCATTTATCTTCAATGGTAGATTTATCTTTGTAGATAGAAGCCTCTCCGTATACAGAAAGATATTCTGAATCGCTGTTGTTCATAAAATACAACTGAACCCTTTTGTCTTCCTTGATTTCAAAATTTTTATTGCTGGTATCGCTGCTGATAAACCAAAGATTCCCGGAATCGTCTGTTTCCTGTAGACCCATCGGACGAGAGTTGATAGGTAAGGTTTCCAGATCAGTACAAAACATACATATACCGGCTTTTTCTGAAAGTTCTTTGATTTTTTTGATCGCTTCTACGTGAGAAAGATTTTCTGTTGACATAATAATTAATATTTTGGTGGTTTTGTAAATAAAGAGCCATTACTCTTCTTATAATTTACAGATCAATATCTGTATTTTATTTTCACTTCAAAAATCTAACCAAAAATGTTTCAGATGTTTAATACATAAAACATTATATGAAATATATTGTAAGGTAAAATAAATACAAATTGAATATCAGCAATTTAAATAATTTTATCCGTACAACATGAGGAATCTTAAAAAAATAGGTGTAAAAATCTTATTTTGTATATTTATACTGTTTTTTACCATGAATATTAAATAAATTACGCCATGAAGATAATCAGCTGTATGAAGATTGATGAAGAAATTCTGAGATCTTTCGGAGCCGAAACCAAAACCTACCAGAAAAAAGAAATTATTTTTAAAGAGGAAGAATCTCCGCTCTATTATTATCAGATTATTTCCGGAAAAGTAAAGGAAAATAATTATGATGAAGACGGAAAAGAATTTATTCAGAATATTTTAGGTGACGGGCAAAGCTTTGGAGATTTTTCGATGTTTATACAAAAAAAATATCCCATTAATGCGGTCTGCTTAGAACCATGCATTATTTTAAAGCTCCCGAGAAAAAATTTTGCCGAGCTGCTCAGAATTCACCCTTCCATCTCAGTGCAGATGAATGCGTGCCTCTCACAGCGGCTTTACTACAAGGTAATTATGATGAAAAGCCTTGCTTCTCAAAACCCGGCGAAACGGCTCTATGGATTAATGGAATATCTTAAAAGTTTTCAGGACTGTGAAGATTCATTTTCATTTCCGGTAGAACTTACCAGACAACAGATTGCAGATCTTACCGGGCTTCGTGTCGAAACCGTGATCCGAACTATAAAAAAAATGGCGAATGATAATCTGCTCCAGATTATAAACAGAAGGATTTTGTACTGAAAAAAACTTATGATCCTAGTCATAAATAGTTTTGGCAGTCGTAGGCTATATTTGAATAATCAATTTATTCACATTTCAGCTTCATTCGTTTTTCTATGTAAATAAATATTATTGATGTATCAATGACATTTTATTTCCCAAACAGCACTTGTTTTCCAAATAAAAATCAGAAATGATCAATATATTATATTTAGAAAAATAAAGAAACTGAAGCTGAATTGATTACGAAAAAAGTAACCAATGAACTATCAGAAAATATTAAGATCGCTTAAATCTGACAATTTTATCAGAGTCGTAAAAAATGTAAATCAGTTTGAAGAAGGTTCAATTGTGTATGCAAAAGAAATTACGGAAAATATTTATTTATTATTCATTATTTTAAAGGATATCAAAATTGAATACATTAAAGTGCAGATTGCACAATTTGATTCTTTTGAAGATATCGGTGTCAGAGAACCTCTTCAGACGATGTTTTATCTTTCTATAAAGGATAAAAAAGACATACATTATATTGAAAAATATCTGAAATTTCCTCAGAAAGCAGAATAATTATTTATTATTCTTGAGATCATAATCTCAATATGCTGAAAAACCCCAATTTACACCAAACCATTTAATATATCCTATGAAAACTACCCTTATGCTTATGGCCATTTGTATGTTAAGTGTTACTTCATGCAGATGCGACATTGAAGAAGACGACGAGCCGAAAAAAGAAGATGTGAGCTCGGTTAAAAAATGATGCATCATCAGAATTAAAGATAAGCATCATACGAGAGTGTAGAACAGAAGAATACTGTGATCTGGAAAGAATCAATACAGTATTTTTCTGTTCTGTATTTTCAAAACATCATTTTTTTCCATATTTTTTATTACTCTGATGACCGTTTCTACACTAAGGCCCGTTAAAGAAGCCAGCTGTTGTCTTGTATACGGAATCTGAAATGAAAAGCGAGAATGGTCTGTGTACTGATCCTTCAAATAATCCATAATGGTTTTAAGCCGGCTTTCGGGGTTTTGAAAAGACATGCTCTGCATCATCAGATATCTGTAATGCATATCCTCAGAAAGTGATAAGATAATTCTGTCGTAAAACTCAGGATTTTCTTTGAGAAGCTCCAGATAATTTTGTCTGGACAGCCTTATAATATCGCAGTTTTCAATGGCGACAGCGTTTACCGGGTAGGTTTTATTAATAAACAGGGCGGCTTGTGCAATACTGTGGCCTTCATGTAGGATGCCCTGGATAAATTCTTTCCCTTTTTCATTCTGATTATTAATTTTCACTTTTCCACTTGCGATCTGGAAATAATAAGCCGGAGAATCTCCTTCTTTAAATATGATTTCATTCGTTTCAAATTTCTTATAATCTCCTCCGTAAGAAAGCAAAAGATTTTCAATAATCATAGACTCTGAATTAGATAAGGTATGGCCAACAGTCAGTTAAAGCCATATGGATTAGTTTTTTTTAACAACATGTAAAGAAAAAATAAATTTTGTTAAAAGTAAATTAATGTAATACCACACCGATACCACATGCCTAAAAAATTTTGCAGATTTCTAACTTTAAGCAGTGTACAATCCTAAAAAGTCTTTACCGTAATAATAAATTCCGTCTTCCAATTGATTTCAATCATAAAAAGTCAGCCATAAAATATAATATATTTGACAGATAAATAACAATTTTATATATAAAAAACCGACTGTGCATTCAAAAAATAAAGAACTTCAGGACTTCGTCAAAAAACCGTTGCAGAAAAATAATTCTCCATCTGCTGAGAAAGATCATGAGACTCAAGCTGAAAATGAAATTTTAAAACTGGCTAAAGAAAATTCGCCCCGTCTTTTAAATCGGTATAAAACGCTGTATCCTGAATTTTTTGAAAAATTATCAGCCATACAAACCCATCTTCAGAATTCTGAGCTTATTTTCTGCATTTATCTGAAACTGAATTTTACAACCAAAGAAATCGCAACTTTCACCTACGTGACACCAAAAGCAATTCAGAACAGGAAAAACAGGATCAGAAAAAAACTGAATATCCCGTCAAGAACAGATATTTATAAATGGTTTGATGAGTTGTGATCAGATCTCATGAATTTCGGACTCGGTAAACACATAGAATTTTCCGTTTTTCGGGATATTTTTAATATCCAGCCCGGTAAACTCGCTGAAAGCCGGAAGGAGAAGCTGTTCTTTAGTATACACAAAACATGGTAGCTTTATTTTCTTAATTGCAGAATTAATTACAAAACCAGGATGAATGTGACCTGTAACCTGGAACTTAGGATTCGATTTTTCTGTGTCATGCACAAAAAGGATATTGTGCAATTCTAACATTTCAGCCCTGAAATCAAGGCATAATTTTTTTTCTAATTTTTCAGAGATACGGTCATGATTGCCTTCTACAAGACAAAACTTTATTTCCGGGTATTGATTTTTCCACCGGCAAAATTCATCCACATCAGAATTGTTTCCTGCATGAAGAAGGTCCCCGACAATAATGAATTTTTCCGGCTTAAAATATTCAATTAAAACCGATAACCGATCCAGGTCACTTTTCATCACCTGGCTCGCAAGAGCAATCCCGTTTTTACGAAAATGTGCAGTCTTTCCTATATGAAGATCAGACAAAATGAGTGCTTTTTCTTTTTCCCAGAACGCAGCGCGCTGATTGGTCAGAATAAAATTTTCTTTTTGTATCGTAATGCTTTTCGTAGCAATTTTCATAATTTAAATCTCAGTTTACCAAAAAATCAATCTTTTATATTTCTTCCCGATTGCTTGATCAGCCGCTGGATTCTTGCATCAAGATTCTCACTCGATAAGGTCTGCCGAAGGCTGTCTACTTTAATCGGGAAGCTTAAAGGTGTAAAGGTTTTAGCAAATTTCAGGATAATTTTTGATTTTTCGATCCTTTTAAATGCTTCTACCAAACGCTGTTCCTGCAGCTGCATGTTAAACACTTCAGTATAAGCCTGTCTTACCAGGAAATGATGCGGATCGTAATCTTCCAATACTTTAAAAATAAGTCCTGCTGAGCTTTGCAGTGATTTATTGGATCGTTGCTGTCCCGGAAAATTCTGAATAACCATTCCGGAGATCACCGCAATATCCCGGAATTTTCTACGGGCCATTTCGGCAGAATTGATGCTGGAAATAACATCGGTCATCAGATTTTCCCTGCTCAGAATTTTTTCTAAATTTTCTTCATTCAAAGGAATTTCCTTATCACTGAATAATTCAAATCCGTAATCGTTCATGGCCATAGAAAAAGAAATCGGGGCCAGTTTTGAGATTCTGTAGGCAATCAGAGCCGCCATCACTTCATGCACCAGTCTTCCTTCAAAGGGATACATAAATAAGTGATACCCTTCGCGGTTTTTGATCAGTTCCACTAAAAATTCATCATCTTTCGGGATGTGGGAACGTTCTGCCTGCTTTGCTAATAACGGATGTAAAAATTTCAGTTCTTTTTCAGAAGCTTTAGGATTTAATGCCCCGGAAAGTTTTTCTCTCAGAAAATGCCCCAGATTTGAACTCAATGGCAGTCTTCCCCCCAAATAACTCGGAGCCATCGCTTTACCTTTCGACATTCTTACATATACTGTCATATCTTTGATCATCGCTACTTCTAAAACCCGTCCTGCCAAAATAAATTTTTCTTCTTTTTTCAGTCTCGAAATAAAATATTCTTCCACCATCCCGATGTAACCACCGGAAATAAACTTCACTTTCAGCATTGCGTCGCTTACAATTGCCCCCATATTCATGCGGTGAAGCATAGAGATTTTTCTTGAGGTAACTTTGAAAAGGCCATCGTCCATGATGACCACTTTATGATATTCTTCGTAGCTTTTCAACGCGCTTCCGCCGATAGTAAGAAAATCTAAAATGCTTTTCCATTCTTCATCGGTAATTTCTTGAAAGGTATAAACCTGTTTAATTCTTTTATATGTTTCATCAGGATAAAAACCATCTCCGATCGCTAAAGTCATGAGAAACTGCACCAAAACATCGAAACATAAAACCTGCGGTTCGCGGGGTTCGATTACTTTCTGCTTGACGGCTTCCTTCATGGCAGCTACTTCAATAAGCTCTAAAGAATGGGTAGGGACACAGAATATCTTAGAAGTCTCAAAAGGGGAGTGGCCGCTTCTTCCTGCCCGCTGCAGAAATCTTGCAACGCCTTTTGCAGAACCGATCTGAATAACGGTATCAACGGGTTTAAAATCTATTCCCAAATCCAGTGACGATGTAGAAACCACTGCTTTTAATTTTCCGTTGCTTAGGTTTTCTTCGATCCAGATTCTTAGATGCGCATCAATTGAACTGTGATGAATTGCGATTTGTCCTGCAAAATCCGGATAAGCATTCAATAAAAGCTGGTACCACATTTCGCTTTGGCTTCGGGTATTGGTAAAAACAATGGTCGATTTTGATTCTAAAATAATAGGAACCACTTTATCCGCCAGTTTATTTCCTAAATGTCCTGCCCAAGGTAAAATCTCTACTTCATCCGGAAAAACAGGAATAATATCAATTTTCTTGTGCTCTTTGGCGGTTATTTTTGTTTTTTTGAATGCATAAGGAATTAAAACATCCTGCGCTTCATCAAGATTACCAATCGTTGCCGTAATTCCCCATATTTTAATTTTAGGAACGTATTGTACCAACTGAGAGATGCCTAATTCTACCATCACACCACGTTTTGAGCCTAACAATTCATGCCATTCATCAACAGCTACACAATGCAAAGTATTGAAAAACCGCTGATGATTTTTTTGTCCGAGTAATAAATGTAAGCTTTCGGGGGTTACCACAAGAATTTCGGGCATATTTTTAACCTGCTGTTGACGTACTTTCGGATCTGTATCTCCGTTTCGAACACCAACTGCCCAATCTAAACCGATTTCGTCAATGGCTTCCTGCATGGCTTTGGCAATATCTTTTGAAAGGGATCGGAGAGGGGTGATCCAAATCATTTTCAGTCCTTTTTTATATTTTTCAGGATGGGTTAAAAAATCTGAAATTAATGCTAAAAAAACCGAAAATGTCTTTCCGAAACCTGTAGGAGCAATCACCATTCCACTGTATCCATTTCCGAATTTTCTCCAGGTTTCTACCTGAAAATTAAATGGAGCATTGCCTTTTTCCATCATCCAGTTCTGAATGATCTTAAAACCTTCGGTATTTTCGTAATTGCTCAAATTGTAGTTTTTTAAACCACGAAAGTCAAAAATTTTTATGCTCTTTACCTTTTAAAGTTTTAAAAGTGTTGTTCTAAACTTTTTGATCTTTCAGCAGAATCATTTTGAATATCAGCTTTTGTGGCTTTTGCGGTTATATTTATTAAATTACTGTATCAGTTTTTTGATTTCTTCAATATCATCAATATCATTTACCGTTTTATCTTTTCGCCATCTTAGAATTCTGGGGAAACGTAGTGCGACACCACTTTTGTGCCGGTTGCTGAAGCCGATTCCTTCGAATGCAATCTCAAAAACCAGTTCCGGTTTTACGGTACGGACCGGCCCGAATTTTTCAATGGCATTTTTATTCACAAACTTGCTGACTTCCATGATTTCTTTATCGGTCAATCCGGAATAAGCTTTCGCGATTGTAACCAATTTATCACCGCTTTTCACGGCAAAACTGTAGTCTGTGTAATAAGCGCTTCGTCTCCCGCTTCCTTTTTGGGCATAAATAAGCACGGCATCAATCGTTAAAGGGCTGATTTTCCATTTCCACCAATCCCCTTTTTTTCTTCCGGAATGATAATGTGATTCTTTTTGTTTCAGCATTAAACCTTCACTGTTGATTTCCCTGGAATTTTCCCGTATCAGATCTAACTGATCCCAACTTTCAAACTCAATAATCTGAGAAATTTTGATCTTTTCGGGTGCTTCGTTTAACAATAATTCTTCGAGCATTGCCCTTCTTGCTGAGATTGGTTTTTCTCTTAAATCATTTCCCTCCAGTTCCAGCAAATCATAACAGAACACCTCAATGGGTATTTCGGAGAGCATTTTTTTGGTTAATGTTTTCCGGTTTAGTCTTTTTTGTAATTCATTAAAATTAAGCACATTGCCCTCTTTTACCGCAAGTATTTCTCCATCCAGTACGAAGTTGCCTTTCATGGCTTTTACGGTCTCCTCAATTTCCGGAAACTGCTCCGTCACCAATTCTTCACCTCGGGACCAGATAAAAACTTCATCATTTCTGCGGATGATCTGACCACGGATTCCGTCCCATTTGTATTCGATCATCCACTCATCCGGAGCACCCAATTCTTCAAGATCTTTTTCTAAAGGGTAAGCAAGGCAAAAAGGGTAGGGTTTGGAATTATCGGGATTGATATTTTCAGCAGAAATCAGTTCTTTAAATGAAACTTCTTCCGGCTGCCATTTTCCCATTAAACTGTGCATTAATGTACTGGTTTCCTGGCCTGAAAATTTAGTTAAGGAATTAATCAATGTCTTCCCGGAAACTCCGATTCTGAAGCTTCCGCCCAATAACTTATTAAAAATCAACCGTTCAGTATAATCTAGCCCATTCCATGAATTAAGGACGAATTCTTTTTTTTCGGCATCTGTTTTTGTTTTAAGTCCGATGATTTCGTTCATCCATTCGGAGAGTGTTTTTTCAATATTCTCAGCGGGAGGAGGAAGAATTAATGAAATAGTTTCTCCCAAATCTCCTACTGAAGAGTAACTTTCCTGAAAGAGCCAGAAAGGCAATTGAGTGATTTCCAACGCCCATTCTTTCATGTAATTGGTATTTACATTTCTTTTTGGCCTTTTGCCTGTAAACAATGCGATAAACCATACTTTATCTTCATCCGGAGCGCGCTCAAGATAATCGATGATCGCATCAATTCTTGCATTGGTTTTATTGGTGCTTTCCAGCGCGTTGATTAAATCTGCAAAATGCCTCATAACTCAGGATTTTGAATGGTTTCTTTTTCAATAACTTCTTCATCATCGTCGCCGTATAAAGTTTCTACCACGTCAGATTTTATGCCGATTTCATTTAAATATTTTGAAAAAACTTCGGTTTGGCCATGCGTAACGTGAACGATCTCTGCTTCTGTGGCTTTGATTGCCTGTAAAAGGCCTTTCCAGTCGGCGTGGTCGCTCATCGGGAAACCCGCATCGGCACTCCGCCATCTTCTGGCGCCGCGAACCTGCATCCAGCCCGAACAGATTGCTGTCGCAGCATCCGGTATTTTTTTAATTACATTACTGTCTAAAAGTGCTGGAGGAACAATTACAATATCTCCCTGAACGTGTTTTATATTTTCTCTGAAATCAGGAACTTCATATTCGGGAAGTACGATCCCGACTTCTTCAAATGCTTTATTAAGTTTCCCGATAGAGTAGTGTACATGGATTTTCCCCATTCCTTCAACTGCTTTCATCACTCTCTGTGCTTTTCCTAAAGAATACCCGATAAAAACTGAAGTTTTTTGATTTTCCTGGTTTCTTAAGACCCAGTTTTGCAATTTTTTATTCAGATCAGGAACTTCGAGCCAGTTATAAATTGGAAGCCCGAAAGTACTTTCTGTAACAAATTCATTGCATTTTACCAGTTCAAAAGGCGTACTCAAACCGTCATCCTGCACTTTATAATCACCGGAAACAACACTTACATAACCTTTATATTCTAGCCGGATCTGCGCCGAACCAATAATATGACCTGCAGGATGCATGGAAAGCCTTACTCCGTTAATATCTAAAACTTCGCCGTATTGTAAAGTCTGACATTCGATATCGGGAGAAATTCTCTGGTGTAAGATGGGTTTGGTAAAATGATGACAGAGATATTTTTTCATTCCCCATCGTGCATGATCGGCGTGACCATGTGTGATAACGGCATAATCTACCGGTCGCCACGGATCTATGTAGAATTTTCCCTGCGGACAGTAAATGCCTTTGTTGGTAAATGTGATTAATTTCAAAAGAGTAAAATTGGTGTTGATGAATATTCAAAAACCTAACCAAATTATTTCTTTTCAATATTTTTTTGAAGATCTACCCAGGCTCCGCCATTGTATACTTTTTTAAAGCCTTTTTCTTTAAGAATATGCTCTACTTTTACACTGCGCAAACCATGCGAACAGACAGTAATATACGTTTTATCAGGATCCAATTCGGTATATCTTTCCCGGATGGTTCCTAAAGAGATGTTTACAGAACCGTCTATATGGCCAGTCGCAAATTCTTTCTCAGTGCGGACATCTAAAATAACCGCTCCTTTTTTAATCTTTTGATCCAAACCATCATCTAAAGTCTGAAATGTATAAACTTTGTATATGATGTATAGCGTAAGTATAATACCTACAAAAATCAGTATATTTTTCATATTTTACTCAAAATTTTTCTATCCACATAAAAACTTCCGAAAGGAATCATGCAAGCCAGAAGGACTTTCCATGTGGTTTCTTTAAACTTCCATTTCTGCTCTACACCGACACTTAAAGTGTTAAATAAGAAAAGAAGAAATAAACCACCATGAACAGGACCCATCGTTTTTACAAGGGAAGTGTTGCCGAGAGCATACTTCATTGGAACCGCAATCCCCACTAAAATTAGCAGTGAAATCCCTTCAAGAATAGCAATTATCCGTAATCTGCCCACTTTTGTTTTTAATAAATCAATCATAATTATCTGAAATAAGGTCTGTTAGCAAATGGTGAAAATGGCATGGAATAGCAATAAAAATAATGACCAACGCGATTAAAAAATAAATAAACATAATCCTGAATTTTTCCCTGTTTTCTATTTTCCTTTTGGCTAAGGCCGAACCGACCGTAATGATTACAATGGAAAGCAGCATTAAAAAAATATGGATCAATCCGAAGAAAAGCAAGTCAAAGTTTTGTCTGGCAATATCAAAATTGTTCCAGAAATATTTGATAATCGGGCTTTGAGAATATAAAGTTATTCCTAAAACCAACTGAATATGTGCAATTGTAGCAGTCCAATGTCGTACAGAATCATCAGTTTTTGTAAATCCTTTTGCTTTGTACAATCCGTTCCAGGATCTGTACAAAGAATAAATCAGGCTTAATAAAACCAACCATCGAAAAGTTGAATGCAAAAAAGTAAGCGTTTGATACATCATGATCTAATTTGATGTAACAAAAATAAACAAAACATACTAATTAGTATGTTTTTAAATAAAAAAATTATTTCAAGGAATCAAAATATGTTTTAAGCTGCTTTAAATAAACAAGATAAATCGAAGTATTATTTTCCAGTTTTCCTAAATTTCTGATTCCCCAATATCCCGATATGATAAAAACAGCGATTTCTTTTGCATTGACATCCCATTTGATCTTACCATTTTTCTTGCTTTTTTCTATGGCTGCAATCAATGCGTTTTCCCACTCTTTTGAAAGTTTATTTAACGTAGTGGTAAAAGTATGGTTCCAGGGAGCCATTTCCTGAGTAAGATTAGAAGCGGGGCATCCATATTCAACTTTAAGAATTTCATTATTCATCAAAATTTCATGCATCATGTTGTAAATCGTATCTAACGCATCATCTGAATTCTGAAGCGGGGCAATAAAAGAAGAAGCAAATGCAGGCTGTAAAAGTTCGTTAATAATGGCCAAACCCATTTCATCCTTGGTTTTAAAATGATAATAAAAGGCACCTTTAGTTACCTGAGTGGTTGCAATAATCTCGTCAACGCTTGTAGTCTGGTAACCTTTTGTATAGATCAGATTAAATGCTTTCTGCAAAATATTGAGACGGGTAGATTCTGATTTTTTCATGATGATGAAAGTTCGATGATACAAAAGAACATAATTTTAATAATTACAACAAATTTTAAAGTGATATAAAATATAATTCAGATTTCATTTCATCAAAAAAGCAGCTTCTCCGGAAAGAAACTGCTTAATTTGTGAGATAAATAGGCTAATATAAAATGCCCAAACTTTCCGGTGAAAAATCTGAAATTTCATTGGTTTTTCCTTCTTTTATTTTTTTAACCCATTGAGGATCGCTTAACAGAGCACGGCCTACAGCAACCAGGTCAAATTCCTGTCTTTCAAGTCTTCTTATTAATTCTGAAAGATCAGCCTTTTCTGAACTTTTTCCTGCAAAGGCACCCATAAAATCATCACTGAGACCTACTGAACCTACGGTTATAGTGGGCTGCCCTGTAATTTTCTTTGCCCATCCCGCAAAATTAAGATCCGAACCTTCAAATTCTGGTTCCCAGAAACGGCGTTGCGAACAATGAAAAATATCAATTCCGGCTTCTTTCAAAGGTAAAAGCCATTCTTCCATTTCCTGAGGTGTGGCAGCAATTCTGGTTGTATAATCCTGCTGTTTCCATTGAGAAAGGCGAATGATAATGGTAAAATCTTCTCCTACCGCGGCTCTGATTGCTTTGATCACCTCTACCGCAAACCTGTTTCTTTCTTTGATGGTTTTACCACCGTATTCATCAGTTCTGGTATTGGTAACCGGCCAGAAAAACTGATCAACAAGATATCCGTGTGCGCCGTGAATTTCCACACAGTCAAATCCAAGATCTTTCGCTGATTTTGCAGATGCGGCAAACTGGGCAATGGTGTCCTGAATATCTTCTACAGTCATTTCGGATGCTTTTTCCATGGGAGTCAGAGGATAATCATCTGAACTTCTGGTATCACCAACATGCCATATTTGCGGACCCATTTTCCCGCCATGATGATGCACATTATCAATAACATTTTTCCAGCCTTTTAATGCTTCGGTCCCATAAAAATCTGGAATATTCTGCATGTTTTTTGAGGCAGGCCTGTTGATAACAGTGCCTTCAGATAAAATGAGACCTACTTCAGAATCTGCTCTTCTTCCGTAATATTCTACAATTTTCTGCGTTGGAACTCCGTTATCAGACTGCGCTCTTGTCATGGGAGCCATTACAATTCTGTTTTTGAGCTGGAAATTTTTATAGCTGAATGGGGTAAATAATGTTTCTACATTCATATCCTGAATAATTTTTAATTTTTAAAAAACTAATTGTTACACAAAGTAACTAATAATAGTTCATTTTTGTGTCTTTTATTGAAAAAAACTGGTAACTTTGCTGTAACGTATAATGGTAACTTAAAAGTAACAATTATGAGACAAAGAAAAATGATGGAGTGCAACTGCTCGTTGGGAAAAGCGATGTCTGCACTGGGAAGCAAATGGAAGCCCATTATTGTAATGGTTATTAAAAACCGTACACTGCGTTTTGGGGAGATCGCTGCAAGAATAGAGGTGATTTCCAGAAAGGTTCTCACAGATCAATTGCGGGAAATGGAAGAAGACGGACTCGTTAACAGACAGGAATTCAAAGAATTGCCTCCGAAAGTAGAGTATTGCCTTACCGAAAAAGGTTTGGCCCTTTTACCGATTCTTCATTTGCTGGAACAGTGGGAAACAGAATATGATTTGAAATCTGCAGAAGTTTCTGCCGAATTGATTTAGTTATTTTCCAATAAGATTCCGTGTTCGGTTAAGATTATATTATTATCTTTTTTAATTTCCAGTTCTATTTCCGGCGTATTTTTTTCACCGATGATATTTCGGTAAATGCTATACCTGTAGTTTTCATTTTTAAAATTGACGGCATGATTTCCACCGCTCCCTTCAAACTGTATATCGCCGTTACTGAGGATAAGATCCGGTTTTGAAGATTCACTTTGACTGTTTTTCCAGCAAGCATACCGGTATTTGCCATTGCGCAGCCTGTCGATTCTGATGAGATAATTTTTTGTTTTGAATCTATACACAGGCTCTTCAAAAGTTTTTAAAGAAGAATGAAGCTTTACTTTATCGTCAAAAATGTACTTTTCACGCTGGTTTTTTTCAAACTGGCTTTGATAATTTACGGCAATAATATTTCCGTCACCATCAATCCACATGTCTCCCTGATTCAGCATAATACCTCTCCAGCCAACTTCTGACCAGTCATTTACATTTGATTTGGAAATGATATCAACAAACGTTTTATCAAATAAAGTATCAAATCTGCGAACAAAATCCTGACGGTTTTTGACAGGAGGAACAGGATATTCTCTGCGTAAAGGATAGCGGATTATTTTTGAAATCTCATTACTGTTTTTCTCCCGGAAAAGCTTAATTATTTTCTGAATATGTTCCGCATTATCTTTGTTAAGATTCTGGGCAAAGCTGAGATTTGCGAGCAACAACAGCATAAGAGAAATTTTTTGAATCATACCGTTCATCTTTTATAATTTTTAATCATCAGAATCAAAAATAAACATTTTAATAATAAATACCATTGTTTTGGCTACAAACATCAATGATAAGATTACAAATATGCTTATCGGATTGTTCAACTTTGCATTGTTAAATAGTATTAATTAAAAACAATTAAAATGGACACAAAAAAAGTATGGTTCGTGACAGGAGCTTCAAAAGGTTTAGGCTTAACATTAGTAAAAAGATTACTGGCAGAAGGACATTCTGTAGCAGCTACTTCAAGAAATATCTCAGATCTTTTAAACACGATCAGTGGAGAAACCAATACATTTCTTCCCCTTGAAACTCATCTTACTGAGGAAGAAAGCGTAGCAAAATCGATCTCCCAGACCATTGAAAAATTTGGCAGAATAGATGTTGTAGTGAATAATGCAGGATATGGCCAATTGGGAACGCTTGAAGAACTCACTGATCTGGAAAGCCGTCAGAATTTTGACGTCAATGTTTTCGGTTCTCTGAATGTAATCAGAAAAACAATGCCGCATTTACGATCTCAAAAGAGCGGTTTGATCATCAATATTGCTTCTATCGGTGGCCTTACCGGCGATTTTGCAGGATGGGGAATTTACTGCGCGACAAAATTTGCAGTGGTAGGTTTTACAGAAGCTTTGGCTGCTGAAAGTAAAGAATTTGGGATTCATGCAACAGTGGTTTATCCCGGATATTTCCGGACCAATTTCCTGACAGGCGGCTCGCTGCGTGTTCCGAAAAATGAAATTGATTCTTATACTCTTGCACGACAGCTTCAAACCGCTCACGAAAATGATATTAACGGAAACCAACCAGGAGATCCGGAAAAGGCAGCTTTGGCAATGATTGAAATTGCCGAAATGGAAAATCCGCCGGTACATTTGGTTTTAGGCTCTGATGCATTTGAAATTGCCGGAAATAAACTCAATGCCCTTCAAAGTGAAATTTCTGACTTTAAAAACATCAGTATATCTACAGATTATTAAATTTGTACAGGCAACAGCAAAATGCTGTTGCCTGTTTCTAAACTTATGAAAAACAGAAAATTATATACAATAGATACCTTATCAGAGTTTCATACACTTGCCGGATTGCCAAAACCACAGCATCCACTGATCAGTGTGGTAGACTACAGCCGGGTAGAATATCAAATCGAAGAGCCGGAAATCAGCTGGATTCAGAATCTGTATTTTATCGGATTAAAAAGATATATTCACGGCAAATTCTATTATGGGCAGAGTGAATATGATTTTGACGAAGGTTTGGTTTCTTTTATTGCACCAAGACAATTGGTACGGCTGAATATCATCAAACCGGAAGTAAAACCATCTGGTTTTATCCTGGCTTTTCATCCGGATTTTATCTGGAATACTCCTTTGGCAAAAACCATTCAGAATTACAAATTTTTCGGCTATGATGTGAATGAAGCGCTATTTCTTTCTGAGAAAGAAGAGGAAATTCTAATCGGGCTCTTTAAAAATATCGAACAGGAATATCGCTCCGGGATCGATCAGTTTACCCAGAATATTATCATTTCCCAGATTGAAGTGTTGCTGAATTATTGTGAACGGTTTTATCAGAGGCAGTTTATTACCAGAAAAAAGAGCAATCACCAGATTCTGACTCAGCTGGAAAATTATCTTGATGAATATTTTGACAGCGAAACCATCCTGAATAAAGGTTTGCCTACCGCAAATGATATTGCCAAAGCCATGAATATTTCAACCAATTATTTAGGAAGCTTACTCAAATCGCTTACCGGACAAACCACACAGCAGCATATTCATGGAAAGCTGATCGAAAAGGCCAAAGAAAAGCTTTCTACCACGAGTTTATCGGTAAGTGAAATTGCCTATGAACTTGGCTTTGAGCATTCGCAGTCTTTCAGTAAACTATTCAAAGCAAAAACAGAGGTTTCGCCTTTAGAATTCAGAAAATCTTTTTTAAATGACTAAAATGAGTTCAAAAAGGGTAGACTGAAAAATACTGTCGGTATTGACAGTCTTTTTTTTATTTTTCCTTAAGATTTTTATCAATCTGCTTTTCAGCATTTTTCGCTTTTTCTGTCTGAGCTTTCTGATCTTTTCGCTGCTGTCTTCTGGTTTTTTTAGCGGCTCTCCGTTCCTGACGGATGACTTTATTTGTTTTTTTGTTATACAGAGCATCAATAATTCCCTGTCCGGTTTTGCTGAAGATTTTAATTTTGGGTTTTTCATGTGTTCCGGTTACAACAATCGGGAAGCCAATCCATCCACCGGGAGGAAGCCCCACTCTGACTAATAAGTCGAGAAGTCCGTTAAAGCTTGTCGTTCCACTGATTGAAGGCCTTAAAACGGAAACTTTAAAAGTAAATTTATCAACATGGATCAAATTATTTTTGATATGTGTTTCTATATTCACGCCTTTCATATCAGGATTATCAAACGCATTGGCTCCGATATTGTCACCAACAGCCGAAAGCATTTTTAAGTTTTTCACTTCTACATCCCGAAGATTGACAATTCCGCCACCTTCCAGAGAAGGATAAATGGGTGCCATATTTTTATCAAAATCACCTTTTAATTTGTAGTCTACGGATACAATACCTTTAACATCTTTTGCAGCCGTTGCCATTTCGCGCACCATGTCAATTTCTTTGTATGCACGCTGAACATCAAAGTCCTGAACCTTTAAAGCAACATCATAATTGGCGGTAAGCGGAGACTCATCCTGATATCGCGCATCAATATTCATTCGGCTTCCGATAATGTCAAAAGATGTATTTTTAAGATAAACCTGACCTTTATTAACCGATGCCAAACCTTTCAGGTGATTTAAATTTAAACCTTTAAATGAAACCTTTTGTGCATTGGCCTGCAAAGAAACATCTAAGTTTTTGGGGATAATCACCACACCGCTGCTTTTCGGGTTTTCTACTTTAGCATATTCCACGTCCAGTGACTGATCTGTATTATCACCATTTTTTAAAGCCATAAATTCATCCACCAGAATATATCTGGAATTCAGCACAAATTTACCATGGAGAGTTCCTTTTCTTTCGATAAAATAATTGATGGTATTGAGAAGATATCCGTTTAAAGCAAAATCTGATTTTCCATACGTGGCAAAAAACTTTCTGAACCACATTTTTTCGTTTTCAAACTGAAATTGGCCTTCGTTAATATAGAATGACTTCGGTAAATATTCTGTAGTCGCTTTGATGTTTTTTAAAATAAGTGTTCCTTTATTATCAAGTTTACTGTATTGGCCGGTTGTTGCATAACTTTGGCGTCCGTTCAGGGAAAGATCTGCCATAATGAGTCCGCTGATATCTAATCCTTTTTTGGCAAAAACTTTGTAAATCCTTCCTACGTTCAATACCCCTTTTGCTTTTACTTTATATAAAAGATCTTCAAAATTCTGCAAATCTGCATTCACAAAAACAGGATTTTCTTCAAAATCAAATTTAAAAGGATCTAATTTTACACCAAGACTCTTAAAAGTTCCGTCTGTATTATTGATATTGGCAACGATACTTATATTTTTGATAGGGTTGGGGTAATATTTTGTTTTTAGCCAACCATTTTTAAGATTGAGATATCCTTTGGTCTTTGGAAACAGTTTTTTATCCAAACTGAAAATACCATTTGATCTTATATTGGTATCCATCAATCCGCGTACCTCAATATCTTTTAATCCAAGAGCCTGCTGTAATGTCTGAAGATTGACAGCACCTTTAATATCTGCATTAATCTGCATTTCATCCAAACCTTTTGTTTTGACAACAGCCCGGAAACTGTTATTCGGGCCCAGATCGAAGCTTAATTTTTTCAAATCGATCATAAGCTGTTCAGTATCTAAAGACGGAAGATCTACATTAAGATCCATATTCAGATGATTCATAGGAACCGGTGCTTTTCCGCTGGAAACAAAACCGTCCTGTACAAACAATCTCGCCTTTAATCTGGGTTTACGATTTTCAGACTCGCTGAATCTGCCTTTCAGACTGAAGAATAAATCGCTTTTTCCTTCAATTTTGGTATCATCTGCCCATTTCAGATATTGAGGAGGCAGCACGGAAATCATATCCCGAATAGTCGTTTTTTCTGATGCAGCTTCAATATTAAGATTGTATCCATCTTTTAAAATGCTTAAATCTCCTGTGAATTTTAAAGGTAATTTATTGATTCTCAACTCATTTTTTCGGAGAACAAAAGTCAATGCATTGGTATTAATTCTCGTAATAAGATCGGCATGCAGTGTTTTTTGCTGCGCATAATACACCCTGTTCAGGCTGAAATCTAATTTATCAATGTCCAGGTCGGTTTTAAGATCAAAAATATCTTCACTGAGACCGCCTTTTCCTGTATAATTTAATCCTTTTGCGTCTACAGAAACTCTTGCAGCATGATCATTATATTTGATGTGACAATCTTTAAATTTAATCAGATCCAGCTTTATAGAAGTTCCTGATGCGGTGGTATCTTTTGGTTTTTCAGAAGGTTTAGCAACATACACGTTATAATTTGCCTGACCTTTGCTGTTTACGAAAACGTTGGCGTATGCGTTGGTCACATAAATTTCATCGATTTTTATATCCCCGTCAAAAATCAGGTTTTTAAGATTAATTCCTGCTGCAACTTCTTTGGCTGCCAGTAAAGTATCATTTTGAAAAGGTTTTGAACCTTTTAGCAATACATCATCTACAGAAACGGTAAGTGAAGGAAAATGCCTGAAAAATGTAAGATGCGTTTTTTTATAATCGAGTTTCCCAGCAAGACGTTTATTGGCAAAAATCTTAACCTGTTCAGAAATTGTTCCCGGAAAAAGGATCGGAATAATAAACATGAGGAAAAGAACTGAAACGATGGTAATTCCTGTCCATTTTAAAATTTTCAAAATAATGGTATTGAATTTTTTCATAAACTATGTAAGTAATTTTGAGATGTCACAGATAGAATAATTAACTAAAATCACGCCATATTATAATTATGGTCAGATTATTATATTTGATTTACGATTATAAAAATCATTGTCTAACGTGCTTATAATTAAACATATCAGGAATAATCCCAAAACATAAAACATATCCTATTTAACATAATATAAATTATAGGACTTTTATAATAGTGTGTAAAGAGTGATAGTTGCTTCTTACTTTCTAACATTACTGATAGATCTTATCATAATAGATATGTACGATTCTCAGCGATTAGGAATCCGTTTTATTCTGTTTAAGATGCATTCATAATATAATATTTATTAAAAGATTTACTTTGTTTTAAAATATGATGAGTAAATTAGCAATAGAAAACTTCAGGTATTATGAGAAAATATATTGTAATTAGTTCGTTATCATTAATTTTAATGAACTGTACTAAAAAAACTGAAACTGCAGCACCCGTTACAAATACGGATTCTACAATAACAGATACAGAAACCAATGTCGACACATTAGGTTCAAAATCCTATTGCTATCTTGGTGTAACCGGAAAAGACAGCGTTTTTGTAAGTATCGATGATAATTTAGGCACGGTTACCGGAAAAATGAAATATAAGAACAGTGAAAAAGACAGTTCGTACGGCGATTTAGCGGGATTAAAATCCGGTGACACCTTAAAATTGACCTACGAATTTTCTTCTGAAGGATCGAAAAGCAAAAGAGACCTGTACTTCCTTCAGAAAGATGGAATTCTTCTGGAAGGCATCGGAGACCAAAAAGATGATAACGGACAGATGAGATATGCAGATGAGAAGAAAATTTCTTATAAAGAAGATCAAAAACTCAGTAAAGCCGATTGTGCTTTGGTTTCAAAAGCTTTGCAATAAAAGAATTATTTTAATTAAAACAAAAAATGCAATCATTTTTCAGATTGCATTTTTTGTATTTATAATTGATTATCAATAATTTCTATAAAACTGTCTGTCGCCTGATCATCGGTATTCCATGACGTAATAAGCCGAACAGCTGATGAATGATGATCGATCTTTTTCCAGATATAAAATTCAAATTTTTCAGCTAAAAGATCAATAAGTTGGTGGTCCAGAATAGGAAAAATCTGATTGGTAAAAGTCTCTGACAAAAATTCAACATTCTTTTTCTGCAAAGCTTTTTTTATTTTCATCGCCTGCAGATTGGCATTTTCTGAAAGTTTGAAATACAGATCATTCTGCATCAATTCTAAAAACTGAATTCCTAATACCCTGCCTTTTGCCAGAAGTGCTCCTTTTTGTTTGATATTGAAGGCAAAATCTTCCTGTAGATTCGTGTTATTAATAATAACCGCTTCACCCAGTAACGCTCCGTTTTTGGTGCCGCCGAGATAAAAAATATCTGTCAGTTTTGCGATGTCTTCCAGAGATACATCATTGATTTCCGATGTTAATGCATGACCCAATCTCGCCCCGTCCATAAACAGGTATAGTTTATTTTCTTTGCAAAACCGGGAAAGTTTTTCCAGCTCATTTTTATGATAAATGGTTCCCAATTCGGTCGAATTTGAAATATAGACCAACTTCGGCATTACCTGATGAGGGATATTTGTGTGATTTTCCAAAACCGGCACTATATCTTCAGGTGTAAGTTTTCCGTTCTCCGTTTCTATGCTCAGAATTTTATGTCCGGTTGCTTCAATGGCTCCGGTTTCATTGTTCAGAATATGCCCTGTCGATGCAGAAATTACACACTGATATGGTTTCAAAATGGATGAAATAACGATCAGATTCGCCTGCGTTCCACCGGAAATAAAATAAATTTCAGAAGTATCATTTTTTATTTTTTCTTTAATTAGCTTTTTGGCTTTTAAAGAATATTCATCTTCACTGTATCCCGGTTGCTGAATGAGATTGTACCGTACCAATGCTTCTAAAATATTGGGATGGCATCCTTCAGAATAGTCATTTTTAAAAGAAAATTTCATGACGCTAAATTAAAAAAAGTTAAAATAACAAGACTTCGCTTTTCAATTTATTTTGTTAGATTTGTAATGAAAATCATCTAACATTTTGAAAACAACATTAACAGAAGAGAATTATCTGAAAGCTTTGTTTCATTTAGTTGACCATGAAGGAAAAGTGACCATCAATGAGCTTAGCAAATTTCTGAACGTAAAAATGCCGAGTGTAAACAATATGATGAAAAAGTTTGCCGATAAAAGCTGGGTCATTTACGAAACATACAAACCATTAAAAATCACGGATCAGGGAAAACGTGAAGCCGCTTTGGTTGTCCGTAAACACAGGCTTACCGAAATGTTTTTGGTAAAAAAAATGAATTTCGGCTGGGAAAATGTGCATGAAATTGCAGAACAGCTGGAACATGTGCATTCACAAGTGTTTTTTGATAAAATGGATGAAATTTTAGACTATCCAAAATTTGATCCTCATGGTGAACCTATTCCCGATAAAGACGGCAATATTATTTCCCAGGATTTGCAGAAATTAAGCACCTGTAAAGTTGGTGAAACCGTTATTTTTGCATCGGTCACGCTTTCTGATGATGCTTTTTTAAATTACCTTACAGAAAGAAACCTGCTTCTGAATACCAAAATCAAAATCATTAAAATTGAAGATTTCGACAGATCGGTTACCATTGAAATTGCAGGAAAAAAGGACGTCCTGAGTAAAAAAGCAACCGAGAAAATTTTAGTAAAAAAATAAAAGCAGGAAATAATTCCTGCTTTTCAATACATTTAATCTAATACACTCCACCCTCTTTTTGGGTTGGTATTGGAAGAAACTTCCTGTTCGTTTACGATAATGTTTTCTCTTCTCTGTCCGATATAATCCAGCTCGCTTAATTTAGAAAAAATAGTTTCCAGACTTCTGAGCATCTGCTGAATATACAGCAACGGCTCTCCGGAATTATGATGGTCATAATTGGTTTCTGCAACGGTAGAAAGTTGGTTTAATAAGGTATGAGGTGCTATTTCGCTCCATTCTAAACTGTAATTCAACATCTCCTCCAGTTCTGCAGGTACCAAAACCTGTGTGGCGTTGTATAATTTCAATGCCAGTTTGGCAAAAGATTCTATCAGAAAAACAGGCGGTTGATACGGAATAATATTTCTGAACTGAAAATACAAATCTCCGAACGTATCTACCATCACGGTACACAATGATTTTACATTTTGTGCCAACGCCGTATTTTGATTTTTATGGGCCGCTTTCTGAATAATCTTAAAAGCATACTGCTGCAAATTTCCTATAGATTTTGCATATCCGTTATAATAATCCAGTAATGCAGGATGGCTTTGAACTGATGCACAAGGCGGAATAAAAGTAGAATTGACCTGAGCAATATTTCCTTTGAAATCTACTTTTCCTACTACTAAATAATTCCCTCCGGAATAGCTGCTGTTTAAAGAGGTAACCGGTAACAATTCGATATGATAATTTGCCTGAGCATTGGGATGCCGCGGTGGGATCTCTTCCGGATCGATATCTCCGAAAGCCACTTTATCAAATGGATTAACAGAAATTAAAATATAATATTCTCCATCAATCTGATTTTCATCGATATTCAGAGATTTAGCCAACGATTTTACACTCACTCTCCGGTCTTTCAGCTCAATTCTGTATCCCGCTAAAGTTACTGCGCTGCAATTTTTAATAATCAGCTGTACATCATTGGTCGCAGTATTGTGAACATCAAAAATGGTTTTGTCTGTAAATTCGTTCGACAACGGCAGCAATCCGTAATTGTAAGTGGTTATCGCGAGAGAATTTGCATCTCTTATGGTATCGATTAAAAAATTGTCCTGATCATTAAGGTGTTTTTGTGAAACTTTCATTCCATCTACCCAGTTGATCGCAAAATGTTTGATCGGCTGTATCATTGTAGTACTTTTTAGATTTGTGACTGTAATTTTCTTCTTCCTTCTTCCTCATGCTGAATCACCCTTTTACAGATGACCACTTCGTTTTCTGAAATATTATTGGTACTGATATCTTCATTGAAATCGATATATTTTCTAAAGCTGAAAAACGATTTTTTCGTATAAAATATCCAGTAATAAGCTTCACTATCCATATCCGTCAGATGAATGACAGATTTCGGGTTTTTGTGATTGTAATCATCCACAACACGATAAAACCAATCACCGAAGGTAACTCCTGTAGGAAGTGTTTTCGCTTTAATCCTGAATCTGTTGGCATCTTCCAGATTTTTGCTGAGTTCAACATTCAGTACCATTAACCTATCAAAATCTGCGCCTTCAAAATCCGGCGGTTTCTGATCCGGAGAATATCTCCATGTCTTATAAATATCAACAGGAATACTGATAAACTGCACATAGCAATAATGAAAAACCAGCGGTACAAAAAATATAAGAATACTGGTTGCAGACATCACAGGATATCCCATTCCGCTGCTGATCCATCCAAATATTAATACAAAAAGATACGCTCCTACCAATGCGCACGTCACTGATAATACAGATTCGAACAAAATGCTTAGCGATAATGACTGTATGTGCTTTCTGAAATAAGTATGCAGTAAATTGACATGAATGATCCCAAAAAGCAAATAGATGATCATCGAAATCAAATACCAGTAAGGATTAAATAAATTACCGGAAAAACCGAAAAACCCAGGAATTGCAAGGCACAGACTGCATAAAAGCACATAGACAATAATTACTCTGATTTTTATAGCAGGCTTATTGCGTCTGATTACACCCAGAATTGCCATCATGATTACGGCGAGTAAAGGCACAAAAATATATCTGAAAAATATACCTTTTATTGAAGAAACTTCCATGTATTTCTTTTATTAATATTGATTGTGTTGATGATTGTAAATATAATAAAATATTCTAGAGAAATGTTGAAAAACCTAGCCTGTTGCTGTTTTTTCCATTGTCTTCGATCGTAAAAGAATATTCCATTTTCTCGGTAATAAAATTTTCGATCACCTCTACGGTAACCGGCAAACAATAATCATACAGCGCCTGAAGAACTTTTCTGAAAGGATTTCCCGGTATATATTTTTTCACGTCATCATAAGGAATGGGCCCTATATTCACGATCCAGTTTCTTTCACCATCCATATGTTTTCCGCTCGGAATATACGTAACGCCCAATCTGGAATTTCCTAAAAGCATAGAATCATTATTTTCTTCAATCCTGTCGATGATATTTGGCGTAAAAGTAATGTTTACAGGAACTTCCAGAAAAGCTGTCATGCACTGCTCAAACCACTTTTTGTCTCCTCGGATATGATGAAAAAACGGTAAAATGTAGATAAAAATATATGCATTTTTCTGATCGAGCATTTTAATTATGGGCCATAATTCACCGAAAATCTCCAGTAAAGAATCAGTATCACTGGCCAGATCAAAATCAAATTCTTTAAGTAACGCACTGATTTCAGTAAAAAATATTTCAAGCTCAAAAGGAGTGAAAAACTTTCTGGCATCATCTTCTACCCTTTTCTGCTTCCGGATTTCCCGAACAACATTCTCAATGTTTTTTCTTGAAGTATTGAGAGACGGCGGATGAAAAAGGCCTTCGGGTAAATAATCATAAATACCTTCACGGTAAGTCTGTATGGTAAAAACTTCCTCATCAAAACCCAGATAATGACTGGTAATACTTTTTATGTCTTTAAGATACGCTCTGTCATTAATCCCGATTCGCTCAATAAATATATTGCTTACCGCTCGGTGATATTTTAAAAGATTAACGGCCACTGCTTCAGCTTTAAAATCTGTCTGCAGTTTGTTATAATGCATGTTTATAATGCTATTGTCATACATACTCTGTTGTGGTGTGGTTTTGTAAAGATTAAATCTCTATATTTTGAAAAAGTATCGCTACCGTTTCTGTCTTTAAACACTCCAAATTACTAATTATTTCATAATTAAAAAAATTAAAACTCAAAAATAGCATCAATAATATTTTATTGATGCAAATTGATAAAAGGTTAATTTTATTTAACAATGATTCCACCAAGAAAACCTGTTATTTTAATCTGAGTTCGAAATGGGTAACTTATCTTTGCACACTGAACTTTATAATTAAAAAATGAAAAGTATTTATTCTAAAATCTCACTTGTACTGTGTATTACAAGCTCTTTATATTCTTACGCTTGGGGATTGACGGGACACAGAATTATTGCAGAAATTGCTGAAAATCATCTGAGTGGGAAAGCAAAAAGAGAAATCAGAAAAATGATGGGACAGGAACGTCTTGCGTATTGGGCAAACTGGCCGGATTTTATTAAATCTGATACCACCGGAACCTGGAAGCAGGCTTCTGCATGGCATTACGTAAATATTGATCCTCAAACCGACTTCAAAGCATTTGAACAAAACCTGAAAGCACAGGCAGGACCTAATCTTTACAGTCAGATCAAAACATTATCTGCACAGATCAAAGATGAAAAAACCGCTGAAAAAGACCGTAAAATCGCTTTAATATTCCTGATTCATATGGTGGGAGATCTTACCCAGCCATTGCATACAGGAAGATCTGAAGATTTAGGAGGAAATAAGATTAATGTGACTTATTTTGGAGATAAAACAAATTTACATTCAGTTTGGGATGGTAAATTAGTAGATTCACAAAAATACAGTTACACAGAATATGCAAAACTTCTTGACATTAAATCTAAAGAAGAAGTAGCACAAATTCAGTCCGGAACGTTAGAAAACTGGCTGTATGATTCTCATTTAATTGCCAATAAAATTTATGCGCAAACTCCGGAAGGTTCAAAACTATCGTACGAATACCAGTATAAATTTAATGACACCATGGAAAGACAGCTGCTATACGGCGGTCTAAGACTGGCAAAAGTGTTGAATGATTTATTTTAAATAATTATAATTGTATCAAATATAAAGTGAGGTCTTTGGCTTCACTTTTTTTTATCCTCATTGAGCGCAGATAATGTACAACTTATTTTCCAATGTAATTTTAATTCAATAAAAAATAATTAAAAACGGTGTAACCTTTTTACGATTTCAAACGTATAATATACAGTAACTCTATTGTTGAGAATAAAATAAATGAGACAATTAAAAATAACCAAGCAGGTAACCAACAGGGAAACTGCTTCATTAGACAAGTATTTGCAGGAAATCGGTAAAGTAGAATTGATCACTGCAGACGAAGAAGTAGATTTGGCACAGAGAATCCGCGCAGGAGACAGAGCCGCACTGGAAAAATTAATCAAAGCCAACCTTCGTTTCGTAGTTTCAGTTTCTAAACAGTACCAAAATCAAGGCCTTTCGCTTCCCGATTTAATTAATGAAGGAAATTTAGGATTGATGAAAGCTGCAAAAAGATACGATGAAACAAGAGGTTTTAAATTTATCTCTTACGCCGTTTGGTGGATCCGTCAATCGATTTTACAGGCTTTGGCAGAGCAGTCGAGAATTGTAAGATTGCCATTGAATAAAATTGGTTCGATCAATAAAATCAATAAAGCATACGCTCACCTTGAGCAGGAAAACGAAAGACCCCCTTCTCCGGAAGAATTGGCTGAAGTTCTTGACATGAGCGAGGAAGACATCAAAGAATCCATGAAAAACTCCGGAAGACACCTGTCGATGGATGCACCGTTGGTAGAAGGTGAAGATTCTAATTTATATGATGTTTTGCGTTCAGGAGAATCTCCAAGCCCGGATAAAGACCTGATGCTGGAATCTCTTCAGATTGAAATTGAAAGAGCGCTGAATACATTGACACCGAGAGAGGCAGATTTAGTAAGATTATATTTCGGACTAAACGGAAAACATCCGATGACCTTGGAAGAAATCGGTGAAACTTTCGATCTTACAAGAGAGAGAGTGCGTCAGATTAAAGAAAAAGCCATCAAAAGATTGAAACACAATACCAGAAGTAAGATTTTGAAATCTTATTTAGGTAAATAATTAAATTGATACACTTACAAAACGGAGTTTGATTTTTTCAGGCTCCGTTTTTTTATTGATTAAATATTCTAATTTAAGTTTTACCTTTAAAAAGCTTACTTAATCTCAGATTTTACATTTCCACAAGATACCATTGATTTTCCATAATAAGGATTAACGATTTGTTTTTCGTTGCTCAGCCAGCTTCCTTTGGCCATCGGACAATACTGTACGAATATTGTCTGATCAGACATTTTATTTTCCTTTGCTAAACCGATCATAATATCAGACATTGTAAAAAATGCTTTTCTTTGAGTCTCGATATTTTTTGCCTGTTCAATAATTTTGGCATCAGATTTTAGTGAATTCAGTGTTTTATCATCAATTGATTTGACATGTACTGTTGAAGCTGTTTTTAGAAATTCTCCTGCCGCCATTGATGTTTTTTTACGATCATCAGACGCTAGAGAAGATTTTAACTGAATATAATTCTGATATAATTTTGTCAGTTGGGTATTCTGTTTTGACTGAGACTGCAAAACAACTACCATAATTACAGAAAATAAAAGTGCGATATATTTTTTCATTTTAATTCGGGAATGAATTGCGAATGTATTCAAAAATAATCAAATAAAAAACTCCTGAAAAAAAATCAGGAGTCTATATTTATTTAATTTTAAATTCAAGTTTTACGTTAAAAAACCTACCCGTCAAACGTACCGGAACAGGATACATCAGATTGGTATTGGCATCGGTAATCCACTGATTAGAAACGGTATTGTTGATATTAAAAGCGTTAAAAACCTGTACCCCTAAAATCAGCTCATCAAAATTACCCCAGAAACCATACGTTTTTTTGTTGTCTTTTCGGTCGATAAAGACTTTTGAAAGCCCGATGTCTACTCTTTTATACGAAGGCAAAGTTTTCTGGTACTGATAAGGGTCTGTAAAAACAGGCGCACCATTCGGTAATCCCATTGCATAGGTCAAAGTTAAGTTAACCCGCATCGATGGAAATTTCGGCATATAATCCTGATAAAACATGGCAAATCTGAATCTCTGATCTGTGGGTCTCGGAATATCTCCTCTCCCATCAATATTTTCATATACTCTCGCATAACTTGCAGAAAGCCACGAATCTACTCCCGGAACAAACTCACCGAATAATCTGGTATCGATTCCGTAAGCGTATCCTGAAGCATTATTTTTCCCGGAATAGCGGATTCTCACATTATCCATGTAATAAGGAATCAGGTTATCCATTTTCTTATAATACAGTTCTGTCGTTAATTTAAATGGTCTGTCGTCAAACTCAAATTCAAAATCATTCGCCAAAATTGCCTGTATGGAACGCTGAGATTTAATATTCGGATTAAAGTTACCATCTAAATCTTTAATTTCCTTATAAAAAGGAGCCTGATAATACACTCCTCCCGAAAGTCTGAACAGCATATCGGTATTCCAATCCGGTTTTATGGCAAACTGTGCTCTTGGCGAAAATATGGTTTCGTCGTTGAAGCTCCAGTGTGACACTCGTGCACCGGCGTTAACGAAAACTTTGCTAGATCCCCAGAAAAATTTCTGTGAATATTGAGCATAAGCCGATAGTCTTGTCGGTTCTATATGATTTTTCCCTGAAATACTATAGTATAAATCTAAATCTGAAGCATCCGGAAATCTTGGGTCATCCAAAGGTCTTGGAGTGCTGTAGCCGGAAGAATCTACCAGCTTCCATTCATTAGTAAGATCGCTCAGATTTTCTTTTTCAAATTTAAACCCGACTTCAATAGCCGTATTCACATTAGGTGAAAAACGGGTTCTGAACTGGGTTCCGTAGGTTTTCACTAAAAGGTCATTTCTGGCGTGCTCTATTTGTCCGCCTACATCATAAGACGTAATCGGGTCGCCCGTAATCGGGTCAAATGTCTGTAAAATATAGCTTGAAGCAATAGAATAATATTCTCTTTCGCGGTTTTGATAGGCAAAACTGTCTAATGTAAATCTCCATTTATCAGACGGTTTATAATTCATTGAAAAAGTACCCATCATATTTTTGTACTTGTCATCTTCTTTACCATTATAAAATACGGTAAGATTGATGGGCCTCTGTACCGATCCGAAGTCTACACTTCTCTCTTTCGGGACCATTTCGTAATCATTTTTAGAATAATATCCTATAAATGACATGGTGAATTTTTCGCTTACATGATAATTCAAATATGTCTGAAAATCATAGTATACCGGATTGAAATCGGTGTCTTCATTTAAAGTATTCAGCACCAAATTGGTATTTCTATACCTTCCTGAAAATAAAGCGGTTAATTTTTTATTTTTTGAAGCCAAACCTGTCGTTAATCTTCCTCCGATTAAACTTGCCTCACCGGAAACTTCAAATTTTTCCGGTTCGCGGTAATAAATATTCAATGCCGAAGACATTTTATCACCGTATCTCGGTTCAAACCCTCCTGCAGAAAAATTGACTGTAGAAACCATATCCGGATTAATAATGCTTAACCCTTCCTGCTGCGAATTTCTGATCAAAAAAGGCCTGTAAATCTCAATATCATTAATGTAAATAAGGTTTTCATCATAGTTTCCACCACGCACCATGTATTGTGAAGACAACTCGGTATTGGAGTTTACGGAAGGCAGCGTTTTGATGATCCCTTCGATTCCCCCGGAAATACTCGCCACATTCTGAGCATCTTTGGCAGATATTTTAACGGTGGAAAGATCGGTAGTACTTCCTACTACTTTTTTCTGGAAAACGACTTCCTCAATATCGGTTGTTCTTGTTGTATCTCTCTTTTTGGTCTGTGAAAATACTAACATGGGAACCATAAGGCTCAATGGTAAAACTAATTTTTTCAAACGAAATGTTTTAGAATGCTAAATTTAAGTATTTTTTAACAACTACAAAATGGATTCTCTCACTCTTGTCAGTTTTTGCAGCAAATCTTCCAATAAATCCAGGCGCAGCATGTTTGCTCCGTCAGATAAAGCGGTTTCCGGAGTTGGATGCGTCTCAATGAAAATTCCGTCTGCACCGACTGCAATTCCCGCTTTTGCTATTGTTTCAATCAAATCCGGTCTTCCTCCTGTGACTCCCGAACTTTGATTAGGCTGTTGTAAGGAATGCGTAACATCCAGAATAACCGGTGCATATTCTCTCATGGTAGGAATTCCGCGGTAATCGACAACCAAATCTGTATATCCGAAAGAATTTCCTCTTTCAATGATCGCGACTTTTTGATTGTCGGAATCTGTTACTTTTTGTACGGCAAATTTCATGGATTCCGGAGACAGAAACTGTCCTTTTTTTAAAGATACACATTTTCCGGTTTTGGCTGCGGCGATCAGAAGATCTGTCTGGCGAACCAAAAATGCAGGAATCTGCAAAACATCTACATACTGAGCTGCTAAAGCTGCATGATCATTTTCATGAATATCTGTCGTGGTGGGAATATTAAACGTCTCCCCTACTTTTTTAAGAATTTCGAGCGATTTTTCTTCCCCGATGGTTGTAAAAGAATCTACCCTGCTTCTGTTGGCTTTTTTGAAGCTTCCTTTGAAAATGTAAGGAATATTATATTGATCAGTCAGCTCAATTACTTTTTCTGCAATTCTTAATGCCATATCTTCCCCTTCAATAATGCACGGACCGGCAATGAGGAAAAAGTTTTTTGAATCTTTGTGGTGTATGTTGTCTAAATACTGAATCATTTTATCTGAATTAATAAGTTCAGTAAAAATACTTATAAAGTTCGGAAAAGCGAAATTATTTAACCCTTAGGATTTAATGCATGTAACTCACTGTATTTTGAAATTGCTAAGAATTTATCTTTTTTAAAATTTTCTCAAATGTATTACTATTTCTGCTGGTGAACTGATCTTTCAGATTCTTTCTTCCCAGGATTTTACCAAATGTAGAGTCCAATGTATTTCCTTTCGGGACCTGCCAATAAAAAATTCCATTTACAATTTTCGCTTCTTCGCCTTCGGTTTTTGCCGCATTTTCAAATTCTTTCATCAAAACCGTTTCAACTTCATTGTGACCGACAAAAGCATAGATATGCAGGTTTTCATTCTTATCAAAGGGATTTGAATTCCAAAAACGTTCAACTTCTTCTTTAGATTTGATGAATAAAAAAGCTTCATAATTAAAATGTTCCGACATGGCTTTTTCCAGAATGATTTTTAACGCTTCAGCATTTTGATTCGATGAAAAAATAATATTTCCTGAAGCTAACACAGAACTTACATTTTCCATACCCGCATTACTGAAAACCTCGCAGACTTCAGCCATTTTCATATTAGTTCCTTTTACATTGACACCACGGAGAAAAGCACAGTATTTCATTTTAATTAGGATTTAGGATTTAGGATTTAGGATTTAAAATTAGAGATTTTAGAGATTGTATATTAATTTCTAAATACTAATTTCTAATTTTTTCGTAGAGATTATAATCACTTCCGGAAGGTTTCAGCTTATAGATTTTCTCAAGAATTTTATTGTCACTTTTTAAATGGTCTTTTATCCGGAATTCTTTAAGCAGTTTATAATGATCTTTATAATACGCTGAATCTTGATCTTCAAATAAATTATTGTACGAAAGCAGATATTTTGGCTTTCTTTTTTTAACGGTATTGATCCAGTAGTGAGGCTTGTCTTTCCTGATTTCGGTCTGAATTTGCTTATCGACCAATCCTACTTCATCAATCGTTTTCAGACCGGAAAAATATGGGATGTATCCTGCAGGTTCCAATAAAATCCATTGTTTTTTATCTTTTTCATACACGTCCAGAAATAATCCTATTGATCTTCTGTAGTTCCACTCACCATTTCCTGTTGCAATGGAATGTACGGTCTGAAAGGCCAACATCGGGAGAATGTAGAATATAATTAAAAGGCTCAGCCAAAGATTACGTTTTACTTTCTGCTCCAGAACAAAAATGATGACAGGAACAAATAGCAGAATTTGCGGAACCCAGTAATACCAGTCGAAAAGGCTTTTTTGCGATAGAAAAACCAATTGTTTCGTCCACGCAAAAAGGAAAATAATCCATAAAAAATAATTTCTTTTTTCACGCTGTCGGATCAGATAAATAAAACAGGCCAGTTCAAACAAAGCTATTAAGATCATAAAAGGATTAAAATCTCCCGGAAGCTTTACCATTCCCCAAAAATTACCATAATTGAGCCTGAAATAATCAAAATCCTGCTGCAGCGTGAAATGATTGTCATAGCGTAATTTTTTAGCAACAATCGTATTATTGACCCATTCGCCAAAATAAAACCAGTTGAATGCTACAGATAATGCAATACCCAAAATACCCCCTAAAACGAAGCTCCATTTTATTTTTTTATTCCAAAAAATATCAACTAAAAAAATAATTCCCAGGAAAATAACCGTATCAATCCTGGTAAATAAAATAAGAACCGGTAAGATGATCAATGCCCATTTTTTCTCTTTTTGGAAGCCATAATATAATAAAGCCATCTCTAAAAAGAATAAAATCCCATATTCCATTCCGAGTATGGAAATTTTGATAGAAGGGGGTAAAATTCCGAACAAAAAAATAAAAATTGCTTTATGCCAGTTATTTTTAAACAGGATATGGGATAAGAATAAGCTTCCAATGGTAAAAAGTATTGTATTGAATATAAGAAGCGGCTCAATAAAATTGTCTTTCCCGAAGATCAGGTTGAAAAAATAAGAAACAAAAACATACAAATGGGTGGTGGAAGCAGAGATCTTTGTATTACCGTTAAAACCGATAACGCCATAATCCAATAAATTCTGAGCAACTCTCCACGTAATAAAAGCGTCTTCCTGAATGTGATGGGTCAGCAAAAAATACAGCTTTGCAATGATTGCAAAAATAACTGCGTAAATGGGAAGGTTTTTATTTTTAAGTAGAGTCATTGTGTTCTTTTAACCGCACAAATATAATTCTAAAATGTTTTACAATCAACAATAAAAAAGCGGAACCGAAGTTCCGCTTTATAAATATCTATTATTGTGTTGCCTTGATAATGGCTGTTGTTATCTGATCTTCTTTTTCCTTCGAATATGTAGAGTCAAATGGTTCCATAATATCAAATAAATATTGGTAGAATGGTGTAATTCTCTGCACATTTTCAGATTCTGTAGCGGCTTTTTCTTTGCCCATCTGCTGAAGGTCTTTAATAAAGACATTAAATTTTTTATCAATCGGCTCTATCGATTTTACGAGATAGGCATACGCTTTATCTTTTTGACCTATTTTGGTGTAAGCATCGGTAACAGCCGTTACAACAAGAGAATACTCCATCGGCTTCGACTTCATTTCTCTTCCTACAAATCTTTGATCCTGCCTGTTTAACGTTAAATAATAATCATACTCCTCGAAAATTCCTTTTTTAAGAACTTCAGCCAGTTTTAAACCTTTTTGCTCCTGTCCTGCAACAATATATCCGTACACCATTGAGCTTAAAGAACGTGGATCGTTATATTTTTCTGCCGGAATTTCTTTTGCAGCCAGATCAAGCAATTCGATTGCCTTCCCTTTTTGACCAGATAATGCTAAAGCTGCAGCAGCACGGCTTGCAGAACTTCTGTAGCTAATGATATTGGATGTTGCGGTTTCATCAAAATGCGCATTCAGGTTTTTAAAATTACCCCATCTGAAGTTTTTCACCACGTTATACAATGAATTGGCATCCACTCTACCCATTTCTCCATCATCGGTTCTAGGTGAATGAACAGGAATTAATCTGTAGCTGAACCCGTCAAACTGAAGATAATCATCCAGAAAGAAAACATTCTCACTGTCATATACCCCTCCTGAAGAAAAGTTGATCGGACGTTTCCAGTCAAAATTTGCCAGAATATCAAACATCATCAGATTATTTTTATATAGTGTACTGCTCTTATAATCAATCATAATCTGGTTTGCCGTATTGGGTAAGTCTGAAGCGTTGATAATTCCTGCTTTTAAAGCGTTGTTTTTATTTACCGGTAAAATAAATTTTGAAACCGGAAGGAAATTATATTTCTCAAACCGCTCATCTCCGAAAATCATTTTTAAAATTTCATCTTTTTCAGGAGATTTAGATTTAAGGAAATTAACTGCTTCTTTCAAAGTCATTGAATCCTGAACGAGATATTTCTGAAATTCTCTCATCGCCGTATCGGGAGCACCGGATTCCTTTAAATTTGAAAAAATGTTTTGCCAGTCGTCTTTTTTCATCAGATAAATCTGGTCATTTACTCCGTCTCTATAGTCTTCATGAGTAAGCTGACTCGGAATCGGATTTGCATTGTATGTTTTTCTTTTAACCTGATCGATATTCCATGGTGTTGAAAGAAGGGTAAAATTAACCACCTTCACATCATCCCGGAACCTTTCGGTTTCCTGCATTGCCCAAACCGGATACGTATCATTATCCCCATAAACAAATAAAATATCTTCTTTCGGCAAAGATTTTAAAACCGAATATGCATAATCATACGCTGTATATCGGTCACTTCTGTCGTGAACGTTATAATTCTGGAATCCCATCATAAAAGGAACCCCTAACAAAATAACGCCGAAAGCTAAATTGGCTGCATTTGATTTTATCTTAGACTGTAAGTACCAGAGAATTGCCCCTGCTCCGAGACCAATCCAGATGGCAAAAGCATAAAAAGATCCAACCATTGCATAATCTCTTTCTCTCGGCTCAAAAGGTTTCATCCCCGTGTAGAAAACGATTCCTACACTGGTCAATATAAATAAGGATAAAATCGCATAGAATCTTCCGAAATCTCTCATAAACTGAAAATAACATCCAATAATTCCCAGCAATAATGGTAAAAAGAAAAACGCGACTGTACTTTCATTTCTGAATTTTGCAGGCATCGTATCCTGATTGGCCAATAATGAATTATCGATGAAAGAAATTCCGGAAATCCAGTTTCCTTTGGTGTCTTCGCTGCTTCCTTCCAGATCATTCTGTCTTCCTACAAAATTCCACATCAGATATCTGATAAAGTAATATTTGTTTTGGAATGTAATAAAATAATCCATATTCTGCGCAAAAGAAGGCTTCTGCACCGTAATAAGATTATAAGGTTTTACTTTAAGATAATCCTGCGCAGTAATAGTTTTATCTTCATATTTTGTTCTCAGGTCATTGAAAATAGATTTTGCTTCCGGATTGTCCGCCAAATCTTCGTTGCTATAATTAAAAGTAAAATCTGGAGCTCCGTACATAGAAATGTAGTTGGCCATGACATCTTTATCTTCATTAAACATCCTCGGCATCAAACTCACATGAGATTTATTGAAAACATAATTAAAACGGTCTCCTGTTTTTCTGTAGGTTCCTGTTTTTTCGTCTTTTTCATAAATTTCCCCGGTTTTTTCAGTTTTAAAACTCCCGTCTTCATTTTTCTGGATCCCATCATTATCCAAGAAAGCCGTGTAATTCTGTCCATAAATGGTTGGCCAGTCTCCGTATTGCTCTCTGTTATAATAATCAAGCATTCCAATTGCCGTATCCGGATCATTAAGGTTCATCGGAGGATTCGCATTGGCTCTGATCGGAATCACCATCCAGCAAGAAAAACCGATAATCATATATACAACCGATAAAGCGACCGTCTGATATATATTTCTCTTTACCTTTCTTGCATATTTTATGATTATGTAACACAAGGTTACCATAATCACAAATCCAGCGATGGTTCCGGAATGGAAAGGAAGTCCCAAACCATTCACAAAGAATATTTCTAATTTCCCGAACAATGACATGATGAGCGGGAAAATAATTTTAAAAACAATAATCAATATCCCTAATGTAATCACATTGGCCCACAGAAAACTTTTCCAGGTAAACTGATATCTTCTTGCGTAATATACCAGACAAACAGCAGGAATTGCCAACATGCACATCATGTGAACGCCTACAGAAAGCCCTAAAATAAAGAAAATCAAAATAATCCATCTTTCATTATCCTTTTCAAGATACTCATTTTCCCATTTTGTAATCAGCCAGACCAGAAGGGCAATAAACAAAGATGCCATGGAATACACTTCTCCTTCTACCGCTGAAAACCAAAACGAATCTGAGAAAGTAAAACATAAAGCTCCAATTACCCCTGCAAATAAAATTGCAATTTCCTGGTGTTTTGTCACTTCTTCAAAATCTTTATTCAGCAGCCTTCTTACGAAATGCGTAATCGTCCAAAACAGAAACAAAATTGTCAAAGCGCTGAATAATGCAGACATTGCATTAATAACAATTGAATAATTTTCACCATTTCCCATCGCAAATATTGCTGCCACTGCTCCTACAATCTGAAATAATGCAGCGCCTGGAGCGTGGGTAACTTCTAATTTTACGGCAGAAGAGATATATTCTCCGCAATCCCAAAAACTAAAATTGGGTTCTACAGTCGATAGATAAGTGAAAAAAGCAATGACGAAAATCACCCATCCCAAAATGGTGTTCCATTGCCTAAAAGTCCAGTTTTTCATAGTATAAAATCAATTATGCGAAAATAAGGTTTTTACTTCATTCTGTATTGATTTTAACAAAATTTAAAAAAACTGGCGCACTTTTTGTCAGCGTTTCGGAGCAATAAATGCAAATCAGAAACAGATAATTTTAGTTTGAAAGCTTATAATTCTGTAAAAGTTTAGAAATTATTTATTTTTTTGTATTTTTGCGGTCAGATTTTTATTGAAAAATAATAAATAATGAGTAATGTTTACGATAATATTCTTGGCTTAATCGGAAAGACCCCTTTAGTACGGCTAAATACGGTTACTAAAGAGATTCCAGCTAAAGTTTATGCCAAGTTAGAATCATATAATCCTGGACATTCCACGAAAGACAGAATCGCTCTTCATATTATTGAAAACGCTGAGAAAAAAGGTTTATTAAAAGAAGATTCGGTAGTGGTGGAAACTACATCCGGAAATACAGGTTTTTCACTGGCAATGGTGTGCATCATTAAAGGGTATAAATGTATTCTTGCGGTAAGTGATAAAACGAAAGCAGAAAAAATTGCTTACCTGAAAGCTCTCGGTGCTACTGTATATATATGTCCTGCGAATGTACCTGCGAATGATCCGAAATCATACTATGAGGTAGCAAAAAGAATTGCTGCCGAAACTCCTAATTCTGTTTATATCAATCAGTATTTTAATGAACTGAATATTGATGCTCATTATCAGACAACAGGTCCTGAGATTTGGGAACAGACCGAAGGTAAAATTACCCATCTTTTTGCCTGCACCGGAACCGGTGGAACATTATCCGGATCTGCAAAATTTTTAAAAGAAAAAAATCCCAATATTAAAATCATTGGCGTAGACGCAGACGGATCTATTCTAAAAAGCTATCACGAAACCGGAGAAATTCATAAAGAAGATGTGCATCCTTATCAAATTGAGGGGATGGGGAAAAATCTAATTCCCTCTGCACTTCTCTTTGACAAAGTAGATGAATTTATAAGAGTAAACGATGAGATGTCTGCTTACAGAACCCGTGAAATCGCTTTAAAAGAAGCTATTATGGGTGGCTACACAACAGGTGCGGTTACACAGGCATTAATACAATATGCACAATCTCACGAATTGACAGAAAATGATTTTGTCGTACTTATTTATCCTGATCATGGCTCAAGATATATTACTAAAGTCTACAGCGACGAATGGATGGCTCAACAAGGCTTTATCAACAATTGTGTGCACAACTATGATGAAGTTTTCAAGACAGAATACATAAAATAGAAAACTGATTTCTATCATATATAAAGCCTTTTGTGAAATACGAAAGGCTTTTTTATTAACCTAAAATTAATTAACTTTGTGCCTTATAACTCATATAAATATTGAATATAAATAATGGTAGATATTTTTGAAAGAATAAAGCAAAATCCTGGTCCTTTAGGTCAGTTTGCAGATTACGCCGAAGGTTATTTTGTATTTCCTAAGCTTGAAGGCCCTATTGGTCCCAGAATGATTTTTCAAGGTAAGGAAGTTATTTTTTGGAGCGCCAATGATTATCTTGGGCTTTGTAATCATCCGGAAGTTTTGGAAGCAGATGCAAAAGCTGCTGCAGAATTTGGAATGTTTTATCCGATGGGCGCAAGAGCAATGTCCGGCGAAACTGCACAACATCAGCAATTGGAAAAGGAATTGGCTGAATTTACTCAAAAAGATGCTGCCTACTTATTAAACTTCGGATATCAAGGAATGGTTTCTTGTATCGATGCATTGGTGACAAGACATGACGTGATTGTATACGATGCAGATTCTCATGCTTGTATTGTTGACGGAGTACGGCTTCACATGGGAAAAAGTTTTACTTTCAAACATAATGATATTGCGAGTTTAGAAAAAAACCTGGCAAGAGCGACTAAAGTGGCAGAAGAAAACGGAGGCGGAATTTTAGTGATCACCGAAGGGGTTTTTGGAATGAGAGGAATGCAGGGCAAACTGAAAGAAATCTGCGAATTAAAATCAAAATTTAATTTCAGGCTTTTGGTAGACGATGCACATGGTTTCGGAACTTTGGGTAAAACCGGAGCCGGAGCAGGCGAAGAACAGGGTTGTCAAGATCAGATCGATGTTTATTTCTCAACATTTGCCAAATCAATGGCTGGTTTCGGAGCATTTCTTTCCGGAGATGAAACGATCATCCGATTTTTAAAATACAATCTTCGTTCCCAGATTTTTGCCAAATCTTTAACAATGCCAATGGTAATCGGAGGTTTAAAGAGATTGGAATTATTAAGAACACGTCCTGAAATTAAAGATAAATTGTGGGAAAATGTATATAAGCTTCAAAATGGACTCAAAGAAAAAGGCTTTAACCTGGGAAATACAAATACTTGTGTAACTCCTGTTTTCATTGAAGGAACTACGATCGAGGCTACTCTTTTAGCTAAAGATTTAAGAGAAAATTACGGGGTTTTTACATCAGTAGTTGTGTACCCGGTGATTCCGAAAGGAATGATTTTATTAAGACTGATTCCTACCGCTTCACATACAGATGCCGAAATTAATGAGACCCTTGCAGCCTTTGAAGCTATTCATGACAAATTAACTTCAGGACATTACAGAGAGATCGAAAAACAAATGAATATCGAATACAAACAAATGTAATTTGATTTCACCTAAATAGTATAAAACCGTTAGAAATCTCTAGCGGTTTTTTTTCAAAATTAATTTCTGAAAAAATCTAAGATTTACAATAACTTTGTAAAAAATAACTTTTGAAAGATCTTCTTCTCATTACACCCCCTTTTACGCAGCTCAATACGCCTTATCCCGCGACTGCGTATATCAAAGGTTTCCTCAATACTAAAGCTATTTCATGCTTTCAGATCGATTTGGGAATTGAGGTGATTGCAGAGTTATTTTCCAAAGAAGGCATTACAAATATATTTGAAAAGGAGATTGATCATGAAGCTGCATCTCAGAATTCCCAGAGAATTTTTGCACTCAGAAATGAATATATTAAAACCATAGATCAGGTCATTCATTTCCTACAGGGTAAAACACCTACATTGGCACGACAGATCTGTTCCATGAATTTTTTACCGGAAGCTTCCCGGTTCAACCAATTGGATGATATGGAATTTGCCTTCGGAAATATGGGATTGCAGGATAAGGCTAAACATCTGGCTACTTTATACTTAGAAGATTTATCTGATTATATTGTTGAACATATCGATGCTGATTTTGGTTTTAGCAGATATGCTGAAAGATTGGGCAAAAGTGCCAATTCCTTTGACGAATTATATCTAAAACTGAATGACCATTATACCTATATTGATGATATTACATTGAAAATTCTCAAGGAAAAGCTAGAATCTGTTCAGCCGAAATTGGTGTGCTTTTCGATTCCGTTTCCGGGAAATTTGTATTCAGCATTCCGATCTGCGCAATATATCAAAAAAAATTATCCCCATATTAAAATTGCAATGGGTGGCGGATTTCCCAATACCGAGCTTAGGGAAATTAAAGATCCCCGAGTTTTTGAATTCTTTGATTTTATTACATTAGACGATGGCGAACTGCCGATTGAATTGCTTTATAAATATGTATTTAGTTCTCAACCCTATCAGGAATCTCAATTTAAAAGAACTTTCTTACTTGAAAACGGAAGAGTTACTTACAAAAATAATTCAACACAACACGATTATAAACAAACGCAAATCGGAACACCGGATTATTCTGATTTACAGCTAGATCAATATATTTCTGTGATTGAAATAGCCAATCCCATGCACAGTTTATGGAGCGACGGAAGATGGAATAAACTGACCATGGCCCACGGTTGTTACTGGGGAAAATGTACTTTTTGCGATATTTCGTTAGATTACATTAAAATTTACGAGCCTATCTCAGCGAAGATTCTGGTCGACAGAATGGAAGAACTTATTGCAACAACCGGTGAAACGGGCTTTCACTTTGTAGATGAAGCCGCACCACCCGCTTTGATGAGAGAAGTTGCCCTGGAAATTTTAAGAAGAAATCTTGTGGTAACCTGGTGGACAAATATTCGGTTTGAAAAAAGTTTTACCCGCGATTTGTGCTTTTTACTGAAACTTTCAGGCTGCATTGCTGTTTCCGGAGGCTTGGAAGTAGCAAGCGACCGACTGCTGCAATTAATTGACAAAGGAATTTCTGTAGAACAGGTGGCACAAGTGACAAGAAATTTTACTGAAGCCGGAGTCATGATTCATGCTTATTTAATGTACGGCTATCCTACTCAGACCATTCAGGAAACAGTAGATTCTCTGGAAATGGTGCGACAGTTATTCGAAATGGGGATTTTACAAAGCGCTTTCTGGCATCAGTTTGCGATGACAGCGCACTCACCTGTCGGTTTGAATCCTGAAGAATTTGGAGTAACACCACTCAAACAGGAAATTTTATTTGCCAATAATGACATCGATTTTACAGACAGAACCGGGATTGATCATGGTCAATTTAGTTTCGGATTAAAAAAATCGCTTTTTAATTACATGCACGGAATTAATTTTGAAATTCCGTTACAGGACTGGTTTGAGTTTAAAATTCCAAAAACAACCATTCATCCCGATTATATTCATGATTGCCTTCTGGAAAGTGAAAATTTTGTTTTTAAAGGAAACTCAAAAATTATTTTCTTAGATAAAAACGTAATCGCTGAGAATTACATAAAAGCAAAAAAACAAAACTCATGGGCGTACACAAGAATTACGTTTCATTTAAAAACAAATGTAGTTACCGTCGATCTTGAACAGGAAAAAGCAGAATGGCTTATAAAAGTTATTCAGGAAAATACATTTGAAAATCCAAAACGGGTTACTCTTCAGCAACTTAAATCACAATTCGAGGAAATTTCTGAAGATTTTGAACTGTTCTGGTTTTCAAAGCCGATGCAGCAATTAAAAGAAAACGGGGTGGTTCTAAGTTTATAGAATATAAATTTGGCTAAAGCCAATTGAACCTGATTTTTATTAAACGGGCTAAAGCCCGTCTCCAATAACTTTTTCGAGAGCTACTTTTTATCTTTTTCAATCCCATCTTTCACTACGTCGCCTACAATTATTTTCTCTTTGACTTTAATAAAGTTTGGGTCTAAAATAGCCATACGTTCTGCAATTGCTTTATAGGTGGGAAATTTTAAAATTGATGCCTTACCGGATATTTCCCTGTATAATGTGAACGTTTTTCCACCGGCAGTTTTGATCTGTTTTGTAGTTGTTATATATTTCCCGATATATTTACTTTTAGCATCATAGATTTCTATATCAATAAAAGTTTTATCTGTAATTCTTTCATCGGAACCAAAACTCGGAGGCAGATTGGTAAAATAACCGACAGGAATTCCGTTGCTCAAAATTTCTCCTACATGATTGACTTCAAGATTCAGTTTATCTATTTTTGAACGGATCGTATAAGCTTCTTTTGTCTTATTGTCGAGCTTACGTTTAGGCATATTTGTAAAAAGTTCATCCAGGTTTTTGATATTGATCCCTCTTTCATCTATAATCTTTAGAGCCTTCACACAGGTATACACTGCAGATTTTTCATCACCGGAAAATACCGATGGGGATATGTAATCCAAGTCTAAAGTTTTTTCTCTGTTATATACTCTATTTATTTTTATATAACTGTCTCTTACTGAATCTACTACGCTTTTATCCACAAATTCTATTGTAAAAATCGGAGTTTCTTTTAAATCCATAAAAGTATATTGACTGGATTTATTAGCAATCTTTGCGACATGAATATTGTCTAAAGTTACAATCCCCCGTTTTACTTTTATAGTTTGGGCATTAAAAAAAATGCAAAATAGCGTTAATACTATGATGATGCCTTTCTTCATACAGTCAGGTTTTACAAAACATAAAAAAAGTGTAACCAGGTTACACTTTTTGAAAAATATATTTAGCTTTCCATTTAATTATTCGCAAAGGATAATCCCTTTATCGTGATTAAATTCTATAACACCGCTTTTAATAGCATAAGAAAAAACAGAGTCTTTATCGTTTTCTTTTGTAAAATTTTTGGCAAAACTATCGTTGATAGAATTGGTGAATAATTTCACTTTTCCGCCTACTAATGAAGAAACGATTCCTGCGTGATTTTTCATGATATGAAATTCACCGTTTTTACCCGGCAACAATATAGAATTTACCTCTCCTTCAAAAACTACGTGTTCTGGTGTTAAAATTTTTATATTCATTTTTAATTTAGATTTAAAGATTTCAGAATTCAGATTTCAGACATAAAAGTCTCATGTCTAGAATCTGACATCTTGTGTCTAATTAATTTATTATGCGTTATCTGCCAACATTTTTTGTCCGGCTTCGATTGCCTCTTCAATGGTACCTTTAAGGTTGAACGCTGCTTCAGGTAAGTGATCCAGTTCACCATCCATAATCATGTTAAATCCTTTAATGGTATCTTTAATATCTACCAAAGATCCCGGAATACCTGTAAACTGCTCTGCTACGTGGAAAGGCTGAGACAAGAATCTCTGTACTTTTCTGGCACGGTACACCACAGATTTATCTTCTTCTGAAAGTTCTTCCATCCCAAGAATAGCGATGATATCCTGAAGCGCTTTGTATCTCTGAAGAATTTCTTTTACTCTCTGAGCACAGTTATAATGTTCTTCACCGATGATTTCCGGAGCCAGGATTCTAGATGTAGAAGCCAATGGATCTACAGCCGGATAAATACCTAATGAAGCAATTTTTCTATCTAATACGGTTGTTGCATCCAAGTGGGCAAATGTGGTTGCAGGAGCCGGGTCAGTTAAATCATCCGCAGGTACGTAAACCGCCTGTACTGAGGTAATTGAACCATTTTTAGTGGAAGTAATTCTTTCCTGCATCGCTCCCATTTCAGAAGCCAATGTCGGTTGATAACCTACCGCAGAAGGCATACGGCCAAGAAGTGCAGATACTTCGGAACCAGCCTGCGTAAAACGGAAAATGTTATCTACAAAGAACAGTACGTCTCTACCTTGTCCTGTTTCTCCACCATCTCTGTAATATTCAGCTAAGGTAAGACCAGAAAGTGCTACTCTCGCTCTTGCTCCAGGTGGCTCATTCATTTGTCCGAAAACGAAAGCTGCTTTAGAATCTTTCATCACTTCTAAATCTACTTTAGAAAGATCCCATCCTCCATTTTCCATAGAATGCATAAAATCATCACCATATTTGATAATACCAGATTCAAGCATCTCTCTCAAAAGGTCATTCCCTTCTCTCGTTCTTTCCCCTACACCGGCAAAAACAGAAAGACCACCGTGTCCTTTTGCAATATTGTTAATCAACTCCTGGATCAATACTGTTTTACCAACACCGGCACCACCGAACAAACCGATTTTACCTCCTTTTGCGTAAGGCTCAACCAAGTCGATTACTTTAATCCCCGTAAATAAAACTTCTGCAGAAGTTGATAGCTGATCAAATTTCGGAGCTGGTCTGTGAATAGGAAGACCACCTTCCTTAGAAATATTTTGAAGTCCGTCGATAGCATCCCCAACAACGTTGAATAGTCTCCCGTTTACAGCATCTCCGATTGGCATCATAATAGGGTTTCCGTACCCGATTACTTCCTGCCCTCTTTGAAGACCATCTGTAGCATCCATTGCGATACATCTTACGGTATCTTCACCTATATGCTGCTCTACTTCTAAGACTACTTTTTCACCGTTCCCTTTGATAATCTCCAATGCATCATAAATACTGGGAATTGCTTCCACATTATTAAAAACTACGTCGATTACAGGACCAATAATTTGAGAAATTTTTCCTTTAATTTGGTTTGCCATTGCTAAATTTTTTCTTGGTGCAAATATAATGAATCTTAACAAACTCGCAATTGCTAAAAAAAAGATTTTTATCATACTTTTTGAGAATATGACAACAATACCGCCTCATCCATTTTCAATAAAAGTGGTTGTAATTATGAAAAGATTGCCGTATTGACAGATTGCTACATTATGTTTATATTTGCAGTCAAAATTTTTCCGTTTGAAAGTTTTCAAAAATTTTAATGAATATTTTTCTCAAAAACCGTTAGCATTTTCTTTAGGGATGTTTGACGGGGTACATCTTGGTCATAAAAGCATTATTGATGAATTAAAAAAACTGGGATCTGAGCATGACCTGGAAACAGCGATTCTTACGTTCTGGCCGCATCCGAGATTTGTTTTTAACCCCAATGAAGATCTGAAGCTTCTTAACACTCTGGAAGAAAAAACCAGCTTACTTGATAAATACGGTATAAAAAATTTATTTCTCCAGGAATTTGATGAAGAATTCAGAAACCTTACCGGAGATGAATTTGTAAAGCAGATTTTAATTGATAAATTACATGTAAAGCATCTGATTGTGGGATATGACCACTCTTTCGGAAAAAATAAAAGTGGAAATTTTGAGCTTCTCGAAAAATTATCAAAAGAACTGCATTTTGAGGTTCAACAAATGGAGGCGATAAATATTCACGAAAATAATATCAGTTCGACAAAAATCCGCAATGCTCTTCTCAAAGGAAATATAAAGGAAGCCAACGAAATGTTGGGATATTCCTACTCTGTTTCCGGAGCGGTCGTTCATGGTAGAAAATTAGGCAGAACAATTGGCTATCCTACCGCGAATATAGAAACGGATTCGATTAAACTTTTACCTAAAAAAGGCGCTTATATTGTTGAAGTTTTTGTTAAAGGCCAACAATATAAGGGAATGTTAAGCATTGGTACAAACCCAACTGTTAACGGAGAAAACTTAACGGTCGAAGTATATATTCTTGATTTTGAAGGAGATATTTATGATGAAAAGATAACCGTAAAGTTCAGGGATTTTCTACACGAGGAAATTAAATTTGAAGGTTTGGAAAAATTAATAGAGAGACTTGATGAAGATAAGGTACTGACGGAGAATTTTTTATTTTAGAAGAAAATTATAATGACCAACTAGTTTTCCAATTCTAAAGGATTTTCATATTTTTTGTTTTCTTCTTTTTCTTTTTCCCGCTGTCTCAGCATTTCCTGTCCTTTAATAATTGTGGTTCCATAGCTTGCGAGTACAGCCGCCGCATTGGCATCAGCGTTCCTTACCGCCTGTTTCAGCTTTGTCTGTGTTGTTTCTATCGCTTCGGTGTATCTGCTTTTCTTAATCATAACGAGTTTGCCTTTGAGTTTGGATTGAGGCACAGATTTTACCAGCTCAAAATCAAAGTCACCCTTATCATCCGTTATTTTTATAATCAATCCCGGTAAACCACTAAATTTCATCGGGCCATACGGAAAAGGAATTTCTGGGGAGTACCATGCGATCCAGTTTCTTCCTTTAAAGGTAACTTCGGCTTTTTTACAAGTAATGGTGTTAATCACTTTCGTTTCATCCACAAGCTTCCAGTTTTTGATTACAGGCTCTTTATAGGTAAGTAATGACATTCCGGCATAGTCGAAAAACTGTATATTTTCGTTGGATTGAATGATAGTAAAATATAAGTTTGTTTCTGGAATTTGCACTCCATTTTTAATGCCAAGAGTTATGCTTCCATCAGGATTATTTGTTGTTATTCTAGATCTATCTAATAATGAATCTCTTTTAAGAGAATTACTACTTGCAAAAAATGCACATTTATTCCCTACCAGTAATGCGAAAAGTTCTTTATGTCTATAATCAGTCCGCTTATCAAATCTACCTTTTAACTCATAAGTAAACTCTCCACGCAAAGTATCATATTGAGCATAAGACAGAAAACTATTAAGTAGAATAAATAGCTGAAGTAATTTTTTATTGTAATATATAAAAAAGATTTTCATAATAAAAATTGCACTTATAGTATAACAGTTTCTACCATAAGTGCATAAATTCGATTAATTAGCAGCAAGATTATTAGATGGACCACTATAAGTCGGTGTAGGACAGTTAATTGCTTCCACCCTATCACGCCATTCAGCTGCTTGTTGCGGAGTCCAATCTTGAGTAGTTGTAGCAGTTAAGCCACACCTAGTTTCTGCAATCCAAACCTGGCCTGCTGTTACAGTTTTAAGCTCATTTCTAGATAATTTCTTTAAATTTTTCATAATGTAATAAATTTTTAATTAAAATTTGTGTTTAAACTTTCTTGCGCATTTTGTTTCAACACTCCAAAGAAAAACATAAAGTATGATATCTACAATAGTAAATACCACATATTTTAAACAAATTTATTATGTTAAGTATTTTTGAATCAATTAATTACAATGATTATAATTAAGAAATTGATACAAATAATTTAATTATAATGCGCAATAAATATTTTAAGAAATTTCAATTTCCTCCTTCGCTTTTTTCGTCAGCGATTGAAATACCAAATCATATGACTGGTCAATCAGTTTAAAAATCAAATCACGTTTCAAACCGTCTGTCATTACAGAATTCCAGTGGGTTTTATTCATATGAAAAGCGCCTGTGATTTGAGGATGTTGTTCACGCAATTCTGCACTCCATTCCGGATCAGTTTTCACATTGATCGAAAGAGGCTGTTTTTCCAAGGCCATCAATAAAAACATTTTTGGCCCTACTTTCATGACAAGTGTTTCGTTATCAAAAGGAAAGCTTTCCGTAACCCCTTTTTTTGCGAGACAATACTCTAAAACTTCGTTGGCATCCATGAATCGTGATAATAATGATTGATATTAATGCCAAATGTAGTAAATTTAAGAAAGAAAAAATCATTACAATAAACTACTTATTATGAAAGCTTTGGTTATAGGCGCAACAGGTGCTACCGGAAAAGATTTGATACACCAATTATTACATGATCAGGATTTTGAGGAAATTCATGTTTTTGTAAGAAAACCTGTTGATATTCAGGATGAAAAACTGAAAACTCATGTCATAGATTTTGAAAAACCGGAAGATTGGAAAAATTCTGTAAAAGGCGATGTCGTTTTTTCCTGTCTCGGAACTACTTTAAAAACTGCGGGAAGCAAAGAAGCACAGCGTAAAGTAGATTTCGGGTATCAGTATGAATTTGCAAAAGCTGCCAAAGAAAATAATGTGGAAGATTATGTTTTGGTTTCCGCCTACGGAGCAGATCCAAAGTCTAAAATTTTCTATTCTAAGATGAAAGGTGAACTGGAAGAAGCTGTAAAACAGCTGCATTTCAACAAAATTACCATTTTTAAACCCGGAATGCTGGAAAGAAAAGATTCTGAAAGAACCGGAGAAGTTCTGGGAAGCAGAATTATTAAATTTGCCAACAAATTAGGACTTCTGGAAAGCCAAAAACCATTGCCTACATCCGTTTTGGCCAAAGCGATGATCAATTCTTCCAAAATAAAAAGCAACGGATATTCAAGTATAAAACTTGGGAATATTTTCAGTTTTGCGGAGAAGGGTAATGATTAAACCAATAAAAATCATTCAGCCCGGCTTACTCAGAATTATAGAAAGCCGGACTGAAAAAATATTATAATTTTTTATTGTAAATATTTTGTAATTGCCTGATCTGTAGGCTTTGTAGTACTAATAAAACTATCAACCAGTTTTCCGTTTTCGTCTACTAAAAATTTAGTAAAATTCCATAGAATCGTTGTGTTTTTCACTCCGTTTAATTCCTTTTCAGTCAGATATTTAAAAATAGGTGCGGTATCATCTCCTTTTACGGAAACTTTTGCTGCCAACGGAAAGGTAACGCCGTAATTTTTCTGGCAGAAAGCGCCGATCTCAACATTAGTTCCCGGTTCCTGACCGCCAAAATTGTTTGCCGGAAATCCTACGACAACCAGTTTATCCTTGTATTCATTTGACAACTTCTCCAGATCTGCATATTGAGGTGTGAAACCACATTCTGAAGCCGTGTTTACAATCAGTATTTTCTTGCCTTTGAAATCGGCAAAATTGATTTCTTTTCCATCAAGACTCTCCACTTTGTAGTCGTAAATTGTTTTTCCCATCAGTTCGTTGGTTTTATTTTTAGACATTTCACTTTTTTGATTGGTGCAGCTTTGCAGAAATGCAACAAAAGAAAGCAATACCAGAAAAATCTTATTCATATTATACTTATTTATTGGCAGCGATGCTGCGGTTATTTATTAAAATTTAAATGTGTTGGAAGGAAATGCTTTATTAATCTCTACTTTGTTCAGAAGCATGACAAAATCGCCGTCTTTTTTTACACTCGAAGATTCTATTCTGAAAGGCATTAAGAGACTTCCTACTTTTTTATAGTCAGAATACAGCAGTGTTTCATCTTTCTTTATTTCTTTAAGAAGCATGTAGGTTTTTGTATCAAAATAGTAGTAATTTTTATTCACATTTTTTGTCAGCTGTACTTTATGACAATAGATATCCCCTATTTTTTCTTTGCCTAGATATTTGGCATCAAACCCTTTATTTTCCCAGTCAATAAAATCATTATCAAAGCTTTCTGCAGTATAACTTGGGTATTCCTGAATTTTATTGGTGGCATAATTCATCGCGTAACCTTTGGTTCCGTCATATCCTTCAATCGCAGTTTCCTTATTGTTTATGGTAAGCACTGTTTTGGTAAGATTGGGACGCTGCTGGTAAATTTTAATCGGATACTCATCTTTTACCCCTAAAATTACTTTCCCCTGAAGAAAAACTGAATTTAAGAGCTTCCAATTGGTTAATCCACCCGACAGTTCGATATTTTTATCGATAATTTCTTTAGCGGTCTGAGCAAAAGACCATTGTGAAAAGATCAGGACGAAAACTAAAAGTAATTTCTTCATTCAATCAATTTATAATTCAAATATAGGGCTTTTTTAATTTGAAAGTCTGAAAATGAAACGATAACATAATTTTCAAATTATCTAATACAATAATTTTCAAATTAATTTCCTTGCTTTTTCTAAATCTTCCGGAGTATCGATTCCTACACCAATAAAGTTGGTTTCTATCAGTTTTATCTTCATCCCGTATTCCAGATAACGGATGCATTCTATTTTTTCTGATATTTCCAGCGGCTTCATCTCGAGCGTTGAAAACTGAAGCAAAGCGTGTTTTCTGAAGGCATATACGCCGATGTGCTTAAAATAATTCACACCATATGAAATCTCACGGTGAAAAGGAATAACAGAACGGCTGAAATACAGGGCGAAACCATTATTATCGGTAATTACTTTTACATTATTCGGGTTTTTGATTTCCTCTTTTTCTGTGAGTTTTATTTTTAAAGAGGCCAGAGAAATTTCCTGATTGTGGTCTTGTGTAAAAACTTCAATAAGCTGTTTCAGCGGTTCAAGTTTTAAAAACGGCTCATCACCCTGAACATTAATAACGATATCACAATCGATATTCTGAACAGCTTCTGCGATACGGTCACTTCCTGTTTCGTGCTGACCGGTCATCACTGCTTTTCCGCCATGTGCTTCAATTTCATTAAAAATAATTTCAGAATCTGTGGCTACAAAAACTTCATCGAACAAACCGGTTTCTACAACATTCTGATACGTTGTTGTAATCACAGTTTTTTCTCCTAAGAGCTGCATCAGTTTTCCGGGAAAACGGCTGGCTTCATAACGGGCAGGAATAACGGCGATGATTTTCATAAAAGAATCTTATTTTAAATGATTTAAAGCGTTCTCCAATTTTGGCAGCATTACTTCAATTTCACTGATTTCCAGACCTCCTACAGAAGCTCTGAACCAAGGTTCGGATTTGGCCTCTCCAAATGCTGAAAAAGGGACTAAAGCAACACCCGCATCACTGATTAAATAGAATACCAAATCTGACGAATTCTCTATTAAACCGCCGTCCGGTTTTGTTTTCCCAATGTAATCCAACTTGATCGTTAAATACATGGCGCCCATCGGTTCGATACTTTCTACCTTCAAACCTTTATTTTTTAAATCCTGAATCCCGTGGTGAAGCACTTTCAGGCTGGCTTCAAGCCTTCCTTTAAATTCTTCTACGAAATCGTTTACCTGATCATAATTTTCATAAAATTTTGCTGTGGCCTCCTGTTCCGGTTTTGGCGCCCAAGCTCCGACGTGGGTAAGAAGGGCTTTCATTTTATCCATAATATGAGAAGGGCCAAACCCCCATCCGACGCGTACTCCCGTTGCCGCCAAACATTTGGAGATTCCATCAATGTAAATGGTATATTCTTTCATTTCAGGGAAAAGTGAAACGGGGTCTACATGTTTTGAACCGAATGTAAGATTAGAGTAAATCTGGTCATACATTAAATATAAAGGTTTTTCATCTGCTCCTCTTCTTTTGTTTTCTTTAAGCACCAATTCACAGATTTCTCTCAACTGGTTTTCCGTAAACATCGTTCCCGTAGGATTTAAAGGAGAACACAGGGAAAGCAAAACGGCTCCTTCTACAAATGGCCTTAGATCAGCAGCTGTAGGCAGAAAATTGTTTTCCGGAGTGGTTTTTACTTCAACTGCCTCCGCAGAAGTAAGATAGGTGTAGTGATTGTTGTTCCAGGAAGGGGTAGGATAAATAACTTTATCTCCTGCATCAACGATTACTTTATACACTGCATAAATTAATGGCCTTGATCCTGCTGTGATTAAAATATCATTGACATCGTATTCAAGATTACATCTTTTTTTGAGGTCATTAGAAACCGATTTCCTTAAAGATAAAAGTCCGTTTGCGGGCGGATAATTGGTAAGATTAATCTGATACGCTTTCTGAATCTCTTCCTTCAGCTTCACAGGTATTGGATACAGATCAGAATTCAGATCACCAATGGTGAGATTGGCAATTTCTGCTCCCTGTGCCTTTAAATCATTGACTTCATTGCCAATTTTCACAATTTCAGAACCGATGAGGTTCGCCGCTAATTTTGAAACTTTCACTTTATTTTCTTTAAGTTTATTTAATATTTTCTGTCAATATTTATTCTTTTCCGAATTTCTTCTTCAGGAATTTTTGCGTCAAAGAGATTCATCAATTCTTTAGACTTTTTAGCAACATCAGAATTTGGATATTTTTTAATAATCCTGTTAAATTCTTCCCTGTTTTCAGAATAAATTGTTCCGTCTGAATGTTCGTAAGTAGGAGTATTATCCATTCCAAACAAATAATCGTACAAATAATTATGGTATAGTTCTTTCGCTCTGGAAATTAAAAAGCTATCGGGATATTTCTTAATAAAGTTTTCCCAAAACACTGTTCTTTCGCCCAATTCTTTCCATGAAATTGCCAAACCCGCATCTGCAGAATACAATTTTTCACTTTCTTTCGAGAGCTGAAGAATATACAGATTATAATCCGGTGTTACTTTGTTCCCGAAAATAGAGTAATAATGATCCGGCTCAGACCAGATTTCTGTGTAGCCTTCTCCTACTTCTCTAAATTCAAGACTTCCTTTCTTCAATTCATTACTCAGCTTTCTTACACTTTCGGGAAGCTGTAGCTGCTCATTTTCAGGATTATAATAATTGACATAGTTATCCAGAACATCTCCAAGCTGACTGCTCAGACAATGTATATATTTATTGCGGATTTCCAGATACTCTTCGTATATTTTGTCATTCTGCTCAGGAGTATTTTTAGCAATTTCTTTTTCTGTTTTTGCTTGATACCATTGAAGAGATCTGATATAATCTTCCGGTTTGTTTTCAGAAGAGCAGGCTGTATCTGCAGGCTTATACAAATCGTCTTTTAACGGTGTTTCTGCGATGGTGTCATTTGCTGATTTCCGCTCAAGAATTACAGATTCTTTTTGATGACACGCAAAAAGAAAAACAGACAGAATTAGAATGGCTAAAATTCTCATTTTAGAACTTAATCCAGATTTAAATCTTTTCTTACTTCTTCTATTTTTTCTTCCAGAGCTGTTAAAGTAGATTCGAAATCTTCTTTTGAGTGTAATGATTGTTTTACAGAAATGTAGAATTTGATTTTCGGCTCTGTTCCTGAAGGTCTTACGCACACTTTTGTACCGTCCTGAGTATAGTAAATCAGTACGTTAGACTTTGGAATTTCATCCATTACGTGCTTTTTATTTTCAGACACCACAAAATTGGTCTGCTCTTTAAAATCTTTTACTTCTTCCACAAAAGAACCGGCGAGTTGCTTCGGAGGATTTTCGCGGAAATTTTTCATCATATTCTGAATTTCTTCGGCTCCGTCACGTCCTTTTCTTACTAAATTTACCAAACCTTCATAATACATTCCGGTTTCCTGGTAAATTTCGATCAGGTATTCATACATCGTTTTTCCATTGGCTTTGCACCACGCTGCGATTTCGCATGCTAAAATGATACTTCCGCAAGAATCTTTATCCCGTACAAAATCTCCCGTCATAAATCCGAAACTTTCTTCGCCTCCGCAAACAAACTTTTCCTGTCCTTCAAAATCACGGATCATTTTTCCGATCCATTTAAAACCGGTTAACCCAACTTTACAGTCAACCCCGAATTTTTCAGCAATATCAAAGAAAATATCTGAAGTAACGATGGTAGAACCAATGAATTCTTTCCCGGTGATTTTTCCTTTCTTTTTCCACTGATCTAAAATATAGTAGGTAAGGATGGTATTGCACTGGTTACCGTTCAGCAACTGGATTTCACCTTCCAGGTTTCTTACGGCAATTCCCAGTCTGTCTCCATCGGGATCTGTTCCGATAACAATGTCTGCATTGGTGATTTTGGCAAGGTCTATTGCCATTTCCAGAGCTGCAGGCTCTTCCGGATTCGGAGAATCTACCGTCGGGAAATTTCCGCTTGGGATCATCTGCTCTTTTACAAGGTCTATTTTTTTAAAGCCTGCTTTTTCCAGAGCTCCGGGAACTGTGGCATACGTTGTCCCGTGAATTGAGGTAAAAACAATATTTAAATTTTCTTTCCCAACGTTCTGATATGATGAATTTTCTATACAGGCATCAATGTAAATATCATCCTGCTCCTCCCCGATCCATTCGATCAAATCATCATTTCCTTCAAATTTAATATCTTCAAATTTTACGGAATACACTTCATTGATGATGGCTTCGTCATGTGGCGGCACAATTTGCGCACCATCATTCCAGTACACCTTATAACCGTTGTATTCTGGCGGATTGTGAGATGCGGTCAATACGATTCCCCCGTTGCATTTTTTATCGCGAACCGTGAAAGACAATTCAGGAGTTGGTCTGTGATTTTTAAAAAGAAGGACTTTGATTCCGTTTGCCGTTAATACATCGGCGACCAATTTTCCAAATTCTCTGGAGTTATTTCTTACATCATAAGCAATTGCAACTTTAATTTCTTCCCCTGCAAATTGCTGAAGCATATAATTTGCAAGTCCTTGTGTTGCCTGACCTAATGTATATTTATTTAAACGATTTGTTCCGACACCCATAATTCCGCGCATTCCCCCGGTTCCGAATTCCAGGGATCTGTAAAAAGAATCTTCCAGGTCGGGAGAATTGCCCTCAATTAATAATTGAACAGCATCTACGGTTTCTTTATCAAAGGTAGCGGTGAGCCAAAGTTTTGCTTTTTCTAATGTTGTCATATTATATTTTGTAGCTTTTATCGTTTATAATTTAATTCTAAATTAGGGATTTTTTCCTTACCGTAATTTATTCCAGTCTTTTATTCTCAACTTTGGTCGTCTTATCCATTTTAAACACGCGAATCGGATCGTTATAATATAAAAACTTCGCAGTATTTTTAACAGTTCCTTTCAAAGTATCTTTTACATTGACTTCTGCATAATTGCCGTTCTTAGAATCTATGTTTAGATTAACAATCTTCCAGTACGGTGCGATCAGACTTGCCGTATCTGAGATTTTGATAACAGCATCTTTGGTTTCACCTAAAAAATTGGCGCGGCTCCTGTTCAGCATTTCTATTTCGGCTCTTCTCGTATTTAAGGAACCCATGAAAGTAGCGTTGTTTTTTAAGTTCAGTTTAAAATTATCGGTTTTTATTTCGCTAGAAATATTCATCTCTACAGAATCTGCGAGCGACACTTTTTCAAGGTTGTATTTGGAATAAATCGTTACATTATAAAAATCTACTCCTTTTGTACCTCTGTTTTCTTTGATGGAAAGTGTTTTATCATCTACATCAATATCAAGATTATCAGCAACATTGGGATAGGTTTCCAGTTCTACAAAATTTTTAGGGCCTCTTGCGTAAAACACCCGGAACTTACCTTCCAAATCTACATTTGAAAAATCTTCAATATCAATATCTTTTTTTTCAATGTTGCCTTTCGGAGAAATTTTACCGCAGGAAATAACCGCTAAAAACGGCACTAAAAAAAATATTTTTTTCATGTTAAATCACTTCGTCAATATTATAATTTTTATGCTCTCTGTTGGTTCTGATGATCATTTCGCCTAAAAACCCTGCGATGAAAAGCAAAGTTCCCATCAACATCATCGTTAAAGCAATGAAAAACCAGGGGTTATTGGTAATTAAATGTCCGTAAATCCCTCTTGCGACATCAATTAATTTTGAAACTCCGAGCCAAAGTGCCGATAAAAACCCGATGATGAACATTAAAGTTCCCACCGCTCCGAAAAAATGCATCGGTCTTCCTCCGAAACGGCTTACAAACCAAAGGGTTACCAAATCTAAAAATCCTCTCACAAATCTTTCGGTACCGAATTTTGAGGTTCCGTACGGTCTTGCCTGATGCGGAACTTCCTTTTCAGTAATTTTTCTGAAACCCGCATTAGCCGCTAAAACAGGAATATAACGGTGCATATCTCCATACACATCGATGGACTTTACAACCTGTTTTTTATAGGCTTTGAGACCACAATTAAAATCATGAAGATAAACTCCTGAAACTTTTCTTGCCGCTGCATTAAAGAGTTTTGAAGGGATATTTTTGGTCATTACGTTATCAAAACGTTTCTTTTTCCATCCGGAAACAATGTCGTACTGATCCTCTGTCACCATTTTGTAGAGTTCAGGAATTTCTTCCGGAAAATCCTGTAAATCAGCATCCATCGTGATAATTACATCACCGTTTACTCGTTCAAAAGCAGCGTGCAGCGCTTGTGATTTTCCATAATTCCTGGAAAATTTTATTCCGTGAATCTGTGGGTGCTGTACTTTTAAATTTTCAATAATACTCCACGAAAGGTCTGTACTTCCATCATCGATAAACCAAACTTCGTACGATAAGCCGTTGGTTTTGCAGACGTGATCTATTCTGGTGAAAAGCTCTTCTAAAGATTCTTCTTCATTAAGTAACGGAATAACTATGGATAAATTCATTTAATCTGTATAAAAAAATTATTGTTGGCTGGTTCTGGTTCTGAAAAACGCTCCGAAAAATAGTGACAAAACTAAGTAAAATATAAGTATTGCGGCAAAATATCCTGAAAAATGACTTGCTGTCAACATATCTTTTCCTTTTATTCTTTCGGGAGCAAAACTCTGTACCCTTTCTTTGTATTTTTTGTCGAGATCATCAATATCTTCCTGCGCTTTCAGCATTTTTTTTGCCTTTGAATATTCAGAATCCAATTCAGCTCTTTGTCTTTCAACATATTGATAATTAAGAAGTTTCTTTGCATCTGTATCTACAAAATTTAAAAAGGAAAAAATACTGATTACCGATAAAAAACCACCTGTAAACATGGGTACAAATGCTCTTTTAAAGGCATCTTTAAAACTCATTCGATGATGATTCCAATACGATTTTACTGACCAAAATGCGGTTAAAGCATATAAAACCGGTAAAACAAAAGCATTCACCTTCAGAGAAGTTTCAAAATAAGTAATTCCTGAGAAAAAATAGTATACTATAAAGAAAATCAGCATGGTAACTCCAAATAGTATGATTCCTAACGTAACGGGACTTTTAGTCATATTTTTTAATCTTAGAAAAAATCAAGAAAAATATTGCGCTAAATTTCAGATGTTTAGCTTCAATAAAGGGTTTTCATGATGATTTTTCTGTCATATTATTTTCAAATTTATAATTAATTCCTATATTTGCAGCGGCAAGTCCTACACAACCAGCTCCTAAGAACCCTCCAGGGTGGGAACGCAGCAAAGGTAATTGGTCGTAGCGGTGTGATGTAGGTAGCTTGCCATTTTTTTTATTTATAAATTAAGAGATTAAGATGATTTTGAAATTACTTAATCTCTTAATTTTTTTGTTATATATCGAAGCTTTCACCCAGTTTTGGAAGAATCAGTTCTACATTTTTATCACCAAAATTCTTCACTGCAGTTTCATGATCAATCTCAATAGCTGGGAAAGTATCAAAATGGCATCCGATTACTTTTGGCGTCTTCAATAATTCTGAAGCTGCAAAAGCCGCCTTTCTTGAGCACATCGTGTAATGTCCACCAATCGGCAGGATGGATAAATCTAAATTTCCGTATAACTGCGGAAATAACTGCATATCTGCCATTACTCCTGTATCTCCCGCTAAATAAACATTTTTGCCTTCAGGAAGCCTGAAAATATATCCTACAGGAACTCCGCCATAACTTCCGTCAGGAAAGGAACTCGTATGATGAGCCGGAACCATTGAAATTTTAAGATCATCAATTTTTGCCGATCCTCCCAAATTAACATCATCTTTATTTTTTGCATTTTTGAAGTAAGTACAGATTTCAGGCTGGCCGATGATTGTTGCTTCAGGATAATGTTGCAAAACTTCTTCTACGTCTGCAATATGATCACCGTGTGCGTGGGTCAATAGAATATAATCGATTTTCTGAGCCGATATATTAAACCCTGATTCCGCTTTTTTGTAATTGTAAAAAGGGTCACACAAAATGGTTTTGTCTTTATAGGTAAACAAAAAACAGTTTTGTCCTAAGTATTGTATTTTCATTTTTAATTTATTTATTATTTAATCAATTTTTACTGCTCCGAAATTAAAATAATATACCAAGTATAAACAAAAAGTGATTATTAAAATCTGGATAATTAAAATAGTTTTGTTAGGTTTTATTTTTTTTCTTATAATGGATCCTGAAATTATGGAATTGATCAGCAATACTATTCCTAAAATTATAGGCAATATATCAAGTTCTGATACCAACAATCCGTTGAATAATTCTGTTACTAAAAGCAAAACAAAGATTATCAGTGAAATAACGGATAACCACGAAAAAATTTTATACAGAGTATTCATTTGAACTTAACTGAAAAAATTGAGCCCGATTGCCGTCATTACCGCCATCATGAGAGTGAGAATTCCCACCTGTTTCAGAAACGGGTCGAGCTGTCTCGGTTCTTTTACCTCCATGATTTTTCTTCTGACTTTGGAAAACGGAATCAGAAGAATCATGACAATAAAAACGTAGTACTTCTGGGTTTGTATAAAACCGTTAACTCCCAGAAATATAAGAATCAGAATTAATGGAAACTGCAGTAAAACCATTTCATAAATCATTGCATTTCTGAAACCTATCCGCAAGGCAAAGCTTTTCTTGCCGGATAATCTGTCGCTTTCAATATCTCTCATATTATTGAGGTTAAGAACGGCCATGCTCATCATTCCCACCGCAGTTCCGGGGAGTAATATATCCCAGTTGAACGATTTTGTAAATAGAAAATAACTTCCGCAAACCGAAACCAATCCAAAGAAAATAAAGACAAAAAGATCTCCCAATCCCATATATCCGTAAGGTTTTTTACCAACGGTATATCCAATTGCCGCTAAAATGCTTGCTGCGCCTAATCCTATGAAAATATAAAATTCTTTCATATAATTTGGCACAAAAGCAACGTATAAAAGCATAACAGTAGCAAGTAAAGACAGTGCTGCAAATACAATCACGGCATTTCTCATTTGCTTTGCAGAGATTTTTCCTGATGCCACTGCTCTGGCTTCTGCTTCGGTGGCTCTTATTGCATCGGTACCTTTTATCCCATCACCGTAATCATTGGCGTAATTGGATAAAATCTGGTATAAAAGCGTCACTAAAATAGCCAAAGCAAAAATTCTCCAGTCCCATATTCCACCTTCTCCCCAAAGTCTCCATTTGGCAATAAAAGATCCCATAATGATTCCGCTCAGGGAAAGCGGTAAAGTTCTCAGCCTTGCGGCTTTTATCCAATCTTTCATATTTATAATTGATAATGATCGTTAACGACCAATTATATTTTTAAGATATCCATTGATCTTTTCCGAAATCAGGCTTTCTTTTTTCAAGAAACGCGTTTCTGCCTTCTTTCGCTTCTTCGGTCATATAGGCTAAACGGGTTGCTTCCCCTGCGAAAATCTGTTGACCCACCATTCCGTCATCAGTTAAATTCATGGCAAATTTCAGCATTCTGATAGAGGTAGGAGATTTTGCTAAGATTTCCTGAGCCCATTCGTATGCAGTATCTTCCAGCTCGTCGTGAGGAATTACGGCATTCACCATTCCCATCTCCAGAGCTTCCTGAGCAGAATAGTTTCTTCCTAAAAAGAAAATTTCACGTGCTTTTTTCTGTCCGACCATTTTAGCCAAATAAGCAGAACCATATCCTCCGTCAAAGCTTGTAACGTCTGCATCAGTCTGCTTAAAGATCGCATGTTCTTTACTGGCTAAAGTCAGATCACAAACAACATGAAGTGAATGTCCTCCGCCAACTGCCCATCCCGGAACTACCGCAATTACTGCTTTCGGCATAAAACGGATTAAACGCTGAACTTCTAAAATATTTAAACGGTGTCTTCCGTCGTCTCCTACGTAGCCTTGATGGCCTCTTGCTTTCTGGTCTCCGCCGCTGCAGAAAGCCCAACCTCCATCTTTAGAACTTGGCCCTTCTCCGGAAAGTAAAACGACACCTATTGAAGAATCTTCGTAAGCGTCATAAAATGCATCGTATAGTTCTGAAGTTGTTTTGGGCCTGAAAGCATTCCGTACTTCTGGTCTGTTGAATGCAATCCTTGCTACACCATTACATTTTTTATACGTTATATCTTTGTATTCTTTAACGGTTTTCCACTCGATCATCCTGTAAAAATTTTCCCCAAAGATAAGGAATTACAGAGAATTTTAAGATTGAATTGTAAGGTTTGTACTGCAAAATACGATGAAATTTTAAAGGTTTACAGCTGAGCTTTTATTTCGATTAATGTAAAAACGTTTTTGCATAAAAAAACCGAAACATTTTGTTCCGGTTTTTTTTTACTATTTAATTAAAAATTATTTTGGCTGTTTGGCTTGAAGTTCAGCTTCTTTCGCTTTCATTTCATTCATCTTTGGCTGATTTTTAGTAATTCCATAGATTTCTCTCAGCATAGAAACAGCGTCAATATTTTCAGGATTAGACTGGTACCATTTCTCAGCTAAAGGCAATGCTTTATTAAATCGCTCTCTTCTGGCTTCGATTAATTTGGTAGCTTCATCAGGATTTGATTTTCTTATCGCATTAATGCTCTCAACTGCTTTTGCATCATCACCGATAGTGGTATATACTAAATTTTGATAAGCATTATTTAACAGCTTAGGATCATTAGCAACGAGACTGATTGATTTTTGGAATGAAGCAATAGCATCAGCTTCAGTCGCAGGATTTTTTGACTGTAAAACCCCTAAATTATACCAATTGGTAGCATCATTAGGATTTTTTGTCAACTGCTCTTTCAAATTAGCCATGAATTTGTCAGTATTTCCTGAAGCATACAAAGCTGATCCTTGATATTCTTTTAATTTAGCATTGTTTGGATATTTAGCTAATCCTTTTTCAATAATTGCTAAGGCTTCATCGTTTTTCTTAGCATTAATAAGTAATGCAGATAAATTTTCATACAGTTCGGGTTCTATGCTTTTTGTCTGCTCGGATTTAAAATCTGAATAATCTTTAGCAGATTTGCTTTTCAAAAGTTCCCAGGTATTTTTGTCGTATGCGGAAACCTGGCCCGTTTTATTATCTTTTGCCGTATAGTTGGTCTGCACACCGGTATAACCTGAATTGATCAATTCTGTGTAGATCTTGATCGCTTCATCTACATTATTGGCTAATGCATAATTTAAACCTGCATAATACATGTAGACCTTATCGTCCTGACCGCTTGTTTTTAATAAATTATACACTTCTAAAAACTTCGGCGCTGCAACAGCATAGTTTTTTGCGTTGTAAGCATCCATTGCTGCTTTATTAGAAGCCTGTATCTGAGCATTTGCATCTTGCTTCTGTCCGAAAACAAATGCTGACGCTACGATAGATATACCTAAAATTAGCTTTTTCATAGTAACAATTTTAAATTTATATTAATTATTCTTCCGATCCGGAATCTCCTGCTTCATCTGCAGGATTTTCATTTTCAGTATTATTTTCTGTTAAAGTATCGTCTCCGGTGATATTCAGGTTAACTGATTCTTCTGCATCCACTTCTTCATCAATTTCTTCTACTACATCTTTATCCATTTCCACTTTTGCGATGGCTGCAATTTCGTCATTCTTTTTGAGATTGATCATTTTCACACCCTGTGTATTTCTACCCATTACTCGCATTTCATCCATATTCATTCTGATGGCTACACCAGATTTGTTGATGATCATCAATCCGTCTTCATCGGTTACATTCTGAATCGCAATAAGGTTTCCTGTTTTTTCAGTGATATTTAAAGTAATCACTCCTTTTCCGCCTCTGTTGGTAATTCTGTAATCTTCTACAGCGGTTCTCTTTCCATATCCTTTTTCAGATACAACAAGAACGGTTTCGCGTTCTACATCATTTACGACGATCATCCCGATTACTTCATCATTTTCGTCCATTGTAATTCCGCGCACACCGATAGATCCACGCCCTACTTCCCTTACTTTTTCTTCCGGGAAACGAATACATTTACCGTTTTTCGTGGCAATCATAATCTGCGAATCACCATTGGTAAGATAAGCGCTTAAAAGCTGATCATTCTCCCTGATCTCAATGGCATTAATACCATTGATTCTAGGTCTAGAATACGCTTCCAGAGAAGTTTTCTTGATCGTACCGTTCTTAGTAATCATAACAACGCTCATTTGGTTGATATAGTCTATATCTTTCAAATCGTTGGTTCTGATATACGCTTTAATCTTATCATCCGGCTCGATATTGATCAGGTTTTGTACCGCTCTTCCTTTTGCGGTTTTTGAACCTTCAGGAATCTCAAATACCCGTAACCAATAACATTTACCTTTTTCGGTAAAGAACAGCATATACTGGTGATTGGTTGCAGAAACAATATATTCTAAGAAATCTGAATCTCTTGTGGTTGCTGCCTTATTTCCCACACCTCCTCTGCTCTGAATTTTATATTCTGAAAGCAACGTTCTCTTTACATATCCTGCATGAGAAATAGTAAGAACCACTGCTTCATTCGGGATAATATCTTCGATAGACATCTCACCTCCTGAGTAATCGATCTCGGTTCTTCTTTCGTCACCATATTTTTCTTTCACTTCTGCCAATTCATCCTTAATAATCTGGAATTTTCTTGGCTCATTGGCTAAAATATCTTCTAAATTATTAATTTCTTTCATGATAGCCTCATACTCATCACGGATTTTGTCGAGCTCCATTCCTGTAAGACGGGCCAAACGAAGATCCAGAATTGCCTGAGCCTGAATTTCTGAAAGATCAAACTCCTGGATAATACCTTCTTTTGCCGCTTGCGGATTGGCGCTGTGACGGATAATTGCAATCGCCTTATCCAAAGATTCCTGAGTACCGATCACTTTCATAAACCCTTCAAGAATGTGTGCTCTTTCTCTGGCTTTTCTCAACTCGTATTCGGTTCTTCTTACGATCACCACGTGTCTGTGCTCAACAAAATGATGAATAAGATCTTTAAGGTTCAGCTGTTCCGGTCTTCCGTGAACTAGCGCAATATTATTAACACTGAAAGAGGTTTGAAGTGATGTATATTTATATAATAAATTCAGGACTACATTAGGAATAGCATCATTTTTTAATTCATAAACGATTCGAAGGCCATTTCTGTCAGATTCATCTCTGATTTCGTAAATTCCAGGGATTTTTTCATCCTTAACCAACTCCGCAGTTCTAGCAATCATTTCTGCCTTATTTACCTGGAAAGGAATTTCTGTGATGATGATTGCATTTCTATTGTGAACTTCTTCGAAACTTACTTTCGCTCTCAAAACCACTCTTCCTCTTCCTGTATGGAAAGCGTCTCTTACTCCGTCATATCCGTAAATAATTCCTCCCGTAGGAAAATCAGGAGCAACGATATGCTGCATCAGTTCATCAATGGTAATTTCTCTGTTGTCAATATACGCCGTGATGGCATCTACCGCTTCAGACAAATTATGAGGAGCCATATTGGTTGCCATCCCAACTGCAATTCCGGAAGTACCGTTTACCAGAAGATTTGGAATTTTTGTAGGCATCACGGTAGGTTCCGTTAAGCTGTCGTCAAAGTTATTTTGAAAGTCTACCGTTTCTTTATCAAGGTCAGATAAAATTTCGTCTGAAATTTTCTTTAGTCTTGCTTCGGTATAACGCATTGCTGCAGGCGGATCGCCATCCATAGAACCGAAGTTACCCTGCCCGTCTACCTGCGGATACCGTAAACTCCAAGGTTGGGCCATTCTTACCATTGCATCATATACAGAAGAATCTCCGTGTGGGTGATATTTACCTAAAACATCCCCGACAATTCTTGCAGATTTTAAATACTTTCTATTTGAAAAAACACCTAATCCATACATACCATAAAGTACTCTTCTATGAACAGGTTTCAAACCATCTCTTACATCCGGTAATGCTCTGGAAACAATTACAGACATTGAATAATCAATATAAGATGATTTCATTTCGTCAACAATGTTGATAGGAATCAATCTCTCTCCTTCTTTTTGCATATATAACTTTTATTGTAATGATAATCAGACTTTTAAAAAAACGACTGAAAACTATTGATTTTGTATATTTAATAACGTGCTAATTTACGAAATTTTTACCGATTTTTGTTGAAATATTTACTCAAATAATCTTAAAAACATATAAAATATGAGTGTATTAAGTATTACTTTCCATTGCACGAAAAATAATATTGATGAATGGGAAAATTATGTTGATGAGAACCTTATCATGATGGCTGAAAACCTTATAGATGTTAACCAATACATGCTCTCTGAAGTGCACAGTGATTACATTGAGGATGGTAAAAACTATAATCTCCTTTTAATTTTCGATAATGATGAAAAGAGGTTTGAATTTGTAGAAAGTGAACTTGTGAACATCAGTGAACGGGTAGAAAAAAAATTTGGGGAAGGAGTCATGATCTTCAATACTTTCCTTAATCCGAAAAAAACAAGATTTTGATATTAAAAAACTCCTCTAAAGCTATTTTTAAAGGAGTTTATTATTTTAACGATGCATCGGCGGACGTGGAGGTCGTGGCGGTCTGGGAGGTGCAACACAAGATGCTACGGTAGCAATAATCAATAATATTGCTGTAATTTTAACGATTGTTTTCATATTTTATGTATTGTAATATGCAGAATCTAAACAATCATAGTGCCAAAAAATTGGCTTTACCGTTTAAAAACCTACTGTTTTACTTCTTCTCTCCAGCATGACAAGATCCTTCCATTCTCCATTGAGCCGACCTACTTTTTGCCTCGTTCCTACCATTCTGAACCCGTTTTTCTGGTGAAATTTAATAGAAGCTTCATTTTCCGGAAAAATATTTGACTGTAAAGTCCAGAATCCGTGCATTTCACTATCTAAAATCAGTTTCTTCATCAATACGGAGCCTAAACCTTTCCCAAGATATTGATGATCGAAATAAATACTTACTTCGGCAACTCCGCTAAAGCATTCTCTTTTGCTTACCGGTTTCAGGGCGCACCATCCTACAACCTCATCATTTTCATTTTCCATTACCCAACGGCAGTCATTCAGATAGCTGGAATTCCATGCTTCTATATTGGGCAGTTCTGTATCGAAAGTTGCAATACCGCTGTCAATTCCCTGCTGAAAAATTTCAAGGACCCTGGTTTCGTCTCTAGGAAGCATTTCCCTTATTTCGTAATTCATTTTTTAAAAGTATTTTCTTTTGTTTTTTCTTTTAATCCTGGAATAATGAGTCTGCTTGTCTTTTTGGTCTTCCGAAACTACGCTGATGTTTCCGTCAACTTCCAAAATAGATAATTTTACATTATTTATCGTTTCTACACCGTGTTCCCTGATCGCTTCATCCAGCTCATCGAGCGTGATTTTTACTTTTCTTAAAGCAACATGATCTACCACCCCGTCTTTTATTAAAATAACCGGATCTGCCTCCATAAAACTGGAGAAAGACCGACTGGAAAACATTAATCTTTTTACAACAAAATTGGCAACGAAAAGCACCAATGCAGCAATAATCCCGCCCTGCAGAGAAGTATCCGGACCTACCATTGCATTTTGTACAGCATTAGAAATCAAGAGAAGCAAAACCACATCTCCTGCATTGAGCTGAGACAACTGGTTTTTGCCGAACAGACGAATTGCCGCTACCATAAAAAGGTACACGCAAAGTGAACGGATAACAACGTCTAAAATAGGATTCACAAGGATTATTTAACCTCAAATGTATACATTTTTTAACGGATCTGATGCTTAATTGTACAGAAAAACGTATAAAAAAACCGCTTAATCAAGCGGCTTTATTTTTAAGGGCATTGCGAGATGGGAACCTCGCTGCAGACTGTTTTGTTTAATCTTTCACAGTATACGCAATACTTTTTTGGCTGCCCTCCATACACAGATTTTAGTTCTGTTTTTGTGAGCTTCTTCAAATTTTTCATATGATTTGTTTTAATGATTTGTATTGTATATAACGAATTTTCAAATTTTTTATTATTATTTTCCACAAAAAAAGCCATACAATAATCTGTATGACTTTAGAAAAAAAAGATTTAAAATATCTTATCTGTTGTTGATATCAACTCTTACGGGCATCACATAGGTAGATGCAATCATTTTTTCATTCAATCTCGCAGGATTTATTTTGTATTGTAAGTGGCTTAAAACATTTTCAATTTCCTTACTTACATTTTTGCAGTCTCCTTTTGAACGTACATTCACGATTTTTCCGTTTTCTGCCACGTCAAATTTCACTTCAGAATTTACAATTCCTTGTTTATATTCTGAATTGGTAAAATCAAAATTATCCATTAAAAGATTTCTGATTTCGTTAAATGCATCATTCTTATTCAGCTGAACCTCCTGGATCGTATTGTTTGAAGTGATCTGCGCTTTTACATTTCCTGCTAATGCAGTTAATCCCAATGCGAAAACAGAAGCAACAAATATTTGGATTTTATTTTTCATATGTCTTTGATTTTAAATTAATTATTAAATTTTTCTTGATTCTAATTCAAAGATATAAAAAATAATTCATACGAATTTCACATTGAGTTAACATTGAGTTAACATTAAATTTAAAATATTGATTTACAGATATTTAAATTCAAAAAATAATTGAAAATTTAACATTGGAATTGATTTAAGGTCATAAAAAAAGGCTAAAACTCTGCAGTTTAGCCTTATAATAGCGATTAGAATTTATCAGAACATTTTTACATAAGTTCTTTCTTCAAAAATTTCCCTGTCAAACTTTTCTTCGATTTCACGATTTCTTCGGGAGTTCCCTGTGCAACGATTTGTCCGCCATGCTTTCCTCCTTCCGGTCCCACGTCAATAATATGATCAGCCAATTTGATCACATCCATATTATGTTCAATGATGATAAATGAATTGCCCAGTTCTACGAGTTTATTAATGGCATCCATCAGGATTTTCACATCTTCAAAGTGAAGCCCGGTTGTGGGTTCATCAAGAATATACAATGTATTTCCCGTTTGTCTCTTTGCCAATTCTGTTGCAAGTTTGATACGCTGTGCTTCACCTCCTGAAAGTGTAGTCGACTGTTGTCCCATCGTGATATATCCTAAACCGACATCCTGCAATGTTTTTACCCTGGCAAAAATCTTAGGAATCGGCTGGAAGAAATCTACCGCTTCATCAATCGTCATATCCAATACATCGGAAATCGATTTTCCTTTATAACGAACTTCCAGTGTTTCTCTGTTAAATCTTTTTCCGTTGCAGGTTTCACAGTGTACATAAACGTCCGGTAAAAAGTTCATCTCAATCACTTTTAAACCGCCTCCCTGACAAGTTTCGCATCTTCCGCCTTTTACATTGAAAGAGAATCTTCCCGGTTTGTAGCCACGGATTTTACTTTCCGGCAATTCCGAAAATAAATTCCTGATATCGGTAAACATTCCGGTGTATGTGGCAGGATTTGAACGGGGCGTTCTCCCAATCGGAGTCTGATCTACATCTACGATTTTATCTATATTATCTAGACCTTCTATTTTTTTGTACGGAAGCGGCTCTTGTACAGCTCTGTAAAAGTGCCTGTTAAGAATCGGGTAAAGCGTTCCGTTGATTAGAGACGATTTTCCGCTTCCTGAAATTCCTGAAACGACTACCAATTTTCCTAACGGAATATCAAGCGTTACATTTTTTAGGTTATTTCCTGTTGCGCCTTTCAATAATATATTTTTACCGTTACCTGCTCTTCTTTCTTTCGGAATTTCGATCTTTCTTTTTCCGGTGATATAATCTGCCGTAATGGTATCGGCTTTTAAAAGATCCTGCGGTTTTCCCTGCCAAAGAATTTCTCCTCCGAATTTTCCGGCTCTCGGACCAATATCCAGGACTTCATCAGCTTCAAGAATCATATCTTTATCATGTTCTACCACGATCACAGAGTTACCGATATCCCGAAGGTTTTTTAATGATTTGATTAATCTCTCGTTGTCTCTTTGATGAAGCCCGATACTGGGTTCATCTAAGATATACAGAACATTCACCAATTGGGAGCCAATCTGAGTTGCCAGACGAATTCTCTGGGATTCTCCTCCGGAAAGTGTTTTTGAACTTCGGCTTAAGCTTAAATAATCTAAACCTACATCCAGCAAAAACTGAAGCCTTGTTTCAATTTCCTTTAAAATTTCGTACGCAATAATCGAATTTTTTTCAGAAAATTTGTCTTTAATATCATGCAGCCATTCTTTCAGATCAGATAAACTTAATCCGTTGACTTCTGCGATATTTTTACCATCAATTTTAAAACTTAAACTGGATGGCTGAAGACGCGCGCCTTTACATTGCGGGCAGGTTTCTTCGGTAGTAAAATGCCTTTCCAGCAAAATCGCTTCATAAGATTCTCTTTCTTCGATCATTTCTTCCATAAAAGGGACCAAACCATCAAAGCTGATTTTTATTTTCTTGGTAATTCCTGCGTATTTCAGGTCTTTATTAAATTCTTTGTTGCAGCCGTTATAGATATAATCTAAGGCTTCCGAAGGAATATCTTTAAAAGGCGTCGAAAAGTCTAATCCAAAAATTTCAAGAATATTTTTGATCTGGGATAAGATCCATTTGTTGGATTTAATATCTTCCAGAGGCAATAAACCTCCCTGATTAATAGATAATTTCGGGTTTTCAACAAAATGATCGGTATTGATTTTTTTAATCATTCCCAACCCTTTACAATCCGGACAGCTGCCTTTAGGGGAGTTAAAGGAAAAAGTATTGGGTTCCGGCAATGCCAATGAATGTCCTGTTTCTGCATCCATCAGGTTTTTAGAAAAATATTCGATTTCTGTACTGCCCAGTTTCTGAATTCCGATCAGCCCTTCTCCCAACTCCATCGCGGTTCTCAGCGATTTTTCCATCCTGGCTTCAGATGCGCTTTCCCCGATGATCCAGCGATCGATTACAATGTCGATGTCGTGGGTTTTGTAGCGGTCAAGCTTTAAGTCATATTCAATATCCTGCAGCTCGCCATCGATTCTCGCCTGTCCGTATCCTTTTTTTGCCATCTGAATAAAAAGCTCATGATAATGACCTTTTCTCGAACGTACAACCGGAGCCATCAACATGAGTTTTTCGCCTTTATAGTTTTCTTTGATGGTATCCAGAATCTGATCTTCCGTATAACTTACCAGTTTTTTTCCTGTAGTCTGAGAATACGCGTCTGAAACTCTTGCATACAGCAAACGAAGGTAATCGTACAACTCTGTAACAGTTCCTACGGTAGAACGCGGGTTTTTATTGGTGGTTTTCTGCTCAATCGCAATAACGGGAGAAAGGCCTTCTATTTTATCGACATCGGGACGCTCCAGACCGCCTAAAAACTGTCTTGCATAGGCAGAAAAAGTCTCAATATAACGTCTTTGTCCTTCAGCGAAAATTGTATCAAAAGCCAGTGATGATTTTCCGCTTCCGGAAAGCCCGGTAATGACCACCAGTTCATTGCGTGGTATTTTGACATTAATGTTTTTAAGATTATGTTCCCTCGCTCCGTAAACTTCTATATATTCTGTTGATTTACTCATAATTTGGGGTGATCTTACATGAAAATCACGCTGTGCAAAATTACGGAATTTTATGGAATTTAATGAGGTAAAATCATGTCATATTTTAACAATAGACTATATATTTTTAATCCAAATCTATTCGATCAGGCTTACTTAACCTCATCAATTTTAATTACATTTACAGCGTAATAATCAATATTTATGAACAGATTACGGCAACATATTGAAGAAATAAGTCCTATAACAGATGAGGAATTTGAAGTTATTAAAACATTTTTTACTTTAAAGAATGTCCGTAAAAATCAGTTCCTGCTTCATGAAGGGGATGAAGTAAAATTTGAATATTTGGTTTTAAAAGGCATTTACAAAGTTTTTTATCTGGATGAAAATGGAAAAGAGCATATTGTACAGTTTGCGAAAAAAAACTGGTGGATGACAGATTATACAGGTTTCTTTACACAAACGTACGCTACCATGTTTGTTGAATGCCTCGCAGATGGTGAGGTTCTCTGTCTTACTCTGGAAGGAAGAGAAAAACTTTCTTCAGAATTTCATAAAATGGAGCACTTTTTCCGGGTAAAACTGACAAACGGATATGTTGCTTTGCAACAGAGAATACGACTTTTATTATCAAGCACCCCACAACAGCGATACGAAGAATTTTCAAAATTATATCCTGATCTCATGCTTCAGATTCCCAAAAAATATATTGCAGAATATCTCGGAGTAAGCAGGGAAACATTGAGCCGGCTTTATTCAAATACCAAATAGTTAATTTAAATATTTCAATGACATGTTAGAATAAAGAATGTGATTTCGGTCACCCTTTTTCTGTGACCCGGCTCCTTCTCTTTTGCCTTGAAGCTACCATACATTTGCTAAAGAAATTTAATCAAAAATTTACATATGAAAGCAAAAGTATTAATCATTGTATCCAATGCCAATTCAATCGGGCCAAACAACAGACGAACAGGAACTTTCTTACCGGAAGTAGCACATCCTTACGCAGAGTTTGAAAACGCAGGTTATCACATTGACTTTGCAAGTTTAACGGGTGAATCACCATTTTTAGACGCTTTGAACTTAGCAGCTGATCCTGATAATTTAAAATTCCTCACAGGAAAAGGCTGGGAAGATATGCACAAAGCTCCAAAACTGTCTGAACTTGATGTGCAGCATTATGACGCCGTATTCATTCCCGGTGGTTTGGCTCCTATGGTAGACATGCCTGAAAATGCTGAATTAAAAAGAGTAATTGCTGAAGTTTACGAAAGAAATGGTATTGTAGGAGCGGTCTGTCACGGTCCTGTATCACTGTTAAATGTACAATTAAGTGACGGAACATATCTTGTGAATGGTAAGAATATTGCTTCTTTCACCTCTGAAGAAGAAGACAACTATGCAAGAGCCGACGTTCCTTTTGATCTGCAAAGTGCTTTGACAGAACAGGGTGCTGTTTTTCATGCTGCGGAAGCCTGGTCTGCAAACAGCATTGCTGACGGAAATCTGGTAACCGGACAAAACCCGGCTTCCGCAAAAGGGGTTGGTGAAAAAATGGTTGCCCTTTTAGAATCTAAAAATTCTTAATTTAAACCTATAAAAATGAGTGAAAAAGCAATTTACGTGTGCGCCAAATGGGAAGTACAGGAAGGGAAATTGGATGCAGTATTAACAATTTTAAAAGAAACTGCTCAAAAAAGTTCTGAAGAACAAGGAAATTCATTCTATAAAGTTCATCAGAGCCAAACCGATAAAAATACATTGATCTTATTTGAAGGATATGAAAATCAATCGGCGATAGAATTTCACCGCAATTCAGAGCATTACAAAAGTACAGTGGTGGATCAAATTATACCTTTACTGAAAAGCAGAGAAGTCATTCTTATGGATGAGATTATTTAATCAAAATTCCAGAAAACTTTGATTATTCAAAGTTTTCCGGAATTCTTATTTATCCTTTAAGATCAATTTTCAAAAAAATCTATATCTTCATTACTGATCTTCACCATATATTCTATCCCGTCAATGGCTTTTGAAATAATCTGGTTCCGGAGTACATTCGACATATTTTCCCAGTACGCCCTTCCGTAAAAGCTGTAGTTCTGCGGAATGATTTCCACTTCAACGGTTCTGATAAACCCTTCCTTCGGCTTATTGCTGATCATGGTTCCTCTTTTTACGCGAACTTCTTTCAACTCATCTTTGAGAATCATTCGGCAATAGCTTTTGACATCTTCAAGGGAAATAATCTTGTCTCTGGTCGTTAAAGCATATTTATACGCCTGAATGCTGTCGGTCCCTTTCTGTTCTTCAGCACCACCGATGGTTTCCGTAAGCAAAACCATCGTCTGGGATCTTAACTGATTAGCCAGTTCGGTTCCGGGGCGCATATGATTGGCAAACGTGCAATGAGTGATCCAGAAAGAAGCATAGGTATGATCTGTTTTTTCTACAGGCTCCATAATGACATAATTGAGTTCCTGTTTGATATTTCTTTTCGCATTATTCACTTTCTGCACCATCGATTTCATTTTGTCAGACATTTCGCTGAGCATTCCTTTTACATTATCGCGGTTTAATAAAGAGAAAGCGGCGATCTCGTCCCGGGTCAATTCCAGAACATTAGAAATCATATCTACTGCATTTCGGTTGTTAAATCGTTCCATTCCGCCCTTTCTTACGGTATATAAACCCTTTTTAAGCTGATCTGAAGGGGTGAAAGGGATTTCTGTATATTTTCTTCCGTCGCCATCCTGCACTTCATCTACATACAGGAAATGTTCTCCTTCCTCTGTTGTTAAAGGGATATTATTTCCCATGATATCCAGACTGTATTCGGTTTTTTTCCAGCCTCTGTTATAAATGGGAAATGCGTTAAGCACAAAAGTGAAGTTGTCTAAAATTTCGGCAGAAAACTGGGGCGGAAACTCAAATGTAAGCCACAGGTATTTTTTCTCGCTGAGGTATTTTTCTATTTCTTCTCTACCATTTAAAAAGTCTAACTCTAAGGGTAATTTTCCGGTTTCCGAAAACAAATCTTTTGAAAGACCGGTAATCTCAATAAACTTTTGATTATAAATGCTCTTGATATCGTCTATAATTTTTGTCTGAATAGACTGCTCATGAAAAATCTGCTCATACCCTTCTGCCTGTTCTTTTTTAAGATACGTTAATCCACCTCTTACCAATAAAGGAATTTTATTGGAGGTAACGGTAATAAATGGCAGCAGCTTATAAACAAAATCCAAATGTTCAAACGCAGGATTAGAACAGAATAAGCTCAGATATTTAGGGAAGTTTTCTTTATTGTACTGCGAAACATCAATTCCGATCGTCACCTTTCTGTAATCTTCCGGCCTCCCCTGAAATCTGGCAACCGGGATTTTATTCAGCCGGTCATCAATACTGTAACAGGTGTTTCCCACAAACATTACCGAAGTCTGTATTTTATTTGTTCTTATACTTCCAACAGGCGTAAAAGGAATATTCAGCTGCTTGTCAGATTCAGATTTTATGGTTGAATTCATCTGTTTCCGGAAGAAAAATTCGGTATGTTCCAAAAGTATTTCCGATGATTCATATGGTGATATAAAAGCAACGGCGTGTGCAGGAACAGGATGAGTGTAAATCGACGGAGTAAGAAGTTTGGCCAGTTTTTCTAAAATTCTGGCATTGACAGTCTGAATTTCGTTATTGGCTTTAAAAATTTCTGTGCTGAAAGCATCAATCAAAAGCTTCACAAACGGATCGAGTGACTGCGGGCTTTTGAGACCCCATACTTTGGTCGCATTCTGCAGCATTCTTGCTTTTACTGATTCTTTGGAGTAAATATTCTGATCTATATTCATATATGTGATGGCAATAATTATTAATCAATAGACATCGGACTTAAAAATAACTCCGTGGAAAAACTAAAACGCTCCCCGGTTTCTTCCAGTTTGGCATTGATGGCTATTTTCACTTTTTTTTTAACTTCCGTATGCTCTTTGGTGTCATAAGAATGCTCTACAAATTCTATATGGGCATCTATTTGAGGCTGAATAATGCGGGGTTCAAATTCCTGAATCTGTCTTTTGAGGCTTTTAATGAAAACATTTTCCCAGACCGCAGAGGTAACGCCGTTGTCAAATTCCAGGTTCCAGACATCGTTTCCGTAATTCTCGTCGTATCTGTTTTCCCCTTTTTTAGTTGTTATCAGGAGCATAATATTATGGGCAATACTTTCTCCCGTGTCGCAGGTATCAATACTTCCGCCTTCAGACATCAGGATAGACGGCACGAAAGGCATTCTGTAATTGGGTGTATCCATAGAATCTTTTCTATTTATATTTTGGTGGTGTCATTTCAAATGAAATACCAAATTACTCATTTTCGGGAATAATTCGGCATAGAAATTTAAAAATAAAACGGGTATTTCTTAGCCCCGATTGCAGCGGCATCCTTTTTCTGCTGTGGCCTAAAAAAGGATGGCGAAAAAGATACAGCGGAAAGCGGGAATAAGCTTCTTAAAAAAAAATTATGAATCTGTATTTTTACGATTGATGAAATAGTAAACGGGAAGTCCGAGCAATACGATCAAAAATCCCGGCCAAGTGTATTGCTGCTTGTAAATTAAAAGCAGAACACAGAAAACAGTTCCAATCAGTAAATAAATAATTGGTGTTACAGGATAGAGCCATGTTTTGTAAGGCCTTTCGAGGTCGGGCTGTTTTATTCTTAAATAAATCACTCCGAAAACGGTAATCATATAAAATAGAACAATAACAAAGGAAATCATATCTAAAAGATTCCCATACTGTCCGCTGAGACATAATACGGAAGCCCAGATTCCCTGCATCCATAACGCATTGGAAGGAACGTCATTTTTGTTGTTTTTAACAGCAGATGTAAAGAACAGTCCGTCTTTTGCCATGGTCTGGAACACTCTCGCTCCGGCCAGAATCAAACCATTATCACATCCGAAGGTTGAAACCATAACCAAAACTGCAATAATAACTGTACCCGCACTTCCGAAGATATTCTGAGAAGCCGCGACGGCAACTCTATCATTGGCTGCAAATGCAATAGACTCGCGGTCTAACGCATTTAAGTAGACAAAGTTGACGGCAATATATAAAATCATGACTGCCGAAGTTCCCAAAATCATTGCCTTCACTACATTTTTCTTCGGGTTTTCTATTTCACCGGACATAAAAGTAACACTCTCCCATGCTACAGAGCTAAAAACAGAACCTACCATTGCGGCCGCGATACCACCCATTAAAGTCATGCCACCGATGGATTCCCAACCTGTTTTCAGAAAATTACCGTTTGCATCTTTATCAATATTATTAAATGATTCATAATTAAGATTAAAATTTTCTGCCAGATGAGAAACATCTACCAAGATAAAACCTGCAGCAATAAGACCCAATAATGCCAGAATTTTTGATCCTGTAAAAACATTCTGCAGCAGTTTGCCGCTTTCAACGCCTCTTGTATTGATATAGGTAAGCAAAAGGATAACTGCAATGGCTAAAATCTGAATCCAGGTGATCTGGAATTCTCCGCTCTGAAAAAGCGGGTCCGCATTATTTAAAGCCGGAAAAAGATACGCTGTAAATTTGCCAAATGCCATGGCTACCGCGGCGATCGTTCCGGTTTGGATGACCGTAAATAATCCCCATCCGTATAAAAAACCCATTCTTTTACCGAAGATTTCGGTAAGATAGGTGTATTGTCCGCCTGCTTTAGGGAATAATGCAGAAAGCTCACCATAACTTATGGCTGCTGCAACCGTCATGATTCCGGTGATGATCCATACGACGATCATCCAATATCCTGAACCGAGATTCCGCATCATATCGGCGCTTACAATAAAAATTCCGCTTCCGATCATTGATCCCATGACCAACATGGTGGCGTCCCAGAGTTTTAGTTTTTTGTGCATATCAAAATTATTCTCTCAAATATAAATAAATAACCTGTTGATTGCTGAATTTTGTTTTAGGCAGTAAGTCTACTATTTTATTATGTATTATTAAATCTCAATTCAAATATTATCATTAATTTTGAAAAAAATATTAAAAAATGAAATTAAAGACCATTTTACTTTTATTATCAGTAAGTCTTTCGACTTTGGCATTTTCACAGGAAACGAAAATGACGGGTCCACCAGCAGGAAAAGCTATTGTTGGTGATACCTATGGTTCGCCGGTTCCGGCATCAGCAGAATCTAAAGCAATCAGTGTAGAAAAGCTCGGAAAAAAACTGAAAAAAGACAATAAAAAAGTTGAAAACGTAGCGATCAAAGGAAAAGTGACTGACGTTTGTGATAAAAAAGGATGTTGGTTAACCATTCAGACTGAAGACAATTCCCAGTTTTTCGTAAAAATGAAAGATTACGGATTCTTCGTTCCTACCGCATTGAAAGGTAAAAACGTAGTTTTGGAAGGTACTGCCGAAAGAAAAGTGATTTCTGTAGATGAGCAGAAACATTATGCTGAAGATGCTAAAAAGCCACAGTCGGAAATCGATGCCATCACTCAGCCTAAAGAAGAAATCAGATTCGTAGCCAACGGAATCAAAGTGGTTAAATAAATAATTACAATATCAAAAAAAAGCGAAACCAATGGTTTCGCTTTTTTTATTCTTCTATCTTAAAATTAACTTCTGCATCCAGCTTAGGATATTTAGAGTCGCTGATGTATTTTTTTCCTGTACAGTCAATCTCTAACCAGCCCTTTTTCTTTTTGACATCTCCTGCTTCCATTACAAAAGGAATGAATGAAATTTCATCTTTTCCTTCTTCAATTACTTCTCGGTATTGTACAGCAATATCCAAAATGCATTCGTGATCCGTATTTAGTTTTACATTCCTGTAAATGATATCGTAATGCGTTTCCTGATTTTCCGGAATTTCAAAATATGTTTCCCATCCGTCAATATCAGAATTCAACTTACTCATAGCCTCAAGAGCATAATATAAAGCAATTGTATAATATTTTCTGGTTTCCGTTCTTTTATAATCGTTAATAAAATGTCCGCCTTCAAATAAAATAGTCGGCATCCCTGCTTTAATAAAATTATCTCCGGTAGAAGTGGGATAAAACTCATCGGTATATCTTCCGATCTGATTGGGGATTAATTCTTTTAAATGATTGTAAACATCAGCAATGACAGCCATACATTTTTTCCTGTTTTCTGTAATAGTGCGTTCTTCACTCTCTGAAGGTGCCAAAAAGGAAAGTGTAGCCGGATGTATACCGTCGGTTGTAAAAATGGTACGCTGCTCATGTAAATTAAGTGCATAATCGTATTTTATAGCGGCCGCAAGATTTTTAAGAAGTTTTATCTCTTTACTGGCTTCATTATGAAAATCCCTGTTTAAATCTATCTGAGAAGCATTGAGCCTTGTCCATTTTTCTGACCCGTCAGGATTTAACATAAAAATAAAATCTAAGCTAATCCTGCTAAATAACTCATTTTTAATTTCCGGCAAACGATTAATCGTTGTCATAAAATCGAGCATTGCATGCGTGGCATTGGATTCGTTTCCGTGCATTTGTGACCAAGCCAGAATTTTAATATTTCCTGTTCCTATTCTTAATTTATAAATAGGTTTCTCTAAATACGACTTTCCAATTTCCTGAATGTAACTGCTCAGATTTCTCTGTAGGTAAAAAAATAATTTTTCCGGAGAAATATAACGGTTTGGGAAATTTGGGTTTTGTTGATAATTCTTTTCAAAATTCATGTATGTATAATTTACAAGAGTCAAAAATAATCAATTTTATAGAACAAATTGTTAATTAACAGTTGTAAAATCGTTAAACACAGCGCTTTGTCATAATGTCTGTTGATAAAATTGTGGATTGATAAATTAATAATCTAAAACTATTATTTAACTGTTTTTCAGTTGATTATAAATCTTAATTAAACTTATTTAATAACTATACTTTAAGTGTCTAATTGTGTAAAAAACTGTAAATGAGTGTTATTATATTAAACGCGTATATTGTGCAAAACCTAATTCTTTTTTGAATAGTAAACAAATGTAAATTACTTAAAAAAATAAATGTTAGGTTAATTATTTAATTAAATTGAGGGCTAATTCTCAAAGTAGTTTATATTATAAACATAACCCACTATTATACAGATACTTGAATTCTACTCTACCCTATAGTATTATTTTATGTCATATTGGTAGTATGTAAAGACCAAAACTGCATTACAACAATGATAATAATATCTGCATTTATTGGAATATAAACATCTGTCTATCAAAGCATTATTTTAATTTACTTTTGTATATTGATTGTGAAAATTACTTGACATTTGTATATCGACAATTTAAATTTTATTTTTACATTTGTAAATAGAATTTTTTATTATGAGTCTCAATGAAAGAATCGCAAAAGTGATCGGGTACTCCGGTTTTACTGCTTCAGAATTTGCAGATGAAATTGATGTGCAACGCTCTTCTGTTTCACATATAACTTCTGGAAGAAATAAACCGTCTTTAGAATTTATTATAAAAATAAAATCTCGGTTCCCGGAAATTTTATGGGATTGGTTGGTAAACGGTGAAGGAGAAATGTTAAAGTCTGAACTTCCGCATGAAAGCGAAGAGATTGAAAATATTGAAGAAAAAACAAAACCGACCTCAATTCCTGATCTTTTCACGATGATGAATACGGATGAAGATTTTGGAATGGAAGAAGCAAAAGAAGAAACTAGAAAAAATAATTCTCCAGAATCTAATATAACCAAACCCAATATTGAAAATCAGAAAATATCCGATTCTCAGCCATTAGAGCATTTAAATAATTTTGCTTTAAACCCATCTTCTGAAAATCAAAATCATAAAATAAAAAGAATTGTTTTTTTCTACGAGAACGGTACATTTGAAAGTTTTGAGCCATAAAAAACCTGATCAAAAAATTGATCAGGCAAAAATAAATTTTGAAGAAGAAAAAAATTACTGTTTTAAAAGTTTTGTGATTTTAGTTAACCCATCACTTTTTATGACTAAAATATAATTTCCTTTCGGAAGATCTGAAACCTGATATTCGTCTGCACCTTTCATTGTTCTTACCAGTTTCCCCGAAGCATCCATAATATCTACCGTGCTGATTTTAATTTTCTCAGGATTGCTGATTTTAAATGTTTCTTTTACAGGATTAGGATAAACCTGGATTCTGTTATCATATTGCATTACCTCATCAGTTCCTAAGCTTGTTGAAGTGAATGTAATAATAAAAGGCATATCAACAGTGTAATCAGGAGCTGTTGTTGGATTTCCATCGTCAATTAATGAGGTCCATGTAGTTGGAACAACCGCATTGTATTGTTTTGCATTAAAAGTAGCAAGCCCTCTCGTTCCCGGAATGGTTACCGGAGGTAAAAATCCACCATTTGCCGGTGTTGCATTCTGCAGTTGGTATTTTATCCAATAGGTTCCCGGATTTAAAGAAACAACAGTGTTTGCTCTTACTCTCCATATTTTTCTGGTTGTTCCCGGAGGGCTAACTGTAGAAGGTACCGCACTGTTAAAAATTCTGTACATATTAGAATCTGCGCCTGAAGCATACCGATTCGTCGTATCATCTCCGAAAACGCTTACTGCACCTGCAACAGAAGGATCTGAGCTGTAAATATTAACTCTTGCTGTTGTAAAAGGATTGGTTACTCCTGCATACCCAGTCTGATACGCAAAAAAGTCAATTGATGAAATTTGCCATGACGCTCCCGGAGGTATTGTAAAATCATCTGCTAAAAACAAGTTTGAAGTCGCACTGATAAACAATCCGCCAAGTCCTGCAGTGGTATTTGATTCTGTAGTGTTTCCTGTATTGTTCTGAGCTTCAGACCAGGTATATCCTGTAGGAGCAGCTGTTCCTACATTCGCTGTTGCACCGGTGCTTAATCCTCCATTGCTGTAGGTTTGAGCCATGGTAAAGTTTGCCGATAAAATGATAGCAAAAAATAATTTTTTATTCATATTAAATTTTTAAGTGTTCAACGAATTTAAAAAAATATTATTGAATTATCAAAATAAAATTTCAAATATTGTAGAATTATTATCTAAATTATTGTATCATGAAACTAATAAATAATTTAGATAATTTAAAGAGATAAAAAAAACTCCGTAAAATCGGAGTTTTATATTAAGAAATTATTTTCTTTTTCTACGGTCAAGTTCTTTTTGAATTAATCCCAACTCTCTCCCGGTCTGTCCGGCAACCGAAGTATTTTCTCTGGCTCTTCTCGTGAGATACGGTACAACATCTTTTACAGGCCCGTAAGGAAGATATTTGGTGGCGTTATATCCTTTATCAGACAGATAAAAGGTAATATTATCACTCATCCCATAGAGCTGTCCGAAATAAATATGGGGATCGTTATTTTCAAGAAATTTTGCTCTCATCTTATCCATTACCAGCTCAGATGAAGTTTCATTATGGGTCCCGAAAAATCCTGAAACTTTATCTAAATGATTCATGATAAAATCTATTCCTGCATTGTAGTTTTTGTCTGAAGCATCTTTATTGGGCTGAATCGGATCTTGATATCCTTTTTCTGCTGCTCTTGCGCGTTCTTTTTCCATATAAGCTCCACGAACAATTTTATATCCGATAAAGTAATTCTTTTCTTTTGCTCTATGAAGATGCTCTTCCATATATTCAAGACGGCCGGTTCTGTACATCTGAATGGTATTCCAGACAATAGGAGTTTCCTGATTGTATTTTTCCATCATCTGCTCACAAAGCTGATCTGCAGCATCCTGCATCCAGGTTTCTTCGGCATCGATCATTACTTTTTTGCTGTTTTCGTGACAAAGTTTACAGACTTCATCAAATCTTTTCACGACTCTTGCCCATTCTTCTTTTTGGCTTGAAGTCAGTTCAATATTTTTTCCTACCGCTTCATACAGATCAATTCTTCCAAAAGCGGTGGGTTTAAAAACGATAAAAGGTATAGCCGCATTTCCTACAGAAAATTTAATAATATCTTTAATTTCCTGACAAACAGCATCAAATGTAGCTTCGTCTTCTTTACCTTCAATAGAATAATCGAAAATACTTCCAACGCCTCTTCTGAAAAGCTGTTGTACCGCCTTCATGCTTTCTTCACGGGTTTCCCCGCCTACAAACTGTTCGAATAAAGTATTTTTTACAATTCCGTTCACAAAAGGAAAATTGTGGTGAACACTGAAATTAAGTACGGAAGTTCCGAGATTGGTTAAAGCAGGCTGTTCAATCATCTTAAACATCCAGTATGCTTTTTTTAACTGTGCATCTGTTTTATCGGCAAATGCAACTTGAGTATCGTTGAAAATGGGCATCCTTTTTTATTAAATTTAATCGTGTAAAGGTAAGAATTACCTGAATGCTTTTAAAATATATTTGCTACAATTTACCTACAATTCCATTCAGAAGCATGGAGATGATCCCAATAAACACCCATATTCTTAAAATATTGATGGCAATAAGTTTACTTTTTTTGGTATAATCAAGAGTATAATAAATACATAAAATGAATACAAAAAGACCTGATGAAAAATAAAATGACATAAACCCCGAAATTCCCGTTTTTGAAATCAGTTTCATTGATACAGCCATAGTCAAAAGCATCAGAAAAACAATAATCCACTGAGAAGTTTTATAATCAAATGAATTGGGTATAGTATCATAACCAAAAGCTTTGTCTACACTTTTTGTAAGCGTGTCTTTTACGATATCAATACACAAAAGAATTAAAAATAAAAAAATGGCCATTAATAAAACTTCCTTTGAAAAAGTTTCATAATATACCATCATCCCGAAAAACGGATACAAAGTAAGGCTTATGAACGTAAGGTTGTTCAGTATTAAAATCCGGCTCAGCTTATGGCTGTAAAACCACATAAAAAACTGGTAAATAACAAAAAAGATAAAAACCCTGTAGGAAATCAGACAGGCAACTGCCAGAGAAATAACAGTAAGCAACAGATAAGCATATAGAAAATATTTCTGCTTTATAAAACTCTGGATTCTTGTTCTGAATGGTTTTACAATATGATCTTTTTCAAAATCATAAAACTGATTGATAATCCCACCGGCAAGTATGGATAATACGGTACAGAAAATAATGCCGTGAACTTTAAAATCAAAAACGAAATTCCTGAAATTTTCATCCTGATTAAACAGAAAGAAAGTAGAAACATAAAGGGCAAAAGTAAGAAGTGCTGCGACAAAAAACCTTGCTCCTAATAAAAAACCGACGAATTGTGAAAATCTGTAAAACAGAGATTTAGAAACAAAATTTTTCTGTTGGAAAGTCTCTTTTTCAGAATTCATTCCAGCGATATTAAAATCTGTAGATTACTTCTTTATGAAAACCTTCAAGCATTTTTTCTGCTTTTTCATAATCTTTTGTAAAGCCTAAAATGTAACCGCCACCTCCGCTTCCACAAAGTTTAAGATAATACGCATTAGAATCAAGTCCTTTTTTCCAGATATTAAATATGCTTTCGGGAATCATCGGGCGGAAATGTTCATAAGCCCAGTGAGAAAGCTTTTTTAAATTTCTGAAAAACGGGGTCATGTCTTTTTTAAGGAAAGCCTCAATACACGCATTGTTATAGCGAATGAATTCTTCTTTCATGGTTTTACGGAATCCTTCAGCTTTCATTTTCTCAAAAAAGATCTGAATCATGGGTCCTGTTTCTCCGGTAATTCCGGAGTCGATAAGAAAAATAGCTCCTTTTCCTTTTTCTCCGTTGGGGATAGAAACTTTATCTAAATTTTCTTTGTTTTCGATCAGAATCGGAAGATTCATATAACAGATCAGAGGATCCATGCCTGAACTTTTTCCATGAAAATAGCTTTCCATCTCACCAAAAACGGCTTTTATATTTTTAAGGTTTTCTTTTGAGATGTTTTCAGGATCATGTTTTGTAAAACAGTATTTTTCAAAAATAGCCGCTACTAAAGCTCCTGAGCTTCCCACGCCGTAGCCTTGAGGTATATTTGAGTCGAAAAAAAGTCCGTTTGAGATATCGTATTTAAATCTTTTTACGTCTAATCTGAAATTTTCCGGAAGCATTAATTCTTGCAGAAAATCTGAATATTTCTGCAAATGGCTGTTGGATTTTTTCTCGAATTCAGAATCTGAGTCGGAAAACTTCAGTGTGCCTTTATAGAAGCTGTAAGGAACGACAAGACCCTGAGAATCTTCTATCATTCCGTACTCACCGAAGAGGATTATTTTAGCGTAAAAAAGAGGATTTGTCATTTGTGTGTCAATCTTTATGCAAAGTTAAATAATTTAAAGTAACTGTATACAAAATACACGCCTATTTCTGTTTTATTTTAGCAAAAATAAAAAATTATATCCTAAATTTTGAAAAATAACTTCAAAATGTATTTGAATTAATAAAAAAGCCTGAAATATTCAGGCTTTTTTATTAATTATTTAATGAAATTATTTTAGAATTTAGTTTTCAAAAACCTGATCAGGATTGCTCCAACGGCAAAGAAGAGAGACATACTGATGAAGGCATACTGCATATTGCCAAACTTCTGAATAAAAACACTGAATATAAGCATCCCACAAATGATTGCAATTTTTTCAAGAACATCATAGAAGCTGAAATACGTGGTATTCTCCATAGAATTTTCCGGCAACAGCTTTGAATAAGTAGATCTTGACATGGCCTGCAAACCTCCCATCACCAAACCGATAAGACCTGCCAAACCATAAAACTGAAGCTGAAGATTAGGATTTTCTTTATCTAATGAATAAGCAGATAGACAACAGATGATCCAGATGATAACTGCAATGGTGATTACATTCTTATTCCCGATTTTTTTTGATAATTTTGAAAATAAGAAAGCGCCAAAAATCGCAATGATCTGAATTACCAAAATGGTAATTATCAGCTTATATTTATCGACTTCCTTCGGAAAAATTACGGTACTGCCAAAAGGTACAGCCATTAAAAAAATAGTCTGCATCCCGACACTGTAAAAAAAGAAACTTGAAAGGAAAAATTTTAAATTCTTGTCTGAGAAAAGCTTATTACCCACCCTGAAAAGCTCTCTGAAACTTTCTTTTGCTATATCTTTATAGAAACTGATATTATCTTTCAGAACTTCAAAAAAGCCTCCCTGTTCCGCATGTTTTTTAAATATATTTTTATAGTTTAAAAGAACCAGATCTTTCGGAAGTTTATCTTTCACATCACCAAATTGTGGTAAGTGCTTGAAGGTATATTGTGAAAATCCAAACCACCATGCTCCGGTAAGTAAAAAACTGATTCTGATATAAATTTTGGTCTGTTCTGGGCCTTTAGCAACCATCTGAATTAAAACTAAACAGATAATCAGTAATACTACAGATCCTATATAACCATAAATATATCCTTTTGCAGACAGCGAATCCTGCTTTTCGGGCGTGGCAATATCGGGTAAAAATGAATTATAAAACACCAGACTCCCCCAAAATCCGACACTGGCGGTAATACTGAAAAGCAATCCTAAAAATACATTTTCCATCCCGGTAAACATCGCCAATCCCATACAGGAAGTCGCGCCTAAATAACAGAAAAACTGTAAAAAAGATTTTTTGTTTCCAATAGTATCTGCAAGGGAAGATAAAAACGGCGATAAGAGCACAACCAGAAAGAACGAAATCGCATAGGAGAAACTCAAAACTGCATCCGGCTCGTAGGCTTCGCCAAATATTTTGATCAGATTCCTTACCGGGATTTCCTGTACTTCACCTGCAGATGCCACAAATTCTTTTTTGTTATAGGCAGTCGTAAGAATAGTATAATAAATTGGGAATATTGCAGACGTGATCACTAAAGAATATACTGAGTTTGCCCAGTCATAAACCGCCCAGGCTTTCATAATCTTCGGATTGTTCTTGATATTCTGCGATGGTTGAATTTCAGTTTCAGACATTTTCAATGAGTTAGTTGCACAAAAATAGAAAAACCGCTGAATGTTCAGTTGTTTTTTGTTTGTTATTTTTAATTATTCATGAAGATTTAATTCAGATTTCCAAATTGTTACTTTACTGCTTAAATCAAAAATTTATTTCTCATTAAATGAAAAAACCAAAAACGGTGATGTTTTTGGTTTTTAAATATAGAAAATCTTTAATTTTACATGTTTTCAATTACAATAGCAGAAGCGCCACCGCCACCATTACAGATTGCTGCAGCACCATATTTACCGTTATTTTGTTTTAAAACATTAATTAAAGTAACAATAATTCTTGATCCTGAACTTCCTAGAGGATGTCCAAGCGCTACTGCTCCCCCATTTACATTTACTTTAGCTGCATCAAGTCCTAAGATTTTATTATTTGCCAGACCAACTACCGCAAACGCTTCGTTAAATTCGAAGAAATCGATATCGGTAAGTGCTAAACCTGCTTTTTTAAGAGCGATTGGCAAAGCCTTTGAAGGTGCTGTTGTAAAGTTTTCCGGCTCCTGAGCTGCATCAGCATAAGAAATGATCTTGGCTAAAGGCTTCAGTCCCAATTCTTCCATTTTTTCTTTTGAAACCAAAACTAAAGCGGAAGCACCGTCATTTAGTGTAGAGGCATTAGCTGCTGTTACTGTTCCTTCTTCTTTTTTGAAAACCGTAGGAAGTGTAGGAAGCCTGTCAAAATTTACCGCTTTATATTCTTCATCTTCAGCGAAAATGATAGGGTCTCCTTTTCTCTGCGGAATTGAAACCGGAACGACTTCTTCAGTAAATTTACCTTCGCTCCATGCTTTTGCCGATCTCTTGTAAGATTCTATCGCAAACTGGTCCTGATCTTCTCTTGTAAAGCTGTAATCTGATGCACATTTTTCTGCACATACTCCCATATGAACTTTGTTGTATACGTCCGTAAGGCCGTCTAAAACCATTCCATCCTGCATTTTCACATCACCTAATTTTGTTGCATTTCTTGCATTGTAATAATGCGGAACTGAGGACATATTTTCCATACCTCCCGCCACAATTACATCTGCATCACCTGCTTTAATGGCTTGTGCAGCCATTGTTACCGCTTTCATTCCTGAAGCACAAACTTTATTGATCGTTGTAGACGGTGTTTCGTTTGAAAGGCCAGCTCCCAAAGCAACCTGACGCGCCGGAGCCTGTCCCTCACCTGCCTGCAAAACATTTCCCATATAGATTTCCTGAACGTTTTTAGGATCAAGGCTGATTTTATCTAATGCCCCTTTTACGGCAACCGCTCCTAATTTTGTGGCAGGAACTGTAGATAAACTTCCCATAAAACTTCCCATTGGCGTTCTTACTGCAGAAACTATGAATACTTCTTTCATATATAGATTTTTATTGTTTTTATATTTTAATTATAATTATTTATTCAATTTTTTCTAAAACGACTTCACTTGTCTTGTTATAAAACTTTGTAACGATTCTTACACGGTTGTGATCAGTCTCTGTAATTTCGTTGATCAGAACATCTCCTGTCCTAATCAAATTTATACCTTCTGTTTTTCCGGTGATTATGGTTTTATAATGGCAGTCATCGGTAAAATCGAGCTTTGCTTTTACGTAATCTTTTCCGTTATTGTAATATTCTTTCAAAACTCCGTTTTTAATCGTCATATACCACGTTTTGGAAGATTCTCCCACTTTTAGAAATTTGCCTTCTTGTATATTTTTGCATTTTGGGGGCTGATCTGGCGAAAGAAATGTGTTTTCCTGAGATTTTGCCAGAAATACATTGCCAAATACAATAATTAAGAAAAATATATATAGTTTCATATGGCCTTCTTTTTAGCAATTATCAGCATCAAAGCTCCCGCAAATTCTACAAACCATCCCCATTTTAGCTTTATGGTTCCCGCTATTGCTTCTGTCCATGATCTGAACGGTAAAAAACTAAAATAGCTGAGTGATTTATATTTAACGGCAAATAAAGTAAATGCAAATAATATCAGCAGTAAAATTCCGAAAATCTTTACAAGGTTCTGTCTGTTATTCAGAATGGAAAAGAGGGTACAAACCGAGAAAAACCAGCACGCACCCGCAAGATAATAATCTATTTTCCAGTAGTTCCAATTCCCGATTACAGGAACATGAACCAGCGGAAGAAAACTTCCTATTACTACTAAAATGAATCCAACGATCTGAATATTTTTCATCTTTCTTAAAATGCCAAATTACAAAAAAAAACACACTTATAAAGCGTGTGTTTTAAAATCAATGATTTAGATATAAACAATAACGTTTATGATTAATAGCATATAAAATTTGATAAATCAATACTGAGAATCAATTTTAGTTATGCAATTAAAAATTTACATATAATAATTCGAGACCAATCTGAAAACCGTATTTGTTGTTCATTTTAATATTATCATTGAAATTCGGGGTAAAATCTTTTTTCACAAAAATATTAAATGCTCCATATCCTAATGAAAGCTTTCCTCCAAAAAGAAAATTGTTGGCAACATCCGGGATATTTTCTTTATAGCTCACTCTGTGATCATCCATATTTTTATAAATAATCTGATTCTGGCTCATTACCCGTACTCCCCCATAAATTCCTGCTGATAATCTTAAATTCCCTTTGGTATTATCCAGCATCTTTTCATTATTTTCTATGGTATATTTTGGATTTAACACAAAGACAAAATCTAACGGAACCATAATGTAATGATTTAGAAATCTTGATTTTTTCAAATTTCCTGCTGTAAAGTCGGTAAGAAACAATTGATTGTTGTCATAATTAAAAACTCTAGAATGATCGGGCACAAAAGTATCCCCTCTATAGCCAAATCCGAAACGGTAAAATACGGGCGACGTAAGAGCACCCAATTGTCTTGTAAATCTGAACTCTACAACCGTTGACGTAGATTTGCCAAATTTTATCTCTGAATCTCGGTTGCCTATTGCCAGTGAGGAAGCAGATTTTGTGAGATCAATAAATCCAACCGCGAGATTGAGATCAAAAGTTTTCAGAAGATCTTTTTTATTGGTTTTGGAATCTTTGAAGCTGAGCAAAGCATTATTCTGTGAAAAAACAATCTGATCAAGACCAGAAGTTTTTCCCAGCACAGAATTTTTTACAATTTCTTTGGTTGCATTTTCAAGATCTGTTTTTTGAAGCTCTACTTTTTCATTAATGCTCTGTTCGTATTTTGTAGCAATTTCTGCTCTCTGCTTCTGCTTTTCGTCCGAAGAAATCTTTTTTTGTTTAAAATCCTGGTCTACGGCATCCAGCTCATTATTCATTTTAGATTTTTCTGAAATTACAATGCTGTCGATTTTTTTAGCATATATTTTCATTTGAGAATCGATGACGGTTTTTTCCTGAGAAAATGCGCAGGTAAAAAAAAGAATGGCGGCAAATGATGCAATTTTTGTTTTCATATAGAGATTTATTTTAGGCATTATTGTACTTCCTGTTCTGTATTTCAGAACAGTAAAGATTACATTTTGTTGAGATTATCTGGTTTCTAAAGAATCTGAATAGATGGTGAAACCCAGTATTTTTAAAGAACCCGGCCTTTTAATTTTTATTTTGGACATGTCAAGCGTGCCGAATTTCATCTGGTCCGTATTATTTTCTTCCCGTGTCTTTTCCAGTTCCCTTCCCATTAAAAGCTGATCGGCATTGGTATAATTCACCTTTTTATGTTCAGCTAACGAAATTTGTGGAATGATGGTTTTAGTAATGTCATTTTTAGAAATATCTTCATTTTTAATCTGTTCATCCCTTTTTACAATAACAGGGAGATCGTTTTTGATCTTTTCTGAAGGAATAGTTAATGATGCATTTTCTTTTGTAGCATCAGGACTTTTTTCCACTGCTATTTTTTCGGTTGCTTCTGAAATCTGTACATTTTGAACATCCAATTTTTTAGCTGTCCATTGAGAGGGTGCAACATGATCCTGAACGGTTTTTTTATAGCTGGTTTTTTTATCTGCGGGATGGTTTTCATAATAATAAAACGGAATCATAAAGATCAGAAAAGCAACAGCTGCTGCATATTTCCACCATCGAAAAGAAGTCTTCTGAGGCGCAATATCAGTTTGCGATTCGAGACCGGATTCTATTTTTGACCACAGCTCTTCAGAAGGCTTTATTTCCAGCTTATTATAATCAGATCTTAGTTGTTTCAATATTTCTTTTTTCATCTTTTTTCGTTTGTAAATAATGTGTCAGCCATTTTTTAGCTTTATTCAGTTGACTTTTACTTGTCCCTTCCGAGATATTGAGAATTTCCGCAATCTCGTGATGCTTTTTCTCTTCAAATACATAGAGGTTAAAAATCATTTTATATCCTGAAGGCATGTGTGAAAAAATATCCTCCAGATGGATTTCAGGCATATTTTCATCAAGATCATCATCTGCAAACTCATCTGCAACTTCTACATCTGCATAGAGAATATTGCTGTTTTTCCTGACAAAACTTATCGAATCATTGACAACGATTTTCCTGAGCCAAAACGGAAAACTTTTCCATTCTCTGCATTCATTAATTTTGGTAAAGCATTTCATGAAAGCATTCAATAAAATATCTTCCGCATCATGAATATTATTGGTATAAGAATGGGCGACCGCCAGCATTTTTGCAGAAAACAAATCGTAAAGGGCTTTCTGAGCCTTCCGATCCTGCTTTTTAGCCAAAATGAAATTCTTTTCTAAAATATCCATGTATCAGTTTCTATTACTAAGACGAGTAAGTATTCAAATGGTTGCCTGAAAATAAAAAAAATTGCAGCTTTTTTTCAAAAGTGCAATTTTATATTGATAAAACTAAATAATTAATGTTTTACATTTTCCAATTCTTCCGGATTGTGCTTATGCTTAAAGAATAGAGCAAATAAAATGGTAATAACAAGAGCATATCCTGCAAAAAGCAACCATATCTCATGCCACATTTTATCGCCGTTTGCTAAGGTAAATAAATTAGAAATAATCCAGCCGCTGCCGAAACTTCCTATTATTGCCCCAAAACCGTTGGTCATCATCATGAATAGACCTTGTGCGGAAGAACGTATCTTATAATCTGTAGTGGTTTCTACAAAAAGGGATCCTGAAACATTAAAAAAATCAAATGCCATTCCGTACACAATACATGAAAGAATGATTAATCCTAATCCGAATCCGTAAGGATCGCCATATGCAAAAAATGCGAACCGTAAAACCCATGCAAACATGGAGATCAGCATTACATTTTTTATTCCGAATCTTTTTAAGAAAAACGGGATGGCAAGAATAAATGCCGTTTCTGAAAACTGAGATATAGACATGATTAAGGTAGATCGCTTCACCACAAAACTCTCAGCATATGCAGGATTTTTACCGAAATCTGATAAGAAAACGTCTCCATACATATTCGTCAGCTGTAATGCAGCTCCCAAAAACATTGAAAAGACAAAAAATAAAGCAAGTTTATAATTCCCGAAAAGTTTGAATGCGTTTAATCCTAATTTTTCTGAAACTGATGCATCTTTCGGGATAAGGCTTTGCGGTTTACATGCAGGTAACGTAAATGCATATATGGCAAGGATGACCGCAAAAGCTGCTGCAATATAAAATTGATTTGCGGAAGCTTTATTATCCGTTAAATTTGTAATCCACATGGCCGCAATAAAGCCTAAAGTTCCCCAAACCCGTATTGGAGGGAAGACTTTTACCACATCGAAATTATTATTTTTAAGAATATAATACGCAATTGAATTGGAAAGCGAAATAGTAGGCATGTAAAAGAACATCGCAATCAGCATGATCCAGAAAAAAGTAGTAGGATTATCTACTTGAGGTAAATACAGCAAAGTAATGGCATATCCTATATGTAGAATTCCGTATAGTTTTTCGGCGTTCATCCATCGGTCTGCAATGATTCCTGTAACTGCAGGCATAATGATAGATGAAATCCCGAGTGTCGTGAATACAAGCCCAAACTCCTCTCCACCCCAATGCATTGTTCCGAACCAATAATTGGCGAAAGTAATAAGCCATGCTCCCCATACAAAAAACTGCAGAAAGCTAAGGACGGTCAATCGTAATTTTAAATTCATTGTGTTTTTTTAGTCGATTTTCTTTTTTCTTCTTTTGATCTCTTCCTGAATTTCAAGCGCGGTATCAAAATCTTCTTCCTTTACAGCATCTTCCAGTAATTTCTGCAGCTCTTCCATGGATACTGACTTTAAACTGTCTTCATCCTGTACGGTTTCCGAAAAGATTTCTTCATCTTTTGCGGTATCTTCCAGCTCAAGAAGAATTCCGGCTTCGTTAAGAACCTGCTGTGTTGTAAATATAGGCGCATCAAATCGTACAGCCATTGCCACCGCATCTGATGTTCTGGCGTCTAAAATCATTTCCTCTTCCGTCAGTTTATTTTTAAAATTGATGTTTGAGAAGAAAACTCCGTCTACGATCTGATAAATGATCACGGAGACCAATTCATACTGCGCAGAAACTATAAATTTTGTAAATAAGTCGTGTGTAAGCGGACGCGGCGGATGAATATCTTTTTCTAAACCTAATGAGATGGATTGTGCTTCAAAATTTCCTATGACAACAGGTAATTTAATGTGAGTCTCTTCATGTTCTAATAATAAAGCGTACGCTCCCGACTGGGTTTGGCTGTACGATATTCCGCGAATAATTAGCTGTCTATAATCCATAACTACAAATATAAATTAATTTTTTATTGTAGGTTTTACTTTTTTGCACAAAAGTAAAAGCCCGGAAAGCCGAGCTTTTACTGTATAATGTTGTTATTAAAGTTCAAAATTTTGTTTGCAATACATTGAATGATCAATTAATGACATACAAAAAAATTAACCTTTAATTTTAAATTTTATCCTTTGATGGCTTTAATTTTTTCTGTCAATGCAGGCAAAATCTGAAATGCATCTCCCACTACGCCATAATCAGCCGATTTGAAGAATGGTGCTTCCGCATCATTATTGATCACAACAATCGTTTTAGAAGAGTTTACCCCTGCCAAATGCTGAATAGCTCCTGAAATACCAATAGCAATGTAGAGATTAGGTGCGATTGCTTTACCTGTTTGTCCTACGTGCTCTGTATGAGGTCTCCATCCAATATCGGAAACCGGTTTTGAGCAGGCTGTTGCAGCTCCCAAAACGTTGGCTAAATCTTCAACCATGCCCCAGTTTTCCGGGCCTTTCATCCCTCTCCCTGCAGACACTACCACTTCAGCTTCTTTAAGGTCTAACTTTCCTGAACTCTGCTCATGAGAGATTACTTTAGTATCTTCATTGGCCACTGAAAGATTTTTAACTTCTTCAGAACCGGAAACTGTATTTTCTTTAACCCCGAAAGCATTTTGAGAAACGGTAATGATCACTCCTGTGCCTTCAGCTTTTGCATGCATAAAACCTTTTCCAGAAAATGCTTTTCTTTTTACCTGAAACGGTGAAATGCTTTCCGGCGCTTCCAAAACATTAGTAATTAAAGAGAAATTGTTCATCACGGCCAACATAGGAGCTACTGATGATGCGTCCGTAGTATGAGGAAATACGATAATATTTCCGTTAACAACTTCACTTACAGCCTGAGCATAAGCTTTTGCCGAGAAATTTTTAAGACCTTCGTCTTTGATATTGATGACGTTGGTTGCCCCATATTTATACAATAAATCTGAGGAATCTGTTGGGTTTACCGAGATCGCCGTTACAGTATCTCCAGCAAGATCTGCAACTGCTTTAGCGAAGGAAACTGCTTCAAAAGCCGCTTTTTTGTAAACTCCGTTTATATTTTCTGCGTATACGAATACTGCCATTTTAAAATTAATTTAAGATTAAAAAATTTAATGATTAAAGATTAAATAACCTTTGCCTCTTCGTGAAGAAGTCTTACCAGCTCATCTAAATTATCCGGAGAGACCATTTTTACGGCTGCTCTTGGCGGAACACTGTCATACGAAACTCCCTCAACTTTTACTTCAGAAGAAGAAGGCTCTACAACCTGCAAAGGCTTTGTTCTTGCAGACATAATTCCTCTCATGTTTGGAATGATCAGATCTTTCTCATCTACCAAACCTTTTTGTCCTGCAATTACTGCCGGAAGTTTTACGGAAATCGTTTCTTTTCCACCTTCAATTTCTCTTACTGCCGTAGCTTCACTGCCATTTACTTCTAAACCTACAGATGCATTCACAAAAGGCTGATTTAAAAGCTGAGCGACCATTCCCGGAACAGAACCTCCGTTATAATCAATAGATTCTTTTCCACAAAGCACTAAATCATATCCTCCGTTCTGAGCGACAGAAGCAATTTCCTTAGCGGTAGAGAAGCTGTCTTTAGGATCAAGGTTTACTCTTACTGCATCGTTTGCTCCGATTGCCAATGCTTTTCTGATGACAGGTTCTGTAGTAGCATCACCTACATTCATTACAGTAACAGTTGCTCCCTGTGATTCCTGCAATTTAACTGCTTTTGTTAAGGCAAATTCGTCCAGAGGATTAATCACCCATTGGATTCCGTTTTTGTCGAATGCAGATTTATCTGCTGTAAAATTAATTTTGGAAGTAGTATCCGGAACACTACTGATACAAACTAATATTTTCATATCTAATTATATATTTTTTTTTCACTTCTGAACTGCAAATTCATGAAGTATTTTATTTGTTAAGGAATGGTAAATATAAATAAAAAATATATTATGCATGCATAATACTTATTTAATTATTATTCAGCGCATTATATGTTTTCAGCTCTTAGGTTTTGTAGCTCTAAATTCGATCTTACTTGGTAAAACTCTGGGATTCATTTTTAAAATATCCAAGACAAGATTTCCCATATCTTCAGGCTGAATTTTCCAGCTGTCTTTTTCAGAAGGGATATTTCCATTGAAATGTGTAGCGACTGAACCCGGCATGATGACGGTCGATTTAATGTTATATTTTCTTAAATCAATCATTACAGCCTGTGTAAAGCCTACCACCCCGAATTTTGACGCATTATAACCTGCTCCGTTTTCAAAAAAATTGGTTCCTGCCAAACTGGAAATGGTAATGTAATATCCTTCTGTTTTCTTTAATTCGGGAACTGTAGCTTTCAGGGTGTGAAAAACTCCTGTAAGATTGGTCTCAATCATGGAATTCCATTCTTCAGAGGTTAATTCATCTACCGGCTTGAAAACACCTAATCCCGCGTTGGCAATCACAAAATTTAATTTACCGAATCTGTCTATTGTGGTTTGTACCGCCTTTTCTTCACTTTCAAGACTTCTGACATCAGAAACAATTCCCAGGACATTATCTGAATATTGCTGAAGATCTTTTTCGGCTTTTTCCACATCTTCTTTTTTTCTTCCTGAAAATGCAACGGAAACTCCATTTTTTAGTAAAATTTCAGCGATCCCGAAACCGATTCCTTTGGTTCCGCCTGTAATATAAGCTACCTTGTCTTTCATTAATTTTTGCTCTAAAATAATAAAAACGCTCCAATTAGGAGCGTTTTACGTACTAAGATTTATCAGTAAATTATTTTTTGATGAATTTCTCAGTTGTTTTTCCTTCTCTATTTTCAAAAGTGATCATATAACTTCCGGAAGTAAGGTTTCTTACATCAACTTTATTGTTATCAGCTTTTATATCCATTTTTCTACCCGCCACATCAAAAACTTCAATATTGCTGATTTTTGAATCAGATTTGATATTGATGAAATCGTTTGTTGGGTTTGGATAGATGCTAATGCTTGCGTTTTTTACAGCTTTAATATCACTTGTAGCTAAAGTAGCTGCATTTGTAAATTGCAAATTAACATTATCAATTGCCGCTTGATTTGCTACAGTATTTCCAGTACTTGTAACGGATACAAAATCATATTCAGTAGGTGTTAATCCCGGGTTTAAAGAATAACTAGCATTTGTAAAACTGTAAGTCCCTTCAGGATACGTCCAAGAATAAGCTCCAGTAGTTTTATTATATGTGAATGATACAGAAACCCAAGTATTTGCAGGATATGTTGCTGTACCTAAACCGATAGTGTAGAATGATGAAACTCCTGTTGATACAAGTGTTAATCTTCCCATACCACTTATTTTTTTGGTAGCATAATCATAGTTTATCCCTACAATTCCCGATGTTGCATCATACAATACTGCCTGAATTTTCCCAGCTCCTGTCGCTGGGCCGGTGTAAATTTCAAGTGTGCCTCTTAAAATATCATTTGTTAAAAGTGCTGTTGCAGTAATACTTTTAAATGCAAATCTATTAAATGTATTTGCTGTAGCACTGTATCCATTTCCGCTGGTAAGTTTTAATGAATTTCCGTGTGCTGCATCAATTGTTGCAATTTGATAGTCACTCGCTGCACCACCGTAAGCATAATAGCCACCTTGTCCTGCAGTAGTTCCAGTAACATCGGTCGAAAGATTCCCTGTTGTTAGAGAAGTAAAATTCTCTGTCGCTATTGTTTGTGCATTTGCCATGCAGAATCCTAATAATAAAGGAAGTAAAATTTTTCTCATAAATTTTTTAATTTTATTCAAAAATATAAAAAAGTATAATAATAACAAATATTAATCGTGTTAAAATAAAAAATCCTTAGAAATTGCTCTAAGGATTAATTTTATTATTTAGAATAGTTTTCAAAAAATAAAGGGATGCTTTCAATTCCTTTATAGAAATTAAACAAACCGTAATGTTCATTCGGCGAATGGATGGCATCAGAATCTAAGCCGAATCCCATCAGTACTGATTTGGCTCCCAACACCTGTTCAAACATCGATGTGATAGGAATACTTCCTCCTCCTCTGTATGGTAAAACTTCTTTCCCGAAAGCGGTTTCCATCGCTTTTTTTGCGGCCAGAAATTCTTTTGTGTCGGTTGGCAAAACATAAGGCATTCCGCCGTGGTGCGGAGTAACTTTTACCCGTACATTCGCAGGAGCGATTTTTTCAAAATATGTAGTGAATTTTTCAGTAATCTCTTCCGGGGTTTGATACGGCACCAAACGCATTGAAATTTTCGCAGAAGCTTTGGAAGGGATCACTGTTTTTGCGCCTTCACCTGTGTAGCCACCCCAAATTCCGTTGCAGTCTAAAGTCGGCCGGATGGAGGTTCTTTCTAAAGTGGTATATCCCGCTTCACCTTCCACATCATTTAACCCGATTGATTTTTTAAATTCTTCAGGATTATCTTTCAGTTTATTCATATCTGCTCGGTCACTATCAGAAACATCTTCTACATTATCGTAGAATCCATCAATGGTAATCTGCCCGTCTTCATCAATTAATTTAGCAATCATTCTTGAAAGTACATGGATCGGGTTAGGAACAGCACCGCCATACAAGCCGGAATGCAGATCTCTGTTTGGGCCTTCTACTTCCACTTCTACATAGCTTAAGCCTCTCAAACCTGTCGTTACCGTAGGCTGCTCATTGCTGTAAATATGCGTATCGGAAATTAAAATACAGTCACAAGACAGTTTTTCTGTGTTCTCCTTCACCCAATCTCCCAAGCTTACAGACCCTATCTCTTCTTCACCCTCAAAAATAAATTTAACATTGCAAGGAAGTGTATTGGTTCTCATCATAGCTTCAAACGCTTTCAGCTGCATAAAAAACTGGCCTTTGTCATCAGCGGAACCTCTGGCAAAGATTGCTCCTTCAGGATGAAGTTCAGTTTTTTCAATATAAGGTTCAAAAGGAGGTTTTTTCCACAGCTCCAACGGATCAGGTGGCTGAACATCGTAATGTCCGTATACTAAAATAGTGGGTAAATCACTGTTTATCAATTTTTCACCGAAAACAATAGGATATCCTTTTGTCTGGCAAACTTCTACATTGTCTGCGCCCGCATTTTTAAGATATCCTGCAACGGCATCTGCACATTTTAAAACTTCATTTTTATACGCGGGATCGGCAGAAATGGATGCTATTTTCAGCAGTTCAAACAATTCATCCACGAAACGCTGTTTGTTTTCTGAGATGTAATTTAAGGTCTCTTGCATTATTAAATTTAATTTGGCTAAAATTAAAAAAAATAGTTTTGCCGAAGAAACAAAAGAAGATAATTTACATAAAAACTTTTACACGTAAAAAATCCTGCCGGAAAAGCAGGATTTGTATTATATTTTTGAATCAATTAGTGTCGTGTCGTGATAGAATCAGCATTTTTTGCAGCAATACTGTCGGCTTTCGGAGATTCCGCTTTTAAAGGCATCGCATGATCATCACCTTTATGCTCCACCGCAAGATCTTCTTCTTTCCCGCTGGTCTGCTCATCATCAGAATAACGTTCTACTCCTTCTTCCAGCTTTATAACTTGCTTATTTCCACCAGCCTGTATTTTTTTACAGCTTACAGCTATTGATGCAACGGCTAAACATATCATTAATTTTTTCATATCTAACTATTATTTTTTAAGATCACAAAAAATCGCTTACTTCCAAATTATTTATATTCATAAGCATGGCGATTTCATGCCTAAATTTTAATTGCTCAAAAGTAAGAAATATTGCATTTTTCGGCAACATTTTTATACTGATTTTAAAATAATTTTACCTTTCAGGGATTGTGTAAAAATAAGATACTTGTTTCCGCCATCTTTTATCCCGTATTTTTTTTTAATCTCTTCCGGTTTTAAAGGGTAATTTTTGGAGATGATATTATAGGGCTCTTTCTTTCTAATTTGCTTACCATCAATACCTTCCATCTCAATAATTCTTCCCGGAAAGTTTTCTATTTGCTGATCTGACGTATAAATATGAGTATTCGGATGCAGCTTTTTAATATTAAATTTTTCTGAAATGAGATTAAAAACGCCTGCTTTTAAAAGGGTATTATTTGGAATATAAATGAACTTTTCAGGTTCAGAAAACTCTGAGTATGCATTTTCTTCATCTCCAAACTGAAAATTAAAGTCAGATTCTGCACTTTCAAGGTTGATACAGCGGCAGTTTATAGATTCAGAACTCTGTCTGGATAAAAAAACCAGAATTTCTTTCACATCATTTTTTACGGCAATGATATCAATACCGGAAATTTGAGGAAGAACGGAAACCAAGTATTTAAGATCAATTAAAGGAGAAAGTTTAATCGCAGCTTTATCAGCAATAGAAAGCAGCTTTTCCTGAATTTCAATGATATTCGGCGAGAGATCTTCCAAGAGAAAAACTTTATTTTTATGAGTATCTCTTCGTGCAGGATCTACATAGGCCCAATCAAAATGCTCTTTATTTCGGGCCAGAAAATCTTCCAGTTTCTGATTAATAAAATCAGCTTTTTTATCTAAGACAGACCAGTTGTGCGCAACGATCTCTAATAAATCTGTATTTTGTTCAACCAAAAAAGTATGTTGGAAATTTTTAGAAATATAGTAGGCATCGATCCCGAAACCGCTTGTAAGATCAACGATTTTTTCACCTTTTAGAATTCCTGATTTATACATGGCTGTTTTTTCTGAAGAAGACTGCTCAAGACTGAGCTGTGGCGGAAAGATGATTCCTTCTTTTAATAAAAACGGGAATTTTTTTTGGGCAACCTGCTTTCCTTTGATCTGCTGCACGATTTCCTGCATTGAAACTTCCGGAAAAGGAGATTTTTTTAACAGCAGAGCATGCAAGTCAGACTGTAGATTTGCATTGATATAATTCTGAATTTCTTTGCTTAAAATTGTTTTGAACACAGATCAATGAATAAAAAATTATCTTTTATAGAAAATATAATCGGTCAGCAAAGGTTCTAATCCGCTCTGTTTCAGTAAAGAATTGATTTGCGCTCTATGATAGGTGGAATGATTGACAGCATGAAAAAGCATCTCGAAAATACTGTTTTCAAAAACAATTCCTTTTGAATTTTTGTACTGAATTCTTTGTTCAAAATCGAGGTTTTCGGCAATATCAACACTTTTTTCAAAATTCAATTTGTTGATTTTTTCCAGATCTTCCAAAGGATTGATTTGCCAGACTTCGAACGATTTTTCATTTAAAATTCTTGAATTCCAGATCTGTTGGGCATTTAAAGTATGATTGATCAAATTGATAACATTATGATCTAAATTCTGACCATTTTCTAAAATAATCCGGATCATTTCTTTATTAAAATGATAGGTATATTCTAATAAATCTATAATTTTCTCTTTCATTATTCAAACATTTCGGCCCAACGAACGGGTTTTATATTTTGGTCACTGTACATTTCCGACACCGTTTTTTTTGCTTCTAATTTTGGATAAAGATTAACACCGATCAGTTTTATTTTTCCTTCTTCTACCCATTTTTGCTCTTCAACTGCCTGATTATAAATTTTTCTCTGAATAATTCCTTGCTTCAGCATTTCGAGATATCCTCCGTTTTCTTCGATTTCAATAAAGAAACCCCATGATTTTTCTGCAATCTGTCGGGTAATGTCTTCAATATAATAACTTCCGTTAGAGGCATCCTCAAAAACATTGATAATGCTTTCGTACGCAAGAACGATTTGCTGTTTGAAAGAAATTTCTTCAGAATTGTCCGTATTATTATTAATCTGATAATTATTGCTGAATACGGCATCTGAACCACCAATCATTGCGGCAGCGAGCTCCAAGGTAGATCGTATCAGGTTATTTTCACTGTCTGAAACCGATTTGTTTCTTAACGAAGTCTCCGCAAAAATATAAGGAATGTCGTCGTAGCCGTATTCCTTTGAAAACTGATTGTAAATAAGCTTAAAAGCTCTAATTTTAGCAATTTCAAAAAAATAATTTCCTCCGACAGCCAATCTGAAAATCAGTTTATTTAAAATTTCCGGTCCGAACGCTTCTGTTAGTTCTTTCGCCTTAGCCAAAGCAATTCCCAACTGCTGAACAATTGATGAACCTGCGTTTTGGTGAAGTGCAATATTAATACAGATATTTCTTTTAAAGTTTTTTGCCAGTAATTCTTTTACAAGCTGATCATCAATCAAAGCATTGTGCTCATCAAACACATCAATTAATGAAAAATACTGATCCTGATCTTCCGGACGTATATGCTCTGCGAGATCTTTATTGTTGATGAAAATAGTTTTTTCAGAAAGATTTTCTACATTCTCATTAAGAAGAAACGCAAAAACATCCTCTTCCAGAGTTTCATGATAAGTCGCTACCAAATGAGTACTTTCTTCTACTTTCGGAAGGTTTGTCAAAGGTGTTTCAATAAGATCATAATAGGGTTTCACATCAATTCCTTCCAGATTTTCTTTATTCAGAACGGTGTAAATATCTTCTGTTTTCAGTTGTTTTTTAACTAAATTTTCCCACTCGGAAAATGTATTGGTATTTGACATGATCTTAGATAATTTGTGATAAAGAAATTAGAATAACGCTAAATTTTACTTTTTAGCAATCTTGGTACTGTCTACAACCAGAATAAAAATTTCTTCATTCGGTTTTTTCATGAAATAATTTTCTCTGGCATATTTTTCTTTTTCAGACTTATTATTCATGAGTTTTTTGTAAAATTTATCGTTCTTTTCGTATTCTGATTTATAATACTGAAGCTGGTCTTCATATTTGCTGATCTCACCGTTCAGCTCATTAATTACCAGAAAAGATGTTTTGTCAAAGAAAATCATCCAAACCAAAAAGAGACAGATGGCAATGACATATTTGTTCAGAACATAATTCTGAAGAAATTTAACAATTTCCGATTTAGGTTTAATCTCTTTAATAAGTTCTTTTTCTGCCATTTTTTTTAATGTTTTCTCAATGAGTTTTTAATCACAGTGGTTAAAAAATCGATTGCGACCGAATTTTGCCTCATATTGGGAATAATAAGGTCGGCTTCATTTTTCGAAGGTTCAATAAATTCCTGATGCATCGGCTTCAAAGTGGTTTGATAGCGATGTAAAACTTCACTCAGATCTCTTCCTCTTTCCTGAGTATCTCTTCTGATCCTCCTGATTAATCTTTCGTCAGAATCTGCGTGTACAAAGACTTTCAGATCAAATTCTTTCAGCAGTTCTTTATTGGTGAGCACTAAAATACCTTCTACTACCAAAACGTTTTTAGGTTCCACTGTTACGTGATCGCCGGTTCTGGAATGGGTTACAAAACTGTATAAAGGCTGCTCTATAGATTCATTGTTTTTCAATGCTTTTACATGCTTCAGCATCAGCTCAAAATCGATTGATTTGGGATGGTCATAATTCAGCGCTTCTCTTTCTGTAAGGGTAAGATTATGATTATCGTGATAATAATTATCCTGAGAAAGAATATTCATTCCTTCAATATCGAGCTGCTGGATAATCTTATCAACAACCGTAGTTTTGCCCGATCCTGTACCTCCGGCAATTCCTATTACAAGCATTCTAATATAGTTTCCACAAATATACTATTTTACATGAATGCAAATAAAATAATCCTTATGAATTTATATTTCAAAAAAAAACCGGTGCTGTGACACCGGATTCTAAAAAATTTTATTTTTTGATAAATTTGCTGGAAATATTCATTCCTTTTATGGTCAAAATATAATCTCCCGTCTGCAAACCTGAAACATTAATTTGTTTCCTGTCTTTTCCAAGTGTTGTTTCTAAGACCATTCTGCCTTCCATATTAAAGATCTGTGCTTTTTCATCTTTACTAAATTTGAGAGAGACATTTAAATAATCTGAAACTGGATTCGGATATACTGAGATAACATCCTTTTTTTCTGTATCGGTTACGCTTAACAGGCAATTGTATGTCGGTAAAACATATCCGGTTGAAGTAAATTCCTGCGTAATAATATCAATATCATTACAGGTATACCCAAACTGTCCCAACATGTCTATGGCAGCCTGTCTTACAGCAATAGCTGCATTTTGCTGATTGGTACTTGATCCTGTTAACGCTAAACCTTCAAGGAAAGCCCTGTCTGTTTTTTCTTTACCGATCTGCGTATAGATTCTCATTAATGCTGAAGCCCATATTTGTCCATCGGTATGGATTGTACCTGTAATTCCTGATGGATAAACAGCAGCATAATTAGTCGTTCTTCCCGCCCAGAAAGGGTTATGCCCGTCCCAGCTGAACATCCAGTGATAAGCGGCTGCCGAAGAAGGCCATTGGTTTAAGCTTCTGCTGTACGACTGCGCCCAATAATCACCTGAACCTTCTCCCAAACCTTGAGATTGAGAAGCATTGCCGTTTGTAAGCCAATCGTGAATTCCATGACCTAACTCATGAATAATTACATCTGCGTCTTCCGCATCATCTACACCTCCTTCTCCAAATGCTAACGTGTCATTGGAAGGAATATAATGTGAATTGTCTTGTCCGCTTAAACCGTGGGGATCAAACCTTAAAACCCCGTTGTTTTGACCAGGAATACACGGAATGCCTAACGTGAGATTAATGTAGCGAAGATTATTATCAAGATGCCAGTAGGCATTTACTGCTTCAAATCCCTGATCATTTCTGTTAAAGAGAAACTGATTGGATGCCTGAGTAAAAAGTCCTGTAGCTGGAGATTCCAGTTCCTGAATTTCAACATATGTTCCCTTTAGCTTATAAACTCCTGCAGCGAATTCCAGTTCGGGAATGGTCACTAAAGATCTTGCCGCGTCAAGGCTTGCATTGGTAGCGTCGCTTCCATCTACATATTGTCCTGCGTAGGCAACCTGCATTTTTGAAAGCGGATCCGGCTGGTAAATATAACCAGAACCCGTTCCTAAAACGGTCTTTGCATTTTCCTTACTTTTTTTAACTTTCGGGTCTTCACTATCGGAATGATGATATACTGAGATATCTTTTACACTGATGATTTCCCCACTTTGAGCATCAACAATGGTTTCCCACTCTCCCGGATGATCAAAAGAATTGGTTATTACTCTGAAAACAAGCTTGGTTTCTCCGGAATCTGTAAGATAAACGAACAGCTTATTTTCTTCATACATAATTTTACCACTCGATTTTGCAGCAATATGCGCTTTTTGTAAAGCTTCTGAAGCCGGAAATGCGGGCAAAGTATTAATCTCCCGTATGTTATTCTTCAAATTTTCTGATGAAGTGTATGAGATATTTCCGGATTTGTTAAAATGTACAATTATTTCAGAGCTAAATACAGGAACGCCTTTCATCATCTGTTGAAAACGAAGTGTTTCTCCGGAATTTCCTTTTTTTACAAAACTAAGCTGTAAAGTAGTATAATTCGGGATTTTCAGGCTCCTGGAATTTTCGGTAATCCATTTCTGTGCGGAACTTTCTAAAGGGGACTGCTGTGCAAGAACACTGGTGTAAGATAACAGACAGCCCACAATCAAAGAATTAATTTTTAATTTCATACTTGTTCAAATCAAATTTATGGCTAAAATAATAAAGATATTTTAAAAAAGAAGATTTTATTTAATATATGACAAATAAAATGAAATTTCATCTATAAATAAACAAAAAACTCTAACAATTGTTAGAGTTTTATTATACGATTTCGCTGGTAAGGCTTCTTGCTAGCAACTTTTCGTGCATGGGTTTCAGCAAATCCATGGAACCTGTTTTCACCGTGCATTTCCCTTTATAGTGTACCAACATGGTACATTGTTCTGCCTGTATCAAATCATGTTTACAAATCTCAATTAGGGCTTCTATGACATCATCAAAAGTATGAATGTCGTCATTGTGCAAAATTAATTTGTAGACTTCATCCGTTTCATCCAAAACAAGCACATCTTCTTCATATTGACGTTTCGGATTTTCGTAATCTTTTATGGTATTATAAAAAATCATTGTAAAAAAATTTAATCTTCTCCAAGTTTGTCTAAAATATCGTCAACGATGTTGGGTTCATGGTAAGTCAGTTCCACCATCTCAACGCTTTTATTATTCATCTTTAAGATCTTGAAATGGTAATTTTCCAAGTCAAATTCCTGGTTTTCTTCAGGAATATCTGCTAAAGCATGCAGAATAAATCCCGCTAAAGTATTGTATTCGCTTTCCTCTGAAACAGTAAGTTTTTTGGGCAGCGATTCGTTGATCTCGTCCAAAGGCTGAGTAGCTTTTACCCAATAGATATTATCTCCTACTTTATCAACCAGTTTTTCTTCATCATCTTCTTCATCCTGAATTTCCCCTACCAGTTCTTCCAAAATATCTTCTAACGTAATAATTCCTTCCGTACCGCCAAATTCGTCAATAACAATAGCTAAATGCTGTTTTTTCTGCTGGAAAATCTTCAGTAAATCTGAAATTTTCTTGCTTCCAACAACGAAGAATGATTCACGCATCAACTCCCGGAGATCTTCGTGGCTCAATACCCCTTTTCTTTTAACGAATTCTCTTATGATTTCTTTGGTGTAAAAAACACCGATAATATTATCAATAGAGTTTTCATACACAGGAATACGCGAATATCCGCTATCCATTATTTTGTTGATAATCTCGCTGAGATCTTCAGCAAAATCAATTGATGTAATATTTTGCCTCGGAACCATGATCTGCTTTGCAGAATGGTCTGTGAAATCGAATGCATTTTTGATAATTTCATAATTCTCTTCCTCGATTTCCCCACTGTCTGCACTTTGTTTAACCAAAAGCTGGAGCTCTTCTGTGGAATGAATTTCCTGCTCGGAAGCCGGGTGAATTTTTATCAGTCTTAAAAAAGTATTTGACATCAGATTCATTAACCAGATAAAAGGTTTGAAAACGGTATAAAATACTCTTAAAGGCACTGCAGTAGCCATTGTTGTTGCTTCAGACTTTCGGATAGCAATGGATTTCGGAATTAATTCTCCGAACACAATATGCATTACGGTAATCAAAACAAAACTGGTGACTACGGAAATTGTTGTAATGGTAGTTTCAGCAAGATCAATACTCAACGAGCTGAAAATATTTTGCACTATATGATGCAGCGCACTTTCACCTACCCAACCTAATGCAAGGGAAGCCAACGTAATACCAAGCTGAGTTGCAGAGAGATACTCATCAAGATGCTTAATGATGTGTTCTGCCTGTTTGGCCATAGAATTACCTTCAGCAGCTTTGATCTGAATTTGTGAATAACGAACTTTAACAATTGAAAATTCTGCGGCTACGAAAAAGCCATTTAATAAAACAAGAAACAAGGCTAATAAAAGCCTGACTATGTCAGAGTCCATTTAGAAGATTATAATTTATGATACAAAGATATACAAAATAAAACTAACAAAAAAAGCACCGAATATATCGATGCTTAAAAATATTTTTATTTTTTTTATGAATTTTTCAAGGCTTCCGCTCCGGAAACGATTTCTAAGATTTCGTTTGTAATGGCTGCCTGTCTTGCTTTATTATAGAAAATTACCAAGTCATTTTTCAATTCCTGTGCATTGTCTGTTGCTTTGTGCATTGCGGTCATTCTCGCACCATGCTCGGAAGCTACGGAATCTAAAACCGCTTTGAAAACCTGGGTTTTGATTGATTTAGGAATCAAATTATCCAAAATTTCATTTCTGTCCGGTTCAAAGATATAATCTGTTTCAACCTGAGTTTCAGCAGCATCATTTTCAATCATGGAAATAGGAAGAAGCTGCTCTGTAGTAACGTCCTGAGTAGCCGCATTGATAAACTTATTGTAAATTAAATAAACTTCATCAAACTTTCCTTCTTTGAAGCTCGTCATTACAGATTCCGTAACATTAGAAACCACATCAAAGCTCAGTTTATCAAAAACGCTGCTTTCATTTGAAAATACCGTACGGTTTCTTCTCACTGCGTCGTAGGCTTTTTTACCAATGGTAAGAACTTCTATTTCGTATTGCGCGTTATTTTGAAACTGAATATTCAGTTCTTTTACAATATTTGAATTGAATGCTCCTGCCAAACCTCTGTTAGAAGTTACCGCAATAAAAAGCACTCTTTTAACTTCTCTTTTCTGAGCATAAATAGAAACCTGATCAGGATCTGAGCTTGAATTTACATTCTGGATGATTTCCTGCAATTTTTCAGAATACGGTCTCAACATTACGATGGCATCCTGTGCTTTCTTCAGTTTCGCAGCGGAAACCATTTTCATAGCACGGGTAATTTGCATCGTAGATGAAATTGAACTGATTCTTCCTCGTATTTCTTTTAAGTTTGCCATATTAGGTTAGTTGTTGGTTGTCGGTTGTTGGTTGCTAGTTTTAGAAAATTCTGTCAACTATCAACCAACAATCATCAACTAATTTTAGTTATATTTTGAAGCTAAATCATTAGCAGCCTGCTTAAGAACACCTGTAATATCGTTATCGATTTTACCTGCTTTGATTGCAGCCATTGTTTCCGGGTGCTTAGATCTTAAGAAAGCAATATATTCAACCTGGAATTCTTTTACTTTTTTAATAGGAACGTTTCTCATTAAGTTTTCCGTACCTGCGTAAATCATTGCAACCTGGCTGTCTACAGGAAGCGGAGAGTTTACCGGCTGCTTTAGAAGCTCAACGTTTCTTTCCCCCTTAGAGATTACCGCTAAAGTAGAAGCATCAAGGTCTGAACCGAATTTAGCAAACGCTTCCAATTCTTTATACTGAGCCTGGTCTAATTTAAGAGTACCAGAAACTTTTTTCATAGATTTGATCTGAGCATTCCCTCCAACTCTTGATACTGAGATCCCTACGTTGATTGCAGGACGAACCCCTGAGTTAAACAAGTCAGACTCCAAGAAGATCTGTCCGTCTGTAATAGAGATTACGTTGGTCGGGATATACGCAGAAACGTCACCTGCCTGAGTTTCAATAATCGGAAGTGCCGTTAATGAACCTCCTCCTTTTACTATAGGTCTTAGTGACTCCGGTAAATCATTCATCTGGCTTGCAATGGTATCATCAGCGATTACTTTTGCCGCTCTTTCCAACAATCTTGAGTGAAGATAGAAAACGTCTCCAGGATAAGCTTCACGTCCCGGTGGTCTTCTCAACAATAGGGAAAGCTCACGGTATGCAACCGCCTGTTTAGATAAATCGTCATAGATGATCAATGCCGGTCTACCTGTGTCTCTGAAGAACTCACCGATAGAAGCACCTGCCATTGCAGAGTACACCTGCATCGGAACCGGATCTGAAGCATTTGCAGCAACAATTACGGTGTATGCTAAAGCGCCTTTATCAGAAAGTGTTTTAACGATTTGTGCTACGGTAGACGCTTTTTGTCCGATCGCAACATATATACAATATACTGGCTGACCAGCATCATAAAATTCTTTTTGGTTGATGATCGTATCAATTGCAACAGTAGTTTTACCTGTTTGTCTGTCACCAATGATCAGCTCTCTTTGCCCTCTTCCTACAGGAATCATAGAGTCGATTGCAACAATACCCGTCTGTAAAGGTTCAGTTACCGGTTGTCTGTAGATTACTCCGGGAGCTTTTCTTTCCAATGGCATTTCATAAAGCTCACCTTCAATAGGACCTTTACCGTCGATTGGGTTACCAAGCGTATCCACTACTCTACCCAACATGCCTTCTCCTACTTTAATAGAAGAGATTCTGTTTGTTCTTCTTACTGTATCTCCTTCTCTTACCAATTTACTTTCTCCTAAAAGAGCGACCCCTACGTTGTCTTCTTCCAGGTTAAGTACGATACCTTCTACATCGCTAGCAAATTTTACCAACTCACCGTACTGTACATTTTCTAACCCGTATACACGAGCAATACCATCACCGATGGTTAAAACTGTACCTACTTCCTCAACGTTTGATTGAGTGTCGAAGTTGGCCAACTGTTGTTTTAAGATCGCAGATACTTCTGCCGGATTTATTTCTGCCATTATATGGTTGTTTTTTCTTTTTAAAAAATTTTTATCTTCCTATACTGATATTAACACCGCTTGTGGGTCTTGTGTCTTGAATAATAACTGTTTGAGTAGGATTATTCTGATAATATTGTTTTGAATATGGTAAACCATATTTCTCAACAAGTCTATTAACTTTATCCATATTGAAACTTCCATCTTCATTAAATACACCTGCTTTATAAAGAGCTTTAATAGTAGATTTGCAAGTTTCTTTTACATCATAAGATAAATTGGTTCCTAGAAATTTAACTTCACCCCATGAAAAATCTCCTTTTTGATTATATCGATCGCTTTTAGCAATATCATTAACCTTATGAAGAACAATTGCAATTTCACTATCATTTTTCTGAATTGAACAGTCTGCATCTAAAAAACCACAACCATCATATTTAGCCCATTCTTTATCATCAATAGTTACAATACCCTTTTTCATCTTAACATCTTGACCAAAAGCTAAACAGGAAACAATAAGCATAAAACTAAATAAAATTTTCTTCATCTAAATAGTGTTAGTTTAAATGAAAATCTTTTTTGATATTATTAAGCTTAGATTTTACAGATGCATCGATCTGCTGATCACCTACTCTTAAAATATAGCCTCCCAAAATTTCTGGATTGATATTCATTTTAAGATCAAAATTGGAATTGGCTTTCACCAAATCGGTAGATCTTAAAATCTGATCAATATTGTCTTTTGAAAGCTGGGTCGCCGTGGTAAGTGTAATTCTCTGAACTCCGTTAATATCTTCCACTTTATTGATAAACTCCTGTGCGATATTTCTCAGATGGCTTTCACGGCCCTGTCTGATCACTAAAGTAACCAAATTCTGAGAAACCGGTGAAAAGCCTTTAAAAATTTCTTTGGCTACTTCTGCTTTCTTTTTTGCATCAATGTAAGGGGTCTTAAAAAACTTGTTCAAATCTTCAGACTCGGACATGAGTTTCGTAACATCCTTCATTTCAGAAAATACAGCAGCGGTTTGTCCGGATTCGTTTGTAAAATCCAGTAAACCTTGTGCGTATCTTTTAGCTACTTTAGATGTAAGCATTCTTAGTTAAGATTTGATTTGTTTAAATAATTCTGAACCAACTCATTCTGAGCTTCTGTGTTCTCAAGATTTTTCTGCAAGATTGATTCTGCAATATTTACAGAAAGAGCCCCAATTTGAGTTCTGATATCAGACATTGCAGCATTCTTTTCTGCATTGATGGTTTGCTTCGCCGCTTCGATCATTTTATCTCCTTCCGCTTTTGCAACATCTTTCGCTTCACCTACAATTCTGTCTTTAATTTCTCTTGCTTCTTTAAGGATAGAATCTCTTTCGATTTTAGCTTCACGGATAATTCTTTCGTTATCAGATTTAAGATCTTCCATTTCTTTTTTCGCCAATTTAGCTTGATTCAAGGCATCAACAATAGAAGCCTCTCTGTCATTTACTGCATTTACAATTGGTTTCCAGGCAAATTTAGCAAGGATAAACAACAGGATAACAAAAGTAAGCGTCATCCAAAACAAAAGTCCAATTCCAGGTTCTATAATTCCCATATCTGTAATTCTTTTTTTAATGTAATAATTTATGGATCTCTTTTAAAAATCCTTAGCAGCAGCCAACCGCTTCACTGCTAAGAATGTTTTTTCTGAGGATAATTACTTGATGAAAGCACCAAAGATGATCGCGATAAGACCAGCACCTTCAATAAGACCTGCAGCAATAAGCATTGCTCCTTGAATCTTACCAGCTTGTTCCGGTTGTCTAGCGATAGCATCCATAGCGTGCCCACCGATTTTACCAATACCAAGACCTACTCCTAATACTGCCAAACCGATTCCTACGTAAATTAATCCTGCTCCAGTTGTGATGTCCATAATAAATAAATATTTAGTTAAAATTATTTTTCGTTTAATTAAGCTACCATTGTGTCGTGACCTACACTGTCATCATCATTGTGTGCATGATCGTGGTCGTGTTCTGCCACTGCGATACCGATAAACAATGCTGACAATACGGTAAATATATATGCCTGTAATGCTGCTACTAAAAGTTCCAATACAGAAACAAATAATGCTAAAGGTACAGATGCAAATCCTAAAAATGGTGATTTAAAAATAAAGATCAAAGAGATAATTGCCAGGATCATAATGTGACCTGCCGTGATATTGGCGAAAAGTCGCATCATTAAAGCAAAAGGCTTAGTGAAGATCCCGATAATTTCAATTGGTACCATAATCGGGTACAATAAAATCGGAACTGGCGGCATAAAGATGTGTTTCCAGTAATCTTTATTGGCACTGAATAATGTTATCAATAAAGTAATAATTGCCAATACTGCTGTGATTGCGATATTCCCGGTAAGGTTTGACCCTCCTGGAAAGAAAGGGATCAATCCGAAAAGGTTATTGAACCAGATAAAGAAAAATGCGGTTAATAAATACGGCATATATCTTTTATATTTTACAGAACCGATGTTTGGAATAGCCACTTCGTCTCTGATAAATACAATTACAGGCTCTAATAATTTCCCTGCTCCTTTTGGCAGCTGAGATTTTTTATAATTCCTTGCCATGCCCATGAAAATTATCATCATAAAAATAACCGATAAAAACATAGAAGCAGCATTCTTGGTAATAGACATATCAAAGAAAACTTCGTTTGATTTTTGTTTTCCTGAGATTATCGCAAAAAGAGTTGCTTTTTGTACTCCCGTTGTAGAAACTACCTGTCCGTCGTGCAAAGTATACCCTTCATGTTCGTGGCCGTGAGCGATATCTTTAGATAAGAAAGTGTGCCATCCTGCATTGTCTTTAATAATGATAGGCAACGGAATAGAAGTATGATGCTCTTCACCTTTTTCATCTTTAGTAGTCCATAAATGCCATTCGTTAGAATCACCAATGTGTTCCATGATCATTTTAGTAGCATTGAAAGGCTTTTCTTCCCCTTTATGCTCTACTTTTTCAGCTGATTTTTCCCCTTCAGATTCATGCTGTGCAGCAGCAAAACTACTGATAAACACAAATAAAAATGCGAAAAATAATGAAGAAACTTTTCTGTTCATATCTCTTTTTTAATCGTGTGCAAATATATTGATTTTATTAAACTTTACCAATATTAAAAATTGATTTTTATCATCAAAAAAATCAGGATTTGTTAATCTTTCTTATTACAGATGCGTATATAAGCACAGAAGCAATGATAAAGCAAATTATCAGAAAAAGAAAATTATTTTTTGTCTTATCAATGATCACCAACGATACAGCCAGCCAGACAATATCTTTTGCTATATTAACAGTAAGAAACTTTATTCCCGAATCCTGCTTACCATATAGAAATTTTTTAAAAATAAGGTAAACAATACTATTTAAGAATACAATTAAAAAAACGACAATGCAGTGATCAACCCAATTCATTTTGCAAAAATAGAATTATAATTGATATTCAAAATAAATCCGGAAGACTATATCTGCTTAATTATTAAAAATTCCTTATTTTTGCACACTATAATTTATAATCAATATGTTCAACAGTTTACAGGATAAATTAGACAAAGCACTTCATAATCTTTCGGGTCGTGGAAAAATCACCGAAATCAACGTTGCGGAAACCGTAAAGGAAATCCGAAGAGCATTGGTGGATGCCGACGTAAATTATAAAGTAGCTAAAGATCTTACCAAAAGAGTTCAGGATAAAGCTTTAGGCGAAAACGTTCTTACTTCTCTTACTCCGGGACAATTGATGACCAAAATTGTTCATGATGAGCTGGTAGATTTAATGGGAGGTTCTCAGGAAGGTATTAATCTTTCAGGGAAACCGAGTGTTATTTTAATTGCCGGTCTTCAGGGATCAGGTAAAACCACTTTTTCAGGAAAGCTTGCTCATTATTTAAAAACCAAAAGAACCAAAAAACCTTTATTGGTTGCATGTGACGTATATCGTCCCGCTGCGATTGAGCAGTTAAAAGTTCTCGGACAACAGATCGGAGTTTCCGTATATACAGAGGAAGGTGCAACGAATCCTTCTACCATCGCAGAAAACGGGATCAGCTTTGCAAAACAAAACGGCCACGATGTGGTGATTGTGGATACGGCCGGTCGTCTTGCGATTGACGAGCAGATGATGAATGAGATCAAATCTGTTCATTATTTTATCAAGCCTAATGAAACGTTATTCGTTGTAGATGCAATGACGGGTCAGGATGCTGTAAACACGGCAAAAGCCTTCAATGAAGCTTTGAATTTTGACGGGGTTGTGTTAACCAAATTAGACGGTGATACCCGTGGTGGAGCTGCCTTAACGATTCGTTCTGTGGTTGAAAAACCTATTAAATTTATCTCTACCGGAGAAAAAATGGAAGCCCTTGATCTTTTCTACCCTGAAAGAATGGCAGACAGGATTTTAGGAATGGGAGATGTTGTTTCTTTGGTGGAAAGAGCGCAGGAACAGTTTGATGAAGAGGAAGCGAAAAAACTTCACAAAAAAATTGCTAAAAATGAGTTTGGCTTTGATGATTTCTTAAAACAGATCAACCAGATTAAGAAAATGGGTAATATGAAAGATTTGATGGGAATGATTCCGGGAGTGGGAAAAGCCATTAAAGATGTGGAGATCAGCGATGATGCTTTTAAACATATTGAAGCTATTATCTATTCTATGACTCCGGACGAAAGAAGAAGACCCTCAATTATCAATACCCAGAGAAAAAATAGAATTGCCAAAGGTGCCGGAAGAAAGATAGAAGATGTAAATCAACTGATGAAGCAGTTTGACCAGATGGGAAAAATGATGAAAATGATGCAGGGACCTCAGGGAAAACAGATGATGCAAATGATGAGCAAAATGCCGAATATGCCGGGAATGGGCGGAATGCAGGGGAAATAGTTTGCGGGAATAGTTTTATTTTCTATTAAAATAAAAAAAGCAGCAGAACAAATTCTGCTGCTTTTTTTATAGTGTTATATAAAAAATCCTAAGAGTAAACTCTTAGGATTTTTGTTTATTACTGTATTGACTAATTACTTAGCGAAAACATATTTTACACCGATAGTAACTGAAGATAAGTTCAATCCGAAGTTGAAGTTGTTTACGTTTTCAGCACCATCAACATCTAATTTAGCAGTGTTGTAACCGAATTCACCGATAGTCGCTTCGATAGTCCAGTTTTTATTTAAGAAATAATCTAAACCTGGCTTAACATTTACTCCTATAGCAGTATAATTGGTTTCAGTAGAGGTTGAAGCTGTTGTTACAGTGCTTCCTGTTGTGGTAGTAGAAGTTCCTTCAGATTTAAATTTACCAAATTCCATTGGAACTTCAAGCTGTCCGAAGAAATATAATTTATCTCCTAAAGTCCAGTATTTTCTTACGAAAGGACTTACAACGAATGCAGATTGTGTATCTTCAGAAGTTGAAACATTAGTTGAAGGACCGAATACATTTGTAGTAGTCGTAGTAAATTTATCACTTTGATATCCAATCCCGGTACCGATAGCTAAATTCGGAGCTACAAAAAATCCTACAGTTGGAAGGATTCTGAAGCTTTCTACTTTAGAATCATCATTATTGTCTTCTAACTGAGAATAGTTTACCTGTCCTGAAACATAAACAGTTCCTTTAGCAATCTGAGCATTTGATAATCCGAAAAGTGCTACGGCACTTGCTACTAATAATTTTTTCATGATAGTATAAGTTTATTAATTTTATGGGTGCAAATTTATAGCAGCACATCATAATATTAAAATTTGTTAATGTGATTAATATCAGGCATGAATATTAGCTTTTTTTAATAAAAAAAACATTGATAAGATTTAAATATTTATTATTAATAGTATTAAAAAAAAAATTACAATTCTTCAACTGTATAAGGATATCGCTTTATTTTAAATATTTTTTCTGATTTATAATAAGAAAAATGCAATCACAAAAAAAGCAGGACGTTATGCCCTGCTTATGTATTTGTTTAGAATATTCTTTTAATTACCTCCGAATTTGAAACCTACACCAACTTGTAAAAAGCTGTTCGTTACTTTACCTTCACTTTTAGAAAGGTCAGAAATACCGTAGTTATATCTTGCATCAAAAAATAATCCGTTCTCTAAAGCAAATTCTGCCCCTAAGAAAGGTGCAATATTCAAGGTATTTACTTCATCTTTAATATCTACTTCATCATCTCCTTCAAGTTCCAGACCTGGAATTCCTATTCCTGCATCAATCACAGTTTTCTGTTTTGCAGAAAGAATTAAACCAAAACTTGCTCCTAAAGAAACTGAGAAGTTTTCACTGATAAAATACTTTGCAGAAACCGGAATCAAAAGCGTTCCGAAAGTTAGTTTTGATTTTTCTCTGAAATAAACCTGATCTTCACTTGCGTTATAGTCTTCTTTTCCTCCGAGTGGTGAATATAATAATTCCCCCTGAATCCCAAAATTATCATTGAATTTGTGCTCAACAAGTCCTCCTACATAAAACGTGTGAGAAGGATCTGTATTTCTCTCTTCCAGATCATCCTGATCTTCATCTACTTTAATGGTAGACATGGAGTAGCCTGCTTTCACACCAAATCTTGTTTCCTGCGCACTTACGTTTGCTCCCAAAAGAGCTAAAGTTCCCACTAATAAAAGTTTTTTCATAATATAAAAAGTTAAAAATTTTTCCGTGCCAAATATATCACTTTTTATAGAACTGCAAAATAATTTTATAAATTTCGAAATTACCCTTGATTTCGTTTGTCTTCCTCGTTATAAGCAAGGATGATTTTCTTCACCACCGGATGTCTCACCACATCTTCTTCCGTAAGATATACAAATCCTATCTCTTTTACCTCTTTTAGAATTCGCATTGCTTCTTTTAGCCCGGAATGCTGTTTTGGAGGCAAATCAATTTGTGTGGGGTCTCCGGTAATGATAAATTTGGCATTCATTCCCATCCTTGTCAGAAACATTTTCATCTGTGCATGAGTCGTATTCTGTGCTTCATCCAGGATCACAAAGGCATCATCCAGCGTTCTTCCTCTCATAAAGGCCAAAGGTGCAACTTCGATTACCTTTTTCTCCATAAAACCTTCTAGCTTTTCATGCGGGATCATATCACGGAGCGCATCATATAAGGGTTGCAAGTAAGGATCCAGCTTCTCTTTGAGGTCTCCCGGTAAAAAGCCGAGACTCTCACCGGCTTCCACAGCAGGACGTGTTAGAACAATTCTCTTAACTTCCTTATCTCTTAGAGCTTTTGCTGCCAAAGCTACACTGGTATAGGTTTTTCCTGTTCCGGCCGGTCCTATTGCAAAAACCATGTCTTTCTTTTCGGTTTCTTTAACGAGCTTTTTAAGATTGGTGGTTTTAGCTTTTATAATTTTTCCGTTGACTCCTTTTACAATGATATCCTGATCAAAAACGAGTTGTTTTTCGTTTTCATCTTTTATATTAAGAATATTCTCTACATCTTTAAGGGCAATAGAATTATTTTTTGAAATAAAACTGACGATATCATCCAGCTTGAGTTTAAAGATATCAAGAGCTTCCTGATTACCCATTGCGAAAATATGGTGGTCTCTCCCGGTGATTTTTATGGTTGGAAAGCTGGATTTTATTAAATTGAAATATTGGTTATTAACTCCGTAGAAGTTTTTTGAATCAATACCTTCTAAATCATATGTTAATTCAAACATGCAAATATTTATTTTAGATTTTAAATGTAAAGGTTTTTTTTTAGATTTATCTAAAATTCTTATCCACAAAATTTATACCTTTTCTTTTATTTTAGATAAATTTGCAATTCCATACATTTTATTCTAATGTCGATTATAACCCTTACCTCAGATTTCGGACGTTTAGATTACAGAGTCTCGGCGATGAAAGGAAAAATACTTTCGCTGAACCCTGAAGTTCAGACTATTGATATCACCCATGATATTCAGGCTTATAATCTTATCCAGACTTCTTACATCGTGAGAAATGCATACCGGTATTTCCCGAAAGGAAGCATACACATCATTTCTGTTGACAGTTTTTTTCACAAATCCAGGAAAAATATCCTGTACAAATCAGACGGGTCTTATTTTCTCGCTGCTGATAATGGTCTTTTGAGCCTGATTTTTTTTGATATCAAACCTGAAGCCGTCTATGAAATTACCTTAAATAACAGATTTGATGATATTGTTCATTTTACTTCTACTGATGTATTTGTACCTGTAGCGGTACATTTGGCAAACGGCGGGCTTCCGGAAGTGATCGGAAGGAAAATCAAAACCACCAAGCAGCTTTTATTTCCAAAACCGGTGTATAACGAAGCTGAAAAAATGATTATTGGTGAAGTCATGTATATTGATAATTTCGGAAATATAATATCAAATATCAGTAAAGATTTTTTTGAAACTGTAGGAAAAGGTTCTGAAAATTTTACCATCAAATTCAGGAACCTAAGTCTTTCAAAAATCTATTCCAGCCATACAGAAGTGGTTTCCGATTGGGAGCGGGAAACCGAATATCACGGGCAGTCTGCAGCTATTTTCAATGACATCCAACAACTCGAGCTCACCATTTACAAAGGCAGCAAAAAGAACGGGGCCAAAACCCTTTTCGGGCTTAATGTAGGCGAAAACATCTATATAGAATTTTTCTAACATTATCTATTCCCTAAAAAAACCGATTTTTTTTATATATTTGTCAAAATCTAAAATTAGAAAATGGCAGAATACAAATTATTGCTTCCTTCCATGGGTGAAGGTGTGATGGAAGCTACTGTTATCACTTGGTTGTTTAATGAAGGTGATCAGGTAAAAGAAGATGATTCGGTAGTAGAAATTGCAACAGACAAGGTAGATTCGGACGTTCCGACGCCTGTTTCGGGAAAAATTGTAAAAATCCTTAAGCAGAAAGATGAAGTTGCTAAAGTAGGTGAAGCCATTGCCATTTTAGAAATTCAGGGAGAAGGCGGAAACAGTAATGCGGAGGAAACCAAAACTGAAGTTTCAGCTCCGGATGCAGATACCATCAAAGCAATTGAAGAACCTTTGGCGCAGACTGCAACATCTCATGTAGAATTTTCAGGAGACCTCTATTTATCACCTCTTGTAAAATCAATCGCACAACAGGAAAACATTTCTGAATCTGAACTGAAAACCATCAAAGGAAGCGGTTTGGAAGGAAGAATTACCAAAGAAGATATCTTGGCACACGTTGCCAACAGAGGAAACCAGCCTCAACAATCAACGCAACAGCAAGCTGCTCCTGTACAACAAGCCGTATCTGCTCCACAACCGGCGGCTGCTTCTGCTCCGGCGGCTACCATTTCTGCCGCTGCAGGTGACGAAATCATTCCTATGGACAGAATGAGAAAAATCATCGCTGAAAATATGGTGAAGGCAAAACAGACGGCTCCTCACGTAACTTCTTTCATCGAAACAGATGTTACCAATGTTGTAAAATGGAGAAATAAACATAAAGATCTTTTCGAAAAACGGGAAGGTGAGAAACTGACGTTCATGCCGATTTTTGTAAAGGCAATTGTAAAAGCAATTCAGGATTATCCCATGATTAATGTTTCCATAAACGGAGATAACATTATTAAGAAGAAAAATATCAATATCGGTATGGCGACCGCTTTACCGGATGGAAATCTTATTGTTCCCGTAATTAAAAATGCTGATCAGCTATCTCTTTCCGGTCTGGCAAAAGCAATAAATGATTTGGCATACAGAGCCAGAAATAAAAAACTAAGACCAGAAGATACTCAGGGAGCAACATACACGATCTCAAACGTAGGAAGTTTCGGAAATCTAATGGGAACTCCTATTATTCCACAACCGCAGGTTGCTATTCTGGCGATCGGAGCCATCGTGAAAAAACCGGCAGTTCTTGAAACCAAAGACGGGGATGTAATTGCGATTCGCCAATTGATGTTTATGTCTCACTCTTACGATCACAGAGTAGTAGACGGTTCTCTTGGAGGGATGTTCCTGAAACATGTACACGATTACCTTCAGAACTGGGATATGAATACAGAAGTGTAAAATACTTAACTTATTAATATATAGCCTCCGGAAATTTTTCGGAGGTTTTTATTTAGATTTACATCTCATTAATTTTTAAATTATACAGATGAACTTTAACTTTAAAGAAATAAACAGAAATAAATTATTTAGGTTTACTGAAGAGCAGAAAGTACAAATTTTCAAAGTCTATGACAGGTTGTGTGAAATATATAAGATTTCAATTATTGATGTTAAAGATACCCCACTATCTAGGTTCAAACCAATTGTAGAAAATCAAGATTTTATCCCTCACATTAGTTATCTGGTTCAAAGTGAAAGTAGTTCATTTTATCTTTACATTATAACCAGAATTGTGCGTTACAACAGCAAATATGGTTCAACCTCGAAAGAATATTTAAAAGTGTGGGGATTAAAAGAACTGGGTGAAGATTTTGGAGATATAGTAATAAGAAAAGAAACCTTTTCGGATAAAATCACTGAGATTTTTAAAAATTTCGATATTGACTTTAAAAATGACCGAGACTTTAGCAAAACTTTCTATGTTTTATGTAAAAATGAAACAGAAACCAAAAAATTCTTAAATAAATCCACAAGACAGCTTTTAAAATCATTTCCCGATAAAGATTTCCAACTTGAAGTCAAAAATAATGTTCTAAGTTTCGGTTTACCTAAAAAACTATCATTACCTCGGCTTTTGCAGATTTCGGAATTTTTAAATGAGATTTAAACTTAAATTTTCATTTTAACAAAAAAAAACCGAAATTTGAGATATGTTCAAAATTTTCAACCTTTTCCGCAGAAGCATCAAGAAATCTTTTGACAATATCCGGAACGAACGCCTGAAACATAATCTGCTCCAGGCAATACCGTTTTGGATAGGCTCAGTAATTACCGGTTTTTTCGCGGTGATGTATGCTAAAATCTTTTCGTGGGGAGAAGAACTATTAGAATTCATCATGAAATGGCATGACTGGACTATTTTTATCATGGCGCCTATTGGCTTCGTACTTTCCTGGTGGCTGGTAAAAGAATTTGCTCCTAACGCGAAAGGCAGCGGAATTCCACAGGTGATGGCAGCGGTAGAATTGGCAAATCCTAAAGAGCATACCAAGATCAGGAGCCTTTTAAGTTTAAAGATTATTGTTTTTAAAATTATTTCATCCGTCGTTTTAGTAATGGGTGGCGGTGCAGTCGGTCGTGAAGGGCCCACCATTCAGATTGCAGGTTCCATTTTCAGAAAAGTGAACGAATATCTTCCTGAGTGGTGGCCTAAAATATCCAAGAAAAATATGATTATGACAGGAGCTGCAGCCGGTCTTGCCGCCGCTTTCAACACTCCACTCGGAGGAATTGTATTTGCTGTGGAAGAACTCTCGAAAACACACATCAATTATTTTAAGACAGCACTTTTTACCGCTGTCATTATTGCTGGTTTAACGGCCCAGACTTTGGCGGGGTCTTATCTTTATCTTGGTTATCCGAAAACCAATGACGTTAGTTTGATGGTAATGTTTCCAATTATTCTGGTTGCAGGAGTAGCTGGTGTTTTTGCAAGCCAGCTTTCTGTCATTATGCTAAAAATTTCCGACTGGAAAAAGAGAAAACTCAAAACGGACCGCTCTAATGTTATTTTCCTGATTATATGTGCATTATTCATTGCAAGTATTTCTTTTTTTATAAGTAAAGAAATTCTCGGATCCGGAAAACATATTATGGAACGAGTGCTGTTTACGGAAAATAAAAACGAGAATTGGTACGTCCCTCTTCTCAGAATGTTGGGTCCTGCCCTATCTTTCACATCAGGCGGCGCAGGCGGAATTTTCGCACCCGCGCTTACTGCAGGAGCGAGTGTCGGTTCTGTGATTTCAGGGATGATTCACCTGAGCCCGAATGAAACCAATGTCGTGATTCTGGCGGGAATGGTCGCTTTTCTGACCGGTATTACAAGAGCGCCGTTTACTTCTGCGATTATTGTACTGGAAATGACCGACCGGCATTCACTGATATTCCACCTCATGTTGGCAGGAATGATCTCTTCACTAATCTCGCTTCTGGTAAGCAGACATTCTTTGTATGATGTTTTAAAAGTGAATTTTTTAAAGGAAATCAGAAAAGATGAATAAGTTTAAACAAAATAATTCAAATTTTACAATATCGCTGCCGTGTTTATTGTGTATTATAAATAAAATCCATATTTTTGCACCTCGAAATAATTAACAAATTCATTTAACATTATGAACAATTACGAAACTGTTTTCATTTTAACTCCCGTTCTATCTGATGCTCAGGTGGAGGAAGCAGTGAAAAAATTTGAAGATCTTATCAAAGAAAAGAACTGTGAAATTGTCACTAAAGAAAATTGGGGATTAAAGAAACTGGCTTATCCTATTCAACTTAAAAAGAATGGATTCTACACTTTAATCGAGTTTAAAGGTGAAGGAACTGTAGTAGCTGATCTTGAATTGGCATTCAAACGTGACGAAAGAGTAATTCGTTACCTTACTACAAAACTAGACAAGCATGCTGTAGAGTACGCCGTAACTAGAAGAACTAAACTTAAAGCTTCAAGAGCTTAATTACTAACCCAAATTTAAAAAAAGACAAAGACATGGCAATAGATGATATGGCTAAACAAGCCTCAGCTGGAGGTGAATCTGAAGTAAAATTCCTTACTCCGCTTGATATCAATACAAAATCTGAAAAGAAATATTGTAGATTCAAAAAATTCGGAATCAAGCACGTAGATTATAAAGATGCTGATTTCTTATTACAATTTGTAAACGAGCAAGGTAAGATTTTACCAAGAAGATACACCGGTACTTCTTTAAAATATCAAAGAAAAGTTTCTTCGGCAATCAAAAGAGCAAGACACCTTGCAATGATGCCTTATGTAGCTGACTTATTAAAATAAGACAAAAAAGACAAGAGAAAAGAGAAAAGATTCCGGTCTTTTTCTCTTTTTTTAAGTTGCTGAATAAATAATTAATTCTAACGATTTTTAGACTAAAGAAAAGAAAAAATTTCTGAGACAATGTCTTTCATCTTCTTTCTTTCCTCTTTTCTCTAAAACTAAAAACGGACAACAACAATGGAAATTATCCTTAAAAAAGACGTAGAAAATTTAGGTCTTGAATTTGATACAGTAAATGTAAAGCCTGGGTACGCAAGAAACTTCTTATTACCTCAAGGGATCGCTCTTTTGGCAACTCCTAAAAACAAAGCTACTCTTGAAGCTACTTTGGAAGCTAGAAAAGAAGAAGAAGCTAAATTAGTTGCTGCTGCAAACGCTAAAGTTGAGCAGTTGAAGAAAACTTCTATCACGATTCCTGCAAAAGTAGGTTCTGGTGATAAATTATTCGGATCTATCAACAATGCAGATCTTTCTGCAGCGCTTTCTAAGGCAGGTGTTGAAGTAGATAAGAAATATATCAAAATTCCTGGAAACACGATCAAAAGAACTGGTAAAGTAACTTCAATCATCAGATTACACAGAAATGTGGAATATAACTTTGAATTTGATATTGTTTCTGATGCTCCACCAGCTGCTCCAGCTCCAAAACCGGCTCCAAAAGCTAAAGTAGAAGAAGAAACATCTTCTGAAGAAGCATAAGAACAAAATTTTTCTTAAAATATTAAACCACTCTTTACGGAGTGGTTTTTTTTATCTATACTTTGGCATATTTTTTAGAATATATCACTATCAGAAAAAAATAGAAAAAATGAATTATACAGATCTGATCTCTGCCCAGAGAGAATTTTTTAAGACGCAAAAAACCAAAAATGTAAAATTCAGAAAAATGTACTTGGAGAAATTGCGCACAGTAATAGCAGATCATGAGAAGATGCTTTATGAAGCCATCCATCTGGATTTTGGGAAATCTGAATTTGAGACCTATACTACTGAGATTTCTTTTATCTTAAAGGATATTGATTATTACCTTAAAAATCTCAATTCTCTTTCTAAGCCTAAAAAAGTAAAGACCAATCTAGCCAATCAGATCGGAAGCAGTAAAATTTTTTCTGAGCCTCTTGGCTGCACACTGGTAATCGGAGCCTGGAATTATCCTTACCAGCTTTCATTATCGCCTCTTATCGCCGCTATAGCAGCAGGAAACTGCTGTATCCTCAAACCAAGTGAGATCGCCGAAAATGCGATGAAAGCGATGGCAAAAATCATTAACGAAAACTTCCCTCCGGAATACATTCATGTTGTTGAAGGCGGAATTGAGGAAACAACTGAAATCCTGAAACTGAAGTTTGATAAAATATTTTTTACGGGAAGCACAAAAGTAGGCCAGATTGTCTACAAAGCTGCAGCGGAACATCTCACTCCCGTTACACTGGAATTAGGCGGAAAATCACCCGTTATTGTCACAAAAGATGCAAATCTGGAAATTGCCACTAAAAGAATTGTCTGGGGAAAATTTTTAAATGCCGGACAAACCTGTGTAGCACCGGATTATATTTTGGTTGAAGAAACGGTAAGAGAACAGTTTTTGGAATTATTGAAAAAATATATTTCTGAGTTTAAATACGAACCTGATTCTGAACAGTATACTCAAATCATCAATCAAAGAAATTTCAACAGACTAACCAGGCTGATTGATCACGATAAAATATATGCAGGGGGAAATTTTAATGAAGAAAAAAGATTTATAGAGCCGACCATTCTGCATAACATTAGTTGGGAAGATCACATAATGCAGGAAGAAATTTTCGGCCCTATTTTACCGGTTATCTCATTCATCAATTTTCACCAGGCTCTGAATGATATTCTGGAACTTGAAAAACCTTTGTCAGCCTATCTGTTTACTGATAAAGAAGAAGAAAAAGAAATGTTTATCAATAAATTGTCTTTTGGCGGAGGTTGCATCAATGACGTAATTATGCACCTGGGAAATGATAATCTTCCGTTTGGGGGTGTTGGGAATTCCGGGATGGGGAATTATCACGGAAAATTCGGTTTCGAAACTTTTTCGCACCAAAAAGCAGTTCTTGACAAAGCAACTTGGGGAGAGCCGGATCTGAAATATCCACCCTACTCAGAGAATAAAAAGAAGTGGATTAAAAAACTTTTATAAAAAAAACCGAGAATGTTCTCGGTTTTTTCTATGATTTTGTCGTCCATGTATTAAAAAAAGCTTTTACTTTTTCAAGGCTGTAGCCTTTTCCTTCCTCTAAAACATCGCTTTGCTGTACATGCAGCACTTTACCGTCTTTGTCAAGAATGATAAATACAGGATATCCGAATTTATCTCCAGGATTGTCATATTTCGCAAAAACTTTTTCATTTTTATTATCCGGGGAATAATTTAAATGGTAATAAAGATAATTTTCATTGACCAGTTTTTTCAATTCCGGAGTGGTTTGCACATATTGATTAAAACGCAGACACCAGATGCACCAGTTTCCGCCGGCTTGAATCATAACATTTTTATTTTCCTTTCCGGCTCGAGCCACCAATTTTTCAATATCTTTCTCTGCATCCGCTTTGGGATCATAAGGTTTAGGCAATTTTGCCTTTTCTTCAAGTGCTGCTTTTTTCAAAGCTTCCTGATTTGCTGCATTATCAGAAGTATTTATCGTAGATTGAGCCTGTGCAAAAACAAGAGATCCGAACGATAATGAAACTAATAGTACAATATTTTTTGACAACTTTTTCATACTTTAAAATTAAAAAAATAATACTTATGATCATCAAAAATGAAACCATAATTTTTTTTTACTAAATTTGCCTACTTTATGAACTTTCTGATTAAAATACTTTACTTTATATCAAAGATGCCGCTGAAAATATTATATATTTTTTCGGATATTATTTTCTATTTAAACCATTATGTAGTAGGATACAGAAAAAAAATCATTACCCAGAATATTAAAAACTCATTTCCCGACAAAACGGACCATGAAATTGCAGAAATCAGAAAGAAATTTTATTTAAATTTCTCAGATTATCTCGCTGAAACGGTAAAATCATTTACCATGTCTGAAAGAGAGACCAGAGTAAGGATGCAGCATATCAATCAGCAGGTATTTCATGATGCAAAAAAAGAAGGGAAAAATATTATTCTTTTGGCTGGCCATGTTTTTAATTGGGAATGGATGAATGCTTTGGCAACGATTGTTCCGCAAAAAAACTGCCACCCTGTTTACAGAAAAGTAAACAGCAGTTTTTGGGAGAATCAGATGAAAAAAGTAAGAAGTAAATTCGGAAATGAAGCTTTAGAAGCCAATGAAGTGATTCTCAATATTTTCAGAAGCAAAAATGACGGAGATTCTATATATCTGTTCGTGGCAGACCAGACTCCGCATGTGGCGCATGTCAATTATGGTCTGGAGTTTCTTAATCAAAGAACGCCTGCTTTTATCGGGTATGATAAACTGGCTACAAGAATGGATCTGGCTTTTATTTACTGTGAAATGCAGAAAGTAAAACGCGGTCTTTATCAGATCAATTATCATCGAATAATGCCTGAAGGTGAAAAGTTTGTCAACAATGAGGTGGTGAAAAAATTTCATCAGCTGCTGGAAAATACCATCAAAAAGCGCCCCGACAATTATCTTTGGTCTCACAGAAAATGGAAATATCAGAGTTCTATCAAAAATTTTGATTCTGAAAAACTATAGCAGTCATGCCGGAAAAATTAGCCATTGTCATTCTCAACTGGAACGGAAAAAGCTGGTTAGAAAAATTTCTTCCCAGTGTGACGGATTATTCTCAAAGTGCTGAAGTGTATGTCATTGATAATCTGTCAACGGATGACTCCGTTTCTTTTTTACAACTGAATTTTCCTGATGTTAACATTATAAAAAATAATAAAAACTATGGCTTTGCAGGAGGCTATAATGAAGGCTTAAAGAAAATCGACGCAGAGTATTACTGTCTTTTAAATTCGGATGTAGAAGTTACGGATGGATGGATTGAACCTATTTTACACCTCTTTGAAAAAGATCCCGAAATCGCTGCCATTCAGCCGAAAATACGTTCATACAGCAATAAGAAATATTTTGAGTTTGCGGGTGCAGCGGGAGGACTGATTGATAACTTGGGCTATCCCTACTGCAGAGGCCGTATTTTTGACAATACCGAAGAAGACAATGGCCAATATGATGATGAAACAGAAGTTTTCTGGGCTTCAGGATGTTGTTTATTTATTCGCTCAAGAGATTTCTGGAATCAGGATGGTTTTGATGCGAGATTTTTTGCGCATCAGGAAGAAATAGATCTGTGCTGGAGACTGAAAAATTCGGGACGGAAAATTTATTACACCGGGAAATCAACCGTTTATCATGTAGGCGGTGGAACTTTAAACAAACAAAGCCCTCAGAAAACCTATCTGAACATCCGCAATAACCTTTTGATGCTGCTGAAAAACCTGCCTTTTTCAAGTATATTCTGGGTTATTATTGCAAGGATGATTTTAGATGGTCTTGCTGCATTTTATTTTGCCTATAAGTATGGTTTTTCGCATTTCTGGGCCGTTCTCAGAGCGCATTACGGATTCTATATGCAAATCCCGGGAACATTAAAGCTCCGACAGAAAAAACAGATTAAAACCTATTATCAGACGAAATGGTTGATTTTCAAACATTTTATGTAATGATAAAATTTTAAGTTAATTTTATAATTCACTATTGAAACATGGATTTTTGTGCCATTGATTTTGAAACTGCAACCTACGAGAGAAACTCGGCCTGTGAGCTGGGTATTTGCATTGTAGAAAATTCTGAGGTAGTTGCCACAAAAACATGGCTGATTAAACCTCCCAGCTTTCCCTATTTTAGTCAGAGAAATATTGATGTTCACGGAATTTTACCGCATGATGTGAAAGATTCTCCTACGTTTGATGATATTTGGTATGAAGTAGAGGAAATGATGTACGGAACTTTGATGATCGCCCATAATGCGAGTTTTGATGCAGGAGTTTTAAGAAGCTGTCTTGATCATTACGGAATGTTTAAACCGAAACTAAATTATCTGTGCAGCATTCAGCTGGCTAAAAAATCCTGGAATTATTTACCCAGATATGGGTTAAAACATCTTGCGGAATATCATCAGATTAAGTTTAATCATCACAGAGCGGGAGATGATGCGGAAGCGTGCGCCAGAATTTCTTTACTGGCTTTTGAAAAATTATTCATCACTACGAATGATGAAGTTATGCAGTATTTTGAATCTAAATTAAAAAAACTGTAATAGACTTTAGTTGCTTAAAATCTCTGAAAGCAAATTAAATTTAGGAATATCAACTTCAAAATTATCCTGTGTTTCTTCATTTCTCACAAGATATTTTCCACTCATATTTCCCACTCCGGAACGAAGCATTACATTAGAAAAATACGTAAAGTGATCATCGGGGTTAATTTCCGGCGTTAAACCGATAACACCGTCTCCTACCACTTCTGTAAAGCCAAACCCAACATCAAAAATCAGCCATTTTCTTTTTAAAATTTTAATGGGGAATCCTCCTTCATTTTCAATCACAATATTATATTTAAAAACAAAACGGTTTTCTGATGGATAACTGTTTTTAATGTCGTATTCAGGAATTACCGAAACTTTTATATTTGAAGTAACTTTTGAAAACATTGTATTCGTTTTTTTATTATCTAAACAAAAATCTCGCCTTTTTTTAAAAAGGCGAGATTGTAAATATAGATCGGTATGATTTATTATAACTCTAATCCTCTTTTTTCATCGCCTCCCATTAAAATCCCAACAGGATTGTCAATTCCTTCTTTTACTGCTACCAAGAAGCCTACAGACTCTTTTCCATCGATAATTCTGTGGTCATAAGACATTGCAACGTACATCATCGGACGTATAACGACCTGTCCGTCAACCGCAACCGGTCTCTGGATGATATTATGCATTCCCAGAATTGCAGATTGAGGGGGATTAATAATCGGTGTAGACATCATTGACCCGAAAGTACCTCCATTGGTAATGGTAAATGTACCTCCTGTCATTTCGTCAACGGTAATTTTTCCGTCTCTTACTTTGGTTGCCAAATCTTTGATATTGGCTTCAATCCCTTTGAAAGACATATTTTCTGCGTTTCTCAATACAGGAACCATCAATCCTTTAGGACCGGAAACCGCAATCGAAATATCACAAAAATCATAATTAATTTTAAAATCTCCGTCAATAGATGCATTTACATCAGGATACATTTGCAATGCTCTGGTAACCGCTTTTGTAAAGAAAGACATGAAACCAAGTCCTACTCCATGCTTCTGAGCAAATTCATCTTTATATTGTTTTCTTAATCTAAAGATTTCAGACATGTCAACCTCATTGAAAGTAGTCAGCATCGCTGTTTCATTTTTTACAGAAACCAGTCTCTGAGCAATTTTTCTTCTAAGAACAGAAAGTTTTGTAGTTGTGGTAGACCTTGCTCCTGTAGCCGTGAATGAATTTCCTCCCATTGCAGGAACAGCAGCCAGTTCGGCATCTGATTTGGTAATTCTTCCATCTCTACCCTGTCCTGAAACCTGAGCAGCATCAATCCCTTTTTCGTCAAGGATTTTCTTCGCCGCAGGAGAAGGAGCTCCTGTTGCGTACGATTGAGGGGCAGCCGGCTTTTCAGCAGGTTTTGGAGTTTCTGTTTTTACAGGTTCAGCAGCTTTAGGCGCTTCTTCTTTTTTTGGAGCTTCTGCAGCAACAGGAGCCGCAGCACCTTCAGGCTTTGCCGCATCCATATCAATTAAACAAACCACCTGTCCTACTTGTACCACATCACCTTCTTCAGCTTTTAAAGTGATAATTCCGCTTTGTTCGGCAGGCAATTCAAGAGTTGCTTTATCTGAATCTACTTCAGCGATAGGTTGATCTTTTTCTACATAATCACCATCTTTTACAAGCCAAGTTGCAATTTCAACTTCTGTAATTGATTCTCCCGGTGAAGGAACTTTCATTTCTAAAATTGACATATGAGTATTTTTTATTTTTTTAATTGATTATTAATTTTATTATGCCGTAACCGGTCTTTTTGCAGGAGCATCATCTCTGTCAAAAACCCTGTTGATAACAGAATTTTGGTTTTTTTCAAACATTTTATGACTTCCCGGAGCCGGTGCACCACTTGGTACCGGAGAAACAACTTCAATTCCCGTAGCTCTGAAATTTCTCAGAATGTAAGACCACGCTCCCATATTTTCCGGTTCTTCCTGAGCCCAAACAATTGATTTTTTATTTTCATATTTGGCAAAAATAGCTTCGATAGCATCCGTCTGAAGAGGATATAACTGCTCAAACCTTACCAAAGCGATATTTTCACAATTAAGCTCTTCTTTCTTTGCCAACAATTCAAAGTACAATTTCCCTGAACACAATACCAGTTTTTCAACTTTTTTAGGATCTGCCGTCGCATCATCCAAAATCGGCTGGAAACTTCCTGTCGCAAAATCTTCCAAAGGCGAAACCACTTTCGGATGTCTTAACAGGGATTTCGGACTCATGACAATCAATGGTTTTCTAAATGCCCATTTCAACTGTCTTCTCAGCAAATGGAAATAGTTGGCCGGAGATGTGATGTTTGCTACGACCATATTTTCGTTGGCGCACAAGGTTAAAAATCTTTCCAGTCTTGCGGAAGAGTGTTCTGCACCCTGTCCTTCCGAACCGTGAGGCAATAACATGATTAAACCATTCTGAATTTTCCATTTTTCTTCTGCTGCCGCCAAATACTGGTCAACAATAATCTGTGCTCCGTTAACGAAATCTCCGAACTGTGCTTCCCAGATCGTTAAAGTATTAGGAGAAGCCATTGCGTAACCGTAATCAAATCCTAGAACTCCGTACTCTGAAAGGTGTGAATTGAACACGTCGAATCTTGTATCAGAAACTTGTTTTAAAGGAACATATTCTTCTTCCGTATCTTCCGTTTTTATTACGGCATGTCTGTGAGAGAATGTGCCTCTTTCTACATCTTCCCCGGAAATTCTGATGTTGTGGCCTTCTGTAAGCAAAGTAGCATACGCCAACCATTCACCTAATGCCCAATCTAAAGAATTGCCTTCAATGGCTTTGATCCTGTTTTCGAAAAGGCGGGTAATTTTATTGATAAATTTTTTCTCTGCAGGTAGCGTTGACATTTTTATTGCCAGTTCTTTCAGCTTTGCCAAATCATATTTTGTATCTACGGAAGCCTGAACAGCTCCTCTTTTTGCAATAGGATAATTCGTCCAGTCTTCAGACATAAACAGATCCATCGCGTTTCTTTCAATCTCTTTAGAAGCATCAAAATCTTTATCCAATAAAGATTTAAAATCGGTTTCCATCTTTTTCAGCACTTCATCAGAAACTACATTTTCCTGAATCAGTTTATCTTTATAGATCTCTCTCGGATTCTGATGTTTTGAAATAGCTTTATATAAATTGGGCTGTGTAAATCGAGGTTCATCTCCTTCGTTATGACCATATTTTCTATATCCTAAAAGATCTATGTAAACATCTTTACCGAATTTAGCCCTGAAATCAGCTGCAAAATGAATCGCATGTACTACTGCTTCGGCATCATCTGCATTGATGTGCATTACAGGAGACTCTGTTACTTTCGCGATATCTGTACAATAAGTTGAAGATCTTGCATCTGCATAATTGGTTGTGAATGAAACCTGATTATTCACGACAATATGAACGGTTCCTCCGGTTTTATAACCCTCCAGATTCATCATCTGCGCTACTTCATACACAATTCCCTGTCCGGCAATTGCACCGTCACCATGAATAATAATCGGTAAAATTTTAGAATAATCGCCGGTATATTTATCATCTACCTTTGCACGGCAGATTCCTTCTACCAAAGCGGCAACCGTTTCCAAATGAGAAGGATTCGGGGTTAGATTAATCGCTACCTCTTCTCCTGAAGCGGTTTTTATTTTTTTTGATGAACCTAAATGATATTTTACATCTCCTGAGAAGACATCTTCTTCAAATTCTTTTCCTTCAAATTCTGAGAAGATCTGCTTATACGACTTTCCGAAAATATTTGACAACACATTTAATCTTCCTCTGTGGGCCATCCCTAAAACCACCTCATCAACACCTAACTGAGAAGATCTTGAGATCAGCTGATCTAAAGCCGGGATTAAAGATTCTCCACCTTCCAGTGAAAATCTTTTCTGACCTACAAATTTTGTATGCAGATAGTTTTCAAAAGCTACCGCCTGGTTTAATTTCAGTAAAATCTCGGTTTTTTCGTTGGCGGAAAGATTCGGGTGATTTTCATTCACCTGAAGCCATTGCTTAATGTAGTCTTTTTCTTCAACATTTGTAATGTGCATGTATTCTACACCGATAGAATCACAGTAGATGTTTTCCAGATGCGTAATCAGATCCTGTAATGTTGCAGGACCTTTCATCCCTGTTTCTGCAGCACAGTTGAATTTTGTATTTAAATCTGACTTGTCTAAACCGAAGTTTTCAATATCTAAAGTGGGTGAATAATGTCTTCTTTCTCGCACAGGGTTTGTTTTGGTAAACAAATGCCCTCTTGTTCTGTATGCTTCAATTAAATTAACTACTTTGAACTCTTTTTTGATATGTTCCGGAACTTCTCCGTTTGCTGCTGCCTGAGAAATTTGCTGTACTGCAGGCGCAGAATTTGACGCTGCCTGAATATACTGTACATTATCATCATCGCCGTAGTTTTCCAAAGCAAAATCAAAGCCTTGAAAAAAGGCTTTCCATGATGGCTCTAAAGAATCCGGAAATTTTAAATATTGTTGGTATAAATCCTCAATTAACTGAGAATGAGCTGCGTTTAGGAATGAAAATCTGTCCATTATTACAGTTTATCTGTTATTAAATTTTGTTAGTCTTATTAATCCCCAAATTTAATAAAAAAAACCGACTTTGGACCGTCCTGAACTATTAAAAAAAATATAAAGGAAATATTTGATTAAAATTTATTTATAAACTGACAATGAAAGCTTTACATTTACATTCTGACCCTGAACAGGGGCTTCAATAAATGTCTGATACAGATCACCATAGCGCATTTCGTCTTTTTTAGCTTTCTGAATAAGCTGCTGAACTGCCTTTATTCTGCCTTCATAAGAACCTTTGTAATAGATGATGTAATTCTGGGTAGGATTCACGGACCTGAAACTGAAATTATTATCTGTAATCCCTGTTTTTTTCGACAATGGAATCCCAAAAAAATAAGAAACTTCTTTATCTTTAAAATTATCGGCATCGGTAATTAAAACGGGATATCCTATTTCATCATTTTTTTTGCCCATATCCATTGTTACAAAGTTGTACACTTTATTATAATTCATCACAATATTCCTGTACAAAGCATCTTTTTTATTGGAACTGCTTACATTTACCCCCAGAATCATTTTTTCCTCTTCATTTTCCACCATGAGGCTGTCATATTTGATAGAAGCGAGCTGATTGTCTTTTTGTACTTTATTGCCCAAGACATTTCTGAGATTAAGCATGCTATTATCTATATTTTCAGCAAATTTATCTTCGGTCCAAAAATTCTGAGCCCTTTCCAATACAGATAATTTCGGGGTGTAAACAAACCATGTTATTTTTGTTTTATTGGCAGAAAGCGGCTTAAACTTAATGTCAACCATCGTAGGGTTTTCGTTCTCGTCTTCAAAAAGCTGATATCGTAATGTTTTATTCGGGTTCTGATACCGGATAAACATCTCACCGTTATTGTCATTTTTAGGATCTGTATAGCTAATAGCGCTTCCTGTTCCTTCGTACGGCGTGTAATAATCGATAACAATGGTTTTAGAGCTTGAAAAATAATTGTTCCAGCGTGTAAAATTCTGCAAATTATTGAACTGGTTAAAAACTTTATCCAAAGGATAATCTATTTCTTTTTCAATCTTAAAATTTTTACTGTCTTCTACAAAATAATACATGGAAGCGGCATAAGCTCCCACCAGCAAAACAATAATTACAGCTATGATTTTAAAAAAACGCATGGCACAAAAGTAATACAAATAAAAAAAGTGACCAATATCTTGATCACTCAGTTGTATGTTATTTTAAATACTATCCGATGTGGGTTCCGGGCAGCATGACGGCGCCTTTTTTCACAACGACAATTCCATCCTGAACAGAATAGGTTCCGTAATCTCCGTCTTCCAGATGTTTCCCACCGATAATCCTTACGTTATCACCGATAAAACAGTTTTTATCTAAAATCGCTTTCTCAATATAGCAGTACTTCCCGATTCCCATGTTGGGATAGCCGTTTCTGTCATTGTTGACGATTTCTGCCGTATTCTGATAAAAATCTGCTCCCATGATGTAGGAATTGACAATGGTACTTCCTTTATCAATTCTTGTACGGTTTCCGATCACAGAATTTTCAATTTTATCAGCCAAGATAATACATCCGTCCCCGAAAACAGCTTTGCTTACATACGAACCGTTGACTTTTGACGGCGGAAGCATTCTGGCTCTCGTGAAAATGGGTGAAGATGAAAATAAGTTAAACTGAGGGAAATCCTGACAAAGATCCAGATTGGCTTCGTAGAACGATTCTATCGTTCCAATATCCGTCCAATATCCTTCATACTGATAACTTAATGTGGTATATTTCCCAATGGAATTCGGTATGATATCTTTTCCAAAATCGTCACCTGCACCATCGTCGAACATTTTTTTCAGGATGCTTTTTGAGAAAATATAAATTCCCATGGAAGCTAAATATTCTTTTCCTAAGCTTTTATTAACTTCTGAAACTTCAGATTTTAAATCATTTAAAGCATCATATCCCGGTTTTTCAACAAAAGAAGTAATATTGCCTTCATCATCAGATTTTAATATTCCGAATCCTGTCGCGTCTTTTGCGTTAACAGGGATAGTAGCAATCGTAACATCCCCTCCGTTTTTAATATGATAATCCATCATTTCACGAAAATCCATCTGGTAAAGCTGATCCCCGGAAAGAATAAGAATATATTCATAATCGTATTTTTCAAGGTGCTTCATTGACTGACGGACCGCATCTGCGGTTCCCTGATACCAGCTTTCATTTTCAACATTTTGCTCTGCCGCCAAAATATCCACAAATCCATTGCTGAAAATATCAAAATGATACGAGTTTTTGATGTGTGAATTTAGAGAGGCAGAATTAAACTGGGTAAGGACTAAAATTTTATTTAATCCTGAATTTAAACAGTTTGAAATCGGAATATCGACCAATCTGTATTTTCCGGCAATCGGAACTGCGGGCTTAGACCTTGTGTACGTTAACGGAAAAAGCCTGGTTCCTCTACCTCCTCCCAAAACAATGGAAATAACATTGCGATTCATAAATTATTTGTGGTTTTTATTTTTTGTATAAGTTTATATATTTTTCTGCAGACTTTTCCCATGCAAAATCAAATTTCATATTAGAAAGAATGAGATCATTCATTATTTTTTGCTGATTATAAATATCAATCCCTCTTGTTATCGCGTGAATAATGTCATCTACTCCGGGATAGGTAAAATTTAATCCTGAACCTCCTGTCGAGATATCTTTTACAGTATCTTTCAAACCGCCTGTATAGCTCACGACAGGTACAGTTCCGTATCTCATGGCATACATCTGATTCAGCCCGCAAGGTTCTACGCGTGAAGGCATCAACAAAAAATCTGCCGAAGCGTAAATTTTATGCGAAAGATATTCTTTATATCCTATATCTGATGCAAAATTGGCATATACATAATTCAGTTCCTGAAGTTTATTTTCGATATAAGCGTTTCCGGATCCGAGAATAATGATGTTGAGCGCGCCATACGTTTGTTTAATACTTCTCCACACTACATCAGGAAGTAAATCTGCGCCTTTTTCTGTAGCAAACCTTCCGATAAATGCGAATAAAGGCAAATCTGGGTTTAAATCATACTCTTTACAAAGCTTCTCCTTATTTTTCTTTTTGATTTTAAGCACGTTTTTGATGCTGTAATTGTAATCGAGCATAGAATCTGTTTCCGGGTTCCAGACATCATTGTCAATTCCGTTAATAATTCCGTAAGCTTTCGAAAACTCTTCCCGTACGAGACTTTCAAGACCTTTAAAGCTGATGAAAAGCTCTTCCAGATACCCTTCTGAAACTGTTGTAAAAGCGTGTGAACATTTGATCATACAGGCTAAAGGATTAATGAAACCATTCCAATCCAGCAATCCCCATTTATAATGATCGAAAGCAGGCATGTACTGAATCATATCCCACTGCATCATTCCCTGATATTCTCCGTTATGGATGGTCCCTATTGTTTTAACGCCTTTTAAAAAACTGAATTCGGGACAGTGCTCCACCATAAAAGGAACCAGTCCTGTATGGTAATCATGACAATGCAGTACATCCGGACGAATCTGCATCGCAGTCAGCCAGTGTAAAACACCATGCTGAAAAGCCAGAAACTGGAAGTTTTCATCCTGATAACCATAAGGATTTTCGCGGTCTAACAATCCGGGAATCTTCACCATATACAATTCAAATCCCAGAACATCTGTTTTTTCTTTTATAACCTGAACCTGCAGCATATTCTGACCCTGATGTATAAAACCGTCGAAAACCACTTCAAAATTGTGCTCGTAAATAAAAGGCTTATTGTACCAAGGCATCACGACTTTTGCATCAACGCCTTCTATTTTGTTCTGATACTTTGGCAATGCTCCCACAACATCTGCCAAACCGCCTACTTTTGCGATAGGATAACATTCTGTACTGAGGTGATATATTGTCATTATTTATTTTTATGCTGTTTTATTCGCTGTAATTTATACTTTTTGTCTTTCGTCATTCTTAAAACAATTCCTGCCAATGGAGGCAGCTTTATAGAGATCGATTTTGGCCGGTTCATCCATTCCTCATGCTCTTCTTTGAAAAGATCTGCCTCTACTCCGCTTCCGCCATATTTTTCGTCATCAGAGTTGAAAATTATTTCCCAGTGTGTTGCCAGATTGACCCCTATTTTATAATCAAAAACATTGGGAGTCATATTCAAAACAACCATAAGCACATCATCTCTTTTTTTCCCTTTTCTTAGATATGTAAAAACAGAATGGGTCTCATCGTTGGCTTCCACCCATTCAAAACCATAATGATTAAACTGATTTTCGTATAGCGCGGTCTCAGATTTATATAAATAATTAAGATCTTTTACCAGATTCTGCAAACCTTTGTGCACCGGAAAATCAAGCAAATACCAGTCTAAACTCTGTTTGAAGTTCCACTCGCCGGTCTGCCCGAATTCGTCTCCCATAAACAGAAGTTTGGCTCCGGGATGGGTAAACATGTACATAAATAAAGTACGGAGATTGGCAAATTTCTGCCATTCGTCGCCCTTCATTTTATAAATCAGGCTTGCTTTTCCGTGTACAACTTCATCATGTGACAGCGGCATCATATAATTTTCATTATACATATACATGGATGAAAAAGTAATTTTATGATGGAAATACTTTCTGTTTTCGGGCTCTTCTTTAAAATATGCCAACGTATCATGCATCCATCCCATCATCCATTTCATTCCAAATCCCACTCCACCATCATGAACAGGTTTTGTAAGCTTCGGAAAGTCTGAACTCTCTTCGGCAATCGTGATGATAGTATTGCCGAATTCTTTATAAACGGCCGTATTAAATTCCTGTAAAAAAGTTTTTGCCTCCAGATTTACATTTTCCCCGTAAATATTCGGTTCCCATTCGCCTTCATTTCTTGAATAATCCAGATGAAGCATCGAGGTAACCGCATCTACACGCAGACCGTCTGCGTGATAACGGTCTAACCAAAACATGGCGTTCGAAATCAGGAAAGATTTCACTTCATTTCTGCCGTAATTAAAAATATAGGATTTCCAGTCGGGATGAAACCCTTTTCTAGGATCTTCATGTTCATAAAGAAAGCTTCCATCGAAACGGTGAAGCCCGTTTGCATCTCCGGGGAAATGAGAAGGGACCCAGTCTAAAATAACTCCGATATCGTTTTTATGCAGTTCATTAATTAAAAACATTAAATCCTGCGGGGCGCCAAACCGTGAAGTGGCTGCAAAAAATCCTGTAATCTGATATCCCCAACTCGGATCATAAGGATATTCCATCACCGGCATGAATTCTACATGCGTAAATCCCATTTCTTTAATATAGGGAATCAGTTTTTCTGCTATTTCTCTGTAATTCAGAAATTTATCCGGGTTTAAAGAATCTCTGAGCCAGGAACCTAAATGCATTTCGTAGACTGAAAGCGGTGCATCAAGACTGTTTTTCTCTCCGCGGCTATCCATCCAGCTTTCATCCTTCCATTCGTACCATGTTGTAGAAACCAGGGATGCAGCCTGAAGATTCTGCTCCCAACTTACCGCATACGGATCACTTTTTTCTAAAATTTTGCCTAAATTTTCAATCGCATATTTGTAAAGCGTACCCCAAGTCAGACCCGGGATAAAACCTTCCCAAATCCCTGAACCGTCCCATCTTGGGAATAAAATATGGTCTTTATGATTCCAATTATTAAAGTTTCCGATCACAGAAACTTTTTTGGCATTAGGAGCCCACACGGAAAAATAAACGCCTTTAATCCCATCCTTTTCTACGGAATGTGCGCCAAACTTTTCGTATAATTTATAATGTTTTCCTTCTCTGAACAGGTAAACATCATGATCTGTGAAAAGTGTGTAGGTCTTTACTAAATTCATCATAATGGTTTTAAACTGATCAATCTCACAATAACAATCATTAAAGTTAAAACACCAAACAATTGTCTCAGACGATGACTATCAAATATATGAATTTTTCCTTTTGCGAAGAGTGTTTTTTATTAATTTTAAATAACTGATATAGAAATATTTTTTATACTTTTATCCGTTAAATTATTAAATATATTCTAAGCACAAATATGAAGTTTACACTCTATACGGATGAGGCAGATGAAAGACCTGTATTTATAACCGGAAATTTTAATTCATGGAATCCTAAAGACTTTGATTTTCAGCTTACACAAAACGATCCCAACAATTATGAAATAGACATCAGCGATGACCTGCTCACGGAAGAAATTGAATATAAATTTACAAAAGGAGGATGGGAAAATGTAGAGCTCGATCAATATGGAAGCATTACCCCCAATAAAAAAGCACTTCGTGCTCTTGGTACCGCGTACAATACGGTTGAAAAATGGAGATTAAACTGGGGACCCTTTAAAGATGAGTTTTTCCCTATTGCAGAGATCATTTCTGAAGAATTTTATATTCCGCAGCTTGATAGGCACCGTAAAATATGGGCATTGCTTCCGTATGATTATTATGTGTCTGATAAAAAATACCCCGTTTTGTATCTTCAGGACGCTCAAAATCTTTTTAATGAAGGAAGTGCATACGGAAACTGGGAAATCGACAAAAAACTTTCCATTTTAGCAGAATACGGCCGTGGAGATGTCATTGTAATTGCTGTAGAACACGGAAGTGAAGAAAGAATTAAAGAATACATTTTTGATAATGACAATATTGCGAACGGTTCTGAAGGCAAAAAATACATCCGGTTTATCACCGATACTTTAAAACCATTTGTTGATGAGCATTACCGCACCAAAAAAGACCGCGACAACACAGGAATCGGGGGAAGTTCTCTGGGCGCTTTAATCAGCATTTACAGCGGATTTCTTTATCCGGAAGTGTATTCAAAACTGCTTATCTTTTCACCATCACTTTGGGTAGAACCTGATAATAATTTTCCGATGATGCCTTTCAGGGTTCCCTTTAAAACAAAAATTTATTTATACGGTGGCGAAAAAGAAGGTTCAAAAATGGTAAAAAGAATGAAAATTTTTGAAAACTATCTGAGAAAGTGGGAAAAGAAAAACCTTTTTGATTTTGAGTTCAGAACCAATATAAACCCGGAAGGTTCACATAATGAATTTTATTGGTCGCAGGAATTTCCGAGGGCTATAGAATGGCTTTTTTACAATAATACAGAAAACCCTGTTGAGGTAACCCCGCATCAGGATAACATACAGAATAAAAACATATCATGACGCTACTTAATAAAAAGAATAAAACATACAAACAGGTTTTCGAATTGTTCACGGAAGAATCCTGGAATAAAAACAGCAAAAAATATCACAAAAACATTTCCCTTTTCTTTACCGGAAAGAAATATGAAATTTTCATTAGTATCACAGAAGAAACCGTTACGTATTTCATCGGTCTTGGGAAGAATACCATCCAGAATTTTGAATTTCAGCAGATTGCCGTAAAATTTTCACAGATTCATAAAAACAATTTACAGGCTGTCCCTACATTATTACTGGCAGATCTTATCAATGAAAAACAGTTTGAAGAATTTTTAAAAGGTCTTTATCTGGGAACCTATGAATATCCGTTTGAAAAAAACCATATTCTCTGGAACGAAGATTTTGAAATTCATTTTGGCAATCTAAGCCAGAAAAAACTAGACGCGGTCAGCTTAAGAACCGACGCTTTATGTGAAGGACAAACCGCTTGTCAGGATTGGCTGAATAAGCCGGCAAATCTTAAAAGACCCGAGATCTTCAACCAATACCTTAAAAATATAGCCAAAAAAAATCAGTTAAAGTACACCGTTTTTAACAGGAAAAAATGTGAAGAACTGGGTTTAGGAGCCTTTCTTGCCGTGAATCAGGGAAGCGCATATGATGCAGCTTTTACCATTTTGGAATACAAAACCACCGTCAAAAATGCCAAAACTTTCGGATTGGTAGGTAAATGCGTTTTATTTGATACCGGGGGAATTTCTATCAAACCTTCAGACAATATGCATTATATGAAATCTGATATGGGAGGCGCAACGGCTGTAATCGGAGCGCTCATCTATGCATCACAGATGAAGCTGCCTGTTAACATCACCGCAATTTTACCTGTTACAGACAATGCTGTTTCTGAAAACGCATATTTACCAAGTGACGTCATTACCGCCTATAATGGAAAAACCATCGAAGTGCTCAATACCGATGCGGAAGGAAGAATGACTTTGGCAGACGGACTTTCTTATATGGCTAAAAATTACAAAACCGATGTACTTATTGATCTGGCTACTTTGACGGGAAGTTCCGTACGAATGTTCGGAGATACTTGTGGCGCTATGTTTTCTAATAATGACACATTGAAAAACCTACTAATTAAAACCGGAGACAAAACTAATCAACGATTATGGAATCTTCCTTTATGGGATATCTGGAAAGAAGATTTTAAATCTGACGTCGCAGACTTTAAAAACATCTCCATGAAACCTATCGGAGACTGCATTATCGCGGCAAAATTTCTCGAAGAATTTATTGAAGGCCACCCAAATTGGGCGCATCTGGATATTGCCGGTGTAGCATTCGGAAATGTAGGATATGCTAAAGAAAAAGCGGCAACGGGATTTGGCGTACAGTTATTGGCCGATTTAATTGAAAATTATCACTAAAAATTAGTTTAATTCAAAATTTCTCTGTATAATTGAGTAAGAATTTTACAAATACTCATCGATTCTCGATTTTTAACAATAAAAAATCAATAAAAAATCGGTTTTATTTTTGAATATTCATCAAAATTAAAAGAACATTATATGGAGGAGAAAACTATTGTATGCATTTCGTGCTATTACAAAGGTTATGATTTTATGGACGAGATGAAGAAACTCGGCAATAAAATAATTTTAATAACTTCTGAAAACCTTAAAGAAAAAAACTGGCCCTGGGAAGCCATCGATGAGGTTTTTTACATGCCCGAAATGAAACCTTCCGTATGGAATCTTGATCATCTTGTGCAGGGATTTTCTCATCTAATGAAAACCCGGAAAATAGATGCCGTGATAGCTTTGGATGATTATGATGTTGAAAAAGCAGCCTTAATCAGAGAGACCTTCCGCATTCCGGGAATGGGTCAGACAACACACCGTTATTTCAGAGATAAACTGGCAATGCGCCAAAAGGCAAAGGATTCAGGAATAAATGTACCGGAATTTACTGCCGTTTTCAATAATAAAGAAGTTGAAAATTTCACCGATAAAATTCCTGCTCCATGGGTTTTAAAACCACGTTCGGAAGCTTCGGCATCCGGAATTAAAAAGCTAAAAAATAAAGAAGAACTCTGGGAAGCACTGGAAAATCTGGGTGAAGAACGCCATTTATTTCTTCTCGAAAGCTTCAAACCCGGAGATGTGTATCATGTAGACAGCCTTACTTTTAATAAAGAAATTGTATTCACTTCTGCTTCAAAATATCTTGCGCCTCCTATGCAGGTATCGCACGAAGGAGGGGTGTTCAGAACCAAAACTTTAGGCCGCTATTCCGAAGAATTTAAAGCACTGGATGCAGCCAATGCAAAAGTGTTGCTGAACTTTGGTTTGCTGAACGGTGCCACTCATACAGAGTTTATCCGTGGAAAGGAAGACGGAAAATGGTATTTCCTTGAAACCTCTTCCAGAGTAGGCGGCGCACATATTCCTGATTTGGTGGAAGCTTCCAGCAATATCAATATCTGGAGAGAATGGGCAAGAATTGAAGATGCTCTTCTCCGTTCAAAAAATTATGAAGTTTCAAAACCTACCGGATATTATTCCGGACTGATTGTTGCGCTGATTAAAGATAAAAATCCTGATTATGAGCAGTTTCAGTGTGATGAAGTCGTGAAATTTATTCCGATTGACTATCATGTGGGAATCGTTTATAAATCGAAAGATTCTGACACGATTGTTGAAAGACTGGATCGGGCAGCAGAAAAAATTCATGCGCAGCTTCTCAATATTATTCCACCCCAAGAAAAACCGACATCATAAGACCTGAATTAACTGGCTTTATATTATTAGGCCGGTTAATCTTACTTAATTTCAGATTGATAAAAAACTAAAATCCAAAAAATACAATACATGCCGAATATAGAACATACCGATTATTATTCACATATATTAGGAACAAGTCTTAAAGTAGAAGTAACAGGACATTACGGATATCCGATCATCATGTTTCCCACTTCTCAGGGACAGTATACTCAGAATAACGACTTTCATCTCAACAGCAGCATCAGTTCATTTGTAGACCAGGGAAAAGTTAAATTATACAATATCCAGACAATTGATGCATGGAGTTTTTATGATGAAAAAATATCTCCTCAACAGAGAATAAAAAATTACGAACTATACGTACAGTTTCTGATTCAGGAATTTGTGCCGTACATTCAAAAGCTTCATAATACCCATCGCGTTGCGGTTGCAGGAGCAAGCTTCGGAGGATATCATGCGGCTAATTTTGCATTTAGGTTTCCGGATGTTGTTTCGCATTTATTTTCGCTTTCCGGAGCCTTCAGCATCAGAAATTTTATGGATGGATATTCTGATGAGCTGGTTTATTTTAACTGCCCGAGAGAATTCGTAAAAAATGATGAAGCCTGGAAGTATAAACATATGCATATCGTTCTCAGCACTTCAGACGAAGATATCTGCAGAGACAAAAATATAGAAATGGCAGACATTCTGAGATCAAAAGGTATTGATTTCTGGTATGATGAAAAAAGATGGATCAATCATGACTGGCCGCTTTGGCGAATGGCATTTTCGGATTTTATAGCAACATTCTTTTCATAAAATTAAATCATTATAAAAATATTAAAAACAAAAATTATGGCAAAAAAAGTAGGAATTTTATTCGGTATGGAAGATACCTTTCCATGGGCATTTATTGATAAGGTAAATGAGCTGGGAAAAGGAGAAATTGTAGCTGAAGCGGTAAGTATCGATAAATTGGAGCAGGGTGCAGATTATGGCTACGCAGTAATTATTGACAGAATTTCACAGGACGTTCCTTTTTACAGAGCATATCTTAAAAACGCCGCTTTGAACGGGACTTATGTGATCAATAACCCTTTTTGGTGGAGCGCAGATGAAAAGTTTTTCAATAATGCACTGATGTCAAAACTGGGAATCCCTCTTCCCAATACCGTTTTATTACCTTCTTCCGAAAGACCTACCGATACTTCAGAAACTTCATTCAGAAATCTGAAATTTCCTCACGATTGGGATTATATTTTTAATTATGTGGGTTTCCCTGCTTATATGAAACCTCACGACGGTGGCGGCTGGAAAAGCGTTTACAGAGTAGAAAGCCCTGAAGACCTTTGGGAAAAGCTGGCTGAAACAGAACAGCTTGTGATGATGGTTCAGGAAGAAATTGTTTTTCAGGATTATTACAGGGTTTACTGTTTAGGTAAAAAATACGTGCATATTATGCCGTATGAGCCGAGAAATCCGCATCATTTGAGATATGCGACTACCCATCAAACAGCTGGAGAAGATTTAGAAAAACTATTGAAAGTGATTCATGACTACACCATCAAGATGAATGAAGCTTTAGGATACGATTTCAATACGGTAGAATTTGCCGTAAGAGACGGGATTCCTTACGCGATCGATTTTTGTAATCCTGCACCGGATGCAGACAGAAACTCCGTAGGTGAAGAAAACTTCGCGTGGATCGTCGAGCATTCTGCAAAATTAGCCATCGAAAAAGCAAAAGAATATGTACCTGGAAAACAGAATATTTCCTGGGGAACTTTTGTAAAAGATTCAGTAAAATAAACCAAAACAAAAACACTGAAAAAAAATGCATCAATTTACTATCGGTATTGAAGAAGAGTATCAGATCATCGATTTGGAAAGCAGAGATCTTGTTTCCCATGTCTCTAAAATTATTGAAGGCGGCAAAGCGGTTCTGAGTGAAAACTTAAAACACGAAATGCACGAATCTATGATTGAAATGGAAACCGGCATCTGTCAGAATATCCAGGAAGCAAAAGCTGAACTCACCAATTTGAGAAGACATCTTATCAATACCGCTCATGAACAAGGACTTCGTGTTTCCGGAGGCGGAACGCACCCTTTTTCAAACTGGGAACACAATACCATCACCAACGGTGAACGTTACAATAAAATTGTAGATGATATGGGTGATGTAGCGCGTGGAAATCTTATTTTCGGGCTGCACGTTCATATTGGCATCCCAAATCGTGAAGAAGGCGTAAGAATACAAAATGTAATGCGCTATTTTTTACCCCATGTTTATGCCTTGTCTGTTAACTCACCTTTCTGGATCGGAAGAAAAACAGGGTTCAGATCATACAGGCAGGAGATTTTTGTAAAATTTCCACGAACCGGGATTCCGAGTTATTTTAATTCACTGGCAGAATTTGACAGCTATGTAGATCTCCTGGTAAAAACAGGTACAATTGACAATGCCAAAAAAATCTGGTGGGATCTGCGGGTGCATCCATTCTACCCCACTATCGAATTCAGGATCTGTGATATGCCGCTAAGAATTGATGAAACAGTTTGCCTTGCTGCTATTATGCAGAGTCTGGTTGCGAAAATATATAAGCTTCATCAGCAGAATTTAAGTTTCAGAAGCTACAGAAGGCTGCTCTTAAATGAAAACAAATGGCGCGCCTCAAGAGATGGAATACATTCACAGCTGATTGATTTTGGAAAAGAAGAATCTGTACCGTATGCAGATTTATTAAAAGAATTGCTGGAATTTATCGATGATGTCGTAGACGAACTGGGCTGCAGAAAAGAAGTGGAATATGCATGGACAATTCTTGAAAACGGAACCGGCGCAGACCGGCAGTTAAAAGTATACGAAGAAACCGGAGATTTGAAGAAAGTCGTAGATTATATGATTTCTGAAACAGAATACGGAATTACCCATGGTGAGTTTGCTCCATAAATTTTTAATAAATTTGCAGAAAATAAGAAGATATGAATGATCTGAGAATTGCTTTACTGGATATGAATAACAATCATATCAATCAGGGATTTAAGAATATTAAAGAAATTTCTGAAGCATTCCGTCAACAGTCTGAAGAAAACATCAGCATCGAAATATTTGATGTAAGATATAAAAATGAAATTCCGGCTATAGATAACTTTGATATTTTCATCTCTTCGGGCGGTCCCGGAAATCCTCACAGAGAAGGATATGAATGGGAGCAGAAATTTGCTGATTTTTTAGATTCGATATATCAGTTCAATAAAGAAAACGAAAAGAAAAAATATCTTTTTTTAATCTGTCATTCTTTCCAGTTGGCAAGCATTCATTGGAACCTGGGCAATATCTGCAAAAGAAAATCATATTCTTTCGGCGTCATGCCTGTGCATAAAACTGAAGAAGGCGAAAATGAATTTTTATTTAAAAATCTTCCGAATCCTTTCTATGCAGTAGATTCCAGAGCATATCAGTTTATAGAGCCAGATCATGATCGTTTTAGAGAATTGGGAATGGAAATCGTCGCTATTGAAAAATTCCGACCTCATATCAATCTTGAACGAGCAGTAATGGCAGTGCGTTTTTCTGATGAGATTTTCGGTACACAGTTTCATCCGGAAGCTAATCCTGAAGGAATGATTGAAAACCTGAAAGACGATAAAAACAAAGATGCGATGATTGAAAATTTCGGAATGGAAAAATATCTTGAAACATTAGACAGGATGAATGATGAAGATAAAATTTTACTTACCCAGTCACAAATTCTACCCAGGTTTCTCAGATTTGTAAAAAAAAACATTTTGAACACCGTTGAGGCAATCGCTTAACAGCAAATAACTAAACTATTATAAGAAAATCGGGCATTATTGCTCGATTTTTTAAATCACAAAAGAAAAAGAATTATGATTCCAAAATACAGAAAACAGTTTAATCAGGAATTTTCCCAGGAAAAATATGAGCAGTTTAAACAGATTTTAAAAGAAAAAAGCGGCATAGATGCGGCCTTCAGGATTTCTGAAAGCCCCATGTTTCTTTCTATGGATTTTAAAAATAAACTGATGGATGCCAGTGAAAGTATCATAGATCAGATCAAAGCCTTACCTGAAGATACTCTGGAAAAAGCAGTCCCTCAAAATTGCAAAGTTCCTAACGATACCAAACAACCCCATTTTTTCACGATTGATTTTGGAATCTGTAAAAATGAAAACGGAGAAATAGAGCCTCAACTAATAGAGCTTCAGGCGTTTCCGTCTTTGTATGCTTTTCAGAAAACCTTTGAAGACACGTTTTGTGATGTCTATCCTTTTTTAAATGATATCAGGAATAAAATGCCAAAGGAGCAATTTGAAGTTTACATGAAAGACTTAATTATAGGCAAAGAAAATCCTGAAAATGTCATTCTTCTTGAGATTTATCCCGAAAAGCAGAAAACAGCCATTGATTTTGTGCTGACCGAAAAATTATTAGGCATAAAAACGGTTTGTCTTACAAAAGTAAAAAAAGAAGGCAAAAAATTATATTACGATAACAATGGGAAAATGACCGAGATTAAAAGAATTTATAACCGTGTTATTTTTGATGAGTTAGACCGCATTCCGGATTTACAGGTAGAGTTCGACTTTCGTGATGAGATAGACGCAGAATGGGTCACACATCCCAACTGGTTTTTTAAAATTTCTAAGTTCCTTCTACCAATGCTTGAGCACCAATATGTTCCGAAAAGCTATTTTCTGCACGAATTTCCGGAGGGTGAGAATCTTGACAACTTTGTACTCAAACCTTTATTTTCTTTCGCCGGAAGTGGTGTAAATCTGAACCCCACCCGTGAAATTACCGATGCAATTGAAGATAAGGAAAATTATATTTTACAGCGAAAAGTAAACTACGAACCTGTTTTTGAAGACATCAATGGTGAATTTTCTAAAGCGGAGATTCGTCTGTTGTATATTTGGCGGGATCAGGATGATCGCCCAATTTTACTGGAAAATCTGGGAAGGATGACTAAAGCCGCGATGGTAAATGTAGATTTTAATAAAAAAGACGCAATCTGGATCGGCAGTTCTAACGCTTTCTTTGTTGATTAAATTTTATGGAAGAACAATCACCTTTTGAGGCATTCGATTTACAGAACAAGCCTCTAAAACGAAGACGGAAACTGTTACCGTTATGGATAAAAGTTTTTATCTGGATTTTCTTTTTTGCTGCATTTGTAAGTATTCTTTTCTTAGCATTTGGTTTCTATTTAAATACTATTAATCTTTCGATATATGGTTTAAAAACTGAAGATGTTTATACCCCAACAGGAATTTTCACCTGTATTCTTTATCTCTATAAAGGTGCGGTATCGTATGGTTTATGGTTTGAAAAAGATTGGGGACCGAAAGCCGGGATTATTGATGCATTTGTAGGTTTTTTAGTCTGTATTTCCGTGATGGTAATCATTCCCTTTTTTACAACACCCCATTTTAATCTGAGGCTGGAAATCTTGATACTCATTCCCTATCTGAGAAGCATGCAAAAATTAGAATACAGCTGGAAAAGAACATAAAAAAATCTCCGAAATTATCGGAGATTTTTATTTATACAAAGTTTATAATTAATTGAGTTTGTTTACATCTTCCTGCAATTCTTTTGCCTGATATTCCTGAACCAGGTCGATCGCATTCGATATTACATCACTTAGCGCCGTAATGAAGGTACCTTCCTCAGCCATGCTCATTGCGTGTTTCAATGCTTCAATCTCTTTAGGGATAATTTCATAACTTACGTCTCTTCCCGCCTGGTGAATCCCGTCGATAATCAGACCATTAATTTCTTCTTCTTTTCTTCCGCGAAGGTGTTTCTCGTTTCGGATAATGATGTAATCAAACATTCTTCCGGCGATTTTCCCGCAAAGTTTGATGTCTTCGTCTCTCCGGTCTCCCACTCCTGAAATAATTCCTATCTTTTTGGTAGATTCTACATTTTTAAGATAATCTTCAATCGCTTCATATCCTGCAGGATTATGGGCAAAATCAATTAATACCTTAAAGTTTTTAAATTTAAAAATATTCAGTCTTCCCGGCGTAAGCTGTGCACTTGGAATAAATGTTCGCAAAGAATTTGAAATATCTTCAATCCCAAATCCGTGAAGATAACAGGCTAAACTTGCCGCCAATACATTGGCAATCATAAATTTTGCTTTTCCTTCCATCGTAATCGGGAAATCTTTAGCCTTTCCGATCCTGATTTTCCAGTCTCCTTTTTTAATGGTTACAAAACCTTCTTCGTACACACAGGTTGTTTTGCCTTCTTTTGCAAATTTTTTGATGTATTCGTTGTTTTCATCAAGACTGAAAATCGCAACATTGCTCGGCAAGTCATTGATGATTCTCATCGAATACTCATCTTCAGCATTCATTACACTCCATCCGTTTTTCTTAACCGCGTCCAGAACTACTCTTTTCACTTTGGTAAGATCTTTCAGGTTATGAATATCGTTTAAACCTAAATGATCTTCTTTAATATTGGTCAAAACCCCGATATCGCATTGCGAAAATCCTAACCCGGAACGCAAAATTCCGCCTCTTGCTGTTTCCAAGACCGCAAATTCTACTGTAGGATCCTTTAATATAAATTCTGCTGAAATAGGACCGGTTGTATCTCCTTTAGTCAGCATGGTATTGTGGATGTAAATTCCGTCCGAGGTGGTAAAACCAACTCTGTACCCGTTATTTTTTACAATATGTGAAATTAATCTTGTCGTGGTGGTTTTTCCGTTTGTTCCCGTAACAGCAATAATGGGTATGGTAAAAGGTTTTCCCTGCGGATACAGCATGTCTACAACCGGGGCCGCAACATTTCTCGGAAGTCCTTCACTTGGGGCAAGGTGCATTCTGAAACCCGGAGCAGCATTTACTTCGATAATCGCGCCACCGCTTTCTTTTAACGGCTGGGTAAGATTTTCTGCCATAATGTCGATTCCGCAGACATCCAATCCAATGATTTTAGAAATTCTCTCCGCCATCGTAATGTTTTCCGGATGTACCATATCGGTCACGTCAATGGAAGTTCCGCCGGTTGAAAGATTGGCAGTCGATTTAAGGTAAACAACTTCTCCTTTCTGTGGTACGGTTTCTAAAGTATAATGCAGTTTTTCGAGCAGTTCCAAAGTATCTTTGTCTACAGCGATTTCAGTCAGCACATTTTCATGACCATACCCTCTTCTGGGATCTTTATTTTCTTTGTTGATCAACTGCTGAATATTATGCTCACCGTCGCCTATTACATGGGCAGGAACTCTTCTTGCCGCAGCAACCATTTTATTATTAATGACCAAGACTCTGAAATCATACCCCGTAATGTACTTTTCAACAATTACTTTAGCCGAATATTTCTGAGCATGTTCCAGACCCGATAGAGAAGCCTCCCAATCATTGACATTGATTGATGAGCCTTTCCCATGATTACCGTCAAGAGGTTTGATCACAACCGGATACCCGATTTTTCTGATAACATTTTGAAGCTCTTCTTCGTTGGTAACCAATTCACCGGTAGGAACGGGGATTGCAGCACTGTGCAGCATTCTTTTGGTAAGCTCTTTATTACAGGCAATATCTACCGCAATAGAACTGGTTTTACCGGTAATCGTTGCCTGAAATCTCTGCTGATTGACGCCATATCCCAACTGTACAAGAGAATTGCTTCCTAACCTGATCCAGGGGATTTTTCTGGAAACCGCTTCTTCAACAATACTTCCGGTAGAAGGCCCCAAACGTACACGTTCCCTGATTTCTTTAAGATTCTGAATACAGGTATTAATGTCATACTCTCTTCCTTCCGTTAAGGCTAATGCAATTTCTACAGCCTGTTCAGCAGCGTAAATACCTGCATTTTCTTCAATATAATCAAATACTACATTATAAACTCCCGGAGTACGGGTTTCTCGGGTTCTGCCAAAACCGGTTTCCATACCTGCCAAAGTCTGTATTTCGAGGGCGATATGTTCGATGACATGACCCAGCCAGGTTCCGGTTTCTACGCGGTGAAAAAATCCGCCACGAGTACCTTCGGAACATCTGTGTGTAATTAAAGATGGCAACAGAATTTCTAGCCTTTCTCTGAAACCGTCAATTTTATTGGTCGGGAAATTTTCCATCTCTTCAAGATCCAAACGCATTTGTATGAGTTTTTTTCTTCTTATGCTCCAAATATTCGGTCCTCTTAATGCTTGTATCTTCTCAATTTTCATAGTATAATCGTCTCTTTGTATATTAATAAAAATATCTTTTAGATCAAAGATAATCTAAAACCTTAAAAAAAAACATGACTACGAAACTTTTATTAAAATATTTTAAAAATAAGAAATGATAAAAACCGTTACATTTTGTTTAAAAAACGAAGGATATTTTCGTAAACAATTAAATATTTTTTAACTTTGCAGGCTATGAAACCTGTTGGAAAATTAATTATTATCGGTGGAGCTGTAAATAAAGGGAGTTTCTCCGAAACCGATTACGATCAAAATGTTGAAAAAAATCTTAATTTTTTTGAGAGAGGCATTTTAAGAAAAATTATTACCGAATCTAAAAATAAAGAAAACTCAACCATTGAGGTGATTACCACTGCATCTCAGATTCCCGATATTGTAGGGGCAGAATATAAAAAAGCTTTTGAGTTTTTAGGCGCCAAAAATGTAAATATTCTTGATATTCATAACCGGGAAGAAGCAAATTCTGATGCCATCGTAGCGAGAGCCAATGCTGCAGACGTGGTCATGTTTACCGGCGGAGACCAGTTAAGGCTTACTTCTATTTTAGGCGGAACAAGATTTCATGACACTATTTTACTTAAATATCTTGAGCAGGATTTTATCTATTCCGGGACTTCGGCGGGAGCTGCAGCAGCTTCGGAAAATATGATTTACCAGGGAAGCAGTTCTGAAGCATTATTAAAAGGCGAGATAAAAACCACACAAGGTTTAGGGTTAATCGATAATGTGATTGTCGATACCCATTTTGTACAGAGAGGAAGAATCGGGCGTCTTTTTCAGGCGGTTGTTAATAATCCCAGAACTTTAGGAATCGGTTTGGGAGAAGATACCGGGCTTTTTATTTACAACGATACCATGACTGCGGTAGGTTCAGGGCTTGTAATCATTGTTGACGGAAGGTTTATCAAAGATACCAATCTTACAAATATCAACCTGGGTGAACCTATATCAATAGATAATCTTACGGTACACGTAATGTCAATGAATGATCATTATGATCTCACTACCCGAAAGTTGACCATAGAAAATTCGCAGTATAATCCTATACCTCAGATATAAAATTGATAAAAGTGAAGATTGCTTCACTTTTTTTATATTTAAACATTAAAATCAAAATTCATGAAAATTATTATACACGGAGGTTTTTTCTCTGAAAGCGGGCAAAGCCATGATATAAAGATTGCCAAACAGAATTCATTAAAAAATATCGCTCAGAAAGCATTTGCCTATTTACAGTCTCATTCTGCTTTTGATACAGTGGCTTATGCCGTATCACTATTGGAAGATGACGAATTATACAACGCGGGAACGGGATCTCAGATTCAAAGCGACGGAATCATTCGCATGAGTGCAGCGATCATGAATGGTAGCAGCCAGAAAATGAGTGGCGTAATCAATATTGAAAATGTGAAGAACCCTGTTTTTGTGGCAAAAGAACTGATGAAAGAGGATGATAAAGTGTTGGGAGGAATAGGTGCGAAAAATTATGCAACAGAACATGGCTTTGAAAATTTCTCAACAGAAATCCCACAGAGAAGAAAAGAGTATGAAGAAAAACTGAAAAACGGCGGAAAAGGAACTGTAGGATGTGTCGCATTTGATAAAGAGGGAAAATTAGCAGCCGCAACGTCTACAGGAGGAAAAGGTTTCGAAATTCCAGGCAGAATATCCGATTCTGCAACAGTAGCAGGAAATTATGCCAATAAATTTTGTGCGGTAAGCTGCACCGGAGTGGGCGAAGATATTGTAAGTAATGCAACCGCAGCAAAAATTGTCACAAGAGTCACTGATGGAATGGACCTGAAAAAGGCTTTTGAAAAAACTTTCAACGAATTAAAAGAGATTGATGGTTTCGCAGGTGCGATAGCGATTGATCAGGACGGAAATATTTACCATCAGGATTCCTATCCTACCATGGTTTTTGCAAGCTTTGACGGAGAAAATTTTAAAACATTTGATTAAAATTTAACAATATTTTATAATCCCGAAAATTTTTTTGGCACGTATTTTACATAACAGTTGGTATAACAAATTTTATATCACTTTAAAATAAAAAATCATGGGAAATAAAACAAATGGCTTATTAGCCTTATTAGGATTAGGTGCTTTGGCATATTGGAAATACAAAAAATCAACACCTGAACAGCAGCAGGTAGTAAAAGACAAGATTAACACTGCAAAAGATAATCTTAACAGATGGGGAAATGATCTTAAAGACAAAGCAACTGATGTAGCGTCTCAAGCTCAGAATAAATTTGAGGAAGTTAAAGCGAAAACAGAAGATTCTCCTTCTAATATTTAGAACATTATTTTAACATTCATATTACAAAAAAGTCATCATAACAGATGACTTTTTTTTGCTTTAATGGCGTAAACCATAGGTATTTTATCCCCGAATTTTGTGATTCTCCATTTTCCTTTTTCACACTCTTCTATGTGTTTAAAACAGGGATAAGGCGACCAATCAAACTCCTGAAATTTTTGTATGACCAAATTTTTATGGATCAGGTTTTGCAGAACATCCGATAAAGGGTGATTCCATGATACATATTCCTGAGTAATGTCCGCCGAAAAATCTGCATAGGTTCCTTCCAGCGTTTCAATGATTGTTTTTTTATTAAAATAATTGTAAACAATATGGTTAAAATCATCATCATACATCCAGATTACAGGATGAAATTCTGCCATTACAAACTGACCGTCAGGTTTTAAAAAATGGCTTACTACACTTGCCCACTTTTCAAGATCCGGTAACCACCCGATTGTTCCGTAACTTGTAAAAACAATATCAAATTTCTGGTCTAGAACAGCAGGAAGCTCATAAACATCTGAACAAATAAATTCTGTGTCTGTTTCACATTGTTTTGCCAGACTTCTGGCCGTATCTATTGCTTTATCTGAGAAATCAACTCCGGTAACTTTTCCGCCAAGTCTTGATAAAGAAATAGAATCCTGGCCAAAATGACACTGCAAATGCAAAATGCTTTTGCCCTTTATATCCCCTAAAAGTTCAAGTTCGATAGAATTCAGAGAAGTTCTTCCCTGTATAAATTCGTCTACAAAGTAAAAATCTGATTTAACATGGGGCTCAACTCTGGCGTTCCAGGAATTTTTATTGATTTCTAAATAATTTTTCATGGCATTTCCTGGGTAATAAATTTTGTAGTCGGTAAAAGAGTCTGTGCACGCAGCACTTCTTGGGATGAGATATTATTTCCAGTGATATACATTACTCTCAGCTTTTTCATTTTTTCCAATCCCGGTGGGAAAGAAGTAATTTTATTTTTACGAATATCCAAAACCTCAAGATTTCCCAGGTTATAAAATTGGCTTAAACCTTCATTTGTGAGTTGGTTTTCATTCATAAAAAGACCAGTGAGACTTGTCATACCTCCGATTCCTGCAGGAATTGTACTTATCTGATTTTTGTATATATCAATACGCTTCAAGTTTACCAATTTATATAATGCTGCCGGAAAAATGGTAAACGCATTATTATTAAGATGCAGGGTTTTTAATTTTTGCAGTTTAGAAAATCCGTTAGGTAAAGTTATGAGAAGATTATGTGATAACCAGCAATCATCAATATTGGTAAGAGAGCCTATTTCTTCGGGAAGTTCAGACATCAGGTTACCACTGAGCGATAAAGTTTGTAAATTTTCCAGTTTCTTTATAGAAGACGGAAGATTTCTACCAGGTTTTCCTTCTGCACTTTTCAAGCTTCTGATATCTAAGCCTCTTGACATAGCAAGTCTTTTTAATGTTTTCAGCTTCCCGATATCTTCCGGAAATTCAAAATAGCTGTACTGAGCATATTCTAAATCTTCCAGTGATTTCAAATTAAAAATTACAGGAGACACTTTAACGGTAAGCATGTTGTGCAGGGCAAGCTTTTTTAGCTGGTTCAATGAAGCAAATTCTTTAGGAAAATCTGTGATTTTATGACCTCCTGTAAGCATAAAAAACTCAAGATTTTTAAAATTTGAAATTTCCTTAGGAATACTTTTCAATTGATCAGATTCGCTTATGGTGAGCGATTTGATATTCCATTTAAAAATATGTTCAGGAAAAACGGTAATTTCCGAAAGTACCACCTGATCACTTTCTTTACTGAGATCCTGCTTTGGAATTTCAGGCACTACATCATATTGAGCATGTACCGATAAGGATGCAAAAAGTGCGAATATTATAATTTTTTTCATAATTATGTATTTAAAAACTCTTCTAAAGAAACCGTTTTCTGTTCACCTGCCTCTAAATTTTTTAAAGTGACCGTACCATTTTTTATTTCTTCTTCACCTAAGAAAACAAGATTTTTAATTCCTTTCTTTTCGGCGTAGATAAATTGCTTATTGATTTTTGAGCTTTCAGGATAAAGCTCGGCAGAAATTCCTTTTTCTCGTAGTCGAACTATTAATTTTAAAGCTTCTATGGTTTCTTCACCGCCGAAGTTGGCAAATAAATATTCAACATTAGAAGCGGCATCTTCAGGAAAGAGATTTAATTCTTCCATGACGAGATAAATTCTGTCTAAACCAAAAGAAATTCCGATTCCCGGAATATTTTTTACTCCAAAAACTTCCGTAAGGTTATCATATCTTCCGCCGCCGCCGATAGAACCCATCTGCGCTTCATCTGCTTTTACCTCAAAAATGGCTCCGGTGTAATAATCTAAACCTCGTGCTAAAGTAATGTCAAACACTAGATTCTGAATATCAACTCCCAGATTGACGGATTGGGTTAAAACAAATTCCAATTCTTCTACACCTTTCAGACCGGTTTCATTCCCTGCAAATTTTTCTTTCAGCTGCAGAAGGTTTTCCAAAGCGTCATCTGACTGATTGAATAAAAAATCTAATTTACTGATTGATTCTTCTGAAATATTTTTATCCAACAGTTCCTTCACCACTCCATCTTTTCCTATTTTGTCTAATTTGTCCAAAGCAACGGTAAAATCGATCAGCTGATCGGTGATTCCCGCGTATTCTGCCAAACCGGAAAGTATTTTACGGTTATTCATATGAATCGTCACCGATAATTTGAGGTCAGCAAAAGATTTTAAATACAGCTGCACCAAATCTATCTCTTGCCAAAGGCTTTCACTTCCTACAACATCTGCATCACATTGGTAAAACTCTCTGAATCTTCCTTTTTGCGGTCGGTCTGCTCTCCAGACTGGCTGAATCTGATAGCGTTTGTACGGGAAAGTAAGCTTTCCGTGGTTCATGGCAACAAATCTTGCAAAAGGAACTGTAAGATCGTAACGAAGAGCCTTATCGGTAATATTTTCGGAGCTGAAAGGCTTATCTAAAGCTCTTTGAAAATCATTCTGCATCTGAGTTTTTTTCTCATCTTTGGCTTCATTGATGCTTGAATTTAAGATTTTAAAAATCAGGCGGTCTCCTTCTTCACCATACTTTCCGGTTAAAGTGGAAAGGTTTTCAAAACTTGGCGTTTCTAATGGCTGAAATCCGAATAATTCAAAATTCTTTTGTAATATATTGATGATGTATTTTCTTCTCGAAACTTCCAGTGAGGTAAAATCTCTGGTTCCTTTTGCTAAGCTTGGCTTCATTATGATAAATGATAATTGATGATTAATAAATGATCTCAGTGCAAAAATAAGGAATTGAAAAGACTTTTAAACCCATAAAAATGCCCGGGAAATTTTCCGGGCAATTTGGTTTCATCATTTGTGCTTTCTGAAAAATCAGATACTTTCTAAAATCTCTAAAATCTCTTCACCGTAATTTTCGATTTTATGTTTTCCAAAACCTTTGATGTCCAGCAATTCTTCCTTTCTGGCCGGTTTATATTTGGCAACGGAAGTCAGCTCTTTATTGGTGGCGATGAAATACGTCGGAAGATTTTGTTCTTTTGCTTTTTCAGAACGCCAGATTTTCAATGCATCGAGTATTTGAATTTCATCATTATTTAATGATTCGTCTTCAGCAGCATACTTAACTGTCTTGGAATCTTTCACCACTGTTTTAGAACTATTTGGCTGATGTTCTTCATAATAAAAAATAACAGACCAGAAACTTTCATCCTGAACAAATGCGGTTTCTGTTTTCAGAATATGATGCTGATCTAAAAATTCATCAATTATTTTCTGATCGTTTTGCAGGAATTCTTCTGCAATTCTCACTTTTAAAACTTTCATTTTCATCATTTGTGCTTTTAAAGTGTTGCCATTTATTTCCCTCCCAAAAGCAGGATCTCGTCTACTTTAATTTCGGTAATATATCTTTTGATCCCATCTTTATCATCATACGATCTGTAGGTAAGCTTACCTTCAATGGCAATTTCTTTCCCTTTCGGAACATATTTCTGGAAAATTTCCGCTGTTTTTCCGAAAGCAATGAGATTGTGCCATTGCGTTTCTTCTACCTTTTCCCCTTTTGCATTGGTGTAATGATCGCTTGTTGCCAATGATACGGATGCTTTTGCATTTCCGTTTTCAAAGGTGGTCATTTCTATTTCCTTTCCGGTGTGACCAATAAGTGTTACTTTGTTTCTTAGTGACATAACTTTTATTTTTTAAGATTAATATTTTAGATAAGAGACGCTCACTGTTTTCTCAAATCTCTGCTGCAAAGATTGTTAATTCTTATAACCGGAATCGGTAGAAAACTATTTAAATACATTTGTAGTCGTTTGCAAGCGAATATTTTTCATATATTTAGATTCAAAATAATCAGATCATTGTGAAGAAAACGATTAAAAGAACATTCAGAATATCAAAGTATGTAATTTATAAGGAAACGCTTATAGATTACAAAGAGCATTTCTGGAGTTTTATGGGCGCTTTTTTCGGAATCGGGATGATTGCTTTTATACAGTCGCATTATTTGCTGGAAGCTGAAAATGTTTTTCTGATCGGCTCATTCGGCGCGTCAAGTGTTTTGATTTACGGAGCCATTCAGAGTCCGCTTGCGCAACCGAGGAATTTAATCGGCGGACACGTGATTTCGGCATTGGTGGGAGTTACCATCTATAAAATAGTTCCTGATATTATCTGGCTTTCCGCACCTTTGGCAGTGGCTTTTTCGATAGTGCTTATGCAATACACCAAAACGCTGCATCCTCCAGGCGGAGCCACCGCGTTGATTGCGGTAAGCTCAACAGGGAAAATACCTGAACTTGGATACAGTTATGTACTTTCCCCCGTTTTATCCGGCTGTATTATTTTACTTTTAACGGCTTTGGTTTTTAATAATATGACCAAAAACAGAAGCTATCCTTCTCACAAAAGATGGAAAACACTACTGCGAAAAAAACATGAACATCAAATGAAAAATAAATTATGAACTGTCTCGAATGCGGCGATAAGATCATCGGAAGATCAGATAAAAAATTCTGTAACGATGCCTGCCGAAATGCCTACAACAATAAACAGAACAAAGATTCTAATAATCTCATGCGCAATATCAACAATAAGCTGCGCAAAAACTACCGAATCCTGAGCGAAATAAATGGAGATGGGAAAACGAAAACCGCAAAATCTAAACTTGATGGCTTAGGTTTTGATTTTAATTATTTTACTCATATTAAAGTTTATAAAAACGGTTCGGAATATAGATTTGTTTACGATCACGGCTATAAGCTTTTAGAGGAGGATTTTATTTTAATTGTTAAAAATTAATCCGGAATTATATACAACAGATTATGAAAGAAATCGTTCTCATTACCGGTGCAGGTGGCGCTGTCGCAAAAGAATTAGCAAAAAAGATCGAAAAAGAATATACAATACGGTTTCTGACCCGTAAAAAAAAGCATGAAAATGAATATGAATGGAATATAAAAGAAGGAACTATTGATGAAAATGCGTTTGAAAATGTAAGCCATATCATTCATTTAGCCGGTGCCAATATTTCTGAAAAAAGATGGACTGACGAAAGGAAGAAAGAACTGATCTCAAGCCGCGTAGATTCTGCAAAACTGATTTTAAATACCCTCAAAAAGAAAAACATTTGCCTGAAATCTTTTATTTCAGCTTCAGGAATTAATTTTTACGGGACCAAAACTTCAGAAAAGATTTTTAAGGAAGACGACAGTCCGGGAGATGACTTTCTAAGTGAAGTGGTTATTCTTTGGGAGAAATCTGCGGATGAGTTTAAAACTGAACATCTTGCGGAACGTGCCGTAAAGATCAGAACAGCGATCGTTTTGGCTGAAAAAGAAGGAGCATTACCTAAAATGGCAGCCCCCGTAAAAATGGGAATCGGATCACCAATCGGGAGCGGGAAACAATACATGCCCTGGATTCATATCCGCGATATTTGCTCTATCTATGAATTTGCTTTAAAAAATCATGAAATGGATGGTGCTTTTAATGCATCTTCACCACAGCATACTACGAATGAACATTTAACCAAATTAATGGCAGAAGTATTGAAAAAACCCTATTTCATGCCCAATGTTCCGGCGTTTGTGCTGAAAATGATTTTCGGAGAACTGGCCAATGCATTATTGGAAGGATCACGCGCTTCAGCAGAAAAAATTTTAAGTACAGGTTTCCAGTTTGAATTTCCGGATCTGAAAACCGCTTTGAAAGACTTACTCATGAAATAAATGAATCACAACCCAATGAAATCACCTTATATATTGCTTTTATGCATTTTATTTTCTGCAGGATTGAGTGCCCAGATTAAAGATAAACTGAGCATGAAAGATCAGCAGGCTATCGAACATTTCAAAAATTATAAAAAGAAAAATTATAAAAGATTTGATGGAAATATTGTCGCTACAGATACTGAAGTTCAGTTTATCAATAAAACTTTTTATTACGAAAAATCCGATGCCATAACCGAACTTATATTAAAGGAGGGATTGGTATTTCCTCAGCTTTTAACAGATTTTCAGATGCAGAAATTTATGGATGAAAGCACCGACAAAACCCAGAAAAGATTTCTAAAGCTTCAAAAAGATCCGCGTGCAGGCTTTGATGTGAATAATGTAAGTATTAAAGTTTCTGAGGTCAGTTTTTTGGGTTCGGACCCGAAAATAAAAAGATTTAAAATGATTTCAAAAGACCGCAGAATTTCTGCTTCACTCACCTATTTTATTGAGCTTACCAACAAGGAAGCTACTGAAAAAACGTCTGTGGAAAATTTTATTAAAAGTGCCAAACTTACACATATTTACCAGGCAGAAATCGATTAATTTATAATCAATCATTATTAATGAAAAATAATGACTATATTAAATTACTATTATAATTTTAAGATTGGAATAAATTAATAATGAATACGTTATGATTTTTTGATTTAATTGCCTAATTTTGCACCCCGAAATAAGGATTCATATATGAAAAGAATTGGAGAGCACAGAAAGCTTCTTGGAGTAGATAAAACAGTTACGTTACAGGAATTAAAAACGATTTACAGAAATACGATGAAAGATTCGCATCCTGATAAATTTGTAAATGATGAAGCAGGGAAACTTGAAGCGGAAGAAAAAAGCAAATCTGTAATTGAGGCGTATCACTTTTTAGTAAGTATAAATCCGGAGACACAGGAAAAATATAAAGAAGAATATACGGAAACGATTACAAAATCAAATATTCAGGATTTTTATCTTGAAAAAGCGGTATTGAAAGTGCAGCATTTAAACGGAAAAATGTATGAATATATCGGAGTTCCCCGAAATACGTATATCAAAATGGTGAATTCTGATTCGCCAAGCCGTTTTGCAAGAAGACATATCTATGGAAGTTTTATTTACAGAAAATCGGGTGAAGCGATGAAAGATTAATTCTCACCAGATAATAATTATAAAAGGCTTCTGAAATTTCAGAAGTTTTTTTTATTGCAATTATACTATGTTTTAAATAAAAAGCGCATCAGTAAATGATGCGCTTTAAGATTAATATTGGTAGTTATAATTTATGATTCCAAACCTAAGTTATCATCATTTTTTTTGTGGTATTCTTCAAATTCCTGAGGATACATTTTTTTCAGTCTTTCCTGCTCTTCAGCTTCATTTTCTGCATCATGCGCGTGTTTTAAGACAAATTTCCTTCTTCTGTTGATTTTACGTTTAGAAATAATGTAGAACATTACCGGAACAATAATCAAAGTAAGGAATGTTGCAAAGGACAGTCCGAAAATAATCGTCCAAGCCAATGGTCCCCAGAACATTACGTTGTCACCTCCTAAAGAAAAATGAGGATTCAGGGTCGTAAGGAAAGAAAATATATCGAAGTTTAAACCAATCGCTAACGGAATCAAACCTAAGATGGCTGTGGTTGCGGTCAATAATACCGGTCTCAAACGTTCTTTTCCGGATTCAATGATTACCTCTTTCACTTCTTCAAGTTCGAGGTCATCATGAGTTTCAACCCCTTTTTTATGTACCAGTTCATCGAGTTTGAGAACAAAGAAATCCATCAATACGATACCATTCTTCACTACAACCCCGGCTAATGATATGATTCCCATCATGGTCATCAGAATAACGAAATCCATTCCGAAAATCGACAATCCTAAGAATACTCCGGCAAAACTCAAGAAAATCGTAGTCATGATGATCAGCGTTTTGGAAAGCGAGTTGAACTGGAATACAATAATGGATGTTACCAAAGCCATTGCCAGGAACAATGCAAACAGAAGGAAATTCATATTTTTGCCTTGCTCTTCCTGCTCACCGCCAAAACTATAGGTGATTCCTTCCGGAGTCTTATAATTTTTCAGGGACGTTTGAATTTTCTGAACAATATCATTTGCATTATACCCTTTCAGTATATTTGAATATACCATGATGGTTCTTGTATTATCCTTTCTCTTGATTTTATTGAACGTATTTTCCTCTTTCATGGTTGAGAACGTAGACATCGGAACCAGGATTGGGCCGCTTTGCCCTTGCAGAGTGATCGGCTGATTAAACAGCAAACTTGTGTTTCTTCTCTGGTCCTGCTGTAATCTTACGGAGATATCGTAATCATCTTTAATATCTTTAAAGGTAGAAATATCCTGTCCGAATAACGCTCTACGAAGTGTAATTCCCGTGTAAGCCGTGGAAACTCCCATATTTCCTGCTGCTTCTCTGTCAATATCAATAATCAGCTCCGGGCTTTCTTTATTAATATCAGACTGCAGTTTTTCGATTCCCGAAATCCCCTGTTTGTTGATATAAGTGATCATATTATTCGCTTCTGTAAGCAATTGATCATAATCATCCCCTTTCAGCTCAATAGAAACAGGATAACCAACCGGCGGACCATTTGCATCCTTTTCTACTGTAAATGTAAATCCCGGAATGTTAGGAATGGCTTTTCTGACTTGCTCCATCACTTCACCGGTATCCACACCTTGACGTTTTGCAAATTCCACAAAAGTGATTGTAGTTTTTGATTTAAATGGCGTATCCGCTTCAGAACCGGCATCAACCTGCGGATTGATCGCTCCTTTTCCGACCTGGGTTACCATCGATTCTACCAGGAAGTTTTTCCCGGTTTTTTTGTCTTGGTATTGCTTTAAAGTATTTATAATTCTTGCTTCCACCTGTTTCGTAGCCGTATTTGTTTTGCCAATATCCGTTCCTTGAGGATATTCCATATATACGATCACCTGCTTAGGCGTATTTTCCGGGAAGAAAAGCACTTTTGAACGGCCAATTCCCATCATCACACCATACAGGAAGAATGAGAATATAAGAACTCCGATAACACCTAAGAACCAATATCTTGGTTTTTTACCCTGTAATAGATTTCTTAAGAATTTCTGATACCTTTTAGCGAGATTCGGGAAGAAAGTATACTGGAAATGTTCAATTCTGTCATGAAAGAACCCTTTGTACAGCCATATCGCAGCAATTGCCAATACAGAAAGTGTTACAATTGCCAGGAAGAATTCAATCCCTGTAATTAATCTTAGTGTTCCAAAAACTACAGCCAGAATGGCAAAGATCAGCGTGTATTTTTTCGCCTGTGAACCTGAAAGATTTTTATTATCTAATGTCATACCTCCCGCTGTCATGGAAGCATTAATAATCAATGCTACAAATAAGGAAGCTAATAATGTAACGGAAATCGTAATCGGAAAATATCTCATGAATTTACCCATAATTCCCGGCCACATCAACATCGGTAAGAAGGCACAGACTGTGGTCAAAGTAGACGTAATCACAGGAAAAGCAATCTCCCCGATCCCAAATTTTGAGGCTTCCCGTCGTTTGTAGCCTTTTTCCATGTTTGCATACACGTTATCTACAACCACAATACCGTCGTCTACGAGCATTCCCAGTCCCATTACCATCGCAAACAGCACCATGGTATTTAGCGTAACTCCAAAAGCATTTAATATTGCAAAGGCGATCAACATGGAAAGTGGAATAGCCGTGCCTACGAACAGTGCATTTTTAAGCCCCATTGAGAAACTTAGCACACACATTACCAGAAGAATACCGATCAAAATGTGGTTTGCCAATTCATTTACCTGATGCTCCACATCCGTAGACTGGTCAGAAGTTAAGGAGATATCAATATCTTTCGGAATATACGTTTCATGTGCTTTTTTAATTTTTTCCTTTGCCTGCTCGATGGCTGCAATCATGTTGGTTCCTGATCTTTTTTTAAGGTTGATCATGACTACATCTTCTCCGGATTCTCTTGCATAAGTGGTTTTTTCTTTTTCCTTGAATTCCACTTTTGCAATATCCATGATTTTTACACCCGGCTTTACAACGAAATTATTTACATCTGCAGGATCTGAAATCTGCCCTTTGATTCTTACATTTTCACGGTTTCCTTCGGTAATCAGATTTCCCCCGGAAATGGTAATGTTTTCATTTTTAATCGCACTGATCACCTGATCGAAGCTCACTCCTGCGGCATTCATTTTAAAGATGTCCAAAGCAACTTCCACCTCATTATCATCTACTCCCAAAACTGTTGCTTCCTTTACTTCAGGAATATCTTCAAGATCGTCTTTGATATCATCTGCATATTGTCTCAGCGTAAATTTTGGATAATTCCCTTTTAAATTTACATTTAAGATCGGCATTTCCTCAGAAATATTGAGATCAAAAACGCTGGGTTCCACTTTTGAGCCGGAGTCTACTGTAGGCCAGTCCTGATCTCCTTTTGCTTCATCTACTTTATCTTTAATTCTTTGCTTCGCTTCAGCTAAAGCCACAGACTCGTTAAATTCTACCGTAATCAGACAGTAATCCTGGAATGAGTTTGAAGTTACTTTATCGACTCCGGAAACGTTTTTAAATTTATCTTCAAGCTCTTTAGTGATGAGTTTTTCAACATCTTCTGCTGAGTTTCCCGGGTACACCGAAGAAATATATATCTTATTTTCTACCACTTCCGGAAAGCTTTCTCTTGGCATAGAAGTATAGGCAAAGATCCCGAGAATTACAATGATAAAAGTAAGTACATATACTGTGGTTCTATTGTCTACCGCCCAGCTAGAAAAGAAAGATTCTTTTTCGTGGTGCTTATTTTCGCCCATAATTGTTTATTTATATTAATGAGTTTATTTTAAGAAATTTTAATTTTCTGTCCTTCAGTAAGATTTTTAGAACCGTCCGTAATAACTGTATCTCCAGCTTTCAGACCTCTTGTAACTTCCACTGTATTTTCAGACTTTTCTCCGGTTTCCACATAAACTTTTTTGGCCACTGCATTTTCTCCTTTAATGTTTGTTGCGACAAAAACATAGCTTTTATGGGCAGCATCTTCATATATATATTGAGACGGAATCTGTAATGCAGAAGGATTTACATAATCCTGAATTTTTATCTGAGCTAATAAATTGGGTTTTATGTAGCCTCCTTCATTTGAAACAGGAATCTGGATAAGGAAAGTTCTCGTAGCCGGATCAATGTAGTTTCCAACCAATCTTATGGTTGATTTTACCGATTTATTAAGCGCCGGGAAATTGATTTCCACACCTGTACCTGGTTTTACTTTTGCCAAATACGTTTCAGGAACTTTGGCTTCCACACGCATTACGCCAAGGCTGATCAGCTTAACAATATCAGTTGCCGGTCCTGCGGAAACAGCTTGCCCGTTTTGGGTAATTACTTTATCGATTACCCCGCTGAACGGAGCAACAATAGTAGTTTTCACCAAATTTGCTCTTATCGCATCTGCGGCTTTTTGGGTAGCGGCAACCTGGCTTTGGGCAGCAGCGATTTGTTTCTGAGCAGATTCGTAATTGGTTTTTGCCTGAAGATACTGGAATTCTGAACCTATTTTTTGTTTCCAAAGGGCACTTTGCTTTTCAAAAGTGATTCTTGACAAATTAGCCTGAGATTTTACCTGCTGAAGCTGTGCATTGGAGGCAGAAACCTGAATCAAAGCCTGCTTGTGCTGATCATTAAGCCCTCCGTCTGCAATTCTGCCTATAACCTGGCCTTTGTTTACTCTTTGTCCTTCTTTTACATACAACGTTAGTGTACCGTTGAACTGGGACTGTACATTCACATCCTGATCTGTGGTGACACTTCCTTGTATTTCTACATTGTGTGCAAAAGAATTCAGCTGTAATTTTTGTACGGAAACGTATCCTACAGTTTCGCTTACTCCTAATGCCGTAAGGTTTTTATCAACCTCAGACATGATATTGTTCAGACTGTCCATTTTTGCTTTCTGGCGGTCTTTATATGCTTGCAGCCCTTTTACATCTTTGGTTTTAATAAGAGCTTCTAGAGTTTTATCTTGAGTAGCACCTTCTTTTTTGCAGGCTGCAAGGGTAAGTAGTAATGCTAGAGGAAGAAATATTTTTTTCATGTGGAATATTATTTTTATTTGAATGGTTTTAAAAGGTCAGAAATTAGAATGAAATTTCATTATCATTAGAGCTCTCCTTTTGATTTATCAAGCGCTACTTTGGTCTGAATTAAATTAATTGCAGATTCATAAAGCTGTGATTGAGAATTGTATAATTGAGATTCGCTGTTTTGCAGGTCAAAGCTGCTTCCCAAACCTTCCTTGAATTTTATCTGTTCTTTACGATAGATATTTGTAGACAGTTTTATGAGCTCCTGTGCGGTTTTATAACTTTCAAAAGCATTGTTGTACTCTACAGATCTTTCGTAATAATCTCTTTTAATGCTTCTTTCCGTATCTTCTTTATCCAGTTGGGCCTTTTGCACGTCTAGCTTGGCTTGCTGGGTTTGCCAATGTCTCTGCAAACCGCTGAAAATTGGAATATCCAACTGCAACCCTAAGATAGACGAATCAAACCATCTTGTTTTAGTGTCAAAAACATTAAACTGGTTACTTCCAGTATTAATACCATAATTTGCAACACCTGACAATGATGGTAATGATTTCGATTTCTGATATCTCAGCTGCAGTTCTGAAACCTTTAAGGCATTGTTTCTTAATCTGATATCAATATGATTGCTGAGATCTATATTTGCATTCTGATCGACCAAAACCTGATTCTTTTCAACCATTTCATCAATTGTTGTAGCAAGTTCGAGATTCTGGTCTAAAGGATAGCCCATTAGATATTTAAGGGTCATCAGAAGTTTCGTTCTTGTTCTAACCAGATTATCTCTGTTGGTTTGTAGATTTTTGTAACTGTATTCCAATTGCTCTACGTTCTGCTCTTCAGTCAATCCTACTCTATAGGTCTCTCTGGTGTCATTTAACGTTTTTTCAGCAACTTTTATGTTTTCTTCCAAGGTGTTAATGTTTTCATCTGTAACAATGACCGCTGCATAAGCCATCATAATCCCTTCTTTTACAGTTATTTCTGTTTTTTCTTTAGTTAAAGCTGCAGTTTCTTTGTATGCCTTTGCGGATTTTAAACCAACCAGATATGAACCATTAAAAAGAATTTGTGTCAATGTGACTCCCGCATTTGTATTGTGCTTTAGTCCTTGTGGAAATTCTTGGATGGTACCTGCAGGAACGCTTGGATTAAATACACTCGCGTCAATCAACATTACAGGTGTTTTAAGATAATAATTATATTTTGCTTGTCCGTCAATCTGAGGAAGCCCGATTCCAGTAGTTTCCTTCACTTTCTGAGATGCTATTTCCTGGTCTATTCTCGCCTTTTTTACATTGACGTTGTTAGCAACGGCATAGTCTAAAGTCTGCTCGACTGTAAAACTTTGCTGCGCCTGTAAAAACCCGGAAATCATAAATGCGGCAGCTATCCCAATTTTTAGCTTTTTTGCAGTTATACGTTTTCTATCCATAATTTGTTACTTCGTTTATTTTTTTAATAGTTGATTCTGATGTCTTATTCTTAAATAACGATTCAATTGAATAATTACTTTAACAAAACTTAATTATTTCTTAAAAAGCATATTTAGAATGATATCTTTTCTTTCTGAGATGATTACATCGAACTCTGCATCCGTAATCATGAGGTTTTCCAAAAACAGCGGACGTACCGCGCTCGGAAAAACAAGTAGCGATACCATATTCAGCACAAACTGAACGGGTGCCATCTTTTCAATATTCCCCTGCTGCATTTCTTTTTCAATATCCTCATACAGTTTTTTAAGATCTTCTTCTTCTACGTCTTTCTTATGACAGCTTCCTTTATTGATCTGAGAAACGATGTAGGTTTCAAGATAAGGGTACTGAAGGCTTGTCGATAAACTTCCTTCAATAAACTGAGATATTTTATCTTTAAACGGAAGATCTGAAGTCATGATAATTTCAGATTTTTCTTTTTCCACTCGGTGCGCTTCATCAAAAATAATCTGGATGAGATTATCTCTTGATCTAAAATAATAATTAATCAATGTTCTGTTAACTCCCGCTGCATCTGCAATTTCTTGTGTAGTAGCATCAAATTTTCCTTTTACAAAGAATAAATTTTTTGCCGTTTCTTTTATTAATTCCTGAGTCTGATCTTTCTTGGTTTGATTTGACATTTTTGTTAAACAAATTTGTGCAAATATATACGAATTGTGTGATTTGACAAAATTGTTAAACAAAATAATTAAAATTCTCTATATGATTATAATCATAAAAAAAAGAGCCTGAACAATTCAGACTCTTAAACCAGCAATTTGTGGCTGTATTTTTTTAAACCAGTTTTATCTTATCCTCCAGGATTTCAACAATTTTATCCTTATACAAACCGCCCAAAGCCTTTTTGAAATTCTTTTTACTCATTTGCAGTTCATCTCTGATCTCATCCGGTGAAGACTGATCTGACAAGTGCAGCAAACCAAAATTTTCTTCCAGCTTGTTGAGGATTTTTTGCTTAAACTCATCAATATTTTCAAAACCTTCCGGCTGTAATGAAACATCTATTTTCCCATCCTCACGGATGGCCTTAATAAAACCTTCCTCTTCAGACAAAGGATATAGTTTTTTGTACACGTCAGAAGTATAAATCAGTCCGATGTATTTTTTATTGACCACTACATTCCAGCCGAGTTCACTTTCATTCATGATAATCAGATCTACCTTATCTCCTTTTTGAAGCGGTAAATCTTCATATTGAGGATTTCTTTTGAATTTTGTGGTTCCGGTGATCAGATTTAGAATTTCATCTACATATAAATACACCAAATATCTTTTACCTTCAATAATTTTGGTTTTCTGCTGTTTATAAGGAATGAAAAGGTCTTTGATGATTCCCCAATCCATAAATGCGCCGCTGGGAAGACTTTGTACACAGCTCATTACTGCAAATTCTCCAACTTCCGCTAATGGAATTTCTGTAGTAGCCTTTAATTTATGATCATCCTGATACACAAAAACATCAATCTCATCTCCGATTTCTTTTTCCTCATGAACAAAAACTTTTGATAAAAACGCCGTTTCACCAGATTCGTCTGACAGCATTAATCCTGAATTGTTTTTTTCTGAAATCTTTAAAGTCTGGGTTTTTCCGAGTTGCATGAATGATCAATTTAAGGGTCAAAGGTACGGAATAAGGTTGAGATTTAAAATTAAGACATCAGCTCTTCAATTAGAATAATTGATTTTAAGAATTTAAAATACTTAATTGTAATAATTAATGCTTTATTTAATTCCTTGAAATGTAGTCCCTTAATTCTTTTGCAGAACTTTCAAACTGAAAAGCAGGATAAATGATAAAATAATTATTCTGGTCTGTACATCTCGTGTAAGCAAATTTTGCGACTTCTAATCTGTTTTCGTCAAAGCTTAAAACTTTCATAAGAGCTTTTACCTGTTCGGAAGTGATTCTGTTTGTGTTTAACTGCTGTTTGATGACAGAAACCCGTTCTTCATCAAACTTGGTGTTTTTTATGACATTGAGAAAAGAACTGAATGTAGCATTATTCATGATGTTTCCATAATTTCCCTGATTATTCCCGTTTGACGGTCCCCATTGTCCGGAATTTCCACTATACGGTGAATTCCAGAGATCATTCCAGACATCTCCGTAATTATTCTGTAAAGGGGATGTTCCCAATAAATACAGACCTTCATTTGTAAAAAAATCTAAAACCAACCTTGAATTGTTCCTTACATTAACTCTTGTTCGATACAGCAAATAGCCGTTATCATAGATTGAAATAGGAATAAGCCCGGGAATCAGATCAAAAAAACGGTATTTACCCGAAGAATTGGATATCATCTGATCTCCCACTTCAACGGTGTAATAGCCCTGCTCCGGAATTCTCAGAAATACTTCGGCATATCCGTATTGGTAATTTTGATCCCAATTATAAATGGGATTGGCTGGCTTCTGCCTATTTTGGGTATTCCTGTTTTGATTGGGATTGCGAAAACCTGAATTAGGATTTCCGTTTTTATTTCCCGGAATCTGATTTCTCTGCTTCTGCATTTCTGTTTTATTGGCTTCATTCTTTAGAAGCTCTCCTGCTTTTCCTGCTTCTTGCGCAAAAGAAAAAAAACCTGCACAAAAAGCAAAACCGATCCATATTTTTTTCATGTTTTTAATTTTATCGTAATTATTTTTCATCCTAAATATATGCCAAAAAAAGAGAAGCAAAACTGCTTCTCTCTAGTATTTTACATATAATTTGAAAATTACATATGAATCGGTCTTTTTCCTGTAGCATCTAATGCCGCTTCTTTAATGGCTTCCGCGTACGTAGGATGCGCATGGGAACTTCTTGCGATATCTTCAGCACTTGCACGGAATTCCATGGCAATTACGCCTTCAGCAATTAAATCTGCCGCTCTGGCTCCGATAATATGCACTCCTAAAACCTCATCGGTTTTTTCATCTGCAATGATTTTTACCAGACCGTCAACATCACCGCTTGCACGGCTTCTCCCTAATGCTCTCATCGGGAAAGATCCTACCTTATAAGAAACACCGTCCTCTTTTAATTGTTCTTCAGTTTTACCAACTCCCGCAACTTCCGGCCATGTATAGACTACTCCCGGAATCAGGTTATAATTGATATGAGGTTTTTGTCCTGCTAAAGTTTCTGCCACGAAAACGCCTTCTTCCTCTGCTTTGTGCGCCAACATTGCTCCTTTGATCACATCACCAATTGCATAGATATTGGAAACATTAGTCTGTAAATGATCATTTACTTTTACTTTTCCTCTTTCATCCAGTTCAACGCCTGCTTTTTCAAGGCCAAGACCGTCTGTAAAAGGCTTTCTTCCGACAGATACCAAACAGTAATCTCCTTCAACGGTTACTTCTTCGCCTTTTTTGTCTTTTGCGGTAATTTTTACATAATCTCCGTTTCTTTCCACCGCTGAAACCGCTGTAGAAAGCATAAATTTCATACCCTGTTTCTTTAATACTTTAAGAAGTTCTTTACTTAAAGCTCCATCCATCCCAGGAATAATTTTATCCATAAATTCAACCACGGTAACCTGAGCGCCTAATCTTAAGTATACGGAGCCTAATTCCAGACCAATCACACCACCACCGATCACCACAAGATGCTTAGGAATTTCTTTCAGGTTTAAAGCTTCCGTAGAAGTAATCACCCGTTCCTTGTCTAAGGAGATAAAAGGGAGCGATGAAGGTTTTGAACCTGTTGCGATAATGGTATATTTAGATTCTATCATCTCTGTAGAACCATCATTTTTTGTGATTTTAACCTGAGTGGCAGATTCAAAGCTTCCGATTCCTTCAAAAACAGTGATTTTGTTTTTGTTCATCAGATAACTGATCCCGTCTGTATTTTGTTTGATGACCTCATTTTTACGTTCGATCATTCTGGTAATATCTGCTTGAGGCTCATTGATAATGATTCCGTGACCTGCGAAATTGTGTTTTGCATTTTCAAAATGTTCAGAACTGTCTAAAAGTGCCTTTGAAGGAATACATCCCACATTAAGGCAAGTTCCTCCCAAAGTCGGATATTTTTCAATAATAGCTGTTTTGAAACCTAACTGTGACGCACGGATTGCGGCCACATAACCTCCAGGACCAGAACCGATTACGGTAACATCGAATTGACTCATTTTATTTTTATAATTTATTATTAGCGGTATGATAACGATTACAAATTTACTGATAAATTACCACGTGAGAAAGTGAGATTTATCAAATTTTCCGTTCTATGAAAATGCTACAAATCTACATTCAGCTTTCCCTGTCCGAACATTCCTGTACTTTCAAGATAAGATCCGCCGTAGATGTACCAGTCAAGATTTTCCAGATATTCAACAGCATTTTCAGGTTTCATTCCTGCAACGTATTTCTTAGCAATAATGCCTTTGTACCATCTTCCTGATTTTGTAAAGCTTTCAGATTCAACAAGATATTTAAGCCATATTCTCTGACAAAGTTTACACTGTAAAATGCTTACTTCGGCCATTCTCCCATTGGTTTTATCAGTGCCTATATTTGAAGTTCTGTAATCTGTATGGCTTAACTCAGGCTTTTCGCAGACACATCCCAACTTTTGGATTTTATTCATTGATGCTTATTTAAATTTAAAAGCCCAAATGTAAGTAAATATCAAAATTTACACGCTTACTTTTTCATCAGGTCCAGTAAAACTTTTTCGTATTTATTTAAGATGATTTCCTTTGAGAATCTTGTTTTAATAGAATTTTTGATCCATTCTTTATCATAATTCTGCTGAAGGATTTTCAGGATTTTCTGTGAAAAATCTTCCGGATTTTCGATATTGCCGATTTCACCATTGATATCATTTTGTATAATTTCGCTGATTCCTCCGGGACAGTTGTTGGCTAAAGAATAGGTACCGCAAGCTCCGGCTTCCAATAAAACATTCGGAAAACCTTCATACCTTGAAGATAGTATAAAAAGATCCGCATGCTTTAAAAACTGATACGGATTTTCCTGTCTGCCATGAAATACAACGTTTTTTAAGCCTAAAAAATCTTTCATCTGGAGCAGGATTTCACGGTCTTTCCCGTCGCCTATTATATGGAGAATAATGTTTTCGTTTTTTAACCTCGAAAAAACTTTAAGCAGGTTGTCAAAACCCTTTCTTGCTGATAAATTCCCGATGGCTACTACATTTTTATAATTATACTTGAAGCTTTCCGGTTTTTTTGAATGTAACAGTTTCTGCTCAATAAAATCAAAGTCAACCGGATTATTGATCTTAATAATTTTGTGTCTCTTTACACTGAAATTATTAATCAGATCGGTCATCATATCGTCACTCTGTGCAATAATCTGTTGATAATTGTTATAAAAACTGTAGAAAAATTTGATTTCTTTTTTTGTTACGTGTTGGGAAACGACATTCGTTTCCCTTGCAATAAATTTTGTTTTCGGAAAAAGCTTGATAAAGAGTGACAGATAGGCATTGACTTCTCCAAATCCCGAAAATACGATATCGGGTTTTCTGCGGTAGATTTCTTTGAGAATCGGTTTTAAAGAATGTCTGATTCTTTCGGTATTGATATCAATGATTTCGATATCTTTTTTAAGCAAATTCAGATAGCCTCCCTGTTTCCGCAAAAGCAAAATCTGGGGCTCAAACCGATCTCTTGACAGATGATTGGCAATGGTGGTAACAATTCTTTCTGCGCCTCCCATTTCAAGATCGGGCAGAATAAACATGACTGAAATTTTTTTCATAATAAAAAACCTTACTCTGAAATCGGGTAAGGCTGTATTTTTAATTAGCTACATCACTGATGAATTTAATTCTCAACATTCTTACTTCTTCATCAGAAAGCTCATCACCAAATTCATCAAGTAAGACTTTCATGCTGTCGCTTTCAGATTCATTCATAAACTCCATAAAACCATCTACGATATCTTCATCAAAATTATCTTCGATATAATAATCGATGTTTAATTTAGTTCCCTGATAGACAATACGTTCCATTTCTTTTAACAAATCGTTCATCGAAAGATTTTTGGCCCTTGCAATATCTTCGAGATCAATTTTCTTATCGGTACTCTGAATAATGAAAACTTTATGGCTTGATTTATTAGCCACATTTTTCAATACCATATCCTGAGTGCGTTCTATCTGATTGTCTTCTACATATTTGCTGATAAAATCTGCGAATTCTTTACCGTATTTTTTGGCTTTTCCTTCGCCGACTCCGTAGATTTTTGTAATTTCTTCTACAGTGATAGGATATTGTACGGTCATATCTTCCAGACTTGGATCCATAAAAACCGCATACGGCGGAATGCCGTGTTTTTTAGCAACCTTTTTCCTTAGATCTTTGAGTTGGATAAATAAATTTTGGTCAAGCCCACCGCTTGCCTGCATCTGAACCTGATCACTGTCTGCTTTAGTCTGTGAAAGGTCAAATTCGCGGTCTTCGGCAATTAAAAAAGATTCTTTATAATGCCCGTCCAGAACCTGCTGTCCTTTTGGTGATATTTTTAAAACGCCATACGTTTCAATATCTTTTTGCAGGAAATTCTGCACGGTTGCCTGTCTGAGAATGGTTTTCCAGTAATTGTCTTTTTCGTCTTTTCCAAAACCAAAAAATGGGCTCTGCTCCAACTTGTAGGATTTCGTAACGGCGTTTTCTTTGCCTGCAATGACGGAAATAAGATCTTTGGATTTAAACTTTTCTGTAGTATCGCTGATCAGCTCCAACACTTTCTTAAGGTCTTTAGTAGCATCTTTTAATTTCGGAGGGTTAGACGAATTATCGCACATATTGGCTCCGTCACCGTGAACCGGATCAAAAGTTTCTCCGAAATAATATAGAATATATTGTCTCCTGCTCATCGAAGTTTCAGCATATCCCACCACTTCATTTAAGAGCTGAAGGCCTATTTCTCTTTCGGAAACAGGTTTTTGAGCTAAGAATTTTTCTAATTTTTCAATATCTTTCGGATCATAGAAAGCCAAACAGTGCCCTTCTCCCCCATCTCTTCCAGCCCGACCCGTTTCCTGATAATAGCTTTCCAGGGATTTAGGAAAATCATAGTGAATCACAAAACGTACATCCGGTTTATCAATTCCCATCCCGAACGCAATAGTAGCTACAATAACGTCTGCTTCTTCCATCAGGAATTTATCCTGATTGGTTACTCTCACTTTTTGGTCTAACCCTGCGTGATAAGGAAGCGCATTGATTCCGTTGACCTGAAGAAGCTGAGAAAATTCTTCGACTTTTCTTCGGCTGAGGCAATAAACGATGCCTGATTTCCCCTTATGTTTATTGATAAATTTTACGATTTCCTTATCGACATTCACTTTTGGGCATACTTCATAAAAAAGATTTGCACGGTTGAAACTTTCTTTAAAAACCAATGCATCGGTCATCCCAAGTGTTTTCTGAATATCATCCTGAACTTTCGGGGTAGCCGTCGCAGTAAGCGCAATGACAGGGACGTCTGCAATTTTATCGATGATAAATTTTAAATTTCTGTATTCCGGACGGAAATCATGTCCCCATTCTGAAATACAATGCGCCTCATCAATGGCAAAGAAAGAAATTTTTACTTCTTTAAAAAATTCAAGATAATCTTCCTTAATCAACGATTCCGGAGCGACGTATAAAAGTTTGGTTTTTCCGCTCTTAATATCATCAAAAACCTGTTTGGTCTGAGTTTTGTTGAGTGATGAATTCAAAACATGGGCTACTCCATCTTCAGAGGATAACCCATTTACAGCATCAACCTGGTTTTTCATCAGTGCAATCAAAGGTGAAACCACGATGGCTGTACCTTCTGAAATAAGAGCCGGAAGTTGATAACAAAGAGATTTGCCGCCTCCTGTAGGCATTAAAACGAAAATATCTTTTCCGTCTAAAAGTTTTTCTATGATTTCCTCCTGATGTCCTTTAAAAGTTGAAAATCCGAAATATTTTTTTAATTCGCCTGATAAATTGGCTTTTTTTGCGCTCATCTAATTTTGTATTGCTAAATTTGCATCTTACCCAAAGTTATAACTTTTTTGTTTAAAATAAAAGCATTAGGATTTATTATCCATAAACCGGCTTTACATTTTTTTTACAAGTGTTGTTTTGATTCGGGATATTTTGGATAGAAATCGTCATTATAAAATGGATACATCAAACATTATCTCCATCGCTAAAAGTACATTAGCCATAGAAATCGCTGAACTGGAAAAATTAAAAGCCAGAATTAATGAAGATTTTGTAAAAGCAGTAGAAATCATCCACGGAGCAGAAGGGAAACTGATAATTGTAGGAATAGGGAAATCTGCACACGTAGGTAATAAAATCGTTGCCACACTCAATTCTACAGGTACACCTTCTCAGTTCCTTCATGCTTCAGAAGCGATTCACGGGGATTTGGGTGTTATTCAGAAACAGGATGTTGTTTTGTGCATATCCAACTCGGGAAATTCTCCGGAAATTGTTAATCTTGTCAGTTATCTAAAAGAATATTCTTCCGCTCTTATAGGAATGACGGGAAATACAAAAAGTAAGCTTGCGGAATTTTCTGACATTGTTCTTAATACCCATGTTGATCTTGAAGCCTGCCCGAATAAACTGGCTCCTACGAGTTCTACCACTTTGCAGATGGCTTTAGGAGATGCTTTGGCAATTTGTCTGATGGAACTAAATGATTTTAAGGAATATGATTTTGCAAAATTTCATCCCGGCGGAAGTTTGGGAAAAAATTTAACCGCCCGCGTGGAACAGTTTGTTTCTTCACAAAAACCTCAGGTAACCGAAGAATCTTCGATACGTGATGTCATCATCTCAATCAGCGCATCCAGCCACGGAATTACCGTTGTCACGAATCAAGAGGATATTATTGGCGTGATTACTGACGGAGACTTAAGAAGAATGCTGCTGAACGGAGAAGATATTACAAAGGTTTCCGCAAAAGATATTATGTCTGTACATCCTAAAACTATTGAAAAAACCGCTTTGGCAAAAGAAGCGATGAAGGTTTTAAAAGACAATAATATAGGCCAGCTTATTGTGACGGAAAACGGACAATATTTCGGGATTATTGATCTTCATACCCTTTTAGATGAAGGAATTAATTAAAATAACCTTAAGAATTAAGAATTCAACCGGAATCCGTAAATATTTGCTAAATTTGAAACATAAAAAAATATTCTGTGAGCGAAGGTAAAGAAATGTCTTTTTTTGGGCATATTGGAGAATTAAGAGGTCATCTGATCCGTTCTATTATTGCTATTGTGGTCGCAGCGGTTTGTATAGGATACAACATCAACTGGATTATGGATCATATATTTTTCGGTCCTACAAGAAGCGACTTTCCTACGTTCAGAATCGTAAATCATTTTTCGAGAATGATTCTGGGTGAAGATAGCATCCATCTTCCCAAAGAATTCCCGGTAAGAGTTCAGAGATTATATCAGCAGTTTAATGTGATGATGGCGGTTTCAATCTTCGGAGGTATTGTGGCGGGATTCCCATATATCGTTTGGGAATTGTGGCGTTTTATAAGCCCGGCTTTACACCCTAATGAAAGAAAAAACTCTATTTTTATTATCAATTCTGTCTGGATTCTTTTTATGACCGGAGTTTTATGCGGATATTTTTTAATCCTTCCTTTCGCCGTTAATTTTGGGGTTATTTTTAAAATCTCAGATATTATTGTTCCTTTATACGATTTAAGTGATTATACCACTTTATTCTTGCAGGTGGTTTTGGGAATGGGAATCGTGTTTCTTTTTCCTGTGCTCATTTATTTTCTTACCAGCATTGGGATATTAAACCCTCAATTCATGAAAAAATACCGTAAGCACGCCATAGTTTTAATTATGGTCGTAGCCGCTATTATTACTCCTGCCGATGTTTTGAGTATGGTGATGGCCGCAATGCCGCTACTGGTTTTATACGAGTTCAGCATTCTAATGTGTGCGTATACTTATAAAAAGGTACAAAAACGAGAAAACAGCCTTCCTACTGTTCAATAAATTAATTTATATTTAAAATAATTTTACCGCTGATTATAGCAATAAAATTATTTTAATTTTATTTTCAATAATTACTGAAAGTTCAAAAAGTTTTATCTACATTTGTATCATAAAACTTCAGGGTATGAAAATAACGCATCAACTTATTACGTATTGTATTGCTGCAGTCTGGATAATTAACGGATTGTTCTGTAAAGTTCTCAATCTTGTTCCCCGTCATCAAGAGATTGTTTCAAGAATTGTAAGTTTTGAGCATTCAAGGAGTTTAACCGTTATGATCGGTATTTCAGAAGTCGTGATGGCATTATGGATTTTGAGCCGGGTTCATACCAAGCTCAATACCATCACCCAAATTATTGTTATTGCTGTAATGAATATTCTGGAATTTATTTTAGTTCCCGATTTATTGCTTTGGGGAAGATATAACGCTTTATTTGCTTTCTTATTTATTCTGATTATTTATGGTAATGAATTTTATTTGAACCCAAAAATTAAAAAGCCATGCTGAAATACCTGAAAAGTCATCCTTTTGCCGTTGAAGCATTTTTTGAAAGTTCGTTGGTTTTGACATTTGCTGTCCCTAAAGAAGAATTACAACAGCTTATCCCGGAATGTCTGGAACTGGATACGTTTCAGGATCAATGGGCTTTTATTGCAGTTGCCATGGTTCAGACAAAAGACCTGCGTCCGAAAGGTTTTCCAAAATGGATGGGAAATGATTTTTTTCTGATCGGCTACCGTATTTTTGTGCGGTACACCAATAGCGTCGGAAAAAAACGGAGGGGATTATACATTCTTAAATCTGAAACGGATACAAAGAAAATGGAAATAATAGGAAATCTTTTTACCCATTACAATTATACCACGACCGACATCAGGCAAACGGAAAAGGAAAACAATAAAGAAATAGAATCCCTTCAATCAAAATTTAAAGTTATTTTTAGCAAAACTGAAAATCACATTTCTCTGCCCGGAAATTCTCCGTTTGCAGACTGGAAAGAAGCAAGAAGATTTGCGGGACCTTTACCTTTTACATTTACTTATGATCAGGAAAAAAAAGAAGTGCTTATCATTGAAGGTGTAAGACAAAACTGGATTCCCCAACCTTTGGAAATTATCAGTTATCAGTTTGGTTTTCTAAACACACTACCGTTAACAAACCCGGTTTTGGCCAATGCTTTTATCATTAAAAACATTCCGTATTACTGGAAAAAAGGAAAAACAGAATCATGGAAATAAAAAGAAAAAAATTTCAGGGGGTTTTAAACATTTTAAGCTTTAACCGGCATTTCTATGTGATCGGAATCGGGATTTTAATTTTAATAATCATCATTCATCAAATCTTTGGCTGGTCGGATATTCTATTTTGGATCATCGTTATTTCATTTTTGTACGGATTGGTAATGCCTTTAATGGTCTCTGCATATGTTTATGATTTTTCCGGCTATTATAATTTTCATTGGTTGGAAAAATGTGCAATTGACTCTTCAAAAGTTAAGCAGATTATTAATATTAATGCAGGATTTGACGAAACAAGTTTTATCATTAAAAATCATTTTCCAAACGCAGACCTTAAGGTTTTTGATTTTTATAATGCTGAAAGACATACCGAACCTGCCATTATCAGAGCCAGAAAAGTGAGTATGGTGTACCCAAATACAAAGCAGATCAACTCAGATTTAATCCCTTTGAATGACTATTCTGCAGATCTTATTTTTCTTCTTTCTGCAGTCCATGAAATAAGATCTCATGAAGAAAAAATTCAGTTTTTAAAAGAATGTCATCGGGTTTGCAAATCAGACGGAAAAGTGATTATGGTAGAACATTTGCGCGATTTTCCAAATTTCCTGGCTTTTTCTGTAGGATTCACCCACTTTTTCTCTCGGGCTGTCTGGCAAAATGCTTTTAAGAATGCGGGTTTTTCGAAATGTGAAGAAATAAAATTCACGCCCTTTATGTCGGTTTTTATCGGTTCAAATTAATACTGAAAATATGGAAATTCACTTAACGATAATCGGTATTCTATTAATGGTTTTGGCATTTATACACCTTATTTTCCCAACCTATTTTAAATGGAAGCAAGAATTTGAGACATTGAGTCTCATTAACCGGCAGATTATGAAAGTTCATACATTTTTCATTGCTTTAACGGTATTTTTGATGGGTCTGCTTTGTCTCACCTCATCCTATGATTTAATCAATACGTCACTTGGGAAAAAAATAATCCTGGGATTTGCCCTATTCTGGACCGTCCGTTTAATCATTCAGTTTGTAGGATATTCTTCAAAATTATGGAAAGGAAAAGTTTTTGAAACCATTGTTCACATCGTCTTTTCCGTGTTATGGGTTTATATGAGTTTTTGCTTTTGGAAAATATATTTTCTGCAAGGATAAATTATTGATATTAAATTTTCTATTTTTGAACGTATTAATTGTACACCCATGAAGAAAATTTCTTTTCCCCTTTTATTGGTTTCCGGGCTTGTTTTCGGACAGGCTTTTACCAAGCAGGATACTTTAAAAGGCTCTAATACAAAATTCCGGAATTTTTGGGACGTTAAAAAGTACGAATTGTCTGTAGAGCCTGATTTTAAGCAGAAAAGCATTAAAGGAAACAATACAATCAGCTTTGAAATTACAAAAGATATCAGCAATCCCGTTTTCCAGATTGATCTGCAGCAACCTATGAAAGCCGGCAAAATTGAATGCAGTTTTCCGGTAAAAAAAACGGCGAAACAGGAAGGAGACTTCATTTTTATCGCCTCAGATAAAAATTTTAAAAAAGGAGAAAAATATACGATTGATATCACCTATTCCGGAAACCCCGTCATTGCCAAGAATGCGCCGTGGGACGGCGGCTGGGTTTTTACCGAAGATAAGAACGGAAATCCATGGATGAGTGTTGCAGATGAAGGCATCGGTGCTTCTGTCTGGCTTCCGGTAAAAGACCTCTGGAGCGATGAGCCGGATAATGGCGTTGTGATGAAAATCATTACTCCAATTGATCTGACAGGAGTAGGAAACGGAAGACTTATTGATAAAAAATCCGAAAACGGTAAAAATATTTTTACCTGGGAAGTGAAAAACCCGATCAACGCTTATTCTATCATTCCAAACATTGGAAAATACGTGAATTTTAAAGATTCCTACTCTGGCGAAAAAGGAAAACTTGATCTTGATTACTGGGTGATTGATTATAATCTAGAAAAAGCAAAAAAACAGTTTCAACAGGTAAAACCCATGCTGAAAGCTTTCGAATACTGGTTTGGGCCGTATCCTTTCTATGAAGACTCTTATAAGCTGGTAGATGCTCCTTACTTAGGGATGGAACATCAAAGTAGTGTCGCTTACGGAAATGGTTATAAAAACGGCTATCTTGGAAGTGACTTGTCAGAAACTGGAGTGGGCTTAAACTGGGATTATATTATCATTCATGAAAGTGGACACGAATGGTTTGCCAACAATATTACGGCAAAAGATCAGGCAGATATGTGGGTACACGAAGGTTTCACCATGTATTCCGAGGTGCTTTTTACAGAAAATTTCATGGATAAAAAATCTGCTGATATCTACGCTATAGGAATCCGGAACAATATCAGTAACGATATTCCCATTATAGGCAAATACGGTGTAAGGAACGAAGGAAGTGGCGATATGTATCCTAAAGGTGCAAATATGATTCACACAATACGGCAGGTGATTAATAATGATGAAAAATTCAGACAAATCTTAAGAGGTTTGAATAAAGATTTTTATCATCAAACCATAACTACAGACCAGATTGAAAAATATATTTCAGAAAGATCAGGAATTGACTTTTCAAGTGTTTTCAACCAGTATCTTAGAACGATAAAAATTCCTGTTTTAGAGTATTCCCAAAATGGAGAAGAATTAAAATACCGATATGTAAATGGTATTAAAAATTTGATGCTTCCTGTAAGATTAGGAGACCAAACAATTACTCCCAAAGAAAACTGGCAGACCCTGAAATTGAAAAATAATACTCCTGTCGAGTGGAATAAGAATTATTATATCCAATACAAAAAGATACAGTAATAGTAAAGGCAAACTTCAGATATGAGTTTGCCTTTTTGTTAAGTATTGATAAAATATCATAATATTTTAGATGTCTGTAACAAAACCCGTTTTCTCTCAACTACTTATTATAAAATAAACCTAATGAAAAAAACAGCACTTAGTTTAGGAATTCTTGCCGCAGCTTTCATCAATGCACAGTCGATTAAAACCAATATTGATCTGGTGAACGTAAAAAACGACCAGATTGCGGTGACTATGGAATTTCCGAAAATGAAATCCAAAGATGTAAAATTCCATTTTCCGAAAACAGTTCCGGGAACCTATTCTGTAGATGATTACGGAAGATTTGTGGAAGGAATAAAATTTTTAGATAACAAAGGAAAAGAACTGGCTTTCACCAAAACAAATGATAATACCTATTCACTTAAAAATGCGCAGGCGTTAAGCAAAATCACCTATCTCGTAAATGATAGTTTCGATGATGAGATGAATACCGAAAAGCATAAAGCTGTATTTTCACCTTCCGGAACCGATATTGAAGAAGGCAAAATCTATCTTATCAATACGCACGGTTTTGTAGGCTATATTGATGATATGCAGGATGTTCCTTATCAGTTGGTTATTCAGAAACCCAATGACTTTTACGGAACGACCGCTTTGGTAGATCAGGATAAATCTGAATCAACCGACACCTATATCTTAGCCAATTATGCCAAGCTGACCGATTCTCCGATGATGTATACAAAACCGGATTACATCACTTTCAATGCAGGCGGAATGGATCTGGTTTTAGGAGTGTATTCTCCCACGGGAAAATATAAAGCGGCAGATTTTAAAGATAATTTGGAAAAAATGGTCATCGCCCAAAAGAAATTTTTGGGAGATATGAATACCAATAAAAAATATGCGATTCTCCTGTATCTTTCAGGAACGGGAGAGCCGCAGATCAAAGGTTTCGGAGCATTGGAACACCATGAATCCACCAGTGTCGTTTTACCGGAAATGATGCCGAAAGATGCCATCGACAAATCTATTACAGATGTAGTTTCCCACGAGTTTTTCCATACCGTGAATCCGCTGAAAACCCATTCTGAGGAAATTCATTATTTCGATTATGCAGATCCTAAAATGTCTCAGCATCTCTGGATGTATGAAGGCGGAACAGAATATTTTGCCAATTTATTTCAAATTCAGGAAGGGCTGATTACTAAAGATGAATTCCTGAAAAGAATCAACGAAAAAATCACCAATTCCAAGAATTACAACGATACAATGCCATTTACGGTAATGAGTAAAAATGTACTGCTTGATGAATATAAAGATCAGTACAGAAACGTATATGAAAAAGGAACGCTGTTAACCATGTGTCTGGATATTGAGCTGAGAAAATTATCCGGCGGCGAAATGGAATACCGTGACATGATCAGAAAACTGTCGCAGAGATTCGGGGAAAATAAACCATTTAAAGATGACAAGCTGATTGACGAGCTGGTAACGGTAACGGGATTTCCGCAAGTGAAAGATTTTTATAATAAATATATTGCCGGAAACCAACCGACTCCATATGCAGAATACCTGAATCAGGTAGGTGTAGAACTGAAATCTCAGGATACTCCACCTTTATTCTGGTTTATCAAAGATCCTAACCAAACCGGATATAATGATAAAAACAATACGTTTGTTTTTGATGAAAACTCAGCGCTATCGCCTTTTGCAAAAAGTGTCGGTTTTAAAATCACAGACGAAATTCTGGCACTAGACGGAAAAACAATTAACATCCAAAATGTCCAGGAGTTTATTAATTATACCAAAACCATTAAAGACGGACAAAACGTAACGGTTACGATTTTACGGAAAAACGGTGATAAAACCGATAAAATTGATCTTAAAGGAAAAGCGATACTTGATAAAATGACCATCGAAACCCTTGAATTCAAAGCCAATCCTACAGCGGCAGAACAGAAACTCCAAAATCAATGGTTGACCGGTAAAAAATAAGTAAAGCGAAGAAATTTCCTCGCTTTACGGCTTCAATTTTTATAACCCTTCCAGCGTTTAAAACGCTGGAAGGGTTTTTTTAGCCTTACCAATCAAATTATCTGAAATACATCCTAATTCAGAAGATCCGGCTCTATAGGATTGTTATTCTTTTTCAGCGCTTCTTTGGTTCTTTTTTCCATTTCTCTGAAAACCTGATTGGGATCTGAAAGCTCTTTTCCATCTGCGGTTTTCATTTTAAAGACCATTTTGGTATTAGAATCTCCCCCATTCTTCATCATCATTTCACGCATATTTTTCGAAGGATCATTTGCATAGGCTTTCCATGCTTTTTTAAACTGATCTTTCGTCACTTCGACCTCTTTTCCGCCCATTCCGATGATCTGTATATTTTCAGGAAGCTGGGTTTCTTTACCCGGGACGGAAGTCTGAACAGTTTTATTGCCGATCAGTGTCATCGAATGTGATCCTGAAGCATCTTCAATTTTTACAATTAATCCCGGTAAACCGTAAAATTTATACGGGCCGTCCTGAAAAGGAATTTCTGTGCTGAACCACGCCGTCCATTGTCTTCCTCCAAAACTGGTGGTAGCTTTTTGAGCATTGTATTCACCGATTTTCTCTTTGTCGGGAAGAATTTTCCATTCCGGTTTTTTGTCTTCACTTATTTTATACTGATCGGTAGAAATATTTCTGAATAGGAATGTTTTAAAATCAGGATATTGTTTCGTGACCCTGAACGAAACCTGTCCAGGCCTTTCTCTTCTGTTGACACTGATGTTTCCGGGACTCGATTTCAGCTGTTTTTCCAGATCTGCTTTTGCGGTAGAATCTGCCACAAATTTATCACGGCTGTAATATTGAGACCCGCTTTTGTCGATATCCAAAAGCATCATTTCCTTTTTTACATCGGCTTTATCGGTAGAATCCGGAATGTACTTATATTCATAGAAAAATCGGTTGGTCTGCGCACCGGCAAAAAAACTGATCAGCAAAAAAAATAAAATTTTGTTTTTCATAGTATTTTTAAAATAAAGCTTTGCCAAAAATTCTGACAAAGCTGATGAATATTATTTTGTTTCGATTTTAATCTCGCCTGAAGAAACACCGTTGTTTTTATTCTTGTTGACATTGACATTTTTAATCGAATCCGGATTCAAGGCATCCATCTCTTTTTTTGTCACTTCTTTTCCGTTGATGTAGATTTTAAGATGATCAGAATCGGTATCGATCGTTTTGAAATCTCTTCCAATAATAATAGGATCTTTAATAGTACTGCGAATATAATTGGTATTGATCTTCAATCTTTTATCGTTGGGGATATTTCCAAATGTATTTTTGTAAATATAAACCCGGCGGTTGTTTCCTTCTAAAGCACGTCTTTCAGCTTCAAGCTTTGCCCTTTCGCCTTCAAGCTTGGCTCTTTTTTCATTAAGTTTAGATCTTTTTCTGTCGATTTCTGCTCTTTTCTTAGCCATTTTTGCAGATTCTTTGGCATTTTCTGATCTCTTAAACGGTGCTGCATATTCTATTTCAGGATCCCATTTTGAATCTGCATTTCCGCGGAATTTATATATTTTCACATTCGGCGCATAAGGTTCGGTCGGTGCATTCGGAGGAAGCGGAACATCAGGAAATTCAAATTCCATTTCGGGTAATTCCGGAATTTCAACTTTCATATTTTTGAGCTCTTTTACATGGCTTTTCCAGTCGTCTGAATTAAAATATTCGTCCAGCTTCATATCTTTTCCATTGATTTTCATTTTCATGGATGATTTGAAGTCTTCAGAGCTTGCAATTTTACCAATCTCCTGAGAAAGTGCATTGATCTCATCTATCTTTTCCTGGAATTCTTTGCTTTCCGGTTTTAGTTCTTTTAACGCTTTGCTTTTTTCCTGGAGCTTGTTTCCAAGATCAGACAATTGCTTATGGTCTTCAGATTTTTTGCGAAATACAGGAGCTTGTGGTTTTTCTCTATCCATGTTGTGATCGGGTCTCAAGGTGTCTTTTTTAATCTGAGAAACCGCTTTTTCAATTTCAAGATTAGTTGCTTTGATCTCTTTATTTTTTGCATTTACCAAGTATGCAAACGCAACGGTAAATAAAACCGGTAAGGCAAATATTCTTCGCGCATAGCCGAATTTGGTTTTAGGTTTTTGTAACATTTTAAGTCTTTTTTTAAGGTTTGAACTGAGAAACGGACTGGTCGCGGGCAACTGGTTTCCGGAAAAGTGGCTTGCTAAAAGCATTTGCGCAAATGCTTTCGTGTCCGATTGTTTAACGGCTTTTTTATCAGCCAGATATTCATGAATTAAACTGATTTCTTTTTTAATTAAATAGAAAAACGGGTTGAACCAAAACACAGAAGTGATTATTTCCATGAAAATTTTATCAAAAGAGTGTTTTTGCTCAATGTGTACCATCTCATGCTTTAAAATCTGTTTTCCGATGTCTGAATGCAGTAGGATCGTATCTTTCCAGAAGAGATTTTTAAAGTAAGAAAAAGGGGCTTCAGTAAGATCGGTATGATAAAAATTGATCCCGTCAAAACTTTCTTTCTGGAACTGATTTTTAAACTGCCGGATTTTAAAAATCCCGTAGACAAGCTTTGTTAAAAGATAGAAAGAAACCAATCCCAAAGCTGAAAAAATAATTCTAAAATAAATGTAGTCATTGCTTATATTTTTATCTGAATTAAAATTCTGTAGTTTACTGATCAATACATAGACATCATTGCTTACATTCATCGTAAAATCTTCTACTTTGATCAAGGGCAGCAATAAAGAAACCGCCATTGCACCGAGAAGATAAAACCTGTTGTAATGATGAAAGGTCTTGTCTTTTAAAGACAACCGATAGTACAAAAACATTACACCGGAACCCAAAATAACTTTTCCGAAATATAAAATCAGTGCTTCCATGCTAATCTTTGTTTTTAAGTTCGTTGAGCAGCATTTCAAGATCTTCAACGGTCATTTCGTTTTTTTCAACCAAAAAAGAAACGGCATTTTTATAAGAACCTTTAAAATAATTTTTTACAAGGCTGTTCATTGTTTTTCCGGAATACTGCTCTTTGGAAACCAATGGAAAATACTCATGCTGTCTTCCGTACACATGATAATCTACAAATAGTTTGTCTTTCAATACTTTCAAAATAGTAGAAACGGTATTGGTGTGAGGTTTAGGTTCGGGAAAAAGATCAAGAACATCTTTCAGAAATCCTTTTTCAAGCTTCCATATATACTGCATCACCTGTTCTTCTGCTTTTGTCAACGTCTGAATTTTCATATCTTTATTTTTGAGTATGCTAAACTTATCTTTATTATCACTAATTAATTAGTTATACAAATGTAGAAATAAATTCTGATCAGACAACTATTTTTTTAGTGATACGTGTTTAAAATATTTAGTATACTGATAATCAGAACAATAAATTTATTTGCAATATATTATATTTTGAAATAAGTGTACTTTATGTCTCAATAATCATTACAGAATATTGTAATTTAGAAACATATTCTTAAAACTTATTACTATTTATTAAATAAAATTAAAATGAACTTGTAAAAACCGGGAAAATATATTTATTTTAGTGCTTTAAAAATTTCTCATGAAAAGATATAATTTACTGGTTGTACTATTACTCCTTATTTTTAATGTGACTTCTGCGCAGACATCTTCAGTATTCGGCTCGGTTACAGAAGCAAAATCAAAAATTGAAAAGACAGTACCATTGGTGGTACAGCATTTACAGAAAATAAGCACTTCACAAGGCGACGAAACGATTCTTACCAACGGTAAAGCGGCCCTTAAAAAAGAATATGATGCATTATCTGCAGAATTTGAGCTTTATAAAGGAAATATGGCCAACTGTATTGTGGTAAAACCTAAAAAAGCTTCCAAATGTATGAATTACCATACGCAGTATTTCAGAAATACATTAGGGATTTATGATAATTACATCACGTATCTGACAAGAAAAAACGGATATTTGGGCGTGGAAGATGAAACATTCAAAAAAGATTTCAAACCTACGGAAATCGCTACGAAAATCGATAAAGATTTCGTTTCTGCAGCCGGTGCGGTTAAGAAAATGAAAGGAAACAACAAAATGTCTTATTTTGACCAGTTAAAATCCGATGATTTTAAACTTCAGAATTTTGATACTTTAGCGAATTAATATTTTAATCATATTAATAAAATCCCGCTTCTATGAAGCGGGATTTTTTAGTTTTATCTCAAAATTATTTTAAAGAATCTTAGAAATAAAAAAGGAGAACCATTTCTGACTCTCCTGTTGGTAGCGGGGACACGACTCGAACGTGCGACCTCCGGGTTATGAGCCCGACGAGCTACCTACTGCTCTACCCCGCGGTATATTTTAAACGTCTACCGAAAACGTTAATTAGTAGCGGGAACCGGACTCGAACCGATGACCTTCGGGTTATGAGCCCGACGAGCTACCTACTGCTCCATCCCGCGATGTATCTTTAAACACTTACTGAAAGTGTTTCTTAGTAGCGGGGACACGACTCGAACGTGCGACCTCCGGGTTATGAGCCCGACGAGCTACCTACTGCTCTACCCCGCGATATTGGATTGCAAATATACGAAATTTTTTCAAAAAAGCAATTTTTTCTTTTAAATAAAGCGCTTCAGCACAATATTGTAAAAATTTGTATCTTTGTTTTATGGCAAAAATAATAAGAATTTATCCTGAAAATCCTCAGGAAAACCTTATCAATGAAGTAATTAAAACTTTGAATAACGGCGGATTAATTATTTATCCGTCTGATACCGTATATGCATTAGGATGTAATATTTTTGATATCAAAGCCATGGAAAAACTGGCACAGATCAAAAAGCAAAAACTGGATAAAGCACAGTTTTCCATCATCTGTAATGATCTCAGTCATCTATCAGATTTCACAAGACCTGTAGACACTTCGGTTTTCAGATTTTTAAAGAGTCACCTTCCTGGACCTTTCACTTTTATACTTGAAGCCAGCAAAGGACTTCCTTTAGCCTACAAAAACCATAAAACCATTGGAATTCGGGTACCGGATCACCCTATTCCGCAGCTTATTGTCGAAAAACTGGGACATCCCATCGCATCAACATCCATAAAAGACGATGACGAGATCATAGAATATTCTACCGATCCGGAGCTTATTGCAGAAAAGTATGATCATCTTGTCGATATTGTTATCGATTCAGGATACGGCGATAATATTGCATCAACCATTGTGGACCTCACCTCGGGTGAACCTGAAGTGATCAGACAAGGAAAAGGGATCATTTAGCGAAGGATTTATGATGAGTGTGAACGGAAGATACGCTTTGGGAATTGTACTTGCTTTTGGGTTTCTCGCAATGGTAATGCTGTATTCGGTTCCTGTAATTAATTTATTTTTTAATGATAAAACCCTGACCGCAGATCTTTTTTTCTACAACAGATTGGCACTATGGATGGTTTTAGGACTTATTTTTATCTATAATTTTTTTATTGAAAACCGCTCTTTTTTCTTGTGGGAAGATAAAAAATATTCTGCCGGATTTTATATCGCATCAATCGTTGCGTTATATATCATATCTACAGCAGGAGGCGCTTTGCTGAATGCTCTTATTATGACCCTGACTCAGGAAAAGATCAGTGGTAAGCTTGTACAGCTTCAGTCTATTTTTAAACACAATTATTTTCTCATTATTTTTACGTGTTTTACGGCGGGTGTTGTTGAAGAATTACTAATGAGGGCATATATTCAGCCGAGAATAGAAAAAATTTATAACAGCCCGGTTTTAGGAATTGTAATTTCGTCTTTACTGTTTGCCATTCTGCATATGACGTATGGTACCATCGGCCAGGTTGCGGTGCCTTTCTTTATCGGGATCGTTTTTGCTGCATTCTACAAAAAGTATTCAAATATTAAAATCCTGATCATCTGTCATTTTATATATGATTTTGTTTCATTAATGCTGATGAATTTTATTGATCTTAAACACGTATCCTTTTTTTAATTATGAAAATCATTACTTCACCCGCAAAATTAATGAATGTGGACTACTCAACCGACCTGTTGAGAAGTACAACGCCCAGATTCATTGAAGATGCTGCATTGATACAGTCACATTTAAAACATAAATCTCCGAAATATCTTTCTGAGCTGATGGAAATTTCTACAAAACTCGCCGATGAAAATTGGGAAAGAAATCAAAAATGGAAAGCAAAGCCTGTTACCAAAGAATCTGCTCCTGCCTTGTTTGCTTTCACGGGAGAAGTTTATCGTGGGCTTGATGCAAAAACATTAGATAAAAATGCAGTAAGTTATCTGCAGAAAAATCACAGGATACTTTCCGGGTTATACGGTTTGCTGAAACCTTCTGACAGGATCATGCTGTACAGGTTGGAAATGGGGCGTCATTTTGAGTTTGAACAATATAAAAACCTTTACGAATTCTGGCAAGAAAAAGTAACAGAACAGCTAAGTTCTGAAATGAAAAAAAATGAAATCCTGCTCAATCTGGCGAGTAACGAATATGGAAAAGTGGTTGACCGCAAAAAACTCAACCATAAAGTGATTGATTTTGAGTTTTATGAATTGAGAGAAGGCAAACTAACCACCATTGTGGTGTATACCAAACACGCGAGAGGTTTGATGGTAAGATTCTGTGCACAAAACAATGCTAAAACGCTTAACGATGTAAAAGCTTTCCATTATGAAGGTTATAGAATTGACGAAGGAAGATCTACTGATACAAAACTTGTTTTTACGAGATAATGACCATTTCAGAATATAAGAATTATTTTAAAACCGAACTTTCCGAATGGTATACCGATTCTGAAAGTGATTTTTTAAGTTCAATATGTAGTGAAAAAATATTAAATTTTAACAAATTTGATCAGAGAAGATATGCTGATCAGGAAATCTCATATGATGATGAAAAACAGTTAAAGAAAATAGTTTCCGAGCTTGCAACAGGTAAACCCTATCAATATATTTTAGGCGAAACTGAATTTTACGGAATGACTTTTTTCGTCAATGAACATGTTTTAATTCCACGGCCGGAAACGGAAGAATTGCTTGAAATGGCCATTCACACCATTCAAAATTCAAAACAGGATGGCAAGAGTTTAAAAATTTTAGATATTGGTACAGGCAGCGGCATTATTCCTTTGGTTTTGAAAAAAAAATTTTCGGATGCCGAAATTTCGTCTATCGACTTTTCTGAACAAGCTTTGGAAGTTGCCAGAAAAAATGCAGATTTTCATCAACTTGAAATTAACTTTATTCACGCAGATTATCTGAATTTTGATTTGAATGAAAACTATGATGTCATTATTTCAAATCCGCCCTATATTGGCATTGAGGAAGAAATAGAAATTGCAGATTCAGTAAAAGAATTTGAGCCCCAAATGGCGCTTTTCTCCCCTACTTCAGATGCTTTGATCTTTTATCGGAAAATTGCTGAAGACGTCTCTGATCATTTACATAAAGATGGTTTTTTGTTTTTGGAAATCAATCAGAAGTTAGGCCCGGAAACATTAGCATTATATACAGAAACGATGTCGAAAGCACATCTCGTAAAAGATATTTCGGAAAATGACCGGTTTATTTTCGGGGTAAAATAATTATCTGTTTTTAAAGAAGTTAACAGCATCTTCTATAGCCTTTTCTATCGGTTGGTATTGGATTCCCAATTCATCAATTGACTTTTGATTAGAATAATAATTATTGATTAATAAAGCCTTCATATTAACTGAACTTAGATTCGTTTTAATTCTACAGAACCTTAAAAAGTCTCCCAAAAAACCAAGAAACTGTAATATAAAATCAGGAATTGGGATCATAATAGGTTGTTGATCAGTTACCGTATTCACTTTCGTAAAAAAATCCCTGTAGGTTAAATTTTCATTGGCCAATAGATATTTTTCACCCTTTTTTCCTTTCTTCAGAGCACATACAATTCCGGTTGCGACATCTTCTACATTAACGAAATTTTTTCCGCCTTTCGGATAGAAAACCATATTTTTCTTCCAAACCCAAAAGATAATTTTCCCCGAGCTGGGTTTGTAATCATGATTTCCGATCATAAAGGCAGGGTTTAAAATAATAACTTTTGTGTTCTTTTTCTGATGCAAAAGAAAATTTTCCGCTTCTGATTTACTTTTAGCATAAAAAGAATGAGTAAACGGATATTTTTGGTCATTCTTTTCATTTCCCAATTCTTCAAAACTCCCAAATCCTAAGGTATTTGCAGAACTTATAAATAGGAATTTCTGAACATTTGCCTTAACAGATTCACAGAATAAATGAATGGTTGCTTCACAGTTAATTCTTTGATAATCTCTATATAAAAGCAGATTTTGACGGGTTTCTGCAGCAATATGAATGACATAATCTACATCTTTAAGATGCTTTGATAGATCCGAAAATAAATCGCCTTCAACTAGGGTAAGGCTTTCATTCTCTTTAAAAAAACATACGCCTTTTTTGCGCACCAAAGCAATAACAAAATAACCATTTTCTACTAATTTTATAACAGTATTATTTCCTAAAAGCCCTGTAATTCCGGTCACAAAAACTTTTTTCATCCTTCTATTTCTTTTTTTATGGCATTCGTCATTAGAGGTAATTTGATCCATACCGGTAAAATTTTCATGACAAACCAGCTTACGGGATTGACCATAATCACAGAATCTTTTTTAAAAAGCTGATCAATGCAATAGCTGGCAACTTTATCAGGATCAAGAAGCGTCAATTTTCCTAAAAATCCCTGCTTTTCAATTCTCCTAGAAACATCATTATTGGTCTTCATTGCTCCGGGATTTACAACACTTACAAATACATTGGTACCCCTTAATTCCTCATGTAAACCCCGGGAAAATGAATGGATAAAAGTTTTGGAAGCCGGATAAACCGTTTTAAAACCTATCGGAGAAAACGCTGCCATACTTGAAACATTCAAAATATAAGATTGAGGCTGCTGTAATAAATTGGGCAATAATTGATGGGTCATTAAAGAAGTTGCCATCACATTGACCTGAAGAATAGTATTGATGTAGCTCGATGTTGCCTCAGAAAATTTTTTGGTTCCGCCTAAACCTGCATTATTAATCAAAATATGAATTTTAAAAGACCGATTCAGCAAGCTTGTTAGTTTTAAAACATTTTCGTGTACGGAAAGATCAACTTCGTAATAATGTGTTTTTACATTAAAATTTTCGGCAATTTCTTCACTTACTTCTTTTAAATGCTGATTGGGAAGACTGATTAGAATAACATTCATTTTCTTTCTGGCAAGACTTTCAGCAAATGATTTTCCTAATCCCTGACTTGCTCCTGTGACAACGGCGTATGATTCTTTGGTATCCATAGTAAAACTTTATGGCGCAAAATTATCTCAGGAAGAGCGCTTGAATGTTCCAGATTATCTGAATGCACCCATTTCAATCAGACAAAGTGAAAACGTATAACCTTCTTACAATCAATTACTTAAAAATACAAAAAGATAAAACTTATAAATCTGAACTATTTTTAAACTCAGAAGGGGTTTGATCAGTAAATTTTTTAAATGTTGTATTGAAAGATGTTTTTGAATTGAATCCGGACTCGTAAGCAATACCTAGAATGGAAAGTTTATTATTGCTGTTGTCTTTTAAGAGCTTTTTAGCATAATCAATTCTGTATTCATTGATGTATTGAAAAAAGTTTTTCCGAAATCCCGTATTAATTACATAAGACAAATGATGGGTAGAAACAGAAAGCTCTTTTGAAAGCTTGATCAGATTCAATTCGCTGTCAAGATATGGCTTTTGTGCTTCCATCAATTTTTCCAACTGAGTTTTAATCCTTAATAAGTCTTCATCAGAAATTAATTTTCTTTTAATTTCTTCCGTTTCCGAATTGCTGATAGAAATTAATTCTTCACGCTGTTTTTCTTCTACAGGATAAATCTCTTTTTGCTTCATAGAATTATAGGCAACAAAATAAATAACCGAAAGAAAAATCATATTGATGAAAAAGTTTAATGAATTGGCATTGTATGCCAAATTATAAATGACATAAAGAATGCTTACAATAAGGATAATAAGGATGATATATTCAAGCCAATTAAGATTAATTCCCTCCGTATTTGCAGCAAATTGTTGGATTTTTCTCTGATGTTTTCTAATGGTAAAATACGAAAGTCCGCTGTAAAACAGAGCCTGGAAAAGAATTAAACTTATAATTACGTAATGCAACTGATGATATCCTGCCTTGATTAATAAAAGGATCGTTAAAAAAATAACAGGAAGTATCAAAACTCTAAGATGCGAAATCTTAAATCTAAAAGTAGGATTTGTATAAAATAATACACTAAAATAAAAGACAATGGGAGTTAAAAACTGAATAAACCCAACCCATAATATTGAATTAACTTCAATAGAATGATGAGTGATCAAGGATAAGACTTCGTCTAGCCAAAAAGTCGACCATAAAAAAAGAAAAATACCAAACCAGAGATTGGCTTTTTTATTTACTTGTAACGGATTTGCCAGTTTTAGTAAAGACAGTAAAACCAATGAGCCATAAATAAGTATAACGATAAAATTGTTTAACTCTGATGCATTCATTGGTTTTTAAAAATTAATTAAAAGTAAGGTTTTACTACCCGATTCTTTTTCTTACAAATATTTCGTACGCCAGATATAAAAGCGGAACCGACATGATTCCTAAAAATAAGATATTGCTCATGGCTTCCTGCGGATGCATCGTTATGGAATACACCAACCCAAAAAAAGCTCCTCCCAAATGTGCGGCGTGTCCCAGATTATCCCATTGCTTAGGATTCAGCATCATATAAACAGAATAACCGAAATACAGGGTTCCGAAAAGCCATCCCGGCAAAAAATTGACACTGATTCCGTTGGGAACCATTGCAATGGCGGCAAAAATAATTCCTGAAACAGCCCCGGAAGCACCAATTGCCGAGTACCAAGGTTGGTTTTTATAGATCAATAGGCTGAATAAATTCCCCAGAATCATTGATCCGAAATAGATCACAATAAAACCGACACCGCCAAAAAATTCCATCACTGCGGCCTGAAACATGTACAGCGAAAACATATTAAAAAACAAATGCATAAAATCCGCGTGCAGAAACCCGGAACTGATCAGCCGTATGTATTCTTTCCGGTTGTTTATTGCACCAACATTAAACTTATATTTTTCAAATACCGCGCTGTTATTCAAAGCAAAATAACTGATAATACAGGTAACCGCGATAATAATGATGACTATTATATTCATATTTTCTTTTAATTGTTATTGTTCTCCTTCAAAAAGGTCACCAATGGTTCCTCCATCATCGTCAGTCGTGTCGCTAGTTTCCGGCTCTTCATAGGCTTCCTCCTCTTCTTCCTCCGGTTCGGGAATCGTAATGTTAATATTTTTTACTTTAAATTTTGTGAACTGGTTTCCGATTGCTTTAATGCCTTTTACTGCGATAAATTCATCAATATGTACTGTTTCGGGATCACGCTCTTTTCCTTTGTCTTTTGCAAAAATAATTTCTGCTGTAGAACCGTTTGAAATGATAATTCGTTCCACAAATGATTTTGGATGCTCGGAAGGCATAAAGGTTTGGATATTGGGCGTATTTTCCAGCAGAAAACGTTTAATAAAATAGATTTCTTTTTCTCCGTCGTAATAGATGCAGGTAATCGGCTGATCGGGCCTCCATTTCTCCAGAATAATATATTCGTCGTCAAAACGGTTCCCAAGATCAAAGCTCACTAATTTTGCTTCACCCTGCGAATTGACCGTTATAATCTTGTCATCGCCTTTAAAGCTTCCGAGTAATGTTCCTCTTGCATCTGCATTCAGTCTTCTTACGGTATCATCAAACCATATTTTTCTTGGGGCTAAAGTAGAAACCCCTTCTTCTTTCATGTCTACTTTTTTCACCGCATATTTGGTAACCAGATTTCCTTTAGAATCGCGCCCTTTAATTCCTATTTCAGAAAAATCGATTTCCATTTTATTTTTTCTGATTCTTGGGTTGGGTTTTAAAAGTACGGTGACTACTTCCGCCTCACCGTTAGGATTGGCTGAGAAATACAGCATTTCGGAACCTTTCGCTTCAGAAGCGAGATGATAATCTGTATTTCTGGTTACGCCCGTTACCGAAAACCGTTTCATATAATACGGTCCCTGTGTTCCTTCACGATAGATCATATTGTAGACCGTACGTTTGTCGTTTTTCTTCCAGATCGCAACATGCAGAATGTCTTTTCCAATGAAGGTTTTGGCTTCTACTTTTACGACTTTCATGCTTCCGTCTTTCCGGAATGTGATAATATCATCAATATCCGAACAGTCAAACAGATACTGATCTTTTTTAAGTGAAGTACCTACAAAGCCCTCTTCAAAATTAGCATAGAATTTTTCGTTAGCAACGGCCACTTTTGTGGCGTCGATGGTATCAAAAATCCTGAGTTCGGTTTTTCTTTCTCTCCCCTTTCCGTATTTTTTCTGGATATTCAGGTAATAATCAATGGCATATGCAATCAGATTATTTAAATGATGCTTTACCTGCTCTATTTTTCCTTCAAGGGATGCAATATTTTCTTTAAATTTATCTAAATCGAATCTTGAAATTCTTTTGATCCTGATTTCTGTAAGTTTCAAAATATCCTCTTCCGTAACAGCTCTTAAAAGATGTGCTGTATGAGGTTTCAGCCCTTCTGCTATAGTTTCTAACACTTCTTCCCAGCTTTTTACCTCTTCAATATCATGATAAATTCTGTTTTCGATGAAAATCCTTTCAAGGGAAGAAAAATGCCAGCTTTCCTGCAATTCGTTTAATTCTATTTCCAGCTCTCTCTTTAAAAGTGAAACCGTATGATCGGTATTCATTCTTAAAATTTCGGAAACATTCAGGAACATGGGTTTATCACCAACAATTACACATGCATTAGGAGAAATGGTTACCTGACAGTCGGTGAATGCGTATAAAGCATCAATAGTCTTGTCCGGAGAAACTTCGTTATGAAGATAGATGAGGATTTCAACTTTATCTGAAGTGTTATCTTCGATTTTTTTAATTTTAATTTTCCCTTTCTCATTGGCTTTAATGATAGAATCAATAAGATCGCCCGTATTTTTAGAAAAAGGAAGCTCAGAGATCATCAACGTATGCTTATCGACCTGAGAAATTTTGGCTCTGGCTCTTACTTTCCCGCCTCTTTGCCCGTCATTGTATTCTGAAACATCCAGAAAACCTGCCGTAAGAAAATCCGGGAAAAGCTCAAACTTTTTACCTTTTAAATGCGCGACAGATGCATTGATCAGTTCATTAAAATTATGCGGGAGGATCTTTGTAGAAAGCCCGACTCCGATTCCTTCCACGCCCTGTGCCAAAAGCAGCGGGAATTTTACGGGAAGATCTACCGGCTCATTATTTCTGCCGTCATACGACTTTGCCCAGACTGTCGTTTTAGGATTAAAAACTACTTCCAGTGCAAAAGCGGTAAGCCTGGCTTCAATATATCTCGCCGCAGCAGCAGAATCTCCTGTATAAATATTGCCCCAGTTTCCCTGAGTGTCGATCAAAAGCTCCCGCTGCCCAATTCCCACCATGGCATCGGTGATGGATGCGTCTCCGTGAGGATGATATTTCATCGTATTTCCTACGATATTGGCAACTTTGTTATACCTGCCGTCTTCCAGTTCACGCATAGAATGCATGATTCTCCGCTGAACGGGCTTCAAACCGTCATACACCGACGGAATCGCACGATCTAAGATTACATAAGACGCGTAATCTAAAAACCAGTCTTTATAGAGTCCTGAAACTTTTTTTAAGCTTTCGCCTTCGTGAGCGTTTTCTTCTATCATTCTTTATTGCTGTCTTTACTCTTTGTTGCTTTTATTACTTTACTCAGAGAAAATTTTAAATCGTTAGTCTGTTTTTTTGTCAAATAAGAAATTTCATATTTCAGCATGGCTGTCCCGCTGTTTTTGCTGGTAATGGTAATGTAAAGCCTTTTTATAAACAATATACTGATTACCTCATAACTGATCAGCTTATACTTGGGAAATTCGTCACTTAAATTTTTACTCAAAAAAGGAATTATGTTAGAATTCCTGAAATGCAAAGCCTCTCCATCACTGTCATATTCAAAAATCTGTCTTCCCGTGAGATAAAAAACAGATAATAAGATCAGGGGAACAAAAATGAATATATATTCTCCTCCATCCAAAATGTGCAATTTGTACTGTTCTAAAGTGAAGATTGTAATACCGCCGATCAAAAACATAATAAGCAGGGTATTAATAAAGTTATAAACAGGTTTCTTGTTTCGGTTGCTAAGTCTCATTATTTGTGTTTTTGTGTTAATATTCTATCTCATTCAGCATTTCTTTTTTATCGATGTCTGCATCTTCTACCACCAGATTTTCGAGGATAAAAATCTGTCGGTCCGGGGTATTTTTACCCATATAGAATTCCAGGAGCTGTTCTATGGTTTGATCTTTCCCAAGAACTACCGGTTCCAGGCGGATATCTTTCCCTATGAAGTTTTTAAATTCGTCCGGAGAAATCTCTCCCAGACCTTTGAACCGGGTAATTTCGGGGTTTTTTCCTAATTCATTGAGTGCTTTTATTCTTTCAGCTTCAGAATAGCAATATCGTGTTTCCTTTTTATTTCTTACCCTGAATAAAGGAGTCTGAAGGATGTAAAGATGTCCGTTTTTAATTACGTCAGGGAAAAACTGAAGAAAAAACGTGATCATCAGAAGACGAATGTGCATCCCGTCTACATCGGCATCCGTAGCGATAATTACCTGATTGTATCTTAAATCTTCAAGGCTTTCTTCGATATTCAGCGCCGCCTGAAGAAGGTTGAATTCTTCATTTTCGTAGACGATTTTTTTTGTGAGGCCATAGCAGTTTAGCGGTTTCCCCTTTAAAGAAAAAACAGCCTGCGTTTCTACATCCCTGGATTTTGTGATTGATCCTGATGCAGAATCTCCTTCGGTAATAAAAATCTGGGTTTCAGCTTTTCGTTCGGCTTTCTGGTCATTATAATGCTGTCTGCAGTCCCGAAGTTTTTTATTGTGAAGAGATACTTTTTTTGCCCGTTCTCTTGCCAGTTTCTGAATTCCGGAAAGTTCTTTCCTTTCGCGCTCCGAGATTAATATTTTCCGTTGGATCGCTTCAGCAATTTCTGGATTTTTATGTAAAAAGTTGTCTAATTTGCTTTTAAGAAAATCAATGATAAAAATTCTTACGGTAGGACCATTCGGGCCAATATCATTGGAACCGAGCTTTGTTTTCGTCTGAGATTCAAAAACAGGCTCTTCAACATTGATGGAAATGGCTGCAACAATTGATTTTCTGACATCGGATGCATCAAAATTCTTATTAAAAAACTCACGTATTGTTTTTACATACGCCTCACGGAATGCATTAAGGTGCGTTCCGCCCTGTGTGGTATTCTGTCCGTTTACGAAAGAAAAATAAGTCTCTGTCTGCGATTTGTCGGTGTGGGTAATGGCCAGTTCAATATCGTGATCTCTCAGGTGAATGATGGGATACAATACATCGCTTTCCAGTTCTTCTTCCAGTAAATCTTTAAGCCCGTTTTCAGAATAGAATGTTTCCCCGTTGAAAAGTATTTTTAATCCCGGGTTCAGGTAAGAATAATTTCGGAGCATCCTCTCGATGTACTCTTTTCTGTATTTAAAGTGAAGAAAAATATCTGCATCCGGGATAAAGGAAATTTCGGTCCCGTTTCTGTCAGAAGTTTCTTTTTCGTCGTGATTTTCTGTAATGATCCCTCTGGAAAACTCGGCCATCTTCATTTTTCCGTCCCGGAAAGAGCGTACCCGGAAATAGGCTGAAAGTGCGTTCACCGCTTTGGTTCCGACCCCGTTGAGACCAACAGATTTTTTGAAAGCTTTGCTGTCGTACTTCCCTCCGGTATTCATTTTTGAGACCGCATCTACTACTTTTCCCAACGGAATCCCACGTCCAAAATCACGAATTGTAACTTTGCCGTCGTCTACTTTTATTTCAATTCTTTTGCCAGATTTCATCCTGAACTCATCAATGGAGTTATCCAGAATTTCTTTAAGCAAAATATAGATCCCATCATCCGCAGATGAGCCATCGCCCAGCTTCCCGATATACATACCGGGACGCAAACGGATATGCTCCTGCCAATCGAGGGTTCTGATGTTATCTTCGGAATATACAGGGTTTATTTCTTGTGACATAGATTATTTCAGCAAACATACAAAAGTACGAAATTGGATAAAAACTTCTTTCATCTTTTCGATTGATTTTAGTCAAATTTATCATTATTTATTGTAATATTTACTATTGATCTTTTTATATTTACACGATCACCAACCAAATAAATATTGAAAATTTTTCTTCTTGCCGTACTGTTTTTATCCTCTTTATGTGCTTCCCAGATTCCAGGGCTGATTAATTACAGTGAAGAAGACGGGCTGAACAGTTCTTATACCTATGAGATGAATGAAGATAAGAACGGATTTATCTGGATTGGAAGCGATAACGGCCTATTCAGGTTTGACGGGAAAGAGTTCCGGCAATATAATAAAAAAGAGGGGTTAAAGAATATCGATATCCTGTCCTGTGAGCCTTTATCTGGCGGCGAAGTTTTTATCATGCCCTTTTTAAATGATTTTGCTTATCTGAAAAATAATGTAGTGATCAATTCCGATATCAATAGGGAGCTTAAAAAAATCAGATTTGAGCACAATCCTTTTATTAATACCTATCAAGATTCTGTCATTTTGTGCAACAACAATAATCCTAAAAAATTATATGTATTTAAAGATGAAAAAGTAACAGAAATTCCGTTGTATATAAAGTATTCCGGGAATGATCCCGATAACAAACTTATTCCGACTTCATACGACTTCCGTACAGATATGCTGTATCTTTCTGATGAAAAAACAGGAAGAATCGTGGTGTATGACATCCGAAATAAAAAAGAATACGGAAGCAATATTTCACTGCCCGGAAGCCTCTGGAAGAAAGATAATTTTCTGATCAGAATTCAGCATAAAGAGCTGAACATTTATGAATATAAAGATCAACTTCGACTAAAGAAAAAGCAGACCATTCACCTTGAAGATGAGATTCACCGGGTTCTTATTGATAAAAATAATAAACTCTGGATCTATTCTAAAAACGGCGGCGTTTTTTACTTTGATGAGGCACTCAGTTCCGGTAAAAAGCTTCAGGCTCCGAAAAAGATCTTACAAGATTATATTATTAATGATATTCTTGTAGATACTGATAACAACGTTTGGTTTTCTACCAGAAATAACGGCATATTCTTTATTACCGAAAAATTTTTCAGAAATTACATTACTCTGCCCATCAAAAATAATTCTGCTTCTATAACTGCTATTTCCGGCAACAGCAAAGCTGTCTTTTTAGGCTATAACGAAGCCATAGGTGGAATCTTCTGTGCAAACAAAATAACCGATATTGTTTTTGAGAAAAACAAAAAAAACGAAAACAGCAATATATTTGCGACTGATAAAAAAGTGTTTTTCGGGTTGGTACAAAATGTCTATCAATACGATATTCTTACGAGAAAAAAGAAATTTTTAGGGACCTACAATCTGAAAAATCTTCTGCCGTTTACAGATTCTTCTATTTTTATATGTTCTTCAGAAGGTTTAACCGTATATGATTTTAAAAAGGATCTCTATACCGATTTTTTAAAAAATGAAAGAGTATACACCGCTTTACCTTTTTCCAAAGACAGCCTGTTTGTGGGCGATTTTAAGAATCTTTATACCTTCAGCATCGCCACAAAAAAGAAAAAACTTTTTCTAGAAGGCTATTATTTTAAAGATATTAAAAAACTAAAATCAAATGTGTATATCGGTGCAACCAATCTCAACGGCATCGTCATTTTTAATAACCGGAAAGTAATAAAACACATTACAGAGCACGAAAGCTTACCCAGCAATCAGGTTAAGAGAATCGATATTGAAAATGAAAATACATTTTGGGCAAGTACCAATTCCGGGCTGTGCAGAATTGAATATACGGGAAATACGGTACATCTTAACAATTTTACAAAGATTGACGGGCTTCCCGGTAACAGGGTTTCGGGATGCGTGATTAAAAAAGACACCATTTATATCGCAACGTCTAAAGGATTGGGCATTTTATCTGTCAGAAAACTGCTGATGCAGCAAAAGGTTATTCATAAAAAAGTAATTCTCAACAGCATCACTATTGGCGGAAAAATACTGTATGACTTCAGCAAAAAACCCGTCATTCAATCGCTCGATAATGATCTTGTTTTCAGTCTCAGTTTCCCGGATTATGCATCATTGGGAAAAATAAGCTATCGATATAAAATTGAGGGCCTTAACGAAAAATGGCAGATCAGCAACTCTTCGAAAATTATCTTAAATGCTTTACCACCCGGAAAATATGTTTTTAAAGTCTTCGGGTTGGGATATAACGGTAAACAATCTTATACCTCAACAGAAATACCTTTTGAGATTAAACCGAAATATTGGCAGACGTGGTGGTTTACGGTACTCTTGATCATTTTAAGCATCGTCGTTATCCTGGCTTTCCTCACCTATTATTTTCAAAAAAAACGAAATAAAAAGCTAAAAAATCTTTTCTACGATAAAAAAATTGCCGAACTGGAGCTACAAGCTATAAAGGCACAGATCAATCCTCATTTTATCTATAATTGTCTCAATTCCATTCAATATTTATTGTATAAAAAAGATTATCCCGAAACAGAAAATTACCTCGACGTTTTTTCCCAGATGATCAGAAAAACACTGCATTACTCTGAAAAAACCTTCATGCCAGTAAATGAAGAAGTAGAATACCTTTCTTTATACCTGAATATGGAAAAACTGCGGCTAAAAGATCAGTTTGATTACGAAATTGTAATCTCAAAAGCCGTAAATCCTGAATGGCTAATTCCTTCCTTACTGATACAGCCATTCGTAGAAAATGCCATAAAACACGGTATTGCCAATCTGAAAGACAGGAAAGGAAATATTAAAATTTCATTTGATGTTGAAGACACTTCACTTTGCATTTGCATTGAAGATAACGGGATCGGGATTCAAAATGAAAACGACCGTATCCAAAAAGATCATTCATTCGGGGTGAAACTTTCACGGAAAAGAATTGAAACTTTCAGGCAGTTATTTGAAACAGATATCATTTTAGAAATTCATAACCTTTCTGAAAGACAGCAACGATCAGGAACCCAGATTAAACTTTATATGACGCCTTATGAAAAAACAAATACAAGCCTGTATCATTGATGACGAACAAGACGGAAGAGATTACGTCGCTCTTCTGCTGCAAAATGAGTTTCCGGATCTGCACATTACTTTTCAGGGAAGAAGTGTGGAGGATGCGTATGTTTACCTTACAAAAAACAGCCCGGATATTATTTTTCTGGATGTACAGCTTACAGACGGCAATGCGTTTGACCTGTTATCAAAATTTAAAACCATCGCATCACAAATTATTTTTATAACCGCTTTTGAAAATTTTGCCATTCAGGCCATTAAAAATGCCGCAACAGATTATATCTTAAAACCCATTAACAAAATTGATTTTATAAGCGCCGTCAACAAAGCTCTGGAAAATATTAAAAAAAATAAAAACCCAGTACATGCTCCGATTCATAATAAAATAAGCTTACCTACTTTACAGGGGTTCCGGCTGATTGACATAGAAAATATTATCCGTTGCGAGGCAGATTCTAACTATACTACTTTTTATCTTTCCGATAAAACCAAAATTACGGTATCTAAAACACTTCATGAGTTTGAAGAATCTCTCAGCTACCATAATTTTTTCAGGATTCACCACAAGCATCTTATCAACCTCAATTACATCCGTGAATACATCAAAGGGAAAGGCGGACAAATCATTATGATGGATCATTCTGTCCTGGATATCTCGGTCCGGAAAAAAAATGAATTTATGGAGAAAATAAAATATCTGCAATAGAAAACACTTACTCAGAAAACAGCGACACTTATACATTGATCGTTGATTTGTTTTCTGTATCTGAGTATTCTTGTAGTATCAATCATAAAAAACTATACTATGAGAAACAATCTAACTTTTTCCTTACTGATGACCGCCATCATGGGAATGTCGATCAATGCCCAAAACCTTGTAAAAAATCCTAGCTTTGAAGATGGCCCGGCTTTGTGTGCCCCAAATAATCCGGGCTCTTTTTATATAGGGCAAGGGTATGCAGATTTTTGGACATCAATTAATCCTGCAGATCAGGCAAGTTATCCTTTAAATACGGCCAGGATTTATCAAAACACACCTACCTGTACCTATTCCCAGTTTTCACCGGGCATAAGCGCCAATCATGGAAACAGATCAATAAGCATTTTCCAAAGTAATACACCGATATTAGGAATAAGTGACAGCAGAGCAATTGGCAGTTTCACAACAGGAACTCTTGGCAGCGGAGTATACAAAATCTGCCTCGCGGCTTTAGGGGGCATCTATCTTAACGAACCAAATGGAAGAAATACATTACAGGTGTATTTGGTAAGACAGGGTACATCATTTGAAAAGCTCATCAGTGAATTTAATATTCCTAAAAATACAGGTTCCACACCTTGGGGAAATTATGGCAATTCTTTTAAAATAATCGGTGACGAGGCAGGTATTTATGATAGAGTTGTATTAAGATTAAAAAGTCCTTCAAATATTTCCGGAAATTATTCAGAGCTTGTTTATATCGACAATGTCATTATTGGTCCGGTACAATCTACTCCGTCTCCATGTGACGGCACCTATGATTTGGCAGCTTTTGATAACAACACCGATATCGGCGCAGAACCTTACGATCCGGGAAGCAACTGGCAGGTTTGGCAAAGTAATGATATTTGGAACAGAGCTACCGATGCAAATTCTGTAACCGGAAACCTGGTCGCTGAAAATGTAGATAATGCAAGCGGACACAATAATTTGGTGAGATTCAGAGTGAGAAATATCGGAGTTTCTGCAAGTAATGAATCTCGTGTGAGATTATATTGGACAATTGGTACAACTGGTGGAGAACCTTGGCCTGTAGCATGGAATGGAAGTACAACTGTAAATCTTCAAACTAGTTTAGACCAAAATAATAATCCTGTTTATAACAATTTTACCAGTGGTGGTCAGATTACAAAACCATATCCCACACCCAATGTTACCCCACCAAGTCAAAGTTCGCATATCGGGAATGGAATTAATATTACGCAAGATACGACATACGACCAAGGAGGGTTCATAATCCCTCCGTTACAACCAGGCGAAGAATATATTGTAAATACTTTATGGACACCTTCGGCTTTTAATTTAAATTTATTAACAAATCATCCTCAAATCTGCTTCCTGGCAAGAGTCGTAGATACGAACGATCCTATGTATGACGAGCGTACTTCCTCTGCTTCCTTTAGTTTCAGTGATAACGTACGAAGCAACAACAATATCGTTACCCGAAATTCTACTTTTGTTAATTTAACTGGCGGCGGCGTTTTTTACAGAGGTTCAGGAACTATATTTTTCAGCAACAGTACCAGTGAAGACGGATTATTTGATTTCAGAATCAGAGATTTATCACAGACCGATGTATCATTCAGCCAGTTGGGAGATGTTATTTTAACATTAGATAAAACATTGTTTGATAAATGGGTGCAAAGCGGATCTTCCGCAGAAGGATTAGAAATTTCAGACTGGGAAAAACACGAACTGCGGGTAACTGACATTAATAATGCTAAATTGAAAAACATTCTTTTGCAGGCAGGAGAATACAGAGGCATTACAGTATCCTTTGTATTAACACAGCCTACTAATCTGATCCGAAATTTCCAATTTATAGCAAACCAGAATCGTACTGAAAATCCTGATGAAGAATACGGAACTGCATGTAACTTTAGCGTAGCCGTTAACGATCATGAGGAGGACAAAGGAGACGGCTTTTACGGTGATAGTGGCGACGCTGCTGCAGCATCCGTGTTTGGACCGGATATGAAACTTTCTCCAAATCCTTCTTCAGACACTTCTACTTTAGATTTTGTTTTAAACCAAAATACAGCACTTACCGTAGAAATTCTGGATACTTTCGGGAAAAAGGTGAAAACGGTAACAAGCTCAGAAAAATTCGTAAAAGGAAAAAATTCTATCGAGATGAATATTTCAGATCTTACTATCGGTGTGTACAGAGTATTAATCTACAATTCTTCTGAAAGAAAAATGATTAACCTCATTAAACAATAAGGTAAACACATTTTATATTATATTTAATATAAAGACCGTCCTTTTTAGGGCGGTTTTTGTATTTTAAAAGTACTCATCCAAAAAAAATGCTGTACATTAGAGTTTATAATTTTTCTATTATATGATACAGCTGCCTTTTTCAAAACTTTCAAATATAGGAACTACCATTTTCAGCCAAATGACGCAACTGGCCAATGAGCATGAAGCGATCAATTTATCCCAGGGATTTCCGGATTTTATGGCAGATTCTGAGCTGCTCAATTTTGCAGATCATTTTATCAAAAAAGGATTTAATCAATATGCACCTTTAGGTGGAATGATGGGGCTAAAAGAAGAAATCGCCAGAAAAATAGAAAACAGCCATCATACAATTTATCATCCGGATTCTGAAATCACCATTACTTCCGGCGGAACACAGGCTATTTTCACGACCATTGCCACCTTTATCAAAAAAGATGATGAAGTGATTATTTTTGAGCCTGCATATGACTGCTACGAACCTACTGTAGAGCTTTTTGGAGGAATTGTAAAACGTTTCGAAATGAAAGCTCCCGATTACGAAATCGATTGGAATGAAGTAAAGAAGCTGGTTTCAGAAAAAACAAAAATGATTATCCTGAATAATCCCAACAATCCTTCCGGCAAGATTTTAAAAGAAAATGATATTCAGGAGCTTATTTCTATTGTAAAAGATACTTCTATCCTCATTCTGAGCGACGAAGTGTATGAAAATATCATTTTTGACGGAAAACAGCATCTCAGTATCTGCAAATATCCGGAACTGAAAGAGAGAAGCCTCTTAGTCGCTTCATTCGGGAAGCTTTTTCACGTTACGGGCTGGAAAATCGGGTATTGCGCAGCTCCAAAAGCTTTAACAGAAGAATTTCGGAAAGTACACCAGTTTAATGTTTTCTGTGTCAACACTCCTATTCAGCTCGCATTGGCAGAATACATGAAAAACGATGACCATTACAAAAAACTGAATCAGTTTTTTCAGGAAAAAAGAGATTTCCTGAGAAATGGTTTAGCCTCCACTTCTTTTGAACTTCTGGATTGTGAAGGAACATATTTTCAGGCCGTGAAATATAATCAGATTTCTGATCAGAATGATATCGATTTTGCTACAGAACTGACGATTAAACATAAAGTGGCAACGGTTCCTTTCTCCTCTTTTTATAAAAATAAAAATAATGATCACGTTATCCGGTTATGCTTTGCCAAGAAAACAGAAACCTTAAAAAAGGCTATTGATCTTTTATCAAAAGTATAATGTTAAATATTTAGCAGATTGAGCATAAAAAAGCGGCTCCATCTGCTAAAGTATTTAAATATCGGTTAATGACTAAAAAAACATTCCGCCCGATGCTTCAATTCTCTGTGCATTGATCCATCCTGCATCTTCAGTACACAGAAAAGCGACTACTCCACCAATATCATCCGGCAAACCGGCTCTTCCCAAAGCCGTATTACCGGCAATCATCGCATTGATGTTTTCATCATCCCTTGTTCTGCCGCCGCCAAAATCGGTTTCTATCGCTCCCGGAGCCACCACATTCACCTTAATTTTTCTTGATCCCAGTTCTTTCGCCATATATTTCGTCAGCATTTCAACACCCGCTTTCATAGAACCGTAAACAGAAGATCCGGGTAGCGCAAATCTGGCTAATCCTGAAGAGATATTGATAATTCCGCCCCCGTTATTCATGAAAGGCAAAAATTTCTGGGTCAAAAAGAAAACTCCTTTAAAATGAATATTAAACATTTCATCCACCTGATCTTCGGTAGTTTCTGTAATAGGAGAATAGAGCGCAGTTCCTGCATTATTGATCAGATAATCAATGTTTGGACTTCCTGTATTTTCTTGTAAATGATCCGAGACATTTTTAACAAAACGGTCAAAGCTTTTTACATCTCTTGTATCTAATTGTAAAGCAAGGGCTTTTCTTCCCATCGCTTTTATTTCATTTACTACATTCTCAGCTTCCTCTTTATTGCTGTGATAGGTAATGATGACATCAAGGCCTTTTCCGGCAATTTTTAATGCTGAGTTTCTTCCCAATCCGCGGCTTCCGCCTGTAATAAGTGCAACTTTTGTTTTGTGATCCATTTTTTTAGATTTTTTATTGAGACAAAGTTCTGTTATTTTACGTTTTTTATATTTGCTTCAAACAATCTGAAATTTGCACATTTCAAATCATGAACGGAATTCTAAGGGGGTAAAAGAAGTTTTCCGTTTAAAAAAATTGGAAAAGTGGGCAATTTCCTCAAATCCCAATGCGTAGGATATTTCAGAAACATTCCATTTGGTTTGCTTTAAAAGTATTTTAGCTTCCTGAACAATCCGGTCTGCAATACATTCGGTCGTTGTTTTTCCGGTATTTTCCTTTAGGTTTTTATTAAGATAATTCACATGAATTGCCAGTCTTTCCGCATAATCTTTGGCCACTTTTAACTGAATTCTCTGATCCGGCGATTCAATAGGAAATTGTCTTTCCAGCAATTCTATAAATAAAGAAACCACGCGTAATGAAGCGTTTTGAGATGTTGAGGTTTTGGCAGCAGGCTGCAATTTTTGCCCGTAATGAATCAGCTCAAAGACATAATTTCTGATAAGATCATATTTAAAGATATAATCAGAAGCGATTTCTTTTTTTATTTTTGAAAACACTTTTTCAATTTCATCTGCCAAATCATCTTCAATTTCAAAAACGGGAACTGCGCCCGGTTGAAAGAGAGGTAGATCTTCTAAAATATTCTGAGATTGGTTTTTATTGAAAAAATCATCGGTAAAAACACAAAAACTTCCGGATTGATCTGCATCTTCCGGTATGTAATGATATGGAACTTTCGGGGTTGCAAACAACAGTGCATTTTTTTTGATTGAGATTACCTTATCTGCATATTCTGCCCTGTTTTTTCCTCTGATCAAACTTATCTTGTAATATTTTCTCCTGTTGTAGGGCATTTCAGAAGTTTTCTTCATCGTTGCAAGTGTTTGCGCAATATCAAAAACATTGAAATGGCCAATATCTTTATGAAGTCCTTTCGGAAAAATGCTTTCCAGATCTTTCCCCAGTCTTTCTGCCATCTCGCCGTAAAATTCTTCCAAAGAAGTGTGGGCTATCTTTTCCATGATGAAATTTGTATAAATCAAATATAGCAAATTATGACAAACTTAAATAACAGATCCTCCTACCATTGTTAAAACCCATTTATCGTTTTTATATTCAGCAGAATAATCAGTTACAGAACTGCTTCCCCATTCGGTAATGAAAAATTGTTTAGGATTGTTTTTATTTTTCTTGATTTTAGAGATTCCGAATCTAAATACATCAGTAACTTTCAAATAGTCCGTCTGCTTATTTTGATTTTCCTGAGAAAATAAAACTCTGTATTCGTTAGGATTTATTTCATGAAAATAAGCGCAATCACTTTTAAAAACTTCAAAATAATAATGCTTTTTTTTAAAATCAGAGTCCGTTGCATAGGTAGGCAATAGCTGCAGATATAATTCACTGAATTTATTTTTTTCAGATGTAAACAGAGGATTCATATCATTAAAATCATCAGTTCCGTCACCGTCTGTATCTTTATTATCAGTATTCAAGCCAAAACTGTTTTCAAAGATATCGTTATAGCCATCATTGTCAGAATCTTTGATTAAATCGTCTAATTTGATTTTAAATAATTTTCCATCTTCAATAGCTGAGTAATCTTCGTAACCCGGAAGACCTCCAACCTGTATGATCTTTACCAAGCTTCCTTCAAGTTCTAAAAAACCATTATTGATAATGGGCTTGGTCTGGATTTTATTAAGATAATAATGGCTAAAACTTAACCCTAAAAAATAGGCGTCCGCTTTATGATTGTCAATTTTCAACAACCAAAAGCCCAGATTATTTTTCCCTAAACAATACTCAGTATTTCCGATACGCTGTTTATTAGAGCATGAAAACTGATTATAAAATTTCTCTCTAAAATTTTTATATTCTTCTTTTTCCCGTCGCCATTTAATTTCAGCTAATTTTTCATCCTGAAAATTATTTTCATTTTCGGTACTATCCTGCTTGAAAGGTCTAAAGTTTTTCAAACTTATTACCTCAAGATATTCTGGTTTATTTGTAAGAATCTGCTGAGCTGTAAATGGTTTTTCTTCTTTGTAAATGGTATTATCCTTTTCTATAAAACAATTTTCTTCCTGAGTTTTTGAGCAGGACCCCAAAAATAAGATAAACATTAAAAACGCAGAATATGTCATTGAAAATTTTTTATAAATATAAACAAAAACGCCCCCAAATGCATGGAAGCGTTTTAAAAATACTATATAACTAACTTTTAATATTTTTAAACATTAAATCTGAAGTGCATAATATCACCATCCTGCACGATGTATTCTTTACCTTCTACCGAAAGCTTTCCGGCTTCCTTTACTTTGGCTTCTGTTCCGTAGTTCACATAATCGTTGTATTTGATTACTTCCGCACGGATAAACCCTTTTTCAAAATCAGTGTGAATCACTCCGGCTGCTTGAGGAGCGGTCCATCCTTGTCCAATCGTCCAGGCTCTCACTTCTTTTACTCCAGCTGTAAAGTAGGTTTGAAGTTTCAGCAAATCATATGCTTTTCTGATCAGACGGTTTACTCCGGGTTCAGTTAAGCCTAATTCTTCAAGAAAAATCTCTCTTTCTTCAAAAGTTTCCAGTTCGTTGATATCTGCTTCGATCTGAGCGGCTAAAACCACAACCTCAGCATTTTCTTTTTTCGCCATTTCTTCAATTCTGGCAATCCATTCATTTCCGTTTTTTATAGAATTTTCATCTACGTTACAAACGTAAAGAACCGGTTTATTGGTCAAAAGCTGAACATCACTGATGATTGATTTCGCAAAATCATCCATCGGAAATTCTCTTGCATTTTTTCCGTCCTCAATAAACTTCTCAAGTTTATGCAATGTTTCGTAGGTCAAAATATCCTCTTTCTTGCCGGATTTGATAAACTTTTTTGCTTTCTCTACTGCTTTTCCTACTGTTTCCAGATCTTTTAACTGGAGCTCGATATCGATAATTTCTTTATCACGCATCGGATCAACTGTTCCTTCCACGTGAATAATATTTCCGTTTTCAAAACATCTCAAAACATGAATAATCGCTTCACACTCTCTGATATTGGCCAGAAACTGGTTTCCAAGGCCTTCACCTTTGCTTGCTCCTTTCACAAGGCCTGCAATATCTACAATTTCCACAACAGCAGGTAAAACACGCTCCGGATTTACCAGCTTTTCCAGCTCAAACAATCGCTGATCCGGTACGGAAACGGTCCCTAAATTGGGCTCGATGGTACAGAACGGATAATTTGCTGACTGAGCTTTGGCATTGCTTAAACAGTTAAAAAGTGTTGATTTACCTACATTCGGTAAGCCTACGATTCCACATTTCATAACGAAATTTTTATTTAATTATTAAGTGATGCAACCTTTCGGTTTCATAATTTATCTAATTTTGGCAATCGTCTTTTGACTGTACGCCTATAAATTAGAGGTGTGCAAAGATAGTGATTTTAGGGTGAGTTTCATAATAAAAAAGTCTGCCGGAGATTGGCAGACTTTATTTTTATTGTTAGTGCGTTTTAGGGATTCGCTCCTGTAGCATCCTGAGCCAAATCGGCATCATCGGGCTGCGTTTCCAGTGTTTTATCAAGCGTGAAAAGAGATTCGTCACTTGCTCTGTCGCCTCCTGCAATTTTTAATTTGTCAATCAGGTTCATTGCAAATGTCTCTTCCTCTATCTGTTCTTTTACAAACCACTGCAGAAAATTCCATGAAGCCCAATCTTTTTCTTCAAATGCGATATTAACCAAATTATATATGGCGGTCGTATTATCTACTTCATGTTTGAAAACAAGATCAAAACATTCTGTAAGACTTCTTGGCTCATCTCCGGGTGAAGGAAGCGCGGTAACTTTGGGTTTTCCTCCGCGGTTAAGCACATACTGCATAAATTTCACAGCATGGTCTCTTTCTTCCTGAGCGTGACGAAAAAGAAAATTCGAAATTCCACCATAGCCTTTATCAGCAGCCCAAATTCCGTAAGAGAAATAAACGCGTGATTGTAAATCTTCTGTATTCATCTGGTCACTTAGTGCCTGTTCCAGCCTGGGTGAAAGTCTGTTGGTATTCATAATTATAAATTTATTGTGATGACAGGGATGATGCAAAAATGATTCCGAGAAACTCCATTTCTTAATTATATTAAATTACATAATATAACGTATTGTTTTTCATTTATTTAAGCACTTAATTTATAGTTAGTCTAAAATAAAAAAGCCAGTTCCGATCAAGAACTGACTTTACATTTTGGATGTATATTTTGATTAATAATATCAAATGTTTGCTTATAGATTATTTACTGGTTTTGCCATATAATCGCTTTCATTCCCGAGACGGTCGACCGATTTTATAGCAATCGCGGTGAGGGTTTTTCCGTTTTTAGATTTGGGGATGTCTCTGGACAGGTTTTCCCGTGTAAGGATTTCAGTTTCCCAGACTCCGTTGTATTGGGTAAAAAGCACCCATTGAAAAACATCACCGATTTTCTTTGAGCTCCAGCTGGTTTGTATAAAGCTTCCGTTATCGTTGGTAAACAAAGTCGGTTTTTCTAAAGGCTGCGTTTTGATCCAAGAACTTTTCGGGACCAATGCTTTCTCTTTATAAGGACCGTTTTTCAAGGTAGGAAGCATATCTGAATTTTTCGTCAATCCGGCAATACTCCAATGGATTTCTCCTGCATTTCTTCCTAAAATTTCTCTGGAAAGTTCGATCTGATTTTTAATTTCTTCAGGACGATCAGGAGATTTCACTTCAACCGTATTCAAACCGGGCCACAAATGGCGGTTCATGGTGTTTTCAGATTTCCACCAGTTTAATAATTTTTCAAAGCTTTGTCCTTTCGAATCAATCGGCCAGTATAATTGTGGCGAAAAATAATCTACCCAGCCGTTGTTGAGCCATAATTTTGCATCTGCATACAATTCATCATATTGAGAAGAGCCTACAATGCCTTCCGGATATCCCGGTTTCCAGATTCCGAACGGGCTGATTCCCAAACGTACGTAGCTTTTTTCCGCATGAATTTCTTTGTACATTCTTTCTACAAATTTATTCACATTATCTCTTCGCCAATCGGCTCTGGATAAAGTTCCGCCATTGTTTAAGTAACTGTTCCAACTTGCAGTATCCGGGAAATCTGCGCCTTTGTTATAGGTTGCGTACGGATAAAAATAATCATCAAAATGAATGGCATCGAGATCATAACGTTTAACCAGATCTTTCACCACATTGGAAACATGCCCCTGTGTTTTCGGATTTGCAGGATCAAACCAGTACATCCCGTTTTTGAGACGAACGACCAGGTCGGAAAGCTTATTGACCATCGACAGATCATTAACTGCGCCACCGTTTGAATGATGTGCCCGATATGGATTCAACCAAACATGCAGCTCCATCCCGCGTTTGTGGGATTCTTCGATCCAAAACTTCAACGGATCGTAATTCGGATAAGGAGGTTCTCCTGTCTTTCCGGTTAAAAAATAGGACCATGGTTCCAGTTCGCTCGTGTATAAAGCATCTGCAGAAGGACGTGCCTGAAAAATTACTGCATTGAAGTTGTTTTCCTGCAGCATATTCAGCATATTGATGGCTTCTGCTTTTTGCTGTTCTACGGAAAGATTATTTCTGGAAGGCCAGTTGATATTGGCAACACTTGCAATCCATGCGCCGCGGAATTCCCGGTTAACTACGGGAAGCTCAACTTTAAAGTTTTCGTCAGTTACAGGTGTTGCAATGGTTGTAACGGTAACAGAATCTTTTCCCTTGGCTTTAACAGATTTGAATGTATTTTGATTTTTTTCGGGCTTTGTACTGTTTGTTACAGATTTTGTGCTGCTGCAAGACGCAACAATCCCTAATAAGAATATTAATTTTAACTTAGTCACTTTCATAGTTTACAGAACTACATTTAATTATTTTTGAAAAATTACAATAATAAAATGAATTATTTATGAGTACATGTTTAAAAAATATTTTAACGCAAAGTAACAAAGGTTTTAACTACTAACTGCTTTTAAGTTCGGAAAGCATTTCACTCAGCGAAGTGCGTAATGAAATTTTGTAGTATTTTTATTTTGGCTAAAGCCAAATTTGATTTGAATACTGAAAGCGGACTAAAGTCCTCTCCTATTGATATATTAATGACGTTTAGAATTTAAATTAACTTTTTTGAATCTGCTCATGATTCAATTTATTAGAATTACTTTATTGTATGCAATAATTTTTTTGCACCGTGGTGTATTAAAAGGATATGAATTTCGTTTACTGATACTACGCGGTATATTATTCTGTAATTTCCTTCAAAGATTTCCCTTATTTTCTCATCATCAATTTCAGAAACTTTTTTACCTACAATATTTCCATTCTTCAAAATTTCCGTTTTATTTTGAATTTTTTCAATCTGAAATCTTGCATATTTTTTGGAGTCCAAACTGATGAAATCGTATATTTCTTTTAAATCAGTCTTTGCTGATTCCAGCCATTTTATTTGAACCATTTTTCCATTTCATTTTTAAGCTCTTCTTCAGAAATGGTATCATTATCTTTAGATTCTTTTTTTCTAATTTCCAGTTTTTCTATCATTATTAATCTTTCAATTACCTCATCAATACTGATTTCATCTGGAAATTCATCAATTTGTTTATGGAGTTTTTCTTTAGTAATTGTCATAACCTTTATATTTTCTTTAAGCTAAATTAGTAAATTAAATATAAAAAAGCCCCGAACAATCGAGGCTTTAAATATATGTAAGAATATGAGATTATGCTTTCGCCCCTCTTTCCATTCTTTTTCTTTCTTCTTCAGAAAGGATTTTCTTTCTCATACGGATGAAGTTTGGTGTTACTTCAATAGCCTCATCAGCCTGAATATATTCCATACATTCTTCCAAAGAGAATAAGATTTTTGGCGCAACACCGGTATCTTTATCTTTTCCTGAAGCACGCATGTTGTTCAACTGTTTTGCTTCAACGATATTTACGACCAAATCACCCGGTTTGTTTTGCTCACCGATTACCATTCCTGCATAAATTTCCTCGCCCGGATCAACATAAAACTTCCCTCTGTCCTGTAATTTTGCAATAGAATATTCTGTAGCCGGACCTTGTGTTTTGCTGATCAAAACACCGTTGCTTCTTCCAGGGATGGCTCCTTTGAAAGGCTTATATTCTGTAAAACGATGTGCCATAATCGCTTCACCGGCTGTCGCTGTCAACATCTGAGAACGCAATCCGATCAAACCTCTTGAAGGAATTTCGAATTCCATGTGTTGCATTTCGCCTTTGGTTTCCATGATGTGAAGGTCACCTTTTCTTTGAGTCGCTAAATCGATTACTCTTGAAGCATATTCTTCAGGAACGTCTACCACCAGAGATTCGTAAGGCTCACATTTTTCACCGTCGATTTCTCTCAGGATTACCTGTGGCTGACCAATCGTCATTTCGTATCCTTCTCTTCTCATGGTCTCAATTAGAACCGATAAGTGAAGAATCCCTCTACCGAAAACTAAGAATGTATTTGCATCATCAGTCTGCTCTACGCGTAATGCTAAGTTTTTCTCTAATTCTTTCGTTAATCTTTCTTTCAGGTGATTGGAAGTTACATATTTACCATCTTTTCCGAAGAAAGGTGAATTGTTGATCGAGAACGTCATGTTTAATGTAGGCTCGTCAATTGCTGTTCTTGGCAATGGTTCAGGGTTTTCAAGATCTACGAACGAATCACCGATCTGGAACGCATCAAAACCTACTACAGCACAGATGTCTCCTGCTTTCACTTCGGTTACTTTTTTCTTTCCTAAACCTTCAAAAACGTATAGTTCTTTTACTTTTCCTTTTAAAATTTTACCGTCTGCCTGAGCAAGACCGATCCACATGGATTCTTTAATCTCCCCTCTGATTACTTTTCCGATGGCAATTCTTCCTAGGAAAGAAGAAAAATCAAGAGAAACAATCTGCATCTGAAGGTTACCTTCTTCCACTTTAGGTTCCGGAACATATTGTATAATCCCGTCTAATAGTGGGAAAATATTATCGGTCTGCTCTAAAGAAGTATTGAACCAACCTTGTTTAGATGAACCGTAGAATGTAGGGAAATCCAGCTGTTCTTCACTCGCTTCAAGATTAAAGAACAAATCGAATACCTGATCGTGAACTTCTTCCGGACGACAGTTTGGCTTATCAACTTTATTGATCACCACCAAAGGTCTTAATCCTAATTCCAGCGCTTTCTGAAGTACGAATCTTGTTTGTGGCATAGGTCCTTCGAAAGCATCTACTAACAAAACTACACCATCTGCCATTTTAAGAACCCTCTCTACTTCCCCACCGAAATCGGCGTGACCAGGAGTGTCGATCACATTGATTTTTACGTCTTTATATGTAACAGAAATATTTTTAGACAAAATGGTAATCCCTCTCTCTCTTTCAAGATCGTTGTTATCCATAATTAATTCTCCGCTTTCCTGATTTTCTCTAAAAATGTTGGTAGCGTGAATGATTTTATCAACTAAAGTCGTTTTACCGTGGTCAACGTGTGCGATGATCGCAATATTTCTAATGTTTTGCATGAATGATTTTTACGGGTGCAAAATTAATGATTTTTAATGAATTAACCATCATGAAGTTTTATAATTAACAAATTCATAATGAGTAAATTGGCGAAATATACAACTCATTACTGGATGTAAGCCCTATAAGAAGGCGGGTTTTTAAGAATATAAACTCAATCTGAAATATAAATGAGTCGATTTAGATATTGCAATAATCTTTAAAATAATTGACTTTAAAAAAAAGACCTGGATGATGTCCAGGTCTTTTTATATTTCAAACACGTTATTAAAGCGTTTGCTCCTGATGTTTACCTTCATTGATTTCTTCAACCATTTTGGCATTAAAAGCCGGTAGATCTTTTGGAGTACGGCTTGTTACAAGACCTTTATCAACAACGACTTCACTGTCTTCCCACTGCGCTCCCGCATTTTTTAGATCGATGCTGATAGAATTCACAGAAGTCATTTTCCTTCCCTGCACCGCTTCAGCACTGATCAGGATTTGCGGGCCGTGACAGATGGCTGCAACCGGTTTATGCTGCTGAAAAAAATCTTTCACAAAACTTAATGCTTTTTCATTGGTTCTCAGCTGATCCGGATTGATAACGCCTCCCGGCAAAACCAATGCATCGTACTCAGAAGCAGAAGCTTCATCCAGGGTTCTGTCAACGTCATATTCTTTTCCCCAGTCTTTTTCTGCCCATGCTTTAATCGTTCCGGATTCCGGACTGATGATGTGGGCCGTCCAACCCTGCTGTTCTAAATGTTCTTTCGGAGATTGTAATTCGCTTTCTTCAAATCCATTGGTGGCTAAAATGGCAATTTTCTTTGACATATTATTATTTTTTTTTGGTGTTATTATAGGATGAAATAAGAAAATATGATGCCGTGAGTGAGTGGGGAAATGATAAAGTTTGTTAAAATAACAATTCGGTTATATCGACTTATAGTTATATAAAGAGTTCCTGTAAGAATTGTAATTATCTAGTTTAATCCAAAAGGATAATCATCATTCACTTCAATAATTTTTACGCTTGTGCTATTGCTAATTAGCTTGCTTCATTTCCTAAATGATCTTTGTAATTGTAAATATAACGGTTTTGTGCGAAATCATAATAGCCTTCTTCATTCGCCAAAAACTGAAGGACGTTGTTCTCATACTGGAAGTTATCGAAGTATTCCGTTTTCTATTGTGGCTTTGTTAAAATTAAAAGAGCAAGCAGATAGCTGCTCTTTTTTTACATTAATTTTTATTGATTTTTTATTATTAATTCTCTTTAATGAAGAACACCAAACATTTTATACATTACCAATGTCAAATGTCTCTTTCTTTATGTTACTAATTTTCCTTTAGTATGGAATGTAAATCTTTAAAAGGATGCTTTTTATATTTTTTCGTATTGATAGAGTAAAGTTCATTCTTATATTTAACTAAGCTTACTGACATTTCTTCAGCAGGTGTAAGGTAGCCAAAATCCTTCTTGTTGCTGCTGTTAAATGAAAAATTGATATAATTACCTTTAAAAACAATTTCTGTAAAATGATTATCAATTTTTTTAAATTCTTTACCATCTAAATAATATTTTACCTCATTTACATGAAAGGGAAAATCATAAAAACTAAAATACTGTCCAATTTGGAGATTATCCAGAGGAAAAAGTGTTATTTCATAATTAATAGTAAAATCCTCATTTGATTTATTAAGAACCAAATGTTTTTTCCCATCTCCTCCATTTCTTAGACTGTAATTGTTTTTCATAGTAAACATCATTAAAAGCTGTTCTATGCAGAAAATAGCAATCATTTAAATGTAATTTCCGGCAAACCTTCATTGTGCTGGGACAAACAAAAAACCATAGTAAACCATTTCCTAAGTTGGAAGACCGGGTAATCAACCGGACTGTGTAATTTATTTTCTGAGATTCCCCGAAAGTATAATCAAAGATTATAACGCCTTCTGTTTCGGTGGTATCTATAATAACATTGATCGAACCTGTCCTTTCATCGTTTTGATTAATCCAGTAAATATTTTGATTGACCCTTGCATTAGGTTTTAAGTAACCCAGTTTTTTTAAATCAGAAATAGTTATGCTTTTCAAACTCTCTACCTCACCGGGACTGTTGCTCCATCTTCCCATAATGTTGATTTAATTTATTGTTAGTATTCTGCATCTGCTCTACTTGCCTTTGTTCTTGCCTATGCATTGATTTGTTAAATTTATTGAACGCTATAAAATTTTCATTCTATTTTCAACTCAAATTAATAACCTAAATTATTAAGGAACTTTCCATGTATTTCAAACTATTTTTGCTATAATCCCTTTATTTATAATGCATTAAACCGTTTTTAAAATATGTCCGAAAACAACATTTGTCAAAATGTGTTTATTTCCTTTGTAATAAGTTTTATTCATTGATAAACAAATTATAATACGACAGTTCAAAAATCAAAATTAGGCTTCTCAAACAAGTCTTTCCTTAAACTCCGATATATCCATTAATTTAAAATCAAGTACATATGAAAGATCGCAGTAATTTCAAAATTAAAATCAAATTCTAAATCAAAACTTTCAATTTCAAAATCTGAAAATTGAGGATTTGAAAACGTCTCTATATCTTTTCCAAAATTTTGATATAAACTATTCATTTCATGTTCCAAGAAATCATCATTTAACTACCCGTTTTTGACTCTGTTTTTGAAGCATGTTTTTATGTAAATTCTTCCTTTTCATTTTATCATTACTTTAGAGGATAGTTCTAGACTTTTTTACCCTATATCTGAATGGTAAAAAAGTCCAAACTTCTGTTTTCTATTTTCACAGAAATTATCGGTAAAAAAGTCTAAGCTTTTTGCGGTTAACTTTCTATTTTTTTGCTCATTATTTCTGCTATTTTCTGCTTCAAATTCTGAGAGTATTTTAATGTCATTTTCTCAAATCTGTTTTTATGATAATATTTATCTTTTTTATTGAGGTTCACCCAGTAATTAGGATTCCGGTAATCTTTGAGCTTTTCGATTTCAGGGATTTTCATTTTACTTTCATCCGTTGTGTGATCGTAGAAATACACTTCCTGAAACTCCCTTAATAAAAGATTTTTAAGAGGTTCAACCATTTCAGGTTTTACAACATCTGAGAGATAAATAATTCCTAAGTCATTGGGTACATTCATTTTTAAGAATTTTATTTCAAATCGCAATGTATTGGGCTTTAGTAGCTGCTCTATGGTTGATTTCAAATAATTTATTTCCTCCCGCTTACTCTCATTTTGCATGTTCACACTCTGAGCTATTTTCTTTAATTTCTTTTCATACTGCGCCGTTTTGTTATAAATTTTAATAATATATTCTGTTTTGGCAGACTGGTAATAAAAAGAGCCGGAAATGGTCTTATTAAATTCTACCGATCGATGGAACAGTAAATTTTGTAATATTTTATTCGGATCGAATGGCAGTTGAATATTTACTCCTATTTCAATATTTTCGAGTCGGCAATGCTCCGGTTTTAAGCCCATCTCTGTTTCAATGTCTTGCAGTGCAGAGGAAAGGTTTTTCATATCAAAATCATTTCCGTTAAAATCGGTACGGTTAAAAAACTTGTGAACACTCCCTTTTACAATAATCCGTTCTGACGGATATTTTATGATCTGCATCCCAAAATATTCTCCCGTTTTTTTATCGTCGGTTTCTCCCGTTTCATTATTCACGGAAATCGCAAAATCGGTTTTATCGGTGGGAAGTTCATAATTTCTATCCGTATAGTTAATTTTTACAAAGTCTGTTACCATAATTCTTATCCTTGTAAAGAGAAAATATTTTGCTGTTTGTAAGGTTGAACGCCTTGAGAAATATGGTTCTGCATTCCTTTTTCATCATTTCCGGTAATTGGTGATTATCTCATTTATCCGTATATGCAGATCACGTTTAGGGCACTGATAAAATCGGGGGAAAATCCTAATCTCCATTTCCTTTTCGTTTAATTCATAACAGACAATACATAAAGCATTACCTAATTTCATGAGTAAATTAGTGTAATAAAAATTGGTAATTCCAGTAGCTCGAAGCCCTAAAACGGTACATTTTGACCAATTGGTGGTATTGCGTATTCTTAACAGGTTACTCAGTCCGGTAAAGGAGTTATAACCGTTATTCTTTTCGATTCGGATCAGTTCGGACAGAAAATTCTTTCCTTCAGTTAGTTTCTTATACTGTCGAAAGGTTTTTTTAACCTCATCTAATTGATAAATAATGATGTGTTGGTGATTGTTGAAAATTGGCATAACAGAAAATTTAATCGTTAACAATCATTGCATTTTCTATTTCATCCAGCCTGTAATAAACGCGGGAACCGAGCTTGTATGATTTTAAGATTCCCCGTCTGCGCCATTCGTGAATGGTAGGTTTTGACACACCGAAACGCTCGCATATGTCGTCTGCAGAAAGATAACGTTTCGGTTCGTTTTCTCTAAAGGTTTTTGCTAAATCTATAAGCAGCGAGTCTTTTACTTTGCTTACGATTTCATTGATGAGGTTCTCGGGTTCTACGCCGATAAAATTGATAGTTTCCATTGTATTGTGATTTTATTTGTTTCACAATACAAAGGTTTAAAATATGTTTACTCTATTTTACTATTTAGGGGTACGCTCGGGGTACAGTTGGGGTCTGTTTTAATTTATTTATAATTTCTTTTCATGAATATATTTTTGTGCAAACTCTTTATGTTTTCGAGTAATTTGCTTTTGAGACAGGCTGTTCTTCCCGATTAATGATAGGCAATATTTTTTTACGTTATCCTCGTTTCCACCTACAATGGCGTGAACAATTCTGTAAACATCTTCTTTGTTGGGGACATTATTATTAAGATCATTGATAAGGTTCAGAGAATCCAGTAACGCAATCCTCATCGGGATATGGTTATCATTAGGAGCAATTAAAAAGTCACGATTAAAAAAACGCGTCAGTTTTAAAAAATCCCGATATATGATATAATGAAACAGATTGAGTAAAAATTTTACAAGAATATCCTTTGATACTTCCTTATATTCTGTCTCATCTGAATAATAAAAATAATATAGAAAATCAAAAAGTTCATCGTCTTTATCAAAGTCTAACCTATTTTCATGCACAAGGTAGTTTGAAAAGATTTTTAAAATACAACTGCTCCTGAAATAAATCTTTTCATTTACCTCATCAATAGCATAGTGAAAGTTTTTGAAAATCTCTTTTAAATGATCGGTGACAGCATAGCATTCTTCTACCTCTTTCTGCATAGCCTGTGAAAAGTCTATAGCTTTTTCTTCATCAGTGGGCTCTTTTTTAACAAATATTTTATTCAAACCTTCAAAAAAAATATCCATACATCCTTCAAAGTGATTTGCCAGCTGAGATTCATAGGATAAAACCGTACTAACGAATAGATCTTTTTCTAACGCGTCTATCTTTTCCTTATAATTTTCTACTTCCATTTTTTTTATTATTGTGAAGCTAAATTAAATAACGAATGCGACAAAGGATGTCGCTTTAAATTATTTCAGAAATCAATCTGTATACTTATATTTATCAGAAAAGGGACGGTAGCAACCGCAATTTTGTTTAAGTATTTTAAATTGATTCATGAGAAGATTGATGTTTTCCTCAATTTCATGATCTTTAATTCTGGAGCGCTGGTATATTTCAGAGCCTTCAAAAATAATCCAGGAAATTTGTTTGAGCAAATTCCTTTACAGGTAACAAAAAAAATCCATCAATTAATTTACTGTCCAAGGTAACATTTACAGCCAATACAGTCGTAATTATGCATTTTTTCCGAAATCAAAAAGCACCAGTTCGGAACATTTGCATTCTCAGCTTTTACACCGTAAACAACCGGTAGTTCTAATATTATTTTGTATGCTTCAAAACCTGTTAATCCTTTATCTAAAAGCCATTTTAAAATATCATTATGAATATTCTTTTTGGCTTTTTCACTGCATTAATACCTTTTCATCAATTGTAAGAAAAATATCCAGTAAATCTTTTCCTGTTCTTTATAAGAAACAAAATCCTGGCATTTGCAAGGATTTTGTTATAGCTTTAATCTTCAGATTTATAGTAATTTAATACTTCACCTGTATTTTTGTTGACATTAATATAGATATTACAATTTCGACAATTATAGCTTTTCAAAACAATATGCCAAACTTTATTATCTGCTATTAAACTAATCTGATAAGGTTTAACCTTTTCAGGATCTAATAAATCTTTTTTAATGAGAAGATCAACATACTTAATTATTGCTTTTTCATCAGGCATCATATCTATACCGTAACGTTCAGTAATTTTACAAGGAAGCTGATTGATACTTCTATTCTTATCTTTACATTTCTCTTTTTTGACCTGTTGTGCTAATAAACATAACGGTAAAAAAAACAGAATTATTAATATTTTTCTTGTCATTATCAATATCTTTTAGGTTGCTCAGGATCAAATCCTTTAGGTAATACATTGGGCATATTGGTAGGTGGTATTTTATTTAATCTCAAACTTCCAGAGGCAGGATCTGAAGGTAAACTTGTGTCAAATGGAATGTCATACTTTTTTATAGGTACACCACCTGCATCTTTTTTCCCAGAATTTGAATTATCACTAACACCTGGAATAAACTCTCTCATTCCACCATCTCCAGTTCCAACATAACCTATAACTGGTTTACCAAAACCATTATCTTCCTTTTTACCACTTCCATCAACTAAATCATTTTCATAAGTATCAATATCTCGATCTGAAAATTTATTTGCTGAACTGTAATCCCTTCCGTCAATTTTTATAACATCAACATCTCCCGCATGCAAATGTCCATCAGCTACGATTTCACCTAACTTTGAAACATCTGCAACTTCGCTTGGGCTTACATTACTTGTCATACCTTGTGAGCCTGTTTCAGGTACAGAATAGCTATAATAAGTTTCTCCGCTTTTATCTGTTGCCTGATAGAACATTGTACGAAGTTCAACATTATAATTAATAGATAATCCATTATATTGTTTTCCGAAGTCAGAAGCTGCCGCCCGTAGATTTTTAAATTTATCTCCTGGATCCATTACAGCTCTACCGTCAGGATCAATAAATCTAATCGGGTTATTCATTACATAGTTATAAGGTGACCACCTTCTCATTTTCTCCGCTAGTGGATCCACAACACCCCATCTTCCAATATCCGGCATATAGAATCTTGCGCCATAATCATACATTCCTGTCTCCTGCAACTCTTTGCCGTTGTACTTATATTGATACGGATTCTGAGTGGTGGCTGTATAATTATGTAATAAACCAAAAGGATAATAATTATTCACAGCTACAATCTCTCCGGGTTTCCAGTGATCTGTACAGTTTGGCGGATTCATCGGGTCTAGAGGTCCGTCACATTCCTGTACGTTATACTGTCTCGGCTGGATAATTCCATCCTTATTGGTATCCGCATAACTCAGTCTCACATTCCCTAAATGATCAGTATAATTGTAAATATATGAATTATTTTCAAAATCATAATATCCCTCTGACGTAGGAACAAATTTCAAATCCGAAATCGAAACCGGAGGTGTAGGTCCGGTATAAAAACTATACTGGAATCCATCAAGGTACTCCGTTGTCCAGTTTTCTGCTCCGCGGCTATAGCCTTTTGAAACCTTTGTCCCGTCTGCACGGTACAGATAATTGTAAATTTTTTGATTCTTTCCCGAAGGTCCCGCTAATCTGTCAGGTAGGTTTAAATAATTATACAATATGGTTTCTAAGCCTTTATCTTTATGACGTGTCATATTTCCATTATCATCATACAACATCTCAGTCGGAACTGCAAAATACGGATATCCTTTGCTGTTACCAATCTGTTCTTCAGTTACTTTTATCAGCCTGTTTCCCAAATAATCGTATCTCAGGTTATCAATCAACATTGCTGTTGTACCTCCCGGTAAAACGCTTTCTGATCTTCTTAGTCTTGAAATATTGCCATTCAGGTCATAATCCAGCTTTTCAAAATATTCTTTGGCAGCTTCGCTTCCTTCTTTCTGATAAAATCCTCCGGAAAGCCTGTTAAGTGGGTCATAAGCATATCCATAACGTTTTAAGGGATCGTTTTCTTCAACTGATGTTTTCCAGGTTATTTCTGAAATATTACCATTATATTTAGGTTTTACCTCAAGATCAGGAAAATCAGAATTGGGAATCGAGAGACCTTCTACCTGATTATAATTGATCTTGTATCCAAACAGATCGTTTCCTAAATTAGTAGGGTCATTAATTTTCGTCATCCATCCGCGAATATTATATGTATAATCTACCAACTGAAGACCGCTTCCCAAAACGGTTCCGCCTACTTTCTTGGTTTTCAGCTGCGACAGCTCGTTGTATTCATTCTGAACCAAAATCTCTTCCGCATTATTGTCTACCTTATGTTTGTGAACAAGCAGCCTGTTCTGCGCATCATATTCAAAATTTTCGCTGATCATTTTTTCGGTATCCGAGCTAAGTCTTTTATGCTTAGTAATGACCTGCTGTGGAGTTCCTGAAAAATCAAGCAAAGATTCTGTTTTGGTATAGCCTCCTAAATGATTGATTGAATGAGTCGCAATTGCTCTTCCTTTACGGTCGTACCAAATATAGTTCTTAGTCCAGTTATCATCTTCAATATTTTTTATAAAGTTCATTACAGGAAGACCTTTGGTATTAATACTGGTTCCTGTAATATTATCGGTTATAACGGGGATATTGAACACTGTTGTAGGAAAAGCAGGATTAAAATTATAAGGAGCATAAGTATCGTAATAGTTGACGCTAAGCAGCTTTACATATTTTGTTTCTGCAGGATAGGCCAGAAAGCCCCGATAGTGAACATCCATTCCATCTAACGTAAATGAAGTTGACGAGATTCTGGGAACGTTGTTGCTTCCAAAGGTTTCCACGTCCACTTGTTCTGCTGATCTTCCTCCTCCTGTACTTATTCCCGTAAAAGCAACGCGGCCAAATTGATCATACTTGGTAAACAGCCATTGACCTTTAGATTCAAGATTGGCATCTCTTGTAGCCACTACACGATCTTGCTTATCATACACCATATATTCCCAACTTTTGCCAGGAAGCTTCTTTTCAACCAGTCGGTTTCTGCCATCATATCGGTACTGGTAACAAAGGTTATTGAGTAACGCCCCATCGATAGAAGCCGATACGGAGGCTAAAGGTGGTATTACAAACGCCAGTTGGTTATATTCATTATACACATAATAGGTGTCTGCATTGTCTGTGGCAGAAAGTGCTTTTCTCACCAGAATGACCTGTCCCTGTCCGTTTTTGAACTCAATAGTCTTATTGCCGTCTTCATCGGTGACCGTGGTTTTATACAACCGGGAAGCTTTATAGTTTCCGTTCTCGGAATTGCTGTCCGAAGCCATGCTCAACACCGAAGAAGTCGCGCCATTTACCCACGTTGTGGTAGTTACGTATTTTTTAACTTCTCCCTCACTATTTGCAGCATACTCAAACTTTACAGGCTTGTTGTTCCAGTCGTTGCCCACCTGTTTCTGCTCCAGGACCCTGTCTAAAGGAGAGTTTTCCAGAAGCTTGTCAGCATAGATCTTTTCAGATCCATATACAGAAGAAGCATTTCCCAAGGGGGAAGAAACAATGGCTCCATTCAGTGTAGAAGACTGAGGAATGGGAAGATAATCTTTGACCTGTCTTCCGAAGCCGTCATATTCAATGTGCGTCACCACATCTTTTCCCAGGGGTGAAGCTTTGACGTTCACCAACTGTTTCGGTCTTCCTAAGCCGTCAAAATACTGAACAGTTTCCAAAGTTTTGGGATTGAGAAGTGAAGGATCGGATAAATACGTTTTAGAATAGACATAATTTTCCGTCGGGGTTAGCTGCGCATGCACAAGACCTGCGACTAAAAGCGTACTGATGGGGATGAATATTTTTTTCATGGTCGTGTTAGTTTTTGTAATTATACTTGAATTCTTTCAGCAGTTTTCCGGAAGCATCATTCTCGCGGATCTCTTTTAATCGGTTGGCTGGATCATACAGATATACTTCACGGATTCCTGATGGAGGGGTAATGCTTGTAACCCCGATCAGGGGATCATAGGTATAAGTGGTAATCTGGTAATTTGACAGAGCAGAATTCTTTCTGAATGTGTCTAAAGCAGTTAATAAATCAGGTTCATTGGCAGGAATAGAAGCGTCAACATCTGATGCAGTAATAATGGCTGTTAATAAACTATTGATCTGAGAATATTCTACTCCAACAATCTTTGCAATAGGTTGGGTAGAATTATAACCCCAGACAATTGAAACAGGAATGCCGTCTTTTGTGGTATACTGCTGTAAATTCCCCTTACTGTCATATAAATCATACGTGATTTCTGTAGACGGAGTGCTATTCTGAAGATCAAAAGATAATACCGAACTTGGAAATAGATCGCTGACGTTATTATAAAGTGTTTCAACTTTAGAAAGTGTTTGGCTATTCTTTTTAACTTCTGTTTCAAGTGGAATCCCAATCATATTGGCATTAATTAATCTCGTATTTGACTTTTCGTGTGCATATTTGTAGTTTGTGACACTTGAATTTCCGTCCGGAAAAAGCTGGGTTATTGACATCGGATAATCTCTGGTATTATATAGATTATTCGTAGTGATTATGACCGAACTTTGTATACCATTTTTATAGAAATAAGATTTTTCTATTTTTTGTGCAGGTAATGTAACACCAAATTTTTCAAAATTTTTATAAGGCGTTGTCAACGCACAGCTGCCACCAACTTGGCTAATTAAGGACTGACAACTGCCGAAGGAAAAAAGTTCAGCAACCATATTATTTGAATATAAATCCTTTAGTTTTACTCCGTCAACTTTTTCGTATTCTGAACTTACATAATCTGTTGTAGTTTCTGATAAAAGCTGATTATCTGAATCGTATTTTTTTTCAGATACAAGCTGACCTCTTAAATAATCCTGATTAGGAATAGGAAGAGGTGGAAGCTGAATTAAAATTAGGGCTTCATTTGGATAATCGATCGGTGATCTAAATGTATATTCTGTTCTGCCTTTTTCATGATTATCATTATCAATTTGCTTGACAGTAACATATTTATATCCTACATCTGCGCCTTGTGTTTTTTGTACAGGGAGAATATTGTAATCAGTAGTGATGTCAAAATCTGCACTGTACATCATGGTGGCATTATTAAGCTTATTTCTATACGCATAGCTTTCAGAAAGCTTAAAAATCGGCTTCGGAAATACCAGAGCTCCACTTGTTCTTAAAGGATCATCAAGATTAGAATAGTCGTAGGTGTATTTTTTTGAAAAGATAGTTGAAGATGGATTTTCTAGATATACTAAATCTTTGATTCTTAGACCTCCTCCTTTAGAAATCTTAACGTCTACGTATGTAGTTTCTGTCGTGCGTGCTACAAACGTATCATTAGTCGGGGCAGGATTTGATGGACCATAGTCACCGCTTAACGAGGCATAATAGATTCCAGGTTGTAAATAAACGCTTGTATTAAATTCTGATATTATAGAACCGTCAGGATTTGGATTATTAACCATACATGCAGGCGGCTGCACTTTATTACACGTTTGTGCTGAATATTGAAATTCATATACAGCAGGAGAAAATGTATTATCTGCGTTTTTCTTGAATATTCTGAGTTTCCAGTTAAAGTATATTAAATTTCCCAATAACATCTGAAGGTTTACTGATTGGGCTGACTGAATATTAAAAAATTCTTGTTTATCTGTGGGATGAAATTGAGAGAAATTAATATATGCCTCATAGTCATTGTTCATGGTATATCCCGTTACCGGTGTCATAGCAACGCTTTCCGTAGGATGATAACTGTATTCATTTTCATCAAAGGTAAAAACAGACTTGCCTTTTGTAGGATACGTTATTGATTTGATAACATCTGTAGTAATTGCATTGTCTAAACTCAATCCTGATGTCGATGTATAATATCCCCAATCATCTTTTTTCAATACAGATGCATTGATATTATAGTCTAAAAGATATTCAGAATTTTGACTGTTTGGAGCTATTTTTGTAATTTTTTTCAGCAATAGCTTCTTTAGCAGTTGTGTAGTACCATTAGTGTTTTCATAATTCACATTCGAATAATCATAATCCATGATATATTTATCCGTATATGACGATGGCGTCTGACCGATATAATTGGTCTGAACAGACTTTAACTTGTATAAATTGACAGATTCATTATAATTTGAATCCTGTCTTCCCTGTTCATAATTTAGATATACTGTTCCTTTTCCTTTCACCTCAATACTGGTCAGTAAACGGGTTAACGATATATTGTATATATTCTGTACTTCAATAGCTCCAGGTATACTTCCGTCCGGACTCTGTAATTGCCCTGTAGCTCCTGTATAATTGGTGTAATTGACATTTCCTGCCAGTCTTGTAGTAGTGGTTGGTACATCATAAAACTTCACCCATGATGAAAGATCATATTTAAATTCCACCAAATTGGTATTATTCTGATCATTGATTTTTACTAAATGAAATGATGTAAAATAATCTGCAATTTCCGTGTCTGGAATTATATTACCCGTACCGGTTGTCATCCCTATTTTTATATTGGCGATGCTTTTTTGAGATTTTTCCATGGCATCAAATAAATATTGGATTCCTTTATCATCGATGATGGTAAATGATTTTATTGCCCCGGTCGTACTGTCTTCAGCACATGATATTTTCAAATTGTTTTTATCTAACTTTTCAACTGTATACGTACCGTCCGCATTTTTCACAACATAAAATCGACCGGATTGGCCCATGAAGTTATATTGATAAAGATCATATTCAGTATCGAACTTCCCAATTCCGGTATCAAAAGTATAATCATTATAGTTAAAAGAGTAATCATTGTTTATGATTTTGTAAGTAGGATTTGATGCTTTATTGTAAATTCCATATTTAACTTTAGGAGGGTTTGAGAATCCAATGAGTCTGCTTTTCTCGTCGGGTCCCCCACCTCTGACCGTTCTTGAAATAGTTCCCCCCGCTATTAAGCTCCAACCCAATCCTGTTTCTCCGGATTTATCATCCGGTTTGGCATTCAGGGGATGATATTTAAGCTGTACGCTAACAGTAACATTTTTATTGGTGGTGGAAATATTAACCAGCGGTAAACTTATATCGGGAATTCCTGTGTAATAACTTACCGGTACTTCTTCAAACTTCATCAAATTATTTGAAGTCGGAGCTGCGGGAAACATTTCATTGATATTTCCTACGTAGCTTTTTTCAACATCTCCCGATGAGGATTGTGCCTTTGTAATAGATGCTGCTATTAGCAATAAAATAAATAATATGTTATTCTTCATCTGAGTTTTATTTTTTAATGATTTTCGCATTTGCGGTCTTGTTGGAATCGGTTTTTATAGTGATAAGATAAGCGCCCTGAATCAGGTTCTGGGTATTGATCTTCGTCACTTTATTCTTGGTTTTTAAACTCTGCAGCTGTCTTCCACCCATATCGTAGACGATAATATCCGCTTCCTTGAAGTCAAACCCGATCTCTACATAACAGTAATCAGATACAGGGTTTGGATAGATCCTGATGTCCTGCTTTTCGATTAATTGGTTCAGCTGTTCATCACCCAGCTTGACGATCTTCCAGTTTTCCTTTCCCAGTTCCTCGGCGCTGGTTCCGGCCAGAATAATCGAGCCGTCCCGGTTGAGTTTCAGATCCGATAGCCGCTCCTCCTTCTGCCTTTTCTCTCCCTTCACATGCTTGCGCCACTGCTCATTGCCGTTCTCATCCAGGTACAGCATCCAGAACGTTTCATCATCCGCTTCCATTCTTCCTTCCGCCTGCGTGTAGCCGCCTAACAATATACCTTTTGAGCTTTTTTCATCTCCGGTTTTTACTACGTTCATTCCCATCAAGACATCCCGGTTTTTAAAGCTGTAGGATTTCTGCCATAATTCTTCTCCTCTCTCGTTTAATGCAATCAGCCACACATCCGTCCCTTCTTCGATTCCCACGGTTTTATTGCCTGATCTTTCTGATCTGGATTCTCCGCCAATGACATAACCGGTTGTCGTTAAAGCCAGTGTCCTCAAATGGTCATCGCCTTTTCCGCCATAGTTCTTTTCCCATTCCACTTTGCCGTCTTTACTGAGCTTGATGATCCAGTAATCGCCTTCCCCGAAGTTTTCGGTTTTCTTAGAACCTCCGACATTACTTCTTGAATAAATGCCGAGTAAAGCGCCGCCGTCTCTGGTGGGAATCATTTTCTCTACCTCGTCCATCCCTTTTCCGCCTATGATCAGTTGGGAGGTTTCTTTCCCGTTTTTATCGAGTTTTGTAATCCACACATCTTTCGAACCGTAGCCTTTTGAGGAGTTCAGAACATTTCCCGCTACCATAAATCCTAAATCCGTGGTCTGAATTACCGCTTTGGCTTCTTCATCGGAAACGCTTCCCAAAGTTTTCTGCCACAGTTCGTCCCCGAATTCATTCAGCCTGATCAGCCATGCATCCGATCCTCCTTTGGAGTCTTCTTTTTTATCCAATGATTTCCCGGAAAACGAGGTTCCCGCCAAAAGAAAACCGCCTTCCTGCGTCGCTACCGTTGCTGAAAGAAAATCATGGTTCTGGCCCGAGAAATATTTTTCCCAGACTTCTTCACCCTGTTGGTTAAGCTTTACGACATGGAAATCATAACCTGTATTTTGTTTGCTTTCTGAGGAAAGTTTTTTGGATTGAATGGAGCTGCCGGTAATTAAATATTGCTGATCGATGGTGGTGGTCACCTGCGAGAGAAAATCCTGCGTGGAGGAAGAAATATCTTTCTGCCAAAGCACTTCTTGTGCAGAAACGAAGGCAGCGCTGCACAGAAGCAGTGCACTGAGAAAGTGTTTTTTCATGTTAGGTTATTAATTTATTGTTTGCTAATTTAACTTTTTTAACGTATATTATAATATCATTAATGAGATTTAATATAATGTATCATATAACTTTACAAAGCTAATATGGTAATGCGACAGAACTCGACGTAATAAATATTATTATAAAAAGTGATAACTTAATCTTCCCATATTAGCAACAGCATGTCAATATGCACTATTACCAATCAATCCAGCACTTTCTAACATATTGAGATTTACCTGTTTTCAAATAATGATAATTTTTTGCAAACGCTTAATATAAGTGTTGTTAAAGGCAGTGTGATAATCCGGAATAATTACCGGAATCATCCGTCACCGATTTCAGCCAGTTGGTTCCCAGATAATCATAGAAAAGGTTATCGATCTGCTCCGCTCCCGCGACTCCTTTTGCTTTTCTTTGAAGGGCAGTAATGTTTCCGTTCAGATCATAGCTCATTTCTTCATTAAAGAAACCGTTTTCAGGAACCGAAGTTCCCGGCTCTGAATAGAGTCCTTTTTTCAATCTGTTTAAGCCATCATACTGGTAAGAATACCTTCTGTTTACTCCATCCACAGATGTTCTCCAGTCGATCTCAGCAATATTGCCATTATCCGGTATGTAGAATCTTGCTCCATAATCATAAGCCACTTCTTTTGCAGTGGCTTTCTTTTATTTCTTTATATAATCGCTTATATGAAGATTATCAAAAGGGACATATACTTCATTTATTTCGGAAATATCATTAATATCCCATTCCATTGAGTTTGTAAAGATTCCCTGGTTAGTTTTATCTACTCGAAAGAATACTCCACTAATATTAAAGACTTTTAACACTACTTTTTCTCCTGTATTTAATGTAATTTCATCTGTAGGAGAAATACTTTCAAACCTTTGAGTAACATCAGATATAAAAGAGTTGTTTTTATTTTCAAAGGAATTAGTTTGTGAAGAATCCATACATTCAGATAACATTTTTTTATATCCTTTTATTAGGTACGGACTATATATACCTTTACTATAAAAGCTACTTATAAATGAGCCTACATCTTTCTTGTTGAAATTAGTTAAATCATAATTCTCAAAAACCCCTATCATTTTTACAGGGTAAGTTTTTTTTGATTTAATTTCAAATCCAACATAATAAATGTTCTTTTTCGTTATAGTATCACATCTTAGTACTTGTGAACTACATTGTATATTCATTAATAATATTAACAAAGAAAATAACTGTTTCATTTTATTTACTATTTTTTTCTTCAACCAGTGGCAAAAAAGATCCATTTCCAATAAAATTAATATCACTCTGACTTGGCTTTTTTGGCGGATATTTCATAATACCATCTTCTCCACCTTTTCCCTTTGGATGGGACATTCCAAGAGTATGAAAAATTTCGTGGATTTTATTTATTTGTTTATCTCCTTCTTCTGTATTCATTATTATATTTTTACGATCTTCAGTGATTCCTCCATTAACTGAATACATACCATCTTCCTCATTTTCATTTTTTTTAAAATATACAGGATCACTTGTACCATTACCATTTCTTAATGAATTACCTATAGAAAAACCATCTTGTTTATCATTACTTGCTAATTTTTCAATATTCTCTAAATTACCTCCTTCTTTAAATTGTAAATCATATTTTATTGTATACCCAGCGTATTCTCCCTCAGAAACTTTGCTTCCTAAATCATTCAAATATTTGTTAATATCTTTGTTCATTCTTTCAACTTGCTTTGGAGAATAACCATTTACTGTAACTTGTTGTTTATTTATATTAGTATAAGTACTCTTTTCTGTTTGTACATAATAATTAGCTCTGATAGTAATAGTTTTGTTTTCTTTATTTGCAACTCTTATCCCATCTTTTCCATCAGGGTCTATTATGTTTATAGGATCGTTAAATACGTAGTTATATGGCGACCATCTTCTCATCTTCTCCGCCAGTGGATCTACGACACCCCATCTTCCAATATCGGGCATATAAAATCTTGCGCCGTAATCATACATCCCTGTTTCTTCCTGCAATTCCTTCCCATTGTACCCATATTTGTACGAAGCATTTCCATAGCCTGAATTATAAGCATAATGCTTCAACCCAAACGGATAATAATTATTCTCTTCAAGAACTTCTGCGCTGCCACTTTGATTTTTAAAATAACTTACCCGTACATTTCCCAAATGATCAGTGTAGTTGTAAATATATGTATTATTTTCAAAATTATAATAGCCTTCCGAAGTCGGCACAAATTTAAGAATCCTTGTGATCAGTGAAGTGGAAACACCAGTGCCTTCATATTGGAAACCCTCCAGATAATCAGTTATTGTACTTCTTTCCGACTGGTTTTTAGATACCCCATACGTATATGCTTTGCTAAGCTTTACTCCATCGGCTCGGTACAGATACTGCGTAGTCACATTGCGGGTTTCACTGGTTCCTGAAGAAGTATTCCGGTAAATATATGACTGGTTGAAGGTGAGTTTTTTAGGAAGATTCAATACGTTATAATTGATATTTAAAGTCCCTTTATCAAGGTGATTGATCATATTGCCGTTGACGTCATAATCAATTGTATTTCCTGTGATATCCGGATAGCCCAGATAATTCTGGGAATCATCGGTCACCGATTTTAATCTGTTGGTTCCTAAATATTCATAGGTAAGATTGTCGATCTGCTCCGCTCCCGCGACTCCTTTGGCTTTTCTTTTAAGGGCAGTAATATTTCCGTTCAGATCATAGCTCATCTCTTCGTTAAAGAAGCCGTTTTCGGGAACGAAGGCTCCTGGCTCGGAATACAGCCCTTTTTTCAATCTGTTGAGCGGATCATACTGGTAAGAATATCTTTTCAAAACACCGTCCTGCGAGGTTTGCCAGTCGATCTCGGCAATATTGCCGTTGTACTTCCCGCTGGAAAGCGAGGTATTGACCGGGTTCTGGTATTTCATCTCGTACCCGAAAAGTTTCCCATTCAGGTTGGATGGATCGTTAATTCTTGTCATCCAGCCGCGGATGTTGTAGGCGTAATCTACCGTCTGCAATGGTGTTGCTGCATTGGTTCCGCCTACTTTCTTGGTTTTCAGCTATGACATTGTTATTTACACCGTCTTTAAATCATTGATAAAATGCTTACCACCAAAATTTAAATATTTCTAATATAATGTAGTTGCACTATAATAAAAAACCTCGCATTTTGCGAGTTTTTTATTAATCACAGCTTAAATATCTTCTTTATTTTGTTTAATTTTCCTATTATAATCATAAATTAAAGATCCTTCTTTCAATATTTTAAAAAGTTCTCTTTTTGATAAATCAGTATTCTCTAATTTATTAATTATCAAGTCAAAATCTTCATTCAAATCTATACTATTAAATAAAAAAATATTCTTACCCTTTACTATTGAAAAATATTTAAAAGAATGAGCTGATGTCGTTGAGATTTGATAGATTGATATATTTTTCGGATTAGAATAAATTTCTCGGATATATATCATATTTGGTATATCTACAATATCAGTAGTACTTGAAAATTCTTTTTTTTGAATTAAAAATTTAATAATATCCTTTTTATAAACTTTAACCTTAGAATCATCAATGTATTGAGAAAAAAAAGTTGTTGATATAAAGATAAAAAATAAGCAAAATAGGTTAATTCGTTTCATTTTTTTGTTTTTTTTCATTTAATTCTTTGAGATGCTTACCCTCTTCAGCGTCCGGTCCTTTCTCTAAATCGTTATTTTTCCCTTTAGCAATATTTTCTCCTAACAATTTAAGATTAGCAGGATCCGTTGCATGATTTCCCTCATGAACACCAATAGAACCTAATACTGCACTCATGCCTTCATTTGTCCATAAATCATATAGTTCATTATAATTTGCTCCTATAAACTTTGTCCCTTCAGGTGCGGCTTTATGCTCTTCCATTCTCTTTTCTATTCTAGCTTCAAAAAATTCTATCTTAGCATAATTAGAAGTTACTTCACCTGTTTTTTCATTTCTCCCAAGTTTTTTAGGATGTGTAGTTTCTGCCCAGTTTCCAGCATCCTTTGCGGTTTTATTAATTTCTATTTCTACACCATGTTTCGCATCTCGCATTTTATTAAGTCTAGATAAGCCTGTTTTTGTTTTAGCCATTTCATCACCAATTCTTTTAGTATCGGCAGTTGCATTCTTACTCCATATTAATGACCCGTCTTTATTTTGTTTATATGTTACTGCTTTTCCATCTTTTCCAACTATCCATTCAGGTTGTCTTCCATCCGGATCAATAAATCTAATCGTATTATTCATTACATAATTATATGGTGACCATCTTCTGTATTTCTCCGCTAGCGGATCAATTACTCCCCATCTCCCAATATCCGGCATATAGAATCTTGCTCCATAATCATACATCCCTGTCTCCTCCTGCAATTCCTTTCCATTGTATTGGTATTTGTACGCAGGATTTCCTCCATTTGCATTGTATCCTTGATGCTTTAACCCAAACGGATAATAATTATTTTCTTCAAGAACTTCTGCGCTTGTGCCATTATTAAAATAGCTCAGCCTTACATTTCCTAAATGATCGGTGTAGTTGTAAATATACGTATTATCTTTAAAATTAAAATACCCTTCTGCAGTTGGTATAAATTCTAACATTGCCGCATTCAGGTAATTCACCGTATACTGAAAACCGTCTAGATAATCGGTCGTGGTCGTACGCTCTGTTTGATTCTTAAAATAAGAAGTGTACGCTTTTCTGAGCTTGGTTCCGTCTGCGCGGTAACTGTAGTTGGTTCTTACATTACGTTCTTCTGTGGTTCCGTTACTGTTTCTGATGATATAGGCTTGGTTGAAGGTCAGCTTTTTAGGAAGATTGAGAAAATTGTAATCAATATTCAGAATCCCTTTATCAATCTGGTTGATCATATTTCCATTGATATCGTAGGAAATTACGTTTCCTTAGATATCCAAAATAATTCTGAGAATAATACGTGAAAGATTTCAGCCATTTGACAAAGAAGATAAAGCACCGACTTTATGATCATCCACAAAATGTTCAATATTAAAAAATTTGAAAATTTCTTTAATAAAATGCGGCTCTTTATAAAACAAAAAAACCTCGCAATTTGTGAGGTTTTTTTGTATCCGAATAATGATTCATATATTATATGTTAATACAATGTATCTTTTGAGAAAAGCATGAGCTAATCAAATTTCATCGAATTTGGAGTTTCTAAAACAACATAGTATTCTTTATTGTTTTTAACTAATTTTAAATATTTCTTTCGATATTTTTTATGATATAAATTAAAAATGTTTACAATAATATAATCTTGATTAAAAAAAGTTTTCGGCACACTTACTATATATTTGGAAGCAAAAGGTTTGTTCGGAAGAATTGCTTCAAAACTTAAATTAATATTTTCAGATTGATTATTCATTAGCTTTGTATAAATATCATCATTTAAATCAATTGAACCAACAGAATATTTGACTTTTATATTTTCTTCAAGTGAAGAACCTATATAAAAATCACTAATTGTTAAGGATGGGTTTTCATCAATCATAATTAATAGATTCGCTTTTTTGCATTGAGCATAAAACAAACTTTGCATTAGTATAAATGCTACTATAAATATTTTATTAAATTTATTATTTTCCATTTCTTTTTAATATATTTTTTATTACTGGAACAGTCAATTGCATTCTAAATGTACCATTAGAATTATAAATAGCTGCTCCTATGGATCGGCTATCATTATAAGTTCCATCTAAATTTCTTGTTATATTAGAATTAGTTCCTTTTCCAAGTGGTCCTACAATAATATTAGTGGGAAATTGTTTAAAGGCACTAGTATCAGTTCCCACGGTTGGAACTAAAGCATTAAAAGGATACGGTATACCCTTTGCTTCAAATATTCCTGCCGGATGTAGATGTATGCTTGTCTGTGAATTTCCTGACGATAATAATGGCGTCGGTAATTCAGCAGGCGCTGAAGCCATACCATCTGCACCTACGGTTGGCAAAGGTCCTGTTTCTCCTCTAAATATTATGCCTCTTTGATCTACTATGGAGGATTCTTCCTTCAGCCCTCCGTTTGCTTTTCCTCTAGCTATTACATTAAGAGATTCATTTAAATCTAAATCAGTTGGAACTATCATATTAGTATTAAATTCGCTCAAATCACCTATGCCCACATGCCGCCCATTTTTTTCTGCTGCTTTTATTGCATCAAGATCTGTTTTGTTTGAAATCATCAAAACTCCTGGATCTGTGGTTCCATCAGTACCAATTTTTTTTCCATTTTCATTCACGTAATCGATTGGATCCCTACCATCCGGATCAATAAATCTAATTGGATTATTAAAAGCATAATTATATACACTGTGCCTTCTCATTTTCTCTGCAAGCGGATCTAAAACACCCCATCTTCCAATATCGGGCATATAGAATCTTGCTCCATAATCATACATGCCTGTCTCCTGCAATTCCTTGCCATTATATTGATACTTATACGCAGAATTCCCATTTAATTCATTATACCCTTGGTGTTTCAGCCCAAAAGGATAATAATTGTTTTCTTCAAGAACTTCTGCGCTTGTGCCATTGCTGAAATAGCTCAACCTTACATTTCCCAAATGATCGGTATAGTTGTAAATATACTTATTATTTTCAAAATTATAATAGCCTTCCGAAGTTGGTACAAATTTTAAGATCCGGCTGTTGTCTACATTGCTGCCTATAAATGATTTCTCATACTGGAAACCGTCCAGATATTCCGTTATTTTAATGGTTTCAAGACGGGTTCGTGCAGCGGCAAAAGAATAAACCTTTTTAAGCTTTACGCCATCGGCTTTGTATAAATAACGTGTTTTTACATAATTATTTATATCCTGCGATCGCGGGATATAGGTGCTGTTAAAAGTAGTCTGGTCAGGAAGGTTTAAATAGTTATAATCGATATTCAAAATCCCTTTATCCAGCTGATCTTTCATATTGCCGTTGTCATCATAGGAAATTGTATTCCCTGAAATATCGGGATAACCCAGATAATTCTGGGAATTATCGGTGACGGATTTTAGCTTGTTGGTTCCAAAATAGTCATAGATCAAATTATCAATCTGCTCTGCTCCCACCATTCCTTTGGTTTTTCTTTGGAGTGTAGTGATATTTCCGTTCAGATCATAGCTCATTTCTTCATTAAAGAAACCGTTTTCAGGAACCGAAGTTCCCGGCTCGGAATATAACCCTTTTTTCAATCTGTTTAAGCCATCATACTGGTAAGAATACCTTCTGTCTACTCCATCTACAGAAGTTTTCCAGTCGATCTCGGCAATATTGCCGTTGTACTTCCCGGTAGAAAGAGAAGTATTGACCGGGTTTTGATATTTCATCTCATACCCGAAGAGCTTCCCGTTCAGGTTGGATGGATCGTTAATTCTTGTCATCCAGCCTCGGATATTGTAAGCGTAATCTACCGTCTGTAATGGCGTTGCTGCATTGGTTCCGCCCACTTTCTTGGTTTTCAGCTGCGAGAGCTCGTTGTATTCGTTCTGAGCCAAAATCTCTTCAGCATTATTGTCTACCTTATGTTTGTGGACAAGCAGCCTGTTCTGCGCATCATATTCGAAGCTCTCGGTGATGATCTTTTCCGTATCGGTGCTTAAACGTTTATGGTACGTTTTCGTCTGTTTAGGGGTACCTGCAAAATCAAGCTCGGTCTCTGTTCGGGTGTAACCTCCCAGATGATTGATCGAGTAATTCCCGATCGGCCTTCCTTTGCGGTCGTAATAGCTGTAGGTTTTCGTCCAGTTATCGTCTTCGATGTTTTTCACCAGGGTCATCACCGGAAGGTCTTTTGTGCTTTTTCCTGTGGACGAAGGATTGTCGGTCAGTATCGGCTTCCCGAATATCGTAGCCGGGAAAGTGGGATTAAAAGCATAAGCCGGGTACGTATCGTAATAATTGACACTGAGAACCGTACTGATATTCGCCGTAAAATAGGTGTTTGAATAATAAATATTCATCCCGTTTTTTGTAAATCCGGCAGCATCCCTGGACTCGGTAATGACGAGATCATTCACTATATTTTGCCAGGCTGCCCCGTTTCCCCCGGAACTGACGATTCCGGTAACAGCCACTCTGCCGAATTGATCATATTTGGTCATCAGCCACTGATTCTGGGCTTTCATATTGGCATCCTGCGTTAAGACCAATCGGTCTGCCTTATCATAGACCATAGACTCCCAGCCTTTTCCGGGAAGCTTCTTTTCTACCAACCTGTATTTGCTGTCATAGCGGTACTGGTAACACAAATCGTCCAGTGCAGCCTGCAGTGTAGATCCCGAGACTGAAGCCAGAGGCGGGATTACATACGAAAGCTGGTTATACTCATTATACACATAATAAGTATCTGCATTTTCGGTGGCGCTGATCACCTTCCGGATCAGTACCGTCTGTCCTCTTCCGTTGGTAAATTCTATGGTTGTATTCCCGTCTTCATCGGTCACGCTGTTTTTGTAGAGTTTGGCAGCCTGAAAATAAGCAGAAGTCTGTACTGAGGAGACAAACACGGTATTGGCCGCATCCCATGTGGTGGTGGTCTGGTAATTTCTTACCATATCCTGCGCCGTATTGGCTTCATAGCTGAAGTTCACGGGTTTATTCGCCCAGTCTGTCCCCACCTGGATCTGCTGTTGGATCCGGTTCAAAGGCGTGTTTTCAAGTACTTTTTCAGCATATATTTTCTCAGATCCGTACACCGCGGAAGAATTTCCCAGCGGCGAAGGAATAATGGCTCCATTCAAAGTGGAGGATTGGGGAACCGGGAGATATTCTTTCACCTGCCTTCCGAAACCATCATATTCCATATGCATAACTATATCTTTTCCTAAAGGGGAAGCTTTGACGTTCACTACCTGTTTCGGTCTTCCCAAGCCGTCGAAATACTGAACGGTTTCCACCTGTTTTTGTACCGGTTCTGAAGGATCCGTCAGATGAACTTTGGTATACACATAGTTTTCGGTACTGCTTGGTAATGTTGTTTGTGCGTAGGCAGATCCTGAGGTCAGCAGGATGCCAATCGGAATTATTATTTTCTTCATCGTGTGCTAGTGTTTGTAATTGTAAAAAATGTCCTTCAATGGCTGCCCTTCCTGATCGGATACCTTTTCAAGCCTGTTGGCGCTGTCATATTTATAGGTCTCTCTGATGCCTTGTGAGGAAGTAATCGTGGTGACCCCAATCAGCGGATCATAGGTCAGTGTAGTCACTTTAGCATTTTGCAGTGCTGCCGAATTTCTGAAGGTATCTAAAGCCGTAATCAAAGCTCCTTCATTATTCGGGTTTGAGGCATCATTATCCGATGCCGAAACAATGGGTGAAATTAATCCTGAACTGACCAGCTGTGCATACGTCATGCCTTCTACTTTTGCAATAGGCTGTGTGCTGTTATAGCCCCAGACAATAGAAACGGGTGTTCCTTCTTTGGTCGTATACTGCTGAAGGTTTCCTTTGTCATCATACTGATTAAAAGTCACTTCCGTAGAAAAAGTATTGTTCGGGATGTCGTACGATTTTACGGATAATGGTAAGACTGAGTTCCCGGCCTGACTCGTAGGAATCGAAGTAGGATACACCGTTTCTGTTTTTGAAAGTGTTTTGGCAACTCCATTCACCGTTTGCGTAGAGGTCGTCTCCAACGGAATGCCAATCATGTTTTTACTGATCAAAAGTGGGTTTCCTTTTTCGTGGGCATAGCTGTAAGACGTCTCATTGATGACACCATCTGTTGTGGTGGTCTGTTTCGTCAACTGGTGGTGATTGTTTGATGAGGTGAAGGTTTTTGTCGTTGATACCATATCCTGATTCCCCAAATGCTCTGTCGTCGTTTTGATAAAATCCCCGTTCTCATCAAAATTCTGGAATTTGTAATAATAGGTATCGAAAGGATACCCTGTTCCCAGGATGACAAAATCTAGTATATTTTTAGGCTTAAAAATAAGGTCATAATCGATACCATACACGATCTTAGGTTTAATGGTATTTCCATCTTCGACATAATACTCATAAGATTCTTCCTGTCTGTTTCCGAGATTATTCAGCAGGGTTTTCCCGTTTTTAGGATATTCAAAGCATGGAAGAGAAGAAGAAGCTCCTAAAAAATTGCCTTCCATATTATTATAGAAGCATGATCCCGAATAATCTCCTAATATGGTCTTATTTTCAAATACCGAATTGATCGTGATCTTTTGATTGGTAGATATATTCACTTTATCTTCCTTCGCCGCCGTGTAAGAAATCATTCTGCCGCTTCCGGTCTGCAGGGGAAACCTGCTTTGAGAGTTGATAAAGTTTTTATTGGGAATCTGCTGAAGGAAATCAAGCTCAAAATTCGTGATTCCAGACTCTACCCCGTTTTCATTTTTGTAGTTATACTCTCTTGCCAGAACCAATGCATTATTTTCATTATAGTTTTCAATTCTTTTAACGCGTAATCCTCCAAAAGGTACTTCTACGCCATACGCCGTATTTCTTGCCAGGTTCGGATCAATTTCTTTCCATTTAACCTCCATCGTCGCTTCATCAGCATTATAATTAAAAAGCTGGCTGTTCGGTGTATTCTGATTTCCGGCATACAACTGTACCTGAATGGTATTGGTGGCGGTAAGCTGGTCATATGGTATTTCAATGACTTTCGTAGCGTTGGTGAATAGTTTCTGTGAGACCAGCTCTACATTATTGGCATTTAAGATTTTATAATAAATTGAACAGCTTCCGTTGGTCGGTAAAGTCAAATCAGGATAAATACATTTTGTCGTACTGGTGTTCAGTTCAAATCTAATACGGTTGGTGTTAGGCAATTTACTAAAATCAATATTCAGGGGAATATTGTACGTTTTATTGGTCTGCTGTGCCGGGTTTTCTGAGGTTGAAAAATATTTGTTGGCTAATACATAGGGGATGATATCATGTATTCTATAGGTTCTTTTAACATCATGCTCAAAATAAATCCCCTTATTGCTTTCCGAATAGAACCTGGTTTTCCCTCCCGTCGGCAAAATAATTTCTTCCAGCTGACCCGCTTTGGCAAATTCCGGATTGACGTTTCTGTCATTTTCCTCTTCCAGAACAACATCGATGCTCGGTGTCAAACCTGCATTCGTCGTTTTGCCATTATAATATCCCCACCAGTCTCTGGCGTAAGAAAACCGGTGCGGAAGCAACTGGCTGTTATAATTAAACTGATACGCATTGTGCAGATTAATATCCCCAAACCAAACTTTTTTAAGCATCAGTCGTTTCGTGATATTACCGCTGTCTTCCATGTGGTTGCATGAATAAATAGGCGTTGTTGGTGGCAGAGAAGTCATATACTCATACTGAAAACCGATGGTATTCACATTTCTTCCGTAGCTGTCTTTGATGTCAACCGATTCCAGTTTTTTAGTCGTACTGTCATCAAGACGGCTGGATGTATTAAACTTAACTTCTCCAAAGGTTCCGTAAATCCTTTTGATCTGATAGGTATACCCTTTTGTTCTGGAAAAGCTGGTGTATACCGTACCTCTGGGATCATCAGAATCATATGTTTCTACCGTTTTTGATTGTCCTGCCAATTCACAGGTATCATAAAAACTCCCTTCATCATACTCAAAATTCAGTTCGTTATTCTGAGGGCTGATCATTTTTTCCAGGATCCATGTCTGAGCATACGTTGGCTGCTGTGCTGTCGGCTCGGTTCCGATGGATATTCCTCCGTAGGTATAGGTGTGAGAAAAATGCAAAGTATTCCCGACTTTATAAATATATTGAAATCCTGTCGGGCTGGTAATGGTCCATTTTCCTGAAGTAGTATTATAATTAATTTTATAATCCGAATCAGGAAATTGCACAAACTGCCCCACCGGATTTTCGGCACTTCTTTCCTGATTGACCATGAATGACAATGTTTGGCCATCGGGTAATATTACTTTATAATCATCCGATTCCAGATCTATAGCGCCACTTCTGTATCTGTAGTCTAAATCATACGCCGCACTTTCAGGAAGTGTTCCCTGGTCTATTTTATGCATAATATCAGCGGCAATCGGGACCGTATATTGTGTTTCGTAGAAAAACCCTCCCGGCGCGTCATCAGGAAACTGCCTCACCGTTCTTATCAATGAGGGAGTCGATAAGGACCAGCCTAAACCTATCCATGGCGATTTTTCATTAACGGCAATCCCGCTGTAGTTATAGGATAACCTGATATCATAGACAAGATCGCCATTTTGTATGGTATAAATAGGGACTGAGATATCCGGATTTCCTGAATTGAGGGAAACCGGATTTTCAAAATTCTTTAATAAAGCACTTACTTCCGGAGCCTGCGGAACAATTTTCTGATAGGTGTCAGCGGCGGATTGGCTCATGTAAAAATTACAGGCCATTAGACCCGTAAGGTAAATATATTTCTTCATCGGCGTTCTATTTCTTAATTATTTTCGCATTTGCGGTCTTGTTGGAGTCTGTTTTTATGGTGATGAGATAAGCACCCTGAATCAGGTTCTGCGTGTTGATCTTGGTGACCTTATTCTTTGTTTTTAAACTCTGCAGCTGTCTTCCGCCCATATCATACATGGTAATATCCGCTTCCTTGAAGTCAAACCCGATCTCTACATAACAGTAATCAGATACAGGATTCGGGTAGATTCTGATATCCTGCTTTTCGATTAATTGATTCAGCTGTTCATCACCCAGCTTGACGATCTTCCAGTTTTCTTTTCCGAGTTCCTCGGCGCTGGTTCCGGCTAAGATAATCGAGCCGTCACGGTTGAGTTTCAGATCCGATAACCGCTCCTCCTTCTGTCTTTTCTCTCCCTTCACATGCTTGCGCCACTGCTCATTCCCGTTCTCATCCAGGTACAGCATCCAGAACGTTTCATCATCCGTTTCTATCCTTCCTTCCGCCTGCGTGTAGCCGCCCAGAAGAATTCCTTTTGAGCTTTTTTCATCTCCGGTTTTCACTACGTTCATTCCCATCAATACATCCCGGTTTTTAAAGCTGTAGGATTTCTGCCATAATTCTTCGCCTCTTTCGTTTAATGCAATCAGCCATACATCGGTCCCTTCTTCAATTCCCACGGTTTTATTGCCTGATCTCTCCGATCTGGATTCTCCGCCAATAACGTAACCACTTGTTGTTAAAGCCAGTGTTCTTAAATGGTCATCGCCTTTTCCGCCATAGTTCTTTTCCCATTCCACTTTGCCGTCTTTACTGAGCTTGATGATCCAGTAATCGCCTTCCCCGAAGTTTTCAGATTTTTTTGGATAAGTAATGGGTAATGGGTAATTGGTAATATCTGATGACCCTCCTTTTGCACTCGAATAGGTATTGCTCATCACTGATTGCTTATTGCTCATATCAGAAGCTCCGCTTCTGGAATAAATGCCGAGTAACGCGCCGCCGTCTCTGGTGGGAATCATCTTTTCCACCTCATCCATCCCTTTTCCGCCTATGATCAGTTGGGAGGTTTCTTTCCCGTTTTTATCTAATTTCGTGATCCATACATCTTTCGAGCCGTAGCCTTTTGCTGAGCTCTGAACATTTCCCGCTACCATAAATCCTAAATCCGTGGTCTGGATGACGGCTTTCGATTCTTCATCGGAAGTGCTTCCGAGCGTTTTCTGCCATATTTCGTCCCCGAATTCATTCAGCCTGATGAGCCATGCATCTGAGCCGCCTTTGGAGTCTTCTTTTTTATCGAATGATTTCCCGGAAAACGAAGTTCCTGCCAAAAGAAACCCGCCTTCCTGCGTGGCTACCGTAGCCGAAAGAAAATCATGGTTCTGGCCCGAGAAATACTTTTCCCAGGCTTCTTCACCCTGCTGATTGAGCTTTACGACATGGAAATCGTAGCCGCTGTTTTGCTTGCTTTCTGAAGAGAGCTTTTTAGATTGAATCGAGCTGCCGGTAATAAGGTACTGCTGGTCAATGGTGGTAGTCACCTGCGAGAGGAAATCCTGCGTGGAGGAAGAAATATCTTTCTGCCAAAGTACTTCTTGTGCAGAAACGAAGGCAGTGCTGCATACAAGCAGCGCACTGAGAATGTGTTTTTTCATATCTGTGTTTTTACAAATGAATGACGGTTATTGTTTTATGGCGCGAATTTAACTTTTTTTAACAGATACCACAAATTTTTATTTTAAGAGATTGTTACGTGTTGGAAAGGTACTATGGGAAAGCGACAGAACGTGGCGTGTTATAAAAAAATTTATATATTATAAGAATAAATCATTACGATGCCACCCCATCAATGAAAACCTCCACAAAATCCTGAACTTTTTGGATAATTCTTTTTCCAATATTATTTCGTTCTGTAAGTTTTGGTTTTATTTCTAAGAGTTTTAAGGCATCACTCATTTTGGGTATTTTGGAAGTGAAAAGAAAGCTGTCAATCGTTTCTTGGAATTTTTCTTTGTTCAGGGATTCTTCTTCGGCAATTTTTTCGAAGGCATCAGTTCTTTCTTTGTTCCAGAAATTATCAAATTCATCACTTACAGCATCGCCGTCGGGAATATGTGGCAAGTTCTCGTCTATGAATTTTTCAATCAGTTCTTTTTTGCTTCTTAATTGGGCGTCGCCGGATAGGATTTCACGAATTTCTTTTATTTTCGCTTCTCGTTTCATTCCTTTTATATCTGCGATATTTGCTAATAGTGAAAGTATATAGCTCACATTGATTTCATCACGGTGGATGAGCTCTAATTCAAAATCAACATCATCTAAAATGCTAACTTTTCCATCTCCTGGAATTTTAGGATGTGTTGCAGTCCAGATATCAAGATACTTACTTTTATATCCATCAAATTCAAATTCTGTCATCTCCAATTGGTCAAAATCAAAATCTGTAAATGATTTTAAGACATTCAGAATACGCATCAATTCGCGGAAGGCTGTAACAAATTCAAACTTTTCTTGTTCGGTTTGATAAAAGTCAACACTTTGAATTTCGGGTGCAACTAGTTTCAGTTTTTCTAAAGAATTTTTGAAAAGTTCAATATAATCTTCAATGGGTTGGATGATTATTTCCTGTATAGCTTCTTTATTAGAAAATAAAGTCACTGCATCATCTGTGGCAGATTTTAAATTGCGAAAACAAACGATATTTCCTTGCGATTTTTTCTCTCCGATAATTCTGTTGGTTCTGGAAAACGCCTGAATCAATCCGTGGTATTTCAGGTTTTTATCTACAAATAAAGTATTCAATTGAGGACTGTCAAATCCTGTCAAAAACATATTGACTACAATAATCAAATCAACTTCTTTGTTTCTGACTCTTTTCGCAATGTCATTGTAATAATTATAAAAATTCTGGCTGTCTTTCGTAGAAAAATTGGTTCCGAACATTTCGTTATAATGACCAATATATCGATCTAAAACAGTCCTGCTATGTGAATCACCATATTTTGCAGGTGGCTCCGCAACCATCGACAAAACATCTTCTTCCTGATAATTTCCGTCTGCATCATTATTCTCTTCATTAGTTCCATAACTGAATATGGTTGCAATTTTCAGATTGTGTTTTCCCTCTTCTTTTTTCTTTTGGAAAAGGTCATAATATTTCTGCAAAACATCTATGCTACTCACACAAAACATTGCATTGAATGTTTTCTGATGGGTTTTTCTATCGTGTTCGGTTATAATGTAATCGGTGATTTTCTCCAGACGCTTTGGACTTGCTAGTAATTCTTGAGTATCAATAGCTTCAACTTCCATATCTATATAAGTATTACTACCTTCCTTTTCTTTGTATCTGCCGACATATTCTACAGAGAATTTCAAAACATTTTCATCTCTAATAGCATCTGTAATCACGTATTTATGCAGACATTCTTTGAAAAGCATATTTGTAGTGGCAGAAATTCCATTTATTTTTCCAACCGAATTCACTTCCGAAATTGGCGTTCCGGTAAAGCCAATCATTTGCGCTTTTTCGAAATATTTCTTAATATTTTGATGCGTTTCTCCGAACTGACTTCTGTGGCATTCATCAAAAATGAATACGACTTTTTTGTCTTTTAGTCTATCTATTTTTTTGCCGTGTTTTTCTTTGGTAATGGCAGTATTTAGCTTTTGTAAGGTTGTAACAATTAGTTTTGTATTATCAGAAAGTTGCTTTACGAGATGTGCCGTATTTTCCGTAGCATCTACGCTGTCTTTTTCAAAAGCATCAAATTCTTTTTGCGTTTGATAATCCAAATCTTTCCTGTCTACCACAAAAACAACTTTTTCCACTTTAGGAATTTCTTTCAAAATCTGACTTGCTTTGAAAGAAGTTAATGTTTTCCCTGAGCCTGTTGTATGCCAAATAAATCCATTGTTATCGGTATTTCTAACCCTTTCAACAATTTTTTCTACCGCATAATATTGGTACGGTCGAAGAACCATTAAAATTTTATAGGTTTGATTCAGTACAATATATTTCGTAATCATCTTGGCAATGTGACAAGGCTCTAAAAATGCCTGTGCAAAATCTTCAAGTTGTGTGATATTATTATTGTGTTCGTCTGACCAGAAGAAAGTTTGTTTAAAACTCTGCTTGGCGTTATTGGAATAATACTTTGTATTGACACCATTACTTATAACAAATAACTGAACGTAATTGAATAAACCTTTTCCCGAATTAAATGACTGATGATGATAGCGGTTGATTTGGTTGAAAGCCTCTTTCATTTCCAAACCACGGCGTTTGAGCTCTATCTGAACCAAAGGCAAACCGTTGATTAGAATCGTGACATCGTAACGGTTTTTATAATCTCCTTCCTGAGCAATTTGATTTGTGACTTGGAATTGATTCTGACACCAGCTTTCCTGATTGATGAATTCTATCCATTCCGAAGTTCCATCATCTTTAGTAAACTGAAATCGGTCACGCAATATTTTAGCTTTCTCAAAAACATTCCCTTTGGCAAGATGATTTAGAATCTTTTCAAATTCTTTATTGGAAAATTGTTTTTTATTATGAATTTCGAGCTGAGTTTTTAGGTTGATAATCAAATCTGCTTCATTGCAAATCCTGACTGGCTTATGACCTAAATGCTGTAATTGTTCTACTAATTTCTGTTCAAGAATATATTCGGGCTGGCTGGACATTTTTGCGTTTACAAGTTTTATGGTTAAAAAACATTGTCAGAGTTTCAAACTCTGACAATGTTGTTAATAGTTTTATCAAATCTAACAAAAAATATCATAACTAAAACTATTTAAGTGCTTTAAACATTTGATCTATTGCTTTTTTCTTCTGTTCTAGATTTGGATGCACATAAAGATTCAATGTTGTACTGATATTGGAATGACCCAGCAGGACACTCACCGTTTTATAATCACATTTGCTTTCAATGCATCGGGTTGCAAAACTATGACGCAATCCGTGGAATTTAATTTCCGGGATTTCCAGTTGTTTCATCAGATTTTTATAATAGCTCCGGTAAGTTCTTGGCTCAGTTGGTTTAGCATCATTTGTCAAGACAAAAAACAAAGGATTCACAATCTTTTTAAAAGGCTTCAACATTCGCAAAAGGTCTCTACTCATTGGAACTTCACGTATTGAGTTCTTGGTTTTTGGTGTATCGAGAAGCAATTCTGTTCTGCGTTTGCCATCTTCGATAATGTAGATTCGCTGAATGGTTTTTCTGATGTTGATAATCCCGTTATCCGTATCAATATCTTCCCAAGTGAGTGCGCAAATTTCGCCAATCCGCATTCCAGAACAAAGACAAATATAAACCCCCAGATTCCGGAATGTAAAATGCTCTTGAATATAATTCATCACTTTTTTCTGATGAGTTCTGGTCAGAACTTCAATACTTTGATTTTCCCTAACGGTTGGATATTGAATATCGAATGGCGTGTATTGAATCCATTTATATTTTGCCCCAAATTTCATTACCATTTTCAAAACGATAAGCACATCTTTGATGCTTTTCTGGCTCAATCCCTGTTCCAATTTTTGAAAAACAAATTGCTGAACTTCCTCTTCTTCTATGCTATTTACTTCTGCAAATTTGGGTAGCAAATGGTTCTCCAGCAAAAGCACGTAAGCCGAAAAACTTGATTTTTTCACATAAAGTTGTTTGTCTTTTTTCCATATTTCTACGATTTGAGCAAATGTTTTTTGTGTCGTCATAATTTTCTTCTGATTTTAAGATTAAAATCTTAAAGATAGAGCCTTTGCAAATTATCTTCCGCAGATTAAATTGATGGTAAATATTCTCTCTAATCTATTTAAAGAGGATGAAAAATCTGAATTTCCCAAATTTGCGATTTCCTGGGTTTTATGGAGAGTGGGAGATGAAAAAAATTGGCGAAGTTGCGGAAATCAAAACCGGAAACAAAGACACTCAAAATAAAGTCGAAAATGGAATTTATCCATTTTTTGTTAGGTCAAACAGTGTTGAAAAAATAAACAGTTATTCGTATGATGGTGAAGCAATTTTGACTTCTGGTGATGGAGTTGGAGTTGGGAAAAATTTTCATTATATAAATGGGCGATTTGATTTTCATCAAAGAGTTTATTCGATTAGAAATTTTAAGGAAGGATTTGACGGGAAATATATATACAGTATTTTTTCTGAAAAATTTTACGATAGAGTAATGCGTTTAAGTGCAAAAAACTCTGTTGATTCTGTTAGAATGAGTATGATTTCAGAAATGAAACTTTCATTTCCTATGTTGAGTGAGCAACAAAAAATTGCTTCATTTTTATCATTTATAAATGAGAGAATCATAACCCAAAAGAAAATAATTGAGGATTTACAAATAACTAAGAAAATTATATCTACAAGATTGTTTAATAAGGGATTTTCTTATATAGACAATTATAATTTTAAACGACTTGGAGATTTAACTTATGTAGTCAACAAGAAAAATAAGAAAAATCTTAAATTGCCTGTTTATTCTATAAATAATAAAAAAGGATTTGTAAAACAATCCGTACAATTTGAAGGTATCGATAGTGATGAAAGAGGTTATGATATATCTTTATATAAAATTATAGATAAAAAAACTTTTGCATATAATCCAGCTAGAATAAATGTTGGATCAATTGGTTACAATAGAAATTTAGAAAATATTATTATAAGTTCTTTGTATGTGTGCTTTAAAACTACAGAGGAGGTAAATGATGAATTTCTATTTCAATATCTTAAAACTGATTTATTTAAAAAAGATGTTTTAAGAAATGTTGAAGGCGGGGTTAGAGATTACTTGTTTTATGAAAACTTCTCAAGAATAAAAGTAAATTTACCTAATATTGATATTCAAAATAAAATTGCAAATTTTTTAAAGCTTTTTGATGAAAAACTCACTTTAGAAAATGAATTATTAACAAATTACGAAAATCAAAAAAAGTATTTACTTGCCAATTTATTCGTCTAAAACATAGCCTTGTCAAGGTTTTTTAAGCAAAAAGATTGACCAAAAGGTATTTCTTTTGAGTTTCGTATTGAGCTAAAATTTTCTTTTCCGTTTCTATTTTTTCTTCGATGGAAGAAAAAAAGTTTGCTATTTTATTCTGTTCTTCCAATGAAGGAAACGGTAATTCAATTTCAGAGAAATATGCATAACTTATCATCTTACCATCTCTTATTCCTTCAAGTTTTTTATTTAACAACTTGATATAAGATTCTGATTTTAGAAAATATTTATAAAACTGAGAGTTTATTGGTATTTTATTTTTCAATATAATGTAAGCCGGACTACATATACCCTCATAATTAGAATATTCGATACCTCCTTGAAAACTTCTAAGGCTAATGATAAAATCACCTATTTCAACTATTTTATAACTTTCAACACTTTTTTCAGTTACTGAAACTTTGTAGTCTATTAGGTCTCTTGGTATTGCACCGTATTCTTGAGTAATAGCAAGAATTGGTAAATCAGAATTATGATTCTTGTTTGTCACACTCTTAAAGACTTCGTTTCCTAATTTTATTTTCCACTTCGAAAAATCTAAATTTTGTTCATTTTTTAATCTTAGTTTTTGAGTAAAAAGTTTATAAATTACACCTTTGAATAATAATTCTAAGTTGTCAATTATTTTCTTTTGGGTTATGATTCTCTCATTTATAAATGATAAAAATGAAGCAATTTTTTGTTGCTCACTCAACATAGGAAATGAAAGTTTCATTTCTGAAATCATACTCATTCTAACAGAATCAACAGAGTTTTTTGCACTTAAACGCATTACTCTATCGTAAAATTTTTCAGAAAAAATACTGTATATATATTTCCCGTCAAATCCTTCCTTAAAATTTCTAATCGAATAAACTCTTTGATGAAAATCAAATCGCCCATTTATATAATGAAAATTTTTCCCAACTCCAACTCCATCACCAGAAGTCAAAATTGCTTCACCATCATACGAATAACTGTTTATTTTTTCAACACTGTTTGACCTAACAAAAAATGGATAAATTCCATTTTCGACTTTATTTTGAGTGTCTTTGTTTCCGGTTTTGATTTCCGCAACTTCGCCAATTTTTTTCATCTCCCACTCTCCATAAAACCCAGGAAATCGCAAATTTGGGAAATTTCTGATACTTTTATTTTTTTCTGTCATCTTGATAATTTATTGTTACTGCTATAAAAATTAAGGATATTCTAAAGTCAAAAAAAAAATTTAACTTACTAATCCTAATTCTTTTAAATAAATGTCAATTTGACTGTCAAGTTCCATACGTTTGGCTTCCAAAACTCTGATTTCTGCCATTACCGCCTGAATGTCGATTTCTTCTTCTTCCTCAAAAGTATCTACATAACGAGGGATATTCAGGTTGTAATCATTGTCTGCAATCTCCTGCAAGGTAGCGAGATGAGAGAATTTATCTTCCGTTTTTCTTTCCTGGTACATATCAACAATTTTATTGATATGTTTTGGAAGCAACACATTTTGATTTTTTTGCTTTTCAAATTCTTTGCTTGCATCAACAAAGAGAACATCCTCATCTTGTTCTCGACATTTCTTGAAAACCAATATACAAGTAGGAATGCTTGTACCAAAGAAAATATTGGCTGGTAACCCGATTACAGCATCCAGATAATTTTTCTCTTTAATAAGATATTTACGAATAACCAATTCTGCTGCACCACGGAACAAAACTCCGTGAGGCATTACCACTGCCATAATTCCGTTCTCATCCAAATGATGGATCATATGCTGGATAAAAGCAAAATCAGCTTTGGAAGCCGGAGCTAATTTTCCATATTGTGAAAAACGCTCATCTAACAATAAAAGTTCATTGCTACTCCAATTCGCAGAAAAGGGAGGATTGGCAACAATAGCATCAAACGTTTTATCAAGGTGTTGAGGTTTTTCAAGAGTATCTTCCTGCTTGATATCAAAATTACTGTAATTGACTCCGTGTAGAATCATATTCATCCGCGCTAAGTTGTAAGTGGTTCGGTTCATTTCCTGACCGTAGAAATCACTTACTTTTGCTTCGCGGGCAACACGAAGGAGCAAAGAACCACTTCCGCAAGTTGGGTCATATACGGATCTCAACTGGGACTTTCTGCTGGTAACGATTCTAGCCAAAATGGTAGAAACTTGTTGAGGTGTGTAAAATTCCCCTGCTTTTTTACCTGCACCACTGGCAAATTGTGAAATGAGATATTCGTAAGCGTCTCCTAAAACATCGGCATTGGTATCAGAAAGATTGAAATCTATATCATCCAGATGATACAACACTTTGGAAATAAGAGTATTTTTCTCGTCCTCAGTTTTTCCTAATTTGGAAGATGTTAAATCCAAGTCTTCAAAAAGATTATCAAAATCGTCTTCACTCTCAGTACCTAAAGTGGACTGCTCAATATTAGTAAGAATCTTTGAAAGTTCTGCAAGGATAAAATTAGATTTTCCTTCTTCTTTTTGATGACCTTTTTTAGCAATGTTACTAAAAAGTTCTGACGGCTTTAAGAAATAGCCTAAATCTTCAACCACTTCTTCATAAATTGCCTGAACGATTTCTTTTCCTTCTACAGTATTTTCATCAACGTCATTATAATCCAGATCTTCTCCAGAATCTAATAAAATTTTGTTGGCTGTAAAATGAATCTTCTCGGATAGATATTTATAGAAAATAAATCCTAAAATATAATCCCGGAATTCATCGGCGTCCATTTTTCCTCTCAATGTATTGGCAATATTCCAAAGCTGCTGTTGCAACTGACGTCTTTGTTCTTCTGACATTTGTAATTCTTAATTAAAGCTTTAAAGGTATTTAAATTTGATCGATTTGCAAATATTATAAGCATGATGATATATAATTAATTATTTTAAAATTATTAGTTTGTTAACTATATAGTATGGCTAATATCTATATAAAAATAAAAATCTCCACCACCGGTGGAGATCCAAATTAAAGAACCGTCAACGTCCCGAGATACGGACTGTTGCAGGCGAGGGTTTCTGCCGTATTGTTGAAATAGGCCCAAACCTGGACTGCTTTTCCGGAATAGTACGTCGGCAGGGTGAACGCTGCCGTTAAGAAGCTTCGGTCTCCTAACGATTCAAATACCTCGAAGGTGCCGAGCTCTTCACAATAGCAGACCGCATTGACCTTATCGGTAGCGTTCGCATTTCCCTGTACGAAATTGTCTTCCCAGTTCAGGACGATGGCCTGTGCAGCCTGCGCAGTCGCCGTGACATTCTGGAATCCTGCAAGATCACCTCTGGTAATGAGCACTTTGTTGTACACCAATTGCGGGAGATCGCCTACGACCTGCAGGGCTTCATTGAGCGTATACGATACCGCCATATTGACCCTGGATTTTGAACCGCTCCCCGATCCGAAATATCTTTTCTGAATGCTGTTCAGAGGCTGCAGAAAGCTGATCACCAGCTTAAACTTGTTCTGCTGCAGCTGTTGTTTTTCGCTGGGCGGCCTGCTGCTGGGTTTGGGTGTACTTCTGATGATGTCCTGTCCGCGCCAGTTGGCGCCCACGATGGTTCCTACTTTTCCTGAGAATCCGCCAAGGATCCCTTTTGTAATTCTTGCCATATCACTTTTTTTTAAAGTTAATGAGACGAAGGTAAAACAGAAAACCCATCACCGGATCATCGGTGAAAAGAATGACCGGGTTTGACTAAAAATGACGGGTATTGACGGGATTTCCGGGACCTGCATTCGGGACCTGCAGGGGTTTTGTTGGGGTTTCCTTCGGAAAATGGGATCTTTTTCCGAACCTGTGCAGCATCATATCCGAAGAAATGCCGGGAAATGACCTATTTTTTATTTCAGGATCTCATTCCATGAAAAAAGCCTTCATTTTTTGAAGGCCTGGTTGAAAAATGATTTCGGGTAAAATAACTTCTTGCCAATCCTGACACAGGGAATACTCTGGGATTTCCTGATACGGCTCAGCGTACTGTCGCTGATATTGAGCAGCCGCTTGACATCTGCACTGTCATAATACAGCGCGTCGTGCCCGTGCGTTTGCTTCAGGGTTTCTAAAATTTCTGAAAGAAGCATGAGAACAGCTTCTATCAGCGGATCTTTCGGGATGTCCCGATTTAATTTTGTTTTCATCAGTGTTTTTTTAATGGAATGTCATTGATGTTTCATTGAAAACAGGATAAAATTAACTAATTTTTGAATATGATGATATAATTTTCATAAAAATAATCCATAAAAACCATGTATTGAATATGACCGCTTATGGGATCTTTCAAAAAAGTCAGTATTTTAGCACTTTCAAAAACCCTTCATGAACGCGATTCAATTTATTCAGAAACAACTCCATATATCCGACAGAAGTATTACTGCTACGGTCAAATTGCTGTCCGAAGACTGCACCATCCCCTTTATCTCGCGCTACCGGAAAGATGCGACGGGCAACCTGGATGAAGTTCAGATCGAGCAGATTGCCAAGCTTAGCCAACAGTATGATGACCTTACCAAGCGCAAAGAAAGCATTCTGAAATCGATCGAAGAACAGGGTGCGTTAACCCCCGAACTTCAGCACAGCATTGAAAAGAGCTTTGACCTTCAGGAACTTGAAGACCTTTACCTGCCTTTTAAAAAACGCAGGAAAACCAAAGCGGATGCCGCCAAGGAAAAAGGCCTGGAACCGCTCGCCAAAATCATCATGAGCCAAAAGCCGAATGACCTGTCTTCTGTCGCTTCCAAATACCTTACCGATCAGGTGATGTCTGAAGAGGAAGCATTGCAGGGCGCAAGAGATATCATCGCAGAATGGATCAATGAAAACAGGTACATCCGTCAAAACCTGCGCCGCCTGTTTCAGCGTAAAGCCGTAGTCACTTCGAAAGTAGTGAAAGCTAAAAAAGATGAGGAAGGCGCACAGAAATTCTCCCAGTATTTTGAATGGGAAGAAAGCCTGAACCGGATTCCTTCGCACCGTCTTCTGGCGATGCTCCGTGCCGAAAGCGAAGGTTTTGTGAAAACCCAAATTGCCGTGGATAAAGAGGAAGCATTAACCTTGATCGAACAGGCCGTTATCAACTCCAACCGGGAAAGTGCGGCACAGATTGCTTTAGCCATTAAAGACAGCTATAAACGGTTGCTGGAACCCGCCATCTCCAACGAAACGCTGCAGGAAGCCAAACAAAAGGCAGACCTGAAAGCCATTGAGATTTTTTCGGAAAACCTCAGCCAGTTGCTTCTTGCGCCGCCTTTGGGCGAAAAACGGATTTTAGCCATTGATCCCGGATTTAAAAGTGGCTGTAAAGTAGTCTGCCTCGATGAAAAGGGAGACCTGCTCCACAATGAAACCATTTATCCGCACGCGCCGCAGAATGAAACCGGAATGGCGATGAAGAAAATCCGCTCGATGGTGAATGCCTATCAGATCCAGGCCATCTCGATCGGCAACGGGACCGCAAGCCGTGAAACGGAATTTTTTATCAAGAAAATCGCCTTCGACAAGCCGCTGCAGGTGTTTGTGGTTTCGGAAGCCGGCGCCTCGGTCTACTCTGCCAGTAAAATTGCAAGGGATGAATTTCCCAGATATGATGTGACCGTTCGTGGTGCGGTTTCTATCGGTCGAAGGCTGGCCGATCCTCTGGCGGAACTCGTGAAAATTGATGCCAAATCGATCGGGGTTGGGCAATACCAACACGATGTAGACCAGGCTCTGCTGAAAAACGAACTGGATTCAACCGTAATGAAATGCGTGAATTCCGTCGGGATCAATCTCAATACCGCAAGCAAATCGCTGTTAAGCTACGTTTCCGGGATCGGGGAAAAAATGGCAGAAAATATTGTGAATTACCGTGCCGAAAACGGCGCTTTTGAAGACCGGAAGCAACTGAAAAAAGTCCCGAGACTAGGCGAAAAAGCTTTTCAGCAGGCCGCCGCATTTGTAAGAATTATAAACGGGAAAAATCCATTAGATCAATCTGCCGTTCACCCGGAAGCGTATGGAATTATCGAAAAAATGGCGAAAGATTTAGGCATAAAAACCACTGAGCTGATTGCCAATAAAGAGAAAATAGCACAGATCAATCCTGAAAAATACACCAACGAAACCATGGGGATGTTAGGAATCCGAGATCTTCTGAAAGAACTGGAAAAACCCGGACTGGATCCCCGGAAAGCCGCTAAAGTTTTTGAGTTTGACCCGAATGTCAAAAGCATTAAAAACCTGCAGATCGGAATGGTCCTTCCCGGAATCGTGAACAATATCACGGCATTCGGATGTTTTGTAGACCTCGGAATCAAAGAAAGCGGACTGGTGCATATTTCGCAGCTCAAAGGAGGTTTTGTATCAGATGTGAATGAAGTGGTAAAACTGCATCAACACGTACAGGTAAAAGTGACGGAAGTGGATGAAGCAAGAAAAAGAATTCAGCTGAGTATGATTCTGTGATTTCTTTTGTCTTAAAATCGAAGATTCGACGGCGTCAAAATAAAAGAAACAAAAGTTCAAGACTTGGATTCTTCCGCTAAAAAATTAATGCTATAGACTCCGGAGTCGTCCGCTACAATTACCTGTAATGAAAATATCAGAATTAAAAGTTAAGAAAAAGATTCACAGACCAACCCGAAATTTCGATGTGGAAGGTGAACGCATCTATGAAGAATTTGAATATATTTTACCCTATAATCCTACCCACAAGCGAAATGAAAGAGAACGATTATATGCAAAAACAATTGACCTAATTCCTTTCTTCCTCATATTTCGTTATGGTTTTCATGAGCTTATTATTGTCAGCTTACTTTTTTCAATACTTTGCGTACTTATTTTTGGGACTTTTTGCGAAACTCTTTCTGGAACAACTTTAGGAAAGCGATTATTTAAGTTGAAGGTGATAGACGATTTTGGAAATAAACCGAACATCACCAAATCAGCATTTAGAAATATTTTATCATTTGCTAATTTTTTTCCGGTATTCTCTGAGTTTGGACCCAAGCCTAATCAATATTGGGAAAAGTCAGGAGTGAATATGAATTTTAGTATGCATCTGAACAATCAAATTACTAAAACCTACATTATAAAAGAACATAAACTTGCTGAAATACGGAAATTGCTTAAAGATCAACAGCCGTAAAAAAAATCCCCGTCGAACCGACAGGGATGATAATTATTTTTTGGATTCTTCAACAGAAACTTTTCTGAATTCTTTGAACAATTTGCTCAATTCTAAAGCTGATTTACGAGCTCTGGTTCCTGCTGCCTTGTTTCCTTTTTCTGATTGCTGATTTGCCTCACTAGCGAACGCCTCAAATTCTGCGTTGATTTTTTCAATAAGTTCTTTCATGTGTATAAAAATTTAGGTTGCAAATATATGCTTTCAGACCATTCTAGCCTAACATCGGTAAAAAAATTAATAAAAAAATATACATTATTTAAAATTACCCGTTCGCAAAGATGATTTTAACGGAATTTTGTCGGAATCAGCTTCTGAATCAATCAGCCAGCTTTCCCATATTCTACCTGTATTGTTTATTTCAAAAATTTAAAATATTAAGAATCGGTTTTCCTGTCATATAGCTTGTAAAAAGTATAATCAAAACAATATTAACCAGCAGGCTTTTTTTCATCCCATGGATCGACAATACCTGCAGTATGCTCATCAACAATATGTTAATAATCACCAATAATCCTGAAATACTATTTAATTTGATCAGATACGGTATGACCGCCCAAAAGTACAGTAAAAAAATAACTGTGATCTGTGACATATACAACTGCTCTTTTCTGAATGGAGACAACGCTACGCAATAGCCAAGATCGTGACTGTACAGCTTGGAAATAAAATCTCTGTTGAGATACACAATGATTACCATCAAAGCAGGCAATACAAATTTCTGGACACTTTCCATAGGAGTTACAAACAGAATCAGCCATAAAAACACGAGGAGTGCTATCCTTTTCTGCGTATATGCTTTACTGAGCTGCATAACATCTTTCCTGATCAGAGTCATAAAACTAAGTTGTAGAGGAACTGCATGCTCCAGGAAACGGGTCGCCATTTTTTTTGAAGCGACCATCTTCGCAGATATATTCTCAACGGTCTGATCAAAAACCAGATACGAACCGTAATTTTTTATCCTGGACGCAGCGTAGATTAAAGCGCAGGTCATTAAAATCCAGATCACCTTGATGTGAAGAAATAAAGGGGGATTGTACGATTGCAGGGTCAATACTTTAATTCTGTTTGCTTTTTTAAGATATCCTATGGCAAAATAATTTTGGGTATCTGCAATTTTCCGGATGTAGAGATAAAGCTCATTCAGTCCTGTGATATTAAAAAACCGGTCGTTGAAGAGGATGACCAGAAATGTGATAAAAAAAAGAAGAATTTTATAGGTTTTTCTGACAAGGTAAAACTCTAAAAAATAAACCCAAAAAGAAATAAAAAATAAAAAAGGGACCGAAAAATATACTAAAGACTGCAGGTATGCAATAATATTGATCCCGTAAGTATAATTGGAAGCAATCAGAGAAGCATTGAGAATGAACAGAAATAGGATCGAAATAAAAAATAAAGCAATGATTTTATACCTGTTTTTTAAAAAAAAGCCGAAAACTGAAGTTTCTTCAAAACAATACCGATTGCTGATCATTTCCTGTTGTCTTTCGCCAAGAATGACAAAAAACAATACTACCGAGATGATGATGTTTGAAAAAACCGCTCCCATATTCCCGATCCAGAATGTATTCGGGTACACGGATATGTTGCCGATGTAAAATGTTACATACGCTGCTTTTTCATTCGGGATTAGTAAAAACCCCAGTATAAGAAGGATGATGATGTATATTAAAAAGTTCTTTTTCTTAATATGGTATTTGGCATATAAAAAACTGAGACTCAGTACTTCTTTCATTTTTCTACCAGTATTTTGTATAATATTCAACGGCTTCTTCAAAAACCGTCTTATCTAGGTCTTCATTCTTTTCCCGGATACGGTCAGGACTTTTCATATATCCGTCAATACATTCATGCTTATTGCCTTTGAAAGTGACCGCACCGTCTTTCATCAATATAAATTCATCGGCTGCATTTTCTATTTCAGCAATTAAATGGGTAGAAATAATAACAGTGGTATTTTCAGAAATTTTCCTGAGTATGGAATAGAGCCTGTTTCTTTCGGAACTGTCCAGGCTATTAAAAGGTTCGTCTAAAAGCAATACGGCAGGAGCATTGAGCAGCGATAAAGCAATCCCGATTCTCTGGATCACCCCGCCTGAAAGATTATATGCCGTCATATTTTTAACGGCATCAAGATCAAAATCAGTAATAATTTCAGAAATTTTGATTTTTAGTTCGCTGTCTTTGCATCCTTTCAGCAAACCGAAATAATGAAGGTTATCTACAATATCAAACTCTTTTATTAACCCGACATTTTGGGGCATATAACTCATTGCAGCCAAATACTGCTTATTATTTTTAACCGGTTTCTGATGAAAAGTCACAGCACCTTCTGTAGGAGCCAGTAAAGTAGAGATAACTTTTAATAAAGTACTTTTTCCTGCACCATTGGATCCTAATACCGCATAAATTCCTTTATCGACAGAAAAATTAATATGACTCAGGATTTCTTTTTTATTTTTCTGATAGCTTACATTATTAATTTCTAATACCATAACGTTTTAATTTTTTTTGAAAATTCAGCATTCGAGCCAGCTGATCCGGATAAAAAGCAATCAGATTGAAAACAATCATGGCAACCGCAAAGGTATACAGGCCAATCATCACCCCAATCCCGATGTGTAAAGATAATATCAAAATCATGATCAGTTTTCTGATTCTTTGATTAAAGATTAAAAAAGGATAGGAAATTTCCAAAAACATAATTCCGATGGAGAGGATCACAAATCCCGTCGCCGGAATTTTATCGGCTAAAAAATTCAGCAGATCTTCATTCATATAATGGTTAAAAGCCATCCACATGGCATTTCCGTTGTACCAATCGAAACCGATGTATTTACCGAAACCTCCGAAAAAATAAATGATGCACAGCTGCATCTGCATCAGTCTCAATGTAAATGAAAAGATGCTGCCGCTCGCTTTGCTTTCACTGGAAGCTATGGAGAAAAATAAATTGCAGTATAAAAGAAAACCCAACATAAAATCTGCTCCGTAAGAAAACAGATATGATGAGTTGAGCAATATGGTGTGAAGTAGGATGATCATGATTGCGAAAACCACCCGGAAGTAATGTAAGAGGCTTAAAAAAATAGAAACAATATACACCAGAATGATGATCATAAATGCATTGTTGTAACTGAGACCCAGCTTTTCGATACCGTTGGTAAGATTGGTAATGGTAAGGAACCTGTTGTCTACAAATAAAGCGTTGATTTTTGGGCTTATGATTCCGCTTTTAGAAAAAATGGTGAAAACATCCGGTAACAGCGACAAAATATTAATGAGGGCGACGAGCAAAATCAGGTTGCTGAAAAGAACCGCATGGTTTTTTTGCACTTCATATCCGAATATGAATGATCTCAGCTTATTCATGACTTACAATTTTATATGCTTCAAAAACTTTTACCGTATCTCTTCTCCCTACAGACTGATATTCTTTTAAAGAGGTAAATTTTTTAACCTTCAGCTTAATGTTTAATTCTTTAATATCCGTATCATACGTCACATTGTTATAAAGTGATTTTGCAATTTCTTCTCTGATGCTTTTGTTGCTGATAATATCGGTAAGGTTTATCAGCATGGTGTTGAATTTGAGATCAGATTCATAGGTTTTCATTAATCCGTTTATTTTTTGGGTGCCGTTATAAAATTCATACACATGCTTGATATTTCTGATATTGGGTGAATAATAGGCATAGCCTCTGATGGTTCCGGAATAATTGGCATAAACTTTTACAGGATACGGTGGATTTATTTTCTGCAGCCGGTCAATATAAAATTTCCCCATGCTGTTGAGATTCTTATCTCTGTGATTAAGCTTTAAATACGTAAACGAATTGATATTGATAAAAACTGAAATAGCGATATGAATAAAAAATAACAGGATCAGCAGGTTTTGAATTCTTTTCACGTGCATATATTTCATATTAAAAATGATCTGAAGATAGTTTCTGGTTATTTTGATAAAGACAACATGAGGTGAATCTGCTGTCTTTTCAATTTTTAAAATAAAAAAAGAGGCTGTAATGATTGAGACAGCCTCTGATTGAGTACCTTAAAACTAATTACTTAGTAACCGGTTTTGGTTTAGGATTCGTTGGAGCCGGTGTTGAAGGGCCGCTATCCCAAGCAAGAATTCCTGAGATATCAGAACTCCAAGCTAAGATAAAGCTACCATCTACAGACGTACCTGCTGTCAAATCTGTAAATTCGCTGTTTTCAATAACCTCTACATTTTTAGCATCAGAAGTATTTCTGGCGTTTGAAAATGAGAATAAAGAGATTGATAACATCAATACAGCAGACATAGCAAAGATTGATTTTGTTCTGTTTTTCATGATTGTCATAGTTATTAGTTAAAAATTCCTTGAACAGTTTTTAATCCACACAAAGCGATACAGATTATGGTTTTAGTTCGATATTATTCACTTTATCGTTTAATAATTTAATTATTTTATATTCTTCCCCTTTAAAAGCTTCTGCAACAGTTCTACCATCAGGCATTTTATTTTCAAGCTGCTCTTTTGATAATTTCCCCTTCAAGCTTCCCAAAGGATTTGCCTTATAATCATCATACACCTTAATAAATTTTTCTTTACTTACCGAAACATTAGACAGATCATTGCTTTTGGGCTTACTGTCCAGAAAGCTGTATTCGTTGAAGTTTGTGATTTTCTTAACCCCACTCAGCTTCCAAGAATATAGGTTTTCTTTATCTGCAATCTGCACAATCAAACCGGGTAACCCATTGAATTTATAAGGCCCGTCCTGAAAAGGAATTTCCGGAGCAAACCATGCCGTCCATTCTCTGCCGCCATACAAAACCGTTGCTTTCTGGGTTTCATAACTGTCGATTTTTTTCTTTTCCGCTTTTATTTTCCAATCCAGCTTGGGCATTTCATGATAATTGATTTCATCTTGCAGGATTTTATTAGAAAATATGATTTCTTTAATAGGATATGGTTTTATCACCTTATAGGTAAACTTAGGAAGTTGTATGATCTGATTCATATCTACTCTGATCCCGGATTTTCTTGATTGATCGATCTGCTGCTGAATAATTGAATCCTGCGAAACGACCAGATAATCTCTATAGATTGATTTTTGGTCTGTCACATCCAGAACCGTCAGAATTTTAATATTTTTAAGGCTGTCTGTTTTATAAGTTAAATCATAAAAAAATCGGGTTGCACGTGTTTGTGCATTCGTATATACAAAAATGAATGTGATAACAAATATTATAATTTGTTTCATGGTTATTAGTTTTATGCTAAATTATATAAAGAATTATTAAATATATGTGATTTATGTCACATTTTACATAAACCTTAAAATTAAATGATTTTAAAAATCACAGGGCATTTTTATTCCTGACATATGTTTCCCGGTTCATACCTAAAAACGATGCCAGTAAGCCGTCGTTCAATGCTTTGAGTAAATTGGGGAAATCTTGTTTCAGATGGGCTAATTTCTGTTCTATTGTATAAGTACTCAATACTTCAAACCGCTTGATGGATGCGGTATTGTATTCTTCCAAAAGATCGGCGTATATGCTTTTAAGATTGAGTGATGAATGAATTACGGTATCAAAATCTTCTCTTTTAATATATAGGAGCTCTGCATCTTTAATACAGTCTATAGTTTCATTATTTTCTGTAAAGTTTTTGAAGCTTCCCAGATTGGTTAAGAATCTATTTTCCCAGGCTATCATACGGGTGATTTCTTTTCCTTTTTCATTGATATAGAAAGCACGTAAAAACCCGCTGTTTACAAAAAAGAGTTTATTACAAGGAGCATTTTTTTCAATCAGCACTTCCTTTTTCTTAGCTTTTAACGGAATGAAATAGTGTTCGATGATTTTTTTCTCAACGTCTGATATTTCCCCATACTGTCTGAGGAAATGTATTAATAGTTCGTGATTCATGGTGGTTTAGTTTAGTTTTTATAATGATCACCTCAATGAATGTCATCAATTCTCCAGCTCTCTATAGCTGTAAATCTTAATGCATTGGAGTTGAAGTCTTTTTAAAAGTTTTATTTCATAGGCTCTTTTTATTTAGAATAATTATACTAGATATTAAATGTACGCATTGTAATATTTATATACATCAAAACTGTGTGATAATTTAATTTATTTTTTGCTTTTAAAAATTAAAGTAAGATAAAAGTAACGTCATGTATTCCAAAGCCATCGGAAAAGGCATAATTCTTGAGAATCTTCCACTTATATATATCTTTAAACAGCACTATTAATAAACTCATCATCAACGAAACTATGAACAGGAACTTTACCCATACCGCAATGATCATCTGCACCCTCCTGCTGTCTTCCCGATACAGCGCGCAGGAAATACAGCCAAAACACTATTCATTATTCCACCCGGTTCCCAAAGAGGACATGAAGGAAATGGAAACCGACCGTCCCGATGTCACCGAATCTCCGATAACCGTAGATGCAGGACATTTTCAGTATGAAACCGATCTGGTAAGATTGGTGCGGGAAACTACCGAAACACAGCAAAACAATACGCTATTGATCAATCAGGGCAACCTTAAAATCGGGATCGCCCACAGCACTTCTATACAGATCGGTTTCCAGACGTACGGAAGACAGGAGGAAAAAGAACTGGATACCGGAACGAAAACGACTTCTGAAGGATTTGGGGATATCACCCTGCGAATTAAACAGAATATACTGGGAAATGATAAGGGAAATTTTGCATTGGCAGTCATTCCTTATGTCAAATTCCCGACTTCTCAGTATGATGACGAAAGCCGTTTTGAAGGAGGCCTCATTGTTCCCATGTACTATAAACTGCCGGGAGAATGGAAGCTGGGATTTCAGGTGGAAGCAGACCGGCTGAAAGACAAAGACGGGCAAGCCATGCATACGGAATTCCTGCAGACACTGACCATCAGTCATCCCCTATTGAAAAGTGTTGACGGAATCGCGGAAACCTATTATACCTATGATTTTAAAGCCCATCAATTCTCTAATTTTATCAATGCCGCCGTTCAGGTGGAAGTTGCCAAAGATTTCAAAATTGATGCAGGATTAAATTACGGATTACAGCATACTGCAGAAAAACACTACTTTTTAGGAGCCTCTTACCGACTGTAAAAAAAAAGCTGAATTGATATTTCAATTCAGCTTTTTTAAGTTCTTGTTGTGCTATTCAGCATTTTTCATATACCGACTGATGCTTTCTTTAGAAATCAGATCCAGAATCTGATTCACATCAATGATTTTGTGCTTATTAATGATACTTTCAACTGCTTTTGCCGCGTCGGGTGCGTTTACGAGGCGCTCTAAAAGCCCATAAATATTCACCATCTTTTTGTGCGTATTCTCCTCATCACCGCCAAACCAGGATCCGGTAAAATGGTGGCTGACATAATTTTTCGGCAAATCCTGAGAAAAGTAAACAGAAGGATACAGCGTTACCTCATGCTTCAATTTCTGAATGGTGTCACTATACCGGTCTGCACCATATTCTTTTTCAAGCATTTCAGAAAAAATATCGGTATTGATGCGTTCTACGAAACCCGGCTGCTGCTCGTAATAGGATACAAAATCCTTCGACAGTTGATGATGCGGTTCTGCCATCCAGAATGCAGAATAAGGGACGCCTTTCACTTCAAATCCGCACACCGCTTTTTCATCAAGAAATTCATCGAGAGGCATTTTAAGTTCCATGTCGGTGTCCATATAAATTCCGCCGTGCTCCAACATCACTTTTGACCGAACATAATCGGAAACGAATGCCCACTTTTTCTGTTCGAAGGCTTCTTTTACATAATTATTATCCTCCAGCGGAGCATTATCTTCGTTCCATTCGATGATTTCAAAATCAGGATGAATTCTTTTCCAGGAAGCAATGCAGTGTTGTGCCAATTCATTTTTCGGCTGCCTTCCAAACCAGCAGTAATGTATTTTTTTCGGAATCATATTATTATATTAATATTAATAATGCGTTGATGTGTGTTTTTTGTTTCTACAAAAATTAAACCTTAATGACCAAGCGTAAGAAAAAACTTAAAAAACAATATAATTTAAATTAATGGTACATTTATTTCTTACTATCTCTCAATATACGGTACCGAATACATTTAACAAAACCTATGAAACAAAAAGCTGAAAGTCAATATCTTCCAAAGAAATACGTAGAAATCACAAATCCCGACTGGGTAAAAAACGCTACACTTTATGAACTGAACGTTCGTCAGTTTTCCGAAGAAGGCTCTTTCCAGGCAGTGAAAAAACAGCTTCCAAGGCTCAAAAAAATGGGAATTGATATTATCTGGCTCATGCCGGTACAGCCCATCGGAATCCTGCACCGCAAAGGGACATTGGGAAGTTATTATTCTGTAAAAGATTACTGGAGCATTAACCCGGAATTTGGGACCGAAGAAGATTTCAGAAGTCTCGTTGAGGCCATCCATCAGGAAGGAATGTACGTGATTCTCGACTGGGTGGCCAATCACACCAGCTGGGACAATGATATGGTAACCCAACATCCGGAATGGTATATGAAATCAAGAAAAGACACGTTTCAATCGACCCGGTGGAGAGATTATGATGATATTATTGAATTGAATTACCGGCATCCGGAACTGCGGAAATACATGACCGAAGCCATGAAATTTTGGGTAAAGGAATTTGATATTGACGGGTACCGCTGTGATATCGCGAGCTTTGTGCCGATTGATTTCTGGGAAAATGTAAGAGCTGAACTGGCCACCCTCAAACCGGTTTTCATGTTGGCCGAGGCGGAAGATAAGGAGCTTCACCGTAAAGCTTTTGATGCTACGTATAACTGGACGCTATGGAATATTCTTCATCTGATTGCTACAAATAACACCAGCGTAAAAAACCTGAGCGAAGCTTATATTGCAGAACATGTATCTATCTTTCCGAAAGAAGGCATTCGTATGAATTTTATCGACAATCACGATAAAAATTCCTGGGAAGGCACTCCGCAAAGTAATTTTGGTGATGCTTTGAAAGCCGCTACCGTTTTCACCGTTATGATGGATGGGATACCGCTCGTCTACAGCGGCCAGGAAGCAGGACTTGACCGTTCGCTCCAGTTTTTTGAAAAAGACCCCATCGACTGGAAGTTCCATGAAAATGAAGAACTCTACACCACGCTTTTTAATCTGAAACATCAAAACCAGGCACTCTGGAACGGAAGCTACGGCGGCGAAATGGTAAGGATCATGAATGATAAAATGGATCAGGTCATTTCGTTTGTAAGGGAAATGAAAGGAGATAAAGTGATCACCGTAGTAAATTTCAGTAAAGAATCGATTATTGTACAGTTAGATACCTCATTCGATACGGGAATCTACACCAATGTATTTACTTCAAAGCAGCAGATTGTTTCTGACACTACCATTTTAAGTCTGAATGCATGGGAATACCTGGTTTTGTACCATACGGAACCGAACGTATAATACCTTAATTTCACTCAATACAATTAATCAAAGCGAATTACTGAAAAGCTCTACTCAGTTTTGAATGTTTTATTTTTAAATATTGCCTTAAATATAATCCAGATAAGACTGCCATATATAATACCCACTAAAGCACCGCCGATAATATCAAACGGATAATGCACACCATTGTAGATCCTGCTGTAAGATACCAGTAAAGCCCAGAAAAGCAAAACGATTTTCAGCCCATTATACTTTGCAGGCAGTAAGAAGAAAAGAAATGTTAAAAGCCCAAATGCATTGGCACTGTGAGAAGAGACAAAACCATAATCTCCACCTGCACCTGCTTTGCTTAAATGAATCAGTGGAGCTAAATCCGGTTCGTGAGAAGGCCGATACCGCTTCACCAGATTTTTCAAAATTCCGGAAGCGGTCTGGTCACACAAAGTAATAGTAACTGTAATTGCAACCAGAATAAAAATGGTAAATCTCTTATATATTCTGATTAATAGGATCAGCAATAGGGCATAAAACGGAATCCAAAATAATTTATCACTCGCCCAATACATGATCAAATCAAAGAAAGCATTGTGTTTTCCGTTAATTGCAAGAAATAATTCGGTATCAATCTTATTCAAGTATTCAAGAATTGACTTCATGTAATGATCGTTTTATTTTTAATTTCTGAAATTTATATACTTTAATGCCTGTATTCAATGTATTTATTTGAAATATGAATTGTTGGATAAATTTAAATTTTGATGAAGTATTTATAAAATTTTAAAACTTTTTTCACCTTTCTTTTAAGAAGCATTTTATTTGATGCATCACTTATTTTCTTTAGACAGTATTCTGGTGACAATCCTGACAGTGCGGCATATTCTTCACTAATACTACTCATGATTTCTTTATTCTGTGTGAATCTTGCGAAATTTTTGAGCCTTTTATCGATATCAATATGATCATAAAAACTCATCCTGTTTAAATCAACAATATAAAACCGATAGATCCCGTTTTCTTTTCTGATCAGAAAATTTCCTGCAGCATTATCGATGAAATAAATCCCATTTTCATGTAAATTATAGATTAACGCAGCATATCCCTTAATAATTTCTGTTCTTTCAGGAAAATCTGGATTATGGATTATTTCATTGAGCGTAAGAGAATCTTCGAGCTGCTCACTGATGTAATAACTCGATGTTAAGCCTATAAAATCATGATTTTCAACGTACGCAATCGGAGCAGGCGTATAAAAATTCTTGTCCAGAAGAAGCTGGGCATATTCAAAAGACCTTCTCGCCTTAGATTTCCGGTAAAATTTATAAACGTGTCTGTTGATTATATTATGCTGCTTGAATGACTTAAAATTAACGATCCTGTCATTAATTTTGAAGAACTTGATGATATTTCTGTGACCATCGCCTATTAAAGTCCCGCTATTTTTAAATTGTTTTAAAGTCTGAATGATTTCTTCATGATACTGAGAAAATTCTTTTGCGACAAACACCTTCATTTTAATCTATTTAACTTGTGAATTATCTTTTATCTAAAATCCCATGAATCAACTGCATCATATGATCCTGATCGGTATGATTGGTATTTACCGAAAAACTCTCGCCATTATAAGGCGCATACATATCCTGATCACTCACAGAAAACAGACCAATGGTAGGAGCCCCAGAAGCGCTTGCCAAATGCATAACGCCATTATCTGCAGCAATGAAAAGGCTTACATTTTTAAGAAAACCGCCCATTTCACGAATATCTTTACTGTAAAAATGAGGAATCTTAAAATTGAGCTTTGAGGTGTTTTCTACCGGTAACAGCTCAATAATATTGTAATCCGGAAAATTTATTTTTAATTGCTCATAAAATTTTTGCCACCAATCTTCAGAATAGCACTTTTCTCCTGTTGCGTTGGTATAAAGACAGATCGTATCTCTGTCATTCTGAACCAGATTGTTTAATTTTTCTTTACCTGCCCCAATTTCACTGGGATCCAGTTTAAGATCTAAATCAGAAATGCCTGCTGTAATATCGTCAAACCCCAGTTTTGATAAATAATCCCGGAGGTTGTAGATCGTATTTTTGGACATGTGCCTGTAATCAGAATATTTTGCATTTAATTCTTCGTCAAAATCACTGAAAACCTTGTACCCGGAACGTGCGAATGATGTAGATAATTTGCCTGATGAAGACCCTGAAGTTGAGTTGATAACGAGATCATATTTTCTCGTCTTCAATAAAGCCCAGCCTCTCAGATATTGAAATAAATTACTGAAAGGTTTTTTAGGAAGCTGTATAATTCTGTCAACATTTTTAAAGTTTTTAAAAATCGTAGGTGACGCTCCACCTTTTACAAAAAGATCAACCTTACTATCTGGAAAAAGACGGTGAATTTCATTAACCAAAGGCGTAATGAGCAAAAGATTTCCCAACCGGTGGTTTGGTCTAGTAATTAATACTTTTCTGATGACCAAATCTTCTTTATTACCTATTGTCGAATGTGATTTCCCAATATTTTTAGTAAGATTTTGCATGACAGACCTTCTGACCGCATTGATTTTTTTAGAAATTTTCATAGGATACAAAGGTAATTCACCTAAATTTAATTGTAATTAAACAAAGATACAAACTGACGTGGCTTTATTTTTTCCAAATTAATATTTTTTTTCCGATTTAAAAGAATGTTCCATATAGTAATTTTCAATAGTCAATATTTTATTGAATAAATTTCACAGTATTTTATTAATAAAATGCAAATATGCTACTGCAAAAAGATTGGGAATTTTCCTTCCTGATCATTGAAATTCTTTGTCATAAATAAAAAGGCTCTCTTTTAAGACAGCCTTTTTATATTATGATCTCTAAAATGTATACTATTCATATTTAGAAAAATCAACTGCAAAAATACAGCGATTGACCTGGCTTCCATTCTGTGCTCCTGCATTAGGTTCAAATTCCGTCAAGCTCCACAGATAACCATATTGAGATTCATAGTACAGGGATTCGGCTCCATACGGCCATCGATAACGTACAGTATCATCGGCTCCATCGGTATAACGGGCTAATCTTGCATTTGAGCCATAAGAATTGCTTGGAGATCCGGTACATGAAAGCCAGGTTCTGTTCCCTTTTCTGAATATTCCCTGTATTCCGTGAGCATGATTATCTGTAAAAAGACTATTTTTTGGCGTTACCGCGACAATTCCTGTATTTTGAAGTGTCCCATTCGTGTCGACAGGAAAACCAAAAACCTGTGGGACAATGGAAGCATCGGCACTGCCCGGATAATATTGTCCGGTCCAGAACTGAGTTCCTTCACTATTAACCTGAATAGTAGAAAAAGGATTGGCATTATTAATTTTCTGATACCCTATTTGAGGTAATATGTACCGATAATTGAAAGCATATAAATTACCATTGGCATCTTTACCACATTTATCATTGGTAGTATCACCCGTACTTACTTCAATCATTTTATCCAAATCAAATACCCGAACACCCAAGTTTGTGCTGCTGAGATATATTTTACCTTTAAAATAAGCAATTCCACCGGCATGTACGTTTAATGGGGCATAAGAGCCATATTGTGAATAGGTTGTAGTATTCGCAGGAATATCAGGCTGCACCAGCAGGATGTGACGATAGGTAAGATAAGTACTTGAGCTCGGACTGATGTCAATCAAAGTAATACGGGAACCTTTATATTCAGCATCATCTTTCGCATACCAGCTTACTAAAAGATAACGAATGCCGTTTCTGGTAAATCCTGCAATCCCTTGAGGTCTCCAGATCGATGTCGTTTCATCATCGGTATTCCAACGGATCCCTCGTACTCTGTTTTCTTCCGGAATATTGAATCCGTAAACCTCGGTGTAGGCATTTCCGCCTATAGCCTGCCGGTTTTTATCGATCTGAGTAGGGTTTAAAAAATTAAAGCCGGAATTGATGTAGGTGCTTGTATCCACATAAGCATTGACACTTACGTCCGTAGCCGCTTTATTAACGTTAGGTTTTGACGAAAGCTCTTCGTCCATTGAAGTTGAAGCAATGTCATTATTCTGGCATCCAATGGCTGTTACAGTGAGCATAAACATCCACCCAAGAAATTGTTGTCTTTGAATCATGATTAATTAATGTTTTTTAATAGTTTGTAATTGCCTGCGAAACTATCAGATTCTCTTTTTATATAGATCACCTCAGCATTAATTAAGTATTAAATTTTTGATTCCAGCACTCCTTTATATTGGTGACCATGAAACAAAAATTATATTGGAATTATTATATCTTATCTAAAATTGGGAAATATTGAACAGTTGATATATTAAGAAAACCCCAGTGTGTTCAGTTTTTGCTTAAAAACTAGATTTCAAGAAACAGCTTTTCGAATGCTTCCATTAATCGCACAGTTTTTATCTTGTCAATTAACCGTATTTCATAAAAAAAGGAAAACCACTTTTATCAGTGATTTTCCCTTACAGTGACCTCGGAGGGATTCGAACCCCCAACCGACGGAGCCGAAATCCGTTATTCTATCCAGTTGAACTACGAAGCCATTTTTTTATAAGTAATGCGTAATTTTAAATTTACTTACTACTCATTTTTTAAAAAGTAATCTTCACACCACCCAAAATCTGCGCGCCAAGAACTTTATAGCCTTTGTAGGTTTGATATTTTGAGCTCAGAAGATTATTTCCGAGTGCGAAAATACTGAAATTTTTGTGAACTTTATACTCTGCAGACAAGTTTAAATCTGCATACCCTCCAACTTTATCATCGGTGTCTTCCGTAGACTGGTACATCATGGTAGGATTAGCCACACCTTCAATCGTATAAGAATTTGTGGTTCTGTCACTTGCGAAGATTCCTTTAAAGCCTAATGACAGTTTTTTCTCCAGCATGGTATATTTTGCACCAATGCTTCCGGTGAGCAAAGGAACATTATAAATATGGTTATAATTTTCAAGATCATATCTCATAAAATTGATTTCGCCGTCCAAAACTAAATTTTCCAACGGAAAATACTGCAGACTTCCTTTGATATCACTCACATTTCCGTCATCATAAACGGCAGAAAAAGTATTGGCAAAATTATAAGCAGAACGGTTCAATGTAAAATTGTTGTCAAAAAGATCATTGGCTTTAAAGAACATAATATCTTTCATTTTTCCGTATCCTGCGGAAACATCATATTTGAAAGTTTCATCAATATCCCCTCTCAATCCTATATAAAAATGATATTTGGTTTCTGTGGGTTTCAGCATCTGATCAGAAACCAAAAACGGGTTTTCCTGCAGCAGATCACTGTATGTATTCAGTTTTAAACCACCGTCTACTCCACCATAAAATTTAAATTCTTTTGCGGCAGCTACCTGAAACTCAGCTTTTGGAAACCAATACGTTGTATTGCTTTTCATCTGTTCTGCCATGACCAAATTAGAATTTTTAGCATTCAGAAAAGTAAACGAAGAACCCACCATCAAATAAGACTCCCCTTTCGCAAACGTAAGCTTCGGAGCCAGATTGGTGTTAAAAAAGCTGGCAGAATTCTGATCTCTGATCATAAAATCGGTTTGTACCGTTTCTAGATCCACTCCCAAATCTGCATTCATTACAATACCGCTTTTTGATAGTTCTACAGCGTGTTTTGAAAAATTCGCCAATATAGAGCCCTGATTTTCCTGCGCATCAAAATGATCTTTTAAAAAGGAAGATTTCACCCTTACATCGTTTAAGATTTCATTAGAATAAAAATCATAATAGCCATTGACTTTAAATTGATTTACCCTTTGATCGAGATCAACATCTCCCAGTTCCAAGGCATAAATACCATAATAATTATAGCTGTTTAAGCCATATTCAGCATTTAAATTAAATTTCCCTTTATCTCCGTAAGAATTTAGAAAAGCGCCCAAAGTGGTAGCACTTTGTTTAGAATCCCAAGCATATTCTTTTTTCAGGCCCTGTGTAGAAATCATATGTGCATCTGCACCCACTTCAATTTTATTCTGAAGCGTTTTTGAAATATTCAGGTCTCCTAAAATTTTTCCGTAATTCCCCATTCCGAACTGTACATAATTGTTTTGAACAGCAGCCGTCAGTTTTGGGGCAACATCTTCACTCTGAATGGTAGACGTTTTAAAATCTGAAACGGCAGGAACGTCTGTAATATCGTACTGTACAGGATTTTGAGATTTTTCTTCCGGCGGGTAGTTTTTAATGACTTCCACAGAAGTTTTTTTCTTCTCTATTTTCTTTACTTCCGGTTCTCTTTTTTTATTAAGAATCAGTTTTTCTTCTTTAATCTGAGAAAATGCCACAGAAGAGATTCCTAAAAATAATATGGATAATAGTTGGATTTTTTTGCTCATTATTCTTTGTATTTAAGTATTAATGTAAAATAGATTGATGTACTTGAAAATCATTACTACTTTACATTATACATGAGTACATTTTTATTTTTTAATCTGTTTTTTAACCTCTTTTGCTTCTGCCACGATTTCAGGGAAATCTGCATAATTGGCAATGATCTGGTCGCAGGTATAACTTGCCTGATAATTATCTTTTAAACCAATGTAATTTTTCGCCATCAGAACGAGCGCTTTTGCGCCCCAGTAATCTTCAGAAGCATAATTATTGGCTAATTTGAATATGGTTTCGTTGGAAGATTTAAAGGCTTTCCCTTTGTTCTGATAGAATGCTTTTGCATACAAAGCTTCAGCCGCCACTTCGGTGTTCGAAGATTTTTCAAGGGCAGCATACGCAGTTTGGGCATCTTTATCTTTCCCGGAATTCATTAAGCTTCTTGCCTTTATCACTTTTGCCGTTTCAATAACTGCAGCCGAGTTTTTAGTATTTGAAATCACAGCATCTGCTAATTTCTCAGCCTCAGAAAAATTATTTTCTGCTGCGTATATTTTCATCAGCTCTACATTGGCGTAATTCCGGATGTTTACGTCTGAAGAATTTCTGATGCTTTCCAAATATTTTTTAGCTTCGGCAGTATTATCCTGCGCCAGGTAGATCTGAACGAGACGGGTTTGTGCATCATCCTGATAATCGTTCTGAACATCGGCAACTTCCTGTAAAACCAGCAGTGCTTTCGTTGCATTATTGGTTTGATAATAGCTTTCCCCCAATTCATATTTCGCCTGGTACAGACTTTCGCCTGTCGGGTTTTGCATTAAGTACTTTTCATAATAAGAAATGGCATTTCTGTAATCCTTCTTCGCAAAATACTGTTTCCCGGTAGATAAATTGATCTCATCGATTTCCGATGCGTCAATATTTACGCCGATGCTTCGGGCAAACTCCGCATATCCTGAAACATCACCGTTTTTCGTGAAAAGAGGTTTTGCAGCCTGAACAATTTTCTCGGCATACGCTGTATTTTTGTATTGCTCGCCAAGAGATTTTAATTCAGCTAAAGCTTTATCACCCTGATTCTGATCAATATAATTCTGCGCTCTGAAGATGGACGCATTCGCCACTAAATCTTTATCTGAAGAAGATCGGATTACTTTTCCAAAAAAATCATTGGAGTTGGCAAAATCATCTTCGGCAGCATACGCTGATCCGATTTCGTATTGCGCATCATCAATATATTCTGATGCGGGATATTTTGAAATCAGTGATTTTAAATTATTGATTTTTGCCACCTGATCACCTTTAAAACCTAAAGCCAAAGCCTTTTGATACAAAGTATAATCAGTTGATTCTTCATTTTTATCATAGATTTCAATCGCTTCGTTCAGCTCATTATTTGCATAATAAATATCTGCTAAACGAAGTTCTGCATCATTTTTAAATTCTGTTTTCGGATTGGTAAGATATTGTTTGAAATACGTCTGTGCCTGATCAAACTTTTTAGATTTAAAATACGCATATCCCAAATCGTACGGCAGCTGTTGTTTCTCAGGGAACGTTTCATTCAGCAGTTTTTCGTAGCGTACGATCGCCGAAGGGTAATTTCCTTTCTGATAATACACCTGGCCTAGCCAATACAGTGCTCTGCTGTTAAATTCTTTATTGATATTAAATTCTAAGCTTCGTAAAAAATATTTTTCCGCTTCATCAAAATTCCCCTTGTTAAATTCTTCCGTTCCCAATAGATACGAAACTTCCTGGTCTACTTTATCCGTTTCCGGGGTTGAATTGGGTAATTTATCGATTGCGTTCAGCGTTTCTTTAAAATTTCCTGAATAAAGATACGATTTTACCAGGAGCGATCTCATTTCTGCTGTTTTAGCACCGTTCGGATTTGCTGTAATATAGTTCTGAATTACCGTTGTAGGGCTTTCAAACGGGTTTCCGATATCGTAGCCTAATTTTGCATATTGTTCGTGAGCGAGCTGTTTTACATTCTGATCGTAATCCATCTGATACGAAGACCGGAACGCTGAAAGTGCTTCCTGCTTTTTATTAACCGCCAAATAAGCATTTCCAAGCTGATAATACGCATTCTGAGCCAATGCCGAATTGCTGTTTAACAACTGGTTGTAATAGGAAACTGCTTCGTCGTATTTTTTAAGCTGTGCCGCCACAAATCCCATTTCATACAGATCATTTTCTGAAGGGTTTTGCTGTACAGCCAGATATTCTTTTAAATGTGGATATGCCGATTCGTAATCATTTTTCATGAAATAACTTTCCCCGATGATTTTATGCACTTCTGCTTTGTAAGCATCAGAAACATCTTCATTCAGCAATGCAGTGCCTTCGGAAATGGCTTTGTCATAATCTTTGTCATTATAATACATCTGAACATAATAAGGACGCACCAGTTTTGAAAATTTTGGCTGGTCTTTTACCGAATCAAAATACTGGAAAGCCTTGTCATTCTGCTTATTGGCATAATATAAATGTCCCAACATATATGCGACATCCCCTTTTTCGGATTCATCTACCGTTTTATAAGCTTCTTCCAAAGCATCAATCGCCCCTTTAGAATCTCCGGTCATGAATTTAGCATACCCCAGTTTCAGAATGTACTGTGTGTTTTCTTCTCTCGTCAATTGGTACTGATTGACATTTTTTAAGGTTTCCAGCGCTTTATTGAAATCTTTTTTGGCTAAATAATAATCCGCCAACGGAAGATTTGCCTGAGCAAAATACGCAGAGTTCGGATATTCTTTAATAAAAGCCGTAAGACCTTCTTCTGCATGGTTTTTCTGTAAAATAACCCCTATGACGTTATCAAAAAACTGTGCGGCTTCTTTTTTTGACTGCGACAGATTCTGATTGTAAAAATATTGCCTTGCGTACTCGTATTGAGAAGCATTGTATATCTTGGTTTGATAAAGATTTTCAGCTAACGTAAATCTGTAATTTTCTTTTTGGGTAAAGTACTGTGACTGTTGTGCTTCGGAGATGCCGAAATAGAAAACAGCAGCCGCTAAGAGTATTTTTTTTGATTTCATTAATGATCAAATTTTAAAATTACAAGCTTTCTATAAGAGCAAAAAGCTTTACATTTAAGATAATAGTTATCCACAAATTATCAACGAAAATATTGAAAAGATATTGCATATACAAGCGTTTTAACACATTGTTAAAATGGGGATTACTTTTTATTACTTATTAACTTTTACGAGAAGAAATATTAAGAAAATCTTAATTATTTCTCAGAAATAATTACATTTGTTTTTTTCAATCCAAATAAAACATCGAATGAACCAACTTTTCAGAAGGAAAAACTATTCAGAAACAGATACATCTACTCATCTTTTAAGGGTTTTAGGGGTTTGGGATATCGTATTTTTTGGTATTGCCGCTATTATCGGAGCAGGAAGTTTCAGCAGTTTGGGAGAGGCGGTTTTCCGAGGGGGTCCCGGTGTTATTTTATTATATTTAATCTGTGGTTTTGCCTGCGGTTTTACGGCATTATGCTACGCAGAATTTGCCAGCAGAATACCTACCGCCGGCTCTGCATATACCTACGCGTACGCTAGTTTCGGAGAACTGATTGCATGGGTTATTGGATGGGCGCTGATTATGGAATATTCTTTCGGTAACATTTATGTGGCATTTTCATGGTCAGATTATTTTACCAGCTTTCTTGAACGTCTGGGAATGCATATTCCTGATTTCCTCACCTGCAGCTATACCGAAGCCAAAAAAGCCTTCATGAGCGGTTCTGAAAATAAAGAGCTAATCAACGCCTGGAAATCGGCCCCATTGATGGGAAATCTGAAATTTATTGTGGATATTCCCGCCTTGGTGATTAACGGATTAATCACATGGCTTTGTTACGTAGGTTTAAAAGAAAGTAAAAACTTTAATAATGCATTGGTTATTCTAAAATTAGCCGCCATTGTTCTTGTCATTTTAGTGGGTTTTGCATACATTAATACCGATAACTGGACACCGCTGAATCCTGAAACCGGAGTTACTTCATTTATGCCTAACGGATTTGCCGGGGTAATGAGTGCAGTTTCCGGGGTGTTTTTTGCATACATCGGTTTTGATGCATTAAGCGTACTTTCCGAAGAAACCAAAGACCCTCAAAAGACCTTACCGAAAGGAATGATCATTTCCCTTGTACTTTGTACCGTGATTTATATTGCATTGACATTAGTATTAACAGGAATGGTTGATTACAGAAAATTTGACGGTGTAGGTGATCCGCTTTCTTTCATATTTGAAAAAGGAAATGCCAATGTAGCCTGGATGGAGCTTATTGTTTCGTTTGTGGCGATTGTGGCAATTACCACCGTTTTGCTGGTTTTCCAGATGGGACAGCCCAGAATCTGGTACGCGATGAGCCGCGATGGATTGATGCCTCAGAAATTCCAGAAAGTGCATCCTAAATATAAAACACCATCTTTTGCAACGGTAGTTACCGGGATTGTAGTGGGAATCCCGATTTTATTTACCGATAAAAGTTTTATCCTTGATTTTACCAGCATCGGAACTATTTTCGCTTTTGTGCTGGTTTGTGCTGGTGTTTTGCTGCTTCCGGCTAAAGAAAAGATCAAAGGCAGGTTTCACCTTCCGTATATCAACGGGAAGATTATTTTCCCTGTCATTTTTATCGGTTCACTGGTCGTGTTTTATTATTTCCAGCCCGCTTTTTTTAATAATTTAATGGATTGGAAAGATCCTGATGAAGGAGAATTCCGGGCTTCAATATTCTTTTTTATAATCATTAATTTAGGATTATGTGTTTTAACTTTCATTAAAAATCTGTCTTTAATTCCGTTGATCGGTTTAAGCTCCTGCTTATATTTGCTTACCGGAATGAGCCACGAAAACTGGTTTTACTTCGGATTATGGTTTGCGGTAGGTTTGGTTATTTATTTCTGCTACGGCTATAGAAACAGCAAGCTGAGAAAAAGTTAAAATTTATATCTATACAATAACAAGAGCATCATCATAACGATCATGCTCTTTTTTATTCACTTATTTTAAATGGCTAAATTATTGTATGATTTACGTGTTAAAACAATTGCCATGTCTGAAAAAATACAAACTTATAAGGAATTTTATGCTTTTTATCTCAATGAACACCGGAAATTAGGGACGCGTATTTTCCATTTTCTCGGGATTCTGTTTGTTTTTATCATAATCGGATATGTGATTTATTCTGGTAAAGAACGATTCTTATGGTATATTCCTATCCTTGGGTACGGCTTTGCGTGGCTGAGTCATGCTTTTATTGAAAGAAACAAACCGGCTACATTTAAATATCCGCTCTGGTCACTAAGATCAGATTTCAAACTGTTTTTTGAATTACTGATCGGCAAACAGAAGTTTAAAGTCAATCAGCCTAAAATTGAAGAATAAAAAACCTTTCAGTCTTGAAAGGTTTTTTTTATTTTAATGCTGATGATTTTTCGGGGGTTCCGGTAATTGTGCTTTATTGGCTTCATCCATTTTCTGCGTTGCAGCCATAGAAACAACCAGTTCATTCAGCATAGAGCTTGCCGCTTGTGGCGAATTAGGCAATAATACCAAATTACTTCTGTTATTGGCTCCGATGGAATGTAAAGTATCATAATGCTGCGTCACTACAATTAATGCCGAAGCTTCTTGTGCATTGATTCCTGCAGCATTTAGCATTTTCACAGATTCTTCAAGACCTTTTGCAATCTCTCTTCTCTGATCGGCAATCCCCTGTCCTTGTAGCTTTTTAGATTCAGCCTCAGCTTTTGCAACCGCAACAATTCTTATTCTTTGAGCTTCAGATTCGTACTCTGCAGCAGTTTTTTCCCGTTCTGCGGCATTGATCCTGTTCATCGCATGCTTCACCTGCTCATCAGGATCAATATCAGTTACTAAAGCCTTAATAATATCATAACCATAACTTTGCATTGCTTCTTGAAGTTCACTTTTTACAGCCACAGCAATATCATCTTTTCTCACGAAAACATCATCCAATTTTGTTTTAGGAACTTCTGCACGTACAACATCAAACACATAAGAAGTAATCTGATTTTCAGGATTTTCCAAACGGTAATAGGCGTCTTTCACATTTTCACGGATCACCTGATACTGAACGGAAACTTTCATTTTAATAAAAACGTTGTCCAGCGTTTTGGTATCGATAATCACATCCAGCTGTTGAATCCTGAGATTCAGGCGCTTGGAAATCTGATCCAGAAACGGGAGTTTCAAATGAAGACCGGCGTGGCTCACTTTTAAAAATTTACCCAATCGTTCTACAACCGCCGCAGATTCCTGCTTTACCGTAAAAAAAGAGGCGAATAATGTTATAAGTCCGAAAAAGACTAGAATACCTAAATAAATCATATGGTTTTTATTAATTGCGGATAAGATACATATTTATAATGATCCCGTAAAATAAAATGCAAAATTTACATCGTCATCCCGATATCAATTCCCTTTATTTTCCGGTAGAGATCGGTGGCAAAATTATCGGTCATTCCTGAGACAAAATCTATCACGCCCAACACTTTCTGGTAATCGCTTCCGTTATCATAAACAAACTGTTTCGGCAGCAGCTTCAGAGCCATTTTATCATAGGAACGTATTTTGTTGCCGGGTTTCAGAATAGACGGAATAAAATGATCCAGCAATTCATACATGACATTATAGCCTGCATTTTCAATTTCTACCACGGCTCTGTGATTATAAATTTTTTCGATGGAAAAACTTTCGATGTCCTGCAGCGTTTTATTTTCAGATTTATAAATATCCAGGAGCGCCTTATCCAGAGTTCCTGCCAGTATTTTCTCAAAATTCTGCCGGTAAATTTCTAGAGCCTTGTTGATCAGAGCATTAATGACTTTAGCCCGCAAATAGGAAATCCTTTCATTATCATTGGAAATGGCAGAAAGCTTGTCTTTTACCCTTTTAATATCACTGGATTCTGATTGTACGAGCTCAAAAAACAGATTTTCACAGTCGGCTGTAGATACGATTCCCAACCGGTGCGCGTCTTCCATATCAATAATATTATAGCAGATATCATCTGCGGCTTCTACCAGCCAGACGAAAGGATGCCTTTTAAATATATGGGGATCACTGCTTTCGGAAATCATTCCGGTGGCATTTGCGATCTCGAGAAACACCTCTTTTTCATTCTGAAAAAAACCGAATTTTTTTCTGTGGAGAATTCCTTTTTGCTTCGCGATAGCTTCACACGGATATTTGGCGATACTGGCCAATGTGGCAAAGGTAAGCTGGGATCCGCCGTCATCTTTCCCCTGCTGTTTATGGGCTAAAACGCGGATCGCATTGGCATTTCCTTCAAAGTTAATCAGATCGGCCCATTCTTTTTCCGAGAATTTAGATTTGATTTCGTTTTCGTTTTTTTCAAAATAGCTTGCAATGGCATCTTCACCGGAATGTCCGAATGCAGGATTTCCGACATCGTGGCAAAGGCACGCCGCAGCAATGACATTTCCTAAATTATGCAGATAGAAAGTTTTGGAATCCTCTGTGAGGTCACTTTGATAATTTTCAGCAATAAACTCACCAATAATGCTTCCCAGGCTTCTTCCTACAGAAGAAACTTCAAGAGAATGCGTCAACCGGTTATGCACAAAAACGCTTCCGGGAAGCGGGAAAACCTGGGTTTTATTCTGCAGCCTCCGGAATGCAGAAGAAAAGATAATCCGGTCAAAATCTCTCTGGAAATCTGTACGTGAGGCTTTGGTATGCGGGTTATTTCCTGTTCGCTGATTGGTGAAAATCTGATTTACATGCATCATTTTTCAAAATTAATTCAAATTTTAGTTTTAACCGATACATCGCTCTTTTTTATTCCAACTTTTTACATTTCCAGATTAAAAAATACAATCCTCAGGGAAAGGAATAATATTTGAGGATGATAAAGAAAATTATACTATGCCTGAAGGACCTACCATCGTATTAATGAAAGAAGACCTGCAAAAATTTGAGGGTGAAAAAGTGTTGGAAGTCGGCGGCAATATCATTACCGATACTGCTGAAATAAAAGGAAAAAAATTACTGGAGATCAGAACGTTCGGAAAGCAGACCTACCTGGTTTTTGAAAACATCAGCATCAGAATACATTTGCTGATGTTTGGATCGTACAGCCTGGAAGAAAGAAAAGATATGCATAAAAACCTTCGGTTGTCACTTACTTTTAAAAATGGAGGAATGTATTTTTACACCTGTTCCGTAAAGCTTGTAGATCCTGAATTTTTATTGACAATAGATTGGGAAGCCGATGTCATGAGCGACAAATGGAAACCTGAAAAAACCGGGGAAAAACTAAAAAAACTACCGAAGATGATGGTTTGTGATGCATTGATGGATCAGGATCTTTTTTCGGGTGTCGGCAACATCATTAAAAATGAAGCGCTGTTCCGGATCGGTATGCATCCTGAAAGTGTGATCGGAAATATACCGGCAAAAAAACTGGATGAACTGATTGACGAAGCAAGAAACTACAGTTTTGACTTTAAGAAATGGAAAAAAGCCAATGTGCTGAAACGAAACTGGCAAATCTACCATCAGAAAAACTGTCCGAAATGTGGCGAAGAAATTTTGAAGAAAGAAACCGGTCACAGCAAACGCACCAGTTTCTACTGCGAAAACGATCAGAAACTATATTAAAAGTCTCTCACCGGGAATTTTTTAAATGAAAAAAGCATCAAGAAGATTGGTGCTTTTTTGCTTTTTAAGATTCATGAAATATATTTTGCCATTGTCAAATCTTAAACAGGAAATATGAAAACATTAACAAATTGATAATTTTTTACGAATAGAATAATGTATCTGTCGATCATTTTTGAAATCCTACGGCAAATAATCAAATCAAAAACTAGTGTAAATATGAACTAAACGTGTATAAAACCCTGATATACATCATATATATTTAATTTGACCGTCTCAATAAAACGTGTATTTTTGCATTATAGAATTCACAACAATAAACCAAATAATTAAAAATTTAATAATATGATCACAATCGTCGGAATCGCAACATGCGCAGTTTTAGTTTCATCTTACATCGCAACGGTAAAAAGAGAAAACAACTAATATAATCTGCAATCCAGCAGATATGAGTACCGATCAGTTGTATGACTGATCCTTACCTTTATTCATGTTTAATTTTAATATATTGTCGTCGGACCTTCGGGTTCGACTTTTTTTGTTTTGTAAATACTAAAATAAAGAAACATTTTCTTAGCAGAATATTAAGAAATCTCCTGTAACTGCTATCGTTTTAAAATACCATTTTGAGTTGCATGACGGCTTGATACAGTCGTTGAAAAATTTTACTTTTTTTCATTTGAGTTTGAAATAAAATTGGCTTTGATTTTATATTTAATTATTTTAGCATAATTAGTTTGGATTTATGCAATGCACTATCCGAAAGTTTTTAAGTAATTTAAATCACATCGCCTTGAAAAAAAAATTAGAAAAATCAAAAGCAACAGTCGTAACATTAATACTCCCTATTTTGATGTATTTGCTATATAAATCTTTAGGAACTTTATCAAACTTTGAGTTTTATCTCTATTTAGCATTTTTTTATTATTTTATATTAATGTCTGTAATGTCTTTAATAATTGAATTTTTCGAGAAAATTTATGTAGTGAATGAAGAGAAACCAAAATATCATTTAATTTCAGAAGTTTTGAAGTTTATTTTTTTAATTTCAATTTTATTTTCTACTAATTATTGGATTATAAATGATAATAACAGCTCTAATTTTTTGAATGTAACAAAAGGAAATAAATTTGAGATTTTCCTTGACTTTTTCTTTTATTCTTTAACTACTTTTATAATGAATAATTCTAGTGAAATAAAGCCAAACACGATAATTGCAAAAGCAGTTGTATTAACACAAATAATAGCTTCATTTACTACATTAGTTCTTTTTTTATCACAACACAAAGAATTTGGAAACATTATTAAACAAATAGAAGATAGAATAAATAGAAAATGAAAACTGCATATAAGATTATATTAACATCTGCTGTGAAAAGTGAAAAATTGAAAAGTATTTGCTACGCTTGTTCTTATTAACTTCATGTTTTTCTAGTTCTCACTAGCCAATACCTTTTTTCTTAATTGTAATTTTATAGAAACTGGAAGAAATGGAAAAAATTTCCGAAGCAAGATTAGATCTTAATTCAAACTTAGTAATTAATTTAGATTATCCAAAGTTGAGAACTGATAATGGACTTGTTTTAGTTGATTGCTATATAATAAATAAAAATCATGATTTTGAAAACGATCAATTATATTTTAATCAATTAAATAGCGAACTAGAGGAAGGATCATTTGAAATACATGCAATTTCAAAATACGGTAGTAAAATGGTATTTCATAATATGTATCTAAAATCATCAACTTTTCCAAGTTTCGAATTCACATTTATTTGTTTAGATCATTATTCTGAATATATTTTTTGTGAAACTAATATTAAACCTGGTGCTCTTTATATAAACTCAATAATAGTAGAAGGTCTAAATTTAAAATTCAATAAATCTTCTACAATCAAGAGAGAAAGAATAATGTTTGGAATTGATAATTCAAGTACCCTATCTTTCCAACTTGATAATACTGAAGTTAATTTTCAATATTTTAATTTAAAAAGAAAACGATTTTATAATTTTAACATTGGATTAATTGAAAATACAGAAGATTCCAACTCTATAGTGCTTAAATTCTTTGGTGAAAATCTTTTACCTTATAGTGTTTATAAAATTGTGCGATTATCAATAAAATTTTTCCTCTCCTATATTGCTGGGAATAATATTATCATTAGAACAGAATCATTAACCAGGGATCATTATCAATATATTACCAAACAATATTCTTTAGAAAATTTGACAGAAATATATCAAAATGAATTTTTGCCAATATATGATGTTCATTTTAGACATAAAAATCTTTTGCAAGACTACATAGACACATTTCCAACATATCTTTATTTGGATAAATTGATTAATTTAAGCGAGGTGGTATATCTAATTAACCAATCAAAGAAAGTAAATATTGAAAGTGGTTTTTTTATCTTGTTAATTGCAATTGAAAAGTTGTCATATAATTTAATTAATTCGAAACTCATTTCGCTTACTAATAATTTTGTAATAGACAATGAATTGTTCAAATCTTCCAAACTAAAATTAATCCAAAAATTTAAAGAGGTTTTTGAAGATCAAATTTCAAATAAAGAGTTTGAAATATTTAAAAGTAAAATCAATAATTTAAATACAAAAGGGAAAACAGATAATAAAATTGATTTATTATTAGACTATGCTGAAATAGAAAAAAGTGATGATGTGAACCTACTATTCCCTATTCTAAGAAATATAGCTATTCACGAAGGGCAAATCACTACAACTACAAATGATGAATACAAAAATTTTAATTCTTTATGTAATTTAATTAATACAATAATTTGTAATCTTATTCAGTATAAAGGTTTAAGATTTATAGAAAGGAAAAATCAGACAAATTATATTGCAAAAAAAGAAAGGTATAAAGTAGATTATAGAAATTATAGCTAATACCGCTCATATACGAATCCTTTCGTGTAGCAGAATAAATCAATTAATAAACAAAACTTCGCCCTCCGCGAGGTTTCCCCATTAAAAAACACCCCAATCCCCTAAAATTCAAAAATATTTTTATATTTGTTGAAGAAAAAACAAAATGATGATCTCTACAACACACCCGCAGTGCATGCATACGTTTCCTACAAATCCCAATCAGGCATTCCATTCAACGTTACAAAACAGATCGCAAAGACGGTAAAGCACTCCGTATGACCCTCAAAGTAGTTGGGTAACTGCCTTAACCGCTTAGAAACAGCATTCAGGCATTCCGTTGAGCGCATCAACCACTCCGTGAAGACGTTTAAGCATTCCGTTACGGCAATCAACCATTCCGTTGAAGCAATCAACCACTCCGTTGAAGCAATCAACCACTCCGTGAAGGCAATCAAGTACAATTTGCTCTATTTCAATGCTTTACATCCGCTTCTGAAAGATCATTATTATGAACAGATAAGATACAACAGACTTTTAAACTCATTTTAAACACAAAAAACCATTGCATTATGAAAAAAAATCAGGTGACCCGCGACTTCAAACTGGCAGATGCCGTTCTGAAACAAAAAGCAGATGAACTGATCAATCTGATCGACAGAGACCTCACCGAATTTACAGACCGGGGCTACAATACGGATAAAAGAAACGAACTGACCAACGCACGAAACACGGTAGACAGCTTCCCGAACGATGAACAGCTGGAAGCCATAAAAATAAACCTTACCGAACAGAAAGATGCCGCCCGAAGCGCGCTTGAAAAAACCATGCGCAGTATTTTTAATATGGCCGAAAATGTTTTCGGACTGCAAAGTGCCAAATACAAGGAGTTCGGCAATGCCCTGATCAGTCAGCAAAGCGATGCCGAGATCGTGCGCGTCGCCAAAATCATGAGCCTTACGGCTGTTAAATACCTTGCCCAACTTGCAGATGAAGGCCTTACCGCAGACAAGATCAATACCCTGATCTCGCAGCGCAATACTTTTGATACCGCCATCGATGCACAGGCTCAGGGTATTTCTGACCGCGATGTCGCCACAGAAGGCCGTATCGAAGCACTCAATACCCTGTATCAGCTGCTCATCAAATACGCAGGCATCGGCCAGGATATTTTCTATGAAACCAACGAAGCGAAATACAACGATTACCTTATTTATGATACGCCAAGCGGCCTACCGGAACTCCCGCCTGCCAATCCGGTCTGAATCCTATACATCAAAAACATCCCTCTCAGTACTGAGAGGGATTTGCTTTATCTGATGTCAATAAGATTTTATTTTAAAATTCAGATTTGCCCTAGATTTGAGTTTGAATTACTCATTGTTTTGTTGGTGATATTTGTTTACTTTTAGGGAATATAATTTTGATTTATGCATTTAGATCTCCTTAAAAAAAAATTAAAATAAATAATAAAAAAGATAATTCAATATGACCTTAAAAAATACTATCGTGTTTCTATTGGCCTTCCTTTCCTTCACGGTTTTCGGGCAGGAAAAAGGATCTGAAGCAGGTGGACCTCCAAAACTCGATGAACTATTGGGATTCTGGAAAAAAGTAGAACTTCCAAATGAAGAAGAATTTAATAAATCTAACCCATGGCCTCAAAAGTTTCAGTGGTTTGCATTTTACAATAATGGTAAAGTATATTCAATGATGTCTGATGAAGATGCAGATTATTCATCAAAGGATTTAAAAGAGATATTTGCAAGTTTACCTGCAGAAAAAACCCCAAGCTATCAATTAGACGGACAATTTCTAACTATTGATAATAAAGGTATTAAAAACTATCAAGAACTATGGGGAGTAAATTTATTTGCAACCGACGTCAATGATTTTTTTAAAAAAGGCCGTTTAATCATGACATTAGATGATGGGAATGGAAACATAGTTTATTACAGATTATTAAATAGAATTAAATAGTACTTCAAAGCGAAGTTTCATTAATGCACAAACATCTTTAATACTCAACAAAAAATCCCTCTCAATACTGAGAGGGATTTTTTGTTGAGTATCTTTAAGTGTTATTTACATATACGCTTCAATCGGCTCACATGTACACACCAGGTTTCGGTCTCCGTACGCTTCGTCTACTCTTGAAACGGTTGCGAAGAATTTGTGGTCTCTTACCCAATGTAACGGATATGCCGCTTTTTCTCTGCTGTAGGGTTTGTCCCACGAATCAGAAATCACCACCTGCTCGGTATGCGGAGCATTTTTCAAAACATTGTTTGTAGCATCTGCTTCTCCGTTGGCAATCTCGTCAATTTCCTGCTTGATCGCGATCAACGCTTCCGCAAAACGGTCGATTTCAGCTTTGCTTTCAGATTCTGTTGGCTCGATCATCAGCGTTCCTGCAACCGGGAAAGAAACCGTCGGTGCATGAAAACCGTAGTCCATTAATCTTTTTGCGATATCCGCAACTTCAATTCCTAATGATTTGAACTGACGGAAATCTACGATACATTCGTGCGCCACTCTCCCTTCTGTGTTGGAATATAAGATCGGGAAATGCTCGGCTAAAATTTCTTTTAAATAATTGGCATTTAAGATCGCATGCTCCGTTGCTTTTTTCAATCCTGAAGTTCCCAGCATTTTGATGTACGCGTAAGAGATATTTAAGATTAACCCTGAACCATACGGTGCAGCAGAAATCCCTTCAATCGCTTCCTTAGACCCGATTTTAATATTGGCATTGGTCGGCAAGAACGGAACCAGATGTTTCGCTACACAGATCGGCCCTACTCCGGGACCACCGCCACCGTGAGGAATCGCGAATGTTTTATGAAGATTCAGGTGACAAACGTCTGCCCCGATGTTACCTGGACTTGTATATCCTACCTGCGCGTTCATATTAGCGCCATCCATGTATACTTGTCCGCCATGGTCATGAACCATCTGCGTAATTTCTTTAATGTTGGCATCGAAGAATCCATATGTTGACGGATACGTGATCATCACACAGGAAAGGTTTTCAGAATGCTGCTCTGCTTTCGCTTTAAAATCTTCAAAATCGATTTCTCCGCTTTCCAGATTTTTCACGACAACGATTTTCATTCCTGCCATCGCTGCGGAAGCCGGGTTGGTTCCGTGGGCAGACTGAGGAATCAGCACTACATTTCTGTGGCCTTCACCTCTTGAGATATGGTATTCCCTGATCACCATTAATCCTGCATATTCTCCCTGCGCTCCGGAATTCGGCTGTAAAGAAGTCCCTGCAAAACCGGTAATTTCCGAAAGGTCTTTCTCCAGCTCCACGATCATTTCCTGATATCCTGCCGCCTGATTAATCGGTACAAACGGATGCACACTTCCCCACTCGCCCCATGAAAGTGGCAGCATTTGGGTTGCCGCATTCAGCTTCATGGTACAAGATCCTAAGGAGATCATAGAATGCGTCAGTGATAAATCTTTTCTTTCGAGACGCTTGATGTAACGCATCAGTTCGGTCTCCGTGTGGTATTTGTTGAATACTTCCTCGGTAAGGATTTCGTCTTTTCTCAATAATTCCTGAGGGATGCTGTATTCTTCTTTAATTTCTAATTTAAAGCTCTGCTTATCGCTGAACTGGGCAAATGAAGCCATTAATTCGTTCAGTTTTTCCAAAGTTGTGCTTTCGTTGATCGCGATACTTACCACGCCTTCCGTAAAATAGTTAAGGTTGATCTTATGATCCTGCAGCATTCGCATCAGTCTACCTTTCTCATCTTCACTCATGGTGATTTTCACCGTATCGAAAATCGGTTCTTCCACGGTTTGGTATCCTAACGCTTTCAGTCCGTTTTTCAGTGCATTGGCTTTAAAATGGATCTGATCGGCAATGTAGTTTAATCCTTTCGGACCGTGATATACCGCGTACATTCCGGCCATTACGGCTAAAAGAACCTGAGCGGTACATATATTTGAAGTCGCCCTTTCTCTTTTGATGTGCTGCTCTCTGGTCTGTAAAGCCATTCTCAGGGCGCGTTTTCCGTAAAAATCCTGGGAAACCCCGATGATTCTTCCCGGAATATCTCTTTTATAATCGTCCTTACAAGCGAAAAACGCTGCGTGAGGACCTCCGTATCCCATCGGAATACCGAATCGCTGGGAAGTTCCCACCGCACAGTCAGCTCCCATTTCCGCAGGAGATTTCAGCTTTACCAAAGCCATCGGATCACAGGCAAGAACCACCTGTAAATCTAATTTTTTATATTCTGTAATATTCTCTGTATAGTCTAAAACAATTCCGTTTTTCCCCGGATACTGCAATAACACCCCGTAATATGACTCATCCAGCTGATGTGTTGCGTGATCGCCGATTACGATTTCGATCTCAAGGCCTTCCGCTTTGGTTTTCAGCACTGAAACGGTTTGTGGCAATACCAAATCTGAGATAAAGAATTTATTCGCCCCCGATTTTTTCTGATCTTTCGTTCTGTTGTTGAAGAACATGTGCATGGCTTCTGCAGCCGCCGTAGATTCATCCAGCAATGAAGCATTGGCCAGGGTAAAACCTGTCAAATCGCACACGACAGTCTGATAATTGAGCAGCGCCTCCAGTCTTCCCTGAGCAATCTCAGCCTGGTAAGGAGTATAGGCGGTGTACCAACTTGGATTTTCAAAGATATTTCTCTGAATTGCCGAAGGCAAAAGGGTGTTATGATATCCAAAACCGATGTAATTCGTAAAATCGGCATTTTTGGAAGCCAATTCTTTCGAATGATTCAGCATTTCATATTCTGAAAGCGGTTCTGAAATTTCAAGGTCTTTATCTAAACGGATAGATGCGGGGATGGTTTGAGAAATTAATTCTTCGATACTTGAAACGCCCACTTTTTCCAACATCGCCATTTTATCGGCTTCATTCAGGGAAATGTGACGGCTCACAAACTGTTCTGTATTCATTTTTGTAATTAGATTTTGTTTGTAAAAAAGGATGGGTAAAATTACGCTTTTTTACGCAAAGTAGCAATGGTAAAAACCGGGCTTATTTATTTTCAGAATTTTATTAATTATATTTATTCTAAATTAATATATTTGCAGCATGAATATCATCATTCCATTTAAAGTACCGCCATTGGCTCCGGCATTTTCTTTTAAAAATGAAGAAATGTTCTGTGAAAAAAAATCCTGCTGTAAGAAGTTTAAGAAAGGAAAAAGGTGCAAAAAATGCCCAGGAAGAAAAAAACTGGCTTAACCGCCCAACGTTTTTATTAAAAAATAAAGCGCAATCGCTAAAATAACAATGCCCCACATCAGCATGATTATCTTAGGCTGGCCTCTTCGGTTTATTGCTGTTCTCGGCTGTGACCTGAAAAGCTCTTCGGCCTGATCTCTTAGTTTTTCGGAGTCTGTTTCAAAAACTTCGGTAATCGTGATTCCCTGAACCGCCGTTTTATGTAAAAGCGAATTGGTGGCATGCAGCAAAAGCTGAAATTTTCCGTTTTTAAATTCTGTAATTTTAAAAACCCTTTCTCCATACGCTTTTTCAAGCCCGAAAGGCATAACTTTTACAATATCCGCATTCTGGGTCTGCCAGTTAATGATGATTTCCTCTCCTTTTTTCGCGTGAATTTTATTGGCGGTAAAATTTTTAATGGATGGCGGAACTGTATACCGGAAGCTTTTCTGATGGCTTTCCAGATTCTGATCATACGATATCCTTCTTCCTTTATCACTTAACGTTTCATACGCTTCCTGGATTTCCCGGAAACGATCGGCAAAAAAGTCATCATTTTCATTTTTGTCGGGATGGTATTTTAATGAAAGTTTTCTGTATGCTTTTTTGATGTCTTCTTCTGAAGCATCATGCGCAATCCCAAGAAAATAATAGTAATCTTTCACCCGATCTACAATTTGAAAAACAAAAATATTAAATAAATATCAAAAGTTGCCCACTTTAGTCATAAGTTGTAGTGAAGATGTTTTGTGATTGAAATATAAAAAACCGGCGCGGGAAGCAAAGCTTCCCGCGCCGGTTTTAAACAATGTTAATTTAATTAAAGATGATATTATGCTTCGTGCATATGATTTTTTTTACGGCATCTTGAAGCGAATTCCTTCTTGAACTTTCCTTTCATTTCCTGGTATTGCTCTTCATCCATTTCCCTGATTTTATCTGCCAATCCGAAAGGCGACCGCTCTTTGATCCCGTATTCATTAAAAATACCTTTTACAAATCTTTTTCTTCCGATTGCTTTTTTAGCAATCATTGCAATTCCTGCAACAACTAATGCCCCTAAAGCTCCTTTTAATACTGAATTTTTCATTTCTTAAATTTTAAATTTTACTACTTCTTTTTATGATAGACGAACGAATTTTAATTTTTACTTTACTACTTCTTTAAAAATTTTAAATTATTCGTTATTTCTGTTAAAAAAACCACCTGAACATTTCTGTCTCCAGATTTCTTTAAATTTTTCTTTTTCTTCCGGTGACATGGCTTCCATTTTATGCTTCAGATGCTTTTCTTTCATATCACGCATTCCCTGGCCAAACTTTCCGTGAAAGCCGCCAAAAAGAATTTTACTTAAAACCAGTATTCCCATGGCTTGCCAATACGTAATTGCTTTTACACTCAACACATCGGGAAGAATAGAGTTCCAAAGCCACATGACAATCAGAGCAACCGCTAAAAGAATCAATGGCGGACATAAAAATAAAAGAGCCCAACTTTTTTTATATTTATTATTCATGATATTTTTTTCTAATTATTTAAGTCTTCGTATAATTTTCTTAATCTGTTTCGCAGATGCTTTACTGCATAGTTTTTTCTACTGATAATGGTTTTTATATTTTCGCCCTGCTCATCTGCGATTTGCTGCAATGTCTTATCGTTCAGTTCGTTTTCCATATACACCAGCTTTTGTTTTTCGGGAAGTTCTTCCAGCGCTTCAAAAAGTTTTTTCCAGATCTCGTCCTGAAACATTTTTACTTCCGGACCTGCGCTGTCATCCATCAGCAGAATATCTTTAATGGAAAACTCGCCGTCTTCATCTTCATATACAAAATCTTCCAGGTTTTCTGTTTTCTTTTTCCGGTATTTATCGGTGATTTTATTGGCGGTAACGCGGTAAAGCCATCCACCGACGTTCACAATTTCCGACAGATTGGTAATGCTGCTGAACTGATACCATACTTCCTGCAGGATATCTTCGGCATCTTCCGTGTTTTTTACTTTCGGGCGAATAAAAGACATCAGTTTTCCACCGTAGTTGGATACGGTTTGCGAAATGATGCTCTCTTTTTCTTTTTGTGGCATTGTTATTTTTTCGGCAATCTCCATATTGCTATGACGATTGTATGTTTTGTTTTACTTTAATGAAATGTAAAGATTTTTTTTGACACGGCAATTTCCTTTTAACAACCGTATTTTAATCAATGATATTAAAAAAAAACGGAAAGCGAACACTTACCGTTTTATATATTTAACTTTAATCTTTTACTGTAAATAAATTCCAAAAAACCACGTCCATAAGATTAATATAATCTGCATCGGAATTCTTTCTCTGTATAAGTAACGCATTCCGGGACCGGTATAATCTGCCTTGAAAATATTGATCTTTTTCTGAGATGAATGAATATTGGCAATAAAAACCAAAATATAAAAAATGATCAGCAAAACGGCTGTTAATTCACGGATTGAAGGAAACAGTAAACCGATTCCCGCTACAATTTCTGCAATGCCCGTAAAATAAACCCAAAATAACTTTCCCGGAATAAAATCCGGAATCATCATCGTCATGCCTTTTTGAAATTTAAAGTGTGAAAAACCCACAAAGAACAAAAAAACGGCCATCCCGAAGTTTCCCGAAAAAAGAAAATTCCAGTCATTTTGAAAGATATACATACCTAATAATGCTAGAATGAATGCTGTAAATAAAATTACTAATAATTTCATGGTTGTTCTGCAAGATTTTTAATGATTTCAAGGCCTTTTTCAAAACCTTCATTCATCAAATCCCTGAATTCTTTTTCAGTCTGGACTTCTGCATGAAGCTTAGTTTTACCTTTAAGATCAATCAGAATATATTTTTCATAAGCACCGTTCCATTCAGATATTTTTTTGCTTTGGGTATCTTCAATTCCATCATTTATAATTCCAAGATGTTTAAAAATTATATGATCTGGTTCTTCTAGAGAATCAATCGTAGAAACCATACCGTCTCCGTTTTCATCCAGAAAATAGGTTTTTCCGTTCACTTTCCAGTCAGACTTCATTACAGAACCTCCGCCGAAAAACTGAGTCCACTCCCGGTATGTTTTTTCTCCCCATAGAATATCCCAGATTTTCTGTTTTGGTGCATTGATTACGATTTCGTACGATAAAGTTTCCATAATAGTGATTTTAGTGGTTCTTTAAGCATGTCACAATCTGCGCCAAAGTATAGGATTCAGGTTTATATTCTTTTTAAAGTTGGTTTTCAGCCAAATTTTTAACATTCTGCAGTGCTTTTGGGAAGTGTTCTTCGAAAAACCCTTTGAATTCTTCTGACGTTTTAATCTCAGATCTCAATAAGGTGCCGTCTTCTGTTTCTTGGAGGAAATAAGACTCTGTCGCATCTCCCCATTCCTGAGGTACTTCTACGCCATCATAAATTTCGCCTAAATGAAGGAAGGTGATTTCTTTATTAGGGATGTTTTTCAGAATGCGGCTGTACATTCCGTTGTTTTTGGGATCAAGAAATTTTACCATACTTTTTTCTTCGAGCGTTCCCTGATAAAATGAGCCATCGGTGAAAGCGGAAGTCCATTGCCGATAAGTGGTATCATCCCAAAGCACCGACCATACTTTTTCAGGGGTTGCATTGATTTGAAATTCGAATATTAAAGTTTCCATAGTTTTAAATTAAGTTTAAATGAATAATGTATTATTTTTATCCTCCGACAAAATCTCCGCCGTTGATATGAATAATTTCTCCCGTAATATAGCTTGAATCTTCTGATGCCAGAAAAACATACGCAGGTGCAACTTCTGAAGGTTGACCGGCTCTTTTTAACGGAGTATCTTTCCCGAAACTCGCAATATCGTCGAATGTTTCCTTTACCAAAGGAGTCCAGATCGGTCCCGGAGCAATTCCGTTCACTAATATTTTTTTCTCAGCAAGATTGGTAGCCATAGAACGTACAAATGTAGCAATTGCGCCTTTTGTAGCAGAATAATCAATAAGGTGTTCACTTCCACGGTATGCGGTAACTGATGTGGTACAGATAATTCTGGAACCCTTTTTCATGAATGCAAGACAATCTCTCGTGAGAGAAATCATAGATATGATATTGACATTAAACGTTCTGCTGATCTGCTCGTCTGAAATTTTTTCTACCTCACTTTCCGGAAACTGAATTCCTGCATTGTTTACCAGAATATCAAGATTTTTCCATTTTTTCTGTATTAGATCCAGACATTTTGCACGAAAATTCTTTTTAGAGATATCTCCTTTCAGAAGAATACATTCCCGCCCTTCCTTTTGAACCAGTTTTTGAGTTTCTCTGGCATCTTTGTCACTTTCTTTATAAATGATGGCAATATCTGCACCTTCCCTGGCAAAATGTACTGCAACCGCCTGTCCGATGCCGCTGTCTCCTCCTGTAATGACTGCTTTTTTATTGAGAAGTTTGTAGCTTCCCGTATAATTTTTACGGATAATTTCCGGATATAACCCATCCGCAGGAACCTTGGATAAAGACTTTGACCTGTTCTGTGTTTTCATAAGCAATTTTTTATCATTCACATCAAACAGTACGCCGCAACTATTAAGAAGAATACGCTTCTTCTAAATCTGCAATGACAATTTTCTGCATCTTCATCATAGCCTGAACGACTTTCTGAGCTTTTTCCTGATCAGGATCGCTCATCAGCTGAATCAGTTTTTTAGGGACAATCTGCCAACTGAATCCGAATTTGTCTTTCAGCCAGCCACATCTGCTTTCAGTACCTCCGTCAGAAGTAAGAGAATTCCATAACCGGTCTGTTTCTTCCTGATCATTGGTCATGACCACCATAGAAATCGCTTCATTAAAATCAAACTGATGATCATAAGAATTATCCATACAAAACAGAGAATAACCGCTGATTTCAAAATGAGCATGCTGAATATTTTCCGGAATTTCGTGGTTTTCTTCTCCTACACCATCACCATATTTTAACACGTTTCCTATTTTTGACCCGGGAAATATTTTTGTATACAGTTCCATGGCTTCCATCGCTTTTCCGTTATTATCGTGAATAAACATTAAAGTAGGAATGATTTTCTGATTTCCTATATTTTCATTTAAATTCAACTGCCACGTAACGCCAAATTTATCTCGGATCCAACCATATTTTTTGCTCCATGGATAAGAGTCGAGCGGCATTAATGCAACACCTCCACTTTCCAGCTGATCCCAGTAATTCTGTATTTCTTCTTCAGTCTCGCACATCACCATGAATGAAACCGAAGCATTTTTTTCAAAATACGGACCGCCATTGAGAAGCATAAATTTCTGGCCGAAAAGATCAATATTTAAAACTACGGGCGTATCTGCCGTAATGGCTCCTCCAAATATTTTGCAGTAAAATTCTGCAGACTGTTTGCCGTCATCATTATACCAGAGACAGGGGAAAATATCATTATTCATTTTAAAATTTTTTAGAAAATTAGTTTGAGCAAAATCACTAAATTAAGGAATTCTGTTCTGTAAATTATTGAGTTTTTTTCAAATTAAATACCGTCGTGGTCAAAAAATACATGATGTTCTTCCATATATTTTTTCAATTTTAACATGGTGTTTTTTCCGAAACCGTGGAGGTTTGAAATTTCTTTTTCAGAATATGCTGAAAGCTTGTCCAAAGAATCTATTTTTTCTTTTCTTAGCGCTCTTCTTGCGGGCATTGCAATAGTTCCTTCCAAAAAGTCATTTTTTTCAACATGATGATCAGGGTTAACGGAACGTAAACATTTTGCCATTATAATCAGATTGATCATGCTCAGAAAATTATCAGTTGTTCTCTACGTACTTTTGAAAATTATTTAAAATAGCATACCATCCGTCGCGCTGCATTTCTATAGGATTCTGCTGTTCAGGATCAAAAATCTGGATTACTTTTGTCGTATCGCCATCTATTTTTTGAAACTGTATTTCTACGTTTCTTCCATCTTCAAGATGATATTTTATTTTTTCTCCCGGGATTACTTCATCATATATTCCTTCAAAGTCAAATCCGAAGCTCCCATCTTTGGCTTCCATTCTGGTTTTGAATTTTCCGCCTGCCCGAAGATCATTTTCTGATGACGGACATTGCCATGATTCATGCGCGAAATTCCACTTCGTAATATGATCCGGAGTATTGAAATAATCCCATACTTTTTGTACCGGTGCTGAAATCGTACTATTTATTGTTATTGGTTCCATCTTAATTATATTTGTGTGTATAGTTATAATTGCAGTGTCATTAAATATAAGACTATTTAGTGTATTGCTCGTTATAATTGATCATCCAGTGAATCCCGTATTTATCCTGAAAGCTGCCAAAGTAATCTCCCCAGAACTGGTCTTCAAGTGGCATTTCGATATTTCCTCCTTCTGAAAGGCCTTTAAACAATTGATCTGCTTCTTCACGGGATTCGGGGAAAATCGAAACATAATTATTGTTCCCAACCGTTAAGTTTTGCCCGAAACTCGGCACAATGTCTGAAGCCATTAAAAGGTCGTTTCCTATTGGCAATGCGATATGCATCACTCTGTTTTTCTCTTCTTCAGATAGATTTTCGGTTCCGGGAGCATTTCCCATTTTGTGGATTTCACCCAGAAATTCTCCACCGAAAACAGATTTGTAAAAGGTAAAAGCTTCTTCCGCTTTACCATCAAAATTTAAATATGAATTTAATTTTGCCATGATATTTATTTTTAAGTTTGTTTTTTATTATAAGGAGGTTTTTGCATAATAATCTCACCTTTTTAACGCAAGAATGCAAAGACTTTTTGAAATGATTGAGAATAGTTTTAGTTTGCACGGTCGTTTAACTCAGCATTATTAGAACTCTATATGCGCTTCATCTTAGTCTAAAAACTTCTCTACCGTATTTACAGTCGTATCAATCAGGTTTTTGTCTACATTTCCATTAAAATCTGCCATCATATACGAACCATGTGTTGCCGGTAAAATCATCAATCGGGCATCCTTGACCCATCGCCACATTTCTGCGGCATGTTCTGGCTTCATCACATCCTGATCACCTGAAATGAACAATGTCTTAGCCTTGATGGAAGTTAAAATTTTCTCATCCCAGTCTTTGAAAGTCTGCATTCTTGTACAGTCTTTTTCAAACATGTTTTCAAGCTTTGAAATGTCTGGATTCAGCTGTAAAAAATTATTTTTAAGCATTTCCGGCATTGATTGTAAATCAGCTTGCATCATATTTCCAAAGAAACCGTCTATTATTCCGCTTCTTTTGTAAAATGCAGATGCCACAATCAGCTGATTTACTATTTCCGGATGGCGATGAGCGATCTGCATCACCGTATTTCCACCGTTGCTGAAACCCCAGAAAGAAGCTTTTTTAATTTTTAACTGTTTCAGGACCGCGGCAACATCATCTGCATCCTGCTCGAAAGTTTCGGGAATATCGCGATGTGCGGTTAAACCATGGTTTTGAAGATCAATTCCGATTAACTGAAACTTGCTTTCCAGTCTTGGAATAATTTCTTTATAATCAAATGAAAAAGAGCTTCCGCCACCATGAATTAAAACTAACGATTTTCCGGAACCATACATTTCGTAATAGAACTGAATTCCGTTTGCCGATTGATATCCTTTTTCAGTGAGGCTCATAGATCAGTATTTTATGTTTTCATCGAAATCATACTTCATTCCTTCATATCCCAAAATTCTTCGCATTAAGCCTATTTGCCCGCATAAATAATCTTCACGCCCGATGCACATTCCTATAAAATTCAGCACGTTTTCAGGAAAAAAATCAATATTCATCCCCATTGGAAAAGCTTTATCCAATTCTTCATCTGAGATTTCCAGTAACTTTTGATAGACCAAAGGTGAAATTGTATGAAAAGAATCTTTAAGCTGTTTAAGAGAAGGATAAGTCATATTTTCATCCAGAGCTTTTCCCTGAAAGAAAAAGTCTTTATATTGAAATTCTTCATCCAGTCCGAGTATATTTCCTAAAGCATAGCGCATATCGAGAAAGTTACCGACCATCCAGATAATATGATTGGTTCTGCCTTCAATTCTTTTCAGTGCATCTTCTTCAGAAATGCCTTCAAGTGCCATGATAAAGCTTTGGCTATGCCCTCTGAAAGCCGGAATGATAATGTCTAATTTTTTTGATTTCGGTATATCCATTTGATGTTATATTTGAAGTAGTTTTTAGAAATTTTTATTTTATCGCGCCGGACTTACCGAGAATCCTTCTGAGATATCCGAGCTGGCCGCTGTGATACGCTTCATGAAAAGAAAGTGTTGCAATATCTTTAAGACGTTCGGGACTGAAGCTTTCTATACTGCTGAGCTTTGATTCTAATTTTTCCTGAGAATCTTTTAAATACGTTTTAAGTTCTTCGAATGTCGCAAACTCATGCTGTCTTTGCAAAGGAATTTCTCCTCGGTTATAGCCGGAAAACTTTTCACTGTCCCAAACTGAATGTTCGTCTAAAATTTGTAAGAAGGCATTTCTGATATAGATGATGTGGCCGAGAACCCAGTTCATGCAATTGGCTTCATTATTAGGAAAAACCATTGCTTCTTCATTGGTAATCCCATCAATATTCATGAGTATTACTTTGTAGGTGCTGGTTGCCTGAATTCTTATAATTTCAATATCGTTTTTCATAAATTTGGATTTAACGGGGTTGAACAGCAATTTTACTTTTAAAAATTGCTTCTGAAGAGTCTGAAATTGAGAAATTTATTCCGTAGGAAATTGAGAAATGTCTGCATGGATTACATTCCATCCATGTCCGTTGATATCCCAGAAAGAATTCTGATACATCCAGCCATGATCCTGCGCTTCTTCATGTTGATACGCTCCGTTTTCGACAGCGGCGTTCACTACCTGATCTACTTCTTCACGGCTGTTTAAGCTGATTGCCACCAAAACCTGTGTGGTATCCCCTTTCGGAACCGGCCTTTCGGAAAAAGTCTGGAAATATTCCTCGGTTAAAAACATGATTTGAATATCATCATTCAGCGCTATGCACACCGCTTTTTCGTCAGAAACCTGATCATTAACAGAGAATCCGATTTTTGTCCAGAATTCTTTTGTTTTCTGAATATCTTTAACCGGGAGATTGACATAAATTTGCTTGATTTTCATGATGTAATTTTTAATGTTAAACTTTTAACCAAAATTACAACGTTGTTGAAAAAACCAACTTGCCATAAGGCAAGATTTAATTTTTTTTCGGATGCGAAACCAATTCTTTGCGGATTCTGCTAAGTGAAGTATCTGTAACGCCCAGATAAGAAGCAATCTGCTTCAAGGGGGCAAACTGTATGACCTGCGGTTTTTGTTCCAACAGATTAAGGTAACGTCTGGTTGCAGAAAGCGTAAACATCTCCGTAGAACGTTGTTTGTATATAAAAAGCTGCTGCGACATCCATGCTCTTCCCCATTCTCGTAAATTCGGGATTTTGTGGAATAATTCCTGAAAAACTTCAAAATCAAACTTCCAGCATTCGCAGTCTGTGATGCAGACAATATTTTCCTGGGTGGGAATTCTCTGAAACAATGAAGAAACATCGATAATGATCTCATTCCTGGCAAAAAAATGCGTGGTGACTTCGTTTCCGTTAAAATCATTTACATATGATCTTGACAGACCGTTTTCCAGGATATAATATTCATTTGCCGTATTTCCTTCTTTCAGAATAAGCTCGCCTTTCTGAAAAAAAACTTTTTCATGTGCCTTAAAAATTTCTTCCAGCTCTTCATCAAGAAAAAAAGGAAAATCGTAGCAGATTTCTAAAGATGGATTGGTCATCAGTCAATGTTTTTTTGAACTGCTAAAATTAAAATTTTTATTGGAACTGATGAAAAAAAATATTCAGTAGTGTAAGATTCACCAAAAATTAAATTAAAATAAAGAAAGCTGAATCGGTTTTGGATTTGCAGGCTTCTTCGCATCTCCGAAAACAGTTTTCCCGCCGAAACGCCATGAATTTTGCCGTTCTTCTTCAATGACTTGCTGAATATCAAAATTGGGAGTGAAATCTTTTTCCGTAGCTTCTACGATCTGACGAAGCTTATTCAGGGTTTTTAATTTATCTGAATTTCCAAGTTTTGATTTTTCGATTCCCGTTCTGAGAATCTGAATGCTTTCATCATACACTTTGGTGGGAACCGGAAAAGGATGTCCGTCTTTTCCACCATGTGCAAAAGAAAATCTTGCAGGGTCTTTGAATCTGGATGGTGCACCGTGAATTACTTCGCTCACCAAAGCCAATGACTGCATTGTTCTGGGACCGACTCCTTCTAGAAGCAATAAATCTTCAAAGTTCTGCGGCTGTTGTTCGCGCGTTACATACAGCAATGCTCCTAAACGTCTCAGATCTACATCGGAAGCTTGTACGTCATGATGATTGGGAAGAATTAACCTTGAAAAATCGCTCATAATCTCCGCAGAATCGGTGTGAGAAATATCTAAAATTCCTTTTCTGTTTTCTGATGCTGCAGAATCTGTGAGATTCAAAATATGACCTTTTGAGACCCCGTTAATTCCTGTATGAGGTTCTTCAATAAAAGATTTCAGATTTTCAGAATGCCAATGATAGCGTCTTGCCGTTCCGTCTGATTCATGCATTCCCTGCTGAACAACGCTCCAATTCCCTTTATCTGATACGATAAAATTGTGCAGATACAATTGGTAACCATCCTGAATCGCGGTATTATCTACTTTTGCGGAAAGTTTGCTGGCTCTTACTAATTCTGTTCCGTTCAGGCCTGTTTTATCGGCTATCTGGATTAATTCTGAAGGCGTGTCTCTGGAAAATTTACCTTTCCCTCCACAAATATATAACCCGAGAGATGATGAATTGGGATTAATGGAACGTTTTAAGGCACCCATCACAGAAGTCGTAATTCCTGAAGAATGCCAATCCATTCCCATCACTGCACCGAAGCTTTGAAACCAGAAAGGGTCTGCCAATCTTCGTAAAACCTCATCTTTGCTGTAATCTGCCAAAATAGCTTCAATAACCGACAGTCCCAAAATAGACATACGCTCGTATAACCACGGCGGTACTTTGCCGTTGTGAAGAGGTAAATCTGCTGTTCCGGAACGTTTCATTGAATGGGTAAATTTAATATTAAAAGAATTAAATTCTGATGATCTGAATCATTAATTTTTATATGTATTCAAAACAAAAACCTTGCGAAAAAATTCACAAGGCTTTATGAAAATTTTATTCCTGAATTATTTTAATGCAGAAAGCGCTGCTTCATAATTCGGCTCGTCGGCAATTTCTGAAACCTGCTCCGTATATATTACTTTATTGTTCTCATCAGTTACAATTACAGCGCGGCTCAAAAGGCCTTTCATCGGTGAATCGGTAATAGTTACTTCATAATCATCACCAAAGCTGCTTCTGAAATCTGAAAGTGTTTCTACATTATTCAACCCTTCAGCAGCACAAAATCTTGTCAGAGCAAAAGGAAGATCTTTAGAAACATTGATCACTACTATATTATTAAGATTTGAAGCCTCTTCATTAAATTTTCTGGCAGAAGATGCGCAAGTAGGTGTATCGATACTCGGAAAAATATTGAAAACTTTTTTCTTGCCTTCAAAACTATCCAGTGTTTTGATGCTTAATCCGGAATCTACCAGTGCAAAATCTTTTATCGTAGTTCCTACTGATGGTAAAGTCCCAATGGTATTTACCGGATTGCCTTTTAATGTGATATTTGACATACTTTATTTTTTAAGTTGTTCAAATTTAATCAAAATAGAAAGCTCTTCAATGATATAAAGGTTAAATAATTCTTAAAGTAAAAATTCTTATTTAGGTTTAATCCAAAAAAATTAAATTTTAACTAAATTTGTGGAACTTAAAATTTCAAATAATAAATTACAGTATAATGTCAGACAAATCAAAAATCTATTACACCCTTACGGATGAAGCTCCTATGTTGGCAACGCACTCGTTTTTACCTATTGTGAAGGCGTTTACAAAACCGGCAAACATTGAGATCGCAGTTCCGGATATTTCTTTGGCAGGAAGAATTTTATCCAATTTTCCTGAGTTTTTGAAAGATGATCAGAAAACTGATGACGCTTTGGCGCAATTGGGTGAACTGGCAACTCAACCTGACGCAAATATTATCAAATTACCGAACATTTCTGCTTCAGCACCCCAATTGGATGCGGCAATCGCTGAATTACAGGCGATAGGTTTTGCAATTCCAAATTATCCTGCTGAACCAAAAAATGATGAGGAAAAAGCCATCAAAGCTAAATATGCCAAGGTTTTGGGAAGTGCAGTAAATCCCGTATTAAGAGAAGGAAATTCTGACAGACGCGCTCCAAAAGCCGTTAAAAACTATGCAAAAACAAATCCTCATAAAATGGGTGACTGGGCTTCTGACAGCAAAACTGACGTAGCCCATATGAATACCGGAGATTTCTACGGAACTGAAACTTCTGTCACTCTTGAAAATGCGACAAAATATAAAATCGTTTTCAAAGGAAATGACGGAGCCGAAACTTTATTAAAAGATTTTGCCAATCTTCAGGCCGGTGAAGTGATTGATTCTTCTGTAATGAATCTGAATGCGCTGAAATCTTTCGTTCAGCAGGCGATTGATGAGGCTAAAAGTAAAAATGTGCTTCTTTCCGCTCACCTTAAGGCAACCATGATGAAGATCTCTGATCCTATCGTTTTCGGAGCAATTGTTGAAACGTATTTTAAAGAAGTTTTCACTAAATATGCTGAGACTTTTAATGAATTAGATGTCAATCCAAATAACGGTCTTGCCGATTTATTTGACAAAATAAAAGGGAACGTTCAGGAAGCCAATATCAAAGGGGATATTGAAGCAGCATTGGCAAACGGGCCAAGAGTAGCTATGGTCAATTCTGATAAAGGAATTACAAATTTCCATGTACCATCAGACATTATCGTTGATGCTTCTATGGCCGCTTTGGTACGAGGCGGAGGTAAAATGTGGAACAAAGACGGAAAAGAAGAAGATACGATCTGTATCATTCCGGACCGTTCGTATGCAGGTTTTTATCAGTCTGTCATTGATGATATGAAAGCAAACGGAAAACTGGATCCTACCACTATGGGTTCTGTTCCGAACGTGGGATTAATGGCGCAGAAAGCTGAGGAATACGGGTCTCATGATAAAACTTTCCAGGCTACGGCTGAAGGAACAATTGAGGTTCAGGACGAAACAGGAAACGTTCTTCTTTCCCAAAAAGTGGAGAAGAATGATATTTTCAGAATGTGTCAGACAAAAGATGCTCCGATTCAGGACTGGGTAAAATTAGCGGTGAACAGGGCGAGATTATCCGATACACCTGCTATTTTCTGGCTGGATAAAGGAAGAGCGCACGACAGGGAAATGATCAAAAAGGTTGAAAAATATCTTGCTGATCATGATACCAACGGATTGGATATCAAAATTCTTGATGTAAAAGATGCCATGACGGAAACGCTAAAAAGAGCAAGAGAAGGAAAAGATACTATTTCTGTTTCAGGAAATGTTTTAAGAGATTATTTGACTGATCTTTTCCCGATTCTTGAACTGGGAACTTCAGCAAAAATGCTATCTATCGTTCCTCTAATGAATGGCGGCGGATTATTTGAAACCGGAGCAGGAGGTTCGGCCCCGAAACACGTAGAGCAATTCTTGGAAGAAGGTTATCTGAGATGGGATTCTTTAGGTGAATTTTTGGCTTTACAGGCTTCTTTAGAGCATTTGGCACAAACTCAGGGGAATACAAAAGCGCAAGTTTTAGCAGATGCATTGGATGAGGCAAACGCTAAATTCTTAGCAACGGACAAATCTCCGGCAAGAAAAGTGGGACAAATTGACAACAGAGGTTCTCATTTTTACTTGGCGATGTATTGGGCGGAAGCGTTGGCTAATCAGACTGCCGATTCCGAATTGGCGGCTCAGTTTGCTCCGGTTGCGGAAGCGATGCATGAAAATGAGGAGGTTATCAATTCAGAATTAATTGGGGCTCAAGGTAAACCGCAGAATATTGACGGTTATTATAAAACCGACACTTATAAAACGTACGAAGCCATGAGACCAAGTACGGTTTTAAACGAAATTATTGACGGAATTTAATTTCTGATTTAATATAATGAAAAGCTCCTTTAGTAAGGAGCTTTTTTATTTTATTAAACATGAATGACACAAATATTTTCACACAAAACACAGTAGAACATACAAATGTTTATCATTCTGAAATGAAGAATCTAATCAAAGAATTATTAAAAGTTTATACTTTAAGTTTTGGCTAAAGCCAATCTGAAGTCTATCAAAAAACTAATTTCTAATTTCTAATTATCTAAATATGTGCTTTTCTAAATTTTACAATGCTCAAAACAAGCAGTCCTAAAATTCCCAAAATAAAATATCCTTCCGCAACTTCTAACTGGATTTCAGGTTTGATTAAAGCTACGATACTGTAACTGATAGCGGAAGTAATCATAAAAGCGACACCTCCCGTTAAGCCTCCTGCAATCCCTGCAGAATTGGGAAATCTGCCGATACAGTATGAAAAGTAATTGTTAAATATAAATCCTGCAGTTACATGAATGGCAAAGGCGAAAATCACCAGACTGTAGATGTTGCTCACCACATAAGAACCTAAAAACATCAGTATAATTAAAATGACCTGAAGAAAATTAGCATATCTTATTTTAGGCAAAAAAGCTTTTCTGATCAAAGCCTTACCTAAAAAACCACCCGTCATCCAGGCAAATCCCAAGATCAGAGAAACGTATCCTGCAGTTACTTCAGAATATCCCATTTTGTGCTCAATAATAAAAGCACCGCAAAGATTGAAGAAAATCACAACGGCATAGCTTATCCCGCACATGATCATTCCGTAGAAAAAATCTTTGGTTTTGAACATGAGAGTATATTCATTAATTAAAAAACTGAATTGAAATTTGCTTTTTACCTTTAAAGTTTCGCCTGAAAAAATTAATTCCAGGATTAAAACAATGAAACTGTATGCTGCCAATAAATAAAAATTAGACTGCCATCCAAACATTTTCTGTAAATATCCTCCTATGAATGGCGCAATAATAGGCCCTACAGACCAGACTATGGTCATGATACTTAGATAATGCTTCCTTTTTTCCCCTTCATACACATCTACAAAAAAAGCACGCTTGGAAACAACGGCAAAACCCGATAAAGTACCCTGTAATACACGCATGGCGTAAATAAGCATAATGTCCTTTGTAGTTGCGGTGATGATGAACGAAACCACAAATAAAGCCAGCGAAATAATGGAAACTTTGTACCTTCCGAAAGCGTCTACTACACTACCCGCAAAAAACTGTGACAGCCCGTAACTGATAAGAAAAATGGACAAAGTCAGCTGAATGCTGCTTTCCGGAAGCCGGAGGTCTTTTGCCATACTCGGCATGGAAGGAAGATAAGTATCGGTTGCCAAACCCGACATCGGGATTACGGCGAAAGCCAACACAGTAGCAATAAATTGATTTTTTGGATGAAGACTTTTCATTTACTATACATTCAATTCTGTTAAAGAAGGTTTGAAGGCGCAAATGTATCATCATAACTTAACATAAAAAAACAAAAATGACTGATCTTTCGACCAATCATCTCTTTTTGAATAAAATTTATTGATAAATTAATGCTTGTGGCTCTTTCCTTTATTAGAATGCATCTTCGCTTTTTTCTCCATGTGCTTATATCTTTTGTCGTTGTTTTTATTTCTGTTGTACACAGCGACAGGATTTTGGCCTTTATAATATTTGTTTTTAAACTTGGTATATTTATCCCGTCCTAAGATTCTTTCCATTTCAGCATAACGTTCTGTTCTCCATCCATCGGGATTATTGGCATATACTCTATTCCAGGAATTGTAATCGGTATATCTGTTGTTCAGTGTGTTGATCTCATTAGCCTGAGTGTTTGATAAAACCAGATCTGTAATTACAGTTTGCCAGTTGACATCGTTTATGCTTTTTCTATAATCATTATAATAATCTGACTGCGCAAAGCTCAAACTGAAAGATCCTACCAACATTATGGTTGTGAATATTTTTTTCATTTTATTTCATTTTTAAATTAACTTTAAAATATATAACAATTAAAATGCCAGAATAATACTAATCAAATCACAATTTTAGTTAAAATAATTTATTAAAGTATTTATATTCAAATAAATTTAATTCCTGATATTCCTTAATAATTTGTAATTTTAAGTGAAGAACAGCAATTCTTTTTAATTAAATACAGCACACTATTATGGAAAATGTAAACTTTCAAATATCGCCTTATCAGGATGAATTGCAGATGATCATTGACGGAAAAAAAGCAGGCTACATGTCTATTGAGATCGACGGCAGGCTCCTAAATGTATATTACACCAAAATTGATGAAGGCCTTGAAGGACACGGTTATGCAAAAATGCTTCTAGATGAACTTGTGCGGTATGCCGAAGAAAAAGATCTTATGATCGATCCGGAATGTGATTTTGTAAGACAACAGCTTGAAAACCATCCCAAAAGATACAGAGGAATATGGCACGAGTAATTATGTGCTCCACCATTTGGTAAAATGTTGATCAGAAGCATTTAAATCTAAAACTTCACCAATTCTCGGGGTGAGGAGATTAAGATTATTTTCTTTGGCAAGGGCTGTAACCTTTTCCAATGGCTCATTCCAGGCATGAAGTGCTAATGCAAATTTCCCTGAATGCACCGGAATGATATTTTTTGCCCAAATATCATGACTAACTTTAATAAAATCTTCCGGTAATGTGTGAATATACTTCCAGGCTTCGTTATATTGTCCGTTTTCCAGAATGGCATAATCAAACGGACCGTACTCTTCACCAATCATTTTAAAATGATTGTCATAACCGCTGTCTCCTCCTAAAAATATAGTTTTGGAAGGTGTTTTCAGCACATAGGAAGTCCAAAGCGTGGTATTTCTGCTGAATTTTCTGCCCGAAAAATGTCTTGCCGGCGTAAACGTAATTTTGATATCATTTTTAAGATGGAGCGTACTTCCCCATTCTTCTTCTAAAAGCTGATCTTCCGGATAGCCCCATTTCTCAAAATGTGCACCCACTCCCAATGGTACAATAACTTTTTGGATCTTATCTTTAATAGCTTTCACGGTAGGATAATCCAAATGATCATAATGATCATGGGTAATAACCAGATAATCAATAGAAGGAATATCTTCAGGTTTAAAAATATCTGAGCCTTCAAAAGCTTTATTAAAAAACGGGAACGGTGAGCCGTATTGGCTTAACACCGGATCTATCAGAAACGAAACACCATCTATCTGCATAAAATAAGATGAATGGCCCAACCAGATATACACATCCTGATCTTTAGCAATATTTTTTAAATCGGTGTGAAAAGCAGGAACGCGGTGATGCGGTTTCAGATCCGGATCTTTTTTGCCGAATAAGAAATTGTACATTACTTTCGGCATACTATATCCTTCGGCGAGAGACGGGGTATCACTTAAATTCTGAAATTGGCCTTTTTTATAATTTTTCGATTGCAGGATTCTTTCCAAACGTCTTCCGGTAGGTGCCGCGCCAAAAACCGGCTGTGAGGTTACAAAATAGGTCAGTACAATGATAATTGCGGCAATAATAATTAGATAGATCATTTTAAGTGAGGTATAAGCTTCAAATATACAATTCGCCGTTATATTTTAACGGACTTTTTAAAGGAGACGATTGAAAACGGAATTTACTTTTTTTAAATAATTATATTTTAATTTTGTCTTATTCTATTTATCATGAAAACCAGCTTTACTGTATTTAAGACCCTCACTGCATTTATTTTTATATGGTTTATCATTCATTCACTCTACATTATTATTGACGGGATGCATGATAACGGCCGAAAAGCCGATATAGCAGTTATTCTGGGAAGTAAAGTAAATGAAGACGGAACCTTATCCCGAAGACTTGAAAAACGTCTGGAAGCGGGAATAGATCTTTATACAAAACGCCGTGTAAAAATGATTCTGGTAAGTGGAGGCCTCGGCAAAGAAGGGTTTTACGAAGGAGATACAATGAAAGAATTTTTAATCCGCAAACAGATTCCCGACTCGGTTATTGTTGTTGACAATTACGGAAGCAACCGTTATCAATACGTTAAAATTTCATCGGCAACTGCAATATAAAAGCATCATCGTAGTTTCGCAGTATTTTCATGTGACGCGCACCAAAAAACTGTTCAGAGAACGCGGTTATACAAATGTGAGCAGTACCAGTCCGGATTATTTTGAATGGAGAGACCTGTATTCTATCATACGAGAATTTCCTGCTTTTTACTGGGAGTAAATTTTTTGGGGATTTCGGCGGGCTTTCAGCCCGCCGAAATCCCCAAAAACCCAAAAAATTTTCAATCTGGCCGATAAATTCTTTTTCTTCTGAAGTCATCGTAATATGCTTTGAAGAGTTTGTGAAAAAAATGTTATATATTTTTTTTATTTATCTGATTACAATCTTTAAAATGAAAAGAAAAGTCATAAAAAAACCTGCTACAGGGCAGGTTGTATGTTAAAATTCTAAGCTTAAAATAAATAATCTGTACTCAGAAAATTAGAGTCATGATCTCTTACAATCGTATTGAGAAGCATCTTATTAGATTCCGTTAATTTTGCGGCAACCAGCGAACGGATCGAAAACGAACGAAGTGCATCAAAAACCGACAGTGTACCTTCCGCGCTGTCTTTTCTTCCGGTAAAGGGGAAAACATCGGGGCCACGCTGCGACTGACAGTTGATGTTGACACGGCTCACCAGATTGACAAAAGGATCGATTAGTTTTGAAACTTCCAGGGCGTCTTCACTGAAAATGCTGACCTGCATTCCGTGCGAAGCATTTACCTGATAATCGATCGGCTCATCAATGCTATCAAAAGGAACCACCGGAATAACCGGCCCGAACTGCTCTTCATGATACAGCTTCATCTCGCTGTTTACGGGATATACTACGGCCGGAAATACAAATGATTTCTCATTGTAACCACCATTTTCATTTAACACTTTTGCACCTTTTGTCAGAGCATCATCAATACATTCCCGAAGATATGGCGGTTTATTCACTTCAGGAAGCGGGGTGATTTTAACGTCTTTCTCCCACGGAAGACCGGGCTTCATTGCAGAAACTGCTGCCGTTAGTTTTCGGGTAAATTCTTCTGCCACGTCTTTCTGCACAAAGATCAGCTTCAGGGCAGTACAGCGTTGTCCGTTAAATGAAAGCGCGCCCAGAATACACTCGCTTACGGCAACATCCAGATTGGCATTTTTGGTAACGATGGCTGCGTTTTTGGCATCTAAACTTAAAATTGCCCGTAAACGGTTCACTTTAGGATGCAGCTTTTTCAGTCCGTTGGCGACTTTACTGGACCCTATAAAGGCTAAAACATTCACTTTTCCGCTTTCCATGATGGGCGTGATGATTTCTGCACCTTTACCATACAGTGTGTTTACGGTTCCTTTTGGGAAAGCTTCTTTGAAGGCATTTAGTAAAGGATAGTGTGCTAAAACGCCATGCTTGGGAAGTTTAAAGAGAATGGTATTTCCCATGATCAAAGCAGGAATGAGGGTTGTAAAGATTTCATTTAAAGGATAATTGAACGGACCCATGCTTAACACTACGCCGAGCGGCGCTCTCCTGATTTGTGCAATAGTCCCTTCCGCTTCCTGAAAACGGGAAGATTCACGGTCTAGGTCTTTCAGGGCATCAATAGTCTGGTTGATATAATCTACGGTACGGTCAAACTCTTTGGTAGAATCCGGCAGGGTTTTCCCGATTTCCCACATGAGGAGCTTAATGATAAGATCACGCTCTTTAATCATTAAATACACAAATTTCTGCATGCACTGGATGCGGCCTTCTACAGACATTGTGGGCCATTCTCCCAACCCGTTGTCATAGGCTTTTACAGAAGCTTCCAATACGTTCATGGCTTCTTCTTGTCCGATATTCGGGATGCTTCCCAACAGTTTCCGTTCCAGGCCGTTTTCGGTACGGATGCATACCGGTGAATAGATTTCGGTAACGTCTCCATGCCATTCTACCAGTTCGCCGTTTAAAAGATACACCTTCTGGTGAATTTCGGGAATTTTAAACTCTTCCGGAATTTCGCTTTCGCTTTTAAATATTTCCTGAAATGATCTTGTATCTGCTGCGCTCATACCTGTTGTTTTTTAATAATTTTAGATTTGAAAGAATAAAGTTAGAGTTTAAGATTGACTTTTAAAATAGTAAGGCCATAGATTTGCTCTATTTGCGGGTGTTTGAATTAAATTTAATCTTTGGTAGTGAAAAAAAAGATAATTTTGTCTAAATATTTTTCAGCTTTTAAAGCCAACTTAAAAAATAAAAATTATGTTTTCAAAATTAATTTTCAGTGCATTCCTGTGCTTTTCCGTATTTGCTTTTTCTCAAAATTCCAAAACAGCCAATACGGTTTTGATGGGAGGAAAACCAGTACACACCTATGCTAAATTACCTTCAGTCAATCAGCCTGCCCCCCAATTTACCCTTACAGATGTTTCAATGAAAGACCAGACTTTAGAGGCTTACAAAGGAAAGTTTGTAATTCTTAATATTTTCCCGAGTGTTGATACCGGAGTCTGTTCTGCTTCCGTACATCATTTCAATGAAGATGCAGGAAATATTCCCAATACAGTAGTGTTGTGTATTTCCAAAGATTTACCTTTTGCACAGAAGCGGTTTTGTGGTGCAGAAGGAATAAAAAATGTAGTGATGCTTTCAGATTTCCGTTCAGATTTTGGAACAACGTATGGGGTTGAGCTTACAGATTCTGTAATGAAAGGACTGTTAAGCAGAGCAGTTGTCGTGATCGATCCTTCCGGAAAGATTATTTATGAAGAGCAGGTAGATGATATCGGTCACGAACCAAATTATGAAGCAGCGATTAAAGCAGTGAAGAATTAATTTTACTCTAAATAATAAAAACCTTTGATTTTTCAAAGGTTTTTTTCTATATTTTGATTAAATAATAAAGTATACAACTCAGCAATCTGCTGTGCCATCTCATCATCTAAGATGGTTTTTCAATATTCTTCGTTTTGATCTCCGAGTTTTTGGCAGCTTTCACCAGCTCGTTGGTGTCGCTGTAAAACAGTTCCCAACCCGGAACATCCTTCATGGCGGTGATCAGTCCGAAATAGGATTTTAATATTTTCTCAAGATCTTTGCGGATCGCACTTGCACTCGTCATCTGTCGGAGGTCTGCATTGGCTTCTGCCTGATCTGCAAACTGTATTTCAAACGCTTCGTGCTTGGTTTTCATATCTGCAAAAGCGGCATCTAAGGAAAGAAGCGTTATCTTCTGTGCGTTTTCGGGAGTTTGTAATTCTTCAATTAACTTTTTCATCTGTGCCGTTTGTGAAGAATAACTTATGCGATCCAGATCTAACCCAAACGTTTTAAATACGCTGTATAAATCTTCCGCAAACTGGTAATTGGGTACCGAAACCAGTTTGCGATATCCGTTCAGGAAAGATTTCAGGTTTCGGTACGCGAGGTCTCTTTCGGCATCTGCGGCGGCGACATCCTCTCCTTTTCCGCTGTAGATTTGTTTGGTGTAGACCTGGTCATATTGGTTGTAAGCGTTCTGCAAAGTAACCGTAAGCGGATGATTGGTAATTACAGGATATTTTCCTGATTGATTGTTGGTAATAATTCTCTGAGCTAAAGTCGCAAGATCTTTAGTGCTCAGCTTAGTGAGTGTAATTTTCATCTGTTTGCGTTTTTTGATTAATGAATTGAATTCAAATATAGAAAAAATTATAATTCGCAGGTTATTCTTATTTTTTTTAAACAAAAAGCTTGCAAAGATTTTTACTCCTGACTGTTTTTATGTGTGCAAAAGTGTTCTACCGCCCAAAAATTCTTTAGTTGGAACAAAAATAACGATGATATTACTATCAGTTTGTGTAACTAAAAAGTAAAAGGTTTTCGCGATAATATTCTTATTTGATTATGATTTTCTATTATGAGAAACCGTAAAATAATCTTGTTTAGATTGTTTATATTTGGACATTACAGTATATATATAACCAATTAAACTTAAAACTATGGGAATTTTTGATTTTTTAAAAAAGAAAGAATTAAATACAATAGAAAAATTAAACTCTGATTTAGAAAACTGTACTAAATCTAAAATAGAGAAAGAAAAAGCATTAGAGAAATATTCTTCAATACAAAATTTAGAAGATGAAAAAACAATTATTTCTTCACAAATAGAGAAACAGACAGTAGAATTTCAAGAGTTAAATGAAAAATATATAAAGGCTCGTGAAACTTATGAAAAGTTAAAAAATGATATCTCAATTTTTGAAAATAATTTAGAGCTATCTGAATTTGGTGTTTATGAACCTATTTATGATTTCGAAAAATCAGACAATTTTAGAGAAGAGCAAAACAAAATTATTGCAATTCAAAAATTAATGATTAAAGAAGGAACTGCAGCAGTATGTAATACAAATTGGACTATTGATGGAAGTCTAACAAAGGGTAAAGCATCAACTACTAAATTTATAAAATTAATATTACGTGCTTTTAATGGCGAAGCTGATTCGCTGATTGCAAAGGTAAAATGGAATAACGTAAACCAAATAAAAGAAAGATTAAAGAAAGGTTTTATTACATTAAATAAGCTTGGAGAAGGTCAAACAGTCGAAATATCCAAAAGTTATTTCGACTTGAAGATGAAGGAACTTGTTTTAGAATACGAATATCAAGCAAAAAAACAACAAGAAAAAGAAGAATTAAGAGCATTACAAGAGGAATTAAGAGAAGATGAAAAAGCTAGGCGCGAATATGAAAAAGCCCAAAAAGACGCTGAAAAAGAAGAAGCCTATTATCTTAAAATATTAGAAAAAGTTAAAAAAGATTTTAATGAGAAAAACGGCAATCCTGAAGAATTACAAAATAAAATAATAGAATTAGAAAAAGAACTTGAAGAAGCGAGGTTAAAAAAGGAAAGGGCTTTATCTATGGCTCAACAAACTAAAAGGGGTCACGTTTATATAATTTCAAATATTGGGTCATTTGGAGAAAATGTATTTAAAATTGGTATGACAAGAAGACTGGAACCAATGGATAGGATAAAAGAATTAGGAGACGCTTCTGTTCCTTTTAGGTTTGATATTCATGCTTTAATTTATAGTGATGAAGCAAGAACGTTAGAATATGAACTTCATAAAGCTTTTGCAGAAAAAGCACTAAATCTTTTTAATTTTAGAAAAGAATTTTTCAATGTTACTCTTGAAGAAATTGAAAATAAAATTAAAGAACTGGGATTTTTGGCGGAGTTTACTTCAGAACCTGAGGCGATGGAATATAAAGAAACTATCGCAATTAAAAACAACTTAGACATCAAATTAGAAGAAAGAGAAACTTTAGAATCAAAATTTCCTGAATTTCTTATATAATGTTATAATTATATATCAAAAACTTCTTTGGTTTCCCGCAATCTGTTTGGAACCAAAGAAGTCCTCCGAAGATTTCCCGCGACTTGCGGAAGACTTCCATAGTTGTTTAGAAGTTACAAACAGGGTTGTTTTAAACCAAAGAAAACCTCCGGAGGTTTCCCACAACTTGCAGGAGACTTCCGGAGTACTCTGGAAGTCACACATAGGGTTGTTTTAAATAAACGGAGGTTTCCGGTGGTTTGTTTAAAGGTTGTTTGTGAATTTCTAAATGAATATTTCTGCATCATAATCCGCTAGTACGAGCTTCAAACTCATGTCTAAAGCTAAATTATGGGTACGAGCAAGATACTTGCAACAGTGGGTGAATTGTCGTTTTTTACAATAGTCAGTAGAAATACTTAAATTAAAATAATATCAGTTTTATATATTTGCCAGTTACAATTTTAAATTAACACATAATTCAAACCTACTTTTAAATACAATATATAAAATACTATGATAAATCTTTTCGAACTATTTCATTATTTAGAAAGTACACCTTCTGAAAGTTTTGAATCAGAAACATTAGAATTTAAGAATTATAAAGATGCAAATGCATTATTTAATGCAAAGGATTTATCTGATGAAATTTGTGCATTTGCAAATAAAAAAGGAGGAAGAATAATTATCGGAGTTAAAGATGATAGTGATATTAAAAATTTAAAATATATAGAGCAACTAAATGGATTTGAAATAATTGATTTAGATATTGCCAAAGAAAGATTGAATGGAAGATTAAAACCTAAAATAAATATTACTTTAGAATATTTCAAATTTAAAGAAAAAAACTATTTAATTATAACCATCCCTAATATTACTCATACAATAGTAAGCACATCATCTGGTAAAGTATATATCAGAGAAGGCAAATCAAGTGTACCGGCAGAACCTTATCAAATTCAAGAGCTTGTAACAAATCTTCAAACTTATGATTGGAGTAGCCAAGAAATAAATTTAGAAAATCCACTACATATTCTAAACGATAAAGCTGTACAAGAGGCTAAAGCAGATTTTTGTACTAGAAGAAAAATTCAAGTAGATACTCTCACTAATGAAGCATTTTTAGAAAGTATTGGTGCTACTAGAAATGGAATTTTGAACTATTCAGGATTATTATTTCTTGGTCAGGTATTAGAAATCGAAAAATACTTAGGCAATTATGAGTTTCGTTTTTCTTGGAGAACAAATAGTGGACAACTAAAAATTAATGATGTCTGGAATGATTGTATATGGAATAATATAAAAATAGCCAAAGATTACTTTGACACATGTAATAAAGTAGGAAAAATCACATATAATGAACAAGAATACGAATTAACACCTTTAGACCCACAAGCATTTCACGAAGCTTTTCTTAATTCTATTGTACACAGGGACTATTCAATTGATGGTATGATTAGTATTAATCATAAAGGGGATGAATTAATTATTTCTAATCCTGGAAAATTTTATGGTGGCGTTACAGAAGAAAATATTTCCTATCATGAACCACGACATAGAAACAAATCCTTAGCAAAGTTGTTAATGGCTTTTCAATTAGTTGACAGGGCCGGAATGGGAGTATTACGAATAAGCTTAAATTCTTTAAAATATGGAAGAGATTTTCCTATTTGGACTGAAAATCTTTCCAATATTGAAGTAAAAATGCCAGCAGAATATATTAAAATTCCGGTTTTTATTTTAACTCAGAAATATATAGATGATTGCAGTATAACAGACTTATATTTAATTAATAAACTTTGTAATGTTGGATATATAGATGTTTTAGAAGCTGAAAAAGATTTGAAAAAAAAGTATAAAGATCCCTGGATTGAAATTTCAAAATCATTAAATAGGAATGAAATGAAGAAATACATAGAATTGAAGGGCAATAATAATGGTATTTATATAACAACGACTTCGGTTGGAGATATATGGTTAGACGTGTCAAAGCCTTTTAGGCAAGCTGCAAATTCTGAAAAACATGTAAATCTTTTTTTATATCTTAAAAAACATAGAAATGCAACTAATGAAGAAGTAAAAACATTATTATCATTTTCAAGGGCAAGTGTAACCTTTAACTTTTTAAGCAAACTAAAATATGTTAAAAATGTTGGTAAAAGTAGGAGTAGTAGATGGAGTTTAAAATAAAGTTATTTACAATTTTTTTTTGATATAGAAAAACCTGCCTCATAGCAGGTTTTTCTCATATCTAAAAAGTTTTAAAACAAACTTTCGTCCACAAAATTCGGCAACGTCACTTTCAAATTCGGCTCAGCTTCCATGGCTCTTTAATGGCGAAAACAGCGACAAATATTTTATTAATCATTCGATAAAATCCTAATGTAGAAATTTAAAAAGGTTAAAATCACTAAATAATTTTTGAAACCGTCTGCCACTTTTATTTCATATTGAGTTTTAAAAATTCCTTTTTTATTTATGGTGATGACTAATTCCGACTTTCTGAATACACTCATTTTATTATTAAACCAGCCTGCATTTTCATATGTGTAAATCTCTTTAGAACTTCCATAATAAATCAATATGCTTTGTAAAATATCTGATTCTATTAGTAACTTATCGTTCTGATCAACAATTTCTATATCGGTTCCCAGAAAATGAACATTTTTTATTTTAAAAACGTCTTGATTAATTTTTATTTTTTCTTTAAAACCTGAAATCAAATTAAAAAAAAGTTCGCCAACAAGTTCTCCATTCTCATCAAATAATTGCATTGAAGAAAATAGAGAAGATTTTATTTTGAATTCTTTCATGCAGTTTAAAACAAACCCTCATCCACAAAATTCGGCAATGTCACCTTCAAATTCGGTTCGGCTTCCATGGCTCTTTTAATGGCGAAAACAGCTCCCTCATTTCTGGCCCAACTTCGTCTGGAAATTCCGTTGTTGACATCCCAGAACAGCATTGATTTTAATCTTCTGTCGGCATCGTCGCTTCCGTCCAATAACATCCCGAAACCACCGTTGATCACTTCTCCCCAACCGACACCGCCGCCGTTGTGAATAGAAACCCAGGTTGCCCCACGGAAACTATCCCCAATCACATTCTGAATCGCCATATCTGCGGTAAATCTTGAACCGTCATAAATATTGGAAGTTTCCCGGTACGGAGAATCGGTCCCCGAAACATCATGATGATCCCTTCCTAAAACAACAGGCCCGATTTCCCCGTTTTGAATAGCTTTGTTGAATGATTCAGCGATTTTCATTCTTCCTTCTGCATCGGCGTATAGGATTCTTGCCTGTGAACCCACCACCAGTTGATTTTCCTGTGCCCCTTTGATCCACTGGATATTGTCTTTCATCTGCTGCTGGATTTCTTCAGGAGAGGTTTTAATCATTTCTTCCAAAACCTGACACGCGATTTCATCGGTTTTCTGCAGATCTTCCGGATTTCCGCTCGCGCATACCCAACGGAACGGCCCGAAACCGTAATCAAAACACATCGGCCCCATAATATCCTGAACATACGAAGGGAATTTGAATTCTCTTCCCAACGTCGGATGATCAGACATCACATCGGCTCCGGCTCTGGAAGCTTCCAATAAAAAGGCGTTTCCGTAATCGAAGAAATACGTTCCTTTTTCAGTATGTGTATTGATCGCTGCAGCATGCCTTCTTAAGGTTTCCTGTACTTTTTCCCTGAACAGTTCAGGCTGTTCTGCCATCATTCTGTTGGATTCTTCAAAGCTTTGTCCGGCAGGATAATAGCCTCCCGCCCAAGGATTGTGAAGCGAAGTCTGGTCTGAACCGATATCGATTCTTACATTTTCCTGATCAAATTTTTCCCAAACCTCAACGATATTTCCGAGATACGCCAGCGAAACCGTTTCCTGATTTTCCTGCGCTTTTCTGACTCTTGCAACTAACTCGTCCAGGTTTTCATGAATTTCATTGACCCATTTCTGCTCATGGCGGATTTTAGTAATTTTCGGATTCACTTCTGCGCAGACGGTAACGCAACCTGCTATATTTCCTGCTTTGGGCTGCGCTCCGGACATTCCGCCCAATCCGGAAGTCACAAACAAGCCGCCTTTTGGCTCTTTATTAATTTTTCTAAACGCATTTAAAACCGTAATCGTAGTTCCGTGTACAATTCCCTGCGGACCAATATACATGTAGCTTCCCGCCGTCATTTGCCCGTACTGCGAGACGCCCAACGCATTGAATTTTTCCCAATCATCGGGTTTAGAATAATTGGGGATCACCATTCCGTTGGTAACCACGACTCTCGGCGCGTCTTTATGAGACGGGAACAATCCCATCGGATGCCCGGAATACATGGTTAAAGTCTGTTCGTCGGTCATTTCCGACAGGTATTCCATGGTGAGAAGATATTGCGCCCAGTTGGAGAATACGCCTCCATTTCCACCGTAGGTGATCAGTTCGTGGGGATGTTGCGCCACTGCATAATCCAGGTTATTCTGAATCATCAACATAATGGCTTTTGCCTGTTCAGATTTTCCGGGGTATTCTGAGATCGGCCGTGCTTTCATTTCGTAATCCGGACGGAAACGATACATGTAAATTCTGCCGTACATTTCCAGTTCTTCCTTAAATTCGGGCAGCAATTCTGCATGGAATTTCGGATCAAAATAGCGCAACGCATTTTTTAAGGCTAATTTTTTCTCTTCATCCGTTAAAATTTCTTTGCGTTTCGGAGCGTGGTTGATCTGGGTTTCGTATGGTTTCGGCTTTGGTAATTCTGCGGGAATCCCCTGTTGTATCTGTTCCTGGAAAGTCATATTTCGTTTAATGTTGTGTTTACATTCTATATTTCGAAGTTTTAAAGATATTCAAATTAGAAAATACAATGCAACAAAATGGTAAAAAATACGCCGACTGCTTTACTCGCAGAAATACAGTCCATCATTATTGTTGTTTTCAGATGATAAAAAGCCTCACTGAAAAATCAATGAGGCTGAAGAGTTTTTTATTACACTGTTAATTATTGTTTTTGACAAGTACCCAACCGGTAAATGTTCTTCCATCCGGAAGTGTGATGACGTACCAGTAACTGGAAGTCGGGATTGGCCGTCCTGCAATAGTACCGTCCCAATCGATCTGCGTATTGGTGTTTTGCTCAAAAATCAAATACTGATAACGGTCAAACACTTTTACATTAGTCATTTTATTTCCGAATACATGAAGGTTTCTGATGATCCATCGGTCATTTTTGCCATCTCCGTTGGGTGTAATAGCGTTTTTAATATCCAGGATAACACCATCCTGTTTGATGATACACGTTCCTTCAAGATATCGCACATAGAAAGTGGTAATTCCTGTAGGCAGATTGTAGAACACATTTCCGGACTGCCAAGTTACGCCGTCTATAGAATAGACGATAGGCTGCGAACCTGTAGCGATAACGGTATAGCTGTTTCCGCTGGCTATGAGCTCCTTGATGACCGGAACATCGTAATGTTTTGCTTCAAAAGTGGTGGTGTAAGAACATCCGTTATCTGCCGTTACCGTTACTGAATAGGTTCCTACTGCAATACCTGTAACAGTATCGGTGGTGGAAACTACTTGTCCGGAAGGATTGGTCCAGATATACGATGTAATATTGAATCCCTGAACCTGTAATGTATATTTGAAATTACCGTCCGGACAGAAATACTGCGTAGGAATATCAAACATCGGCACTTTTTTCAGGGTAATTTTTATCGTTGCCATTTCAGGGCAGAATCCCTGAGCATTTACTTTTACATAAATCGTATTGGATCCTAAGTTCTGATTAAACTGATAACTGCCCGGATTGGAAATCGCATTGGTTCCCGCATTCAGATCTGCCAAACTCGGATAATATGTAAAGGTTGTACCGCTTCCGGTATAGATTTGCTGCTGAAACTGGGTTAAATCGACATTTTCAATCCCGTTATTACCCGTGTCGCAGACATCATTCAAATTAAAAGGACCTGCATTCTGAAGCACTACTTTATCCCCTAAAATAAAGCTGATCGTCGCAATATCGTCACACCCGGGAATATTCTGAATTTTAACCCAAATCTGAGCCGGAAATGGCTGCGCCATAAAATTCTGCGGATTGGGAATGGCATTCACATTATTCTGCGCATCCTGTTGGGTAAGATAAAAACTGAATGTATTCATCGGATTCGGAATATCTACATACAGATTGGTAAAATTCAACAGGTTGACTTCATAGCTTCCATCAAGATTATTATCGCAAACCATAATGGTAGAATTGATGGCTTTCGGAGGAAAATAAGTGTTCAGCTGAATAGGTGCCACAGAGAAACATCCTGTAGAATTGGCCTGGAATCTTGCCCAAACCTGTACCGTTGAGACATTGGTCGTTATCGTATTTCCTATTTGAGTCGACGGAACACCTGCATTGGCTTCTGCGGCTGTAAGATAATACGAAATAGTGATCCCGGATAGTGAATAGGTATTCTGAGCCGGTATAAACATCTGCGAAACCGCATCATTCAGCTGGAATGTCTCACTCAGATTAAAATCTTCGTCACAAGTATTTAAAACTGCATTTTGTAACACAACAGGTGGCAAAAATGTCATTTGAATATTCAATTGAGACGCAGAAAAACACTCGCCGCTGTTCGATTGTACTTTTACATATACCGTCGCATTGCCCTGTACCGGAAACTGTGCAGGATCTGTAATCTGTCCTGAAAAAGTATGAGCCGCCGCATCATAAGAAGTATAATAAGTAAACGTTACAGCGGAAGATCCACTGTAGATCTGAGGTTGGGATAAGGTAAGATTGTAGATTTCGATCCCGTCATTATTATTGTCACAGATATTGTTTAGTGCTACATTCACCGTCGCATTAACTGCCGGAGTTGAACTCAACGAAAAGCTGACCGGATAAATCTGCACACAATTGTACGAGGTTATTTTAGCGAAAATCTGATTATTTCCTGTTATTGTTGCATTTGTAATAGGATTGGTTCCTGACTGTGCATTAGCGAGGGTCTGATAAAACAATACTGTTGCATTCTGAGTCCCAATGATCGCTCCCGTAAATGGGGTTAAAGCAACATTTTCCGTATTATCATTATTAAAATCACAAATACTGAAATTAGAAGCTACAATTACAGGATGAACCAGGTGAACATTTAATGCTCTAATTGTATAGCAATCATCAGACTGTTCGAAACGTACGTAATAGGTTGTGGTAACCAAATCACCATTGGTGGTTACAGTCTGATTGGGCGAAATAGGATTTATCCCGAATGACGCGTCTGCATAAGATGCATAAAATTCTACAACAGGCACGGAAGCTGGCTGAACCAGCATATTAGTAGAAAGTGCCTGTAGATTGAAGCTGATATCATCGGTTCCGTTAAAGCAAATGTATTCATTTTTTTCATTGACTTTAATTTCTGTAAAGGTTACGTCCATATTCACCTGAACCACCGTAAAACATCCACCCGGAATTTCTACCCGTACAAATATCTGATAAATTCCTTTTTTTATGGTACTTAAATTAGCTCCTACCCCACTAAAAGCTTCTGCATAGGTGTTATACGCAACAAAAGTAGCGCCCGGCTGAGTAGAAATTAAAGGCCCCAAAGTGAGACTGTAATCAAACGGTTCTGAATTATCTGCGTTGATATCACAGACCGTATATTGATAATTGATTGGTGAATTGGCATTGACACCCGGCTTTAACTGAAGTGTAAGTGGCCCCAATACATAGGTGCATGCTGCATCCTGAACTCTTACCCATATTTGTGCAGAACCTGTAATATTGGTTGTAAGAATAGGATTCGTATTGTTTTGCGCATTATTCTGAGTCTGATGATACGAAATCCCGGTCGTTCCTGCCGGAAGAATCTGAGAATTAAGCAGGGTTAAATCATATCCGTTTTCTACCCCGTTATTATTGGTATCACAAACTTCAACTAGATTTTTTAGCAGGTTTTTACTGAGAAAATTAAGGGTAAGAACGGCTACTCTGAAACATCCGGGAACCGAAGGGTTCTGAATTCTTACATACAATATCGCATTGGCATTAAGAATGTAGGTTGTAGACAATGCATTCTGGCCTGACTGTGCATCCTGAAGTGTAGAATGGAATGTAAAATTAAAATTGGCGGGATTCTGTGAAGTCAGATTGGGTTTAAAACTGTTAAGATCTATGTTCACAGGAGTGTTTCCACAAAAATTCTGACTGTAATTTTTTGCGACCGGATAGGAAGCATCAAAATCGATAATAAAATCATCGGTGAAGGTAAGAAAACTGTTTCCGCACGCATTGAATTTTACAGTTGCCGTATAGGTTTCGTTTTGTGTAGGACAGACATTGGTCTGAACTCCGGTGGCTATAACCTGTGCTGCAGAATTTGACCATGTTACTTCAGGCAAAATGGTATTTCCGGTGGGACTGAAACGGTAGGCTTCCTGCAGCGCCTCCCAGTTTCCTGTATTTCTTGCAGCAGGAGAATATCCTAAAGTTCCGTCGTTATTCATAATTCCGATGAGCGCATTCTCAAACTTCCTGGTTGCACAGGGAGTCAGTTTTTTCTCTACGAAGACTTCTACAATATTGGTTGTTTCATGCAAAACAATCTGTGAAGAAGAGCGGTCTGTACAGCCGGCCACCCTGCCTTCATAGAAATTGACCACAAATTTTCTGTATGGTGCCGTTCCTATGGTAGAATAATAAATTTCTGAAGCATCTGATGTGGAAAACACCAAATCGTGATACACCCCGAAAATTGAATTTTTGGGCAAATTTACATTTGGGTTTTGCCAAAAAACATTAGGGTAATTGATATTTCCTAGTTGACTGGCATCAAAAGTTACCATCCCGTTTGAACCTACAACCAATGAATTAAAATTCTGACTGAAAAAGCAGAATGAAAACGGAAGATCCAGTTTTACGGCAAAAAGATCATCAAAATTGGCATTCAGCGCAGTCCCCTGATTTAAAGGAATCGCAGGATTGTATACTTCGGATGTTACGGCATACGTATTGGTCTCTTTAATTGTAGGGTATTCTACATGAAGCAGCTTACAGCCATTTGCATCCAGATCATTGGTACACGAAACATGAAAATTTTCATTCCCCGAAGCATCTTTCACCTTTACCTGAAGCGGAGCCTGCCCAAATAGATAGGTGGCAATGAATAATATGATAACAGATAGATTTTTTTTCATAAAGATTTGGCATTAAATTATAATCCTGATCATAATTGACTTTTGTTAAAGCCTTGTTAAAATTACCATTTTTTTATTACAAATAAAGTAATCATAAATATTTTTTTATCAATAATTAATATTATATTCACATAAAAAAAGCCATCTCGCAAGAGACAGCTTTATACTTTAAATTGTTGTTAGGTGATGATGTCATCATTTTCTTCCTCATGATCGTCTTCATTATCACTTTCGCTGTAAAAATCATTTTCTTCATCCGGAAGCTGATTGGTAATCTGCTCAAAATTATCATCATCTTCTGCTCCGGGTATATCCAATCCGTAAGGCATTCCATCATTCACATGATTGGCATTGATAATAGGATTTCCATCACCATCTAGCGGAATATGCTTTTCTCTGTTAAAAATATCTTCACTCGGGCTGTAATCCATCTCTTCCAAGTTTTTTTCCTGCTCATAAGAGTTATTGTCTTCCTGTATCATAATAATTCTGTTTAGTGTTTTTAAACGATGTCAAAAATGATTCCAAGCTGAAGGTAACTTTTAAATTTTATAGATTTTTTTATATAATACATTCAAGAAGACATGAGATCTTTTACTTTAACCTGATCAATTCGCCTTTACGTTTTACGATATTTTTATAATCCCATTGTATTTCATGTGATTTTATGAGCCATCGTTTGAGATCATCTTCATTAAATTCTTTTATGTTATTGAAAAATACAGAAGCATCTTTAAACTTTGCTCCTTCAATATTGAGTTTTGGTTCGCCGAATGATTTTCCGCTCCAAAACATCAGGCGGATTCCTTTTTTCTGTATGCTGTATCCTACAACGGGGTTTCCTTCCAGAAACCAGACCGGATGCGAATGCCAGATTTTGTTTTCAGCATTATTTAATTCACGATCGATTACCGAAGAAAGAACCATGCAAATTTCACGTTGTGATTCGGGTACAACCGAATTATAGTTTACAATATCAGGATGTATCATTATTATTTACTCGTATTATTCAGCATGGGAACAAATTTATAGGCCCCAAACTCTTCTTTTTCGATTTCCGTAAGTGAAATTTTCGTGAATCTGTATAAGACCTGTTCGTCAGTAAGTCCGAGAGGAATCACCATTTTACCGCCCACTTTCAGCTGTTTTAATAATTCTGTAGGCAATACAGACGCTCCGCACGTCACAATGATCTTATCGAATGGCGCAAAGGTAGGAAGCCCCGCAAAACCATCTCCAAAACTCTGAAACTTCGGATGCAGGTGAAGCTCTCTGAACTTTTTTTTAGAAAAATCAAACAGATCTTTTTGTCTCTCTATCGTGTACACCAGACCTTTCATTGCTAATAAAACAGCCGTCTGATAACCGCAGCCTGTTCCTATTTCCAATACTTTTTCACCCGGCTTCAGCTGGAGCAATTCTGACTGTTCAGCAACAGTAGATGGATGCGAAATGGTTTGATGGGATAAGATCGGAAAAGCACGGTCTTCATACGCAAAATCTTCAAAAATGCTTTCGATGAAAACGTGTCTGGGAACTTCATTGATGGCTGCAAGTACATTTTCATCAGAAATACCGATTTTATGGCGGAGATATTCAACCAAAATTTTTCTTTTTCCTTTATGTGCGAAAGAATCCTGCATTTATATAGCGTTGTATTGAGTTTTTACAAAAATAGGAAAACAATCATTACCTATCAACCTAAACCGATCATCTGCATCCTAATCCCTAAAATTACTATCTTTACAAAAATTAAAAGCTATGTTAAAAGCAGGTTTGGTAGGCGCCGGACATTTAGGAAAAATACATCTGAAGCTTCTTAATCAGTCGGATAAATATGATTTAGTCGGTTTCCACGATAAAGATATTGAAAACGGGAAAAAACTAGAAGCTGAATTCGGATATCCTTTTTTTGAAAACCTGGATGATCTGATGGACAAAATCGATATGCTGGATATTGTAACGCCTACGCTTTATCACTACGATTATGCTTTGAAGGCAATCAATAAAGGGCTGCATTTTTTTATTGAAAAACCGGTTACTCAGACTCTGGAGCAGGCTGAAGAAATTCTGTACAAATGCCGTGAATATGGGATCAAAGCTCAGGTAGGTCATGTTGAGAGATACAATCCTGCATTTATCGGGGCTAAAGATTATATTCAGAATCCGATGTTTATAGAAATTCACCGTTTGGCTGAATTCAATCCCCGTGGAACAGATGTTTCTGTGGTTTTAGACTTAATGATTCATGATCTGGATATTTTGTTGAGTGTAGTAAAATCAAAAGTGAAAAAAATTCACGCAAGCGGCGTTTGTGTAGTCAGCAAAACTCCGGACATTACCAATGCCAGAATTGAATTTGAAAACGGATGTGTTGCCAATCTTACGACCTCAAGGATTTCTATGAAGGCCATGCGAAAAAGCCGTTTTTTCCAGAAAGACGCTTATATATCTGTTGATTTTTTAGAGAAAAAAGCGGAGGTTATCCGAATGCAAGATGCGCCTGAAAACCCTACTCCATTTGATATGATCATTGAAAATGCAGATGGTGAAAAAAACCAGATTTTATTTGAATATCCAAATATACAGCCGAATAATGCAATCTTGGATGAGCTGAATTCTTTTGCCGATGCGATTATGGAACATAAAAATGTAGAAGTTTCTCTGGAAGACGGAACGGAAGCATTAAAAGTAGCATTGGAGATTATGAAACTGATTTCTTAGTTTTTAATACACAACAATATACTTTTATATTTTTTAAACATCTATATAAACGGGCTTTAGCCCGTTTTTTTATTTAACACAAATCAAATGGCTTTAGCCAAAACTTAATCTTCTTTTAAATTAGATTGAAAAAATTGCTCATCAAAATTTAATCCTTTTCATTATTATTTTAATTTCCATTCAATTATTTTTAAATATATTTGTGATTATCTAAAATAAATTTCTAAATAATCTCCTAACATTTGTAAACCAACAACTATGAAAAAAGCTATCATTATATCCGCACTTTTATTGTCTCAATTTGGGACATCACAATTACTCAAAACGCAAGGTCAAAAAATTGTAAACGATAAAGGCGAAAATATTCAGTTAAGAGGTTTAGGATTAGGCGGATGGATGCTGCAGGAAGGATATATGCTGAAAACTGCAGATTTTGCGGGCCCGCAATATAAAATTAAAGAAAAAATTGCAGAATTGGTCGGCCAAGAGGGGATGAATGCATTTTATAAAGCCTACTTAAAAAATGGTATTACAAAACAGGATATAGATTTCTTGAAAAAAGCGGGATTCAACTCAATAAGACTTCCGATGCATTACAATTTATATACATTACCCATCGAAAAAGAGCCAGTAAAAGGGCAAAACACATGGCTTGAAGAAGGCTTTGGAATGACTGATGATCTGCTGAAATGGTGTGCAGACAATAAAATGTATTTGATTTTAGACCTTCATGCAGCTCCGGGCGGACAAGGAAATGATGTCAATATTTCTGACAATGATAAATCAAAACCGTCACTTTGGGAAAGTGAAGAAAATCAGAAAAAGACCATCGCACTTTGGAAAAAACTGGCCGAAAAGTACAAAAATGAAGTCTGGATTGGTGGTTATGATCTCATTAATGAACCCAACATCAACTTTACCGGACAAAACAAAAACGGTACCGACGAAATGTCAAATGCCCCGCTCTGGAAATTGCAGAAAGACATTACAGAAGCCATTCGTGCGGTTGATAAAAAGCATATCATCATCATTGAAGGGAACGGTTGGGGAAATAACTACAACGGTTTAACATCACTTTGGGACAACAATATGGTGTTCAGCTTCCATAAATACTGGAACTATAATAATGATGAAACCCTAAAATTTGCTTTAGATTTAAGACAGAAATACAATACTCCGATCTGGCTGGGAGAAACCGGAGAAAATTCCAATGTGTGGTTTACAGAACTCATTCAGCTATTAGATAAGCATAATATCGGATATGCGTTCTGGCCTATGAAAAAGATTGATAACATCGCCGGAATTACCAATGTAAAAATAACTCCCGAATATCAAAAACTGTTAGATTATTGGAAAAACGGCGGTGAAAAACCATCAAAAGAATTTGCGACAAAGACTTTAATGAAAATCGCAGATAACTATGCATTCAGCAATGTTGAAATTAAGAATGATATTATTGATGCGATGTTCAGACAGACCATGGAAAATTCAACCAAACCATTTAAAAGTCATCAGGTTCCGGGAAGAATTTTTGCTTCGGAATATGATTTGGGAAGGATGAATTCTGCTTATTATGATAAAGATTTCGTTAATCTTTGGGTGAGTGACCAGGCTAAAAGATCTGAGTGGAATTCCGGGAACCAGATGAGAAACGACGGAGTGGATATTTATCCGTGTAATGATAAAATCAGTAATCAGTATTATGTCGGAAAAACGGAAACCGGAGAATGGCTACAATATACAATCTCTTCAAAAGCAGAAAAACAATATAGCGTGAGCATTCGATATGCAAGCAGCAATGATTCAAAAATACGGATTGAGGACGCTTCCGGAAAGCAGTTAGCCACTATTTCACTGCCTTCCACCGGAGGAAATGAAAACTGGAAAACCATTACCACAAAAGAACTTACCCTCAAAAAAGCTGAAAATAAAATAAGGCTCTATTTTGAAAATGACGGCCTCAACATTAATTATTTTGAAGTTAATTAAAAATTTTAAGTACAGTTCAGATAATTTTAAGTATTTTTCAGAAAAATAATAACTATTATGGAAACACAATCTCCTTTTGAGCAATTTGATGAATTAAGGATCGACAGCGCTGCAAAAACTTTTCTTATAGAAGCAGCAAAATGGACTACATTTTTAGCCATATTGGGCTATATCGGAATAGGCTTTATGATTCTTGCCGCTCTGCTTATGATGACTTTAGGAGCCTCAATGAGTTCCTACAACAGCATGATGCCGATGGGTGGCGGTATTTTATTTTCACTGATTTACCTTGCATTGGCGGCTTTTTATTTTTTCCCTATCAATTATTTATACAAATTTTCTTCAAATATGAAATCTGCTTTGCGCAACAATAATCAGGCAGCACTTACTAAAGCATTTGAATATCTGAAATCACATTATAAGTTTATAGGAATCCTTACAATTGTTCTGTTTGCCATTTACATTATCGCCATTTTAGGCGCAATGGTGGTAGGATTCAGCAATATGAGATAAACATATTTTTTTAAATTAAACTTAAAATATATTAAATTGCAAGTCCCTTTTAGCTTCTAAAAGGGACTTTTTTAAATTAAATATTATGAAAAAAATAAGCTTGTTTTTTCTTTTGATCTCAACATTGATGATTGCACAACAATCTGCTCTGGAACAAAAGATCAATGTCATAATCAAAGACAAAAAAGCTACTGTGGGCATCTCTGTTTTAGGCTTTGAAAATGGTTTTACTTATAATAAAAACGCCGATAAAAAACTTCCGATGCAAAGTGTCTTCAAATTTCATATTGCGGCGGCAGTTTTAGATTTTGTTGATCAGGGGAAATTGTCTCTGGATCAGAAAATTTTACTGGACCAGTCTAATTTATTAGAAAATACATGGTCGCCGCTCCGCGAAAAATATCCTAACGGAAATGTAGAAGTTCCGCTGAACGAAATCCTGGAAATGACCGTTGCAAGAAGTGACAATAACGGCTGCGATATAATGCTAAAATTATTGGGAGGGCCACAAACGGTTCAGAAATTTATGGATTCCAAAGGCGTAAAAGGATTTCAGATAAAATACAATGAAGCAGCCATGCATAATGACTGGAGTGTACAATATGAAAACTACTGTACGGTGCTTTCGGCTGTTGATGTCCTGAAAAAATTCTTTGAAGGAAAACTTTTATCGAAAAAATCTACTGATTATCTGATGAAGGTCATGCTGTCTACATCAACCGGGCTGAATAAATTAATTGAACAGCTTCCAAAAGGAACTCCTGTCGCACGAAAAACGGGAGCTTCAGGAAAAAACGATGCCGGTTTAACAGGTGCTGAAAATGAAATCGCAATCGTTACTTTACCCAATGGAAAACATTACGCGATCGCTGTATTTGTAAGCAATTCTATGGAATCTGACGCGGTAAACTGTAAAATGATTTCTGATATTTCTAAAGCAGTTTGGGATGATTTTAATAAGTAAATTTTAAAGCTTATTTTTAACCCTCATAAAATGGAATTTCAATGGGGCATATTATTTGTCCTTTGATAGTAATCATTTAAAACAAATTAAAAATGAAAAAATTATTAATAATAGTCAGCATTTTAAGCTTTACATTCTTTTTTTCGCAGAAAAATGAAAACTATTTACAGGTCAGTTATGGAAGTATTTGCTGCGGAACGCCTTCTACAGATCCGGTAATGAATTATGTAAGCCAGTTCCAGAAAAAAAACAAACTGAAAACACTTGAAATACTCAGACAGAACGGTTTAGGAAGAGAAGGAGAATTTCGTTTGTACATAGGAATTGATCCTCTTTCAAAAACCAGAAAAGCCAGCTTTATGAAAGGCTTACAGTCAGTTATAGATACCCAAAACAACAACAGAAAGAAAAACAGAGACGGGTTTGTAGGTTTTGAGGGAGAAATCATTAAAAAAGCTGATCTGTCACAAAATTTAACGATTTATAAAAAATAAAGAAAAAATGATCAAAAACATTGTAGTTATCGGAGCAGGAACCATGGGAAACGGGATTGCACATACATTCGCACAAAGCGGTTTTCGTGTAAATCTGGTAGATGTATCGCAGGATGCACTCGATAAAGGATTAAAAACCATTACCACCAATCTTGACAGAATAATTGCAAAGGGAAACCTTTCAGAAGAACAAAAAACAGAAACATTAGGAAATATTAAAACGTTTACGGCATTGCAGGATGCCGTGACCGATGCTGATCTTGTGGTGGAAGCGGCTACGGAAAATCAGGACCTGAAGCTGAAAATATTTGCCCAGATGGACGAATTTGCGCCCGAAAACTGCATTTTATCTACCAATACTTCTTCAATTTCGATTACAAAAATCGCGGCGGCCACCAAAAGAGCAGATAAAGTGATCGGGATGCATTTTATGAATCCGGTTCCGATTATGAAACTTGTTGAGATCATCAAAGGCTACTCTACTTCTAAAGAAACCTTTGATTCTATTTATGAAATGAGTAAAACCCTGGGTAAAGTACCTGTCGAAGTAAATGATTATCCGGGTTTTGTGGCCAACAGAATCTTAATGCCGATGATCAATGAATCAATCGAAACATTATATAACGGCGTTGCAGGTGTAGAAGAAATTGATACCGTAATGAAACTCGGGATGGCACATCCGATGGGACCGCTGCAACTGGCAGATTTTATTGGTCTTGATGTTTGTTTAGCCATTTTAAATGTTATGTACGACGGTTTCAAAAACCCGAAATACGCTCCAAACCCATTACTGGTAAATATGGTTATGGCAGGAAAATTAGGAGTGAAATCAGGAGAAGGTTTCTATGATTATTCAGAAAGCAAAAAGGCTGAAAAAGTGTCAAAAATGTTTTTAAAATAATCTTTGCTATCCATTTTGAATTATAAGTTATAAATTTGGCTGCTCTTCATTTGCAACCAATGAAAATTAAAGAAAAATACATTCAGATTAGTTTGGTCATCATTACTGTATTGATGACCATTTTGCGTTTTTTACTTAATGAAAAAGGAAGAGTCACGCCAGATTCTATACGATTTTTACGATTTGCGAAAGTTTTCCCTACGATTGATAATACCATTACGCCTTTAGGATACCCTTTAAGCATAAAATTTTTTACCTTTTTTGGATCTGATGAATTTTGGGGGAGCAAAATTGTAGGAATTTCCTCTTTGCTTTTCATCATTTTTTACGCCTGGAAAAAAGATTTTTACCTAAAAGAAACCGTAATCGCATGTTCATTATTTAGTTTTGTCAGTATTTTTTCATCCACCTTAAGCGAAGCATTCACACTGCCTTTTGTTTTGATTCTTCTGTATGTTTCTCATCGAACGATTGAAGGCCAGCTGAATTACCGGAAAGCTCTTTTCTATATATCAATTATTTTAATTTTGTTATATAATATCCGATACAGCGCCTTGTTTTTAGTAGCCGGAACAGGATTATTCGGATTGCTTTCTTTCAGGAAAAAATATGGTCCGATTTTTATGTATTCGGCTGCAGCAGCCTGTGTATATATAATTGCTTATAAGCTATTATTTATTGATTATTTTAATGAAAACTATATTCAGCAGTCTCTCGAAATAGGATTGAAACCAACATCAACACTCCTTCCGGAATTATTTTCAGGATTGGCGACAAGTTTTAACCCTTTTGTACACATTTCAAATCCCGGAGGCGGAATGATCAACTACGGAATTTACAGCGTTGGAGTTCTGAATATTTTGCTGATCATTTTTCTTTTTACCAGATTTACGCTCTCAGAATCCGAAGTATACATGATCACGATCGGAATTACTGGCATTATATGCACTTATTTTGTGCAATATTTTTATTGGATAGACGCAATAGATTACAGATTGCTTGCTCCTTTCAGTTTTCCGGTCTGGCTGGTTTTTTTTAAAAAACTGTTTCGTCTATTCGGAATCAAGACTTACATTATGGGAGCTTTAAGCATCGTGACAGGAATGACTTTTACATGGATGTCGAGAGGATTCTATCTTGAAAACAGGAAAGAAATCGAACGCTACCTTCATTCAGAAAATCTGGAAAAAGTACCGCTCCTGTTTTATACAGACGATATCGAAAATCTTGAAAATGTGCAGATTGCGGAACTTATCAGTACGGTAAATCCTCATATTGATTTTACCGAAAAACCCGGAGATACGCTAAAAAAAACAACACTTACCCCTCATAAAGTTTTACAAAAAATTAAAATCGACAAGAATAAATATCAATAATTTTATTTATCTTTGAGAAAGTTTAAACATTAAAAAAATGAAATTACCAAAGTTTTTATTAGCAGACAATTCGGAATTTCCTGAAGATTTATTTGTAGTACATACAGAATATCCAAGATTCATCCTGAATGTTGAGGAAGAAGAAGTTGAATGGCTGGATGATCTGGAAGGCGATGATGAAGAAACCATGGCAGATGAGGCTACAAAGGTTGTAGAAGCTGCATTCAAATGGTGTGATGAAGAGCTGGCAAAATATGACGAAGAAGAGGAAGAATAATCAATACTTATTACTCATAAAAAAAAGGAACTCAGATCTGAGTTCCTTTTTTTATTCTGCTTTATTAAATTTCAATAATAACAGATTATCCTGATATAATTCTAAAGTATTGCCTGAAACTACATATTTGTTGGCTTTCTGCATCATACTCATAAAATTTTGTTCAACACTCATATTTTCACAGGCCATTTTGGTAGATCCCATCTGAGAAGCGGTAAATGTACCTGCAGCTGCATCTGTCGATAATGTTCCGAAATAGCTGTTGCAACCTGCATTTCCGTTTACTTTTGCTCCATCAATATTCAGAGTCGGGGTTTTTCCCTTTACGTTATCTGCCAAAACCCATTTGGTAGCCGCAATTGAAGGTTGAGATTTTCCAACTTTAGATGTTGAATTTGCCATCGTTCCGCATGACGCCAAAAAAGCGACAGTACATATACTTAAAAAAAGATTTTTCATTATTTCTTTTGATTTACTCAAATTTACGGAAATTATCCTATCCAAAGGATACTCATAATTAATTTATGATAATATTATAAATTCTAAAGACGCAATTCACTGAACTCTTGATAACTTTTGACAGTTTTATATATTGAGAATTGATCAACCCTTCCAGCGTTTTAAAACGCTGGAAGGGTTTCCAAAATTAATGAAGCTGTTTATATCAATATATCGCATAAAAAAACGGGCTAAAGCCCGTTTCTTATTTATTTTTTCAAATCATTATGATCGTAGTTCTGCGTTGAATTCTTTTTGGAATGATTTAATTAAAGAATCCATCACTTCAGAAATTTCTTTCTCTTCGAGTGTTTTTTCCTCATTTAACAATTCAAAGCTCATCGCATAAGATTTTTTACCTTCCGGAAGGTTTTTACCTTCATAAACATCAAACAGGTTGATGGTTTTAATAAATGGAGATTTATTCTTTTTTGCCGTCTGATATAATTCCTGATAGGTAATATTTTTATCGATAAGAAGCGCTAGATCTCTTCTGATTTTATTAAATTTCGGAATGTCTTTAAACTTCAGTTCGTTCTTTACACGCAACAACTGCGCAAGTTCCAGTTCTATTTCTGCATAAAAGCAATCCTGATCGATATCGAAATCCTTTAACATTTGAGGAGCTGCTTTTCCTAGTTTCACCAAGATTTTTCCTGCTGCTTCAAACGCCAAAGCATCAGAAAATCGTTCATCAGATATTGCCGTTTCTTTGTAATCTATTCCTAATTTTTGCAAAAGCACTTTCACGTAAGCTTTTAAATCATAAAAACTTGTAGCTGATTTTGGCTGCAGCCAGTTTTCAGAGACATTTCTTCCGGTTACTAAAATCGCCAGCTGTTTCCGTTCCGCATATTTTTTTTCTGAGCCTGCCGGACTTTTATGATAAATTTTTCCAAATTCGAAAAATTTAATATCCTGATTTTTTCTGTTGATATTATAAACCGCATTCTGCAGAAGCCCTTCCATAAGGGATTTTCTCATGAAAGCCAGATCATTGCTTAAAGGATTAAGTAATTTTACCGCATCCGTTTCATCTTTTACTGAAGTAAGGGAATTATTCATGACTTCGTTGAAGCCTAAGCTCTGTAAGGATCTTGCCCAACTGTTTTCCAACTCATCCTGATCATTTGAATCAAGTTTTACCGGCGTGAAAGAAAATTTTTGAGGAGCATCAATTTTATTATATCCATAGATCCTGAGGATTTCTTCAATCACATCGATTTCGCGGGTAACATCTGCTCTATATGAAGGCACGGAGATTTCATAACCGTTCTGAATCTCATTTAAAACCTGAATTTCAAGTGCTTTTAAAATCTCTTTTACTTTTTCTCTATGGATTTTTGTTCCTAAAATCTGCTCTATTTTTGAGAATCTGATGATCACATAATGATCTTCAATTTTTTTAGGATATTCTTCCAGTAATTCTCCTGCCAGATTTCCTCCGGTCAGTTCCAGGATTAACTTGATGGCATGAGTAATCGCTGTTTTTGTCATATGCGGATCTACCCCTCTTTCAAATCTGAAGGAAGCATCGGTATTTAAACCGTGGGATTTTGCGGCTTTACGGATCGCAACGGGGTTAAAATATGCGCTTTCCAGGAAAATGGTTTTGGTTTCACCGGAAACTCCCGATTCAGCACCACCGAAAACTCCGGCAATACACATCGGATTATCTTTTCCATCTTTAATGATAATTTCAGAACCTTTCAGGGTTCTTTCAACACCGTCTAAAGTGGTAAATTTTGTCCCTTCCTTTACTGTTCCTACCTTTATTTTCTGATCTGCAATCTTGTCCGCATCAAAAGCGTGTAAAGGCTGTCCCAAACCATGAAGAATGTAATTGGTACAGTCAACTACATTGTTAATCGGAGCCAATCCGATTGCTTTTAACCTGTCTTTAAGCCAAGACGGAGATTCTGCAACGTTTACATTTTCAATTACGGCTCCGATATATCTTGGGGTAAGTTCGGCATCTTCAATTTCTAATGTAAAATTATTTTTACCTTCACATTCTATAGAAACAGGAGAAATTTTTTCAAACTGGGATTTTTGCTGATTGGTTGATAAATAAGCATGAAGATCTCTTGCAACGCCATAGTGAGACATTGCATCTGTACGGTTGGGCGTCAATCCGATTTCAAATACATCATCATTTACCAATTCAAAATATTCTGAGAAATTACTTCCAACTTCATATTTTGCTTCATCCAAAACCATAATTCCACCGTGATCATCACTGAGACCAAGCTCATCTTCTGCGCAGATCATCCCTTGCGAAACTTCTCCTCTGATTTTCGCTTCTTTGATCTGAAAAAAGTTGCCGGTTTTATCATAGATTCTGGTTCCTACGGTTGCAACGGGCACCGTTTGTCCGGCTTCCACATTCGGGGCTCCGCAAACGATATGTAAAATTTTACCGTTGCCTACATCAACTGTTGTTTTCTTCAGTTTATCAGCATTGGGATGTTTTTCACAGGTCAACACTTTGCTTACTACAATCCCTTCAAGACTTCCCTGTATGCTTTCAAATTTCTCAATTCCTTCAACTTCAAGACCGATATCTGTAAGAAATTCTCCTATCTTTTCGGATTTCAGTTCTGTTTTTATATAATCTTGAAGCCAGTTGTTTGATATTTTCATTCGTATTCTATCTGTTATTTTAAGATGATGCCCCACTAATGGGTACACTTTCTTTAAAAATTTTAATCTGAATTTTTCGCTTACAAATGTCGTGTTTTTTTGATAAATAAAGAAATTTATATCTCATGACAATTCAAATTTATTATTGTCATTTCTTAAACAATCTACGTGATCACAAAGCAAGTTGTGATAAAATTGTATCACACCATAACATTAGAACCGATTATAATTTAAATTAAAACTTAAATCTTTCCAATCCCCTGAAAATGGTACATCTGTGAAATCTCTGCATTATTGCTTCTATGAATTTTTCTATCATATCCTTATTTTTAAAGTTAACTGATACCGTACAATTGCAAATAGAAGACCATAGATTAATCTATGGCCTATATTTATCAGTTTCACTAAAAATCATTCTTGTTTTCGGTGATTGATTATAAAACAAAAAGGCTGAAAAAATCAGCCTTTATAATATGTATATGATGAAAATTACAATCCGATCACCGGCATAGATAACATCAGTATATTCTCGTTTTCTTCAAGCCCGTCTAAAGGTTCGATGATTCCAGGTCTGTTGGGTTGAGACATTTTCATGGTGATATCGTCTGCTCCGAGAATGCTCAGCATTTCCGTTAAAAATTTAGAACTGAAGCCGATATTGATATCCTCTCCGTTGTAATCACAAGGAATCTGCATATCTGCTTTGTTTGCATATTCAGTATCTTCTGCGTGAAGGTGAAGAATGTTTGCAGACAATTTAAATCTTACCTGATTGGTAGATTTATTTGACATGATTGAGGCTCTTTTGATGGCACCCAACAAAAGGTTTCTGTTGATGGTCAAAACATTAGGATTTTCTTTAGGAATTACGGCTGTATAATTCGGGTATTTTCCGTCAATCAGCCTACAGATCCAGATGTGTTTTCCAAAAGTGAATTTGGCCATGTTCTCATTGAAGTCTATCGTAATGTCTTCATTTGAACTTGCCAATATATTTTTAAAGATATTCAGAGGTTTTTTAGGCATGATAAATTCCATAGGTTCAGGATTTATCAGGTCTGTTCTTTTATACACCACCAATCTGTGAGAATCGGTAGAGACAAAGTTTGTTTCCAATTCTCCAAACTGGAAAAGAACTCCTGTCATTACAGGGCGCAGAGAATCGTTGCTTGTCGCAAAAAGAGTATTTGTGAGTGCTTCAGACAAAACGCCTGCAGGCATTGTTACGCTTTGTGCCGCGTCAAATTCCGGTATTTCCGGGTAATCATCTGCATTATCCAGTGCTACTGCAAAATTATCTTTTTCATCTAAAATCTCAAGCTGGCTTCCTGTACCTTCCGCATTGTCTTTTACTGCCAAAGTCAGAGGCTGTTCGCCATATGTTTTTATAAAATCCTGAAAAATTTTGGCAGGAACTGCAAATCTTCCCGAATCATCAGATTTTACATCCAGGGAAGTCATCAATGTAGTTTCGCCGTCAGATGCGGTAATGGTAAGATTGTTTTCGTTTAACTCAAAAAGATAGTTTTCTAAGATAGGTCTAGATTGAGAACTTGATATTACGCCACTTACAGTTTGCAATGCTTTCTGAAGTTCACCACTTGAAATAATAAATTTCATAGATTTAAAATAAGTTTTTACAAATATAACAAATACAAAACAGATAGAAAAGAATAATACTCAGAGTTATTAACAACCATCAAAAGAATTTGTTTTTTCTGAAATTATTAATAAGTTATCTTTGCATATATCTATTTTTAAAAATGCGTAAACCTGCCATTCATAAAAGTTTCCTACATGCTTTCCGGGGTATTTTCTGGATGTTGAAATCTGAAAGGAACTTCCAGATTGAGCTTTTGGCATTTGCGGTCAATATTTTCTTAATTTTTTACTTGAAGGTTACCACTGTGGATGCACTTTTGATTCTGATGGTTTCTTTTGGCGTTTTAGCGGCTGAGATTTTCAACACAGCAATCGAAAAAATATGCGATATCATACAGCCTGAATTCGATAAAAGAATAGGTTTTATTAAAGATATTTCGGCAGGTGCGGTAGTTTTGATGGCAATTGCTTCTATAGTGGTGGGAATTTCTGTGTATTGGAAATATATTTGCTAATGCAAAAATTATTACAATTCGTTTTATTGAAACCTAACGGGTTTTAAAAACCCGTTAAGTTTGAGATTTAAGCCAATGTCCAAATTTTATTTAAAATATTCCACTCCATTTTTAAAGATATTGTGATAATTCGCAGTCGGAATATTTTTCATCAAACCCTCTGCAAAACGTTCAGGATGTCCCATTCTACCGTAGATTTTTCCACAAGGGCTTGTAATTCCTTCAATTCCGAATAATGAATTATTAGGATTGAACGGCATTCCGTGGGCAATGTTTCCTTCTACGTCTAAATATTGTGTGGCAATCTGGCCGTTTTCGTACAGTTTCTGAATTTCTTCCTTCGAAGCCATGAAACGACCTTCTCCGTGAGAAATAGGGATGGTAAAGACCTGATCTTTCATCCCTTTCAGCCAAGGAGATTCGTCATTAAGAACCTTTACATTCACCATTTGAGAAATATGTCTTCTAATCGCATTGTGGGCCAGAGTCGGAGAATTTTCATCCAAATCTTTAATTCTTCCATACGGCAGTAATCCGGATTTTATTAACGCCTGAAAACCGTTACAAATCCCGATGATCATTCCGTCTCTTTCAAGCAATTCATGAACGGCGTTTTTCATCTTTTCGTTTTTCAGTACGTTAACGATAAATTTTGCAGAACCATCCGGCTCATCACCTGCAGAGAAACCTCCGGAAAAAGCCAAAATTTGAGATTCATTAATTTTTTCAACCCACGCATCAATGCTTTCATCCAATAACTGATGATTGATATTGATCAAAGGTAAACTGCTCACATTTGCACCTTCTTTCCTAAACGCATTTATGATATCATACTCACAATTGGTGCCCGGAAAAACAGGGGCAAAAACATTGGGTTGAGCGATACCATGTTTTTTAATACTAATTTTTCTTGGTTTAATTGACTTTAATTTTTCATCCAAATCAACTGTGATTTTTTCTTTTTCTACAGTAGGAAAAAGAGCATTAAAGGTTTTTGTATTGGCTTCAATCAATTTTTCGATACTAAAATCTAAATTATTGATTTTCAAAGTATTTGAATTTTTAACTTCACCAATTAATTGAATGCCATTAAAATTCAATTCATCTGTTGATTCTATAATTAAACTGCCAATATTTTTTGATAATAAGACTTTTTCATCCACTGTAATTACGGCACCCAATCTGTTTCCAAAACTCATTTTAGCTAAGGCTACCGCAATCCCGCCTTCCTTGATGGTTTTGACAGAAACAATTTTTCCGGCTTTGATATGCTCAAAAATATATTCATACATTTTCTTTAATGTATCATAATCCGGAAGTCCGTTTTCCTGAGCAAGATGATTGAAGAAATAGATTTTATTTCCTTCGTTTTTAAATTCCGGTGAGATTACATTCTTCTTTTCTCCGTTTGCACATGCAAAAGAAATCAATGTTGGAGGAACATTCAGATCCTGATACGTTCCACTCATTGAATCTTTTCCTCCGATGGCGGCTAAACCAAGATTGATCTGAGCATCGTACGCTCCCAATAAAGACGCTAAAGGTTTGCCCCATTTCTCAGGGTTCTGACCCAATTTTTCAAAATATTCCTGAAAACTTAATCTGATATTTTTGTAATCGCCTCCCATTGCAACGATTTTTGCGACACTTTCAACGACTGCATAAGAAGCTCCCAGCAATGAATTTTGCTTAGAAATTTCCGCATCAAAACCCCAGCTCGCCAGTGAAACCGTTTCAATATTTGTTGCACCTAAAATGGGCAGAGTCTGAGCGCTTCCTTCCATCAAAGTCTGCTGATACTTTCCGCCTAAAGGCATTGCAACCGTAGTTGCACCGATAGAAGAATCAAACATTTCAAGCAGCCCTTTTTGAGAAGCGACATTTTTATCGCTCAAAATTTTCAGGAAATTTTCTTCATTAAACAATTTTGATTCTTCTTTTAACTCGTTAAGGTGCGTAATCTTAACTTCCTGGCTTTTAGAACAGCCGTTCGTATCCAAAAATTCCCTTGAAAGATCAACAATCTTGTCGCCTTTCCAAAACATCTGCATTCTTCCCGAATCTGTTACTTTTGCCACCTCAACAGCGACAATATTTTCAGCTTCACAGAAGCTGATAAATTGCTCTTTATCTTTCGGCTCAACCACAACGGCCATTCTTTCCTGAGATTCAGAAATAGCAAGCTCGGTTCCGTTTAAGCCTTCATATTTTAATGGTAAAACATCTAGATTAACTTCCAGAGAATCGGCGATTTCACCAATAGCTACAGAAACACCTCCCGCTCCGAAGTCATTTGATTTTTTGATCAGTCTCGTCACTTCAGGATTTCTGAACAGCCTCTGGATTTTGCGCTCTTCGACGGCATTTCCTTTCTGCACTTCCGAGCTCATGGTGTGGATCGAAGTTTCATCCTGTTCTTTTGAACTTCCGCTTGCTCCTCCCACTCCGTCACGACCCGTTGCACCACCCAGAATGATGATAGAATCGCCATTTGATGGTTTTTCACGTCTTACCCAATCCACGGGAACCGCACCGGTAACGAAACCGACTTCCATTCTTTTTGCTTTATAACCTTCATCGTAGATTTCAGAAACCATCGTAGTTGCCAAACCGATTTGGTTACCGTAAGAAGAATATCCGTTCGCGGCCTGTTTTGTAATGGTTTTTTGAGGTAATTTTCCCGGCAACGTTTGATCAACCGGTTCCAAAACATCTGCAGCTCCTGTCAATCTCATGGCCTGGAAAACGTAAGAACGTCCGGACAATGGATCTCTGATTGCTCCGCCTAGACAAGTTGAGGCGCCTCCAAAAGGCTCAATTTCTGTCGGGTGATTGTGTGTTTCGTTTTTAAATAACAAATACCACGGTTCTTTTTTACCATCATATTCGGCTTCAATCTGGATGGTACACGCATTGATTTCATCAGAAACCACCAGATTCTCCAGATTGCCTGTTTTATGGAAGTATCTTCCGCAAACGGTTGCCAAATCCATTAAGGAAATTGGTTTTAATTCGCGGCCTAAGAATTTTCTTTTTTCGATATAATCATTGAAAATAGTTTCCAATATATGTTTAAACGACCCTTCAAACTCAATATCTGACAATTCTGTTTCAAATGTTGTGTGGCGGCAGTGGTCACTCCAATACGTGTCTAAAACTTTAAGTTCCGTTTCTGTAGGATTTCTCTGTTCAGTTTTAAAATATTCCTGAATGAATTTTAAATCATCCAAACCTAATGCAAAACCGTAATTGTTAAAAAATTCTTCAAGCTGAGCATCATTAAAACTGATAAAATTTTCATGAACAATAACCCTTGACGGCGTTTCTTCTGCAGGAATATCTAAAATTGACAGATTTTTTTCCTGAGATTCAACCTTGTTGATCAAAAGATCTTTGATTTTAATTAAATCAGGTTCGGAAACATCCTCAAATTCGATTAGTTTTCCGCTTCTTACTTTAGATTGCTCATTTCCAGTGAGTAATGCGATACATTGCTGTGCAGAATCGGCGCGCTGATCATATTGTCCCGGTAAAAATTCCATCGCAAAATGGATTGATTCCGCAGGATTTTCTTCATGCAAAATATCCGTAACCGGATCTACGAAAGTGCTGTTGACTACGTTTTCGAACTCACCATCGTTCAAGTTGAAAATATCGTACACATTGTACACTTTCACATTTTTGACCGACGGAACCACCGCTTTTACTTCATCAAAAATATTTGGACTTTCTACATCGAAAATTCCTCTTTTTTCTACGAAAATTCTTTTGTTTTGAGACATTAGATGTCAGATATTAAATATTATTAGACTTATTTACTTAATTTGTTTGGATTATCCGGATATTCTTTCTGATAATTTTCAGCTTCATGTATTTCTTTTCTCAGCCATTTTTCAAAAGAAACTTTTTTATTATCATAGTCCATAGCTTCCACGGTCTTACCATCTTCTGACACTAAGAACTTAAAACGATGAAATAATCCTGCTTCCACCTTCCTATAATCATATGTGTTAATCTGATAATATGAGAAATTCCCTTTTGGTCTTTCTACAATTTCAAAAAATAATTTCTTTTGATTTTCAGATAGCTTATTGTAAACATTCACATAATAAATGTCGGAAAGCTTTTTATTTTGTTTTTCGAAAAAGAGAAGAATATTCTTCTCTTTTTCATTGTATTTGAATGGATACGGATAATACTGACCGTTAATTTCTACTGTATTTTCGGATTTTGATATTGGTTTAACAACCTCACCTTTGAAATTCATTACACTCCAAGTTCCGCCAACGATTGCTTTGTGCTCATCTTCTGTTTTCTCCCAATCACAACCGTCACAAAAAGCGGCATAACCATAATTAAACAGGGAGACAAAATCATGTTCAGGTTTAATTACAATTGTTCCGTTTCTATCCACAAAACCGACTTTTCCGTGTTTTACAAATCTTCTTACTCCTTCTGAAAAATAATCTGCACCATTGTCATATGCAAAAGGTCTGTAAAGAAAGTTTCCATTTCTGTCGTAAACATATCCCCAAACATTTTTTTCTTCTGCCTCATTTTCCTTAGTTCCATCAAAATAAATAGTTTGCTCTTTTATGATTTCACCATCCATCAAATCGGAGAATACATTAAACTGCGCAGGAATGATGATTTTACCGTCTTGATTTTCAACCCCAATCAACGAATCTTTTGATATGAAATACTTTAAAACCTCTTTTCCCTGAGAAAAAGAAAGTATTGGCATTAATAAAATAGCTAAAAACATTTTTTTCATAGATTGTTCTGGCTTGGTTAAAAATAAAATATGCAGCCGGAGAAGACTGCATATCAATTATACTTTAAGATCAGCCTCCAAACCTATCAGATCTTTATTTTCATCCAAAATCGGTTGAACTTCATTGGCAATAAATTCTTCCGTCTGGATCGGGGCAAAACCGATAAAATTTTTAGGATCCAAGACTTCTTTTAATTTTGATTTATCCAATTTTAAAGAATGATCATTTAAAATTCTTTCGATTAGATCATTTTCTTTCCCCTCTTCTTTTACTTTTTTAGAGGCTTCCATTGAATGAACCCTGATTACCTCGTGGATTTCCTGACGGTCACCCCCTGCTTTTACTTCTTCCATGATGATGTATTCTGTCGCCATAAAAGGAAGTTCTTCCATAATATGTTTATTGATTCTGTTTGGATATACCACGATTCCGTTCATGATATTGTTCCAAATCAAAAGAATGGCATCAACTGCTAAAAAAGCCTGAGGAATCGTCAATCTTTTATTTGCAGAATCATCCAACGTTCTTTCAAACCATTGCGTTGAAGCGACCATTGCAGAACTCGTCGTCAAAGACATTACATATTTTGCCAATGCTCCGATTCTTTCGCTGCGCATTGGGTTTCGTTTGTAGGCCATTGCCGATGAACCGATCTGGTTTTTTTCGAATGGCTCTTCAATTTCCTTAAGGTTTTGAAGCAGACGCAAATCATTGGTGAATTTATGGGCAGACTGAGCGATATTTCCTAATAAAGCGACCACTTTTGCATCAATTTTCCTGTCGTACGTTTGTCCGGAAACTCCGAATACTTTTTCGAATCCGAATCTTTTTGACAATTCTTTATCTAAATGCTTTACTTTAGAATAATCACCATTAAAAAGCTCAAGGAAACTCGCAGCAGTTCCTGTTGTTCCTTTTACACCTCTGAAACGCAGGGTTTCCAGGAAGAAATCAAGCTCTTCGATATCAAGAACTAAACTTTGCAACCAAAGCGTCGCTCTTTTTCCAACGGTCGTTAACTGAGCCGGCTGGAAATGGGTAAAGCCTAATGTTGGTAAATCTTTGTACTGAATCGCAAAATCTGAAATATTTTTCATTACGTTGACCAGCTTTTTCTTTAAAATTAAAAGCCCGTCACGGATCTGAATTAAATCGGTATTATCTCCTACAAACGCTGAAGTTGCTCCTAAGTGAATAATTCCTTTTGCTGAAGGCGCTACATCTCCATAAGTATGAACGTGAGCCATTACATCATGACGGAATTTTTTCTCGTATTCTGCGGCTTTATCGTAATCGATGTGTTCAGCGTTGGCTTTTAATTCAGCGATTTGCTCGTCTGTAATGTCAAGGCCCAAATCTTTTTCGATCTCAGCCAAAGCGATCCAAAGCTGTCTCCAAGTACGGAATTTGTTATTATGTGAGAAGTTAAATAACATTTCTTCACTGGAGTAACGCTCTTCCAATGGATTTTTGTAGGAATTCATTTTTACTTTTTAGATATACAAAAATATTGATAATCCTAAGAATAGGCAAATTTCCAGTTCATGATTTATTAACAATACAAAAGCCACTCTTTCGAATGGCTTTTACATTTATTTTGTCCAATTTATTTTTGAATGTTTTACCTCTTCAGAATTGGTTCCGATCATAATGTCAAATTCTCCGGATTCCCAATCATATTTTAAATCTCCGTTGTAAAATTTGAGATTTTCAGGGGTAATATCGAAGGTGATTTTTTTGGATTCTCCTTTTTTGAGCATTACCTTCTGAAACCCTTTCAATTCTTTAACGGGTCTTGTAATACTTCCTACCCAATCTCTGATGTACAACTGAACAACTTCTGCTCCGTCATAATTTCCAGAATTTGTCACAGTTACAGAAGCCTGAATGGTTTGATTGCCTTTTGGATTCGGATTAGAAACCGTAATATCCGAATAATTGAATTTTGTATAGCTCAATCCGTAGCCAAACGGGTATAACGGCGTATTGCATTCATCCATATAATTGGAACGGAATCTCTGATATTCACACTTATCAACCAATTTTTGATCTAATGGCCGACCGGTATTTTTAGCATTATAATAAATAGGCACCTGTCCTAAACTTCTCGGGAACGTCATCGGCAGTTTACCGGAAGGATTTACTTTTCCGAAAAGAACATCGGAAATTGCATTTCCGGCTTCAGAACCTGCAAACCAAACATTAAGAATAGCATCTGGAATCTCTTTCATATTCGTCAAGGCTAAAGGGCGGCCTGTGAAAAGAACGACTGCAATTGGTTTTCCTGTCTTTTTTAATTCATTTAACAAATCAATTTGCGACTGCGGAATGGTAATTTGTGTTCTTGAGGAAGATTCTCCGCTCATTTCCGCAGATTCTCCGATGGCCAGAACAATTACATCTGCTTTATTTGCTGTCTCAACCGCTTCTTTTAACAGCATTTCTTTTGAACGGTTATCCCTGTCGGTTTTTTTACCGTGTGCCGCGTAAATGTCTTCTAGTTTTGCATCATAATCAATATTGGCACCTTTAGCAGAAATGAATTTTACATCTTTCCCGTAATTTGCCTGCAAACCCTGCATTAAATTGACTCCTTTATCATGCTGAGCAGCGACGCTCCAAGTTCCTGCCATATTTAAAGAATTGTTTACCAATGGCCCGATTACGGCAACCGTTCCGGATTTTTTCAAAGGCAGCACCTGGTTTTCGTTTTTCATCAACACCATTGACTGGGCTGCAGCATTTCTTGCTATCGTGCGGTTTTCCAAATTGTAAACCTCTTTTGCCGCTAATTTTGCATCACCATATTTGTAAGGGTCATCAAATAAACCTAAATCGTATTTGGCTTCCAAAATCCTTTCAGCTGCCCTATCAATCTCAGCCTGTGAGATTTTTCCTTCTGATAACGATTTTTTTAATGTTGTTAAAAAACCTTCACCCACCATATCCATATCAACTCCGGCTTTCAACGCTAAAGCAGAAACCTGCTGAAGATCTCCCATTCCGTGGTCGACCATCTCGTTGATTCCTGTATAATCAGTCACAACAAAACCTTTAAAATTCCATTTATTTCTTAAAACCTCTGTCTGAAGCCATCTGTTCCCGGTTGCCGGAACTCCGTCTACTTCATTAAAAGAAGCCATTACTGAAGCTACTCCTGCATCAACAGCTGCTTTGTAAGGCGGAAAATATTCATTGAACATTCTGATATGGCTCATATCAACCGTGTTGTAATCTCTCCCCGCTTCTCCTGCTCCGTATAAGGCAAAGTGTTTTACACAAGCAAGTATTGTATTTCCCTGCGATAAATCTTTTCCCTGATAACCATACACCATATTTTTAGCGATTTCACTGCCTAAATATGGGTCTTCTCCGGAACCTTCAGAGACTCTTCCCCATCTTGGTTCGCGAGAGATATCAACCATTGGAGAAAAAGTCCAGTTGATCCCATCAGAAGCTGCTTCTTTTGCTGCTACTCTTGCGGATTGCTGAACCAGATTCATATCCCATGAAGCCGCCAAACCTAATGGAATCGGGAATGTGGTTTCATACCCGTGAATGACATCCATCCCGAAAATCAACGGGATTTTCAGTCGGCTTTTTTCAACTGCTACTTTTTGAACGGCTCTGATTTTGTCAGCGCCTTTTATATTGAATAATCCACCGACTAAGCCTTGCTCAATCTTTTTCCCGATATCAGAATTCTGTGCCAAACCTGTGGTAAAATCTCCTGAACTCGGTAAATTCAACTGTCCGATTTTTTCATCTAAAGTCATTTTGGACAAAAGATTATCTACAAAAGCTTTTTTCTTTGCCTTATATTGTACCGTCTGATATGACTGAACGGGTTTTGTTATCATTTCCTGTGCCGAAAAGAAAGGCGCAATGGCTAAAGTTGCAATTACAATTAACTTTTTACTCATTATATCTTCATTTTTTATGGTTTTAGAATTCCGATTTATACATCTGTCTTCTTAATTTATTTTTTATTAAAATTGCGAGGTAATCATATTTTTAATGCATTATTTTTCTTTTCTTTTTGACAGCATCCATTCATATAATTTTGGGTTTGAATAGGCTGAATCCCAGGAATTGTGATTGTCATTCGGGAAAATAGTCAGTTCTGCAGTAGGATTTACGGGATGAAGAGCCTGATAGAAGTTCAGGGCATTTTCCGGCAACACGACATCATCCATTCCGCCATGAAAAATTTTCATGTTGAGATTTTTGTACTGATCGATATTTGCGTACATGACCCTATCTGTCGGCGCGCATACTGAAACTACGGCAGCAAACATTTCAGGATGCTCCATTGCCAGCTTTAAAGTTCCCCAACCTCCCATTGATAAACCGGTAAGGTAAATTCTGGAAGCATCAATTTTATATTTTGACTGAATTTCTTTAATTAAATTGTACACGGTTTCTGTGTCCCACCACTTATTTTCGGGGCATTGTGGAGCCAAAATCGCTACAGATTCTTTGATGAGATTTTTGTATGTGAACGGACTGTGTGCTTTTACAATTTCCAGATTCGTGCCCCTCTCACCTGAACCATGTAAAAATATAATCAAAGGAATATTTCCTTTCGCGTTTTGCGGATAATCGAGAATATAAGATATTTTTTCCTGCCTTTTAACTTCTTTATTGAATTCTGCCCTGATTTCCTGAGCATGTAAACTTATTGAAAGTGGCAAAAGTAGTATGGGAAGGTATTTTAGTTTTAATTTCATGTAATATTTTAATTTTGACTACAGTCTTTTGAATTTATTTTTATTAAAAAGGCTACCGTTTTTTTTTATTGGTTTTATTTCTATTTTAGATCTTTGACAGGTTTTACGCTGTGATTGTTTAGCCCCGATTGCAGCATTTGTTTGAGCTCATTTTGTTTTGTTTCGGGGCGGCGGCTTTGCCGCCACCCCGAAACAAAACAAAATAGCGAGTGCGGAAAGCGGGATTAAGCTCCTAAAAATTATTTAATATCATATTTTTCAGACGTAAAATTTAATTTCTTTAATCCTTGCCGGATTTCAGGGGCATTCATAAATAATTTCCACAAAAATCCTGTCCTGTAATTTTCGATCATGGGAGCAATAGTTCCCTGATCGATTGCTAAATATCTTGGGGTCGTCCAATTGTTATAATTAATCGAAGTTGCATCGTAAGGCCCTGCAGAGCCTATGAATTCCGGCTTTTGCATGTATATAAATCTCAGGAAATCCATAGATTCTTTTGGGGTGTATGGAAAACTGCTCAATGCAGCAGTCGGAGTGATCACACCACGATCATTTTGTGGAAAATGAGCATCATATCCTACACTTCCGTCTTGGTTTCTTGAATAACTGGCGGTTAATCCCCAATAATTTGATCCGTACCCTTTCCATTGTTTTGGATTTTCAACGCAGTATTTGTAATCGATCAAAACCTGATTTTTATTTAAATCAAAGTAATTTTTGATAAATTTATCTGATAAATTCGTAGGATCTAAACCGATGTATGAATAATGAGCCCAGAACAGCGGGCCGCCATATTCTTCTGCGCCGTTATGCTTTACGTACAGGGGAAGTCCGTATTTTTCCTTATTTGAAAGGTAAGTGCCATTTCTTGTCCACCCTTTATAATAAGTCTCTGCATCAATTGAATACGTGGGTGATGAAGCGGCTAGAATGTAGGTGATTAAACATTCATTATAGCCTTGCAGCGGAAAATTCATTTCCCACTGATATTCGGGTGACCAATGCCAGTAAAGTACTTTTTCACCCCCTTTTGTATACCAATTCCATTGGATTCCTTTCCAAAGTTCATCGCATTTTTTTGCCAGCATTTTCTCTTCAGTATTTCCGTTTTTGAAATATTCGCGGACCATCAAAATCCCTGAAGTTAAGAATGCGGTTTCAACCAGGTCTCCGCCGTTGTCTTTTTTCCCAAAAGGAACGGTTTTTCCTGTTTGTCCGTTGATCCAGTGCGACCAAGCTCCATGAAAGCGGTCAGATTTTTTGAGAAAATCCATGATGGTATTTAATCTTTTTACTGCTTCTTTTTTTGGCACAAAACCTCTTTCCACACCTACTAAAATCGTTGCTAACCCAAAGCCTGAACCACCAGTTGTAACAACGTGTTTATCATTATCGGGATAGATATTATCTTCGTGATAACGTTCACGTCCCAACATTGAATTGGGTTCTGCGTAATCCCAGAAATATTTTAAAGCATCCTTCTGGACCTGGTCCATAAGCTGCTCATCGGTAATATTCCTTTGTAATGACTGAGATTTTAAGATTTTGTGATTTGCATTCTGAGTATTTGTGCAGGAAAATGTAAATATTGAGACCAAAGTGGTTGATAGTAATATCCTCTTCATTATATGAATTTAAATAAATATTAAAAGAAGAGGAGAACTTTCATTCTCCTCTACACTTTATAATAATTAGTAACCAGGATTTTGTACAAAAAGACCATTACTTTGATTCATTGCATCTAAAGGAATTGGAAACAATTCGTTTTTTCCTGCTTTAAAACCGTAGGATGCTAAAACCGTTGCAGCCTGACCTGTTCTGACCAAATCAACAAAACGATCTCCTTCCAAAGCAAGCTCAACTCTTCTTTCCTGCCATATTGCAGTACGCAATGCTCCTTGAGCAGATGCAGTAGTTCCCGCTAAACCAGCTCTCGTTCTTACTTTGTTGAGATTTGTAATTGCTGTTCCTGTATTTCCTAGTTCATTGGCTGCTTCTGCATTAATCAATAATATTTCTGCAAATCTTAATATTCGGATATTTTGAATTGACCCGTATCCACATGCATTATTATTCAATGCAGATGGTACATATACTTTTTGATTAAAGGTGGTAACAGATTGTGGATCTCCCATTGCAATTACATCTCCTTCCGGAGTAGTTTCCCCATTTCTAAGGATTGTAAGTTCTTTTCTGATATCTCCTGGTTCGAAAGCCGCTTCAAGTGAATTTGAAGGTGTAAAAAATCCCCATCCATATTGATTTCTAACACCTTGAACTTCAGCATATTGACTTCCACCAAACTGAGCCGAGCACTGACAGTTTACTTCAAAAACCGATTCAGGTCCAAACTCTCCTGCCGGTCTGAATAAGTGATTAAAGTTTGGATCTAAAGCATATCCCATAGAGATTACCTGATTGGAAGTATCATACGCTTTTTGCCAGTCTTTTTTATAAAGATATACTTTTGATAATAATCCTAAAGCAGCACCTTTAGTTACTCTTCCTAAATCTCCTGCTGAATACGTCTGAGGAAGGACTGCCGCCGCACTTGTAAGATCAGAAATAATGAAGTTATACACCTCATCAACTGAGTTTCTAGGAATATTATAATTTTGCTGAACACCATCAAAAATTGGTACACCTCCGTAAATTCTTACCAAATTAAAGTAAAAATAAGCTCTCAGCATTCTTGCTTCAGCAACCAATCTATTTTTCAAAGTTGCATCCATATTAATATTGGGAACATTGGTAATCACTTGATTTGCTCTGTTAACAGCCTGCCATTGTCCGATCCAATATCCACGAATTCCATCATCACTTACTGTATATGTAAAATTATCATATACATTGATAAAGGAAGCATCACCAGGATTCGATCCTTTCAAAACATCATCTGCAGGAACTCCAAACACGAACTGATAGGGAAATGCAGAATTTTCCCAACTTCTTAGAAAACTGTAGATAGCACTTGTTGCTTGTAATGCATCATCCTGCGTTTGGAAAAATGCTGTTGCTTCTACTTCACCTTCTTCTTTTATATCTAAATATTCATCTTTGCAACTAGCTAAAAGAGAAACCAATGCGATGGATAAAAATATTTTTTTCATAATTGTTTATTTAAAATGTTAAATTCATACCGAAAGTATAGATTGCAGATATAGGATAAATATTCTGATCGACTCCCATCTGTACTCTATCTGTATTCATAATTTCTGGAGAAAATCCTTTATATTTAAAGCTGGTCCAGGGATTCTGTGCACTCACGTACAATCTCAATTTTGTTATAGATAATGCATCTGAAAATACTTTAGGTAAATTATATCCAATTTGTACATTTCTAATTCTGATATAACTCCCATCTTCGACATAGAAACTGCTTGGTAATATAATAGCTTGATCATTGGTAACCATTGAGTAAGAATTTGATGTACCGGCACCAGTCCATCTATTATTATAGAAATCTAAATCCCAATTCTCGTTTCCGAATCTCTGCTCACGGTTATAATTATAAATTTTATTGCCAAATACTCCTTGAAAATCAATTGCAAAATCGAAGTCATAGATATTCATATTAACCCCGAAACCGTAAGTCCCTTTAGGAATCGGGCTTCCTAAAAACGTTTTATCTCTTGTATCAATAATTCCATTACCATCTAAATCTGCAAACTTGAATGCTCCCGGTCTTGCTTGATTCTGAATTGCTGAAGCTGTAACGTCTGCTTGGTTTTGGAACACTCCGACAACTTGATAACCATAGTATGATCCTACAGCTTGACCTTCCTGTAATCTAATAATATTATTACCGAATAAACTTGCACCAGCCTCCAAATAAGATCCTCCGTACACTGATGTAATCTTATTTTTTAATCCTGTATAATTACCATATACACCAATTCCTACATTGTCATTTATTTTTGTGTTATAGTTTATAGATACTTCAAAACCTTTATTGTTAAATGAATAAGCATTTGTTGTATAATCACGCCAGTTACTTGCACCGGAAATTGCACCCTGAAATACACCATAGACAACATCTTTAGAATCTTTACTGAAATAGGCAGCATCAATTTTCAATTTGTTATTTAATAGCGCCATTTCCAAACCTAAATCACCTCCTGACGTGGTTTCCCACCCAATTGTGGGGTCAATTATCTGGTCAATTGTTGCCGCAGGACTTCCTGTATTTCCATAATATGCACCTCCTTCGATGATTGTTCTGTTAAGTGTAAATCTTCTTGATACATTAGGATTTCCTAATTCACCATAACTTGCTCTTAATTTTAACAAATTAAACAGATTCTGTTCACTCATAAAATCTTCTTTAGATATCACCCAACCTGCGCTTACTGCAGGAAAAGTTTTATATCTGTCTGTGGAAATCTGTGAACTTCCATCTCTACGTATCGAAGCATTTAAAAGATATTTTCCTTTATAATCATAATTTACTCTTCCAAAGAATGACTCAATACGATATTGATCTTGGTTCAAGCCTAAAGCATCTCGATCATCATTATAAATAAGAATATCAGTTCCATTTGATATGCTTAAAGACTCATTGGTTCCATTATAAAAAACATTTTGAGATTGTGCATATGTTTCAGAGTATGAATTTCTTGTTCTCGAAAAACCTGCCAATACTTCAAAATTATGATTTCCAAAGTTTCTTTTCCATGTCAAAGTATTATCCCAAACATAATTTCTATCTCTAGAATCTCTTGTGACTAATTTTGAAACACCAGGTTGTGGCTGATAATCCAAAGTTGGAGTGAATTCGTATTTATTGGTATTGATATTATCTGATGTATAGCTTACTCTTAAAGCAAAATCTTTTAAGAATTTATATTCTCCCCAAACATTATTGAGCAATCTTTCCTGTCTTGTTTGGGAACGGAATAAATCCAGTTTTGCCCTTGGATTAGGAATAGAATAACCATTGAAAAACTGATAACCACCAGTACCCGGGTTCATTACGGAGAATATTGGGGGTGCGGTATAGGCATCCAATAAAGGATTTTGTGCTATATCTGTTCTCATTTTGGAAAATGAAAAGTTATCTCCTACCGTAATATTGTCATTTATTTTATACGTTAAATTAACTTTCGTGTTTAATCTGTTGAATCCGCTTCCAGAGTTAATTCCTCTTCCTGCTGCAAGATTGCCCTCATCCTGTAAATTTCCAACACTTAAATAATAATTAAGCTTCCCTGCATTACCCGCTGCCGAAAAATCATTGGCATTAATAATGCTTGTTCTGAAAATTTCCTTAAACCAATTGGTATCAGCAGGAAAATTTGCTCTGCTCAAGAATTTTGTGGGATCAGTATTTCCTTCGTTTCTTAACTTCTCATTATATAGTTCTATATACTGATCAGAATTTGCCATTTCAGGAATATTGGTAACCTTTTTAAAACCTAAATAAGAATTAAAACTGAAAACAGGTTTTTTCCCTCTCCCCATTTTCGTTTTAATAATTACCGCTCCATTGGAAGCTCTGGCTCCAAAAATTGCTAAACTCGAAGGATCTTTCAAAACACTCATAGATTCAATATCTTGAGGATTCAGAAAAGAAATGTCATCAGTGATCATCCCATCAACGATAAAAACCGTTTTTCCAGTTAAGGAACTAACTCCTCTAATATCTACTCTAGGAGACCCTCCAGGAGCGCCAGAATTTAAGATTTGCACACCTGATAATTTACCTTGAATCGAGCTTATAGGATTTGCATTCGGCTTATCGGCAAGATCTTTAGCACTAATGGTTCCGATACTTCCTGTAACATTCTCTTTTTTTTGGGATCCGTACCCTATCAATACAACCTCCTCAATTTTCTGCTCTTTCGGGAGCGTGTCATTAGGAGCAGTCTGTCCACTGACGTTCATCCCAAAGTAGAGAACTGCAATAAGACATGAATACTTTACATTACTTTGTTTCATATAGTTTATTTTATCTTGTATTTAGATTATAATTAATCTTTGTTAATCCTAATTCTCAAAAAAAGACATTACTCAAAAATATGAAAAAAATCAAGTCATGTTAAATTATCTTAAAAATTTTATTATCAATGCATTTGTTTACGATATTTATTACATAAAATATAAATTTAACCATGTCTCACCGCATAAATTATATTTATTTTAAATAATCTGTATTTTATATTAACCCAATTTTAAGAAATTTATTACCAAAACTTAACATTCCGTATCGTAACCCTGATTATTATCTCAAACTAAGATTTTATATCTGAACTGAATCATAGGTACGCTTTATAATGCAAATACAGAATAATTGTAACTTTGGTTCAAAATTTGACAAGTATTAAAAAAATTAGAATGAAAAAATATATTCTTGCCGCCGCCATTATTTTCGGCACCGGTACAATCATCAACACTTCTTTACATTCCTGTACTACTCTAGCAACTTCAGATCTTGGTTTGGCAGTAATCAAAAGAGTGTTGCTGGGAGGGATCAACAAGGGAGTAAATATTTATGGAAATAAGCAGGCTTTTCTTCAGAATAATCTTGTAGATCAGGCTTTGCCAAAAGAATTACGTGATATTAATTCCACTCTGGAAAAAATAGCGCCTTCACTGGTAGCTAAAGAAAGAGAATATATTGCCGATGCAGCTGTATATACCGTAAATATTGCAAAACCCATTCTTGAAAATGCGGTTAACAGTCTCAATGCACAAGATGTCACCCGTATTATTCAGGGAGAAAAAGGTACAGCCACCCTTATTCTGAAAGAAAAAACATCACAGCAGCTAATTACGGCAATCGCACCCAGAGTTGAGCAGGAACTCAATAAATACGGAATTGTAAAAACCATCAACACAGCATTGTCAGGAAGCAATATTTTAGGGAATTTATTAGGAGGAAATAACTCAAATGCAAATGCAGGAAGTTTAAGCATGCTTGCTTCCGAACAGATTGTCAATGGCTTGTTCAATATCATTGAAGATCATGAAAAACAAAATTCAGCGTCACTGTTGGGAGCTTTTGGAAAATAAATTAATTTTCGTTATATTTAACTATAATTAAGTTAGAATGGATATATTACAAGGAAATGAACATGCGAGTCCCGAAGAATTTTACAAATCTCTAAAGGAAAAACTGGAAAATAATCATGATTTTCCGGAAGATTATCTTTTTAAATTTATCATCCCTACAGATCAGGCGAAACTTACGGAAATTTACCGGGTTTTTGACGGAATAAAATTTACCCTTGGAAACCGTGAAAGCAAAAACGGCAAATATACAGCGTGCAATATCAACGCGTTTGTTTTGGATGCAGATCAGGTAATAAACATTTACCAGCAGGTCGCGAAAATTGAAGAAGTGATCTTACTATAAATCAAAAAGTCAGCTTTACGGCTGACTTTTTTAGTTTATTAATAACGTTTATTACTGAAGGTGATTATTTTTCAATAAAGAATTTTACATTTTCCACCGGTCTTCCAATCATCGCTACGGAACCTTTTATTAAAATGGGTCTTTGTATCAGCGAAGGGTTTTCAGCCAGAATCTTAATCCATTCTTCTTCTGAAAAATCTTTACCTGCATATTTTTCCAGATATAACTTTTCAGATTTTCTGATGATATGGGAAACTTCCTGATTCAGCTTTTTTAAAATCGTCTTTATTTCCAGCTCACTTAAAGGATCTTCAATAATATTGATAATTTCAAAAGGCACTCCGTTTTCATCCAGATACTCTAATACAGCATTGGATTTGGAACAGCTTCCGTGATGTAAAACCTTTACCAACATTATTTTAATATTTAATTTTAAAGACGTCTAAAACAGACCATTCAACTCTGTCTCTATTTTTTCAAGAATAAACCCGAAATCCTCCGGCTTTTCCACGAAATCAAGATCATCTACTTCAATAATCAGAAGTTTGCCTTCTGTATAGTTTGAAATCCATTTTTCGTATTTCTGGTTCAGCTTTGAGAGATATTCTATGCTGATGGTCGCTTCATATTCTCTTCCTCTTTTATAAATCTTCTTAACCAGATTCGGAACGTCAGATTTTAGATAAATAAGCAAATCCGGTGCCGAAACAAAAGTTTTCATCAGATCAAACAGTGAAGAGTAATTTTTAAAATCACGGTCAGAAAGAAGATTCATGTCATTCAGGTTTTCCGCAAAAATATGGGCATCTTCATATATCGTACGATCCTGAATTACACTTTTACCACTTTCACGGATCTCTTTTACCTGTCGGAAACGGCTTCCCAGAAAATAGATCTGCAGGGCAAAACTCCATTTGCTCATATCTGCGTAGAAATCTTCCAGATAAGGATTATGATCTACATCTTCAAAATGAGCGTCCCAACCGTAATGTTTGGCGAGCATCGTTGTTAAAGTAGTTTTTCCCGCGCCGATATTTCCTGTAACTGCAATATGCATATATTGTATTTAATATTATCTTAACTTCTTAATCTTTCGCAAAACACTTATTGATTTTCCGGTTCAGAGATCTGTAGATCACGATTCTGACTACCCGTTTTTGTCTGATTTTCAATCTGCTGGCTGGATCTGTCCTGCTGTTCCGCGGCAGATTTTTCCTCAAATTTATTTTCAGGCTTCTCTTTCGGCTGCTCTGTTAATTCTTTTCTGTTTTCGAGGGTATAAAGATATAGTTTGTTGCCTTTGATTTCAAAATATGCGAGTGAATTTTTATCCACAATCTGCGCATCGGGATCTTCAAATACTTTTGTAAGTTCCTTCTCGGGAATATACTTGAAAATAGAACTATCAGTAATTATTAATATTTCCTCATTTTCTCTTCTGAACCGTTTTCCGTTTTCTACAGGAGCCTCAAAAAGCTTTTCAAATTTGAGGCTGAAGACCCTGCATTGAGTTTTTGTTAAAATATATACTTTATTCTCATATACCAGAAGATCAACGATATCGTCAAAATTTTCATTAAAAGGATACGCATTGATGGTGGTATCATTCCTGAAATTATACTGAAGAAGGCGTTTTGCACTTTCATCCATAAGCCAGATCTGCTGCAGATCTTCAGCATATGCATATTTGATAAAGCTGAATTTCTGTTTAAAATCAATTTTCTGAATTTCATTCAGATTTTGATCCACAAATTTCATTTCCTGCGCATTCTCAGAAAAAAAAGCGATACTTAAAGGATTCTGTACGTTCTGAACTTTAAAAGGAACCGTAAACATCATCTGACCGAGCTGTTTTCCCAGAGAATCATATTTAGTAAATGTGAAATCTTTGTTTTTGTAGATATAGAAATTCCCATAATCATCTACCGCCATATCTTTCACTTCTTTGAGCTGTAACGTATCAAACGGCAGAATTTTCTGCGCGGAAGTCGCACAGAAAATGAAGATGAATAAGAGATGTAATAATTTCAAATACAGTTTTTTACGAATGATAGCGCTCTTCTCGGAACGCTACCAATTTACATACTTTTTTTGTTCTGACAGATATCGTCCGGAATTTTAACTATTTAATCGAAACTTCATAGATTTTCGGCCAGTTTTTTCCGGTGATGATCATATTGTCTCCTTTAAAGGCGATTCCGTTTAAGACATTTTCGCTGTTAGCATTGGTGAAAGGTTCAGCGATTTTTGTAAAATCAAATTTGCCCACCACTTCTCCGTTTGCAGGGTTTATTTTAAGAATAACCGGTTTGTGCCACACATTGGAGTAGATAAATCCCTGATGGAATTCCAGTTCATTCAGCTGGTCATAGACTTCTTTGTTTCCTGCTACAGAAATATATTTCACAACTTTTGAAGGATCCTGTGCATTGAGGAAGTAGAGATTTTTCGTACCGTCTGAAACGATAAGGTTTTTACCATCAGTGGTCATTCCCCATCCTTCACCGATGACATTGGGGTAAGGAAATTCGCCAATCATTTCAAAAGAATTTTTATCATAAATAAATCCTTTTTTATTTTTATAAGTAAGCTGATAAATTTTATTCCCAAGACTGGATATGCCTTCTGAAAAAACCGTATCCGGCTGTTTTGCTTCTTTTGTTACCGCTTCTTTTCCCAGCTCATATTTCATGAATTTGGAAGCACCTTCCTGTCCTATGCTTTCATATACCATATTACCTTCCATATAAAAGCCTTCCGTAAAACTGTTCGGGTCGTGAGGATATTCTGCAACCAAATTATAAGATAAGTTTGCTTCAGGGTTTTTGGCAAAGACATTAATTGTCGCATCCTGAGTGAGCGCTTCGCCGCTTTTGGTTTTAATTGTGAATGTTACCGCGTTATCACCCAATGTAAAATATTTCGGATCAACAACAAGACTTGAGGTCTCTTTATCTCCAAAGCTGATTACAATACTCTCTGCATTATCGGTGACCTCTTTTGGAAGATCAATTTTATCTCCGAAATGATATCCTTCCGCAACCATAGAATTGTTGTAATCTGCAAGAGAATTCAGTATTTTTTCGTCATTTTTACAAGACATTAATAATACAAGCGCTGTAAAACCTACTAATATTTTGTTTTTCATTTTCTGTTTCTAAAATATTTTTCAAAAATAGCAAATTTTATTGCTCTTTACTAATTTCGTTGAAAGGTTGATCACATAGTACTCTTATTTAAAATAAAATTAACCGTGCGAAAAGCCTGTAATTTTAGCTTCATCAAAGTCAAGCTGCATTTCTATGGTTCTCATCACATGATCGTCAAAGACTTTTTCCCTTTTCATATGATGAAGTTCATTTCTCTGCGCCTGAATAATCTGTCTCATCACCTCTTTATTCTCATTCATTGCCGTTACATAATCTCCTGCAGAAGCCATACACTGCGCTTTATCTGCCATCATCATCATTTCATTTTCCAATCTATGCTTCTGATGCTGTACCAAGCTATTTGTTTCTGCAAGCTCCGAAAAATCGCTGTTTAATTTCTGCAATGCTGCTTCTTTCAGCTTTTTCATAAGAATGACTTCCTGTTTCTCTTCGGGAAGTTCGCTTCCTGCATCATTAATCTTTAATAATCTTAAAATGGGAGAAAGCATCAAACCCTGCCCTACCAAAGTAATTAAAATGATAACAAACGTTACAAATAAAATAATATTCCGATGCGGAAATGCGTCTCCGTTTGGTAAAAAAGCAGGAATTGAAAGTGCCGCAGCCAAAGAAACCACGCCTCTCATGGCCGCAAAACTGATGATAAAAGGTTCTCTCCAATCTGGTTTAGGGATTTTTAAACGGATTTCTTTTGAGCACAGTCTCGGGAAATATACTAAAGCATAACTGTATAAAATTCTTGTCAGAATAATCGCTCCGCCAATAACAACACTGTAAAAAATCCCTTCTGAGATCGTATATTCTTTCATCGCAGCAACGACAATCGGCAATTCTAAACCGATCAGGATAAAAATAATGGTGTTCATTAAAAAGATAAGAACGCTCCAGACGTTTCCGGACTGTATTCTGGAGGTATGGCTTAAATAACAGTGTGAATTGTACGACATCAATAATCCTCCCGAAACTACTGCCAAAACACCCGAAAAATGAAAATGTTCTGCACCCACGTACATGATATATGGTACAATAATCGTAATGATGGTATCAATGTTTGAATTGGAAGGAATTTTCCTTAATAAGGCTCCAAACAAAAATCCTACACCGATTCCTATGGCAATTCCGCCGACTGCCATCATGAAGAAATCCTGAACGGCATCGCGGAAAACAAACTGCCCGGAAATGACGGCCGCCAAAGCAAATTTAAATACAATTAAACTGGACGCGTCATTGATCAGACTTTCCCCTTCCAGAATACTGGTTATTTTTTTCGGAATTTTCATGTGTTTTAAAACAGAAGTTGCCGCAACCGCATCGGGCGGAGAATTGACACCTCCCAACAAAAATCCCATCGCAACTGTAAGTCCCGGAATAATGGATGAGGAAAGATATGCCACCACAACAGAGGTGAGAAATACCAATCCGAACGCCATTGAAAAAATCTGTTTCCGCCACTTATGAAAATCCTGCCAAGAAGTAAACCATGCGGCTTCAAATAAAATCGGCGGTAAGAAGATCAGGAAAACCAGGTCTGGCTCTATCTCAATATGCGGCATTCCCGGAATCAGGCTTATCAATAATCCCGCAATAACCAGAAATATAGGATAGGCTACTTTCAGTTTTTGCCCTATCATCACAAGGATCATTACAGACAGCAAGACTGCAATGGATATAATAACATAATTATGAATCATATTTTTGTTTTTTCGGTTTATTTTACATTGTACAGATCATTTTTCAATCTTTATTATTAAGCGGAATTGTATTATAAAACCCTACCTGAATCTGACCCCGGTTTCTGTTTTCCTGAATCTGATTCATATATCCTAATTCTATCTTAAGATTTGGACTGATTACATATCCTAAAGCCCCGTAAATCCTGTTTCTGTCGAAAACCGGTGAATTGAAGTGAAGAAAAACCTCGTTGTAAAACGAACCGTACCATGTTTTGGGGATCATTTCTTTATGATTGACCGGAATATTGAATCCTAAAAAATAACGAAACCTCATCCTGAAATCATCCTCTAAAAAACGCTCTTCCAGTCTGTAACGGTGCTGCAGATATAGCCTTCCGAATTTCTGTTTTGTGATATACTGCTGAAAAATACGATGCTCTGTATTTTCAGTTTTAATCCCGTTTCTGTAAGGTTTGCTTAAAATAAAACCGTAACCTAATAAAATGTTATTATTATTTTCTGTGAGGTCATATCCAATCCCGGTACGGATCAGAAGCTGTTCTAAATCTCCTGCCGCATTAAAGTTGCGATACTGAATTTCGTTATGAAGATTCCATTTTTTATTGATTTTGTTGTTCCCGAAATACATGTACCAAGTTCCAAGATCACTTTCCTGAGAAAAACAGAAGGTAATGCTCAAAATAAAAAAGGAATAAAATATTTTTTTTGAAATATGCTTCATAAATAATTATATATCACGATTATCTATCGTAAATAACAAAACTAATAATTTTTATCAATAATAACAAGATATTTAGTTTTTAAACATTAATCCAATAAGTTTATAAAAATAAGAAAACCGACAAAATATTTTGCCGGTTTCGTACTTAGATAGATCTTAAGGATTAAGAATGCTGCATTTTTGAAGGGTCATCATAATTTACCATCCAGTTGATCCCGAATTTATCTGTAAACATCCCGAAATAGGCTCCCCAGAATGTATCTTCCAGAGCCATCGTAATATGACCGCCCTGTGATAATCCGTCAAACAGTTTATCTGCTTCTTCTCTCGAATCTGCATTGATCGAAACTGAAAAATTATTTCCCATTGTTATTTTTGAAGCCCAATCTCCGCCGGTATCGCTTCCCATGAGCATGGTTTCTTTTGAGATGGGAAGTGAAACATGCATGATTTTGTTTTTATCTTCTTCAGAAATTTCTTTCCCGTCCATCGGGGGCATTTCTCCGAAAGTTCCGATGTAAGGATATTCGCCTCCAAAAACCGATTTGTAAAAATCAAAAGCTTCTTTGCAGTTTCCGTTAAAAGTTAAGTAGACATTTACTGTTGCCATATTTTTTTAATTTAAAGTTTTGTGTTTATTATTGATATAATATTTTAATTTTTAATTTTTAATTTTTAATTTTTAATTAATTACCTGTGCTGATCAATCAGGATCATATTTCCGTCGGGATCTTTCAGGAAAATGTGTTCAGGTCCGGAAGTGTTTTCATCGGCCTTTTTCTCCAGTTCGATATGATTTTCCATTAATCTTCTCTGGATTTCGCGTACATCATCAAACGATTCCAAATTTTGTGCGTTTTCGTCCCATCCCGGATTGAAGGTAAGCATATTCCCTTCAAACATGGCCTGAAAAAGCCCGATGATTGTGGTCTCGTTTTTCATGATCAGATAATTGCTATCTGCATTTCCGCCCATTGTGCTGAAGCCTAATTTTTCATAAAATTCTTTAGATTTCTGTAAATCTTTTACACTCAGGCTGACTGAGAATACTCCTAGTTTCATATATTTTTCTTTAAACGAGCTGATTAATTATTTCTTCTATCTTATATTATTTTTTTGTAAAGCCAATTGATACCCTACTAAAACCAATCCCCAAACTGCAATCCCTAAAAACCAAAACCAAACAGGTGTAGGTAAAACAATCATATTATAGATGGTAAATAATAAAAATATGCCTCCACAGATTAATGCGTATGTTTTTTTACCACTTTTTGCAATTTTAGTTGAAATAAAACCTGCAGCTACAGCGCCTAAAGCATATCCTAAAATCACCATTAACAATCCTGTTACGGGAAGAGCTGAAATATATTCTTTAAAAGCCACCATGTCATCCTGATGGAATCCTTTCGGAAAAGGATACAGCCGATGATTGATCTGCTCGATGAGTCCTACCAACAATGAACCAGATATGATTCCACAGACTACTGCAAGTATTTTTCTTAGCATTTTAAAGGTTTTTTAGCCGGGTTTTAAAATCCAAAGTTCCGTCATAACTTTTCCAGTTACCGATCAGATCTATGTATTGACTTTCAATTTTTTCAGATTTCTTATTCCATTTGAACGTGTAGATGAATCTTCCGGTGAATATTCCTGAATGTTTTCCTTTGTTTTCTTCCGCAAGTTCGTATTCTCCATATACGGCTCCGTTTTTCTTGCCGTCTTTGTATCGGGTGATTTTTAGCTTTCCTTCGTATTTGGAATACGTATTATCAACCAGTGAATATCCTGAAACAAAATATTCCTGATCATTTTTTTTATTCTGTTCAGAAATATTGATTTTAAGCTTAATCGTCTGATGATCATTCCCGATCGTTCCTGTATAAGGTTTGCTGTTATTCAGCCAAACATCAGCAATATTCGGCATCTGCGAAAATGCAAAGCCGGAAATAAAGATAAAGAGTAATACAATTTTTTTCGTCATAAGTGTGGTTGTGTTATGTGTTGAATATTTTAGACCCCAAATTGAGACAAATGGTGGTTAAGATGCTTTGCAAACATATTGTTCCATTCATTTGAAGTAAGTTTTCCAAAAGAAAAAGATTCTTTGCCATCAAATGCGGCAGATCCTAATTGCTGGGTTTTCTGGATAAAACCGATCAGCCTTTTTTTCTCTTCATTAAAATTCCTTCTTCCTTCAACGACAAATTGCGGAGCGGTAGGTGAATCTCTGGGATACGCTTTTTCTCCCACTACTTTATGTTTCACAAAATTTTTGAGGATGAATTTTGCAATCGTGCCCGGTTTTTTATGTTTTTCCGGTTCGTATACCATTTCGTAGGTTATACAGCAATGCGCCAACATCTGATCTACGGTCATTCTGCCCCATAAACCATGGGTATCTTCCACCAGATTATTAATTCTGTTGATATAATTCTGAGCGTCTTTTGCTTCAAATACGTTTTCCATAGGGTATTAATTTGTATAGAAACAAATATATTATTTTTTCGGCTGAGTTGAATGTTCTTTTAACTGCAAGTGTGAATTATTATAAAATCTGATAAAATTTGTATTCATTTTTACTTAACAAAAAACCTAACAGGTTTTAAAAACCTGTTAGGTTTGTAACTTTACAAATTCACAAATATTTACTCACTTATTATTACATTCGTTCCTTTCGTATGCGCATTCATTTGCGGTGCATAATAATTCTGCATGGTCGTGATCCCGTTTGAGAATTTTCCTGATGCATTGGCTACAAAATCATATTCAAATACATATTTCCCTTTCGGCAGATATTCGATATAAAAATTGGTGGACGCGTCTTTTGTCGATTGGTAATAGCCTAAACTGTTTTTCCACTGATATCCCGAAAGTACATCAACCGGCTCAAATCCTGCCGCTCGCATATCTTTAAGATGAATAAATTCCATCGCGCGGTCGGTATTTAAAATCATTCTTACCGTTACTTTATCACCAATTTTTAAAGGGGTTTCCGGAGAAATTTTCTGTAACTCTTCCCCATTTACAGTTTTAATTTTTTTATACAGTTCTTTTGATATGAAAATGTAGTTTTCAGAAGATTTTATTTTATCCAGATCTTCGTAATATTGCCAGAATAATCCTCCCTGAACAATTCCTGCACCTGGTTTTGTGATCGTAACAGTACCCAGTTTTTTATCTATCATATCAGATTTTAGGGAAGATTTTACATATCCGGTTGCCTGTGTTTCGGGTTTTAGTGTTTTTTCACCCCAAACAATGTTTACTACTTCAGATTCCGGAGTGGTCCAAGATTTACCGGAATTTAAAATCGTAAAAATGACTTCCGCAGTTCCTCTTGAGCTTCCCCAGGAATTGACTTCTTTTTGGGTAATCAGCCAGATTTTTATGTCTTCTATGAATTTCTGATCGTTCGGTTTTAATCTGTTGAAAGCTTCCAACGCTCCCGCCTGATTCACGACTTTGGAACCAAACCAGCCCCAATCATCAAGGTTTTGCTTCCAGTACACGCCTTGTGTTTTAGAATCTACGGAAGTTTCTTTCAGGTAATTCATCAGTATATCTGAAGTATCTTTTAAGCCGTAATCATTCATTAACAAAGCGGCACGATGTAATCCGAAGAAAGTAAAATCGGTTATTTTTACTGTTTTTACTTTTTGTTTTACCAAAGATTTCAGCGTGGCTCCTTTGCCCTTTAACGGATATTGTTTTTCCCAGTAATTACGGGTATCAAGATAATCTAAGGTCCAGTTGGTCCAGACATTTTCTTTTTTAACGTCCCAATATTGATTGATCTCGTTATCAACGTATTTTACCAAATTGGCAACCAGTGCATCCTGCTCTGAATTTTGATACTCTTTCACATTCTCTTTCAGCCAAACATTGATTTTGCCTAAGTTTTTCAGAATATATAAAGACGTTCCGTATGAGCTTGGATATCCTTGATACCAGGAGAAACCTCCATCCGGATTCTGCAGTTTTTTGAAATCGTCCCAATCCTGACTGATCGAATTTTTCATCGTATTGGCATCAAAAAGCAAGGCCAGTTTCTGCATTTGCTCTTCTCCGTTTTTGCTTTCTAAAACCCAGGGCGTTTCTTCTAGTAACAACTGTTTTAATTCCTGGTTTTTTTCAAGATTTGATTGTAATAATCCTTTGCTCTGATATTCTTCAAAAACGGTTTTTAATTTTGGATTTGCCCTAAAAATTTCAGAAGCCAGAACATCAGCAAACCATTTATTGAAGATGACATCGGCAGAATTGTTCTGATCATTTTTCAGGCTTGGAAGCGCAAACATGATTTCCCAAATCGGGTTGGTCGTCAGTTCTAAAGTATTTGAAACATTAAAAATGGTTGTTGAATTTACATTTTTAAGGTTTTCAATTTCGAAAGTCTTTGTTTCGCCTTCTTTCACAAAAACAGGAACCACATCGGTTACTAACATTCTGTTGGGTAAGACTGCCACTGCTTTTTGCTCGCCATCAGAATACTGGCCGGCTTTTGCCACCACTTTTAAAATGATGGATGAAACATTATCCGGAACTTTTATTTTCCATGTCAATGCGGAATTTCCGCTTTCATTTAAATCAAAATTTTGCGTACTTGCATTTAAACCAAATTTTGAAGAAATATCTTCGTTGGTAAACGCATCTAATATCTGAAGATTGGCAGAGCCGCTTAGTTTTTTGCTTGTGAGGTTGGAGAGTTTTGACTGCAGGTTTAATTCATCGCCTTCTCTTAAAAACCTAGGATAATTAGGCGTCACTGAAAATTCTTTCTGTGTTATCACTTCTTTTTCCAGTGTTGCTGTTCTTGCGTCTTTTGCATGAGCCAAAAACATGAGTTTCCATTTTGTCAATGCTTCCGGAGAAGTAAATTCGAAGTTTACATTTCCTTCGGCGTCGGTTTTCAGGTCGGGATAGAAAAACGCGGTTTCGTTGAGGTTTTGGCGGACCGGGATTTTGTCAAGAGATTCTTTTGAGCCTACAATATCTATAGCATTATCCTCTAACTCTTCAACCACATTTGCACTGGTTTTTCTTGATACTGATTTTGTTCTGTATCCTCTAACTACTATCTCATCAACACTTTTTTCTTCTTTTGGTGCTGAAACAGGCTCAGGAACAGCATTATCAACCAAAACTCCAGCTGCTTTTCCTTGTAACATGGTTGTAATACGTACCATCTCGCCATCAAACCAATTGAACTGCGGAACTTCCACATATTGCCCATTGTAATATCTCATCCTTTTCTGGTAATATTTCTGCTCAAGGTTTTCTCTCAAGTCGTATGAAGTAACCATTGAAAAGGTATTGTACAGCGATAGCCAGTGAAAAGAATTTATAGCAAACTGATCCAAAGACATATCGTACATATTGGCCAAAACCTCTGCATTGATTTTTTCTTTGTCATTTCCTAAAACTTTTATCGTCCATTTTTCTTTTACATTGGGTTCAAGTTTGTCTCTGAACGTTACCGTTTCAATTTTTAAAGGCTGTTCAGTATCTTTAATTTTTACATTAACTGACTGAGTCTGCACATCATTAAAGGCGACAACCTGAAACTGAACATTGAGATTTGAAACTTTTTTATCTTTTGGAATATCAACGGTGTATTCTAAAACACCGTTTTTAAACTGATGCACTTCAGAAACTGTTTTTCCGGAACCGTCCTGCACAAAAACATTTGCAAAAGCATTGGGAATCGCTGAATAGGCATAAATTTTCGCCTTTTCACCTCTTACAAATTCATTTTCAGGTTCTAAAACGGTAAGAAAAGTTTTTTGTTCCGGTTTCAAATATTTTTTATCCCAGATGCTGAAATTCTGAGATGTTTTTATGGTGTCTTTTCCTTCAATGTTAAATAATTCCAACTGATAATCACCGGCTTCCAGTTTTCCGAGATCAAGAGATTCTTCATTTCTTTTTACATTGTTAAGAATGACTAATGAAATTTTTCGGTTATTTAACTCTTCATCTTTATCATAGAAATCATGCGGAAACCTTTTGATAAATTCGTCTTTAGAAAATTTCGGCTGGTTCTGAATTTCAGTTTTAAAATTATCTCTGAAAATCCTGTCGGGCGCTTGCCGTTTTGATAAAGTAACCTGATACGATTTTTTAAGATTCTGCTCGTTATAATTTTTGGTCTCCACCTTTATTTTTACATTTTCATCTGAAAACATGTCTTTAACTTCCGCTGCATTAATGTAATGGGAAACAGAAGCTACTTTAAGATTGGTATCGGCCGTTTGTGTTTCGCCGTTGATGTCTGTCACTGAAGCGTTAACCGCATAATTATCAATCTGAATTCCTTCTAATTTTTCATCTTTTTTAAGGTCCAGACGAATAACAAATTCTCCTTTTTCATTGGTTTTTGCTTCTCCTAAAATAGAATTTTCATTGTCGCCATTTTGCGGATACCAGCTGAAATACCTCCAGCGGATATTTTGTATCTTAATCTCATAATTCACCGTTGTATTGCTCAAAGCAACTCCGGAAAACATCATGGCTTTCCCTTTTAATTCAATGGTTTGACCGTATTTATATTCTTCTTTTACGGGTTCAAAAGTGACTTCAAATTTTGGACGTTTATATTCTTCGACCCTGATATTTTTATACCCTTGAGCACCATCGGTTTTAAGATAGAATACCCCGTTTAATTTTCCCTTTGGGAGAACAAAACTGCCGTGATAAGATCCGAACTCATTGGTTGAAAAATTCTGGAAACTTACTTCTTGTCCGTTTGCATCCTGTAACGTTATTTTCTGTTTTAGCGCGGAAACTACAGATTCAATCTCTTTATCAATTTTGGTATTGATCACTTTGAAATAAACGGTTTGTCCCGGTCGGTAAATGGCACGATCGGTGAAAATCTGAGCTTTGGTTTTTGTTTGCTGGTTAGGATTATATTCTTCAGAATAGTTATTATTTCCATATACCTGCAATAGCTGAAAATCATTGTTTTTCGGCTGATGAATAAGGAACGTTCTGTAATAGTCATTATTTTGCGTGGAAGGTAATTTAAAAAACCCTTTATCGTTGGTTTTTGCCGTTAATTTGTTTAACGTTTTATTCTGTACCAATTCGTAAAAAGTGATATTTTCATTAGCAATTGATTTCCCGTTTTCACTGTTCACGAGTTTTAATTCGTTACGAAGCTGATTTCTGTCTGTTTTATTTTGGTAAATAATTCTGTTATCAGACACCAAAAAATAAAAATTCTTTTCAGAATCGTCATTTTGATCAGATCCTGCTACGACATATTCTGCAAGATAGATCCCTGAAGAAAGAGGTTTGATTTCCAGGGATGTCTTATGGCTTTGATAATCTTTAGGATCTTGCAAAGAATAAGTTTCTTTTCTGACAAGCTTTTTCTTAATGGCAGAATACATTTTCCCGTAAGGGTTCTGCTTGTATTGTATGAAAGCTGCGTAATCTTCTTGCACTTCATAAATATTCACAGAAAAATCAGTCACATTTTTATATTCGGCTACCAGATGAATAGGCAGATTGCTCTGCGTCTGCGCTTCGTATTTAAGATTCAGATACGGATTAGTGATCTGGTTTTCTTTATTTTTAATATTTTCTAAAAAAGGTGATGTCGGATATTGATTTTTAGCTTCAGCTGCGACAGCGAGAGCTTCCTTTTCTTTTTTATCTGAAACCAGCTCATTCATGATATCTTCCATGATGAGCACTTTATAATCTCCTTCCGTATTTGTTTTTACTACATTCTGAAGCTGTACTAGTTTATCTTTACAGGAATTGAAATTACAATTCTCTGTCAGTTTCTGGTGCATAAAATAAAGCTTGGGATTTCCTGTATTTTGGGCGATCAGTTCATCAAAAACACTATTTATTACCTTCCTGTTTTCTATTTGTTCATTTTTCGTAAACAAGCCATTATCCGACAAATAATTTATTTTTTTTAAAGAGTACCAATCCCATAAAGCCGGAAAATAAGACAAATCTTTTATATTGGAAAAAACGTCTTTATATTTTGATAATGAGATTTTCTTTAACTCATTCTTCTGCTCATCAAGATCTTTAAAGGTTTTAGACAGGTAATTTTTAAAATCAAGCTTGCTCCAGGATTCAATCTGCGAAATATCCTGCGAATTGATATTGGTTCTTCCATTGATTTCCCAGGAATGCTCGTTGTAATAATCAAACAAAAAGCCTGACAATACTACTTTGTATGCCAACTGATCATCTCCTTTCAATTTTTTTCCGGCATTCTGGAGCTTTGTAAAAAACTGAGAGGCTGCATCATTTTTATCATCGTCAGTGGTTTGATTGACAATACTGAATTCCGCTTTCAGAGCTCTGATCAGCTGAACGGCGTTATTTTCTTTCATAGCCTGGTTCTGAATATCCAAAACAATCGGAAGATTTGATTTATATGTTCCTTTTTTACCGTTTTCTTCTATTTTTTTCCATTGCTGGTCATAATAGTTTTGTGAAAAAGCTAACGAAAAGCTCAGCATTAGAAGGAAAAGGAATAAAACCTTGGAAAATCTTTTCATATATGTTATTTTTGATCAATGAATTTCTTAAATGTACTGAAAAAATATCTTATAGACACTCAGTTGTATGTATCTCTGATGGGAACATTTTTCGCAATATTTTTCATGTTTGAGCAAAATACATTCCGTTTCCCCTCTGTAGTTCTGATATTTATTACTTATTTCAGTGGCTATTTGTACACCAAATATCAAAACACGAAACATTTTTACAAAATCTTGATTTTGAATGTATTTGCCGGAATTGTTTCTGCTATTTTAATTATTTTAAATCATAATGAAATACGACTGATAAAATGGTTTATTATTGTCGTTTTGGGCCTGCTGTACAATAGTTTTTTTCTGGAAACTTATATCAGAAAAATACCTTTACTAAAGGTATTTTATGTAGGTTTAGTTTGGGCATTGGTCAATTGTTGGCTCACTCTACCAACTTTTAGTGTTCCTGTTTTTCTGATCAGCTTTTTTTTTATTACGGCCTTGGTTCTGCCTTTCGATATTCGTGATATGAAAAGTGATACCATTCACACTTTTCCAAAGCTTATTGGGGTTCAGAATACCAAATATACTGCCTATCTGCTTATCTTTTTAAGCATTCTTTTATCTGCAGCATATCTGAGTATTTATTATTCCTTTTCATTTTTTTTAGCCGGTATAATTTCTTTCCTGTTCATTTATTTTTCTGAAAACAGCAGAAATGATGCTTATTTTTCCTTCGGAGTGGAAACCTGCTCTGCGCTTCCTTTTTTATTCTTAGTAATATTGAGTATTTTTGAAAAATGATTATTAAAACCCTTTCTCTGCTAAACTTTAAAAATCATTCTGAGAAAAAATTTGATTTTTCACCGCAGATCAATTGTTTTGTGGGCAATAACGGTGCAGGAAAAACCAATATTCTCGATGCTCTTCATTATCTGTCGGTAGGAAAAAGCTTTTTGGGAAATACTGATCTTAATAACATCAAAAGTGAAGAAGATTTTTTTACAATTGAAGCCGGAATTCAAAATGATGACCGTGAAGATATTATCAAAGTTCTTCAGCCGAGAGAAGCTAAAAAAATCATTAAAAAAAATGATAAAAGCTACGACCGCTTAGCGGATCATATAGGATATTTGCCGAGTGTAATGATTTCGCCTTATGATTCTAACCTGATTTCGGATTCCGGGGAGAGCAGGAGAAAATTCCTGGACTCTATGATTTCCCAGACCGATTCCGCATATCTTTTTGATCTTATTCAATATCAAAAAACGATTCAACAGAGAAATGCACTGTTGAAATATTTTGCTAAAAACAGAATCTGGGATAGAGATTCCCTGGAAATCTATGACGAACCCATCACAAAATCCGGAACCAAAATTTATGAAAAACGAAAAGAGTTTGTCGAAAAACTGAATCCTATCGTTCAGAATTTTTATCAGATGATTTCCGGCGGCAAAGAGACTGTTTCGGTTATTTATGAATCGCATCTGCTTGAAAATACATTTGATCAGCTTTTGGAAGATCATCTTGAAAGAGACCGGATGTTAACCTATACCTCAAAAGGTATTCATAAAGACGATCTGCTTTTTGAAATGAATGCGGTTTTGATCAAAAAAATCGGTTCACAAGGCCAGCAAAAATCATTCCTGATCTCGCTGAAACTGGCACAGATGAGCCTCATCAAAGAGCTTACGGGAAAAACTCCTGTTCTTTTATTAGATGACATATTTGATAAGTTGGATGACACCAGAGTTGCCCAGCTGATCAAACTGGTAAACCAGGAAAATTTCGGGCAGATTTTTATTACGGATACGCATAGGGAACGTACAGAAAATGTTGTAAAAAAAATCAATGAAGAAAGTATTATCTTTGAAATCTGAGCTATGAAAAAAGGGAAAAAACGTGAATTTCAATCATCAGAACTTGTAAAATCTTTCGCAAAAATTTATGGTTTTGAAGATAAACTATTGGCTTTTGAAATTAAAGATTTTCTCGAAGAATATCTTGATGAAAGCTTATTTAACGAAATTGAAAGCGTTAATATTGACCATAAAACAGTGCTTATTAAGATCAATTCACCCTTACTGAAAAATGATTTCAATTTGCGCAGAAGCGTTTATTTAAAGAAGTTTCAGGATCATTTCGGTGCCGAAAATTTTATTGATCTTCAGATTTTGTAAGCATTGTATTCTGCATCATATTATTTGTTTTCTCATCAAATCGTGAACGGATCGGAAGAAAAAACTTTAAAGGATGACGCATAAAATAGCTGAAAATTTCCCGGTAAATTTCGCTTACCTCTCCGAAATTCAGCTTTCGTGACCGGAATGCCAAAAACATTGACAGCCCGAAACTTACGATGAAATTGAAAAACCCGATCATAAATACGGTGAGAAAAGAGATCCAGAATGTGTAAGAACCTACCGAAAAATCTTTTCCGTACAGACCGATGGCAAAATTACCCGCTGCAAAAGTGATGTGTCGAATATCCAGATCTAACCCGAAAAATAAACCAATAGGTGCGGTGGCTCCCAAGAAAACCCCGAACCAGAAATTGGAGATAATCCCCGCCCAGTTTTTGGCATAGTATTTTGAAAGGCTTTTCGCAAATTTTGCACCGAAAACCCTTTTTATACCCATGTTTTTAGCAATCCGGTCCGGAATCTGAAAAAATACGGAGTTGTTCCCGATGGTTCCCGAAATAATCCCGGAAATAAATAGATAAAACCCCGCGATACATGCATGTAATATGGCTTTAGACTGAAAAGGATCTAAATCTTTGAGCAGCTTATCAGATTTTTCAACGGCCAGATTTTGGGTAAAAAACACATCCAGACCATACATGATAATTAAAGCGATCGGAAATGAAAGCAAAACATTCCCCACAAAAGCAATAAACTGGCTCCGGAATAATTTGGAAACCAGATCTGCAAACTCGGTATTATTTCTTTTTGTATTCCCCTGTTCAGATAAAACTTTCGTCATCGTTGCAGCCGTCATTGCAGGCTGTTTTGTGGCCAGAGTGAAGCTCATCAGGTAAATCATGATAAATCCCATCGCATAGTTGAGAGCATATAAAAATGCATGAAAAAAATCACTTCCGGGCATAAAGCCATACAACATTTTCAAAACGCACAGCGCCCCTACAATAATACCGCCGCCACTGGCTTTATAGAACATTTTTATATATTCTTTTTTACTTGAAGTAATGTAATGGGTACCTGTTTCTGCCGTATGATTGGTAATAAGATGTGAGAGCAGTCTTGTACTGTCGTTAAAAAGTTCTGCAATGTTGTTTTTATGAGATTTATAGCTTAAAACATTGAAAATAAGCTGTTTGGATTTAATGATGATATCTTGGTCACGATCAATCACCAAAAGTTGCACAATTTCAAAAATTCTCTGGTTTTGCTGGCGGATTTTTAAGAGAGACTGATTGATCTTGCCGGAAATACCATATTTCGAAGAATTTTTGAATGCGATATTTACAAAATCCTGACACTGCTCAATATAAATTTTAATCTGCTTATACCGGCTGTCTTTGGAATGCAGCTGAATTTCCGGATGTGTTTTAAAATCTTCCGCTAAGGCTTCCAGCTCATTCTGCAGCGCAATAAAAGGATTGTCAAAATTCTTGTATTCCGGTGCCATTCTTACAACTTCCACTTCCAGTGCCATTCCCGTAACTCTCCAGGAAAGGATATTCATGGAAAAAATAAGCTCCTTTTTAACCTCTTTTTTTTGGATGAAATTATCAACCTCCAACATATAAAGAAACTCATCTACTTCATTTTCCGGGAGATTATGAAGATATTCCAGATCTTTTTTTGGCCTGAAACTGATGTTGTCAATCAGGTACCAAATGGTATTTTCATTTTCTACAGGAGGTAAAATTTTATTAAGAATTCTTTTTTTCAGCTCCGGAAAAAACGCATTTTCAGATAAAATATTGGCTTCAGTGAGCGATAAATTGAAAGGTCTTCCTTTAAAAATATTATGAATGTAGTATCTGAAATTGTCTTTAAGATCAGGATTTGCTTTAAAACAATTCAAAACTGAAGTAAAATCTGCCTTTTTGATGCTTTCCAGAAATTCCGCCAATGGTTCCAGAGAAAGGGTTTCATTCTTAAAAGAAAAATATTTTTTAAGAACAGATTCAAAATTTTTTGTACTAGAACTGAGAAGTTTCATTCGTACAAAGATACTATTTCAAACTTACATTTTTCATTTGTCTCATAATCCAGTTATGTTTCTTTCTTAAATAGGAAGAAGGGTTTTTAGGATCATATTTTTTTGGGTTGGGTAAAACTGTAGCAATCCAGGCTGCTTCTGAAGTATTTAAATCTTTTGAAGGTTTTCCGAAATAGTACTGTGAAGCCGCTTCTACCCCGAAAACGCCCCTTCCCATTTCAATAGAATTAAGATATCTTTCAAGAATAATATCTTTGCTCCAGACTTTTTCTATGATAAAGGTATACATCGCTTCCAAGCCTTTTCTCAGCCAGCTCCTTCCCTGCCAAAGGAAAATATTTTTTGCGGTTTGCTGAGAAATGGTGCTTCCGCCTCTCACTTTTTTCCCTTTTTCGTTATGCTTCATAGCTTTTTCAATCGCTTTGTAATCGAAGCCGTTATGAATAAAAAATTTCTGATCTTCCGAGGCAATCACCGCTTTTTTTACATTGTTGCCCATCTCATCATAAGAAATGTAATCTCTTTGCAGCTTTCCGTATTCGAAAAGGCCACCGATCTGGGTAATGGTAATGGGCGGATTAAAAAATCTTCCCCAAATGATAAACAGAACGTTCAGCACGAGAACGATAAAAATAAGCTGTTTTATTTTCTTCCACATATGATAAAAACTAGTGCAAAAGTAGTAAAATAGTCTGACTATTGTATTTCTTTCATATAGGTAAGCGGATCGTTCTGCAAAATTTCCGGATGGAAAATTCTGATATAATCTTTAAGAACCAAATCTGCACGCACCACTCCGCTTTCAAAAAAATCATTGGACTTTCCTTTTTCTTTTGCCGTTACTGCATAAATTTTACCTTTATTAAAAACTTCAAGTTTTGCATAAAAAGGGTTAATACCGAGCAATTCTTTTTTTGAGGTATGGTTTCCTGCGTTGATCCAGTATTGTACAGTTCCGGATTGTGCATACACCTCTTCAAAACTCATGGTAACAGCATTTTCGGCAGTATTATTTTTCAGGATATATTCTGCATTGGCGTCGGAAATATAATGGGCAGTAAAGGTTTTACCACCCGGCAAATACCACACATCACCATACATTTCGTTGGCTAAAACCTTGGGTCTTGCAGTCGCTTTTAGCGCCAGTTTCTTAAGCTGATTATAATTTTTTTCAATGTCCCGGTATCGTTTTTTTGCCGTTTCAACTTTTCCGAAAAGTTTTCCGAAAATCTTTATATAAGCTGTTTTTTCCAGCGGTTTCTGCTCCATATATTCATCAAGGAAAACAACCTGAATCCCGTTGGTCTTTAGAAGTTGATACGTGTTTTCAAAACTGGCTATATAATTGGTAAAAATAACATCCGGCTTCATGGAAATAATCTTTTCAACATCATATTTCTGTTCGTTTCCTACATTTTGAATTTTCCCTTGCTTAATGAGATTATGAATTTTTTCTGAATAAATATATTCCGGACTGGCTACTCCGGCAACAGCATTTTCAGCTTTTATTTCTGAAACGTATCCTAATAAGCTCGCATTTAAAAATACCGCTCTTTTAAAAGGCAGCTGATTTGCCCTGAAATCATAGCTGAACTTTCCTGATTTTAGTTTCAATCCTTCATTACTTTCCTGATATTGAAGCCTTTCAGAAAGCGCAATAAAATCTGCAGCATTTTTTTTGGATTCCTGGTTGCAGGCGATCATGCTTAAAAGTGTGATAAAAAATAAAAATTTCATTTTCATCTTTCAAAGAACGCAAAAAAGTATTATATTTGCAAACCTTTAAAAAGGCCTCGTGGCGCAACTGAATAGCGCATCTGATTACGGCTCAGAAGGTTACAGGTTTGAATCCTGTCGAGGTCACACAACCGACATCTGAATATACATTCTGTGTCGGTTTTATTTTTATTTCAAGAATATCTGTTTTACTGTAATTACTCAGCATCCAGATCAATATTACTCCTTACTATTTACGGATCACTTGATAACATAATTTGGATACGGATACAATTTTATTTATCATATTAGATAATTTCAGGAATATTTTATTTAAAAATTATAATTCTTTTATTAAAAAAAATAAATAATCTCAACATTCATATTAAAATATAGTTTTTAAGTACGATTTCATTGAATTTATAAATGTTATGAATCGAATACTGTTTTCCCGGTTAAAAATTTAATATTAAAAAAAAACATTATTTTTGCGACATAAAAATTGTGGCGTATCACATAATCTTCTAACTTAGCAATATCAATCATCAGATCTAAAATATAAATTACATGAAAAAAATAATTCTACTCTTTACCTGCCTATTCGGGATGTCAGTTTTCTCGCAGATCAAGGTTTTGAAAAATGAAACTTTAGTAGAAATCGGAAAAGAAAACTCTGTAGGTCTTTATAAAAAAGAAAATAAATATACGATCAATTATCAGGATATTAATACCAGTAATCTGAACACATTCAGGTCTTTTTCTTTTCAGGATGTAAATGCTGATGTACAGGGCCTTTATAAATTGATTACCGACGGATTTATTGATGAGCCTACCGGAAATGTGACTCTGGAACTTCCAAATGATATTATTGAGCTTCATTATGAAAAAAATTACGGACAGCCTACCGTGCAGTTTATTCAATATATCAATAAAAACAGAAAGTATGTTGGGAAATCTCAGTTTCTGAATAAAAAACAGGTAGATAAGATTTTTGGATTGGGTACATCAAAAGCTGCATTTTATAATAAGCCTTCAGCTAAGGCAAATATGACCACACCAACCACGAATACATCCAATTATACACAGCCCGCTACAAATCCTGCACCAACAAAGGCTAAAAAATCAAAAAAATAATTCGTTTTTAAAATATAACGCAGCTCATTCCTCAGGAATGAGTTTTTTATTTTTATTTTTGTAAAAATTCTCATCCCTATGTCTCTTCACATAAAAAATATCACTAAGAAATTTGCTGAACAAACAGCACTTCAGAATATAAATATCACCATCGATAAGAATGAAATCATTGGCCTTCTCGGGCCAAATGGCGCAGGAAAATCTACCCTGATGAAATCTATTGTAGGTGCTTTGAAAATTGATGATGGCACAATTATTTTTAATGGGAACGATATTACCGAGAATGAAATTGAAAGTAAGAAAAACATCGGATTTTTGCCGGAAAACAATCCTTTGTATCTGGAAATGTACGTGAAGGAATACCTGCAGTTTGTAGCCAATATCCATCAAATTTCTGAAAAAAGAGTGGATGAAGTGATAGAACTGGTTGGAATCACGCCGGAAAAATCTAAAAAAATAAGCCAGTTATCAAAAGGATACAAACAGAGAGTCGGTCTTGCACAAGCCATCATTCATCAGCCGGATTTTTTGATTCTTGATGAACCGACCAATGGCCTTGATCCGAATCAGATTATCGAAATCAGGAATGTCATTAAAGAAATCGGGAAAGAAAAAACGGTATTGCTTTCTACACATATCATGCAGGAAGTTGAAGCTCTGTGTACACGCGTGATTCTTATTCATAAAGGAAACATTTTGCAGGACTGCCCTATTGATGAATTTAAAGGGAAATTCAACAGTCTGGAAGAAGCTTTTGCCAGCTATACACAGACAGAATCTCATCTCTAATTGGCTTCATTTTTGATCATCTTACACAACAAAAATAGTAATATGATCAAAAAAATCTTGTTAGGCGCATTCTGCATTGCGCAGTTTTCAACGGTTTCAGCCTATGAGTCTGAAAATAAAGATGTACATCCGGTAGAGAAAAGTATTTTTCAGAAAGTACCGAAAACCATCATTGTAAAAACAAAGAAATTCAAAATAAAAATTGATGTGCAGCCGAACGGTAAATATCTGTATCAATCCTGGGCAGCCAATTCAAAAATAACATCGAAACCAAGCATGATCATCAGTGACGGAGAAATTGTTCAGGATGGCAGCGGTGGAAATTATTATTATGAATTCAACAACAATGGATATCTTTATCAGATCTGGAGAAATTACCTTACGAGTTCCAAAAACAAGTCTCCTTATACCTTAGTAGTCATTAACGATGCAGGTGACACCATTGTAAAACAAGATGCACAAATTGTTAAAAATTAATTTATATTATTATAAAAAAAGCTCCCATAAAAATGAGAGCTTTTTAATATTAACTTTCCTGTTTCGGAGTTTCAGTTCTATCAATTAGCATTCCTTTACCTTCTTGATTTCTCTTTTGAACCTGCTCAAGAAGCTGTAAACCTAATAATCCGCTGATGCCGCCATTCGCAGCATCTCCATTTCCGCCAATGAGAATATCCGGCATTATTTTCACATTCTGAGAAGCTATATTTTCCATGATTTTTAACTGGGTGAAATTATTCCCGCCCATTGCTTCTACAGATAATTTATAAGATTCTGCATTCGATTTACCGATTGCCAGAATTTTTTCGGCTTCGGCATTACCCGTTAAAGAAATCTGTTCCGCATTTGCTTTGGCCAGTAATTCTATCTTTTCGGATTCTGCTTTCGCTAAAAGTCTTGTTTTTTCTGCTTCACCGGTTGCCAGTAATTTTAGTCTGTCACCTTCCGCATTGGCCTGCAGACGTACAGAATTGGCATCACCTGTTGCCTTTTTAACCGAGGCATCAGCAACGCGTTCGGCAATCCAAACCCCCTGATCTGCTTTTACAATTTCTTTCTGCATATCGGCAACTGCCGTTTCTTTCTCTAAGCTTTGTCGGGTTTCCTGCGCCAACATTTCAGTTTCGTAGGTAATTTTTTGCTCTTCTGCCAGTTTTCGGTCAGTCAGTGTTTTCATAAGGCTTTCCGGAGGAACAATAGCTCCAATCAAAGTATCAACCGCATTTACATTATATTGATCTAAAACGCTGCTGATATGTTCTTTTGCAGATTGCTGTCTTTCTTTACGGGTACCCAAAAAGGCAATCACATCGCTGTCCTGAGCAGAATTTCTGAAATAGTTTCCAATCGTAGGTTCTAAAACCTGGCTTACCAGGTTGATCATATTTCCAAAACGGGCAATCACTTTCGGCGCTTCATAGGTCGGAATATGAATAATCTGGGAAACATCAAGATTGAAAGGGAAACCGTCTTTACTTCTTACGGTTATCGTAGAAAGATTTTTATCTAATTGATGGGATTCGCTTCTTTCATAAGCCCAGTTTAATACTAAATTCGTTGTGGGAACCAATTCAACTTTCATAATATAAGGATTAATAGGATATTTTCCGGGACCGATCGGCTCAGACCAAACTCCTTTATGACCTTTTTCAACTATATTTCCGTGTTTAAAATCGATACCGCTCAAATCTTTACCTTCTGCGCCTACATAACTGATAATTACTCCGACGTGGCCAATCGGGATTTCTGTCATGTGCACCATTTCAACTTTTGTAAACCACGGGTTTAAGAAATAAGAACCCGCCAAAATTACCTGCTCCTGAAGCCCTTTATAACCTCCGTTGTTCAAAAAAGTATCTACATCCTGAAATTTATTATGCGATTCTATAATTTTACCGGCAATCTGGCCTTCTTCCAAAGGGTTTCCTTCCATTGTGGTAATCACTCCTACCGCATTATCCGGAATCTGAGTCATTTCGGTGAGTTCAACATCAAACAATAAAGTATTAATTCTGTAAGAACCCGGAGCAATAATGGCAGTTTGCCGTCCTTTTCGTCCACCGTTTCTAAGAAACGCTTCTGCATCCTGAAAAGAATCGCAGGCAATTTTTCTTGCTAAAATACGTCCTGTTTCCAATTCTGTACCGTCTTTTGCCAGAATAAGCCCCAATTTGCCCGTAGGAATCACGGTAAACGGCTGAAACTGAATCGTATATTGCCAAATCCATTTGCCAAAATAAATTCCCGGAGCTAAAGTCTGCGCCTGAAAACCCGCTTCACCATTTGTAGCGATAATTCTTCCTTCCGGAAGTTCCTGTTTTCCTACCAATACAAATTTTTTGGTAACGAGGCCAATTCTGTCTTCCGGCACAATAACCAGCCCAAAGAAGACGCGTAATATAAGTTTATAAAAAAGTAAGCACAACAGTGCAATGACAGCCGGAATCATCCAGCCTTGAAATGTAAGTTCCATAGTTTGTTTAAAGTTTAGTTAAAATATAGGAAATGACTTACAGCCCTATTTTAAAATAAGGTAGAGTCATGCAGATGAATCTTCGGAAAACTAAGAAAGTGAAGGAGGAGACGTATTAAAAATCGTGAAAACAATTTCTGATACTTTTAGGAGAAAAATTTTGAAATTTGTTGGTTTCATTTGTAATCACAAAGGATAATTTCCTTTTGCTATACAAATGTACATTATAAAATATTTAAATAAATGAAAAAACTAAAATATTTTTCAAAAATAATATAAGTCACAGACAATCAATATGATCTTTTATAAAAATGTTCTGTACGCTTTCAAAACTATTTTTGGCAGTCTCATAACCTATAGTATAGATTTGCTGCATACGGTCTTTTTTTCTTTCAAAAGTACCAAAACCGGATAAATCCTGAAGCGGAATAAACCAGTCGCAATGCTCAAATTTTGTCTTTTCTACCCTGTAAGAAAGCAAATCGTATGATCGGGAAACAATCGCTTTAATGGTTTTTAAATCATTGATTTTAATATCGCTCGGCGGTGAAACAAAAACTCCGATCAGAGTATCACAATCGTTAATGATGAGATCTGCAGGAAAATTATTAAGCACTCCACCGTCACAATACATTTCGTCTCCTACAATGTAAGGCGTTGTAATTCCGGGGATTGAGCATGACGCAATGATGGCATCAATAACTTTAAAATCTTTGTCAAATATTTTTTCGGTTCCTGAAACGAGCTCTGTAGCGACGATTTTTACTTCTTTATCCAAATCTCCGATTTTCATATCCTGAAAAACAGGTTTCAGGTAATTGGCAAAAATAACGGACGAAACCAAACCCGGCTGGTTAAAAGCAAAATGCTTCCAGTTGAAAAAATACACCGACTGGAAAAAATCTAAAATCTCTTCGGGCTTTTTGCCGACCGCATGTAAACATCCAACGATTGAGCCTGCACTGCAACAGGATAAAACGTCGATATTGATGTTTTTTTCGTCCAGAAATTTCAGGACTCCTGCATGCGCAATTCCTTTGGTTCCGCCACCCGATAAGACCAGACCAGTTTTTTCAGTATTCATGGAATAAAATTAAGAAAAGAGGTTGTAAAAAAGGGGTTAATTTTTAGAAATATCAGATTTTAAAATTATTTTAATACTTCTATAATTTTTCTTAAATCCATAAAAAAGCCACAGAATAATCTGTGGCTTTTTTAACCTATATTTATCTTTTTAGATATGGATCACTTCTCCATATGCAGCTGCTGCAGCTTCCATAATCGCTTCGGAAACTGTTGGATGCGGGTGGATTGATTTGATAATTTCGTGACCTGTAGTCTCTAATTTTCTCGCAACTACTGCTTCAGCAACCATATCGGTAACGCCTTCACCAATCATGTGACAACCCAACCATTCCCCATATTTGGCATCGAAAATCACTTTGATGAAACCATCTGTATTTCCGTTTGCCGTAGCTTTTCCGCTTGCAGAAAGAGGGAATTTCCCCACTTTGATTTCGTATCCTTTTTCTTTTGCCTGCTTTTCGGTAAGGCCTACAGAAGCTACTTCCGGATGACAATATGTACAACCAGGAATATTACCATAGTCGATTTTCTCAACATGCATTCCTTTGATTTTTTCGACACAAGTGATTCCTTCTGCGGAAGCAACATGCGCCAAAGCCTGCGTCGGGATAATATCTCCGATTGCAAAATAGCCCGGAACCGAAGTTTCGTACCATTCATTTACCAACACCCTTCCTTTATCAGTCTGGATTCCCACTTCTTCAAGGCCGATGTTTTCGATATTGGCAGCAATACCAACCGCAGACAATAAAATATCAGTTTCAAGCGTGATGTTTCCTTTTGTCGTCTTTACGGTAGCTTTTACTCCGTTTCCACTGGTATCAACGCTTTCTACTGAAGCATTGGTCATAATGTCAATTCCTGATTTTTTAAGTGATTTTTCAAGATGTTTAGAAATTTCTTCATCTTCTACAGGAACGATATTCGGTAAAAACTCTACAACGGTTACTTTTGTTCCCATCGTATTATAGAAGTCGGCAAATTCTACCCCAATTGCACCGGAACCTACTACGATCATAGATTTTGGCTGCTCCGGAAGTGATAAAGCCTGTCTGTATCCGATTACTTTTTTACCATCCTGTGGTAAATTCGGCAATTCTCTGGAACGGGCTCCGGTTGCAATAATGATATTGCTTCCTGTATATTCGGTAACTTTACCTTCTTTATCGGTAACAGATACTTTTTTGTCTTTTAAAATTTTAGCGGTTCCCAGAATCACATCGATTTTGTTTTTCTTCATCAGGAATTCAATGCCTTTGCTCATTTTATTGGCAACGCCGCGGCTTCTCTGAATTACGTTTGGAAATTCAAAGCCTGCTTCCACTTTGTTTAAACCATAATCTTCAGCATGATTGATATAATGAAATACCTGAGCCGACTTCAATAAAGCTTTGGTTGGGATACATCCCCAATTAAGACAAATCCCTCCTAAGTTTTCTTTTTCGATAATTGCGGTTTTAAACCCCAACTGTGCTGCTCTGATTGCTGTAACATATCCACCGGGACCACTTCCGATGACAATAATATCGTAATTCATTAGCTTAAAATTTTTATGCGAATTTAAGCAAAAATATTGGATGTTTAATGTTTCTTTCATTCATCTGGTGCATGAACGGAGATAGACTTTATATGGAAAAACAAAAAAAGAGAACACCAAAGTATTCTCTTTATAATCATTTCTGATTTCTTTTTATAGCTTTTATTTATTTTCCGGCTCTTAACAGACGCTTTTCATTCTGGTACCTTATATTTAAAGCTTTCAGCTGCTCATTTTTCATTTTTTGAGTGGCTACAGGATGATTCATGATCATTTTTTTTTCAGCCTGATATCTTTTCGCCAACTCACGGGATTTGCTGTTTACCAACTCACTTTTTGACGGGTGCGGCGGCGCAGGAGGTCTTTTCTGGGCATTCATACTTACTGAAAATCCGATTAAGACCATTGCTGATATAAAAAACTTTTTCATAATGTTTACTTTAGTGTATGCATTGAAATCATACAGGTTTAAGACATCTATTGCATATATCGTACCACACCCGAATTTGCATTTTCGGCGGTCTGTTTAATCAATTCGTTTCTGGTTGACAGAAATTTGGTAAGATAATTCTTTAGGAAAAAATAGTTAAAAAGTTTTCCGATGAATCCGAAAGGAGATTCAAATTCAAATATATCGGTCATGATTGTATTTTCGCCATCCTGTTTAAAAACATGTTGATGCTTCAATGCTTTAAAAGTTCCTCTCAGCATGATATCTGTGAATTCGTAAGGTTTTTTCATGCTGATGATTTTAGAAGTATGGGTTTGGTAAACTCCTAAATGTTTGGCTCTCCAGGTTACGGTTTCGTTTAATTCAATCAAACCTTCTGTTCGCCCTGCAATTGCTGTTTCTCCTGTTTTAAAAGTTGATTTCTGATGAAGATCGATGTCTCTGGCTAAGTCGAAAACTTTGTGACTATCAGCTTTGATGATTGTTTCGAGATGGATTTCAGACATAGTACATACATATTATTACATATATTCCAATAAACACAAGCCAGCTGATCGTATGAAAGACAGACAAATTTAATATTGTACATCTTCTGACATGTTCCAGAAGCATGATCGTTGCTACAATTCCACAATAAATAGAGCCCGGAAAAGAATGCGTATCAATTATTAAAACAGGAAAGAAAAGCAAAGACCCTATCAATGAAACGGTCATCATATTTCCCAGATAATCCCAAATATTTTCTTTTGAAGACGACTGTAAAAATAAAAGCTGCCAAAAGATCAGAACGATATAAAATACAGGAAGCCATATAACGTCTAATCCGCTAAACAACTCTGATTTTTCTTTACTTGCATATCCTATTAAAGAGGAAAATAGTATCACAAATGCGATATAAGCCAACCTATATTTTAAGTTAAAATCAGGAGTGCAGGAATAATCTGTGTTTTCTGAGGGGATGATCTGTTTTCTGTTGTAAGAGACAAAAGAATATAACTTTCTGGAAAACCAATACAACGGTTGTATTCTCGCAATTTTTTCCAACAACGGAAATGAATTGCCGATAATAGCAAGCAAACTGTCTAAACCGTAAATTACGGTATTTTGATTATGATCAACTAACGCAATTTCGTTTTTCGCACGATTAAAGTCAATCAGATTTTTATTTTTACATGATAATTCTGTGAATGCTTCTCTTCCGTTTTCATCCAGCATACCGGATTTTATAAAACCTTTTGAATATAAATTGCACATAGGGCAATCATTATCGTAAATAAGGGTGTGATTTTTAAGCGGTTTCATAGCAATATGTTTTAAAAGTTCATTTTTTTATTCTTTCTTCCGAAATAAAAAATTAAAAACAGGTGAATGATTAAGTTTTTCATAATTATTATATTTTCAGTAATTTTTGAAAGTTTATTTGAAATAAAAAAGGATTTGGCATCCTTTCTATTTTAATAAATTGGTAATCTTTCCGACCAGCCAATGGTCATCACTCTTTATTGCGAGATCCATAATATTATTGATTTTGCTGGTAACATTGCTGAAGTCATCCATTAATTTAATAAATTCTTTGGCTTCTTCAGAATTATTATCTTCAATATTTTTCAATTCTTCCAGAAATGCAACGACAGGTTCGATTTCTCTTTTTCTGCGCTCTTTTGTGATTTGCTTAAATAAAAACCAGACATCTTTTTCGGCGGTGAAATACTCTTTCCGGTCTCCTTTTACGAATTCTTTTTTCACAATTCCCCAATCCATCAGAGCTCTAAGATTCATATTGGCGTTCCCTCTGGAAATTTCCAGCAGTTCCATTACTTCATCCGTAGAAAGTGGTTTCCCGTTTGCCAGCAATAAAGCATGAACCTGCGCCATGGTACGATTAATTCCCCAACTGGTTGCAAAAGTGCCCCAAGTCTGAATATATTTTTCTTTAGCTTCTGAAAGTTTCATGTATTTGTTTGAATTTCTATTACAAATATAATCATATTTTTTGAACTTTCAATAATAATTGAAAATTAATTATGCTAATATTCCACTTTTGAATTAAGGTTCAATTTTAGCTGAGATTCCTTGATTCCAAAATTTCAATTCCGGCATATAGTACAAGTAAACATTGCTCGACCTTCCTGTATATTCTCCTGAAAATTCTACTTTTAAATCGAGATTAATAATTTTTGTTTCATTGGCATCAAAATGTTCCCAATATAAAACCAGATAATTGTCAAAAATTTCATAATAAGAAATTAATTTCTTATCCAAAATATCTTTTAACAAAGCATTCTGTAAAGTAAACCCTGCAGGAATCCCGATTTTTGCCGTTACCATCGGCAACTGCCCGTTAATTGTATTTTTGACCGTAACAGTCAATCTGTTAGTCTGTCCTACTTTTGAAATTTCCGATTTCAGCTTTGTATCCAGTATAACAGGAATATTTTGGCTTTCAGGAACCTGCAATGTATAATAATGATAATCTAATTTGTAGGGCAATCCTTTTTTAGTTATATAATCAACTTTGATTTCGTTTTCTCCCGGCTTGAAAGCTGATGCAAAACTGTTATTGGGCATAATTTCTGATCCGTTTACTTTAATGTTTGGTTTTTCTGTTCCGTAAAGCATTCCATTTCTGCCAAAAAAACCGGACAAAGCTTCCAAAGCCAATGCAGTTGCCTGTGTAGATCCGAAGCCGTAATAACCGTTATAATTGATTAATTCATCTGCAACTTGAGCTATTTTTAATTGATTAACTTTTTCATCTTTTTGCAGGGCCATTATATACAGTGAAAGCGTTTCTGCATTGGCAGATTTCCCTCCGGAACCCGTAAAAGTTGTTTCTGCTCTTATATTTTTTGTTTCATACTGTTGATTTAAAAAGTCTATTAATAATTTATAATCATCTTTTTTACCCAGATCTGCAGATACATTGGCCATTAAAGTAAGGTGATAAGAATCTTTTTTAGCTAAAGCTCTATTCAGATTAATTTTATACGAATCTTCGATCTCCTGTTTAAAACCGGCTTTAGATAATGCATATAAAACATACATGTTTCTTGCCCACGCGTAATCTGTGTATGGTTTTTTAATTTCGAAGTTTCTTCTTACCTCAAACTGCCCGTTTGAATTTTTCTTTGAGAGTATAAAAGAAGTGAGATCTTGAATTATTTTCGGCTCTACATTCACATATTTTTTCAGATCTTTAAACTCTAGTAGGGCAAAAGCCGATAGTGAAACATCAGATTCAGTATCGCTGAAATACCCAAATCCACCGTCTTTGTTTTTATAGCTAAGCATTCTTTGATATCCTTTTTTCATATTTCTGATCACTGAATTTTCTGTACCCGCATCAATTTTTTTGACAGACTTCAAATAATCCATAATAAAAATATTTGGATAAACTGTTGATGAAAGCTGTTCAAAACATCCGTAAGGCTCTCTTTTTAGTCTTTCTAAATCTTCAAACATCTGTAATGCAGAATTTTCATACACATAATATGAAGCGAAGAAACTGCCATTAATATACTCCGGGATATAAATATTCAGGCTTTCTGATTTATTGTTTATCAATGAAAAATGATACGGAAATCCCTTTTCCTCAACATTAAAGGGTAAAATCACCGTTTCACGGAAATCATTCGATTTTACAGTAAACTGGATATTGGAAGCGGTCACATAATCGGTTTGTATTTTTACAAAAAGTTTTCCTGATTCCAGGGGCTTTAAAGTTATTAGGCTGTCAAATTCCATGAGTCTTACATGATTCGGAACCATCACATTCAGGACCATTTTCCTGGTTTCGGAAGAATTGTTTTTAATCACCACAGGAATCAGCATTTGATCTGTTCTTGTCAAGTACTGTGGAATTTTCGCATCAACAGAAATTAAACTTTGTGCTGAATAAGCAGTTTCGTCGTGTCCTGTCAATCCGGTTGAAGAAATTCCTTCGGTAATGATTCTGAAGGCTGTATTGGCATCCGAATTATAAAATTCTACTGTAGCTTTTCCTTCCTTATCCGTTTCTACTACAGGATTCCAATATAGTGTTTCTCTGTAATCGTGACGGTAAGCGGTATTTGTAGATTCATATTTTGGGTACGAAAAGTTTTTTGTGTAGGAATAAGTAACCAAACTGTCGCGATTTACAGATAAAACTGCATAATATGATTTCGGAGTTATATCAATTTTTAGTCTAGAATATCGGTCTTTCTTTGAATTGATAATTACTGCTCCATTAGCGGCTCGGTTTCCGTAAATGGAAGTCGCAGCGGCATCTTTTAGAATAACTACACTTTCAACATTATTTGAATTGAGCTTTCTGAATTCTGAAGAATTTGAGATGTAACCGTCAACTACATACAGTGGCTCTGAATTAGAAGATATTGAAGATGTACCTCTGACTAACAGATTATTAGCTGCACCGGGAGAGCCGGAAGAAGAATTAATAACAATTCCTGCTGCCTGACCCTGTAGTGTATTTAAAACTGAAACATTGGATTTGTTTTCTAAAATTCCGGCTTCAATAGTTGTCACAGATGAGGTAGATTTTGCTTTGGTCACTGAACTATACCCTAAAACAACAACTTCTTCAATATTTTTTTCTTTACTGATTGTATCTGCTTTGCTAGTGACATATGGTTGATTTTTAATTATATTCTGGATTCCCTGAGTCACAGGTTTTGGTTTTTCTTTAATTTCAGCTTCTTTTACAATTTCTTCTAGATCGATATTAGTTAAAGATTGTTTTGCTAAAGGATTGATATTTAATTTAAAAGACAAAATTCTCAAGGTAATTTTCTGCTTCGGCTGTAAAGATTTTGCCACAATTCTATAAGAATACTGGCGATTTAGATCTGAAAAGTAAAACAGTCCATTTTCAGCTGTTGCCTGCTTCAGGATTTTAGAATCTCCCTCTACCAGGTAAACTTCAGCTTTTACAGGCTTATTGTTCTCATCTTCCACAATTCCATAAATCGGGTTTTTCTTTTCGGGAAGATATTTGTATTTACCATTTTTCACAGTTTCATGGATCATTTCAAAATACCGGTACCCGTTGGTAAGCATAACTAAGTCTAAACTTTTCTGCGCTTTTTCTTCTTTTTTATCAAAATAAAACTGCGGCCTTTCGATTTTACCTCTCAATTCAGAATCCATCAAAAGCCAGGAAATAATATGATTTTGCCTATCATCTGCATACGTCCACAATTTATCATCTATAACACTTACTGCGAGATTTGCGGGAATCGGTTTCCCGTTTTCATCATTTGTTTCTATATTAACCATCACCTTTTCTCTAGGTAGGTAATGTTTTTTAGAGGGTGTTATTTTGATATTCATCTGCTTATTTTCATTAGCAAAAACAACACGCTCAGCAATTGGAATATCATTTTCTGAAACCGTAAATCTGCAGATGCCGATCGGAAGATCTGTTTCAGTAATTTCAAATTGATTTAAACCCTGATTCAGCACAACTGATTTGCGGTAAATTTCTTTTTCACGGAAGCTGCCTGTAATCAAAACTGTTTTATCTTTCGCTGAATGTATTTTTAAAATAATGTTCTGCTTTTCTTTTTTCAGATTTAAAACAATTCCATTATTTTTGGCAGAGGGAAAGTTATAAACAGAATTGATATTTTCCGGTTTTAAAATTTTAGCGTAATAAGTTTCATCATTTTTCGGAGTGATGTAAAAGCTTCCCATGCCAAAGTTATAAGCTGAAATTTCAGTAATTTTTTCATCTTTATGATTAAAAACAGCTAAAGTAATATCAACAGGCTTTTCAAATTCATCTATAGCTTTAAAAGCAACATTCTGTTCGATCCCGGTGATGAAAGTTCCGCCTTCCGGCATGAATTTCAAATCAACACGATTAAGCACAATCGGGATATTTCTCGAAATAGATTCTGTAAATCCATCAAAATTGAGTTTAATATTGAGTAAAGCATCCGAAGATTTTAAAACCTGAGGCAGTTTAAATGTCAACAGATATTTCCCTTCTTTATCGGTAATTAATTTACCTTCCGAGATTTTTTCTCCGTCGTGCATTACGGTAAAATCTGCTTCGTAAAAAGGAATTGGCAAATTATTCAGGCTTCGCACAGAAAAGTCTGCCAACACTTCATCTCCTCCTCCATATCCTTTTTTAGGAAAATCAAGTTTCATTAAAATTCTCGGAGAAACATTTTTTTGCAGCGTAATTTCTTTTTCAAAAGCATTTTTACCGTCTTCGTTCAGCATCCAGTTGGTATACGCTTTTATTTTGTAAATCCCTCCCTTCATATCATTATCAAAATATATATAACCTTCAGCGCAACCGTTTTTTATAACATATTTAGATTTATTTATTATACTTCCACTTGGGTCAATCAATTCAAAATTCACCACTTTACTAAGATTGGCAGGCAAATTATTTTTTCCCTGAATAACATATATCTTAAAATACATTTCCTCGCCAGGTTTGTAAAATACATGGTTGGTCTGTATATAGGTTTTTTCTTTTTCATAATCTTTGAACTGATTCTGTGCTTTCAAAACAATATTTGAAAACATAAAAATACAACTGAACAGGTAAGCAAAAATTGTAGACTTCATCATTTAAAATTTAAAAGAAACTGAACAACCAAAAGTTTTGAAAGATGGCAGATTAAAAAAATCAAGGCCTCTGCTGTTGTCAAAATCATAGAAATTCTGATTAGAATCTGCACCATTATTTGCCTGCCAAAGAAAAATGTTACTGACATATAAAGTTACCCCCAAAGCTCTCTGAAAATCTCCGAGATTGAATTTTGCCGTTAAAGAAATATCATTGATTTTTATATAATCAGAGTTTTGCACATAATCTTCCGCCACTCCCAAATATCCGTACCTCGACCATCGGTTTTCTGTGACTGTCTGGCTAGGATTATAGAAATCTACTGGGGTCTGATTGATATTTCCATTAGAATTCATGCCTTCAAAAACATAGTTTTTAATATTTCTCTGATCACCGGAAGTCTGAGAACGTCCGTAATAATCTAGCGCAGCCTGAGTCCCATTCCAAATCTGACCGCCTTTTTTCCATTCCCAACTGATATCTAAAGAAAACATTTTATAGTTAAGACTGTGTGTGAACTTCATTACAAAATCCGGTGTCGGGTCTGCAATAATTTTTAAACCTGCAGCTTTTTCAGGATATCCAGCTTCATCAATGATTAACTTTCCGGAAGCATCTCTTTCATAATAACTTCCCATCACTGCACCTATAACCTGACCCTCTGATAAAGTTTTATAAATATCATTAAATCCTGATATTTTAAGATCGTTATTCCCGGAATGTAGTCTGCCTACAATATCTTTATATTTAAAAAAAGATGCTTTATTACTGATTCTAAAGTCATATCCCAAACGGATCTTATCATAATTGAAATTAAGTTCGTAACCGCTGTACGTATGATCGGCAAGATTTTTCAGAAGCAGATTATTCCCTTCAAAAACAGGAAATACATCATCGAATATTCTTCTGTTGAAGTACTCTGCAGTAAGGCTTATTTTATAATTGTAATTGAATTTAAAGCCTGTTTTCCATTCTTTAATATTGATATTTGAAAGATTTTTAAAGCTTTCCACTTCTTTCAGCGGAATATACTGATAAGCATTCTGTGCTGAAAATAGTGTTGTGGTAAAAGGAGAATATGACTTTGTAATTTCAGGTTCTGCGCTGAGATGGGTGTATGCTCCTAATAACTGTAGTTCTGTGCCGTACCAGCCAAACAGATCTAAAAAAGTGAAATAAGCATTGGCTTTTGGGAGCCAGTATATATTTTCAAGCGAGGTATTCGAAACATAAAATGAATTTCCAAGATTTACTCCTATCCGAAAATCGTGGTAATCTTCGATTTCCATTTTATAATCAAAAATATAATCCTGTGCTGTTCTCTGATAAACATAATTTCTGCCTGCGCTGTGATTTACATTTACCATTCGGTCATTTAAAATATGATTTAAGCTGAAAATATTTTTAAAATCATAATCTCCCAACTCATAAAACATCAAAATATTTAAGTTAAACAGCTGGTTTTTTTGAGTCCTTTTATTGATAAAACCATTTTCAAAGCCATATGTTGAAAATTTGTACTGATCTGTATTTGAAAAATTTTCATGATCGTAGGACTGGCTTACATTAAATTTAAAATCATCCCATTTTCTTCCCAAATCAAAATTGAACTGTCGTCTGCTGTCATAATAATTATATTTTTGATCCTGATCCAGCAAAAACCCAGGATTATCTGCAAACCGACTGTACCTGCGTTGAGAACCATTTCCTAAATATGCATTCTGTATATTTGAAAACGAAACCGGCGTAAGCATCGAATTCTGATAAGCCCGATTGAAAAGCCCGGTTCGGTTGGTATTTGTAGCTTTATTTTGTTCATTATTGAAACCGCCATTTACTGAAAACTGTAATATTTTAGCATTTATTTTTACCTTGACTGTATTCAGAATTTCATATTGGTCTATGAAATAGGTCTGATCTTTCTGCTGGCCAAAGTCTAAGGAAAGACGAAACTGATCTTCATTATTTTTTTTAATAGCCGCATTTATCGTAAGATAATTGCTGTAGCCAACGGTAGTTTTAAATAGTTGGTTATCATAAGCATTTGCGGGACTTCGTCCGTTTGAGAAATTCACCAATCTGCCGTTCTGATCGTATTCATATGGCTGATTATCAAATTTTAAAGTAGAGATATCCGGTCCGAAACTGAATATTTCATCGGTTTCCGGGCCTCTCCATACTAAAGATCCACTTTCTGCCCTTCCCTGTACATAACTGTTTTGAAGAGCAGGAAGCCGGTTTCTGCTTTTTATATCAAACGAACTGGTGAAACTCCCGTTGAAAGTGAGATATTTTTTAGGCTGAGCTTTTATTTTGTATAAAGCATTTTTTTTGAGCTTGAGTTTTCTGACCGAAGAAAAATAACGATCTGAATTTTTTTTGACTGTATCGTATTTTTCAATACTAAAACGATCTGTAGTTGGATCTGCGATTATACTGTCATAATCATTAGTGTAAATATTTTTTACATGGTCTTCTTCAATCTCACTTTTCAAAATAGATTTTAGTTCTCTTACCCCAGAAACCACTAAAATATTTTTTCCGTTATTCCAAACCAACGTATCATAGTTTTTGGCAGCTAGAATGGCAAATCCTTTTTCATCTGTAAGCTCATAAACACCGGAGTTTTTGTTATATACCTTCAGGAAGTTCTGAGGCTTTTTCTTTTCATTAAAAAATCTTCCTGAATAATAGAGCTGAGAATTCTGCGAAAACAAAGACTGAATTGCAAAAAACAGTAACAAGCAATAAATTTTCTTCATTTGTAATAATATTTCTAAAAATAGAGAAAAAAAAGAAATCTCCTGAGAAATTTCTTTTTATCTCTTAATTTTTAATCACCTTAAATGTTTCCCATTGATCGCCACATCTTATTCTTAGGAGATAAATACTTTGAGGATAAGCCGTTATATCAATGATTTTTTGATTCGTTAATTTTTCTTTTTTCATAATAATTTTTCCGGCAAGATCATAAATAAAAAGCTCATCGATCATTTTTATGGTTTTAATATTGATCAGCCCTTTTGTAGGATTCGGAAAAACCGTAATTTTAGAATCCAATTGATTATCAATTTCAGTTTCTAGTTTTTTATTGAGATGATCGTTTGAAATTCCATCATTACATAGCGAAAGTGTTGCTCTCTGAAGAATTAATCTTAACAAAAGATTATTCAGTTTTTCCACTTCATAAGAATCAATCGTCGGTTTTATGTGATCGTTCCCGATTCCACTGTCATTGGTAAGAAACGTATAGGTTCCGTTGGTTAGCAGAGCAAAAGTTCTCATCAGATATTCGGTTTGCTTGTCGGTATCACTTGCCGCCACAGGAATAATGGTAATTCCTTTTTTTGCTGCCTGTTTTATTTTTTCAAATAATTTCTTGATATTTTCTTCTGATTGATGGGGCGGTGCGTCCAAAATCACAAACATGATTTTCGTTGAATTTTCACGGCTCCATTTTAGTTCATCAATGGAAACCTGCAATGCTTCAACAACCGCTTCCGGTGTGTCTCCACCTCCACCGGCATCTTGTTTTTTAATAAAGTTGATTAAACTTTCTGCTTTGTCGGAAAAGTCAAATTTTCGGGTTACATATTCATCACCTTGATCTCTGTAAAATACCGAACCATAACGGATGTCTGTATTTTTTAACTGACTTTCCACATTTTTCAGAACATCTAGAAGCTCAGACTGCAGATAAGAAATCTCGTCGTCCATAGACCCGGTCGCATCTACCACAAAAGCAATGTCTAAAGCTCTTTTTGTAAGACATGGCTTATCTAAAATGATAATATTCTGTCCATCCTTAAATTCTCTGGTGTTCGTGCTTATGATTTGTCCTGAATTATCAATTAGATGAAATTTTCCTGATGTTGACATTTTTTCATTCAGCGGATTGATCCATAATTCTGCATTTCCTAAATTATCAGAAACAGATTCCCAAATCACTTCTTTTTTGTCGTTTAACAACGTTACTTTTTCACCAATCACAGGTTTTCTGTTTTTATTGACTAACTGTACTGAAACTCTTCTATCAGGAAAAAATTTCCATGTATTTTTATATTGGTCAAGTGTCGGAATTGCAATATCTTTCCAATAATCCCATTTTGAAAAATCATTCACTTCCCCAGCTGTCAGTAATCCTGCTTTCGGAAGTTCTTTTTCTCCTTCTTCTTTTGGTTTAATTATTAATTCTTCAACCTTTTCGGATGCTACTTTTTTAATTTTGTGTTTTTCTAATTTTGATAAGCCTTTCGTAGTAACCAAAACAACCCCGTTTACAGCTTGACTGCCATAAAGTGATGTCGCCTCAAAATCTTTAAGTATTTTTACGTCTTTAATTTTTTTAGGATCTATGGCATTTAATACCTTACTGTTTTTTCCTGCTACAGTTCCATCAATAACAAATAATGGTGCTGAATCTGTACTCAATGAACGTACTCCTCTTATAACAATTTTGGAAGTATCCAAAGCATCAAAACCGGAATCCACTTTTAATCCCGAAGCTACTCCTCGTAAAGAATTTATTGCGTCAGATTTGGAATTATTTGCTAAAAGATGTCCGCTTACCGTTGATGATGAAGATGTGCTACTAGCTCGTTCATAAGATTTATTATAACCCAATACTACAACTTCTTTAACATCTTGAGGTGTATCATCCTTGTCTAAAACTCCATCATAATCGGGTTCCATATCGTTTGGTTCACTTGCAACTGCGTAGTTTCTTGGCAGCGGAATATAAATAATTTTTCCTTTTAAAGGTTCAGGTACCCTATTTGAATAAACTAAAGATTCGTTTACTTTTTTAGGATGTACAACGGCAATTTCCTTTTCAATATTAGGTTTTACAGAGTTGTTTATTTTTCCCACATGATTCACTTCAGATGAAATATTATTCTTTACCAGATTAGGTTTTGAAATATCAACAACTTCTTTTTTATTAACAAAATAAAAGGCTCCCAAACCAATCATTAAACTTGCAGCAATTCCGTACGGAAACCAAAAAGGAATTGTTCTGTTTTTATCTACTTTTTTGTCTAACTTCTCTTCTACTCTTGCCCAAACTTGATCAAAAGCCGGAAAAGTCGCAGGTTCTTCTGCAGATTGAGAAGCATCATTGAATTTTTTATCTATATCGTGATTATTTTCCATTATGTAAAAAGTTTAAATGTTGTGATTTACCAGAAGTTCTTGCAGTTTTTTTCTTGCGAAATTGAGTTGAGATTTTGAAGTCCCTTCAGTTATCGAAAGCATCGCGGCAATTTCTTTGTGAGGATACCCTTCAATGGCAAACAGATTGAAAATAGTTCTGCAGCCTTCAGGAAGAAAATTAAGCAGCTTTAAAATATCTTTTTCAAATGAAATGCTGTCTGTAGGGATCCCTTTAGACTCTACCCAATCTTCTTCAATAGAAATATTCAGCGCTTTCATACTTCTTAATTTCTGCAGACATTCATTAACGGTTATTTTTCTCGCCCACGCTTCGAAAATTTCGTGATCTTTCAGCTGATCCAGTTTTGTGAAAATCCTGTAAAAAGAATCGGCCAAAACTTCTTCTATATCTTCATCATTATTCACATAGCGTTTGCAGACTATATGTAATTTTCTCGCCATTTTTTCATATACCTTCCGCTGGGCATTTCGATCTTTTTGTAGGCATTGCAATAATAATTCTTTTTCCATAGTCAGGATTATACTCTTATAGATGCGGGAAGTTTCAAGATGGTTGGAAGCATTTAAAAATTTTCTAAAAATAACCTAAAAAATTACGACAGCTAAAAGTTTTAATCTTTTTTTAATTATTCATTTTGTAACGTACGCCGATCATTTCCGACTACTTAATCAGAATTATATTACAATGAAAAATAAAAAATTTGCATCGATACTTTTTGTTTTATGTGCAGGAAGTATGATGTTTGCTCAGGATGACCTCATCAATAAATTAAAAAACAACCAATCTCAAAATGCTAATTTTCAGTTTACGACCATAAAGGATGTAGGTGTAACTTCGGTGAAAAACCAAGGCTCTTCAGGAACTTGCTGGAGTTATTCCGGGAATTCTTTCCTGGAATCTGAAATGCAGAGAATGGGAAAAAAACCTGTTGATCTGGCAGAAATTTTCACTGCTAGAAACTCTTACCATGACAAAGCAAAACTATATGTTTTGAATAACGGCGCCATCAGTTGGGGCGATGGCGGAGAATTGCATGATGTAATCAATATGTACACCAAGTACGGTGCAGTTCCTCAGGAAGTATATACTGGCTTAAAAACGGGTCAGACACTCAATAATTTTTCTGAAATGCAGGGGAAATTAAAACCTGTTTTGGACAGTCTGGTTCAGGCGGCTGCAAAAAGTAAACTTACCGATTACTGGATGGCTTCTGTCGATGCTATTTTGGATGAATATCTGGGAAAAGTTCCTGCTAATTTTACGTATGAAGGAAAATCTTATACCCCGAAAACATTTGCCAAAGAAGTGGTAGGTATTGATGCGCAAGATTATGTAGAACTGTCTTCGTATAAAGATTACCCGTATTACCAAAAGTTTGTCGTGCCCATTCCTGATAACTGGAGCCACGATTCTGACTGGAATGTACCTGTTAAGAATATAGTAAGCATAATTGATTATGCTGTTGATAAAGGATATTCTGTAGGATGGGCAACCGATGTTTCGGAGCCTTACTTTTCGTATAAAAACGGTGTTGCCTATGTTCCGGATGTAGATCTGAATCAAATGAATGATGACGTTAAAAAAGATTTATTTTCTCAGCCGAAAAAAGATAAAACGATCACGGAAGATATGCGTCAACAGGCATTAAATAACCTTTCTACCACCGACGATCACGGAATGCACATCGTAGGACTGGCAAAAGATCAAACCGGAAAAGAATATTATATGGTGAAAAATTCCTGGGGTGTAACCAATGATTTTGATGGATACCTGTATGTGACCAAACCTTATGTAGAATATAAATCAACAGCGATTTTAGTTCACAAAAATGCTATTCCTAAAAGCATTAGAAAACAACTGAAACCGAGTAAGAATATTGGTTTGTAATTAAATAAAAATAGCCTCAATATTTGAGGCTGTTTTTTTACGATAACTTTTAGTATTTATTGAACCAGTTTTCCATCTTTGTAAGTCTGAAGTGTTTTTTCTGAACCATTTTCATTATACATTTCCCATTTCCCATCATAAACTCCGTTTTTCCAACTTCCTATTCCTCTAAGATTTCCATTTTCGTACCAATATTTATGGATTCCATCTGGTTTTCCATTCAAAAAATTACCTTCCCTTGCTTTATTTCCGTTTGAATACCAGTATTCCCAAAACCCATTTTCTTTTAGATTTTCAATTTTTCCGTTGGAATATATCTTTCCATTTAAATAAAAGGCTTTTTTAACTCCATTTGTGATGGGTTTAAACTCAAGTTTTTTTAGTTTTTCCTCACTCAAATCTTTACTAAATTTCATAAAATCTGATTTAGCAATTAAGGAATCACCAACGTATATTTCATATTCATCAAGATTAATATTTTGAGAATAATACGTTGTAGAAGTTAAAGCTACAAGAATAAAGGTGAAAATTATTTTAAACATAAATATTTTTGTAAAATTAAATATGACATCAGGATTCAGTTAAAATAAAACCGCTCCCTATAAGAAAGCGGTTTCAAATTTATTTAAAATCTCAATTAATAGATCGCAGGATATTTCTGAGGATTGGATTCATTGAATAGTGCATAAATTCTTTCCACCATATCATCTGCAGATGGTTTGCTGAAATAATCTCCATCACTTGCGTATGCAGGTCTGTGATCGTTTGCAGCAATCGTTAAAGGATCGGAATCTAAGTATCTGAACGCTTTTTGTTTTTCTAAAATCTGCTGAAGAATAAACGCTGAAGTTCCGCCTTGTACATCTTCGTCAATTACGACCAGTCGGTTGGTTTTTTTCACGCTTTCAGCAATCTCATGGGTTAAATCGAATGGAATTAATGACTGAACATCAATCACTTCCGCAGAAATTCCTACTTTTTCCAGCTCTTCCGCAGCTTCCATTACAATTCTCCAGGTTGAGCCGTATGTAACCAGAGTAACATCTTTACCTTCTTTCGTTACTTCAATTTTCCCTACAGGAACTGTAAATTCTCCGATATTATCGGGTTGTTTTTCTTTTAATCGGTATCCGTTTAAACATTCCACAATCACTGCAGGATCATCGCTTTGAAGCATGGTGTTGTAGAATCCGGCCGCTTTTGTTAAGTTTCTCGGCACCAATACCAAAATCCCTTTTGAAAGGTTCAGAATTCCTGCCATTGGCGAACCTGAATGCCAAACTCCTTCCAGTCTGTGACCTCTTGTTCTGATGATTACCGGAGCTTTTTGACCGCCTTTTGTTCTGTACTGAACCGTCGCCAAATCATCGCTCATTCCCTGTAAACAATACAAAATATAATCTAAATACTGAATTTCAGCAATTGGACGCAAACCTCTCATTGCCATTCCGATTCCCTGACCAAGAATGGTCGCTTCACGGATTCCTGTATCAGCAACGCGAACTTCGCCATATTTCTCCTGCATTCCCTCCAATCCTTGGTTAACATCACCGATATTTCCGGCATCTTCACCAAAAACAAGCGTTTGAGGATATTTTTCGAATATTTTATCAAAATTATTTCTCACCACTACTCTTCCGTCAACATCTTCTGAACTGTCGGAATAAACGGGCTTGATTTCTTTTACGTTTTCAGCTTTCCACTGAGACTGAGAATATAAATGAGAAGAATAATGGTCTTTTTCAACCTCAAAAATCTCGTTATATTTCTGCATCAACTGATTTCTTTCTGCAGACTGGGTTCCTCTTGTAGCCAATAAAGATTTTCTTACCAAATGGAAAACGTCTTTCTTCGCTTTAGAGACCAATTTAGTATATTGGTTGATATAGGTTTCAATTTCAGCATTCTGGGCTTTAAGATTTTCAACCAAAGGCAATACGGAAAATGCTAATTCAGTAAGCGTTTTTTGGTAATTTTCCCACGCCAGTTTCTGTCCTGTTTTTACTTTTTTCTTCGCTTCTTCATCGATTGCGTCTAATTCTTCAACCGTTCCAATAATTTCTTCATTGCCTTCAATTTCTATGGAATAATTTAAGATCCATTCTCGGAACTTGATTAATCCGTCAAAATCTGCTTCCCACGATAAACGCTCTTCATTTTTGTATCTTTCGTGAGACCCTGAAGTAGAGTGACCTTGTGGTTGCGTAACTTCAATCACATGTACTACAACCGGAACAGATTCTGTTCTGGCAAAATGCTCTGCTCTTGCATAAGCATCCAATAAAGCCGGATAATCCCATGCTTTTACCTGAATAATCTCACAACCCTGATTTTCCCCTTCTTTTCTTTGGAAACCGCTTAACATTTCGGAAATATCTGCTTTTGCTCTCTGTTTCATGGTAGGAACGGAAATTCCGTAACCATCATCCCAGATCGAAACAATCATCGGAACCTGTAATGCACAAGCCGCATTCAAAGTTTCCCAGAAATGGCCTTCTGCAGTAGAAGCATCACCAATGGTACCGAATGCGATTTCGTTACCTTGGTTTGAAAACTTTTCAGAGCCTTCGAATGTTACCGATTTATATATTTTTGAAGCCTGTGCTAAACCCAATAATCTCGGCATTTGTCCGGCAGTCGGAGAAATGTCTGAAGAAATGTTTTTCTGAGCCATCAGATCTTTCCAGCTTCCGTCTTCATTTAAGCTTCTTGTGGCAAAGTGGCCATTCATCTGTCTTCCTGCAGAAGCGGGCTCTCTTTCTACACTTGTGTCAGCATAGAGCTGTGCGAAGAAACTTTCAACCGACAAAGCATTTACAGCCAGTGCAAAAGTCTGATCTCTGTAGTATCCGGAACGGAAATCACCATTTTTAAATACTTTTGCCATTGCCAGCTGAGGAAGCTCTTTACCATCCCCAAAAATCCCGAATTTTGCTTTTCCTGTAAGAACTTCTCTCCTGCCCAAGTAAGACATTTCGCGGGAAATCCTGCCTAATTGATAATCTTCAAGTATCTGATTTTTAAAGTCTTGAAAGGAAATCTGCTGTGTTTCGATATAGGTTGTCTGCATAGCCAAATATAAAAAAATTTAGTTTTCGATGTATTTTGCTAATATACAATTTTTAAATTAATTTTAATTTTAGATAATAATTTTTAAAAATTTGATAATAAAAGAATTGTGATTTATTTTGAATAAATTTGTAGGAATATGAACAAGAAATCATCCCATATTCTCAATGCGTCGAGCAATCTTCTGGGCTTTTCACTGGTAATTATTACGTCTTTGAAAATCTCAAAGATCAGTCAGAGTACTCATCTTGATGAGTTTGCAGGAATTGCCTGCCTGTTTTTTACGTTTAGCTGCTTTTTTTCTTTTTTAGCCATACGGTCGAAGAATGAAAAGCAGGGAAATAAGTTTGAGAATATTGCGGATTATTTATTTTTAATCGCTTTATTTTGTATTGTTTTAGCGGTGATCATCGTGACGGTGAAAATTATTTAATTAAAATTTTCTTTCGATGACATAGTCAAGCATCATATGCAATGATCTTTTTACCTCAGAATCCGGAAATTCATCAAGGATGTTTTTTGCTTTCTGCTGGAAATCTTTCATCTTGGTAATCGCATATTCTAATCCACCGGAAGTTTTGACAAAAGCGATCAGTTCTTTTACCCTTTTTTGATCATTATTGTAACGCTTGATGGTATTAAAGAAATAACTCCTTTTTTTCTCATCGGCTATTTTTAAACTGTGAATCAGCGGCAGAGTCATTTTCTTTTCTTTAATGTCAATCCCGACAGGCTTTCCGATAACATTTGAACTTAAGTAATCGAATAAATCATCTTTAATCTGGAAAGCCATTCCTGTGTAGGTACCGAAATCCTGCATTTTCTTGGCTAAAATCTCATCTGCGCCGTTTGATAAAGCGCCTATTTCACAACAGGCAGCAATGAGCGTAGCGGTTTTCTGGCGAATGATTTCGTAATATACTTCTTCGGTGATATCCAGTTTTCTGGCTTTTTCAAGCTGTAGAAGCTCGCCTTCAGACATTTCTCTGATGGTTCTGGAAATTACAGAAAGTAAATCATAATCTTTATGGTCTGTGGAAAGCAATACGGCTTTTGAAAGTAAAAAGTCTCCTACTAAAACCGCAATTTTATTTTTCCATAAAGCATTGATCGAGAAAAAATTACGTCTTTTAAAACTTTCATCTACCACATCATCATGAACTAAGGTGGCCGTATGAATCAGCTCGATCATGGATGCTCCGCGATACGTTTTTTCATTAACATTTCCAATGAGTTTTGCACAAAGAAAAACAAACATCGGACGCATCTGTTTTCCTTTCGTGGTCACAATAAAACGGGTAACTTTATCAAGTAAGGCAACCTTGCTGTGCATAGATTCATAAAACTTCTGCTCGAAAAGTTTCATTTCCTCATTGATTGGTTGCTTGATTTCTTCTACAATATTGGCCACTATCTGAGAATGATGGATGAGTATTAATAATTCTCACAAAGATAATTTTTTTATGTCAATTTTTTTAATAATAATTAAAATTTGAGTTTATCTTTAGGAATAAAATAAAAATACGGCTGCGTTTTCTTTATTGGAGAATTAAATTTTTCCCCGGAAATATACACTCCGTTTTCGTCCACCGCGATTCCCTCGATCTGCCCTACAGAAATCGCACTTCCTAAATAATAATGTCTTGGATTTTTGCTGAAAAAAATTCCCGGTTGTGTTTCGCTGAAAATATCTAAAAATACTTCAGTTTTTTTGGTATATCCAACTATATAGAGCTTCTTACCGTAATAGTAAGCATCGGTAACGACAAAGCCGGTTTTATAGGATTCTATTTTTACGGCCTCCTGATTTTCAAAATCATCAGGATTTATGGTGTAATGGGTGGTAGCTTTTGAAGCCCATTCTTTAGTGAAAATATGGATTTTTCCATTAAGATAGACCATTGATTCCAAATCAAAATCTGTGGAAATATTTTTTGAAACGAAATCTTTCTGATCGGGATAATGAAATGTGATTACTTTTATTAGATCGTTCTGCAGACGATGATTTTGAAAAGGAATTTTATAAATTTTTAAATCTTTTCGAGTTCCCGCATTATTTCCAAAATCTCCGATATAGAAATTTTCTCCGTCATTTGCTAAAGCCTCCCAGTCTTTATTCTCGGCATTTATTTTTAAAACATGGAGAATCTTTCCTGAATTTTTGTCAATTTCAAACAATTCCGCAGGATTTCCGCTGTCATTGAAAGTGTACAGTTTTCCGTCAAAAAAATTAAGTCCGGAAGTTTCCTGAACAGAATCATTGAGAACTGCACTTTTATATTTTTTGAGCTTGAAGATTTCCGCCTGCTGAGAAAAAGCGGTTTGAAAAAAGAAAATAACAAAAAGCAGAATGATCTTATTCATCCTACAAAAATACTACTTTTGTAAATTGATTGTTAAAAATCAGGCCGTTGTTTTGTTGGCCAACTGACCGCAAGCTGCGTCAATATCTCCGCCACGGCTTTTTCTGATCATGACGGTAATTCCTGCATTTTCAAGTTGACGAACGTAGTTTTCCTCCGCTTTCTTATTGCATTGATCATATTTTCCATCTCCAATGGGATTGTACTGAATAAGATTGACTTTAGAAGGAATCTGCTTACAGAATTTTATTAATGCTTTGATATCTTCATCCCCGTCATTAATCCCCTTCCAGACACAATATTCAAAAGTAACCACAGAACCGGTTTTTTTGTACCAGTACTGAAGAGCGTCCATAATATCCGTAAGCGGAAATTTATCCGAAAAAGGCATAATTTCATTGCGTTTGGATTCAATGGCTGAATGTAAAGACAAAGCCAGTTTTACACGTAACTCATCATCTGCCAACATTTTGATCATCTTTGGAATTCCTGATGTAGAAACGGTAATTCTTCTGGGTGACATCCCCAAACCTTCCGGTTGTGTAATTTTTCTAATCGCTTCCACTACATTTTTATAATTCATCATCGGCTCGCCCATTCCCATAAAAACAATGTTGGTCAACGGTCTATTGAAATACATTTTGCTTTGGCTGTCAATCAAGGCAACCTGATCTACGATTTCGGCCACTTCCAGATTCCGCATTCTTTTCAGTCTTGCCGTTGCGCAGAATTCGCAATTTAAAGAGCATCCTACCTGCGAAGAAACACAGGCGGTGGTTCTGGTTTCGGTAGGAATCAAAACAGATTCTACCAAAAGGCCATCATGAAGTTTTACCCCGTTCTTAATAGTTCCGTCGCTGCTTTTCTGAAGCTGATCTACAGAAACAGGATTGATGGTATATTCTTCTGAAATTTTATCCCTAAGCTGTTTCGAAAGATTGGTCATTTCCTCAATCGAATGGAGGTTTTTGCTCCACAGCCAATCATAAACCTGTTTCGCACGAAACGGTTTTTCTCCTAAAGTCCCAAAATAGTCTTTCAGCTGATCGAGTGATAAAGTACGGATGTCTTTCATTTGTAAGTTTGTAGATGTCAGGTTGAAGGTTGCAGGCAACTTGTACCTGCATCCTTTTACCTTATATCTTATTAAATGATCAGCATAGCGTCACCGTAAGAATAGAATTTATACTTTTCTTTCACGGCTTCTTCGTAGGCATGCATGATAAATTCTTTTCCTGCAAACGCGGCAATCATCATTAATAGTGTAGATTTTGGCGTGTGGAAGTTCGTAATCATCGTGTTGGCAACTCCAAAATCGTGAGGCGGGTAAATAAATTTATTCGTCCATCCCTGGAACGCAGAAATCTTTCTGTTTGAAGAAACTGACGTTTCAATTGCTCTCATGGTCGTTGTTCCTACTGCGCAGACTCTTCTGTTTTCCTGCACCGCTCTGTTGATGATCTCGGCATTTTTTTCGTCGATAATGATCTCTTCAGATTCCATTTTGTGCTTTGAAAGGTCTTCCACTTCAATCGGGTTAAAAGTTCCCAAACCAACGTGAAGGGTAACTTCTGCAAAATCAATCCCTTTGATTTCCAGTCTCTTCATCAAATGTCTTGAAAAGTGCAAACCTGCAGTAGGTGCAGCAACCGCTCCTTCCACTTTAGCATAAATGGTTTGATATCTTTCTGCATCTTCCGGCTCTACGTCTCTTTTGATATATTTTGGAAGCGGAGTTTCTCCTAATTCTTTCAATTTGGTTCTGAATTCTTCGTAAGAACCGTCAAATAAGAACCGTAAAGTTCTTCCTCTTGAGGTAGTGTTATCAATTACTTCTGCAACCAAAGATTCGTCTTCAGTAAAAAATAATTTGTTCCCGATTCTTATTTTTCTTGCAGGATCTACCAAAACATCCCAAACACGGGTTTCTTTATCAAGCTCTCTAAGAAGGAAAACCTCAATTTTGGCACCGGTTTTCTCCTTATTTCCGTAAAGACGGGCCGGGAAAACTTTAGTATTATTGAATATGAAAAGATCTTTCTCATCAAAATAATCCACAACATCTTTAAACAATTTGTGCTCAATGGTCTGTGTTTTTCTGTCAAGAACCATTAATCTTGCTTCGTCTCTGTGCTCAGACGGATGTTCTGCCAATAATTCTTCTGGGAGATCAAAATTAAAATCGGATGTCTTCATTTTTTAAATTACGGTTTAAAAATTATATAAAAATCACGGATGTAATTTTCAGGAGTGCAAATATACAACATTACACCCCCCTTTGTCAAGTCTTAATTTCAGAAGTGCTTCCTACAGGTTGTTAAAAGCAATTATTTTTTTTATTTAGTATAAATATTCCTCAAAAAGCAGTATTTTGGAGTCTTAGATAATACACTTATGAGTAAATATTCTTTAGAATCTTTTGTCAATGAAACGAAAGAAAATCCGCAGGAAAGAGATTATTTTGAGCTGGAGAAACCTCAGCTTTTAGAAATCAACCTTAACAATCAGGCGGTCTGGACCAAAGCCGGAAGTATGGTCGGATATGTAGGAAATATTAATTTTGAAAGACAGGGCATGCTTTCCGGCGGACTTGGAAATCTTCTTAAAAAAGCAATCAGTGGCGAAGGAACCAAGCTGATGAAAGCTGAAGGTACAGGAAAACTTTATGTTGCAGATTCCGGGAAAAAAGTCAGAATTCTGTATTTGAATAATGAAGCAGTATGTGTAAACGGAAATGATGTTCTGGCTCATGAGCAAAGTATAAAAAGTGACATCACGATGCTGAAAAGTATTGCAGGAATGATGTCCGGCGGATTATTCCAAATCAGACTTTCCGGAACAGGGCATATTGCAATAACGACGCATGGAGATCCGTTAACTTTATTGGTTACTCCGGACAGCCCGGTTTTTACTGATCCGAACGCTACGGTTGCATGGTCGGGAAATCTGCAACCTGAGCTGAAAACCAATGTTTCTTTTAAAAGTTTAATGGGAAGAGGCAGTGGTGAAGAATTCCAAATGAAATTTTCCGGAAACGGATGGGTATTGATACAACCATATGAGGAGGTTTACGCGGTAGAGAAATAGATTTTAAAATACAAATATTAATTATAGCGACTATTTAGTCGCTTTTTTCTTATCAAAATCAAACAAATATTAAGTTTAATTTCTATTTATTAGGGATTTGTTCTGCCAAAAATTTTAAATTTATTTTTTCGCATTTTGAAAGATCATCATGCATAATTACACCTTTTTTATTATCTATTATTACATCAACTAATCTATATTTTGGAGAGTCTAACCTTGATAAGAGCGCATCATAAATTTTAGAATGAATATTAGGAGTTAAATCCACAAATCTGATTCTCGGCATTGAAAAATTACTTTTTTCGATTATAATCTTCAATTCAAGATTTGATTTTTTGCTTTTCTCAGAAGGGTACGTGCTGATTAAGTATACATTTTCTTTTAATTTTTCAACATCTATTCGTTCTATTTTTTTTTCGTCTGGGTAGATTTTTATTGGAATCTTTTGAATAAAATTTAAACTTGAAAATTTGCTATCATGACTAATTAAATATGACAAAAAATTATTAGTTTTAAAATCATAAAGCCAAAAACTTCTTGTTGGTTGTTGTGAAAAAAAGTAATCATAAGCCATTACATCTTTATTTTCTGAATTGAAATAAATGATATTGGTCCTTTTGTTACCTTTATAGGCTCCTTCGAGTTGTGTCTCACTGTCGTAACATTTATAATCAAAATGATATTCCTGTGAGAAACAGAATATAGAGAAATAACAAAATAAAGCTAAAAGATTTTTTTTCATTTTTTTGAACATTTGTGATCACAAATATATCTTTTTCAAATGAAATACTAAATTTAAATATATTCTAAAATTTTCTTCCACTCTTCCAATTTTTTTTCAAAAGAAATTGTGTGAAGCGGGCTTGTTGACGGTAGCGAAAATATAGGAATTTTATAATTTTTGCCTACAATTTTCAGCAGATTTTTATACGATTTGCCGCCATTACAAAAAATCGCTTTGATGTTTGGATATTCTTCTAACAATTCTTTTATCTGATTGGCTTCTTCATTTTTAATTTCAGAATCTAAACTTCCTTTTCTCTCGCACGAATCGATAACGTCCCACAGTGCAATGGTATGCTTTTTTAAAATATTAATTTTTTCTGCATAATCTTCTGTAAACTTCTCATTAACAAGTTCAAAAATAATTTTCCAGAATTTATTTTGCGGGTGGCCGTAATATTGCTGTTTTTCCAAAGATTTTACGCCGGGAATAGAACCTAAAATCAAAATCCTGGAATTTTCATCGATGATTGGCGGAAAGGATGAAATTCTGTTTTGCATTTTAATTGTAATTAGATTAGTGCTAGATTTGTTTTAACACAAAGTTCGCAAAGATTTTTCAATAAAATAAGTTTATATTTTTCGTCCGCAACGGCGTTACTCATCAAAGTGACAAAAGCAAAAAGCGGGCTAAAGCCCGCTCCTATTGATATTTTTGAAAATATCAAATTATTTTAATTCTTAATTATAACGTTTCTTTCAGCCAGTCGAAAAATTCTCTTTGCCAAACCAGTCCGTTCTGAGGATGAAGAACCCAATGGTTTTCATTCGGGAAATAGACTAATTTTGATTTTAAACCTCTTAATTTTGCAGCCTGAAAAGCTTCCTGGCCTTGTTCGTAAGGCACCCGGAAATCTATTCCACCTTGCACAATCATGATTGGCTTGTTCCATTTATCCACAAAATTGCTCGGGTTAAAATCTGTATATGCTTTTGGAAGCGGTTTTTCCCAAGGTGAACCTAAATCCCAGTTGGCAAACCACAGTTCTTCCGTAGTCAGATACCAGGATTTCATATCAAATAATCCGTCGTGAGCGATAAATGTTTTAAATCGGTTGTTGTGAATCCCGGCTAACATAAATACACTGTAACCGCCATAACTTGCTCCGACAGCCGCTACTCGGTCTCCGTCTACATACGGTAATGTTTTCGCAAAATCGGTTGCTGAAAGATAATCTTTCATCGGCTGACCGCCCCAGTCTTTAGAAATATCTTCGTTCCATTTTGTTCCCCAACCCGGCATTCCGCGACGGTTTGGCGCTACAACAATATATCCGTTTGCAGCCATCAAAGCAAAATTCCATCGTGTGCTGAAAAATTGTGTTAAAGCAGATTGCGGACCTCCCTGACAATATACTAAAGTCGGATATTTTTTATTCGGGTCAAAGTTTGGCGGATAGTGAAACCACACTCCCATTTCTTTTCCGTCTGTGGTTTTAACCATTTTTAATTCAGATTTCCCTTGTGCCAATTTAGAATACATATCTTTATTGGCATCGGTAATCTGCTTCATCTCACCGTTCTTCAGGTTTACAGAAAATAGTTCTGTGGCGTGGTTGATGTCTGTTCTTCCTACTAAAAGTGAGCTTTTCTGATCTGCAAAAATTTCATTCACATCAAAATCGCCTCTTGTAACCTGCTGCACTTTTGCATTTTTAGTATCTAAAGAAAACAGTTGTTTCGTTCCTTTAAACGCTGCTGTAAAATAGATTGTTTTTGAATCTCCGCCCCAGAAAACGTCTCCCGAAACGCTTTCATCCCAATTGCTGGTAAGATTTGATATTTTTCCTGATTTCCAGTCTAAAATTTTGATATCATTTTTATCTGCTTCATAGCCGTCTCTTGCCATACTTTGCCAGATCAGAGATTTTCCGTCCGGGCTGAATTTTGGGTTTACATCGTACCCTTTATTGGTTTCCGTTATGTTTTTTGTGTTGCCTGAAGCCAAATCGTAGGCAAAGATATCTGTGTTGGTGCTTGTAGAATATTCTTTCCCGCTTTTCGGTTTTGTAACATATAAAAGCTGTAAAGAATCCGGGCTCCAGATGAAATCTTCAGCTCCACCGAAAGGCCTCTGCGGTGAATCCCACATTTTTCCTTCCAGTAAATCTTTGGCTGAATTTACTTTTTCTGAAATATTAACTATAAAAACATGATTGTACTTTCCTTCATTAAAATAATCCCAATGCCTGTGATTCAGATCTGTATAGACTTGTGCTGTGGTTTTCGGAGTGTCGGAATATTTATCTTTCCCCATCACTTTTTCCACCAGAACCTGCTTGCTGAAGGCTATTTTTTTACCATCCGGAGAAATGACAATATTGTCTGCTTCGCCAATGGTGTAAAATTCTGCCCATGTGGATCCGTTATCTTTTGAAAGATAGATTTTATCGCCTTCCTGCGCATAGATGCCGTTTTTATCCCACTGAATGATGGCTTTTTTACCAAAATCTATTTTTGAAGACTGATTATTAAGAACATTTAAAAAATAGTTTTCACTTTTTGTTTTCTCAGTTTTTAAATCAACCTGCCCTACTTTATAGATAAGTGAGGACTGATCTGGCGAAACGGCCTGTACTCCTACTTTTTTCAAAGTCCAGAGAATCTCAGGCGTCATAAGTTGTTGTGCATTCATTAAAAGCGGAGCTGCCAAAGCCAGCAGACTGTACTTAAGTTTCATATGTTGATATTGATTTTAATAGTATATTAAACACTTACAAATCATTACTTGATGTATTTGATTCATGATTAATTTCAAAGATTCCAAAGTTAATATTTAAAATTGAACGAAAGCATCAAGATGTATATTTTTCGTAAGCCAATAAAAAATCGCCGGTAAGAAACCGGCGATGGATGTTTATTTAAATAGTGTGAATTAATCTGCGTCTGCAAACATAGAATTAGCCAGTGAGGTTACCACGGTAAGTGCAATACTGAAAATAAAAGCCCACCAAAAACCGTTTACCGTCATTCCATCGATAAAATAATCTGCAATGAGAATAATAGCAGCATTGATAACCAAAGCGAACAGTCCTAAAGTAATAATCGTAAGCGGTAATCCCAAAAGGTTTAGAATAGGCTTTACAATCAGATTCAATACAGCTAAAACAATCGCAAACACGATAGCGGTCCCGAAACTGGCAAATTCTACACCCGGTAAAATTTTAGTGAGTAAAAAAGCAACTACCGCTGTAATCAATAATCGGATAATTAAGTTCATAATTTAAATTTTAATGTTGTCTGAATGCTGAACAAAACTCATTCCAAATACGCTGCAGATCATTGTTTCAACTTTGATGAATACATGCATATCTTTACTTTATTTTCATCATGGTCACCAATGAGGTCGCTACATGGCTTTCGGAATCGTTACCGTCATGTATTGTATAAATTTCAGTTCTTATTACGCTGATCTTGCTTCCGCCTTTTACGACGAAAGATTTTGACACCAAAGCATCTCCCATTGCAGGACGCAGATAATTTACCTTTAGCTCAACCGTAACGACATAGCAGTCTTGTTCATAATGGCTTACTGCCGCATAGCCCGAAGAAACATCTACCAGAGAAGCGATCATCGCCCCGTTGAACATTCCTGCTTTTCTCGTCATCAGTTCCATTTTTGGGATTTTTATAGAAACAAAATCAGTTTCTACCTCCAGAAGTTCTGCTTTATAGAATTGCAATGTTTCTGAACGGCTGAAGCTATCCTGCATCAATTGTCTTTTTTGTGGCGTCATGGTTTACATTTTTAGGTGATATTTCCTGACAAAGTTCTTTAAATTAATTTAAAATTTCAATAAAAATACTTTTCCCTTACCTTTGCACCATGGAATTGGAATCTATCTATCAAAAACTGCAGATTCAGGATATGAATCAGATGCAGAAATCTACTTACACCATCACGGAAAATAATACCGATGTTGTTCTTCTTTCGCCTACGGGATCGGGGAAAACGCTTGCTTTTTTATTTCCTGTGCTCAGAAATTTAAAGAAAGACGCTACAGGAATTCAGGCTTTAATTTTGGTTCCGGCCAGAGAACTGGCTCTGCAGATTGAGCAGGTTTTTAAATCGATGGGGACTGATTTTAAGGTTTCCGTATGCTACGGCGGCCACGATAAAAAGATTGAAATCAATAATTTAAAAGAATCTCCTGCCGTTTTAATCGGAACTCCGGGCAGAATTGCCTATCACCTGAGAAACAATAATCTTGACGTGAAAACCATCAGAAACCTGGTGCTGGATGAATTTGATAAAGCACTGGAATTTGGTTTCCATGACGATATGGAATACATTATTGAGAATATGTACAATCTCTATCAGAGAATCCTGACTTCTGCTACAGCCATGGACGAAATCCCTAAGTTTACAGGATTGAAAAATGAGAAAATCATCGACTTTCTAAAGTTGGGCGAAAACAAACCCGATATTCAGCTACGAAAAGTAATGACCACATCCGAGGAAAAGCTGGATACTTTATTTCATCTGATCTGCAAGATTGGCAATAAAAGGACTTTGATTTTCTGTAATCACCGGGAAACCGTTGACCGTATCGCAGATTTGCTGCTTGATAAAGGCATCGACAGGGAAACCTTCCACGGCGGAATGGAACAGGATGAGAGAGAACGTGCTCTGCTGAAATTCAGAAATGATACGGCGAGAGTTTTGATCACCACAGATTTGGCGGCGCGTGGTTTGGATGTTCCGGAAGTGGAGTCGATTGTTCATTATCAGTTACCGACAACAGAAGACGCCTTTATCCACCGAAACGGGCGAACTGCGAGAATGAATGCGAAAGGTTTTGCCTATTTGGTGATGACGGAAGATGAAAAATTTCCTTTCATTAAAAAAGATACCGCTGAAGAATCTGTAAAAGAATTCAGTAAGGTTCCTGCAAATTCACCTTTCCAGACGGTTTACATCAGTGCCGGAAAAAAAGATAAAGTCAATAAAGTAGATATCGTAGGTTATTTGCTGAAAAAGGGGGAATTACAGAAAGAAGATGTAGGCCTCATCGAAGTGAAAGATACCACTTCTTATGTGGCGGTTTCCCGAAGTAAAGTAAAAGAACTGCTAAAAAAGCTGAGCACGGAAAAGCTGAAAGGCAAGAAAGTAAAAATGGAGGTTGCTTATTAAATTTAACCATTAAGATATTTTAGATTTTAAGTTTCGTTAAGATTATCCTATTTTATAGGAAGCTTCTTACTATTCTTAATAACTTACAACATCTTAATGGTTAAAATCTATTTAATTCCTCTCGTTTTTGTTGGCAAAGTATACACCGATTTTGAAGCGGTAATAAATAAAATATTGTTTTTTTCTCCGCCAAAAGTGATATTTCCCGTCCATTTTTCAGGAATTTTGATGTGATGGATTTTTTCGCCTTTACGGTTAAAAACGATTACGCCATCGCCTGTAAGATACAGATTCCCTTGTTTATCCAGCGTCATCCCGTCTGAACCCATTTCGCAAAAGAGTTTCTTTGCAGAAAGTTTTCCTTCCCCTAAAATATCGTAGACATACGTTTTTCCGGCATCAATATCAGAAACATACAGTTTTTTCAGCTGGGTGCTTCCGATAATTCCGTTGGGTTGCGTAAAAGTTTCGAGTTTTGAAATTTTGCCGTTTTTATTTCTGTAATACAGATTTTTCTCTGGGATTTCAACTTTAAAATTTTCCCAATAGTCTCTTTTGTAGAGCGGATCGGTAAAATAAATACCTCCATCGGCGTCCAGCCAGAGATCATTCGGTCCGTTTAATCTTTTCCCTTCAAACCCGTTCGATAACACTTCTACAGATTTATCTTTAGAAATTTTCCAGATTTCGCCTTCATTATCAGAACACGTAATTAAATGATCGTTTTGATCGAAATACGTTCCGTTCGCGCGGCCCGTTTTATCTAAAAACATGGATATCTTATCGGCTTTCCAATCCCAAAAATAAATTTTATCATTCGGCTGGTCTGTAAAGTACACATTGCCAGAAAGATCAGCTGCGGGTCCTTCTGTAAAACTAAACTGATCTGAAATTAATTTAGGTTCTGTATTTTCATAAAACATACGGTAATCATTTGCTGGTTTGCAGCTTACTACTGCCAAAACCAAACCAATAAGACCTATATTGCGCCAATTTTTCATTCTCTACGATTTACGGTGTACAATTTACAATTTGCGAAGTAGTTTAAAAAATATTTATCTTTGAATTTTCAGGATCTGTAACAATGAAGACAAATTTACCCGACAAACTGTATTATTCGATAGGAGAAGTTGCCAGAGCATTCGATGTAAACGCTTCACTGATACGATATTGGGAGCAGGAATTCCCGATCATCAAACCTAAAAAAAACAAGAAAGGCAACCGCTATTTCACTCCTGAAGACATCAAAAACCTGAAAATCATCTATCATCTGGTGAAAGAAAAAGGCTATACACTTGACGGAGCCCGAATTGCGTTGACAACCAATTCCAAAATTTCTGAAACCATTTCTCTCATTGATCGTTTAGAATTTGTGAAAGCAGAACTGCTGAAACTGAAAGATTCTTTGGTGGAAAAGGATATTGAATAGTATAATTCTATTTTATTATTTTAACTTTTCTCAATTGTAAAATCGAAAAGCTCTTTGATGTTTACTTCCAATGCTTGGGAAATGGCGTAGATAGTACTTAAAGTCGTATTAATTTCCCCTCTTTCAATTCTGCCAATCTGCGAAATCGGAATATCTGAGGAATTTGCTAATTCCTCTTGAGACATTTTTTTCTCAATTCTCAACTTTTTCAGTTGATCACCGAAAATTCTTATTAAATCAGCATTTCTAACATTGTTCACTTTACAAAAGTGAGAGATGATCAATAAAATAATAAACGCATACATGCGTTATTTATTTTTTTATTTTATATTTGCAGGAAATTTATATCTTTAACTTTTTAAACAACACAAATGATCAAAAAATTAATACCCAGGCTTTGCCTGATGTTGGCAGTATTGCTGTCGCTGTATTCCTGCAGGAATGATCTTTTTCCTGAAAACAACACCCTGCAAAATCCCAACGCTTCCAGATTCAGGATGGTCAAGCTGAAAGACATCCCGAATGTTGAACAATTCATCCATCAGCAATCCGGAAGAGCAGATCTTCAGGTGCCTCTGAGTGAAGCTTCCCTTACCGGGAAAGATCTTACCGTAGGTGTTATAGAGATTTCCACTATTGTAGAAACAGTGAATGAAGGTGAAACATATTACGTCTTCAAAATAGAGAACCTGAATTCCGGAGACGCGGTGTACAATCTGGAAGTAAAGCAAGCGGACGGAATCCCGGTAACAGCGGAAATTATTGAATACGATCCACAGGACGGAACTACCGTAGATTTCCAGCATTTTACGGGAAGCATCAGTTCATACGGTTTAGACGGAAAAGCAATTTCTACGGTGAATTATAATGACGGTTTAGGAAATTGTTCTCCTGCAACAGGAGTTCCCGGTGGGAACAATACTTCAGAAGGAGGCGGAATTAATCCTATTGATCTTCCTCCACCAAACGGAGGATGGTATAACTGGGAAGAAGGCGGAAGTAACAATAATACCGTTCCTTTCAGTAATGTTCCCGGAGACTGTACCGACATTATCCTGGACAATCACGGCAATACATTAGAATGGTATGACCATTGTAACGATGTGCATTATCCCAATCCCAATGTTCACAAAACAACGACAACAGGAAAGATCCCTAACTTGTCGCCGGATTGTAATGTAGAAGGAGCAGGAGTGATTATTACAGATCCGGAAACGCCTTGTGAGAAAACAAAGACAATGCTTGAAAACCCGGATGCAAATACTAAAATAGAAAGTCTGTACAACAAATCGAAATCAGAAGGTGAGGAAGCTTTCATGACTGCGCCCGATGGAACACCCGGGCCAATTATACAGGGTGACGAGAACAGTGTCAAACTTGGTAATACGACAGGATACGCATCCTATAGCCATAACCATCCTCCAAAAGGTGTTAAAATACATTCTCCTGGAGATATTTACCAGCTTTTCAGGCTAATTGCCAACCAACCTACCGGTACCGCAGTTGATGTATCTTTTGGACAGATGGTGGCTACGGAAGTCTGTGCCGGCGGATGCCCGGATGGATATCTGTATATTAACTATCTTATAAGATTTAATGGTACCTTAGACGAAGCCAAAGCAGTGAGCGACAGAAACTATACCAAAGCACAGCTAGACGCTTTGAAAGATGATTATGAAAAGTTTGAATTAAATCTAAGACCGAAACCCGGATATTCTTCCCAGAACGGAAATTTTATGAGCTTTAAAGGGCTGGAAGAAGTCTTTTTTAATGCTCTGGATGATATGAATATCGATAAAAGCAAAATGACCCTCCAGAGAATCGACAAAGACGGAACGGTGTATAATGTAACACTCGGAGCTGACGGAAAACCTGTAGAAACCCCTTGCCCTTAATTTAAAAAAACAGTTATGAAAAAAATACTATCATTATTAACTTTTGCCCTGAGCTTAACAGCATGCAAAGCACAGCAGGTTTACCCGTTGAATACTTTTTTCAAAGGTGCTCCAAATTATGCATATATGAAGGATCTGGATAACCGTTTAGCGCCTTATATCGGTACGTTTAAAGCCACTTATCAGGGAAACAAAATTACCCTATATATTACTAAAGAAGATCATTTACTAATAAATACTTCTGGAATAAGAAAATACTATCAGGATGTACTTCATGTAAAGTATACCATAAAAAAGATAGCCACAGGAGCCATTCTTCAGGATAACCAGATTCCTGATCCTAATGATCCTGTATTAAATAAAATTACAAGTGTAGTAACCAATGAAAATGACAATCACAGTATTTCCCTGTATTATGAAGGCACCCATTGTGGAGTTGGCTGGGGAAGAATCACCTTGAAGAAGATCAACAGTACCCAGATTACCTGGTCGTATTATCCTAACGGTTCGCTTCTCTCCGAAGACACCTGTCCCGGTAACCCCGATACGAAAGTTTACCTTCCGGATACGGAAAACCTTGTTTTTACCAAACAATAACATTAAAGCCTCTTCGGAGACTTTTAGCTAAAACATAATGATGAAGAAAATATTTATACTTACTTTGTTTTGTTTCTCGTTTTATTTATTACAGGGTCAAAAAATAAAAATCGAAGGATTTGTTAAACAGCCTCCCAACGCGCGTCTAAGCGCTTCAATCGTTATCAATGACACAATTAATAAACTTGCAAAATTAGATTCTAATAATTATGCAAGAAGGAATAAAATATATGACGAAAAAAAATTAGTAGCCACTAGTAATGATAATGGTTATTTTACAATAACTGCAAGAAAAAGTGATTCAATATTTTTTAGATTTGATAGACTCTATTATTCTGAAAAATACTCTGTTTCAGATTTACTACAATGTAAAGAGATTATTCTAGAACCGCAACCCATACCCTGCCTATCTAGGACAATATGTAATCAAAAAAAACCATCCAAAATATATGCATTTGTTGGGAAAAAAATAGATGTATCTGTGGATACTACTTTGTATTGTGATGAGATTATGGATATTAAATATAGAGCTGTTTATAAAATTGACCAACAACTCATAGGGCACTATAATAAACCCATAATGATTTTTGATGCTTATGATCATAGCTCTAAGTATGAGTATGATTTTAACAATTATGTTGATATATTAGTTTTTGTAGGAGAATTTTGTGGTGATTTAATTAAAGATGATTTTTTTCCAGTATATAAAACTACAGATGGAAGATGGGCGACTCCTGTTGATGCTTATATGGAAAACCATTATAAGAATACTGAAATAAAACCAATTCCTATATCTTTTGACAAATCATTGACTTATGATTATCCTACAGACTTATCTGAACAGCAGTTAGAATGGAGATTTCCTAAAGAATATTATAAAACAAAAAACGGAAAAGCATACCCCATAAAAGGAAGATATGCAGAAGATCTTGTAAAACTCTGGAATGAGCGCAAATCGAAATATAAAGAATGAAGAAAATAATACTAAATGTAAAAATCAACAGCACCCAGATTACCTGGTCGTATTATCCTAACGGTTCGCTTCTCTCCGAAAATACCTGTCCCGGTAACCCCGATACAAAGGTTTATCTTCCGGATACGGAAAACCTTGTTTTTACCAAACAATAATATAAAGCCTCTTCGGAGGCTTTTTTATCACATCCAAATTAGCATAAATTATCCAGCTTAATTTTTACCATAAATCATTTTTATAATTAAATTTTATTTTTAATTTTACAAAATGATGAAAAAAAATTATTATCAAAAGCTGGCTTTTTTAGGTTTGCTGCTGCTCTCTCTTTTCGGGTTTAAAAAATATTCTGATCATAAAGAGGATGCTTTTCCGGAAGTAACCTTCATATCAGAAAGCCTTCCGAAAGAAATTCTTTCAGAATTTGATCCCAATGAACTTGATCAGAACCAATGGCAGAAACTGGGTTTCTCCGAAAAGCAGGTTGCGACTATTCTTAACTATAAAAAAGTAGTAGGCGGGAAATTTCTCTCAAAAGAACAGTTTAAAAAATGTTATGCTGTTTCTCCTGAAAAATTTATGCAGCTTCAGCAGTTTATTCTTTTACCCGAAACCAATAAAGAGGCAAAATCCGGCAATTTCAATTCTAAAAATTTTGAGAAAAAAACAGTACACGTTTCAAATAAATTCAATCCGGATCTTCTTTCACAAAACGATTGGCAGCAAATGGGCTTCAGCGAAAAGCAGGCTGCAGCCATTTTAAAATATAAAAGTTTTCTCGGCGGAACTTTCGTCAGCAAAGAGAAGTTTAAAGAATGTTTCATCATCAATGATGAAAATTACCAAAAACTGGAGCCATATCTACAATTACCTTCAAAAACTCCGGCTGATTTTAACAGCTATACAGCCAAATACAGCAAAAAGAAAACCCAGATCTCGCCTTTCGATCCTAATACTTTAGATCTGGAAGGCTGGAAAGCATTAGGATTTTCTGAGAAGCAAGCGAGTGTTATTATTAATTATCGTGACAGAAACCTGAAAGGCAGTTTTAAAACTCTCGAAGATGTAAAAAATTGCTTTGTGATTTCAGCAGAAAAGTTTGAAGAATTGAAACCTTACATCAGACTAACCGCGGCCACAATGACGAAAAGTTCTGATGATAAAAAACCGGAAATGAAACAGGAAAAAACCGATTTCTCTAAAACAGATCTGAATTCTATTACCTTTAAACAGCTATTGGAATTTGGTCTGGATGAGAAAAGTGCAGGTTCGATGATTGGGTTCCGAAAAAAATTGGGCGGCTTTATGACTAAAAACCAAATTTTAGACACGTATAATATTGATAAAGAACTGATGCAGAAATTGTTGGATATTGCTCCGCTGGATAATTCCAAAGTTCAGAAATACACTTTGGTAGATGCGCCTGAAGAATGGTTGAAAAATCATCCTTATTTCAAATATTCTGCTGATAAAATTATTTTTTACCGACTGAGCAATCCGGACGACAAAAAAATATGGAAACTCTTAAAAACAAAACCTGAATACGAAGCGAGAATGAGATTGTATTTGAAATAGTACTTAGAGTAAAAATTACGAATTACCAATTACGAACTACGAATTACTAATTAATGTTATCATAAACTCTGAAGATAATGAGACTATTCCTTCGCTTACGTTTTCAGGATGTGTGGTGAACCCTTTTAATTTTGAAGTTTTTCCCTTTACTACTACATCTAAAAGCTGTTTTTCAGACAGTTTCTTGCCGAATATTTCAAAAGGAATCTTAAAGCCGCAGTTTTTGTAATCACTGCATCCTACTGCGGTTTTTCCTTTAATCAAATGATGCTGTCTGCATTTCGGGCACTGCGTTTCGTCCCAGGTTTGCAGTTCTTTTTTTACTGCCGGTTCTCGCTTTTTCTTTTCTTTGGCTTCTTCTTTTCCCTCGTGTAGGGTGAAAACTTTTGCTTTTCCGTCAACCACTTTTTTGGTCAGTTCCCGGATCATTTGAATCAATTCATCCTTAAACTGATTGGCTTCATATTCGCCGCTTTCAATTTTACGAAGCTTCAGCTCCCATTCTCCCGTAAGTTCCGGGCTTTTTAAAACTTCATCTTCAATGGTATCAATCAGCTGAATCCCGGTTGAGGTCGCTACTAAATTTTTCTTTTTCCGTTCAATATATTTTCTTTTGAACAGCGTTTCAATAATATTCGCACGGGTTGAAGGTCTTCCAATACCGTTATTTTTCAACATTTCACGCAACTCTTCGTCATCCACTTGTTTACCTGCAGTTTCCATGGCGCGAAGCAATGTAGCTTCGGTATAAGGTTTTGGCGGTGAAGTTTTTCCCTGGTGAATTTTTGGCTCATGCGGTCCGGATTCTCCCACTTTAAATTCAGGAATCATCTGCTCTTCTTCTTTGTCTTTTTCTGTCGGCTCTTTTGCATCTTTTGCGTAGACTGCTCTCCAACCCGGTTCCAGAATCTGTTTCCCGCTGGTTTTAAAAGGGATGGTTCCCACTTTCGCTTCCACCAAGGTGTTTGAAATTTTACATTCGGGATAAAAAACCGAAATAAATCGTTTTGCCACCAAATCATAAATCAGCTTTTCTTCCCGGCTCAAATTTTGTGTTGGCGGAACTTCGGTGGGAATAATTGCGTGGTGATCGGTTACTTTTGCATCATCAAAAACCGCTTTGGATTTTGGAATTGCCTGCTGCAATAACGAGGCAGTCCATTCCTGATAAAAAGTCATATTTCTGAGGATCCCTTCAATTTTCGGATATAAGCTTTCTGATAAATACGTCGTATCAACACGTGGGTACGTCACGTGTTTTTTCTCATAAAGACTTTGAATGTATTTTAAAGTATTCTCTGCAGAATAGCCGTATTTTTTATTGGCTTCCACCTGAAGTGCGGTAAGATCAAAGAGTCTCGGATTTTTTTCTTTCCCTTCTTTAATTTCGAAAGAAACAATCTCGAAAAGATTGATTTTAAGATATTCCAGACCTTTTTCTGCGCGGTCCAGTGTTTTTAGGCGGTCGATAGCAGCATTAAAAATGACATCCCGGTATTTGGTTTTCAGTTCCCAGTATTCTTCGGTACTGAACGCATCAATTTCTTTCTGCCGATGAACCAGCATGGCCAAGGTCGGAGTCTGTACTCTTCCAATGGATAAAACCGCTTTGTTTCCGCCAAATTTTTTCGTGAAAAGCCGTGTTGCATTAATTCCTAGCAGCCAGTCACCTATCGCTCTTGCATTTCCTGCGAGATACAGATTTTTATAATCTTCTGCAGGTTTTAATTTTTCAAAACCTTCTCTAATCGCTTCTTCGGTAAGGGAAGAAATCCAAAGCCGCTGCACGGGTTTATCGCATTTTGCTTTTTGTAAAACCCACCGCTGAATAAGCTCTCCCTCCTGTCCCGCATCGCCGCAATTGATGACTTCATCACATTCGGCGACCAGTTTTTCAATGACTTTAAACTGATTTTCAACGCCTTTATTCGGAATTAACTTGATGCCGAAATTTTTTGGAATAATCGGCAGCAGAAACAAATTCCATGATTTGTATTGCGGACCGTAATCATGGGGTTCTTTCAAGGTACAAAGATGTCCGAATGTCCAGGTTACACAATAGCCGTTCCCTTCCATATAGCCCTGTTTAGGTGTATTCGCGCCCAAGACTTTGGCAATATCTCTGGCTACACTGGGTTTTTCGGCTATACAAAGTTTCATGAATGTTTGGGTTATAGAAAGGGGTGCAAAATTGAGGATTTTTTTTGACTTTTTAAAAGAGAATATAAAATTAAAAAATGGCAATTTTAACAGATAACAGATTTTTAGTAAAATAGGAAAGCTTAAATATAAAATATTGTTCTTTAACAAACTATTATCTCAATATGAGATAATAAAAATTTTCTGTACTTTTGTTTTTAATCAATAAAAGAGTTTTTATGCTAAAGAAAACTGCCATTATAAGTGTATTTACCTGTATCTCTGCTTATACACTGGCCCAAAATATCAGCGTTCCTGTATATCTGGATGAGTCGAAACCTGTTGCGCAAAAAGTTCAGGATGCACTTTCGAGAATGACACTTGAGGAAAAGGTAGCGATGTTACATGCACAGTCAAAGTTCAGTTCGCCCGGTGTTCCGAGATTGGGAATTCCCGAATTCTGGACGACAGACGGTCCTCATGGCGTACGTCCGGAAGTACTTTGGGATGAATGGAACCAAGCCGGATGGACGAATGATTCCATCATCGCCTATCCTGCGTTAACCGCTTTATCTGCTACATGGAATAAACAAATGTCCTGGAATTACGGCAAAGCTTTGGGAGAAGAAGCACGATACAGAAAAAAAGACATACTTCTGGGACCGGGAGTCAATATTTACAGAACTCCACTGAACGGGAGAAATTTTGAATACATGGGTGAAGACCCATTCTTAACCTCAAAAATGGTCGTTCCCTACATCAAAGGAGTTCAGTCTAATGGTGTAGCGACAAGCGTAAAACATTATGCACTAAATAACCAGGAAATGTTTCGTAACACCAGTAATGTCATTGTAGATGACAGAGCGCTTTACGAAATTTACCTTCCCGCATTCAAAGCAGCAGTAACAGAAGGAGATTCGTGGACGATTATGGGAGCTTATGACATGTATAAGAACCAGTACTCAAGCCAGAACCAGTATCTTTTAAATGACATCCTTAAAAAGGAATGGAATTATAAAGGCGTTGTAGTTTCTGACTGGGGCGCGGTAAATAACACGGAACAGGCTATCAAAAACGGTCTGGATCTGGAATTCGGAAGCTGGACAAACGGATTGTCTGCAGGAACAAAAAATGCTTATGACAATTATTATCTTGCCCAACCGTATTTAAACTTAATAAAAGAAGGAAAAAAAGGAACACAGGAGCTGGACGATAAAGTAACAAGACTTTTGAACTTGGCTTATAAAACTACGATGAATCCTAAAAAACCGTTTGGTAATATTGCTTCAGAAGAGCATAGAAAGATCGCCAAAGAAATCGGTGAAGAAGGAATTGTATTATTAAAAAATCAAGGGAATATTCTACCTGTTGACATCAATAAAGCAAAAAAAATTGCGGTAATCGGAGAAAATGCCATTAAAATTATGACTGTGGGAGGTGGCTCTTCTTCATTGAAAGTAAAATATGAGACCCTGCCTTTGGACGGAATTAAAAGCAGATTCGGGAAGGAGGCCGATGTACAGTTTGCAAGAGGTTATGTAGGAGATATTGGCGGCGAATATAACGGAGTAAAATCCGGTCAGGATCTTAAAGACCCGCGTTCTGAAGCTGAATTACTGAATGAAGCGGTAGAACTGGCAAAAAAATCTGATTATGTTATTTTTGTGGGAGGATTAAATAAATCTGACTTTCAGGACAGTGAAGGAAACGACAGAAAAAGCTACGGACTCCCCTACAATCAGGATCAGTTGATTGCTGCTCTTGCAAAAGCCAATAAAAATTTTGCTGTTGTTCTGATTTCAGGAAACGCCGTTGCGATGCCGTGGATCAAAGAAGTTCCGACCATTGTGCAAGCTTGGTATTTAGGTTCGGAAGCCGGGAATTCTATTGCATCAATTTTAGCGGGTGATACCAATCCGTCCGGAAAACTGCCTTTCACATTTCCCGTAAAGCTGGAAGATAATTCTGCCCATCAATTAGGAGAATATCCGGGAAATAAACAAGAGCTGGCTGCCGGAAAAGGAAAAGACCAGAAAAATCCTATCAATATTTCCTACAACGAAGGAATTTTTGTTGGGTACCGATGGCATGATACCAAAAAGATAAAACCTTTGTTCAGTTTTGGCCACGGTTTAAGTTATACAACTTTTGAGTTTGGAAAAGCAAATGCTGATAAAACAGTAATCGGACAGGATGATAAAATTACCTTTACGGTAAATGTAAAAAACACCGGAAAAAGAGCCGGAGCTGAAGTCGTACAATTGTATATCAGTGACTTGAAATCTTCACTGCCTCGTCCTGCAAAAGAGCTGAAAGGCTTTGAGAAAGTATTTCTTAATCCCGGTGAGCAAAAAACAGTTCAGATCACGATTGACAGATCGGCTTTAAGTTATTTCGATCCGGAGCAGCATCAATGGGTCGCAGAACCCGGAGATTTTGAAGCGTTAATCGGAAATTCTTCTGATGCCATAAAGACAAAAGTAAAATTCAGTTTGAAATAAATCAGAAAAAGCTTGAGAAATTTCTCAAGCTTTTTTCTTTAATAAAATTCAATTCTATGATTTTTTCCTGAATGCAATATAACATATCAATAGAGACAGATTTACCAAAACAGCAAAAGCGTTAGAGAGAATAATGGGCAGCTCGTTTTTTAAAATTCCGTACCAAACCCAAAGTGATAAACCCGAAATCAGAATTAAAATCATAATCCAGGACAGATCTTTCACATTTTTTTCTTTAATTACTTTTACCAATTGAGGGATCATCGATACAGAGGTTAAAATTCCGGCTACAATACCCAATATATTTTCGTTCATAATGGTGAATGTACTTCAATATTTCCCTGAATGCTTATGTGTATAATCATAAAAATAGATTTATTTATGTCTTATTCCACGTTGATGATACTCGACATTCTTTGGTCTTGCGTCATAATTTTTCGGTGTATTCACACGATCATTTTTATGAAGTGTTTCCTGATGGGCATCTCCTTCGAAATGAAATTTATCCGCATGAATTTCTTTCCCATTTCTAAACATGGTTCCATCTGATGCTCTGTACACCTGATTTTCTTTGTAGGTATTTCCATCCGGCGCAGTAAAAATTTCTTTTTTAGGGCTTCTGCTTCTTCTTTTACGGTTCAGTAGAACCAGCGTTCCTCCTGCGATCACCGCTAAGGCAATTTTTATCTTATTATTCATAACTGTTTGATTTTTCTCATACAGAACAAATTTTTTGCCAATACCGGATTTACGGTAATTTAAAAGGAATATTATTTTAAATAATGTTGATTATGATTTTGGTCTTATAATTGAAGTACAAGGTTTAACAAAAATAAATCACTAAAAAAATATTATGGCAACTAAAACCACTACAACAAAAAAAACGGCTGCTAAAGTAGCTCCAAAAGCAGCTCAAAAAGCGGCTCCAAAGACTACAGTAAAGGATACTGCAAAAATCCCGGCTAAAAAAGACGCGGCAAAAGATCTGAAAGATTTATTTGAAGATTCTCTTAAAGATATTTACTGGGCTGAAAAAGCATTGACAAAAGCACTTCCTAAAATGGAAAAAAATGCAACGCATCCGGAATTGAAAAAAGCAATTGCAACACACCTAGAAGAAACTAAAGTACAGGTGACAAGGCTTGAAGACTGTTTCAAATCTATGGGATTAAAGGCTGAAGCCAAAAAATGTGATGCAATGCAGGGGATTTTAGAGGAAGGAAAAAGCATTATGGAAGAAACCAAAGCAGGACCTGTACGCGATGCAGGAATTATTGCCGCATCACAGAAAGTAGAGCATTATGAAATCGCTACTTATGGGACGCTTGCTGCATTCGCAAAAGTTCTGAACGAAAAAAGATGCCTGAGCAATTTTCTGGAGACTCTAAAAGAAGAAAAAAACTGTGATAAACTATTGACCAAGCTTGCAGATACTGCATTAAACAGCAAGGCCAAATAATTTTTATCAGTTTTATTGAATTAAAAAATCCCGGCACTGGTGTCGGGATTTTCTTTGCAATATATTAATTATTCAAAATTAAAAGGCTGTTCAGTTCGCTTTTGAAACACCCGAGAATAAATTCCGTGTAATATAACTGCGCATTAAAAGCCTTTGTTTTTGGATGCACTTCAAGTTTTTTCGACAAAATAATTTCACCTTTGTAGGCCACCGAAAAATAGGCATACACGCTGTAAACAGAATGTCTTACAGGCGTACAGTATCCAGTGGTAGCAATTGACCAATCGGTATCAAATAACTGAGCGACGTTCAGCGCCATTGCTTCTGCAATATCCGGAGAAACGCAGTCACATTCTTCAGCATCTTCCTGATTAATATTCAGCAGTTTCACTTTTTGTGATAAAGAATAAGCAGTAACACCCCCCTTATAAAACATAGATGCATTCGGCATCTGTGAAAAAGCAAGCTGCAGCAATCCTGAAGTCACACTTTCAGCGACAGCAATGGTCTCATTTGAGTTGATCAATGATTCGCTGATATAATTCAATACGTTTTTTTGAAATTCCATGATGAAATTATTAATGTTGTTAAAACGATCATGTGATTTATTTCCAAGGGTCTAAGACCACTTTCACACAGCCATCTTCTTTTTTATCGAAGATTTCGTATCCTTTTGATACTTCATCCAAAGAAAGACGGTGTGTAATAATATCATCCAGTTTTACCTGGCCGGTTTCCACATAGTTCATAAGGGTGTCGATAATGGGATGTACCGGCGCCTGTCCCGCTTTTATGGTAATTCCTTTATCAAAAAGCTGCCCTACTTTAAAATTGTCATAATTGACAGGATATACGCCCAGAATTGAAACAAAACCGCCCCGTCTTACCGCACTCATACAGGCTTCAAATACTTTTATGGAACCTTTTTCAAAATTGACTACTGCTTTTGCCCTGTCTAAGAAATTTCTTTCAGGTTCAAAACCTACTGCGTCAATACAGACATCGGCTCCTCTTCCGTCGGTCATCTCTCTGATTTGCTGTACCGTTTCATCAGCGTCATTCCATAGAATGGTTTCGCATCCTGTGAGCCTTTTAATCTGGTCTAAACGATATTGTAAGGTATCAATCACAATTATTTTTTTGGCATTGTAAAGCATCGCGCTTTTTACCGCCATCGAACCTACCGGTCCTGCTCCGAAAATAGCAACGGTTTCGCCACCTTTCAGATCTGCCCACATTACACCTGTATATCCTGTAGGAAATATATCTGTAAGGAATAAAACCTGCTCATCGGTTAAAGAATCTGCTACTTTTCTGGGTCCAAAATTTGCGTACGGAACTCTCACGTATTGTGCCTGTCCGCCATTATACCCTCCATACAGATCGGTATATCCGAATAACCCGCCTCCTTTCTCCGTTAAAATTCCGCCTTCCGGACCATAGTTTTCTTCATTGGAATGCTCACATGCAGTAGGAAGATCGTGCTGACAGAAAAAACAGCTTCCGCAAGCAACAGGAAACGGAACCACGACTCTGTCTCCCACTTTTAAATGCCCAATATTTTTTCCTACTTCTTCTACAATCCCCATAAACTCATGCCCCATCACCATAGGCCGGGCTTGAGGAATGCCTCCTGAATAGATGTGAAGATCACTCCCACAAATAGCGGTAGAGGTGATTTTCAAGATAATGTCGTTTGAATCTTCAATTTTCGGGTCGTCTACGGTATCGCACGTAATGTTGCCCGGCGCGTGAAAAACTGCTGCTTTCATAATATTATATTTTAGTGTAAATGGTGTAATTATAAATGAACTAATTTTATGCCATCATATTTCTTTCTTTCTCAAATTCCCAAACACGGTGACCGGCAATTGCTTTTATAAATAAATCATCCGCATCTGGTTTTTCTGCTGTAATAATCGCAGGATCATCATGTTTTCCGGTGCTCACTAAAGTAGCATTGTAAATCTCATCAGTACCTTCTCCAAAATAAACTGCCTTACAATGTTTATATGCTTCGTTAATAAAGTCTACCACAATATGCTTGTTACCAGGTTTTACAAATTCTTGTATTGACTCTTCTCCCGGACAGATATATAACGCATCAAAACAAACACTGGCAGTACTAGTAATTGAATGATGAGGCACTATGGCATTTCCGTTATCTGATGTAAAAGGTGCAACGTCATTGGAGATAATTTGTACAACTGCTCCTTCACTTTCCAATATATTTTTTAATGAAAGCGTATTTTCAGATGCTGCGCCGTTTGCCATGATAAATCCGATAATTCGGCTTTCGATGGTATCTTTAACGGTATTTTTCATGCTTAAAGCTTCAGAAACCTGCGTTTTAGGCTCTCTTTCTTCACTTTGAAGCGTCGAAGGATCTGCATCTGCAGGAATACTTTGATTCGGCATCTCAAGACGGGTCACTTTTACCCCTAGTTTCCCGGCAACATTTTCAGCAAGGGTCATGTCGATAAACGCTAACTGTCCTACCATTCTTTCACGGATCGATGTGGTTTTCACTTTTGACAATTCAAAAACCAGGGCATTTTCCAGATGGGTCTTTTCATGGGCAGCCTGGCTGTTAAAAAACATTTTAGCCTGAGAATAATGATCTACAAAGCTCTGGCTTCTGGCGCGTATTTTTGACCCGCTTATCCTTTCGCTATGAGAAGTAAATCCGCCTTCTTTCATCATAGCCTGAAAAGGGCACCCTCCTCCTATGGAATTCGGCTCGTAGTTTACTTTTCCTTTCGCGATTTGCTGTCTCATATGACCGTCACGATTGTTATTATGAACCGTATTTAAAGATTTGTTGATTGGGATTTCATGGAAATTGGGTGAACCCAGTCTTGAAAGCTGCGTGTCTGTATACGAGAACAATCTTCCCTGCAAAAGAGGATCATTGCTGAAATCGATACCCGGAACAATATGGCCGGGATGAAAAGCAACCTGCTCTGTTTCTGCAAAAAAGTTGTCCGGATTTCTGTTTAAAGTCAGTGTTCCGATGATCTCAACCGGTACAACTTCTTCAGGAATAATCTTTGTTGCATCAAGAAGATCAAAATCAAAATCAAACTCATTTTCTTCGGGAACTAACTGTACTCCGAAATCCCATTCCGGAAACGCGCCATTATCAATGGCATCCCAAAGGTCTCTTCTGTGAAAATCCGGATCTACTCCGGAGATTTTCTGCGCTTCGTTCCAAGCTACAGAATGTACTCCTAATTTTGGCTTAAAATGGAATTTTACAAAATGTACCTTACCTTCATCATTGATAAATTTAAAAGAATGCACACCGAATCCTTCCATCATTCTATAGCTTCTAGGGATTGCCCTGTCACTCATCAACCACATAATCATGTGCATACTTTCGGGCATTAAAGAAATAAAATCCCAGAATGTATCGTGTGCCGAAGAAGCCTGAGGAATTTCGTGATCTGCTTCCGGTTTTACGGCATGCACAAGATCCGGAAATTTAATCGCATCCTGGATGAAAAATACAGGAATATTATTCGCTACCAAGTCGTAATTGCCCTCTTCTGTATAAAATTTAACCGAAAAACCTCTTACGTCTCTCGCCAAATCTGTACTTCCTCTACTTCCTGCAACGGTAGAAAACCGTACGAAAACTGGAGTTTCTTTGCCTACTTCATTTAGAAAGCCGGCTTTGGTAAATTGGCCCATGCTTTTGGTAAGCTTAAAAACACCATGTGCACCGGATCCTCTTGCATGAACCACGCGCTCAGGAATTCTTTCATGGTCAAACTGTGTGATTTTTTCCCTTAGAATAAAATCTTCCAACAAGGTTGCACCTCTTTCATCCGTTTTAAGGGAATCTTGATTGTTATTTACCTTTAACCCCTGATTGGTGGTCATTTTTTCATTATGATTGTCGGTTTTAAACTGATCAAGCTGATCCAGTTTTTCGTTTTTTTCCGACGGAGTATTTTTCATATCCATTATTTTGTAATTAAATTGTTGTTTATATTTAGTTTTGTAATTTCTATTTTATGAATTCTTCCGCAAAAGCCTCCCATTGTATCTTGCTGCCTCCGAAAATACCTCCCATTCCTACAAACATGTTTCTCAATCTGCTAATTAGACCTATATTTTCTGTATTTGGAATTTCATTTCTTCCATGTACGCTCATCTGTATTTTTGTGCCTTTCTGGGCGATAATGAATGTATTGGTCGCTTTATCGGTATAAAAATGAGCTGTTTTTCCACTTGCACTTTCCGGACATGAGTGAGGCTTCATCTGTATCAGAAAATATTGTAATTCAGATTCAGTGGATTTTATTAGTTTATTGATGATCACCCAGTCGTATCCATGTCCTATTTTATTTTTCGGTGCAGGCATTTTAATTTTAACAAAATCATTTTCTTTCGCAAATAATGAACTTTCTGTATTCTTCGCAGAAACCAGATAAAATTCTGTAGGGTTTTTACCTGCCATTACATTCCATTCATTGATCTGCAGAAGCTTTTGCGCATATCTTTCAAAAGACTGTTTTGCAGATTCTACAGAATCAAAATCTCTAACTGCGAATGCATCATTTTCTGATCCCTGTTTATTTTCCGGCACCCATTGAAGGACTTGTATTGCATATTTTTTCATCAATTATTTTTAAAAGATTATATTCTGTGAGAAGTACGTTCGTTTATTCTTCTGAAACAGGCTTCTGCATTTCGCTCATCATATGAGCCGTATTGCTGTCTTTCGAAATATTGGTAAACGCAACCATCAGTTTATTTTTTATTCCTGAAACTACTTTATCGGTTCCGCTCATCATGGCATCATACCCATCTTTTGCTACTTCTTCCGGAGAAGCAAGATTGTTTTTATCTTCAAGAATTTTACTCTGGTTCATATTGGCTTTATTAAAAAAATCGGTGTCGGTAGGTCCCGGTAAAAGCGCCGTTACTGAAATCCCTGAATCTTTCAGCTCTTCCCGAATTGCCTCGGACCATGATAAAATAAAGGCTTTGGTTCCGTGATATACAGAATGCCACGGCCCCGGAGATTTGCTGGCGATGGAAGCGAGATTCAATATTTTCCCCGATCCTTTCGAGAGCCTGTCTTTTAAAAACAATTTTGTTAGAATAATCACAGACAGGATATTCAGATTGATAATATCGACTTCTTTATTGATGTCGGTATCCTGAAATTTTCCGTATACTCCTTGTCCTGCATCATTTATTAAGATTTCCGGACTGATATTGTTCAATTTCAGATCCGCATATAAAGAGTATACATCATCCTGATGAAAAAGATTTTTAGCAAAACAGATTACTTTGATTCCGTAGGATTTAAATTCAGCTGATTTTTTTTCCAGGGTGTCATGGTTTCTTCCTACGATTGCCAGATTGTAACCATCTTTTGCCAATAGTTTAGCCAATTCATACCCTATTCCACTTGTAGCCCCGGTTACTAGTGCATATTTATCTTTTTGTTCCATTACGGTTTAATTTTAGTGATCGTATTACTCGTTATTCCTTTCTTATAAATTTATTTGAAAAATAAGCCATACAAATTGCTGTATGGCTTATTTGATGGTTTTTAATCTTCCTGTTCTGCGTCAAAATTGATGAATGTTTCAGCAATATCGGTAAGATTATGATCTGTTTCTTCTTCCTCCTGCAGAGTTCTTTCAAGCAGGTCTGCAGCTTTATCGTGTCCCATGGTGATGGCCAACTGTGCAAGACCGCCATAGGTTGCAATCTCATAATGCTCCACTTTCTGCGCGGCAATGATAAGTGCTGCATCTCTGGTCATAGAACCTTCTTTAGTTGTTTTGATAATTTCTTCGCCTTCTTTGATGATGCCTTCAATGGCTTCACATTTTTTTCTTTCAGGCTCTTCATTGATCGATTTAAAAACTTTTTCCAATCGGCTGATGTGTTTTTTTGTCTGCAGTTGATGATCTTCAAAAGCATCTTTTAGTTCTTCGGTAGTTGCCGCTTCCTGCATTTTTTCTAATGCCGTTATAATGGCATCTTCCGCATAATAAATATCTTTGAGCGCATCTACAAAAAATTTATGCAGAGAAGAGTGTTTCATTTCGTTCTCGTCAACTTTTGCGTTGCCTACCGTTAGTTTTTTATCTGTCACTGCTTCCGTAGAGGCAGCGGTACTCGTTTCTGTTGTTTTAGTTGCCATAATATGATTTTAACAATTGTATTAAAAGATTACCTCTTTATGATAAAGAGGTAATCTGTAAAAAATTATGAATTATTACGTCTGCCGCCGAATCCTGATCTTCCCGAACCAGAAGATCTTCCGCCGCCATGTGAAGCCTGACCTCCCATTCTTGCAATTCTTGTACGCTCGGCTTTACTCATTGAAGCAAAACCTCTTCTTGAATTTCCTGACCCTGATCCTGAACCGGAATTTGAGCCTCTGGAACCTCCTCCTCCGTTACCGGAAGACGATCTGCCGCTGTTTGAATTACCGGATCTTCCGGAATTTCCGCCGCCTGATCTTCCTGATCCCGAACCGGAATTTCCTCCGGATCTTCCTCTGCCTGAAGATGCGTTACCGCCACGTCCTGAAGATGAGGATCCCTGAACTGAACCTCTTCCGCCGCCGGAACCTGATCTTCCTGATCCTGAACCTGATGAACCACGGGAACTTCTGCCGTCTGAAGTGAATCTTCCCTGATTATCTCTCTGTTGGCTGCCATTTCCTCTAGAACCTCTTCCTCTGTTGTCATTATCATCGTCATCATCATAGTCTTCATCATCATCATAATCGTCGTCATTGTAATCATCGTCGTCATCATAAGAATCTAGAAAATCATCATATTCATCCTCATAATCTGAGAAATCATCATCATAATCTTCATCCTGCGTTGCATCGCTAAAACCGTGGTCGTATCCTAACTGGTAAATTTCTTCAAGTGTTGATTTGGCATCATTAGAAGAATTTCCTCTTGAGCTTCTGTTGTTGCTGTTTGAATTTCTATTATTCATGACCTGAAATTTTTGATATTAATATTTGGTTGATTGTTAACCACCTTAACTAGTATCAGCGGTAACTGGTTTTGTAATTTTGGTTTAATATGGTATTTTTTTAGGCATATGATTTCCTTGTCCATTCAAATGTGAATGAATTTCATACGCTAAATAACTTTAAAGTTATCACCTGCAGAATGACAACAATAAAATGGAGCGAGTACTAATAATTATTAGTGATAAATCTAAGCGTAATACAATTTTATATAGATTCTATTACTTTAACAAGAGCAATTATCTTCCGGTAGATTCCGTAGAAGTAGATCCTGTGGTTGCACTTGAATTTCTGCCCGAAGATTCAGGTGTTGTAGATGACGATCTGCCAGAATTTCTGTCAGACGAAGATCCTGTAGTCGACCCGGAGTTTCTACCTGAATTTCCTGTGTTTCCATTGGATGTGTTTCCTGAAGATCCTGTAGCTGATCCGGAGTTTCCATCATTTGATGAGTTTCCTGTTGTACCGGAATTGGTACCTGTTGACAGTGAATCTCCAGAGGTAGATGGTGAAGACATTGAAGTGCTGTCCATAGAATTGTTTTCCATAGGTGTGGTCATGGAATCTGCACCGGATAGAGAGTCCTGATTGGTAGTTGTTTGGTTCTGCGTATCTTTTTTGCAGCCAACCGTTAATAATCCTAGTACAAGGATCGATGTAACAATAAATTTCATATTTTAATATTTTGGTTTTATAAAAATAGTCACAGTACGGCTAGAAATCTTATGACTCTAATCATATTTGTGAGAAATTTATTAGAAAAAAGGATATATTAACAGTATAAAAACCGATTTTGACAGGATCTTCATTTAAAAAGATGGGAATGTGATGTTGTGGCGTTCTGATATTCCAATATAATAAATTATGTGCACAAAATTTACCGCATAAAAAAAGCCTCATAAGAGGCTTTATAGTTAAATAGATGAAAGTTATACTAATTTTACATTGACTGCATTTAGTCCTTTTTCACCTTTTTGTACTTCAAAAGTTACTTTATCGTTTTCACGAATTGTTCTTGATTCCAATCCTGTGGAATGTACAAATATGTCCGGTCCACCGTTTGATGGAGAAATAAATCCGAAACCTTTTGTTTCGTTAAAAAATTTTACTGTGCCTTCTTGCATTGTAATGGTATTAAATTATTGTTTATTGCTGAGCTCAATACTGTATTGAACATTTATTTTAAGACGTATAGTCTTTCGTTATTATTTTCTAAGCCGATTTACGTATCCTGAATTACGGATGGCTTTCTTACCGCAGTCACTTCTAAGGGATTATTTAAAATTGCAGAAGCCATTTTTTTAATTTCGTCAGACATTTTCCCGGCAAACATTATATTTTGTCTTTTCTGAGGAAGCTTACCGATGATTTTTTTCAGATCAGCCTGAGAAATCTTTTCCATCATCATTTCTGTTTCATCCAAAACCAGAATTTCTACCTTTGAAAGGTCAATATATCGTACCTGATCGAGTTCCAGTAGCTTTCCCGGTGTAATTATCAGTACATCAAGCCTTTTTCTGAGGGCGGCTAAATGGGTTCCGTTTAAAATCCCTTCGAAGACAGAAAGCTGTGACAAAGGAAGGTATTTGCTATAGATTTTAAAATTTTCTTCAATCTGGATGGCTGAGTCTCCGGAAGAAGTTAAAATCAGAGCCCGGACTTCATTATGATCCGGATTATTTTTTTTCAGCAGCTGAAGAACGGGCATGGTAAAAGCGGCCAGCTTTTCTTTTCCTTTTTCGGCAAATCCCATAATATCTTTTCCCAAAAGGATCTGCGGAATGGCCATACTCTGCATATCAGTTGGTCTAGAATATCCTGTTTCGGTCGCGGCGCGAACAATAGGATTGATTAAATTTAAGGTTTTGAAGTTCATTATTGAATATCGGGAAATCCCGTGTTGCTGTATCAATGTTACCGTAAGAAGCTGAAATTATATGATTGATCCGGCAATATACATACATTCTTCTTAGTTTGGGTTATATTATTGCAATACTTTTGTTTTGTGATGATTTAATTTTTTGTTTCAATTTGAGTCTAAATAATATTAAAGCCGTTTTCTGCTGTAATAAAATAATGCTCAACGGTTTCTTTTGCCTTATCGCAAAGTTCAGAAAGCTCACTCTGCATATGGTTTTCCAGGATAAAATCATCCTCCACATCAATCAGGAGTTCATAGACAATTTCTACATTCAGCAGATCCATCATCATAAAATCATTCAAAGAATCAAGCTTTGATTCTTCACTGAAAGATGGTTTTTCCCAATGAATGGCATCATTGTATTTAAAAAGGTGAAGTGTTTTCATTACAACTGACTTTAAATTACTTACAGATTTTCTAAGTTTTCTTTCCTTTTAAGATTCATTTTTTTATAATCAGAAGGTGAAAATCCTGTATTTTTTTTGAATTGGTTTGAAAGATGCGCCACGCTGCTGTAGTTTAATTTGACAGCAATTTCGGCAAGGTTTAACTCATCATATAAAAGCAGCTCTTTAATTTTTTCAACTTTCTGAAGAATAATAAACTGCTGCAGTGTCATCTTTTTTTGCTGTGAAAAGGTGTTTGACATATAGGTGTAGTCATATCCCAAATTTCTGCTCAGATAATCTGAATGTTTTTCTTTATGTTGGCCTCCGTACTGGTGAACCATCTGGATCACAGCACTTTTTATGTTTTCGATCAGAATATGCTTTTTGCTATCCAGTAAATCAAAACCCAGATCCTGTAATTTTCCTTTTAATATATTTTTTTGTACGAGATTAATGTCTTCCGGAGTTTCAATCATTCCCAAGTCTACACAAACGTATGGCATACCAAGATTGATAAGCGTCTCATTCACTTTATCTTTACACTTCTGACCGACCATATGTTTGATATATAATTTCATCCCGTAATACTATGATCGTTGAATAAAGCATATATTATTCGAAAAATTAAAAAATTCTGTATGGTTGTATAGCAAACAGGCATAGAGGAACATTCCGCGAGTTTCCCGTTCTGATTTTCAGGTAAAATGAATGCAGATTTATTCATAATCACTAAAATTAAATGCTGCATGCCATTTATACAACGTTGGAATAGTGAAATGAATGGCAAAACAAAATTCAGTTTCACGTTTTAATATTCAACTAAGGTACAATTAATTAAGGCGTTATCGCCTTAATTATCAGATTTTTAATAAAATTAAATTGTATTGCTAAAATCAGTACTGCAAAAATTACCCTGTTTAGTGAAATAAATGCAATAAAAAAGCCGCTTCAGATTAATGAAGCGGCCTGAAAGTATGAATAAAAAAATTTAACTCTTGATGTTTTCTAAATTTTCAAATTTTGCATATGAAGATTTCAGATGATGCAGCTGATCCTGAACGACTCTTGAGCAGTCCGCAGAAAGATCTCCGCTGTCTAATGCATTCTGATAAGCATCAATTGCAGCATTCTCACCGAAAACTACATTTTCTAATGTAGATTCTTCCTTATTTCCTGTGAAAGAGTTTTTAACATCGATCCAAGCTCTGTGTATTGCTCCTGCGGTAGAAGTTGTATTATCTGCTTCTCCTCCGTTTTCATTGATCAGGCTTATAAGTTCACTTTTCATTTGCTGAGATTGTGAAACCATCTGGTCGTAATCACTTTTTAAACCTGAATATGTATCCCAAACTTTGTCTTCAACTTTTGAAAATCCTTCTATTCTGTCATTGGTAATGTTCAGTAGATCATTAAGTACCGATACTGTTTTTTCGTTGTTCATAATACATTTTTTTGATTAGTGTACTACAAAATTTACAACATCTGTGCCTTTCGGAAAACGCTTTTGTTTATTTATGATTATTTAACATAATGATATTATTTCTCAATTTATTTCAAATACGTTTCGTAAAGATCTTTGCGGCGGTCGTTTAAAACCTGTACAGAACCGTGGTAATGCAGATCTTTAAGTAAATTGAGGTCTACATCTACTATGAGCGTCATTTCGGTATTGGGCGTTGCTTCTCCTTTTACGGCATTAGACGGAAAGGGAAAGTCTGAAGGGGTAAAAACAGCAGCCTGCCCAAACTGGATGTCCATATTATTCACCCCGGGAAGATTTCCCACACATCCTGCAATCGCGACATAACATTCATTTTCAATGGCTCTTGCCGCCGCACAGTGGCGAACTCTGATATAAGCATTCTGGGTATCGGTAAGATAAGGAACAAATAAAATTTTCATCCCCTGATCTGCTAAAATTCGCGGCAATTCCGGAAATTCCACATCATAGCAGATGACGAGCCCTATTTTTCCGCAATCGGTGTCAAAAACCTTTATTTCGTTGCCGCCCTTCATGCCATAATACTTCCTTTCATTGGGTGTAATATGAATTTTTCGGTATTCATCGATTCTCCCGTCCCTGTGAAGCAGGTAACTCACATTGTACAGATCATTATTCTCAAAAAGCGGCATGCTGCCGGAAATTATATTTACATTATAACTGATAGCGAGCTGTGAAATTTTATTCTTGATATTTTCAGTGATTTTTGCCAGCTCAATCATGCTGTCTCTCTCTGAAAGATTATTAAAAGGCGCAAGTAAAGGCGTATTAAAAAGCTCAGGAAATAATACAAAATCCGATTTGTAATCTCCCATCACATTCACAAAAAACTCTACCTGCTCATAAAAAGCATTAATATCTTTAAAATGCCGCATCTGCCATTGCACCAATCCCAAACGAATCACATTATCCTGCATCGTATTAGGCTTTTTGCTGTAATAAATATTATTCCACTGCATCAAGACGGCATTTTCGCGGGAAGCCTCATCTTCTGGAAGATATTTTTTCAGCACTCTGATCGGTAAAAAATTATTGGAAAGCTGAAAAGAAAGCACCGGATCATAAATCTCTTTATCCCTTACTTTCCGGATGTATTCTCTTGCAGAAAAATCGCTGCTATATTTGTGATAATCTGGTATTCTACCACCCAGAACTATTGATTTCAGATTCAGCTGTTCGCACAGTTCTTTTCTGGCATCGTACAGCCTTCTTCCAAGTCTCAGCTCACGAAATTGCGGATCAACGAAAATTTCGATTCCATATAAAACATTTCCTGTGGAAGAATGCGTATTAAAGGTATAATTTCCGGTAATATCGCTATAGGTGTGCTCATCATCAAACTCTTCATAATTAACGATGATAGATAAGGCTACAGCTGCTACTTTTCCGTCTACGGTAATACAGATCTGTCCCGGCTGAAAAATTTTGACCAGTTTTGCAATGCTTTTTTTTGACCAGACATATTCTGACATTTTGGGATACGCACGGCGCATCGTTTCCACCAGCTCGTCATAATCCTCAATACTCAGGGTACGGGTTTCTATCTGCATATAATATATTTTTCATGAAAGTTAAGGAAATAAAGCGAACCGGAATTTTACAAATTGAATCCGCTTTTAAATAGATCAAATACAGAAGTGTATTTTTTAATTTCGCAAAAAATATACATTATCATTATTATGGTCTGAATTTTGGACATATTTTTCCATGAAAAGGTCTAAAAATCATCATCCGCTCACAGGTAAAACCGTTGTTATCACCGGAGCTTCAAGCGGTGTCGGAAAAGCAATCGCAGAAGCTTTTGCAGAGAAGGGCGCCCATCTTGTTCTGGCTGCCCGTGGTGAAGAAGGCTTACGGAAGGTCTCAGAGATCTGTGAAAATTATGGGGTAAAAACTTTGGTGGTTCCTACTGATGTTTCAGATGCAGAACAGGTATATCAACTCGCTGAAAAAGCATTATTGTTCAATAACCGTATTGATTATTGGGTAAGTAACGCGGGTGTTTTGGCCTTTGGAAAATTTGAAGAAACCCCTATTGAAGTGATAGATCAGGTGATAAAGACTAATCTTTTGGGATATATTCATTCGGTACATGCTGTTTTGCCGGTTTTTAAAAGACAGCGTAACGGGGTTTTAATCAATAATATTTCTATTGGTGGTATCATGCCGGCTCCGTTCGGAACCGCTTACACTGCTTCAAAATTCGGAATAAAAGGCATGGTGGAAAGTTTGCAGGGTGAGGTTTCAGGTTTTCCGGATATTCATATTTGCGCAGTATATCCCGGTTTTCAGAAATCTGCAGGAATAGAACATGCTGCTAATTACTCTGGTGTAGAACTGAAAACTCCTCCACCTTCATTTGATCCCCGCGAGCTTGCAGCTTCTATCGTAAAACTTGCCGTCAATCCAGAAGCATCTGTATATCCTGACTGGTTTTCTTCTACTTTTAAATATCTGTATCCTTTATTTCCATCCCTTATCAAAAAAATATCGTCATCAGTGGCAGGATTGGTGATAAAAGATGACCATTACTCAAAAGATACGTCCGGAAATGTGCTGAGACCATCAGAAGGAAATATGGAAATTGACGGCAAAACACTTCTACCTTCGTCCAAAAAAATTGCAGGTACAGCAGCAGTCGGATTAATTTGTCTTGCAGCCCTACATTTTCTGAAATCTCAGAAGACAAAAGATTCATCAATCAATTCTTAATTAAATAAAATAAAGCATGACAACAAAAAATATATCAAGAATTGCGTTAGGAACCATGCTGATCACTGCAGGAATAGGGCATCTTACTTTTGCAAGAAAAGAGTTTCAGGCGCAAGTCCCGGATTGGGTGCCTTTAGATAAAGATGATACTGTGGTCTACTCCGGAGTGGCTGAGATTGCTTTAGGAACTGCACTTATCGCAACACCTAAAAAATACAGAAAAGCTTTGGGACAGTTTGTAGGAGCTTTTTTTGCCGCAGTTTTCCCTGGAAATATAGCCCAATATAAAAACCGGAAGGATGCTTTCGGCCTCGACACTGATCAAAAAAGACTGGCAAGGCTTTTCATGCAGCCGCTTTTAATAGCATGGGCTTTAAAATCAACTGATCAATAAACCATTACGTTTACATTTAACCAAAATCAAATAATATGTACAAGAAAATTTTAGCCGGTCTCGGCGGAGCCATCGCTCTCAATGTTTTACACGAAACCATCAGAAAAAACTTCGACAATGTACCCCATATCAATGAAGTAGGCGAAGAAGCTCTATTAAAGATGACTGATAATACACCTATCAATATTACAGGAATAGATAATATTTACGCAACCACTCTTGTAGGAGATATTGTGAGCAACGGGTTATATTACGCCACCACTGCTACCAACCATGATATCGCCTCAGGAATTTTAGCCGGTGTTTCTGCCATAGCATTACCAAAACCATTGGGATTAAATGATGAGCCCGTTGCCGAAAATACTCAGAAAAAGCTGATGACGGTAGGATATTACGTGTTTGGAGCTTTGGTAACTAAATTTATCTATAACCGGATTAAGTAAAAAATCAAACCTATCGCTTAATGTAGAAGACACAGAAATGTGTCTTTTTTTATGAACTAAAAATAACTTTATATTTCAGAATGATTGTATACATTAGCAGAATTAAAAAAGTAACGTTTCAAAATATATATTCTGATGAAAATCCTGATCATAGAAGACGAAACAGAACTTGCCGAAAGCATTGCAGCATACCTTTCCGAGGAACATTACTTATGTGAATTTGCCGCGACGTTTGCCGAAGCTTTCGGGAAAATTGAGCAGTTTGATTATGATTGCATTGTTCTGGATCTCATGCTTCCGGATGGGAACGGCCTCAGAATTCTCGAAGAAATAAAAAAACAAAATAAGCAGGATGGCGTCATCATCGTTTCAGCAAAAAATGCTCTGGATGATAAGATTATGGGATTGCAGATGGGCGCCGATGATTATTTAACAAAGCCCTTTCATCTTTCAGAACTGATGGCCAGAATTTATTCTATCATCCGTCGGAAACAATTCGGGAATTCTAATGTTATTACACAAAACGAACTTGAAATTGACCTTCTTGCTAAAACTGTTTCCGTTAACAGCCGCACCATTTTCCTCACCAAAAAAGAGTTTGACCTTCTGATTTATTTTATCGGCAACAAAAACAAAGTGATCTCAAAAAACACTTTGGCAGAGCATCTTTCCGGAGATTTTGCAGATATGCTCGATAATTATGATTTTGTCTATGCACATGTGAAAAACCTGAAAAAGAAACTGTACGACGCAGGTTGCGACCACTATTTAAAAACCGTTTACGGAACCGGTTATAAATGGATTTCTTAGTACCACTTCTTTAAAAATTATTATCTCATTGAAACCTCTATTATATAAAACCACCAAGCCATTTCTCATCTATGTTCTGATCATTTTGATCATCAGTGTTCCGGTATATTTTCTCGTGATCGATTCTATCTGGAAAAATGAGCTTGACGAACATAACAAAACCATTGCCCAAAAAACAGCCTACGAATTTAATCATCTGAAGCTTTCTGACCGGGAACTGAAAAAAAGCATTTTGCTGTGGAAAAAAATACAGCCTGAAACCAGTATCCGGGAAATTGCGGCAGACCCACTGAAAAAAGATATTTACTCGACTGTAGAAAAGCCGAAACTTTTTTCCCCGGAATATGAAATCGAGCGGTACAGGACGCTTACCACCGTAGTGTACATAAACGGGAAGCCGTATCTTTTTACCGTTGAAACCAATATCGAAGAATCTGAAGAAACCATTGCTGCCATCTCTGCAATCACGCTTTTTTTCTTTCTTATGATCGTTTCCGGGCTTTTATTTTTAAACAAAAGGCTCTCTGAAACCGTATGGAAACCCTTTAGAAATACCCTTGAAAAGTTAAAAAATTTCAACCTGAATGCTCATCACGCCATTCAGTTTGAAAACACGGAAATCATTGAATTTGAGGAGCTTCATCAATCTCTTGAAAAACTTATCGACCATAATATTTCTGTATACATCACCCAGAAAGAATTTACAGAAAACGCTTCGCATGAGCTGCAGACTCCTTTAGCGATTCTTAAAAACAAACTTGACCTGCTTCTTCAGAATAAAAATCTTACGGATGAGCAATATCAAATGGTCGAAGAAATGAATAAAGTGCTCAACAGAAGTTCGCGCATCAATAAAAACCTGATTTTGCTCGCCAAGATTGATAACAACCAGTTTAACAATCAGGAAAAAATACAGATTGCTCATTTGCTGAAACAATGCACAGAACAGATGGAAGATCATTTTCAGCAGAAAAATATCACATTATATTCCCATATCCATTCGGGAATCAGCATCAGCGGAAACAAAAGCCTCACGGAAGTTTTAATCAATAATCTGCTGATCAATGCAATACGCCACACTCCTTTAGATGGCTCGATTTGTATAAAACTCACCGATATATCCATGGAAATCACCAATTCCGGAACTGAGGCACTGAATTCTGATCTTTTGTTTAAACGGTTTTCGAGACTTTCTGCAGAAAATAAAGGCAGCGGTCTGGGATTGGCTATTATTAAAGAAATCTGCAAATTTCAAAACTGGGCGGTAAATTATCGCTATGAGAACAACCAACATACGTTTACAATCGACTTCTGATCTTAAAAAATTCAAAATTTCTTCTAAATTGATTGGTTTATTTGCAGGGTAAAATAAATCAATGACCGTAAAAACAAATTCAAAATCTATTCAGAAATTATTTTCAGGCAGATTTTCCGCGTTATTCAGTATTTTAAGTTTATATCTTATCTTATCATTTATAATCCGGCTTCTATTTCTAATCTGGTCTTCGAAAGACGCAGATTTCAGTATTTTGTATCTCTTCAGAGCTTTCATTACAGGTTTTCTGTATGATCTTACGATGGGCTGCTTTTTTTTGTTTTTATACGCGGTTTATCTTATCATTTTTCCAAAAAAGTGGATCGGCTCATTATTCGATAAATGCTTTACCTATTTTTATATTACCCTTATCTTCATTATTATTTATTTCAGTCTTCTTGCGGAAATTCCTTTTTGGGAAGAATTTGGGGTACGTTTTAATTTTATCGCTGTAGATTACCTTATTTACACGTATGAAGTATTTGAAAACATCAACCAGTCGTACCCAATCCCGGTTATTGCAGCTATACTGATAGGATTAATTGTTCTTACATTTTTCGGTTTTAAGAAATTCAATATCTTCAGAAAAACCTTTTCGGATAAAAATACCCTGCGTTCCCGCTTACCATACGGAATCCCTGTTCTGGCCACCGCAATTGTTTTGGGATTGCTGATGAAAAATAAACAGGGCGATTTCAGCAACAATCTGGTGGATAACGAATTGGGTAAAAACGGCGCTTTTTCTTTTATATCCGCATTTCAATCCAACGAGCTGGATTACGAAACATTTTATCCCAAACTTCCGGAGAACGAAGCATATTCGGTTTTAAAAAATGATCTTTTACAGGAGAATCAAAAATATGTTTCTGCAAAAACCGATGACATCTCAAGATTTACTACAGGTCTTCATGAGCAGACTCCCAATATTATTCTTATCGCAATTGAAAGTTTCAGTGCAGATTTTTTACAGGCTTTCGGGAACAAAGATCATCTTACTCCCAATTATGACCAGCTTTCTGAACAAAGCATATTTTTTACCAATCTGTATGCAACCGGAACCAGAACCGTACGCGGAATGGAAGCGTTAACGCTTTCTGTACCGCCCACTCCGGGAAACAGTATTGTAAGGAGGCCCAATAATCAAAATTTATTTTCCGTTTCTACCATTGTAAAATCTAAAAATTATCAGCCATACTTTATTTACGGCGGAGATGGCTATTTTGATAATATGAACACTTTTTTTGGCGGACAGGGATTTAATATCGTTGACCGTGACAGAGGAAATCCTTTATCTGATGAAATCAAAACCGAGAGATTCCCGATTACGGACCGTGAAGTAAGCTTTGAAAATGCATGGGGAATCTGTGATGAAGATCTTTACAGGCAATCCATAAAATATGCTGATAGAAGCACCAAAGAGCACAAACCTTTTTTTCAGTTTGTCATGACCACTTCCAATCATAAACCGTACACTTTCCCTTCAGGAAAAATTGACCTTCCGCAAGGAGAACGAAACGGTGCGGTAAAATATACCGATTATGCTTTAGGAAAATTTATTGAGAATGCGAAGACAAAACCTTGGTTTAAAAATACGGTGTTTGTAATAGTGGCCGATCATTGTGCAAGCAGCGCAGGAAAATGGGAAATTAATATCGCTAAACATCATATTCCGGCCATTATCTATAATCTGCCTCAGCAAAAACCCGAGAAAATAAGCCGTCTGACTTCACAGATTGATCTCATGCCCACTTTATTTGGCTATCTCGGCTGGAATTATACAACTCGTCTTTACGGGAAAGACATCAACCGGACAAAAGCCGGCGATGAGCGTGCTTTTATCGGGAACTACCGTACTTTGGGATTATTGAGAAACAATCTCTTTACACAGATTGATGACCGGAAAAGAGTGAAACAGTTTACCGTTTCTGGAAAAGACCAGTCTTTATCTGAGGTGAATTTTAAAAATAATGATCTGATTTCTGAAACCATCTCTTATTATCAGACGGCCAGTGAACAATTTAAGAATGGAAAAATGAAGGCAAAATAGCAGGCTGCATTTATAATAAAAAAAACCGGGACGTTACCGCCCGGTTTTTTATTGGATCATAACATTTTAATCTTTTAAAAATTTGGCGACTTTCTCTTCCAAAGCATCCAGATCGAAAGGTTTTGCAATATAATCATCGGCTTTTGCACTTTTTGCCAAAGTATTGATGTCATTATTGGCGGTAATATAAATTACAGGAATGTGTTTGTAATCTTCATGATTTTTTAAAAGTTTGGTGGCTTCTACCCCGCCTATATTCGGGATCCAGTTGTCCATAAGAATAATATCCGGATTGAACTGTGCTACTTTTTCTATAATATCATGTGATGTTTCTGAAATTTCGACCTCATAACCGCCTTCTTCGAAAATGATTGTTATTACCTCTAAAATAACTGCATCATCATCAAAAATTAAAATTCTTTTCTTGTTCATATTTTGGTTACTTTTTTTAATCTTTATATTTTATTAATTGAAGGATCTTACCGGCCAGACTTTCCGGCGTAATGAGAAAATCATAAGCGACTTTTTCTATTGCCTGTCTCGGCATATAATCTACTTCAGCGGTTTCCGGATCCTGAATCCAGACCAGCCCGTTATTTTTTTTAATATATTCTAAACCTTCCACCCCATCAGAATTGGCTCCTGAAAGCAAAACCCCGACAAGATGTTCCCTGAAAATTTCTGCCGCAGATTTGAAGGTTACATCAATAGACGGGCGGGAATAATTCATCTTTTCAGAACTGTCCAGAGACATTATATTTTTATCTTCAAATAATACATGGTAATCTGCAGGAACGATATAGATCGTATTGTTTAGCAGTTCTGTTTTATCTTCCACCTCAATGACGTCAAGAGACGAAATCTGCTTTAATAAGGACGGAAGAATATTGGCAGACTGTGCTTTACGATGGGTGACAATCAGGATTGGAAAACTGAGATTAATATTCAGATTTTTAATCGTTTCTATAATGACCTGCAGACTTCCTGCAGACCCCCCGATGATGACCAATTCTGTATCTGTATGTGTTTCCATTAAAGCCTGTTAATGATGTTCTATTTTTTTCCAGATTTTCTGATCTTCTACCTGATAATAACTTTTATCTAAATTTGAAAAACGCAGGGTTTCTTTAGAACCCAACGCGAGATATCCCAAATTCTCCAGACTTGCATCAAACAATTTAAAGACTCTCTCCTGCAATGGTTTATCGAAATAAATAAGCACATTTCTGCAGATGATGAGCTGAAAACTATTAAAAGAACTGTCTGAAACCAGATTATGCGTTGATAAAATCAGTTTCTCTTTAAGGCTTTTATCAAACTTCACATTGTCATAATTGGCAGTGTAGTAATCTGAAAAGTCTCTTTTACCACCGGAAAGCATATAATTTTCTGAATACACTTTCATCTGCTGCATCGAAAAAATACCTGCTCTCGCAGTTTCTAAAACCGACGGATTGATGTCTGTGCCATAAATTAAAGCTTTATGATATAAATTAGCCTCCTTCAGCAAGATTGCCATTGAATACGCTTCTTCTCCTGTAGAACATCCTGCAACCCAGATCCTGATCAGCGGATAGGTTCCCAATTGTGGCAATACTTTCTCTCTTAAAGTCTTAAAAAATTCAGGATCCCGGAACATTTCGGTTACATTCACCGTAATCTCTTCGATAAAACGTTTCAGATACTCCGGGTCACTGATGATGGTATACCGCAATTCTGCAAAACTGGTAAAACGGTCGATCAGGCAGATGCGGTTGACCCTACGTTTAAAAGAAGCTCTGCTGTATAGCGAAAAATCATACCCATACAGCTCATAAACATCTTTTATCAGGTTTTCTACATCTTCATCTCTTACAATACTGGGTTCTAACATCTACGACAGTTTTTCTATGGCTTTTATCAATACATCTACATCAATCGGCTTTTTCACATAATCCTGCGCACCGGCGTCCAGGCATTTCTGGCGGTCTTCTTCCATAGCCTGCGCAGTAACTGCGATAATTGGAATATGGCTGATTGAAGGATTCTGCCGTATGATTTTTATCGCTTCATATCCGTCCATTTCGGGCATCATCATATCCATAAGCACCACATTGATTTCCGGGTCATTCTCCAAAAGATGAATGGCATCTTTTGCCATGGCAGAAGTCTCCATGCTGTACCCTCTGGCTTTCAATGTCAGCTTTAATGCAAATATGTTCCGTGGATCATCATCCACAATTAAAATTTTCTTACTCATCAGAATTCATCTGTTTAACTTTCATATAACCAAACACGCAGCAATGACAGCAGCTGATCAATATCCACAGGTTTTGTAATGTAATCTGACGCGCCTGCCTGAATACATTTGTCCCGATCGCCAATCATAGACTTTGCCGTAACGGCAATAATCGGCAGCCTTTTGAATTTAGGGATTTTCCTGATCTCCTGAATGCTTTCGTAGCCATCCATTTCCGGCATCATCATATCCATAAGGACCACATCAATATCCGGATGCTCATTCATCTGCTCCAAAGCCTGTTTGCCATCCATGGCCAGAACAACTTCGACCTTATATTTTTCTAAAGCTTTCGTGAGCGAAAATATATTTCTGACGTCATCATCGGTGATCAGGATTTTTTTGCCGCTCAGAACTTCAGTCAATGACCCTAAAGTCTTGTTTCTGATGCTTTCAACCGAGGTATTTTTTTCTTCAACCAAATGCAGGAACAGACCGACCTCATCCAATATTCTCTGATAAGAATGTGCTGTTTTTACAACAATAGAATCTGCGTACTGCCTTATTTTCAGCTCTTCAGAAGTTGAAAGGTTTCGTTCTGTGAAAATAATGATCGGCAGATTTTCTAATCCTTCGTAACTTTTAATAGATTCTATGATTTTATAGCCGTTCCGTCTATCCTGACCGATATCAAGGATAACACAGTCGACGAGATTTGATTTTAAAGCCCGGACACTGTCTTCTACGTTATCTTCCACCGAAAGAGAAATGTCAAAATTGCCCAAGAAATACGACAATGCACTGGCGTGTCTTGCGTTTTCTTCCACAATTAAAACTTTCTGAGGTGATTTTTTAAGTGCTTCCTCAATTTTTTTAAATACATCTGTCATCTGCTCCAATGCAACCGGCTTATTAATAAAATCGATAGCACCTTTCATAATACTTTCGTTCTTCACATGAAGAGATGACATCATGTGAACCGGGATCAGCTTTGTCTGTGCGTTTGATTTTAATTCTTCCATCACCTTCCAGCCGTCTTTTACCGGAAGCTGCACATCAAGCAGAACTGCCAGTGGATGATATTGTAATGCCGCTGATAACGCATAATCTCCGCGCACCACAACCACTCCTTTGTAATTCTGCATCCGTGCATATTTAAGGAGCGCTTTGGCAAAATTGGTATCGTCTTCAACAATAAGAATGACTTTGTCATCTTTTGTAATATGATCTCTGTCATCGGCTACATCTTCGGGAATTTCTAAATTACCGGCTGTAGCTGTACTTTCATGATCGTCATAATTTATAATTTCTTTAATTTCTTTTACATCTTCTCTTATCACCTCAATCAGACTTTGATCGGTTTGAGGAGATGTCTGCGATACTGTATGCATCGGAATACTCAGGCTAAATTCGCTGCCTTCATTCACTTTACTTTTCAGTTCCAGATAACCTCCTAATAATTTGGCAATTTCACGGCTGATCGATAAGCCCAATCCTGTTCCCCCAAACTTCCGCTGGGTAGAGCCATCTGCCTGCTGAAAGGCTTCAAAGATAATTTTCTGCTTATCTTCCGGAATTCCGATTCCTGTATCTTTAACGGCGAAAACGATAAAATTTTTATGTTTAGGATCTTTTTTAATATTAAGTTCTACACTGCCTTCTGTTGTGAATTTTAACGCGTTTGAAAGCAGATTCCGCAATACCTGGTCTAATCTGAGACGGTCTGTCTCAATAGTTTCTGCAAGATCATTGTCTATATTAATATTAAATTCAATTCCTTTTTCTTTAACGACAGGATTCAGGAGATTTTTAAGATCCGTAACCACATGGTTAATCACCACATCCTGATATTCTAATGTCATTTTCCCGGATTCTATTTTGGCAAGATCTAAAATCTCATCAATTAACGTCAATAAACTGCTTCCGGAGCTTTGAATCACTTTTGCAGATTCTATCTGGTCTTCATTGAGATTTTCATCGGGATTTTCAGCCATTAATCTGGATAAAAGTAAAATGGAGTTGAGAGGTGTGCGCAATTCGTGCGACATATTGGCAAGAAATTCAGATTTGTATTGGGTGCTTAATGCTAACTCTTCTGCTTTTCTCTGGATTTCCATATTCCGTTCTGCAATCAGATGGTTTTTTTCTTCCAGTAATTTTGAACGCTCTTCCAGCTCCGTATTGGTCTGCATCAGTTCTTCCTGCTGTACTTTTAGTTCTTCTTCCGAAGCCTGAAGCTTTTGAGTCTGCCCTTCCAGCTCGGTATTCAGGTTTTCCAGTTCGGAATGCTGCACCTGCAGTTCTTCAGCCTGAGCCTGTGTTTCTTCCAGCAATCGCTGCTCTTTTTCGCGGCCTTTTGCGGCAAGGAGTGCAATTCCTATATTTCGGGCACCTTCAGTGAAATAATCTAATCTTTCAGGATCGAAATTTTTATCAGAACCTAATTCGATCACCCCTATTACATGTTGACCGCTCATAATAGGAATCAATAAAATGGCTCTTATTTTAACCTTGCTGCCTGCAAAAGTAACGGCAAAATCGTTTTCGTTAAGATCATTATATACTTTAGGCTTTTTCTGAATGAAAATCTGGCCAACCATCCCTTCACCTTCCTCAAAGCTTGCCTTCATGTTATTTTCTAAGCCGAAAGCATACGTGAGCCTTAATTTTTCGTCGTCTTTTAAATAAATAGCGCCATTGATACAGTTTCCATATTCAATAAGCTGGTTTATAGAATCATGGGTAACCTGTTTTACAGATTTGTTTCCCACTAAGGTTTCATTAAGCAAAGCGAGCCCTTTCTGGCGCCAATCGCTTTTATTGATTTTTTCAAAGGAAATTCTAAGCGAATCTGTCATATGATTCAGAGAATCTACCAGATCTCCGAGATCGTCATTAGATTCATCAACGACTTTCTGGCTGTAATCTCCATTTGAAACTCTGCTCGCAACCTGCTGAATCACACTTACCCGTTTGGATATCTCAAGTTCTTTTGCTTTTAATTGTTTTTCGAGCTTATCTCTGCGAAGCAAATCGTTGCGCAGTTTTACGTAAAAAAATGCTGTAACTGCAATGGCTGCCAATGATGAGAATATAATAAACAAAACTGTAGTATTGGAAGAGCTATTAAGATCCTGGCTTTTTTTATCCAGCTGAAGTTCTTCTGACTGTACAAAATCACGCACAATCATCCTGCATTTATCCATATAGACTTTACTCATAAGCATCTGCTCCTGAGTCATCTGAATGCCGTTCCGTTTATTTTCAACGAATTGTTTAAGATTACTTATACTGTTCCCGACGTTCTGTTCCAGAGCATCTATTCGGGCCAGCTGAATTTTATCTGTAACATCCAAAGATTTTGCACGCTGGATTGCCTTTGGATATTCTTGCAGGCTTCTATTGTAAGGCTCCAGGAAGTTTTCTTTTGCGGTGAGCTGAAACCCGCGGTTTCCTGTTTCCGCATCCAGAAGTGCAATTAATACATCTTTTACAGCAGTGACCGATCTTCTGCTTTTAGAAACACTTTCTCTGTGTTCCATCTGGTTTTGGATGCTCCAGTAGGAAGCGACTGAACTTGCAATCAGGATAAGTACCGATATTCCGATTCCGAACTGAAGATTTCTTATGACTTTTTTCGGCATAAAATTAATTTAATGGTAATGTAAAATAAAATGTAGACCCTTCTTCTACTTTACTGGATAAACCGATGGTTCCGTTATGCTGCTTGATGATTTCCGAACAGATGTATAAACCGATACCCATCCCCTGAAACTGCAGTGAAGATTCTTCGACCCGGTAAAATTTGTGAAAAACGGCGTCCTGTTTAAAATCCGGGATCCCGATTCCAAAATCGGTAACGCTCACCTTTACTTCATCTTCATCAACAAAGGTCGTAACGATCACATGATTATTTTCCGGTGAGTATTTTATCGCATTGGTCAGGAAATTAATCAGAACCTGCTCAATCCTGATTTCATCAAATGGAATTAACCGTTCTATTTTCCCAATGTGACGTTCTATTTTCACACTGGAGTTTTCATTGGTCTGAAGGATAATGTCGATGGTATTGTGAATCAGATTTTCTAAGTTGGCCGGTTTTTTATTTATTTTCAGTTTTCCGTTTTCGATTTTGGAAACATCCAGCAGATCAGAGATCAGGCTGTTGAGCTTTTCTACCTGTGAAAGTGCTTTTGCAACATATACCGATTCTGCATTTTTGTTATCCAGCTTTAGCTTGCGGTCCAGAAGCTGCATATATGCTTTGATGCTGGTAAGAGGGGTTTTCAGCTCATGACTGGCAATGCTGAGAAATTCGTCTTTTTCTTTTTCTACTTTTTTCTGGTCATCAATATCTGTAAATGTACCCACCCAGTTTTTCACATTATTACCTTCGTACACCGGCGACATTCTCAGCAAATGATATCTGTACTCCCCTGATTCCAGATTTTTCAGCCTGGTTTCCAGCTGTAAAGCCTGCCCTTTTTTTCTGCACCTTTCAAACTCGTCCTGAATGATGTGATCATCGGGATGCGTTTCAGGAAATTCATGCTCAGAATTGGAATATTGATACCATTTGTTATTTACAAAATTGATGACTCCATCTTTAGTGAGGGTAAATGCAATCTGCGGCAATGCTTCCAATAGTAAATGAAAGTGATCAATCTCAGATTTCATGGTTACCTGCGATTCTCGTCTTCCCTTCACTTCTAATTCTAAGCTTTGCTGTGTTTTTTTCATTGCAAGATTATTTTCCTGCAGATGGTAAAACGTTTTTACTTTGAGCAACAGAATTTCAGGATCTATAGGTTTCGTAACATAATCAATCCCACCGGAAGCATATCCCCGAGTAATAAATCTTTTATCGGTATTGACGGCTGATAAAAAAATAATAGGTATTTCTTTAGTCTTGCTGTATCCCGAAAATGTTTCCGCAACTTCAAACCCATCCATTCCGGGCATCTGAACATCTAAAATGATAAGTGCATAACTGTTTTTCAAGGCCTTTCCCAATGCTTCTTCACCAGAATTTGCAGTATCTACCTGAAAATCTTTTGATTCTAATAATTTTTTCAGGGAATAGATATTGTTCTGATTATCATCAACGATTAAGATCATAGTAAAGTGATATAAAAAAAGACTTCATATATTAAGCTTTCAAAAATACTTACAAATTTTTAAAAAAACAGATACTTTTCTTAATAATTAATCTCATAGGCAATTATTAATTAAATAAAATTAAACATATTGAATTACCTATATACATTTTCTTCAAAAAACTGAATATCAACAATATAAATTAAATGCCACATTTCTCATAGTAAGAAGTCAGTTTGGCTTAATAACTATTTCATTGATTTATCGGTAGGAAAATCAAGAACGGAACATCTTTTGAAGATTGAACTTCCAAATAAAACCTATGGTAAAATTCGACCCAAGTGCTGTTGCTCTCGTTGGAGGTGGGCCGGCTGCATTATTTATGATGAAAAATATTATTCGCTCAGAATACAGACCGGCAATCATTTACATTTTTGAAAAAAACGAACGGTTAGGAGCCGGAATGCCTTACGGAAAACATGGTTCTTCTCACGAGCATGTTGCCAATGTTTCTGCCAACGAATTGCCGGAACTGGAAGATACTTTCGAAGAATACATCCTTAAACATCCCACAAATGAATTTCCCGATTTTATTACAGACGGATCAATAAACCCTTATCAGGTAATTCCAAGGCTGCTTTTGGGAAATTATCTTGAAAATCAGTTTGAAAAGTACATCAGTATTGCAAAACATTCGGGAATAGAGGTTATTATCAGAAAAAATACAGCTATTGAAGATATTAAGCAGATAGAAGAAAAAAAATTCAATATTATTGATCATAAAGGACATATCTATAAAAGTGATGCGGTTGTTATATGTACCGGTCATTTCTGGCCCAAGAAACATGAAGAAAAGGTAAAAGGATGGTATGATTCTCCGTATCCTCCGTCAAAATTTAATTTTCCTACCAATTTTCCGGTTGCAATCAGGGGCACTTCACTCACGGCTGTAGATGCTATCAAAACGATTTCCAGGCGTAACGGTACGTATATGATGAAAAAAGACAAAAGCCTGCAGTATATTCTCAATGAAGATTCTAAGAACTTCAGCATTGATCTGTTTTCTTTAGGTGGCTTTTTGCCGGCACTACGTTTTCATTCGGAAGACGATGCGTATTCTCCTGAATGGTCAATGTCTTTTGATGAAATTTATGAATATAAAAAAAATCATGGCGGTTTTGTAGACCTGGATCATGTTTTTGAGATCAACTTCAAGCTGCCTCTACAAAAAAAAGACCCTGGATTCCATGATCAGATTAAGACACTCAGTATTGAAGATTTTGTGGATAAAATGATGGAAATCCGAAAGGAATTAGACAGTTTCGAGCTTTTTAAGGCAGAATTTGCAGAGGCTGAAAAATCGATCAGGAGAAAGCAGTCGATCAGCTGGAAAGAGACCCTTTCCGCATTCAGTTATGCAATGAATTATCCTGCAAAACACTTTTCTGCAGAAGACATGCTGCGTCTGAGAAAAACACTGATGCCTTTAATTTCTATTATTATTGCTTCGCTTCCGCAATCATCTTATCAGGAAATTATTGCATTGTACGATGCGGGAATCATCAATCTTATTCAGGTCAATAAAGAAAGCCGCGTGGAGCCGCATCCCGAATCTGGAGGAATATATTATTACCGCCCAAATGGTGAAACTGAAATTGAAAAGCATTATCAGTTATACGTAGATGCCATCGGTCAACAACCCATGGAAATCAATAATGTTCCTTTTGAAGGATTAAAATCCGGTGAATTGATCAGTTCGGGATATTTGCTTTTCCGGGATAAAGCGTATGGTGAGAAACTGTATATCAGTAAAGATGAGCAGGTGATAAAAGGATATAACAACAATTATTATCTTAAAGTACATGGTTTGAGCATCAATGATCATTTTCAGGCCCAGAACAGCTACGGACAAATTACCGAAAATCTTTATATCATGGCGGTACCTTATATCGGAGGATTAAACCCCGATTATTCCGGGCTGGATTTTTGTGATACGGCAAGTGAAAGAATTGCGGAGTCATTACGTGTTAAAAATTTATCTTAATGAAAAAATTTTTGCCTGCTTTCTTAGCAGGAACTTCAGCTGTTGCGGCCCTGATTTTTCTTTCAGGATACGGATATATTTTTAAAGCTGCCGCCCTGAATCTCAAAAAAGGCCCCTTGACACCTTCTACGGATGATGAAGAAAAGTTTCCGTCAAACCTTGTTCCTACTTTACACCCGGAGCACTGGAAAAAAGATGTGGCGTATAACTCCCAAAATCTCTCTGAAACACTTATAAAAGATTTAAAAAAAACGCGGGCTTCATCCTTGGTGATTATTCAAAATAACAAATTACTGCATGAATCTTACTGGAAAGATCATGACTCTTCTTCACTGATGAATTCATTTTCAATGGCCAAAGGAATTCTTGCAATTTTAACAGGCTGTGCGATTGATGACGGCTATCTGGAGTCTGAAGATCAACTGGTTTCATCTGTATTTCCCGAATATAAATCGAGCAAATATGGCCAGTTTCTCACTTTTCGCCATCTCATGACCATGCAGGCCGGATTTGAATGGGCAGAAGAATACCGCCATCCTTTTGCGCCCAATTCAAAACAGTATTTTATAGAAGATCTTGCCGAACAGGCATTCGGTATTGAAGTAAAAGAAATGCCCGGACAACATTATGAATATCAAAGTGTTGCTGCACAAATTCTGGGTCTTGCCCTCAAAAAAGCAATCGGAAAAAAACTTGCTGACTATTTATCTGATAAAATATGGAAACCGCTTGGTATGGAGTTTCCTGCCAAATGGAGTACGGACCAACACGGAATGGAGAAAGCCTTTTGCTGCATTCATGCTACTTCCAGGGATTTTGCAAAAATCGGGCAGCTCATTATGCAGGAAGGCAACTGGAAAGGGCAACAGCTGATCAGTAAGGAATACTGTAAAAAACTGTCGACTCCAACTTCTGTAAATGATGCATTCTGCATGTCGATCTGGGCAAATGATGACTCTGAAACAAAACACCGTTTCTTTTATGGTTTTCTGGGCCAGTTTATCATTATGATTCCTGACAAAAATCTGGTTATTGTAAAAACCGGATTATACAACAGATTGGAGGTTGACAAGAAAAAAAGGCCTCATCAGGTAAAAATTCTTGTTGATGAAGTGAGTGGGATGGTGTAATTAATTTGCATTTACATTATAGTGTCTATTTTCTTTAAAATTGCCCTTCTGCAGTCGGTACAAATTCTAAGGTTGCCGTATTGAGGTAATTGATTGTGTATTGGAGCCTTCCAGATAATCCGTCGTGGTCGTACATTCTGCAAAATTCTTAAAATAAGCGGTGTATCCCTCGAGCTTGTGCCGTCTGCGCGGATATAATTCGTTTTTAAATTGCGCTTTTCTTTATCGGCTTTTAAATCATCGATAAAAATTTTAAGACTTCTTTAATAAAATGTAGCTGCGTTATAAAACACAAAAACCCATCGCAATTGCGATGGGTTTTTGTGTTTATCCGCTCAAAGTCACAGACTTTGCGCAGAGGGGGAGATTAGCAATTGTTATTTTAGCAATTCAACACTCTGCACAAACAATGCAAAACTTATTCCTATATAAATTAATAAACATAAATACCCAAAAAAAGAGGATTGAAAATTATAATCTTCATACTTCTTTTTCCTAATATAGTTGTTTATAATTAAGAATAATCCTATACAAAACAATATGACTGGAATAAAATAATTTTTAGTAGGATAATGATTCTTAATAAGAATATAATTTACTACTGTTAAAATATTCATCCATATCATTATTGTGAAAAATACCGATGTCGTAAATGTCGAGACATCCCCATTTCCTACTTTTCTTTGAAATTTAATAAAATGGAATATAATATAGTTTAATCCTTTATTCATTATTGAGTGTGTTTTTCAAATAAATCTTCACCTGTCGAATATTCATATACAGCCTTTCCTCCAAAATAAATCAAGGAAACACCAGCACCAACTGGACCCAAAAATCCTACCCCTGTCATTATCATATCTACTGTAAACTCTGTACCAGATATTTGACCTGAACCATACTGATAAATTGACACAACGGCACCTACTCCTGCAAGAGCATTTCCTGATATTTTAAGAACTTTTGCCGTGGATGCAACTCTTGATGTTTTGAGAGCTGATCCTAAAAGTGTTGTTCTATATGCGGGACGAGCATATTCATTCAAAGCTGTAAAATTAACTGTAGATGTGGTCCTAAGAGCCTTATCTACATAAGATGTTGTATTAGCAATACCTTGCTCTAAGCCCAAAGAAGTTAAATCATAATATTGATTATTAAGAATATTATCAACATACGTATAGCGCGGGAAGTTGTACCCATTCGTATTGTTATCTTTTTTCTTTCCTGTTATGGTAACTTCTTCAATTTGTAATTCTTTTTCAGCTTTTTTCGTTTCAGGGTCATAAACATACACATTGTTTTTATCATCAATGTATGGTTTAAACTCTGCCGTGTTTGGACAGGTAGGACAAGTTGCAAGAGCATTTCCTCCTTCTTCAAACAATCCAGTTGGGTCGGAAAAATAAACAGGATTATTAAATGCGAAATGATAAGGAGTCCAATCGGGCATTACTTCAGCAAGTCCATCCTGAATTATAAACCTTCCAATATCGGGCATATAATGACGAAAGTCCATTGCAACCATCCCCGTCTCTTGAAGCTCCTTTCCGTTGTACTTATACTGATATTGAGGATTTCCACCTCCTGCATTATATCCTTGGTGCTTCAACCCAAAAGGGTAATAATTATTTTCTTCAAGAACTTCTGCGCTGCTGTTTGCATTTTTAAAATAACTGAGCCTTACATTTCCTAAATAGTCGGTATAATTGTAAATATACGTATTATCTTTTAAAATTAAAATACCCTTCTGCTGTCGGTACAAATTCTAAGGTTGCCGTATTGAGGTAATTGACCGTATATTGGAAGCCATCTAGGTAATCGGTCATCGTGGTTCGCTCCGTTCCGTTTTTGCTGAAGAAAGAAGTATATCCCTTTCTGATCTTGGTTCCGTCTGCGCGGTAGATGTAGTTGGTTCGTACATTATGCTCTTCGGTGCTTCCATTGGTGTCTCTGATGATATACGTTTATTTGAAGGTACATAATGCTCACCACAAAAAAATTTAAAGACTTTTTTAATAAAAATGTAGCTGCTTTATAAAACAAAACCCATCGCAATTGCGATGGGTTTTATTTATTTATCCGCTCAAAGTCGGGAGACTTTGCGCAGCAGGAGAACTATCTTTATTTTATTGTTCTAAAACGCTACAATCTGACAACTCCCATTGACCAAATTTATATTTAATAGTTGTCTCAACCACTACACCTTGATTAGGAATTTTATATAAGATATAAAATTTATCAGAAGTTTTTTGATATTCTAGTACTTCTATCAGATTTGTATCTTCATCCATTTCACCTTTATTATCTACTATAATGCCATAACATTTTATTTTTCTTGTTAGAGGATTTTTAATATCTTTAAAAGATATTTTTATATTTCTACGCTCTTTAAGTTCAAAATGATAATACTGTTCGACATCTTTGCATATATTTAAAGATAATTCAATGAGATCAGAAATATCCTCATTAATAGGATCGTTTTTTTTATTACTACAATTTATTGTTAATAAAAAAATTATTAATAAATATATTTTCATTTTTTATATTTTATGATATTTTCATTAGGATCTTTTTTAGTATTTATATTATCTTTCTTTTTCTCTTCATATTTTTGGATTTCGGTGAACATTTTCAAACTTTTTTTAATGAAGCTATCCGATAATCTCTTTTTTAAACGGCTATAAGATTCCGATCGAATATCACTTACTGTTCGTCTTTGTACATCTCTTCCAAACGCTTCTTCTTCAAATTTATCTCCTTCTTCTTCAGGATTATCAATTCCATCAACATCATCACCTTTATGGACATCTTCATGCAATATAGAGGTGGCAATTAAAAAAAGTAAATTCGATTGTTCTTCCCCTTCTGAAAGATTTTGTATTTCATCTAGATTATTAGAGTTTATATTAAATTCTCCTTTGCCTCTTCCATTTCCTTTATAAGTTGCAAAAGCTCTCACTTTTAATTTACTCAAATCTTTAATATACAATATTGGACCTTTCCCGTCAGCTAAATCATTAAGAATTGTTTCTCGGCTCATCTGTCCCCATTTCATCATGCTTTTAAGTACTTTTTCATCCTGTACTAAAGATTGAGCTAAATAAATTGCTCTTTGAAGTATTGCACGTTGTTCCTTTGTTGCGTTTGGATCAATAATAAATCTTCCATCAGGATCAATATATCTAATTGGATTATTCATCACATAAGTATATGGCGACCATCTTCGGTATTTCTCCGCTAGTGGATCAACAACACCCCATCTTCCAATATCGGGCATATAGAATCTTGCGCCATAATCATACATCCCTGTTTCCTCCTGCAATTCCTTACCGTTATATTGATACTTGTACGCAGGGTTTCCACCATTTGCGTTGTATCCTTCATGCTTCAACCCAAACGGATAATAATTATTTTCTTCAAGAACTTCTGCGCTGCTGTTTGCATTTTTAAAATAACTGAGCCTTACATTT
>NZ_JAOTEN010000010.1 GCF_025628965.1 Chryseobacterium gilvum
TACGCAGGGTTTCCACCATTTGCGTTGTATCCTTCATGCTTCAACCCAAACGGATAATAATTATTTTCTTCAAGAACTTCTGCGCTGCTGTTTGCATTTTTAAAATAACTGAGCCTTACATTTCCCAGATGGTCGGTATAATTGTAAATGTACGTATTATCTTTAAAATTAAAATATCCCTCTGAAGTCGGTACAAATTCCGGTGTAACGACTCCCGCATAATTGACTGTGTACTGGAAACCATCCAGATAATCCGTCGTTGTCGTACGTTCTGCAAAATTCTTAAAATAAGCGGTGTACCCTTTTCTGAGCTTGGTTCCATCTGCACGGTACACGTAGCTGGTTCTGGCATTGCGCTCCTCGGTGCTTCCGTTGCTGTTTCTGATGATGTAAGCTTGGTTGAAAGTAATCTTTTTAGGAAGGTTCAGGAAATTGTAATCTATATTTAGAATGCCTTTATCAATCTGGTTAGTCATATTTCCATTGGCATCATAAGAAATTGTGTTTCCTGATACATCAGGATAACCGCTGTACTGAAATGAGTCATCCGTAACCGATTGCAATCTGTTAGTCCCCATATATTGATACGTCAGATTATCAATCGTCATAGCTGTGGTCCCCTGTAAAACTCCTTCTGATCTTTTCAAATTGGTAATATTTCCATTAAGGTCGTAATCGATCTTCTCAAAGTATTCTTTGGCCGTAGGATTGACATCTTTCTGGTAAAAGCCCGCAAGTAATCTGTTTAATCCGTCATATACATACCCATATCTTTTGAGATTGTCTCCTGGTGTAGTGCCGGTTTTCCAGTCAATTTCTGCGATATTGCCGTTGTATTTCGGCTTTACTTTCAGATCCGGAAAATCATTGTTCGGGGTTTCTTCCCCTTCCACCTGATTGTATTTGATCTTATACCCAAATAAATCATTCCCTAAGTTAGCGGGGTCATTGATCCTGGTCATCCATCCACGGATATTGTAGGCGTAATCTACCGTCTGCAATGGCGTTGCTGCATTGGTACCGCCTACTTTCTTGGTGGTGAGCTGCGAGAGCTCGTTGTATTCATTCTGAACCAAAATCTCTTCAGTATTATTGTCTACCTTATGTTTGTGGACAAGCAGCCTGTTCTGCGCATCGTATTCGAAGTTCTCGGTGATGATTTTCTCCGTATCGGTATTGAGTCTTTTGTGGTAGGTTTTGACCTGTTGGGCAGTTCCTGCAAAATCAAGCAGCGATTCTGTTCTGGTATAGCCGCCAAGATGATTAATGGAATAGCTTCCCACCGTTCTTCCTTTGCGGTCGTAATAGCTGTAGGTTTTCGTCCAGTTGTCGTCTTCAATGTTTTTAACATACGAAGCCACCGGAAGGCTTTTGGTACTGATGTTGCCATTCTGGGCATTATCATTCAGTACATCCTGGCCCAGAATCTGCGTAGGAATGGAAGGACTTCCTGTCGGATACGTGTCGTAATAGTTGACGGATAAGACCGTTTCTATATCCGTAAATAAACCGTTGCTGTAATAAATCTGCAGGCCATTTCTGGTAAATCCTGTAGCATGCCTGGATTCGGTAATGACTAAACTTCCTGCCTGATTCTGCATACCCGTGCGGTCTCCACCGGGTAAGATCCCTGTATAGATCACTCTTCCCAACTGATCATATTTGGTCATCAGCCACTTGCTGTTGGCGCGCATATTGGCATCCTGGGTAAAGATCAATCGGTCTGCCTTATCATATACCATGTATTCCCAGCCTTTTCCAGAAAGCTTCTTTTCCACCAGACGGTTTTTTCCGTCATACCGGTATTGGTAACAGAGGTTATTCAGTACTGCCTCATCAATGGAAGCTGAAACCGAAGCCAACGGAGGGATCACAAAAGCCAGCTGGTTGTATTCATTGTACACGTAATAGGTATCTGCATTTTCCGTGGCGCTCAGTACTTTCCGTACCAGGATCGTCTGTCCCTGTCCGTTTTTGAACTCAACAGTCTTATTGCCGTCTTCATCGATAACCGTGGTTTTATAGAGCTGCGAAGCTTTATAGTTCCCGTTTTCAGAATTGCTGTCCGAAGCCATACTTAATACTGAAGAAGTCGCGCCGTTTACCCAGGTCGTTGTGGTCACATATTTTTTGACTTCTCCCGCGATATTCGCATCGTATTCAAACTTCACGGGCCTACTGTTCCAGTCGTTGCCCACCTGCTTCTGTTCCAGAACCCGATCCAGAGGAGAGTTTTCCAGAAGCTTTTCGGCATAGATCTTTTCAGATCCGTAAAGAGCAGGCTGTACTGCATTGGCAAGCGGATTAGGAACAATCGCTCCATTCATCGTGGAAGACTGGGGAACGGGAAGGTAGTCTTTTACCTGTCTGCCAAAACCGTCATATTCAATGTGCGTCACCACATCTTTTCCCAAAGGTGAAGCTTTGATGTTCACCACCTGTTTCGCCCTTCCCAAACCATCGAAATACTGAACGGTTTCCGAGGTTTTACAATTGGGAAGCGAAGGATCGGACAGATATGTCTTAGAATACACGTAGTTTTCCGTAGGCGTAAGCTGTGCGTGCACAAAACCTGTGACAAGCAGCGCACTGATGGGGAGGAGTATTTTTTTCATGTTTGTGTTTAGTTTTTATAATTGTATTTGAATTCTTTCAGGAGCTTTCCTGAAGCATCGTTCTCCCGAATCTCTTTTAATCGGTTGGCCGTATCATACAGGTAGACTTCACGGATTCCTGATGGAGGTGTAATGCTCGTTACCCCAATCAACGGATCATAGGTATAGGTCGTCACTTGTGATCCAGATAATGCGGCAGATTTTCTAAACGTATCGAGCGCCGTTAAAAGAGCAGGCTCAGTGGCCGGATTGACGGCATCAGAATCCGATGCCGAAAGAATTGCGGTAAGAAGCCCGGAATTCACCAGCTGGTCATAGCTCATCCCCTCTACCTTGGCAATCGGCTGGGTAGAATTATACCCCCAGACAATAGCCGTGGAAATACCATCCTTCGTCGTATACTGCTGCAAATTGCCTTTGCTGTCGTAGCGGTCGTAGGTGACTTCTGT
>NZ_JAOTEN010000002.1 GCF_025628965.1 Chryseobacterium gilvum
TAATCCTTACCACCCCGAAAGGCCTCTCCTTCGCTACTCTAAACTTATCAGTTTTTCAGTGCGGCAAAAGTAGCACCTTATCCCTTTACAATCCAAATTTATGTAACATTAAATTCATCTTTAGTTCATTCAAAACCATAAGTCCCTGAATAACTGATACAAAATTTAAACTGACGTTTGATTTTTTAACTCAATATACCCTAAAATAAGAGTCCAAACAATGATGATAGAATAATAACAAGAAAAGATACCTATTAAAACGACCGGCTTCATACATTATATATATGTCAAAGTCACATTGTTATTCCTAAACTTCGAAAAGCAAACGCTCTCCTGCTTTTTTATCAGATACTTTCCCATTTTCGTATACTAAATTTCCATTGACGAAAGTATGGGTGACTTTCGTATGAAAATTCATTCCTTCTAAAGGGCTCCAACCGCATTTGTACAGAATATTTTCTTTAGAAACTGTCCAACTTTCATTAAGATCTATCAAAACCAAGTCTGCTTTATATCCTACTCTAACAAAACCTCTTTTTTCAACTCTGAAAAGAATTGCAGGATTATGTGCCATTTTTTCGACGATTTTTTCCAGAGAAATTTTTTCATTGATGAAGTTTTCAAGCATTACGGTTAAAGAATGCTGAACCAATGGCGCACCAGAAGGGCACTTCGTATAAACATTTTGTTTTTCTTCCCATGTATGAGGTGCGTGATCTGTGGCAATCACATCAATTCTATCATCTAAAAGCGCTTTCCAAAGCCCATCTTTATCTGTTTGTGTTTTTACGGCTGGGTTCCATTTGATCAATCCGCCTTTGGTATCATAATCTTCATTGGTAAAGGTTAAATGATGAACGCAAACTTCTGCTGTTATTTTTTTATCTTTTAAAGGGATATCATTTCTGAAAAGCTCCATTTCTTTAGCCGTCGAAAGGTGGAACACATGCAGTCTTGCCCCTGTTTTTTCGGCCAATTCAATGGCTTTTGATGAAGATTTATAACAAGCTTCTTCACTTCTTATTAAATGATGAAATTTTACAGGGATATCTTCGCCATATTCATCCATGTATTTCTGAGTATTGGCTTTGATAGTTGCTTCATCTTCACAATGAACGGCAATGAGCATTTTTGTACTGCTGAAAATATTTTCCAGCGTTTCAGGGTTGTCGACAAGCATATTTCCCGTAGAAGAACCTAAAAATAGTTTAATTCCGGGAACATTTCTCGGGTTGGTTTTTAATATTTCTTCCAGATTATCATTGGTGCCTCCCATCATGAAACCATAATTTGCATATGCTTTTTGTGATGCGATTTTATATTTATCTGCTAACAATTCCTGGGTTACAGCATTCGGAACTGTATTCGGCTGATCGATAAAACTGGTAATTCCTCCTGCAATTGCAGCACGTGACTCACTTTCAATATCTCCTTTATGGGTTAATCCCGGATCGCGGAAATGTACCTGGTCATCAATAATACCGGGCAAAAGATATTTTCCGGAACCTTCAATAATTTGATCTGCTTCCTCAGAGATGGGAAAACCTATTTTGGAAATCAGGTCATTTTCAATTAAGATATCGCTTTCAAAAATTCGTCCTTCGTTGACGATTTTCACGTTTTTGATTAAGGTTTTCATTTACTTTAGATATTAGATTCAGGTACCAGATTCAGCGTGAGCGTTCTGATATTTTTCATTTAAGCAAAATTAAGGTTTATGTATGAATTTTTACCCTGCCGATAAAAAATCAATTTCTAAATATTTACATTTGCATAAAAATTTCACATTTTGAAGAAGCTTCTCAACGAGACTATTATTTACGGGATTGGTGCTATCATGCCCAGAATCATTGTGGTATTGCTTAATTATCTTTTCATCAAAAATATCAGTAATAACGATTTTGCTATTTTCACCAATTTATATGCTTTAATATCATTTGTAAACATCGTCCTTTCATTTGGTTTTGAGACTGCTTATTTCAGGTTTTCTTCTGATAAAAATAATGAACAGAAGGTTTTTAACACTTCATTTTGGTTTTTGACAGGGTTATCCACTGCTTTTTTACTTGTCGTTTTATTATTTAATCAACCTATTGCTGATGTTTTCGGGTATGAAAAGACACCGGAATTTATCAAATGGTTTGCGTGGATCGCTTTTTTTGACAATCTTCTTGTCATTCCTTTAGCATGGTTAAGATTTAATAATAAGCCCATTAAATATACTGCTGTTCGGGTAGTACAGGCCGTTTTTCAGAGTGTCTTTGCCATTGCACTATTTCTTTACATTCCGCACGAATTTTCACTTCAGCTGGGATTGAAAGAAAAAGTATCTTATCCTTTTTACAGTAATTTAGCCGCCAGTTTTTTAGGGATACTTTTAGTGTCGCCTATCATTTTGAAGGTAAGGTTTCAGTTTTCAAAAGAACTTTTTCTGCAGATGATCAAATATTCATGGCCGATTATGATTGCTGGTTTGGCGTTTATGGTAAATGAAAATTTTGACAAGTTCATCCAAAAATTCATCATTAATGACGGAGATGCGGGTGCATATGGAGGATGTTATAAAATGGCTGTTTTGATGACGCTTTTCGTAACCGCTTACAGAATGGGAATTGAGCCTTTTTTCTTCAAACAGATGCAAAACGAGAATGCAAAGCTTACATATGCTAAAGTAACGGAGTATTTTTCTTTTTTCGCATCCATCGTAGCATTAGGAATCATCGCCAATGTTTCCTGGCTAAAGCATTTATTGATTCCTAACAGTTCGTACTGGATCGCATTAAATATTATTCCCATTATTGTGATCGCCAATTTATTTTTCGGAATCTACTACAATCTTTCAACATGGTATAAAGTGACCGACAGAACGAGAGTAGGAACCTATATTTCGTGGGCGGGAGCCATCATTACCATCGCTTTAAATCTTCTGTTTCTAAGAACCTATGGTTTTATGATTTCTGCCTGGGTAACTTTAGCGGCTTATTTTATCATGATGGTGCTTTCATATTTCTTAGGTCAGAAATATTACCCTATCCCATACAGAATGAAAAAAATTGTGTTTTTTGTTGTTCTATTATCAGTATTGAGTTTTATAATTGTTGATCTGTTTGATTATAATTTCTGGATCGGGAATCTTCTTTTTGCTTTATATACAATTATTTTGCTGTACAGCGAGAAAAAAACACTCCTTTCCAGAATTAAAAAATAATTCATACGCTGTTATATTATCTGATAAAATATTCCTTAAATAAGTAAATGCATTTCAAAGGTTTTAATTATTATCTTTGAATCCAAATAAAAATTATAAAAAATACTCTATAATTTATGAAAATTATTGTTCCAATGGCCGGTAAAGGCTCACGATTGAGACCTCACACTTTAACGGTTCCAAAACCACTGATTCCGATTGCCGGAAAACCTATCGTTCAGAGACTGGTAGAAGATATCGCTAAAGTTGCGGGTGAAGAAATCGATGAAATAGCCTTCATTATCGGTGATTTTGGAGCAGTAGTAGAAGAATCCCTCATTAAAATAGCAGATAAGCTGGGTGCTAAAGCAAGTATTTATGTACAGGATGAAGCTTTAGGAACCGCTCATGCCATCAAATGTGCGGAAGCGTCTATGCAGGGCAATGTGGTTGTAGCGTTTGCCGATACGCTGTTCAGGGCAGATTTTACACTAGATACTAATTCTGATGGTGTAATATGGGTAAAAAAAGTAGAAGATCCGTCTGCTTTCGGAGTGGTAAAACTTGATGATTATGGCTTTATTACCGATTTTGTAGAAAAACCTCAGACTTTTGTATCAGATCTTGCGATTATAGGTATTTATTATTTCAATTCTGCTGAAAAGCTGATGGATGAGATTAACTATATTATGGATCATGATATTAAAGTAGGAAATGAATATCAATTAACCACCGCATTAGAAAACCTTCGACAGAAAGGAGCCAAATTTTCTTTAGGAAAGGTAGACGACTGGATGGATTGCGGAAATAAAAACGCAACCGTGGAAACCAACGGAAAAATCCTAGATTACGAAAAGGATGAATTTGAAGGATATCCAGAGTCGGCAAACATTCAGAATTCATTGATTATACCACCATGTTATATCGGAGAAAACGTAGAAATACTAAACTCTAAAATTGGGCCTTATGTGTCATTGGGAAGGGGAACAAAAATAATCAATTCTAATATTGATAATTCTTTAATTCAGGAGCAAACCCTTATTGATCATGGAAACCTTTCCAATTCAATGATCGGAAGTTCTGCTCATTATTTTGGAGTTGCACGAGAAATTTCGTTGGGAGATTTCTCTGTTTTAGACTTTTTATCGAAGTAATTTTACAAAAAATACTGACTGCAGGCCACACAAAATGTTTTGTGTGGTTTGGCGTTAATATTGTAAAGTATTAATTTAAAAGAGAATATGAAAAAATGGATCCCGATATTGTTGGTTTTTATCACTGTACTTTCATGCAAAACAAGAAAACCTGCTGATCAGAATACTGCTCAAAATGACAGCATTACAGTACAGACTTCTGACAGTATACAATCGGAAACCGGAAAAAATATTTCCGACAGACTCTCCTTTTATGAACATATTTATATTCATCCTAAATTTGAATCTGTTAAAATCAACAGTAAAATCACTGCAGATAATATAAAAGTAAGTCCGCTCGACGCAACCATCTATATAGAAACCGATAAGAAAATCTGGTCAAATATCAGCTTTCTTTTTTACAACGCCGCAAGAGCAATCATCACTCCGGAAGGAATCAAGGCATTTGACCGATACAATAAAAACTATATTGATTCTGATTTTGAATATTTGAATAATTTACTGAATATCAATTTTATAGACTATAAAACACTCGAAAAAATTTTATTGGGAAGGACGTTTTTACAGGTAAGTGACCGGAATTCGAGTATTACCAAAAATGCAGACGGATATCAATTGGCATCTATAGTCAATCAGAAAATCATTACCAATGAGCAGGTGAGAGAATATAAAGTGAATATGCAGTATTCTAATGATTATGATTTAACTTTGGTAAAATTACAGGATGTGAAATCCAATGATGCTATAGAAATCGTATATTCAGATTGGGTAACCTTTGATGATAATATCAGAATGCCACAAAATGTTAAAATAATTATAAAAGGCTCAAAAATAAGTCAGATTGTATTAGAAAATACGAAATTTGGCTTCACTAAAATGGAAACTCCCTATTCAGTTCCAGCCAATTATAAGAAAATTGAGATTAAATGATTAAAAAACTTAGCTTTTTAATAGGAATTTTACTTTTTTCATTGCATTTTGGGCAAAAAAAAGAGCAGTTACAAAAACAAAACGCCGAACTTAAAAAACAAATTGCACAGATCAATTCTGAGCTGGCTAAAACCAGAAACGAATCAAAACTTTCAATCTCTTATCTCACAAGTGTAAACCAAAAGCTGGCTTTGAGAGAAAAAGTGTATAACAATACTCAGAAAGAAAAAAGATTTATTGAAGACGAAATTTATCTGCGTCAATTAGAAATCAACAGGCAAAATAGTGAACTTGCCGTATTAAGAAAAAATTATGCAAAAGTTCTGATCAATGCTTATAAAAATAAAGGGGTACAAAACAAGGTAACTTTTATACTGTCTTCTAAAAATCTGGGAGAAGGATTGAGAAGAATACAATATTTAAGACAATATGCACAGTATCAGGACAAAAAGGCTGCAGAAATTACCAATGCAGCCGTAGAGCTCAAAAAATCGGTAGACCAGAAAAAAAGATCTGCCGCCGAAAAAGAAAATCTTTTGGCAAACCAACAGAAAGATCTTACCACTATGAATGCTGAACGCTCCCAAAAAGAACAGTTGGTATCAGAATTCAAAAAAAATGAATCTAAGCTCACAGCAGAATTAAGACAAAAACAAACTCAATCTAAGGCACTTGAAGGACAAATAAGATCTATCATTTCAGAAGAAATAAGAATTGCAAAGGCAGAAGAAGAATCTCGAAAAAAAGCGGAAGCAGAAAAAATCCGTTTGGCAAAAATTGCCGCAGATAGAGAAAAAGCCAGAATAGAAGCAGAGTCTAAAGCACGAGCGGAAGCTTTGGAAAGAGAGAGAAAATTAGCAGAGGCAGAAGCTAAAAAAGCTGCCGATTTTGCTGCCAAGCGAGCGGAAGAAGAAAGAAAACGCACCGAAGACGCTGCAAAAAGCGAAGCCAGTGCAAAAGATGAAGCAAGAAAAGTTGCTGCCAAAAAAGCTTCCGATGATGCCGCCTTAAAATCAAAAGAAGCTGCCAATAAACTTGCTGCCGCAAAAGCGGCGGAAGCGGCACTGGAAAAGAAAACCAATGATGATAAAAAAGCAGCAGAAACGAAAGCAATGACCAATTACGGGGTTACCGTAGCAGCTGGAAGTAATTTTTCAGCGAATAGAGGAAAACTGGCGATGCCTGCTTACGGAACAATTACCCACCGGTTTGGAAGACAGCCACACCCTGTTTTTAAAAATATAATGGAAGAGAATAACGGAATTAAAATCGCTGTGGCTAAAGGAACAAATGCAAAAGCCGTTTTTCCTGGAACAGTATCATCCGTAATCCCTTCTTCGGACGGTACAAAAACAGTAATGATCAAACATGGAGATTACTTTACCATTTATTCCAACCTGAGTAATAACTCCGTGTCTAAGAATCAGCAGGTTTCAGCAGGAACGTCTGTAGGAACCGTAGCACAGGATTTTGACGGATCTTATACGCTTGATTTTCAGATCTGGAACGGCGCGACACCAGTAGATCCTTCGGGATGGCTTTCGTATTAAAAAAAGATTAACTTTGTAAAAATTATAGTAATGCAAACAATAACAATATTATCATTATCATGGCAGCACATCCTGATCGTAGCGATCATACTTTTATTACTTTTCGGAGGTAAAAAAATCCCGGAATTGATGAGAGGAATGGGATCAGGAATCAAAGAATTTAAAGATGCTATAAAAGAAGAAGACAAAAAACCGGAACCGGAAACAAAAAACCCCTCTTCTACAAACAATACAGGCAACTAAAAATTTTCTGAATTCATGAATTTTACTGAAACCGCATGGCAAATCTTCAATCAATCAATTGAAGATTACCACGTTTTTGACCACCCAGATACGCTGATTAACAACCCCTATCCAAAAGACAGTTTGGAACGGATTTTGTATGCAAAGAACTGGATTGATACCGTTCAATGGCATTTGGAAGATATTATTAGAGATGAGAATATAAACCCGGCCGATGCACTTCAGCTAAAAAGGAGAATAGATGTTTCCAATCAGCAGAGAACTGATTTAGTAGAATTTATAGACAGCTGGTTTTTAGATAAATATAAAAATATAACTCCTAAATCTAACGCAAGAATAAACTCTGAAACAATAGCCTGGGCTGTTGACAGATTTTCAATACTCGCTTTAAAGATATATCATATGTCTCTGGAAGCGCATCGTGATTCTGCTTCTGAAGAACATCGTTTAAACTGCCAGCAAAAACTAAATGTACTTCTTGATCAGAAAGAAGATCTGTCGACTTCAATTAGTCAATTGCTTACTGATATTGAAAACGGTGATGTTAAGATGAAAGTGTACAAACAGATGAAAATGTACAATGATGAAAGTCTTAACCCAATCCTTTATCAAAAGGAGCAAAAATGAAAAAAATATTTTTTACCGGGATACTACTTATAACAATCGCCTCATCCTGTGCCAGTGAAAAGCCAAACGTATCGCCTTTATCAAATATATTTTCAGGGGATAAAAAAGCAGACGATTCTGATTCTAAAAAAAATGCTACCATTAATATTACCGAAAACGTTAATGCTTCGGAAATCACCAATTTAATAGCGAGCTTTCCAAAATTTAAAAATTCGGCGGTGAACGATGAGGTTACGGTACTGAAATATTCTCTTCAGAATTACTTATATGCAATTGATTCCGGAAATATTCCCGGTAAAGATAAAACCATCAAAGACATGGAGAAGTCTTATAAAAATATCCAGAAACTTAGAAAATACCTCACTAAAGATGATGATGAAGTTCTCAACCGGTATTTGGTAAGATTAAAAACCAATATTACCGTTATTGAAGATTCTATCAACGGAAAAAAATAAACACATACAAATTAATGATCAAAATTCAGGCGGAAGCCAATGTTCCTACAGAACACGGTAATTTCCGGATGATCGCATTCTCAGAAAACATCAATGACTGGATGCCTCACATGGCAATAATTGCTGAAAATACAGATTTTTCAAAGCCCATCAATGTGCGTTTTCATTCTGAATGCATTACCGGAGAAGTTTTTCACTCAAAAAAATGCGAATGCGGACAGCAACTGGATGCTGCGATGAAATACATTCACGAAAACGGAGGTATTATTATTTATCTTCGTCAGGAAGGAAGAAATATAGGAATTATCAATAAACTAAAAGCATATTCACTTCAGGAAAAAGGCTTTGATACTGTTGCAGCCAATCTTGAACTGGGGCTTCCTGCAGATGACCGGAACTTCGGGGTTGCAATCGACATTCTAAATATTCTAAACGTAAAAAGTGTCAATTTGCTTACCAACAATCCTGAGAAAGTAAAGTTTGTGGAGCAGAGCAATATCAAGCTGAATTCAAGAATACCATTACAGATTGCAGCCAACGAGATGAGTAAAGGATATCTGCAGACCAAGAAAGATTATTTCGGGCATTTGCTGGATGATCAGGTTTAATAGTACTAATATTTACAGACAAAAAATAAAAGCTCCGGAAAATTTCCGGAGCTTTTTAATTATAAAAATTGAAAGGATTTTAATTTACAGTTGTCTTAATGACCTTAGACTCATCAATATTGTAATATTTGATAACGGCATTATAATCATTGTAATTCAACGTAGAATTTTTGTTCGGATCAGCGGGTAAAATTATAATTCTGAAAGTCTGATTGGTAAGATACTGAGCGATTTCACCGGTAGTAATCTGGCTGCTTTGATTAAAATTAGCCTCTGTTCTGATCTGGACATCCTGCGAAGTAAAATCAAAGTTATAGTCTAATTCTCTTCCTACAGGAAGATTATTAACATCATCTAAATAATACGTCTTAGGAATAAGCTGCCATACTGCACCATTGGAAGTATTAGAGTTTGTATTTCTGTATACTAATATTGCATCTGTATTGGCAATGGCCAATCCCTGAGAAATTTTAAAACCATTATTAGCTGTAAAAGTTCCTGTAACGTCTCTCATCTGAAGTACAATATCATTTGCAGGTACTTCTACCACATCATCGCTGTTATCACAACTATATATAAACATGCTTGCAAAGGCCAGCATAAAAAAAGGAATAATTCTTTTCATTATAAAAAATTTAATATTATTAATAGATTAGGCTTATTCAAAAGATATACCAAAAAACTCAGAAACTTTATTAATCCTGATTTTTTTAATTGTATTTTTGTTCTTATTCAAAAAAATATGAACAGAATAGTTTTTAGTGTCTTGTGTATATTGATTCTGATAAGCTCAAAAATTTCAGCACAATATCAGCCGAAAGACATTTCACGTTCAGACCTTAAAAAAGCCCAGGAATGGGTTGATAAAACATACGGCTCACTTACTCAGGACGAAAAGCTGGGCCAGCTTTTTATCGTTGCTTTATATACGAATAAAGACGAAAATCACATCAATCAGGTAAGAAATATTGTGATCAACGATAAGATCGGAGGATTGATTCTGATGCAGGACGATGCAGCGAGAGAAATTACTCTTGTGAATGAATTTCAGCAAAAATCTAAAGTTCCGCTCATGATCGGAATGGATGCAGAATGGGGGCTTTATCAGAGAATTGCCGCCGCACATAAATTTCCCTGGGCTATGACTTTAGGCGCGATTCAGGATAAAAATCTCATTTACCAGATGGCTTCAAAAATTGCGGAAGACAGCAAAATAATGGGAATCAACTGGGATTTTGCGCCCGTTGTAGATGTGAATACCAATCCGAATAACCCGATAATCGGAAACAGAAGCTTTGGTTCAGAAGTAAGCAACGTTACTGAATCTGCCCTCTCCTATTCCAATGGTTTACAGGACAATAATATTCTAGCCGCCATCAAACATTTTCCGGGACATGGAGATACAAGCACAGATTCTCATCTGGATCTTCCGGTGGTTTCTCATAATCTGGAAAGATTAAACACGATAGAACTCGCTCCTTTTAAAGCTTTAATGAATAAAGGAATCGGCGGCGTGATGGTTGCCCATTTATACGTTCCCAGCTTAGAACCGGAAAAAGGAATCCCGGCTTCGGTTTCTAAAAAAATTATCACCGGCCTCTTAAAAGAAAAATTAGGATTTAAAGGCCTGATTATTACAGACGCACTCAATATGGGAGCCGTAGCCAATAAATACAAACCGGGTGAACTGGATGCCATGGCTTTCAAAGCAGGAAACGACATCATGCTTTTCTCTCAGGGAGTGTCCGAAGGGAAAAAACTGATTCAGAAAGCCATTGATAACGGAGAGATTTCTCAGGCCAGAGTAGATGAAAGCGTGAAGAAAATTCTCTTAACAAAATATTATTTAGGCTTAAAAGAATACACACCCAAGAATCCTGAAAATATTAAGGAAGACCTTAATAATGATTCCCATAAAAAACTCGTTCAGAACCTTTATTCGAATGCTTTAACATTGATAAAGGACGAAAAAAAACTGCTTCCTTTGAACTGTAAAACCACTTGCTATTATGTTCCCTTGGAAGAAGCGCCTTATCAGACTTTTGCAGATCAGCTTAATTTAAATGCAACAGTCATTATCAAAAAAGCTTCGGAAATCAATAAAATTCCCGCCCATTCTACGGTAATTGTAGGTATTCATAAAGATAATTCTACCGCATACAAACCCTATAAAATTTCTGAAGAATCAAAAAAAATACTTACAGATTTAGCTAAAAACCAAAATGTGATTTTAAATATTTTCGGAAGCGCATATGCTTTAAAAGATATTGATGTATCTAAAATTTCAACCGTTTTGGTTTCTTACGAAAACAATGATGACGCAATGACTGCAACCGCAAATGCCATCAATGGCAAAACTAAAATCTGGGGCAGGCTTCCGGTTTTAGTAAATGACCAACTAAAAGCTGGAATGGGAATGACTTTAGAAGCTACTCAATTTTCAGCCTCTAAAAAATTCACTACTGCAAATAATTGAAACAATAAAAATGAAACGCTTTAACGGGCGTTTTATCTATTTTAACAATAAAATGAAACACATGAAAATAGGCATACTTTGCTATCCAACCTACGGAGGAAGCGGAATCGTGGCAACAGAACTCGGGATGTCACTCGCCAATAAAGGCTATGAAGTGCACTTTATTAGTTCTGCACTTCCGGCAAGACTGGATATTACCAATCCTAATATTTTCTTTCATAAAGTGAATGTTCAGACCTACCCGCTTTTTCAGTACCAACCGTATGATATTGCACTAAGCTCCATGATTTACCGGGTCGTGAACCTCTACAAGCTGGATCTGCTTCATGCCCATTATGCGATTCCTTATGCCTATGCGGCTTTTACCGCAAAACAGATGCTGAAGGAAGACAACAACGATATTCCTTTGGTAACGACCCTTCACGGAACCGATATTACTTTGGTAGGACAACATCCGAGTTATAAACATGCGGTAGAATTTTCCATCAATCAGTCAGATGCGATTACTTCCGTTTCCGAAAGCTTAAAAAAAGATACCCTTCAGTTTTTCAATATCAAAAAAGAAATCCAGGTTATTACCAATTTTATTGACAATTCAGAATTTAATGACCTCAACGAATGCCAGAGAACGCAGTTTGCCAATGCTGATGAAAAAATCCTGATTCATGTCTCCAACTTACGCCCGGTAAAACGGGTGGATGAAGTGCTTCAGATTTTCAAGAGTGTTCAGAAAAAAGTAAAATCAAAACTGATCATCATCGGAGAAGGCCCCGATATGGAAAAAGTAAACCAGTTTCTGGAAGAAAACCCCGAACTGATCTCAAAAATACGTCTTCTGGGTAAAGTAAATGACCTGTACAGGATTTTACGGCTTTCAGACGTGTTTTTGCTGCCTTCCGAACAGGAAAGCTTCGGTCTTGCCGCATTGGAAGCAATGGCTGCCAATACTCCGGTAATCAGCTCCAATGCGGGCGGGATTCCTGAAGTAAACATTCAGGGTGAAACCGGTTTTCTGGCCGAAATCGGAAATGTGGAAGCCATGAGCAATTATACCATCAAGCTGCTTAGCAATGAAGAACTTCTGACCCAGATGAAAATCAACGCCAAACAGCAGGCGATTAAATTTGACCTACAAAATGTGCTTCCGATCTACGAAGAAATGTATAAAACGACGATCGAGAATTTTAAAGGCGTACCTGCTAAGATTTAAAATATTTTATTATTTTTGAATTTTAACAAATTAAATTCATAAATGATGAGTACAAACAATCAGATCAGTGTAGAAATCCCCCAAACCGTATTAGACGAGGTCAGCCAGAAATTACAGGACTGTAAAACCTTACTTGCCCCTTACCTGAAAGCCCTTACTGCAGACCAGCGAAAATCGCTGTTCAAGATGGGTGACAAAACAGTCGCTACGGTGCAGAAAGTAAAAAGTTACCTGGAAACCAATCCGGAATTTGCACCTGCGTATATGGATAAAGCCGAGTTTCTAAAAGATGAAGCTGTGGTGACGGGACTAAGCCCGCTTTCTAATCTTACCGAACAATTGTCTTCTGATATAGATGATACCGTTATGCTTGCAGGCAGTGAAGCATTAATGGCATCCATGCTGTACTACGGAACGGCGAAAGAAGCCGCTTCCAAAGGGGTTGCCACCGCAAAACCTGTGTATGAAGATCTCAGCCAAAGATTCAGCAAGAAGGGAAATAAAAACTTTCCTGCCAAAGACTAAATAATTAACCATCAGATTCTTCTGTGTATTGTATAATAGCTGGAAGAATCTTTTTTATTTACAATAGTTTTGATGGAATGATTAAAAGCATCTTGCAAGACTCTTTTTGCATCTCCGGAGAGCTTAAAAGAATCTATTTTAATTCTTTTTTGCATTACCGCACACAAAAAAAGCATCTCGTGAGATGCTTTTTTTATATTGTTAGTTATTCTGAGACTTTAGCGCCTTATTTTCTTCCCGCAACCGCTGGTTTTCTTCTTTCAGGAGTGCAATATGCTCCTGAAGGCTTTCTATAAGTTTATCTGAGGTGTGATAGTTGATCGTCTGGTTTTGAATTACCCCCACTTCCATTATCGTTAGTCGATTCATTATTATTATTCACTTGTACATACCCTTCTTCCGGTTTAAGAATATCGTCAATTTTCACCTCAAGCGAATCGCAGATTTTTTCGATATGGTTGATCCACGAGTTGGTTTCACCGTTTTCGATCCGCTGGTAGGTGAGCGTGAGATGTGCAGCTTCTCGGCAAGTTCTTCCTGTGAAAACCCTTTTTCTTCGCGGTATTTTCTTATTCTTTTTCCTATGGTTGCATTCATGGCTGAAAATCTGTTTTAGCGTAGCACAAATATAATTTTTTTCCGAACATAATCATGCATCAAAAACAGGGCATTGCCTCTGTGAAAAATTTTCGCATCTTTGTCAGATTAAAAAATTTATATTTAGCCCCTAAAACAACATAAATAATGAAAAAAATTAATGTTTTAATGCTTATTGCATTGTTATTCTTAGCATTCAGCTGTAGAACTGGAATAGAAGCTGACTCTATTTCAGATTCTGCCATTCCTCACAAGAATTCTTCCAAAATAAAATTCCAGCAGTTTCAATCGGAAACCCAGATAAAAGATTTCAGTACATTTCTGGACCTGAGTTCTGAAAAGAGAAAAACAGCAGCTCATAAAAATGGAAATATCTTAGCGGCATATAATATAGATACTGAAAACATCAACAAGCTTGATTTCAGTAACCACCAAACCTATACGTTCCGTGCTTATAATATTTTTGAAAGCCCTGAAAATATTTATAATGTACTGTACTATAAAGGGAAAACCAAATGGGAATTCAGCCTTTTTAAAATCATCAGAAACCCTCAAAATAAAACTGAAAGAATCATTCCCATCTATGATTCTTCTGTAGGTGAGATTACAACAACAGAAAACCCTGTTTCAGGAAAAACTTCCTGCATGGCCGATATTTACTTTACAGAATTTCATTGTACTTGCCCTCCAAGTTGGGGATCGTGCGACCTGTGCGGTGAGTGTGTATCAGAAACTCATTCTACTGTGCTGTATGACTGTGGCGGTGGTGCAGGAAACCCTGTTTTTAATACTTCTCCTTCGGGACTTCCTATCATTTATCCGGGAACAGTGCACGATACCAATAATCCTCCGGCATATACTCCAATACCTCAAAATCCAAGCCCATATTATTTTGATCCCAACATTCCGCCTTCGATCGATGCAGGGTATGTAAGAGCAGTAAGATCAGATAATTTCTGGTCTCAGCTTGATAATAATGGAAAGAACTGGGAACAGCAAAATCCGGAAACATATAATGCTTTGTTAGAAAACTATCTTACTCATTATACTATTCCCAATAATACTGCTAATCTGCAATTTCATAATTGGGCAATTTCTTTTTTGAATGAAAATCCTACGACAACTTGGGAGCAGTTTCAAAATTGGTTTATAAAAGCTGATGGAAGTCCAAAAATTATTATCAATACTAATAGCAATAGCAATGCGTTGACATTTAACAATATGGAAGAATTTAAAAACTATATTGTAAGTTTTAAAGATTCTTTCATACCTGATAGTTCAAGTTTAGAGTCTATTAATAATACAAATATCACCAAGTTTAAAGCTAAATTTGATATATTAGTTCCAGTTTATTTAAATATTCATGCAAAATCAATACTTGAAAATCCAAATACCTATGCAACTGAATTTGATTTATTAGAAGTCAATTCTTTCAAATCAGGAATTTCAACATTTTTAACATGGAATCAGGACTCGTATAGTCACAATGTAGATGGACATGTAGTTGAAATAAATTTGAATGGACATTTTGATATCGGTGTGAAAATAGGAGATTTAGATTTTACATACGCAGATAGTTACATCATAAAGGCAAAATATAATAATATTACAGGAAATGCAATGAGCATCAGCGGAACACCAGATTAATAATTATAATTATGAAAAAAGATATAATACATAGTGGGACTGGATTAATTATATGGCAGAGTTTTTTAATACTTTGCTTCGTATTGTTCATATTTTTAATTTTTAGACTTTATAAATATTTTAAAAGAAATAGATGATCAATAAAAAGATGCAGAAGATTTCTGCATCTTTTTAATATTAATTATCGGAAATTTAATATGAATAAATTAAAATATATTTTTTCATTCTTTTTTTTAGTTTTTTTCATAATTGGTTACGCTCAATCAAAAGATACCGTTTTCATAAAAAAAAACAAAAATCAAAGAATTTATTTTTTACAAAATAAAAATTTGAATTATTATAATACATTAATTGATTTTTCAGATTTTAACATAAATGAGCATACACAAAAAATTAAATCATTAGGAATAAATTCAAAATGGATACGTATTTATAAGTATAAAAATGAATATTATCTGTATATCCCTTGTGATGACATGAATAATACAAAATATCTAATTGATGATTCTAGTTTACAAATAAAATCATCAGAAATATTAAGTTATAGAGTGTGCTCAGTAAAAAGAAAAAAAGAAAAAAAGAAAATAAAATTATTCAATATAAAAACACTAACACCAACAAAAAAATTGTATTAACAATTATACCTATTAATAAAGAGAAGGGGATTTATAAATTTATAACTGATGAAGAAAGCCTTCATTATGAATTTTTAATGCTTGAAATGAATCAATACAAAAACTATAAGGTTATTGTAAATGAATGTATTAATTCTAAGGTTAGCGAATTTGAGTTTGATAAATAAAATAGCTTTACTAGAAGTCTTTAAATTTGGATTTCATTTAAAATTCAAATTTATTTAAATTCAAACAAGAGTATACTGACATTATTTGTTGGGAATAGATGGATTTAATTTACTCGAAAGATGAAATTAGATTACAAATAAGTTACCTTCAAAAAAATGAAGATATGTGTAAGTTCCTAATTTCCAAATCTCCTGTGAAAATTTAAAATAATATAAACTGCAGAATGACCTGCAGTTTATATTTATAACATAATTAAAATGAAAAAAATATCTTTTTTTTTAATATCTATTTTTTTTATCTTTCTTTTATCCATAAAAGGTAAAAATTCTATTATTTCTACTTGCTTAAGTTACTATGAAAGTAAAGAATTAGCTTCAATTGCTCAAAAGCTTTATAAGCAAAAAGTTAAAGAAGATAAGAAAATTTGGAGGAAATGATTAAAACGTCAACTATAAATTTAAAGGAATAAATAAAATACAAGTTATCCATTAATATGAAAGCATTTAAATTATTAGTATTATTCCTGATAAGCCAAGATGAACAGATGTGCATTTAGGCAGAACAACAGGCGATTAAATTTGACATGAAAAATGTGCTTCCGATCTACGAAGAAATGTATAAAACGACGATCGAGAATTTCACATCGGTCTCAGAAAAATCGCTCACTCGATAATTTTAAGTTCCCATACAATAAGCCGTTTTAAATGTAATATTTAAGACGGTTTTTATTTTTATTTCATAAATTAGTAGTTACACAAACACAACTCATGAACGAAAAATTATTACAATACCTCTGGAATTACAAGGTTTTCAAGCAGTTTAATTTTAAAGATACTGAAGGAAACGAGATTGAGATCCTTGATTTCGGACAATGGAATACCAACGCCGGACCGGATTTTCTGATGGCGAAAATTAAAGTAAAAGACGTCATTTTTGCTGGAAATATTGAACTTCATGTAAAATCTTCAGACTGGATTTTTCATAATCACGCACAGGATCCCAACTATCACCATATTATTCTTCATGTCGTTTATCAAAATGATGCAGACATTCCTGAATTAAAGGAAAGAAATATTCCCACTCTGGAATTGAAGGAATATATCGACGAAAAAATTTTCGTTAAGTACCAAAATTTGCTGAAAGACAACCCGTTCATAGCCTGCGAAGAAATTTTTAAGCCTGAAAATATCCCAATTGATTTTTATGATGAAGCGGTATTGAACAAACTGGAAGAAAAGTCTCTGGAACTGGAAGAAAGCCTGCGAAAATATAAAAACAATTACGAAGCAGTGTTATTCCACAGCCTTGCCTACTCGTTCGGTTTAACCGTCAATGCGCAGATTTTCAGGCAGATTGCAGAAATCATCGATTTCAGCATTATTTATAAAATCCGTCAGAATAAAAATCAGCTGGAAGCATTATTGTTCGGAATTTCCGGGTGGCTGGAAAATCCTCAGGACCAGCAAATGCAACTGTGGAAAAGAGAATTTGATTTCCTGAAAGCTAAATTTAATATTTCAGATCTGAAAATTTCCCCCAAATTTTTAAGATTGCGCCCTCCGAATTTCCCAACGATCCGTCTTTCACAGTTGGCAGATCTTTATCATCAACACCAGAATTTATTTTCAAAAGTAATTCATGCAAAAAACACGGATGAACTCACAGCGGTTTTTAAAGATGTAAAGGCATCCTCTTATTGGGATGATCATTTTAATTTCGGTAAAATATCTCCCGTTAATCAATCCAAAATGCTGAGTAAAGATTTTATTGAGCTGATTATTCTCAATACCATTTTGCCTTTGAAGTATGCGTACGAAAAATATCAGAAGGAAGAAATCACCGATGAAATTCTTACGTTTTATAAAAGCCTCTCACCGGAAAAAAACTCAGTCACGGAAAACTGGAAAAAATTAAACCTCAAAATACACAACGCATTAGAAAGCCAGGCGCTGATTTATCATTACAAAAATTTCTGTTCAGCAAAAAATTGCTTACATTGCAGTATCGGATTTAAAATTTTAAAAGAGGCTTAATGATGCTTAACAACATTCGCCATAAGATGGAAAGAGAATGGTTTGGGGTGCTTACAAGAATGGGCGCCAAACTGGGGATTCCCGTTTCTAAATTAAGGGTTTTCTTCATCTACTCTACCTTTGCAACGGCAGGTTTCTTCTTTTTAATTTATCTTGGTTTAGCGTTTACGCTCTGGATCAAAGATATTTTTATTACCAGAAGACCCAGCGTTTTTGATTTATAATGAAATATGGAATTTATACACATCACTTCACCGGAAGATTACCGAGTTCAGGAAATCTTCGATTCATATTCAGTTACTTTTCCCGAAGATGAACGGAGGGAATGGAACCAATTTATGGCTTTATTTAAAAATCCCAAGGTCAAGGTAATTTCGGTATTGCATGATGCTCAAAACATTGGGTATCTCATTCTGTGGGAATTATGTACGGCTGTATTTGTAGAACATTTTGAAGTTTTTGAAGCCTTTCGGGGTCAGAAATTAGGTTCACAGGTGACCGATTATTTATCTGCAAATCATCCGAGAATCGTTCTTGAAGTAGAATATGAAAATGTAAATGAAGCTGCAAAAAGAAGGTTCTCATTTTACCAGAAAAACGGTTTTCAGCGTATTGATGAAATGTATATACAACCTTGCTACGGAGAAGGCAAAAAACCATTATCATTATGGCTTTTAGCCAATTACCCGCCTGAAAACCTTCAGGAACTGAAAGATGAAATCTATGATATTGTGTATCATTAATTGAACTTAAATCCTATTATTTTTGAGTTTGTGGTGCTCTGTATGAGGAAATCCTCACTAAAACCGCCCGTTGGAATCTCATAAGATCAGGATCGCTTACATATCCGTATTTGAGAATATTTTGCCGTTCATAACCGCCTGCAAATACATAGTAAATAAAATGCTGAATCTGGGATTTTTCAATTTTAAGATCGGTGAAATACTGTTCTCCCAAAGCAGACCGCAGATAGCTCATCAGATCCAGGTCATCCCATTTGTTTTTAACTTTACCGATGGAAAAGCCCTGTCCTTTCGGCTGTACAAATTCTCCCGGCCTGGCTGCCAAAATCCTGGGATCAGATTTTTGAGCTATATAGATATCCAGATCTTTCTTCAGCTTTTCTACTTTACGCGGAGGATTTAAGTTTTTTGTATCTACTTTCAAATCTCCGGTCAGCGCTTTTTTAATTTCTACCTCATCAATCAAAGTGGCCATTCTGATCAGTTTGACATTCAAAGGTGATTCTATATTTTCTGCGGTCACCATTGTGTTGAATCTTTCATAGCCATTTTTAATGAAACGAAGGTTATCACCTGCTCTTCCGGAAATCATGAAATGGCCATCCCTGTTGGTAGAAATTCTTTCATCAGTGCGGATATTGATTACGGTGACATCCGTCATTTCAATATTTTCTTCGGAAACGACTTTTCCGAAAATATAATTCTGGGCATTGATTTTAAGAAAGAAAAAGACTGAAATAATAAAGAGTAATTTTAATTTCACAGACTATAGTTTTATACAGCAAAACTAAAGTTATTTTCACATGAAACCAGAAGTTTAACCACCATTAACGGTTTTAAGGTATTTTTTAGAACTTTAGCCTGTAAAACTGTTAAATACAGAAAGCCAATTGTTAATTTTTGAACTAAATTTTAGCTAAATTGCAGTCTAAAATCCTTTTGAAAAATGCAGAATTCTTATACCGTAATCAACGCCTCGGCAGGTTCAGGGAAAACGTATGCACTTGTACAGAGGCTTTTGATGATTTGTCTGCGATATCCCAATCAGCAACACGCTATCCGGAATATTCTTGCCCTTACTTTTACCAATAAGGCCGCCAATGAAATGAAGGAAAGAATCCTTTCCTGGCTTGGAAATTTCACTAAAGAAGATTTCGCTGAAAATACAGATCTTAAAAATATTCAGGCTGCACTAGAAACTGAAGGAATCAGAATTACGATTGATGAGCTTCATCACCGCTCAAAAAAACTTTTAGATTACGTTCTTCATAATTATTCTACTTTAAATATCGGAACCATTGACCGTTTTAATGCTCGACTGGTCCGAAGTTTTTCTTACGAACTCGGTTTGGCTAAAAATTTCAATCTGGAAATTGAAGCAGAGCCTTTTCTTATAGAAGCCGTTGATAAAATGCTTGATCAGATCGGGGAAAACGACAGCATTTCACATTCTTTTATGGATTATGTAGATTACAGCCTTGAAAATAACGAAAGAATCAATCTGAATAAAAACCTGTATGATTCTGCCAAAGAATTCGTGAAAGACATTCATTATGAACATCTTAAAAATAATAAAAGTTTTGATGATGATAAATATGAAGACATTAAAAACACACTTCGTAAAGAGATTGCTTTCAATAAAAAACGATCGGTAGAATTGGCATTACGCTCTATTGAGATATTTAAAGCGAAAAATATTGATATTGAAGATTTTGCGCAGGGAAAAAATGGCATCGGAGGTTTTTTTACCAAGATTTTAGAATTTTATGATAAAAAAAGACCTGCATTTCCGTTCCCGACAACGCAGGAAGAATCTGTTGTCAACAATTACCGGAAAGGAGCTGCTACAAAATCTAAACATAAAGAACCTGAAATTCTGAAAATCCTAGATCAGCTTCTAGACAACAGAATGCAGCTGATCTTGCTGTTTATAGAAACCCAGAAAAAGGAGAAAATATTATCTGCTTTACTGCCTTTAAAAGTCAATAAAGATATTCAGGATGAGTTAAGGAAAATTGAAGAGAGCAATGATCTTGTTCTACTTTCAAAATTTAATATCCTGATCAATGAAAATCTGAAAAATGAACCCTCTTCTTTTATTTATGAAAAAGTGGGATCTCAGTTTCAGCATTATTTTTTTGATGAATTTCAGGATACTTCACAACTGCAATGGCAGAATTTTATCCCGTTGCGGGATCACAGTGTTTCTACAGAGAATACATCGTTTACCTTAGTCGGAGATCCGAAGCAAAGTATATACAGGTTTCGCGGCGGTGAAAGCAAACTGATGCTCGATATTATCAATAAAAAAGAAATATCACCCAAAGAAGCTGAATTATTAATTTTAAAAGACAACTGGAGAAGTGCTAAAAATATTGTTCAGTTTAATAATGATCTGTACCGTTATCATTCTGCTGTTCTGGAAGAAGAGCATCAGAATATTTTTGGGACTGATGCCGAACAGAGCTCAAAATCATCTATTGAAGGCCGGGTAAAAGTAAATCTGATTGAAAATCTCACCAAAGAAGATTTTTATAATGATGTGTCCGAAAAAATGAAAAAAGATATTCAGGAATGTCTGGATAACGGTTTTAGATTTTCTGACATCACCATTCTCTGTCGTGGAAATTTTGATATTTTCAGCTATTCACAAAAGCTGGGAAATCTAAAAGTACATTATAAAGGCGAAGAAACCAATATTAAAACCATTTCTGACAAGGGCCTTACTTTAGAATTATCTGATACGCTTCAGGCAGTTATAGCCTTTCTCCGGTGGGAAACGAATCCAAAAGATAAAACCCATCTCATTATGCTGATGTTTTACCTCAACAGATTGGGGAAAATCGCTATGCAGGATTTCACTCTGGAGATGAAAACCATTCTGGCTTTCAGTACTCATGAAGAGATACAGGAATTTCTTCAGTTACGGTATAATGTAAAGCTTAAACAGGATCATTTTCCAAAGTTTAACCTGTATAATTTTGTTGAATATTACATCAATGAATTTGCATCGGAAGGAAAAGAAACCGATTTCCTTTTAAATTTTCTGGAAATGCTGTTTAATTTTACCCAGAATGCAGGTGCAAGTACGAAAGAATTTTTAAAATACTGGGACGAGGAAGCTTCAAAATATACCATTCAGGCTTCTGAAAACATTGACGCGATTCAGATCATGACCATTCATAAAGCAAAAGGATTGGAGTTTCCAATCGTTTTTATTCCGCTGGAAAACAAAAATTCTGACAGTCAATTCAACAACTGGTTCGAGACGGATGGTGATGAAGCTTTAAAATCGGTGAATATCAATCAGTTTAATAAAAATCTTGAAGTGTATGATCCTGAAATCGAGAAGTTTAACAAAGTCAATTCCTACAAAAATTTTGTAGACCGGCTCTGTCTGCAATATGTAGCTACAACACGACCGGTTGAACAGCTGTTCTTTTATCTTCAAAAACCAAATAAAACGTCAAATAATCTTGAAATTTTAGATTTTCTTCAGTCTAAAAACCCTGAGAATCTTGATGATTTTGATCTGTATGCAACGCATCCTGAAATGCTGAAAAAGCATATGAAATATAAAGCTTCATCGTATCAGACGAAAAACATTAAAACCCTGAATAATCAACACGAGAAAAGCACTTCCATAAAAATCGCAACTCCCTCGAAAACTTATCAGGAACGGAATCAAAAAGTAAGGACGGGAATTTTTGTACATGAGCTGCTTTCCAAAATAAATACGGAAAAGGATATTGAAAAAGTATTGACAGGATATGCCCTGGAAGGACAAATCACCCTAGATGAACAATCAGAAATCCATCAGGATCTGAAAGAAATTATCAATACTTATTCTGAATTTTTTGATGAAAAATGGGAAGTTATTAATGAAAGGGATATTATGATTTCTGAAAATGGAGAGAGTAAGGTCTACAGACCCGACCGTATTCTGAAATGTAATGACGGGTATATTATTCTGGATTTTAAAACCGGACAGGAAACCGAAAAAGACCTTAGGCAAATTGAGTTTTATAAAAATGTAATGGAAAACCTGGGAATGAAAGTGCTTAAAACTCAGCTGATTTATCTGTAAATGATTTCGGCGGCACCTTTGGTGCCGCCGAAATCATGACTATATTCAAAAATTATGCGTTTGCATCTGCTACAAATACTCTTTTTGCCAGTTCCTGATCAAAAAGATATAGTGCAGAAGGGTTATCAGAAACCATTTTGATTTTCGTAACATATTGAGAAGCATTTGCTTCTTCTTCTACCTGCTCATTAATAAACCACTGTAAAAAAGAAGTAGTGGCAAAATCGCCTTCATCATTGGCATTTTTTACAATATTGAAAATACTTTTCGTCACTTTTTTCTCGTGCTCTAATGCTTTTATAAAAATGTCTACCGCATTTTCAAAAAGATGAGGAGGTTTAGGGATCTCTCCAATAATAATCTCTGCACCCACGTCATTCAGATAATCAAACATTTTATCTGCATGCATTAATTCTTCCTTGCTCTGCACACGGAAATAATTCGCAATTCCGTCAAGATCTTTCGCAGAAAACCATGCAGACATTGAAAGATAATATTGTGCAGCATACTGTTCGTTTGCTATTTGTTCATTAATTAATGTTGCAATTTTTTCGCTTACCATAATAAAAAGATTATTTTCAAAAGTACAGAAATTACCATCCAATTCAAAAAAATTAATACAATTTAATATAAAAAAGGATGGAATTGCTTCCACCCTCTCACATTAAAAAATCAAAACTATAAACTATCAATTGACTTGGGATGACGGAGCCGTCTTCATCATTTTTCTTTCTCCTTTTGCTCTTTTATCCTTCATCATTGCTTTTCTTTGTTCCATTTTAGCTTTTTTACCGGCCTGCCATTTATCGTATTGTTCAGGGGATAAAATTTTCTTCATATCATTATCCATTTCCTGTCTCTTGGCTTTCATTTCCTGCATTTTAGCCTGTCTCTGTTCCTTATTTTTTTCGAAGTTCTGCTTCATTTCAGATTGTCTTCTCTCATGCATCGCTTTAATCTGAGCCATTTGAGACTGAGAAAGATTCAGTTCTTTCTGCATTTCTGCCATTCTCTCCTGCTGCTTTTCCTGCATTTTCTGCTTCATCTCTTCTCTGTTTACTTTTCTGTCTTGCGGAGGTAATTGTTGTGCCATTGCAAAACTTCCCATACCGATAAATGCCGCCGCTAATACTAATTTTTTCATTTTTTAAATAATTAATTGGTTTGTTATATCTCTTTGATATTGATTTTTAATGAAAGTTAAAAATTAAAATCATAAAAAAAGTTAAATTATATCATTAATAATTAAATTTTATTGAAATAAATAAAAAAAAGAGAGCAGATTAAAAACCTGCTCTCACACCACTCAAAATAATATATGAAATCTAATTTTTTACTAATCCGTTTCTGAATCCACCGGAACTTCTTCCACCACTTTCGTTTTGTCTCGGCGTACTGTTCTGAATTCTTGGTGCTGAACTTTCGGTTCTTGGGCTTGATCTGAAACCTCCGTTTCCACGGGTTCCGCTATTTTCTGTTCTTGGAGCAGAATCTCTGTTGCCACTGTCTTGTCTGAATCCACCGTTTCCACGAGTACCATTATTATTTTCTGCTCTGGGAGCTGTATCTCTTGTTCCGCTGTTTTGAGATCTGAAACCTCCGGAATTATTTCTTACTCCATGATCAGAATTTCTGAAACCTCCTCCATATGAATCCCCGTTATTATTTCTGAATCCCGAAGATCTTACCACTCTCAACGTTGGATTATCCTGTCCGCGGAATCTGCTTCTGTCTACTCTGTAAATATTGATATTCACATTTCTGTATCGAGGCATTACCCTGAATCTCGGAGTATAATAGGATCTTCTGTAGTTCTGGAAATATACAACCGGGCTGTATCCCTGATAATAATTATTCTGAAAAACAACAAATAATCTCGGTCCTAAAATTCTTTCCATCGCGTAAAACCTGTCATAATACCATCTATCTGGATTGTATCTGTAAAAGCTGTTCCAGGAAGAAAAGCTGGAGTACAGGTTATTCAGGTACAGAATCTGATCTATTTGCCAACGGTTGAGCCTGTATTGCGAAAAGAAGCCGTTCCAGTTGATATTTACGACACTGTTTCTATAATCGTTGTAATAACTCTGATAATATTCTGATGGGTAATAATCCTGAGGATAATCATAATAGTAGTCATCCGGAAAATAATTTTGATCATCCTGATCAGAATAATAGCCGTCATTATTTCCGTACCCATTATTATTTCCGTATCCGTTGTTTCCGTACCCGTTATTGTTTGGATATTGCTGTGCAAACGAAAAAACCGTCATGCTTAAAGCAAATCCCAAAAGTATTTTTTTCATTTCTATAATCATTACTTGTTTAATATAGCAGAACTCTCATTCTTATCTTTTTGATACCAATACAAAAAAGAAGTTAAATCCTAAGATCAAACTTCTTCTTTAAATATTTTAATGAATTGATAATCAAATCAATAATTTTTCTAATTTCTGCCGCTATCTTTTATCCAATCCGAAATTTTGTGGTTAAATGATGTATTTTCCATTAAATTTTCGATATTTAGATGCATTCTGTACCGCCAATAGTGGGGAAATACTGCGGGATTGTTAATTCTTTCATTTTCAACATTGGGGTTAGCGAGATTTTCATCTGTTGAAAGGAATTCCTGCAACGGAAAAACAGCAAGCATAGCATCATTATACAGATGCTGCTTCATAATGATTTCAGCTAAAAAGGGATTTAAGTCCTGAGGAGCATTTCCATATTGCGTGAGCTGATGATTATAATATTTTTGAATTAAAGTATGATCTTCTTTCCACCATTGTCTCAGTGTAGAGCTGTCATGGGAAGAAGCCGTTACTACATTAAGATATGCCGCATTTTTAGGATTGTAAAACGGAATATTTTCTGAGGGCATCCGCTGAACTTTCAGAGCAATAATCGCCAATTCATCCATAACACTTGGGACGCAGTCCGGAACCAGGCCTAAATCTTCACCGCAGATCAGCATTTTGGTAGAATTCAAGATCACCGGAAGCTTTTCCATTGCTTTCTGACGCCAGAGATGATCCTGTCTTTTAAAGAAATAATCATGATATAACTCGTAAATCGCTTTTTTCTCCCAATCTGATAAATGTTTGTAAGAATCTGTCTTAAACACATTGAATCTTGGATGATATACCGTTTCATTGTTCTTTTTTTCCGGTAAAAAGAGTACGTTGGCACAAAGCGAAATGAGTTTTTCTTCTATATTGCCTAAAGGCTTTTTCTTAAAATGGTCTGCCAATTTTCTCTGGGTATCAAATTCTTCTTTGAAAGTGTACGTTCCGTCAAAATTATTATTGATAAATTCGAGTGCTTTATCGGCATCATGTCCGAAATAATTCCAGAGGATAAGATCATTGATGAATGGCTTACAGTACCGGTCAAAGCTGAACGGAATATTTCTCGCTTTAAATTCTTCTAAAACTACAGGTACCGCCGGATAGAAATATCCTAAAATCCCCTGAGTGGCAGAAACCGGCATTCTCCAGATTCTGAAAAAACCAAGAATATGATCAATTCTCATGGCATCAAAATACTGCTCTAATGCTTTGAATCTGTTTTTCCACCATTGATAATGGTCTGCTTTCATGGCCTCCCAATTGTAGGTAGGAAATTCCCAGTTCTGCCCCAGTTCTGTAAACTGATCCGGTGGTGCTCCTGCCTGAAAATCCATCCCGAAGAGTTCCGGCTCTGTCCAGGCTTCTACAGAATATCTGTAAATACCGATCGGCAGATCACCTTTTATCGAAACTCCCAAACCGTGCATATAATCAATGGCCTCTTTTAACTGAAGATGCAACTGATACTGAACCCATGCATGAAGCATTGAGGCATCATAATCTTTGTTTTTCCCTGAAAAGAAAGGAGAAATTTTGCCTGCAATATATTTTTTATGCGTTTTCCAGTCGTTGAAATTTGGCGTTTTATATTTATCCCTCAATACGCAGAATGCAGAATATGGGATGAGCCAGTTTTCATTATCATTGATAAACTTTTTAAAATTTCTGTTTTTATAAATTTTATCTTTTTCTATATTGAATATGGCTTTCAGATATTTCCATTTTGAGGAAATCATTTTTTCGTAATCGATCAATTCCAATGCATTGAGTTCTGCTTTTTCAGTATTATATTCTGCCAAAAGTTCTTCAGGCAGGCTGAATTCAAGCCGTTCAAGCGAAATGTACTGTGGATGCAATGCGTAAACCGAAACTGCTGCATAAGGATAAGAGTCTGTCCACGAATAATTTGCAGTGGTGTCATTGATCGGAAGAATCTGAATAATTCCCAAAGAGGTTTCTCTGGCCCAGTCTGCGAGCTTTTTAAGATCAGAAAATTCTCCAACACCAAAACCTTCCTCGCTTCTCAAAGAGAAAACCGGAACGGCAACTCCCGCTGCATGGTACATTTGATACGATCTGAATTTAAAATAATGATTGGCAACGATCTGTAAAACATCTTTCTGAAGGTTTGGGACTGCAGATCTGTTATCGCCCGTTTCTACATCTATTACTCTGCCATCTTTTTTATCGTAAATAGCATATTTATAGTAAATCAACTGATTTTCAGGAATTTCAACTGACGTTTCCCATATTCCAAAATTGGTCTGGGTTAAATAAATTACCTTATTATAATCCCAGTTTCCTAAGGATTCTGTACTTCCGAACAGTACAATTTCCCAGTCAGGGTTATAAATAGGGGCTTCTATTCTGAATAAATGGGTATGCTTTTTTAAAACTGATAATTTTTTAGCAGAAAATGTGTTCAGCTTATTATACAGAATTTTATTATTGAGATAATTCTCCGGGAAATTTTTATTATTCCATTCATCAAAAATGAGGAATTCTTTATAATTATGAGGGAAATTCAGGTGGTGGGACACAAATTCTTCCCGTAGAATTTTGCCTTTATCATCTACAAGCCGGTATTGGTAGGATATTGATTTTGAGAAATAATCTACTTCACACTTCCAGCCTTCATCGGTGTAAAACATATTATGAATCTTAGTGGGAACATCATCTTCACAGATCTGCAACTGCAGATTTTCACCGGCTTTTGTGTGGTAGCCTACATTAAAATATAATTTCATCTATACATATTTTTGATAAAAATACAGTTTTAAAATTGAAAAACAAATGGTGAGAAAATGAATATTCATTAAAAAACCCCTCACTAAAGATCAGTGAAAGGTTTTTGAAGAAAATAATTCAGAATTTTTTATTTTGTTACAAGAATTTTTTTAGTCAGCAGATTTTTTCCCGATTCTTCGGCAATCGTAACGATATAAGCTCCGCTTACCAGATTTTTAAGATATACCTGTTGCTGCAGATTTCCGTTTTTCACCGATAGATTCTGATTCATTACATTTTTGCCTGAAATGTCAAAAACAGTAAGCTTCAGATTTCCTTTTACAGATTTGTCGTTGATGCTGATGTTGATCAACTGCTCGTCTACTTTTGTAGGGTAAATATCCAGATTGGCAAATACATTCGCAGAAGCATTTTTATCATTGATGAAATATTTGCTTGCCAAATCATAAATATGCATATTCTGATCTCCCGGAAGAGGTTTTGCCTGTAAATCTTCCAAATTTAATTCATATAAAGCCGCTCCTTTTGCACTGGCGATGATCACTTTGCCTTTAGCATTTACCGCGGCGCCGTTCACAGAATAGTTTTCAGGAAGCCCCGAAATTTTACCAATAAATTTTGCCTGCAATTCTTTGGTTGATACTTTAAATACATTTCCTGAAGTGGAAAATACATAAAAATTATTTTGGGCGTCGGCAACCATATCACCCCCGAAACCTGTTTCTATTGAGGTAAAGGAGTTTTTACCATTCAGCGCATCGTCCTGAATAATCCCTAAGTCATCAACGGTATATTGATTGTTTTTTTTGCTGATCCTGATAAATTGCGTTCCTGAATTGTTAATCGCATAGATGTTTCCGTCATATCCGGAAGCCATTCTCGTCATATGAGAATTGATATCGCACGACGTAACTCTTGTAACATTGTTTTCTACCAGAGTAATGTCGTGTGTCTTTTGATTCAGAACATAAATATTGGATGAAAACATGGGCATGTAGACAAGATTATTGTTTGATGAATCGTATGCGAGTGTTGCCAGATTTGTTGCCTGAGAATTGTTGTACGCAGCTTTGTCTTCGGATACTGATGAATTTCTCGTCTGGGAAAATACCTTTGCCTGAGAATCAACCGTGAAAATCTTTTCTCCGGAAGTGCCGTCAGAATTCATAGCTCTAAAATCGCTGAACTCGATTCTTGGAGAATCTTTTCCGGCAAGGGCAAAAAAATCCTGCTGCGCACTGATGGTATTTCCAACCAATAATAAAATAATAGGGAATAAATGTTTTTTCATAGTATTAAATTTAGATTTGTAATTGTTTTACTATGACTAAGTTAAACAATTTTTGAATTGATTACTGAAAAATTTTTAAGGTTTTTAAGAATTTTAGATGTGCGGAATTTTGTCATTCTGAAGAAGGAAAATTTCTTTCAGAATAGATTCATTACACATTTCTTGATGGGAATGATGCATAAAAAACTCCTGCAAAAAATGCAGGAGTCTATATAAAATTATTTTGAATTTTTTTTAATTCAGCACGTAGGTCGTACCGTCGCGCCCGTCTTTCAATTCTATTCCTTCGGCTAAAAGCTTGTCTCTGATCTGGTCTGAAAGGTCAAAGTTTTTCGATTTTCTTGCCTGATTTCTTAATTCAATTAAAACCTGTAGCGTTTGGTCTAATTTCTCATTATTGTTTTCTTCAACAGGCTTCAATCCTAAAACATCAAAAACCAAAGCATTCAAGATATTTTTTAAATCTTCCAGATCTTCATTGGAAATATTTTCTTTGTGATCATTTAAGGCAAAGATAAATTTTACGGCTTCGAAAAGATGTGCAATAAGAACTGGCGAATTAAAATCGTCTGTTAATGCGTCGTATGCTTTATTTTTCCATTCTGTAAGATTGAAAGCAGAGTCTTTATTTTGTATTACGTTTTCTTCAGGTTTATAATTATTGATTACTTTTAAAGCTTCCATAAGCCTGATAAAACCTTTTTCACTGGCCATCATCGCATCATTAGAAATGTCTAATACGCTTCTGTAATGCGCCTGTAAAAAGCAAAAACGCACAATAGAGGGATGAAATGCCTTTTCGAAAAAATCATTTTCTCCCGAAACAAGCTGCATCGGCAAAATATAATTACCTGTAGATTTACTCATACGTTGGGAATTCATCGTGAGCATATTTGCATGCATCCAGTAATTGACAGGCGCCACATCATTGCAGGCTTTTCCTTGGGCAATTTCACATTCATGATGCGGGAATTTCAGATCCATTCCGCCACCATGAATATCAAACTTTTCACCTAAATATTTGGTGCTCATTGCGGTACATTCCAGATGCCATCCGGGAAATCCTTCTCCCCACGGGGAATTCCATCTCATGATATGTGCCGGTGACGCTTTTTTCCAGAGGGCAAAATCAGGGGCATTTTTCTTTTCTCCCTGTCCGTCCAGATCTCGGGTATTGGCAAAAAGCTCGTCAATATTTCTTTTTGAAAGCTCACCATACTGTAAACCTCTTCTATTATATTCCAGAACGTCGAAATACACAGATCCGTTGCTTTCATATGCGAAACCTTTCTCTACCAACTTCTGGGTGAGCTCGATCTGCTCCACAATATGTCCGGTTGCAGTAGGCTCGATATTGGGAGGTAAAAAATTAAACATATCCAGAACTTTATGAAAATCTACCGTGTATTTCTGTACAATTTCCATGGGTTCCAGTTTCTCGAGGCGGGTCTGCTTTACAAATCTGTCGTTATTAACATCTCCATCGTCGGTAAGGTGACCTGCATCGGTAATATTTCTTACATACCGCACTTTGTACCCCAAATGCATCAGGCTCCTGTAAATAAAATCAAAAGAAAGAAATGTACGGACATTTCCTAGGTGAACATTGCTGTAAACGGTGGGTCCGCAAACGTACATCCCTACATTTCCTTCTAAGATTGGTTTAAATATTTCTTTTTCCGCGGTAAGCGAGTTGTATATTTTTAATTGCATTTTTATTTCGTTTAAAAATCTAATTCAGTATCATTCTGCAATTTTAAAATCGAAAGATGTACAATATAATTGATCATAACGATAAGCGATATCTACTGTAGCATTTTAAATTTGAGTAAATATACAAATTACTCTATGATACACAAAAAACAGACTCTAAAATGAGGGTTATAACGTATTATCTACGCTCATTTTCAACAATAGCAAATAAATTTATATTGATAAATAATCTAATTATGATGCCGATAAAATATTCATATTGTTTTTTCAATATCATTAATTCAATAAATTTTAATTATAAATCATAATTGTAAAAAATTATATAAATGATTACATTTTGTTAATAAATACAATATAAAAAATCATATCAATTAAAAACAAATCATCGAATACAGAAACTATTATTTTTATCTAAATATATATATACAAGCTATTTAGTGTAAATTTATTTTACTATTTATGTATATAATTAAATATTTTATTATAAATTTGTAATTGATAGCACAATATTGATATATTAATTCCCTAAAATACAATCAGATGAAAAGAAATTTATTTTTACTGGCACTATGTGCTTCGTATACTATTTACGCACAAACAGGCAACGTAGGTATCAATACCTTTACTCCCGGAAGCACCCTTACCTTGAACGGATCTTTTGCCGCAACTTATAAAAAAGTAACGGCTAATTATACCATGACTTCTACAGACTATTATCTTACGGTGGAAAATGCAGCCAACACCACTATTACTTTACCTGTGGTAGCAACCGCTAATCCAACTATTCAAGGTAGGGATTATCACATTAAAAATACAGGCTCAGGTACGGTTACCATTGTTGCAAACGGCACGGAACGCTTTGACAATCAGAGCGGAAGCAGTATCACCAGTATTACATTGGCAAGCGGAGAATATGTGCACCTCATCTCCACCGGTATTGCTGCAATCAGCACTACTACTGCACAATGGGAGGTAGCGGTGGTAGGAAGCGGCCAAAATGTAGAACCATGGAATAACGTAGCAACAGGAACTGCAGCAACTAATAATACGCAGAATATCTATCAGATGGGCAATGTATATGTAGGGACAGCAACAGTACCCGTTGGTCTCAGCGGCAATACGAAGTTTAATCTCACCACCACTGCTAATCCTGCTTCTTTTGACCGATATACTACAGGTGCAGGAAACTTCAGTACACTTTTTCTTCGAAAAAGCAATAATACAACACTAGGAACCAACACTTTTGTTCCGGACGGTGAAGGAACCGGCAGAATTGTATTTCAGGGTGCTAACGGAACTGATTTTGGAAATCTTAGCGGCGGATCTGAAGTACGGGGTATAGCAGCAGGAAATCAAAGCGCGACCAATAGTGGAAGTAAGCTGACATTCCATACAACTGCACTTAATAATCTCACAAGTAATGAAAGAATGCGTATTGATGAAAATGGCTTTGCCGGAATCAATACCACCAGTCCTAATAACAATCTTGTTGTACGTGCATCTGCTGCTAGCAACGGTATAGCTATAGATTACAATGCTAACAACATAAACTCCCAGATCTTAAATTTCCGCAGAGGTCGTGGTACCGAGGCTGTACCCACAGGTTCTGGATTTGGTGATGCTTTGGGTGCTGTCAACTTCTCTCCTTACGATGGAACCACCTATACTCCATCGGCAAGTTTCAGAGCACAGGCATCTGAAAACCAAGGCACTGGAGAATTAGGCACCGAATTACAATGGTGGACTACACCAGTAAATTCTGCTACAATGATAAAAAGAGCGACACTTACCGAAGCTGGAAATTTAGGCATAGGCACAGCTACTCCAACTGCCACTGTTGATGTTGTTGGCTCATTTTCGGCTAATATTCGGACCCTTACTACAGGCACCGTTGCAGACAATGATTATACTGTTCTGGTAGGAGGTAATATAAGCTTACCTGCACCTAGTGCAACCAATACCCGACGTATTTATTATCTGGTTAATAATTCTGCTACATCGCGCACGATTACCGGAACATTTAAAGATGCAGGTAATGGTGCAGCTGCAGGTTCATTTATACTTACAAACACAGCAGAGGGCAAAGCCATCACTGTACAAAGCGACGGTACCGCATGGTGGATTATTTCAAGGAATTAATTGAGTATTCCGAAGAATGTAATAAAGAAATATTTCTTCTGATAGGGCGTTTTTCACTCAACCATATCAAAGTAGATCAATAGACAAGTGCTTTTTTAGAATGTTTAACAATATTAAGAATTGATCTATTTACACTGAGCTTTCTTGCTAACAAAACAATATAGATTTATAACTCTTAAATATATTTGACATGAAAAAAAAATTATTACTCATAGCAATGTGTACTTCACTTTACACATATGCGCAAACCGGCAATGTAGGTATCAATACCTCTACTCCGGGAAGCACACTTACCTTAAACGGATCTTTTGCAGCAACTTACAAAAAAGTAACGGCTAACTATACCATGACTGCTACCGATTATTATCTCGCGGTAGAAAATGCAACCGCTGCGACCATTACTTTACCAGTAGTGGCTACGGCGAGCCCATCCATACAAGGAAGAGATTATAACATTAAAAATACAGGTGCAGGCACGGTAACCATCCAGGCAAGCGGAACAGAACGGTTCGACAACCAAAGCGGAAACAGTGTAACAAGCATTACGCTTGCTACAGGCGAGTATGCCCGCATCGTAGCAACAGGAAATACCATTATAAGTACAACCACAGCACAGTGGGAAGTGGCGGTAGTGGGGAATGGCCAAAACGTTGAACCTTGGAATAACCAGGCTACGCTTGCTCCCGCTACAGCTAATACGCAGAACATTTACCAGATTGGTCGAGTAGCTATTGGTGCGAATACCTCCAATGGCGCCCTTTCGAACAACCCCACATTGCGGGTGGTTGCACCGCCCACCACTGACGGCATACGCTTAGAATCTACGCTGACGCCGGGCAGCTATATGCAGCAATCCATTGTGGGCGATAGCAATTTCCTTACTTTTGGGGTGAGAGACCAAACCAGTCAGGCAGCCCAAACTTTTATTGGCTCTAATTCTAACACCGATTTTGCACTGCGCACCAATTCTCTGGACCGGGTCACTGTAAAAGCTGGTACAGGCTGGGTTGGGATAAGCACCGACACACCTAACACCCGTCTCACTATAGAGAGTGATAACTTAGGTGGTGGCGGTACCGATGATATTGGTATTCGTTCATTTGGAACGGGCACATCTCCTGGCTTAATTATGTACTCCGGTGGAAACAATGCAACTGCTCCTGCAAATCTTCTTACAAACTCACTTGTTGGTAGTTGGCAAATGAGGGGTCATATCAACGGCGTACAAGCCCTCACTTCACAAATTCAAAGCATTTATACAGGTAATGGTATTACCAACCTAAGTACCATGAGCTTCCTTACCAGTGGTGGCGGCATACCAGATATGTTCATTGATGACAATGGCTATATAGGCGTGGGTACTACAACCCCGCAAAGCCATCTTACTGTAGTTGGCGCAGCAGGCAATGACGATGACATTCGTATTCAGTCCTATAACGCAGCCTCACCTTTTTTGGTAATGGAAAACAATGGCGGTTCTGTAGCTACACCATCCAATGTTGGAAACGGTGATAATTTGGGCGGAATATTATGGCAGGCACGCATCAACGGCACCGTAGCAAGTACTGCACGCATCCAAAGCACCTATCAAGGTACCGGAACTAATAACCTCAGCGATATGTTGTTTCAAACATCCGGCGCCAACCGTATATATATAAATGAGCAAGGCGCTGTGGGCATCAATACTGTTGACCCAAGTTCAAAGCTTTCGGTAGTGGGCGATATTACCACCTATGCTTCGGCTGCTGCTATTGCACCTATCAATTCAGGTTCTACCACTGCCACTATAAGCCATAGCTGGCTGCAAAGTGATGGCCGCATCAGCAGCTATATGACCGGTGCCGGATGTAACCTCAATCTGCAAAGAGATGCTGCACCCGTAAATACGCCTTATGCTCGTTTTTATGACGGCACCAGCATTGTAGGTTCTGTTATTCGCTCAGCTACCGGGGTTACGTATGCTACTACTTCCGACATACGGTTGAAAACAGACATCCGCCCTACAGTCCTTGGCCTTAGCGATTTGATGAAGATACAGGTAAGCGATTATACATTTAAAAAGACCGGTTACAAAGACCAAGCAGGCTTTATTGCGCAGCAGCTGTATAAAGTATTTCCTATTGCGGTAAATCCCGGTGGCGACGATGAAAATTCAGCACCATGGATGGTGGATTATGGCCGCATCACGCCGCTGTTGGTAAAAGCCATTCAAGAGCAGCAGGCTGAGATTGAAACGCTAAAAGCGGAAAATGCAAAGCTCGCAGCCACTGCTGCTGATGTAAAGGCCAATGCTGATGCTTACGCACAATTGGCAGCACAGGTAAAAGAAATGCAGCAAATGCTGAGCGGATCTAAAAAAGCAGTGGGCGACAAACTTGGCAAAAACTAATCATCTAAAAATAAAAACATTGTACAACAAAAAACAATATTATTCTGATACTTCATAATAAAAATTGTTAATGAAGACATACGATACTGCAAATAAAATGAACAGACATTCTAAAAACTGAATATGACAAAAAGCAGATTAGAAGCATTTAGTGATGGGGTTTTGGCTATCATCATTACCATTATGGTATTGGATATAAACCCCCCCTGAAGGTTCAACCTGGAAAGATCTGATTGCGCTATGGCCTAAATACCTAAGTTACACCCTCAGTTTTATTTATGTAGGAGCCTTCTGGAGTGTACAGCATCACCTGATGCAGTCTGTAAGCAAGGTAAGTTTCTGGGCACTTTGGGCTAATCTTGCTTTTTTACTCTGGCTTTCCTTTATCCCTTTTGCTGCGGGGTGGATGAGCCTACATCATTTTGGTTCTAAGCCTGTTATGCTTTACGGAGTCCTGATGTTTTTATGCACTTTAACATTTACATTATTGTTCTTATCATTACGCAGCATTCAGGAAGTCGACGGCCTTCTTCATCTGGCTATCCGCTCTCCGGCAAAGCATATTGCTACCTTTACAATGGAAATAGCAGGAATTGCATTGGCAGAATATAATACAACCATAAGTTTGATACTGTATACAGGAGTAGTCATCATTTTACTGCTTCCTACAAAAAAGATAGAAAAGGCATTACAAGACCAGTCTAAATAAGGCAATAGCTTGTCATTAGTAAAAGTAAGATCCCTTCAATGTCAGCAACGAATACTAGCAAGGAAGGGATTTTATTAATGATTAATTATGATTAGCAGAATCTCCATTTGTAAATGTTCTTTCTGTTTTTTAATCTAATTTTGCATGGCTTCCTACATAGTGCAGAAATTCTTGTCTTGTGATGGGATTGGTTCTAAAAATTCCGCTTAATTCTGCAGTAATGGTTGAGCTTGCTGTATCTTTTATCCCTCTGCAATTTACACAAAGGTGTTTCGCATCAATAATGCAGGCTACATCTTTTGTTCCCAGAGCTTCTTTCAGCGCATTCACGATTTGCATCGTCAATCTCTCCTGTACCTGCGGCCTTTTAGCATAATAATCTACAATCCTGTTGATCTTTGACAGGCCGATTACATCTCCGTTTGAGATATATGCAACATGAGCTCTTCCGATAATCGGCAGAAAATGATGCTCGCAGAAAGAGTATACCGTGATATCTTTTTCCACCAGCATCTGACGGTATTTATATTTATTTGAAAAAGTGGAAATCCCGGGTTTGTTTTCCGGAAGAAGGCCTCCGAAAATTTCATTCACATACATTTTTGCAACCCGTTTTGGGGAATCTTTAAGGGAATCATCTGTCATATCAAGCCCTAAAGTTTCCATAATTTCTCCAAAAAGCGCTGTTATTTTTTCTATTTTTTCCTGTGGCGATTTCTCAAAAGCATCTTCGCGGATCGGCGTATGTTCTGTACCCGTGAAAATATCATCATCGTTATCGGTAAAATCAACCATTTTTATTTATTTTGCAACAAAAATACGGATAAAATTAATTCTTATATTTTTAATTTAATTGATTTACCTTTCAACCTCATTTATCCTAAGAATATGATTATTGCTGAAGAAGTACAAAATGAAATACAAAAAAAGGAGTTTTTAGAATTTCCTGCAAGACTTTACAAAGATGATAAAGACTATATCCGTCCGCTGGATCAGGATATTGAATCTGTTTTTGATGAAAGGAAAAACAGATTTTTCCAGGATGGTGAATGCGCCCGGTATTTATTTAAAAACGATCAAAAAGAAACGGTAGGAAAAGTAGCGGTATTTGTTAATCGTAGATATATTCAAGATCAGCCAACAGGCGGAATAGGTTTTTTTGACTGTATCAATGATCAGAAAACAGCCAATGAAATTTTCGATTTCGCAAAAAACTGGCTCCAACAAAAAGGTATGGAAGCGATGGACGGCCCAATTAATTTCGGGGAGCGCGATAAATTTTGGGGCCTTCTTGTAGAAAGTAATGCCTCACCGCTTTATGCAATGAATTACAATCCATATTACTACAAAGCATTATTTGAAAATTACGGGTTTCAGGAGTATTTTAATCAATTGTGCTTCAGCAGAAAAGCGCATGCGCCGGTTTCAAAGATTTTTAATCTGATGCATCAGAAACACAGTCGAAACCCGGTTATTTCGGCGCAGCGAATTACCAAAAACAAGCTGAATAAATTTGCCGAAGATTTTGAAAAAGTATATAATATCTCATGGGAAAGTCATGGTGAAGGGAAAGTGATGAGCTGCAATCAGATCAAAAAAATGTTTAAAATGATGAAACCTGTGATGAATGAGCATATTGCATGGTTTGCTTACGAAAATGAAAAACCTATTGCGATGTGGATCAATATCCCCGATCTTAACCAATGGTTTAAATATCTCAATGGAAAATTCGGTTTATGGGAAAAATTAAAATTTTTATGCTATAAGACTTTTAAACACAATACAAAATTTGTGGGTTTGATTTTCGGAGTCGTTCCGGAGTGGCAAAACAAAGGCATAGAAGGATATTTAATCGTGGAAGCAGCTAATCATTTTCAAAAAGCTACAAAATTTGAAGACTTTGAAATGCAATGGATTGGAGACTTTAATCCTAAAATGCTCGGTTTGGCAAAGCATTTGGACACAGAGCTAACAAGAAAATTCACCACGTACAGATATTTATTTGACAGAAATAAACCTTTTGTGCGGCATCCTAATCTATAAACCAAAAAAATATTATATGAACTCATTCTTTATTCTTATTATCTTTTTTGTCCTTTTAATATTTTCGATCCCTGCAATCATTTTAATTATTGCCTATTTTGCCGCCCGAAGCCGAAAAAAGAAACAGACTGCTTTACTTGTAACAATCGAAACTCCCGAATACTATGCTTTTGTAAGATACAATATGGGAAATACGCAAAATCAATTTTTAAAGGTTAAAGCTTTTCAGGGAAGCGGGATCATCTATGTGGAAGATCGCAAAATTCATTTTGTAGATACACTGCACCAGAATCCTTATGTTTTTTCCTTAGATGAAAGCTCCATAAAATGGGAAGATGTGAATATTGTAAATGGCCTTTTAAAATGGTTTTCAGTAGATGACGGAAATAAAAAATATTACTTCAACATTGAAAGTGGTATGTTTATCTTCAATACCGACTCTTCAAAACCAACTACAAAAAGTGTTTTTGACCGGTTGGTACAGTACCAGATTTCAATGTAAAGATAAAGCCTTGTTTGACACAAGGCTTTTATATCATCTTCAGAAAAGTGCTCCGGCGATTTTTTTGATGTTATCGCTTTTCCCCATTGAGTAAAAATGTAACACAGGAACACCGAAATCAATCAGCTCTCTGCATTGATGAATAGCCCATTCTACTCCAATTTGTTTTACGGCTTCATTATTTTTTGCATTTTCTACCTCATTAATTAAATCTTCCGGCAAATCTATTTTAAAGACCTGCGGTAAAAGTTTCAGATGCTTTTTAGTGGCAATAGGTTTAATTCCCGGAATAATAGGAACTGTGATTCCCATTTCACGGGCTTTCTCTACAAATTCAATAAATTTTTTGTTATCAAAAAACATCTGCGTGACAATGTAATCAGCACCTGCATCTACTTTCTGTTTCAGCCATTTTAAATCATAATTCATAGAAGGCGCTTCCATATGCTTTTCGGGATAACCGGCAACTCCGATGCAGAATTTATTCAATTCATCACAAATCTGGTCTTCATCATGAAGATATTTTCCACGGCCCAGATTATTGATCTGATGCACCAAATCCATTGCGCTTGAATGGCCTCCCGGAGTGGCTTCAAAATATTGCAGCCCTTTCATCGCATCGCCACGCAATGCCATAATGTTGTCGATTCCAAGATACATACAGTCTACCAGAAGATATTCTGTTTCTTCTTTGGTAAATCCTCCGCAAAGCAAATGCGGAACCGTGTCTACATTGTATTTATGCTGAATGGCTGCACAAATCCCTAATGTTCCGGGGCGCATTCTGGTGATTCTTCGTTCCATCAATCCATTTCCTTTATCAATATAAATATATTCTTCCCGTGATGTCGTCACATCGATAAATGGGGGTTTAAATTCCATCAGCGGGTCTATATTTTTGTATAAATCTTCAATTCCGATTCCTTTTTGTGGCGGAACCACTTCGAGGGAGAATAAAGTTTTTCCGTTTGCATTTTTTATATGGTCTGTGATTTTCATTATATGTTTTTGTTGATTGTTAATAGTTCTTATTGGTTTAGTATTGTCTATAAATATCTATAAACCATACACTATTTTATTAATCTGCTAAATTAGGCGACAGCCATTTTCTGGCTTCCTGTAAAGGGATTTCTTTTCTTTTTGAATATTCTTTCAACTGATCTTCTGCAATCTTTCCCAATCCAAAATATTTGGCGTGCGGACTTCCGAAATAATATCCTGAAACTGAGGCCGTCGGGAACATCGCTAAACTTTCCGTGAGATAGACCCCGATATTTTCTTCTACATGTAAAAGATTCCAAATCGCATGTTTTTCCAAATGGTCGGGACACGCCGGATAACCCGGAGCGGGACGGATCCCTTTATATTTTTCGGCAATTAAATCTTCATTGCTTAAGTTTTCCTGATTGGCATATCCCCAATATTCGGTTCGGACTTTTTTATGTAAAAATTCGGCGTACGCTTCTGCAAAACGGTCGGCAAGCGCTTTCACCATAATTGCGTTGTAATCATCATTTGCTTTTTCGTATTCTTCTGATAATTCATCGGTCCCGAAACCTGTCGTCACACAAAAAGCACCTACATAATCGGTTTTCCCTGAACGTTGAGGAGCAATAAAATCACTTAACGCCAAATATTCTTTGCCTTTCGATTTTTGCAATTGTTGTCTTAAGGTGATAAATTTTGCCTGTTGCTGATTGTTTTCATCAAAAATGAGGATATCATCACATTCCGTTGAGTTGGCTTTAAAAATTCCAAAAACTGCTTTTGCAGTGAGTGATTTTTCGTCTAAAATTCTTTTTAAAATAACCTGGGCATCTTTAAACAGTTCTCTCGCCTGAGTACCGACAACCTCATCATCAAAAATATTCGGATATTTCCCGTGAAGATCCCAACTTCTGAAAAATGGTGACCAGTCGATGAATGGAACCAACTCATTCAAATCCTGATTTTCAAATACCTGTATTCCCAATTGATTGGGCGTGAAAATTTCTTCGTTTTCCCAATTAATTTTAAATTGATCTCTTCTCGCATCTTCAATCGAGACATATTCTTTATCAATCTGCCTGTTTAAAAACTTTTCACGGAAATCTGAATATTCACTTTTTAAATCATCAACATATTCTTTATTTCTGTCACCCAATAAAGAACTCACCACATTCACCGCTCTGGAAGCATCGTTCACATGAACAACCGCATTTTTATACTTTAAATCAATTTTTACGGCAGTATGCGCTTTTGAAGTTGTTGCCCCCCCAATTAATAAAGGGAAATTTAAATTTTGTCTTTCCAATTCCTGAGCGATGTAGACCATTTCATCCAGACTTGGTGTGATCAATCCGCTTAACCCGATTACATCAACTTGATGATCAATTGCCGCCTGAATAATTTTTTCTGCAGGAACCATTACACCCAGATCAACGATTTCATAATTGTTACATCCCAAAACAACGCTCACAATATTTTTACCAATATCATGAACATCGCCTTTAACCGTTGCCATTAAAATTTTTCCGTTTGCTGGTCTTGAACCGTCTTTTTCCGCCTCAATGAAAGGCTGTAAATACGCAACGGCCTTTTTCATCACCCTTGCTGATTTTACCACTTGTGGCAAAAACATTTTTCCACTCCCGAATAAATCACCGACAACGCCCATTCCGGTCATTAAATTAACTTCGATCACGTGTAAAGGTTTTGCAGACTGTAGTCTCGCTTCTTCCACATCTTCTTCGATAAAACGGTCGATCCCTTTTACCAAAGCGTGTGTAATTCTTTCCTGTAAAGGTCTTGTGCGCCATTCGAGCTCTTCAACAACTTCTTTTTTTACCGATTTATGTTTTTCGGAATACTCCAAAAGCCGTTCTGTAGCATCTTCTCTTTTATCGAGAATAACGTCTTCTACGAGTTTTAATAATTCTTTATTAATTTCATCATATACCTCAAGCATCGCCGGGTTTACGATCCCGATATTCATTCCTGCCTGAATGGCGTGATACAGGAAAACCGAGTGCATCGCTTCTCGCACCGTGTCATTTCCGCGGAAAGAGAACGAAACATTGCTTACACCGCCGCTTACAGAAACATACGGAAGATTTTGACGGACCCATCTTGTGGCTTCAATAAAGTCGATTGCATTTCTTCTGTGCTCGTCCATTCCGGTGGCCACCGGGAAAATATTCAAATCAAAAATGATATCTTCTGCCGGAAACCCAACCTGATTCACCAAAATATCATAAGACCGTTTTGAGATCTCAAGCCTGCGATCGTAATTATCGGCTTGTCCGTCTTCATCAAAAGCCATGACAATTACCGCTGCACCGTATCTTTTAATCGCTTTTGCCTGTTTAATGAATTCTTCCTCACCTCCTTTTAAGCTGATAGAATTCACGACAGATTTCCCCTGAACCACTTGCAGCCCTGCTTCCAGAATTTCCCATTTTGAAGAGTCGATCATAATCGGAATCTTGGAAATGTCGGGTTCTGAAGCAATTAAATTCAGGAATTTTATCATGGAAGCTTTTCCGTCTATCAATCCGTCATCAAAATTAACATCCAGAATCTGTGCACCGCCTTCAACCTGATGACGGGCAATATCCAATGCTTCAGAAAATTTTTCTTCTTTAATTAATCTTAAAAATTTTTTGGAACCGGCAACGTTTGTTCTTTCACCAACGTTGATGAAGTTACTTTCCGGCGTAATAATCAGAGGCTCAAGCCCCGATAATTTTAAATATTTCATCAATTTTTATTCTTCTAAAATGTAATATGCATTATTTGCATTTTGCCTGAGTAAATCGACATGTTTGCCCAAAGCAGTAAATATGGGGAACCTTTTGTAGGATAAATTGTGTTCTTGTGCGAATTTTTCTATTTCATCAGTAATTTCATTATAATAGAGATAGCTGTAATTTGGGAATAAATGATGGGCAACATGAAAATTGAAATTTCCCAACAGATTTCTTACAAACCAATTGTTTTCTTTTAAATCATTGGTCACTTCAAACTGGTGATTCAGCCAGCTGAACGGCAAATCGTTTTTCTCATTCAGTTTCGGAAAAGCATTATCAGGAAGCGGATGTAAAGGCAATAGCACAAATAGCGCAAAAATACTTGCCGTGATAACTTGCAAAAACCAGGCTCCCAAAGCCAGACCAACCGAAACCTTAAAAAATACAATCGGAATTATAATCTGATAAAAGAAATAGAACAATTTGAAAGCAATCATTTTCACTTTTTCAATGGCCGGAATCGCTCCCTGCGTTTTTAGAATTACTCTCTCTTTATCAAAAAAGTCCCTGAAATCTCTGATAAACATCCAATTGAAAAGATATAACGGATAGACCAGAAAGAAAAACAAATGCTGATATTTCTGAATCCCTTTTGCTTTAATCCAGGGAATAATTAGAAGCAAACCGCTCTGTTCAATATCTGTATCCCAACCGTCAACATTGGGGTACGCATGATGACTTGCGATGTGGCGTTTTTTCCAGATGTAAGAATTGGCTCCTACGAAATCGAAAATCTTTAAAACCAACCCATTTAATCTTTTACTTTTAAAAATATTATTGTGTGCCGCTTCATGAATTAAATTCAGATAAATCAAAACAAGCGCAATTCCCATCAAGACAAAACTCATTACATATATTCCTGATCTTTCTGCATTAAAAAGAGCAAAAACATACAGCCCAATATAAATAAGAGGCAGTACAACAGCTTTCAGCTGAATGTAAATATCTCTGTTTTCCTGAATGTTTTCTACTCGCTGGTTCACTTTTTTTCTGAGTTCATTAAATAGTTTTGCATCGTCTGGATTTTTTAAGTAAATAGGCTTTTCCATAGAATGAGTTTTGATGTGATTATTAATAAATTTTACGTAAATCTTTAATTTCCATCAACAAAAATCATACAAAAAGCTTCACTTTTCTGGGCTTATAATTTTTTACCAGTGCAGCAATTGCGCTAATGTGATCGGGTGTCGTCCCACAGCAGCCACCGATAATATTGATCAATCCTTTTTCTGCATATTCTTTGATCTGCACAGCCATATCTTCCGGTGTTTCGTCATATTTCCCAAAAGCGTTGGGAAGTCCTGCATTCGGGTACGCTGAAACATAAAATTCTGAATTGTGCGCCAAAGTTTCCAAATAGGGTGTGAGCTGATTGGCTCCCAATGCACAATTAAAACCTACACTCAGCAAATTCAGATGAGAAACTGAAATTAAGAACGCTTCTGCGGTTTGCCCGCTCAGTGTTCTTCCGGACGCATCTGTAATGGTTCCGGAAACCATAATTGGTATTTTAATGTCTCTTTCATCCTGAATTTCATCAATCGCAAACAAAGCTGCTTTTGCATTTAAGGTATCGAAAACCGTCTCTACGAGTAAAACATCCGCACCACCGTCTAACAAAGCTTCAGACTGTTGTTTGTACGCCAATCTCAATTCATCAAAAGTAATCGCACGATAACCGGGATCGTTGACATCCGGACTTAAACTTGCCGTTCTGTTTGTAGGACCGATAGAACCGGCAACAAATCTTGGTTTATCAGGATTTTTAGTAGTGTATTCGTCACAGGCTTTTCTTGCTATTTTGGCAGATTCATAATTTAGCTCATAAACCAGCTCTTCCATGTGGTAATCGGCCATCGCAATGGTCGTTCCTGAGAACGTATTGGTTTCGATGATGTCTGCTCCGGCTTCGAGATATTTGTTATGAACTTCTTCGATCGCCTGAGGCTGCGTCAGAGAAAGCAGATCGTTATTTCCTTTCACAGAAGATTTCCATTCTTTAAAACGTGCGCCACGATAGTCTTCTTCTTCAAATTTGTACCGCTGAAGCATCGTTCCCATCGCTCCGTCAAGAACTAAAATTCTTTCGGATAGGGCTTTGTATAATTGTTCTGAATTTTTCATTTTATATTTTCGTCATTAAACAAATCGTTAATTGATATTTTACCATACTTTTCACATATGCTATTACTGTTGAACCTTTCGGTTTTTTTTGCAGCCCGACTTGAGCGGAGCTCTTTTTTGTGCAGCAAAGCGGAACAAAAAAAGCGGGAGCGGAAGGCGGAAACAGCTGCCCAAATTATTTTAATCCAATGCCTGTTTTAAATCTGCAATAATATCCTCTACATTCTCTAAACCTACAGAACAACGAACCAAACCTGCTGTAATTCCTACTTCATTTCTTTCTTCGTCCGCTAATTTTGAGTGTGTTGTGGAAGCCGGATGCGTAACAATCGTTCTGGTATCCCCTAAATTTGCAGAAAGGGAGCACATTTTTATGTTGTCTAAAAACGTTCTCCCGCCTTCAATGCCGCCTTTGATCTCGAAAGCGACGATGTTTCCTCCCAATTTCATTTGTTTTTTGGCAATCGCGTAGCTTGGATGAGAAGGTAGGAATGGATATTTGGTACGTTCAACATTTGGATGGCTTTCTAAAAACCGGGCAACTTTCAAAGCATTTTCGCAATGTTTTTCTACACGGATTGCTAATGTTTCCAAGCTTTTTGATAATACCCATGCATTGAAAGGTGACATTGCGGGTCCTGTATTTCTTGCGAAAAGATAAATTTCGCGAATTAAATCTTCTTTGCCGACCGCTACTCCACCCAAAACCCGCCCCTGTCCGTCAATTAACTTTGTAGCAGAATGCACGACAATATCCGCTCCGTATTTGATCGGCTGCTGAAGGTAAGGTGTTGCAAAACAATTGTCTACTATGAAGATCAGGTCATGCTTTTTTGCAATTTGCCCGAAAAACTCTAAATCTAAAATTTCAATGGCCGGGTTTGTCGGCGTTTCCAGATATAGGATTTTCGTGTTTGGCTGGATATACGTTTCAATATTTTCTGCATCTTCGGCTTTGAAGTAGGTTGTTTCAATATTCCATTTCGGGAAATATTTTGTAAACAGGGTATGCGTAGAACCAAACACTGACTGACAGCTTACCATATGATCTCCTGAATTTAACAAAGCGGCAAATGTAGAATAAATGGCGGCCATTCCTGTTGCAAAAGCGTAGCCTGCTTCTGCGCCTTCCATTTTTGTGATTTTATCTGTAAATTCTGTAACATTCGGGTTTGAAAACCGGCTGTATAGATTCTTTGATTTCTCTTCCGCAAAACTTGCCCTCATGTCTTCCGCATCCTGAAAAACAAAGCTTGAGGTAAGATATAACGGTGTAGAATGCTCGTCAAATTGCGAACGTTCGGTTTGGGTGCGTATGGCTAATGTTTCAAAATTTTCTTCTTTCATTTTTGATTTTGTTTTCCATAAGTTGGACCTTTAGCTATTCGATATTGAATCCGTAAGGTTTGTAAATGGCTTGTTATTTTGTTTCACTTACTCTTAAAATATCTCCGAAAACGCCTCTTGCGGTAACCTGAGCTCCGGCTCCGGCTCCCATAATGACGATTGGATGTTCACCGTAGCTTTCGGTATAAATTTCAAAAAATGAATCTGAACCTTTTAGCTGTCCCAGAGCGGAAGTTGCAGGGACTGAAATAAGTTTTACATCAAGCTCACCCCGCTCTTTTTGCAGATCGCCATGCAAATCTCCAACATATCTCAATACATGACCCGGTTTTTGATTTTCTTTGATCTTCTGATATTCTTGATCTAATTCTCCCAGTCTGGATTGAAATTCCTGTTTAGAAACAGAAATCAAATTTTGAGGAACCAGGTTTTGAATATGAATATCATTAAACTCGTTAATCAGATCTAATTCTCTTGCTAAAATCAGTAGCTTTCTGGCGACATCATTTCCGGAAAGATCTTCACGTGGATCCGGTTCTGTGTACCCTTTTTCCAAAGCTTCGGTGATAATGGTTGAAAATGTATCTTCTCGTAAAGAAAAATTATTGAAAACATAGCTTAATGTACCCGAAAAAACTCCTTTAATTCTTGTAATGTTTTCTCCTGACAGGTGCAGAAGCTTAATCGTATCAATTAATGGCAAACCTGCACCAACATTGGTTTCGTATAAATAACGCCTGTTATTTTTATTTAGCGTATATCTTAACTGACGGTATTCTTCGATTGGAAGTGTGTTGAAAATTTTATTGGAAGACACCAAATCGAAACCGTTTTCTGCCAAAGTGTGATAATTGTGAACGAAGTCTTTGCTTGCCGTATTATCGACAATGATCAGGTTTTCCAGTTGGTTTTCTTTTGAAAACTTGATTAATTCTTGCACATCGGACGGAATTTCTGCCGTTAAAACCTCATCATTCCAATGATGATCAAAACCTTGTTTATTAAATGCGATTTTCCTTGAATTGGCGACTGCTACTACTTTCAGATCAATCTTTTTACGTTGTCTGATTTCTTCTGATGATTGTAAAACCTGATTGATAAGCGCTTTGCCCACATTTCCGTGACCGATGATTGCTAAATGAACCGTTTTTGGTTTTTTGGAAATCTCAGATTCTATGATGTTTTTGGCTTTTTCGTCCTGTGAAGAAGTTACGACAATATTGACTCGTTTTTCGCTTAAATTTTGATTCAACAGCAATGGGAACACATTATTTCTTGCCAGTTCTGCCAATACTTTATTGAAATCTTCTGTTACAAAACCGATTACGGAAACATTGTTGATGCTGTAAATCTGAGAAACTTTCCCTGATTTTCTTTCGGCTTCAAACTCATCTATCAGACAATTGACCGCTTTTTCGGAATCATTTTCGTGTACCAAAATTGACAGTCCGTTTTCGATGGCCTGTTGAGAAATTACTCCCACACTGATTCGCGCCAAAGTAAGCGCCTTAAAAATTCGCCCGTCAATCCCGATTTCACCTAAGAAATCTTTTCCTTCAAATTTGATGATGGATCTGTTTTTTAAAAACCGTATTTCTTTTGCATTATTTTTCATCTGTTATTGATTGATTTTTTATTTTGTCAGACGGAATTTCGCAAAGCTCCATTTCATCTTCTACAATATTTTTAATGATGTTATTTAATTGTCCGTATTCCATTAAGAAAGCATCGTGGCCATGTATTGATTTGATCTCGTGATAGAATACATCTTTCTTTTTTGCATTCAGCTTGTCAAAGCACATCCGGATTTCGGAAGCAGGAAAGAATAAATCTGTATCAACGGAGATCATGTGCATTCGGGCCTGGATTTTTTCTAGCCGATTTTCCATTGCATTGATGTTCATCAGTAAATGATTCATCAACTTATAAGATTTTAAACTAAATCTTTCGTTTAATTCGTTACCGTGATAATTGAGCCAATCTTCAGATTCTAAGATGTGCTTCTCATGACTATATTTATTTTGAAATCTTTCGTTTAAAGATTGAGGCGTTCTGTAACATAACATCGCATGAATTCTGGCTTTCTGTAAGGGCTGATCATTTTGATGTAATAAAAATTTCTGAACCATACACTGTGCGTGAAGCCAGTCATGAGTTTTAAAACTGCAGGCAACAGGAATGAAAATTTCCGCAAGATTGAGATGTTGAACCAGCATTTCCCAGCCAATCCCGCCTCCCAGAGAACCTCCGATGAGAGCGTATAGTTTTGCTATATTTAAAATCTCAAGTCCTTTTAAAAAAATACCGGCAATATCTGAAGGTTGGAAATCTTCATATTCTTCAATTAAAAAATCATCAAATCCATTTCCGGGAATATTGAAACACAAGATGGTATATTTTCTGGTATCAATTGCTTTATTTTCACCAATTAATTTTTTCCACCATCCTTGTTCTCCCGAAACATTTGAATTTCCGGTTAGAGCATGATTGACCAAAATAATAGGCGCAGAAAAAAGTTCTTTCCCGAAAAGCTGGTAGCTTAACGGGATATAGTATTCCTTTTTGGAACAGGTTTGATATGATATATTAATATAGTTTAGTTCTGTTTTCAATTCTATTATACTTTTTGATAATACAATTGAAAATGCCACGAGAAATGGCTGAAAAGAACTTCAGTAGTTATCTGTCCAAATAATCTTGGTAGAACGTAGCACCTTCTTTACTTTCATAAAGGGTTGCTAAGGTTTCACAGGGTCTAATCCCTCAACCTTTCTTGATAACATTTTCAATATGTGAATGAACGAATTGCAAATATACTCATTTATTTAGAAGTTCAAAAAAAAATTATTATCGCCCAAAAACCATTCACGTGCATCCCAAAAGAATATTACGAATTCTTCAGATCAAAAAATTGGTTTTTTTTGTTAAAAAATATACCTTAGCATTGAAAAATGATGTTTATGAGTGTTGAAAAAAAACGATTACAAAATAAAGAATGGCTGAACTGGGGACCTTATGTCAGTAACAGGCAATGGGGAAATGTACGTGAAGATTATAGCCCAAACGGAAATGCGTGGCATTTTGCAAACCATGATATCGCCGAAAGCTATACTTATCGATGGGGTGAAGAAGGTATTGCTGGAATTTCCGACACCAAACAGCTGTTGTGCTTTGCGCTTTCCTTCTGGAACAAAAATGATGAAAGAATAAAGGAACGTTTTTTCGGGCTGAGCAATCCGCAGGGAAATCACGGGGAAGATATTAAAGAACTCTTTTATTATCTTGATAATACTCCAACGCACAGCTACATGAAGATGGTATACAAATACCCGATTAATTCATTTCCCTATGAAGATCTTGTTGCTGAAAACGCCAGACGCACCAAAAAGGAATCTGAATATGAAATCATCGATACCGGAATTTTTGATCGTGACGAATATTTTGACATCTTTATAGAATACTGCAAAAATGATATCAACGATATTTTGGTACGGGTAAAAGTCTGCAACAGAAGTACGCAAGATGCACCAATCGTCGTTTTGCCCACTTTATGGTTCAGAAATAACTGGAAATGGGGATATAACGAATATAAAGGCGGACTGGAAGCTGCGTCGGATCATTCAATCAGCATTCATCACAACAGTATTCCGATTAAAAAGCTGTATTCTAAAAATAAAAATGCACTGCGTGTATTTTGTGATAACGAAACCAATACTCAAAAGCTTTACGGAATTCCTGAGACAGAAAATACTTTTTATAAAGACGGAATCAATGATTTTATTATTCATCAAAAAAACACCGTAAATCCCGAAAATAAAGGAACAAAAGCCGCATTTATCATTGATGAAACGGTAAAAGCAGGACAGTCTGAAACTTTTGAATTCCGTCTATCTCCGCATGATCTGGATGATGCATTTTATCAGTTTGATGAAATATTCAATGCTAAAATTGCTGAGGCTGATGAATTTTATAAAGAAATACAGCAAGATGTAACCAGTGATGATGAAAAAAATGTTCAGAGACAGGCATTTGCGGGGCTTTTATGGAACAAGCAATTCTATCATTACAATGTAGGAAAATGGCTGAAAGGTGATCCGAATTTTGAAGCGCCAAGAGATTTTAATAACTATGTAAGAAATGCTGAATGGGAACATCTTCACAATAAAGACATCATTTCGATGCCTGATAAATGGGAATATCCTTGGTATGCAACCTGGGATTTGGCATTCCACTGTGTTCCTTTTGCGATTATTGACGGTGATTTTGCCAAAGACCAGCTGCTGTTGCTTACCAAAGAATGGTACATGCATCCTAACGGACAGATGCCGGCTTACGAATGGAATTTAAGTGATGTCAATCCGCCGGTTCATGCATGGTCCTGTTTCAGGGTTTTTAAAATAGATGAAAAAAATAACGGCAAGCCTGATTTACTATTTTTAGAAAAAGTCTTTCAAAAGCTGCTTCTCAATTTCACTTGGTGGGTTAACAGAAAGGATAAAAACGGTAAAAATATTTTCGGCGGAGGTTTCCTCGGACTGGATAATATCGGAGCTTTCGACCGGAATATGACGCTGAAAGACGGTGAACATCTTGAGCAAGCCGATGGAACGAGCTGGATGGCGATGTATGCGCTGAATATGATGCGTATCGCCATGGAACTGGCTCAGTATTATCAGGTGTATGAAGATATGGCCATCAAATTTTTTGAGCATTATCTTTATATTGCCGAAGCCATGGAAAACATGGGTGAAGACAGAGAAGGACTCTGGAACGAAGAAGATGGCTTCTTTTATGATGTATTACAGCTTGGAAACGGAGAAAGTGTAACCCTTCGATTGAGAAGCATTGTAGGTTTGATCCCTATGTTTGCCGTAGAAATCATTGATCATCAATTGCTTGAAAAAATGCCTAATTTCCGTCAGAGAATGGAATGGGTCCTGAAAAACAAGCCGGAACTCACCTCACTGGTTTCGCATTGGGAGGAAGAAGGCAGCGGAAGAAAACACCTGATGAGTATTTTACGTAAAACAAGGCTGACAAAGGTTTTAAGAAGAATGCTGGATGAAAAAGAGTTTCTGAGCGATTACGGGATTCGTGCGATGTCTAAAGTATATGAAGAAAATCCTTTTGTGTTTTCCGTACACGGCAATAAGAATGTTGTATACTATACTCCCGCAGAGAGTGACAGCAGAATGTTTGGGGGCAACAGCAACTGGAGAGGGCCGATCTGGTTTCCGATCAATTTCCTGATTGTAGAAAGCCTGCAGCGTTTCCATTTTTATTACGGGAACAGCCTGAAAGTAGAATTCCCGACCGGAAGCGGCGAAAATAAAAATCTGGATGAAGTTGCGCAAAATATCAGCAACAGGCTCTGCTCCATATTCTTGAAAGACGAAAGCGGACAAAGGGCTTTTAATGGCGGACATTACAAATTTAATTATGATCCGCACTTTAAAAATTATATTACATTCTTTGAATATTTCCATGGAGATAACGGCCGTGGTGTAGGAGCTTCCCACCAAACCGGATGGACGGCAACCGTCGCCAAACTGATGAAACCAAGGATGACTATATAACCTATAGAAATACTTAAAGTTCCAATTTTCAGAAAAATAATTAAGAATTCATTTTAAAGTCACAAACCGTTCGACAACCGAACGGTTTTTTATTTATTAATTAAAGCCCTTTTGTAGAAATTTTATGCAAAATTCATAAAATAAGCAAAATAAGTCTATATTATTTGCACTCATTTATTTATATTAGCATTGCTAAATTAAAATATTTCTAATGAAAACAAAACTACTACATGTTGCATGTCTGGTATTTTCTGGCATGCTGTTTAATCAAATTGATGCCCAGGAATATCAACCTATTACCATTCAAAGCGGATTCAACGCCGATGTTATTGCTAACGGAACCGGCCCTTCAATATCATCTACAAATAACGACGTAGATGGTGTAAGCTATGCATTTGTCTCAAAAGATTTTTTACTGAATACATCAAGCAGCTCCCTTACTTATGGATTACCAATCAATAGAATCATTAATTCGGCCGTCGGTACAACTTCCGGATTAAGCTATCAACTGGCTCCTTACACCTCAAATAATACGTTACGGTTACAAAATACAAATGATTCCGGAACGCTCACCTTCTCAACCCCTATTGCCGCAGTAAGTTTATACATGTTGGCAACAGGCGGAAGCGGTGACTGTACAGTAGATGTTACCGTTAACTTTTCTGATGCGACTACACAAACGTTTACCGGAATTACAATTTCTGACTGGTATTACGGATCAAATTTTGCCATTCAGGGGATCGGAAGAATAAATATTAATAATGACAATCTGGAGTCCGGCAACGGAACTGACCCGAGATTATACCAGATTCCTTTGGCCATTAACACAGCGAATCAATCTAAGAATATTCAGAGCGTAACGGTTACAAAATCCGGAGCGGGCGGAATTCCGAATATTTTTGCTTTTTCCGCTGATGCATACAGCTCCTGTCCTGCTCCTTCCAATATTACCTATACTTCAGGAATGACGAATGCGACTCTCAGCTGGACAGCTTCTGCAAGTGCACCTTCGTCAGGATATCAGTATTATTACAGCACATCTTCTACACCTCCTACAGCAACAACTACTCCTTCAGGAAGCGTATCTGCAGGAACCACCTCTGTTACCCTAAACAGTTTGATAACCGGGCAAACCTACTATTTCTGGGTGCGGTCTAACTGCGGTTCTTCACAGGGTTTCTGGAAGATGAAAGAATTTACGACAGGCCAGGTTTCTGCAACATATTCATTAGGAGACATTAATACGTTGTATGATAACGGAGTACCGACTGTAACATCTACAACCACCTGTCCGGGAAATCTTTCCGTGACTGTTCCGGCGGGATATAAAATAAAATCTACCGATGTTTCCTATACCATGACTACCGCCGGAAACGGATGGATGGCCGAACAGAAAAGCTTATTGGTATGCCTTACGAATAATACTACAGAAGCAGCAGTAACGTCAGGTTCGGGCTCCAGTACAGGAACATATTCTTACAACAGAACCGGTTTGGCGATCGCAAACAATCTCACAGGAAATGTAAATTTCGAGCTTCGAGCTTGGAGAACGTATGGCGGATCCGACTGTAATGCAGATTACAATAAAGTTGATAATAATACCTGGAGAGTAACCGTAACTTTAGAGCCGATTGCTTTGGCCACCAACGAAATCAGTGCTTCGGCAAAAGAAAGGATGGCATATCCTAATCCATTTACCGACGATCTGTACATTGACCATGCAGAAAACGTAAAACGAATTTCTGTTAGCGATTTTTCAGGGAAGACGTTGAAAGTAGTTGAGAATCCTTCTTCCACATTACATCTTAACGAATTGAGATCAGGAAATTATATTCTTACTTTTACCATGAAAGACGGCACTTCGAAAAGCATGAAGATTATTAAAAAATAAGTAAACAAATTAAACAAGAAAAGCCGGACTCATGATCCGGTTTTTTTTTTGTTAGAATTGAAAATTAAACCTTATCTCCGTTTACAAAAACCTGATGATTGATTTCTACATTCGGCTCTAAGGTTTTAGATACAGAGCAGTATTTTTCAAAAGATAATTCACACGCTTTCAATGCTTTTTTAGGATCAATATTCCCTTCCAGAAAAAATGTGACCATCATCGATTTAAAAGGTTTTGCATCATCCACCGATATTCTTTCTCCCTCCGCTTCTGCTTTGAAGCTCAGGATTTCCTGTCTCTGCTTTTTTAGAATTGAAACGATGTCTATACCGCTGCATCCTGCTACAGCCATCAATACGCTTTCCATAGGCGAAACACCTTTGGATCCCGGTTGAGAAGTGTTGTCTAGAAGAATAGAATTTCCATGAGCATTGGTGCATTCAAATAGAAAATCATCGTTGATTCTGTTTAATATAATTTTCATAGGCGTTTAAATTTTACAAAATCCCTCTGGCTTTGATTTCCAGATATTTATTAATCACTTCAATATTCAGGTTTTCCGGAAGGGTATATACGGAATAGATACCGTATTTTCTGAGTTCCTGGATGATCAGTTTCTTTTCAAACTCAAATTTTTCTGCGATAATTTCGTCATATATTTCCTGCATATTCTCCGGATTTTTATCAAGAAGAGTATGAAGTTCTGCATTTTTAAAGAAAACAACGACCAGCAGATGGTTTTTAGCAATTCCTCGGAGATATTTCAGCTGACGGTTTAATCCGTCTAAGGTCTCAAAATTCGTAAACAGTAAAATCAGGCTTCTTTGATTGACCGAGTATTTTACATCCTGATACAATCTGTTGAAATCACTTTCAAAAAAATCAGTTTTAATGTTATAAAGAGATTCGGAAATTTTTCTAAGCTGTCCGGATTTATTATCTGCCGCTACCTTATTCTCTGTTTTTTTGGAAAAGGTCATCATTCCGGCGCGATCTCCTTTTTTAAGGATGATATGTGACAGAGCCATGGCTGCATTAATGGAATAATCGAGAAGGCTTAATCCGTTGAAAGGCATTTTCATGGTTCTTCCTTTATCGATAAGCATATAGATACGCTGCGATTTTTCATCCTGGAACTGATTCACCATCAGTCGGTTGGTTTTAGAAGTCGCTTTCCAGTTGATGGTTCTTATATCATCTCCGGGAACGTATTCTTTGATTTGCTCGAACTCCATGGTATGGCCGAGTTTCCTGATTTTTTTAATTCCGCCTAATAAAAATTCATTCTGAAGAGCCATCAATTCATATTTTCTTAAATGAATAAATGACGGATACGCCGGAAGCATCGCATCTTTCTGAAAAGTAAACCTTTTTGCAATGAATCCTAACGGTGATGAGGCATAGATATTCAGGGCACCAAAACTGTATTCTCCCCGTTCTTTCGGCTCGAGAATATACTGAAACAGAATGTTCTTACCCGGATCAAGCTGCTTGATAATGAAAAAATCTCTTTTCTGAAACTGAAACGGAATTTCATCGATTACTTTCACCACGGTTTTGAAACGGTAGTTATTTTTAACATCGATTTTAACCGGATTCTCATCCCCGTTTGATAATTTTTCGGGTAAAATCCTTTGGGCAAGAATGGCATCTTTCTGCATAAACAAAAAGAGATAATCTACCATCGTCGCAAGAAATGTCAAAAGTAAAAGAAGATGTGCAAACACCATTAAGAAAGGAAAGAAAAACGCAAATACATACAGGATTCCCACTGCGATGAGTGTGAAAAAAAAGCGGTTGTTGATGTATAGGTTTTTCATATAAGTTGCAAGGTTTTAGATTTTGGGAAGCAGGTTTGTCGACTGTTTTAAAGAATTAATAAGACCGTTCAGCATTTTTGAAATTTCTATGATGTCATTATTTAATTTTAAAATTAGAACTATAAGCTGCTAACTAATAGCTATAAAATTACCTCGGTATCTCTATTCCCTCCAAAATCTGGCGGATAATTTCATCAGCAGTAAGACCTTCCATTTCCCGTTCCGGAGAAACAATGACTCTGTGTCTCAGGACCGCATAGCTTGCTTCTTTAATATCTTCCGGCGTCACAAAATCTCTTCCTCTTAAAGCGGCAAACGCTTTGGATGCGGTAAGCAAGGCTAAACTCGCTCTCGGAGAAGCACCTAAATATAAAAACTGGTTTTCTCTTGTATTAATGATAATTTTAGCGATGTATTCGATCAACTGGGATTCTACGATGATTTCTTTGACCAGCTTCTGATAATTATTGAGCTGCTGAGCGGTAATTACACGATTCACCACATCAGTTTTATCTTCCTGCCTGTTTTCATGCTGATTTTTAATAATGGAAACTTCCTGCTCGAGGTTAGGATAGCCCACGTTTATTTTGAATAAAAAACGGTCAAGCTGCGCTTCCGGAAGACGGTACGTTCCTTCGTGCTCAATAGGATTCTGTGTAGCCACTACTAAAAATGGAGCTTCCATGGTGTACTGTATTCCATCCATCGTGATCTGGCGTTCTTCCATTACTTCAAATAATGCAGACTGCGTTTTAGCAGGAGAACGGTTGATCTCATCAATCAAGATAAAATTGGAAAAGATGGGCCCTTTTTTAAATTCAAATTCAGAATTTCTGACATTAAAAACGGAGGTTCCCAAAATATCGGAAGGCATAAGATCCGGTGTAAACTGTATCCTGCTGAAATCTACATCAATGGTTTTGGAAAGCAATTTTGCGGTAATGGTTTTGGCAACTCCCGGAACGCCTTCTATTAAAACGTGCCCGTTTGACAATAAAGCAGCCAAAAGATGCTCAATCATATCCTGTTGGCCTACAATCACTTTCGCAAGTTCTGCTTTTACTTTTTCCAAGCTTTCACGAAGTTCAATCATATCAATTCTTGCGTGAAAATTGTTTTCTTTTTTATCAAGCTCTATTGAATTCTGCTCCTCTATATTCTGGTTTTCAAAGTTTTCCATAAATTTTATGTTTTTTGCTGTCACAAAGCAAATGATAATTTTATTTAATTAATGATTTCAACCTTTTCGAAATCAAAAAGATGTATATTATTTTAAAATGTCATCCAAAAGCCGGTTCATTCTTGCCAGATCTTCTTTCATTACTGATGCATAAGGATCTAACCCTTTTTTCATGAGTTCTACTGCTTCAGAGATTACTTCCGTTGTTTTTCCGGTTTTCAGATGAAGCTTTTTAATAAATTCTTCATCCATATTCTGAGTATCAATCAGCAGGTCAATCCGTATTCTATTTAAAAAATAATGCGCTTTTTTTGCCATCATATCGTGAAAATCACCTTCCTGAAGATACAGATTCCCGATGCTTTTTACAAAATCTACCGACGTATTTCTTAGAGGTTCTACGATCGGTACAATACGCTGCTTCCTTTTTGCATTAAAGAAAATGAATAATATTAAACCTCCCAACAAAAGCCACCAAGCATATTTAAGCGCCGGTTTTGATAAAATGAACCTCATAAATGAGCCCGATTCTTTGGTATTGCTTTCTACAAACCAAAGCGTTTCCCTATCTGGAAGATAAGAAAAAACATTTTGTGCGTATTTTATATTTCCGGGTTTCAGCAGATAATAATTGGTCAGAAAAAGCGGTTCACAATGAACGTAAATATTGCCTTTCCCGTATTTTGCTTTGATAAAATTTGCATGGTCAGGATTTTCTTCATCCATGGTTTTGCCTAATATTTCAACATCCGTTTTCACGTAAGAAAAACCTATTCCTGAAGGGAATTTATCCAATTTGATAAAATCATTCTGATATTTTTTATCGGTAAGTTTAAGCACGCTGCTCTCTGCAAATGAAGCCTGCGAACTGTAATATCCTATTTTATCTGAGATATTGTTTGGCACTTTGCTTACAATCAGCATCGCGTCTGAACCTTTGGAGACCTCATCCATAATATTGTTCCAGGACTCTTGATCTATTTCGTTTTCTACTACGACAATATTATGTGGCTTTTTCTTATTCTTACCGTAGTAATCATACGGAGCAATATCTATTTTTTTGAGATTATCTTTAAAAAGGCCTTTTACTTCGCGATTGAAAACAAATAATCCGAACGGTGATTTTTCATTGACGTCAAAATTTTTCCGCCAGTCTGTGACCTCAGTCTTATTAACTTCAAACAATGCCAAAATCACCATGATGATGATGAAAATGAAAGCATATATTTTGAATGTTTTATTCATGTATCGAAAGATTAATTACGGCTTGAAGGCCTGAAACTGGTTTTTAAATTTTGTATAATTCTGCTCATCAATACTGAACTCGCCATACCAAACATAATCAAATATGTAGACCAGGTTTGAAAAGTCAGTCCTATAATATGCATCTTTCAGCTCGGCGGTATAATCTTTATTGGTTTTTTCAGGATTCCAGAGAATCTGTTTTTTATCACTCAGTTTTTTAAGGATAAATAAAAACTGATACCGTATTGCAGAACGGTAATCACCTGATCTCTCAAAACCGGCTATACTTTCCGGGAAATTGATCTCGTGAATGTTCTCCTGAAGCTCTTCATCCTTGATCAGGACTTTTTTATTTCGTTTTCCAAAAATAAAATTCCCGTTTTTACCGATTAAATATCTGATGATAAAATAGAGTAAAAACCCCACCAGAACAATGGCAAAAAGGCGGATAATGATATTGGCAACACTGGCTGAAGTTTCTAAACTGGTCTCTCCGAAAATACTCTGAATGAGCCTGAAAAATTTTCTGCGAAGCTTTTCCAGAAATGATTCTCTGGGTTTTGACGTAGAATAATCGAACTCTTTCCCCCGATATCTTGACTGAATATTTTCCTTAAACTTTTTGGGATAAACTGTATTTTCGGAAATATTATTTCTGCGCAGAACAGAATCTGCCGGAAGCATATTTTTATAATTACCTTCTTCTAAGGAATCCTGAAAATAATCTTCACCGACAGACACGCTATCATACACCTGAGCTTTCGAAGACCCAAATGTAAAAAACAGCAGAACAAAAAGCAGAATTTTATTCATTATTGCCAATAGTATCTATTTCTGCCAATTCTACCTGCTGATGAAGATCTGTACGGCTGTCGTAATACATAAGTCCGGAATTGATGTATAACAGATTCATAAACAGCATCATAATGAGTGAAGAAATTCCGTAAATTACAAATATAATCACTCCGAAGGAACCTTCCATCGGGTTGTGTTCAAAGCCGGCATCGGGTGTAGAAGTGGTAATAGTTCCGAGATACATAAACATCGGAACCATGGTAAATACCATACTGATAACATAGTACATGATTACAAAAATAATTGATGCTCCCCAGTATTTCCAGTACGGTGAAGATTCTCTTCCGTTTTTGTAAGAAAACTGTGATCTTATAGAGTAACTTAAACTTTCAAAGAATCCGCGATTACTATTGAAATAATCGTACGTAAGAAAGGTGATGACATTGAATAATGTAGGTGCCACAAAGAGAATCACAACCAACCCTATTAAAATAAAGATCAAAATATAGGAGATCCCGAAAATAATAACTGAAGCTGGAATGACAAGGAAAGTAAGCCCAAGATAAAGTTTGAAAATTTTTCCGGCATTTTTTTTAAAATCACCAAGAATATCATCTGTTTTTATTTTGAAATTTCCTTCAGAAACCCTTTTGGCATAAAAGACCGGAAAGAGAAAATTGACGATCATCAATGCAGAGTACAGTAAAAATACCAAAATAACCGTTACGATAAATATCGCCATATTATCCTCAAAATACTGTTCAAAATAAGAGCTTTGCCCATCAAGATTAGACCCCATCATCTGACCGAAGAGATTTCTAAATCCGAAAACGGTCACCACGACGATTAATGTCAACAAAAGCCCATTGATCAGAAGGTAATTTTTAAAATAATTTTTACCGTATAATTTAAAAAAATTAAAAGTATCGCTTATAAAACTTCCAAAGTCTCTTTTTTTATAAAACTGCATCATGGGTATTTTTTAAAGTTTTTCCGGCAACAATTGAAGGATACACAAAATAGTAAAATCCTATGATAAACAAACATCCGAAGATGATGAGAAGATTTAAGAATAAAGGCATTTTCAAGGCGTGTCTTGTAACATAGCCTTCAATAATCCCTGCACAGACCGTAAAAGGTATGGTGCTTAAAAATATTTTAAATGAATCTTTTAAACCTCTTTTCAAAGAATTAAACCTGGAATAGGTCCCCGGAAACAGAATTGATGTTCCCAGGATTAATCCGCACATCGCTTCTACCACCATTGAGAAGATCTCGAACACGCCGTGAAGCCATATTCCTCTCGCGCTGTCTTTTAAAGCTCCATAATCATAGAAAAAGTACTGGAACGAACCCAACATCACAGAATTGGAAAGCAGCAGATACAGTGAGCCAATACCTCCAAAAATACCGTAAATATAAAGTTTGGCTCCGACCCCGATATTATTAAAAACAATGCCTATGGTACTTCCCCATGTAGAGCCACTTTGATAAACCCCAACTGCATTTCCGGCTTTGATATTTTCTATGGTGGTATTGACATAGCTTTCGCCCAGAATAACATTGGCAAAATCTTTATCATAAATTGCCGAAAGCACTCCCATTGCCGTAAATAATATAAAAAACACAAAAGCATACATTAAATATCGCTTGTAGTGATGTACCAGCAGAGGAACTTCAGTAGAAAAGAAATACAGCAGCCTTTTTTTTTCTACTCTTTTGGTTTTGTAGATTTTCTGAAAGATCTGTGAAGACAGGTGATTAAGATAAACCGTGGTATTGCTTTTCGGGTAATAGGTCTGCGCAAAAGAAAGGTCGTTGATGAGATTAATATACAGTGAAGACAGGTCATCAGGATTTTTTTTGATTTTCCCTTGAATAACCTGTTCGATTCCCAACCATTTTTCTTTATTTTGTTTAATAAAATAAACTTCTCTCATAATTGTAAGGCTAAAATAATAAAAAATATGTCTCAAATTGCGATTAATACTTCACAAAATGTAAATATTAATTTTAACATATCCAGTATTGGTGAAAGAATACTTGCTTTCATCATCGACAGCGCCATTAAAATTGCGTATGGAATTTTTATTATTTATTTATTTTTCAAAATTTTTAATTTAGGCTATATCTTAAATGGTTTGGATGATTGGTCTGTAGGAGCTGTTTACATCATCCTTTTATTCCCTGCATTCATTTATCCTGTGGTTTTGGAAAGCTTAATGGAAGGCCAGACTCCAGGAAAAAAAATCATGAAAATTAAAGTCGTAAAAATCGACGGTTATCAGGCGAGTTTTGGAGATTACCTCATTCGCTGGGTTTTCAGAACAATTGATATTTCGATTGCATTTATAGGATTAATTTCCATGATTATCTCTAAAAATAACCAACGGCTAGGTGACATTGCTTCTGGAACAGCTGTGATCTCTTTGAAGAATAATGTAAATATCTCACATACGATCTTAGAAAATATTAATGCTGATTACGTTCCTACATTTCCTCAGGTAATCGGGCTGAGTGATAATGATATGAGAATCATCAAAGACAATTACCTGAAAGCGTTAAAAATAGATGACCGACAGGTTATTCATAAACTTTCGGAGAAAATAAAAGGCATTCTGAAGCTGGAAGTAGACCCTACAAAGATGACAGAACGGCAATTTATCGGGGTGATCATCAAAGATTATAATTATTATACAGGGAAAGAGTAAACTTAGATGCGTGGTTCGGTGCAGATTTTGCATCTTTTAGTGAAATCTTACTTATGAAATTCGAAAACAATAAATCCGGCAATGGCGGGGTCATTACGCTTCATAACGAAATTAAAGAAGTCGGAAGACTTACCTATACCATATTTCCGCAAGAGAATAAACTTATTATTTCTTTTGTACTTGTACATCCTGAATTTGAAGGCCGGGGAATGGGAAAATACCTTGTAGAGGAAGCCATAAAATTTTCAAGAGAAAACAAGTGGAACGTTTACCCGCACTGTTCTTATGCGAGAGCCGTGATGTCTAGAATGAATGACGTGGATGATATTTTTCTAAAACGTTAAAACGTCATTTACAATAATATCCTCAATATCGTCGGGATATTGTACCTGCAAATGCTGATCTGTAACCACCCAGTTTCTGATCTCGTGTACTTCAAGAATTTTAGAATTCATAATTCCCATGTTATCGAGCGCACAAGCATTGCATTCCTGCTCATACTGATTATGGATAGGGATCACAAAGAGTTTTTTGTCCATAAAAAGAGCTTCAGCCGGCCCTTCAAAACCTGCATTGCACAATATACCTTCACAGTTTTGAAAGCATTCTAAAAAATGCAGCTCATCAATCGGGAAAATCTCTACATTCCCTGTTCTGTCATGCAATTTGGTGTATTTTGAAAAAACCTTCCACTCTACCGGGATTTGTTTCAGGACTTTTGTAATATTTTCATCTGAAAAACTGGGAAGATAAACGATATAAAATCCTTTTTTATCGGGATGTAAATTCCTGATCTTTCTTCTAATTACGGGTTTTTTGATCTGAGGATGATAGCTTTCGAAATGAAATCCTATTCTATACCTGCTCGGAACATAATATTTTAAGACCAGCTCTCCCAGAAAATCTTTTTTTGCGGGTTTCGGGGTTTCCTTAAAACTCATGGAAGCCTGATGACTCAGCTCAAGCATTTTCAGTTTCCGAAGTTTACAGGCCCACCCTGTCAAAGGTTCGTAATCATTAATAATTAAATCATACTGTTTCAGTTCTATTTCTCTTATTGTTTTGAGTGCTTCAAGAAAATTATTGTCAGTAATGATCTTTTTATAGGAAATCCCACCCGTCTTATTGTAAAGAAGAGAGATGCCTTTATGATAAAAATCTATAGGAGAATCTATTGTGAGCTGAGACTGATGACCGCTGATTAAGGTATCAACAGATGCATATTTCTTTAGTATCGGAATAATTTCCTGAGCTCTTGCGATGTGCCCGTTTCCGGTTCCCTGAAATGCATAAAGTATTTTCATATCAGGAAAATTGGGTAACTATTTTCATCAGTTCTGAACTGTTCATTTCCTGGAATTCTTCAGACTCATCATCTTTAAGCAGATGCTTATGATCTTCGTAGTGAAAAATTTTCCACTCTTTGTTGTCATACTCCAGAGCAGATAAATTTTCGATCCAGTCTCCTGAATTCAGGTATGTACAGGAACCTTTTTTATTTTTGACTTCGCGAATCTGAGGCTGATGAATATGTCCGCAGATGACGTAATCGTATCCGTTATCAATAGCCAGTTCGGAAGCTGTCAACTCAAAATCCCCAATATATTTTACGGCTTTTTTGACGTTATTTTTAATTTTTTTTGAAAATGAATACTTTTCTTTACCCATCTTGTCCAAAAACCAATTGACTACGTTATTGATGACAATTAAGGTATCGTATCCTTTTCCACCCAACTTGGCAATCCATTTAGAATGCTGTACAGAAGCATCAAAAACGTCACCGTGAAAGATCCACGTTTTCTTGCCATCTTTTTCAAGACATAACTTATTACATACTTTTAGCTTCCCAAGCTCAAAATCCGTAAATTTTCTGAACATCTCATCGTGGTTGCCGGTGATGTAATAAACATCAGTCATTTTTGTGGCCAATGAAATAATTTTCTTAATGACTTTCAAATGGGGTTTTGGGAAGTAAGACTTTTTAAACTGCCAAATATCAATGATATCCCCGTTTAAAACCAATGTTTCCGGTTGAATAGAATTTAGATACCGCAACAGCTCTTTAGCCTTACATCCGTATGTTCCCAAATGTACATCCGAAATCACAACCAAATCAACGTTTCTTTTCATCTGCAAAATTTTACCTGATTTATTGCAAAGAAACCATTTGAAAATGAATTGTATATGAATGCTATATTATGTTTTATAACGCGTCCAGCAACTCGTCTGTAATTTCCATGTTATGATAAACGTTCTGCACGTCATCATCTTCTTCAAAGCGGTCAAGCATTTTCATATTAGCTTTAAACTGTTCTTCCGTAACTTCTTTGGTATTGTTAGGAATTCTCTGAAGTTCTGCGCTTTTCACCTCAATGCCCAGTTCGTCCAGCTTGTGTGACAAAGACCCGAAATCTTCAAAAGCGGTAGTTACCATTACTTCCTGTTCATCCTGATCAATATCTTCTGCGCCACCGTCGATCATTTCCATCTCAAAATCATCCCAGTCCATTTTGATCTGTGCCTTATCAATACTGAAAATACCCTTTCTGTCGAAAATGAATGCCAGTTCTCCGTTCTTTCCTAAGTTACCATCAAATTTATTGAAAATAGCCCTCACATTGGCCACGGTTCTGGTGGTATTGTTTGTTGTACATTCTACAAAAAAAGCGACACCGCCCTGTCCGTATCCTTCATATGTAATTTCTTCATAGTTTTCGGCATCCGCGCCGCTTGCCTTTTTAATTGCTCTTTCTACATTATCTTTCGGCATATTGGCACCTTTTGCATTCTGGATGCATCTTCTCAGCGCCGGGTTAGCTTCCACATCCGGACCGCCCGCTTTTACAGCCAAAGCGATATCCTTACCTATCTTTGAGAAAGTCTTGGCCATTTTGTCCCAACGGGCCATTTTAGAAGCTTTTCTATATTCAAACGCTCTTCCCATTTTATAATTTAAATTTTAACAAAAATAATTAAAAACATCAACAAAAAAAATACCCCCAGAACACTGGAGGTATTTATTATGTAGAAAAATTAATTATTTTTTCTTTTTAACTACTTTTTTCTTAGTAGTTTTTTTAGCTGGAGCTTTTTTCACTGGAGCATCTTCATAATCTCTTTTAGAGATTGCATTCCACTCAGCGTCATTTTCAACAGCCGTTACGACTACTTTTCTGTCTACTTGTCTTTCAGCATCAGAAGCTTTTTCAGAAACTGTAGCTTTAGATTCACCAACACCGATAGATTTCAGAGAATTAGCATCTACACCTCTTGCATCTAAAGCAGCAACTACCGCAGCAGCTCTTCTTCTTGATAAATCTAGGTTATATGCTTCAGATCCTTTAGCATCAGTTTGACCTTCTAATAAGAAGTTACCTTTATCTGTTTTAATGATATTTGCAGCTCTATCTAAAGCAGAAGAAGATTCAGCTTTGATTGTAGCTTTGTTAAAATCAAAATAAACGTTTTTAACTTCAATTGCTATTTCTTCTGCAGTTTTAGTTTTAGGCTTAGGACATCCGTTGTATTCTGGAAGACCTGGAACAGTAGGACAAGCATCATCTTTGTCTAAGATACCGTCACCGTCTGTATCTGGCCAAGGACAACCGTTGTTTTCTGCAGGACCTGCAACTGTAGGACAAGCATCATCTTTATCGATTACACCGTCACCGTCTGTATCTGGCCAAGGACAACCGTTGTTTTCAACCGGACCAGCAACATCTGGACACTGATCGTCTTTATCTGGAACTCCGTCTCCGTCTGTATCAGGACATCCTTGGAATTCTGGTAAACCTGGAGTATCAGGACATAAATCGTCTTTATCTAAGATACCATCCTTATCTCTGTCTCTGTTTCCAAATCTAAAGTTTAAAGATGCAGAAGCCTGCCAAAAGTTTGCAACAGTAGATTTATCTCCAGGAGTTGTAACATAATCACCCTGAACACCAAGACCGAAGTTCTTAGTTAACCAAAGATTTACACCGGCACCCGCAGCAACTGTAAAGTGATTTGCTTTACCCATTTCATTACCATTGTCACCGTTTACAATTACCTCTGCAGGATTTCCATTGATAAAACTTTGTCTTGGAAATGAAAGCGATGTATAATCGTGTCTTAAATAGTTTGCACCTACTCTTAAATATGGGTCGAACCAAGATTCTTCATTCCAAATTAGACCTGCTGCTTTTGCTTGAAAACCTAAACCTGTCATCAACATAAACTCTTTGCCCATGTTGAATCTTTTGTTTTCAACATTTCCAACAGTAGTCTGCCAGTCGATTACTAAACCTTTACCGATGTTTCTTGCAACCGTTAGCTTAGATAAAGGGGGTGTGATTGAGAAGTTGTCTACGTTGAACATATTCTTCGTCAAATTTTTAGCAGAAAACGTATTGCTAAAATTAGCACGTTGTGCTGTATGATTTTCCGCATGAGCACCAACCCCGATCATCCACGGATTGTTGGTAGTCTGAGCGAAAACAGTAGAGGCAACAGTAAGTGCCAATGCTGAAATTCCTAATTTTAGATTTTTCATAGAATTAAATGATTAAATAATTGATATTGCAAAATAAATATAATTTTTCTTTATAAACAAAGTTTTAAGGATGATTTTTAACTTTTCTTTAATATTCTGTCGAGGTTCCGTTTATTTTCTCTATCTTTTATGGACTCCCTTTTATCGAAAAGCTTTTTCCCTCTACCCAACGCAATTAAAACCTTTGCTTTTCCCTTATCGTTGATGTAGAGCTTTAAAGGGACAATTGTATTACCTGCATCTTTCAGTTTCCTTTCAAATTTTGCCAATTCTCTTTTGTGCAACAGCAATTTTCGTTCCCTTTTAGTCTTGTGATTATAAAATGTGCCCAGCTTATATTCGTCGATCATCATATTGATAATATACAGTTCACCATCAATAAACTGGCAAAAAGACTCTGTAATAGATGCTTTTGAAGAGCGTAAAGATTTAATCTCTGTACCGGTGAGCACCATTCCTGCCTCGATCTCATCCATGATCTCATATTCAAACCTGGCTCTTTTATTAAATATATTAACTGTTTTTTCGATCTTCATAACTCTAAATTTCATTGATGAAATATACAAAAATACCACTCATGATAACTTGAGTATTACATTATTATAATATCCCCGAATCTTTTCGTATTTTTGCGCCAAATTTACAAAACAATATGTTAACAGTATCTAACTTATCTTTACAATTCGGGAAAAGAATTCTTTTTGACGAGGTAAATATTATGTTTACCAAAGGGAATTGCTACGGGATTATCGGAGCAAATGGTGCAGGAAAGTCTACATTCCTTAAAATATTAACAGGAAAGCAGGATCCAACGACAGGAAACGTGTCCCTTGAGCCGGGAAAAAGAATGTCTGTGTTGGAACAGGATCACTTTGCATATGATCAGTTCACCGTTCTTGAAGCGGTGTTAAGAGGTAACAAAAAATTATTTGAGATAAAAGAGGAGATGGACGCTTTATACGCTAAAGAAGATTTCTCTGACGAAGACGGAATCAAAGCCGGCGAATTAGGCGTTGTGTACGACGAAATGGGCGGCTGGAATTCAGAATCTGATGCACAGACCATGCTTTCCAATGTAGGCATTAAAGACGACATGCACTATCAGATGATGAGCGAACTTGAAAATAAGGACAAAGTAAAGGTCCTTTTGGCTCAGGCGCTTTTCGGAAATCCTGATGTATTGATTCTGGATGAACCTACCAATGACCTTGATATTGATACTATCGCATGGTTAGAAGATTTTCTTGCTGATTATGAAAATACAGTAATCGTCGTTTCTCACGACCGTCACTTCCTGGACACCGTGTGTACCCACATTGGTGATTTAGATTACGCAAAACTGAATCTTTACACCGGGAACTACTCTTTCTGGTACCAAGCTTCACAATTAGCGACAAGACAGAGAGCGCAGGCAAATAAAAAAGCGGAAGAAAAGAAGAAAGAACTTCAGGATTTTATCGCACGATTCAGCTCAAACGTAGCGAAAGCGAAACAGGCAACCGCAAGAAAAAAAATGATCGACAAATTAAATATTGACGATATCAAACCTTCTTCAAGAAGATATCCTGCCATTATTTTTGAAATGGAAAGAGAGGTGGGAGATCAGATTCTGGATGTAAAAGGGCTGGAGAAAACCAAAGACGGAGAGTTATTATTTTCGAATATTGATCTGAACCTGAAAAAAGGGGATAAAGTAGCGGTTATTTCTAAAAACTCGTTAGCAATTACAGAATTTTTTGAAATTTTAGCCGGGAACACACAGCCAGATAAAGGAAATGTTGCTTGGGGTGTTACTACCAACCAATCTCACATGCCTTTGGACAACACCAGTTTCTTCCAGGAAGATATTAATCTGGTAGACTGGTTGAGACAGTTCACAAAAAATGATGAAGAGCGTCACGAAGAATTCATGAGAGGATTTTTAGGAAGGATGCTATTTTCGGGAGATGAAGCGCTAAAATCTTGTAAAGTACTTTCTGGAGGAGAAAAAATGAGATGTATGTTCAGCAGGATGATGCTTCAGAAAGCCAACGTTTTACTTTTGGACGAGCCTACCAATCACCTGGATCTGGAAAGCATTACCACACTGAATAACTCGCTGTCTAACTTCAAAGGAAATCTATTGCTGTCTTCTCATGACCACGAAATGCTTCAAACAGTCTGTAACAGAATTGTAGAGCTGACTCCAAAAGGAATCATCGACAGAGAAACCACCTATGACGAATATCTTGCCGATAAAAAGATCAAAGAATTAAGAGAGAAAATGTATTCTTAAATACAAATCCCCGAAGCTAATTCGGGGATTTGTATTTTAATAATGATACAGCTTTAATAAAATATAAAATAGCCCTTCAAATATATTTGAGGGGCTATTTTTATAAGATGATAATTAATTATTTTGTCAATTTCGTTTTAGGTAAGGTAACTGTTCCGGGATCTTTCCACAAACCGTCTTTTTCAGCACGCTTCTTTATGGCTTCCGCTCTTTTGTTGCTATCTGGATGTGAATTGAACATTTTTTGTAATCCTGACTGTGCACTTCCGCCTTCAGATAAAAGCGCCAATTTTTTAAATGCAGTGTACGCTCCGACAACATTGTAGTGGTTTGCTTTCATAAAATCATAAGAATAAACATCTGCTTCAGATTCCTGCTTTTTGCTGTGGGAAGCATCTAAAAACGCGTTGGCCATTTTCCCGACCTGGCTATCATTTAGTGTAGCAACTTTCGAAGAAGCTGAAGAAGCCGCATCCAATGCAGCTGCTTTTAAATACGCAGATTTAATGGCATCTTTGGTATCTTCATTTTTTACGTGCCCTATTTCATGCCCGATTACTGCTAACAATTCATCATCAGTCATCATATCCATTAATGAAGAAAAAACGCGCACGCTTCCGTCTGCGCAAGCAAAAGCATTGATATCTTTTACTTTATACACTTTATAATTAAGAATAAGGCCGTCCTGAGATTTGTGCTTTGCAAAAAGCTTGTTGAGTCTTATGGTGTAAGGATCTTTGGATCCTGCAAGCTGGTTGTTTTTATCCATATACGCTACAGATTCCTGAGAAAGCTTCACGGCTTCGGCATTGGTAAACGTAAATGCTTTAGCTCCTTTGGAAATAATGTCTGTAGCTTTTCCTAAGTTAATTTTTTGAGCTTCAACGTGGTACATTGCACTTAAAAATGTAATCCCGATAAAATTTTTTTTCATAAAATATGTATTTATTTTCCTGTGAAGATAATACTTTCTATCAAAAAAAAACCTTTTCTGCCATAGCAGAAAAGGCTAAAATATATATAAATTGTGTTCTAATCAATAAATAATGCTGCGATAGCTGCCGCATCGGTGCCTGTTAAAATTTCGTCATAAGCTGCCGAACCTGCTTCCGGACCAAATGCAGTTGCTGTATTGAATCCTGCCTGTACGGTTACACCTTCACCTGCGTAAACAGGGTTTGTTGGAGCAGGCATATTTCCACCGTTTGCCAATTCTATCCAGCCTTTTTGGCCTCTCATTCTTCTTACCTGAGAAGCATGTCTTGCCTCAACCGAGTGAATCTGTAATGCAGCCTGTAAAACTGCTTTATTAGACATCACATTTCCGGCCTGTCCTTTATAAGCTCTTACCCCTGTATCTTCAAATGCCTGAGCAACAGCAAGAAACTGCTGATAATCTGAAAAAGGCATAAAATTACCGTTTGCGGTAAAGTCAAAGGTAGGTTTTGCTCCCGGTGTAACTCCTAAAGATGTCAAAGTAGATTTAAGGAATACAACGTGAGCCGCTTCATGCTTTGAGATTTGCATAAAAACAGGACGGTCTGAGGAAGGAATCAAATTGGAAGTTAAAAGACCAATACGGTAATATTCATCTTCAAGATATTCTAATGTAAGGGCCAATTGAAGCGCATCAGTAAGCGCTGTTTTCATTAAAGTAGGATCTGTAACTGTTTTTGTGGTCTCAGCTTTGGCTGAAGTTGCCATAAAGCTTCCCAATCCTAAAGGCAATGCTGCAATAGCTGCTTTTTTACCTAATGAAGAAATATCGGTTAATGTTTCTGATCTTGAAAGTTCTCTTGTAAAGAATGAATCGTCAGAAAGTTTATCTAAAAGTTTAAGAATGTTCATAATAGTAGGTTTTGATGTGAATAATAATTAAAATTAAATACCTCTTTCTTTCCAGGTAAATGGAGTTTTAATAAATCCTCCGGCTGCCATAACAACATCTTTCGGCTCTTTTGCTACGTCTAGTCCGTTTGCGTCAATCACATCATCGCCTGAAAAAGCTGCTGTTCCAGGACTAATCAGATTTCTGATCGCAGAAGCATGTCTTGCTTCTACAGAAACAATTTTTCCGGCAAGTACAAGATAATCAGGATTGGTAATATATTTTCCTGCTCCGTTATACGCTGCAACACCTGTATCTTCCAAAGCTTTTGCTGTTGCAAGAACAGAATTCCGGTCATTGAAATTTACATTGGGATACTGAAATTCCAATTTAGGCAATACATTGGACGTGGCTCCAGTAAGTGCTGCCTTGAAAAAATCTCTGTGGATCACCTCGTGATGGTACAAGTCGGTAAATAATTGTTGTTCGATACTGGAAATTCCTGAATAAAAATTGTTGACAACTTTTGTATAGAAATCTGCTTCTAACTGTTCAAGAGCATATGCATAGTTCAACACACCTACATCACCCATTCCCAGATCAAATACTTTATTATCGTTATATTCAAAATTGTCATCGTCACATCCTACAAGGGTAAGACCTGCTGCGACAATACCGATACCGCTTAGTTTTAAAAAGTTTCTTCTGCCGGTATCCAGAGTGGCTCCCTGGTTAGAAACATTAATCGTTTTTTTCATAATATTATTTTTTAAAAAGGTTCGCTATTGAAGAATATAATAGCATCTACGAGATGCATTACTGTTTGGATTTATTATTTAACAAAAAATTGTAATTATTTTTGATTTTTATTAACACTTGAACATAAATAATTGACGATAAATCAATTAGCGTTCCGATTTAATTATTCGCACTGATATATTTTCAAAGAGATTTAAAATAAATTTTCCTTATTTTTGTGAAATGAGTCAAAAATGGATTTTCAAACCCGAACCTGATGAAGAAATTGTTGATGGCTTGAGTTCATCTCTTGGCTTTGGAACCTTTGAATCCAAACTGTTGGTTCTCAGAGGTATCGACAACTATCAGAAAGCCAGAGAATTTTTCAAACCCAACCTTACCGATATTCACAGCCCTTTCCTGATGGCCGATATGCAGAAAGCGGTAGAACGTATTGCCACGGCGATTGAAAACGGTGAAAAAATAATGGTATACGGAGATTATGATGTAGACGGTACAACGGCGGTTGCACTTACTTATCTTTATCTCAGAAAAATTGTACACAAAAAATATCTTGATTATTACATCCCCGACAGAAATTCTGAAGGATACGGTATTTCTACCGAAGGAATCGATTTTGCCAAAGAAAACGGATTTTCTCTCATCATTGCCCTGGATTGCGGCATCAAAGCAATTGATATGATCAACTATGCAAAAAGCAAGAATATTGATTTTATCATCTGCGATCACCATTTACCCGGTGAAGAAATCCCGGACGCGGTTGCCGTATTAGATCCGAAAAGAAGCGACTGCAGATATCCCTTTAAAGAACTTTCCGGATGCGGTGTAGGTTTTAAACTTTGTCAGGGACTTAATACAATATATAAAATCCCGGAAACGGAATTATTCGAACTTACTGATCTTTTGGCGATATCCATTGCCGCAGACATTGTTTCGATGACCGGTGAAAACAGGGTTCTTGCTAAAATGGGACTGAAAGTATTACGTAAAACCAGAAATCTTGGATTAAGATTGCTGATTCCTGAAGATAAACTTTCCCATTTTGAAATTTCAAATATTGTTTTTGAAATTGCCCCGAAAATCAACGCTGCCGGAAGAATTTCTCATGGTAGAGCCGCAGTGGAACTGATGGTTTCCGACAATCTGAAACACGCCCATCAAATCGTAGGAGATATCATGAATCTGAATGATGAAAGGCGCGAACTTGATATGAATTCTACCCTTTCGGCTTTGAATCAGGTCATTGAATCTCAACAGGTCACAAAATTCTCAACCATTGTGTACCATCCCGACTGGAATAAGGGAGTGATCGGCATTGTTGCATCACGTCTTACCGAAACGTATTATAAACCTACACTGGTTTTCACTGACGGAAATAATGGCGAAATGGTCGCTTCTGCAAGGTCTGTTTCCGATTTTGACGTGCATGAAGCTTTAGACATCTGTTCAGAATATTTCCTGAAATTTGGCGGACACCATGCTGCAGCAGGACTTTCGATGGAAAAAGACAAGTTTGAGGATTTTAAGATTAAATTTGAAAAAACGGTTGCCGAGAAAATCAAAGACCATCAAAAAGAGCCTTCTATTACCGTAGATTCTGAAGTATCTATTGATGAAATAAACAGGGAGTTTATCAATTTCCATAGAAAATTAGCCCCATTTGGTCCGCAGAATATGAAACCCAATCTCGTTCTCCGCAATCAAAAAATTGCAGGCTATGTAAAAACAATGGGGAAAGATAATAATCACCTCAAATTCTATATCAAGCAGGAATCAACCGGCAGAAATATTGAATGTGTAGGCTTTAAGCTGGGTCAGTTTGCCGATGATTTCAGGACAAAAACATTTGATCTAGCTTTCACTTTGGAAGAAAACCACTGGAAAGGCAATGTAACGCATTACCTCAACATAAAAGATGTAAAGTTTAAAGATTAAATTTTTCAGAAAAATGAAAAAAATCGGTTTGTTTTTCGGATCATTTAATCCCATTCACATTGGGCATTTGATTTTGGCTAATTATATTCTGGAAAATTCTGATATGGATGAACTTTGGTTTGTAGTAAGCCCACAAAATCCTTTTAAAGAAAAAAAATCATTGCTGAAAGATCATAATAGGCTGGATATGGTGCAGCTTGCCGTAAAAAGCTACCCCAATATGAGAGCTTCCAATGTAGAATTTTCTCTTCCGAGACCCAGCTATACGATTGATACCTTAACCTATCTGCACGAGAAATATCCTGATTATTCTTTCAGCCTTATCATGGGAGAAGATAATCTCAGCAGCTTGAGCAAATGGAAAAATTCTGAAACTTTAATAAAAAATCATCACATTATTGTTTATCCAAGAGTTTTTGATGGTGAAAAAAAAGATTCCGAATATCTTCAGCACGATAACATTTCAATGATTAAGGCACCTGTTATAGAACTTTCTGCTACCGAGATCCGAAATATGATCAAAGACGGCAAAAATGTGCGTCCGATGCTTCCGCCGGAGGTTTTCGAATATTTAGATGGGAGTAGTTTTTATAAATAAATCAGACAAAAATTGATCATTAATTCAAAGGTACATGAACTTCATCGAAAAATTTTTCTCAAAATATCCTCAGGAAAAAATCATCAAATGGTTTAAGCAGATCTGTTTGGCGGAAGCAATTTCCTGGTTTTTCCTTTTTACTGCAATGACCTGGATACGCGTTGACCCTGTAGGAGTTATACCGATCGTGTACATCAGTACCGTTGGCAGTATTCATGGTTTGTTTTTTACACTGTATCTGCTGTTTCTGCCTTCTGTAAGAAAGATCTATTCATGGGACGACGAAGACAGCGTTTTTGCATTGATTTCTGCTTTTTTTCCTTTTGCCACGATCTGGATCGATAAAAAGCTGGCGCGTTTCGACAGAGAATAAATAATTTCAGAAAATTCTACCATCGCTGTAACAAAATACATGTTACAGTTGTCTTATTGTGTAGAAGTTCAAATTTAAATATAAAAAATTTAACTGATTATCAATACATTACAGATTAAAACAAACATATTTACTACTTTGTATTGCATGATACTAAATTTATAATATATCTTTGCAATGTAAAATAATAACAAATACAAGCATCTATAAAACTATAAATCTAAAATCATGAAAACGCCACTGCTCATCGCCGCCCTATTTTTTACCGGATTTACATTCGCCCAGGAAAAAAAATCAGATTCTGTAAAAACAAAAAATATTGAAGGAGTCACTTTAACAAAACAGGTTTTTAAAAAGCAAAGCGACCGTTTTGTATATGATGTTGCAGCTTCCCCTGTCGCAAAAGGAAATACAACATTTGATATCCTGAAGCAAACTCCATTGCTGTCAAGTACTGATGATAAAACATTGAAAATTGCAGGGAAAAACAATGCACTGATTTATATCAACGGCAGAAAATCTAATATGGATGCAGAATCGCTGGTTCAGTTCCTGAAAAATACACCTGCAGAAAACATCCAGAAGATAGAAGTGATTACCGTTCCGGGAAGTGAATTTCAGGTAGAATCTTCTGACGGGATCATCAATATCGTTTTAAAGAAAAAGATGAGCGATGGGACAAGCGGCAACATGAGAATGTCTAACAGCCAGTATAAATTCAATTCTAGCCAGGCCAGTTTCTCTGTGAATTACAGAAAAGATAAATTGGGCGTCAATGCGAACCTGAGTGGCGGAGAGAATATCGAAGCTCAGGAATTTATGTTAAAAAATGGCGATTCCGGAGTACGAAACGAATCTATAGGACCTGTACGCGATCCTAATAAAAATTTAGGCGGTTACTTGAATATTGATTATCAGCTCAATGATAACAGCAATCTTGCACTTTCGTGGAATACCTGGGCCAATAAAAGTTACGGATCGACCATTGAACTGTTTAACACCCTTCATTTATATAACAATGACGGCTCACTGAACAAGACGGAATATTCTCTGTCTAAGAATCTGGAAAATGCCCGATCTTATAACAATTCGGTCAATCTTAACTATGAATTAAAAACCGATACTTTGGGAAGCAAACTGAATGTAAATGCTGCATATCTCAATTATAAGCGCTTCCAGAATTCTGCGAACAATACGTTTCTTTCTGATATCAATCAAAGCAATCTCGGAGTTATCAAAAATATCATGCAGGAAACTCCACAGATCATTAATAATTTTTCCGGAACGGCAGACTACATTCAGAAATATAAAAATGATTTTACCGTCTCAGTAGGAGGAAACTACAACAAAACCAAAACGGATAACAATACTCAATATGAAAGTATAGATTACACCACCAATCCTGACTTTACGGAAAGCAAACCCAACCATTTCGTCTACGATGAAAACATCTTCGGCTTTTACCTTACTCTGGAAAAAAAGTTCTCTGATAAATTTTCCGGGAAAATAGGCTCCAGATATGAGATTACGAAAAGCATAGGAACATCAGACAATGCTTTGACACCGGAATTGCAAAGAATAGAAAGAAATTATAATAACGTCTTACCCTATTTAAGCCTTAATTATGCGATCAATGAAAATCATAATATTTCTTACGCTTTTTCCAGCAGAATGAGAAGACCCAGCTTTTGGGAGCTTAACCCGGTGAAAAATATCATTACTCAAGATAATTATACCCAAAATAACCCTTTTGTGAAAGCCTCTTCCACCTATAACCAGGAATTGACGTATATGTTTAAAAGCTCTTATTTTGTCATCCTTAATCATTCGTATTTTAAAGATGTCATTACACAAATACCATTACAGAGAGAAATCGTAAGAAATGGGGTGACCTACAAACAACTTGCTTACATCAGAACCAATTTTGGTGATAAACAGGAAATGTCGGCCATGTTGGGAATCAATAAATCATTCTTCAAGCAATATCTTACGACCAATTTCAATATTGGTGTTCAGCACAATGTCAACAATGGTACTTTAAATACCGATCCTACTACAGGTCAGATATTTGACACCTACAATAATCAGTCAAAATCTACAAGTCTGGTTATTCAGACCAATAATACGTTACGATTAGACAAAAATAAAAGCTGGTTTTTAGGAGTTAATTATTTCTACGTAGACCAACAGCAAATCGAATTAGGATTATTGAAAAATCTGATGAGCTTAGATCTGAGTATAAAAAAAGTATGGAATGAATGGACATTTGCCCTTAACGTAACCGATGTTTTAAGAACCAATGTGGTAGAAATTGAAGATTATCAGGACAACGGAAATTACAACTATGTTAAAAATGATCAATTCAGACGAGGGGGAACTTTCAGTATTACCTATAATTTCGGAAATCAAAAGGTGAAAAAAGTAAGAGATATTGAAAGCGCTTCAGATGCTATTAAAAGCAGAACCAGATAAACATTTCATTCTTCATATATATTATTTTGTATTGAACCTGCTGATTGATCAGCAGGTTTTTATATTTGATTAAACAAAAAAACCCATCCAAGTCAGGATGAGTTTGTAGTAACTATTTATTCTGATTTCACAATCTCCGTGCGCTCAGAAATTCCATTTGCATTAAAAGCTTCAATCTGAAAATAATACGCATCTGTTCTATCGGCTCCGGTAAAAAAATATTCGTTTTTACCGTACACCATTATACTTCCGTACATTTTATCAGGAGATTTCCCCCAATAGATTACATATCCGTCTGCTTCAGAATTCTGCTGCCATTTCATCCAGATGCTTCTTCGTTCCCCGTATTTTTTAGGATCAGAACGTAAAGGCACAAAATTTTCTACTTTTGACGGTTTTGTACCTTTTCCTTTTCCGAAAACCCTGAAACCGCTTAACGCAAATTTTCCGGTGGGCATTTTTAAGTTTTCCATTTTAAGGAATCTGGCTTCAGCTGGTTTTTCCAGCTCAATATAATCGTGCGGAACGTCTTTTGTATTTTTACTTTTGTCAATAATGACCTTCCATTTTTTACCGTCATCGGAACCATATATTTTATACTGGTGCATTTTATCGAAGGTTTTGCCCATAAATTCCGCATCCTGATCAGCATAATTAATTTGAATAGCATGAATGGCAGAAACTTCGCCTAAATCGGTTTGAAACCATTCTCCGGAATTTCCTGTTTTTGCACTCCAATAGGTTTTAATATCTTCGTCAACCGCCAAGTTTGGCTGATAACCGCCCAAAGTAGAAGAAACCTGAACGGGTTTGTTGTAATTCAGCAACATCCAGCCCGCAAAAAGGCCTTTAGAAAAATCTTTCCCCTGTGCAAACTGAGGCAAAAATGTCGGATAATCTCCATAAGCCGTATTCGTATACATCACATCATCTTTGTCAAACCCTGCAGGCCAGATTCCTAATCTTCTCTCAAAATTGTTTTTAGTCGAAATAAAAATCGTAGAAACGTGCCACCAGTTTTTATAATTATCTTCAAAAGTAGCCCCATGTCCCGCTCCTCTCGCAAAACCTCCCGGCTTGTAGGAAAACGGATTGTGTTGTTGATATTCAAATCCTTCTAACGGATTATTACTTACATACACTCCGTCTGAATATCCGCTGAATTCGGTTGCAGGTGCGCCGTACTGCATATAATATTTTCCGTTATGCTTCGTCATCCAGGCTCCTTCCACGAAAGGCTGTAAGAAGACGTTGTCATTGTACTCCCCGAATCTTTCCCAGCCGTGGTCTTCCGGTTTTAGCTTAACAATCGGCTTTACAAACCCTTCTGACTGCAATGTTTTCACTTTTACTTCAGTTCCTAATAATGGCCATTCATTGCTTGAGCCCCAATATAAATACAGTTTATTTTTATCTTCATCGTAATGAAAAGCAGGATCCCATGCGCCAACTTTTAAAGTGTCGACTGCGATTTTCCATTCGTCTTTCGTAGGATTCGTGCTCTTCCAGATCGGGAAATCCTGTTCCCAGGTCGATCCGAAAACATACAAAGTATCTTTCATCGCCCAGACTGCAGGTGCATTCAGGTCATGAATATATTTATTATCCCGCAAAAATTTCCGGTGGATAAACTTCCAGTCGAGCATATTATCGCTGTACCAATAACCCTCCTGATTGGTAGAAAAAAGAAAGAGTTTTTTCTGAAAATTAACAATTACAGGATCCGCGGTTGCACGATGTTTCCCCTGTTTTGAAAATACTTCAAATGGCGTATATCCATAATCAATATTTATGGGGTTGCAATAGGTTTTTTGCTGTGCATATGAAAAATAACAGAGTAGAATGGTAACGAATACATATATTTTTTTTATCATAATCAAATTATCTCCTACAAATTTAATTATTTTTAAGAGGGTCTTTAAATTTTATAAAAAAAATCTGACCCTGTTTTCACAAAGTCAGAAGTTTATTTAAGGGATGACCACTTATTTTTTAGGTAAGAAAACTTCAGCCAACATGCATCGTGCGCTTCCGCCTCCGTTTACTTCGATTGTATTGAGATCTGAATAAATGATTTCACAATATTTTTCAATCGCAGAAATTTGATTTTCATGTAAAGATCTGTAAGCCGTCTCGCTCATCACTAAAAACTGTTTACCATCTTTATTCTGCACCTGAAGCATATTGCCGGCGAACTGCTGCATTTGTTCTTCAGAAATTTCGATGATTTCTTTCCCGGAATTTTTAATGGTTTCGATGACTTTGCTTCTTTCAAGCTCATCATCTATGCAATCCAGACAAATCACCACAAACTGATCGGCAACACACATCATCACATTGGTATGATATATTGGGAGCCTTTCTGAACCTACTGTCTGAAAAGAATGGAAAACAACCGGTGTAAAACCATATTTTTTACAAAATTCTTTAAATAAATTTTCATCTAACCTTAAGGAAACGGAGCCATATGCTATTTTGTGATCATGATCAAAGATCATACTTCCTGTTCCCTCTAAAAAATGCCCCTGGATTTCCGGTAAAGACCAGTCGTCAATTTCTGAAACTTCAAACCCTTGGTTTTTAATGGTTTCTATAATATCCTCTCTTCTTTCCACTCTCCTGTTGGATGCAAACATGGGATATAGCACCACCTTTCCGTCATTGTGGAAACTTACCCAGTTATTAGGAAAAATTGAATCCGGAGTATGAGGATCTATTGTATCTTTTATGGTAATGACATTAATGCCTTTGCTTTTCAGTTTTTCAACAAAAGTATTGAATTCTTTCAAAGCTTGCGACTGAATATCCGCACCTTTCTGCTCTACCTGAAAGTAGTTGTTTTCGGCTGTTTCAGCGTTGTAACCGAATGCGATCGGCTCTATCATTAATACCGTATCTGTTGTCTGCATCTGCTTATTTTTTTATTATATTTTTAAAACTTTGTGCATTTATTCTCTCACCAAAGGCATGGTAGAGCATCTTAGCAAACCGCCCATTTTTGAGATTTCACGGTATGGAATCTCTTCCACAGTCATTCCCCACTCATTTCTGAGGTGATTGTTCATTCTGGTAAATGCTTTGTCTGAAACTACTACTTCCGGAGAAATCGAGAAAATATTGGGATACATTTCAAACATTTCTTCATCGTTTACATGAAAACAATTTTCCTCTCCAAAAATATCCAGAATCAGCTGATAATCACTTTCATCTACAAAACCGTTTTTATAAATGATACATTTGTCTGTACCGACAGGATTAAAGGTACAGTCTAAATGCAGAATTCCCTGATAAGGTTCCCGATCATTTTTTTTCAGTTCAAAATCGAGAATCCTCTTTTTAGGGAAATATTCTTTCAGGATTTCGATGGCGTATTCGTTGGTTCTCGCTGTTTTATAGTTGCGGTAATCCTGTGAAAAACAGGTGCCGATAAATATGAAATCATTCCAGACAATAACATCTCCGCCTTCGATGTGTGCGGTATCCGGAAGATTAATAATATCACGCCATTTTACTTTTTCAAAAATACTTCTGTATGCATCCTGCTCATCGGCACGATCTGCGATGACATTAGAAATGATCATTTTATCTTCAATAACGAAAGAAACATCTCTTGCAAAAACCTGATTATAGTTTTCTATAATGCTTGGGCGTAAAACTTCCACATCATATTTTCTGAGTACTTTCTCGAAAGTTTCCATTTCAGCAATGATATCTTTTTCTTTGGGATAGATATTATGTTGAATAGAGTGATACGATTTTGCATCATAGCTTTCTTCCAAAGTAGGATCCGGACCCATAGAATTGGGCTGACCCAGAACTACCGATTTCAGTTTGCCGGTTTCGTTTTTGATATTTAGTTTCATAAAAATTTTCTAATATAGAGGCTTTTAAGTAAAGCTTTTTTCACCCAGCGTGAATCACAAATATAATGAAACCCTCTTGAAGTCAAAAATTTAATTACTATATGAAATATCCGTTGAAAATAAGCAGTTTTTTTAAGCTGTACTCCAACTTTTAATATTAATTACTGCTTTTTAATTTCCCCAATACTAAAAAAATCCCGAAGTAAAACTTCAGGATTTTATTTATATAATAGGCAACGGATGTTATCTGCTTGCAATATCGATGTAATCTCTTTGCTGAGCCCCCTGATAAACCTGTCTTGGTCTTCCGATCGGGTCTCCTTTCAGTCTCATTTCTTTCCACTGTGCAATCCATCCCGGAAGTCTTCCTAATGCAAACATTACGGTAAACATTTCTGTAGGAATTCCTAATGCTCTGTAGATAATTCCTGAATAGAAATCTACGTTTGGATATAATTTTCTTTCGATGAAATACTCGTCTTCAAGTGCTACTTTTTCTAACTGCATTGCAATATCCAGCGCTTTGTCTTCAATTCCTAATGCGCTTAATAAGTCGTCTGCAGCTTTTTTGATGATTTTTGCTCTTGGATCGAAGTTTTTGTACACTCTGTGTCCGAATCCCATAAGACGGAAACTGTCGTTTTTGTCTTTGGCTTTTTCAACCCATTTGTTGACATCACCGCCATCTTTTTCGATCAATTCAAGCATTTCAATTACTGCCTGGTTTGCACCTCCGTGAAGCGGGCCCCAAAGTGCAGAAATACCTGCAGAAACTGATGCAAAAAGACCCGTATGCGCAGAACCTACCATTCTCACTGTAGAAGTAGAACAGTTTTGCTCATGATCTGCATGAAGGATTAATAATTTATCTAAAGCATCTACTACAACCGGATTAATTTCGAAATCTGCATTTGGTAGTCTGAAAGCCATTTTGTAGAAATTTTCTACATAATTCAGGTTGTTATCTCCGTGGTTAAGCGGTAAACCCTGGCTTTTTCTGTACGTCCATGCACAAAGATGAGAAAATTTAGCAATCAGCAACTCTGCAGCCAAATCCATTTCTTCTTTTGAATTTACGTTTACCGCTTTCGGGTTGAAAGCAGTCAATGCAGACGTCAAAGATGACAAAACTCCCATTGGATGGGCAGAACGTGGGAAGGCGTCGATGATTTTTTTCATCTCTTCTGCCACGAAATTATATTTTTTGATATTCCCGTTGAAGGTATTGAACTGGTCATTGTTTGGCAAATCACCGTGTAAAAGAAGATACATTACTTCTGTGAAGTTTGATTTTTCAGCAATTTGCTCGATAGGATATCCTCTGTAGAACAATTCACCTTTATCCCCATCCAGATACGTGATGTCGCTTAAGGTGGCGCCAGTATTTTTGTAGCCTAAATCCAGGGTGATAAGACCGGTCTGATCTCTTAATTTTGAAATATCTATTCCTCTGTCTCCGATTGTACTATCAACGATAGGATATTCATACGAATGACCATCGTAATTCAATATAACTTTGTTGTCTGACATTATTTAATATTTTATTTTAAATTTCTTAAAAATACACAAAAAAACAGCAACCCAAAAATTAGTTTGCTGTTTTTTTTATTTTATTATCTGTTAATCTTAAATGCTTCTAAACCAGGGAAAATAGCGGTTTCTCCTAAAGCTTCTTCTATTCTCAAGAGCTGATTATATTTTGCCATTCGGTCTGATCTTGATGCAGAACCGGTCTTGATTTGTCCGCAATTCATCGCTACGGCAAGATCTGCAATGGTAGAATCTTCAGTTTCACCTGAGCGGTGAGACATTACCGTGGTAAATTTATTGTGTTGTGCCATCTGTACAGCAGCCATTGTTTCGGAAAGAGAACCGATCTGGTTTACCTTCACTAAGATTGAATTGGCAATTCCTTCTTTTACTCCTCTTGATAATCTTTCAACATTGGTTACGAACAAATCATCTCCCACCAACTGTACTCTGTCTCCTATTTTATCGGTAAGCATTTTCCAGCCTACCCAGTCGTCCTCATGCATTCCGTCTTCGATAGAAATAATTGGATATTTATTCGCCAATTCCGCTAAATAAGAAACCTGCTCACTGCTTGAAAACTGTGCTGAATCCTGTGTCTGGAATTTCCTGTAATCATACACTCCGTCTTTATAAAATTCTGAAGCGGCACAATCTAAAGCGATCATCACATCATCACCCGGTTTGTAACCCGCTTTTTCGATGGCCTGAAGTAAGGTATCCAAAGCATCTTCCGTACCTGTGAAAGTAGGTGCAAAACCTCCTTCATCTCCTACTGCTGTTGACAAACCTCTTGAATGTAAAATCGCTTTCAGGTTATGAAAAATTTCAGTTCCTTTTCTGAGTGCATGAGAGAAAGAATCTGCTTTTACCGGCATCACCATAAATTCCTGGAATGCTATCGGAGCATCTGAGTGAGATCCGCCGTTAATCACGTTCATCATGGGAACCGGAAGTGTATTTGCATTTACGCCCCCGATATATTTGTATAATGGCATTTTTAATTCTGCTGCCGCCGCTTTTGCTGCCGCTAATGATACTCCAAGAATAGCATTGGCGCCTAAACTTCCTTTATTATTGGTTCCGTCAAGATCAATCATAATCTGATCAATAAGATTCTGATCAAAAACAGGAAGACCTACCAATTCCGCAGCAATTACTTCTCTTACATTTTCTACTGCTTTAGACACTCCTTTCCCCATCCATTCTGAACCTCCGTCACGCAATTCTACGGCTTCATGTTCTCCTGTAGATGCTCCCGAAGGTACTGCAGCACGACCCATGGCGCCGCTTTCTGTAAATACATCTACTTCAACGGTAGGATTACCTCTGGAATCCAAAATCTGTCTTGCTTCTATGTAAGAAATATAACTCATTATCTGATTTTTTTAAGTTTAGACAAATTTAATGAAAATTTAACTTTTTTCGTTATTCTCTATCTTTCAATTGCATATTTGTGAGTTAAATTTTAGTTAATTTTACATAGATAATTAAAGCATTCATTTTTAAAATAAATTGTATGATAAAAAAAGGGATTTCATTGCTACTCTTAATGTTTTTAATGGTCGCATGTAAAAAAGAAGGAAATAAAGGAATTGTAAAAGCAGAACCTGAAAGCCAGGTAATTCTTGCAGATAATGGTAAAGTAGATTCAACGGTAGGCTACAATGTAGATGTTAACGGAAAGAAAACCATTAAAACGGATTATGTGTACAAAGCTACCGACGGAACCTTGGTAAAGGTGGTTTTTAATTATGATCCTAACAACCGTACTGTGGCTATCACCAATAATAAAAAGACCTTTACAATGGAGAAAAAGCAGTCTACAGAAAGTGAAACAACGTATGAAAAAGATGAGATGAAAGCAACTGTAAAAGGCGACAGCCTTATTTTGCATCAAGGGGATACCATTATCGAGCTGGTAAAAACTAAAATATAATCAAAAAAGCCGTTCAGAAATTCTGAACGGCTTTTTTATATCTCTGGAAAATATTATTCTCCAGCTTTCTCTTCTGTAGAGTCTGTTGCTTCTGCCTTAGGCTCTTCAACTTTTTCTTCTGCCGCAGCAGGAGCTTCAACAGCTACCTTTGCAGTAGAAGCAGATCTTCTACTTCTTCTTGTTGTCTTCTTCTCCTCAGCATTAGGATTATAAAGCTCATTGAAATCTACCAACTCGATCAAAGCAGTATCTGCAGCATCTCCAGGTCTGAAACCTGTTTTGATGATTCTCGTATAACCGCCGTTTCTTTCAGCGATTTTAGGAGCTACAGTTCTGAACAATTCAGCAACCGCTTCTTTACTTTGAAGATATGAAAAGACAGTTCTTCTGTTGTGTGTAGTATCTTCTTTTGCTTTTGTTAATAGGGGCTCAACATATACTCTTAAAGCTTTCGCTTTAGCTACAGTAGTGTTGATTCTTTTATGCTCAATTAGAGAACAAGCCATATTAGAAAGTAACGCACTTCTGTGAGAAGTTGTTCTTCCTAAGTGATTGAATTTTTTACCGTGTCTCATTATTATTTATTTATCAGCGTCTAACTTATATTTTGCAACGTCGAAACCGAAGTTAAGACCTTTTGAATGCACTAATTCTTCTAGTTCTGTCAAAGATTTTTTACCAAAATTTCTGAATTTCATCAAATCAGACTTACTGTAAGAAACCAATTCTCCAAGCGTTTCTACTTCAGCTGCTTTCAGACAGTTTAGGGCTCTTACGGAAAGATCCATATCTGCTAATTTAGACTTAAGAAGTTGTCTTGTGTGAAGAGTTTCTTCATCGTATTGGATAGATGCTTTTACCGCTTCTGTTTCTAAAGTGATTCTCTCATCAGAGAACAACATGAAATGATAAATCAATATCTTAGAAGCTTCCGTTAAAGCATTCTGAGGGCTTATAGAACCGTCAGTTTCAATATCTAATACTAATTTTTCGTAGTCTGTTTTTTGCTCTACACGATAATTTTCAATACTATACTGTACTTTTTTGATTGGCGTAAAAATAGAATCAATGGCAATGGTACCGATCGGTGCATTGTTTGATTTGTTTTGTTCAGAAGGTACATACCCTCTTCCCTTTTCTACATTAAACGTAATTTCAAAAGTAACATCACTGTTTAGGTTACAAATCATCAATTCAGGATTCAAGATCTCAAATCCGTTGATAGATTTTCCTAAATCACCAGCAGTAATTACAGTCTGACCGGAAACTTTAGCGACAACCTGCTCATTCGTCTGGTTTTCTGCTGTAGCTTTTAATCTTACCTGTTTAAGGTTAAGAATAATTTCGGTAACGTCTTCTATTACTCCTGGAATCGTTGAAAATTCGTGCTCTACACCTTCTATTTTGATAGATGAAATAGCGTATCCTTCCAGAGAAGAAAGCAATACTCTTCTCAAAGCATTACCGATTGTAAGCCCGAAACCTGGTTCTAAAGGTCTGAATTCGAATTGACCTTTAAATTCATCAGAGTTAAGTAGAATTACTTTATCGGGTTTTATGAATTGTAAAATTGCCATATTATTGGGTTGAGCAAAAATTTGATTAAAAAATTATTTAGAGTAAAGTTCGACGATAAGCTGTTCCTTGATGTCTTCCGGGATTTGGATTCTTTCAGGAGCAGATACGAAAGTACCTTGCTTTTTCTCATCGTTGAATTGTAACCACTCATAGTTTGCTTTAGAAGCTAAAGAATCAGTAATTACTTCAAGAGATTTTGATTTTTCTCTTACTGCGATTACATCTCCTGCTTTTACCAAATAAGAAGGAATGTTAAGGATCTCACCATTCACTGTGATGTGTCTGTGAGAAACCAATTGTCTTGCACCGGCTCTGGTTTTAGAAAAACCTAATCTGTACACTACATTATCCAATCTTGATTCGCAAAGCTGTAATAAAACTTCACCTGTTACACCTTTACTTCTGTGTGCTTTTTCAAATAAGTTCGCAAACTGTCTTTCTAATATACCGTAAGTATATTTAGCTTTTTGCTTTTCAGCCAGCTGCACTGCATATTCTGATTTTTTAGCACCTCTTCTTTTGTTAGGACCATGTTGTCCTGGTGGTTGGTTTTTTCTTCTTTCGAAGTTTTTGTCGTCTCCGTAGATTGCAGCACCAAACTTTCTCGCAATCTTAGTTTTAGGACCAATATATCTTGCCATAATGGATAAATTCTAAAAATTAAACTCTTCTTCTTTTTGGTGGTCTACATCCATTATGTGGCATAGGAGTCACATCAATGATTTCGCTAACTTCGATACCTGAATTGTGAATGGTTCTGATGGCAGATTCTCTACCTGCACCCGGACCTTTCACATACACCTTTACTCTTCTAAGACCCGCTTCGTGAGCTACATTAGAGCAATTTTCAGCTGCCATCTGAGCAGCAAAAGGAGTGTTCTTTTTAGAACCTCTGAAACCCATTTTACCGGCAGAAGCCCAAGAGATAACTTCTCCGCTTTTATTTGTTAAAGAAATGATGATGTTATTGAAAGAAGCCTGAATATGCGCTTCTCCAATAGCTTCAACTTTTACTTTTCTTTTTTTAACTACTTTAGTTTGTTTTGCCATAATTCCTAACGATTATTTACTTGCTTTTTTCTTGTTAGCAACTGTTTTTCTCTTTCCTTTACGGGTTCTAGAGTTGTTTTTCGTTCTCTGGCCTCTTAAAGGTAGTCCTAGTCTGTGACGTATTCCTCGTTGGCATCCTATGTCCATCAATCGCTTGATGTTCAATTGCACTTCAGATCTAAGCTCACCTTCCACTTTAATGTTTTCGGTGATGTAATTTCTGATTGCAGCCAATTCATCGTCATTCCATTCGTTGACTTTCTTATCTTCGCTGATACCGGCATTTTTCAGGATTTCAGAAGAAGTACTTCTTCCAACACCATAAATATAAGTTAAACCGATAACGCCTCTTTTGTTTTTTGGTAAATCAATACCTGCAATTCTCGCCATAATTTAATATTAGCCTTGTCTTTGTTTAAATTTTGGGTTTTTCTTGTTGATTACGAAAAGCACACCCTTTCTGCGTACAATTTTGCAATCAGCACTTCTTTTTTTAATTGATGCTCTAACTTTCATTTGATATATTATAATCTTTTAATAAGTACAAATGGAATCTTCGATTTCATTTGAATATGTTTATTTTTTTAACAACAGCCAAATGGAGATCCTGAGATTCCATCTGGCGTTTGTTTAATATCTAAATGTAATTCTCCCTTTTGTCAAATCGTAGGGAGACATTTCAAGTTTTACCTTATCACCGGGTAAAAGTTTAATATAATGCATTCTCATTTTACCGGAGATATGAGCGATAAGGATATGCCCATTCTCAAGTTCTACACGGAACTGCGCATTCGAAAGTGCTTCCGTAATAACGCCATCCTGTTCAATATGTTTCTGTTTTGCCATAAATTAATATCCAGTCGATCTTGATAACTTAGACTGCATTAAGCCATCATAATGATGATTCAGCAGATAAGTGTTAATCTGTTGAACAGTATCTAATACCACCCCAACCATAATTAGCAACGAAGTTCCCCCGAAAAATAAGGCGAACGCATCTGTCTGAACAAGGCTTCCATGCACTATTGCCGGAAGGACTGCAAAGATAGACAAAAATATTGCACCTGGCAAGGTAATTTTTGATAAAATATCATCTAAGTAATCTGCTGTTTCTTTACCGGGTCTTACCTTCGGTACCAAACCTCCGTTTCTCTTTAAATCATCAGCCATTTGGTTTACCGGGATGGTAATTGCAGTATAGAAGAATGAAAAGATAATAATTAACAGTGCAAACAGTACGTTGTACTGCCAGCTGAAAACATTTTTGAAACCGGCAAGAAAAGTATTAGACTCGTCTACTTTGGTCAACAAACCGGGTACAAACATCAATGCCTGAGCAAAAATGATTGGCATAACCCCAGCTGCATTCACTTTTAACGGAATCCACTGTCTTGCTCCCTGCATAAGATTTTTGTTTACACCTCCTCTTGCCTGAGCTCTGCTTACATACTGAATAGGGATTTTTCTCACCGCAACAGATAATACTACTGCCAAGAGAACAACCAGCATCCAGAATATGACTTCTATAAGGATCATGATAGAACCCATTCCGCCTTTTCCGTTTTGTACTGCAATTTCCTGTACAAATGCTTCCGGTAATCTTGATAAAATCCCTACCATAATAAGGATGGAAATACCATTTCCAATTCCTTTATCGGTAATTTTTTCACCTAGCCACATGGCAAATACAGAACCTGCTACCAAGATTACAATACTTGGAAGCCAGAACATAATAGAATTAGGGTCTACAAAATATGCAGACTGGAACTGAGCGTACGGTAAGAATAATTGAGTAATAGAGGTTAAATAAGAAGGCGCCTGTACAAGACAAACCCCTATGGTTAACCATCTGGTAATCTGATTCAATGTATTTCTACCTGATTCTCCGTCTTTCTGAAGTTTCTGAAGATAAGGAATAGCCATCCCCATCAACTGAACAATAATAGAAGCAGAAATATAAGGCATGATTCCTAACGCCATCACGGAAGCATGGCTGAAAGCCCCACCCGTAAATGACGAAAGCAAGCCAAGGAGACCAGCTCCCTGCTTGTTACCGCCTTGACTTTTATAATGCTCTAAGAGATCTCCCACCTGCGCAAGGTTAATTGCCGGCAGAGAGATATAAGATGCGAATCTATACACAAGAATAATCCCTAAAGTGAAGATAATTTTATCTCTTAATTCTTTAAGGCTCCAAATATTTTTGAGGGTTTGTATAAATTCTTTCATTCGTAATTATTATAAAGTAATTGCTTTACCACCTGCTTTAGAAATAAGTTCTTCAGCAGATTTAGTGAATTTGTCGGCAGAGATTGAAACCGCAGATTTCAATTCTCCTCTACCCATAATTTTCACTAATTCGTTTTTAGTCGCTAAACCGTTTTGTACCAAAACTTCTTTGGTGATATCTCCTGTAACTGATTTGTTATCAATCATGATCTGAATATCATCAAGGTTTATTGCTCTAAATTCTTTTCTGTTTACGTTTTTGAAACCAAATTTAGGAAGTCTTCTCTGTAAAGGCATCTGACCTCCTTCAAAACCGATCTTCTGAGAATAACCCGCTCTTGCTTTCTGACCTTTATGTCCTTTGGTTGCAGTACCTCCTCTTCCACTACCTTGTCCTCTACCAATTCTTTTTGAACTAAATGTAGAACCTGCAGCAGGTCTTATGTTGTTTAAATTCATTTTAAAATTATTTTAAAAATTATTTTTGAACTTCAAGTAAATGACTAACTGCAGCTATCATTCCTAAAATAGAAGGAGTAGCTTCGTGCTCTACAACTTGGTGAAGTTTCTTAAATCCTAATGCTTCAAGCGTTCTCTTTTGGGTTTTTGTTCTACCAATAGCGCTTCTTACTTGTTTTACTTTAATTGTTGCCATTGTTTATGTATTAACCGTTAAACACTTTACTTAGAGAAACTCCTCTCATTCTTGCAATCTCTTCCGGTCTTCTGATGTCTAACAATGCTTTGAAAGTTGCCTTTACCACATTGTGAGGGTTTGAAGATCCTTTAGATTTTGAAAGGATATCGTGAATACCAGCTGATTCCAATACCGCTCTTACCGCACCACCGGCGATAAGACCCGTACCGTGAGAAGCAGGTCTCAAGAAGATATCTGCACCACCGTATCTAGCAGCAGTCTGGTGAGGAATTGTGTGATTCATTACAGGAACTTTCACAAGGTTTTTCTTAGCATCTTCAACTGCTTTGGCAATTGCAGAAGCTACCTCTTTTGATTTTCCTAAACCAAAACCGATGGTTCCGTTTTCGTCTCCTACAACAACAATTGCAGAAAATCCGAACGCTCTACCTCCTTTGGTTACTTTTGTTACCCTGTTTACGGATACGAGACGATCTTTAAGTTCTAATCCTCCCGGTTTTACTCTTTCTATATTATCTAGTCCTAACATATTTCCGAAATTTAATGATTAGAATTTAAGTCCTCCTTCTCTCGCACCATCCGCAAGAGCTTTTACTCTTCCGTGGTATACGAATCCGTTTCTATCAAATACAATAGCTTCGATTCCTGCAGCGATTGCTTTGGCAGCGATTGCTTTACCAACAGCGGCAGAAACTTCAATCTTGGTTCCGTTAGCATCAACTCCTTTCTCTCTGGAAGAAGCCGCTACTAAAGTTTTACCATCTTTATCGTCGATTAACTGAGCGTAAATTTCCTTATTACTCTTGTATACAGATAATCTTGGCAATTCAGAAGATCCGGAGATTTTTCCTCTTACTCTTCTTTTTATTCTTATTCTTTTTTCTAATTTACTTAGTGCCATTTTCTTAAAATTTATTAAGCAGATTTACCAGCTTTACGTCTAACATTTTCACCAACGAATCTCACACCTTTTCCTTTGTACGGCTCAGGCTTTCTGAATGAACGGATCTTTGCCGCTACCATTCCAAGAAGTTGCTTGTCGTAAGACGTTAAAGTAATAATTGGGTTTTTACCTTTTTCAGTCAATGTGTCGATTGTCACTTCTTTTGGAAGTTCTAATACGATACCGTGAGAGAATCCTAAAGCCAATTCAAGTTTTTGACCTGAATGTGAAGCTCTGTATCCTACCCCTACCAGTTCTAATTGTTTTGTGAACCCTTCAGTAGTTCCTACAATCATGTTATTGATCAACGCTCGGTATAAACCGTGAAGCGCTCTGTGTTGTTTAGAATCAGATGGTCTGTTGAATGTAAGCACACCGTCTTGTTGTTCTAAAGTAATTCCTTCTGTAAGCTCCTGCGTAAGTTGTCCTTTCGGGCCTTTCACAGTTACGACCCCTTCATTTTGGGTGATCGTAATTCCAGCGGGAACTGTTATAATTGCTTTACCAATTCTTGACATTTTCCTTTGATTAAAAATTAATAAACATAGCAGATTACTTCACCGCCTACTTTTTCCTCTCTAGCTTTCTTGTCAGTCATTACTCCTTTAGAAGTAGAGATGATAGAAATACCCAAACCGTTTAGTACTCTTGGAAGTTCTGTAGAACCTTTGTACTGTCTCAAACCTGGTCTTGAAGCTCTTTGAATAGACTTAATAGCCGGTTTGCTGGTTTGTTTGTCGTACTTTAAAGCGATTTTGATCAAACCCTGAACAGCGTTATCTTCAAACTTGTAGTTTAAGATATACCCCTGATCGAATAAGATCTTAGTAATCTCCTTTTTGATTTTTGATGCAGGAATTTCCACCACTTTGTGGCCTGCGCTTTGTGCGTTCCTTACTCTAGTTAGGAAATCTGAAATTGGATCTGTTACCATTTTTCTTTATAAATTATTGGTTAAAGACAATCAGTATTGAAAGGACTTGAAGATTAAAATATCAGACTTCAGAAAACTTCGGTCTGATATTTTTTTCTTTAGTTTCCAGACAACTTAATTGTCCTGTGTTCTAATTGTAGTGATTACCAACTGGCTTTTTTCACTCCCGGGATAAGACCGTTGTTGGCCATTTCTCTGAAAGTTACTCTTGAAAGACCGAAAGTTCTCATGTACCCTCTTGGTCTTCCTGTCAGTTTACATCTGTTGTGTAATCTTACAGGAGAAGCATTTTTTGGTAATTTCTGAAGTCCTTCGTAATCACCAGCTTCTTTCAACGCTTTTCTTTTTTCAGCGTATTTAGCTACAGTAGCTTCTCTTTTGCGCTCACGCGCTTTCATTGATTCTTTAGCCATTTCTTAGTTCTTTTTGAAAGGTAAACCGAAGTGAGTTAATAATGCTTTAGCTTCTTTATCTGTTTTTGCAGTCGTTACAAAAGTAATGTCCATCCCTTGGATTTTCTTTACTTTATCGATTACGATTTCCGGGAAGATAATTTGCTCAGTAATACCTAAGTTATAATTACCTCTTCCGTCGAAACCATCTGCCTTGATTCCAGAAAAATCTCTAATACGTGGCAAAGCAGAAGAAGTCAATCTATCTAAGAATTCGTACATTTTCTGAGCTCTAAGCGTTACTTTAGCACCTACAGGCATCCCTTTTCTTAATTTGAAAGCAGCTTCATCCTTTTTTGAAATAGTACCTACGGCTTTTTGCCCGGTAATATTTGTAAGTTCTTCAACAGCATAATCAATGATTTTTTTATCAGCAGTAGCGTCTCCTAAACCTTGAGATAAGATAATTTTCTCAAGTCTTGGTACCTGCATTACTGATTTGTATCCGAATTCTTCCATCATTGCTGGAACAATGGTTTCGTGATATGCTTTTTTGGGTCTTGCGATATATTCCATGTGTTGTTTAAAATTATAAAGTTTCACCCGTTTTTTTGTCGATTCTTACTTTCTTATCTCCGTCGATTTTATAACCGATTTTGATAGCTTTTCCGTCTTTACCAACTAAAGCTATATTTGAGATATGAATAGAAGCTTCCTTTTCTGTAATTCCTCCTTGAGGATTTGAAGCTGAAGGTTTAACGTGTTTTTTAACGATGTTAAGTCCTGCAACGATTACTCTAGGGTCTTTTCCTTCTTTTTTGATCACCTCAATAACTTCACCGGTTTTACCTTTGATTTCTTTTTTACCAGTGGTAATGATGACGTTATCTCCTCTTTTTATTTTTAACTTTGACATTTTCTTATAAAAATTTTAAAAATTAAAGTACTTCAGGAGCTAATGAAATGATTTTCATATATTCTTTGTCTCTCAACTCACGAGCAACCGGTCCGAAAACACGGGTTCCTCTCATTTCTCCTCCAGCGTTTAGAAGAACACAAGCATTGTCTTCGAATTTGATGTATGAACCATCTTTTCTTCTTACTGCTTTTTTAGTTCTTACCACTACCGCTTTAGATACCTGACCTTTTTTTGCGTTTCCTGATGGTGTAGAATCTTTAATAGTAACTACGATTTTATCACCCACTGAAGCATATCTTCTTCTGGTACCACCCAGAACTCTGATTACCAGTACTTCTTTAGCACCTGTGTTATCAGCAACTTTTAATCTTGATTCTGTTTGTAACATTACTTAGCTTTTTCAATGATTCTTACTAATCTCCATCTTTTACTCTTGCTTAAAGGTCTCGTTTCTTGGATAAGAACTGTATCACCTTCCGTGCATTCGTTGTTTTCGTCGTGTGCGGTATATTTTTTCGTTTTTAATACGAATTTACCGTACATCGGGTGTTTCACTCTGGTCGTCTCACTTACAACAATGGTCTTTTCCATTTTATTGCTGGAAACTATTCCGATTCTTTCTTTTCTTAAGTTTCTTTCCATAATGTATGAAAATCTTATTGTTGTTTAGTGGTTAACTCTGTGTGTAGTCTTGCGATTGTCTTTCTCAAATCTCTGATTTGGATTGGATTTTCAAGCGGACTGATTTTGTGAGCCAATTTCATTTTGGTGAATTCAGCTTTAGCCTCAGCCAATTTTGCCTGAATATCTTCAGCGCTTAGATTTTTAATTTCAGCTTTTTTCATTGTTTCAGAGATTAAAGAGGTTTAACAAAATCGTTTGCGACTACAAATTTGGTCACTACCGGTAATTTCTGTGCAGCAAGTCTTAAAGCTTCTTTAGCGATCTCGTAAGATACTCCTCCGACTTCGAACATAATTTTACCTGGTTTTACTACAGCTACCCAATATTCTACAGCACCTTTACCTTTACCCATCCTTACTTCGGCTGGTTTTTTGGTAATCGGCTTATCCGGGAATATTTTGATCCATAGCTGACCTTCTCTTTTCATATATCTTGTCGCAGCGATACGAGCAGCTTCGATCTGTCTAGCAGTAATCCAAGCACCTTCTGTAGCTTTGATTCCGAAAGTTCCGTAAGCGAGTTGATTACCTCTCTGAGCAATCCCCTTCATCTTCATCTTATGAACTCTACGGAATTTGGTTCTTTTTGGTTGTAACATAATTTCTTAAATTTTAGATTTTAGAATTTAGATTTTAAAAAAGTAACGGTCATTTAAAAACTATCCTCTAAAATTTTATTAATTATTTTTTTTATCTCTTGAAGGTCTTCTGTTATCTCTGTCTCCTCCTCTGTTATTGTTTCCACCACCTGAAGGACCACCTTTCTTCTGCTGTCCTACCAATGGAGAAAGATCTCTTCTACCGTATACTTCTCCTTTCATGATCCAAACTTTAACTCCTAACTTACCGTATTGAGTTAATGCTTCACCGATATGATAATCGATATCTGCTCTGAAAGTTGACAATGGAATTCTTCCGTCTTTGAAAGACTCAGATCTTGCCATTTCAGCACCGTTTAATCTACCGGAGATCTGAACTTTGATCCCTTCTGCACCCATTCTCATGGTAGAAGCGATCGCCATTTTTACAGCTCTTCTGTAAGAAATACGGTTTTCGATCTGCTTTGCAATGCTGTCTGCAACTAATACGGCGTCAAGCTCAGGTCTTTTGATTTCGAAAATATTGATTTGAATATCCTTTTTTGTAAGTTTCTTCAATTCTTCTTTTAACTTGTCAACTTCCTGACCTCCTTTACCGATGATTAATCCCGGTCTAGCGGTCGTAATAGTTACTGTAACTAATTTTAAAGTTCTTTCAATATAAATTTTTGAAATACCTCCTTTAGATAGTCTTGCTTCAAGGTATCTTCTGATTTTGTAGTCTTCAGCGATTCTGTCTCCATAATCGTTTCCGCCAAACCAGTTAGAATCCCATCCTCTGATGATTCCTAATCTGTTACCAATTGGATTTGTCTTCTGTCCCATACCTTGATTAATTTTCTTTTGTACCTAAGATGAGTGTAATGTGGTTTGATCTTTTTCTGATTCTGTACCCTCTACCTTGCGGAGCCGGTCTCAGTCTCTTCAATTGTCTTGCACTGTCTACAAAAATTTCTTTAACGATAAGATTCGCTTCTTCGATATCAGCACCTTCGTTCTTTGACTGCCAGTTGGCCATCGCAGAAAGCAATACTTTCTCTAATTTGTTTGAAGCGTCTTTCTTTGAATATTTAAGGATGCTTAAAGCTTTGTCAACTTCTACCCCTCTGATGATATCAGCAACTAATCTCATCTTTCTCGGAGAAGAAGGGCAATCGTTATGTAATGCTTTTACTACATCTTGATTTGTTAATTTACGTGCTAATGCACTTTCTCTTTTTCTTGATCCCATGATTATCTACTTCCTTTGTTTTTATTACCACCATGACCTCTGAAAGATCTTGTTGGAGAAAATTCGCCTAACTTGTGACCTACCATGTTTTCTGTAACGTAAACCGGGATAAATGATTTCCCGTTGTGTACAGCGATAGTTTGTCCTACGAAGTCCGGAGAGATCATCGATGCTCTAGACCAAGTTTTGATAACTGTCTTCTTACCAGACTCTATGTTTGTCTGAACCTTCTTATCTAAAGTATGATGAATGAATGGTCCTTTTTTAAGTGATCTTGCCATAATTATTTTCTTTTAGATATGATATGACGGTTAGACGCTTTATTTTTCTTTCTGGTTTTGTATCCTTTAGCCGGCATACCGTTTCTAGATCTTGGGTGACCTCCAGAAGAACGACCTTCACCACCTCCCATTGGGTGATCTACAGGGTTCATTACTACTGGTCTTGTTCTAGGTCTTCTTCCTAACCATCTGCTTCTACCTGCTTTACCAGATACTGTTAATTGGTGATCTGAGTTGGAAACCGATCCGATCATTGCATAACATTCAGTAAGGATCATTCTGGATTCTCCTGAAGGCAATTTGATGATCGCATATTTTCCGTCTCTTGACGTTAACTGCGCTGAAGAACCTGCGCTTCTTGCTAAAATCGCCCCTTGACCAGGTTTCATTTCAACACAAGAAATTACAGTACCCAATGGAATGTTTTTCAATTTCATTGCGTTTCCTACGTTCGGCTCTACGCTTTCACCAGAAATAATTTTTTGATCAACTTTGATTCCGTTTGGAGCGATGATGTATCTCTTCTCTCCGTCTGCATACTCTACTAAAGCGATGAAAGCAGTTCTGTTCGGATCATATTCTACAGTTTTTACCGTTGCTTCAACATCATGTTTGTTTCTTTTGAAGTCGATAATTCTGTATTTCTTTTTGTGTCCACCTCCGGTGTAACGCATGGTCATTTTACCAGTTTGGTTACGTCCACCTGACTTACTAATACCAACGGTTAGAGATTTCTCTGGTTTGTTGGTAGTAATTTCCTCAAAATTGTTTACAATTCTGAATCTCTGTCCTGGGGTGATAGGTTTTAATTTTCTAACAGACATTACTATTATTTATAATTAATAATTAATTTACAGCAAAAATGTCGATTACTTCTCCTTCAGCAAGAGTGATAACCGCCTTTTTCAATTTGTTTGTCTTTCCTACTTGAAGACCTTTTTTAGTGTATTTTGAAGAAACTTTAGGCGCATAAATCATGGTTCTAACGTCTGCTACTTTCACACCATAAGCCTGCTCTATCGCATTTTTAATCTGGATTTTATTCGCCTTAGGTTGTACTAAGAAAGAATAAGCCCCTCTTAAATCTGTAAGATAGTTTGCTTTTTCTGAAATAACGGGTTTAATAATTAGTGACATGATTTATTTCTTTAAATTTTCCTGGAATTTTTCTACGGCACCTTCTAAGAAAACGATCTCACCTGCGTTGATTAAGTCATAAGAAGAAATTTCGTTGAATTTCATCACTTTAGTCTTCGGTAAGTTTCTTGAAGATAAATATACATTCTTGTTTGTATCAGGAAGGATGAATAAAGACTTCTTATCGTTCAATGCCAATGCATTTAAGATCGTGATGAAATCTTTAGTTTTAGGAGCAGCAATGCTCAAACCTTCTACAATTCTAATGCTGTTGTCTTTCATTTTCTGAGAAAGAACAGATTTTTTTGCTAATCTCTTAAGCGCTTTGTTCAATTTGAACCTGTAGTCTCTTGGTTTCGGACCGAATACTCTACCTCCACCTCTGAACGTTGGAGATTTAATATCACCGTATCTTGCAGATCCAGATCCTTTTTGCTTCTTAAGTTTTTTCGTAGAAGCGGTAATTTCGCTTCTTTCTTTTGATTTATGAGTTCCTTGTCTCTGAGCGGCAAGGTACTGTTTTACTTCTAAGTAAACCGCGTGCTTATTTGGCTCAATACCGAATACAGATTCGTCTAGAGTTACTTTTTTTCCGGTTTCTTTTCCTGATGTATTTAATACTACTAGTTCCATTTTCTGATAATTACATAAGAATTTTTAGCTCCCGGAACAGCACCTTTTACTACTAAAAGATTTTGTTCTTGATCCACTTTTAATACCTGAAGGTTTTGTACAGTTACCTGCTTACCTCCCATTCTACCCGCCATTCTCATTCCTTTGAATACTCTTGAAGGATCCGATCCCGCACCGATAGAACCTGGAGCTCTTAATCTGTTGTGCTGACCGTGAGTGGCTTGCATTACACCTCCAAAGCCGTGTCTTTTAACAACACCCTGGAAACCTTTACCTTTAGAAGTCCCTGTTACGTCAACAAATTCACCTTCAGCAAATAAGTTTACTTTTACTTCATCTCCTACGCTTACCGTATCAACGAATTCTCTGTAGAATTCTACCAACTTAGCTTTAGGAGCAGAACCAGCCTTTTTGAAATGGCCGGCTAACGCTTTACCAACGTTCTTTTCACTCTTGTCATCGAAACCTAACTGAACAGATTTGTATCCGTCGTTTTCAATGGTTCTGACCTGTAAAACCGAGCAAGGACCTGCTTGAATAACTGTACAAGGAATGTTTTTCCCGTCTTCGTTAAACAAAGATGTCATACCGATTTTTTTACCAATAATACCTGACATTATTTATATAATATGTTATAAAATTTTCTTGTATTGAATTTCATTTTAAAATATCATGAGTAATTTCTAAGTTTGAATTAGGCATACTTCTTTCCTAAAATGAGTGTGCAAATGTATGAATAATTTTCAAAATGACAAATGTTTACTGCAAAATATTTTGATTTTTAACCGTTTAGCAGATTCGGTAAAATTTCGGAAGCCGTTTCGTCATATTATTTCTATTTTTGATAATAAGAAAAACAACCCTACTTGTCATCGTATGTAAAATTTGATTGAACGAAAATCAATTTAAACAGAAATGAAATCTACCTCTGAAAACAATTTATCAATGAAAATCTTTCCGTTCTTCATTTTTCTGTTGCTCCTCATCTCTTGCAAAAAACAGGAAAAACATCCGTATACTTTTTATTATTGGAAAACCAATCTCCGCCTTGACGAAACCGAAAGAAAAACGCTTTCCCGATCTACCTCACCGTATTTATATATCCGCTTTTTCGATATCGATAAAGTAGGCGGAAAATTTCAGCCGGTTGCGGTACTTACCAAAGACAAAAATTTCACCACACAAAAACAGATCGTTCCAACCGTTTTTGTCACCAACCAGACTTTTCTTCACATCAAAGCAAACGAAATTGATTTTCTTGCCAAAAGCATTTATAAACTCATCAGTAAAAAAACTAATGAGTATCATCTCAAAACTAATAATGAAATACAAATTGACTGTGATTGGAATTCTGGGACGAAAGACGATTACTTTGCATTTTTAAAAAAGCTGCAGAAAATATCCGGAAAGGAGGTCTCCTGTACCTTGCGGCTTCATCAGGTAAAAGATAAAAACCTCATGGGAATTCCACCGGTAAAAAAAGTATATCTTATGTGCTATTCTACTTCTTCGCCTCTGGAAAATTCAGGTCATAATTCTATTCTTGATCTTAATGTTATGAAAAGTTATTTGTCCGGATTAGAAACCTATCCTATCCAAAATATAGAAGTTGCATTGCCCATTTATTCCTGGGGAATCGTCACCAACCATCTGGGAAAGCATAAACTGATCAATGCATTATCTGAAAAAGATCTCAAAAATCCTGATTTCAGGAAAATCTCAGACCATGAAATTCTCATTCTTAAAGATGGCTTTTATTTTGGGAACTTTCTAAATAAAGGTTTTAAAATAAAGATTGAAGAAATATCTGCAGAGCAGCTGCGGGAAGCACTACAATTCTTAGACACAAAAATGGATCATTACAGCATTATATATTATCAATTAGACCATAAATTTGTGGAAGGACGAAATTTTAATTATTTTTAATACCGCTATCCCGACACCATTATCCAAAACTAAACAATATGAAAAAGTATATTCTTTCAATTGCCGCTGCTGCGCTTTTGTACACCAATGCAGAAGCTTGCGCATGGGCAGATCCTGATTATGATTACTTTAATCTTTTTACACAAAGCATCATTAAAGATAAATCTTACCTGCCGTTTCTTCATAATTACGGTTCAAGATTTTATACTGACTATAAAACATTTCAGATTCCCGACGAGAATATCGATTCGTGGAGAAAATTTTTTAACAATAAGCTGAATTATTCTGAGACTTACTTTTTGGTCAATAAATTATCAATCAATGATCTCAATGATTTTAAAAAGGGAAACGGCAATACATCCCTATTAAAAAAATTAGGTTCTGGATCTTACCAAAAATACCGTGAGGGGATCGATTATCTCATTGAGGCAAAATATCTTGAGCCTTACATGAAAATCAATTATGTGGAAACGGCCGATTCTTTTTATTACAGGGAAAACGAAAATGACAAAAATGCGACACAATTAGATTACAATAAAACAGTTTCTGCATTAACGTCCTTATACAACGCCGCCAAAAACCCGGAAATCAAACAACGCTATGGTTTCCAGCTGGTGCGTTTCAATCATTATACCAGAAACTATGATGCCGCGCTTCAGGCTTTTAAAACGTATGTTCAGCCTATTTCCCTGAAAGGCGCTGCATATTATATGGCACTGGATCAATTGGCGGGCGCGCAACGAGGTTTGGATATGAGCAGCGAAGCCAACTGGAACTTTTTTCAGGTATTTAAAAACAGCAAAAGCAGAAAAGAGTCTGCTTTTGTATCTATGAAACTTTCGGATAGTGCTTCTTTCAACAATATTCTGAAACGATCAGCCACGAATGATGAAAAGAATATGGCTTATTTTCTTCTTGGATATGAAGATTTCACAAATCCGATTCCCATGATGGAAAAAATGTATGACATTGATCCTAAATCGGAAATCCTGAAAGTCATGGCAGCAAGAAGCATCAATGAGCTGGAAAGAAGCTATCTTCCTACTTATTATTATGAGTCAAAAGATGCGGATAATACGATAAAAGAAAAATCTGAAACCACTTCTGTAGCTCCCGAAGCCAAGCCGAAAGAACTCAGTTTCTGGCAAAAAATTGTGCGGTTTTTTAAAAACCTTTTCAGTTCAAAATCAGACAAAGCTAAGCAAGGAGATCAAAGCAGCCAGAGCGATGATGAGTTGCTGGAAAACCCAAACAGAATCCCTTTTTACACAAAAAATCCAAACTATTATTCAGATAATGAAAATCAAAAAGACTTTCTAAACGATCTGGAGCAATTTACTGAAAAAACCAAAGAAAAATCTGACGATGAATATTGGCAGATTGCAGATGCGTACTTAAAATTTTTAAAGAAAGATTATGATGCAAGTACTGAAATTTTAGAAGACATCAAAACTACTAATCCCGAATATCTTGAAGAAATAAAAAGGATGAAAGTGCTAAATGATATTGTTTCGCAACCTAAAATTACTGCAGAATATGAAGATCATCTGATAAAAGACTACGCTGATTATTTTATCGAAAAGAAAATAGAGAAAGATAGTACCAACCAAGAAGAATATGATGAATATGGAACTCCGCCATCTACCGCATCATTTTTGAAGGATGTCTTGGCAAACCGTTATTTTTTACAGGGAGAAGACGGAAAATCTTTCTTAATGAATAATAAACTTTCTGATCTGCAGTACAATCCTAACTCTACCTTGGTAAAAAGCGTTGAAGATTTTTACAGAAAGCCCGATAAAACACAATTTGAGCAGCAGATCATTGCCAAAAACATGGATAATGTAGGAAATATTGATGCGTTTTTCAATGTCATCTACGGCGACCGCGCCATGAGACTGGCAGATTTTGAAAAGGCTAAATCTTATTATCAAAAAGCACAGAATTTCTCCGGAATTCCGCGTGATAATTATGAAACCTATAATCCAACAACAGGACAGTATGAAAAACTGGTCTATACCGGGCAAAACTATGATGGATATCACAATATTCCGGATCTGGTTTTCGGGCATAATGTCTGGGAAAGTTTTGGCAGTGCAGATAATGAAAGCATGAAAGCTGAAGGTTATTCAGCGTTTCCTTTCATTAAAGCGACTATGAACAAACTTGAACTGGCAGATGCGCTCATCCAGCTGAAAAAAACAGGATACGGAAAGGATCAGAAAGCAGCCGAAGCCAATCAGCTCATCGGAAATGTATTGTACAACACTTCAATTTTAGGCTATTACCGACAGCTTTTTGTGATGGATGTTGACAACAGCAACGGCGGAAAATATGACTTCTGGAGTACCGACAGGAAGACTCCTTATCAGTATTATTATAAAAACTTTACATACACCACCTATATTGAACCTGATAATTTTGATCTCGCTTTACAGTATTATAAAAAGTCGCTTGATTTTTCTACTGACAGAGAACAAAAAGCCAGGGTACTTTTTCAGATGGCAAGCGCCGAACAGGGAAAATATTATCAATACGAAGCTAAAAACCAGCCGCAAACCAATTATGATGATCCTCAATGGTCTGAAAAGAATGATGCTTATCAGAAAAAGTTATCCGATCTTAAAAATCAAAAATACAGAATATATTTTACGCAGCTAAAATCTCAATATTCTGATACTGAAACGGCGAGAACTCTTTTGGGAAGCTGTTCGTATTTTGATTATTTTATGAAAAGATAATCCAGTTTTATACAAAAAACCCTCTGACAAGTCAGAGGGTTTTTTGTAAGTATATATTAAAAATATTATTTCTTAACAAACTTGGTTTTAATATTTGTTCCGTCGTTATCAATGTTGATAAAGTAAACCCCTTTGATCAAATCTTTAACAATGATTTTTCCGTTATTTAAAGTTCCTTTAGAAATCAGTTGTCCTGCAGCACTGAAGATTTCGTAAGAAGCAGATGTTGAAACATTGGTAACATTAATAATGTCATCTGCAGGATTTGGATAAATCTGTACTCCTGCTTTGATACCCCCTGATTCCGAAACGGCCAAAGCACTTACGGTTGCCTGTTTTACAGCATAAAACACATTCCCGATGGATGAAACTCTCAAATGTCCGTTTTTACCTGCCAAAGCTGCCGGAATAAAGACACTCGCAGTACCGCTATTGGAAACTGAAGCTGCTAAAACCGTCCAGGTTGCACCACCGTCAAAAGTATAATCAATTTTTACATTGGCAACATTGTATGGTGAAGCCGTTGTTCCGGAAACCGTCCATGCAACGGTAGAATTCGTATTGGGAGTAAGCGATGTTGTGTTTACGGTAAATGCTGCCGCTGCACCTACCACAATGGTCTGTGTTGCATATGCAGTCTGAGCCTGACCTGCAGGTTTATTGTCTCTTACGGTAACTCTGAAAGTGGTAGTTCTTGCTACAGTGGATGCTGCTTCAAAATCAGCAACATTTTTTACCGTACCTCCTAAAACAGTAGATAACTTAGGGAAATATCTTGTCGGGCTTGTTGTTGCCGGCCAAGATCTGAAACTTGCTCCTGAAGTGGTATTCCCAATAGCAGAAGCTCCGTCACCTGTTCCTGCCGCCTTACCGATACCGTTTGCAATGGTACTGGAATTTACCTGTTCCCAATTGTATGTCAGTGCATCTCCATCCGGATCAGTAGCAGAAGCAGTCAACACAAAAGCAGTTGATTTCGGAATGGTATACGTAGTCGTCATTGGTGCGACAACCGGAGTGTTATTTGCGATTGGAGTTTCAACATCTACCGTTACAGCGTCAAGATTTGTCTGAACCTGATCGATGCTTACACTGTGGAAGTAGGCATCTGAATGTTGCTGTACATCTGTATTAGCACCTGTAATTCCTGCATAACCCATGATTGTAGATCCTGATCCCGGCTCTACGCAAACTCCTGTGCCTTCGTTATAGCTATAGGTATGGTTATCGCCTAATTGATGCCCTATTTCGTGAGCGACATAATCAATATCAAAATTATCGCCCATCGGCACATTATCTGACGGTGAAGTGATTCCGCTTCCTTTGTAATTATCCGGAGAATTGTATGTATATCCACAATCATTATAGGTCGAGAAAGCAGTATCATCACTTCCGATACATCCTATACATCCTGCATTACCGCCTCCTCCTGTAGCACCAAATAAATGTCCTATATCAAAAGTCGCATCGGTAACCCCAAAAGTTCCTCCGTGTAATGCATTCATCAATTCATAATTCCATTTACACATTTGGGCAGAACTGCTGTAAGGATCTGAAGTTGCATCTGTAAAAATAAGGTTCGGAGCATTTACCATATTAAGGTGCAGATTAAACTCCTGCTCAAAAACTCCGTTTACTCTTGTTAAAGTGGCATTCACCTGAGCAAGCGCATTGGCCATTCCCCCAAAATAAGCAGTATATTCTCCTGTAACAGACATTGCCAGTCTGAGTGTATGGTATTTTTTATCACTTGATTTAGCGGCTGAACCTTCTGCCATCAGCTTTTGCATTTTAGCAATAGATTCAGAACTCTCTTTTGTACTGCAAGTAAATGCATGACCGTTTTTAGCGGTTTTCCCGTGAATGGAATAAATTGATTTGTCTGCTGTAGCAGGCTCAATAAATTCATATTTACCATTATTGATGACCATAGATTGGAAATCATTCGGTGCAACACTGAATCTGATATATTTTGTAGGATCATCAATTCCTACGCCTACATACGACCCTAAACTGTACTGATTGGCCAAAGCCTCATCAATTACCGGAAAACTGTTTACGGCAAATTTTTCGATTTTTCCATTTAAAGTAGGAACTTTAATGGTAACGGTTGCCGCATTATTTCCGAATTTCTGGGTATTTACAAGCTGTGTTCTGATCTGATTGATATCGAGTTTATAATATACTGCATCATCACTCTTTCTGATCATTTTTTTCGTATTATTTGTCTGGCTCCATTGTGCATTAACTGTTGAGGCTGCAAGAGCAAATAATAAATAAGGTAACTTTCTTTTCATGTTAAAAATTAATTGCTCAAAATTAGTAATTAATTGAATATAATTTACACTAAATTCATATTTATTAAAATTTTAACAATTAAATACAATTTGTACATGGATATATTTAATTATAGCCTTTGAAATAGTCAAATTTTAATTTTATTTTAATATTTTACCCATAGAAATTTCATGATTACAAGCAAAAAAAATTTAAGAATTGCTGTTTTTGTTCTGTTCGTTAAGCCATTCATTGTGTTTTTGCTGAAACAGCTGTTGCTTACGATCCTGGTTATGGTGCGCCGCATCAATGGAATGTGAAGTATGAATATCGGTGTCTTCTTCAGCAAAATCGGATAACTTTTCATAGTAACAGTGAAGCTGATCCAGTTCTTTTTCCGTAAGATCTTCAATATCTACAATCCTGTTGCTTGCTTTTTCGTTGGCTGCAATCAATTCATTTAGTTTGATATGAATGGCCTTAGAGTCTTTATTCTGTGCTTTCTGAATCAGGAAAACCATTAGAAACGTAATAATAGTCGTTCCTGTGTTGATAACCAGCTGCCAAGTTTCCGAATAGTTAAAAACCGGTCCCGATGCGGCCCATAAGATTACAATTAATGCTGCTCCTATAAATGCTTTGGAACTTCCTGTGAATTTTGCAGCCCAATTCGAAAACCAGTCGAAAAAGCTGTTTTCTGACTTTGACATTTTACTAATTTTATAAATCTGATCAAAAATTCAGCCGAATACAGCTTCGGTCTTATTTTGCGGGATACTTTACAGCCTTGTTGAGCTCGATAGGATTGTTATTTTTCCGGATATTATTCTGCATCATATCAGAAAGTTCTTTTAGCTGGTCCGGACTTTTTACCTCGATTCCCATGACCATAAAATGTGCTGACGGATCGGTATTATTTTTATAATGTTCTTTAAAATCATGGAGCGGATCATTAAAATTATCAAGTAGCATTTTTGCGAGTTGATCTTCTTTGATTTTAATAGGTTTCTGTCCGCCAAAATTTTCAATAATGCTTCGGGTCTCATAGGTTTTGGCTAGTTTGTAGCTTTTTACTAAGGAAAATTTAAAATTATTTTTATCATCATAAATTTCAAATATTAATCCTGGCAAGCCTTTAAATTTATAAGGACCTTCATTTAAATTAATATCTTTTGTAAACCATGCCGTCCAATTTCTCGCCCCAAATTTTGCCGTTGCTTTCTGAAGTTTATATCCTCCAACACTTTTAGTTTCATCTGAAAGTTTCCAATTTATTTTATCTTCAGTATCTATTATAAACATATTCTGGACATGTATATAATTAGAATTGAGGTTCGAATTTTTCTTCCTGATTATTACAGGAGTATCATCCCAGATAATATTATTCTGACCCTTTGTGATATTAGTAGAATCGGTAAGCACAAAATCATAATTATAAAATTTTGTATCAGTAGGATTTATGTCGAGTACCATATTCACTTTTCTGTGTTCAACAGATGTAGAATCCATCTTAAATTGATATTCATAAATAAAACGATGTGTCTGAGCAGATAATGATATACTGATCATGATGAGTAAAAATATTGTTTTCATTACAATTTTTTACAAATATACAAATTAAAAAGAACCTTGCAATACATATTAGTGTTAAAAATAAACTGATATCTTTTAAACAAAAAATCCCTCTTCTTTCGAAAAGGGATGGTATAATGATGATAAATAAATTATCACACTTTAATTTCCACATCTACACCACTTGGCAATTCAAGTTTCATAAGAGCATCCACTGTTTTAGAAGAAGAAGAATAGATATCCATCAATCTCTTGTGAGCAGAAAGTTGGAACTGTTCTCTAGCTTTTTTGTTAACGTGCGGAGATCTCAATACGGTGAAGATTCTCTTGTTTGTAGGCAATGGGATCGGTCCGTTTACAACAGCACCGGTAGCCTTTACCGTTTTTACGATTTTCTCAGCAGACTTGTCTACCAAGTTGTAATCGTAAGATTTTAATTTTATTCTGATTCTTTGTGACATTTCTTTACTTTAAAAATTAACCTTTTGCTTTAGCAATGATTTCTTCCGCAACGTTTTGAGGAGTCGCTTGGTATTTCTCTAATTCCATAGAAGAAGTTGCTCTTCCTGAAGAAAGTGTTCTCAGAGTCGTTACATATCCGAACATTTCAGAAAGTGGAACTGAACCTTTGATTACAACGGCACCGTTCTTTTCTTCTTGTCCACTGATAGTCCCTCTTCTCTTGTTAAGGTCACCAATGATGTTACCCATGTATTCTTCCGGAGTTACTACTTCCAGTTTCATAATAGGCTCCATAATTACTGGCTTAGCAGCACGTCCCGCTTCTTTAAATCCTAATTTTGCAGCCATTTCAAAAGAAAGTGCATCAGAATCCACCGCGTGGAAAGATCCGTCTTTAAGAGTAACTTTAATCCCTTCCACTTCGAAACCAGCCAAAGGACCGTTTTTCATTGCAGCTTTAAATCCTTTTTCAATAGCAGGAACAAATTCTCTAGGAACGTTACCACCTTTGATCTCATTAACGAATTCCAAACCGATTTTACCTTCGTCAGCAGGTCCTAATTCAAATACGATATCTGCAAATTTACCCTTACCACCAGATTGTTTTTTGTAAACTTCTCTGTGCTGAGCAACTCTTGTAAGATTTTCTTTGTATTCTACCTGTGGCTGACCTTGGTTTACTTCTACTTTGAATTCTCTTCTCATACGGTCAACAATGATATCCAAGTGAAGCTCACCCATACCAGAGATAATCGTTTGTCCTGAAGCCTCATCAGTTCTAACTGTGAACGTAGGATCTTCTTCAGCTAGTTTAGCCAAAGCGTTACCCATTTTATCCTGGTCAGCTTTTGTTTTAGGCTCAACTGCGATACCAATAACCGGATCAGGGAAAACCATCGATTCTAGAACGATTGGGTTTTTCTCATCACACATGGTATCACCAGTTTTGATAGATTTGAATCCTACCGCTGCACCAATATCTCCTGCTTCAATATATTCTACAGGATTTTGCTTGTTTGCGTGCATCTGATAGATTCTAGAGATTCTTTCTTTATCACCAGAACGAGTGTTCAAAATGTAAGAACCTGCATCTAATCTTCCAGAGTATGCTCTGAAGAACGCCAATCTTCCTACAAAAGGATCGGTAGCAATCTTAAATGCCAAAGCCGCGAAAGGCTCTTTTACGTCTGGTTTTCTTGTAATTTCAGCATCCGTTCTTGGATCTGTACCTTTGATATCATCTTTATCCAATGGTGAAGGCAAATATTTACATACTGCATCCAACATAAACTGTACTCCTTTATTTTTAAATGAAGAACCACAAGTCATTGGGATAATAGAAAGATCGATAGTTGCTTTTCTAAGTGCTGCATTGATTTCTTCTTCAGAAATAGAATCCGGATCTTCGAAGAATTTCTCCATCAAAGTCTCATCGTAATCTGCAACTGCTTCTACTAATTTTTCTCTGTATTCTAGAACTTCGTCTTTCATGTCTTCAGGAATTGGCACTACTTCGAAAGTAGCTCCTTGCCCTGCTTCATCCCAGATGATCGCTCTGTTTTTAATTAAGTCTACAACTCCTTTGAAATCTTCTTCAGCACCGATTGGCAAAACGATTGGAACTGCGTTTGATCCTAACATCGTCTTAACCTGGTTTACCACGTTAAGGAAGTCAGCACCTTGACGGTCCATTTTGTTTACGAATCCCATTCTCGCTACTTTGTAGTTATCAGCAAGTCTCCAGTTGGTTTCAGACTGAGGCTCTACTCCGTCTACTGCAGAGAAAAGGAATACCAAACCATCCAATACTCTCAAAGATCTGTTTACTTCTACAGTGAAGTCAACGTGTCCCGGTGTATCGATGATGTTGAAGTGATAAGGTTTCGTTTCAGGAAGAGCTTTTCCTTGATCTGTTGGAAAGTTCCAAGAACAAGTGGTTGCAGCAGAAGTAATGGTAATTCCTCTTTCTGCTTCCTGCTCCATCCAGTCCATCGTAGAAGCACCATCGTGAACTTCTCCGATTTTATGGTTTACTCCAGTATAGAATAAAATTCTTTCTGTAGTGGTTGTTTTACCGGCATCAATGTGCGCAGCAATACCAATATTTCTTGTAAATTTAAGATCTCTACTCATTTCAGATTAGAATTTAAAGTGTGAGAAAGCCTTGTTCGCTTCCGCCATTTTGTGAGTATCAGATTTTTTCTTGTACGCAGCACCTTCTTCTCTTGAAGCCGCTACTACTTCATTAGCCAATTTCAAAGCCATAGACTTATCATTTCTGGCTTTTGAATATTTGATTAACCATTTCATCGCCATAGAAATTTTTCTATCTGCTCTGATTGGCATCGGGATCTGGAAGTTGGCTCCACCTACTCTTCTGGAACGTACTTCTACGTGAGGCATAACGTTTGTTAATGCATCTTTCCAGATTTCAAGGGCTGTTTTCTCAGTTTCACCTTTTTTAGCTTCTACAAGCTCTAAAGCATCATAGAATATTTTAAATGCGATAGACTTTTTACCGTCCAGCATTAAGTTGTTTACAAATCTAGTTACCAATTGATCATTAAATTTCGGATCTGGTAACAACGGTCTTTTTTTCGCTTTTGTCTTTCTCATTGTTTCTGTACCTTATTTAATGATTATTTTTTCTTTCCTTTAGCTGGTGCAGCAGCTGCCTGACCTGGTTTTGGTCTTTTAGCTCCGTACTTAGATCTTCTCTGTGTTCTTCCACTAACACCTGCCGTGTCTAGTGCTCCTCTTACAATATGATAACGTACTCCCGGTAGGTCTTTCACCCTTCCGCCGCGTACCAATACTATCGAGTGCTCTTGAAGATTATGTCCTTCGCCCGGGATGTAGGCGTTGACTTCTTTACCGTTTGAAAGTCTTACCCTTGCTACTTTTCTAAGTGCAGAGTTAGGTTTCTTAGGAGTGGTAGTATATACTCTCGTACATACACCTCGTCTTTGTGGACAAGAATCAAGGGCAGCCGATTTACTCTTCTTGGTGAGTGCGACTCTTCCTTTTCTTACTAATTGTTGAATAGTAGGCATTTAATTGCTTTTTATTTTAGGGTGCAAAAATATGAATAATTTTTTAATTGACAACAAGTTATAGATAAATATTAATCTTTAAAATAATTTTCAGACCTGTTATATTTAAGGAATGATGGTGACTTCTACGTTTTTATTCCAATTGAATTGTTTAATATTTTGTTTCAACTGCTCTATATTTTTTCCATTGACCGAATAAATTGAAACTTCAGGATTTGCAACAGTTATTGTATGGCTGATTTTTAAAACAGCCGCTTTTTTCCAGCTTTCAGGAACCTGGCCCTGCATCCAAGTTTCGTACACGATTGCCAATTCATACGTGTTTGCTTCACAGTAGTCTGTAAGAAAAGTTTTAAAGCGGAAATCAAAAAGGTTATGATTTTCATTAAAAACAATAGTTTCTGTTGACGCCAAACCGGCAATATCCAGCAAATGAATATCTGTATAATAGGTAATAGCACCAATGTCATTCGCAACCACTTTTGATGCATTATAATAGGTATGTAAAAATTTTGCAGATTGTACCTGTTGCTCATATATGTTTTTACTTCCGTTATTTAGCATTTGATGGGCTACTCCTGTTTTATATAGCATCAATAAAATATTTATGAATAATAAAATACTCAAAACCAATTCTTTTTTAATATACTTTTTTGGGTCTGAGAAAATAGTTTTGATTTTTGGAAAGACAGCCATTGAAAATCCGACAAGCATGTAAGCTTCGTACCTGAAAGCTCCTTTTAAATCTGCAAACATACTATGACAAATCATTACCAGAGAAAATACAATCAGAAAAAAATGAGATTGTATTAATTCAGGAAAACTTTTGCATCTGAGATCTCTGTAAATAAAAATCCCGGAAATTACTATGGGAAGAAAACCGACTTTATAAAAACTTATGTTTAGTAACAGCTTATCGAATAGCAGATATTTAATCTGAGAAGACATATCTGATGTTAAACTGAGCTTTGTCCCTTTGACGATAACCGAATTGGGAAATAGATAGCCTGAATAGGTATAATTAAAATAACAGAATATTATAATAGGTATAAATCCTAAAAGCAATACTAAAACACCGCTTTTCCATCTTTTAATTAAAAATAAAACGAAGGCTAAAATAACAAAATAAAACATACTTTCAAACCGAACAAGCCCCATTAACAAGATCGTAGCATAGAATCCGAATCTGGCAAGCCGATGCTCTTTTTTCAGTTCAAAACAAAAAATATTCAGTACAAAAAGGAAAATCTGGAGCAGATGTTCCATCCCGGAAAGCATCTGCAAATGCATCACGGCAAAAAAAACAGTACATAAAGTACAGATTACAATATGTTTTGTTTCTCTGAAAATTTCCGAGTAATATTTATTCAGAATAAAAATAACTGCACTACACAAAATAACATTAAAATACAAAGGCAAAACCTCCTGATTACCAAATATATTCATCAAAAGACTTACAATAAAAGTAAATAAAGGTGACGAAGATGATGATGAAAATGTATAAGGCGTAACTCCCCAAACTTTATGCAAAGAAAAATTTTTAGCCATTGACAAATGAATATATGCATCATCTATCGGGTAAACATAATGTCCTTCCGTACTATAAACAGCTTTGATATAGTAAAAAATACAAACCGCAAAAAATAATGATAAGGAAATCCAAAAACTTTTCAGAGAATGATTTTTTTGGGAATGATCCATTTTTTAAGATTATTATTAAGAATATCAAAGATAAGTATCATCAATGATCTGCCGGTAATTTCGGCACAATATTTATTTAACTTTGAATTACAAAAAATAAACATATGAAAAATGCAAACATTATTGGCTTAGAAGAATCAGACTGTAGTACTATTTCGCAGAAACTGAATATCCTTTTGGCCAACTATTCGGTTTTTTATCAAAACACGCGTGGCTCTCACTGGAACATCAAAGGAGAACAGTTTTTTACCCTTCATCCCAAATTCGAAGAACTTTACAATAGTCTGGTGTTAAAAATTGATGAAATTGCCGAGAGAATTCTGACCTTAGGCGCAACTCCCGCCCATAATTATTCTGAATATTTAACGGTTTCCACCATTAAGGAAAGCCGTGAAGTAAGCGACGGAAACAAAAGCGTCGAGATTATTCTGGAATCTTTTAAGATCGTGATCGACCTTCAGAGAGAGCTTTTGGATATTACAGAAAAAGCAGGCGACGAAGGTACCAACTCTCAGATGAGCGACTATATTACAGAACAGGAAAAAGAAGTCTGGATGTACAATTCTTATTTAGGAAAATAAAAACTTCGATCACAATATTTAAAAATCGCCTTACATTCAGGCGATTTATTTTATGATTAAATTTGCATTAAAATCAAAATATGCACGACATCAGGCTGAATTCAATTCTCGATAACGATTTCTATAAAATTACCATGCAAAATGCGGTAGTGCAGTTATTCCCCAGTCAAACCGTAAAATATGAATTTATCAACAGAGGAAAACATCACTTTCCGGAAGGTTTTGATGTGGCATTGAGAGCCTTGGTTTCACAAATGGCCGAGCTCAAACTCACTAAAGATGAAAAAAGATTTCTGGCAAAAACCTGTCCTTATTTAAATTTACCGTATTTGGACTTTCTGGAAGGCTATCATTACGATCCTTCTGAAGTAAAAATTTTGCAGACGGGAAATGATCTTTCTGTCACTGTAGAAGGTCTTTGGTATAGAACGATTTTATGGGAAGTCCCTTTATTATCCCTGATCAGCGAGCTGCACTACGAAATGAATCACATGGAAAGAGATTCTAATGAGATCATCATGAACAAAACATTGGAGAAGGCAGAGACGCTTAATCAGTTAGGGGTAAATTTTGCAGAATTCGGGACCCGGAGAAGACATTCCTATCACGTTCAAAATCTGGTTATGGAAGCCTTGACACAGAAAAAAGATTCTACGTTTATCGGAAGCTCAAATGTGCATTTTGCCATGAAATACAATGTAAAACCTATTGGAACACACGCTCACGAATGGTTTATGTTTCACGGAGCAGAGTTCGGATTTAAAATGGCCAACGAATTGGCTCTGGAACATTGGGTCGATGTCTATCGCGGTGATTTGGGAGTTGCGCTTTCAGATACTTATACGACCGATGTTTTTTTTCAGCAGTTTGATAAGAAATTTGCAAAACTTTTCGACGGAGTGCGTCATGACAGCGGAGATCCGTTCGAATTCGCCGATAAAACCGTAGCGCATTATAAAAACAACGGGATCAATCCTTTATTTAAATATATCATTTTTTCAGATAATTTAAATCTTGAAAAAGTAGAAGAAATTACGCGTTACTGCAAAGGAAAAATTGGGGTTTCTTTCGGAATCGGCACCAATCTTACCAATGATGTAGGCTTAAAACCTATGAATATCGTCATGAAATTAATCGGTGTACAGTCTCTGAATAAAGAATGGATTCCTACCGTAAAGCTTTCTGATGAGCACGGAAAATACACAGGAGATTCTAAAATGATCGAATTGGCTAAAGAATTTTTAAGAATAAAAGATTAATACTTATTAATGTAAATAATTTAATTAGTTAAACTAGTAACCTCGCAAATCGTGGCGTTATCCAAACTAAGAACCATCTATAAAAAAACCTCGAGGAAAAGCTAAAAAAAATTAGCAGAAATCATCACCTGGATAAGAATATAGAAACCCAATAGGATTTTTGGCTGCACATACAGAATAATAACCACTCAGCTTTTACAAGGTTTCCCGTAAACAAATGATACCTATCTTTTTGTAATTTTGAAAAATGGAAACTACATATTTAATCATCGGGTTTATTTCCGGAGGGATTCTCGGCGCTGTTATTTTATACTTTATCTTAAAGTCATCGATGGTTTCAAGGAATACATATGATAGCCTGAATCATTTACTTATTAAGAATAATTCGGATCTGGAAAACGCTAACCGTAAAATTGCAGAGCTGGATCAACTCAATCTGGCGGAGAAAGAAAATTTTCTTCAGCAGTCAGATCTTTTTAACGATTTGAAAAATGAATTTGCAAAAATTTCTGCCGAATATTTTTCATTACAACTACAATTTAATGAACAAAAAGAAATTCACAGCAAACAAAATACTCAGATAGATGCTCTTGTAAATGAAAAGCAACAGCTTTTTGCTAAAAATTCTGAGCTTTCCGCCATTAATAATCAATTTAAAAAATCTCTTGAAACGCAAAAAGAAGAAATCTCAAAAATACAGGAAGAGGGCAAATTGCATTTCGAAAATTTAGCCAATAAAATTTTAGAGGAGAAAGCTGAAAAATTTACAACGCTGAACCAAAATAATCTAAAAAATATCCTCGATCCGTTTCAGGAAAAAATCACTGATCTGAAGAATAAAGTCAATGAGGTGTATGAAAAAGAAAATAAAGAGCGTTTCTCTCTCGGCGAAAAAGTAAAAGAACTGGCAATGCTTAATCAGCAGATTTCCGAAGACGCCAAAAAACTGACACGCGCGCTAAAAGGTGAAAGTAAGACGCAGGGAAACTGGGGCGAAATGATTTTGGAAAGTATTCTGGAAAAATCAGGCTTAGTGAAGGGAAGAGAATATTTTCTTGAACATGAACTTAAAGATGAAGACAATAAGGCATTGTTTTCAGAATTTTCTGGTAAAAAAATGCGTCCCGATGCCGTTGTAAAATATCCCGATGAGCGAAATGTGATTATTGATTCTAAAGTTTCGTTGACAGCTTTTACAGAATTGGTTGACGAAAATGATCCTGATATCTATCAGATCAAACTCAAGCAACATTTGTCTTCCGTCAAAAATCACATCAGTCAGCTGAGTCAAAAAGCGTACGACGATTACGGGAAATCGCTAGATTTTGTAATGATGTTTCTCCCAAGTGAGCCTGCGTATATTGCTGCAATGCAAACAGATCAAAACCTGTGGAATTTTGCTTATGAAAAAAGGATCTTACTTTTAAATCCCAGCAATCTGATTACTTCTCTCAAACTGATCGCAGATCTTTGGAAAAGAGAATACCAGAACAGAAATTCTATGGAAATTGCAGAACGTGGCGCAAAATTATATGATAAATTTGCTGGTTTCATAGAAAATCTGGAGAAAGTAGGGAGAAATATTGATCAGGCAAAAAATGTCTATAACGATGCATTCAAACAATTGTATACAGGAAATGACAACCTGATTGCACAGACCCAAAAACTAAAATCCTTAGGAATTAAAAATAAAAAGGAGCTTCCACAAAGCCTGATCGATACTTCTGAAAACCAAATTGATCTACACCAATAAAACTTTCTGCCAAATTTTCCATAATTTTGCGGCATGTTAATCGAAAGTTTTCAAAACGAAAAAATTAAAAATGTTACACGGCTGTTAACCGATAACCGATTCAGAAAAAAATCGGGTGTTTTTGTGGTGGAAGGACAACAGGAAAATGACAGAGCGCAGAAATATCACTTTGAAGCGACTGAATATTTCGTTTGTGAAAGTATTTTTAAAGGTGAGATCCCGAAAGGAAAAATTCATTATGTCTCTGAAAAAGTGTACGAAAAAACTGCCTACAGAGGAACTTCTGAAGGAATAATCGGCATCTATAAAGCAAAAGAGTCTCAACTGAACACTTTCAAGCCTAAAGACAGCTCCACCGTAATTGTCGTAGAAGGTATTGAAAAACCCGGAAATCTGGGAGCGATCCTGAGAAGTTGCGAAGCTTTTGGGATTGATGCATTAATCGTGACTGACGCGAAAGCAGATTTTTATAATCCCAATGTAATCCGGTCTAGTGTAGGATGTTTATTCGGAATGGATGTTTTTCAGGCAGAAAATCCTGAAGTGTTGGAATTTTTAAACGAAAACCACTTCAATATATACACAACCATTATGGATAAAACTTCAGAAGATCTTTACAAAAGAGATTTTACTGAGAAGTCTGCAGTAGTATTCGGGACAGAGCATTCCGGGCTAAGTGATTTTTGGAATGGAAAAGGAAAGAATACTTTAATTCCCATGGTTGGAAGCATTGATTCTTTAAATCTCAGCAATGCGGTAGCAATTACCTGTTACGAATCTCTAAGACAGAAAAAATAATATTATGATAAAGCATAAAAAAACCGCTTCGATAACGAAACGGTTCTTTTATTGTAGCAGTAGCTAGAATTATTTCTTAACAGCAGTTTTAGCTGAATCAGACTTAACTTCAACGCTATCTTTCTTCATGTCAGTTTTAGTGTCCATAGAATCTTTCTTAGCAGTGTTAGCAGAATCCATGTTGTTTTGAACTGAATCAGCGTTGTTCTCGATTGAATCAGCAGAACCTTCAGTAGTAGTAGCATCAGTTTTCTTACAAGCAACTAGAGAGATTGCAGCGATAGCAGCTACGAATAATGACTTTTTCATAATAAATTAAATTTAATTTTGTTAATATTGTTTTTGAATCTTTTCTCGTTCGGTTATTTGAACAGGACAAAGGTAGAGCAGATAAAAAATTTGTTTATGAAAAATAATTGTAATACCTTTGTAAAACAGTTTTACAAATAATTATAACTGATAATCAATAATTTAAGTAATTTTTTAAAATTGACAGATTTAGATTTATTACATTTTGAGCAGCTGAAAAAGGACGTTCAGGCTCAATATCTGAAAGAACACTCGCCTTCTTATGATGATATTTCTAAGTGGAAAGGTATTGATATCATTTATTTTCAGGAAGACCTTCGAAAAAAAGCGAAAGGGAACATCAGCGAAAAATCTTTTTACACTTATTTTAAAAGTTCACCGGTCACTAAATTACCACGTATCGATATGCTCAATTTATTGAGTATTTATGCGGATTACAGCTCATGGTACGAATTTAAAAAACAACATCTTTTTGCCGGTGAATTGCTTCTGGAAGATGATGATTCTGGTGACCAATCTGATAAAGAATCCCTAAAAACAGTTGCAAATTCAGATATCACTTCAAAAAGTGACATTCTTCCTGAAAAAGCAGTGGAAAATGAAGTAAAAGATATTAATTTACAAAATAATCCTACTGAAAATCAATCTATTAATCAAAAACCGCCTATCAGTAACAATATAACAGTACCGGTTGTAAAATCAGATAAAAAGAGTTATCAGAAGCTTGCCTGGATTGCTGCATCATCGTTATTAGTGACCGTAATGGTGCTTTTAGGGTTTAAAGATGAAATTTTTCAGAAAACGTATACCTATTGCTTTACAGATGCAGACCGTAATCAGAATGTACAGAGCACTATTGAGATAAAAGTGATTAAGCAGAATGAATCTCCACTGTTCTTTAGAATAAAGCCGGGAGAATGCTTTCATTATCCAACCAAAGATAAAAACCTGAAAATGCAGATCAGCTCTACGGCTTATGAGAATCTGGAAATTAACAGGAACCTTGAAAATGCTCCTGAAGAAGAGACCATAGAGCTGAAACCGGATGATTATAAAATGGCCGTTCTCTATTTCTCCAAAAAAGACATGTCCGGAAATCCTTCTGAAGAAATAAACATCAAAAGACGGCAACTGGAAAGCAGAATCAGCAATGACGCCATCATTTCTCAAGTGTATGATAATGAAATTTATGGGATTGAAACTCTAGATAAGCAGAAATACATCACTTTGGTTACTACACCCACAACTTCTCTCAAAAATCTTTCTGTCATCGAAATGAAAACTGACAAGAAAGGTAAAATAATTTCTATTAAATTTAAAATCACAACCCATGAAAACAATAATTAACTTTTTGATTTTCAGTATTATATTCTTATCATTTGCTTCATGTGTGAAAAAAGAAGAGCAAACCATGAGTGATCTGGATAAATTAAGAAACAGCAACAACCGGCTGACTTATCCTGCTGTGCAGATGGACAGCGCACAAGCGATCAACACGATTACGACCCAAAAAGTACAGCAGCTTTTAGAATTATCAACCTTATACCTTTCAGGAAACAGAAATACGGAAATCGATACAGTGATTTTTTCTCAAATGCAGAGTTATTTTCATGAACCGGACAGCATGACTTTTAAACCTTTGTTTAAAGAGCTGGAAAGCTTGAAGGTAAAAAGTGTAAAGGTCAATAACCTTAAAGTGTATAAAGAAATTCAACATCAGGATACTCTGGATTTTGCTAAGTTTAACGTTGAATATTTTGACCGAAAAAATAAATCGATCGGGACATTCGAAAAAAATGCGCAGTATACTTTAGTTTCAAAACCAATTAAATTTAAGAAGGAATTTAAATTTTATTTTGTAAATTTTTATCAGCCTCTCAAAAAAGACAGCACTTTAGTAGGCGTTACAAGATAATCTACTGCAATATCATCTTCACGAAGATCATTGATCATTTCATCAGGAGTAAAATAATTGACTCCTATTTTTTTGGTATTAGAAGATATTTTTTGAAAAAAAACATCATAAAAACCTTTTCCGTAGCCAACTCTGTTTCCGTTTTGGTCACAATACAGAAGAGGGGTAATTACATAATCAAAATCTGAAATCCCCGGATCTTCATCAGAAACAGGCTCAGAAATCCCCCACTGATTTATTTCGAAGGCTGTGTCTTTAAAAATTTCTACGGAAATCAATGTTATGCCTAAAATTTTAGGGACAAAAACCCGGATATTGCGGCTCAGAAAATAATCGATCCAGATTTGGGTGTCTATTTCTTTCAACCGTTCAATCGGAATAAAAATATGTACTTTCTGATGTGGGACAGGTTTAAAATAGGTGACAAAATTTTTAAATATTTTCTCAGATAAAAGCAAAACCTCATCACTGGACAAGGCTTTTCTTTTTTGCATATATATTTTTCTAATCTCAGCTTTCAGCATATTGATAAAATGTTTAAGCTTATAATATCTTATATAATTTATCCGATAAACGAACTCTGAACGGAAGCTCAAAGGTAATCTGATCACCCTGCTTTGCCGTTTCACAAGGTCCGCCGTTAGCAAACATCTCGGTGATCACAACTTCCTGTTCACCTGTTGTAGGACCAGAAATCAATACCTTATCACCGATCAAAAGTTCTTTATTTTCAATTAAAAACTGTGCAATTTTAGACTTTGTATAATAATGTTCTGCCTTTCCGATCAATGTTTTTTTAATTTTTATTTTCTGGCGGATGTCTTTTGTCTCAGCTTTTGCTTTAGCCAATGTCTGAGTTGGCACATCACCTGATTTTTTAAATTTCAAAGCATCCGATTTTCCTTTTCTGAACACTTTATTTCCTACCTGCAGACCTTTTCTTAATTTCAATTGTTCTTCTATGGGCAAATGAATAGTTTCCAGGCATTCTGTAGAACAGCAGTTTTCCATCACTTCCTTACATTCATCACACTGGATAAACAGCAAATGACAGGCATCATTGGCACAATTGGTGTGATTATCACACGGTTTCCCGCATTGATGGCACTGTGCAATGATATCGTCGGTGATTCTTTCGCCTAATCTGTGGTCAAATACAAAATTCTTACCTACAAATTTACTTTCAACACCTTCTTCTTTCACTTGCCGTGCGTATTCAATAATCCCGCCTTCCAACTGAAAAACATTTTTAAAACCCTGATGTTTGAAGTAGGCACTGGCTTTTTCGCAACGGATTCCGCCTGTACAGTACATCAATAAGTTTTTGTCTTCTTTAAAATCCTGTAACTGCTCATTAATAATCGGCAGACTTTCCCTGAAAGTTTCAACATCAGGCGTAATGGCCCCTTCAAAATGCCCGACTTCACTTTCGTAATGATTTCTAAAATCGACGACAATCGTATTGGGATCTTCCAACAAAGTATTAAACTCCTGCGCTTTTAAATGAATTCCTTTATCGGTTACATCAAAGGTTTCATCATTTAGCCCATCAGCAACGATTTTATGCCTTACTTTAATGGTTAATTTTAAAAAAGAATGATCATCGTGCTCTACCGCAACATTCAGACGAATTCCTTTCATAAAATCATACGCTTCCAACGTATTCCTAAATGTTTCAAACTGATCGGCAGGAACACTCATTTGCGCATTAATACCTTCATGGGCAACATAAATACGTCCGAGTGCATCAAGTGCATTCCAGGCGATAAATAATTCGTTACGGAATTTTTTGGGATCTTCAATTTTGGCATACGCATAGAAAGACAAAGTAAGGCGCTGCTTACCGGCTTCATCAATAAGACGGGCTCTTTCTTCTGCGCTTAAGGTGTTATACAGTTGCATGCTATAAACGTTTTAAGGGAGAAAATTTTTGCAAAGATAATGATTTTCATAAAGACAAAAAATAGCCAACAAATGATATAAAAATGTAAAAATGTCATGATTTTCTTTAAGTAATTTTTAAGTTTCGTTAATAATAGGATTTTAATTATGACATAATGTATAAAATGACATAATTGTCGTTAAATTTTAGTTAAAATTGAAACATAGCATAACAATTGCATACTTATTAAGCAGTAAATTTGTTAACAGTAAAACCAATAATTAAAGAAGATAAAATGAAGAGTACTTTAAAAAAACTATTACCATTTGCTGTAGTAGGAGTGATCTCAGGAGCTACTACGGTTGGCGTACAACAATATTTTGGTCATACGTCGAATAATGAAGATGGATCTTACTTCACCACATCAAAAAACGTTTCTTTTGCAGGGATGAATACTTCTGCAGTAGGAGATGATTTTGTAGCGGCTGCGAAAACAACCGTTCCTGCTGTGGTTACGATCAAAAATTATCAGACAAAAACTTCAAGCAGAGCTTCGGAGCAGGATATGTTTGATTTCTTTTTTGGTGATCCCACAGGAAGAAACCAAAGACAAAGACAGCAGCAGGCTCCGGATAATATGCCTTCAGGATTGGGATCAGGGGTAATTATTTCTCCGGATGGCTATATCATTTCAAACAATCATGTTGTGGCAGGAGCAAGCAAGCTGGAAGTTGTCTTGAGCAATAAAAAATCCTATATCGCAACATTGGTAGGAACAGATCCCAATACCGATATTTCTCTTTTAAAGATAGAAGAAAAAGGCCTTCCTTATTTAAATTTTGCCAATTCTGACAATCTTGAAGTCGGACAATGGGTTTTAGCCGTGGGAAATCCTTTAGGATTAAATTCTACGGTTACGGCGGGAATTATTTCTGCCAAAGGAAGGGGAATAGGAATTCTTGGCGGACAAGGGAAAGCAGCCAACCCTATTGAGAGCTTTATTCAGACCGATGCAGCCATTAACCCTGGAAATTCCGGCGGTGCATTGGTGAATGTAAACGGTGATCTGATCGGGATTAATTCTGCCATTTCTTCTACCAACGGATATTATCAGGGATATGGATTTGCGGTGCCTGCAAACCTTGCAAGAAAGATTGTGGAAGACATCAAGAAATTCGGGATTGTACAGCGTGGCTTCTTAGGAGTTTCATCGCTTGATCTTTCTGATGACAGACAGGTTGCGGCATATAATGCGGAAAAGAAAACCAATTTAAAAGTAGGTTCCGGAATTTATGTAACCAGTGTTACAGACGACAGCGGTGCGCAAAATGCGGGAATCAGAACCGGAGATATCATTACTAAAATAGATAATATTGCCATTACAGATTTTGCAGATCTCTCTATGTCTGTCGGAAGCAAGCGTCCCGGAGATAAGGTAGTGGTAACCTATCTGAGAAATGGAAAAGAAAATACATCTACCGTAACCCTGAAAGATCAGAAAGGAGGTACCTCAACAAGATCTAAGGCGGATCTGAGTGTAACTGAAAAAATAGGTTCTGACTTTGATCCTTTAAGCGAAAGAATTAAAACAGACTACGGCTTAAATAGTGGTGTGGTTGCCAAGAATGTGACTGAAGGCAGCGAAATCGCCAAAATCGGTATTGTAGACGGATATATTGTTTTGGAAATCAACGGGAAACCTGTAAACTCTCAAAAAGATATAGAAAGAATTCTGGACAAATATCAGGGAAATGTACAGGTAAAATTTGTAGATGATTACGGAAGAATCTATACCAAGGGATTCAAAATGCCTTAAATAATTTTCAACCTTTGAATAAAAACAAACGCTGCGTAATGCAGCGTTTTTTTTATTTAACTTATAGATTATTCATTCTGTCGGCAATTCTCCTTTTCTTATTCCTTTCATAAATGATTTCTACGATTTTTCCGCCCATCCATGCAAAAGGAAAGAACGTGAGAAATATTGATATTTTATAAAATGTAGGATGATAAGGAAATATGATAATATCTAACATCGCTATAAAAAGCATAATAAAACCGATAAGAATAGCATACGCTACTTTTGCATACTTTACAATCAATGCTGTTGCAACACCTCCCACTGTGGTTCCCAAACCTGAAATAAACAGCAGAAAACCGAAAAAAGCATCATCATTTTTCATGCTCTGCAAAAACCTTTCCCAATGTTCGAAAGGAGCAAAAGCTTCAAAAGTAATCCATTTCGGAAAAGCTCTGATCCCGAGAGTGATGATAAGCCCTGCAATCACAAGACCTACTAAAACAGCAAATGTATTTCTGACGAAACTCATTAATCCTGATGTGCAATCATAGAAATTTCTATATCAACATTTTTTGGCAGGCAAGAAACCTGTACCGTTTCGCGGGCAGGATAGCTTTCTGCATCCAGATAAGATGCATAAATATCATTCATCACCGCAAAATCATCCATACTTTTAAGGAAAATAGTTGCCTTTACCACATTTTTAAAAGTAAGTCCGGCTTCCGTAAGAATAGCTTCTAGATTTTTCATCACCTGATGTGTTTCTTTTTCTATCCCTTCCACCAATTTTCCGGTTGCGGGATCTACGGGGATCTGTCCGGAAATATATAAAATTCCGTTGGCAAGATTTGCCTGTGAATAAGGTCCGATCGCTGCAGGAGCATTTACTGTAGAAATTATTTTTTTCATATGCAGATACTTATTTTTTCTTACATCATATGCAATCACTACTTTCTGTATCAGTCAACAGTGATTTCATTAGAAATTATTTTGGGTGCAAAGATAAAATTAATATTCAATTATCAATGATGATCTTAGAAAGGTGCATTAGGCTGGGTAAAACTTCTGTCTTTATATTTTAGGGCATCGCTCAAAATATTAGCCTTTATTCCTATAAAAAAATCATAGACTTTGTACTGGCCAAACGGAACCCAGTTAAAATTGATGGTAAAACTTCTCTGATCTCTTGCAAAACCAATCCTGGTGTACGCCAGCTGTTTTGTGATCATATCATAATGGGTACTTCCGTTAATATTCCAGTATGGAGTCAGCTTTAAACTCCCATCTAAACCTACTGAAGCTATTTTAGTACCAAATCTTGATAAATTCCTGGAATAGGCATAATTCGCATTGATATTTAATGTCCAGGCCTGATTGAAGTGTGCATAATTATCATCATCAAAATAATAATTTTCATTTCTCACCTCTCCTTTTGCCTTATATTCTTTGGCATAATCTGTTTTTTCACCGAAGAGCTCACTGCTTAAAGGATAAGACACCTGTATATTAAAACCCTGTAAACTGAAGGCACCGAATTTTTCGGTTCTGATCCCGACATCTTCACCCGGAGCAAAAACTGTTTTATACGGATCTAATGTCAAACTTGTATTCACACTCAGTTTACTGTCAAAGAAAGACGACTGCCCATTGATAGAAATGACTGACCACGGATGCGTTTTCGCAGCAAAGTTGTAATTTCCGGAAAGGTTTAAAGATTCAAATATTTTTATTTTTCTGGTTCCTGTAGAATCTTTTTTAGACTTTACCTTCATCTCGATATTGTTCCCGATATTAAAACCAAGTGCACCCACCATTCCACTGGTAGGCGTTCCGACAATTCCGTTGTCAAAAATTGAATAAGGAGTCAGAGAACCGTTTGCATCATAATAATTTTTAAAATACCCATACTGAGAACTTCCAAAATCCGGAGAATATGTAAATCCGATACTTGGTGTAATCATGTGTCGTAAAGCTTCCACAGCAGAACCTTTTTTAAATTTAAGCATTCCGTATAAAGTAGTCTGTATACTTGCCGTTGTTGAAAATATAGAATATCCTGCTACCTTTTTATTCACCTGATCTACCACTACATTGGCTAAAGGATCATAGTACTTCGTAAGGGTTTTTGTGGTTAAAGCATTATCAATCGTCGCCCCTAAACTAAAGGTGAAATACTTGGCGATGGTGGTATTGGTTCCCAATGCAATATTGTTTTTAAGACCGGTCTGAAGCTTGTCCCACATCGCTTTGGTAAACAGCTCGCCTTCTGCCGTACTTACATAATTGGTTAAATTAAAACCTGTATTCACAGTAATATTTTCAATTAACCCCTGTCTTACTCCTGTTTTGGATTTAAACAAATAAAACTGATTAATCGCCACATTCATCTGCGGAAGCCGAAGATCTGCAAGACCGGTTGCAAAATTCTGAGAATAAGAGGCAGTTCCTGTAATGGTAACCGGAAGCTTTAAAAATCTTTTGGTAAGAGATAATGTAGAATTCTGCTGGGTTCTGAGCACACTCTGATCAAGAATATAATTATTATTGACGGTATTGTTGTAAAAAGTCTGACTCGTAACATCTACAGAAGCAGAAAACGTAAGAAATGGGTTGGCTTTTGTATCCTGCGTATGTCTCCATGCAATTCTGTAGGTTCCGGTTTTGGTATAATTATCCAGCCCTTTGATTCCTCTCACGGTATTCCCGATATCTGCCGAAAAGTTTCCCGAATACCTGTATTTTTTTATATAATTGGTTTCCGGCCTTAAGTTCCAGCTGCCTTTTGTATAAATATCTGCAAGAATTTTAATATCAAAATGCTCTCCGATAGGTTGGTAATATCCCAATCCGTTCAGAAAAAATCCCACATCTTCTCTTTCCCCAAAACTGGGAATCAGGATTCCTGCAGACCTTTTGCTTGAAAATGGCAGTATCGCAAAAGGCATAATCAATGGCGTAGGAACTTCTTCGATGTACATCTGCACAGGTCCTGTAATCACCTGCGAACTGTTTTTCCCTTTTACGAGTTTAATATGTGATGCAAGCAGATAATAATCTGCAACCGTATCTTTTTTCTTGATAAAATAATCGTCTGTGGTATATTCTCCACGTCGCATGAAGAATACAGAATCGTTGTATTTTTTTGTTTTCTGCGCTACAATAACGCCTTCACTTTCCTCAGTACGTGCATTATACGCAATCGCCTGTCGGGTTTTATAATTGTAATTAAACTCGTTGGTTTCGTATTTTTTCCCGGCCTGAACAGTGATTACAGGCTCTATAATTTTCCCTAAAGAATCCTGCTTCCCCCGCGCAAAAATCAAGCTTTTCTGCTCGTCAATCGAGATATAATCTGCATCAATCTGCATATCCTGATATTTTACCTGAGCATTTTTATTCAGATAAATCATTCTCTTCGGAACATCTCTTCGCTGATCATCTGCTTTTGTCTCCAGTACATCATCAAGTGCTTCCTTCTTTACAATGATAGTATCCTTTTTGGAAATGGTATCATTAATTACCTTTGTATCTGTAAGCTTTTTAGGCGTTTGCTGTGCTAAAAAACTGTTAAAAATTAGGATAATTAAAATTTGTAATATATTTTTGAAGACGGTTTTGTCCAATTTTATTTTATAATTTGGCTCAAAATTAATATAATTTTTAAAACTGTAAGATGTACACACAAAATTTTAAAATAATTTTAGCATTTCTCCTCACATTCACCACGGTTTTTGCTTCTGCTCAGAAAAAATTCACGGTCGTTTTGGATGCAGGACATGGAGGAAGTGATCATGGCGCCAACAGATCTTACAGCGATATCGGGCGAATTGCAGAAAAAGACATCACCCTTGCTATTGTACTTCGGGTAGGCAGCATGCTCGAAAAAAATAAAGACTTTAAAGTAATCTACACCCGAAAAATTGATGAATACCCGTCTCTTTCAGACCGTACTAATCTGGCAAACAGGAATAAAGCCGATCTTTTTGTTTCGGTACACTGTAATTCTTCTGTGAAACCTACTGCTTACGGAACCGAAACATTTGTGCAGGGCCCAGATCAGAATGACACCAATCTTGAAGTGGCAAAAAGAGAAAATGACGTGATTTTTTTAGATGAAAAAGATAAGCAGACTTTCGGGTCTTATGACGCGAGATCTCCGGAATCGTTAATCGCTCTTAAACTTCAGCAGAGCAAATACCTGGAATCCAGTCTTTTGCTCGGTGGTCTTGTCGAAGGCTATTTTGTGAATAAAGATAAGCGGTCATCCAGAGGAGTATGGCAAAAAAACCTTCACGTTCTGCGTATGAATGCGATGCCTTCTGTACTTATTGAGACAGGATTTATCAATCATCCTGAAGAAAGCCATTATTTAGCATCCGATAGAGGCCAGGATGAGATCTCTCAAAGTATTTTCAATGCAATTATCGATTATAAAAAAGCAATTGACAGAAAAACAGGGGGAGCAGCTTCCAACAGGAAACCAGAGCCAGAAAAAAAGGAAGAAGTTCCTTTAAAAAATGATTTCAGAATATTATTGCTTACCTCATCGGTAAAATACAATGATGAAGATCCTGCCCTGAAAGGTTTAAATTATATTCTTCCGCTGAAGGAAAACGGAATTTATAAATATTATTACGGGGTGACCAATATGGCATCAATCCGGGATATTAATCTGAAAACAGCAAAAGATGCAGGTTTCAGAAACGCTTATGCAGTAGGGTTTATGCCTAATCAGAAGTTAAGTTTAGGATATTACACCCTTGAAGTCTATGCGGGGAAAGATAAACTGGCTACCAATTCTTTTATTCTGCAGACGTTAAAAGATGTCGACCGGGAAAAAACAAACGGTATTTTCTACTACACTTATGGCAAAGTGAATAGCCTGGAAGATGCAGTAAAACTACAGAAAGACCTGGAAAGCAAAGGAATAAAAAATACTGTGATTCAGAAAGTTAACAATTAGCATGAATAAATTTTGAAGTTTAAAAGTTAATCTATACTTTTGCATCCTCAAAATTTGGTCTATTCGTCTAGTGGTCAGGACTCAAGGTTTTCATCCTTGCAACAGGGGTTCGATTCCCCTATAGACTACTAAATTTGATAGCATGCCGGATTTAAAAATACAAGAAGCAAAATTGCTTTTTAATAAAATCCTCTCGAACCCAAAAAGTTATGATCTAAAGATCGATGAAGAAGAGGTTACAGGCAGAGATGAGAAGATAAGTTTCAGACTCTACAGGCGCGGTGAGGGCAGTGCTTTTGAAGTACACATTGATGGAATAATGTTCACCAACATTACTGGAGAATGGAATAACGCACTGAATATGCTTACCAGCACAATCAGGAAAATTGAAAAAGAAAAACAGAATATAAAACTAGAACAAGCATTAGATAAACTCAGGAAATACCTATCAGAATAAAGTTTAATTTTTTTAAAAATAAATTTGGCTGGTATAAAAAAAGTTTATAAATTTGCACTCACATTTGAACGATATGGCAAATCATAAATCAGCACTAAAGAGAATAAGACAAAACGAAGTTAGAAAAGTTCGTAACAGATACTACCACAAGACTGCTAGAACAGCTTTGAAGGTATTAAGAAATGAAGAGGACAAAGCTGCAGCTGCAGAACAATTGCCTAAAGTTATTTCTTTATTGGATAAATTAGCTAAGAAAAATATTATCCACAAGAACAAAGCGGCTAACTTAAAAAGTAAATTGACTAAGCACGTTAATAAATTAGCGTAATTATAGGCCGGCCCGTTCGTCTATCGGTTAGGACCTCAGATTTTCATTCTGGTAAGAGGGGTTCGACTCCCCTACGGGCTACAAAAAAAGAGATTTTATTTTAAAGTCTCTTTTTTACAACTTTTTTTCAGGCTAGCTGAAGAAATCAAAGAGATGCATATTGCAAATTCTTAGCAGTTATTTCTAAACTGTAAAATTAGAAAGCAAGCATGTTTATCATGCAGAAGGCCCGTTCGTCTATCGGTTAGGACCTCAGATTTTCATTCTGGTAAGAGGGGTTCGACTCCCCTACGGGCTACCCATTTCATCAGCACTTACAGTAATTGTAAGTGCTTTTTCTTTTATTGATTTTCTTTATATCAATCGTATTCTGCGATGTAAAATTAAGATAGCTTTTTGTTAAATATTCATTATGATCTTAATCATAGCATATATGCAAAAAATATGTGTAGATTTGCTATTACATAATATTCAATATAATAAATTTATTAATATATAATTTTTAAATAAATATTATATATTTTTAGATTATTGTAAATTTTATTACAAATTAGTGAATTAAATATATTCTTAAAATTAACTCAAATTAATTAATATGCTACCAACCTATATTACTTACAAGCAGAAATTTTTATTTCTCCTTTTTTTCGCATTATTGGTGATTACCGCCAAAGCACAGGTCGGAATTAACACTACGACTCCGGATCCAAGCTCTGCATTAGATATAAATTCAACTACAAAAGGACTATTAGCACCAAGAATGACAACCGCTCAGCGGAATGCTATCGTATCGCCGGCAGACGGATTATTGGTGTATGATACCACGTTGAAATTATTTTATTTTTACACAAGCGCTACTTCTTCATGGTCGCAGCTTGCAACAGGAGTGGCGGGCAGGCTGAATTTCAAAAGGATAAGATCAACAGATGTATTGGCCACTGTGCTCGCTGCCGAGCTGGCTGCAGGAGGGGGTACAAAATACCTTATGGATTCTAATACATTATATGAAATCAATGGTCAGATCGTATTCGATTTTCCGATTGATATGAATAATTGTTACATTCAAGGTTTAGATACAAACAATGATATTATTGTAAGAAATACCGGCAATATTTTTGAAGGCGCTACCGGGGGAAGTATTCGAAGTGTAACGCTAATTGCTTCCGCAGGAAGCATATTTAATCTTAACGGCGCAGCAACACAAAATTTAATATTCAGAGATTGTATTGTTGCCAATTCAAATAGTGTAGGCACAATTTCAGGTTTCGGCCTCGTTTTTTTAAGCATTATTCAGTTTACGGGAAATGCTAATGGAATTACTTATAATAATATCACTCAGTTACTTCTCAGTAACTTAGGCTGGTTTGGCAACAATACAGGTACTTTTGAAAAGCTGACCGGTACCTTTACATTGGTCGAAAAACAAGGCGGCTTTAGCCAGGTAAATGGAACCGCTATCGGATTAGACGTGTCTACTTCCGGGCTTACCATAAGCGGCGATGCTGTCATGGAGTCTGTAGTTTTCACAGGAAACACGACCTCGGGATATGTGAAACCCTATACTACAGGTACATACACCGGATATAATTTTAACAACAGCTGGACTGTACGATCTGCTGGTATTCCGACAGAAGGAGATATCAATGCCGTAGGAGATTTTGCTGTAGACTATGCAGTTGGAAGCGGTATCGCAGTTACATTCAGCACCAGTAACCCCAGTAATATCGTGAAAATTGGTACGGCATCATCAATTTCTACCTCTTCAAATTTATTCAGATTTTCCACAGATGGTGTACCTGCCAGATTAAAATATTTAGGTAAAAAGAAAAGAATCTTCCAGATCACAGGATCGGTATCTTTTCAGGTTCCGGCTGCCGGAACATACATTATTTATATTGCTAAGAACGGAACTGTTCTTAGTCAATTTAAAATTTATGGTCGTGGATCTGCCACCAATGATATTGTCGTAGTCCCTATCAATGGTACTACAGAACTTTTAACCAATGATTATGTTGAGATTTTCGCACAGCGCTTTTCAGGCTCTACAGGTGATATCGTTGTACCGAATATGACGATAACCATAAAATAAATAATCTTTTGAATAAGTATCAATACAAAGCCACTGTGAGTAACAGTGGCTTTTTTTGATGCAATTCACAATTTACGTTTACTGCTGATTATTGATAGCTTCTTCATATCTTCTGCTTATTTCTTTCCAGTTGGTCACATTCCAGATTTCGGTAAGATAATCGGCTCTTTTATTTTGATATTTCAGATAATACGCATGTTCCCAAACGTCGATCCCAAATATGGGAGTTCCTTTTTCTTCCACGACATCCATTAACGGATTATCCTGATTAGATGTTGAAGAAACAAACAATTTACCGTCTTTACCTACCGAAAGCCACGCCCAACCGGATCCAAAACGCTCCGCTCCGGCCTTATTAATTTTTTCCTTGAAAGCATCCATACTTCCGAACGCATCATTAATTGCTTTAAAAAGTTTTGCTGAAGGCTGTGTATTTTTCTCAGGAGTCAGTACCGTCCAGAATAGTTCATGATTGTAATGGCCACCTGCATTATTTCTGACAGCGGGTGATAAAGTGCCTGCTTTAGAAAGAATCTGAACTAAGGTCTGTTTTTCCTGTGGAGTTCCTGCAATTGCCTTATTTAAATTGCTTACATATGCCGCTGCATGTTTTGTGTAATGAATTTCCATGGTCTGCGCATCTATATAACCTTCAAGAGAATTGTACGCATACGGTAAAGGGGTTTGTTTAAACTGTGCAAAAGCAAACTGTGCTGCAAATACTGCAGTAATTGCTGCTGTTTTTAAAATTTTCATACAATAATTTTTTGGGTCATTATCACTTTAACAATTTTCTGATATCTTCAATTAAAATTTCCCGATCCGGATGGTATTTCCCGGTTAACTCCATATTCTTGCCTTCCGGATCATTATAGTTTAATCCTGAATAATATAGAATCGGCATATTATTTTTATCGTACCTGCAGCAGATGTTACCATCCTGATCGACCAAAGCGATCATTCCGCTGTGATTGAGACTTTCGCTTTCATCTTCCTTATCCCCTACATAAATATTAAACTGATCTGCAATTTTTCCGATATAGTCACGGTCTCCGGTAAGAAAATGCCAGTTTGGGGATTTCACGCCCAGTTTTTTAGCGTGCTGCTTTAGAATTTCAGTTGTATCATTTTTGGGGTCGATACTGATGGAAATAATGCCAAAATTGGGATCATCAATTTCGTTTTCAATAAATTTCATATTAGAATTCATTACAGGACATATCGTGGGACATGTACTGTAGAAAAATTCTACGAGATACACTTTTCCGAGCATGGTTTTATCTGTTATCTTTTGATCGTTCTGATCGGTAAGTTCAAAACCCGGGACTTTCATCACGGTATAAAGATTTTTTTTAAAATAACTCATTCCGATTCCGATCCCTAAAAACAGCAAAATGATTACCACAACAGGAATAATCACTTTATTCTTATTTGATTTTTTATTGTTTAACATATTGCTGTGGTTTTTTTACAAATTCATCTTTGCAGAAAGTGCTGCAAAAACCGTACGTTTGATGATGATATTCCGCGGTATCTTTTAAATATTCAGGCATATTCATATGACATACAGGATCTTCTGTATTTACAATCTGGATATTTTTTAAAACTTCGCCTGAAGAATGCATAGTTTTTTTATGTTTTACTTTTGGGGCTTCCTTGGCACACGAAAGTAATATCATTGACAGCAGGGCTGTCAAAATAACTGTTGATTTCATAATGAGAATATAATTTTATTAATAGTAAAGGTTTTGACGATTGCCAAAAGGGGTCATTTAATAAATTTATACAAGCGGGGGATGAAATATTCTTGAGAAATAATCTGAAATGTAAAAAACGGATCGATTCTGACGGATATTTTTCAATAAAAATTCAGGATCAGTTTTAACGGGGCAAGATAGAATTTCAGCAGATATGAAAACATCTAAAAAAGAAATTTTATTGTTTTGAGGAATATTCTCTTTTCCAGTTTTTGCGAGTTCCTTTTTAATGTAGCATTTTCCGTTGCAGGTAGATTGTGCATTATTTCTTTTTTCACAAAGGTTACTCACGATATAGGAGTAGTTTACTGCATAGTTGATAAGCGGCAAGACAGGGCGTATTGCAAGGGTAAAAATGATGAAAAAAGAAATAAAATATTTCAGGATGTTAATATTTACACAAATATACTGCTGAAAATTATCAGATTTTCATTTATGATGAATATCATTATAGACTTATTCTGTTAAAATTTCATATTCTGTATTCTCACCGCGTTTAAAATAGCCAGCAACGCAACACCCACATCTGCAAAAACGGCTTCCCACATCGTTGCAATTCCGCCTGCTCCAAGAATTAATACCACTGCTTTCACCATAAATGCCATTGTAATATTTTGCCAGACTATTTTTTTGGTCTGCTTCCCGATATTGATGGCCATCGGAATCTTTTCCGGCCGGTCATCCTGTATTACAATGTCTGCCGTTTCGATGGTAGCATCGCTACCCAAACCGCCCATTGCAATCCCTACATCGCTCAATGCAACGACAGGAGCGTCATTTACACCGTCTCCCACAAAGACAACGGTTTGGTTTTCAGCTTTTATTTCTTTTACCTTATTCACTTTATCTTCAGGCAGCAAGTCGCCATACGCGTTTTCTATTCCCAGCTGATCTGCAACAGATTGTACCACAGAAATTTTATCGCCGCTGAGCATTGTCGTTTTTACATTCAATGCTTTTAACTGATTGATCGTAATCTTTGCATTTTCCTTGATGCGGTCTGCAATTGAAATATAGCCTGCATATTTTTTGTCATAAGCTATAGCGATTAAAGTATCTGCTTTATTTTCAGGCTTATTTGTAACCGTTATTTTATATACATCCAGTAACTTAAAATTGCCCACCAACAGTTCCTTTCCGTTAACAATTCCTTTCAAGCCCTGCCCTGCAATTTCTTCCACATTCACTAAAGAAATAGTATGATCTGCTTGACCTGCAAATTGACGGACAGCGGTTGCAACTGGATGTGTACTTTGACTTTCCAGAGCATTCACCAGCTTTACAATTTCAGTCTGATTAAATTCCTGATTGAAATGAACTTCCTGAACATTAAAAACACCTTCTGTCATTGTTCCGGTTTTATCCATCACCACATGCCGAACATTCGCAAGTATATCTAAAAAATTGCTTCCTTTAATTAAAATTCCGTTTCTGCTTCCTGCGCCAATCCCTCCAAAATACCCTAACGGAATGGAAATAACCAAAGCACACGGACAGGAAATAACTAAAAATACCAAAGCTTTATACAGCCACTCTTTAAATTGGTAGTCACCGACCACAAAAAAAGGTAAGAAAGTAATCCCGATCGCAAGAAAAACCACGATAGGAGTATATATTTTTGCAAATTTTCTAATGAATAATTCGGTCGGAGCTTTTTGAGCGGTCGCATTCTGAACCAGTTCTAAAATCCTGCTGAGTTTGCTGTCTTTGTATGCAGCAGTTACCTTTACCAGACTTACCGTGTTCAGATTAATCATTCCTGCCAAAACAGTTTCACCTTTTATTTTACGGTCCGGTTTGCTTTCTCCGGTGAGCGCAGCCGTATTAAAAGAAGCTTTTTCAGAAATCAATTCGCCGTCAAGACCTAATTTTTCGCCAGATTTAAGTTGAATTGTCTCACCGATATTTACTTTTTCTGCTTTTACAGTTTTGGGTATTCCGTTTTCTAAAACAGTTACTTCATCCGGACGCTGATCGAGAAGTGATTTGATATTACTTTTGGCTCTTGTGACGGCTATTGCCTGAAAAACCTCTCCTACAGAATAAAAAAGCATTACGGCAACTCCTTCCGGATATTCCCCGATCCCAAAAGCACCTATTGTTGCAATTCCCATCAGGAAAAACTCGGAAAACACATCCCCATGAGTAATACTTTGATAAGCTTCTTTCAAAACAGGGATTCCTACGGGAATGTAAGCAATTATATACCAAACAGCCCGTATCCAGCCGGAAAACCATTCCGGTTGAAAGAAATAATCCAATCCAATTCCTGACAATAATACCAAAAAGGATATGATAGCCGGTAAAAACAACTGAACAGTCGTTTTACTTGCTGTATCATGCGAATGATCATGGGGATCATGGGTGTGATGATCTTCTGTATGCGTGTCTTTTTTCGCGGCTTTTGTACTGCAACATTCTTCCATAGCTTAATTTTAAATAAAATAACCTTCATCACGTGTAATACTACTGCAAACGTAACATCTTTACATGATATTTTTAAACTTAAAATTAGAAAATTTCACATTATCTTAAAAAAACTTACATTTATACTATGAAAGTTTTAATAATAAATGGCCCTAATCTGAATCTTTTAGGCACAAGAGAGCCTGAAATTTACGGAGAGGTTTCTATGGAAGATTATCTGGAGCAATTAAAATCTGAATTTCCGTCAGTTGAACTGAAATATTATCAGTCTAATGTAGAAGGGGAACTGATTAACCGGCTTCAGGAAGATGATTTTGATGCGGTGATCATCAATCCGGGTGCATTTACACATTATTCTTACGCCATTGCAGACTGCCTGAACAATATTAAGAAGCCGAAGGTGGAAGTTCACATCAGCAATATTTACAAAAGGGAAGAATTTCGTCAGAAATCTGTAACAGCGGCTTACACCGACGGTGTTTTATCAGGATTCGGGATAGATGGATATCGGTTAGCTTTATTAAGCTTAAAATTGTAATAAATCATTACAATTTGTAATAAAAAAAAGCCTCATCAGATGATGAGGCTGTATATTTTAGTTTGTTGTCTGCTGTTGCAATTGAGGCCCTGAAGCGACCAGTTTTTTAGCTTCATCAGAATCACAATACTGCTCAAAGTTTTTGATATATTTTGCAGCAAGATCTTTTGCTTTTTCTTCCCATTCAGAAACATCATTATAGGTATCTCTCGGATCTAAAATTCCTTCAGAAACATTCGGTAACGAAGCAGGGATTTCCAGATTCATCACCGGGATTGTGGTTTTCTCTGCTTTTTCAATAGAACCGTCGATGATTGCATCAATAATAGCTCTTGTATCTTTTAGCGAAATTCTTTTGCCTGTTCCGTTCCAGCCTGTGTTTACAAGATATGCTTTTGCACCGTGCTCTTTCATCTTCCCGATCAGTGTTTTAGAATACATGGTAGGATGTAATGTAAGGAAAGCCTCGCCAAATGCAGGTGAGAATGACGGTTCAGGAGCTGTAATCCCTCTTTCGGTTCCGGCCAACTTTGAAGTATACCCGCAAAGGAAATGATACTGAGCCTGATCTTCATCTAATATTGAAACCGGAGGCAAGACTCCGAAAGCATCCGCAGAAAGATAAACAATCTTGCTTGCATGACCTGCTTTTGAAGGCAAAACGATTTTATTAATATGATAAATTGGATAAGAAACTCTTGTATTTTCAGTGATAGAACCGTCTGTATAATCAGCAATTCCGTCATGTACCACTACGTTTTCAAGAAGCGCATCTCTTTTGATTGCTCTGAAAATATCCGGCTCTTTTTCTGCAGATAAGTCGATTACTTTTGCATAACATCCTCCTTCGTAATTGAAGACTCCGTTGTTATCCCAACCGTGCTCATCATCACCGATTAAATATCGTTTAGGATCTGCAGATAAAGTTGTTTTCCCCGTACCGGAAAGCCCAAAGAATAAGGCAACATCTCCTTCTTCTCCTACGTTTGCAGAACAGTGCATCGATGCCATTCCTTTTAATGGAAGATAGTAATTCATCATTGCAAACATTCCTTTTTTCATTTCACCGCCGTACCAAGTACCGCCAATGATCTGTAATTTTTCAGTAAGGTTGAACATGACGAAGTTTTCAGAATTCAGATCCTGCTCCTGCCAGTTTGGATTGGTTGTTTTTGAACCATTGATTACCGTAAAATCCGGCTCGCCAAAATTTTCTAATTCGAAATGAGAAGGACGGATGAACATATTGGTCACAAAATGCGCCTGCCAAGCTACTTCTACGATGAATCTCACCTTTAGTCTTGTATCGGTATTGGTTCCGCAGAATGTATCGACCACATAGATTTTTTTAGCTTCGGAAAGCTGATCTAGAACCAAAGTTTTACAAGATTCAAAAACTTCAGAAGTGGTAGGCAAATTTACTTTGCCATCCCAGAAAATAGTATCTTTCGTTACATCATCCTGAACAATATATCTATCTTTAGGAGAACGACCTGTGAAAATTCCTGTTTTTACAGATACGGCTCCAGATTCCGTGAGTTCAGCTTTTTCAAAACCCTTATTTTCAGGGGATACTTCAGCTTGATATAATTCTTCATACGAAGGGTTATATATTAAATCGTACTCTCCTTTAATCCCTAATTTTTGTAAATCCTGGATGATTTTAGCGTTTTTCATTTTACTTATATTTTCTTTTTCTTTTTCCGTTTAACATAATTAATATTAACGAATTGTTAAAGTTCGATAAATATAAACATATAAGCGAAAATGGCAAATAAAAATACAGGCTTATAAAATACTGATTACGAATTTATTAGATCCTTCCATTCAAAAACAGTAGTAAAACCTTTTCCCCAAAAATAGTCCTCAAAGCCGTTAAATTTTGCGCTCATCACAAAATCTCCGCCCCATGCGCCCAAACTTTTTACAAAAGAAGGGCAATCGGAGAAATATTTTTCCTTAACTGTCGGAATTTCAATAAAATCTGAAATTTTTTGTTCATGAAGCATCATTAGCTGTGAAAATTTTTCCAATTCATTACATAACAAAATATTTCTTGTGAGATCAGAAAATTCTTCCACTAATTTCGGAGACTTTATTTTTGACTTATAAAGATGAATCCCTTCACGGCTATCCTGCTTTTGGTTGAGATGGATAAAAATTAAGCTGTTTTTAAATTTCGGATTAAAATTTACTTTTTCGAAAAAGATTTCGGGTTTGTTCTGAAAAAGAACTGCAGACTTGGCTTTTGCCACGGCAATATCATATCCACTTCCTCCCAAACTAACAGCATTGAGTTGGAAAGGATCAATATCTGCCCATTCTGCAAGATTATTCATTAAAGTGGAGCTGCTTCCCAAACCAAAATCAGGAGGAAACTGAAGGTTGGTTTTTAAATGATAAGAATCAGTACTTTTTAATTGAATTTCAGAAAGATGCTGAACATTTTTTAAAACTTTTACAATAAATTCTGCGCCTGAACTGATATTGGCATCTAGAATTTCCCAGTTTTTATAATCAATAACTGCTGTTAACCATGGTTTTTGCTGATGAAAAGCTTCCCAGGTAAGTATTGATTTTCCGTTATTTTGTTTTTCAAAAAAAAACTCTTGTCCTAGCTTTGTGGGTACCGCTAAGACAAGAGCTCCGTCTATGGCAAAATATTCAGAAGTCAGCATCAGCTTTCCAGGTGAAAATATCCTGCTCATTTGTTTTTATTTAAATCGCAGAAACTGCTTCTACAGAACTGTCAATTTTTTTGATCAGTCCCTGAAGTGTTTTTCCAGGCCCCACTTCAATAAATTTAGTAGCTCCGTCTTTAATCATATTCTGAACAGACTGAGTCCATTTTACGGGACCTGTCAATTGTGCAATAAGATTATTTTTAATTTGCTCCGGATCTGTAACTGCGTTTGTTGTAATATTTTGATAAACAGGAATTGTGGCATTCCTGAATTTTGTTTTTTCTATTGCTGCAGCCAGTCTTTCCTGTGCTGGTTGCATTAACGGGGAATGGAAAGCTCCGTTTACAGGTAATAATAATGCTCTTTTAGCTCCGGCTTCTTTCAGCTTTGCACAAGCAGCTTCCACGGCTGCTGTTTCTCCTGAAATCACCAATTGTCCGGGACAGTTATAATTGGCAGGAACTACAATCCCATCAATCGTGGAGCATATTTCTTCTACTTTTGCATCTTCCAGTCCTAAAATCGCTGCCATAGAACTTGGGTTTGCATTACATGCATCCTGCATTGCTTTTGCTCTTTCGGAAACCAGCTTTAAACCATCATCAAATGATAAAACACCATTGGCAACCAATGCTGAGAATTCTCCTAATGAATGTCCGGCAACCATTTCAGCGCCAAGACCGTTGATTGCTTTTAAAGCAGCCACCGAATGGATGAATATAGAAGGTTGTGTAACTTCTGTTTTTTTAAGATCTTCATCTGCTCCGTTAAACATAATGGAAAGAATGTCGAACCCTAAAATTTCATTGGCAGATTCCATAAGGTCTTTGATGTCTTTACGGGAATCGTATAATTCTTTTCCCATCCCCACAAACTGTGAACCTTGCCCAGGAAATACAAGTGCTTTCATGTATTGATTTAAAATTAATATAACTCTATGATTATAAAAGTATGATACTTTTTTTTACGGAACTAATCTGATCACGCGGAATCCTGTATTGACATACGCTCCGTTGGTTTTTGACTTTACAAACTCAAACTTGGTAGCAAGTTGTGTTTGCACTTTATTCATCTGTTTCAGGATCTCGCCTTTTTTATTTTCTCTGGTCAACATATCATTTACGACGTCAAAACCGATAATGGCATATTTCCCCGGAGTTTTGCAGTATTTAGCTTTATACGCTGCTAAAATTTCTTTTTCGAAGCTTCCTTCTGCATTTATTTTTCTGTCCATTAAATATACTAAATTAGCCTGGCTCAGCTCATCTACTTTTTTCTCAAAGCTTGGAACGGCATACATGCTGAATGCTCTCATTCCCTGTACTTCTTTGGAAAGTGCAATCATTCTCGTAGAAAATGCTTCGCCGATATTGTCATTATCACTTGCTAAAATCGCAATAACCGGAGCCGACTGACCGGTCATCATATTTTGGTCCAACTGAATATCTGCAGCAGAATTTACCACAATAACATTAGCATTCTTAACCGCCTTTTCAAGATTTGCCTTTAAATAATTGGCATTTTCTTTTTTAGAATCAGCAACAATGTAAATCTTTTGATCAGAATATACCGTTTTTACCTCTTCGACCATCTTATCGGCATACGTCTGATCATTGGTTTCCACAATAATCAAATTACTGTAATTATACAGTTCCGGTGAGTTGGCAAATGGTGCTACAACAGGAATTTTCTGCGTTCTTGTAAAATCCAAAAGATCAATTACGTTTGATTTAAAGAAAGGCCCAATAATTAAGTCTGTATTATTAGGGTTAATCTGCGTCAACGAGCTTTTAAATGAAGCTTCATTTCCGGAATCTACGATTTTGATGTCTAGCTTTTGTCCGTTTGAAGCATTTCTTTCTATCGCCAATTTTGCACCGGTAAGAAAATCCATAGCCATGCTTCTGTATTGTGTTTCGTTGCTGCTGTATCCGAACGGAAGCATCAAAACAACACTCAGTGCATCCCCATTTTTCTTTACATACGCTGCATCAAGTTTTTTAATCTTTAAAATCATTCCCGCTTTCAACCCTCTTGATAATTCAGGATTCAAAGCAACTAATTCGTCTATGGTAATTCCAAATTTATTTACGATCGAGAAAACCGTGTCTCCCTGCTCTACCGTGTAGGTTGCATATTCATCCTGACTGTCTGAAGTATTGTTTGAAGAAGATCTTTCGTTTCCGGAATCTATTTTAGTTTTATTATTAGCAGATTCCACTTCAGACGTTACTTCAGCGGGTCTTGGTGCAGAGACGGGAGCCTGAGTACCTCCGTATTTTTTTATACTGTCGAGCGGTAAAGTGATCTCTTCCCCGATTTTCATGTGCGCATCCAAATCCGGGTTAAGCTTTCTGAGCTCAGTTTCGGTAATTCTGTATTGCTTTGTAATTCCGTAAACGGTTTGTTTTGGCTGTAAAACGATTTTTCCAGTCTGTGCTGAAGTATTTGCTGGTGTAGATTTTTTGGGCGCTGCACTCTTTTCAGATTTTACTGTCACCACATCTCCTATGGAGAGTTTGCCGTCTTTAAACTTCGGATTAAGTTTCAGTAATTCATCTACGGTTATCCCATATTTTTTAGAAATATTATAGGGATTATCACCTTTTATAACCGTGTGTGTTTTCTGGGCAGAAACTGCCAGAAACATACATAAACCAGATAGTATAAAAAACCTCTTAATCATTTTTGAAAATATAAAGTACAAAAATACTTCTTTAAAATTAAACCGCAACAATTATTAATTTTGATTCTTCCACCACCATCTCTTCCAGACAAACTTCGAGCCACTCGTAGCCGTAATCTGCAAAAAATACACTGAAATTATAAATTCTTTCCTGCCACGTTTTTGAAGGATGTATATCGAGGAATAAATTTTCCAGACGTTGCAGCAATTCGCGCTGCTTTATTTTCTCGGCACGAAGAAGCCTTTTTTTCATCCTGATAAAAGATCTAAGCTGTCTTACCTCCTCTGCTTTTACTAAATTCCCAAATGACGGATCTGTGTTTTCAGCTAAAGATTTCAGGTCTGAAAATTGTTGAATTATGAAGTTTTCTTTTTCCTGTAAAGATTTAAGAATAATACTGCTCCCTAAAATTTTAGCTTCTGTAATTTTGGTAAAGTTCTGAAAGAAATCATCTGTTTTTAAATGCAGCTTGTCTATCTTTTTCAAGGTTTTCTCTCTTAAAAAAAGCATTGAATTTCTGGGAATTAAAATCGGAAACGGAATCTCTAGCGCAGAAAAATAATCTTTCAGCTCCAGCCAGTACATAATTTCGGCATTTCCGCCAATATAAGCAAGATTAGGCAAAACTTTCTCTTGGTAAACAGGACGCATTAATGCATTCGGGCTGAATTTTTCCGGAAAACTCTCCAGTTCTTCTACAATTTCTTCTTTTGTAAATTCAATATTCTTATCAACAATACTGTATTTTTCTCCATCAAAATCGATCCTGTCGCGGGTATCTGAAAGATAAAATAAGTTAATTGCTCTGGGATTAACCTGAACTTTTCCGTATTTTTCTGTAAGATAATCTATTTTTTGTTTAGCTATTTTTTCAAGGCTAAAATTCAAAATCTCGTCTTTAAAAATTGTTTTGACCTGATTTTTTAACGCTTGGGAATCTCCATCCAGAATCAGTAGTCCAAAATCTGAAAACAATCTGTTGACCAAAATCAGGATTGCTTCCGTCAATGTATTTCCAATTTTGTATGCTTCTTTGAGCATTAAAATCAATTCAGTCCCGAAAATGGAATCTTTATATTCTTTTTCAAATTCAGAGATGAAAAACGTATCGCTTATTTTGATTCTTCCGACTGCACCCCCGGATTTTTCATTGATCTCATAGTAATTATTTTCGGTCTTAAAATGGTTGATTTCTTCAAAATCATGATCTTCCGATGCCATCCAGTATACCGGAACAAAATTAAAATCAGGAAAATTTTCTTTAAGATAAGTGCAGGTTTTTATGGTCTGCAAAATTTTATACATGAAAAATGAAGGCCCCGAAAACAGGTTCAGCTGATGGCCGGTCGTAATCGTAAAGGTATTTATGGACTTCAGGCTCTCAATATTTTCTTTCTGTTTTGAAGAAAGCATACCATCTGAAAACTGCTGTTGAAATGTTTCCGACAATATTGCTCTTTGTTTAATGTCAAAAGAATTTTGCTTCGCATGGATCTGTTTCGCAAAATGATCCAATGAAAAAGTGCTGTTTTCGAACCCTTCAATCTGACGGTTTAAAAAGTCTTTTACAAGCTGAGGAATGCTCTCGATCTCGTTAAATGCTATTTTATTGATTGTTTTCAACGTGATTAATTTTAGTTGAACAGATACCAGACAATTCCGATATTTACCCTGAAATCGTATACCGGATAATGTGGAAATGCATAGGCTTTGTTTGCTGAGACCAGATTTCCTATTTGCTGTCCTTCGATGAAAAAAAACATTCTTTTTACTTTCATATTAAAATAAACATCCGCAATAGGTTGCCCTCCAATTGAAAATGAATCTGTACCCGGTAAAATATACTCGTTCAAAATAGGAAAATAATCTCTTGACGCAAATTTTGTGAAATAATACACTTTGATTCCTGCCTGAATTTCAGCTGCCTTCTTAAATGCTTTTGACTGAAAATAAATATTGGCTCTTCCTATAAATGATGGCATGGGAAGCAATTCTTTATTCGTCAAAGCATTTTGGAACTGTACTCTTGTATTGAGATGAAACTTCCTGTAACTGAATGTCGCATCACCTCCAATCTGCGAAATATTAAGAGAGTTTTCGCTTTGTTTTGGCATTGCTGCCGCATTAAAGTAGGTATAATTGTCTATCCTGAAATAATTGGCAAATACTTCCGTTTTAAACCATTTTAAATTGATATTTCCACCGATTTCTGTAATGGACTGGTTTTTTGCATCCTCTAGAAAGTAATTGTATTTTTTATATACCGAGGTGTTCGCAAGATAGTTGAATGATGGGTAAGTACTCTGGAAATTAACTTTTGCGTTAACAAAGTATCCCTTTACAGGTTCAAATTTAATAGTATTTGTTGTTTTCAGGTACGTCCCAAACTGACTTCCATTGGAAAATTCCAGGAATGAATTGAGCTGAAGCTTGTCAAATAATTTTACCTGCAAATTTCCTACTGCCCCCAATCTGTTTTCTTTCAGCTCATTTGGAACAGACAGGCTGCCTAAGACGATGTCATTCAACCCGAATTTCAACATCTGATAACGCACTCCCGCATCCAGTTTGAACTTTTCATTATCAAAAACCAAACTAACCGTGTTGCTGAAATTATTTGAATATTTTTTTGTAGCCAAAGGAAATCCTGAAACCAATTCTGAGTCCGCATCATACCAATAACTTTCTAAAGAGCCTTGATTGTAATAATATTTATTTCCCTGGTTGGAAATTGTATGCCTTATCCGGAACGGGAACTTTTCAGCATTAAAAGGGGTAAACTGATGACTGAGGTAATATCTTCTGTAAGAATACTGAGAGCTTGAGGATGCTAAATTTACCTGTGCATTCCATTTATTGCTGTAATCGCTGTCACCTGCCTGAAAAAGATTATCGTCTACAATTCCGCCAGATTCCTGATTGTTCACATTCTGATGGAGATAATGCGTGAAGAGCTCGTAGTTTCCGCTTTTTGAAGTGTAATGTCCTGAAAATAAAACGTTATTGTTTGCAGCTAAAGAATTCCTGTACATTCCCTGAGATCGAAGTCCCATGTATTCAATCGCAAAATTGAATCTTTTGCCGATGTTTTGGGTATATGTAGATCGTAAAGCGGCACCATTTCGCATTGCATTGTGATAAATAAATGTTGCCGTGGGTGTTTTTACATCATAATATTGAATATCATTTACTCCTAAAATACCGTATGCTTTATTCGCAGGCAGTAATGATAAATTTTGTTCGGAATTGACTTCATACGATAATGGGTTAAACCCCGAACCAATATTTGCAAACTGTACTCTTCCAAAATTATCTCTGTTATTATACTGCGAAAAAATATAGGTCTTGTCAATTGACATCACTGTGTCAAAGATTTTCTTTTCTGCATATTGTGTCTGGAACTGATAGTCGTAAATAGTTGGTTTAAATATTTTCAGGGAATCTTTTTTACCTGAATCAATGACCAATGTATCTTCTAATTTTTTTTCAAGCCTGTTAGAATCTGTTTTATTGACAATTACCTGTGCCTTAAAGAGCGAACCGAAAAAGAGTATGAGAATGAATAGGTATTTCATTGAGTTGTTTTATGTTACAGAACCTCAAAAACCAAAAGTTTTTTGAGTTCTGATTTCGTCTCCACAAAAATAAGAAATAAAAGGAAATAAAAAACCCTGCTGAGAGCAGGGTTTCATTATTATGATTATTGATTGATTAATAACCAGGGTTTTGTTGAAATGCCGGAGTAACATTTATTGTTGACTGCGGAATTGGCCATTGCCATCTCGTATCTGATGGTAGAATAGTCTGAACAACAGATGCTGTACCAGTTCCATCAACATTTGGTCCTTCTCCAGTTCTCTGCATGGTAAGACCTAACCTTTTGAATGTATAGAATCTATCATTTTCAAAAGCTAGTTCTAGTCTTCTCTGAAGCATGATCTCAGCATTAAGTGCAGCACCTGTTAAATTTACAGATACATAAGGAGAGTATCTCTGAGCCTTTAATGTATTCAATAATGAATTAGCTAATGTTTCATTTCCTGATTTAAATGCAGCTTCCGCAACATTTAAATACACTTCTGCAGTTCTTAAATATTTAGGCTCGACAACATTTAAAGGAGTTCCTCCACCTGTGTTAAATGCCCATTTAATGACATGATTTCTTTGACTTCCTTGATATGAAGCAGTTCTTATATAAGCAGATTTTCTAATATCAGTAGTAGTATATAAGTCATTTAAGGATTTTGGCACTACATATTCTGATCTAATACTTCCTGCTGTTGCAGTTGCCCCTTGCTGATAAGCAACTCCTACTGTAACATTTTCTTGTGTAGAATTAAGTATTTTAAGAAGTACCCCATCAACATTATTTGAAGCCCAAATATTAGTAAAATTAGCTCTAGCACCTACACTTGGAGATAATGCAATACTTGCATTTCCAGCAGTAATGGCATTATTATAATCACCTTTGTATAAATATACTCTGGATAATAAACCATAAATTGCTGCTTTAGAAAATTTAGACTTATCTGCAGGATTCTCTGTAATATTATTAACTGCAAAATTTAAATCAGAAATAATATTATCATATACCTGAGCTACTGTAAGATTTCTAGTAACATTATTTTCTAAAGGATTAAACTCTGTTATGTAAGGGATTCCTAAAGATGCATTTGCATCAGCTGATTGTGTTGGAATTTTACAATATGCTCTTACTAAGTCAAAATGAGCTGCTGCTCTTACTGCTCTTGCATGACCCTCAATATTATTTCTAAAAGTTCCAGCAGGAAGATTACTTATATATTTCAAAGGAACATTTGCTCTTGAAATTACAAAGTATGCTTGTGTAAACAATCCAGTTACAGATCCGTTATTAGACGAAAAACTCCAATTGTATGCTGTAAAATTAGATTGTCTTCCTTGTGGATTAACAATAAGGTTGTCTGTCGTTAAATCTGGAACAATAATCTGATTCCCAGTATCTGTCGAAAAATAACCTGATCCTTTTATTGCAGAATATGCACCATTAATTGCTTGGGTAAAATTCGCTTCTTTAGTCATAGCTTCATCAAGTGGAATCTGACTGTAAGAAACTTGGTCTAACTCTCTTTCACAAGAAGTTAAAACACCAAGTGTAAAAACACTTAATATTGATATTTTTAATATTTTATTTTTCATAATCTTAACTAAATTTAAAATTGTAACTCAACACCTATTGTTACTGTCTTTTGTGTAGGATAAGTGTATAATGAATAAGATCCCGGCACATCTGTATTACCTTCTCCAGAACCTACAGCAACTTCAGGATCACCCTGATATTTTGTCCAAAGGAATAAATTCTGAGCTTGAGCATATACTCTAATAGAACTTAATGGTACTTTATCTCCTAAGAAATTTTTATCAAAAGTATATCCTACATTTAAACTTCTAAATCTGATATAATCTGTTTTTTGTAGGAAATAATCTGTCATCCAAATTCCGTCTGGGTTTGGTGCAGGAAGAACATTTGTATCTCCCGGATTTCGCCAATAATTCACTGCATCTACTGATTTATTCGTGCTGAACTGCGAAGGATCTAATCTATCTAATGCTTCGTTATTAACAGCGTACCCTCCATATTTGTAGGTAAAATCTGCTGTAACATCAAAATTCTTATAGGTGAATGTTGCACCAAATCCACCAAAATATTTAGGATATGGTGATTTATCTTTAATATCCTGAATATCATTTGAAGAATATACGTTTGTTGCTCTACCACCTGGTAAATCATAGAATGTTTCACCTGGGTTAGCAGTAGTACGATTTGTATAATATAAAGCCTCACCAGTTTGATCATTTATACCTGCAGATCTTACCATTCTAAAATAGTAAGGCATTTCTCCTACTTCAAGTTTATTATTATTCCCAATATTTCTTGAAGTTTCACCTTGTCTTAATGCTAGAATTTTATTTTTAACATTAGAGAAATTACCTCTTAATTGGAAAGTCCAATCCTGTTTTCTAATAACATCCGCAGTAAGGTCTACTTCTAAACCTTTATTTTGTAATTCTCCAGCATTATCATAAACTGTATAGCTTCCTTGTACTGTTGCATTAGGAATTAACTGTAAAAAGTCACTCCTTTTATTAATGAAATATTCTACAGAACCTCTGAATCTATTCAGATAATTAAAATCTAAACCAACATTTGTTATATTAACTTTTTCCCATTCTAGCGTTTTATTACCAACTGTTGTAGGAACTACCGTAGTGGCACTAGGCCCATACAATCCAAATCCTACATATGGCTGGTTTACATAATCTGGAATTGGCGCATCGTTTCCTGCAATACCGTAAGAAGCTCTTAGTTTCAATGCCTTTAAATCTGGAATATTTATGAATGATTCCTTTGCGATATTCCAGGCGGCACTTGCACTATAGAAAGTACCAAATTGATTATCTAAACCAAATCTAGAACTTCCGTCTCTTCTAATTGATCCACTCAACAAATATCTTGAATCATAGTTGTAATCAGCTAGCAATGCGATAGAAGTACGTCTAGTTTGAGTTCTACCTCCTGTTGTTGCATTAGGAGTAACCATATTACTTAAGATATCTAATCCTGGTGTTCTGTAGTTCCTCCCTGTTGCAGCCATTGTATTACTGCTTTCGGCACTGTATTCATAAAATGCTGTAGCACTCACTTTATGTTTCCCAAACTTTTTGTCAAAATCTACTCTTTGATTAGCAGTAAGATAATATAAATCATTATTTGACTGACTTACCTGACCATTATACCCCAAAATCACATCCAAATATGAGCCTGGTTGTAAAATAGTCTTTCCTTTTAATTGACCAAATGTATTGAATAATGAAGATCTGAATTTCAACCAATCAGTCAATTTATACTCTCCAAAAATATTCCCATTTATTCTAAGATTATTATTTCTAGATGTATTTGTTGTCAATGATTCTAACAATGGAAAACCTGAATTAGTCGGATTGTAAGTTCCATCAGCTAAGAAAACCGGTTCATAAGGATTTGCTGCATACATAAACGCAAATGGATTTTGTGCGTTATTCAAATCTCTTTGATTTTCAGTTTTTTGATACTGTAAAGAGGCGTTAATACCAATTTTTATCCTATCCGTTAATTCATTTTCAAAGTTAAATCGAGCACTGTACCTTTTTAGTGCATTTAAATATTGAACAATACCAGAATTACTATCATATCCTAATGAATAGTAAAATGTACTCTTGTCGGTTCCTCCATTAGCTGAAAAGAAATAAGATTCTTCAGTAGAATTTTTCAAAACATCTTTCTGCCAATCGTGATTCAAAGCCGTTAAATCAGCAACTTCCGTATCAGTGTATGGAGTATTTCCAACAAGCGGAGAAATTGCATTTTCAAAAGCTAACTTTTGACCAGCATCCATCATTTGAAAATTCATTTCTTTATCTGGAACTTTCCATGAAGTTCCAAATCTTGATTCAAAGCTATAACTGGTTTTGCCTTTAGTTCCTCTTTTTGTTGTTACAACCAATACTCCAGCAGCAGCCCTTGAACCATATTGTGCAGTTGCAGCAGCATCTTTAAGAATTACCTGAGACTCAACATCGCTAGGATTTATCGCATTTAATTGAGCAAATGATGAATATTGTCCATCAATTACTACTAAAGCTGGAGTGTTTGAAAAATTTGAGAAACCTCTAATTGTAATTGAACCTCCACTTCCAGGTTGGCCACTAAGAGTTTGTACAAGCACACCTGGAGCCTTACCTTGAAGCATGTTTGTCAAAGACAATGTATTAGATTGTCTTTTTAACTCTTCACTTCCAACAACAGATTGAGCCTGAGTGATTTCGTCAGTTTTTTTAGTACGATAACCTGTAACCACAACTTCCTCGATTTGCTTTTCAGGCGCTATAGTGTCGTTCTTTCTCGTTTGCGCAAAAGCCATTTGTCCGATAAAAAACAAAGCTCCTGCACTTAATACACTTAGTTTAACATTCATATTAACAAATTTTAATATATTTTAATGGGCAAATATGTTAATAAATATTAACACTTGCAAGTTTTTATTAAGATATCTATCGGTTTTTTTTATTGCCATTACTAATATTTCGCAAAAACAAATGAAAATTGACAATTAAAGAGTGTTATTATTTGATAAATGATAAAAAAACTGTGTTAAAAAAAATTTTTTAACACATTATTATTATTTAATAAAAAATTATTTAGAATGTTTATAAATTAAAACGAGATAAGATATAATAAAAAAAGCCACTTAAGAGTGGCTTTTTAATTATGTTAATTAGGGTTATTTCAATTTCTTCTTCACTGCAACCTCCTCGTACACTTCAAGAATATCATTCTGTTCAATGTCATTATACCCTTTCAGGTTTAATCCGCATTCATAGCCTTTGGTAACTTCTTTTACATCGTCTTTGAATCGTTTTAAACTTTCCAGCTCGCCATCAAATTTTACAATACCATCTCTTAGCAAACGTACTTTTGAATTTCGGGTTACTTTTCCGGTAAGCACCATACAACCTGCAATCGTTCCTACTTTTGAAATTTTGAACACCTCACGGATCTCGACATTACCAATCACCTGCTCCTGAATTTCAGGGGAAAGCATTCCTTCCATCGCTTCTTTTACCTCATCAATTGCCTTATAGATTACAGAATAGGTTCTGATTTCAATTTCCTCACGGTCTGCAAGATCTTTTGCATTGGCTCCGGCTCTTACATTAAATCCGATAATAATAGCATCGGAAGCAGCGGCAAGGTTGATATCAGATTCAGTGATCTGACCAACACCTGAGTGAAGGATGTTTACACTGATTTCTTCCGTTGATAATCTCTGTAACTGATCAGAAAGTGCTTCCACGGAACCATCCACGTCACCTTTAAGGATAATATTCAATTCCTTGAACTCACCTAAAGCAATACGTCTTCCCAATTCTTCAAGCGTCGTATGTTTTTTGGTTCTGATTGAAAGTTCTCTTTGCAGCTGTTCTCTTTTATTGGCAATGGTTTTTCCTTCACTTTCATCTGCATACACACGGAATTTATCCCCTGCTGTAGGCGCTCCGTCTAATCCTAAGATCGTTGCCGGAATTGATGGACCTGCTTCTTCAAGATTTTTTCCTCTTTCATCAAGCAAAGCTTTTACTTTACCATGGTTTTTACCTGCTACTACATAGTCTCCCACCTTTAAAGTTCCGGACTGCACCAACATGGTTGCCACATATCCTCTTCCTTTATCTAAAGACGCTTCAATCACAACACCTTGTGCGGCACGGTTTGGGTTTGCTTTTAATTCAAGCATTTCTGCCTGAAGCAAAACTTTCTCCAATAAGGTATCCATATTGTTACCCATTTTCGCTGAAATTTCCTGTGCCTGAACGTTTCCACCCCATTCTTCCACCAAAATATTCATTCCTGAAAGCTGTTGACGGATGTTGTCCGGATTTGCATTAGGCTTATCTACTTTATTGATTGCAATAATCATCGGTACTCCTGCAGCCTGTGCGTGAGAAATCGCTTCTTTCGTCTGAGGCATTACATCGTCATCGGCAGCGATTACGATAATTGCAATATCGGTAACCTGCGCTCCTCTTGCTCTCATCGCGGTAAAGGCTTCGTGACCCGGTGTATCTAAGAATGTAATTCTTTGTCCGTTTTCCAACTGCACGTTATAAGCTCCGATATGCTGTGTGATCCCTCCGGATTCACCGGCGATCACGTTGGTTTTTCTAATGTAATCCAATAATGAAGTCTTACCATGGTCAACATGTCCCATTACCGTAACAATGGGAGCTCTTGGTACAAGGCTTTCTTCAGTATCGATGTCTTCTTCAGAATCTGCTTCTTCAAGATCTGCATCAGAGAACTCAATTTTAAATCCGAATTCATCGGCTACCAGTAATAAAGTATCTGCTTCCAGCCTTTGGTTCATGGTTACCATCACCCCTAGAGAGAAACAAGCTGAAATAACTTCCGTTGCAGAAACATTCATTAAGCTGGCCAATTCGCCAACAGTAATAAATTCTGTAACCTTTAGTGAAGTATCTCTTGCATCAGCTTCCTGCTGCCGCTCATCCTGTTCTCTACGGTAGCTTCTCTTATCTTTTCTGTGTTTAGCAGATTTTGATTTACCTCCTTTATTGGTGAGTTTTTCAAGAGTTTCCTTGATCTGGTTTTTAACCTGCTCGTCGGTTAACTCCACAGGCATTGTTCTCTGCCCTGGTCTGTTGTTGTTTCCAAAACGGTTTCCACCCGGCCCGCTCTGTCCTTGAGGACGGTTTTGACCACCCTGTCCCGGAGGACGGTTTCCACCCGGGCCGTTCTGGCCTTGAGGACGGTTTTGCCCGCCTTGTCCCGGAGGACGGTTTCCACCTGGACCATTTTGACCTTGAGGGCGGTTCTGCCCTCCCTGTCCCGGACCTTGAGGACGGTTTTGACCACCTTGCTGATTATTATTTCCGCCTTGAGGATTATTCCCTGTATTTTGATTGGGACCACCCGGCTTTTCAATTCGCTTTCTTTTCTTTTTGGCTCCTGAATTAGGTTTAGGGGCAAACTGTGTTAAGTCGATTTTCTCACCAACGATTTTTGGGCCATCGAGTTTTTGATAAACCGTTTCAATTTTCTGAGATTCCTGAGATTCTTCGGCTGCAGGTTCTGGTTTTTTCTCTTCCACTTTCTCAATTGGCTTTTCAACCGGTTTTGGGGTTTCTTTTATCGGTTCTGCAGGTGTATTTTCCTGCTTTACCTCTTCCGCTTTAGGTTTATCTTTTTTTGCAGGCCTGCTTCTATTTCCCTCGATCTGAGACAGATCAATCTTATCCAACACTTTAAATTCCTGCTTTTCAGGTGCCGGTTTGGTTTCAGAGACTGCTTTAGGCTCCTCTTTCGCCACTTCTTTTACTTCTTCTTTCACCGCTTTTTCCTCTTCTATAGGAGCAGGTGAAGGAGCAGTTTCTTCCATAACTTCAGCTTTTTTAGGCTCCAAATCGATTTTGCCTAAAATTCTGGTTTCTGGTTTATTAGCTTTAGCTCTTATTACTTCAGGGGTTTTCTTTTCTTCAATTTCCAGTTTTTCTTCCGGAACTTTAGTAATTACCACCTCATGGGAAGCTTTACGCTGTTCACCATCTTTGGCAAACTCAGCTTCCAATGCAGAATATGCCGCTTCTTCTAATTGAGCGTTAGGATTGTTTTCAACCACAATATCTTTAGACTGTAAAAATTCTACCAGTCTCGACATCGATATATTGAATTCCTTAACCGCTTTATTTAATCTTATTTTTGGCATCTATATTATTTACTGTTTTTTTTAATTTTTTAAATTAAAGTATTCTTTTACTAATATTAAATTTATTTCTAAATTTTAATCTTCAAATTCTTCTTTTAATATACGTTTTACATCATTGATTGTCTCTTCTTCCAAGTCAACCATTTTTATAAGACTTTCCGTATCCTTATCCAACACAGATTTTGCGGTTGTAAGCCCTACTTTTTTGAACTCATCCAAAATCCACTGTTCGATATCATCGTTGAATTCTCTCAAATCAACGTCATCATCTTCGCTCGCTTCTCTGTATACATCAATTTCATAACCTGTCAACCAAGAAGCCAGTCTGATGTTCTGACCCTGCTTGCCGATCACTTTGGAAATCTCCTCAATCGGAGTGTATACCATTGCATATTGCGCTTCTTCATTGATGTCAATTTTATTAATGGTTACATTTCCTAAAGCTCTTTTTACCAAAATTTCAGGATTTTTTGACCATTGGATGACATCAATATTTTCGTTTCTCAATTCTCTTACTACTCCGTGGATTCTTGAACCTTTTACTCCGACACACGCTCCTACAGGATCTATTCTGTCATCATAGGCATCCACCGCGATTTTTGCTTTTTCTCCCGGAATCCTCACTGCTTTTTTAAGAATGATCGTTCCGTCCTGGATTTCAGGAATTTCCAGCTCCAATAGTTTTTCTAAAAATTTCGGTGCGGTTCTTGAAATGATGATTTGAGGTTTAGATCCTTTAAAATCAACACTTTCTACGATTGCTCTGATGTTTTCACCTTTTTTAAAGAAGTCAGAAGAAATCTGATTTTCTTTCGGCAAGATAAATTCGTTATCCTCATCATCTAGTAAAATCACATGTTTGTGACGGATGTGGTGGATTTCTCCTGTAACAATCTCTCCGATTCTGTCTTTAAACTGCTCGTAAAGCATGGCATTGTTATGCTCCTGCAATTTCGTAGCCAAGATCTGCTTCAATGTAAGAATATTTCTTCTTCCCAGCTGCGCTACAGGAATTTCCATGGTAAAATCTTCCCCTACCTCAAAAGTAGGATCTATTTTTTTCGCTTCCGTAATTTCAATCTCAAGGTCGTCGTCTTCAGACATATCGTCTTCCACGATCGTTTTATTTAAAAAAATCTGAAAGTCACCTTTATCAGGGTTTACAATGACATCAAAGTGATCATCCGAATCAAATCTTTTTCTCAAAAGAGTTTTAAGAGAATCTTCAATAATTGCCATAAGATCAATCTTGCTGATCCCCTTTTCGTCTTTAAAATCACCAAAGGATTCAATCAACGCTATATTATCCATTTATCTTTTTTCTTTTAAAATTTAACTATTACCAAAGCTTTTTTAATCTCAGAGTATAGAATTTCCTTTTCCTCTTCAACATCCACTTTGCCTTTTCCAATTTCTTTTGGCTTCCTGTAACGCAGAATCAGTGTAATTTTCTCTTCGTCTACTTTTATCAGCTCACCTTCAATCGTTGAAGAATCCTGAAGCATTACCTCAATCTCTCTTCCGATATTCTTATTAAACTGTCTTGGTGTTGCCAAAGGCTCACTTAATCCCGCAGACATTACCTGAAGACTAAAATCATGCTCATCGCGGTCTGCATTGAATTCTATTGCACGGCTCGCATCCAAACAATCCTGTAAAGTCACACCGTTGTCACCATCTAAAATTACAGTAACATCATCTGCTGCAGAAATTTTTAAATCAATAAGAAATAAATCCTCTCTGGTCTCAAGGAAATTATTTAATAATGTTTCAATATTTTTTCTAAACTCCATATATTATTAATCATGATCTACCTGTACGAAAAAAGGCTTTCTTGCGAAGCCTTCTCATTTTTCCGTAAATCTCCTGCAAATATACAACAATTTTTCAAAAAATCAAACAACCTTCATTATCAATTCAATAACAAAATGATTTTAACCGGATTATTAGCCTGAAAAGTCTAAATACCTTCATTTTTAAAATATTAATTTTTATTAACCATACCTGATTTCTATTATAATCAACTTATTTCTGATTTAAAAACACGATGAAAGTATTTTTAGTATTTTTGCCATGAATTATTAAAAACATATATTTTGAATATTACGATAGTAGGAACCGGCTATGTAGGACTGGTAACAGGTACTACTCTTGCAGAGCTTGGCAATTCTGTATACTGTGTAGATATAGATGAAAAAAAAGTGGAAGGAATGAAAAACGGTGTCGTTCCTATCTATGAACCCAATCTGGAAGAAATGTTCCTGAGAAACATACAGGCCGAAAGGTTGTTTTTTACCACTAATCTCAAAGAAGCTTTAGATAAAAGTGAAGTCATCTACCTTGCTTTACCCACCCCTCCCGGTGAAGATGGCTCAGCTGATCTTTCGTACGTGTTAAAAGTAGCCGCGGATATCGGCGAAATGATGACGGAGTATAAAGTGATCGTCAATAAAAGTACTGTTCCTGTGGGAACGGCAGACCGGGTTACGGAAGTTATTTCTTCGAAAACCAAAATACGATTTGATGTTGTGTCTAACCCCGAATTTTTGCGAGAAGGTTTGGCAGTTGAAGATTCTATGAATCCTGCGAGAGTGGTGGTAGGATCGAGCTCTGAAAAAGCAAAGGATATTATGGCTAAAATCTATCAGCCTTTTACCAATATCGGCATTCCTATTATTTTTATGGATGAAAAATCTTCTGAGCTGACTAAATATGCTTCCAATTCTTTTCTTGCCGTAAAAATCACTTTCATGAATGAAATCGCCAATTATTGTGAAAAAGTGGGTGCTGATGTGGATAAAGTACGACTGGGAATGGGAAGTGACGACAGAATTGGCCATCGTTTTTTATTTCCGGGAATAGGATATGGCGGAAGCTGCTTTCCAAAAGATGTAAAGGCCCTGATAAAATCCGGGCAGGATGAAAATTTTAATTTCCAGATCCTGGAAGCAACAGAAAACGTCAACGTTTCTCAAAAGGTTATCCTGATTTCAGAGATTGAAAAATATTTTGGAGGAAATCTTGAAGGGAAAACGATTGCGGTTTGGGGATTGGCTTTTAAAGCAAATACTGATGATATCAGAGAAGCTTCTTCTTTAGATAATATCCGATTATTATTAGAAAAGGGCGCAAAGGTGATTGCCTACGACAGTATTGCGGAAAGAAATGTACAAAAAGTAATTGGTGATAAAATACAATATGCAAAAAGCATGTATGAAGCGGTAGAAAATGCAGATGCATTGTTTATCGCAACCGAGTGGCCGGAATTTAAAAACCCGAACTTCAGCTTAATGGCTAAAAAGATGAAAAATAAGGTAATTTTTGACGGCAGAAACATGTATCCGCTGGAAATACCTCAACAAAACGGATTCTACTATAAAAGTATAGGCCGGAAAACAATACACAATTAATGGTTTCACAAAAGATCGCTATTCTTATTCCATGCTATAACGAAGCATTGACCATCGGAAAAGTTGTTGCAGATTTCAAAATGCATCTTCCCTATGCAGAAATCTATGTGTATGACAATAATTCCAAAGATGAAACTGTAGCGATCGCCAAAAAATCCGGAGCGATTGTAAAACATGAAAAAAAACAGGGCAAAGCCAATGTTATTTTCAAAATGTTTAGAGAAATAGATGCGGATCTCTATATCATGATCGATGGTGATGATACGTATCCTGTAGACTGTATCAAACAAATGGTAGATCAGTTCACTGAAAATAATTGTGATATGCTTGTTGGAGACCGGCTTTCTAATAAAAGTTATAAAAACGAGAACAAAAGAGCTTTTCACAATTTTGGGAACAATCTGGTAAGAGCCCTGATCAATGTGTTTTTCGGTTCAGATCTGAAAGATATTCTTTCGGGCTACAGAATTTTTTCCAGAAAGTTTGTAAAAAATTATTCCAGTTCTATTAAGGGGTTTGAGCTGGAAACCGATTTATCAATCTATGCTTTACATTACGGATTGACCATAGAAGAATATTCTATTCATTACAGAGACCGTCCTGAAGGAAGCGAATCTAAGCTGAATACTTTTACCGATGGGTTTAAAGTCATCAAGCTGTTTTTTAATTTGGTGAGATTATACAAGCCGCTGCTTTTTTTCGGAACAGTGGCACTTTTGCTTTTTACGCTCGGGCTTATTTTTATGGTCGTTCCCATTAGAGAATATTTTGAGTATCAATATGTGTATAAAGTCCCTACTTTGATCTTTTCTATCATGCTGATCATTGTATCGCTGCTTTCTTTCGCAACAGGCCTTATTTTAGACAATATCAGTATCATTGATGCCAAAAATTTTAAAGTAAGATACAATAACACGTTATAAAATGAAGGAAAAATTTATTTTTTTTCTTTTCGCCTGTGTATTTTTTCTTAATACCCAGTTTAACATATTTCATTTCATTCCGCAAGATAGATTTGAATACAGCAAGCTTGAAGTTTCGGAAACTCTGGTTATCGGAAAGCTTTTGAATTCTGAACACGGTTCTGTTTTTGATGACGGCGGATTTACCGGTACTTTTTATTTTGAAAAAGATACTGCTCCAAGAACGGTTATCGGGAAAAAATCTTATGAAAAATACCTCAACAATATATCTTCTCCAAAGTATTTTTTTGCTCCGTATAAAAGCCAGATTGGCGGACAGGCCATTTTGTACAGTTATATTGATAAAATTTTTAATCTTGACAATCCGGTAAGCATTACGGTTTTCAGAATGCTGAATTCTTTGGCTTTGAGTATTCTGCTGACTTTATTTTTGGTGTGGAGCAAAAAAAAATTCGGGATCGCAATTGCTGTAACTGCTTTTGTTTTATTGTTGCCTAATTACTGGATCTTTCTGTACGGTAAAAGTACATGGTGGTGCAATTGGGTGTATTTTCTCCCGTTTGTGTACGGCCTGTTTTTCTTTGAAAAAAATACAACCCCTGATTTTAAAAAATATATGGCGGTATTTTCTTCTTTATTTTTTATAAAATTCTGGTTTACAGGGTTCGAGTTTATCACCGTATTTTTGATTTCATCTTCAGTTCCTTACCTCTATTATCGGTTTGAAAATATATTTTCATTCTATTTACAGTTTATCAAAAGGCATTTTATAGTAGTAATTATTCCATTATCGTTGTCGGTTCTGTTTCAAATGTATCAATTTTATCTTCTCACGGGAGATTTTAAAAACGGGATTTCTCATCTCATTGATGCATTCGGCAGAAGATCAAGCAGTGGATATTCTTATGGCGAAAACATGAGCTATCTTACTGTTTTAAAAAAGCTGCATGCAGATATTATTACAAGGTATTTAGGAAATTCATTTATTAATAAAGAGATTTTTTTCATCAAATTTCCTTTTGCGGTCATTCTATTGGCAGGGCTACTTTGTTCAGTTATTTTGTATCGGAAAAATATAGAAAGAAAACTCATCTGGATAACATGGTTCTCGATAGCAGCGCCGTTCAGCTGGTTTATCCTTTTTAAAGAGCATGCACATATTCATACTCATATAGATTTTTTTATTTGGTATTGCCCATTTATATTATTGTTAATACTTTTAATATCTTTGACCCTTAATTCTTTTTTCAAAAAACAAAAATGAAAAATATAATCATTACAGGAGGAGCCGGTTTCATTGGTTCACACGTTGTACGTGAGTTTGTAAAAAACAATCCGCATTCTACCATCATTAACCTTGATGCGCTTACCTATGCCGGAAATCTTGAAAACCTGAAGGATATCGAAAACGAACCCAATTATGTCTTCGAGAAAGCCGATATCACAAAACCCGAAGAACTCAGAAAAGTTTTTGAAAAATATAATCCCGATGCTGTGATCCATCTGGCTGCAGAAAGCCATGTCGACAGAAGCATTACAGATCCAATGGCGTTTATCAATACCAATGTCAACGGTACCGCCAATCTTTTGAATCTGTGTAAAGAATTCTGGACTTTGAACCCCGATCATACGCACGGAAGATTTCCGGATGAAAAAAGAACCCATCTTTTTTACCACGTTTCAACCGATGAGGTGTACGGAAGCTTAGGAGAAACAGGATTTTTCCTGGAGACCACTTCTTATGATCCGCAGTCACCCTATTCGGCTTCCAAAGCAGCTTCAGACCATTTGGTAAGAGCTTATGGAAATACATACGGAATGCCATTTATCGTTTCAAACTGCTCAAACAACTACGGGCCTAATCATTTCCCGGAGAAATTAATCCCTCTCTGTATTTCCAATATTATTAATGAAAAGCCATTGCCTATTTACGGTGACGGAAGATATACAAGAGACTGGCTCTATGTAATAGATCACGCTAAGGCCATTCATCAGATTTTTAATGATGCAAAAACAGGAGAAACTTACAATATCGGTGGGTTTAACGAGTGGCAGAATATTGATCTGGTTAAAGAGCTGATTAAACAGATGGATGAAAAATTAGGAAATCCTCAAGGTTATTCTGAAAAACTGATTACCTATGTGAAAGATAGACCGGGACATGATAAACGATATGCAATTGATGCGACAAAACTCAATAAAGATCTTGGCTGGAAACCTTCCGTGACTTTTGAGCAGGGGTTAGGAAAAACCATCGACTGGTACCTTGAGAATAAAGAATGGCTGGAGCACGTAACAAGCGGTGACTATCAGAAATATTACGAAGGACAATATAATTAATTTCAAACAACAAATACATGAAAGGAATAATATTAGCCGGAGGTTCCGGAACCAGACTTTTCCCACTTACGATTGCAGTAAGCAAGCAATTGATGCCGGTTTACGATAAACCGATGATATATTACCCGCTTTCAACCTTGCTTTTGGCAGGGATTAAAGATATTTTAATCATTACCACTCCGCATGATCAGGAAGGATTTGTAAAACTTTTAGGCGACGGATCACATATTGGTTGTAATATAGAATATGTAGTACAGCCAAGTCCCGATGGCCTTGCTCAGGCATTTATCCTGGGAGACCAATTTATCGGAGAAGATTCTGCTGCATTGGTTTTGGGAGATAATATTTTCTACGGTTCCGAAATGGGAACGCTGTTAAAAAATAAAACCAATCCTGATGGAGGTGTCGTTTTTGCATACCACGTTTCAGATCCTGAGAGATATGGGGTCGTTGAATTTGATGATCAGTTTAAAGCGGTTTCCATAGAAGAAAAACCGATCCAACCTAAATCAAATTATGCCGTTCCCGGCCTTTATTTCTACGATAATGAAGTGGTGGAAATTGCCAAAAACATACAGCCGTCTCCGAGAGGCGAGCTGGAAATCACCGATGTCAACAATGTTTATCTGAGTAAGGGGAAATTGGAAGTGGGAGTTTTAGACCGTGGCACAGCCTGGCTGGACACCGGGACTTTTGATTCTCTGAACGATGCCTCAGAATTTGTAAAAGTTATCGAAAAAAGACAGGGATTTAAAATAGGATGTATCGAAGAAATTGCGTTCAGAAATAAATTCATTGATGAAGAAAAACTGCTCGAAACCGCTCTTAAATACGGTAAAAGCGGCTATGGTGAATATCTGAAAAAACTTGTGGGTAAGTAACTGAATCGATATTATAAACTATTGGCTTTTACAGTCAGTAGTTTTTGTTTACACCCATTTTATCTGCAAAAAATATTATATCAATAAATTATTATAAATTTGCAAAAACGTACACAAATGAATGAACCGCAACAGAAGTGGACCGAAACTATTGAAGATACCCATTCTCTATTTGATCTAAAACTCAAAGAGGTCTGGAGATATAAAGATCTTGTATACATGTTTGTAAAAAGGGATTTTGTATCGAGTTTCAAACAAACTGTTTTAGGGCCGGTCTGGTTTTTCATTAATCCTATTTTAACGACAATTGTTTACCTGATCGTTTTTGGCAAAATTGCCAATCTACCAACTGATGGTGCTCCGCCGATGCTTTTTTATCTTGCAGGTGTCACGCTCTGGAATTATTTTTCAGGTTCTCTTACCGGTACTTCCTACACATTTGCCGGCAATGCCGGGATTTTCGGTAAAGTATATTTTCCGAGACTGGTCACGCCCATTTCTATTGTTATATCTAACCTTATGCGTTTCGGGATTCAGTTTTTACTTTTCATGATTGCATGGGCCTATTATCTCGCAAAAGGAGAAGTACATCCCAACTGGTGGGTTTTGGCAACTCCTTTTCTGGTAATTTTAATGGCGCTGTTTGCTTTGGGTGTGGGAATGATATTTTCAGCACTTACCACAAAATATAAAGATCTCAATATGCTATTAGGTTTCGGGGTCAGTTTATATATGTATGCGACTCCTGTGATCTATCCTGTGTCTACTTTATCAGGAGTATTCAGAAAATTGGCTTATTACAATCCTCTCACCGGCATTTTTGAATGTTTTAAATATGCTTGGATCGGCGTTGGAGATTTTTCTCCAATCATGCTGGGAATCAGCACCATAATTATCCTTATCCTTCTGGTTATCGGAGTAGTGATCTTTAATAAGGTTGAAAAAACCTTTATGGATACCGTTTAAGCAAAACTCACAAAGAATTAATTTATAAATTTAAAAAAATGCTTGCATTAAAGGCAGAAGACATTTCAAAACAATACCGGCTTGGACAAGTGGGAACCGGAACATTATCTCATGATCTTAACAGATTTTGGCATCAGATAAGAGGTAAAGAAAACCCTTACTTAAAGATCGGAGAGACCAACGACAGAACATCAAGAGGCGATTCAGAATACGTATGGTCATTGCGTGATATTAATTTTGAAATCGCACAGGGAGATGCCGTAGGGATTATTGGCAGAAACGGGGCCGGAAAATCTACCTTACTGAAACTTTTAAGCAAAGTAACCAAACCTACTACCGGAAAAATATATACCAACGGAAGAATTGCTTCATTACTGGAAGTCGGAACAGGATTTCATCCGGAAATGACCGGTAGAGAAAACGTGTTTCTGAATGGCGCCATTCTAGGGATGACCCGTAAAGAAATCAAAAGAAAATTTGACGAAATCGTAGATTTTTCGGGCGTAGAAAGATATATTGACACACCAGTAAAAAGGTATTCTTCAGGGATGTATGTACGTCTTGCTTTCGCTGTAGCTGCGCATTTAGAATCCGAGATCTTGATCGTGGATGAGGTTTTGGCGGTGGGTGATGCAGAATTTCAGAAGAAATGTCTGGGGAAAATGGGTGATGTAAGCAAAGGCGAAGGCAGAACGGTACTCTTTGTAAGTCATAATATGGCCGCGGTGAATGAGCTTTGCAACAGTGGTATTTTATTGGATAAAGGATCTATTTTAATGCAGGGCCCGAACGATAAATGTATCATAGAATACCAAAAAAGAAGCGGACACATCTCTCATTATAGTATTGAATCTGATGATTTTAAAATTGAAAATGAAAACATTGCGGTAAAATCATATTCCGCATTACCTATTCACGGAAGTGTTTTGAACATCAATTCCGGGGTACGTATCGAAATTCTTTTCTCCAATAAGATCAAAAATGCTAAATTAGATCTATCATTCTATATAAGAAATTCCCATGAAGTGACGGTAATGAGCACAGGAATGATGATAAGCGATCAGGCAGAGCTAGGAGATTACACTCTAAGTTTTGAAATTGAACCGAATATTTTAAACGAAGATTCTTATTATTTTGAAATGTTCTGGGGTGTCAACCGGTCTGAAGTTGCATTTAAGACAGAACTGTTTGGCTTTGAAATAAACGGTATAAAAAACCAGTTTGGAGAAATCACCAAATCTCCGGGAGTTCTTTTTCCGAAAATTTCGCATCAGGTCAGACATGAAAAATAAGTAAGGCAGAATACAAAGTTCAAACTTATTATATTTAACATTATCTAAACCCTATTCTAATGGTTCTGAATATATTATTTTCCTATAACCGTGCAATCCAGTTAGATTATCTGTTGCAATCGATTCTTTCCCGATTTAAGATCAGCTATAAAGTCGTGATTATGTATCATACTTCCGGAGATCATAAAAAAGGCTATGACCTGCTGAAAAAAAAATATGCAAAATATAGCAATATTTCATTCGTAGAAAGAAAAAAAGTTTTTTTTGATTCATCATATATTCATGTGATCAACACCAAGGAAAACCGTAACTTTTTCCGTGCTAAAAATTTTTTCACGAAAAATGCGGATAACTTTAAAGGACTTCTTCAAAAGATAATTGCCCAGCATGATGATTGTGAGTTTGTAATGTTCAATACAGACGACGGCGTTTTTTACGAAGATGTAATTATTTCTGATGAAGTATTTGATATCATTAGAAAAAATCCGGGCGAAGCGTCTTATAGGTTATATGTAGGTGAAAATCTGGAAGGACAACCGGATTACCTGCAAAAGAAAAACACCTATTATCAATGGGATTATTACGCAGACAAAAATATTCATCACTGGTCATACCCTTTCTCTGTTGATGGGACTATTTATCATTCTAAAGGTTTATTAAAACAACTGAAAAAAATTGCGTATCATAATCCTGTGACATTAGAAGAAAACGCATTCCAGTATATCCGGAAAAATAAAATTTTCAGTATCGGCTTAAGCCCTATCAAGTCACAGCTTGTAGCCACCAAACTAAACCGGGTTTCTGTAGATACCCTTAATCCGACAATACATATCAAGCCAGAATTTCTCAACGAAAAATTTATTGACGGATACACGCTGAAATTGGTTATCCCGAAACATATTGACAATGCGAATATTGTTCCTGATGAAATTTACCTGATTAAAGGTGATCAAAAAGAACTCATCTATTCTCTGGATGAGCAAGGGAAAAAAGTACAAAGCTTATTGGGAATTGAAGGCGCAAAAGAGCAATTAGAATAATAAAAATATGGTATGACGGAAAACCCATTAGTAACGGTCATTGTAGTTTCTTATAATCATTCAAAGTATATTAAGGAAAACTTAGACAGCATCAAAAATCAAATCTATGATAACATCCAGCTTATTGTAGGAGATGATGCGTCAAAAGACAATTCTGTGGAGGTATTTCAACAATGGCTGCAGGAAAATAATTATCCTGCTATGACCAATTTCCATCGGAAAAACACCGGATTGGCCACCATGCTTAATGAATGCGTCACACTTGCAGAAGGAAAATACATCAAAATAATCGCCGCTGATGATTTCCTGCATCCCGAATCTATCGCTAAATGTGTGCATAAATTAGAAAATCTAAGCGAAGATTTTGCGATGGTATTTACCGATTTTTATGCTATAGATGACAGCGGTATCTCTGTAGATTTTCCTTTAAACTATAAAAATAAGCACTATTTCAATCAAGACGGGTCTCTAAAAAGTGACCAGCTGGTAAAATATAATTGCATTATCGCACCTTCTGTACTGATAAAAAAACAGGCCATTGTCGCCACCGGTGAATATGACAGCGCATTGCTTCTTGAAGATCATCATCGCTGGCTGATGATCAATGAGAAATATAAAATCAGTTTTATTGATGAAAAACTAGCGTATTACAGGGTTATTCCTACAAGTATCACAGGAACGAGACATGATAAAATGATAGAAGAAGATCTTTATCTCAGGATGAAATATGATAAAAGCGGGATTAATGCGAATCAAATCTTCGATTATATATCATCACGATACCGGAAGAACAAAAAAATTCCTGATCTTATTAAAAATGAATATCTGAAATATCCTTACCGAATAAAAAAACTATCTTTTTCATTAAAATATTTACACCCATATATATATTATCTTCTGCTAAAAATTTACAGATCCTAAACTTTAAGTATGGAAAACCCATTAGTAACGGTCATTGTAGTTTCCTATAATCATTCAAAGTACATTAAGGAAAACTTAGACAGCATCAAAAATCAAACATATGATAACATCCAGCTTATTGTAGGAGATGATGCGTCAAAAGACAATTCTGTGGAGGTATTTCAACAATGGCTGCAGGAAAATAATTATCCTGCCATAACCAATTTCCATCGGAAAAACACCGGATTGGCCACCATGCTTAATGAATGCGTCACACTTGCAGAAGGAAAATACATCAAAATAATCGCCGCTGATGATTTCCTGCATCCCGAATCTATCGCTAAATGCGTCGAAAAACTGGAAACTTTAGGAGAAAGCTACGGAATGGTATTTACCGACACCTATGCAATTGACAGCAATTCAAAAATTGCTGCAGATATTGCGGATTATAATACATTGGGTAATGTTTCGTCCGAAGTTTTTAAAAAAGAACTCATAAAGTCTAACAGAATTGCAGCACTTACTGTTTTGATGAGAACTGAAGCTTTGCACAAAACCGGAGAATATAAATCTGACCTGTTGATTGAGGACTACTACCGATGGCTTAAAATCAATGCCTTATATAATATTGCGTATATACCGCAGAAGTTATCATATTACAGACTGCATGAGGAAAATGTATCCCAAACAAAAATCCAGAGAATCGAGTCCGAATCGGTAATGCTTCAGATGCTATTTGATGAAGCAGGAGAAAATAGACAAAAAATCAACAGTTTCACCAGCAAAAAATATCTGAATCAGGAAAAATTATCTTCGGAGTTTCTTATTGCTTATAGAAACTATCCATTCTCAATTAAAAGACTATCTTTTGCCTTACATTACAAGATACCGGTATCAATATACCAATTTTTCAATAAAATATTATAACCGTGAACCTACTAATTTCCATCATCGTTCCATGTTATGAACAGGCTTGTTACCTCGACGAATGCCTGCAATCGGTTCTCGATCAAACGTATCAGAACTGGGAATGCATTATTGTAAACGACGGCTCTGCAGATCATACCGAAGAAGTTGCACAACAATGGGTGGAAAAAGATAAGCGTTTTATCTATTTATCCAAAAAAAACGGAGGCTTATCTTCAGCAAGAAATGCCGGGATTGAAAAGGCAAAGGGTGAATGGATTCTGCCTTTGGATGCAGATGATAAAATTGGAAATCAATACTTGGAATTCGCTGAAGAAAAATTTGGTGACGGTTATAAAGTTATTTACTGTAAGGCTCAAAAATTCGGCTTAATTCATGAAGAATGGGATTTACCAGTATACAGCATAAAAAATTTAGCCATACAAAATGTTATTTTCTGTACCGCTTTTTTCAGAAAAGAAGATTGGGTAAAAGTAAATGGATTTGATACCGATTTAATATACGGTTGGGAAGACTGGGAATTTTGGATCGCACTATTGAAAAATGGTGGCAAGGTTTACAGAATAGATGAAATATGTTTTTATTACCGAATAAAAGAAACATCTATGTTAAAAGAAATGTCTGATAAAAACAACGAAAAAATTACATTCTCCCATCATATCATTTACAAAAAACATATTGAATTTTTTATCCGTGAACTGGGCAGTTTTCAAAGATTAGCTGAAGAAAATGAAAAACTGCATCAAAAAGTAAGTCATCTGAAAACCATTTTAAACAGTAAAAGATATCAGACGGTCAATAAAATTTTTAATTTTTTGAGATTATGAAAACATCTGTAGCGCTTTGCACCTATAATGGAGAAAAATATATCTCCGCACAGCTTGATTCAATTTTGAATCAGACTATACTGCCTGATGAAATTGTAATTTGTGATGATATATCAAAAGATTCTACTGTTGAGATTATACGCGATTATCAGAAAATACATCCGAATATCAGAGTATTCATTAATGAAAGCAATTTAGGGTTTATCAAAAATTTTGAAAAAGCCATACTTCAGTGTAGTTTCGATATCATCATCATAAGTGATCAGGATGACATCTGGGAAAAAGATAAAATTGAGAAAACCATTGGTTTCTTTACAAAAAACCCACAGTTTGACGGCGTTTTTCACGATTTAAAATTAATGGATAAAGAAAATACCCAACCTTCCTATCTCAATTGGAAAAACATATCCCATCATACTATTTTAACAGAAATAGATGCGGGACAATTATTTCCTTCTTTGATCATTAAAGGAAGTTTTATTTTAGGCTGTGCTGTAGCCATAAGGAAAGAAGCAATTGAAAAATACGCATTAAAAGATTTTCCTTTTGCACATGATTATTTTATTGTTCAGAAGCTGAGTTCAAAAAATGCATTAGGCTTTATCCCGGAATCATTATCATCATACAGATTACATGCAGACCAGGTCTATGGATTGAGATATAAGCCGGAAGATAAAAATTCTGGACTAATTACTAAAACTCAGCAATATTTCAGAGATTATGTATGGAATTATCTGAAAGTTCTCGAAAAATATAATGCAATAAACGCCGATGAAGATATAAAAAGTACAACCTTCTATACAACATTTTTAAAGCACAGAAATATTTATTTAAAATCCCTGAAGTTTGCAAAAAGAAAAATATATATTGCCCAATGTGCCCGTCATCACTATCTTGACCTTACGTGGTCAGATTTACTAAAATATTGATTATCATGGAAGTCAGCATCTGTATCACCACCTATAATCACGAAAAATATATTGAAGAATGTCTCATGAGCATATTTGCTCAGGAATTTGACCATGAGTATGAGATTATTATTGGTAATGATAATTCTTCCGATCAGACGGAAGCGATTATTTTTAAAATCATACAAGAACATCCTAAAGGCAAGAATATAAAATATTTTAAAAATATACCTAATTTAGGATACGTCAAAAACACCCTTTCTCTGTTTTCAAAATCTGCCGGAAAATATATTGCTATTTTAGATGGTGATGATTATTGGTTAGAAACTTCAAAACTGCGGAAGCAATATGACTTTTTAGAAACCCACCTGGATTTTTCAGCAGTGGGGTCAGATTCTAAGGTAATATATGAAGATTTACCCATTGCAAGTCATGGTTTTTCAGATCATTTAAATCAGGTTTTAGAAAAAGATAATCTTACAGACCGAAAAATTTTTCAGACATCAACGTTCTTTTTTAAAAAAGAAATATTAAAACCCGATTTTCCGGTCGATATTATTTCTGCGGACCGCTGCCTTTATTTATTAGCCGGATGTTATGGAAAAGTTAAAGTCTTACCCGAACAGATGGCCGTTTACAGACAATTTAGTGCAAGTATTTCAAAAAATGTATCGTATGAAGTAATGAAGAAAGATTTTGCAATTATTCCGTTTATTAAAAAATATCAGCCGGAATATAAAATATGGAAATTAAAAAGTTATTTTTATTATACCTTAATGTCTTATTCTAATGTCATATCTCTATCCAAATTTTTCAATGCAGCCTTTGGCTATTTTGTATATAATGTTTTAGCTAAATTTACATGGCAGCCATTACAATTATATTCCGTAATCAAATGGAGTCTGCATACTATAAAACAAAAATATCAGATTAAAAAACAACACAAAAAATTTATATAAACACAATTTACACAAATGATCATAGGAAACGGACTTATCGCAACCTCTTTAAAAAATATAGATTCAGGGAATATTATATTTTTTGCATCCGGAGTTTCAAATTCCCTCGAAACAAGAAATTCCGAATTCGAGAGAGAGTTTTCTCTTCTTAAAGACTGTATCAGACAAAACCCTGAAAAAAAATTTATCTATTTTTCTACAGTGAGCATCAATGACCAATCAAAACAGGACAGCTTATATATCCTGCATAAGCTCAACATAGAAAATTATATCAAAAATACCTGTAAAAACTATCTGATTTTAAGAATAGGCAATATCGTAGGAAAAGGTGGAAATCCCAATACTCTTTTTAATTTTCTTACAACCCAGATCAGCGAAAACAGAAGGTTTTTCCTTCACAGAAAAGCAAAAAGATTGCTGATTGATATGGATGATATCTCAAGATTTTTAGCCTTACATTGCAATACTATTAAAAATGAAACTATCAACTGTGCTTATCCGTATCATTATGATTTAAAAGAAATTATACAAGAAATTGAAAAACAGGTCGGCAAATTGGCAGACTACACAGAAATTGATGAAGGCGATTTTTACCAGATCAGTTTCAATACGTATTTCAAATCCTTTTTTACAGGAATAAATCCTGATGACTATCTTAAGGGTCTGGTAAAAAAATATATATAAAAATAAAAAAGTATTATGCCGGAAATTGCTATTATTATTGTCACTTACAACGCCATGAAATGGGCAGAAAAATGCTTTAACAGCCTGAAGCGTTCATCGGTTACTGTGAATCCTTTTATTATTGACAACGGCTCTACAGACGGCACTCAGGAATATCTGAAAACTTATTTTCCGGAGGCAGAATTCATCCAGTCTGCAAAAAATTTAGGTTTTGGAAAAGCCAACAATCTCGGCCTTGAAATAGCATATAAAAAAGGGGCAGAATTCTTTTATCTGATGAATCAGGATGCATGGCTTTACGAAAACAGCATAGAAAAACTGCTTGAGGTCTATGAAAAATATCCTCAGAAGCAAGAAATAGGGATTATAAGCCCGATGCATATTGACGGGACAGAACAGCAGCTGGATATTTTCCTGGATAAATATATTGCGACCAATTTCGAAAAAACAAGGCTAATCTCAGACCTTTATTTTCAAAACCTGAAACCTTATTACGAAATCAGCTTTGTGAATGCAGCTCATTGGTTTATCCCAAAATCTACTATAGATACAGTAGGAGGTTTTAATCCTTATTTTTTTCATTACGGGGAAGATGTGGAGTATGCAAACCGGGTAAAATTTCATCAGAAGAAAATTCTATTGGCTCCTGGAAGCCAAGTTGTGCATGACGGAAAACAGATTTTAAGCAAAGTAGATTACGCGTTGTATGAAGATCTTACCATTGAAACCAATATCATAAATCCCAGCTTTCCCAATGCATTAGAACTAGAAAAAAAATCGCTCAAACAGGGTTTGGTTAAGAGTATATTGACCGGAAACAAAAAAACCCGCAAAAAACTGCTGGATAAATATCGTAAAATATCAAAAGAAGAAAAAAAGCTTATCGAAATTGCAAATACAGTAAAAGAAGTTGGCAAAACCTTTCTGAATGTGTAAATTTGTCTTCTCAAAATTCCCGATAAAAAAAATAAAACTCAAACATAAATGATGTCTTTACTACAGAGAATAAAAAATAAAATAAAGCTAAAATCCCACGCAGGATCTGTTTATCACTGCCCTTTCTGCGGCTACAATTCCAGAGATCTTGAAGTAGTAGGCCACGATATTCCCGTTCTTAGAGAAAAGCAGGTAATCGGAGGCGGCAGAAGAGCTGCAGGTTGCTATCAATGCCACTCCAGAGACCGCGAAAGACTTCTCTACGCATTTTTTATAGAAGAACTGAAGCTGCCGGAAAACAAAAAAATCAGCATTCTTCATATCGCTCCGGAGCCCAAACTTTCAAAGGTACTTCTTGCTAATAATTTTAAAGAATATATTTGTGGAGATTTATTCACAGAAGGATATGATTATCCTGAATATGTGCAGAATATGAATGTAATGGATATTCCTTTTCAAGATCACCATTTTGATTATGCTATCTGCAATCACGTTCTGGAACACATTCCTGAAGACACAAAAGCAATGAAAGAGCTTTACCGCATTTTAAAACCTGGCGGAAAAGCGGTGTTGCAGGTTCCTATTTCAAAAAATAATCAGAAGACCCATGAAGATTTTACTATCGCTGACCAGAATAAAAGAGAAGAATTATTCGGGCAGTTTGATCATGTAAGAATTTACGGGCAGGATTATATAGAAAGACTGAAAAGTGTTGGCTTTACCGTGCACAGGGTGAATATTTCTGAAAAATACAAAACTTTCGGACTCAATCCTGAAGAAGATATTTTCTTTTGCGAAAAGCCTGTTTCACAATAATTTAAATAAAATATTATGTGTGGAATTGCCGGAATCATTGCTCCGAATGCCAGGAATTATCAGCAGGAAATCATAAAAATGACCGATGCCATTGCGCACCGCGGCCCAGATTCTGCGCATCATGAGTTTTACGGAAATGCAGCTTTAGGCCATCGCAGGCTTTCTATTATTGATCTTTCTGAAAATGGAAAACAGCCCATGTTTTCCAATACTAAAAATGAATGCATCGTTTTGAACGGTGAAATTTACGGGTATCAGAACATTAAAAAAGAATATTCAAAATATCCTTATCGCGGAAGCTCAGATACGGAAGTAATTCTCGCCATGTATCAGCGGAAACAGGAAAACCTGATTTATGATCTTCCCGGAATGTTTGCTTTTGCCATCTGGGATGATGAAAAAAAGCAGCTGTTTTGTGCAAGAGACCGGTTCGGAGAAAAACCATTCTATTATGCCATCGGTAAAAATAAAGAGTTCATTTTTGCCTCAGAGATCAAAGCGATTTTAGCCAGCGGATTAATAGAACCAAACGTAAGTCAGGAAGCACTTTCACATTATTTACAGTACGGATATGTAAGTACCCATCAAAGCATTTATATTAATATTTTCACCATTCCTCCTGCTCATCAGCTGATCTGGAAAGATGGGGAAATCTCAGTAAAGCGTTATTATAGTTTACCGGCTAAAGACAGATCTATAGGTTTGTCGGATGCGAAAGAAGAATTTCTTCATCTATTAAAAAATGCAGTTCAGAAGCAGCTTATTGCCGATGTCGAGGTAGGAAGTTTTCTGAGCGGAGGATTAGATTCTTCTACGATTGTAGCATTAGTTAATGAATTTTCATCTCAGCAAACCACCATCAGCTTTGGCTATGACCATGAAGAAAGCGAATTGAAATATGCCAAAGAAATCGCAGAGAAATATCATACTCACCATATTGAAATTCATGAGAAAAAAGAAGATCTTGTAACCTCATTGCAGAAAATCTCTCCTTTTTTGGATGAGCCGTTTGCCGATAGATCGTGTCTTCCTCACTTTGAAATCTGCAGAAATGCCCGAAAAAACCTTAAAGTAGTTCTCTCAGGAGATGTGGGAGATGAATTATTTGGCGGATATAACTTTTATACTGTAGAACATACACTGAAAAACCATTTCAGTTATCAAAATATAATTGCTCAGTTCGGATTACAATTATATCAGAATGTAAAAGAGATCTCATATGTTTCCAGAAACAACATAGACAACGATTCTATTCTTGATTTCCATCAAAATCAGGTACGCAATTTTTTTAATGCCGCAGAAAGAAAAATGCTTGGAATTACTGCAGATTATCATCAGCAATACAGTTTTAAAGCAGATAAAAACTCATTGAATGATATTATGAGAACTGATCTGGAAAAATTTGTTCCCGGGAATATGCTCGTAAAATCTGATAGAATGGCGATGGCGAATTCTCTGGAGGTAAGAACGCCTTTTTTAGACATTGATTTTGCAGAATTTTGTATTCAGCTTCCGGAACAGTTAAAACTTGACGGAAAAGAAGATAAGAAGATCCTTCGTAAAACAATGGATTCTTATTGGACGGAAACCATACGAAACAGAAATAAGCAGGGCTTCGGACTCGGAATTGAAAATTGGTTCCAGGAAGAGAATCTGATGAAATTTTCTGATGAATTGCTGAAAAATCCAAATCAGAAGATTTTTAAATATATCAATTTCGATGCGGCACAAAAATTTTTAGATAAAGGACAAAAACACTGGAACCTTTTACAGTTGGCAATTTGGGCACAAAACAATCAATCTTTTTTATAATGCTGAATGTTTCTGTAATTATCCCGGTATATAACGCAGCCGAGTTTTTAGTAAAATCGGTCACTTCAGCACTGCAGTTTGACGTAGTGAGAGAAGTGGTTTTAATTGAAGATCAATCTACAGATCATTCCTTGGAAATTTGTCAGAGACTGGCCCTGGAAAACCCCAAAATAAAGCTCTATCAACATCCGGACAAGGGTAATCACGGAGCCGGAGCAACCAGAAACCTGGGTATTGAAAAAGCAGAGTCAGAATATATTGCTTTTTTAGATGCGGATGACTATTATCTTCCCAACCGTTTTGATGCCGAAAAAACATTATTTGAAAATTCCTCCGTTGAAGGTGTGTTTGGCGCCATTGGTGTAGAATATCTTTCTGAAAAAGGTAAAAGAGAGTTTCAGGACAAATTTCAGAACATAACACTCACTACGGTTAATTTTGCAGCAGAAGGTGAAGAAGTTTTTAAAGGCTTATTGGGTTTAACAACTCATCGTTTTGGGTCTTTTTTTCATCTAAATGCATTGACGGTCAAAAAATCTTCTATTGTAAAAAATAAGCTTCGATTCAACCGAGATTTACGGGTGCATCAGGATTCTGATTTTATCATAAAACTGGCGTATCACTGTTACCTGAAATCTGGGATTATAGATCGCGCAATCGCTGTGAGAGGAGTGCATGACGACAATAGGATAACCAAAATAAAACCCTATTCGAGTACATTCTATCATCATAATCTTTTATTACAAAGTTCTCTTTATCACTGGAGCCAAACGGTAAAATTGGATACCAAATATTCCCAGACAATAAAACTGAATTATTTAAGCTTTAAAATTGCTCATGAGAAAGGTCTTAGAAAATGGTTTTCTTTTTTAACCACTGCGCTGACAAATCCAAATTTTTTAAAAACCAGATACCGTTTTCATGCGTTACATACTTCGCATGATTAATAAAAATCATCCAATATGATAAAATTACTTTTATTTAGAACTCAGTAACCCGATTAACAATGAAAATATCTGTAATTATTCCGGTTTATAATGCTGAAAAATATATTGCTCAGGCTGTAGAATCTGCTCTTCATTTTAAAGAAGTATATGAAGTCATTTTGGTGGAAGATCAATCGCCTGATGACGCTTTGAAAGTCTGTCAATTATTATCTGAAATACATCAGCGGGTAAAACTGTACCAACATCCCGACAAAGGAAACCACGGCGCCGGAGCAAGCAGAAATTTAGCGATTGAAAAATCTACGGGAGATTTTATTGCGTTTTTGGATGCTGATGATTATTTTCTTCCGAACCGGTTTGATGCGGAACGTGAGCTATTTAAAAATCCTGAAGTAGAAGGTGTTTACGGAGCGATTGGCGTACATTATTATACAAAAAAGGCAAAAGAACAGTACTATAAAGTTTTTGGCGACCGACTAACTACTGTTTACAAAAAGCATGACCCGAAAGATGTTTTTCCGGGACAGCTGAATATGAAAGGAAGCTTCGGTTTGTTTAGTATTGATGCTTTAACCATACGCAAAGAATCTTTGCTGCAAAAGGTAAACCCGCTTTTTAAAACACATTTGAGGCTTCATCAGGATACAGAATTATTATTCAGAAGCTCTTATTACCTTAATTTTTATCCGGGGATTTTAGATCAGGCTGTAGCCATAAGAGGCGTTCATGAAAACAACAGAATTACCCAGCTTGATATAAAAAAGATAAAACCTTCAACTACACGGGTTTTGCTTTGGAAGGAAGTTAATAAGTGGGCTAAAAGCGAGGACACAATGCCACAGGAAATTAAAACGCACATCCGTAGAATGTACAGAAGCTGGGAAATCGCCAATGCCCCTGCTCTTAAAAAATGGGGAATGATTTTGAAATATCTGGCTCTAGACTTTAAAAGCATCCGGTCAGGATTGTATAATGTGAATTTTAGAGATCACTTATGGTAAAATATTGATTTAGTGATATTTTTAGAAAGTAAAAACTAAGGAATACCTGTTTTTGTTTACTGTGACATTTTTTAAAAATTCCAGTTTCAACTGATGCTCTTTGGCATATAATTCAAAAAATTCAGGATTGGTTTTGTTCACTTTTAGCTGCTTTGAATTGTAATCAGAATGAAGAACTTCACGGCAAAATCTAAAAAAATCCAGAAAATATCCTTTACGAATAGAGTGTAAAAACACTTCGAAGGCGTCTATTAACTTAGAATTTTTTTGTGGAATGATATCGGCGATGATAAATTGTATATTCTTCTTATTTTCTTTTGAGTAATTCATTACCTCATCAATATATTTTTTTAAAACGAGATTATTTTCGAAGTACTGAATGACACTGATCGCCATAATGACATCCGGTTTTTCTTTAGAAAGAATTGTCCGGAAAGAATTTTTTTCTGTAATGCATTCAAAAAAAACGTTTTTCGAACTTCTAAATTTTTCTTCACAAAACTCTATATAATCTTTCGAAATATCCGTGCCAATAATCCTATTTTCTGCAGGGAGTTTTTCTATCAGAAATCCCGGTCCACAGCCGAAATCCAAAAAAACATGATGGGGTTTTATATCGGTTTTTTTTAAGTATTTTTCATAAAAAACAGGCGTGGTATTACGCATAATATAATCGAAGCCAGGCTTTTTAGCCGACCAATACGTTTCCCAATTTTTCATTTTTTTTTGCATTTAAAACCATCAACCTATACCATTACAAATGGTAAAAATAATTAATAAATGGAGATATTTTCCTAACAAATATTTTTTTTCTACCCAGTTGTTATATTGATGAACGATGTAAAATCCTTTTTTAAGATAGAAATCGAACGCTTTATTTTTACTTTCCACTTCCAGTTCGTAGTAATTTAATCCCTTCCACTTTTCTTCAAAAGCCTGCAATAATTCGCTCCCGATTCCTTTCGTTTTTAGATTCTGATCTACGGCAATATACACCAATTGTCTTTTACATTCTGAAACAAATGATTTTGAAAAAAATTTTGCTGCAAAAAGTAAAAAATATTTCGGGTGAAATAATAATGTTTTAAAAGTATTCATGTAAAAATAAGATTTATTTTCCGATATAAAATTATCATACAATTTTTCGACATTATCGGTACCAAAAACAAATCCCAGCAATTTCCCGTTTTCTATTTTACCTAAGAGCAACTGGTTTTCTCTTTTTATTTGAAAATAATAAAACTTTTCAATAAAGGACAGTGGATATTCCGTGAGAAAACTCGGCAGGTTTTCCTTATGAATTTTTGCTACCTGAAACAGATCTTTTTCGGATAATTCTTTGATCATTTTAACACTTTATATATAAATTTCGGGCCTAAAAAATTCGCAATCGGTACCGGTAGTTTTTGCCATGCTGTGATTAAAAACTTGATAATTTTACTGTCTTCTTCATTTTTGTGAGATGTGGTGTTGAAATAATAATAATATAACGGTACCGCTTCTGCGCCCCATGACAGCTTATAGGTGGAAGTTCCCTGATCTTTCCGGCTTCTTCCCAAATCAAAAAACTGAATCTTTTTTTCTAATCCGAAGAGAATAATGTTCCAGTACAGTGCGTTATTAAGAGAATGCTTATTGTGTTTTTTTAATGTCGCAGCATACGGATGATGAATAGAATATGCATCATAAATAAGACATGCCACAGAAGCCGGCTCATTATCTAAATATAAAACAATAAATTCTGCACAATATCCTGATTCGCCAAAACCTTCAACAATATTTTTATAAAAAGCTTTGCTGTGTGTAGGCGTCCCGAGATCTCTCCAGGCTTCGGAAATTACTTTATAGAAATCATCCAGCAATTCTGTTTTTCCTGTTTTTATATGGTAATTCAGCTTTTCTGTTTTTCTTACCTGGTTTCTTGTTTTCGATTTTACCAGAGAATTCCAGACAAAATCTTTCCCGTTCCTCAGATCCAAAATATAGGTAAAATAGTTTTCATCCAAAAAATACTTTGTTTGATTCTCAACTTCAATTTTTTGCCTTGATTTGAGTAAAACGGGCTTTTTTAATTCTTCAAAATCAGAATCTTTTACAGGTTTTTCAAATTCGAAAAACCCACCATCTGTAATATACGGAGAATTTGAAAATAACGATCCGTTTCCGTACATATTGATGCTTTGTCTTTGTATTGCTAATGTTTTGACACCTAAATGATATGTTTTTGTAACAATATTTTTCCAATCATTGGTCTCTGAAAAACTAAACGGCTTTTTCATAATTTTCAAATTTTTTAGAAAAACAAAGTTCATATTCCTGTCTTCTGTAATCAGATTGTAAAAATTGCAGAAATCGTATATCAAGATTTTTGTAATTTTCATCCAATTTTGAAATGCTGGGATGCAGCATTATTTCTACCGTCTCATTCTGCGTATTTTCAAGATAGTTGAAAAGATTATCCTCATTGATTTCACAGGTGTTCAGGATACTATAAAATGTATTTTTTTTGGTATCTGAATTGAACAACGACAAAAATCTCAGTAAAAATAATTTAATAATATTGGCAAAACTTGCCGTTCTGAAATTAAACCTAAAGCTTTTCAAAACACCTTCATTGATTTCACGAATTCTTTTAATCCCATGTTTTTGTGCAATTTTTTTTACAATTTTATTGATTGATGGGATAATATGTATATGTTCATGGCCATCAATATGACTGATGTGTATATTATTGCTTTTTAATCTGTCCAGCTGGGCTTCTATTTCATTTTCAATAGACTGCAATACTTTTTTGTTTTTATGTAAGAACAGGAGTTTGATAAAGGTATTGCTAAGTATTCCGTGCTTATCTGCAATATGATTGTCTTTTGAAAGCGATTTGCAACATGTAAGATTAATATGAAGGCCTACGTTAAGATTTTTACATTTTGAAACGATGGTATCAACAGCATCCTCAAAAAAATCTGCATTGGCCATTAGACTTGCATGCGTGAGAAATCCCTGATTGTGAGCACGATATATTGCCTCATTCACACCGGGAGAAAGACCGAGATCATCTGCGTTGATAATAATTTTATTTTTCATTTTTATTTGTGTGAAATGCTTTTTATCCTGTAATAGTAAATAATATTTTGTTCCTGAGAAGTATTATGAGCGGGATTCTTATCAATGTACACATCTCCGTTTTCCAGTAATATTTTTCTGTTGAATTTTCCTAATTCAGGAATAAAATATTGAAAACCCTGTTTCAGAACAACATCTTTTGTACTATTTGACTTTTTTGTGATTTCTTGCAACACCCTCTCACTGTTTTTGTTTGCTGTAAATGTTGCAAAAATACTTACGCTGAAAAATATGAGCAGCCAAACAAATGCCATTCCTGAAAGGATTTTTTTTACATATAAATTATTGATTATTCTCCTAATAAGCTCATACATTACAATAATGATTAATATGGTAGAAAAAAACAATAATCGGGTTCCTATCAAAGGAGAAAGCCCCACAATTGCTAAAGAAAATACAATAAGGGCTAAATAAATCAATATTCTGCCTATTATTTTTTGGTGTGTTTTGATTTTTTTAAAGTATAAAACAGCCAATATCATTACGATTACCGATAAAACTATAAGTTCTGCATTATAATAGTAGTAAGACTTAAAAATGGTCATGATATTATAACCGTACTCTTTTAAACTGATCTCAAAAGGAGACTTGTTTACCATTTTTTCTTTTACTTTATTTGCAGGCGCAAAAAATAAAATCAGGTAACCTACGAATAATGATAAATTTAAAGTAATTACTTTATAGTTGGGAAGCTTTTTATTTTTAAGGGTATAAAAAGCTGCGGCGAAAAAAGAAAAAGCCAATAAAACAGGCGGAATGTGCTCATTCGACATTCCAATGTAAATGCCTAAAATGATAATGAATAAAGGTGGGAATTTTCCAATAAAATCCTCATTTTTATCCTGATAATAATCTGTTAAAATAAAAATATAAAACAGATAAAAAACATGTGACAGCGTATAATTGGTATTGAATGGCGTATAATAAAACATCTCGCCAAAATAATTGATTAAAAAGATGAAAAAAGCAGTGAAAATTAGAAATCTGCCTACGTCTGTGATTTCAGAAAACCGTGGCAATCTCCTATATATATTTAAAAAAAGTATAGAGAAAAAGCTATTGAAAATTATAATTCCAAAAACGACTTCAACCCATTTGGTTCTGGATATGATATTGGTGAAAAATTGATTGATTCTTGGGTTTGAATAAAGATAAGCATTGTAATATTCGGTAAAGGGATTAATTAAATTGTGTTTATCTAGATAAAAAAACTGATCCCTGGTCACCGGATAATAATAACAGCTTAACGCAACAGCTGTATTTATAAAAAACAATAAAAAATAAGCTATGATTTTAGTCTTCATTTTTTATGATTTCGTTAAAATACAGCGGCCTGTTTTTTACTTCAATATGTATTCTTCCAATATATTCTCCGATAATTCCTAAAAACAAAATTGTCAGTGAGCTGAAAAATGTGCTTACCGAAAGCAAAGTAAGAAATCCCGTTTTTGGCTCGTGCCGGATGTGGCTGATGTAAATTGATGTGCATAAGAATAAAAAAGACAGAAAACAGCCTAGAAAACCCATGAATGTTGCTATTCTCAGTGGTTTTATAGAAAACTGTATTACACTGTCTATGGCAAGTTTATAAAGATTCAGAAAATTGTATTTTGATCTTCCGGCATTTCTTTTGGGAGCTTCAAACTCTAATATATAAGCATCTCTGAGACCAATAAGCGAGAGCATTCCCCGAAACATCCTGTCGGTTTCGTTCAGCCCGTTCATCCAAAGCACATATTTTTTATCAAGCAACCTGAAATCTGGCATATTTCTAGGAATTCTCACATCTGAAAGAACATTGAGTATCCAGTAATAAAAATTTCCCATCAATCGATATTTCATTCCTGTATCCTGATTCTCTATTCTTTTTGTGAGTATCAGTTTTTTTCCATTCAGCCATTGCGTGATCATTTCAGCTGCTAATTTTGGAGGATGCTGCATGTCTGCATCCATAAAAATAATGCTGAAATCGCTCATTGTATTGGTATTTCCTACGTAATTTAAGCCTGCGGTCATGGCAAGCTCATGCCCAAAATTCTTAGACTGGTTGATGATTGTAATTTTATCATCGGTTTTCTGAAGTTCCAGCAAAAAATCCAGCGTTTTATCTTTAGAGCCGTCGTTTACAAAAACCAGCTCATAATCCGTAAATTTTATGGCAGACAATTCATTTTGAAGACTAGAATATAGCACATGAATATTTTCTTCTTCGTTGTATGCGGAAATAATAATGTAGACTTTTTTCATCATATGGCTAATTTACATATATTGTTATGCTCAACAATTATAACATTAATATTTCATTTTTTCAATCTATTTCACAAACACACCCACAAATTTTCCTTCAAATTTTACCACTGTCGACTGGATGTTGTTTTTCTCGCAAAAATCCTGATAAGCAGAATTGTCTCCAATATCATCACTGATAAATACGCCTCCGGATCTGAGATGGTGGTAAAGCTCATGATAAGCCCATACTCTTCCATTGTAGCTTTTATCAGAATCATAATGCACCACATCAAAAACAGAATTTTCACTGAAAATTTTAGGTAAAGATTCTTTATCTGCAAAGCGGAATAATTTCCAGATGTTTTTAAGCGTTTCCGGAACAATGTATCCTACGTATTGATCTCCGTTTTGCCCTAAATAAGGCATATCGGAGCTGTATAAGGTGCCATTTCTTTTTTTAAGGGAAAGCAGTGATGCCAGAGAAGACCATCCGTATGCAACGCCGGTCTCAACAGCGTTTGTTGCCTTCGTAAATTCACATGCATAATAGATCAGTTCCAAAGCTCCCGGACCACCCATTTTGATTGGGCATTCTTGTTCTTTCTGTGCAGCATCGTTTAAAATTGCTTTAAAATCATCTCTGAAAGAAGTGTTTTCGATCCCGAAAAGCAGAGAAATTGCCTCGTGTTGAGACACCGCTTTTGATGATGCCCATGAATAGGTTTTCTCTTTACCCTTAAAGGCATTCTTCCTATTAATGGTGTTTTTCAGGATTTTTCTTCCAAGTTCAGGATAAAGATCCGGCCTTTTAAGATAACCGAAAAGAGTTTTGAGAATTCTGGTAATTTCATTCACAGTGTTTATTTTAATATTGCAAAAATAAAGATTTTTATCTTATTTATAATTTTTAAGAATAATTATCTTTGTAAAAAATTTATCAACACAAATTCCCTAATTCATCCTGATGAAGTTTTCTATACTCATTGCCAATTACAATAATGGAAAGTTTTTTAAAAGCTGCTATGATTCTATTATCGCCCAAAGCCATGATCAATGGGAAGCCATTATTCTCGATGATGCATCTACGGATGACTCTTTAGATATCATTCATAAAATTATCGGGGATGATCCGCGTTTTAAAATTTTTGAAAACCCGAAGAACAGCGGGGTCGGAATTACAAAAAGTAAATTGATAGAACTCTCAACGGGTGATATCTGCGGTTTTGTGGATCCGGATGATGCAATAACACCCGATGCTTTACGTTCCGGAATCGAAATATTCAAAAAAAATAAAAATACGGTTCTCACTTTTTCAAAATACATCAGATGCGATGAAAATCTGCACCCCATAGACATTCCGAAAAACCCAATGCAGGTGCCGAATAATGACCTATGCTTTTTCAATTGCCCGGTTCATATTGTACATTTTGTCTGTTTTAGAAAAGACATTTACGAACAGACCGAAAAGATTAATACTGAGATGAAAATCGCTGAAGATCAGGATTTATATTTAAAAATGTACGAAAAAGGAAATGTTAAGTTTATTGATGATGCTCTTTATTTTTACAGGACCCACTCCGGAGGAATTTCCCAGAACGATAACAGGCCCAAATCGAGAGAATATTTTGCACAGGTGATTTTTAATGCCATGAAGCGCAGGAAATTAAAAACGATTAACGGAAAAAGTGTACCTTCAGTTTATGCGAATTCTAAAGAAATTTATGATTTGCTTGATTACCAGAACTCGATTCTATACAGAATAAAGAAAAAGCTGAGAATTTTGGGACAGCAATTATTTAAATGATGAAAAAAAATACCATAAAAGTTCTTTTCAGACACCGTTCCATGGAAATGGGCGGCGTAGAAAAAGTAATTCTGAGCATGCTGAATCATCTCAGCCGGGAAAAATTTGAGATTACATTATGCTTAAATATCAATCAGGGCGAGCTTCGTAATGAGATCCCAAAACATATTAGAAAAGTATATCTCGCAGAAGGCAAAGAAGACTTGTCAAAGAATTCTTTAATCCAAAAGCTGCAGCTTGCAAAAAGAAAAATCAGGCTTCAAAATGCGCATAAAAACCCGAAAATTGCAGATCAGCTGCTGAATGAGAAATATGATGTTGAAATTGCACCCACCTATGCAGCTTTTTCATCGGTTCTTAATTCCGCAAATACACATTCAAAAAAAATCGGGTGGTTTCACTCTGATATCACCCTTCCTAAGCTTCAGCCTTTGGTTCCTGAAATTTTAAAGCAAATTCCGCAATTTGATTATTTTATTTTCGGTTCACAGCAGACAAAAGATATTTTAATAGAGACCTATCCGGATCTAAATATTCCTGAAAACCAGGTGATTTTAAATGCCATTCCTATTGAAGAACTGAAATTAAAAGCAAACGCTTTCAAACCCGATTTTCCTCAAAAACCGGTTTTTGTTTCTGTCGCACGACTGCACAGCAGGAAAGGTTTTCATAAACTGATGGAGGCTCATGCACAACTTTTAAAAGAGGGTTTTGACCATCATATTACCGTAATTGGAGATGGGGATGAAAGAGAAAATCTGAAAAAACAGGCAGAGCATTTGGGCGTTACAAAAAGCTTCCGGTTTTTGGGCTCGTTACTGAATCCTTATCCATACGTGAAAAACGCCGACTTTTTTATTCTGCCTTCAGAATCTGAAAGCTGGCCTTTAATCATTGCAGATTCTTTGATTCTTCAGAAACCTGTCATCTCTACCAATGTCGGTGGTATCCCGGAAATGATTACCCATCTTAAAACCGGCTATCTCATAAATTATGAAACTCAGGAAATGTATAACGCTATGAGAAAATTTATTACAGAACCACAATTGGTATCAGAAATTGAAAGTAACCTGAAAAATATTGAGCAACAGTTTGACAATCAGAAAATTTTTGATGCCGTTGAAAATATCATTATTAACTTAGCAAAAAAATAAATGGGTGTCATCTATCGTCTTATTCTTAAAATTCATACTATCTGGAAGAATATGTATGATAAAGCCTATATCGAGATTTGCAAATCGCGAGGGATGAAAGTTGGCAAAGATGTTATCTTTATCGAAGCTCCCGCTTTCGGGTCAGAACCTTATCTTATCGAAATTGGTGACCGCACAAAAATTACGGCGGGATGTACGTTCATCAATCATGATGGTGCGATGTATGTTATCAGAAACATGGAAAAATATGAAGATGCAAGAAATTTCGGCCGTATAAAACTTGGCAGCAATTGTTTTGTAGGTAATAATTGTACTTTTCTGCCCGGCTCGTCGATGGGCAATAATTGTATTTTAGGAGCAGGCTCGGTTCTTAATTCTTCAATGCCCGATAATTCTGTATATGCGGGAGTACCGGCAAAATTTATATGTACCGTAGAAGAATATGGTGATAAAGCACTCGAAAACAATGTAATGTATCCGCGGGAATTGGAACCTTTCCGGTCAAAACTGGATAATCATATCAAAAAAAACCTTCCTCACGTCTATAAACCTGTAAAGAAATAAATGCCCGATAAAAAGAAAATACTGATCCGGATCGGCTCTCTGCGTCATGGCGGTGCAGAAAAGGTTCTGGTAACTTTTTTAAAAAATCTTCCTAAGGATAAATATGAGATTGATGTACTTTTAAACCTCTATTCCGGTAAATATTTGGCAGAAGTCCCGTCATGGATCAATATATTGTATCTGAACAAAGGTGAAATGATCACGACCAACCGTTTGCAGGATCTTTCGAAGAAAGCAGGAAGAGTACTTTTCCAAAAAATCTTAAAAAGATTTCCTGTTCTTTTGTACAAAGGTAAATTAAATAATAAAAAATATGATATTGAGTTTGCCGCCATTCATGGGATGAGAGACGAAATCCTGGGTTCACCGCTAAAGTCATCTAAGAAAATCGTCTGGATTCACAACGATCTTTCACAGGTTAAAAATTATACGGATGAAGAAATTCGTAAGTTTTTCGGGTTTGATGTCATTATGGTGATCTCCGAAAAAATAGAAAAGCTTTTTAAAGGTTTAGCTAAAAATGATGCAGAAAAACAGAAAATCGTAAGAATATACAATCCTGTAGATACGGATGAAATCCTCACCAAGGCTGAAAAACCTGTAATTAATTATCAATTCACAGAGAAAATTCCTACATTTATATCTGTAGGAACGGTTTTTCCTCAGAAAGGATTTGACAGGCTTTTAAAAGTTCATAAAAAACTGCTAGATGAAGGTTGTAAGCACAAAATTTTAATTGTGGGAGATGGCTATGATTTTGAAAATATTAAAACCTTAAAAAAAGAACTGGGCGTTGATGAAACTGCAACGATGCTAGGATTTACAGACAACCCTTATCCATACTTTAAAAATGCTGATTTTTACATTTTAAGCTCACGATACGAAGGTTTTCCAACCGTGTTATTTGAAGCCATTACTTTGAAGAAAAAAATTATTGCGACCGAAGTTTCCGGAGTTCAGGAAATGCTGAATTACGGAGAATTGGGGTTTATTACAGAAAACTCGGAAGAAGGCCTTTATTTAGGAATGAAAAAAGCAATGACAGATCCTGAATCATTTTCTGAATACACTGAAAATTTAAAAAATTATACGATGCCTTTTACTCTTAAAAATTCTGTTGAGAAAATTATTTCCATATTAGATACGTTTTAATTATTATCATTATATTAAACAGACTATTATAATTTCTCTTATGCCAGAAAAATATTCTACCATCCAAAAAGATTTTTACCGGGAAAGCGGAATATGGCTTTCACGGTTTCAGATCTGGAAAAAATGCATCAGTCCCAATCTTCATTTCATCTATATTTTAAGAAAAGCCCAGCAATTCAAAAAGAATTCATTAGGAGGAATATTCTGGAGAATAATTCTGCGTCATTTCCAGATCAAATACGGTTTTCAGATTTATCCTGAAACCACCATCGGAGAAGGTTTTTATCTCGGACATTGGGGGAGCTTGGTGATCAATCCCAATGTAGTAATCGGGAAAAACTGCAATATTGCACAGGGTGTCACCATCGGACAGCAAAACCGGGGGAAAAACAGTGGCTATCCCGTAATTGGAGATGAAGTATGGATCGGCACAAATGCCGTTGTCGTAGGCGGAATTACCATTGGAAATAATGTCTTGATTGCTCCCAATTCATATGTTACTTTCAGTGTACCGGCAAATTGTGTTGTAGCAGGAAATCCGGCAAAAATCATGGAAAACGAAAATGCCACCGAAGGATATATTGGTAATAAGGTGATTTTGTAAATCATACTATTAAACTTTGTTAAAAAATGTTTACTTTTTCACTATAAATTATATTTTTGTATAATTATTGATTCAGTCTATTGAATTTGGAAATAATTTAAACGAAATAAATAATATAAACTTTTTAAAATTTTTAATTTATGTCACAATCGTACGAAGTTATTTTCGAAAACAACAGAAAATGGGTAGAATCTAAAATTGGTGAAAATCCCAGCTTCTTTGAAGATCTTGCAAAAACTCAGACTCCTGATTATCTTTACATAGGATGCTCAGACAGCAGAGCGACGGCAGAAGAACTCATGGGAGCGAAACCGGGCGAAGTTTTTGTTCACAGAAACATTGCAAACTTAGTTAACTCTTTGGATATGAGCGCCACAGCTGTAATTGAATACGCAGTGCAGCATCTGAAAGTAAAACACATTATAGTTTGCGGACATTACAATTGTGGCGGTGTAAAAGCAGCCATGACGCCGCAGGATTTGGGAATCCTTAATCCTTGGTTAAGAAACATCCGTGATGTTTACAGAATTCACCAAAACGAATTAGAGGCTATTGAAGATGAAGGCAAACGTTATGACAGGCTTGTAGAGCTGAATGTTCTTGAGCAGTGCATCAACGTGATTAAAATGGCCTGTGTGCAGGAAAGATATATTCTTGAAGAATATCCTATTGTTCACGGCTGGGTTTTTGACCTGAGAACCGGTAAAATTATCGATCTGGAAATTGATTTTGAAAAAGTTTTGAAAGACATCCAGAAGATCTATAATTTAAGCGAAGACACTTGGGTTATGAGCAGAAAGACGGAATAATCTTTCTTTAAAACTTAAGAATGAAACTCTGGAGCATTATTACATTAACGATCTTTCTCAATTTTACAGCCTTGCCGAGCATCGCTGCGATTGCGGGTTGGGATCTGCTCAGTAATAATGTGATCGTCAACGAAGAAGAGCCTCATTCTCCCTATTCATCATTTTCTGTTTATGAAAAGACTCTTCCTAAACCTTTGGATGTCTATGACTATCTTAAGTTTTTTGAGCCGGTTTTAGAATCCGGATCTTTTCTTCTGATCGATGATTCTTTTCATCTGTCACCATTGCTTACTCTATTTTCTCCTCCTCCGGAAGCATAATGCTACTTCACGCTCATCTCTGTTCGGAGATGAATGCATCTCACATTATTTTTCAATTTATTTTAAACTGGTTTTATCAAAAATCAATCAGTTACACTTTAGTATTTTTCAATATTATGAAAAAATCACATTCGTTCATCGGAGGAGTAAAAGAAAATTTTCCTTCCGGTCTTGTTGTATTTTTAGTCGCGCTTCCGTTATGCTTAGGAATTGCTTTGGCATCGGGAGCACCGCCCCTATCCGGAATTATTGCCGGAATTATCGGAGGATTGGTTGTAGGAACGATCAGTAATTCAAATATATCTGTTTCCGGGCCAGCTGCGGGTTTAACGGCTATTGTTTTAACCGCCATTACAGATTTGGGCGCATTTGAGCTGTTTCTTTGCGCAGGAATGGTAGCCGGTTTGATACAGCTCATTTTAGGGTTTGTAAAAGCCGGAAGCATCTCCAACTACTTTCCGAATAATGTGATTGAGGGAATGCTCGCCGCTATCGGGATTATCATTATTTTAAAACAGATTCCGCATGCATTGGGATTCGATAAAGATTATGAAGGCCATGAATCTATCTTTGATAAAGGCTTAAATTTCAATTATTTTTCAGAATTATTTGGCGCTCTGCAGCCTGGAGCCATTATTGTGACGGCAGTTTCGGTGTCCATTCTTTTGGCTTGGGACCGTATTCCCTTTTTAAAAAGAATGAAAATGTTACCCGGTGCATTAGTTGCCGTAGTGACCGGTATTTTACTCAATGAACTTTTTAAGGCAACAGGAAGTTCTTTAGCAATCGGCCGCGAACATTTGGTAACCCTTCCTGTTCCTAAAAATCTTGATGATTTAAAAAATTTGATAACACTCCCCGATTTTGCGGGATTTGCCAATTATAAAGTCTGGCTTACGGGTGCAACAATTGCGGTTGTCGCCTCAGTAGAAACGCTTCTCTGTATTGAAGCTTCCGACAGGCTTGATCAGCAGAGAAGAATCACCGATACCAATCTTGAATTAAAAGCGCAGGGAATCGGGAATCTCATCAGCTCTTTTATCGGTGGACTTCCTATGACTTCTGTGGTTGTAAGAAGCTCGGCGAATGCCAATGCAGGGGCAACTTCAAAAGTTTCAACTATCATTCATGGTGCTTTGTTGCTGATTTGTGTCCTTTCTATTCCATTTGTGCTGAATCTTATCCCGTACGCAACATTGGCGGCTGTACTGATTTTAGTGGGGTATAAACTCGCAAAACCGGCAACCTTCAGGCATTTCTGGCAATTGGGAAAATTCCAGTTTATTCCTTTTGTGGCAACCGTTATAGCGGTTGTTGCGACCGATTTGCTGAAAGGAGTAGGTATTGGTTTGGCGATTTCCGTATTTTATATTCTTCAGGGAAATATGAAACGTGCTTATTATCTAAGCCGTGAAAAGCTGAACGACGCAGACGGTATCACGATAAAATTAGCCGAAGAAGTATCTTTTCTGAATAAAGCTGCGATTAAAAAGACACTGAAAAATATCAAATCGAATTCGATCGTTACCATAGACGCAAGAGGAACTTCCTACATTGCGACCGATGTTCTGGAAATGATTCAGGATTTTGCCAATATCCGGGCGAAAGAAGAAGATATTGAAGTAGAGCTTTTAGGCTTTAAAACGTCTTACAGAGATTATGAGTCAGATGAAGATTCGCATATTGTGATTACCCACAGAAGAGCGATGTAATCGGATCTGAATTTTAATTCATATTAAATAAAAACCATCATCACTGATGGTTTTTTTATTTATTTTACTTTCCGTTAAAAGCAGACATGGTATTGTTGATGCCTGCAAATACGAACGACAAACAAGCTTTTGTGAATTTTTCTATTCTTTCGGGGAGCTTTTCCGTTTCTTCTTCATTCCAGGTTCCGAGTACGTAATCGACTTGTCTTCCCTCAGAGAATTCTGCAGAAATCCCGAAACGCAGCCTTGCATAATTTTGTGTCTGCAGTACTTCCTGTATATTTTTCAATCCGTTATGACCTGCATCTGAACCTTTCATTTTCATTCTTAAAGTCCCGAAAGGCAGGGCAAGATCATCGGTAATAATCATTACGTTTTCTAAGGGGATATTTTCTTTCTGCATCCAATATTTTACGGCATTCCCGGAAAGATTCATATATGTATCGGGTTTCAGAACGAGCACTTTTCTGCCTTTGTATTTTCCTTCTGCCATCCATCCGAAATTAGTGGTTTTAAAAGGGCTTTCAAGAGTCTCGGCAATTTTTTCGGCAACTTTAAATCCTATATTATGCCTTGTATTTTCATATTCCGGACCTTTGTTGCCCAAACCCACAATTAAATATTTCATGAGAAAATTTTTGCAAAATTAGTGATAAAAATAAAAACTCAATCCTTTGAAGAATTGAGTTTAAATATGTTCAGATTATATTCTTTATAAAGGTTTATAAATATAATTAATTCCGAAACCTTTCAGCACATAGGTTTGTGCATCATAGTTATAATCGGTTGAGAAAATAACCGGTGAAGGAATCGGGGTGGTAAGATCTGTAATCGTGAGTCTTTTGGGACTGTTTGGCGATAAGATCATACTTCTGTTGTCTTTGGCTCTCGTTGATAAAAGCGCTGAAACTTTATAGGCAAAAGGCAATAAGGTATACGCATTGATCTGAGCGTCATAATTCAAAAATTCATAGCCATACTTTTCGGTAGCGGGAGCCATTACGTTTCCGTTTATTTTCCCGTAATGTCTTACTACTTTAGAAACATTATCACCTAAATAGGTGTACGCAGCTTTTGAATAATCTGAATACGCAAAAGGTGTCCCGGTAATATCCGGACCGCTTTTCATAATGATAGAATCCAGCTTGCTTGTCGCTGTGCTGTATTTTAGATTATAAAGATATTTTGTCTTGCTGAAAAGAACTTTTACTCCAATTGTTGCCGGTGCTACAGGAGGAAGTCTTCTGTAATCTGCGCGGTTTTCAGAAATAGTCGTTAATCTTCCCTGATTTCCGTACGTAAATAACTGAGTATAAGAGATGCTGTCTTTATCTAATTTCCCGTTTCCGTCAAGATCCAAGAAACCATTAAAGGTGACCTGGCTTATTTTATCTCCGCTCCACATTACATTGGTCACTGAAGCGCTGTCTGTAAGCACTTCTGATAAAAGCAACCCGTTATAATGATATTCTGCAATGGTATCTGAATCTGTAATCTCTCTGAATAATGCTCTGGGCCCGGTCAAACCGTTTCCCTGATTCATATCCAAAAGTGGATTACCATCTTCATCTAATAAATCTTTGCAAGAATGTATCGTAGAGAAACCTGCTAATAGTATAATAAAATAGAAAAGTTGTTTCATTTCTAAAGGGATTATTTATATTTCCACAAATATAATTTTTTTTTGAATAAAAAGTATGTTTTTATTTATATTCTCGTAAAAGTATCAATTAAAAACTCCTTATAAAGCCTTATAAATATATTTTTGAATTTGAGTCTGATCTGAAGTCGGGTAATTCATAGAATCATACAAATACGTGTACCCTCCAGGAATAACAGGAGCCGGAGAAGGATATACAATGTTGAATGTTACAAGATTATTAGCTGACAATGATGGAAAATTAATAGGATGTACTAAACTCCACATCACAAAAAACGTCTTAGGTAAAGTATTGTAAGGATTTATCTTGGTATCGTAAGCAGTATAATTATAAGTAGAAGTCATTACACCTGCAGACATATCCGGAACACCTGCTGCATTGGTGATCCCGGTTTCTGTAATCATTTTTGTGATATTATCTCCTGTGTTTGTAAAATTATAATTGGTAAAATGCGTATAGGTCGTCCCAGATTTTTTCTTTTCTACGATTTTAGTCATTTTCCCGGCACCATCGTAAGTATATGTATATTCACTATTAAACATTATAGTAGTGCCTAAACTTACCTGGCCCGTTGTATAATTAATTTTCCCACTAGAATCATAAGTAACATTAAAATCATACACTTGTCCATTACTCACCGGTGCTCCATTTAATTCTTGTCCAAATTTCACTTTTGAAATTTTTCCTGAAGTATATGTTGCTGTACCCACAAAAAATGAAGTAGGAGCGCTTGCTTCCTTAAAAATTGCCTTCTGTAAAACATTCCCACTGGTTACAAATTCCTGTTGTACTTCACTATTGACAACAATTTTATGCAGAATTCTTGGCCCGGTAATCGTAGGACCGCTGCTTCCGCTGCCCCCTGTATTGCTATTGTTACTATTATTCTGGTTAATAGGATCTGCTGTCGTGTTATCACAAGAAAATAGAAAACCCAAAAAGAGAAGAGCGACTGCTCTTAAAAAGTTGATTTTGATCATAAAGTTATTTTTCTCCGGCAAATATAATTATTTTTCATTGTGGCAGGACTTATTTTATTTTTTTATCAAAAAAAAATCTAAAAACATAATTTTTAGATTTTAATTTTACCATATCAATGCAGATACATTAACACTCATGGGAATTTTAAATTCCGAGAATTGACTTGAGCAGTATATTTACCTCATCTACGTTTTTCACTTTCTCCTTTCGCATCATCAGCTGATTTCCTTCTTTTCCTATTTTTTCTTTAAGCTGTGCCTGAGAAGAATTCTGGGTCAGATAATCAATCATATGCCTGAATTTATCGGTTTGGTAAAATTTATCCTGAGGATTATTTGGAAAATAGCCCAAAAACACACCATTTTTCATTACGATTCTTTCAAATCCTATATCAGCAGCCAGCCATTTCAGTGCAACACTTTTTAAAAGATTCACGGCTTCTTCAGGCAAATCTCCGAAGCGGTCTGTAAGCTCAGATTCAAATTTCTGCAGGTCTTTTTCATTATCTATTTCAGCTAATTTCTGGTACAGTAAAAGCCGCTCTTCCGTACTTGAGATGTAAGAATCCGGGAGCATCAATTCCAGATCCGTATCAATATTAACTTCTTTTACGGTTTTAAATAATTTCTGACGGTCTTCTTCATTTTCAAAAAGGTTTTCAAAATCTTTATCATCCTTTAATTCTTCCAATGCTTCCTGCATCATTTTCTGATAGGTTTCAAACCCCATTTCATTGATAAACCCGCTCTGTTCGCCACCTAATAAATCTCCTGCACCCCGGATTTCCAGGTCTTTCATCGCGATCTGAAAACCACTTCCCAGATCTGAAAACTGCTCAATCGCTTCCAGTCTTTTTCTGGCATCTGTGGTAATCATATCAAACGGAGGCGTAATAAGGTAACAAAAAGCTTTCCGGTTGCTTCGCCCCACCCTTCCTCTCATCTGGTGAAGATCTGCCATCCCGAATCTCTGCGCATCATTAATGAAAATCGTATTGGCATTAGAAACGTCTACTCCACTTTCTACAATGGTGGTAGAAACCAGAACGTCATATTTACCTTCCATAAAATCAAGGACATTTTTTTCAAGCTGTTTGCCTTCCATTTGCCCGTGACCGGTGATCACTCTTGCATCCGGAACCAGCCGCTGAATAAGCCCTGCAATATCTTTCAGGTTTTCTACCCTGTTGTTGATAAAATAAACCTGCCCGTCACGCTGCAATTCATAGGAAACCGCATCGCGGATAATTTCTTCGCTAAAACCGATCATCTGGGTTTCTACAGGCTGCCTGTTCGGCGGTGGTGTTTTAATTACCGATAAATCCCGAGCGGCCATTAATGAAAACTGTAAAGTTCTCGGAATCGGGGTGGCCGTTAAAGTAAGGGTATCGATATTGGTTTTCAGTGTTTTCAGTTTATCTTTTACCGAAACACCGAATTTATGCTCTTCATCAATAATTAATAAGCCTAAATCTTTAAATTTTACTTTTTCCGAGGCCAGCTGATGCGTTCCGATGACAATATCTACCTTCCCGTCTTTCAAACCCTGTAATGTTTCGGCTTTTTGTTTTGCAGAACGGAACCTGTTGAGATAAGAAACGTTGACCGGGAAATCTTTTAACCGTTCTTTAAAACTCCGGTAATGCTGAAATGCCAAAATGGTGGTCGGAACCAGAATCGCAACCTGCTTTCCGTCTGTTGCGGCTTTAAAGGCAGCCCGGATCGCCACTTCTGTTTTTCCGAAACCCACGTCACCGCACACTAACCTATCCATCACGGTTTCTGCTTCCATATCTTTTTTTACATCAATGGTTGCTTTTTCCTGATCGGGGGTATCCTCATAGATAAAGCTGGCTTCCAATTCGTTCTGAAGGTAAGAATCGGGAGTATATGCAAAACCTTTTGCCGTTTTTCTTTCGGCGTAGAGTTTAATCAAATCAAATGCGATCTGCTTTACCTTTGCTTTTGTTTTCTGCTTTAAGGACTTCCAGGCAGGAGAACCGAGCTTGCTGAGAACCACCTCTTTTCCGTCGGGACCGTTATATTTTGAAATTTTATGCAGCGAATGAATGCTTACATAGAGCAAATCTCCGTTTTTATAGGTGAGTTTAAAACATTCCTGAATTTTCCCGTCATTGTTTACTTTCACCAATCCCATGAATTTACCGATTCCATGATCAATATGTGCGATGTAATCCCCTACTTTTAAAGACATGAGATCTTTCAGGGTTAGCTGCTCAGACTTCGCAAATGTATTTTTGGCTTTATATCTTTGGTAGCGGTCAAATATCTGATGATCGGTATATACAAGAATTTTATGGTCGGTGTCTACAAAACCTTCATGCAGCTCAGATCTGAAACTTTTAAAAGGCAGCTGATTTTCCAGCTCTTCAAAAATAGATTCTAATCTTTCTTTCTGCTTATCAGTAGAAAAAGAGATCCAGGTTTCAAAACCTTCCTGCTGTTTATCTGCTAAATCTTCAGTTAACAATTCAAAATTCTTATGGAATGAAGGTTGTGGCGTCTGATTGATCTTGACCTCTGAATGATCAAATCCACCCAACATGACACTGCCGAAATCAATGGTTTTAAACTTTTTATAGTCAAACAAAAATTCCTGATCAGAAATAAACAGTTCCTGTGGAGTTCTGTGTGAGATATCTTTGCTTAACTTATCATATTTTTCAATGGATTTTTCGTAAAAATTTTTAATCTTCTGAAGCCCCACCATTGCATTTTTAGAGAACACAAAACTGTCTTTCGGTAAAAGTTCAAACAGAGAAACCCTGCTTCCTGAAACAGAAAAATTCATATTGGAAACCAACTGAAATTCTTTTACTTTATCCACCGAAAGCTGTGTCTCGATATCGAAAGTTTTGATATTTTCAACTTCATTTCCAAAAAAAGTGATCCGGTACGGTTTTTCATTGGAGAAAGAAAAAACATCTACAATACCTCCTCTTACAGAAAATTCGCCGGGTTCTGAAACAAAATCGGTCTGCTGAAACTGGTAGTGGGAAAGCAGCTCATCCACAAAATCGAAATCAAGCTGATCTCCCACCTTAATATGATGCGAAATGGCTTTAAAATCTTCTTTCTTCAAAACCTTCTCAGACAAAGCTCCGATATAGGCAACAATAACTTTAGGCGATTTTTCAGAATTGATCCTGTTCAGCACTTCAGTTCTTAAAACCAGATTGGCATTTTGAGTTTTCTCCACCTGATAAGGCTCCATGTAGGTAGCCGGAAAATACATTACCTTTTCTTTTCCTAAAAGATCTTCCATCTCCGTATTCACATACAGCGCTTCTTCCTTATCATCCAAAAGATAAATAACCGTTTTCTTCCGGGTCAGAAAAAGTTCCGCAGTAAAAATAGATACGGACGAACCTGCACTTCCTTTGACAGACAAATGCTGATGATTCTCAAGCTGGGTAAAAATATCTTTTCCAAATTCTTTTTTAAGCAAATCGGGAAGTAGATTTTCATTGATTTTTTTTAATTCCATTATGAAATATATGTAAACAGGAAAAACGATTCCGAGACTATCCTCGGAATCGTAATTCTTTGCGAAAATACAAAATTAAACTTTATAATGATAATATTTCAACCTTTACAGTACGATCAACTAAATGATGAAAAGCTGTAGCTATGGTAATTTGTAGACATATATCTACAAATGTAGTCTTTATAAATAGCCTATTGTGATATACCTTTGCAAGCGGTTTAATACACCTAGTTTTAAAGTTTTTATGATAAACTTTTAATAAAGTTAGGTTAAGACCATATATAAATTCCCTGTTTAAAATAGGAATATTTATTTTTTATTAAACAGAGATTCATAAGTTTATGATAATGAGGGTAAAATTTTGGCAATAAGCGTGCAAGAAATACTCCTCAAATAAAACTAAAATCTCAACATAAGAAGTATACCGTTCATTGATTATATTCAATAGAAGTAACTTATATAATTTTTAGCAAATGATGAAAACACAATTAGAAAAAAAATTACTTTTGCGGCCATATATTGGCGGCAAAGCCAGCAGCCTCCGCAAAAAAATTGGAGTTGTTGTAGTCCTGCTTATAGGTCTCCTATCGGGGCTTATCCCACAACAAGTAAAGGGTCAGTGTAAGAGAGTATTCGATTTTACAGGATCAGATCAGACTTTCACCGTTCCTGCAGGAGTCACTTCTATAACCATGAAGGTTTGGGGTGCCGGAGGTGGCGGGATCAACCACGGTTATTACGACTACACTGGCGGCGCCGGAGCTGGCGGTTATACTACAGCCAAAATGACCGTTACTCCTGGCCAGATTCTAACTATAAAAGTTGGACAAGGTGGGGTCATTAGCTCAACTGCTCCGACATATGGAGGAGGAGGAGGAGGAGGTGCAAAACTTGCCTCATTTGGTAACGGAGCTAATGGAAGTAGCGGCGGCGGATATTCCGGTATATTTATAGGCAGCACTCCGGTCATTATTGCAGGAGGTGGCGGTGGTGCTTCTCAAGGAGCAGATCAAGGCGGCGTTACACAGTACCCAGCTTCTGGTGGTGGCGGTGGACTTATAGGTGGTGGTGGAACACCATATGTAGGAGGAGGCGGAACACAATCTGCAGGTGGTGCAGGCGCAGGCCCGGGTGACGGACCAGGTATGGCAGGCTCTGCTTATACGGGTGGCAGAGGTGGAAACGCTGTACAACAGTTTTCTCCTTTTAATCCAGGATCCAACGAAGGCGGCGGTGGCGGCGGCGGCGGTTATTACGGCGGCGGTGGCGGTGCTTCTCAAGGTTCTAATTACAACGGCGGCGGTGGCGGTGGCTCTTCTTACATTGGTTATCCGGGATTAATCTCACCAGATACTATCGCAGGGGAAAACGGTTACGGAACAAGCGATTTAGCTTTGCCCGGGAATAGTGCAGATGCTGATCGTGCATCAGCAGGGAATGTTAATCAATCTGGTAGGGTTGTCATCAGCTATCAAAATGCAACCCTTAATGGTATTAATGAGCTATGTATTGGTTCTACTCATCAATTCTCTGTTGCGGGCACTACAGGAATTACTCCAAGCTGGACTTCTTCAAGCCCTGCAATTGCTTCGGTAAGTGGTACTGGTTTGGTAACAGGATTAACTTCAGGAACTGCAATAATTACTTACACAGATAGTGTTGTTTGTCCTATTTCTTATACAATTACAATAAAAGATTGTTCTCCAGCTAATACTACTGTAGATGGTGAATGTAAAGCAATATTTTCGACCTATGGAGCATCTACATTTACCGTTCCTGCAGGAGTCACTTCTATAACCATGAAGGTTTGGGGTGCCGGAGGCGGCGGGATCAACCATGGTTATTACGACTACACTGGCGGTGGCGGCGCTGGCGGTTACACAACAGCCAAAATGACCGTAACACCCGGTCAGGTTCTAAGTGTACGAGTAGGTCAGCAAGGTGCTGTCAGTTCAACTGCCCCTACATATGGCGGTGGCGGCGGTGGCGGTGCAAAACTTTCCTCCTTTGGTAACGGAGCCAATGGAAGTAGCGGTGGCGGATATTCCGGCATATTTATAGGCAGCACTCCGGTCATTATCGCAGGTGGAGGTGGCGGTGCTTCTCAAGGAGCAGATAGTTCTCCATATCCTGGTGCTGGAGGAGGTGGCGGTCTTGTAGGCGGAGGTGGAGCGGCATATGTAGGAGGCGGCGGAACACAATCTGCAGGTGGTGCAGGCGCAGGCCCGGGTGACGGACCAGGTATGGCAGGCTCTGCTTATACGGGTGGCAGAGGTGGAAACGCTGTACAACAGTTTTCTCCTTTTAATCCAGGATCCAACGAAGGCGGCGGTGGCGGCGGCGGCGGTTATTACGGCGGCGGTGGCGGTGCTTCTCAAGGTTCTAATTACAACGGCGGCGGTGGCGGTGGCTCTTCTTACATTGGTTATCCGGGATTAATCTCACCTAGTACTATTGCCGGGGAAAATGGTTACGGAGCAAGCGACGGTGCCCGACCTGGAAACTATTCAGATCTTGACCGTGGAACAACTGCAGGTAACGTTAATCAGCCTGGTAGAGTTGTCATATCATATTCTAATTTTAAATCTATAACAGGTTCGAGTGCAATTTGTAAAGGCGCCAATACACAGCTTACAGTTTCTGGCGTTCCTGCAAGTGGAATTACATGGACTTCTTCAAACCCTGCGGTGGCTACAGTAAGCTCTACTGGTCTAGTACAGGGCGTTAGCGTTGGAAATGCGGTAATTACTTATATGGATAATGTAGTTTGTAAAATAGACTTTCCAGTAACAATTACCGATTGTGCTGTTCCTAAAATCTGCTTGACATCAAAAACTTTGTTACAAGGTGCTTTGTTTAATCTAACCGAAGAAACTTACAATTCTGCACTTATAATGCGCGATGACTTGAGAGTGAATAATTTAATCCCAAGTACACAACCATATAATACAGCTCCTTTCAATTATGCAGGAACGGAGACCATTGCAACACCGGCAACTGTTTTAGCAGATTTGGGAAATAATTCTATTGTAGATTGGGTATTGGTTGAACTAAGAAGCGCTGTAGATCCTACAGTTATTATAGCAACGAGGGCTGGTTTACTACAAAGGGACGGTGATATTGTAGAAGTAGACGGTACATCTTGTCTAAAATTTAATATTGATGCAAACGCTCCTTACTATGTCGCAGTAAGACATAGAAACCATTTGGGAGCGATGACAGCCACGCCTGTCTTATTCAATACAGCTTCTACAACAGCCGATTTAACAACTTTGCCTCTTTATAAAATATTGGGGGCAAAAGAAAAACCTTCTTTTACTGTGGGAGGTGCCAATGTACTTTGGGCAGGTGACTTAAATCGAGATGGATTAATATTGCTTTCTGGTAACAGTAATGGTAGAGAAAATGATATTAAAGTACTTTATGATGCCGTTATCAATCACCCTGGAAACACTTTCGGTGCAGTAAGCTACTCATTTAAAGCTTATGATAATGCAGATTCCAATATGAATGGGTACGTGAAATATAGTGGTGCAAGTAATGATCAGATAATTCTTAGAAAGAACGTACTTGAGAATTCTGACGGTAATATTTTTCATGCATTAACTTACCCACAATTTTTAACCAATCTACCCTAATTTTAAAATTAATAAATTATATGAAAATATATACAAAACTTACCTTGTTTGCATTGCTATGCCTGGTAAGTTTAAATTTAAACGCACAAGCTTGGAAGGCCAAATATCAGCTGGCTTTCGGACCTTCCACAACAAGCCCTGTAACCTCCAGCTTTTATGCGCAGTGGCTGCCCACAAAAACAGGCAGCAGCGGGGTGTATCCCGGTACTACATTTTATGTATTGATTCCTGATGGAGTATCTTTCACAGCGACTAATGCAGGCACAGGTTCGTGGACGGTTACAACACTGGCAACGGGTATTTGCGGATACCAATTGGTTGAATGTGATCTGAGCTCAGCCGGCGTCCCTACATTGTCTGTAACTGCAGGAGTTCCAATTAATTTAATAAAATTCACCGTGAACGGTACTTGTCCCGTCGGAACGGGAGCTAGATTATATCAAGATGACGGTACAGATACTTGTGTAGCATTAAATGGACTAATTGCGAACGGCTTGACACTTTCTACCAGCCCAAGTAATGGATATGATGGCATAGTAAACGGACCCACAAACCCTTTGGTATGTGCTAGCTTTTGCTATAGAGATCCTGCAACCGGAATGGGCATAGACAGCAAGCAGGGAATTACTCTTCTGCAAAGAGCCGGTGCAAATAGTAACAATTGGCCAATGGTTAGAAAATCTGCTTTTACAGTTCTGGAATCTAATTCCAAAGGTTTTGTAATTACACGTATGACAACTTCTCAAATCTTTGCAATCGTATCTCCTCAAGAAGGCATGATGGTTTATGACACTGATCTGAAGTGTTTAAAGATAAATACAGATGGAACTGCAGGTGGCTGGAGTTGTTTTAATACAGCAGCTTGCCCTTAATCCTTTAAAACGTTCCATATTTATGATTAAAAAAAACACAAAAATGAAAAAATTAATATTAGCTGTATTGCTAACAAATATTTCACTAGCAAATGCGCAGGTCATCATTGGTGACGCTGTGGGAACGGCAAGTGATAAAACATCAGTATTATTAGAATTTGCCGCAGGTCAGAATAAGGGCTTAATTGTACCTTATGTGAGAACGATTCCTGCAAGCCCAACTCCAGGAACAATCATTTTAGATGCTACAACTGCAACTGCAGCCCGAATGAAATATTATGACGGCACGGTTTGGAAGGATTTAAGTGGACAAGATGGCGATGTGAGTACCGTTTTAACAGACCAGCCTACAGGAGTTACAGAAACCGGAAAAAGCATCATCGGCGCAGTGAGCAGCACTGCAGATGGTGTACTGGTTTTAGAATCTACCACTAAAGCGATGGTTTTACCTACAGTAACTAATGTAGATAATATACCAAGCCCATCTCCGGGAATGATGGTTTACGTAAAAGGTACAACAGATAAGCTGTTAGCAGTATATAATGGCAACAAGTGGAGTTTTTGGAAACCCTAATACAATTTAAGTCTAAATCACTTCTTCGGAAGTGATTTTTTATTGTAACCTTATTTAGCCTAAAATGATGTTTTCGTTTTAATGATTTGGATTACAATATGGATTATAACCACAAAAGCGATTTCGGGAGTGTTCCGAAATCGCTTTTACTTTTAAAAGTATACAAATATTATATTTATTTGGTTAAATCTGTTGGTTATTAAAACAAATCATAATCCATAAATTTTATACCAAATCACAATTTTCTGTAATTTATTTAAAAAATCGTTAAAATAAATACATTATGCTTTTACGGCATAGTGTTTGAAAAACTACCCCGTATAAACCAAAAAAATTTTATTATGAAAAATGCAATCAAAATTTTAGGCCTTTTTATGCTGGTCATCTTTTCAGCAGTCTCATTTACCTCTTGCAGCGATGACGACGATCCGGCAAACAATGATTTCTTTGCAGGAACCTATAAAGGAAACTTATCGTATAGTGATGGCGGTTCTACCAATGTTTCTACAGATAACGGAAGTGTATTTGTTACCAAAATCGCAAGCGGAACCAAATATAACTTTGCATTCTCAAACAGCATTCCTGATCTGAACGGAATAGAATTTGAGCAGCAAGGCGATAATGTATTGGTGATGGTAGGCTCTACAGCTACTTCATACATCAGAATCGATAACAATGAGCTGAAAATACTTTATTCGAAAGATGGAAAAATATGGACAGCCAACTGTACAAGATAATACTCTTCACTCAATATATCCAAGCCTGCTTCCTGACTGGAAGCAGGCTTTTTATTTATTTTACCCTCACTTTAATGTTTTTTTAATCTGTAATAAACTTTAGTTAAGGTTGTTAAAAACAAATTTCACATCAAGATTTTCTGTAAATTTACTTCAGAAAACAAACCTACACTTATGAAAAAAATGTTAACCGCAATGTCTCTTATTTTAGGATTGGGACTTGCAACAGCACAACAAACTGTTCCGGCTGTTCCGGCAACAAAAACAGTTCACCAAACCACAAAAACAGTAAAAGCGGTACAGGCAGAACCTGCTAAACCTGCAGCGAAAATGAAAAAAGACGGAACCGTAGATAGAAGGTATAAACAAAATAAAATGCTGAAGAAAGATGGCACTCCGGATAAGAGATATAAGGCAAATAAATAAATCAGCATATTCATTGTAATTTCATAATCAAATTTTTTCAGGAACCGGTGAAACCATTCACCGGTTTTTTTTGATATAACCCAATAATTTATTCCTGCAATTTCTAAGTTATTTATACATTTGAACATGTTAAACTTTCTAAAGAAAAAAACAGCACTGATCTGGGCAAAAAAACATGTCCGGAAAAGCGCAGATTTCAAAGAAAATGCAGAGAATTATCAGGAAAAACTTTTACTTTCTTTAATCTATACTGCCCAAAAAACACTTTTCGGAAGAGCGCATGACTTTGAAAATATCCATACAATAAAAGATTTTCAGGAAAAAGTACCGGTGGCAGATTACGAAGATCTTAAACCTTATATTGAAAAAGTAAAACGAGGGCAGCGAAACATTCTCTGGACAGAGACTCCCGAATATTTTGCCAAAACATCAGGAACGACTTCCGGCTCAAAATACATCCCCATCTCCAAAGAAGGTATGCCATTTCAGGTTGCAGGAGCGCAAAGTGCACTGTTTCATTATATTGCAAAAAAAGGAAATGCCGACTTTGTAAACGGAAAAATGATCTTTCTGCAGGGAAGCCCGGAACTTGAGGAAGTTTTCGGCATCAAAACCGGCAGGCTTTCCGGGATTGTAGCGCACCATATCCCCAAATATCTTCAGAAAAACCGGCTTCCAAGCTGGGAAACCAATATGATGGAAGACTGGGAAGCCAAAGTGGATAAGATCGTACAAGAAACTGAAAAGGAAAACATGACGCTGATCTCCGGAATCCCACCTTGGCTGATTATGTATTTTGAAAAGCTGATTGAGAAAAACGGCAAAAAAATTAAGCAGCTCTTTCCAAATCTTCAGCTTATTGTTACCGGCGGTGTCAATTATGAGCCTTACCGTGAAAAAATGGAAGAATTACTGGGCGGAAAAGTGGATATTGTTCAGACATTTCCGGCCTCGGAAGGTTTTTTCGCATTTCAGGATGATTATACGAAAGAAGGGCTTTTACTTTTAACGAATCACGGCATTTTCTACGAATTTATCCCGCTGGAACAGTTTGGAAAAGCTGATGCACAGCGATTAACACTGAAAGAAATCGAGCTTCACAAGGATTACGCGTTAATTCTCACAACAAATTCCGGACTTTGGGCGTATTCTATTGGTGATGTAGTAAGGTTTATCGATAAAAAGCCCCACAGAATTCTGGTAAGCGGAAGAACAAAACATTTTACCTCGGCATTTGGGGAACACGTCATTGCGTTTGAAGTGGAAGAAGCCATGAAAGCGGCTGTAGAAAAATTCCCTGCGCAGATTACAGAATTTCACCTCGCTCCTCAGGTAAATCCGCAGGAAGGATTACCTTACCATGAATGGTTTATTGAATTTGAAAAAGAACCCGACAATTTAGAAGGGTTTAAAAACGAATTGGATGATCAATTGAGAAAAAGAAATACGTATTATGATGATTTAATATCAGGAAATATTCTTCAGAAACTTAAAATCACCCGGCTTTCAAGAAATGCTTTTCAGGAATATGCAAAATCTCAGGGCAAACTGGGCGGGCAAAATAAAATTCCGAGATTGGCCAATGACAGAAAAACAGCCGATTTGTTAGAAATTTATAAAATTTAGCCGTTTTTTTATCATTACCAAAACATATATTCAAAAATTTTGATACATTTGAGAAATAAAAAATAATAATGAAAGCATCTGTACTTTTAAAATCATCTTTGTTAACCTCTTTATTCTTAGTTTCTTCTTGCGCAACGACCAAGTTTTCTGAAAATGTTTCACAAAACAATTATTCTACATTGGAAGCAGGAAAAATATATGTTTTTACCATGAAAGACGGGTCAAAAAAACAAAAAATGCTTTTTAGAAATGTTCAGGGCGATAATCTGGTCGGAACGGCCGGAAAAAAAGACAGTACAGAAGTGATTATACCAAAATCAAACGTGGTCTCTGCCAAAGATAAATCAAAATCAAATGTTACTACCGGAGCAGTGATCATCGGAGCTGCCGCAGCTGCCGCTATCGTTATCAGTGCTTCGAGAGCAGATTAATAGACGGTATCTTACCTCTTATATTTAACGAATCATATCTGAATAGTTTTTATTATAAATATTTAGCGCTATTTTTGTGATATGATTTCGTTTACACCGCTTAAAACATTAGAAAATGTTGAATTCAGAAATCTTCTTACGGGAAGATTTTTTATTGTTTTAGCATTCCGTATGCTCGCAACTTTATTGGGATGGTGGGTTTATCAGTTGACAAAGGATCCTTTTTCTATCGGCTTAATCGGGCTTTCAGAAGTTATTCCCGCGGTAAGCTGCGCTCTGTATGCAGGCCATGTAATTGATATGAATGAAAAGAAGAAGCTACTCCTGATCTGTAATTACACTTATGTTTTTCTGATCGGATTATTGCTGATACCTGCTTTCTTTCATACACAACTCCATTTTACAGGGCACGAGATTACGTATTACATCTACGGCGTCATTTTTTTTACCGGAATTGCAAGAGCCTTTATCGGTCCTATCGTTCCGTCTATGATTCCTAAAATCGTCCAGAAGGTGAATCTTCCGAACGCGATCACCTTAAATCAGGCTACTTTTCTTATTTCTTCAGTTTGCGGACACGCCGCCGGTGGATTTTTAATTGGTTTATTTGGGGTAAAATGGACTTTACTCGTTATTATTTCTTTAATTTTAATTGCATCCGCTTTTTTCTGGCAGATTAATAAGCAATATTCTGAATATAAGAAAGAAGACATTAAAATATTGGAAAGTATGCGTGAAGGGATTTCTTACATTTTTAAAACCAAAGAAATTCTCGGTGCCCTTTGTCTGGATATGTTTGCCGTACTTTTCGGCGGCGCGGTGGCGATGATTCCTGTATTTGCGACTGACATATTAAAGTCGGGGGCAGAAGGTTTCGGGTTGCTGAATGCAGCTTCGGATATCGGTTCTATGATTATCATTATGACACTCTCGATGATTCCCCTACAAAAGAATCAGGGCAAAATTCTTTTGGTGGCGGTTGCCGGATTCGGATTCTGCATCATCGGTTTCGGATTATCAAATTATTATTGGCTATCCTTCATATTCCTCGTTATGAGCGGAATGCTAGACGGAATTTCTGTAGTTATCAGAGGAACAATTGTTCAGCTGAAAACACCTGATCATATCAGAGGGCGTGTTTTAAGCGTAAATTCGATTTTTATCATGTCGAGCAACGAAATGGGACAGTTTGAGAGCGGACTCACCGCAAAAATGATGGGCGTGGTACGTTCTGTAATTTTTGGAGGAAGCATGACGGTGCTAATTGCATTATTGATTGGAAGCACCAATTCTAAATTGAGGAAAATGCAATATTAGAGATATATCTGCGTTTTACCTTAAATATATATTAAAATTCAGTTCATGGTTAATAATTTTTTTATATTTGTACTAAATATTTTTCGAAAATGAAAAAAACTCTACTCATTTTTTTAATGGTCTTATCACAGATGGCTTTTTCACAATCAGATTGTCCTACTGCAATCACCGTTTGTGGCAACTCTGGAATCTCATACACTCCTTCCGGACCGGGAACTATCCTGGAAGATCTTGGAGGATGTTTGACAGATGACGAAAACTTCTCTGTGTGGTATACTTTCACCATTGCAACTGCAGGGACCCTCACTTTCACCATCAATCCTAACGTCTTTGAAGATGATTACGATTTTGGAGTGTATGGCCCCAATAAAACATGCGGAACTTTAGGAGCACCTATCCGATGTAATTTCTCAGGACTGGACGGTCCCACCGGGCTTTCTTTAGCAGTAACGCATCCTGCAGTGAACGGACAGTACAGCGGGTATATGAATGTTCTTCCGGGGGAAACGTACTATCTTGTTATTGATAACTATTCAAACAGCCCGAACGGATTTTCACTCAACTGGGGCGGAACTGCTACTCTGGCTTCTCCATTTAATGATCCTTCATTAATTACGAACCCTTTCATTGCACCGGGACTTCCTAATGCAAATCCTAGCGCACCAAATGAAGTAGTTGTTTGTTCAAATCCTGCAACTTTTGATTTCACTACGTTAACCAACGGAATCATTAACGGAAATACAAATTTCACAGTAGCTTATCATCTTAATACAAATGACCTGTTAACAGGAAACAGCCCAATTGTAACACCTATTACTGTAAATACTACCAGTACATACTATTATAGTATTACCTATAATGACCCTACCAACCCGAATAATCCTATCAATAAATGTAAACAGACGGGAAGTTTTAAATTTAAGGATGGTACCATCACTGGAACCGATGCTACGTTAACAGAATGTAATGACAATAATACCGGAACTGCAGTATTTGATCTTACGACCGCAAACGTAATTGCAGACCCTACCGTTACTAAAAAATATTATCCGTCAATGTTTGACCTTACTGCGGGAACCAATCAAATTACAAACCCTTATCAATACACATCCGGAGGCGGATCTGTATATGTGCTTCTGACCTCACAGTACGGGTGTACGGATATCGCAGAAATCAAACTCAATTTCTTCCCCGTTGTAGTGGTTACCGAAGCAACATTAAGATCATGCTTTATTGAGGCCAATCCTTCAACAGCTTTATTTAATCTTACGGTTGCTACTGTAAATACACAGGCGGGAACTACAAAAACATATTATCCATCAGCAACGGATGCGGTGAATCAGACCAATCAGATTACGAATCCTACCACCTACATCGCGCCAAACGGCGTAGTGTATGTAAGAGTACAGAATACTAATGGATGTTATACCGTTGCCAAAATAACACTTGTGGTGATCTCACCGGTTTATTCTAGTGTTTTGGTTGATAAAACCATCTGTATTGAAGACAGAACGACTTTAGATGCAGGACCAGGTTTTGCCGGATATGAATGGAGCACAGGAGCTACGACTCAATCTATATCTAATGTGGGCGTCGGAACATATTGGGTAAAGCTTAAAACAGGAGATTGTATTGCAAAACAGGAAGTGAAAGTCTATCCTTCTGAGCAACCAGTTATTTCAAGTGTTTACATTGAAAATGATGGGATTGCAGTGATTGTAACAGGAGGTAATCCTTCTTATCAGTATTCTTTGGACAATGTGAACTGGCAGGATTCTAACCAATTTTCAAATGTTACAAGAGGGGATCACACTATTTATGTAAAAGATGCCTACGATTGTGAGCCTATACAAGTTGATTTTATAGTTCCTAACTTAATCAATGTAATTACACCAAACGGTGACGGAGTGAATGATGTCATAGATTATTCTGCGTTAGCCGGAAAACAAAATCTGGTCTTAACTATTTTTGACCGATATGGAGTGAAAGTAGGAGTTGCTGATAAATCAACAGGCTTCAAATGGGACGGAACTACGGCCGGTAAAAAAGTTCCTACAGGAACATATTGGTATTCTGTAACATGGGTTGAAAATGACAAGAAAAATACGCCATTTAAATTCTCTGGATGGGTGATGGTAAAAAATAGAGAATAAAAATTATTCAGACAGAAAATCGCTTCGTGAAGCGATTTTCTGTTTTGACATTTTACGTGCAATATTTTGTTTAAATTATTTGAAAAATGAAAAAATTACTACTCTTTTTTATTTTAATTACGTCTCAGCTCTACTTCTCGCAGTCAGATTGCGTATCAGCAATACCTGTATGCGGAAACTCTAATATTTCCTACACTCCTTCGGGGCCAGGAACCGTATTGGAAGATTTGGGAGGATGTCTAACTGATGACGAAAACTTTTCTGTATGGTATACTTTTACAGCAGCTACATCAGGAACATTGGCATTTACCATCGATGCAAATAACAACACTACGGATTACGATTTTGCAGTATATGCACCCAATGCGACATGTGCTGCCTTAGGGCCACCCATCAGATGTAATTTTGCAGGAGCTGCTCCTAATGGAAATACCGGCCTTGAATTGGTTCCTAGTGGTTCCGCTTATTTCGTTCCTTATTTGGATGTTGTTGCAGGGCAGACTTACTATTTAGTAATTGATAACTACAGTAACGCACAAAATTCCGGATTTTCTTTAAACTGGGAAGGAACAGCGTCTTTGACTTCTCCATTTACAGATCCTGCGTTAACGCCTCATCCATTTATTACGCCGGGAGTTCCGGCAGCAATTCCTACCAATCCTAATGAAATTCTGAAATGCGCCCTTCCGATGCAGTTTGATTTCACTACGCTTAGTGCAGGAATTCTAAACGGAAACGTCAATTTTACTGTTACTTATCATAATACGGCCAATGATGCCATTACAGGTAACTCACCACTTACTGTGGCAACTGTTGACGGTACTACAATTTATTATTACCGACTAAAATATCAGGATCCGGCGAACCCGAATAATCCGGTAAACGGATGCTTCCTGACAGGGAAATTTAAATTTAAACAGGGAAATATTGTTGCAAACGACAAAACCCTTATCGCCTGTAATAATAACGGAGCAGGAACAGGAACATTTGATCTTACTTCTGCTATCGTATTCGGAGATCCCACTGCGATCAAAAAATATTATCCTACTTTAAATGATCTCAATGCGGGAACGAACGAGATCACCAATCCAACCGCGTATGTATCGGCACCCAAAACAATTTATGTAAAAGTAACTTCAGTGGAAGGCTGTACAGATGATGCTACCATTACTTTAACATTTTATCCTACCGTTACGGTTACTCCGGCAACATTACAATCTTGTTTTATTGAAAGCAATGTGACGACTGCGGCATTCAATTTGACAACGGCTAATGTTACTCCTTTATCAGCCGGTATTGTTAAGAAATATTACACTACAATGGCCAATGCAGTTGCAGGGACCAATGAGATTGGAAATCCTTCTATTTTTATTACAACAAGCACAGATGTATATGTAAGAGTGACCGATGCAAACGGATGTTATGCCATTACTACAATTACTCTTAAAGTTTTGCCTCCTGTAAAATCTGCAATTCTTAAAGACAAAACCATCTGTATAGAAGACAGAACCACATTGGATGCAGGTCCTGGTTTTGACGGTTACGAATGGAGCACCGGTGCAACCACACAATCTATTCAGGGTGTAGGAGTAGGAGCGTATTGGGTAAAATTAAAAACAGGCCCATGTTTCACACTACAGCAGGTAAATGTATTTGCCACACAACAGCCGGTAATTACAAGCGTTGATATTACCAACAATACAATTACCGTGAATGCGAACGCAGGAACAGCACCATATCAATATTCTTTAAACGGTACTACTTGGCAGGATTCTAACGTATTTACCAATTTGCCGAGAGGTGAAAACACCATTTTTGTAAAAGATGCTTTTGACTGTAATCCTGAATCTGTACAGGTAACTGTGCCAAATCTTCTAAATGCAATTACTCCGAATGGAGATAATGTAAATGACGAGATTGATTATTCAGCTTTGGCATATAAGAAAAATCTTGTCTTTATTGTCTATGACCGTTATGGAAACAAATTATACGAAGCAGACAAAATAAGAGATTACAAATGGAACGGTACTTCCGGAGGTAAAAAAATATTAACCGGAACGTATTGGTACACTATTACTTGGACCGAAAATGATAAAACCCAAACCCAGACAAAATACAACGGATGGGTATTGGTAAAAAACAGAGAATAATAAAATTTGGTAAGTATATACCTGTTTACACAAAGGTAAAAAATAGAAAAGAGGATTAATTGATTTAATCCTCTTTTTGTTATTCAATTGATTGAATATATGCTTTACCTTCTTGATTTTCAATTATTTTATAAACTGCTGTTTGAGTTAATGTTATAATTGAGGCGTGGTGTACACTTAAAACTTTATCTTGTAAATCTTGATTAGATTCTAAATCAATAATCTTCAAACCCAATCCTTTAAGAATTTCAGGAGGAAGATGCCTATCATGTGATAATGTAAGAGCATGGCTTCCTAATTCCTTAATAACTGCATCTGCCTTGGTTTCTCCATCAGTTTCTCCATGAAACATATTATCTCTCAGCCAATTTTTAACCATATCTTCCGACCATTTGATTGCTTTTTCGCACTCTCCAATTAAAGTCGGGTTATATTTAGATAAAATTGTATGCCACACTGGTATTGTTGCTGGATTCGCATCAATTTCTTTCTTCGCTTTCTCAAACTCTTCAATTACGCCATGTGTAGGTAAGCCTCCTATTTGGGGATCTATTGGTCCTAAGTTTGAATGTTTCCCCATTAAAATTTCCTTGCAAGAACACGCAATCATAGTTCCTGCAGACATTGCTGTTTGTGGTATTATAGCTCTAATATCATTTCCGAAAATTGATTTTAGATAATTAACAATTGATTCTGTGGCTCCAATTGATCCTCCTGGAGTATGAAGAACTAAGTCTAAACCTTTTGATTTATCTAATCCATTAATCGTAGACATGAATCCCATTTTATCTGAATCTGTAATATCAAATCGAAATCCATGTGACGATAAGTGACCTTTTTGTAACCATCCGGAATAATATGTCAGTACATTTCTACCAGTTTTATCAGCTAATTGTTTTACATATTTCCTCCGAATTAAATCGAAAGGGTTTGGCTGATTATTTATCTCTTCAACTATCTCATTCCAAGTAGGCATTAATCAATTGTATTAGTTACATTAGAATTTGTAGATAGTCTTGTCCAATGAAATTTAGTTTTAGTAATTTCACTTTTCTTAAAATCATATTTATTAATTCCATATAAAAAATCATTTTTTGGCATTTTTTCAATACCTAATTTTTTATACAACTGCTCTGCTTCTTCTTGCTTATGTATCCTTATTCTTTCTGCTTCTAATTTTTCCATATTATTTTTTTTAAAAGTAATTCTTCTAAACGTCAAAAGTTGTCGTGTTATATAATATATTAAATCTACATCCAATTTTCGAGTCTGCAAAATTAATCTTTATATATATAATATATACTGTTTATCAAGGATAAATCTACAAAATTTATTTTACATTAATTTCCTAGTTAATATGTACTGCTGAACTTATTTCAATTCTTTCCAAAAAAATGTTTAAATTCATTCGCTTACTTAGTCCATTTCGAAATTGTTCGTTATAAAATACAAATAAATCATCTCTATTATTGATTGCTTGATTTCTGTTATATATCCAGGAATTAAATAATGACTCATCCAAATAGTTGCTGTAAGACAAATAAAAATAACCTTCAATATGTAAAATGTGAGAATTGAGACCTCTGAGTATTAATTTTTCAGCAATGTTTCTAAAAATATTTGTTAGCTCATTTATTGGTATATCTTTCCTTTGTATTTTTATATAAATTTCGCTCTCAGTAAATTTTAGATAAATTAAAAAAGCAATTAGAATAGTATAAACTTTTTTATCTTTAAATAATAATAATGATAAAGCTGTTGCAGCACAAATCTTTTCTAAATCACGTAAAGATTCTTTATCGAAAGCCTTGCTGAAAAAATCTTTAAAATTTTCAAATTCGTACTGATCATTTAATGGAATTTCTGAGAAATACAAATCTATTTGATAATGATTGAAAAGGTATTTTATGTAATCTGAATTTAATGGTGTAGGCAAAGTGTATTCAATGTCAAAGAATTTTTTCAGGTAATTACCAACATCAATATTATCTGAATTATAAACTCCGTTTATGGCATATCCTAATTGCTTTTTATCAATAGCTAATATGAAAATAATATTGTTGACATTGAAAAAATGTTTAATTTTTTCGAGAATAGAAACTGCATAATTCGGTCTACATCTATCTAATTCGTCTACAAAAAATATGACTGGCTTTTCAGGTGATAAACTAGAAATTGAAATTTCTAATTCATTTCTAAAATCTTTAAGTGACTGTTTCTTTTCTGTATAATTATCAACAAGCTTATTCATTAAGTTCATCGAGCCTTTTAATGTTCCTTCAATCATATCAACTCCTTCAACTGTAAGATATTTTGTTGCGATGCTTTTTCCAATAACAGGAATAACATCAGTAGCAAAATTTGAAGCAGCTTGAATTACACCTTTAAATGTTGTGGAAGATTTAGCTTGAAGAGTTGTTAACTCTCCTAACAGTGCCGTCAAAGGTTCATCTTCAAAGTCATTTTCCCAAGCATTAAAGTAGACAGTTTTATAACCGTATTCATTTAAATGTAAAAGTCTTCTCCACATTTCAATAAAAGTCGTTTTACCTGTTCCCCATCGATTATCTATGGCTATAACCATTCCTCTATTATAAGTCTTGATAATTTTTGTTAAGTTAATAGCATATACTTCTCTATTTAAAAGACAACCTTCAAATGGATTGGTATCAGAATATTTAATTTGTGGATTTTTTAATTGCATTAATGGTTTTTTCCAAATTTATCAAATTAAAACCATATCATTATCATTAAAGATATTAGTACTCAATTGTAGATGTAGTAATTTCAATTTGCTTTTCAATTTGTTCTAACGTCTTTGGATCATTTAATTTCAAACTATCAATAATCCTAATTGCTCTCAATCTATACGGATCTTTAATTTCATTCTCACTTTTGAACAAAGAATCTAATTCATATCCTTTTACCTTATTTTTAAGATCAATATTCTGTAACTTTAATTCAGTTAATTCTTTTTGCTGTTTTGCATAGTCGCAAGATGTTAATAAAGCAATCAATAGTAGCAATAGAAATGATTTCATTTTATTTCTTTTTGATTTCATTATGAATGTTTTTATAGTTTATAACAACCATTTCTTCACCCTGATATAAATAAACGTCTCCGTTTTTCGTATCGAATAATGATGATTCGACACCATTATATTTGAAAATATACCTTCCAGAATCAGAAGTATATCTGCCGAATAGAAATCCAGTCGTTAATGCAGCAAGAATTGTAATAGAAATTAATAAGTAGTTTTTCATTTGTTATAAGTTTGTTTTCTCACTCAGTCCCAAAATGAAAGGTTATAAAATGCGAAAGCGTGGAACTTAACCGTATTTTATTTCTCGTGAGGCTCTGGTAAGCCAATAGGTAAATAAATAGGAAGCCCACGCCCTATGGCATGAGCATTCGCTAATTTATATACACCTATTTTTGAATTTACCAGATTCCACGAGGTAGTATAAACAGCTAACGCTTTGTTCGTTAAAGTTTGAATTGCAAATCTAATTAAAGTTTCAGACTTGCAAAAGTTTTATTATTCTGCATTAGGATCAAATCCTAATCCTTTTTTTAATTTTTTATCAAAGTCAGATAATTCATTTTCTTGTTCAGCCTGCTTTAGAAACCCACTAATACTAAAATGAGATTTTGAAGGAACTTTTCCGGTTGTTTTAATCTCATCAACTACTTTGTCAAAATCGGATTTATATTCTATATCCTGAATTACTCTAAATTTTTCGTATTCACTTTCGGCCGTTTTTTTAGCAATAGAAGCCGATACTTTGCCTGAATCTTTAAGTATGTTATACTCGTTAAATTCTAAAAAAGAATCAAGCCTTTTTATCCAATCTACCATTCTTAAAGCTTTATTTCTTCTAGCCATACTGTCAGCAAAATCTAAGTACATAGTAATTAACATATTTAGCTCTCTTATTTCATCTTCTGTCAAATAATTCTTTGCAATATGGACATCTGTTTTTAGAATTTTACCTCCTTTTTTCTCATTTTTCCAAGAGGTTAAACCCATATTCTCTTTATTTGCATTTGCTCTAAGCTTTACTAATTCAGCTGCCGTATGATTATGAATAGCCCAATGTAGTTTATTTTGAACTGTTGCATAAAATTCTTGGGTTATTGGTGAATGAGCATCATAGTCTATAGCTGTAGCATATATGTCTGTGATTTTTTGATAAAATAGTCTTTCACTTGATCGGATTTCTCTAATCCTTTCAAGTAATTCTGAAAAATAATCTTTTCCAAACATTTTGTTTCCCTGCTTTAGTCTTTCATCATCCAAAGCAAAACCTTTAATCATATAATCTTTTAGTACAGAGGTTGCCCACTTTCTGAATTGTGTAGCTTTATATGAATTAACTCTGTATCCGACAGATATAATCACATCAAGGTTATAAAAATCTATTTTTCTTTTCACCTCTCGACCACCTTCATTTTGAACTTGTGCAATTTTTGCACTTGTTGATTCTAAATCAAGTTCACCTTCTGCGTAAATGTTTTGCAAATGTTTTGTTATTACTGATCTATCTACATTAAATATTTCGGACATAGATTTTTGAGTAACCCAAATCGTTTCAGTTTTATTATCTACAATAACTTGTATATTTGTATTTCCGTTATCAGATTGGTAGAATATGAAATTTGAATAATTTTCTTGACTATCCATTTATAAGTGTTTTATAAGTTAATTTAGTTTGTAGATTTAAAAGTAACAAATTAAATCTGTTTTCGGCTGTATGTTTTCTTGTATTGAATCTAAATACAAATTCATCTACATATTTTTGAAGATGCTTTCTGGAAACATGGTTATACATTCCGGAAATACTCTTCTTTAAAATATTCCAGCTCCCTTCTATGTTGTTTGTATGAACAGTACTGTCCTGCAGACTTACATATTCTTTTTTGGAATGGTCAATTATCTTATGATCGTAATATTTGTTTAATCCTGTGTAACCAAGCCATTCATCACTAATAAGTCTTGTAGTTTCTGGATTTACATATTTACAGATCAATGGTTGAATACTTTTTTGTTTAGTATCCGGAACTACAAAAGCGTTGATCCTACTTATAACGTGTACAACTTTTTCTCTTACCATTTTGTTTGGAATAACTCGGTGTGGTCGTTGTATGATTTCACTTTCTCCCCTTTGTAAGATTCCGGCAACTGGAGTTTTATCCTTAAAGCTTCGCCCCTGCGAATTTTTTACTTTTTTATCTGTATGTCTATTTTTATTCTTCCCTCCAATAAAAGTTTCATCACATTCTACCGTTCCCTCAAGTTCATTATTATTCTCAATGCCAAAACATTTTCTAATTCTCTGTAGCATGAACCAAGCTGACTTTTGAGTAATATCTAAATCACGGCTTAGCTGCAGAGAAGAAATTCCTTTCTTATGAGAGGTAACTATATAAATTGCCAAAAACCATTTCTGCAACCCTAATTTAGTGTTGTCAAAAATGGTATTGGTTTTAACGTTGAAGTATTTGCCGGTGTTCTTACAGCGATATTTATTATCTTTACACTTATAGACTTTTGAAGTCGGATCGAAAGGTGAAATTACATCACCATTCCATCTTAACTTTTCTAAATGATCAATACATGACTGCTCGTCTGGAAAGGCTTTTATAAGATCTAAAATAGATTTGAAACTTGTATTAATCATTACAACTACTTAATTGTAATGCAAATATAAGAAGTTAATTACACAAGAACAAATCTATTTAGTGTACATTTGTATATAGTTACCTAAAATTTTATATAATTGTGAAAATCACCTCAAAACTGAGGTGATTTTTTTATTAACAAATGAAACCCTTTACTGATGCCGTAAGCAAAGTTTTTGATTATAAAATGTTGATTAGTATTTTCACATTATTTTTTAAATAAGCTATCTTTGCAAAATGGCGCAGAAAGAAACATTATCATCTCTTACACAAGGAAATTTTGCCCGTGAGTTATCGATTGCAGACGGAAAAATGCCTCCCAATGCAGTAGATTTTGAACGGCTGGTTATCGGTACTTTTTTAATTGATAAAAAAGGGCTGGATGAATCGATTGACCTGATTACACCCGAAGTTTTTTATGATCCGCGACACTCAGTGTTATTTGCTGCCATTTTAAAATTGTATGAAGGAAACCACCCGGTTGATTTAATGACCGTAATCCAGGAATTAAAGAAAACCGAACAGCTGAATGCTGCCGGTGGTGACCATTACATCATAGAACTGACAATGGGGGTGAGTTCTTCTGCCCACATTGAATACCACGTGCGTGTGATCCTAGAAAAATATATTTTAAGAAGCCTTATTAATGTTTCAGCCAATGTTATTGATACTTCGTATAAAGAATCGACAGATGTTTTTGAACTTTTAGATAAAGCTGAACAGTCATTTTTTGAAATCACCAACGGAACCATCAAAAAAGGGTTTGACACTGCCAATTCATTGGTAAAACAAGCCATAGATACCATCAAATCTTTAAAAGACAAAGAAGGGATTTCAGGAGTTCCTTCCGGGTTTACCGCCATTGATAAAGAAACCGGGGGTTGGCAAAATTCAGATTTAATTATTATTGCAGCACGTCCCGCGATGGGTAAAACCGCGTTCCTGCTTTCCATGGCAAGAAATATTGCTGTGGGACACAAAATTCCGATGGCTTTGTTTTCTTTGGAAATGGCATCTGTACAGTTAATCACCAGAATGATCGCATCCGAAACCGGAATTTCATCTGAAAAATTAAGAAAAGGACAGATGAGTGATGAAGAATGGCAAAGACTGTTCTCCAACGTTTCAGAATTAGAAAATGCACCGCTTTTTATTGATGAAACCCCTTCCCTTTCTATATTTGATTTCCGTGCAAAATGCCGTAGACTTGTTATGCAGCATGGTGTGAAAATCATCATGGTAGATTACCTTCAGCTGATGACTGCAAGCAGCGGCGGAAAAGGTGTCGGAAACCGTGAGCAGGAAATTGCCATGATTTCCCGTTCGTTAAAAGCCATTGCCAAAGAACTGAATGTTCCTGTAATTGCCCTTTCACAGCTTTCCAGAAGTGTGGAAACCCGCCCCGGCAAAAGGCCTCAGCTTTCTGACCTTCGGGAATCCGGAGCGATTGAGCAGGATGCCGATATTGTATCTTTCATTTTCAGGCCAGAATATTATAAGATTGCAGTTTGGGATAATGATGAGGAAGGCCAGGAATCTTCAACAGAGAATCAGGCAGAATTAATCATTGCAAAGCACAGAAACGGAGCGACTGCTGATGTACGACTTTCTTTTTTGAAAAATATTGCAAAATTCAGCGATCTGGATCTTTTCGGAAACAGCGGATACGGATATCCTTCAGGAAACGGACACTCCAATGAGCCCAGTGGTTTTGAAAAAATAAAAACGACGATTCAGCCGGGAGCCGCTTTTGATCTGCCGGATAATTCCAAAGTTTCAGGATCTTCTATGAATGATCTGGATGATGAGGATGATTTTCCTTTTTAATTCAATACTATTATTAAATTATCCTAATTAAATTGAGAATTGAAATCTACACAGACGGCGCATGCAGCGGAAATCCCGGAAAAGGCGGTTATGGGATTCTCATGAAAGTTCCTGAAAAGAATTATCAGAAAACATTTTCCAAAGGTTTCCGGAAAACGACCAATAACCGAATGGAGCTTCTGGCAGTAATTACAGCACTCGAAAAACTAAAATCTACGGAAAACGATATTCATATTTTTACCGACAGCAAATATGTTTCTGATGCCATCAATCAAAACTGGATTGCGGGATGGATAAAGAGAGGCTGGAAAAATGTGAAAAACCCGGATCTCTGGAAAAAGTTTATTCCTCTTTATCAGCAACATCATCCTACACTGCACTGGATCAAAGGCCATGCAGGACATTTTGAAAACGAATTGTGCGACAAGCTTGCCGTAGCGGCTGCCAGTTCTGAAAATCTGGAAATAGATTCTTATTTTGAGCAGATAGAAAATAATTCTTTGTTTTAATTGAATTGGTTCTGTTGTTTTAGACTAATTCAAACTTACATAAAATTCTTTAATTATTTATTTAATATATCCGACTTCCTTTGCAAAATGCATATTAATAATTCAAAATTTAACAGTAAATACATATTTTAATCTAAAAATTTTATACATTTACGGGTCTAATTAATACCACGTAATACATGAATAGAAAATTACTGTTTTATTTTACCTTTATTGTATTCTGTTTATCCGGAAAGTTCCAATCTCAAACGTATCAGCTTATCGGCAATCCTGTTAACACCACAGGTTGGGACGTTGTTCCTTCTGCGGTGGTGAATGGTGATTTTGTGCAGCTTACCGCGGATCAGACTTCATTAGTTGGCGGTATTAAACTTAATGCTCCCATCAATCTTAAATTCTGTGATAAATGGAGGGTAGAATTTGATTTCAGAATAGACGGAAACGGGACCACCGGTTACGGAAGAGGTGACGGTTTTGCATTCTGGTATCTTGCAAATCCACCGGCTTCCTATACACAAGGTGGAGGTCTGGGAATTCCTGCCAATGCAACAGGGTTGATGGTAGGCTTTGATATCTTTAACAATACCACAGAAGGACAGATGAGCAAGGTTCATGTATTATATGGGACCAACAATACTGCTGGTTCTAATATAGAATACAATACTACAGCAGGAAGCACCTATCACACACCGGATCTTATTGCAACCCAGCCGTTTGTAGGAGCAACTTACAAGCATGTAGAAGTAAATGGTGAAGTAAATCCCGCTAATCTCAATAACTGGATTATTAAAATAAAAATTGATAATGTATTGGTTGTTGATCAGTCTTTTGCACCATCTGGAGCTGCAGTAGGAATGACACAGGGATATTTTGGTTTTTCAGCATCCACCGGTGCTGCGAGCGCAAGACATTCTATAAAAAATGTGAAAGTGTATACTGATAAAGTTTCGTTACTGCAAACTTCTATCAGCCAGTCTTTCTGTCCTAATCCGACGACAGGCTCCGGAACTGTAAATCTTACTTCATTCAATACACAATTTGTCAACAATCCTGCTAATTATACTTTTACGTATTATGTTTTGGGAAATTCTACTCCCATTGCAAACCCTACTAATTATCAGTTTAGTGCCAATACAACGATTACCGTGGTTGTGAAAGATAATGCCGCAATATTGTGTGACAATCCGGATGGCAAAATCATACTTTCTTTATCTGGTTTCAGTGCAAATAATGCGACAGTTTCTGCGTGCAACAATAACAATTCTCCGGCGGCAACTTTTGATCTAACTTCAGCCAACGTAACCCTTGTTCCGGGAGTTACCAAAAAATATTACAAGACCCTGGCTGATCTTAATGCCAATACCAACGAGATCACCAATCCTGCTGCTTACAATTCTGCACCCGGAACCGTTTTTGTAAAAGTTACCACGCCTCAAGGATGTACAGGAACTGCACAGATCACACTCAGTTTTCTGCCTTTGCCCGTCGTAACACCGGCAACGATGCAATCTTGTTTTATAGAAGCCAATCCTTCAACGGCAGCATTTAACCTAACAACAGCAAATGTTACTGCTCAGCCTGGAACATCCAAAAAATATTACCCTACAATGACGGACGCTATGAATGGCACTAATGAAATTGTGAATCCATCCATTTATATTTCCGGAAGCACAGATGTTTTTGTAAGGGTTACAGGAACCAATTCCTGTTTTGTGATTACAAAAATTACGCTTAAAGTTTTACCGCCTGTAAAATCTTCAATATTAAAAGATAAAATCATCTGTATAGACGACCGCACAACTTTAGACGCAGGACCCGGTTTTGACGGATATTTGTGGAGCACCGGAGCAACAACATCATCTATACAGGGCGTTCCTGTAGGATTATATTGGGTACAGCTAAAAACAGGAACCTGTATTACTACACAGGTTGTAAAAGTAAGTGCTTCTACAAGCCCGGTGATATCGAGTATTGACATTACGAATAACACGATTACCGTGAATGCTTCCGGAGGAACAGCGCCTTACCAATACTCTTTAAACGGTACAACATGGCAAACCTCGAATATTTTCACAGGTCTTCCGAGAGGTGAAAATAAAATTTTCCTTAAAGATTTTTATGACTGTGAACCGATTGAAATTCAGATCACCGTTCCGAATCTTTTAAATGTAATCACTCCGAACGGAGATAATATCAACGACGGTATAGATTATACGGCTTTAGCGTATAAAAAAGATTTGGTTTTTATTGTATATGACCGGTATGGCAATAAAAAATATGAAGCCGATAAGATCAGAAATTTCAAATGGGACGGAACTTCAGGCGGAAAAAAAATACCGACAGGAACCTATTGGTATACAATCTCCTGGACAGAAAATGACAAAAACAACACCCAAACAAACTACAACGGCTGGGTACTTGTAAAAAACAGAGAATAAAACTGAAATCACTCCTTTTACGGAGTGATTTTTATTGTAAAAAAAATTAATCAATACTATTTAATGAAATTTATCCTTTAATAATCTATTTATTGAAAATTATTTAAACGCCATTGAAAACTCAAATTAAACAACTTTATTAAAATGAAAAGAATACTACTGTTTTGCTTTTTAATTATTTTATCGTTTTTTTCTCAGAATACTTCTGCGCAAACGTATCAGCTTACAGGAAATCCTGTTGTCACTGCGGGATGGGATATCGTACCCTCCACCATTGTAAACGGTGATTTTGTACAGATCACTCCGGATCAGACTTCACAGTTTGGTGCCATTAAACTTTCAAACCCAATTAATCTTAAATTCTGCGATAAGTGGAAAGTGGAATTTGATTTCAGAATAGACGGAAACGGAACTCCTACCTATGGAAGAGGTGATGGCTTGACGTTTTGGTATCTCTCAAATCCACCCACCGCATTCACCACAGGAGGCGGATTGGGAATTCCGGCCAATGCCAACGGATTGATGGTTGCTTTTGATATTTTCAATAATACGACTGAAGGACAGATGAGCAAAGTACATGTTTTATACGGCACCAACAGCGTTCCTGCAACAAATCCCAATGTAGAGTACAATATGACGGCTGGAAGCACTTTTCATTCTGCAGACCTGAATTCTACACAACCATTTGTAGGCGGTACCTATAAGCATGTTGAAGTAAATGGTGAGACAGATCCTACCAATCCTACCAACTGGATCATTAAAATCAGAATTGACGGCGTACAGATTGTAGACCAATCTTTTGCGCCTTCCGGAGGTGCCATCGGGATGACGCAGGGCTATTTCGGTTTTTCGGCAGGAACAGGAGCCGCAAGTGCAAGACATTCTATCAAAAACGCTAAAATCTTTATCGATAAGGTTCCTATTCTACAAAATACAGTCACGCCATTTGTATGTGTCAATCCTTCTACCGGTAATGGTTTTGTAAATTTAACTTCGTATGCTTCGCAGTTTGTAAATATTCCAAGCAATTATATTATCACGTATTATGTATTGGGAAATTCAACGCCTATTGCCAATCCTAGCAACTTCCAGTATACCGGAAATACAACTATTACCGTGGTAATTAAAGATCCATCTTCAACTTTATGTGATAATGGTGACGCGAGAATTATCTTGAACCCTACTCCTTTTTCTGCGGATGACGCCAGTTTGACCGCTTGCAACAACAATAATGCAGGGGTGGGATATTTTAATTTAAATAATGCCGCTGTAACCTCTGTACCGGGAGTTACAAAAGAATATTATCCTTCTCTGGCGGATTTAAATGCGGGAACCAATCAGATTACCAATTTTACAAATTATCCTGCAGCAGCAGGAACAACCGTGTTTGTAAAAGTGACCACTCCGCAAGGCTGTGTAGATAATGCACAGATTACACTGAATATTTATCCTGTTGTGGTAGTGAATGATGCTATTCTGAGAACCTGTTTTATAGAGGCGAATCCTTCGACAGGATCATTTAATCTAACTGTTGCCACGGTTACATCACAATTAGGAACAACAAAAAAATACTATCCGTCACTGACAGATGCCGTAAACGCTACCAACGAGATTACCACACCTTCTGCCTATATTGCTCCCAATGGCGTTGTATATGTAAAAGTGACTGACGGGAACGGATGTTATGCAGTTGCAAAAGTAACATTAATCGTTTTTGCGCCTGTATATTCTACTGTTTTAAAAGACAAAACAATCTGTATGGAAGACAGAACGACTTTAGACGCAGGTACCGGATTTGCTTCTTATGAATGGAGCACCGGAGCAACGACATCATCTATTTCCAATGTGGGAGTAGGAACCTATTGGGTAAAACTGAAAACAGGTGACTGTATTACAAAACAATCTGTAAAAGTTTATCCTTCAGAACAACCGGTAATCACAAACATCTATATTGAAAATAACAGCATTGCCGTAACCGCAAACGGAGGAACTCCCGCTTATCAATATTCTATGGATAATGTTAACTGGCAGGAATCAAATGTATTTTCAAATATTGTACGGGGAACCCATCAAGTTTATATTAAAGATGCTTATAACTGTGAGCCTATTGAAGTAACTGTCACGGTACCTAACCTCATCAATGTAATTACGCCAAATGGTGACGGACTGAATGATGTGATCGACTATTCTGCCTTAATGGATAAAATTGATCTTTCGTTTACCATTTTCGACCGGTATGGTGCTAAAATTTATGAAGGAACGAAAGCAAACCACTACAAATGGGACGGAACGGCCAACGGAAGAAAAGTGCCTACCGGAAGCTACTGGTACGCCGTAACCTGGAGTGAAAACAACAAGAACAGGACCCCCGTAAAATTCTCCGGATGGATCATGGTGAAAAACAGAGAGTAATTCTATCAATATAACAATTGATTACGAAAACCGTTTCTTTTAAAGAAGCGGTTTTTTTACGTTTAAAAATTTAAAAATGCATATTTCAGCATAAAATCGGCATTATTCGCATTCAATTCTTAAATTTGTCTTTATGAATTATTTGGAAGCTTTAAGCAGAAGATATTCTGTAAAAAAATTCAACCCCGAAATGATCATTCCGCAGGATACCCTTCTCAACATCCTTGAGTCCGGAAAACTGGCGGCAAGTTCTCTGGGTTTACAGCCTTATAAAATTCTGGTGATACAAAGCAAAGAGATGAAAGAAAAACTGATCCCTGCTTTTTACAATCCGTCACAAATTTCTACATGCTCCCATCTTATCGCTATCATTTCTAAAAAAGATATAGAAGAAAATTATATTCTAGGATACTTCAGCCACATTTCAGAAGTCAGAGATATCCCGGTGGAAAACCTGGATCCTTTTAAAAAAAGCATCAGTCAGCACATTACACAAAAAACACAGGATGAAATTTTTAATTGGGCAGAAAAGCAGTCCTACATTGTTTTGGCCAATCTGATGTTTGCAGCAGCCATAGAAAATGTAGACACCTGTCCTATGGAAGGTTTCCGGCAAGATCTGATTGAAGAAATTTTAGAAATTGATCCTACCAAAGAAAAAGTAACGGTTACACTGGCTTTAGGTTACCGTTCTCAAGAAGATGCCTTTCAGCATATGAAAAAAGTAAGGAAACCAAATGAAAAATTGTTTAAATTTATGTAACCATGCAGACAGTCTGTCTTAAAGAAAAAATATGATAAAAGCGGATGTATTAGTGATCGGTTCCGGAATTTCCGGACTTTCTTATGCCATTAAAGTTTCCGAACAGTTCCCCGATGCCAAAATAATCATTGTCACAAAATCTGATGAAGATGAGAGCAATACCAAATATGCTCAAGGCGGTTTGGCAGTGGTCACAGATTCTAAAAATGATAATTTTGACAAGCATATAGAAGATACAATGCGCGCCGGAGACGGCGAAAATAAGCGCGATGTGGTAGAAATGGTCGTAAGGGAAGCACCGGTAAGGTTTAATGAAATTGTAGAATGGGGAGCCAATTTTGACAAGAAAAACGGCGAATTTGCTTTGGGTCGTGAAGGCGGCCATACCGAAAACAGAATTGTACACCACAAAGACATTACCGGTTTTGAGATTGAACGAGCTCTATTGGAGACCGCAAAAAACAGCCCGAATATAGAGATTCTTGATCATCATTATGTAATAGACATCATTACGCAGCACCACGTTCCAGGAAAAGAGCTGAATGAAGGTGAGATCAATTGCTATGGTGCCTATATTTTGGATGAAAAATCAAAAACCATAAAAAAAATTACTTCAAAAATTACTTTGGCTGCAACAGGAGGTGCAGGACACGTGTATAAAAACACCACCAATCCTACTATTGCTACAGGAGACGGAATTGCTTTCGTAGCCCGTGCAAAAGGCAAAGTAACCAATATGCAGTATTATCAGTTCCATCCGACTGCGTTATACAGCAAACTCGACGGAATGCTGTTTCTGATTTCCGAGGCGGTGCGTGGTGACGGCGCTAAATTGAGAACCAAAAAGGGGGAAAAATTCATGCAGAAATACGACGAGCGGGAAGAATTAGCCTCCAGAGATATTGTCGCAAGAGCTATTGATGCAGAAATGAAAATCACCGGTGATGAATTTGTCGGTTTAGATTGCCGCAAAATGGATCATGAGAAATTTCTCGAACATTTCCCTAATATTTATAAAAAATGTACGAATGAAGGAATTGACCCTTTTACACAGCTCATTCCCGTGGTTCCTGCATGTCATTATCTGATGGGCGGGATTGAAGTGGATAAAGACGGGCAATCGTCTATCAATAATTTGTTTGCCGTAGGAGAATGTACCAATTCCGGCTTACATGGAGCTAACCGGCTGGCTTCCAATTCTTTGCTGGAAGGCTTGGTTTTCGGGCACAATGCAGCCATAAAAACCGTGGAACTGTTAAAAGAAAATAATTTCGATTTTGACGATCTTAAAGCCGTTCCGGAATGGAATGAAGAAGGCATGAAGATCATTGATGAAATGGTGATCGTTTCTTATCTCAGAAAACAGCTGCAGGAGATGATGAGTGATCTCGTGGGGATTGTAAGAAGCAACAGACGTTTAAAAATGGCTTTACAGAAACATGCAGAAATCGCGGCAGCCGTAGATGAAATCTACCGCTACTCTATTTTGTCACCACAATTGTCAGAGCTTAGAAACCTGACTACCGTTGCCCACCTCATCATCATTCAATCGATGGAAATGACCGAAAATAAAGGGGCATTTTATAATAAAGATTTAGTTCACGCATAATTATCATTCAACATGAAAAGACCAGGTTACGCAACCGATAAAGTACTAAAGCAATTCATCAAAAATGCTTTGGAAGAAGACATTCAGGATGGAGATCATTCTACTCTTTCTACCATTCCGAAGGATCTTACTCAAAGTGCAAAGCTTCTCGTAAAGCAAAACTGTATTCTTGCCGGTGTAGAACTCGCTGAAATGATTTTTAAAACTTTTGATAAAAATCTGGAAATTGAACGATTCATCAAAGACGGCGAAACGGCAAAAGTGGGCGACGTTGCATTTATCGTAACAGGGAGCGCAAGATCAATTCTTTCAACAGAAAGACTGGTTCTCAATTGTATGCAGCGAATGAGCGGCATTGCAACCATGACGCACGAATGGGATTCAAGATTGATCGGATCAAAAACCAGGCTTTTAGACACCCGGAAAACGACGCCCAATTTCAGGGTTTGTGAAAAATGGGCTGTCGCCATCGGCGGCGGGACCAATCACCGATATGGTTTATACGATATGATCATGCTGAAAGACAACCATATTGATTACAATGGAAGCATTATAAATGCCGTGAAAATGGCAAAAGAGTACGTGAAGAAATCAAAAAAGAAACTGAAAATTGAAGTTGAGACCAGAAACCTTGAAGAAGTGCAGGAAGCTATCAAAGCCAAAGTAGACCGGATCATGCTGGATAATATGGATGTGGAAACCATGAAAAAAGCGGTTATTATGATTAACGGCACTTGTGAAAGCGAAGCTTCGGGAGGCATTACAAGAGATCAGCTTAAAGAAATCGCTGCTACTGGAGTAACTTATATTTCAGCAGGAGCCTTAACCCACTCAGCAGAAAATATTGATCTAAGTCTTAAGGCGGTAAAATAAAGATTATATATTTAATAAAAACAAGTGCCATTTGTTAAAAATTAAATAATATGATTTTTTTCAGCTAAAAATCCAAATATTGTACAATTGTCTGTATTACAGCGCATTAACTGTTATTAAGATTGATTAAAAATTAACGTTTAGTTAATAAGAGTTAAAATTTATTTGCCGAATTTTGCATAAAATTTAAATCTAACTATTACTTACGATTATGAAATTAATCAACAAATCAATGCTAACTGTGATTATCTCACTTTCTACAGCTAGTGTTTATTATGCACAACAAGTTAAAGATACTGTTGACACAAGGTCAAAAGACATCGAGCAGGTTGTACTTACAGGTGTTGCCGATATCGCCAAAGATAGAAAAACACCGGTTGCCGTTTCAACAATTAAAGAAGCTCAGATTGTTGAAAGATTAGGAAACCAGGAATTTCCTGAAATCCTAAATACAACGCCTTCAGTATACGCTACAAAAGCAGGTGGTGGTTTTGGAGATTCTAAAATTAACATCAGAGGTTTCGCACAGGAAAACATTGCCGTTATGGTAAACGGAGTTCCTGTAAATGATATGGAAAATGGCGCTGTTTATTGGTCAAACTGGGCCGGTCTTTCTGACGTAACTTCTGCAATGCAGGTACAACGAGGTCTGGGTTCATCAAAATTGGCTATTGCTTCTGTTGGAGGAACTATTAACGTTTTAACAAGAGCAGCAGATAAAAAACAAGGCGGAATCGTTTCTCTAGGCCTTGGTAATGACGATTATGTAAAAACTTTATTTGCATACAATACCGGGAAAAGCGCAAAAGGGTGGTCGAGCTCATTCTTAATGAGTAGAACGGCAGGTTCAATGTATGCTGACGGAACACAATTTGAAGGTTACAATTACTATTTTGCTTTAGGATATAACAAACCTGGAGGAAAACATGATTTCCAATTTACCATTACTGGTGCTCCACAATGGCATAATCAAAGATCAACCTATTCTTCTATTCAAAATTACATCAAATACAATGAGGACAATGATGGTACTCCTGACAGAAGATACAATGCAGATTGGGGTTATAGAAATGGAGAAGTAGTTTCTAATAGAATAAACTATTATCACAAACCTGTAATGTCTCTTAACTGGGACTGGAATATGAGTGAGAAATCTAAATTAAACTCTGTTTTCTATGGTTCTTTCGGAAGAGGTGGAGGAACAGGAGATTTGGGTAGAGTTGGAGGAAAATTTGTTTCAGGATTTGTAACACCGACAGGACAGATAGATTACGACGCAATATATGCTGCAAATGCTGGTGTAAATGTAAATACAGCCGCAGCAGGAAATACATTAGTAAGAAGATCATCTATTAATTCGCATAACTGGTTCGGAGCAATTATCAGTTTCAACCACAAAATAAATGACAATTTAAACTTTACTATTGGTACAGATGACAGATATTATTATGGATACCATTATCAGGTAATCTCTGATTTATATGGTGCATCTGGATATAAAGACAATACCAATCAGAATTTTTATACTGCTCCTGGAAACGTTTATACTGCTACTCCAAGAATCATTTCAAATTCATTTTCTACAAATCCAAGCTGGAATCCTTTCGGAGGAAAGCTGAACAATGAAGAAGACATGGTCGCTTATAATAATGATGGAGAAGTTTTATGGTATGGAGGTTTTGGACAGTTAGAATATTCTAACGATAAATTATCTGCATTTGTTTCTGGTGCTGTTTCTAATCAATCATTTCAGAGAATTGATCATTTTATTATTGATGGTGTAACATTATTAAATGGGACGAAGGCAGGTTTTGCAGCTTCTACTGCACCAAACGCTCCTATTATTCAGCCTACAGCAACAAACCCTGCTTTATATACAGAAACAGGATTTAAAAATATTTTAGGTTATAATGTGAAAGCAGGCGCAAACTATAATATTGATGATCATCATAATGTTTTTGCAAATGTTGGATATTATTCTAAGCAGCCATTCTTAAACGCAGTATATCCAAACAATAAAAACTATCTTAATCCTAATTTAACAAACGAAAAAATCTTCGGAGTTGAAGTAGGGTATGGTTTCCGTTCAGGAATCTTTAATGCAAATCTTAACCTTTACAGAACAGAATGGAAGGATAGATTTTTAAGAAGAGGAGGCCTTACAGTAGATCCGGATAACAATCCTGCTACAAATAATAGCATCTCAAATGCATATGCAAATATTCAGGGGATCACTGAAATTCACCAAGGTGCTGAATTAGAAGTAACTGCCAATGTACATAAAATGGTAAGTTTATTTGGAATGGTTTCTGTTGGCGATTGGTATTACAAAGGAAACGCGCAAGGAAATCTTTTCACCGAAACCAATGAACAAATTGGTGCAGATGCTCAAACATTATACTTAGATAAAGTAAAAGTTGGAGGTGCAGCTCAATCTAGTTTAGCAGCCGGTTTTAAAATCAAACCAACAGATTGGTTCTCATTTGATGGAACTTATAGAGGTGTTAAGAATCTCTATGCAAACTTAAACCTTCTTAACTTTTCAAATCAAGCTGCAGGCAACAAAGGGGCATTAGAACTTCCAACATATGGATTAGTTGACTTAGGAATTTCATTTAAAATTAAATTAAAAAACCCTAATCAATTCTTCACATTAAGAGGTAATGTATATAACTTATTAGATAAGGCTTATATAGCAGAATCTAATACCAATACTCATGCTAACCTTTCAGCACAAGAATATGCAGATATTAATGGTGGTACAATTGCTTCGACAGCAGCAAACTACGCATTATATCAATCAGCAGGAAACTGGAATGGAGTAAGCCAACAAAACCAAGTTTATTTCGGTTATGGTAGAACATGGTCTGCAACATTGTCATTTAACTTCTAAGAATTTAGATTTTATATACTACCAAATCCCGGCTTTATAGCCGGGATTTTTTTATATTTGCAGCTAACTAAAAAATACTATTTATGGATTTCAACATTATGCTTCAGGCGCACCGTGGTTTTGCTTACTTGATATTGCTTGCAATTGCTGTTTTCATCGTTGCACTCTTGATGACCATGTTTGGATATTCAGGCAAAATTTCAAAATTTTTAAGAAAATCTTCCCTTTTTACCATGATTTTCTTTCATACGCAAGCAGTGATTGGATTAATCATGTTATTCTTTTTTTCTCCGGGGTTTAAAGCCGCAAAAGAATCGGGAATGTTAATGAAAGATTCTATTTTGCGAAACACCTATGTTGAACATCCTACCGCAATGATTATTGCAGCAATATTATTAACCATTGTCAATAAAAAATTCAAAACCAACGAAAAATTAAATATGAGCTGGGTCATCATGGCATTGATCGCGGTTGCATTAGTACTCTGGGCATTCCAGTGGAAAAGATTGTTTGGAGGATAATTGAATATCATCAGCCATTTAAAACATAATCAACAGATTTTTAATCTATTTAAATAACCCCATGAAAGTAGCGGTAATAGGATCAACCGGAATGGTTGGGCAGGTTATGCTTAAAATTCTCGAAGAAAGAAATTTCCCGGTTACAGAATTAATTCCTGTAGCATCAGAAAGATCTGTCGGAAAGAAAATCAAATATAAAGATACAGAATATACAATAGTAAGTATGGCAGAAGCGATTGCAGCCAGACCAGATATTGCTATTTTTTCTGCAGGAGGAACCACTTCATTAGAATTTGCCCCAAAATTTGCAGCGGCCGGAACAACGGTAATTGATAATTCTTCCGCATGGAGAATGGACCCCGATAAGAAGCTGGTCGTTCCAGAAATCAATGCCGATGTTTTAACGAAAGACGATAAAATTATTGCCAACCCGAATTGCTCTACCATTCAGCTCGTGATGGTTTTGAGCCCGCTGAATAAAAAATACGACCTGAAAAGAGTGATTGTTTCTACCTACCAGTCTGTAACCGGTACCGGTAAAGCGGCTGTAGATCAGTTAAATGCTGAAATAAGTGGCAACAATTCTGTAGAAAAAGTATATCCTTATCAAATTTTTAAAAATGCATTGCCTCATTGCGATGTATTTTCTGATGATGATTATACGAAGGAAGAAATAAAACTGATGAAAGAACCTAAAAAGATTTTAGGCGACGACTCCTTCAATCTGACAGCGACTGCAGTAAGAGTTCCTGTACAGGGAGGGCATTCTGAAAGTGTAAATATCGAATTTGAAAATGAATTTGATCTTGATGAAGTAAGAAAAATCTTATCTGAAACACCGGGTGTAGTCGTTATGGATAATGTGAAAAATAATGAGTATCCGATGCCGCTGTTTGCGGAAGGCAAAGATGACGTTTTCGTCGGAAGAATCCGGCGAGACCTCTCACAGCCCAAAACACTCAATCTCTGGATTGTGGCAGATAATCTGCGGAAAGGCGCTGCAACCAACGCAGTACAGATTGCAGAATACTTGGTAGCCCACAACTTAGTATAAACTAACAAAAATAAAAAGAGTCTCCAACAGAGATTCTTTTTTTTATCAAACTATGAACAGTACAAACAACCTCCGCAAAGATAAAATAGGATTCCAGAAAATGATCGCTGTTTTTGGAGTGCTCCTTTTCATCGGGAAAATTATCGCGTGGAAGCTTACAAATTCCGATGCTGTATTTTCTGATGCCATGGAAAGTATCGTAAATGTCATCAGTGCTTTTATGGGCCTTTATTCCTTATACTTAGCCTCAAAACCAAAAGATGAAGACCATCCTTACGGACACGGAAAAGTAGAGTTTGTCACTTCGGGAATCGAGGGTGCGTTAATTGCCATTGCGGGGATTATGATCATCTACGAGGGAATCAACAGTTTACTTACCGGAAAAATTCTGAACCAGCTTGATTGGGGAATTGCCATTATTGCGGCAACGGCAATTGTCAATTATTTTCTAGGATATATTTCGATAAAAAAAGGAAAAAAAGAAAATTCTCTGGTTTTAATTTCTTCAGGAAAGCATCTTCAGTCGGATACCATCACGACATTAGGCGTAGTAATCAGTTTAATCATTGTATATTTTACTAAAATTTACTGGATAGATTCTGTGGTTGCACTTCTTTTCGGAGGATACATCATTGTGGTAGGCTATAAAATCGTCCGGAAATCGCTGAGCGGAATTATGGATGAGCAGGACCCGAAATTGCTGAACAGCATCATTGATCTCCTTGAAAAAAACAGAAAAACAGAATGGATTGATGTTCACAACATGAAAATCCAGCAGTTTGGCGCATCACTTCATATTGACGCCCATATTACTTTGCCTTGGTACTACAGCCTTCGGGAAGCTCACAATGAAATGGAAAATGTCATTCTTCTTTTAGCCAGCAATATGAAGAGAAGCATTGAATTTAATTTTCATATGGATGACTGCAAACCGATCTCCTGCCCGATCTGCCAAATTGCAGATTGCCCTGTACGCGAAAAAGACTTTGTAAAGAGAGTAACCTGGACTCCGGAAAATGTAACCCGCGTAGATAAGCACACTGCGGAGGAATAATTAAAAATCTTAATCCGGTTTCTGTACGATCTTCTGCCTGTAATAAAACAAAGGGATAATCAGAAGTAAAATCAAGGGTTGAATCACAAATCTTCTCATATAAAAAGAGAAAAGATATCCCGTTTCGAATCGGTCAGCAATGCAGTATAAATAGATAGGAAAAGTAATAAAAAACACTAAGGTGATTAAAACCGCTCCCTGCAATGTCCACGTTTTATTTTTAAACAAAAAATGAATAATTACGCAGGAAAAAATAAGATTTAGAATAAACCTGAAAAAATGTCCTGCAATGAGCCTTCCCCAATCAAAATCCGGAAAAGTGAGGTTTTTGTTAGCCTCATGAAAATAAGAAAGAAAAGGATCATAAAAAATCTGATCTTCAAGCATTCTTACACAGAATAGCGCTAAAATACCGGCAAGAATCAAAAACCAATTAAGAATTTTCATGTTTTAATGCGAAAAATTTGATCCAGACCAACCAGAGAACTACAACTGTTCCATAAATCACTGCCGGAAAAAGATAATCATGAGACATTTTATTATACTGAGGATAATCTCTTGTAACGATGTTTAATCCCATAATCCTTGCTACATTCATCAGATAAAGAATAAGAAGCCCTGCAAGTGCAAAAATAAAGGTTTTCGAGCCTTTATAAAATGCAAAAACAAAAGATAAAAACAAAATCATTACCGAAACGGCATTACAGCCTTCTACCATTCTCGTGACATATTTTTGCTTTACATAAAACCAGACCTGCTCTTTGGCAACATCGTCATACAGCTGAGTAGCAATACCCAGTTTACTCTGAATAAACCTGACCTGTTCTGCAATCATCCTTGAGTAATGGTCTAAACCTTGTGCTTTAAAACTGTTCAGATAAAACTGGTATGCAAAAAGCAACACCAGATAAATGATGATAAATCTGAGCAGAATTCCTAAAACAGGTTTAAAGTCCTTTAGCATATTGCAAAGATAAAAATTAGGACGTAAAGTAGTATATTTGTGAACAGATTATGACTTCCGAAAACGCAAAAAGATTTTTTGAAAGCCAGCTTGGTAAAAAATCCACAGAATGTATTCCTTTAGCTCAAAGCGGTTCCGCAAGAGTGAATTTTTTGGTGAAAACCGAAAATGAAAATTACATCATGACCTACAACGAAAATATTCGCGAAAATAAAAGTTTCCTCTATTTTTCTGAAGTTTTTTCAGGCTTATATCTTAACACCCCTCACATTTACAGTATTTCTGAAGACCGACAATGGTATATTCAGGAATTTTTGGGCAAACAGACCCTTTCAGAAACCATCTCAAAAGAAGGCGTATCTGGAAAGGTTAAATCTTTGGTAAAACAGACGTTAGAAAAACTATTTCAGCTGCAAACCAAAACAGACGGAAAAATAGATTATCAGAAGACTTTTGAATATGAAAGCTATAATGAGCTTCCGGTTATGCACGATCTGTATTATTTTAAAAATTTCCTGGCAGATGTCCTGGAAATGGAATATCATAAATCCAGCTTACTTAAAGAATTTAAAAATATAGTCTTTCTCATTGAAAGTCTGCAGCCTAAAGGCTTGATGATCCGCGATTTTCAATCGAGAAATATCATGGTAAATGAAAAAGATGAAGTTTCCTTTATAGATTATCAGTCGGCAATGCACGGCCCATTAATGTATGATGTAATTTCATTTTTATTTCAGGCTAAAGCCAACTTTCCTGAAGATTTTAAAAATGAGATGTTAGATTTCTATATTTCACAGTTTAAAAATGAAGAAACCAGAATTCAGCTAAAAAATTCGGTGATGCCTATTTTGATGATGAGATATCTGCAGGTTTTGGGTGCATATGGCTTTCGTGGGCTGATCCAGAAAAAGCAGCATTTCATTTCAAGTCTGGAAATGGGCATTGAAAACATTACTCATTTCTCGGAAAGCTGGGAAAATATGAATGATTATCCGGAATTAATACATGTGATTAGACAATTAAATACTGAGGAAACAAAAAATAAAATTAAAAAAATTTTGAACCATTAAGATTTAAAGTTTAAAAATAAATACAATGCTACACATCGACATACACAGCTTTTCGTATAAAAAAGGAGGAATCCCCAAAGATGAAACCGGGAACGGAGGCGGATTTACCTTCGACTGCCGCGGAATTTTAAATCCGGGAAGAGTGGAAGAATATAAAATCCAGACCGGAAACGACATCGGCGTTCAGGAATATCTTGAAACCAGAACTGATATGCCCAAGTTTTTAGAGCTGGTAAAAAGCATGATTTCCATCAATATCGACAATTATTTAGGGCGGGGTTTTGAAAATCTTCAGATCAACTTCGGCTGTACAGGAGGACAACACAGATCGGTTTATTCAGCCATAAAAATTGCGCATTTCATTGAAGAAAAATATGGCGATCAAGTAGAAGTAAGCCTTCATCATGATGAGCAGCATCAACTTAATTATAAGTAATCAGTAATGTGCAATAAATAATATTTTGCTCCATTATTATTTCTGCTTAAAAACTAAATTGCTCATTACCAATTAATTATAACTCATATTTTTATGAAGGCATTACTATTTGCGGCAGGAAAAGGAACCCGGCTCAAACCTTTTACCGATCATCATCCGAAAGCTCTGGCTAAAGTGAATGAAATTCCTTTACTGGAAAGAAATATCCTGTATCTTAAACGTTTTGGGATTACAGATTTCGTGATTAATGTGCATCATTTCGGGGATCAGATTATTGATTTTTTAAAGAAAAACGATAATTTTAACTGCAAGATTGAAATCTCAAATGAATCTGAAGAACTTCTGGAAACGGGAGGAGGTTTGATTTTTGCAAAAAAATTCCTGAATCACGGAGAAGATTTTCTCATTATGAATGCAGATATTCTTACGGATATCAATATCAACCATTTAGTTGATTATCATAAAGAAAGTAAAGATTTTGCTACATTAGCGGTTTCAGACAGAATCAGCTCCCGAAAACTGCTTTTCAATGACGATCTTGTCCTGAGAGGCTGGCTGAATGTGCAGACGGGGGAACAGAGACTTGCAGAGTTTAATAAAGGCTTTAAAGCATATGCATTCAGTGGGGTACACTGTATTAATCCTGTTATTTTTGATAAAATTAAAAGAACCGGCAAATTTTCTATTATGGAAGAATACCTCGATCTGATGCATACTGAAAAAATCCACGGTTTTTTACATCACAGCATCCTGATCGATGTTGGAAGACCCGAATCTGTAATAGAAGCCGAAAAATATTTTAAATAAACCACGATGGGAATAGAAGGAAGCAGGGATGAAAGTTTACAAAATCCCGAAATTGATCTTAATGAATCTATTTTACACAATAGTTTCAGACAAAAAACCTGGGACGAAATTGTAACCAAAGACAGCTGGATGGTTTTTAAAATCATGGCTGAATTTGTAGATGGCTATGAAAAAATGGCAAAAATAGGGCCTTGTGTATCTCTTTTTGGTTCGGCAAGGCTACAGCCGGACAGTAAATATTACAACATGGCGGTAGAAATTGCCGAGAAAATCACAAAAATAGGCTTTGGAATCATCACAGGCGGTGGTCCCGGAATTATGGAGGCGGGAAACAAAGGAGCGTTCAACGCGGCAGGAAAGTCGATCGGTTTAAATATTGATCTCCCTTTCGAACAGCACTTTAATCCCTATATCAGCAAAATGTATTCGCTGAGCTTTGATTATTTCTTTGTGAGAAAAGTAATGTTTGTAAAATATTCTCAGGGATTTATTGTCATGCCCGGTGGTTTTGGAACCTTAGATGAGCTCACAGAAGCTATTACGCTTATTCAAACCAACAAAATTGGAAGATTTCCTATTGTATTGGTAGGCTCCGAATTCTGGAGTGGATTATTAGACTGGTTTAAGGCCACTTTACTGAACGAAGGAATGATTTCTGAAAAAGATTTAGACCTTTACCGTGTGGTAGATACGGCCGACGAAGCGGTAGAGCACATCAGAGCGTTCTATGAAAAATACTCGGTGAACGTTAACTTTTAATTGGCACTATATTTGAGCCATACAACAACTACATTGATTGTAAAATTATTACTAAAATGAAAAAATTTTTATATATATCGGGTGTTTTAACACTATTTGCATTAATGAGCTTCATGAATGCCGACTTTTATTCGTCAATGACGAAAGTAGACTATATTGACGGAAGTAAAACCCTGAAATTTACTACAAAAATGAACACAAGCCATATTTCGGACGCGCTTAAAATAAATCGTAACACGGCAGGATTTGAAGCGGAAGTCAAGAAGTATGTGAACAACAATTTTGATGTGTATGTAGATAATTCTCCCAAAACCCTCACTTTTACAGGGAGCCAGGTAAGCGGAGAAACAGTTTGGGTGTATTTTGAGACCGATGGTGTTTCTGACATCAGCAGTTTAAAAATTAAAAATACCATATTGCTAAGTGCTTTTCCAAAACAGATCAATCTGGTGAATATCGCTTATAAAGGAAGTCAGAAAACGATGAATTTTCAAAGGGGAAAAGAAGTGAATGAGGTTTCTTTTTAAACGAAAGCAATTTAAATTAAATAAAAAAAGCCCACTGTGTAAACAGTGGGTTTTATTTATCTATCTATCCAAAGCATAATTTCATCCTCTATCCGACTTTTATCATATTGAAATGGTATTTTTTGCAAAGGCCATGTTTCATGATACATCGTATAAGTAGGATAAATGCGGTACTTAGAAAGCGAATCTGTAATATCATACTTATCAAGAATTACATACCCATTTCTTATATCCGTGGAATCATATGCAACTAAATATTTTCTACCTGAAATAAAATTTCCGTTTTGATGAGCACCTCTCACTATTCCTTTTTCATATTCAAATTTATAATCATATCCATACGCGCCTCCTTTACTATAATAATACCGTGAAGTTATTTCACCTACAGTATATTTAACGTTTTTAAGCATTTCTATACTGGGTGGTGATGCCTTTTCAAATTTCATTAAGTAAACTCCATATAATGTTAAAATTAGCATTATTAAAATAAATTTTTTAGAGTTATTCATACCTTATTTTACTTCATTAATGTTTAAAACCAATTAATCAATAATGGCATTCGTTTGTTAATTTAAGCATATTAATATACTCATATTTAACTTCAAATTTATGCATTCGGATTTACATATTCTATGCTCTTAATTATACTATTTGCAAATTGAACAATAAAGAAAGGACTGCAATTAGCAGCCCTTTCGTAAGTATAATTCGTTATATCAAATTATTATTGAACCTGGATATTATCCAACTGTATTGTAGTGGTAGTACTTGTAGAGGCTCCTGAATATTCAAACAAGATATATCCGTTTCCGGTAAGTGCAGCCGGAATCGTATATGTTCCTGCTGGTGTTAAAATACCATATCCTGAAAGCGGCGTGGTAGGAATCACGAATGATGAAGTAATATCTGTTTTGGTAGCTGTTGTAATATCTCCTAATGCAGTATAATTGGTTGTTGTATATACTTTAAGAGCATTTCCATTCCAGAAACCTACATTCACATCAAATTTTAGTGTATTTGCAGCTGTAAAATCAACAGGAACGGCAAAATATGTCAAATAACTTCCTGATCCTGAATTAGCACCAAGCTGAATATATTTGTTATTATTGAAAGTCTTCAATTGCCAGTATCTGTTTCCTAAAACAGGGTCATTTACATATTTAGGATAAACTTCTAAGTTAGCAGGCGTTAATGAATAGCTTTCAAAATTTTCAAGGAAAGATCCTGAAAATGCGATTGCCGTACCTCCTTTTGGTGGAGTAGCATCTACTCTAGCCCCAGTAAACTTGATATCAGAAATACTTCTGATTAACATTTGCCAAGTTGTGTTGTATCTGCTTACAACGAATGTAATGTTTCCGTTTCCTTTTGGTAAAAGCTCACCTCCTGTTTTAAAGAATCCTGAGTTTCTGATTACCGTTGTATTACCAAATTTATCTTCAATATTTCTATCGGTATCTATACCTTGTCCACCTGCATCATAATCAATAAATTTCTTTTGGGTAGGGAACACTTCAGAGATATTAAACTGTACATCCGGCACCGTAACAAGAGTGTTAATAAGCGCAGGATTTTTCGCGTCTGCCAATGTAGCAATAGGAGTCGGAACCAAAGTCTGAATATCCAGTCCGTTTCCACCGCAAACTCCTGAAAGATATCTTCCTACAAGCGCTTGAGGAATTCTTCCAATCGCAAAAGTAGGATCTTCAGAACCTAATTTTACGGTACCTCTGTCTAATCCTAAACGAAGGCCTTTTGCATTAATCCTAATATGAGCCCCCACCGGGAAATCTGCAAAATTACTTGCTTTGTCTACTTCAATCTGTAGACCTACAGTAGGATTAGCTGTTTTATCCTGAAAAGAGATTGTTTTGTAAAAATTACCCTGCTCGTCAGAAGAAACGATGTACCCGTCAAAAATCTGATCTGTAGTGATCAGTTTATACCCTGTGGAAGGAACCTGTGCAGCAAATGCAGCCATGGTCATCGTCGGTGCTTCGAATTTATTTGAACATGCGATTGGCGGAGTTTCCCACTCATCGTTTTTCACACAAGATGACACGATAGACAGTACACCTACTGCTAAAAATGCCGTTTTAAAAAAGTTTGTGATATTATTCATTTTTTGTTTTTTTTATTGATTAAAATCTGAATTGTAAGTTAATAAAGTAAGAACGTCCTTGTGTATACCAGTATTTCGGACCGAAAGACGGAGCCGGGCTGTTATAATCCAAAGCATAATCCGGTGCTTTTGTTTCTCTTGTCTGTTCAAAACCACCTGTAATATATCGTTTGTTATCTAAGATATTATTCACTGAAGCCGTTAATAATACATAATACTTTCCGAATACAAATGACTTCCCAACATTTGCATTAAAGAAAAATGCAGACGGAAGTTTCGTAGGCTTCAGAAGATCACGCACCTGCTCGTTTGTAAGATCTATATATGGAGTGCTTGAGTAAGGATTCTGAACAAAATTCTCTGTTCTTAGAGCCGGAGCTGGATCCAGATAATTATTATCTAAGTAGTTCCAGTTGGCGCCAATCCACCAGTATTTAGGACTATTATAACGAAGACCTAAAGAGAATGCTTCCTGAGGTGTACCTCCTTGTTTATAATTTTTAATATATGCTTTTCCGAAAGAAGCAACATTACTTCCTGAAGCATCAGAAACCAAGAATACATCAGGATTATTACGGTATGTATATTGACCGTAGCTTGCCAAACCTTGTACAGATAAAGTAGGAAGGATTTTTACATCAACCCCTAATTCTGCACCCATGTTTCTTTTCTCAACATTAGACATTACCTGCGTCACAAAAGCACTTTGTACTTGCGAAACCGTTCCGTCAGGATTGGTATTATTCAGCTGAATACCATCTGCAAAGAATCTCTGTACGTTGGTTTCATTCTCAGTATCCACCAAAAATGCAGTAGCTCTGATCTTGATAAATGGCGTATTCATTACATAGCTTAAGTCATTTGCGGTATAAACCGTACTTCTGATATTAGGATTTACCAGACCATTTACTCTTGGGTTGATAAATAAATCTTCCAGGAAAGGTGCCTGATTAAATACGGCTCCATTATACACCAAGAAATTTCTTCCGTTAATACGATACACGATCTGGCCTTTTAAACCATAATTCCAGAAATTGTAATCTTTCGTTTTACCGTAAGAATTTTCATATAAATAATGTTTGAAAAGCCCTTCTCTGTTTGAAGAAGAATATCCTGCCAAAGCAGAAACAAAAATATCAAAATTACCTGTAGATAATTTCAATCCCGGGTTTACTTTTGCTTCCTGTCTTCTCAGAATATAATTATAGGTCATACGATCGCCCTCTCTTAACTGAATATTGGGATCGAGCGTATTATAGAATCCTGTAGATCCCGGTTTTGCAGATTCTTTGAAAGGATCTACATTAATAGCATATTCTCCGCCTAAAAGATCTTTTACCTCACGGTAAAGTTCAGATCTGTAATTCTGATATGATACGTTTAATATAAATTTGGTGCGGTCGTTAAAATTATAAGTATAATGCGTCGCAGCATTGAAAATTTTGTCATCACTTACATCATCAACCAGATAGATTTTTGATCTCTTTCCACTAATCCCATAAAGACGGCCCATTTCGGCCTGATCTACCGCATCTGCTTTTTGGTTATTGGCATAAATCTGTCCCCAATTGAGTTGGGTAACATTAGGATCTCCATTCTGCCAGCTTTGTAAACTTGTATTGTAAGCGTCTGTTAAAGTAGTGTATAAAGCCGGATCAAGTGTATTATTGGTAGAATTATAAATAATACTGTTCACGTAATAACTGGGTAAATTTCTGTAATAAGCAGGAGACGGGTTTGAAACTCCGTTCCAGTCTAAGCGTGAACCTTTATCTTTTCCAAACTGATAGGAAGCGGAAGTCCACAAATTAGAGTTTTTATTAATCTTCCAGAAATCCTGAAGCTGGAAAAGCGGCTGAAAACCTCTTCTTACCCTTTCGCTTCTTTTTTCTCCGTCTTGCCATCCCCAATACGAGTTGTAATGTACGCCTCTGTAATCGTATACTTCCTGAGTACTCGGACTTGCAGTAGATCTTCTGTAAGGAGCTCCGATAAGGTTTAATGTCATGGTATGTTTGTCATTAAACTTTTTCTCAATTCCAAGATAAGCACCGTAAGCGTCATAGAAGGTTCCTTCCTGAATACCTTCTTCCGCCCATCTTCTGGCTCCCATTGCAGTAAATGCCCATCCGCTTTTGCTCATTCCTGAGCTATATCGCAAAGAAGTTCTGTTTCTGTAATTTCTGTTTGTTAAAGATTGGGTAAACTGAAATCCTTTTCTGTACTCACTCGCTCTTGTATTTTTATATACTACAGAGCTGTTTCCTCCGAAAGCGTATTCTGAGGGTGAATGATTTGAAGAGATTTCTGGATATCTTGTAATTTCGTTAAGCCCACCCCAGTTGCTGAAATCTACATTTCCATTGTCTGATTTTACCATCGAAACTCCGTTAAGCATAGATTCTCCTGTTCTCCCATCAATTCCTCTTGGTCTGAACCAGTAGAAACCTAAGTCAAACGCGGCAATTCTGCTGAAAACATCCATAGAAGACTGTAACAAACCTACAGTAGAAGACTGGCTTCCGCTGCTACTGCTGTTATCATCATCTTCGTCGCTGTCAATAATCGCTAAACCCTGATCTGCGTTGGTAAGAGTGGAATATAGGGTTACAACCCCCAAATCCTTTCTTTTTTCTTCACTGGCAACGTCAAACTCCATTACTTTGGTTTCGTAATTCGGTTTGGAGATGACCAATTGATAATGTCCCGGCTGCAGATCAACAAGCTGAAAATATCCAATCTTGTCTGCCGTAACGTCATTGTCGTTCCCTTTCAGATCTACTTCTGCCCTTTCAACAGGTTTTCCTTCCGCATCTTTAAGATACGCAAACACGGTAGTCTGCGCAAAATAAAATGATGCAGGAAGCAAAGTAAATAAAGAGACTAATGATAGTTTTTTAATCATGAGTATAAATGCTTTTTTTAATACTTTTTACCTTCGTTCTCAATAGGTTAAAAACTTAGGGGGCACAAATTTAATCAAATTTTACATTTTAAAAATTTTTTAACATTATTTTTTCTTAACATTGTTAAATTTTATTAATCTTCCGTAAAAAAATATAAATTATCAGATGAGAAATTTACAAATAATTAAAATGGCATCAATTAAAAAAAAGTAAATTTGCGGATTAAATAATTTTAATATTCTAAGATGAAGAAATTTTTAAGTTTGTTGGCCATCGTTTTTTCGGTAATGGCTTTTGCGCAACAGGGAAAACTAAAAAAGGTTGCCGCTGTAGGGTTTCTGAATGTTGAAAACCTTTGGGATACGATACGTTCAGTAGATTATATAGATGGTACGAAAGACAAGACCAATCCGGCTTTTCACAGAAGCATTCCTTTTGATTCGATCAAATTACTGGAGGCAGAAAAATATGAAGGACAGTGGAGTGATAACCTTTTGGCAGGTAAGAAAGCAATAAGATACCAAAGCGGTTCTGAAGAATTTACGCCGTCAAGTGCCAAAAACTACAATACCAAAGTGTATAAGGCTAAGCTGGCTAATGAAGCTAAAGTAATTTCTGAACTGGGTGCTCAATATACCAAAACTGCTCCGGCGGTGGTGGGGCTTATTGAGGTTGAAAACAGACAGGTTATCCAGGATCTTATCAAACAGCCTGTTTTGGCAAAATACGATTATGGGATTATTCATTATAATTCTTATGATTACAGAGGGATTGATGTAGCGCTCATTTATCAGAAAAGAAGATTCACCGTGACGAACTCTTTAAAAAAAGAACTAAAGGTTTTTGACGAAAACGGAAAAAGAGAGTATACAAGAGATATTCTGGTGGTGACCGGATTTTTAGATAACGAGAAAGTCGCTTTCTTTATGAATCACTGGCCTTCCAGAAGAGGAGGTGAAGCCGTATCTCTTCCTAAAAGAAATGCAGCAGCAGCTTTATTGAAACAGCAGATGGACAGTATACGAACTGCAGATCCATCAACAAAGCTTTTCGCAATGGGAGATTTTAATGACGATCCTGTAAGTGCAAGTTTGAAAACGCACCTCAAAGCTGCCGGAAATATAAAAGATCTTAATGAAGAAACGCCTTATCTTAACCTGATGTATCCTTTATATAAAAATGGGATCGCTTCTTTGGCGTATCAGGATTCCGGTAATCTTTTTGATCAGATCATTGTATCGAAAAATTTAGTTTTAGACAAAAATCCTAAAGAATATTCTGTTTTTAAAGCGGAAGTTTTTGCACCTGCCTATTTGGTTAATAAAGAAGGCAATTATAAAGGCTATCCTTTCAGATCCTGGAACGGTGATCAGTTTACCGGAGGTTACAGTGACCACTTTCCGGCATTTGTGATTTTGCAGAAAGAACCATAAATATAAATAAAAGCACTCATTGATTGGGTGTTTTTTTATTGACTCATTATTAAAACAAAAAAGGTTCAGAAATTCTGAACCTTTTTTTATTTATATCCTCAAAGATTATTTGTTGAATAACTCTTCTACTTTATCCCAGTTTACGACATCAAAAAATGCAGAAACGTAATCTGGTCTTCTGTTTTGATAGTTTAAGTAATAAGCATGCTCCCAAACATCCAATCCTAAAACCGGGGTTCCTTTAGCATCTGCAACAGGCATTAGCGGGTTATCCTGATTAGGCGTAGACGTTACGGATACCGATCCATCTTCATTTTTGATCAGCCAAGCCCATCCTGAACCAAATCTTGTCTTTGCAGCTTCAGAAAAATCAGTTTTGAATTTTTCTAAGCCGCCATAGTTTTCAATAGCTGCTTTTACGCTTCCTACAGGCTCTTTACTTCCGCCCGGCGTTAAAATTTCCCAGAATAATGAGTGGTTGAAATGCCCTCCTCCATTATTTCTTACCGCTGGTTTTTCAACACCGTTTTTGCAGATTTCTTCGATGGTCAAACCTTCAAGATCTGTACCTTCAATTGCTTTGTTTAAATTATCGATATACGCCTGATGATGTTTTGTGTGGTGAATTTCCATCGTTTTTGCATCGATCGTAGGCTCAAGAGCATCATAAGAATATCCTAATTGTGGTAATGTAAATGACATAATTTTAATTTTTTAAATGTTATATTTCAAAGTTAGCCAATAATTAATCCAATAACCAATATTGAACATTACTTTAATAAATCTTTAACATTGATAAAGTAAACTGATAAATAGTTCATCTATATCTAAAAGCAAAAAACCGCAATAATGCGGTTTTTTGTATAGTTTAATAATTTTATTTGTTCATTGACATCAGAAACTCTTCATTATTCAAAGTTCCCCGGATGTTTTTATTGACAAATTCCATGGCTTCAATAGGATTCATTTCAGAAAGATACTTTCTTAAAATCCACATTCTTTGAGAAGTTACCTCGTCCAAAAGCAAATCATCTCTACGTGTGCTGGAAGAAACCAGATCAATGGCAGGATAAATTCTTCTGTTGGCAATTTTTCTGTCCAGTTGAAGCTCCATATTTCCGGTCCCCTTGAATTCTTCAAAAATCACTTCATCCATTTTAGAACCTGTATCAATCAAAGCGGTTGCGATAATTGTTAAAGAGCCTCCGTTTTCAATTTTTCTTGCGGCTCCGAAGAATCTTTTCGGTTTATGAAGTGCGTTTGCGTCCACACCTCCGGATAAAACTTTACCCGAAGCAGGAGTTACTGTATTGTATGCTCTTGCCAGTCTTGTAATAGAATCCAGCAAAATAACAACGTCATGTCCGCATTCTACCATTCTCTGAGCTTTTGCCAATACAAGATTAGCCACTTTTACATGTTTGTCTGCAGCCTCATCAAAGGTGGATGCGATTACTTCTGCATTCACGCTTCTCTCCATATCGGTCACCTCTTCAGGACGTTCGTCAATTAAAAGGACCATCATATAGACTTCCGGATGATTGGCCGCGATAGAATTGGCAATATCTTTCAGCAACATGGTTTTACCGGTTTTCGGCTGCGCTACGATCATTGCGCGCTGTCCTTTTCCGATCGGGGCAAAAAGATCCACGATTCTGGTAGACATCGTAGAATTGTCTCCTGCAAGATTGAATTTTTCTTCCGGGAAAAGCGGAGTCAGATATTCAAAAGAAACACGATCTTTGATAAAGGCAAGATCACGCCCGTTTACTTCTATTGGTTTTAATAAAGAAAAATATTTTTCTCCTTCTTTTGGCAATCGTACGATTCCCTTTACGTTATCTCCTGTTTTTAACCCAAAGTTTCTGATTTGCGCGGTTGATACATACACATCATCCGGCGAAGAAATATAGCTGAAATCTGAAGACCGTAAGAATCCATAATTATCAGGTAATATTTCTAACACCCCTTCGATGCTCACTAATCCGTCAAAATTAAATTCTTTTCTGGATTCAGGCTCTTCCTGTCTTTCAGAATGTCTGTTTTGATTCTGATTAGGGTTCTGGTTAGGATTCTGATTAGGGTTTTGGTTCTGATTAGAATGCTGGTTTTGATTTGCATTCTGATTCTGCGGAGGTTGATTGCTGCTGTTCTGGTTTCTGTTTTGGGAATTTCCAGAATGCTGAGGATGATTTTGATTTTTTTGAACCGGTGGTTGATTTTGAGGCCTGTTTTGCCGTTCCTCCTTTACCGGAGCTTCTTGTGAAGCTTCAATTTGCCGGGTTTCTGTTTTTTCCTGTGCCGGATTTTCAGCAGCATCAGCTGTAGGAGGCACTCTTTTTCTTTTTTGTCTGGACGCATTAGAAGAAGCTCTTTCTGTATTCTGTTCTTTTACTTCGTCCTGTTTTATTTCAGGTTCAGGTAGTGTGGCTTTCGGTTCTTCAGCAACATCTTTTTTATCTGACGGTTTCTCTTCCTGAGACGGAAGAACCTGTTTCGGTTTCGGTGTTTTTTTGGGTGCCGGTTTTTTTGGAGCGGCAGCTTTTACAACAGTATCGGCAGGAGTTTCTTCAGGAGTCGTGTCTGTTTCTGTTGAATTAAAGTAATCTCTCGTGACTTTAGGGTTAGAAGCCTGAAAATCAAGAATAGCAAAGATTTTATCGTTCTCATTGCTGGTTCTTGCTACTTTAACGCCCAAATCCTTTAAGATTTTAGTAAGTTCCGTTACGGATCTTGACCTTAACGTTTCTATGTTAAACATATGTTATGTAAAAATTGTAATTAATTGTGAGTAAGAAAAGTAAGTCCGGTGACTTTTGTTTTCAAGTACATTGTATATTGCAAATCTACACTTATTTTTGAATTGTGCAAAATTTATGTTATTTTTGCAGGGAATTTAGAATTCTATGTTACAGAGAATACAAACCATATGGATTTTGCTGTCTGTTTTAGCAGCAGCTTCCCTTTTTATTACAGGAAAAGATGTAAGCGTTTTTGGAGATTTTCCGGTCATAGAAGTTTCATCAATTATTTTGGTTTTAACTGGAGCTTTTAGTGTTTTCAGCTTCAAAAACAGAAAAAGACAGATCATGCTGAATACGATCAGCATTATTATAAACGTTTTGTTGATTGGCATATTGGCGTTTTGGCTGCAAAACTTATCCGGAGGAATAGATTTTCCTGAGAAGGGTATTGAGCCGATTTTCCCGTCTGTTGCGGTAATCTGTTTGCTTTTAGCAAATATTTTTATCAAAAAAGACGAGAGGCTCGTAAAATCTGTAGACAGACTTCGATAGCCTTACAATGATTTTTTGAGTAAGAACAGCTTCTTTTAGGAGCTGTTTTTTATTTTAAATAAGATATTACTCTGACCAGGAGAATATGGTACCTGTAAAATATTTAATATTGCCGTAAATTTGCAGCGCGATGTAATATTTATCCCTTCATTGCGACAGATTAAAAAAATTAAACCTATGAAAAAATCAGCATTCCTCATCTTATCCCTATTTTCAGCATTCTCTTTTGCTCAGGAAGTTTCTGCTGAGAGAATAAAAACCGTTATCTCAACACTTGCATCAGACGAAATGAAAGGCCGCGAAATAGGAACCGCAGAGAATGACAACGCCGCTCAATATATCGCAACGCTTTTTAAAGAAAACAATCTGGAATACTGTACGGGAAATTCTTATCTCGTTCCATTTAACTATAAAGGGAAAACAGTATACAATGTTTGTGGTGTCAAAAAAGGCAAATCTGATAAGCTTCTGGGCTTTTCAGGGCATTTTGATCACATAGGGACCAGCAGTAAAAGCGGGGACAATATCTATAACGGAGCCGATGATGATGCAAGCGGAATCACCACATTGGTAGGAATTTCAGATTATTTTAAAAATAAAACCCCGGAATTTTCAATGGTTTTTATGGCATTTAATGGAGAAGAAAAAGGAATGTTGGGCTCAAAAGCGATTTCTGAAGATAAAAATTTGGATAAAATGTACACCCGTCTTTCTGCGCTTTTTAATTTCGAAATGGTGGCTACAGAATCTGAGTTTGGGAAAAATGCCGTTTTCATCACCGGTGACGAATTTTCTGACCTTGATGAGCTTTTTAATGAAAATGCCGTGAACGGTCTTAAAATTCACCCGGATCCTTATGCTTCCGAAAAGCTTTTTTATAGGTCAGATAACGTAAATTTTGTAAAGAAAAAAATCATTGCCCATTCTATTTCCACAGCAGATATGAGTAAGATCAAACATTATCATCAGGTAAATGATGATGTGAATGTCGTTAATTTTGAAAATCTCACCCAGATCATTAATAATTTTGGAGAGACGCTGGAAAAATTAAGTCCCAAAAACTTTAATCCTCAATACAATGATAAAGTAAAATTCAATTAAAATCGTTATATCATTATATTTTATATTAATTTTGCTATCCAATTGCATTGAATGAACGAATATAAAAAAATACTGAAATTCGCAAGACCGCATCAAAAATACATCTACGGAAGTTTATTCTTCAATATTATGTATTCCGTATTTCAGATTGCTTCTTTAGGAACGATCCTTCCCGTATTGGGAATGCTTTTCGGCACTATCAAACCTGAAAAGTATGAATCTGCTCCTGTCTATTCCGGAAATATTGTTGATGTTTTCTCTTACTTAAAAGAATATTCCAATTATTACGTACAAAGCCTGGTTACCGATTACGGGTCACTAAAAATACTTGCATGGCTTTGTATTATTACTGCATTTATGTTTCTTTTGAGAAATGCATTCAGATATTTTGGCTCTTTTTTGCTGATCAATTACCGTGTAGGAGTTACAAAAGACCTTCGTGGCGCAATGTACCGTAAAATACTTTCTCTCCCGGTTTCTTTTTTTACAGAAAGCAGGAAAGGAGATCTGATGTCACGTATGTCAAATGATGTGGGCGAGGTAGAAGGTAATATTTTAGGAAGTCTGATTGAGCTGATTAACGCTCCGTTTATGCTGATCAGCACATTGGTTACCTTATTTTTCCTGAGCCCTGAAATGACCTTGTTTTCACTGTTGGTCTTACCGGTAATGGGAACCATGATTGCTCTTATCGGAAAAAGCCTTAAAAAAGATTCTCACGAAGCGCAGCACGAGATGGGAAATATCTTTTCTATTGTGGACGAAACATTGAAATCATCAAAAGTGATCAAGATTTTCAGTGCTGAAAAAATTATGGACAACCGTTTTATGCAGTCTATGCAAAAATGGATCAACAGCTCGATAAGATTAGGAAGAAAAAAAGAACTCGCTTCGCCGATGAGCGAATTTCTGGGGTCTATTACTTTTTTAATTATCGCATGGTACGGCGGAAAGCAGATCATCGTAGAACACAGTATATCACCTGCTGATTTTCTGGTATTTCTCGGAATGTTCTTCCAGATTTTACCTCCCGCAAAAAGTTTATCGGCTTCCATTTCCAATGTTCAGAAAGGGGAAGCCTCTCTAAAAAGAGTGTTGGAAATTTTGGATGCGGATGTAAAAATTGAAGAAATTACAGAACCGGTAGCAATTTCTACCCTTCAGGAAAAAATTGAATTCAGAAACATTGGTTTTTATTACGACAAATCTAATCTGATTCTTAAAAATTTCAACCTTAGCATTCCGAAAGGAAAAACAGTGGCTTTAGTAGGACAGAGCGGAAGCGGAAAAACGACGATTGCCAATCTTTTAGCAAGATTTTATGATGTATCGGAAGGTCAGATTATGATTGATAACACCGATATCAAACATTTAAAACTGAAAGAATACCGAAAACTTCTGGGAATGGTCACCCAGGAATCTGTATTGTTTAATGACACGGTGTACAACAATATTCTGATGGGTAAACCTGAAGCAACGAGAGATGAAGTGATTGCTGCGGCTAAAGTTGCCAATGCAGATCTATTTATTACCCAGCTTCCGAATGGTTACGAAACCAACATTGGAGATGATGGCGGAAAACTTTCCGGCGGACAAAAACAGAGGGTTTCTATCGCACGAGCAGTTCTTAAAAATCCACCGATTATGATTTTGGATGAAGCAACCTCTGCTTTGGATACCGAATCTGAAAAATTTGTGCAGGATGCACTTGAAAAAATGATGGAAAACAGAACTTCGCTGGTCATTGCACACCGCCTTTCAACCATTCAGAAAGCAGACTGGATCGTGGTGATGGAAAAAGGGGATATCGTAGAACAGGGAACGCATCAGGAGCTTATTTCCAAGGGTGGAACCTATCATAAACTGGTAGAGCTTCAGAATTTTGATTAGTAAACAAAAATTATTTTTATTATCATACAAAATAAAAGACTGTTCTTCCGGACAGTCTTTTTATATTAAATGGGTGATTGAATATTATTTTATTCCTGCATTCTTGCGATAACGTCGATCCCTCCTTTTGTTTTATCTCCTATTTTACATATAATTTCTGTATCGAGCGGTAAAAATATATCCATTCGTGAACCGAACTTGATAAACCCGAACTCATGCCCTGCTTTTGCAGCATCGCCTTCATTACAATAGAAAACAATTCTTCTCGCCACATATCCCGCGATCTGTCTGAAAACGACTTTATGGTGCGTCATACTTTCTACCGCAACCGTTGTTCTTTCATTATCGGTAGAAGATTTTTCGTGCCACGCAACCAGATATTTTCCCGGGTGGTATTTTTTATAAATCACATTACCTGACACAGGAAATCTGCAGATGTGAACATTGAGCGGAGACATAAAAATAGAAACCTGAATGGCTTTTTCTTTTAAAAATTCAGTTTCATCTACTTCTTTGATCATCACTACTTTTCCGTCGACAGGAGCGATCACATTTTCTTTATGATCTAAGATATCCCTATTTGGAACTCGGAAAAACCAAAATACCAATCCGTAGATCACCAATAAGGGCACAATGATCAACAATGACCACATTTCAAGAAAATAGATGGCCAACGCTGCAATAACGGCAAAAAGCAGTGTTGCTACTGTGATGGTCCCTTTCGATTCTTTATGTAATTTCATGGAGATAAATAATTATTGTTTGTGAGGCTCCGTTGTTTCTGCTAATGTAGCATAACGGTTTCACAGGTTTATATGAATTTAATTAAAATAAAGTACAAATATACGACAGGAACACAGATTAAAAAACTGTCTAACCTATCTAATACGCCCCCGTGTCCGGGAATGATGTTTCCACTGTCTTTTGCGCCGAAAGTTCTTTTCAGCTGGCTTTCTACAAGATCTCCCAGTGGTGCAAATACAGCCACCAAAAACCCTACAGCCATCCAATTTCCGCGAAGGTCATGTTGATACTTTTCGATAAAATAGGCTAAAACTAATGTTAAGACCACTCCGCCAAAATAACCTTCCCAGGTTTTTTTAGGAGAAATTTTAGGCGCCATTTTATGTTTTCCGAAGAATTTACCCGTTAAATAGGCAAAAGTATCACTGCTCCAGATTAAGATAAAGAGAAAAAACACTTCATAAGAAAACGTATTGTCGTAAGTAGAATATTTCGGAAGCCCTAAAGCAAATGAGAAAGGTAATGCGACATAGATTACGGTAAAAATGAGCTTTCCGCTATCCATATAAAGTTCGCTGGTAAATTTAAAAAGGGTTATTACAGCAATCAGAACGAGAGAAAGCGCTAATATCTCTGTCAGCCTGAAGTTGAAATAAAAGTCGTGATAAAAATATCTTTTTGAAAAAGTATAGAAAATAAACAGAACAATAGGCAGAACAATCCATTTTTCATAACCGTTCCCAAATTTCATGATTTTGATACATTCCCAGGTTCCTATCAATAAAAAAAATGTGATTAACCCGTAATACAGGTACTGTTGCGGAACAAGCCCCGGAGAAATTTTATCAATCAGCTGTGTACCGAAAGGCGTTGTACAAAGGAAAATGACTGCAATATAAACAATTCCCGAAATGGTTCTCTGAATAAGGTTTTTGTCCAAAATTTAAAATTTAGAATGAGTGCTAATCTTCCAGCAGCAGCAAGAAAAGTTTTGTATTATTATTGGCTGCGGTATCCAGCTTAGAATGATTTCCACTGATGGAGGTAAGATTTTTGATATTTCCGGTACGTTTTATTTTTCCCATCGCATCGTTCAGATTATTGACAATCTGAGACACATTGGCCATGATAATGATTTTTGAAGGCAGCCTTGAAGAATGATAATGCAGAATATTATTATGAGAAAGCATAATTCTCCCATCATAGGCAATAAGATATTCACAGGTAATGAATGCTGCATCATTGGCAGCCACAAGTTCTTGCGAATGTGGGATTTTGATTACATTCAGAAAACTCTGAAGATCTTTATCACAGCAGAAAACCGAGGTGATGCCTTCTATTTTTAAAATTTGATTTAAAGTCTGTAGTGCTTCAGCTTCATCGGCACAGTAATTGAAAAAGCCTCCGGAATGAGTAAACAACTGGGCAAACTTATAATCGAGATCTGCATTTTTCAGCGAATCTCCTAATTTTTCCAGGCTCTGTTTTTCTTCTTCTTCAGGCTGATTGGTAAGTTTGCTTACAATTTTTTTAAATAAACTCAACTTATTTGGTTTTAGTCAACTTTATACAAAAATAGAAAATTAATTACAATAGAATCTAAAAATGTAGCCTTAAATTATGAAAAAACCCGGTATTTTTAAAAAACCGGGCTTATTTTTATGTTAAATAAAGAATCTAAATCTGGGACGGACTTTCCGGAGCCTGAATTGTTCCTTCTTCCACCTTTTCCTGTAAAGGTATGGTATTGGTTACCGGTCTTTCTGTTAATTCCGGATCCCAAGCTCTTTGCCCGAAGATCTCTTCAAGATCTTCACGGAAAATTACTTCTTTTTCTAAAAGCTTATTAGCCAAAGCATTCAGTTTATCCTTATTTTCACTTAGAATTCTCACTGCTCTTTCGTATTGATTTTCAATAATCGCTTTTATTTCTGCATCAATTTTTGAAGCGGTAGATTCAGAATACGGTTTCCCGAAGTTATATTCAGATTGCCCGGAACTGTCATAATAAGAAATATTACCGATTGTAGGGCTTAATCCGTAGATGGTAACCATTGCCTGCGCTCTTTTGGTCACGGTTTCCAGATCTGAAAGAGCACCTGTTGAAATATTATTAAAAATCACCTGCTCTGCTGCTCTTCCTCCTAATGTGGCACACATTTCGTCGAGCATTTGCTCAGTAGTTGTTAACTGTCTTTCTTCCGGAAGATACCAAGCTGCTCCTAAAGAGCGTCCTCTCGGTACAATTGTTACTTTTAACAGCGGTGAAGCATGTTCTACCAACCAGCTGATTGTCGCGTGACCTGCTTCATGGAATGCTACTCTTTTTTTCTCAGACGGCTTAATCGCCATATTTTTCTTTTCAAGACCTCCGATGATTCTGTCAACAGCATCCAGGAAATCCTGTTTGTTTACCGATTCATGGCTGTTTCTTGCCGCAATAAGGGCGGCTTCGTTACAGACATTGGCAATATCTGCACCACTGAATCCGGGCGTTTGTTTTGCAAGAAAATCTCTGTCTACTGTATCATCAAGCTTTATTTTCTTTAAATGCACATCAAAGATCTCTCTTCTTTCGTGTAATTCCGGAAGATCTACGTAAACTGAACGGTCGAAACGGCCGGCTCTCATTAATGCTTTATCGAGAATATCTGCTCTGTTGGTCGCTGCCATTACAATTACGTTGACATCGGTCCCAAAACCATCCATCTCGGTAAGCAATTGGTTTAGGGTATTTTCTCTTTCATCGTTTCCGCCGGAGAAATTGTTTTTTCCTCTTGCACGTCCGATGGCATCAATCTCATCAATAAAGATAATCGCAGGAGATTTTGCTTTTGCCTGCGCAAATAAATCTCTTACCCTTGAAGCACCTACTCCCACGAACATTTCTACGAAATCTGAACCTGAAAGTGAGAAAAACGGCACTTTAGCTTCGCCTGCGACCGCTTTTGCCAATAAGGTTTTACCGGTTCCCGGAGGACCTACTAAAAGGACTCCTTTAGGAATTTTACCTCCCAGTTTTGTGTATTTTTCTGAGTTTTTAAGGAAATCAACAACTTCCTGTACTTCCTCTTTGGCTCCTTCTAATCCTGCAACGTCCTTGAACGTTACCTGGATTTTTTCTTTTTCGTCAAAAAGTTTTGCTTTGGACTTCCCGATGGAGAAAATCTGTCCTCCCGGACCTCCGCCGCTTCCCATTTTTCTGAAAAGCACAAAATAAAACAATCCCAGAATTGTAATCCAGATTAATGCCTGAACGAGAATACTCATCAACGGGCTTTCGCCTTCTGCATAATCTTTTGACGTTTTTACCCCCGGATAATCTTTTTTAACCATTTCAAATTTTTCAAGAAAAAGCTGAAGGTCTCCATATTTAAGCGTGTAATCTGCTTTAGGAGTCATGCCTAAACCTGAAAAAGGATTATTTATTTTATCTTCTTTTTTTACGGTTGCTGTTTTGGCAGCTTTAGTTAAAAATACATCGGCTTTCTGAGCCTGTTTATCAATCAGCACACTCTGAACTTTTCCTGTCTGCATTTCTCTAAAGAAACCATCTTCATCAATAGATTTTGTATTGTTGTCTCCAAAAAAATTGGAAGCAAAAAATAACAAAAGAGCTATTATTGCAATAGGAAAAAACCAGTTAAATCCTTTATTATTCATTTATTACTTTTAAATTTTTAAAATTAATTTTCAATTTTTGTAATGGCCGCATCTCCCCAAAGTTCTTCGATGTCATAATATTCACGGGTTTCTTTCTGGAAAATATGCACTACTACGGTAACATAATCTACCAAAACCCACATTGAGTTTTCTGTACCTTCTACGTGCCATGGTCTGTCCTGAAGATCATTTCTTACTTTTTTCTCTACACTTCCTGCCAATGCAGAAACCTGTGTATTTGAGTTACCACTGCATATTATAAACGTTTCTGCTACAGAATTTTCTATTTTAGAAAGATCAAAAATCATGATATCTTCACCTTTCACATCCTGGATTGCCTCTACAATTTTATCTATTAGCGCTTGCTTTTCTACTGTTTTATTCATTAAAATATACTATAATCTGCAAATTTATTGTTTTTCTTTTACTTTAGCCTTACTTTTAGGGTCTTAATGTCTTAAAGTTTTCTTAAATGAGTCAACTCTTTTACCTGAGTGAGTGTTCTTCTACTAATGACGAAATAACGCAGGTTTTACTTTATCCACAAATGAACGGCATCGGCCTGTACACTTTCAATCAGACAAAAGGAAGAGGTCAGTACGGCAATCAGTGGAGCGGTTTTTCAGGGCAAAATCTTGCGTATTCTCTGGCTGTAAAAACTGCAGGCATTACGGTCTCTGATTTTCTGTTCAATTATTATACCGCAACCGCAGTACGTGAATATATTGCCAAATTGACGGAAAACACTGTGAAAATCAAATGGCCGAATGATATTATTGTTTCCCAGAAAAAAATCGCCGGAATTTTGATTGAAAAAAAGAAGATCCACCATGAAAATTATTTCATTATTGGGGTCGGTATTAATATACTGCAGGAAAAATTTGATAATATTTCCAATGCAGGATCGCTTCTCAGCCAGACCGGAAAAAAATATGATCTGAAATCTTTTGCAGAAGCTTTTCATCTTTTTTTGAACGAAAAAATGGAGATCCTGATTTCTGAAGATAAAATTATGGAAGAATTTAATTCAAATTTATTCCGCAAAGACGAAATTTCTGTTTTTGAAATAAACGGAAAAAGACAAAATGGCATTATAAGACATGCTGATAAAAATGGAGAGATCCTGATTGAACTGGAAGATGAAACCAGATCTTTTTATCACAAAGAGGTAAAGCTGCTCTACTGATTGGCTCTTTTTAAATACAAAACCAGCGTAACGGGGAAAAAGACTATATTGGGAAGCCACATTGCCAATGCAGGCGCCATGCTTTTATTTTCTGAAACCACTTTTAAGGCTTCAAAAGAAAAGACAAATATGAACGCTAAAGAAATTCCTAAGGCCAGATTGATTCCCAAACCACCTCTCTTTTTCTGAGAGGAAAGAGAAAGTGCTAAAAATGAAAGAATAATAATAGAAACAGGCATGGAAGTACGCTGATGAAACTCATTCAGGTGCGTATTGAGGTTGCTGTTTCCTTTTTCTCTTTCACGATCGATGAATTTGATAAGTTCCGGGGTTGTTTTATTTTGTCCCAAAAGCTCATTCGGGAAAAGTTCTTCCGGGGCTTGTCCGTAGCTTTTTCTTAATTCAAAACCCTGCGCGAGTTTTTCAGTGTCATTTTTATTGATCGTTTTTTCAAGGTAACTGTTGAGTACAAACTGTTTTTTCGCCGGGTCCCAGTAAGAATCGTTGGCTTTGAGCTCGTAGATCATTTTTCTGTCTTTATCAAACTTCTGATAGACAAATCCGTAGCCTCTTTTTTCTCTTTTGTTCCAGGAATTGATGAAGATATATTCGGTCTTGCTCAGCTGTGCCGAAACGGGAGCTGTCCCTAATATTTTTTCCTTATTTGCGGCGTTATAGGTGTACGCTTCAAGCTCATTTTTTTTAATATTTGCCCAAGGCAAAACAAAATGATTGACCACAAGTGAAATAATGGCTATAAAAAATGATGTTAACAAATACGGCCTTGCAAACCTGTGAAAGCTTGCCCCACTGCTTATGATTGCTACGATTTCCGTATTATTGGCCATTCTTGAGGTAAAATAAATTACCGAAATAAAGACGAGAATCGCTAAGAATGTAACAACAAGATTGATAATCCAGAAAGGATAAAAATGTAGCAAAAAGTATGTAACATTCAGCTTAGGATCGATTGCGGTAGCATTTTCTATCCTCGGGATTTTTTGCTGAATATCAATGACCAAAACCACAATAGACAGCAAAACAAGCATGAAACTAAAGGTTCCAAGATATTTTTTAGTGATGTATCGGTCTACAATTGTCAGCATTTTACAGTCTTTGTCTTAATACAGGAACTACCGAATTTTTCCATTCGTAGAAATCTCCCGCCAATATATGTTCTCTCGCTACTTTTACCAGATCCAGATAAAAAGCAAGATTATGAATAGAAGCAATCTGCTTTGCCAGATATTCTTTGGACACGAATAAATGGCGAAGATACGCTTTAGAATATTCGTGATCTACAAAACTTGTCCCAAACTCATCCAAAGGCGAAAAATCTTTCTTCCATTTTTCATTTTTCAGATTCATCACGCCATTCCAGCTGAAAAGTGTGGCATTTCTGGCATTTCTGGTGGGCATAACGCAATCCATCATGTCGATTCCCAATCCGATACACTCGAGAATATTCCATGGAGTTCCTACTCCCATTAAATAGCGCGGCTTATCTTTTGGCAGAATATTGGTTACCTCATCGGTAATTCTGTACATTTCTTCTTCAGGTTCTCCGACAGAAAGACCTCCGATTGCATTTCCTTCCGCTCCTGCTTCTGCAATCACTTCCGCAGATATTTTTCTTAAATCTGAATAGGTAGAACCTTGAACAATCGGGAAAAACCTTTGTTTATGACCATATAATTCCGGATTTTTTTCATTCCAGTCCATACATCTTTTCAGCCACCGATGGGTCATTTCCATGGAAGCCTTTACCTGATTGTATTCACAAGGATAAGCAACACATTCATCAAACGCCATAAAAATATCTGCGCCGATCTGTCTTTGGATTTCCATTGATTTTTCGGGAGTGAATAAATGATAGCTTCCGTCAATATGAGATTTGAATTTCACCCCTTCTTCAGACATTTTTCTGCTTTTGGAAAGCGAAAACACCTGAAAACCACCGGAATCGGTAAGAATAGGAAGATCCCAGTTCATAAATTGGTGTAAACCTCCTGCTTCCTGCATCACTTCCATTCCCGGGCGAAGATAAAGATGATAGGTATTCCCCAAAATGATCTGGGCTTTCACATCATCTCTGAGCTCTCTCTGATGAACGGTTTTCACGCTTGCAACAGTTCCTACCGGCATAAAGATGGGAGTCTGAACTTTACCATGATCGGTAACCAATTCTCCGGCTCTTGCTTTTCCTTCTGAGGTTTTTTCTATATTAAAAAATCTGTGTGTCATAATTATCTAGCAAACGCCGGAATATTTTGATTTTTTTCCAGCTTATCCTTTACATATTTATCGGCCTTCGGATCTTTTTCTAAAATAATCTTCTGGGCATCATCTACAATATCATTCATCTTTTTGGTCACCACGTAATATTTGTAACTTTCTACAAAATCCTCAGGTTTCACTTGATGAGCCTTTAAAACATAACGCGTTCCGCTTTCCAGATTTTTTCCGCGATACATAAAAACCACCTGATCATTGAGCGACAATTCTGCGATAAGCTCAGACATGGTGCTTTTATCAATCAGATTTTTTGGCTTATCAATATATTGAGCACAGGAAACCAGAATGATCAACAGAAAACCGGCCATCATTTTTTTCATAATGTATTGATTAATGATTTCCATTTTAAATTTAACACTCCGAAAACGGCTTCATGAATGATCCCGCCATTCATTTTGCTTTCCCCTAAAATCCTATTGGTGAATATAATAGGAACTTCTACGATTTTAAAATCTTTTTTAAAGGCTCTGAATTTCATTTCGATCTGGAAACCGTAGCCTTTCAGCTTTACATTGTCTAATCCTATTTCTTCTAAAACCTTTCTTGAAAAGCATACAAAGCCAGCGGTCGTATCATGAATAGGAAGCCCTAAAATAAACCTTACATACCTTGATGCAAAATAAGAAAGCAATACTCTTCCCATCGGCCAGTTTACAACATTGACCCCTTTCGAATACCGGGAACCGATTGCCATATCTGCCTGCAAACAGGCTTCATATAATTTAGGGAGGTCATTCGGATTGTGGGAGAAATCGGCATCCATCTCAAAAATGTAATCATAATTATTCTGAAGTGCCCATTTGAAACCATGAATATAGGCTTTGCCTAAGCCATCTTTGGTATGTCTTACTGACAAATGTAAAGTGTGGGGATGTATTTTCTGCAGATCTTTTACAATCTCAGCTGTTTTGTCGGGGGAAGTATCATCTACCACCAAAACATGAAACTCCTGATCCAATGCAAAAACAGAGGAAATTATCTTTTCAATATTTTCCTTTTCGTTATAAGTTGGAATGATGACGAGCTTTTTCATTTCAATTGGCAAAGATAGTTTATTTAAGCTTTTTTATTTTATACAAAATAATATAATTTTGCAAAAAATATTCCATTGCCATTATCACAAAATTTTTCAAATCACATCAGAATCCCCGAAAATAACGATTGGGTAATTTTTATCCTTGTCGGTTGTATATTTTTATATATCCTGATGATGAATGTTATCGAAAGAGAAGCCAGTCTCAGAGATTTTCTTATTCAGAAATACTACGACTCAAGCAATAATCTTGCAAGCTGGGTGATCACTTCCTGTGTTGTTGCAATCACACTTTCCGTTTTGATCTCTCAGTATATCCCTGTCGTTCCGAAATATGCTGCAGATTTGCAGCTTTTTGGACTTCAAATCAATAAATTCGGGTATAGCCTGCTTATTATTATTCTTTTTTATATCCTGAAAACCGCCTTGGGTTTTTTATTTTACCAAAGCATCGGTGATGGAAAAAAATGGAATATTTTCTACTTTACCTCTACCAAATTTTACTTTATTTTTTCAATTTTACTAATAATTTTATGCATCACCCATTATTATTTCCCCATTGATAAAAGTAAAGCGTTTTTATATTATTTATATTTTTTAGCATTCATTTTTCTATTCAAGGTATTTTTCTATTTATTTCACAGAAACAACATCTTACCACAAAAATGGTATTATAAATTTTTGTATATTTGCACGCTTCAAATAGCACCTTTGCTGATGCTTTGGAAGTTATTGTTTTTTTAATCAAAGTACAAGATGAGAATAAAGTCTATATTGGTTTCTCAACCAGCGCCTAGTGAGTCATCACCCTATCTGGAAATAGCAAAGAAGGAAAAAATAAAGATTGATTTCCGTCCTTTCATCCATGTTGAAGGAGCTGACAATAAAGAACTCAGAACACAAAAGATTGATCTTACTCAGTTTACCGGTATTATTTTTACCAGTAAGAATGCTATTGATCATTATTTCAGGCTTGCTGAAGAGCTGAGATTTGCTGTTCCGGATACTATGAGATATATCTGTCAGTCAGAAGCCATTGCCAATTATCTGCAGAAGCATATCGTTTACCGGAAAAGAAAAATAAGCTTCGGAGAAAAAAACTTTGCCGATCTTTTACCGCTTTTTAAGAAATTTCCTTCTGAAAAATATTTACTGCCTTCATCAGATGTGCTGAGTCCGGATATTCCTAAAACATTAGATTCCGCGAATATTCAATGGACCAGGGCAATTATGTACAGAACGGTGTGCAGTGACCTTACGGATATTAATATTGATGATTATGACATGCTAATCTTTTTCAGTCCCCAGGGAATAAAATCATTACAGCAAAACTTCCCGAACTTTAAACAGGAAGATACCAAAATAGGCGTATTTGGAAACACCACATTAGCCGCCGCCGAAGAAGCAGGGATAAAAGTAGATCTGATGGCGCCTACAAAAGAAACCCCTTCTATGACCATGGCTTTAGAAAAATATATTAAAAGCTTACACAAATAAGTAATTTACTTGATACAAAATAGCCGTCTTTTCGATTTGAGAAAAGATGGTTTTTTTTTAACTAAATTTGAAAAGAACAACAATCCATGAAAATTCCCAAGGCAAAAAAAATAGAAAAGATACTCGAAATTCACGGCGACCAAAGGAACGACCCTTACTTTTGGATGAACGAACGCGAAAATCCTGAAGTGATACACTATCTTGAAGAAGAAAATGCGTATGCAGATGCTCTTATGAAAGACACTGAAGCATTTCAGGAAGAACTGTATGAGGAAATGAAAGCACGTTATAAAAAAGATGATGAGTCTCTCCCCTATTTTTTTAATGAATACTGGTACATCGTACGGTATGAAGAAGGAAAAGAATATCCTATTTTTTGCAGAAAACACCTGAGTTTAGAAAATCCGGAAGAAATCCTTCTGGATGTCAATATTCTCGCAGAAGGCCAGGAATTTTTTGAAGTGGCCAATGTTGCGGTAAGCCCTGATAATCAAATGGCTTCTTTTTCATCCGATAATGTCGGAAGAAGAATTTATACTTTACAGTTTAAAAATCTGAAAACGGGAGAAATTCTTTCTGATACGATTGGAAATACGACCGGGAAAGCAGTCTGGGCCAATGATAATAAACATATTTTTTACATCAAAAAAGATGACAGTCTGCGTGCTTTCCAGGTGTACAGACATCAGTTAGGGACCGATTCCTCAGAAGATGTTTTGGTTTTCCATGAAAAAGATGAGACGTTTGATGTGAATGTTTTTAAAACAAAATCTTTAGAATATATCTTTCTCGCAAGCTCAAGTACTATTTCAGATGAGCATCATTTTATTCCTTCAGACAATGTCTTTGCAGAATGGAAAGTGATTCAGCCCAGAATTGATGATCTTGAATATTCTGTAGAACATTACAAAGACGAGTTTTACATCATTACGAATGCCAATGAAGCCACTAATTTTAAAATCGTAAAAACTAAAATCGAACATTGCGGAATGGAAAACTGGGTAGATGTCATCCCGCACCGCCCGGAAGTTTTACTGGAAGGTTTTGAGATCTTTAAAGATTACCTGGTTCTCGAAGAAAGGGAAAAAGGATTATTGCAAATCAAAATTATTGAAGAGAAAACCCAAACTTCCTACTATCTGCCGTTTTCAGACCCTACGTATACCGCTTACATCAGTATTAATTTAGAATTTGATACAGAAATCCTGCGTTACGGATACACTTCGCTCACTCAGCCAAGTTCTACGTTTGAATATAATATGAAGGAGAAAACCACTACACTTCTGAAACAACAGGAAGTTTTAGGAGGGAACTTTTTTCCGGAAAATTATATTTCTGAAAGAATATGGGCAGATTCACGGGACGGGCAAACCAAAATCCCTATTTCGCTGGTGTATCATAAAGACACAAAAAAATCATCAGAAACTCCCGTATTACTGTATGGATACGGAAGTTACGGACACACTGTCGATGCCAGTTTCTCTAATGTAAGACTGTCTATTTTAGACCGGGGATTCATTTACGCGATTGCGCATATTCGGGGAGGAGAATATTTGGGAAGAGAATGGTACGAAGAAGGGAAAATGCTGTATAAGAAGAATACTTTTTTCGATTTTATAGATGCCGGAAAATATTTAATTAAAGAAAACTATACTTCTTCTCAACATTTATACGCAATGGGAGGAAGTGCAGGTGGTTTATTGGTAGGTGCAGTGGTAAATTACGAACCTAGCTTATTTAACGGGATTGTTGCCCAGGTTCCTTTTGTGGATGTGGTAACAACAATGCTTGATGAAACCATCCCATTGACGACCGGAGAATATGATGAATGGGGAAATCCGAATGATGAAGAATATTATTTTTATATGAAAGAATATTCTCCTTATGATAATGTGGAAGCCAAAGAGTATCCGAATATGCTGATTACAACCGGCTTTCACGATTCGCAGGTACAATATTGGGAACCGGCAAAATGGGTGGCAAAATTAAGAGAATTGAAAACCGACAGCAATCTTTTATTGTTTAAAACCGATATGAGCTCCGGACACGGCGGCGCAAGCGGAAGATTTGAAAGCCTGAAAGAAGATGCGTTGGAATATGCGTTCTTATTCAAGTTAGAAAAAAAGATTTAAATTTCTTATATCGCTGATTATTAATAAATACAATTATGATTATCATATTAATTTTTATTGCAGTCGCAATCGTTTATTATATTATACAGAAAGATAAAATCAGAAGAAGCGAAAAAAGAGAAGATTTCAAAATCAGACAAGAAGAAAAATTGGCTCAGCTTCTGAAAAACGCAAGAGAAGAAGATCGGAGAAACAGGAAAATAATAATTTATAATACAACGCTATTCTTAACGGTAAAGAACAGCAGAAATAGATCATGACAGAAGCAGAATTATGGGCAAAAGTGGAGGCATTTTTTGAAACCAACTTTGATACAGAAAAACACCCGCAGATAGACACTATTTTATTTTTAATAGGCGTGCAGGAGCTGGGAAGCGGCCAGCAGAAATATACGAAAGACGATAAACTTAATATCCTTCATATTGCGGTATGCCGTTTATTAGAGCCTTTCGGATACTTTAAATTTTCACATTACGACGATGACGGTTACCCGCATTTTGAAGAATTGGAAAAACTCCCGGAATTAAAACCTAATGAGCAGCAGCTTTTAATGAAAAAAGCGATTATTCATTATTTTCAGGAAGAAGAACTCATATAAGACATTGAATATCTGAACCATTTAGGCATTTTTTAAAATCTTAATGGTTCAGATTTATTATTTATTATTCAAAATCTCCTCAAGCTGCTGAAGCCCGGTTTTGAAACCTTCTTCAAAACCCATTTCAAGCGTTTTATTCAGGTCCTCTTCTGTTTGAAAATGCAGGTTAAAGGTAACTTTAGTACCTTCTTCCACGCCGGTAAAACCAATCAGCCATTTTGTCTGCGGCATCATCGGATCAATCGTTCCGTTTTCGTCACAAAAACCATCAGTACTGTCAAAACTTCTGTTTTCCGTGATCTCGCCGTACTTTGCCAGAGAATACATTTTCTCTCCTTCAGGGCTTTTCATTGCATACAACCATGTCCCGTTTTCGGCAAAATCCATTTGTATGGTTTCACACTTCCAGGGCTTTGGCGCCCACCATTGGTCTAGTAATTCGCTTTTGGTAAAGTAATTCCAAACCTCTGAAACATCAGCGTTAAAAATTTTCATCACGTAAATGCTTTTGGCATTGAAATCTTTATTGAATACCGTGTTAGAATCCATAATTTATTATTTTTATTAAAATTAAATTTTTCCCGGCAAAGTTTTTTAAATAATAATATTTTATTAAAAATTTATAAAAAAATGTTAAAATCGACATTTTTAAGAAATACAATACAATTTTATGGCGTATTTTTTGTTTATATGGTCATAAAATAATTAATTTTAACATTCACTATTTTTAATCAGCCTATTTAATGAATAATAAATTCATCCCGATAATATCTGTTTTCATGACCATTTCTTTAATTGTCTTTGTCACACTTCAGTTTTATTGGCTTAAAGGATATTATGGAGCTTTGGAGCAGGAATTCTCCAACAAAGTTTACACCGTTTTAGAAAATACTTCTAAAAACATATCTGATATAGAGGTAGAAAAATACCTGAATGAAAATTATAAAAATTTTAAGAGCAATGTCAATGCAAATAATAATCAGCCTTCATTAACGACCATTCAGCAGGTAGAAGATTCCGGAACGCAAAGATCTATCGTTTACTCTAAAAATCTGATTGAGCAAAAACAGCTCCCGATCTCAAAAAGAGGCGATTCCTTAAGTCTGACTACTTTATACACCGATGAAGCCGCCTATAAAATCAAAAGAGATACTACACAGCGAGAGCAGCTTACTACCGAAATCAATCAGGATATACAAACCGGCGATTGGGGTATGAAAGAGTTTGTAAAAGTAAACGGCAATAATCTCCCGATCAGTAAAAGGGTAAACCGTAAAACCCTTGATTCTATTCTCACCAGAGAATTAAGCATGAAAGGCATCACCGCAAAATTCGGGTATGGAGTTACTGATAAAAATAATAAGCTTACAGACATCGTTAACAAAGTTTTCCAGGACAAAAAAGACAGCAATACCTACAGCTATCCATTATTTACGGATACCAAAGACCGCACGATTTACACCCTTTCTTTGGCGTTTCCCAAAAAAGAATATTCTTTGGCGATGAATAACTGGCCCATGTTATTGGGAACCTTCCTTTCGTTGCTGACCATTTTGGGAATTTATATCATCTCGATCAATTATATGATGAGGCAGAAAAAAATTGCGGAGATAAAAACCGACTTTATTAATAACATGTCGCATGAGTTTAAGACGCCTTTGGCAACAATTTCGGTTGCCACAGACTCTTTAGCCAACGATAAAATTGCCACCAATCCCGAAAAGGTAAGATACTATTCCAGCCTTATCAAGCAGGAGAATCTGAGGATGAAAAAACAGGTGGAAAATGTGCTCAACATGTCAAAACTGGAGCGGAATGAAGTAAAATTATTCTTAAAAGAAACCAACGTAAGAGAACTGATCAAAAAAACCACAGAATCGTTCAGCCTTATTGTTTCTCAAAGAAACGGCACTCTTACTCAGGAATTCACAGCAGACAAATATATTTTTAAAATTGATGAATTTCATATTTCAAATATGTTGGTTAACTTACTCGATAATGCCAATAAATACTCTCCCGAAACCCCTGAGATTCATGTAAAGACAAGAAACGAAGGAAACTGGTACGTAATTGAAATTTCAGATAAAGGAATGGGGCTGGAAACCCAGAACAGCCTGAAGATTTTTGAAAAGTTCTTCAGAGAAGAGACAGGAAATATCCATAACGTAAAAGGACAGGGATTAGGACTTTCGTACGTTAAAAAAATTATAGAACTGCATAAGGGCCAGATCATTGTAGACTCTCAGAAGGATAAAGGAAGTACATTTACCATTAAACTTCCAATGAGTTAATTTAAAACAAAAACAACGATAAGAATGTTGAAAATTCATTCTTTACCATTAATTATAATACAAAACCTATGAGCAACAGAATACTATTAGTAGAAGACGACCAGAGTTTCGGAGCCGTACTGAAAGATTACTTATCCATCAATAATTTTGAAGTAACTCTTGCCGTAGATGGTGAGCAAGGTCTGAAAGAATTTACGGAAAACGAATTCGACATCTGTATTTTTGACGTGATGATGCCGAAAAAAGACGGTTTTTCTTTGGCAGAAGATGTTAAAAAAATCGATAAAAACACACCTATTATTTTCCTGACAGCAAGAAACATGAGAGAAGACATTCTCAAAGGGTACCAGTTGGGAGCAGATGATTATATAACAAAACCATTTGATACTGAGCTTCTTTTATATAAAATCAAAGCGATATTGCAGAGAAGTTCTACCTTGGAAAATGATGAGCAGGAACAGTTTAAAATCAGTAATATTTTCTTTGACTCTATGCTAAGACAACTAAGAGTGGGTGATAAAGAATATAAGCTTTCTCCTAAAGAAAATGAATTGTTAAAACTTCTTTGCCTTCACAGAAACGATTTTATGCCAAGAGATCTTGCTTTGAGAAAAATCTGGAAAAAAGAAAATTACTTTACCGCAAGAAGCATGGATGTCTATATCGCTAAGCTGAGAAAACTTCTCAAAGATGATGAGGGATTAGAAATCATCAATGTTCATGGAGAAGGATTCCGTCTTCTGGTAAAAAACTAAGACATTAAATGAATACAACAATTAGCAGAACAATTCAAAATGTTTTGCTAATTTTGTTTTTATACCAAAATTTCAATATGAAAAACATATTCTTGGGAATCATTCTTACGGGAATCATTACCATATCGTGCAAAAAAGACGAGCGGCCTACGTATCTTAAGGAGGAAGCGGGAGTGCAGCAGTCTAATGTTGTTACAAGCAATGCGTCAAATACTTCCCTGCTGAATCAGGCAGGAATCCAAAATACAGCTTCTGCAATGACGACAGTTCCGGGAATGAATCCGCCTCACGGACAGCCAGGTCACCGTTGTGACATTCCGGTTGGGCAGCCTCTCAACAGCACTGTAGCTCCTCAAAATCAGGCTGCACAAAAAAATATAACCGTGAATGGAAACAATACCATTCAGATTGACCCTAATTCCGTAAGCCCGGGAAAAATAAGGCTGGATAATAACGGGAAACCCGTGAAAACCGCTCCGGGAATGAATCCTCCACATGGAGAGCCCAATCACCGATGTGACATTCCGGTAGGTCAGCCGTTAAACAGCAAACCTGCTCCTCAACAAGCTTCTAATCAGAATACTGCAATTCCGGCGGCGGCTCCACAGCAAGTTGCCGCAAATGGCCCGAAGCCAACACTTAACCCTGCGCACGGAGAACCCTTTCACGACTGTGCAAAAAAAGTAGGCGATCCTCTTTAATATTTTTGTAAATTTGCAGCAGTGAAACAGTTTCAGATTTTAATCATTGTCTTTTGTTTAGGAATTTTTCTGATCCCTAAAGACAATTTTTATGCTCAGGCTTCACAGGAAAACTGCTGCAAATCAGACGTTAAAACTGAAAGCTGTTGCGATAAAAATCACCAGGATCATGATAAAAAAGATCACAAATCTTCATGTAATGATGATTGCTGCTCTTTTTGCATGACCTGTCATACTTTTGTAGAAAGCCTTTCTTCTAAAAATTTTTTCCCGGAAATCAGTTATTTTTCAGCGGACCGTACGGTACAGTTTCAGTACTCAGATCCTTATATTTCAGATCGTTTAAAAGACATTTGGCAGCCGCCAAAATTGGGTTAATTATCTCTGAATCATTCATTAACGAATAATGAATCATTTTAATAATTAATCTAAATCTTAAACAAATGAAATTATATATTTCCAAGATCGTTCTTGGTATATTCGTATTATTTACACAAATCATCTTTGCTCAGAATACTCATAAACATCAGTTTCAGGTAAAAGGAAACTGCGAAATGTGCAAAGAGAGAATAGAAACTACCGCTCTGAAAGCAGGAGCGTCTGCAGCCAGATATTCTGTCGATTTACAGACATTAACATTAGAAACCACCGATACTGTTTCTCCCGAAAATATTCTGAAAAAGATCGCTGAAGCAGGACACGATAATGAAAAATTCCGCGCAACGGATGATTCTTATAAAAACCTCCCGGAATGCTGTCACTATGAAAGAAGTACTCTTTCCCCCAGTACCGAAGCACATGATCATTCTTCTGAGAGAAAAGATTTTTTCGTGAAAGGCAACTGTGAATCTTGTAAAGCAAGAATAGAGAAAGCGGCTAAAGATGCAGGAGCAGATTCAGCAAGCTGGAATGCGGAAACACAGACTGTTTCTTTATATTTTGACTCTTCTAAAACTTCATCAGATCAAATCCTGCAAAAAATTGCCGATGTAGGACATGACAACGAAAAATATAAGGCAGCAGATCATGTTTATAAAAATCTGCCAAGCTGTTGTCTCTATGACCGCGATCTCCCGATGGGACAAAAGAACGAGCTGGTACATTCAGATGAAAATGAAAGTCAAAAAGCGAAAAATCATAATCATTCTGAAATGAATGAAAAAGACACCCATCAGGAAAAAAATATCGAAGCCATCACATTATCTGCGTCTAAAGCAGGAACTGCCATCAGTAAAAAAGACGCGGGCCTGGTTTTTAATATAGATTCAAAAGAACTGCTGAAAGCCGCATGCTGTAATTTATCAGAAAGTTTTGAAACCAACGCGACGGTAGATGTTTCCTTTAGCAATGCGGTGACTGGTACAAAGCAATTGAAAATGTTGGGCTTGGATCAGAAATATACCAGTCTGACGAAAGAGCTTTTACCGGAAATCAGAGGGCTGGCTTCTGCATACGGACTTAATTTTATTCCGGGAAGATGGATCGAAAGTATTCAGCTGACCAAAGGTGGCAGTACCGTCACCAATGGCTACGAAAGCATTACGGGCCAAATCAATACCGAGCTTATCAAACATGCAGAAAAGCCGGAAACTACCCTTAATTTATTTTCAGATTTCAATGGAAGAGCGGAAGCCAATTTTACCAATGTTGCGCCCATCAATGAGCACTGGACGCAGACTTTTCTTCTTCACGGGAATGGTACTTTCGGAGATACCGATATGAATGACGACAGTTTTCTGGACAGGCCGAAAGGAACTCAACTAAATGCAGCTTATTTATTGAATTTTAATGATTTGGGGCATTCAGGGTTTGGTTCGCACTTTGGGATTAACTTTGTGAAAGACGAGCAGACTGCCGGTCAAACCGCTTTCAATAAACAATTAGCCCAGGATAAGCAACCTGCGTACGGAGTGGGGATTGATATCTCAAGATTCCAGGTCTGGAACAAGACGGGCTATGTTTTTAAAGATAAGCCTTATCAGAGTTTGGGCTGGATGAATCAATATGTTTATCATCAGCAGGACAGTTTTTTCGGACTAAGAAATTATTTAGGGAAGCAACACACCTATTATTCGAACCTGATTTTTGAAAGCATTATCGGAAATACGAATAATAAATATAAAGCAGGAGCCAGCTTTATGTACGATAACTATGATGAAAATTACTTTACCGATCATTTTGGGAGAACAGAAACTGTTCCCGGTGCTTTTGCCGAATATACATTAACCGGTTTAAAATATACTTTGGTTGCAGGAGCCCGGGTTGATTTTCATAATCTTGCAGGAACACAGTTTACGCCAAGATTAAATTTTAAATATGATTTTACGCCAAAAACCATTCTTAGGCTTTCAGCCGGAAGAGGATTCAGGACCGCGTCTGTTTTTGCAGAAAATCAGCAGTATTTTGCGTCCAACCGTACTGTCCAGATTATACAGAATGGCGGAAATATTTATGGTTTAAAACCGGAAATCGCGTGGAATTACGGAGCAAGCCTGCAACAGGAATTTAAAATATTCGGGAGAAAATCTACGGTAATGGCAGATGTTTTCAGAACCGATTTTCAAGACCAGGTTTTGGCAGATTTAGACCGGTCTCCTCAACAATTGGTTTTCTATAATCTGGAAGGAAAATCTTTTGCCAACAGTTTTCAGACGCAGTGGGATTTTTCGCCGTTCAAAAATTTTGAAGTAAGACTGGCGTACAAATATTACGATGTGCAGGCTGATTATTTAGACGGAAGAAGAACCGTACCGTTTATGGCAAAGCACAGAGGATTTGTAAACTTGGCATATGCCACTAACAAAAGTGAAAAAGGTGCTTTCTGGAGTTTTGATACTACTGTAAACGGAGTCGGGAAACAAAGGCTTCCGATCACCTCGACAAACCCTGCAGAATTTCAGCTTCCTGCATTTTCAGAATTCTATGCTGTTGTGAATGCACAGATATCAAGAAATTTCAATCAGAAAATAAGAGCTTATTTCGGGGGTGAAAACCTTACTTCTTATCATCAGAAAAATGCGATTCTGGATTTTAGAAATCCTTTTGGAAATTATTTTGATGGCGGAATGGTTTATGCACCCGTGATGAAAGCTAATTTTTATCTCGGTTTAGACGTTACTTTTTAAACTTATTTTTTCAATCAGCATAAAGCATGATATCAATTATTTAATGATCATGGTATCATGCTTTTTTGTACTTTTATACTTCATTAAAACTATTAAAATCTATATATGAAACGTAACGCAACTGCCGTTTGGAACGGAACCGTAAAAGAAGGAAAAGGACATTTAACCACACAAAGCACTACGCTTAATCAGACCCAGTATTCTTTCAGCAGCCGTTTTGAAGACGGAGTGGGAACCAACCCGGAAGAATTATTAGCCGCAGCTCACGCTGGATGTTTTACCATGAAACTGAGCGCAGAACTTTCACAGGCCGGTTTTACTCCGGAAGAACTGACTACGAAATCTGTGATCACTCTTGACCCGAGTGTGGGAAAAATTACAAAATCTGAATTGACCTTAACCGCAAAAATTCCGGGAATTTCAGAAGAAGAGTTTCAGAAATATGCAAAAATTGCAGAAGAAGGATGCCCTGTAAGCGCAGCTTTCAATTTTGAAATAACAATGACAGCTACTTTAGCTTAATAAAACAAATAAGTCCGGATTTATTTTCCGGATTTATTTTTAAATAATAATATACCAATCGGTATATTTTAGTATCTTTGTATTTTAATTTTCAAAAAATGTCGAAGGCAGAAAAAACAAAACAGCTGATTATAAAAAAATCGGCCACTTTATTCAATACAAAAGGATATACCTCTACCTCACTTTCAGACATTACGGAAGCAACGGGTCTGACAAAAGGAGGTATCTACGGAAATTTTGAAAATAAAGATGAACTCGCTCTTGAAGTATATAAATACAACTCAGGTCTGCTGGGAAAAAGTATGGCCAGATCTCTCGGAGATGAATTTCCGACCACTATAGAAAAATTAAACGCCTTTGTTGACTTTTATCGTAAAAGCTGGAAAGTGGTTTTTGAAACCGGAGGCTGCCCATTAATGAATGCTGCAACCGAAGCCGATGATCAATTTCCGATATTAAAAAAAAAGGTTACAGAATCTTTTGAAAGCTGGATCAGAAAAATTGCGGAAGTTATCATTCAAGGGCAGAAAAAAGGAGAAATTAACAGGAACATTAATGCTTTTGAATTCGGGTCATTATTTATTATGCTCGTAGAAGGCGGTATTTTACTTTCCAAAACTTCGGGGGATGAAAAATTTCTGAATCTCGCCTTAGACAGGATTCTTATCATGATAGAACAGGAACTCAATATCATTCCATCATAAACCCATCATATGGAAACAAAAAAAGTAGCAATTGTAGGATACAACAGAATTCCTTTTGCCAGAATCAACACCGCATATGCAGATAAAACCAATCAGGAACTTTTGGTTGCTGCACTCAACGGTTTAATCGATCATTACCATTTAAAAGGGAAAAGGCTCGGCGAAGTTGCCGGAGGCGCTGTTATAAAACATATTTCCGAAAGCAACCTCGTGAGAGAATCTGTCATGGAAACCTTGCTTGATCCTGCAACTCCCGCATGTGATCTTCAGCAGGCATGCGATACCGGAATTGAAGCAGCCATCTATATCGGAAACAAAATTGCGCTCGGACAGATCGAAAGCGGAATTGCATGCGGCGTTGAAGCCATGAGCAATATCCCTTTTGAGACTTCTGCACGATTACGAAAAGCCCTGTTAAAAGCCAATAAAGAGAAATCAGGCTTTGGAAAAATAAAACATTTATTAAGCCCAAAACTTAAAGACTGGATGCCGATTGTATACAAAGGACAGGAGCCGGAAACGGGTTTAACGATGGGAGGCCATACAGAAATTACGGCAAAACATTATCAGATTTCCCGTGAAGAGCAGGATGAGTTGGCGTATAAAAGCCACCAGAATATGGCAAAAGCATATGATGAAGGATTTTTTAATGATATGATTACTCCTGCTTTTGGCTTAGATAAAGATAATAATCTCCGTCGTGATACCAATCCGGAAAAATTAGCTTCATTAAAACCTGCTTTCGACAAACAAAATGGAACTTTGACCGCAGGAAACTCAACTCCTTTTACCGATGGAGCTTCTGCCATTTTACTGGCAAGTGAAGAATGGGCAAAACAAAATAATCTTCCCATTTTAGCGTATATCACTTTTTCGGAAGTTGCCGGAATCGAGTATGTAAAAGATCAGCAAAACTTATTGCTCGCACCGGTTTTTGCTGCAGACAGAATGCTCAAAAAAGCAGGAATACGCTTGGAAGAATTTGATTATTATGAAATCCATGAAGCATTCGCAGCACAGGTTTTAGCGACTTTAAAAATCTGGGAAAATGATAATGTAGCCAAACAATTCGGGCTGGAAAAAGCATTAGGGAAAATAGACCGGAATAAACTAAACGTCAAAGGCGGAAGCCTTGCAGCGGCACATCCTTTTGCAGCGACCGGAGGAAGAATTATAGGGACTTTAGCTAAGCTTTTACACGAAAAAGGAAGCGGTAAAGGTTTTATTTCAATTTGTGCGGCACGCGGACAGGGAGTGACAATGATTTTAGAAAAATAAATAGTGTATGGATAGATTAGCACAATTAAAACAATTCATCGGAAGAGAATTTGATCAATCACCTTCTCCTTTTATGAAATGGCTCAATCCGATTATCGTTTCTGCAGAAGAAGGGCAATTAGAATTTCAATATACAGTAAGACCAGAATGGCTTAATCCTGTGGGAAATCTTCACGGTGGTGTAACGGCAGCAATTGTCGACGATATTATCGGTGCAACGATGTTTTCTTTAAATGAAAATTCTTTCATAACGACTATTAATAATGTAATCGATTATTTTTCGAGTGCAAAAGAAAATGATACTATTGTAGCCGAAACCAAAATCATTAAAAGAGGAAAGCAATTTGTAAACGCACAATGCGAAATATGGAATGCAGACAAAACGCGACTGATTGCGAGAGGAACCTCTAATTTATTTAAAATCAATAACTAAGTATGAAAAGAGTTGTCATTACCGGGATGGGTGCAGTTACCCCTTTAGGAAATACGGTCGAAGAATTTTGGCAAAACAGCGTCAACGGGAAAAGCGGTGCGGGATTAATTCAGCATTTTAATACAGAAAAATTTAAAGTACGTTTTGCCTGCGAATTAAAAGATTTTGATCCCAAAACCCATCTCACGCACAACGAAATTAAACGGAGCGACCTTTTCACACAATATGCATTATATACATCCGCAGAAGCCATTCAGGATTCCGGTTTGGATTTTGAAAGAATGGATCCCTTTGACACCGGAGTTATCTGGGGAACGGGACAGGGTGGAATGCAGACTTTTGAAAATGAAGTGATGGAATTTTCGCATGGAGACGGAACGCCACGTTTTAACCCGTTTTTTGTACCAAAATTTATATCCAACATGGCTTCAGGAATGATTTCTATGAAATTCGGATTACAGGGAATCAATTACACCACCGTTTCAGCATGCGCCACCGGAAATACCGCATTAATGGATGCTTTTAATTACATCCGTCTCGGAAAAGCGAAAGTAATTATCAGCGGAGGCTCAGAAGCAGCTATTACACCGGCTTCTGTAGGCGGGTTTTCTGTTATGAAAGCGATGTCTACAAGAAATGATGATTTCGAAACCGCAAGCCGGCCTTATGATGCAGACAGAGATGGTTTTGTAATCGGAGAAGGAGCAGGAGCATTGGTGCTTGAAGAATATGAACATGCAAAAGCACGTGGTGCAAAAATCTACGCCGAATTGGTGGGAGCAGCCATGACCGCCGATGCGTATCATATGACGGCGCCGCATCCGGAAGGAACCGGAGCCATAAAAGCCATGAAAATAGCATTGAAAGAAGCAGGAGCCAATGCGGAAGATATCGATTATATTAATCCGCACGCTACTTCTACTCCACTTGGTGATCTTGTTGAATTAAAGGCGATCAACAGTATTTTTAAAGGAAATAAAAAGCTGGACATCAGTGCCACAAAATCAATGACCGGCCATTTATTGGGAGCTGCAGGAGCCGCGGAAGCGATTCTTTCCATTAAAGCGATTCAGCAGGGAATTATTCCGCCGACGATTAACCTTCATCAGATTGATGAGAATATTCCGAAAGATATTAATATTGTTTTTGGTGAAGCCAAAGAGAAGAACATTACTTTTGCTTTAAGCAATGCTTTTGGTTTCGGAGGCCATAATGCAACGGTAATTTTTAAGAAGTTTATCTCATAATACAAAAAGCAGTCAAATTTTGACTGCTTTATTTCTATTTAATTTAAAATTTATGATCAGGGATAAAAAAGCTGTCTGCATTTTCTGCAATCGGAATATATAATCTTTCCCACTGTTCACCTTCAATCATCTCCCAACTATGTCCAAATCCCTCTGTGTCTTCTGCTAAAAGTATTATTCCGGGTTGTATGAGAAATGTAGAACCGTCACTGACTTTAAATTGTATAATTCCTTTTAATGTCGCCACATATTGCCTCCGTGGAGCAACGTGTGTGTTTTTCTCCCAGAATTCTGTGGTGGTACTGATCCAGAAAGCTGTGGTATTCATAGGTTTAAGGGTTGGAATTTTCCCTTTTTCGAAAGTACTTGTTCCGTCAGGATTATTCATCAGCCTTACTGCGGGAATAAATGCTGTGCTTTCCTCCATCTATTCTAAACTTATTTTATGATTTCAGCCATTCTGATGTAGAAAGGTAATTTTGGTCAGGATAGTAAATAAAAAGGCAATTTCTTCCTTTGATGGTATTGATAATCGGTTCTGTCAAATTTCTCGGAATTGCGGGACAACCCCAGCTTCTTCCAATTCTTTTGTGTATAGCGGCAAATTCTTCACTTACATAATCTGCACCGTGCATCACAACCGCTCTTTGCAAAGCAGCATCGTTATAACCTTTATCCATGCCCAATAGTTTCAGGGAATATCCGTTGTCTCCGGAATATGTAACATCCGTAATATAAAATCCTAAACTGCTCTGATAAGAGCTTTCAGTATTTGAGAAATTCTGGGCATATTCTTCTCCTGTGTTTTTTCCGTGTGCCACTAAAGAATTAAAAAGCACTTTTTTTTCATTAAGATCAAGCACCCATAACCTTTTGGTATTCGATGACATAGAAAAATCACAGATTGTAAGTAAATGCGCATCCTGATTGAGTAATCCTGCTTTTTTTAAGTTCTCAAAACCCGTTAATGCTTTTGAAAACGCTTCAAAATTAAGCTGATGATCGTTTTCAAATGCAAATGATTTATACAGATCTTCAGAAGTACTTACTTTAGTATTGTCACCAGAATTGTCTACAATTAATTTTTCCGCTTTTTTTGTAAGTACAATATCCTTTTTGGTATCAGATTTGTTGGGAGATAAGTAAAATGATGTGGTAACGATGTACACCACGCCTAATAAACTAAAAAATCCTTTCATTAAATATTATGTTAAATTAAAATTGGTAAGGCAAAGTTATAAAAACATAATTATCAGTAGGTTAAATTGAAAGAAGTTTAACTGAATTTAAGAGACTTTAACGCAGTATTGATAAAATACTGCGCATTATTGTTGTACATCTGGTACAAATTCCAGACTGATAGAATTCATGCAATACCGCATTCCGGTAGGTTCCGGACCGTCGTTGAAAACGTGTCCAAGATGAGAATCGCAACGTTTACAAAGCACTTCTATCCTTTCCATCCCATGTGTGGTATCTCTTTTATAATAAACACCGTCTTTATCCGCTTCAAAAAAGCTTGGCCATCCGCAACTGCTGGAAAATTTTGAAGTAGAACGGAATAAATGATTCCCGCACACAGCACAATAATATTCTCCCACTTCGTCAAATTCGTTATATTTCCCGGTAAAAGCGCGTTCTGTAGCAGCTTCTCTTGCTATAGCATACAATTCTGGGGAAAGAATTTTTTTCCATTCTTCATTAGAAATATCGAGTTTTGCGGTATTCGTTCTTGAATAATGTGGATTGTTTTTTGCTTGATTATGTTCCATAAGATGATTTGAAAGTTGATGATTTATAATTGTTTGCAGAATGATGATTAATCCTGCTGAAATTAAGAATTCCATATCAAATTTACTAAATTTGAAGATATGAACGATGAACTAAAAAGAAAACAGCTCAATACCTATAAAGCTTTTGCAACAGGACTTTTTGTTTTGATGGCGATTATTTTTGTTATTACTACAATACTCCAAAAAAGCAATCATTCGCATTGGATAGGATATGTCCGTGCATTTTCCGAAGCAGCCATGGTAGGTGCTTTGGCAGACTGGTTTGCGGTTACCGCATTGTTTCGGCATCCTCTCGGATTGCCGATTCCGCATACGAATCTCATCGAAACCAGCAAGCAAAAGCTGGGTGACAACCTGGGAAATTTTGTGGTTTCCAATTTTCTTTCGCCACAGAACATCCGCCCTTATATTCAGAAAATAAAAGTTTCCAACTTTGTCGGAGAATGGCTCATTAAAGAAAGAAATCAGGCCATTTTAATTCAGAATCTGTCTGATATTGTTCTGGATATCCTCAATAAACTTGATGATGCTGAAGTAAGCCGGTTTATTACTAAAAAAGTCTCTGAAATGACTGATGGTATTGAGCTGAATAAAATTCTGGGCAATGGTATTATCTATCTTTTAGATAAAAATGATCACCAGAAAGTGGTGACCAACTTATCAAAACAGATTAAAGAATATATCATCGAAAATAATGGAATGATACAGGAAAGGGTGAAAAAAGGCAGCTACACCTTCATCCCTTCATTTATTGACAATAAAATCGCTGAGAAAATATCAAGCGGGCTTTCTGATTTTTTCAGGGAAGTGGAAGAAGATTCCCAGCATGAAATCCGGGGTTTGATCACTAAAAAAATCTATGAATTTTCTAATGATTTAAAAGAAGACCCCAAATGGAAAGATGAATTTAAAGCCATTAAAAATGATTTCCTTAAAAACGATAAGCTGAATGAGTATTCTAATGATATCTGGGTTTCTATAAAAAATACGCTCATAAAGGAGCTTCAGGAAGATGAGTCATCCTTAAAAAATTATATCTCAAAAAACCTGAATGAATTCTCTCAAAACCTTAAAACGGATGAAAAACTTCAAAACAAGATTGATCACTGGATTCGGGTAACGGCATACAAATATATCCTCAAAAACACCCATCAATTTGGGAACCTCATCAGTGCGACTGTCGGAAACTGGCAGGGAAAAGAGCTCAGTGAAAAAATGGAACTGGAAGTCGGTAAAGACCTTCAGTTTATACGGGTCAACGGAACGTTGGTCGGCGGATTAGTAGGATTGATTATTTACACTTTATCTCATTTCTTTTTATGAAAAACTAAGAAAAACCCAGCCCAAACCATGAAAAAACTAATAACCGTACTATTTCTCTTTACTTTCGTATGGATATTCTGCCAGCAAATTGAACTCAAAAGCGTAATCGACAAATCCCAAATTTTTAAAGGTGCTGTTTCTGACATTCCGTTTACCATACAGCTGACTTATACAGGAGTCGTCGATTGTAACCAGTATCAGCATTTTGTGGAAGGATGGTACTATTACGATAAATATCAGAAAAAGATTGTATTGACGGGCATTTACGATAACGGCACTCTGTATCTCTACCATTTTGGAAATCAGCAAAAACAAAAATCGAAATTGCTGAAAGAAAAGATCACCTCACCCCAACTTTTAGAAAAAACCAACGAAATTGCACAGGAATTGCATCCTAAAGAAACCCTGATTTTTAATCCGGAAAAAACGGATCATAAAAACATAATGGGAAAATTTTACAGTAATAATAAAACATTGGATGCCCAACTTTTTACGGGCAACAATATGATTTACAGATACAACGAATACATCATGCTTCCCGGCAATAAAAAAATAAACACGTACGATTTTATTGACAAACATGGAGGAAATGATCTGATCTCATATTATTCTGACGAGAAAGGAAATAGGATTTTACTGTATTTTGAGCGCTCATCCAATTTCAATGCGTGCGGAATGTGCGGAGCGAGCGAAGGTGAAAAAGGATATCGCGTTTTATATTTCACAAAAACCTGGAACTATAAAAACTACGAAGAATATATGACCGAAAGCTGCCTCGAAAACATCTATGACACCAAAGTCATAAAAAGTAAAGATTCAAAAACAATACAGTACAAAATCTCTAAAACCTCAACGACTCCCGGTTATATTTTGCTGGTGGATATCAATAAAGCTTCTGTCATCAAATCAAGATAACAGGCTTTAGATTTTGGGGCATCTCTTAAGAATTTCTGTATTAATTTCGTTAATCAGTTCCGGGCCTTCGTAGATAAAACCGGTATATAATTGAATCAGACTTGCTCCTGCATCCAGTTTTTCGATCGCGTCTTTTGCAGTATGAATTCCGCCAACTCCGATGATCGGGAAAGCTTTGTTGCTTTTTTCTGACAGAAAACGGATCACTTCCGTCGATCGTTGAGTTAACGGCTTTCCGGAAAGACCTCCCGTTTCAGACTGATTTTCAGACAATAAACCTTCTCTAGATAGTGTCGTATTGGCAGCAATAACGCCCGCAATTTTTGTATCCTGTACGATATCAATAATGTCTAAAAGCTGATCATCTGATAAATCCGGAGCTATTTTCAGTAAAATAGGTTTTGGACTGGGTTTTTCAACATTCATTTGCTGTAAAGTCCCCAACAAATGTGTTAGAGGTTCTTTATCCTGTAACTCACGAAGATTGGGCGTGTTTGGTGAGCTTACATTTACCACAAAATAATCTACATAAGGAAAAAGCTTTTCAAAACAGATTTTATAATCATTTACCGCATCTTCATTTGGAGTGACTTTATTTTTCCCGATATTTCCGCCGATCAGAACATTTTTATTTTTTTTTAGCCGTTCAACAGCAGCATCTACCCCATCATTATTGAACCCCATCCTATTGATGATCGCAGAATCTTCTTTTAGACGGAAAAGTCTTGTTTTATCATTTCCGGGTTGCCCTTTCGGTGTTAAAGTCCCGATTTCTATAAAGCCGAAACCAAGATCTGAAAGCTCGTTAAAAAGCACTGCATTTTTATCAAAACCTGCCGCCAAACCCACCGGATTTTTAAATTTTAGTCCGAATACTTCCCTCTCAAGTCTTTTATCCTCAACAGGTTTCGGAAGAAAAAGCTTGGTTAGAAAAGGAAAATTTTTAAGCATTGAAAAAGTAAAATAATGAACTTTTTCCGGATCGAATTTAAAAAGAATCGGGCGAATGAGCGATTTGTACATTGAAAAAAAGTTTTACAAAAATACTTAATTTAAAATTAATCTAAAGCTTAAAAAGTGGAATTGCTAAGAATACAGGCTCAGATCAAAGCCCAAAAGATCTCCCACCCGTTTAAATTCAGCATCTATGGTCGCATGTAGTGTAATTTTTTCGTTAGAAACAGGATGTTTAAAAACCAATTGATGGGCGTGAAGCGTCATTTTGTTGATGCCAAATGTTTGAAGCCACAGTTTATTTTGCTTATTGCAACCGTGTTTACGGCAGCCTAGAATCGGGTGCAAAATATGTTTAAAATGTTTCCGCAACTGATGAAATCTTCCCGTTTCAGGAATCGCTTCTACCAAGCAATATCTTGAGGTTTGATGTTTCAGAAAAGGCAGATCGATCTCCGAAGTCTGCAGACGATGATAGTAGGTGATCGCATTTTGTTTAATTTCATTTTCATTAACCAAATCATAATCAATGGTTTCTTCATCCTTTGTCCAGCCTCGCAAAATGGCAATATATTTTTTTTCAACTTCCCGTGATGCAAACTGTTCACTCATTGTTTTGAGTGTTTCTTTATCTAACGTGAAGAGAAGAACACCTGAAGTCTTTCTGTCTAAACGATGTATAGGAAAAACTTTCTGCCCGATCTGCTTTCTCAGTTCCTGAATCGCATACGTATCTGCTTCTCCCGAATAAAAAGATTTGTGAACTAATAATCCGCTTGGTTTATTGATGGCAATAAGATGTTCGTCTCGGTGAAGAATTTCTAACATTCGACAAAAGTAGAGGTTTTCTATTATTCTTCAAACTTCAGATGTTCATTAAAAAATGGCAGCATCTGATTTTCTATTCTTCCGTTTTCTTTGCTGACTTCGCTTCCGTGAGTTCCGATATATTCTTCGGCTTCATGTTTTATCTTCAACATTTCCAAAGTTTTACTGAAATTCATACAACTTGGCGGAATATGTTTCAGCTCATCATTTCTTCCCCAATCGAACTTTATAGCTTTTAATTTTTTAAGATTTTCATAGTGCGAAAATGGCAATTCTGATGTAGAATTCTTCTTAAGCTCTTCTATCACAGATGCATTTACTTTCAATCCATCATTTTCGAAAGAAAATGGTAAATCCGCATAAAAGGGAGGTTTATTTTCATTTCCATTGTACGCTCTTGCGATGGCAAAAATAATATTGGCTCCCGCATTTTCAGGTTTTAAAAGATCAGTTACGGCTTTAATATTTTTTATATTTTTATAGGTATCAATTTGTGTTAAAGCAAAATACTGAGCATCTAAAATTCCTGGTGATAAAGCATAGACAGAAGAAAAAACTTCGGGATGAAGAAATGCATTTCGCAATGCTCCGTTTCCGCCCATCGAATGACCGGAAATTCCACGGCTTTCTTTATTGGCAATCGTTCTGTAATTTTTATCAATGAAATCTACCAGCTCTAAGGAGGTAAAATCTGACCAGCTTCCCGAAGATTTTGAATTGGCATAAAAGCTTCCTTTAAAAACTGTACTTTCATCCGGCATTACTACAATTAAAGGTTTTATCTTTTTCAGATAAATCGCCCTATCTAAAATGTGATTAATTTTATCATTATTCACCAACAAACTATCACTCCAGAAAAAGCCGTGTAAATAATAAATGACAGGATACTTTTTTGTTGATTTTTCATAATCCGGCGGAAGATAGACAGAAACTCTTCTTTTAGCATTTTCTCCCGTTTGATTGATTAAAGCTTTTGCTGTTATATACGTGGTAACAACTTTTCCTTCAGGAATTTTCTGAGCAAATAAAAATTTGCTGAATAAAATAAAAACGAAGATGAGAAATCCGGATTTTTTCATTGTAACATTTTAAACAAAACAAATTTCGATAAATTGTCTCAAAATAAGACAATAATAATATAATTTATTTTGAGCCCGAATTAGCCCTGATTGCAGCGGCATCCTTTTGCTCCACTTCGTGTCGCAAAAGGATGCCGCTGCAATCAGGTTACCGGCTTCCTGAAAATACTTAACAGGCTCTTTTTTACTGCTTTTTTAGGATAACTGATGTTTTTGTATCCGATTTTCATATTTTTGCACTTCAGACGTTAAAAAAATTATGGCAAAGCAAGAAGATGTTTTCAAAAAAGTGATTTCTCACGCAAAAGAATATGGTTTTATATTCCCTTCCAGTGAAATTTACGACGGGTTATCCGCAGTGTATGATTATGGGCAAAACGGTGCAGAACTGAAAAACAATATCAAGCAATACTGGTGGAAAGCAATGGTACAGCTGAACGAAAATATTGTCGGTATCGATTCGGCCATCCTGATGCACCCCACAACCTGGAAAGCTTCTGGCCATGTTGATGCATTCAATGATCCTTTGATTGATAATAAAGATTCTAAAAAACGTTTCAGGGCAGATGTTTTGGTAGAAGACTACTGTGCTAAAATCGAGGATAAAGAAAATAAAGAGATTGAAAAAGCAGCCAAAAGATTCGGAGATTCTTTTGATAAAGCTCAGTTTGAAGCAACCAACCCGAAAATTCTGGAATACCGTGCAAAAAGAACAGAAATTCTTTCAAGACTGGCAAAATCTCTGGAAAATGAAGACCTTGCGGATGTAAAAGCATTAATTGAAGAGCTGGAAATTGCCGATCCCGATACCGGTTCCAGAAACTGGACGGAAGTAAGACAGTTCAACCTGATGTTCGGAACCAAATTGGGTGCTTCCGCAGATTCTGCGATGGATCTTTATTTAAGACCGGAAACCGCGCAGGGAATTTTTGTGAATTTCCTAAACGTTCAGAAAACATCCCGTCACAGGCTTCCGTTTGGCATTGCGCAGATCGGAAAAGCATTTAGAAACGAGATTGTTGCAAGGCAGTTTATTTTCAGAATGCGCGAATTTGAGCAGATGGAAATGCAGTTTTTTGTGGCTCCGGGAACCGAACTGGAATTCTACGAGCAATGGAAACAAAAACGTCTGAACTGGCATTTGGCTTTAGGGTTAGGAAATGAGAACTACAGATTCCATGATCATGAAAAACTGGCGCATTATGCGAATGCCGCGGCAGATATTGAGTTTAATTTCCCGTTTGGATTTAAAGAACTTGAAGGGATCCATTCGAGAACAGATTTCGATTTGAAAGCCCACGAGAAGCATTCAGGAAGAAAACTGCAGTTTTTCGACCCGGAAAGAAATGAAAATTATGTTCCGTATGTGGTAGAAACTTCCGTAGGTTTAGACCGGTTATTCCTCTCTATATTCTCCCATTGTTTAAGAGACGAGATTCTGGAAGACGGCTCAGAAAGAACGGTATTATCGCTTCCGCCGGCTTTGGCTCCGGTAAAAGCGGCTATTCTTCCGTTAATGAAAAAGGACGGTTTGGCAGAATACGCTGAAAATATATTTAATGATTTAAAATACGATTTTAATCTTTTTTACGAAGAAAAAGATGCGATCGGAAAGCGTTACCGAAGACAGGACGCGATCGGAACTCCTTACTGCATCACCGTAGATCACGATTCTCTTACCGATCACACCGTAACGATCCGTGACAGAGATACTATGCAACAAGAGAGAGTCCCTGTATCTGAACTAAGAAGGATTATTGATGAAAAAACCAACTTCAGAAATTTACTTTCTAAGATATAATTGAAAAGCCTTGAAGAATTCAGGGCTTTTTTTATTTTTATTGAGTGTGGTTCGGTTAATTTTCTATTTTTGCTAAAAAATTCTTAATGAAGAAAATTTACTTTTTGTTATTCGGCTTAGCACAAATCTTCGCCTTTTCTCAAACCCAGGATTTAGCTTCTTTAGCCTCCGGGAAAAATATCGGAATGAACGCCTTATTTGATACCAAAGACAACCTTTACGGCTATGTTTCTATGTATTCTTTGGGCAAAACCGACAAAAAAACTCAGAAATTCGAATATGTTATTTTGGATAAAAACCTTAATCCTGTTGCGAATAAAGAATTTGAAGCCGGGCTTTTGGTTACCAATTATTTTGGGTATGTAGATTTTAAAGGACAGATTATTCTGCAGCCTTCAGATTTCAATTATCTTCAGGCTCTTGCAAAAGATGCTGCTTTGCCTGTATCGATGATTATCAATCCTAAAACAAATACAGTTACTCCTAAAGTATATTATGATTATCTTGAAAACGGGACTTTTGTAGAAATCAATCAGCCGAAGAGCTTCAAAGAAGAGAGAAAAGAAAATCGCGCTGAGAAAAGAGACAAAGGGTATAATTACGTTTCTTCCGTTGCAGAAATCAAAGAAGGTGGCTTCATTGCGGTAGAATACAATGATTATGGAAGATATGTTAATAAAAACAGCCTCATCAAGTTCGACGACAATAAAAAAGAAATCTGGAGATACAATTACAATACGAATGGCGATAAAAAAGTTTTCTCTGACCTTACCATCTTAGATAAAGATGAAAAAGGCATCTATGGGATTTTAAGAAAAGTAAATGATGATGAGAAGACATTCTCTCTTCTTGTGATTGATATGAAAACGGGAAAAGAACTTTCAAATAAACCAATTACAGGGCTTTCACCGGAAACGATTTATAATATCGACAACCTGTATTCGAGTGGAACAAGAATATCTAACGACAAATCTTTTGATGACCGGGTTCTATTGTTGGGCCGGAATTATATTTCTAAAAAAGATAAAGGTTTTGCAAGATTGATGCTGGATAAAAACACGTATAATGTAGACCTTAAAGAATTAAATTACAAGCCCGATCTTTCTAATCAAATTCCAAAACTGGATGCAGACGGCGGCGTAGAAAACGGATATTTTCTTCAGACGAAAGACGTTTATTTTTTAAGTGACGGAAGTGTGGGAATTTTATCTGAGAAATTTAAACCCGAAGGAAATTACAGTGCTCCGAAGACCACAGATCTAGTATACATCAATACCGATAAAGATTTTAAAGTAAAAGATGTTCAGATTTTTGAAAAAGAAAAAACAAGATGGGCAAATAATGATTATCTGTTTTCACAGTATTTAAATAATGGAAAAGACGTCGTTTTTTTCTATCGCGATTACCAAAAAGATCAGGTCACCAAAGAGAAAAAATGGAATCTCTTTATCAATACCGTGATCAATGGAAAATTCAAACAGGAAATCATTCCTATTTCTGAAAAAGATAATTTTACGGTATTGCCCTACGTGGGGAAAGAAGGTTATATTTTGCTTCGTGAAATCAATGAGAAAGAAAAATTCAACCAAATACGCTTAGAAAGACTTAACTACTGATACAACCAAAGAATCCTGATTTGATCAGGATTCTTTGGTTTGGTAATAATCGGCGATGGTTTTAATTTCATCCAAGCTTAAATTCCACATAAAATTCAGGAACTGCTGATAACTTTCACTTTGATTTTTGGGATCTACACGATCTAAATATCGGTTTAAATTATAATTTTTCCGGGCTTCATAAATTTTCGCAAAACATTTTCCCAGCCAGCTTTTATAATACGGCTCCTCTTCCCCATCTTGCAAAAACTGCAGACTTGCATAAATTCCCAAACCATAATCTTCAGAATGGTAAAAATTGGGAAGCGTTTCCATTCTAGCTATTTTCTCCAGAGCGGCATACGATTCAGATGCTTTTTCGTCTGCTACTTCAGTTTTTAACTCGGGAAATATTCTCTTTAAATTGTTAATTCTTCTCGTTACTTCAGGATGTGATTTTAATGAATCTTTGTTTAATTTTTCATTAAAATGATCATAATTATACAAAGAGAAATCTTCTTTCGCAAGCCATTGGTCTTTAAATTCCTGTTTTGGAAGGGTAAAAAACCTTTTATACGTTTCTACCTTTAACTGTCGTGGTGAAATCGTGTCAAAATCTTCCAGTCTTTTCAACGTATTGATGAATTCGGTATTTTTAAAGTCACTGTTTTTGAAAACAACATAGCCTAAAGAATCCGCTTCCATTTCCTGTTTCCTGTTTTTGGCTCCTTTTTGATAAATCCTGTTTTTCAAAACATCAAAAGCTCTCTGATTACGGTTGATTTTAGTTGATTTAATATCATGAACCACCAACTTATCCATCTCATTCTGATCAATCATATTGAGAAAAGATTTCAGCGTATGTTGTGTAATTTTATGTCCTAATTCGTGAGAAATCACCGAAGCCAGTTGATCGTCGTTATTCAACCAATTGAAAAGCCCCATATTGATCACAAAAGTTCCGTCTGCAAAGCAATACGCATTCGGAGTATTATTTTTGGCAATAAGAATTTTCAAATTTTGCGGAATCTGAGGATTGTTTTTTCTCAATCGCTCAATCAGGCTTTTTACTTTAGCGTCAAATACAGAATTAAATACAAAGTCCTTATTTTTCACCTGGCCTTCAAAATCCTTTCCCAGTTCTTTATAGATTTTAGGCAATTCACTTCCCGCTTTTCCGGAATATTTTGTTTTTAAATCTTTAATTAAAATCTCACTGTTGGCCGCATAAATTTTAGCAAATTCTTTTCTCTGAGCATAATCGGCGGTATCGAGCGGTTTATATGTCTGTGCAAAACAGATCACAGAAAAGAAAAACATCAGAAAAACAGGTAATTTTTTAATCATAATCTTCATCAATGAGCACAAAAATAATTCATTTCGGTATATTTATTACTTTCTCTTCAAATTTATTTTAAATTTGTTACAGATCGTTTATTATGGCCATATTATTCTATTGTATTGCTTTTATCGTTGCTGTGGCAGCTTTATTTTATATTTTCGGGTACGCTTATCTTTTCAGCGGGATCTCTAAAACCTATCTGCGGGGAAAAATGAGTGCCAATATTGATGACGGGAAATTTTTCCGCAGCAATATCATTCATACGACATCCCCGAAATTGTGGGAGGAAGACGCTCAGTATAATCAGAAAGAACTGCCCGGAAAATTAGCGGATGATCTGATTCACTCAAATACGGCCTCTTTTTTGGTTGTTAAAAACGGAAAATTAATACACGAACAATACTGGAACGGCTACACTCCCCTGTCGAAAACCAATTCTTTTTCGATGGCAAAAGCAGTCACCGTAATGCTTTTTGGTAAAGCTTTGGAAGAAGGGAAAATTAAAAGCATCGATGCCCGGTTTTCTGACTTTTTTGAAGAATTCAAAAATAAACCTTTCGGACAAGATTTAACCCTGAAAAATCTGGCTCAGATGGAATCTGGCCTTGATTGGGAAGAAAATTACAAGAACCCTTTTCTCCCGAATGCAAAAGCCTATTATGGAAGAGATCTGATGAAAGCAACATTCTCCAGAAGTTTTAAAGAAAATCCGGGACGGCGGTTTGAATACCAGAGCGGTTCTACACAATTTTTAGGATTTGCGTTAAAAAAAGTACTCAATCAGTCATTATCGAGTTATTTATCAGAAAAATTCTGGATTCCTCTGGGAATGGAACAGAATGCAGAATGGAGCGTTGACGAAAGCGGTATGGAAAAAACCTACTGCTGCATTCACTCCAACACGAGAGATTTTGCGAAGCTGGGCCAATTATTCCTGAATAACGGAAAAGTCGGGGATCAGCAAATTTTGAATCCAGATTTTATTGAACAGATGAAGACGCCAACCCAAAATTCAAAAGAAATCTATGGAATGGGCTTCTGGATCAATAATGACAATCCTATTAAACATTATTATTTTCTGGGTCTTCAGGGGCAATATATCATTATGATTCCGGAACATCAAATGGTTATTGTAAGAACCGGAAGCTATAATAATCTTCCTAAAACGGATCGCGGAAGACCAGATCAGGTGAAATTCTTGGTCAATGAAACTGTGGAATTATTTGCTTAAACTTTAAGGTTGAGATTAAGAAAAATCTTAGAATTTTTCTTAAACCGATATTAATTAAATTTCTGTCTTGGTAAACCTATCTCATGCGCTTGCGGATACGGCTTTCTTGAAGTCATACTCACATCTTCCCGGACTAATCGGTGTACGTCGTATTTTTTTTGTTCATCGTAAGCATAACGTGGGTCCGGGATCATCGGCATTTTTGCCATCTTATGAATAGTAATGGTTGGAAAATGATAGTCTACTTCCACAATTCCCAGCAAAAGATAACAACCACCACCCTGAAAATCATATTGCTTCAGGCTATCCGGAAAATGGGCAGTATCAAAATAATCTCCGTTGGCATCGATCCAAGTACCAAAAAACATTGCTCCTTTTTTGGTGGGAACATGTTTTCTTGAAATGAGATATGCTAGCATTTTTACTTGTCTTTTGTGAAATTTCAATACATCTTTTACAAAAACAGAACCTCTATATTTGGTTTCCAACAAATCAAACGGACTGTACGTAGTAGGAAATCCAATAATTTCAAGCTCATCAAAAGCATCTTCGAATTTTTCTCTTTTAAGCTCAGGAAGTTTGTAATCCTGCACCGGTTCTTCGATAAGCATTAAATTTCTGTTTTCAGGTTTAAAATTGGTAAGCAAAAGTCTGGCCTCTATCAACAGTTCGTTTTTCTGTTTTCCGGTAAATCTGAATGCACCGATGAAAATAAGAATCTGAATGGTTTCAATACCTATCGGAATACGTCTGATAAAGTCTTCTAATGATTTGTAATTGCCGTTGTTTTCGCGTTCTTCAGAAATCATGTGAGCAACTTTGGTTTCGAGGGATTGCAAAACCATGAACCCCAGATAAATTTCTTTTTCTTTTAAAATCGTTTGAAATTCACTTGTATTCACACAAGGATTCTGAACAATGGCTCCGGACATTCTGGCTTCGTGGATATAAACTTCTGTGCGATAAAATCCGCCCTGATTATTGATCACCGAAACCATAAATTCCAGAGGATAGTTGACCTTTAAATATAAACTTTGATAACTTTCTACCGCATAGGAAGCTGAATGTGCTTTACAGAAAGAATATCCTGCAAAAGATTCTATCTGTCGAAAGGCTTCTGCAGTCATTTGTTCTGAATGTCCTTGTTTTTTACAAGATTCAAAAAAATTGGCTTTCACTTCATTCAGCTTTTGGATAGATCTTTCTTTTCCGCTCATGGCCCGTCTTAGAATATCACCATCTGCATGAGTAAGCCCGCCAAAATATTGTGCGATCTTGATAACATCTTCCTGATATACCATAATTCCATACGTCTCTTTCAAGTTTTCCTCAAATACCGGATGAAAATATTCAAACTGATCGGGATGATTATGACGGAAAATATATTCTCGCATCATCCCACTTTGTGCAACTCCAGGCCTGATAATTGAGGATGCAGCAACCAAGATTCTATAGTTATCACACTTGAGTCTTCTCAACAAACCGCGCATGGCAGGAGATTCAATGTAAAAACATCCGATTGTTTTTCCTACGGCTAAATATTCATTACATAAAGCCTCATCTTTTGAGATTGAGGTATCCCGGATATTGACTTCAATTCCTCTATTTTTTTTGATGAGTTGTACGGTGTCATTAATCGTTCCCAAACCACGCTGAGAAAGGATGTCAAACTTTTCGAGTCCGATATCTTCAGCGATATTCATATCAAACTGGGCAATCGGGAAACCTTTCGGCGGCATTTCTAAAGCGGTATAAGTGATGATAGGTTCTTCAGAAATCAAAATTCCGCAAGCATGCATACTTCGTTGATTGGGAAATTTTTCTAGGAGTTTGCCATACTCGTAAACCTGCCTTACAATTTTATCTGAATGATGCTCACTAACTGATTTTGTAGCGAGAATATCCAATTCTTCTTTCGGTAAACCAAAAGCTTTTCCTACCTCACGAAATATTGATCTATATTTAAATTCTACATTGGTTCCGCAAAAAGCGACGTGCTCTTTTCCATATTTTTTAAAAATATATTCAAGAATAGCGTCTCTGTTTTGCCAACTCCAATCCAGATCAAAATCGGGTGGTGATTTTCTGTTAAGATTAAGAAATCGTTCAAAATAAAGATCCAGTTCTAACGGACAAATGTCAGTAATTCCTAAGCAATAACTCACGATAGAATTAGCTCCGCTACCTCTTCCAACATGCATAAATCCCATACGATTACTGTGGCGCACGATATCCCAAGTAATCAGAAAGTAAGAACAAAAGTTAAGATCATCAATTACTTTAAGTTCTTTTTCTACTCTTTTTTGCGCTTCTTCATAATGTAAATCATATCTTTTTTTCAATCCTAAAAACGCTAATCTTTTAAGCATTTTCACATCCGATTCCTTTGATTTTGTATAAAATTGCTTATTTCTTACCTTTTTAAAATTAAATTCAAAACTGCATTCAGAGAGAATTTTTTTTGTGTTTTTAATAATTTGAGGATAATCTTCAAATGATTTCGTTAAACTTATTTCAGATCTCAAATATTCTGATTTACAGCAAATATCTTCTTCAGAAAGTTTGGAAAGCAAGGTATTCTGTTCAATAGCTCTCAAAATACGATGAAGATTATATTCTTTTTTGGTGCTGAACGTTACAGGCTGCAACACCACCATTTTATCAATTTTATTTTTAAATTCCGGACGGATTAACAGATTCAATTCTTCTTCACGAATTCCTATAAACTCATTTTCTTTTAATGTTTCAGGCATATTTTTTATAGGATAAATGATAAAAACGTTTTTAAATTCCGGTGCAGTTTCAGAAAGTTCGGCCCCGTCACAATTATAGGCTGTAAGAATTTTATTTACCTCACCTATTCCGCTGAATTCTTTGGCTACAGCGATGTATAACAATTTATTTTGTTTCCTTACTTCAATTCCAGCAATGGGTTTTATCCCTTTATCCTCACATGCTTTTTTAAATTCATAAATGGCGGTCACCGTATTAATGTCTGTCAAAACCAGTTCTTTAATCCCTAATTTATCAGCCTGCCTCACCAATTCCATGACTGATAAAGTTCCGTAACGAAGGCTGTGAAAAGAATGACAATTGAGAAACATTTTAAATAATTTAATTTATCTTCCAAAATCAAAACCAGATGCTCTTCCGACCACATCTGCACCAAATCGGTTTTTTAAATAATCCATCGTTTGATAGAGTTTCATTTGCTCTTCCGTATCTTCAAACAGATTCATCTGATGATTTCCGTGTACCAGATCGGTAAATCTTAAACCAATCAGACGGATCCGCATTCTTCGGGTATATAATTTATTAAAAAGCTCAAGCGCAACCCTGGATAAGGTATGATCTGCTGAAGTATAAGCTACCCGGACCTGCTTGGTTTCTGTATCGAAATTGGCATACCGTATCTTTACTACAACGGTTGAGGTGATCCACTTTTCCTGTCTCAACTGATAAGCCAGTTTTTCTGCCATACCGGTCAGGATTCTTTTTAATTCATGAATATCGATTGTATCCTTCGCAAAAGTTTTTTCTGTAGAAATAGATTTTCTTTCGGAGTAAGGAATAACAGGATTCTCGTCAATCCCATTTGCTTTTTTCCAAAGTTCTTTTCCATGTAAGCCGATCATCTGCTGAAGAACCAACATTGGTACTTCAGATAAAGTATGAATCGTACGGATGCCAATTCTAGAAAGCAACTGAAAAGTCTTATCACCCACCATTGGTATTTTCTTTACCGATAATGGATTGAGAAATGGCTGAATTTCCAATTCCTTAATTTCCATTTTTCCTACAGGTTTCGATTCTCCTGTTCCAATTTTAGAAACCGTTTTGTTGGTAGATAATGCAAAACTTATCGGAAGATGTGTTTCTTTGGTGATTGCGGAAGCGATTTCCTTTGTCCACTGATAACAGCCAAAAAACTTATCCATCCCGGACAAGTCAAGATAAAATTCGTCAATACTTGCTTTCTCCATTATGGGGACTCTTTCCTGGATAATTTCCGTAACAGTGTGAGATAAATTAGAATAAAGTTCATAATCGCCTTTAATAATTTTCGCTTCCGGACAAAGCCTTAAAGCCATTCTAATCGGCATCGCAGAACGAATACCAAATCTTCTTGCCTCGTAGGAACATGAGGCTACAACGCCACGATCTCCACCGCCGATGATGAGGGGAATTCCTTTCAATTTATTATTTCCTAATCTTTCGCAGGAAACAAAGAAAGCATCTAAATCCATATGAACAATTGCACGTTTCATTTTACAAAATTAGATTCATTTTGTATCATTTTTATTATATTTGCAGATACAATTTGTATCAATGTCAATTTTTTCAGATAACATCAGGTTTTTAAGAGGCAAAAGAAACTTATCCCAGCAAAGTTTTGCAGAAAGTATTGGGATGAGCAGAGTACGTTATTCTAAATATGAAGATGGCCGCTCTGAACCTCCTTATGAAATTCTAATCAGTATCTCAAAATTCTTTAATATTAGTATTGATCTTCTCCTCACTTTAGATATTAAAAAATATCCGTTGGAGGAAATGTTGCAACTTTCGGATAAAAGAATTCTGCTACCTATTATCGTCGATCAATCAGGAAATAACAGCATTGAAATTATTCCCCAGAAAGCATCAATGGGTTACTTATCCGGCTACAGCGATCCGGAATATATAGAAAATTTACAACGGATTTCATTACCTTTCCTTACTCATGGAAAATATCGTGCGTTTCCTGCGCAGGGAGATTCTATGCCTCCGTTTAAAGATGGTTCTTACATTATCGGAAAGTACGTTGAAAATATTGAGGATTTAAAATCTGGTAAAAGCTATATTTTTATCACTCTAGATGATGGTATTACTTACAAAAGATTGAATGCAAAAAAAGAAAATTTCATCACGGTAAGTGCCGATAATGAATTTTATGAACCTTATGACATTGATTTAAAAAATATTGTTGAAATCTGGCAGTACGCATCAGGAATTTTCCCTGAAGAATTTGATACTGATAGTCCTCACAACTATAATGTAAAGGATTTATTTTTAGAATTAAGAAAAGACATTAAGGAATTAAATCATAAAATCTCTGGAAATCAATAATAAAATTCCTCAGGATCATCTATTTTTTGTGAATCGTTACGTCTGGTAAGATGATTATAAAATATAATTGGGTGCTCTAACTAAACTTTTAGTTAATTCGTTTTAAACGCAAACGAATTCGGTTATTTATAAATTCACTTACTTTAAATCATACTTTTATTTATTTGGAAAAATACGTCAGCTTTTGTCGTGTTCAGCACTGATATTTGCCTTCCCGAACCTGAAAAGAATATATAATTTATGGATACTATAACATTACAAAGAATTGAAAAACTGCATCCTTCCGTACGAGAGGATGTAAAAGAAATTATCAAAGAATGTGATCTTGCTCTTACCGGAAAAGCAAAGGTGAGAATCACACAGGGACTGCGGAGTTTTGAAGAGCAGGAAAAACTATATGCCATCGGAAGAATTACCTCAGGAAAAAAAGTAACTAACGCCAAAGCCGGACAAAGTATCCACAATTATGGCCTTGCGGTAGATATTTGTATGATGATCGGCGGAAAAGCTGCGAGCTGGGACACAGTAAAAGACTGGGACAATGATCAGATTGCAGACTGGTACGAATGTGTGAAAATTTTCGCCAGACACGGCTGGGATTGGGGCGGAAACTGGAAAACCTTTAAAGATCTGCCTCATTTTGAAAAAAAGAGCATCCTAACCAAAAAAGGATTGGTGAAGACAAGCTGGAGAACGCTGTTGAAAATGCCCAGAGACAATAATGGCTACATTATATTTTAAATGTTGGTATGATTGAATAATATCACGTCAAGTTCTGTCGCTTCCCGCTCCTACATTTGCTTTATCAAATAACAATAGAAAATGTGAAAAAGATAACCATTCTTTCTTTGGACGGCGGCGGAATACGGGGCATTATTACCTGCATTATCCTTCGCTACATAGAAGAACAGCTGCAATATTATGACAAGCCTACTGCCAAGCTCGGAGATTATTTTGATCTCGTTGCCGGAAGCAGCACCGGAGCCCTTATTGCATCTATTATTCTTTGTCCCGATGAACACCGAAAGGCAAAATATTCTATCCAGAAAGGATTAGAACTGTATGCCGAAAAAGGTGGCGACATATTCCAGGTTTCTTTTTGGGAGAGACTTGTCAATCCTTTCGGATTACTGAATGAAAAAATTTCCCAGGAAGCTCTGGAGAAAAACTTAAATGATTTTTTCGGACATCTTGAATTAAAAGAATTGATAAAACCCTGCTTAATTACCAGTTACGATATCGAAAACCGGAGAGCCAAACTTTTTAACTCATGGAAAGCCAAATTAAGTACCGATAATTTTTATGTAAAAGATGTCTGCAGAGCGACTTCTGCGGCTCCTACATACTTTAGCCCAGTACAGATTAAATCAATGTACGGACAGATTTTCAGCCTTATTGACGGAGGAATGTATGCCAACAATCCCGCACTCTGTGCCTATGCGGAATCCCGAAAAATACCGTTTGCCGCAGTGCTGAAGAATCATCAGAAAGCCAATTATCCTACCGTGAATGATATGATTATGATTTCCATAGGAACAGGAATAGAATCCAAAAACTATTCTTTCAGAAAGATGGAAAAAGCAGGAAAGATTGGCTGGGTGACGCCTATTATTGACATTCTGATGTCGGCCAATGCGGAAACCGTAGATTATCAGCTTTGCCAGATGTTTCAGACATTAGGACTGCGGAACCAAAAAAATTATTACCGTATCAATCCGTCGCTGAAAAATGCTTCTCCGTCGATGGATAATGTAAGAAGGTCTAATATTGAAAATCTGATTCAGGCCGGATTAAGCTATATTGACGATAACCGTGAATCTCTTAACCAAATTGTTCAAAAGCTGATCAGAAACAAAATATAAGCCATTTTGATTATAATAATAAAATATAAGTTTATTGGATTATAAATAGAGTTAATAAGGTAAAACAAAAATACACGACAAGTTTTGACGTCCGCCAATAGTATCTTTGAATTATTAAAAACAACAATAATAAAGAACAAAATAATAATAATAATAATAATAATAATAATAAAACACGACGCTTTTTGTCGTTATCTGATATTACTTTTGAAACATCATAAAAATACAATTAAAAATTACAAAGTGAAAAAAAATTATTACACGACACATTTTGTCGCCCCCTTACATTACTTTTGAAATATCATAAAAACACAATTAAAAAACACAACAAGGTGAAGAAAAATTATTACACGACACATTTTGTCGCCCTCTTACATTACTTTTGAAACACAAAAAACATTCGGATCCACAACGCTTATTGATGTTGGTTTCTGCCGAAAGTAATTCGATACATTTTTAATACCATCAATTTTCAGTTCATAAAAATACTGGAAGAGGAAATGTATTGCCAAATTTTGAAATAATAGTTGCTAGCACTACTATATATTAATAACCAATTTTTTTTAACCTTTAAATTTTTTAATTATGCCAAATTTAGTACAAGAACTTAACAGTTTAGATTTCAGTGTTTACATCGGTGGGCCGTTACAGGCAGCGGTAAAAGCGCAACATGATGCTTCCATTTCTCAAGTTAATTTTATTAAAGAAGTAGGTTTTCTTCCTGGTACAACAACCGGTACAGGAGCTAATGCCGTAACGACTCCTTCTCAGCTGAGATATGTAGATTTCAACTACGAAAAATCAATTCCCAACCCGGATTTTGGAAAAACCCTTGAGCAACTGAAAGCCGAAGGAAAAGTGGATGCATCAGCAACACAAATCCCCGCAACAGTCAATGTTTCAGCATTTATGAAATCTGCTGTAAACTTAAAAGTGCCGTTCCTTACGATGCTTACGGTTCCGGCAATCAGAATTGATGAGATCACCATTGATTTTAATGCCAAATTAAATTCAGTAGAAACGCAGAATGTATCAAGCGAATTTTCCGGAAGCGCATCAATCAGCGCAAAATTCTGGAAAGTGAAGTTCAATGCATCAGCATCGTATAAAAAGACAACTTCAAGTACTTCTACTACAGAAAAAACGTATACTTTGGGAGTGCATGTAAGAGCGGTAAATGATGAATTGCCGGCTGGTCTTTCAAGAATTATGGATATGTTGGAAGACAGTATTGCTGCTGTTTAATTTCTAATCTTTCTTTTTGGATGGTTGCTTCGGCAGCCATCCTTTTCAACCATTTATTAATTATCTAAAAACTTTTTATTATGCCAAAATTAAACGAATATTTGGGAGGCCTTGTTTCCGAAATTGCTTCTGCCAGAAAAATGGCAGATTTACAAACGGTAGAGATTGCCAAAGAATATGCAAAAGATGATCTTTTAAAACATTTTTCGATTCCGAGAATGAAAATCGGCAGTGTAGATCTTACGGTTCCTTTTGCGCAGGCAGGAAATTCTGTGAAAATGAGCTTTAAAGAATTTGTTTATGATGAAATTACAACGGTCGCAAAAGAAGCCTACGAATCTGCGGGTGCCGATGACGATAAAATGTTAAAAAATGTCTTGGCTGAATATGAATATGATTACAATAAAATCGCATCAACTATTGACAGAGCTTCGCTGGGATCACACACCGCGATTGATGAGGATCATCCCTTGGTTCAAAACAAAACTTTCGATGAATTATCAAAGAGAATTATTTCTTTTTGTTCGGCGAAATTTGAATGGCCTCAGAATGCAGATCTCGATCTGCTTTGGTTAAGCATCCGCAACAGAACGATTAGTGAATATCAGAAAAATACCGGAAGCAGCATGACAGACAATGACGTTATTGTAGAAGCCAGCCAGCTGATGAAAATAGATCCCAAATATCTGATCTATGCCAAAATGAGTGTGACAGAATCCGGAATGGAATGGTCTAGATACGAAGATATTAATGGAAATCCTGTTGAAACTTTAATCCCGGAATAAGCATGAAAAAATCTCAATTTATACTCGTATCCCAGCTTAAGGAAAAACTTCAGGGATTTCCCGCTATCGTTTCATCATTAGAAACAAAAGATCCTTATTTTGTTGAAAAAGTATTTTCATGGTTAAAAGCTGCAGAGGATATTTTTTCTACCTACAATATCAGTGAGGTTTCAGAAATTGCAGGCTTCAGAAGTAAAATACTGGCCTCCAAACTCAGCGATGAAAGAGGTGCAAACACCAAGAAAAATCAGGTAAAAACAGCAGCAGCAAATCTTTATACCATACAAAATACGGTACTGAATGTTTTATTGCCTTATGAGCATAAAATGAATGAGTGCAGAAGCATTGTTAAGCAATTATTGGTATTGGCAATACAGACCGGCACATTACAATATGATCATGAAATGAGCTTTGAAGATTTTGTGAAAAAAGTATGGCAGTATATACTTTCTAATCCTAATCTGATATCAGGAGCCATACAGCTGAAATCTGCTCTCTCAGAAACAGATATTATTATGCTTATTGCCGATGAAATTGATCTGAATGACTTTTCTTAAAAACAAAAAAAATAACTCAAATTCTTGAGTTATTTTTTTTATACGTCAAGTTTTGTCGTAACCCACTGCTACATTTACAGTATCAAAAAAAAACACAGAAAACAATCTTAAAAATTTTAATAGACTTGAAATTCAACATGTATACATGCTGGACAGCCAAAAATATATTCAATAACTAATCACAAAATAGCCATGGAAACACCAAATTACAACACTGATATAATTGACGATGACATCTATTTCCCCAACTGGAACGATATCGAAAACACAGAAGCCGACTTTGACAGCTACCTCAACGAAATTGAAAATTTCTTTCGGGAAGATTTTGAAAATGATTTTTTAAGGGAAGATATTTAAGTAAACCTCAAACGCTACGTTTGTCACTTCCTGTTATCACATTTAAATATAATACAAACAATACCCTGAACTTTTCGAAAAGCCTTAACTGTAAACTATTGGCTTGTATTTATCCTAAATGGATAAAAAGAAATTCTTTTGAAAGTTTAACAATATATTCTAAAACTTATCCACAAAAATAAAACACGACATCATTTGTCGCATTAAGCGCATATATTTGTTTTTAGAATAAGCCAATGAAACGCAATTGTTTCGTTCGAACAATTTAAAATCATCCGAATGAAAAAAGATTTTTACCTTACACGATATGCCTTAATTATTAAGAAATTAGAAACCGCTCCTGCTACCTATTCCCAGCTGGAAGACTATCTTCTTAATTCTTTTGAATTTCAGGACGCGGGGATTACAAGCTACTCCATCCGCACTCTGCAGCGGGATATCCGTGAGATTTCAGATCTTTTTAATCTTTCCATTCACAATAAAAAGAAAGGTGACAACCGCTATTATATCGAGAGCCGTCCCATGATGGAAGTGGATGAATACAACCAGAAACTGTTAGAATCTTTCCAGGTAAGCAATGCCCTTAATGTACATCCGGACTTTGCAGATTTTATCTTTTTTGAAAGCAGAAAACCCACCGGAGTAGAGCATTTTTACGACCTTTTTTTTGCGATCCGTAACAAAAGAGTCACCACCTTTGAACATTATAATTACAAAAACAAACTGATGACTTCCCGGAAAGTCCATCCTTTGGCGCTTAAAGAATCCAAAGACCGATGGTATCTTATTGCTATTGATACAAAAGATAAAGCCTTGAAATCATTCGGGTTAGACCGGATCAATTATCTTGACGTTACCAACAGCAAGTTCAGGGAAAAATATAAATTCAATTTCAGGGAACATTTTAAAAATGCGTTCGGCGTAATGAATCTTACCGAGCAAAACCCTCAGAAAATAGTGCTGAAATGCGGCAGGCATCAGGGAGAATACATCAGAAGCTTTCCGCTGCATCTTTCGCAGCACGAAACCAAAGAAACGACAGAGGAAATCTATTTTGAGTTTTTCCTTCATCCTACCTACGATTTCCTGCAGGAGATTCTTTCTTATGGAAAAGAAGTAACGGTATTAGAACCCATGACTTTAGTTGAAGAAATCCGTATGCATTTACAGGCATCTCTCAATAATTATTCAGCGGAATAGAAAGGTTGGGTATTTCTTTTTTTTGATTACATTTACATAAATATCTCAAGATTGAAATCATTGTTTCTATATATTTTCTGTCTCCTTTCATCCCTTTGTTTTTCACAGCAGGCAGAAGAATTCAGGCAGGTTAAAAACTATTACAACCAGCATCGCGGAATGCTGAATCATGAGTTTAAGAAAAAATTTGATGCTGAAAAAGATATGCTTGCCAAAGCCTCCATCAAGCAGGATTTTTTGTTTTTCATGAAAAAGATGGACAGTATTGAAAATGCCGCTTTCGTGGAAGCTTTACTGAAAGTAAAAAATGTTGAAGATGTCAACAGACTGCATGCAGATAGCAAAACCGGCGTTTCAGATATAAGTTCTGAAATTTTCATTGATATTGATAAAACAGCTGATTATCCCGGTGGTATGAATGCATTGCGGCAGGAAGTGGCAAAAATTTTCTATACCGAAGCGGTGTACTCTGAGACCAACCCCGTAAAAACCAATCTTGCCTTTGTGATAGAAAAAGACGGCAGCCTTACCCATGTAAAAGCGGAAGGCGATAATTTCACCTTTAACAGACAGGCGGAAATTGCACTGTACTCCGTTTCAAAAAAATTTGTTCCCGCAATGATCAACGGTAATCCGGTACGGTATCTTTTCAGATTGCCTTTGACATTAAATATAGACTAAATGTTTACCCACGAATATTTTATGAAAATGGCTTTGCAGGAAGCCGAAACAGCATTGGAAAAAGATGAGGTTCCCATTGGCTGTGTCATTGTTTCCAATGACCGCGTGATTGCGAGAGCGCACAATCTTACCGAAACATTAAACGATGTTACCGCTCATGCGGAAATGCAGGCCATCACTTCCGCTGCCAATTTTCTTGGCGGAAAGTATCTGCAAAACTGTACTTTGTATGTTACTGTAGAACCTTGTGTGATGTGTTCCGGCGCACTTTCATGGTCACAGATCTCCAAAGTGGTGATCGGAGCCAGAGATGAGCAGCGGGGATTCATCAATAAAAACCTTACCATGCATCCCAAAACAGAAATCATCACCGGAATAATGGAAAATGAATGCTCTGCTATCGTGAAAGCTTTTTTTAAATCAAAAAGATAAATTCACCTTGATATTAAATCAAAGTAAGCAATTCATTTTTACATAACTTAAAGATTCTTTCCCAAAAAATACAGTCCTTTTAAGGTATGAAGGCGGTCTGCAATGTGTATTTTATCGGTAAGCGGTTTGTAGACATGAGAAACTCCGCCGGTGGCGATTACAAAACAATCATCATTGACCTCATCATTAATGCGGTCGATAAAACCCTCTACCATTCCTAAAAAACCATACACCATCCCACTCTGCATACAGGTAACCGTATCTAAGCCCAGAACAGATTTCGGCTTTACCAGCTCAATTTCAGGAAGCTGTGCGGTCTGGCTGATAAGAGAATTCAATGAGGTTACAATTCCCGGGGCGATAATAACACCCAATGTTTCGCCGGTTTCCGTTACGCAGCTTGCCGTAAGCGCAGTCCCAAAATCTATTACAATTTTTTTTCTGTCGGGATACAGATTGTGTGCCGCCACCAAATTGGCATAAATATCGGTTCCCATCTGCTTAGATTTCGCTTCCACTTCAGAAAGGGTGTTTCTGTCTACAATAACGGGAGCAATTCCATGAATTTTCCTGATCGACGAACTGATCACCTTTGTTAACTGAGGTACTACAGAACCAATGATAATTTTAGAAATGTCTGCCGGTTCTATTTTATAGGTCTGATACAGCATCAGAATCTGTGCATACAGTTCATCGGTGGTGCGGTATGGTTTTGTATTTACCACCCAAGAAATATCACAGTTGTCTTCATCAAAAAGTCCAAACCTGATATTGCTGTTCCCTACATTAATGACGATGGAATTCATTTATTTGTTTTTCAATTGTTCGATTTCTTCTTTTAAATCTTTGATCTGTTGCTCGTAAACGTCGATTAATTTTTTTGAAACCTCAGAATATTCATTAAATATATTATCATTAAAGCCTTGAAATCCATGAGCACTGTCTTTATTTTCTTGGTTAAAATTTTTTTGAGAATCTGTATCTAAAAGTTCATTTAATGGCGTTTCCAAAATTCTGGAAATATCAACCAATCTTTCGACCGTAAGCTTTGTTTCGCCCGTCTCTATTTTTCGATATGCGGACGTGCTTAAATCCAGATCATGAGCCATATTTTCATAAGAAAAGCCTTTTCTGCTGCGGATTTCCGCGATCTTCTTGATAATTTTTTCCATAATAGTAAAAATAATTTTCGTAAAAGTAATAATTTTTCCGAGAAAGTATATTGTGAGTTGATTAAAATATTCTATTCTTGCATAAAATTATTAAATCAACAAATGATGAGAAAAATTAATTCCTTGATGCTGATTGCATTGGCATTATTCCTTTGGAGCTGCAGAACCGAAGTAGAGACAGAGAGTCTTTCCAACTCACATACCCGCAACAAAAACTCTTCAAAAATACAATTTCAGCAGTTTCAAAAAGAAACCAATATTAAGGATTTTAAAAATTTTCTGGATATTGCTTCTGAAAAAAAGAAAAATGCAGCGAATAAAAACACTGATCTATTATTAGCTTTTAAAATAGATACTGAAAATATTAACAGGCTGACTTTTAATGATTGTCAAACCTATACTTTCCGAGCTTACAACATTTTTGAAAGTCCTGAAAATATTTATAATGTTTTATATTACAAAGGAAAAACAAAATGGGAATTTGGCCTTTTTAAGATCGTAAGAAACTCACAGAACAAAACAGAGAAAATAATACCTATTTATGATTCTTCTGTTGGTGAGCTTTCGGTTGCTGAGAATTCTGTTTTAGGAAAAACATCTTGCATGATGGACGTTTATTTCACAGAATTTCACTGTACTTGTCCTCCAAGTTGGGGATCATGTGATTTGTGTAGCGAATGCGTCTCAGAATCTCATTCATACGTATTCACTGATTGCGGAGGAGACGGAGCCGGAAATCCTATTTTCAATAGTGGATCTTCGGGACTTCCTATTATTTATCCGGGTACAGTACACGATACTAATAATCCTCCGGCATATACTCCAATTCCTCAAAACCCAAGTCCTTATTATTTCGATCCAAATATTCCGCCTACTATTGATGATGGATACGTAAGAGCGGTAAGGTCCGACAACTTTTGGTCTCAGCTAGATGCTAATGCAAAAAACTGGGCACAATATAATCCGGGAATGTATAATGCTTTATTGGAAAACTATCTTAATAAATATACAATTCCTAATAATAGTAATAATTTACAATTTCATAATTGGGCAATTTCTTTTCTGAATGAAAATCCTGATGCTTGGGAACAATTTGAAAATTGGTATTTAATGCCCTCTGAAGGAAAAGATGGAGATTATGATGCTGCCTATTGGGACAATCCTAATTTAACATTTCCTCCACAAAATTTACCCAATTGGACAAATTTTGAAGCAGCCTATCCTAAACATAAAAATTCACCATATGACACTCCTGATAAAATGTATTCATCAGTTGGGGGAATGCCATATTCTATTTACTTATCATCAGGAAATGAAAATACATGTGCTTTAAGAATATCTAAAGCTTTAAATTATTCTGGTGTAACAATTCCAAACATACCTAATAAGACTTTTAAAGGTAATGATAATAAATACTATTTCCTTTCTGCAAAAAATTTATTAGCTTGGATGAAGAAAACCTTTGGGACTCCTTCTGGAAATAATTATTTAACAGGAAGTCAGGGTGGAACTAATGGTCAAAACTTTCCAACTTTATTAGCAAATATAAAAGGAATTTATATTATGATTCCAAATGTTTCCGGCGGTTGTGAAACAGCAACTACACCTGCAACAGGCTTTTGTGCATCTGGACATGCAGATATGATTTCTGGTGGCATGTGTGATGGTGGATGCTATTTTGGTGCCACAGGAGGTGTTAAAGAAATTTTTGTATGGAATTTACCTTAATTTTATAATATGAAAAAATACATTTTAATTTTATTGGCATTGAGTGGAATTATTTCATGCTCATCAATTAATAAAAGGAATAATAACTGGAAGCAAGATTTTAAGGATCGAACTCTTTATAAGTGTCTAATTGCTGGATATAATGACAAAAATATTACTAAAGGAATATTTAAAATAGATAAATCTTTATATAATCCTATTGCAACCACTATTTTTGATGAAAAAATTGACAGTATTTTACTTCCTATCAATCAAAAAATGAGAAATGATTCTTTAAACTCATTAAATAAAATATCAGAAGCTAAAGCAGGAAAGCAAGTGTTTAACACTTGTTTAAAATTATATAAAAGTTCAGCTTTGGATAGAGAAGTTGAGATAGAATCTAATAAATGGAAGAAAATAAAAAATATTGATTCATTATTAGAAGCAAAAAATCCCGCGTTTTAAAAATTTAAATAATACATCAGTAATTTCAGTTACTGATATTCTATATACTTTCATATGACTAAAAAAATTTATTTACTTCTCTTATTGATAAGCATAATAAGTATTAAAGCACAAGCTACATATTCTTTTGATTACAGTTTAGAATTTGGAAGCTATAGCTCATCAAATACAAAAAAAGAAATTTCTTCTACAAAATATATTCTCAATTCTAAAGAAAATAAATATTATATTTATTTATATGATGGTAAAAAAGATACTCTACGAGATAATGATAAAATATTATCCGAACTTTTAATTATTCCAAGGAATCGAATAAAAGTTTTTTTGATTTCATCTCTCACGAAAATTTCCAATCTGTAGACGAGATATACATTGATCATATTCTTGTAGAAAAACTGAGTGATAATAATAAAAAACCGCAGAAAACCTGCGGTTTTTAATCTATTTCTTTTATTATTTCACTTCCACCACATTATCCGCCAGATTCACATCCGCCATACGCTGACTAAAATCGATTCCCAAAACACTCAACTGAGATTTGGTGTAAGGAATTGTAAAGGTGTATTCTTTCTGCGTCCACGGCCAATAATTTAATGTTTTAAAATCACCAAAAGCATCAATTTTTTTCCAGGTGTGCGTCATATTCATCGGGATTTGATAAGTTACAATCTTTTTATCGGCAGTCATCACACTGAAATCAATGGGCATCGGAACCTGGCTGTTATTCACCAAAGTAATGGTGGTAGATTTTGCGTCGTATTGTACATTTTTAATTCCGTAATCGATGGTTTTTGTCGTGTTGATCCAGTAATGATGGAACCACTTCAGATCCATTCCCGAAACTTTCTGGGCAATATGAAGAAAATCCCTGTCCGTAGGATGCTTCATGCTCCACTGTGCAAAGTATTCTTTCATGATCTTGGCCAGGTTTTCTTCGCCTACGATGTATCCCAACTGTACTAAATACAACTCCCCTTTTACATAGCTTGCAAAGCTGTATGCCGTACCGTTATCATGATGGTCTCCCAACCACACTGCGGGCTCTTCAATTCCTCTTTTAACGAAATTCCTGTATCCATCCAGACTTCCCACAAACGGATTGGCAACCGGATCTTTCGGCGGGAAAAGCTGATTCATCACTGTGCTTTCCGCATAGCTTGTAAAGCCCTCATCCATCCACGGACGGAGCGGCTCATTGGTTGCCAACATCTGTTGATACCACGAATGAGAACCTTCATGCACCATCAGTCCCATTAAACTTTCAATATCTCCGGATTCCCCTAAAATCATGGTACACATTCCGTATTCCATTCCGCCGTCACCACCCTGGATAAAAGCGTAGGAAGGATAAGCATATTTCCCGAAACGGGAATTCATAATCTGGTAATATTTGGTAATATAAGGCTGCGCCTGTTCCCAGACTTTTGTTTTATCATTATTTTGATAGACCAGGAAAACTTTCGGCCCTTCAGGAACGTCAAAGCTTTTTACGACATACTCTCTGTCGGCAGCCCAGGCAAAATCGAGCATGTTTTTAGCAGTCCATTTCCAGGTAGATTTTTTATTTTTATCTGCATTAATTTTTGTATTGGCATCATACCCTTTCACTTCTGATGGGTTTTCAAGAATCCCTCCTGCTCCGATTACATAATCTTTATTGATTTTAATGGTCACATCAAAATCTGAAAACGGCGCATGAAATTCTCTTCCTACATAATCGAACGTTGCCCATCCGTCATAATCATATTCTGCAATTTTAGGATACCATTGCGACATGGTCATATCTACCCCTTCACGGTTGTTTCTCCCGCTTCTTCTGATTTGCTGAGGAATTACCGCATCCCAATCCATCGTGAATGTAGTTGTGGAATTCGGCTTAATCGGTTCACTCAGATAAACTTTCATCACGGTTTCCTGAATTTCAAATTTCAGTTCTTTGCCATTTTGCTTAATCCAATGAATATTCTGCGCGCCTTCCTGATCTTTCGGAATGGAAGCCAGTCTTGAAATACCGTCTTTCTGCAATCTTGAATCCCCGTTCTTTCCCTGACCGGCCACTCGCTGATCCATCATGGAATTGGGTTTAAAAGCATTCCAATACAGATGAAAATATACTACATTAAGCTCATCCGGTGAATTGTTGGTATACTGTAACGTCTGATTTCCCTGATACGTAAATTTTTCTGCGTTTACATCAATATTCATGGTGTACTTTGCAGCCTGCTGATAATAAGCATTCTGCTGCGCTTGAAATTGAGAAATGATCAACGCAAATAGGATCGCAACCGATTTTTTCATTTAAAATTTTATTTTTTTAAAGATAAGTAAATTTTGAAATAGGCTCAAGTATGAAGTTTTGACAGGTTTTTTAGATTGATTTAAATTTATGTTAATCATTTACCCTATAAGCTTTTTAATCAAAGTAATCTGTCCTAAATGATAATAAGCATGCTCAATCATTCCGTCGATGTTTCTTTGATAAGTTCCGTATTTTTCATCAACAAAAACTTCAATCATTTTAGAATCAGGCATTTGCTCTAATAAGGCTGCAAACCTTTCAGCATCTTTAAACAATTGCTGTAACAATTTTTCCCACTCTTCCTGAGAATTTATAGGTGGAAGATCAAAGCTGAACTGATCTTTAATTTCCAGATCACCGCCTTCAAAAACATTCAAAATCCCTGCAATATAATAATGAATATGAAACGTAAGTAAGGCAATGGTATTTAAAGAATCAACTTTTGCAATCGCCTGTTCCAAGGTCACGTTTGTAAGCTGATCTTTAAAATTGGTATTGGCAATCCAGGTACCATCAAGTAATACCTCTCTGAATCTTTTAGCTAATTGTACTGCTGAACTACTCATAGTTTAACGATTATTTTCTTGTTTATCTTGATTTTAGTTTGGCTAAAGCCCTATATAGAATATGATAAGGGCGGGCTAAAGCCCGCCCTTATTGATTCTTTTAAATTAAGTTTTTATACCCGTATTATCTTCCGCCCTGTAAAATCTTTTCGATGATTTTTAAGGTGATCAAATAAGTAGGTTTCACCCCGGTCAATCCTAAACCTCCCGAAGAAAGCGTGCTTCCTGTTTCCAACGGATTATCAGATGCGTAATACGCATAACAAACAAAGAGATCCGGTGCGATATGATGTCTGATTTTAGAGGCAACCTGAATCGCTTTCTGATAATGGGCACCTTCCATTTCAAGCCCGATGGCTTTCCACGAAGTGTTCATAAAATAAGAAAGGATATCGCGGTTTTGCAGTGACGTTCCTAAAACGGTAATCATGGTTCCTTCAAAAGCCCTTAATTCATCATCATTAAAATCTTCCAGTTTTAAGGCATTTTCGAAAGGATAATTATCGGCGGTCCCTTCAAAGATGTGAGAGGTTGGAATCATAATGTCGCCTTTTCCGCCGGCAAGAATCCCTGCTTTTCCCATAATAGAAACCGATTTTACCTTCATCATGTAAACTTCACCTTTCTGCTCAAACGGCCTTAACAATTCATCCATTACTTCAAAAGCCTGCTCACCGAATGCGTAATCAAAAACCATAATCACATCATCTCCTGCAAACTGTACGTCGCCGAACGGGGTGTTTTTGAGATTAATTTTACTTAAATCGATGATCTGCACATCAATATTACTTCCGCTTTTGTCGTCAATATAAATCAAACCTTCTTCCAAAGCATATTTTAGTACTTTATCACGAAGCTCCTTTTTGTTTGAAATCTCCTGATATAGTTTGTAATCTACCTCTTGGGTTTGTTTCTTTTTCAGTGCATCATTGGCATACAGCATATTTTTCACTGAATGCATATTCGCAGAAATGATATGAAGCGGACGCATATGAAGGTCGTTTTCAAATAAAACCTCTTTTACCTTATTGGCCCATTTTTCCCCAAAATAATGATGCCCTACTCTTTCTTTAAGAATGGCACTGAAATGTATTTCTCTCTCGCGGCTCTGTTTGGCATCTTCAAGGCTTGCTTTTCCCAGGTTATAAATGATTTTAAACAGACGGTCCGGGTTATGGTCGTCCCCGAAAGCATTATAGGCATTTAATGTTTCATCAAACGTTCTTCCTATTAAAGAAGAAAGATGAATCAATGCCACTTCTTTTTCTCTTCTGCTGAATTTCTTTTCGCCTTTTACGACCTCTTCAATGATTTTAAAAGCACGAGTCGGCTTCCAGTTTTCATCCTGAATGAAAGCCAGGTTCCTGATTTTATCTGCCTCTATAAATAAGAAGGTTAAATGGGTAAGAATATCATAGATCTCTGAACGTCCTAAAAGAACTTCGATATTCATCTGATGTTCATCTATTCTGTAGCAGTTTCTTCTTCTCTTTTTAGGAACAATAGGTTCAAAGCTTCCTTTATCAAATCCTTCATCAGAGGTTAAATGAATAAAGGCACATTCCTCAATTCCTTCAGGCAACCGGTCTAAAACATACATCAAACCATCCAGTTCCAGTTTGCTGGGAACATTCATGGTACCGTAGATTTCAGGGTTAATGATTTTCAGCAAGCTTCTGATGCTTTCCCCGGAAACACCGCCCGGTTTGAAAAACCCTCTATAAAACAGGTGTCTCATAGAGATATATAATCTTTCAATGGCTTCGGTGGTTTCTCTTGCTCTGGAATTTGTCATACAATAAATTTCACGCAAATATACAACTCTTCCTGCAAATTGATTTTAAGTAGCTTTAAACAACTCAGTAGAAATATTAAATTAATATTATCGAAAAACAATACAATTTTGACTAAAATTAGATTTGACCCCGAAATTTTAAGGGTTAAAATGATTTGAATCTAATTTTTTTGTACATTTGCCCCATAAAATAACACACTGTATGTCAACTTTACGATTTAAAGCACTAGAAACTTTACCATTTAAAGACTTTAGAAAAGATAATTCGGTAGAAATTCCTGCGAAATTATCTGAATTATTTTGTGAAAATGTATTCTCAGAAAATACCATGAGAGAATACCTTACTAAAGAAGCATTCCAGTCTATTATGGATGCGATTAAAAAAGGGACTAAAATCCAGAGATTAATTGCAGATCAGGTAGCTGTTGCCATGAAAGACTGGGCGATGAGCAAGGGTGTAACGCATTATACACACTGGTTTCAACCTTTAACGGGAAGCACTGCAGAAAAGCATGATTCTTTTTTTACTCCTATTGAAGGAGGAAGAGCAATCGAAAGATTCAGTGGCGGAATGCTGATTCAGCAGGAACCGGATGCCTCTTCTTTCCCGAACGGAGGAATCAGAAATACGTTTGAAGCAAGAGGATACACCGCTTGGGATCCTACTTCTCCGGCATTTATTATGGGAACCACTTTGTGTATTCCTTCTATCTTTATCTCTTATACAGGAGAGACTTTAGATTACAAAGCGCCATTACTGAGAGCTTTGCACGCTGTAGACGAAGCGGCCACCGATGTAATGCAGTATTTTGACAAAAATGTAACGAAAGTAACCCCTACTTTAGGGTGGGAGCAAGAATATTTCTTAGTTGATTCTGCGCTATACCAATCCCGTCCGGATTTGGTTTTAACGGGTAAAACCTTATTAGGACATTCTCCGGCGAAAGGACAGCAACTGGATGATCATTATTTCGGTTCTATCCCGACAAGAGTAATGAACTTTATGAAAGAACTGGAGGTAGAATGTATGAAGCTGGGAATTCCGGTTACAACAAGACACAATGAAGTGGCTCCGAACCAGTTTGAGCTTGCTCCGATGTTTGAGGAAGTAAATGTCGCTGTGGACCACAACTCTTTACTGATGGATGTGATGGCAAGAATCGCGCACAGACATCATTTCCATATTTTATTCCATGAAAAACCATTCGCAGGGGTAAACGGAAGCGGAAAACACAATAACTGGTCTTTGGCAACCGACACGGGTGAAAACCTTTTAAGCCCGGGAAAAAATCCTAAGAAAAACCTACAGTTCTTAACGTTCTTCGTTAACACGATTAAAGCGGTTCATGAATATGCCGATCTTTTAAGAGCCAGTATCGCATCTGCAAGCAATGATCACCGATTAGGCGCCAACGAAGCTCCACCTGCAATTATTTCCGTATTTATCGGAAGCCAGCTGTTCAGAGTTTTGGAAGAGCTTGAAAAAGTGACAGAAGGAAAACTTTCTCCTGACGAAAAAACAGATTTAAAACTGAATGTTGTTGGAAAAATTCCAGAAATTCTTTTAGATAATACAGACAGAAACAGAACTTCCCCGTTTGCATTTACCGGAAATAAATTCGAGATCAGAGCAGTAGGTTCTTCTGCCAATTGCGCAGAATCGATGACGGTAATGAATACCATCGCTGCAAAACAGCTGATTGATTTTAAAAAAGAAGTGGATGCTTTAATTGAAACCGGCCTTAAAAAAGATGAAGCCATCTTTAATGTATTAAGAGAGTATATCAAACAATGTAAAAATATCATGTTTGAAGGAGACGGATATTCTGAAGACTGGGCAAAAGAAGCTGAAAAAAGAGGGTTAAACAACTGGAAAACAACTCCTGAAGCACTAAAGCAGGAGATGAACCAAAAATTCCTGGATTTGTATGAGGAAATAGGGATTTTCAATCACAGAGAAGTGGAAGCAAGAAACGAGATTAAACTGGAGAAATATTCTACCGTAATTGATATCGAAGCCAGAGTATTGAGTGATATTGCCAGAAATCATATTATCCCTTCGGCTTTAAATTATCAGAACAGGCTGATTGAAAATGTAAAAGGCTTAAAAGATATTTTTGATGATAAAGAATTTAAGACCTTGGCGAAAGAGCAAATGAGCTTAATTAAGCATATCTCAGAAAACGTTTCTGTCATTAAGCTGGGTGTTGAAGAGCTTATCAGCGCAAGAGAAAATGCAAAATCAATTACAGAAAGCCAGATTCAGGCAGAAGATTACTGTAATAATGTAAAACCGTTATTCGATGTCATCAGAGATGCTTCTGATAACCTTGAGATGATGGTAGATGATGAACTTTGGCCGATGACAAAATACAGAGAGATGTTATTTACCAGATAACATTCTATCCTAATAAACAAGAAGGTTTCCCTGAAAAAGGGAAACCTTTTTTTATGATTTTTTAATACAATTGGTATAAGAGTTAGAAATAAAGAAAGCACCTGATAACAGAAGAAACGCGTTATTATGTTAAAAAATCTTAATAAAAAAAACCGCAACCTCACTGAAACAGGGAGTTTGCGGCTTGTTTTTCTTTAACATACTTAAATTATATGTTAAAATGTGTTAAATCAGAAACCTGACATTCGTCATATCAATGGCCTTTACGCAGGAATATCTACTTTTGTAATGCTTTAGAGAAATAAATATACCTTTTTAACACGGATAATTAAATATATATGAAGAAAAGAGTTTTGTTTTATTTAGTTGCATTTGTATCTACAATATCACTTCAATCATGCGTTACCAATTATGTAGTTTCAAAACCGGCAACTTACACTAAAGAATACAAAACAGATGCCAAACTTGCTTCCATCGATACTCAAATGGAAAAGGATAAGAAGATGCTAATCAGCTCTTTCGTTTCTGAAAAGACAGTGGCTTTATCTAATGAAAAAAATTCTTTAAAAAATTCTGAAATCGCAAAAGCGATCAAACATAATAACACAATCGACAATATATTAGCAGAAGCTTCAACGTACCTTGGAACTCCTTACCGATTCGGAGGAACGACGAGAAACGGTATAGACTGTTCAGCTTTTGTACTTTCTGTTTTCGGTGCAGCAGCGGGTCTTAATTTACCAAGAGTTGCCGCTTCACAAGCTCAGCAAGGAGACCGAGTAGAAAAATCAAATCTACAGAAAGGAGATTTGATTTTCTTCTCACACGGATCTAGAATCTCTCATGTAGGGATTGTAGAAAGTGTAACAGCAGAGGGAGAAGTCAAATTTATTCATGCCGCCACTTCTAAAGGCGTAATGATTTCGTCACTTAATGATTCTTACTGGGGTCCGAAATTCAGATTTGCGAAGAGAGTCATTAATGAAAACGGCGATAACTATAATAATTTAGCATCAGCAACAACAAGTTTTTAAACTTAAATAATTGATTTAAATAAATGAAGCCATCAAAATTTGATGGCTTTTGTTTTTAAGCAGATTTATGAAGTCGCATCAATATCAATCTGAAATACATCCAAAAGACCATGTACTTCAGAGCGTGAGAACTTTGCTTTTTTAAGCCTGTTTACCAACGGATTAATAGAGTAATGAAAAGAAGTGCGAAAATCAGCCTTTTCGAGAATAGTGTTTTCAAACACAGCACCGGAAAAATCGCAGTTTGAAAATACAGAACCTGATAGATCGCATTCGGTAAAATCTACTTCAGTCAGTCTTGAGTTTTTAAACAGCGTTTTTTTGATGACGGTTTTATAAAAGGTAGAATTGTCTAAAAGACATTCATCAAAAGAAATAGACAAGCCAAAACCATTACAATCATTAAAAGCCATCCCAAACATTTTGCAGGACTTAAAAACTACTTTACGAAAAGCAGTTCCGGATAATTTTGCCAGGCTTAGATTACATGTGATAAATTCACAATCGGCAAATTTAAACCCGGAAAGATCAGTATATTCAAAATTGCAGTCATAAAATGTACAGTTCTCATACTCTCCTTTTTCCAGTACAATTCGAGTAAAATCCTGATGCTCAAAATTCTGATCCGAAAGGTAGGTCTGTTTCATTGGTTTATATAAAACTGCAGTATAAAATTATACAAGGCTGTTTTTATCGGTATAGTTTAATTTAAAAAAGATAAAAGTCATGATAGAAAAGGCAAGCAGCGAACTGCCTCCATAACTGAAATAGGGCAAAGGAATCCCCACCGTCGGGAAAAGCCCCATAACCATGCCTAAATTAATAGAAAAGTGCATCAACAAGATGGAAGCAAATGAATACCCGAAAACTCTGTTAAAGGCAGATTTCTGCTGTTCTGCGAGATAGTAGATTCTCCCGATGAAGATCATGTAGCATAATATCAGAACGGCACTTCCTACAAATCCCCATTCTTCACCCACGGTGCAGAAAATATAATCGGTTTCCTGTTCCGGAACAAATTTTCCCTGCGTTACAGAACCTTCGCGGTAGCCCTTTCCCAGAAGTCCGCCCGAACCGATGGCGGTTTTAGAATATAATAAATTGTACCCGGAAGTATCTCTGAATGCTTTTTCACCTTTATATAGAACTTCAATTCTTTCTCTTTGGTGTTTTGGCATTTTTTCCAGGACGAAAGGGGTCGCAAAAGCCAATCCGCACAGTAACAAAACCGATCCTGCAATGCTTGCAATAGAAATTACATCCCAATGCATTTTATAAAAATTGACCGCAATTAAAACGGCAGCGATCAAAACAATAGCAATTACAACATATAAAGGATTTACCGCTAAAGAAACCAGAAATACACCTGCAAACAGGAATCCGATCCCGAAAAGCCATCCACTCAGCCCCTCTCTGTATAACGCCACAAAAAATGCCGTAAAAACAAGAAGTGACCCTACATCCGGAATGGCCAGAACAACTACCGCAGGAACTCCTACAATCGCTAAAGTAGTCCACAGTGATTTTCTCTGTTTTAAATTAAAATCCGGCCCCGAAACGTAGTTGGAAAGCATTAAGGCGACTCCAATTTTTGCAAATTCTACCGGCTGCATGGTAAAGCTCCCGAATTTATACCAGTTTTTTTGTCCTAAAATTTCTTTACCGAAAGGAAAAAGGCCGATTAAAAGTAAAACCCCGCCAATGTAAATAATCCCGGACATGTTCTCAAAAAATTTGCTCCTGCTGAAAAAGATAACCAGCCCAGCAAAAAGGGAAATTCCGAAAAAGATAAGCTGTTTTTTTCCTAATCCTGCGTCAACACTATAAATATTGGCAATGGCAAATAAACAAAGCAGTAAGTAAAGACCAAGCCCCAGTTTATCTAATCCTTCCGTCCATTTCATTTTTTTGAGGTTTTTGAGGTTTCTGCTTCTATTTTTTTCTTCAGTTTTTCTTTTTGAAGTTTAATATAATTCAGGCTGTCCTGTTTTTTCTTCAGCAAAACAGAATCCGGTTTAGGCTCAATATACAATCCTTTGCGCTTCAGGTCTGCCACCCATTGCCTTTTATATTCGGGCATAAAGCTCGAAGTAATCATTTTTTTATAAAGATTTTCTCTTTTCAGATCTCCGGTAATATATTTTTCCGCAATCACGGTAGAAGCGGGACCTGCCCATGTTGCGCCGAAACCGGCATGCTCCATTACAGCAACCACCACTATTTTGGGTTTATCGGCAGGAGCGATCAATACAAAGATAGAATTGTCTTTTCCCTGCGGAACCTGTGCGGTTCCGGTTTTTGCCAATTGCGTAAAATCATTTGATTTCAATCCTCTTGCAGTACCTTGTAGCACAACGGCTTCCATTCCTTTCAGAACCGGTCCAAAATGTTTAGGATCTACCAATGTCTGATGTTTCTTTTTAAACCTCGGATCAGGATTCGGTTTTCCATCAATCGCTTTTACGATATGCGGTGTATAATACCACCCTTTATTGGCTATCGCTGCAACATAATTGGCAAGCTGTAAAGGCGTTACCATGACATCACCTTGTCCCATCCCATTAAAAACAGCACCTGTAGCCAGAGGGTCCCAGTTTTTGTGATCTTTCTTGGATCCGCTGGCTTTAAGGATAGATTTCATTCTTTTTTCATAAAATTCTCCGGATGGAATCCTGCCTTTTGCGCCTACTGCGAAATCATTATTTAAAAATTCTCCTACCCCAAAACTGCTCATGATGGCTTTCCACTCATTGACTCCTTTTGAAGGATTTCCAGGATATTTATTGATAATTGCTAAATACGCGTAAGAAAAAAAGCAGTTGCTGGAAACCTGAATGGAGGGAATTAACGGTTCTGCCCCGCCATGACCTTTGATTCTCAACCCTCTGTAATTAAAACCTCCACCGCAAGGAAAAACTGTATTTTCATCCATTACCCCCATTTGCATGGCAGACAGTGCGGTGAGTAACTTAAATGTAGAACCTGGAGGATATCCTGCCTGTAAAGACCGGTCAAATGTAGGTTTGTTTTCGTAAATCGTATCTTTTGATAGGGCATACAGGTTTTTTGATTTATTAGGACCTGTAAAAAGATTAGGATCAATATCAGGACCTGTCGCAGCAACTAAAACTTCCCCATTATTAGGATCTATCGCGACAATTGCCCCATGTTTATTCACCATCATCTCTTCAGCCATTCTTTGGAGATCATAGTCAATCGTTAAGGTAATATCTTTTCCGGTAACCACGTCTTTGTCTAAGGTTCCGTTTTTATAAGGGCCTACATTCCGGAGTTTGATATCTTTCTGAATGTACTTCATTCCTTTAATCCCACGGAGCTCTTTTTCGTATGATTTTTCAATCCCTGCTTTTCCGATGAGGTCTCCGGGTAAATAATAAAGAGAATCTTTTTTTATTTCTCTTTCATTGACTTCACTGGTGTATCCCAAAAGATTTCCCGACGTAGAGACTTCATACTGTCTTTGCGGGCGCTGTACGATACTAAAAGCAGGGTATTTAAATATAATTTCCTGTGCTCTTGCAATATCTTCTCTGCTGAGATCCTTGATAAATGTCATCGGAGTCAGTTTAGAATAATATTTTTCTTTTTTAATGATTTTGATTCTGTTGATAAAATCCTGTTTGGTAATCTTCATTAAATTACAAAATCCCAACGTATCAAAGTCCGGTTTCATCAATGCCTGTGTAAAAGAGATTTCGTAAGCCGGCTGATTTCCTACCATTATTTTTCCGTTCCGGTCAAAAATGACTCCTCTTTGCGGGATGACATATTCAATTTTTATGGATGTATTAGCTGCATTTAGCGCATATCGGTCTGTAAACAGCTGCAAATAAGAAAGCCTTACTACAAAAATTGCAGCAATGATAACGAGTACAGAAAATATTTTTAAATAGCGTGTATTCAAACTTTTTGTTTGATTTTAAATATTAGTGCGTAAATAATGATAAATATAAAAGAAATTACACTAGTTACCAACACATTAAGCAAGATTTCAAAAATTCTGCTGAATTTGAAAAACTCGATATACTGTACCAAAAGCTGATGTAAAAATATGCTTGAGAAGAGGAACAGTAAAAACTGCGACCATTGTAGAGACTGGAACGAGAAGAAATCGGTAGAAGTATCGGTAGAGGTCCTAAAAATCAAAGTTCTGAAATACGCAATCACCGTTGTGGCCATCGCATTCATTCCCCATGAATTCAAAAAAGCATCAATAGAAAGGCCTATTAGGAAACTTAAAGCCAAAAATTGGTATTTATTTCTGAAAAAAGGATAGAACATCACAAATACGGGATACAAAACCGGCGTATATTTCCCGAAAAGTGTAATCCTGTTCAAAACAAAAATCTGTAATGCAACAAGAAAAACCATGATCAAAAGATCTGTAAATAATGTTCTGCTAATCATTTTCTTTTTTTATAACAGCCTGCATGGTGTCCTGGATTTTCTGTACCTCCGCTTTTTTCAGGTTTTTAACGACGAAAACTTTGCTTAAGGCACCCATTTTTTCACTGAGCTCTACGGAAATATCCCAGAATCCTGTTTTATTATCCACAGTATAACCTGCGATGGTACCTATCATGATTCCTTTCGGAAAAATAGCTGATTTTCCATCAGTTACAATCGTATCTCCTACTCTCAGTGAGACATATTTAGGAACATCAGCCAAATGCATCACTCTGGAATTGTCTCCTCTCCAGGTTAAAGTTCCGAAATACCCGGAATTTTTTAAAGCAGCATTGATTCTGATTTTATTGACACTTAATACAGACTGTACCAGTGCATAACTGTCGGTAGAATTGATGACGATTCCCGCAATTCCTTTGGGAGCCATGACGCCCATTTGAGGAAAAACCCCATCCCGTTTTCCGCGGTTGATGGTAAAATAATTATTTCTCCGGTTGATGCTGTTGAAAACAATTTCTCCGTCTACAAAAGTATAGATTTGTCCGCCACCCAATGTATCGTGTACTTTTCTGAAAAGAGGGTTTTTTGCGCCTTGCTTCCCATACAGTTCTACCATTAAAGCTTTGTTTTGAGCAACCAGATCTTCATTAATCTGTTTAAGTTTCAGGTAAGAAACTCCCTCGTCAATATATCCGGAAACCCGTGAGTTAAATGCGGCAGTCTGTCCCGCAATCCAGGATCGTTGCATGGCATTTTGGGAGAATATCAGAATAAGAGCAATAATTTGCAGAAAAATAAAGAATACAAACAGCGCATTCTTCGAAAATAATCTCAGCAAAAATCCCATTCAGATAAAGTCGTAAAAAGTTAAAATTTATTTAATTAAGAAATTGAATTTATCCATATTCTTAAGCGCAATTCCTGTTCCGCGAACCACTGCTCTTAAAGGATCTTCAGCCACAAAAACAGGAAGCCCCGTTTTTTTGTGCAATCTGTCTGCAAGACCTCTTAGCAAAGCTCCTCCTCCTGCAAGATAAATACCTGTTTTGTAAATATCGGCAGCCAATTCCGGAGGGGTTAAAGAAAGAGTTTCCATAACAGAATCTTCAATTCTGATGATTGATTTATCTAAAGCGCGGGCGATTTCTTTATACCCAACCATAATTTCTTTTGGCTTCCCTGTAATCAGGTCTCTTCCCTGTACAGGAATATCGTCAATATCAACATCAAGATCTTCAACAGCGGAACCTACTTCAATTTTAACTCTTTCAGCAGTTCTTTCACCAATATACAGATTATGATGCGTTCTCAGGAAATATGCAATGTCATTCGTAAATACATCACCGGCGATTTTCACAGACTTATCGCATACAATACCTCCAAGTGCTACTACAGCAATCTCAGTCGTACCTCCTCCTATGTCGATAATCATATTTCCTTCCGGCTTCTGCACGTCAATTCCTACTCCTATCGCCGCCGCCATTGGTTCATAAATCAGTCTTACTTCTTTGGCGTTTACTTTTTGGGCAGAATCTCGAACGGCTCTCTTTTCAACCTCTGTAATTCCTGACGGGATACAGATCACAATTCTTAAAGCCGGCTGAATAAATCTGCCTTTGATCCCAGGAATTTTTTTAATAAATTCTTTAATCATGTGCTCAGAAGCATGGAAATCTGCAATCACGCCATCTTTCAGCGGACGGATTGTTTTGATATCCTCATGAGTTTTTCCCTGCATATGTTTAGCCTGTTCACCTACCGCGATCGGTCTTCCTGTAGACCGCTCTATAGCGACTATTGAAGGCTGATCTATAACAATCTTATTATTGTGGATGATAAGCGTGTTGGCGGTACCTAAGTCTATCGCAATCTCTTGCGTAAACATATCGAATATACTCATAATTTTGTCCTGATTTAAGTTTACAAAGATATAAAATTAAAGACCACTTATAATTATATTGTTAAATATAATTTGGTTAAAATTTTATTAAATTTTCATTCCCAAGAAGCTTTTTTTAAAAGTTTTCCGGAGAGGTGAGACAGTGAAGTTACGAATCATTTTATAGCTTTTCACGATAATTATCATATATATTTTCAGGAATGGTTTCCGTAAAAAATCCGTAAATTTGCTCTTGCTTATGATACAGTATTCTAATATACATCAGACCTCGAATTTCGCTGTACTTTCTGTGAGTTATGAAAAAGCAGATGGTGAAACAAGAGGAAAATTTGCATTTTTTGACGAAAATATTAAAACCTTTGTCACCCGCATTCATGATGAAAATCTTGGAGACGCTTTCGTGGTCTCTACCTGTAACCGAACAGAAATCTATACTACGACTCTGAATTATCTTTCTGTCGCAGAAGAATACTGCAAAACAATTGATGTAAGCCTTACCGATTTTCTTCAGTTTGCCAATATTTTAACAAAAGAAGAAGCACTGCAACATTTGTTCAGGGTTGCAGCAGGCCTGGAAAGCCAGATCATTGGTGATTTTGAAATTATCGGACAGATTAAAAAAGCATATGCGCGTTTCAGAAAAGAAAGGCAAAATTCAAATCCGTTTCTGGAAAGAGCCATCAATTCTGCGATCCAGATTTCCAAAAGAATAAAAAACGAAACCGGAATTTCTAACGGAGCCGCTTCTGTTTCATACGCCGCAGTACATTATATTTTAAATAACCAGAAAAGAATTACCGAAAAAAACATTCTGCTTCTGGGAGTAGGCGAAATCGGGCAAAACACGGTAGAAAACCTGGTTAAGCATGTGTTCCAGCCGAGAATAAAGATAACCAACCGTACTCAGGAAACCGCAGAAAAAATCTCTCAGAAATACAATATCCCTCATATTGACTATGAAAATTTTAATGAGGAAGTTAAAAATACCGATATTCTTATTGTAGCCACAGCATCAAGGACACCAATTGTAAACCAGTCTCATTTTAAGAATGGAAAAGAAACCCTGGTTATCGATCTGTCAATTCCTCACAATGTGGATAAAAGCGTTTCTGATATTGAAAATATTACTTTGATTGATGTCGATGAACTTTCCAAACAGATTCAGCAAACCATTCAGCAAAGAGAAAAAGAAATTCCGAAAGCGGAAAAAATCATCAAGGAAATGACCAAAGACTTCCTTGAGTGGGAAAAAAAGAGAAAACTGGCTCCCAATATTCATCATTTCAAAGCTGTTTTAAAGAACATGGAACGCAATGAAATGCATAATTTTTACAAAAAAAATAAATACATAAACATCACAGACATGGAGCTTTCTGAGAAAATGATTCAGAAAATTACCAACCGTTTTGCAAAATATATCATTGATAATCCTCTCAGAGCAGAAGAAATTAGTAAATTAATGCACGAAATATTAGTTGAACAACCCAATAACGAATTCAATGAAAAGCATTAGGATAGGAACCAGAAATTCTGCGCTTGCGCTGTGGCAGGCAAGAGAAGTCGCAAGACATTTACAGAACAACAATTACCTTACAGAGATTACTCCCATCGTATCTTCAGGAGATAAAAACCTAAACCAGCCTCTTTACGCATTGGGAATTACAGGCATTTTTACCCGTGATCTTGATGTGGCGTTACTCAATGACGAAATCGACATTGCCGTACATTCCCTGAAAGATGTTCCCACAAAACTTCCGGAAAATATTGAACTAGTCGCCTACCTGGAAAGAGATTATCCGCAAGATGTGCTTATCCGGAGAAAATCTTCAAAAGATAAAGAATTTCACGAGCTAAAACTGGCAACCAGCAGTTTGAGAAGAAGAGCTTTCTGGCTGAAACATTATCCCGAAACAGAATTTTTCGATATCAGAGGAAACATTCAGACCAGACTACAAAAACTGGAAGAGCAGGATTTTGATGCCACTATTTTATCTTTAGCCGGGATCAGAAGAATGAAAATGGATATTGATTACGAAATGCTTCCCTTGATGATTCCTGCCGCATCTCAAGGCGTTATTGCCATTGCAGGACATTCTGATAAGCCGGAAATCAATGATATCCTGAAAAAAATAAGCCACCGCCAAACCCAGATTTGTGTTGAGATTGAAAGAAACTTTCTAAGCACTCTGGAAGGTGGATGTACCGCTCCTATTGGTGCATTTGCCGAAAAAATTGAAAACCAGATCCGCTTCAAAGGGGCGCTCTGCTCATTGGATGGTAAAAATTATATTGCGACTGACGAAAGTTTCGAGTATAATGAGCATGAAAATTTCGGGGAAAAATTTGCACATGTTGTTCTGGAAAACGGCGGGCGCGAACTGATGGCAGAGATTAAAAATCATTTATAGATTCAATCTTGTTACTCGGTGTACTTCTAACCATGAAAATATTGTTTACCAAACATTTAGATACTGAATTACTGTCCAGAGAGATGGGAAAACATATTTCGGCAGAATGTATTGAGGTTATTGCGATAAAAGATCTTGAGGTTAGAGCATTTGATTTAAAAGATCATTCACTGATATTTACCAGTAAAAACGGGGTGAATGCTTTTTTTAAAAATAATTTTGAGCCTAATGAAAATTTTGCCTCAAAAAACTATAACAAGATCTATTGTGTGGGTGAAAAAACGAAAAAAGAGCTCCGGAAAAACGGTTTCGGAACCTTTAAAGTTATGAAAAATGCCGAAACTCTTTCAAAATTTATCCTCGAAAAATGTCCACAGGAAAAATTCATCCATTTTTGCGGAAATTTAGCAATTGATGTCTTAGACCAGGAGCTTCCGCTGCAAAATATTGCGTATAAAAAAGTAACGGTTTATCATACGGAAGAACTCAATCCGATGATCCATGAAAAATATCATGCGATAGTTTTTTTTAGCCCAAGCGGAGTTCGTAGTTTTGCGAAAAATAATTCTCTGGTAAATATGTTGCTTTTTTCAATCGGAGAAACCACGTCTAAAGAAATAAGAAAATTCAGTTCAGAAAAAATATTCACTTCTAAAGCCAATACTTTAGCTTCCGTATTTGAGATGATCCGGAAAGAAATTAAATAATTATGATTAAAAACGACCTGTATTTAAAAGCACTTCGAGGCGAAACTGTAGAAAGACCACCGGTCTGGATGATGAGACAAGCCGGGAGATACTTACCTGAATTCATTGCTCTCCGAGACAAATATGACTTTTTTACAAGATGTCAGACGCCAGAATTGGCCTCTGAGATTACCGTTCAACCCATCAGAAGATTTCCTTTGGATGCTGCGATTTTATTTTCTGATATCCTGGTCGTTCCTCAAGCCATGGGAATTGATTTTAAAATGAAAGAAAATGTAGGACCTTGGCTGGATAATCCTATCAGAACGATGGAAGATGTGCAAAATGTTATCGTTCCCGATGTGAATGATACATTAGGATACGTTTTTGATGCGATTGAACTTACTTTAATCAAATTAGATAACGAAATTCCGTTAATTGGTTTTGCAGGCTCACCGTGGACGATTCTCTGCTACTGCGTGGAAGGAAAAGGAAGCAAAGCTTTTGATATTGCAAAATCGTTCTGCTTTCAGCAGCCGGAAGCGGCACATCTTTTACTGCAAAAAATTACAGATACAACAATTGCCTATTTAAAAAGAAAAATTGAAAAAGGGGTTTCTGCGGTTCAGGTTTTTGATTCCTGGGGCGGAATGCTTTCTCCACAGGATTATCAGGAATTTTCATGGCAATATATCAATCAGATTGTTGAGGCTTTAAGCCCGCTTTCCCATGTGGTGGTCTTTGGAAAAGGATGCTGGTTTGCTTTGGAAGATATGATGCAATCTCCAGTTTCTGCATTGGGTGTTGACTGGACGATAAAGCCGGAAACCGCAAGAGCATTAACCAATCACAGCATGACGCTGCAGGGAAATTTTGATCCTGCAAGGTTGCATTCTACACCGGAAACCATTAAGAAAATGGTAAACGAAATGATCAGCCGTTTCGGAAAAGACCGGTATATTGCCAATCTTGGCCACGGAATTTTGCCAAATATTCCTCTGGAAAATGCGGAAGCGTTTATCCGGGCTGTAGTAGATTGGAAACCCTGATTTAATGCAAATTTAGAATTAAAAAAACCTAACAGGTTTTAAAAACCTGTTAGGTTTGGATCAAAACAAAATCCCTTCAATTTTTGTTGAAGGGATTTATATGTTTAAAGATTATTTCCTAAAATTAAGACAACATCTTTTGGGCTTTTCTCACGCCCTCAACCAAGGCATCAATTTCACTGAAAGTATTATAAACCGCAAAACTCGCTCTTACCGTTCCTGCAATATTAAAGAAACTCATGATCGGTTGGGTACAGTGATGGCCTGTACGTACGGCGATCCCCATTTTATCGAGAATCATCCCTACATCGGAAGAAATTCCTATTCCTTCAAGATTGAAAGAAACAACCCCTGTTCTGTTGGCTTTTTCACCATAAATTTTTAGACCTTCGATTTCCAAAAGTTGTTTCTGAGCGTAATTCAATAAGGCGTTTTCGTGATTTTGAATATGCTCATGTCCCAATCTTTCAATAAAATCTACAGCTGCTCCCAATGCGATATTTCCGCCTACGTTTGGCGTTCCGGCTTCATATTTAAATGGTAAACCTGCATAAGTGGTTCCGTCAAACGAGCATGTCGCGATCATTTCTCCTCCTCCATGAAACGGAGGAAGGTCTTCTAAAAGACGTTGTTTTCCGTACAGAATCCCCGTTCCCATCGGAGCATACATTTTATGTCCCGAAAACACGAAAAAATCACAATCCATCGCCTGCACATCAATTTTAAAATGAGGGGCAGACTGCGCTCCGTCGATGACGATGTAAGCATCAGAATTCTGTCTCGTTTTAGCGATGATCTCTTCAATAGGATTGACAATCCCCAATGCGTTTGAAACATGGTTTACGGAAACTACTTTTGTTTTTTCATTTAAAAATTCATCTAAATAATCCAGTTGGAGAATCCCGTCTTGATCAATCGGGATTACACGAAGTTTTGCCCCGGTTCTTTCACACAGCAATTGCCACGGAACGATATTGGAGTGATGCTCAAGGTAAGAGATGATAATTTCATCGTCTTTTTGAAGCTTCTGTGTTAAAATATAAGAGATAAGGTTGATTCCTTCGGTTGTGCCTTTGGTGAAAATAACTTCAAAATCATGTTCGGCATTAATGAAGTTCTGGATTTTCTTTCTTGAAAGCTCCATTTCGACAGTTGCCAATTGGCTCAGCGTATGAATACCGCGATGAACATTGGCATTGATTTTCTTATAATATTGATTCCAGACTTCTAAAACGGAGTTTGGTTTCTGAGAGGTTGCCGCATTGTCTAAATAAACCAGTGGTTTGCCGTTTACCTGTTGGTTTAAAATAGAAAACTGACTTCTTATTTCCTGAATGTCAAACATTTATTCAAATTTTATCATTACATCGTTCTTTATTTAGAACTTGTCAAATTTACGACTTTTATCCAAAAGTCTGCCGGATTAATAGCGTGATAGATTTCATCTAAAATAAAAAACCTGCCATAAAAAATGACAGGTTTTAGTATTGTGATTAAGAATTTCTTATTCAGCTGCTGCTTCTTCAGTTGCCGGAGCTGCTCCTTCAACTTCTGTTGCAACTTCTTCATCGTCATCATCTGCCATAGCACCTCCTTTAGCTGCATTTCTAGACATTTTAACAGCTACAACCACTGCATTGTCCGGGTGCATGAAAGTATATCCTTCAGCTTTAAGACCTCCTACATAAAGTTTGTTACCAATCTTTAATGAAGTAATATCTACAACTACCTCATCCGGTAAGTTTGCAGGAATCGCTTTTACTTTCAATTTTCTGAAAGACTGACGTAAAACACCACCAGCAACAACACCTTTAGAACGACCTGTTAATCTCACAGGAACTTCCATAACTACCGGCTTATCGTCAGATAATCTGTAGAAGTCTGCATGAATAATTTTGTCTGTAATGGGGTGGAACTGAATATCCTGAAGAACTGCAGGAATTACCTGTCCGTCAACTTCAATAGATACCGTGTGTGCTTCAGGAGTATATACCAAACCTTTGAACGCTTTCTCTAAAGCAGAGAAGTTCAATGGCTCACCACCTCCGTAAACAACACAAGGAACTAATTCAGCATCACGTAAAGCTTTTGTCGACTTTTTGCCCACGCTTTCTCTTTTTGTACCTTGAATTGTAATAGATTTCATTTATAAAAATTTAAAAATTTGTTTAAAACTACTTCGCAAATAGCTCATTATCAATTAAATAATAAACTTACTGCTGATCGATTGATGCTCATGCACCATCTTCATCACGTCTGCAAATAATGGGGCGCAAGATAGCACTTTTATTTTAGTTGACAAACTAGTTTTTACAGGAATTGAGTCTGTTACAATAACTTCGAGTAATTGTGAGTTCTCAATATTGTCATATGCTTTCCCTGAAAGTACTCCGTGAGTGGCCATTGCTCTTACCGATTTTGCCCCTTTTTCCATCAAAATATCTGCCGCTTTACAGAGCGTTCCTGCAGTATCGATCATATCATCAATCAGAATCACATTTTTCCCTTCCACGTCTCCTATCAGAAACATTTCTTCGATCACATTTGCTTTTTTTCTTTCTTTATAAGCAATTACTACATCTGCGCCTAAATGACCTGCATAATTTTTTGCTCTTTTTGCGCCTCCCATATCCGGAGAAGCAATGGTCAAATTATCAAGATTCATATCTCTGATGTAATCTACGAAGATCGTAGAAGCATACAGATGATCTACAGGTATCTCAAAGAATCCCTGAATCTGGTCTGCGTGAAGGTCCATGGTCATAATTCTCGTTGCGCCTGCCGCAGTCAAAAGATTGGCAACCAATTTTGCTCCGATCGGTGCTCTCGGTTTGTCTTTTCGGTCCTGTCTTGCAAGCCCGAAGTACGGCAGTACTACGGTAATGCTTTTTGCAGAGGCTCTTTTTGATGCATCAATCATGAGAAGAAGCTCTAAAAGATTGTCTGCAGGCGGAAATGTAGATCCTATCAGGAAAACCCTCCCTCCACGTACAGATTCGTCTAAAACAGGCTCAAACTCTCCGTCGCTGAACTCCTGAAAGTTGATTTTCCCTAATTCTTTCCCATAATACTGGGCAATTTTTTCTGCGAGGTCTTTACTCGTCCTTGTAGAAAACAGATAACTTAACTGATCGGCCATTTTTACTTTTTAAAAGATTTGCAAATGTAAAAAAAACCACAAGAATACGTCTTGTGGTTTTAAGTTTTTATTTATTCTTACATCTTAAGGAAATGTAACTCCCGAATATTTATTTGGATCTACCTGTGGCAGTGTAGATTTATATTTCATATTGATGGCTTTGATAAATTCATTGGCCACAATAGCATACCCTCTTCCTGTAAGATGGACACCATCCAGAGAGAATGTACCGCCCGTTACAAATTTCGCTGTGTATCTTACCCCGTCAAATGAAATTCCTGACTGACCGTTAAGGTCAATCATCTTTTTATTCGCATCTACAAAAGCCAAGCCATACGTATCTGCCAATGTTTTAATAGAAGCATTATAAGCGTCTACTGCTGTTTTTACTCCTACGGCTTCTGTTTTGGTAAGTACGTGCTGATTTTGTAGAGGATAAGAAATTCCATACACATTAATTGATGCGGGAGCTCCCGGAGCTGTAGTTCCGATCACGCCTCTTGTCGTCAGTAAAATATAATCTTCTGCCGTAGTCTGTCTAGCCTGTCCGTAGATCTGCCCGAATGCAGTTGCCGTTGGAAGCCCTAGAGCCGGTGTAAGAGCCGCTGTTAATTGTGCGGAAAGATTGGGAAGCGAGGTATCTTTAATCAACACAGGATTTGCTGTCGTTGAAGAAAGCAGATTAATTCTTGTTCCTGCTCCTAAAGCCGTAAGAGCCTGTTTAAGAGGTCCGTATAAACTGGCATTAAGTGTATTAAGGTTAGCACCCAATGCAGCTGGAGTAAGTGGATTATAAGGAACTGTACTAAAATAAGGAATAGAAGTCACATATGGGATATTTGCAATAACTCCTTTTGTAGCTCCGCCTGCTTTTAATTTATCAAGCCCCGCTTTAATAGACGCTGCAACTACGGCAGGATCCGAAATATCGTTTGCGCCATAAGTAGCAGGATTCGTATTTCCTGCCTGATTAACACCCGATCCTCCGCTTGTAGCGTAGCTTAATACATCATTATTGCCGATCCAGTATGAGAAAAATGTCGGATGTTTTGCTACCGCATCATCTACCACATTAGAAGTTGTACTTGATGAAAATCTTACATAATAAGGATTGGCTGTTCCTGCAACAACTCCAGCCAAGCTTCCGTATCCTGGAGCTATAAGATGGAACGATTTTGCGCCCGGAACTCCGAAGTTATTTAAATCTCCTGTAATTTTATTGGCAATATTTGTAGTAGGTGCAGCTGTAACATTCGTTATATTCGGTGAACCGTTTACAAATGACTGAATATACAATTTTGTAGCCTGAATAGGTGTTGTACCTAATAATAATCCTCCGTTATTATCTGCCATCAATGGCTGCACAAAATTTCCGCCTCCGGCCAATTTCATTTGCCCTGCAATAATGTTGGGATAAGACTCGTTTTGTCCGTCAATATATAAAGCGTTATCCCTGTATCCTGAAGTTAGAGAATTCCCTAAAGAAACATATTTAGAAAAATCTGCCTCACCGCTGGTTACGGCAATGTCTTGTACATCTGTGTCAAAATCTGTTTTACACCCTGCTGTAAAAAGTAGCGCCGAAACAGCAATTGTAGATATTATAATTTTTTTCATAGTAATCAATTAATAAGGTTATAGGATAAACCTAGACCGAAATAGAAAGCCTGAGCTTTTGCCTGCCCGTAGAAACCAAGATAGTCGTTTTTAACATCTCTGCTTTGTGGCATTACATATCCTCCTGCAACGTCAACTCCGAATTGTTTTACCTTGAAGCCTAAACCTCCGGTAACGACAAAAGAATTAAATGATGGTGTTTCAGGAATAAAGTTTGAGTCAGTATATGGAGATTCATCATAATATGCTCCGAGACGGCCAAAAACCATACTGTTAAACATATATTGAGTTCCCAATCTGAAAGTCTTGGAGTTTCTGAAATTTTTAGGAGCAACCAAAATTGTAGCATCCGGTTGATTTCCGATTGGTGCATTCGCAAAATCCAATGTCAACCTGCTGTATCGTTCCCACCCATGGTAGTTAAAGTCTGCAGAAACCAACCATTTGGGAGTGATTTTATACGTTAAACCGATTGTATATTCTTCTACAAGCGGTAATGTAGCTGTGAATTTATCCTTTCCTTCGCTGTTTAACCCCAATAATCCATTAATGGTATTCTGTGCAGGGAATTTGAAGGTAGCCGTTCCGTCTTTAGCCTTCATATCAACCGCTGAGCGATAAGCAACACTCACATCAAGCTTAGGATCAGGTCTGAAATAAAAACCAAAACCAAAACCATGACCGCTTGCTTTTTCATCATTGATATTGACTGTACCGCCAAACTGCGTTACTCCTTTATCCCAGTTTACTGATCCTCTCGCATAAATATAACTCGCCCCAAAAGATAACCAAGGTGCCATTTTCACAGACACCATCGGCTGAAAATAAAAGCTTTTCAGCTCAAGTTTCTGCACCATTTCTTTTCCTTCCCAATCATACGGATATTCAATTGTACTTCCGAAAGGAGTTGTGATGCTTAATCCAATTGATAGATTCTCGATCGGCTTAAAGGCAATCGCAGCATAAATAGGTGTTCCAAGAGGATTATCTGTCTCTGTGCTGTTTAATGTATTCAAGTTCTGAAAAGTAACTTTATTACTTGCTCCGAAGCCTCCTGCTGCAATACTTAATCTTGAAGGAATGAATGACATCCCTGCCGGATTGAAAAAAGCAACACTCGCATCTTCAGCATGAGCGCTTGTATGCGCCATTGCCAACTGTTTTACCCCTTGCAGCGAAACCCTGAAGCCTCCTGCGTATGATAAAACCCCAGCCAACAAAGCAGTTGATACTAATATTTTTTTCATAGACTATTATTATATAAGCCAAATATAAAATTATTTTAAATACACCTGTTAATATTTCTTAACATTTTAAACATTACCTTAAAAGAAAATTATGTTTAAAATAGCATTTTAAATAAATCATTTGTTAACTTATTATTAATGAATGAAATAGAATATATATATTCTGTTATTTTTTATTTTGTTTAATATTAAACATTTAACAAAATGAATATTTAGTATTTTTAGAATTATGTAAAGATAAAAATCAATAAATTTGCAAGATCAAAAAATAATTATATGAGTTGTGGATGCAAAACATCCGGCGATTCTGCACATTCTTGCGGAACGAAATCCGCGAATGGCTGTGAAAGTGTAAATACCTGTGGTAATAGTTATAAATTAAGTGTTTTCGACTGGCTGTCTAACGTACAGAATCCTGTGTCAAACAGGTGTGATTTTGTAGAAGTTAGATTTAAAAATGACAGAAAATCGTTTTATAAAAATGTAAACAATATCCCTTTACACATAGGTAGTGTAGTAACAGTAGAATCTAGTCCCGGACATGATGTAGGTGTGGTAACACTCACCGGAGAATTGGTGAAAATTCAGATGAAAAAGAAAAGATTTTCTGAAGAAGGATCATTCAAAATATACAGACTGGCCAACCAGAAAGACATTGAAGTATGGCAGGAAGTCAGAAAAAAAGAAGACACCGTAAAAGTCGAAGCCCGAAAAATCTCCCACAGATTGGGTCTCGAAATGAAAATCACCGATGTGGAATACCAAGGTGATGCGTCAAAGGTTACTTTTTATTACACTGCTGATAATCGCGTAGATTTCAGATTGTTGATTAAAGAATTTGCCGGTACTTTCAGAACGAAGATCGACATGAAGCAGATCGGTTTCCGGCAGGAAGCGGCAAAAATCGGTGGAATCGGGTCTTGTGGAAGAGAATTGTGCTGTTCTACATGGCTTACAGATTTCAGATCTGTCAATACCAATGTTGCACGATATCAGCAATTGAGCATTAATCCTCAAAAGCTGGCTGGCCAATGCGGAAAGCTGAAATGCTGCCTTAATTACGAGCTCGACAGTTATCTTGATGCCTTAAGCCATTTTCCATCTTCTTCTACGATGCTGGACACGGAAAAAGGGAGAGCATTTTGTATCAAAATAGACGTTTTCAAGAAGAAAATGTGGTTTGCCTATGTAGACAGTTCCATGGCGTGGTACGATTTCGATATTGATTTGGTTAAAAAACTGATCGCTACCAATAAAAAAGGAGAGAAAATACTTCCTCTTGAAGATTTGAAAGTTCCTGATATTGCTTTGCCAAGTGTAGATCTTATTCAGGAAAACAGCGTAGATCGATTTGAAAAGAAAAACAGAGGTTTCAACAAAAACAGAAATCAGAATTCTAATCAAAACCAAAACCCGCATCAGAACAGGCCTCAAAATCAAGGTCCTAAGAAAAGACCTGAAAGAACGGAAAAACCTGAAAACTCTGACAGACAGAAGAATACGAATCCCAATGCGAATCCGAATCAGAACCAAAGACCTGCAAAACAGCAGCCTCCAAAAGTTCAGCTGGAAAAAGCAGAAGTACAGAATGATTCTGAAAAGCCTCAGCAACCTCCAAAAAAGAAATTTAAAAAGAAATTTCCTCCAAAAAAAGATAATAATGTATAGAGTTTTAGGACTATTCCTCCTTATTTTTTTAGTCGGTTGCAACACTTCGGGAGAAGATGTGATGATGAATGCCGTTAATAATAAATGGAATAAAAAAACGGAGCAGAAATTTAATCTTGATATTAAAGATCCTCAAAATCCTAAAAATATTATATTTGTTGTAAGAAATAATAATGATTATCCATACAGCAATATCCGGTTCATTGTTAATCTGAAAAATTCCAGATTGAAAACAAAGCAGACCGATACGCTGAATTATGTGCTTGCAAAACCTAATGGAGAATGGTTGGGAACAGGCTTTGGAGAAACAAAGGAGATATTTTTTCAATATAAATTAAAGTATAAATTTCCGGAAAAAGGGATCTATGAAATTGGCATTATGCAGGCCATGAGAAATGACAACCTTCCGGGAATTGAAGATATAGGCATAAAAGTAGAAACGGCAAAACCGTAATCACATACATGGAAGAAAACAAGCAAAATACCGGAACCCGCGGAAAAACCTTCCCGCTTCCGCCAAAAAAAAACAATAAAAATTCATCCTGGAAAAAGTGGGTGAAGTTTATCTGGATTGGTTTTATTGCAGTCGTTTTAGGAATTTCAGGACTTTTCTTTGCGGTATCACAAGGCTTTCTTGGTGAAATGCCGGATGTAAAAGAGCTAGAAAATCCGGACATTTATGTCGCTTCACAGATTTACTCCTCAGACGGTATTCTTTTAGGTAAATTTGAAAAGGAAAAAACACAGCCCGTTACCTATAAAGAATTGCCACCCTATCTGATTTACGCTTTACAGGCGAAAGAAGATGAGCGATTCAAAGAGCATTCCGGGATTGATTTAAAATCCATCTTAAGAGCTGTACGATATGGCGGAGACCGAGGTGGGGGATCTACGATTACACAGCAGCTTGCGAAATTATTATTCACAAAAGAACCTTCTAGAAACCCGGTAAAAAGAGCTATTCAAAAGCTCAAAGAATGGGTCGTTGCCGTAAGCTTAGAAAAAAGATATACGAAAGAGGAAATCATTACGCTGTATTTTAATAAATTTGATTTTACCTATAATGCCAATGGAATTGAAATGGCGTCTAAGATTTATTTCAACAAATCTACTGCACAGCTCACTTTACCTGAAGCGGCTGTCTTTGTAGCCATGTTGGAAGCTCCTATTGCAAACAACCCGCTGAGAAATCCTGATAGAGCAAAAAGAAGAAGAGATGTGGTATTGTCACAAATGCTTGAGACAGGCTATGTAGATCAAACAACATTTGATAAGGCAGTTGCAACCCCTATTAGTGTTGATTATCATCCTATTAAAAATATTACCGATGATTATTCAGCCTATTATAAGTTTTATCTTAAAAAAGAGATTGATAAATATCTTGGAGATTACGAAAAGCAAACCGGTAAAAAGCTTAATCTTTATAAAGACGGTTTAAAAATATTCGTCACTCTGGATTCAAAAATGCAGAAATATGCTGAAGAATCGATTAAAGAACATTTAACAGATCTTCAGAAAAGATTTGATTCTGAGCAGAACAGAAGAAAAGGAAGGCCTTTTTATTATCTAAACGACAAGCAGATCAATGACGTTATGATGCAGGCTGTACGAAGAACAGGACGTTATAAACAGCTAGAAAGAGCAGGAATTTCACAAGATTCCATTTTATTGGAATTCCATAAACCCGTAAAAATGACCCGTTTCACTTGGGCAGGAGAAGAAGAAGTAGAGATGTCTCCGTGGGATTCCATCAGATGGCACAAGCAGATTGCACAGGCAGGCTTGATGTCTATGGTTCCCGGAACAGGCGAAATTAAAGCCTGGGTAGGAGGAATCAATTGGCAACACTTCCAGTATGACCATATCAAACAGGGAAAAAGACAGGTAGGATCTACCTTTAAACCTTTCGTATATGCAACCGCTATTATGAAACTGGGTTTAACGCCTTGTTCTACTATATCCAATGCAAGCTTTAATAAAGGGTCTTATCACGTTCCTGGAAGAGGCGGAATGCTCACTTTAAAAGATGCTTTGGCACATTCTCAAAACCCTGTAGCACTTCGTCTTGCCGAAATGACAGGAACAAAAAGTGTAATACAGACCGCAAGAGATCTAGGTGTTACTGAAGAAATCTCTACCAGTTTGCCAATGGCATTGGGTTCATCAGACATTACCATTTATGAGATGTTGGGTGCATACAGTACATTTGCCAACTACGGAAACTACAATAAACCGGAAATGATATGGAGAATCGAAGATGCTAACGGAAGAGTGATTAAAGAAGTCAATGCCGAGCCAAAAGAAGTGATGAATCCAAATTATGCGTACACCATGATCGAACTGATGAAAGGAGTTGCTCAATTCGGGACCGCTTCGGGCGAACTTGGAAGAAAAGGAATCTCAAAAGAGGTGGAAATTGCCGGTAAAACAGGAACTACCCAAAATAACTCAGACGGATGGTTTATGGGAATTACTCCAAAACTGGCCACAGGAACCTGGGTAGGCTGGGAAGACAGAGCCACTCACTTTTTGGGAACCGGTGAAGGACAGGGGGCAAAAATGGCATTACCAATCTGGGCAATTTTTATGAAAAAGGTGTGGGCAGATAAAAGTCTTAAAATCTCTCCTGATGATAAATTTACGAAGCCAAGCGACTGGAAAGACGGCTGTACCAATCTTCAGGGTCTCGGAAGCGGATACGGAGACGACGGTGGACTTCAGACGATCGATGAAATTAAAAACCCGCGACAACCAGACCCAGCTAAGAAAAATAATTCCGGTAAAAAAGAAGAGAACGTGAATGAAAACCTGAATACCGGAGAAGACATAGATTTCAATAAATAATAAATTATTATAATTATCATAAAACCTTTCAATTACTGGAAGGTTTTTTGCTGCCCTCAAATCAATACCTTTGAATTATGAATATTAAAAATATCAGACAGCCTTTTATTGAAAATTTTCCCGGAGATTTTTCAAAAAATCCCATTCAGAGAACAACGCCAAAAGTTTTGTTTTCTACAATAGATCCTGTTGGTTTTGATAATCCTGAATTAATTATTTTTAATGACAAATTATCTGAAGAAATTGGCTTGGGCAATTTTGATGAGCAGGATCTTAATTTTCTTGCAGGAAATCATTTACCTGAACATATAAAAACATACGCAACCGCCTATGCGGGACACCAGTTTGGAAACTGGGCAGGACAATTGGGTGATGGAAGAGCCATTCTGGCCGGAGAAATTATCAATGAGACAGGGAAAAAAACAGAAATCCAATGGAAAGGAGCAGGAGCAACACCCTATTCCCGCCATGCAGACGGAAGAGCCGTTTTAAGATCATCTGTAAGAGAATATCTGATGAGTGAGGCGATGTACCATTTAGGAATTCCCACTACACGAGGTTTAAGTTTATGCTTTACTGGAGAACAAGTTGTGCGTGACATGATGTACAGTGGAAATCCGCAGGAAGAAAAAGGGGCTGTAGTTATACGAACTGCTGAAAGCTTTTTACGTTTCGGACATTTTGAACTTATTTCTGCTCAAAAAGAAATTGATCTATTGCAAAAACTTACCGATTTCACGATTGAAAATTATTTCCCTGAAATTATTTCAGAAGGAAACCAAAAATATAAAGATTTTTTCAGCACCGTTTGCACAAGAACTGCAGATCTTATGGTTGAATGGTTCAGGGTTGGTTTTGTGCATGGCGTTATGAATACCGATAATATGTCGGTTCTCGGTTTAACGATTGATTATGGTCCGTTTTCAATGATGGATGAATATAATCTGAATTTTACACCCAATACCACCGATCTTCCAGGCAGAAGGTATGCCTTTGGCAAACAGGGTCAAATTTCACAATGGAATCTATGGCAGCTTGCCAATGCATTATTTCCTTTAATTAAAGATGAAAAATTCTTAGAAGAAACCTTAAATATATATGGAACCTATTTCTGGGAGGCACACGATAAAATGCTTTGTAATAAATTTGGGTTTGATAATTTATTGGAAAGTGACGAAGAGTTTTTTACAAACTGGCAAAATATGATGCAGGAACTGCAGCTTGATTATACTTTATTTTTTAATCTATTGGAAAAGAGAGATCAGAGTTTAGATACACTATCAGCGTTTGAAACTATTTCATATACTGTATTAAATGACCAAAAAGTAAAAACATTAGAAAAACTTCTCACAGCATATGATCTTCGATTAGAAAAAAATAGCTTTTCAAAATTTGATTCTTTGAAATTGATGCAAAAAACAAATCCGAAATTTATTCTAAGAAATTATTTGCTTTTTGAATGTATTCAAGAAATAAATACCGGAAAAAAAGAAATGCTGAAAAAACTCACCAGAGCTCTGGAAAATCCCTACGAAGAAATCTTCCCGGAATTTTCTAAAAAAAGACCCGCAGATTATGATGATATTTCAGGATGTTCAATGCTTTCTTGCAGCTCATAATGTTAAATTCTTGAAAATATTCAATATTTTTTTAATTGTTCAAAAATTTTTATTTAATTTTAGCAAAAATAAATTCTTATGAAAAAAATTCTACTTTCTGCTTTTGCAGTAATGATTAGCGCATCTGCGTTTTCGCAGTCTTGGGTTACACAAAACTCTGGTTTCGCTACTCCTTCCAGAGGAATTTCCGGGATGGAAGTATATGATGCCAATACTACTTGGGCTTTTGCTTATGATGGCGTAACTTCAACCAACAATATCCAGGAGTTTACAAAAACATCTAATGGTGGTACAACCTGGACAGCAGGAACAATTAATATTGGAGAACCTGGGCTTCACATTACAAACATTTCTGGAGTTAGTGCAGCCACAGCTTGGGTAGGCGCATTTGACAATACTGATGGATTAGGTGGAGTATGGAAAACTACTGATGGAGGGGTAACTTGGAACAATCAGCTTATATTGAGTACTTTTGGTGAATCATGGACCAATTTTGTTCATTTCTTTGATGCTAACAATGGAATTATAGGTGGCGATCCCGAAAATGGTGAGTTTGAACTTTATACAACCTCTAACGGAGGTACTACGTGGACAAGAGTTCCATTTGCAACTCTTCCAAATCCATTAGCATCTGAGTATGGTTATAATTCAGGATATTATGCAGTAGGAAATAATATTTTCTTTTATACCGGTAAAGGAAGAATTTTTAAATCTACTGATAAAGGTTTGACGTGGAATGTTGCTTTTACGGGGTCAACCTATGGGATATCAGATTTTGGAGGCGCATCCGTAAGTGGAGATATGGCTTGGAGTGATGCAAATACAGGTATTGTTCTTAAAAAGAATTTTACTGGAACATTGCCTACAGCAATTGCACTATATAGAACTACTGATGGTGGTACCACTTGGAATACAGTAACTTTTACTGGAATTACTGCCGCTAATAATATTAATGATATAACGTATGTTCCAAATACTAATATTTTACTTGCAACAAGTTCAGCTGGAGGGTCATGGAAAAGTATTGACAATGGGACAACCTGGACATCAATCGACACTGGAGTTCAACATTTAAGTGTTAGATGCTCTAGTGCAAGCAACTGTTATTCAGGAGGGTTTAACACCAGTGCAATCGCAGGAGGTATGTTTAAATTATCTTCATCTCTTGGAACAAACGATTTAAGCGTAACCGCAAAATCAACAAGTGTTTATCCTAATCCAACAAAAGGAGAAATCAATATTAAATCTGATAGCAAAATAAAATCTACAACTGTTTTTGATCTTTCTGGTAAAAAATTACTTCAGACAAGTTCAGACAAAGTAATAAATATCGGTGCTTTTGTTAAAGGTACATATTTGGTAAAAGTGGATTTCGCAGACGGATCTACAAAAACAGAAAAAGTAATTAAAGACTAATTATTATTCTTCGAATTATATACAAACTCACCCAATTGGGTGAGTTTTTTGTTTTATTTTTGCAAAAATTAAAACCGTGTCATTAAAATCGAAGCTTAATCATTTCTTTAAAATCGTTTTCCCCTCCACCTATATAGAATTTGGAATGTTCATTTTCTTTCTTACCACATATGGGATCTTGGGTTCTTACATCGCGTTAAATTATACCATAATTTTTGATATCAGAATCCCTTGGGATGCCTATTTTAGTTTTGATAACAAAGCTATTGTGATGACAGGCGGAAGCTTTGAAAGGCACCCTTTATCCTACTATTTTTTTAACTGGATTCATGATCTTATCTTTCTTTTCACAGATGGTAAAACCAATGCTAATTTTAGACTAATCCTAGCATGGTTAAGCAATATTACCATCAGTTTAAGCCTTTTACAGGTTTATAAATATCTTAAAAATATCATTCATCTGAAATTAATTCTATGCATATTGATTATAGCATTTTTCAGTATCTTTTCAACCAATATTTTACTTTCTTTCACTCCTGAAACCTATACCTATACCCTATTCTTATTGGTTTTATTTAATCATTACACTGCAATACAGTTTAAAAATGATAAAAAAATAGCCGGTTTAGCACTTGTTTTAGCAGGAATTACAATTGGTGGACTTACCATTACCAATATTGTGAAAGTGTATATTCCAATTTTATTTGAAAAAGGCTTATTTAAAAACTGGAAAAAATTTGGTAATGCAATTCTTAGAGTAACCATTTCATGTATCGCTTTTATACTTTTATATTTAAACAGAATTGATTTTGAATATAAAAACATCCTCTCCAAATCTGGGGAACAATATGAAAAATTCTCCAATGTAAGATCAACACCGATATGGTATATGATCGTCTCCTATTTTTTTGGCGGAAATATACTTTTCCCAAGCTTTTTCATCAGAGAAAAGCACAATATGAAGGGATTTTACTTTAAAGCAGTCTTTATGGAGGTGTATTCTTCTGCTTTTTCTTATATTTTTATCGGGATACTGATGGTTTTAATTTTTTGGAGTTACTTCAAAAATTTTAAAAATAAATGGGTTCAGGTGCTTATGATATCTTTTTTTGTTGACATCTGTATTCATTGCATTTTGAGATTTGGGCTTCATACCTCTTATATTTATGGCGGCCATTTCATTTTTATTTATCCAATGATGATAGGATGGCTTCTTTTTGCTTATAAAAGCTCTCCGAAAATACTTTCATGTATTACGCTTATAATTTCGATTTTATTGCTGTATTTATTACTCAATAATTACTACAGAATGATCGATTTCTTTGCTTTTTTAAATCAATATTATCAGTAAAAAAAAGCGTCCGTAAAAATTATTACGGACGCTTTTTATGTTAAATTAATTATGGATTCTATTTTGCTTCTGAACAAAAAATTCTATACTGAACCGGCATTGCAGATTTAAAATATTCTTTTACCTTTGAAAGGTCAGAAGCAGCACTCTGTTTGGTAAAATAGCTCCCTGCAAGAATCTTGTAATTCGGTCGTAATGAGGCATCTGTCTCTACTTTCAGGTTAGGAAATCTCCTTCTGAAATACGTTTTTACTTCATTCGCTTCTTCATTGCTTTTTACCGTAGTAATCTGAATTTTAAACCCTAAAATCCTCGGGTTTTTCCTGCAGATTTCAGCATTGGTAAGCTCACGGTTCGGAACGTAGATTTTGGTTGGCCGTGCCGGTACATCCGTATCAAAATTGGTATTGTTAACAACTACCTTAGAACATTTTTCTTCGAGGTTTGTCATCGCGTCATTCACCCTTGAATCCATTGTAATGGTAAGTTCGGTACCCGATAAGGTATCTTTTTTAACAACCTGCTGTGCCTCAAGGTTATAAAACCCCACTAAAGCAAATATCGAAAATATTTTGATCAAATGTCTCATTTAAACTTATTTCTGCAAATTTAGAATAATTTAAAAATATAGCAACCATGGTTATTTAGAATAGTTACAAATTAAACACATATGACATTTTACCTTTTGTTAAAGCCGTTAAATTCCTGTTAAAAATATTATTTTTGCCGAATTGATTACACATTCAATATTTACTAACATAAGATAATTTAAATGATTAGTTGGAGAAAGCATTATAAAAAAGGGCTGATTGCAATAGGTTTATTGTTATCGACAAGTGCTTCAATTTACGGGCAAGACGGCGATCCTAAAAATGGCGAAAAACTTTTTAAAGCAAATTGTACGGCATGTCACGCTTTAGACAAACAGGTTGTAGGACCTGCCTTGAAAGGGATTGTAGAGCGAGTGAAAACTGAAGCGGGGCTCGACAAAGATTGGCTTCATAAGTGGATCAGAAATAACAAAGAACTTAGAGCATCCGGTGATAAGTATGCCAATGAAATCTTTGAAAAATTTAATAAGACTGAAATGCAGGTCTTTCCGAATCTTACCGATAAGGATATTGATGATATTTTAGCCTATACTACTAATCCTCCGGTAGCTGAACCTGCACCTGCAGCAACAGATGCCGCTTCAGCAGCAGCTACAACCGCAGCACCTGCAGATAAAACAACTACGAATATTGTAATCATCTCACTTTTAGCCATCGCAGCTTTACTGGTTTGGATCTTAATCAAACTGAGACAGCTCGTAAAATTAGGCCAGTCTGAAGATTTGGCAGGGCTTAACGAAAGCAGAGTGAAGTCGTTTAGCGAAATCTATGCTAAATACCATTACATAGGAAAAGGGTTATTGGCAATTCTTGCAATATTAGCAACATACGGAATTTGGAACTGGATCATGTGGATCGGGGTTTACAAAGGATATAAGCCGGAACAGCCTATTTACTTCTCTCACAAAATTCACGCAGGAGAAAATAAAATCGACTGTCAGCTGTGTCACTCAAGTGCTAAATACGGTAAAGTTTCAGAAATCCCTTCAATGAATGTTTGTATGAACTGTCACAGAGCTATTTCTGAATATAACGGTAAATACCTTGAGACAGGAAAAGACAAAGCATTCTATGACGGGGAAATCAAGAAGATTTACGAACATACAGGCTGGGATCCGGAAAAACAACAATATACCGGTAAAAATACCTCACCGGTAGAATGGACGAGAATTCACAATATGCCGGATTTCGTTTACTTTAATCACTCTCAGCACGTTATAGCCGGTGAAAAGGCAATTATCAATTCATTCAACAAGAAAAACCCTGATAACAAAATCGATGTAGTTTGTAAAGCATGCCATGGTAAAATTGACACCATGAATGTGGTACAGATGGCCAACGATTTCACAATGGGATGGTGTATAGAATGTCACAGAACTACTGAAGTTGATATGAACAACGGTTATAATAAAGAATACTTCAAAAATCTACACGAAAAGCTTAAAAAGCAATACCCTCAAGATGGTGGTAAGATTACTGTAGATGCAATCGGAGGTATTGAGTGTGGTAAATGTCATTATTAATAACTAAAAAATTAGAAGTATAAATGGCTTCAAATAAAATACAATTTAGAAGTATTCACGAACTTAAAGATCCGGCCCTAAACGGTAAGCTGGCTCTGAAAGAGTTTCAGGAAGAAATCCCGGTAGAAGATTTTTTAGGCGATGCTGAAAAAAACGATTCCGGTACCTCAAGAAGAGATTTCTTAAAGTTATTAGGATTTTCTACAGCAGCAGTAACTTTAGCGGCTTGTGAAGCACCGGTAATTAAAACGATTCCTTATGTGGTAAAACCGCATGATATCATTCCGGGAGTGCCTAATTATTATGCATCAACGTATTTTGACGGTTTCGATTTTGCAAGTGTTTTGGTTAAAACCCGTGAAGGAAGACCGATCAAAATAGAACCGAATCCTGCGGCGGGAGATTTAGGAAAAACCAATGCAAGAGCTCAGGCAAGTGTACTTTCTCTTTATGATAACGATAAAGTAAAACAGCCAAAGCTTGATGGCAAAGACGAAACCTTCGATAAGGTAGATGACTTTGTGATCAAAGGATTAAACGAAGCTCAGGCTTCAGGTAAAAAGATTGTTCTTTTATCTCACTCTTTTGCTTCTCCTACTTTCAAAAAATTATTTACTGATTTTAAATCTAAATATCCTACTGCTGAACTGGTAACCTATGATGCTTTCCCATATGCAGCAGCTTTGGATGCCGCTCAGGAAGTATTTGGTCAGAGAGCATTACCTGTGTATGATCTTAAAGGTTCTCAGCTGGTAGTATCTTTCCAGGCAGACTTCTTAGGAGAATATAACGCGGCGAGCCTTGAAGCTTCTTATGCAGCGGCAAGAAAGCCGGGTCCTACCATGTTAAGACATATTCAGGTAGAATCCAACATGTCAATGACGGGAGCAAATGCAGATTCAAGATTCAGACTAAAGCCAAGCGCTGTAAACAAAACATTAGTTGAAGTGTACAATGCAATCGTTGGCGGAGGTGCTGCTTCTGATAAGATTGCTTCTAATATTGTTAAAGAATTATTGGCAAAAGGAAACAAAGCAGTTGTTTTTGCAGACGGTTCTAAAGGATCTCAGGTTTTGGCTCATTTAATCAACCAAAAATTAGGTTCGGTAGCGTTCACCGGAAAAGCAAACTTCCTGAAAGAATTTGACAAAGCAAGATTTGAGGAATTTTTAGGATGGATCAATGGCGGACAGGTTGGAGTATTAATTACAAACAATGTAGACCCGATTTATTCTTATCATAAAGGTCAGGAATTCAAAAAATCTCTTTCCAAAGTTCCTTACGTAATTGCTGTTGCAGACAAGAAAAACGAAATGTATAAGGCAGCTAAAGCTGTTATTCCTGTAGCCAACTGGCTAGAATCATGGGGTGATATAGAGCCGCAGACAGGAGTGTATACTTTAATGCAGCCAACCATCCAGAAAATATACAAATCAAGACAGATTGAAGACTCTCTATTGGTTTGGAAAAATGGAAAGAACAATGCTGCAAACAATTATTATGATTATTTAAAAGCAAATTCTGCTTCTGTATTAGGAGGAATTTCATTCAACAAGGCTTTATACAACGGTGTGATTGCTTCAAATAACGCAGTAACATTATCGTATACCGGCGGAAACGCGGCACAGGCTCTTGCTGAACTAGGAAACTTTAAAGCTTCAGATTTAGAATTAGTTTTATATACAAAAACTTCTATTGGAGACGGAACGCAGGCCAACAACCCTTGGCTGCAGGAATTACCGGATCCGTTGACCAGAATGTCTTGGGATAACTATCTCACCATTTCTCCGAAGGATGCCGAAAGATTAGAAATAGATAATGATCTGAATGCAAGAATGCAGCTGGATGGTTCTATTGTTAATCTTACAGTAAACGGAGTAAAAATAGAAAATGTTCCTGTATTTGTTCAGCCGGGACAAGCAGACGGATCAGTTGGTCTTGCATTAGGATATGGTAAAAAAGATTCCGGGGCAACTGCAGATACAGGTGTGAATGCTTATCCTTTATTTGACGGTTCCAACCTTGTTATTTCTAATGTAAAAATAGAAAAAACAGGCGAAAACCATGAGTTTGCAGGTATCCAGCTTCAAAACACGTTGATGGGCCGTTATGATATCGCTAAAGAAGTTCCGTTAGCGGAATATCTAAATGTAGATTTCGATGACGAGCATCACGGATGGAACAAGCCATTGGAATACCACACGATAAGCGGAGCGCTTCCGGCGGGTAAAATTGACCTTTGGGATGCATTTGATGATACAGATGGGCCGCACTTCAACTTATCAGTAGACCTGAACTCTTGTACAGGTTGTGGCGCATGTATTATTGCTTGTCAGGCAGAAAACAACGTTCCTGTTGTTGGTAAAGAAGAAATCAGAATGTCAAGAGATATGTATTGGTTAAGAATTGACCGTTACTACTCTGCTAAAGAAACAATTGAAACCCAGGAGGGAGTAGAAAGAGGCTTAAACGTTCCTCAGTTATATGATATCTTAATTCAGCCAAACGAAAGTCCTGATGTTATTTTCCAGCCGGTAATGTGTCAGCACTGTAACCACGCACCTTGTGAGACTGTATGTCCGGTTGCGGCTACTTCACACGGTAGACAGGGGCAAAACCATATGGCTTACAACAGATGTATCGGTACAAGATATTGTGCAAACAACTGTCCGTATAAAGTAAGACGTTTCAACTGGTTTACCTATAACCTGAATGATAAATTTGATTTTAATCAAAACAATGATTTAGGAAGAATGGTGCTTAATCCGGATGTTGTAGTAAGAACAAGAGGGGTAATGGAAAAATGTTCATTATGTATCCAGCAAACTCAGGCAACTATCCTAAATGCCAAAAAGGAAAACAGAAAAGTAACCGACGGTGAATTTAAAAAATCAGTAGCATGTGCAGCAGCATGTCCTACAGGGTCACTTACTTTTGGAGATATGAATGACAAAGAATCTGAAGTGAGAGAACTATACTCCAGCAACAGAAGATATTATTTACTGGAAGAGATCGGAACAAAACCAAATGTGTTCTATCACACTAAAGTAAGAAACAGAGCAGAAAATTAAAGTTTAAATAATAAATAGGTAAAAAATGTCAGGACATTACGAAGCTCCGATAAGGGAACCTCTGATTATTGGTCACAAAACTTATCACGATATCACAGAAGATATTGCACGACCTATAGAAGAAAGAGCAGGAAAATTATGGTGGGTATCACTATATGCAGCCTTAGTTCTATTCATCTACGGATTTGGCTGTATCGCGTACACAATCGGGACAGGTATTGGAGCATGGGGGCTTAATAGAACTATTAACTGGGGTTGGGATATTACCAACTTTGTATGGTGGGTAGGTATTGGTCACGCCGGAACCTTAATCTCAGCAGTATTATTATTATTTAGACAGAGATGGAGAATGTCTGTAAACCGTTCTGCGGAAGCAATGACAATTTTCGCCGTTGTACAGGCAGCAATCTTCCCGGTAATTCACATGGGTAGAGTTTGGGTAGGATATTGGGTATTTCCTCTTCCTAACCAGTTTGGTTCTCTTTGGGGGAATTTTAACTCTCCTCTACTTTGGGACGTATTTGCAATCTCAACCTATTTCTCAGTATCAACAGTATTCTGGTTTATGGGATTGATTCCTGATTTTGCAATGATCAGAGACCGAGCAAAAACTCCATGGACTAAAAAAATATATACATTCCTGGCTTTCGGTTGGGGTGGAAAAGCAAAACACTGGCAAAGATTTGAAGAATTATCTTTAGTTCTTGCAGGATTAGCAACTCCTTTGGTATTCTCGGTACACACCACGGTATCTTTTGACTTTGCTACTTCGGTAATTAAAGGATGGCACTCTACGATCTATCCTCCTTACTTCGTTGCGGGTGCGATCTTCTCAGGATTTGCAATGGTACAGACGCTGTTGTTGATCGCCAGAAAAGTTTGTCATTTAGAAGATTACATTACCATGTATCATATCGAAATTATGAACATCGTAATCATCCTTACAGGGGGAATGGTAACAGTAGCCTATGCCACAGAATATTTTATCGGATGGTACTCCGGTTCAAGATACGAAGACTTTACCTATCTTTCACCGGGTGCTGCAACAGGACCTTACTGGTGGGCTTTCTGGTCACTGATTATCTGTAACCTTGTAATTCCTGCTTTGTTCTGGTTTAAGAGAGTAAGAACAAACATCCTTGCAACATTTATTATTGCATTAATTATCAACATCGGTATGTGGTTCGAACGTTTTGACATCATTGTTATCAACCTTTCAAGAGACTATTTACCTGGTTCTTGGACGATGTTTAAACCAACGATTATTGATGTAGGGGTATATTTAGGAACAATAGGGTTTTTCTCTGTACTATTCTTATTATATGCAAGAACATTCCCTGTCATTGCACAGGCAGAATTAAAATCTATTTTGAAAATCTCAGGTGAAACTTATAAAGCAAAAGAAGGAGATGAGCACCACTAAAATTGTATACGGACTTTATGCTGATGACGACGATCTGATGAACGGCGTTAAAGCATTCAACGATAAAGGGATCGCGATAAACGAAGTGTATACTCCGTTTCCGGTTCACGGATTAGACAAGGCTTTAGGATTAAAAAAAACAAGGATTTCTGATGCCGCATTCATTTATGCGCTGTATGGGGTAACCATCGGAAGTACAGTAACGTGGTACACGATGAATCATGACTGGCCTCAGTGGATCGGCGGTAAACCCGCTTTTGACTGGGCACATAACATGCCCGCATTTGTGGTTCCGATGTTTGAATTAATGGTATTTTGTGCCGCCCACATGATGTCTCTTACCTTCTTGGTTAGAAATAAAATGTATCCGGGATCTCCAGCTCAAAATCCGGATCCGAGAACAACAGATGACAAGTTTATGATGGAATTGCTAACGGATGATGTAGAATCTGTAAAACAGTTGCTTGTAGACACCGGAGTAGAAGAAATAACTGTTAAAGACGCTTAGAATGAAGAATACGGTATTAAAAATTACAGCTATTTTAAGTTTAACAACCGTTTTACTTAATTCTTGCGGACCAAAAGAAAACACTCCTTTAGTGTATTTCCCAGATATGTACTTTCCCGTAGCTTATGATCCATTGATGAAAGCGCAGGATGCATATTCAGATCATGAGAACGAAATTCCTGCATTTGTAAAAAACAATGGCGCTACAGGTCTTTCTCCTGTAGAAGGTTCTGTTGCACAAAATAAAGATGGCATTTTTGAAGAAGATAAACTTCCAAAAAATCCGGATGAATACAACGCAGGATATGACGCTTCAAAAACAATGACTTCTTCACCCTTGAATCCTGCTAATGCTGCAAAAGATATTGAAAGAGGTAAAATATTATTTGATCATACCTGTTCAGCATGTCACGGAACTGGTGGGGACGGACAAGGGCCAATCGTTCAGAGCGGAGCATATTCTGGTGTACCCAACTATGCCGACAGAGATATTACTGTAGGATCTGTTCATTATGTATTAACAAACGGTAGAAACGCGATGGGATCTTACGCAGGGCAGCTTAACCCGGGAGATCGATGGAGAGTAGCCATGTATGTAATCAGTGCCTTCAAAAAGAATGCAGCACCTACAGCAGCTACATCCGCAAAAACAGATTCTACCGCAACTAAAAAATAAGAAAAGAAATGTATAGTTTTTCACCAAAATTAAAATCAACTTCTATTATACTTCTTGTTGTAGGTTTAATTCTATTCGGGATCGGTTTTTTCTTGAATAAAGGAATTACGACGGAAAGAATAGAACAAATGATGGAAGCAGTGCATTCTTCCGGACATACAGCTCCTACTCACTCCAGTGAAATGGTGGGTCCGCAGGATCACGCCGCACATCTGGAGCATGCAACCATGCAGATTCACAATTCACCTTTGGCATCACTTCATTTTGTAGCTATATTTTTCTTCGGAGTAAGCTGTGCAGTATTGTTTTTTTATTGTATTCAGCATGCAGCTCACGCAGGATGGCCAATTATTATTACAAGAGTGATGGAAGCGATCGCTTCATATATTCCATACGGAGGTATTATCGTAGTGATATTGATGCTCTTGAATATTTTTCATCAGGGTCATTTATTCCACTGGATGGATCCTGAATTGACAGACCCAAATTCTGCACATTTTGATGTTATTTTATTTGAAAAGAAACGATTCTTAAATATTCCTTTCTACGCTATCAGAACGATTATCTATGTAGCCGGTGCATCATTCTTTTCATGGAAACTAAAAGCGCAGTCCAAGAAGGTAGATGACACAAAATCAAAAGTAGAATATCAAATGTTATACAGATGGGCAGTAGGATATATCGCATTCTTCGGATTTGCGTCTGCAGCTTGGGCATGGGACTGGTTGATGTCTATTGACCCGCACTGGTATTCTACCATGTATATCTGGTATTCTATGGTAAGCTGTTTATCAAGCGGAATCGCGGTAATCATTTTATTAAGTGTCTACTTAAAGAAAAACGGATTTTTACCTCAGTTCAATGATAATCACCTTCACGATCTGGGCGTATTTCTTTTCGCTACAAGTATGCTTTGGACGTATACCTGGTTCGCACAGTTTATGCTTTATTGGTATGCGAATGTACCGGAAGAAGTAAACTATTTCTTCGGAAGATTCCAGCATTACGGGACAACATTTTTACCAATGCTCATCATCAACTTCCTTTTACCATTATTGGTATTGGTAAGCAGCAGCATCAAGAGAAATTACAAAGTCGTTACTACAATGGCTGTCGTAGTAATCTTGGGACACCTTCTGGATTACTTTAATATGGTAATGCCGGGAACTGTAGGTCCTTTCTGGAAAACTCCTGAAATGCTCTTATTAATTGCAGGTTCAGTATTATTTATCGCGGGACTATTTATTTTTACAGTAATGTCTGCATTATCAAAACTGAAATTAATTCCTACAGGAAACCCATTCCTTCACGAATCTGAAATTTATGAATATCCTTTCTAAGGTTTTGTAACAAAATAAAAAACGAAAAGACTGATTGTTAAGATCAGTCTTTTTTTTTATTAAATAATGTGATTAAAAACTAATATCTGAAACCATGAAAAAAACATACCTGCTTACATTACTGTTTGTATTATTCTTAAATTTTCTAAACGCACAAACCATCACTTTTGTTTCCGAAAAAACCAATACACCGCTACCCAAAGTTTCTGTTTTTGGAAAAGATGGAAGCGTTTTAGCATTTTCTGATATAGACGGGAAAATTGACAAGAAATTACTCACGCCTGACCAGGAGAAATTTCAGTTGGTGTATGATAATTTTCCGGTAGCAAAGCTTTCGTATTCAGACTTTGATAAAAATATAATAAAGATAAACGATCGCGTAAAAGACATTGAAACAGTCGTCATTAAAAATAATAAGCCCGCAAAATATGTTTTTATCAAAGGGAACTTTAATACCTATGTCACCGTCAACAATAAACTTAACTGTTACGCAGACGGAATTGTAACCTACATTTTCGACAATAAAACCAAAAAATTAAAAAGCACGAATATTGAGCAGTATAGAATATACCGGTTGAAAGAAGCGGGCACGGAAAAGAAACAGGTCGGTTTATGGGATTATGGTTCCTCTTTAGAGGTTCCTAAAATGAAAAATGTAGGAAATATAGATGATTACAAGAAAAAAAATATGAAGTACAAAGAACTGAAAAGTGAGCACAAAGACGAAGTAGAACTTTCAGGGGAATATCTGCAGGAAAAAGAATTTGCCCTTTTTGGATACCGGTTTTTTGATGTTCGCGGAATTTTAAATATCGCTTTTGAAAAAGATTCTGAAAAAACACTCAGAGATCTTTTAGAATACAACGAAATACGTTTTTTAAAATTAAAGCATAAAAGTGAACCCAACTATAATCAGATCATCTCGTATATCAACTTCTACTCTACTGAGCTCGACTTTAAAAATGATGATTACATCGATAAAGTAAAATTTGACACAGATAACAGCAACTACAGCACAAAATTCTGGCAGAACTCATCGTTCCCGAATATGCAGATTATTTTCAGCTCATTTTTTAAAGATGACCTGAAAGAGCTTGAAAATAAAAAATAAAAAACTCTATTCATAAAGGTTTTACTAAATTTGCATCAAATCATAAAAAATGAAAAAGCTTACTTTGCTTCTTATTTTAAGTCTGCTTGTGTTTACATCATGTAAAAAAGACCATGTAGATGCGACCAGTACACAGACTTTACAGACCAGCATCAATGATATGGCGTCAAGCCTTAATACCATTCAGCAGATAAAATTCAACGAGGCGCTTTATATTTTAAAAACGTTCGGGGTAGAAGCTGAAGGAGATGTTGCAGAACTTAAAGCTTTGGGACAGTTGATCAACGGTAAGAAAGTTCCCGAAATCCTGTCAATGGCCGATCAGGTAGCACAGAAAAACGGAATCGATTGGGCAAGTACAGCGCCGCCATCATTAGGCGAAATGAATATCTTCGGCGACGATAAAGCTAAAGAAAGCGACCCTAATGACATCAGAGCAAACTCACTAAGCGTGATCACAACTTTATCCGGCGACACCGGAAACGGCCCTACTTCTATGCAGATTATACCAAGACTTGTAGATAATGCAGGAAAACCAATCGCATTTACAGGAGCTGCTCTGGAAACTACATTAGAAGTATACAGCAATGGTGTAAAACTTTCCACTGCGAGAAATCTGATGCAGGATAATAATTTCCGAGGCTTTAATCTACGATTCTCATCGTTGATGGCATCTAAAATTGCAGATAATAAAATTGATGTTACCGTTTCCGTTAAAACAACGCGAAAAACTTATAAAATGTCTAAAATCGGGTTAGAAGTAAACCCTTCTGCTCTGAAAGTGCCTGAAGTTCCGAAAACAGATTCTACAACAGTCATTGAAGATCCTAATGCAATTATTGATCCCAATAATCCTACAGGGACCGTTACAGATCCGGCTGCAGTAATACCTCCTAAATCTCCGGTAGCAGATCCTAAAAATACCGTCACTAAATTTTTAAGCAATGTAAGTTCCCAGAACCTCAAAGCTGCCTTTGACGCTTCAAGCAATCCAAGCTGGGGAAGTTATGAGTCATTCTCAAACCCTACTTCAGGTTTTGGATCTGTAAAAAATGTAAGTGTAAAAAACATCACCAACAATGGAACCAATGCCAATAATGCAAGCGTAAGCGCGACGTATGATGTAACCGACAAAAATGGTAAGATAACTTCGCTGAGAGCAACATTCGGGCTTAAAAACGTCAATGGAGAATGGAAAATCTCCAGCTATAAAATCAACTAATTCTAAAATGGCTTCACAGGAACTCATCAGCAAGCTCGAAAATACCATTGAAAACATTGCCGACTTCCCGATTCCCGGAATACAGTTTAAGGATATTTCACCTATTTTTCTTGATCCTCAATTGTATGAAGAAGTCATCGAAGATCTGGTTGCATTCAGCAAAGGAAAAATAGACGCTGTTTGCGGAATCGAAAGCCGTGGATATCTCTTTGGGATTGCTATTGCCGTAGCCTTGCAAGTTCCTTTCATCCTGATCAGGAAAAAAGGCAAACTGCCGCCGCCGCTTGTTTCAGAAAAATATGATCTGGAGTACGGAAGCGCAGAAATCGAAACGCGCAAAGGCCAGATCAAAAAAGGTCAGCGGATTTTAATTCACGATGATCTTCTAGCAACCGGCGGAACTACTGAAGCCGCTGCAAAATTAGTTAAGAAGCAAGGCGCAAAAGTAGTGCAGTTCAGTTTTCTCATAGGACTAAAGGATTTAAAAGGGGAAGAAAGGCTGAAAAGATTTAATGCGGAAATATATCATACCCTGGAATATTAATTTTATTATCCGTTCATAATCAATATAATTTTAATTAAAAAATATACGGTTTATAAAGAATTGATATTTGATTCAATAATAAATGCAAAGTATTTTGTAAATCACTCAGAAACAATTAAATTTGCAATTCAATTTTTAAGAATTTATGGCAAAGTTGGGAAAGAATGCTCCAAATGAGCAAGAAGGTAAGGAAACAGTGGAATTTTTTAAAGACCTCGACAGAGAAGCTTTAAACACAGAAAGATTCCTTGAAAGATATGCAAAACCATTGGGTATCGCTTTTGGGGTTTTAGTATTGGGAGTTTTAGGCTTTTTCGGATATCAGCAGTTTGTAGTGGCTCCAAAAAATACGGAAGCGGTAAAAACATATCTTGCAGCACAGAAAAACCTTACAGAAGGTAAAGACAAAGAAGCGCTTGGTGGGAAATCTGCGGCTAATCCCGGGTTTTTAGGAACTTACAATGAGTATCCTTCTACAAAAGTGGGCAAGCTTTCTGCATATAACGCTGGTCTATTAAAATTTAAAGAGGGAAAATTTCAGGAAGCATATGATCTTTTAGATAAATTTTCTTCAGATAATAAAACATTAATGGCCATGAAATTCGGCGCAATGGCAGATGCACAATCAGGATTAAATAAGAATGACGAAGCTTTGGCATTGCTGGACAAAGCAGCTGCTGCATCCAGTGATCCTTATACCTCTTATTTTTTCACAAGAAAAGCAGGGATTTTAGCTTTGGGGATGAAGAAAAAAGCAGATGCTAAAAAATACTTCGCAACCATTGATGAAAAGTTCCAGGACTACGATAACGGAATGTCTGATTCTTATATTGAAATGACTAAATATTACTAAACATGGCAACAGTTAATCTTTCAGATTACAAGCCACTTGATATAACCAATGCCGAAGATTTTTCTATCGGCATTGTTTTTTCGGAGTGGAATGATTTTGTAACCCATAATCTACGCGATGCAGCATTGGAAATTCTTAAAAAAGAAGGGGTAAAACCGGAAAACATTCGGGTATTTTCTGTTCCGGGTGCTTTTGAGCTTAATTATGCAAGCATGCAGCTTTGTAAGGAACGCAGGTTTGACGCAGTAATTTCCATAGGATGTGTAATCAGAGGCGAAACGCCGCATTTTGACTTTGTATGTGATGCCGTTGCGCAAGGCATTAAAGACTGTAACATTCTTACAGACACCCCTACTATTTTCTGTGTATTAACGGATGATACCAAAGAACAATCGATTGCCAGAAGCGGCGGTGATCTTGGAAATAAAGGCGTGGAAGCTGCTGTAACGGCTCTAAGCATGATCAATTTTAAGCGAAATCTTTCAGACAAAAAAGGAAATATCGGGTTTGGAAAATAACTAAATCTATATTAAATACAAAAGGAGCTTTTTACAGCTCCTTTTCTTTTATATGAATTTCATTATCATCAATTAAATGAGGAATAAACCTGCTCTGATTATTGGTAATCAGATGGATACTTTCCCTGATTCCGATTCCTGCAGATTCCTGGCCAATCACCCAGCTTCCGATGACGGGATAATTGCCTTCAAAGTGGGGTAGCTCAAATAACTGTTGATAAATAAAGCCTTCTTTTCCGTAATCTCCATTATTTTCTTCTACTGCAACATTATTTTTAAATATACTTACATTGGCTCCTTCTCTTGAATAAATCGGTTTTTTAACGAAATCTTTCAAACCTTTAGGCTCAAAATAACATTCCAATAAATACGGATGATCAGGAAACATTTCCCAGAGGACGGGTAAAATAGCCTTTGAGGAAAGAAGGATTTTCCAAACCGGCTCGATCCATTGAGACCTGAAATTATTTTTAATCAATCGATCCCCAAAACCGTCTTCCAGAATCCATTCGTAAGGATAGAGTTTAAAAATATATTCCATAATAGATCGGTCTCCGGCAATAAATTCTTCAATATCCTCTGTCCAGCCAATATCCTGAATGGGAATAAATTCTGTCTCAAAACCGGCTTGTGTAGCGCAATCTCTCATATATTCGACATTGGTTACATCTTCAATATTGGTTAATGATGCAAAATAAATATAATGCGGATTCATGTATTTTTTAAGATATATCCAATAATCAACCAGCTTTTCATGAATAGAATTGAACTGATCTTTATGAGGGAACATTTCCTGTAACCAATACCACTGGATCACAGAGGCTTCATACAAAGAAGTTGGCGTATCTGCATTGAATTCGAGCAGCTTCAAATGCTCGCCGTCAAAACCAAAATCAAACCTCCCGTAAACAGAAGGATGATCTTCTTCCCAGGTTGTAATGATATAGTTTCTAAATGATTCAGGAATATTAAATCGATCCCAAAGGTTTTTCTCAATAACATACTCCACAGCCTGAAGGCACATTTGCCATAATTCAGTCGTTGCATTTTCTATTTTGTTGATTTCCTCTAATGAAAACTCGTAATAATGGCTTTCATCCCAATAAAGGCCTTCCAGAGAATGATACCCAAATCCAAGGTTTTCAAGTTTATGTTCCCAGTTTTTCCGGAATTGTGACGGTACTCTTTTCATGACGATGCTCTGAAACCACTTCTTCCCAATCCTCCTCTTACCACGCTTCCCTTGTAAGAACTTCTCCCGATATTAGATTTTGCACTGATCGCATCGCTGTAATACCCTGTTCTTCGATAAGCGCCGTTGCTGAATGCACCATATGGACGAAATGCATGATACAACAAGAAACCGGTCATAAAACCGTGCGATCTGGAGTAAGAAGCCGTTGTATCGGATCTCATATACACCTTTTTTTCGTTACTCCACTGGTCTTTTGGTGTTTCCTGAGAGCAGGCCGTAAGAATTCCGGTAACGAAAAGTAGTTTAATTGAACTTGATTTTTTCATTACTGCACGGTTATATAAAATTCGTAATCTTTTTTTACCTTGGTGCTGTGCTCATTGCCTTTTTCGTCTTCCACAATCTGCAATGTATCGCCTAAATCCGGAATGGTATCTTTAGTGATGATCTCTCTGAAGAGTTTATTATTTTTCCAGATTTTATGTTTTGTAGTTAATACATCTGCGGAATCCATATGCTGCACAGAAAGCTCGGTTTCAATAGCAGATTTTTTATCGACATTTTTAACTTCATCTTCTTTTTCTTCTTTATCATTACAAGCTGTAACGCTTATCAACCCTAAAAATAAAAGGGCAATTTGAATTTTTCTCACTTTAATTGTAATTTTTGACAAAATTATTATTTAAAATTTTAAATTTACACATAAAAATAATAAACAATGAAATGGACAGACGACAGAAGTGGTAATGTGGATGACAGAAGAGGCTCTGGAGGTGGCGCCATCGTAGGCGGCGGATTAGGTACTTTAATCATTGCAGCCATCGTATTTTTTCTGGGAGGCGATCCTTCGGCGATCCTTTCGAGCGGTGCTGGGAATTCTTCACAGCAAACAGAACAAAGACAGCTTGACCAGAATGAATTGCAGGTTGGTGAATTTATTAAAATGATTACCGCTGAAAACGAAGAAACCTGGACAAAGATTTTCAATGATAACGGAATGCAGTTTCAGCCTGCAAAAGTGGTTTTGTTTGAGTCTCAGACACAATCCGGTTGTGGAACTGCACAATCTGCAATGGGGCCGTTTTATTGCCCAGCCGATCAGACCGTTTATATGGATATGAGCTTTTTTAATGAACTTCAGGAAAAATTCGGGGCAAAAGTTACAGAATTTACCATTGCGTATGTACTGGCTCACGAAATGGGTCACCATATGCAAAATCTTTTAGGAACTTTAGGAAAGACAGATCAGCTCAGAAGAAGCGGGAAATATTCTGAAGAAGAAATGAACAGGGTTTCTGTAGCTACAGAGCTTCAGGCAGATTTCTATGCAGGAGTCTGGTCAAGAAATTCTAATGAAAGAGAGCATTTTCTGGAACCCGGAGATTTAGAATCTGCGGTAAGCGCGGCAGAAGCAGTGGGTGATGATAATATCCAGAAAAAATCACAGGGATATGTCAATCAGGAAAGTTTTACACACGGCTCATCCGCACAGCGTAAAGAATGGTTTATGAAAGGCTATAATACCGGTGATATCAAACAGGGAGATACCTTTAATCAACTTTTAAGATAAAACAAAAATTCCTGAAGAAATTCTTCAGGAATTTTTTATTTCAATTCTATAGGATTGCTGTTTCTTTTAGCTTCATCTTTTACTCTTTCTTCCATCCTTTTTCTCATATCACCTTGGTTCTGACCTCCTTGCCCGCCATTTCCCATTCTAAGGCCACCTCCACCGCCTTGCGTCATGAAAGACATAGGATCCGTCTTGAATTTTTCCTGCTGCTTTACAAAATCAGAACGTTTTACCTTAATCACATTTCCGAATTGGCTCATCGTAGGAAACTCACTGATCTTATAATTTTTCATTAAATCAAATGAATAATCGCCCTGAGAATCTTCTGCTTTTACAATTAAGCCCGGAAGTCCGGAAAATTTATACGGCCCGTCCTGATAGGGAAGATCAGTTGTAAACCAGGCTGTCCATTTTCTTCCACCAAAATCGGTTTCTGCCTTCTGCACTTTATACTCCCCTATTTTTGTGGTCTCCGGGAAAATTTTCCAGGTCAGAGCGCGGTCTTCTTCATAAGAATATTGATCTCTGCCTAAACGGTCTCGGTAAAAAGTTTTCTGATATTTTTTATCTTTCTCGATAGAATAGTTGATATTGGATCTCAACCCTTCCATTTGCTCCCTGTTAAAACTTCTGGCTCCGCCGCTTTGAAAATTTTTCTGCATGATAGAATCTCTTTTCAGTCTGTTTTCTGAATAAAACATTGATTTTTCTGCAGAGATATCTAAATATGCATTTTCCGTTTTAATATCATTTTTATTGCCCGCATCGGGTTTCATCGTAACCTGATATACAAATCTGTTGGTTTGGGCAAAAGTAGCCTGTATCAATAAGGATAATGCAAGAATGCCTATTTTTTTCATTTTCTAATTAATTTATTATTTTGATCTTAGAATCGAGGCAAAGTTAAAGCTATCAATATTAAAAATCGATAAAATAAAAACGTCAATTTTTATTTCATGATTATTGTTCGTATTTTTGTAGCATTAAATCATTCTAAATAAATACAATGATAAAAGTTTCAGATCAAGCAAAGGAAAAAGCCATTCAGCTGATGACAGAAGAAGGCTATAATCCTGCTGAAGATTATATAAGAGTAGGTGTAAAAAGCGGAGGATGTTCAGGACTGGAATATGTTTTAGGCTTTGATAACAAAAAAAACGATACCGATCAGATTTTTGAAGATAATAACATCAAGATTGTTGTAGAAAAAAAATCAATTCTTTATTTGGCAGGTACCGTTCTCGAATATTCAGGAGGATTAAACGGAAAAGGGTTTGTTTTTAACAATCCTAATGCAGCCAGAACATGTGGCTGCGGAGAGAGTTTCTCTTTGTAATTATTAAAAGATTAAATAATTAAACATTAAAATATTATTGATGGCTGTAGAATTTGAAAGCTTTGAAGTTTACAAGCAAGCTGCTAATCTTACAAAAAATATTTTTAATCTTTTAGGCAAAGAAAAATTTAAAAAAGAATTTGAATTGACAAACCAAATTAAAAGAGCCGTTTTATCAATTACAAATAACATTGCAGAAGGCAGTGAATATAATAACAATGCGCAATTTATTAGATATTTAAAATACTCTAAAGGAAGCTGTGGAGAAGTAAGAAATATGTTAAACCTCTGTTTGATGCTATATGAAGAAGATACAACCGATTTAATTAATGATTGTAAAATAATTTCAAAACAATTGTCAAAATTTATTGATTATCTATCTAAAACTGATAATAGGAAGCGAAACTAATTTTTAATCATTTAATTTTTTAATCATTTAATAAATGTCAAAATACACTGAAGACGATTTACGCGTCGATTTAGAAAATAAAAAATACGAGTTCGGCTGGGAAACCAAAATCGATTACGAAGATTTTCCGATCGGTCTGAATGAAGATATCGTACGTGCAATCTCCGCTAAAAAGGAAGAGCCGGAATGGATGACAGAATGGCGGTTGGAATCTTTTAAGATCTGGCTGAAAATGCAGGAACCAACCTGGGCAAATATTAAATATGAGAAACCTGATTTTCAGGCAATTAAATATTACGCTGCTCCGAAAGCTAAACCTGAACTGGAAAGTTTAGATGAAGTAGACCCGGAATTATTGGCCACTTTTGCGAAATTGGGGATCAATATCGAGGAACAAAAAAGACTTTCCGGAGTTGCTGTAGACATTGTCATAGACTCTGTTTCAGTAAAAACCACTTTTCAGCATACCTTAGCAGAGAAAGGAATCATTTTCTGCTCCATTTCGGAAGCTATTAAAAATCACCCGGATTTGGTAAGAAAATATCTTGGGAAAGTAGTTCCGAGAGGAGATAATTTTTATGCAGCGCTCAATTCCGCAGTGTTTTCTGACGGAAGTTTCTGCTATATTCCAAAAGGCGTACGATGCCCGATGGAACTATCAACTTATTTCAGAATCAATCAGGCAGGAACAGGCCAGTTTGAAAGAACGCTTGTAATTGCCGATGAGGGAAGCTATGTTTCTTATCTAGAAGGCTGTACAGCGCCATCAAGGGACGAAAACCAGCTTCACGCCGCAGTTGTCGAGCTGATCGCTTTGGATAATGCCGAAATAAAATATTCTACCGTTCAAAACTGGTATCCCGGAAATGAAGAAGGAAAAGGAGGGGTTTTTAATTTCGTAACCAAAAGAGGACTTTGCGAAAGAAAAGCGAAAATCTCATGGACCCAAGTAGAAACAGGCTCTGCCGTAACCTGGAAATACCCTTCATGTATTTTGAAAGGGGATGGCTCAATTGGCGAGTTTTACTCAATTGCCGTCACCAACAATCATCAGTATGCCGATACGGGAACCAAGATGATTCACATCGGAAGAAATACGAAATCAACGATAATTTCCAAAGGAATTTCTGCCGGGAAATCCCAAAACTCATACCGCGGATTGGTAAAAGTAATGCCTTCTGCTAAAGGAGCCAGAAACTTTTCTCAATGTGATTCTTTATTAATGGGAAATGAATGTGGTGCACATACTTTCCCCTATATTGAAATTAAAGATCCCACAGCACAGTTAGAACATGAAGCGACGACTTCGAAAATCGGGGAAGATCAGATTTTCTACTGTAACCAGCGGGGAATCGATACCGAACGAGCAATTGCTTTGATTGTAAATGGTTTCAGTAAAGAGGTTTTAAATAAATTGCCGATGGAATTTGCTATTGAAGCTCAGAAACTATTGGAAATTTCGCTGGAAGGTTCTGTAGGATAAAATATACGGTCCTGATAAATTTTAAATATAAATAAAACGAAATAGTATTTCATTGATAAGCGTGAGCGACTTTGTTTATCTTAAGAAACAAAGGAGATTAAAAATCTTAGTTTAGCCTTGCGATAAATTTAAATGTATGTTAGAAATTAAAAACTTATATGCCAGAATTGAAGATGGCGCACAAATATTAAAAGGAATTAATCTTGAAATAAAGCCCGGTGAAGTTCACGCTATTATGGGTCCCAACGGAGCAGGGAAATCTACCCTTTCATCTGTCATTGCAGGGAAAGAAGATTATGAAGTTACCGAAGGAGAAATTCTTTTTCAAGGTGAAAATATCATCGAAGATGCCCCTGAAGAAAGAGCGCACAAAGGTATTTTCTTATCTTTTCAGTATCCTGTAGAAATCCCGGGAGTTTCTGTAACCAATTTTATCAAGGCGGCTTTAAATGAAAACAGAAAAGCCAACGGTTTAGACGAGATGTCTGCAAAAGACATGTTGGGAATGATTCGTGAAAAGTCTGAAAAATTAGGAATCAAAAAAGATTTCCTTTCAAGATCATTGAACGAAGGGTTTTCAGGAGGTGAAAAAAAGAGAAATGAGATTTTCCAGATGATGATGCTGAATCCGAAATTAGCTATTCTTGACGAAACCGATTCAGGTCTTGACATTGATGCTTTAAGAATTGTTGCGGATGGCGTAAACACATTTAAAAACGAAGGGAATGCCGTTCTTTTGATTACGCATTACCAAAGATTGCTGAATTACATACAGCCTGATTTTGTTCATGTACTGGCCAACGGAAGAATCATCAAAACCGGCGATAAATCTTTAGCTTTAGAGTTGGAAGAAAAAGGATACGACTGGCTTTTGAATTAATGTAAAGCAAGCATTTAAGAATTAAAAATTAAACGAAATTTTGTCATCTTAGAAAGGCAATAAACGTTCAGATAATGAGTTTAAACGAACAAATTTTAAATAATCACAACGAATTTCTCAGCACACTTCGCCATCGTTTCCTGGATGAAACGAGGGTTGTGGCTTTAGAAAAATTTCAAAAAGTGGGGTTTCCTACTAAGAAAGACGAAGAGTATAAGTATACCAATATCAAAGAAATCATAGAAAAAGACTATAGTTTTTTTCCTAAAGAAAGTCATCATATTACCCGAGAACAGGTGGATGAGCTTCGTCTGGGAGAAGAAAATTTTGATTCTATCGTTTTTATAAACGGTTTTCTCCGCAAAGAGTTTTCTACCATATCAATAGAAAATGCCGAGTTTTTATCGTTTAATTATGCTCTGAATGATGAGAAACATAAAGATGTTTTTGATCATTATTTTAATACCATTGCTGCAAAAGATCTGGCTTTCACCAATCTGAATGAAGCTTACTGTAAGCATGGGTTTTTCCTGAAGGTTCCAAAGAATGTGATTATTGAAAAACCAATTCATATTTTTTATCTCTCACAAAATCAGGAAGAAAATACCATCTATAATACGCGGAATTTATTAATCGTAGAAGAAGGCGCAAAAGTAGAAATTATCGAAAGCCATCATAATTTTGACACTTCGTATGTGTTTACCAACTCTGTAACTGAGATTTTTACACATCAGAATGCAAAAGCAGACTGGCACAAGCTTCAGAATGATAATGATACTTCTTATCTGGTAGATCACACCTTTGCAAAACAGGAGAGAGACAGCTTAACGACAGTAAATACGTTTTCCTTTGGCGGGAAAATCATCAGAAATAATCTTGATTTTATTCATAACGGACAGAATATCAATTCTTTCATGAATGGCATTACGATCATCGGAAAAAACCAGCTTGTGGATCACCATACTGCAGTTCATCATAATCAGCCAAACTGTGAAAGTTATCAGAATTACAAAGGTATTTTTAAAGACCAGTCTCATGGCGTCTTTAATGGAAAAGTGTTTGTAGATAAACTGGCTCAGAAAACCAATGCATATCAGCAGAATAATAACGTTTTATTGAGTGAAGGTGCTTCTATTGATACCAAACCTCAGCTGGAAATTTTTGCAGACGATGTGAAATGTTCTCATGGATGTACTGTTGGCCAATTAAATAAAGACGCTTTATTTTATTTAAGAGCAAGAGGAATCTCTAAAAAAGAAGCTCAGGCACTTTTATTGTTTGCTTTCGCCAATGATGCAATTCAAAACATTGATATTGAACCTTTAAAAGAAAAGATTTCAAAACTTTTATCTGAAAAACTGGAGGTTGGAATTGAATTCTAAGAAAAATTATACATCATAAAAAAGCACTTCAAAATCGTGAAGTGCTTTTTTATTATACATCCATTTAAGTGAAACCGCTTTATATGATTATTAAATAACAGGAATCCTGAAATCGTTACATTTTGTCTTATAATATTGTACAAAAATAAAATCTTCGACAAATTTTCCGAAAAAAATGATTGGCTTTTGATTTGACACACTGTAAGTATGTTAAAGAATGTAATTTACAAAAAAGCGATCATTAGTCCCCTTATTATGTTGGGCGCGATGTGGTTGGGATATTTTTTACAGATGCAGGGCTTTTTTGCAAGTTGCTTTGGTGCTATCATCCCTTTATTGCCAGAAGGTCTTTTGGGAATTATCACTTCGCCTTTATTACATGGAAGCATTGATCATATTGTAGGAAATTCTATTCCCATTACAATTCTGATGTTTCTCCTTTATCAATTTTATCCTTTAGTGGCCAATAAGGTATTTATCATCGGTTGGTTAGCAACAGGATTATTGCTTTGGCTTCTGCCTCCTGTAGATATTATGACCGGAGAATATCTCTATACCTGTACTATCGGAGCAAGTGGCGTAGTATATGTGTTGGCTTTTTTTCTGTTCTTCAGCGGTATCTTTAGATGGAATATGACACTGCTTACCATTTCTCTTCTTGTTGTTTTATATTATGGAAGCTTGATTTGGGGAATGTTTCCTGAAGAGCTTTTTTACAATCTGCAAAAACCGAGTACCATTTCCTGGCAGGCGCATCTTTCCGGTGCTGTTGTCGGAAGCATCCTTGCTTTTATATTTAAGAATATCGGCGAAAAAAAGAAAAAATACATCTGGGAGTTTCCTAATTATTACAGTGAAAAAGATGATAAGCTGTGGCAGGAATATAAAGAGAATCATCCCGAAGATTTTTTAGAGTTGCCATACAAGAAAAGGGATGACATTTGGGACCGCCTGGATGAATTAAGAAAAAAATAATCTTATTTTAGTACATTTGGATAAAAATAAACACAAATGTATTCTGAAGAACATCTTTATTCTATCGCACTTCGCGAGTGCAGTTTTATCGGTGATATCAATTTTTACAAACTTGTACGGGCTTTCGGAAGCGCAAAAAATGTCTGGGAAACGGCTAAAAAAGAACTTAGCCAGACAGATGGGATCGGAAAGAAGATCGTCTCGGATATTGGTAATGAAAATTATTTGAAATTCGCCGAGAAAGAACTGCTTTTCTGTGAAAACAACCATATTAAAATCAATCTGAGACATTTACAAGAGCTGCCTTTTTTACTTAAAGAATGTGATGACGCTCCCGCAATTTTATATCAAAAAGGAGTTTTTGAAGACAGCTTAAAACCTTTAAGCATCGTAGGAACCAGAAACATGACTGCTTATGGAAAAAAATTTATTGCAGATTTTTTTAATGAGGCAGGATCATATCCTTTTATTTCTGTAAGCGGGCTGGCTTTAGGTGTTGATAAAGAAGTACATGAAAAATCTTTACAGCATAAAATACCTACGATCGGTGTTTTGGCGCACGGTTTCCATACCTTTTATCCTTCCGGAAACAGAAAACTTTCACAAAAAATTCTGGAAGAAAACGGCGGACTTCTCACAGAGTTTAATTCTTCCAGAAAGCCGGACCGGGAAAATTTTATTCAAAGAAACAGAATTGTTGCCGGAATCTCGCCTGCAACCATCGTGGTAGAAACCGCATTCGGTGGTGGATCAATCAGCACGGCGACTTTTGCAAATAACTATAACAGAGAAGTTTACGCCCTTCCTGGGAGAATCACCGATCCATACAGCCAGGGTTGTAATCAACTGATCGTTCAGAATAAATCTTCAGCAGTTTCAACAGTTAAAAATCTGGTTGATATACTTGGTTTCACGACACCCTCCGGAAAAATTGAAGAACTTTTCCCGCAACATCAGATTACCATTCAATTATCTGAAAACCAAGAATTAATATATAAAAGTATTGTAGATTCTCCCCACATTACCTTAGATGATCTTGCCGATAAAATCAACCTCTCATCCCACAAAATTTTACCCGTAATTTTAGAATTAGAGCTTTTAGGGAAGGTAAAATCGTTTTCCGGGAGACAATTTATGGCGATTTGAAAATTAACGATTTCTTAATATTTCATTATTTCGCATATAACATTTAATTTTTAATAATATTTAGTTTATAATTATCAATTTAACAATATTATGCTGCATTATTATTGAATTATCAGCAAATATTAAATAAGCTATTGTGAATCTTGAAAAAAAAATTAAATTTGTTGAGATAATATTCAACCTTACTTTATGGAACAATATAATATTGACCAGAAAATTCAGGAGTTTATTGCTAAAATTGAGGCAAAAAACCCGAATGAACCGGAATTTTTACAGGCAGTAAAAGAAGTTGCAGTTACAGTAATTCCTTTTATTTTGACAAGAAAAGAATATACAGGCATGAAGCTTCTTGAGAGAATGGCTGAAGCCGAAAGAATCATTATTTTCAGAGTTCCATGGGTTGATGACAAAGGGGAAATTCAGGTAAACAGAGGGTTCAGAATTCAGATGAATTCAGCAATCGGGCCTTACAAAGGAGGAATTCGTTTTCATCCTACCGTAAACCTGTCTGTTCTTAAATTCTTAGCATTCGAGCAGGTTTTCAAAAACTCTTTGACGACTCTTCCTATGGGAGGCGGAAAAGGGGGTTCAGATTTTGATCCGCAAGGAAAAACAGATATGGAAGTGATGCGTTTTTGTCAGGCTTTTATGTCTGAAATGTGCAAACATATCGGTCCTGAAACCGACGTTCCTGCAGGGGACATCGGAGTAGGAGCAAGAGAAATCGGATACCTATTCGGACAGTACAAAAAAATCAGAAACGAATTTACCGGAGTTCTTACCGGAAAAGGCCTTGCTTACGGTGGTTCATTAATCCGTCCTGAAGCAACCGGTTACGGCGTCGTTTATTTCGCTGAACAGATGCTTAAAACCATCGGACAGACTTTTAAAGATAAAACCGTATCTGTTTCAGGTTTCGGGAATGTAGCTTGGGGAGTCATCAAAAAAGTACACGAACTGGGCGGAAAAGTGGTTACCCTTTCCGGACCAGATGGATATATCTATGATGAAGCAGGAATCAGCGGAGAAAAAATCGATTATTTACTAGAATTAAGAGCCTCTGGAAATAACAGAGCGGAAGATTATGCTAAAAAATATCCTTCAGCAATATTTTATGCAGGGAAACGTCCTTGGGAAGTAAAATGTGACGTTGCAATTCCTTCTGCTACTCAGAATGAGCTTGACCTGGAAGATGCAAAATTATTGGTAGAAAACGGTTGCCTTTGTGTAACAGAAGCTGCAAATATGCCTTCAACACTGGAAGCAATTAATTATTTCCTTGATAATAAAGTATTGTTTTCTCCTGGTAAGGCTTCAAACGCGGGAGGTGTAGCTACTTCAGGTCTGGAAATGACTCAGAACTCGATCAGACTAAACTGGACTTCTGAAGAGGTTGACGCAAGGCTTAAAGAGATTATGATCGGTATTCACAAAGCTTGCAGAGACTACGGAAAAGAAGAAGACGGATATGTGAACTATGTAAAAGGTGCCAATATTGCCGGCTTTGTAAAAGTAGCAGAAGCAATGTTAGCTCAGGGAGTAGTATAACAATAATATAAAAGACCGGAAATTTCCCGGTCTTTTTTCATATAGCCTGTTCCCGGGTCAATGGGAAAAAAGTAATAGTGAAAGAGGAAAGCATTGATATATTCAATGCTTTTTTATTTAAATTAAGCACAGAAAAATCCTGAAACATTATATTCCAGGATACCATTTGAATTTATATAACTAAACTACTTCATTCTGCAAACGTACAATAGAAAACAAAATTGTTTTTTCCTCTGAAAATTAACGCAGTTTATTATATTTTAAGATCATTTATGACTTTTCAATATTCTTTATCATTTTTTCTACAAACTCAAAAGCAGCAGGACAGATCAACGTGTTTTTGACCATCAGATGATTGATCTGATAGATCTTCTTCCGATCGGTATGGGGATACTCACGACACGCTTTAGGACGCACATCATAGATCGAGCAGGTGTTATCCTGATTCAGGAAAAAACAGGGCAGATTCTGAAGAACTTTATCCTGGTCTTCATCCGTACGGAGAAATTTCGCTTCAAAATCAGCAGGTTTAAGACGGAGATGTTTTGAAATTCTTTCAATATCTTTTTCGGTATACAGAGGCCCGGTTGTTTTACAGCAGTTTGCGCATTGTAAACAATCTATTTTTTCAAATACCTCATCATGAGTTTCCTGAACGATATAATCCAGGTTTTTAGGCAGTTTTTTCTTCAGGCTTTCCAAAAATTTTCTATGTTCTTTCTGCTTTTGGAGCGCCTGTTTTTTGTATCCTTCTAAATTCATGATTGTTCTGGTTCAAAGACAGGAAGATCAGCCTTTTCATAGGCATTGATTTTATCCAGATCTAAAATAGTAGATTCCTGTTCCTTGTCAGGATAAAACATTGGGATAAACCTGGCTCCGTAAATAATCTCGCGGGAAACATAGGATGACCGCTGAACCACCGTATTCGAAAATACTTCATCAAATGCACGGATATGAATAATGATTTCAATATTGGTATTTTTGAAATCATCCGCCGTAAATCCATAAAACGGAGAGTTCTCATCTATTTTATGAACAATGGTCCAGTTGAGAGCCAAGGTATTAATTTTGCTCAACTGTGTTTCCAGCCTGTAAAAATTACTTTTGGTATTCCCGTTTTCTGTAATTTCGATTGCTGTGGATAAAGTGACATCCGCATCCGTCAAAGCATTATTTTTATAAGGCGCCAATCTTAACATGAGCGCTGTAACATCCTGAAAAGGAGCGATTACCGCTATATCTGAAAACCTAAGATACGCTCTTGGCCGTGAAAATCTTCCGTAAAACAAACCGGTTGCAATGGCAAAAGTAAGAAGCCCTAAAAATGCTTCGAAAGTAGCTACCAAACTTGCCAGAAAACCTACAGGAGCAATTCTTCCGTACCCAACGGTTGTAAAAGTCTGTGAGCTAAAGAAAAAAACATCAATAAACTCATTCATCGGGTCACTTTTATCAATACCGGTAAGATGCTCTACCCCAATCAGGTAATAAATGAATGCAAAAACGAGATTAATGAGAATATACATTACCACTAAATACGTAATAAACCGGAATGACGATAAATTTAGCATGGTATGATACCAGCTTAACCTGTTGATCACATTAACGCCTCTTCTTTTAACATTCGGAAGGCCGTCTTTATTGATAAACCTTCCGGAAGCATTGGCTCCAAAACCGCTGTTTTCCGTATTTTGCTGATCTATTTTTTTTCTGAAACCTCTTGCCATAACGTATTATTTCAATCGTATTTGAATTTTATTCTTTCAAAACAATATTACAAAGATAAAATTTTGTTTTCATGAAATTTATCAAGCGGTGAAATCTATTGAAATATTCATTTTTACCTACATTTGATACATGAAAAAGCTGGAATCAAGAGAAGATATTGAACTTCTTGTCAATGCATTTTATGCAAAAGTAATTGATGATGAAACCATTGGTCTGTTCTTTAAAGATATTGTGAAGGTAGATTGGGATCTTCATTTGCCGAAAATGTATTCATTCTGGGAAACCATTTTGTTTGGGCAGATGAGCTATAAAGGAAATCCGATGAGTATGCATTTTCCTGTTAATAAAATAAAAGCGATGGAGAAGCACCATTTTGAAAGATGGCTGCAACTCTGGAAACTGACGATTGAAGAAAATTTCACCGGTGAAAACGCTTCTATGGCCATTACAAAATCTGAAAATATTGCCAATTTAATGTCATATAAGATGGAAATGGCAAGGAAACAGTAAAAATATTAAGGCACCACTACCGTGAAAATATATGCTGCAAGATTCACCAGTAAAACCGTTCCGTACAAAACATTGGTTTTTCCCCGGCTCAGTGAGAGCATGACAATAAATACGGATAATGAAAGCAAGATAATATCCTTTTTATCTAATCCTAAAACCAAAGGAATGTCATAAATGATACACACCACCGAAACGGCAGGAATACTCAACCCGATACTTGCTAAGGCCGATCCCAGAGCCAAATTTAAACTCGACTGGATCTGATTGTTCCTGGCTGCTCTTATGGCCGCAATCCCTTCCGGAAGAAGAATGACAGCAGCAATAATGACTCCCACCAAAGATTTCGGAGCGCCGATACTCTGAACCATATTTTCAATAGTTCCTGAAAGGCCTTTTGCCATCATCACTACGATAATAAGACAAATAACAAGAAATACAAAACTGAAAGCCGTCTGCATTTTGCCGGGAATATAGTGATCCTCAGCATTTTCATCTGCAACGATAAAATAGTTTCTGTGTTTCACCGTCTGAACCATCAGAAAAACGCCATAAATGATTAAACAGGCGATGGATACAAATATCAATTGGGCCTGATTGTAGAACGGCCCGTTTATGCTTGATGTAAAATTGGGAAGTATCAAAGTAAACGCTAAAATAGAAATAATACTTACCAGATAAGTTGTCGCGGAAGTACGTGCAAAAAACTGTTCGTGATACTTAACACCTCCGATCAAAATACAGATTCCCAAAATCCCGTTAAGAATAATCATAACCGCCGAAAAAACTGTGTCGCGTGCCAAAGTAATTGCCTCATCGCCTCCTGCAACCATTAATGAAATGATAAGCGCCACTTCTATAATAGTGATGCATAAGGCCAGAATAATGGTTCCGTATGGTTCACCGACTTTGTGCGCAACGACTTCGGCATGATGTACTGCAGATAAAACACTTCCCGTTAATAAAATACCGGCAATTGCATCGTACGCCAATCCTGTTCCCATTAATCCTGAAAAATAATATAGCACTGCCAAAACAGGAAAGATATAGGTATAATGTAAAAGTTCTTTAAGTTTCATAAATGAGAATAAAAAAAATATGATTTTTAGCTATCACAGGAACTGCTAAAGGCAATTACCAACAATGAAAGTCCTGAAAATCGGTTGCCATATGCAAAAGCAGCCCGATACCGATAATGCGTGCATTTCCTTTACACAGAAGAAGCAAAAAATACACCGCAATTGCAACATAAGAATGGAGAAAATGGAAGCCGATGCTGTTTCTGCTGGGATCGAAAACAGGATCTGCAAATAAATGATCAAGATCTACCAGCATGGTTGCAAGAAGAATAAGATATGCCCTTTTCCATTGGTTTCTATAAAAAACGTAGGCTATGATTGCCGGAAAACCTAAATGCAGGAAGTAGTGGATAAACTGTTTGAGTATTATGATTTCCGAAATATTCATGCGATTTGTATTACTTTACCATCGTTAAAATTAACGGCAATTTATCTTCCCTGAACTGTATTTTCACATAATAATCTTTCTCTCTATTACCGTAAAAAATATACTCTATATTGGATATTGTTTTCCTTTCAGAATTATTTAAAAAATTTAAAGAGGGAGAAAGTAACACATTATTTTTGATGAAAATATAGTTTTGATTTTGTTTCCGGCTTAAAGCTATTGGGTTTCTCGTTGATCTTATAATGATCTCATTTTTGGTTTTAGCAACTATATTAGGCTGAAAAGGAATACCTGTAAACTGATTTTCAGCATTAATCCATTTTTTATGCAAAAAATACTGCTTTAATTTTTCCGGCTGCGCAAATTGCATTGCGATTATATAATTGGGCTGAATAATTTTCTGATAACCCTGCTTTTCAACTTCATTAAAATTATCGTCATAGCCGTAACTGATGATGGTATCGTTTACCTGCTCCAAATCAGCAGTGATGTGAGCGTATTGTACAGGAGCAGACTTCGCCAGATTTTTATCAAAAAAACAGGTGTAATGCTTCACGTTTTCAGCATTGAGCTCTGCACTTAAAAAATGTTTTTCTTTTTGTAATGCAGCAATGAGCGGATTGAATATACCGTTTTCAGCAGTACTTTTTATTTCAATATTATCCCCATTCAGCGTTATGGAAAAATTCTGAATATTCTTTCCGGAAACATAAGAAATACTTCCTACCGCATCATTTATCAACTGATCTGCATGATAAGCGTTCTTCTCTGAAAAATGGGCAAGAAATTGGCCGATATTTGAAAAAGCCGAATCTGAACTGCCCAAAATGCATTGATTACCATTAATCTTAACAAAAAAACGATCTTTTTGAAATACATTTTTACCTTTGGCGAGGAATTTTTTTTCCTTCAGGAAAGACAGCACCTTTTCTTTATCATCAATTTCAACAACCGAATACCATTCTGAAAAGCCTGTATTTTTAATATGGAAAACCTGGATAAAATCCGGGACTTTTAATCCGGAATCTCTGAGAGAAATGCTTCTTTTAAGCTCTTTATCATCATTAAACCATCCTGAAGGATGCATGATCATTTCGGAAATATATTGTCTCGTCATTTTTTTCACATCAACTAAAACGATTACATCTGCATTTGCAGGAATATATTTCAGGGTTTTATTTTTAAAAAACAGCCCAAAATAAATTGCTGCGGCAATACAGATGATCACTGATGAGACAATAATTTTTTTCCTGTTCATTTATAAAATTGCAGGCACTTTTTCAGCCTCCATGATTTTGTAAAATTCATCAAACAGATCAAAGAAATACATAAGGCTGTTTTCCGAAGAATTCTTGATATTATAATCCATTTCGGTCTGTATGCTTTCACCTTTTACTTCAGTTTTAAAATACAACTCGCCTACATTTTTTCTGAAAACGTCTAATGTCTTTCTTTCAGAAGGGCTTTTGAATTCTTTATCCAATCCGATGATCAGTTTTTGAATATCTAACCTTCCCGAAAAAGGATATTTAGAAGAATCTTTCATCCATTTTCCGGCTAGCTCAGACTGGTTTTTCTGGGTAATATTTTCGGTAGAAGTAGTAAGGTAAACGATTCCATCTTGTACGGTAAAGAAAAGCTGATCCAGGTAACTATTGCTTTTTTCATCTTTAAAAACGTAAAACGATCCTTTTTTTGAGAAATTTTTTGCTGCGTTTTTATTGGTGGTCAGAAGATCAAAAACGCGTCTCCAGTAGTTTTCATTTTCCGTTGCAAACGCAAAGGTAAAATTGGGAACCATCACCTCTTTTTTCTTTTTTACTTCTTTTTCGTTATAATCATTGTCATAATCGTAATCAGTGTATTCTACTTCTTTCGATGTTAACTCATTCAGCACAAAAATGCCGTTTCCGGGAGCAATTTTGGCAATTGCCTCTTCATCCAGAATGATTTTCATGGTTTCCATAATGAGTTCCATTTCTTTCTGGTATTCTGCCTGTCCGGAGTTTTCAAGCAGGCTGTACATCATGTCAAAATATTTATTGCCATTGATGTTTATCACATAATATCCGATGCTTTTATCATTAATTAACGAGGCCAGTTTTTTATTTTTTCTTCCTTGATACAGCTCAGAAAAACTCTTCTGGATTTTGGGGTCTTTATGCTTATAATTATTGACAAGCTTCACTTTGTCTTTATCAAAGTACAAATTATAAGATGAGTTTGAATTGTATATTTTCTCAAAATACGGGTTAAAATCATATCGTCTGAACATTCTCTGATACAAACCGTCTGTGAAAATTTTGCCGTAATCGGTGTAAACAAAAACATCTGAATCCGGATCTCTGAACGAAAGCATTTCTTTGGAGACTTCAATTTCCATACTTGAACTAAAATACCGGTCAAATACATCTTCGGCAATTTTTTTAACAATTTTGAAATTTTCTATCCTCAGAGAATCCATTTCCGGTTCATAAGTCAGAGGTTCTGTATATTCCGGGTTTTCATCTTCCGCTGGTGGTGGCGGTAAAACTTCAACTTCATTTTCAGAATACACGGAATCTGTGATTTTTTTTTCTTCGGGATACTGATGGTTTTTCTCCAGATATTTGATGTCTTTCTGAAGTTTGGCAATTTCTGAATTGCTGTTTTTGATATTTTGTTTCAGATATTGAATATCCTCTTTTAAATATTTTATTTCTTCCTTGTAATCGAACGGTTTTTCCACATATGTACTGTCTGCGGTAGCTATTGCGGCATCTTCTACCACTACTGCTGTACTGTCTATTACTGTGGCGGCACTGTCGATGGCAACCACTTCTGCCCAATCTGTTTCTTTATATGGCTTGTTGTAATTTACAAAACTGAGTACGGCATGATCGTCATTCCAGGCGACAAATGCGTTCTCATTGATATCGACGTATGAATAATTGTTTTTTCTGGAAATTTCCTGCCCTTTTTTCTTAATGGAAGTCATAAACTCCTGAAACTTTCCTTTATTATCGATGATAAAGTGAGAAGTATAGGTTTGTACAGAATCATTAAAACTGGCATAATGATACTGCGTCGCATCATATTTGATTCCTGTTTTAGAGTAATCATTCCAGAAGTTTTTCTGCTTATTGTCTTTGGCAATTTCCTGTAAAAAAGGATTAAATTTTTCCCAGTTGATCTTTTTATTAAGCTGCTTCCCATTAATTTCCATATAAAATGAAACATTATCAGGAATTTTCATGCTTTTTTGTGCAAAAATAAGCACGCAGCCAAAAAGTAAGAACGTTATTCTTTGTGTTTTTAAGAGGATAGATTTCATGGTTTATTGTTGAAATTATTGTAAAAGAATGGTATTCTGAATTTGTTTTTTCTGAAGAATGAAGTCTAATATATTTCCTTCCAGCTTTAATGCTTTCCTGTTCGGCGACAAAATGTAAGAAGTATTAGTCTGTGATCTTACCGGATTTTCAAACTGTAAAACAGAAATATATTTAGCGTCATTAAAAATTTCTTTATCGGCTTTACTCAGCTTATCATAATCATTTTTAAATGTATTGATCTTGTTTCGTACGAATGCTTTTTTCTCAATATTATGACTGTAAATCTGCATGGGAACCATTTTTCCTACAATATTTTTTGCTTTTAGCTGTTCTAATCCGGCATTGATGTTTTCGATTTTTTTAAAACTACAGCTCAGTTTAATGATGTAATTGTCAAAATCCATTGCTGTCTTTACATTGCTGATTCCGGGAACGCCTTTGAAGATTCGTGCTGCTTCATTTATTTTCCCTTCAATTTCGGATCTTTTAGGAACTTTTTTGCCATTAATAGTTTCCATTTTAGAGATCGACGCCAAACGTGTTTTGCTTTTGCTGGCATTGAGGATCAGGGTATATTCTCCGCTGCCGTCTGCTTTGATGTTTACTTTATCTAAAATATCAAAACAGCTGGTGAGAAATAACAACGGAATACAAAGTAAAAATAGCCTTAAGCTTTTCATGAATATGGTATTTAAGGGGCAAACATACTTATTTTTAGCCTAATAAAAGAAAATATATGCCTGTGATTCTCATTAAATTCTGCCTTTGAGATAATCCTGTCTTATTTCCTCATCTAATTTTTCAATCGCGTACCGCAAAGCGGTTCTGGGCATTTCCAGATAATATTGATTCAGATAATTAATCAGTTCCTGCTCATTTTTATTCCCGATTTCTCTTAACAGCCATCCGTTTGCTTTATGCATCAAATCGTGCGGATACTTCAGGTTTTTTGTAACCAGCTCTTTGGTAAGCCCGAATGATCCTTTTTTCACATAGTACATGGTTCCTACGACCGCAATTCTCTTATGCCACATAAGTTCTGAAGCCGAAAGGTCTCTTAAAAGGTTATCTTTCTGGTTTTCAAAAGCATACCGTCCCAAAATTTTATAACAGCTTGTATCTACCAAATCCCAGTTGTTGATGTATTGAAGATGTTGCAGGTAAAATTCAATCATTTCTTCTTTGCTATTGACATCTTTCGCCTTTTCAAATTTTGAAACCAGCATCAATAAAGCGGTTAATCTGCATTCATGAAATGGGGAGGCAAGCAATTTGCTGAGTTCTTCGAGAGAAATTTTCTGATAATATGCTTTGGCAACAATTCTCTGCTCTGGAACCGTCACACCGAGAAATTGATCACCTTCACCGTATTCACCTTTTCCGGTTTTGAAGAATCTGGGGAAAAATTCGGCTTTTTCAGGATTTGAAAGTTCGATCAGTACAGATTTTATTTCTTCAGAAATATTACTTGTCATCTTTATAAAAGTCTTTATGATGGAACATTATTATAAAAAACAGATCCTGCCCGTTTTTATAAATATTGAGCCAGGAGCCATCGGGTAGAACTTTTGTCGTAAAAGTTAAACCTCTGACAAAAACTTTCGAGCTTTCTAAAGCAATGATTTGGTCTGAAAAATTAGTAACCGCAAGTGGCGAAACATCTAGTTTTCCTGTTCCGCTATTTATTATTGTTTGATATAAAAGCCAATATTGGCTGAAATGAAAATCAGCCTTTTCTTCATTTTTTACTTTTAAATATAATTTTTGAAGATCTAATAAAAGCTCTTTGCTCAACGGGTTTTTCTGATAAAGAATTTTTGCTTTTTCTAAAACCTCGCTTGCTTTTTTAAAGGAAATATTTCTGTTTGAAAAATCTGTTATCTTATTAAGGTTATCATTAAATTCTGCTCTTTTAAAACCATAATCAACATAATTATTTCCGTAATAAATATAATTAAGCTGTTCCTGATTTAACAATTTTGGATTAGTTTTAAAAATTTCAAGATTATCATAATAAAATTTCTGTGGATTATCTGTGACGTCCTTTTTAATCTGTTCAATATTTACCTGAGGATAATAAATTCCAATAGAAAATAAGAAAAATAATAATAACAGCTTTTTCATTTTAAAAATCTAAATAAAGTACTTTAATGAATATTGTATTATTGTCTTTTTCCCAAACATCAATGACACTGTCACTAAGCGTTTTAGAACTTCTGATATAATCTTTGCCAATATTGAGAATGTTGAGAAAAATATATTCATCTCCCACAGAATTGACTTGATAGGCCGTTTTCTCAGATTTTCCGTCACCAGAATATTTGATCGCATCGGTTAAAAGCCTTAATTGCGTAAGATGATGGGTAAAATTGCTGCCGTCTTTCATATAATCGTAAGCACGGAGCAGAATAAGAATGACATCAAGATTGGTAGGATCTTTTTCATATAAAATCTTTCCAAGCCGTATGCATTCGGCAAAATTGTTTCCTTTAAATGCATCCGCCAGTTTTTGAAATTCTGTATCTGTGGTTAAAATATTATCTTTTTTAAAATTTCTTCCGTAATACAAATGCATCGCCTCGATACTATCCAGAGATTTCGGATAGGCTTTGAATTTAAAAATCAGCTTATCGGTATTATATTCAGACTTCGGGTTCCGGAGATTTTTTTCAATACTTTTAAAATCAGGTGTGGTTTTTTGGCTATATCCAAAAAACGGAATGATCAGCAGAAATAAAATAAGTCTGAAATTCATTACTCATTGTTTTCAGATTCTTCTTCGTCGTTATCAAAATATTCAAAAAGAAAATCATTATATGGAAATCTTGAGATATGAATTTTCATCACTTCATCATACACCATTCTTTTCATTTCAGGGAAATTTTCTTTCGTCAAAGCTGAAATAAATACAGTCGGGAATTTAGATTTTGCCATCCATGTTCGTTTCCATTCTTCAAGCGAAATATTTTTATTAGAACCGGGCGTAAGATCATCTTCTTCTTTCTGCTCGTAGCTGAAATCGTCGATCTTATTAAAAACCATGATCATAGGCTTTTGATGCGCATTGATTTCCATTAAAATCTGATTTACAGATTCGATGTGGTCTTCAAAGCTTTCGTGGGAAATATCGACAACATGAATCAGAAGATCTGCTTCACGCACCTCATCCAAAGTAGATTTGAAAGATTCCACCAGCTGCGTAGGAAGTTTTCTGATAAATCCTACCGTATCTGTTAAAAGGAATGGCAAGTTTCCGATCACCACTTTTCTTACAGTCGTATCAAGCGTGGCAAAAAGTTTATTTTCAGCAAAAACATCAGATTTTGAAATGGCATTCATCAAAGTAGATTTTCCTACGTTGGTATATCCTACCAAAGCAACACGCACCACTTTGCCGCGATTATTCCGCTGCGTTGCCATCTGCTTATCGATGATTTTGAGCTTATCTTTCAGTAAACTGATTCTGTCACGAATGATCCTTCTGTCGGTCTCGATTTCGGTTTCACCGGGACCACGCATCCCGATTCCCCCTTTTTGCTTGTCTAAGTGAGACCACATTTTGCTTAATCTAGGTAACAAATATTGATATTGCGCCAGTTCCACCTGGGTTCTTGCATAAGAAGTCTGTGCTCTTTGGGCAAAAATATCAAGGATAAGATTGGTCCTGTCAAGAATTTTTACCTCTACTTCTTTTTCTAAATTTTTGAGCTGAGACGGCGACAGTTCGTCATCAAAAATAATGGTTCCGATCTCGTTTTCCTTTACGTATTCTTTTATTTCCTGTACTTTTCCACTTCCTACAAATGTTTTGGAATCGGGCTGGGTTAATTTTTGTATAAAACGGCGGTCAATGGTTGCGCCGGCGGTAAACGCTAAAAACTCAAGCTCGTCCATATATTCGATCAGTTTTTCCTCATCCTGCTGTTGTGTGACAACGCCTACCAAAACCGCTCTTTCGTAATTATGTTGTTTCTTCTCTAACATTAAGTCTACAATTTATTAAGATTACAAGATAACATTTTTTAATGAATAAATGCAACTTCAGTCTTCAAAACAGGTGTTTTCCCCTTTTTATTCCAGTTCTTTTCCTCTGGTTTGCCACCTGCGGCTCTACTTACCTTTACACCGTAAAAATCTCAATTACAGATCATCACACAAAAACATTTTATTAATCAGAAATTATTTAATATGAAAAGAATTTTTATCTACAGCTTCTTTTTGATTTTTTGCTCGGTATCAGAAGTTGATGCACAAAAAGCACTTCTTGCAACAGGATCAAATGCTACAGGAGGCAACGGTTCTGTTTCTTATAGTGTAGGGCAGATTGATTTTACCACCAAAGAAAATCAGGTCATGGAAGGTGTACAACAAGCGTACGAAATCACTACTCTTTCTACGACAGAAACAGCAGGCTCAGACAGGAAAGACATTTTATTATATCCAAATCCTTTCAAAGATTTTTTATTTGTGGATTTTACTACAAACGACTACCGAAATTCTGAATTCCAACTATTCGATTCTTCCGGTAAACTTTTAAAAGAGGATAAAATAAAGGAATCAAAATCAGAATTTAATTTTTCAGAACTTCCTTCTGCGATGTACATCATACGAATCAATCAGAACGGAAAAAACATTAAAACATTTAAAATCATTAAAAAATAATCATTATGAAAAAAATTGTACTCACCGTAGGAATAATGCTTGGCTGTCATTTAGTCTCAGCTCAGGCTCCTGAAAAAATGAGTTATCAGGCTGTAATGAGAAATACATCCGGACAATTACTTGCTAATCAGAACATAGGAGTTAAAGTAAGTGTTCTTCAGGGTTCACCCGCAGGAACCGTAGTTTATTCTGAAAGACTGACAGGAACGACCAATGTGAACGGACTCATCAGTCTGGAAATCGGAACAGGAACTGTGCTTTCCGGAACCTATTCTACTATCAACTGGCCTTCCGGGAATTATTATTTAAAAACAGAAACAGATCCTACAGGTGGAACTTCTTACACCATTACAGGAACAAGCCAGCTGTTAAGTGTGCCTTATGCGATGTATGCCAAAACTTCAGGCAGTTCAGGCGGTGGTTTCACTTTGCCTTATTCCACCACTGTTAATAATGCCAATAATCTTTTCTCAATAACAAACGATGGCGACGGAACTTCTTTAGAAGGAAACAACAACACGACTACATCAAGCGTTGCAGCAGTAAGAGGAACCGTTACGAATGTAGCTCCCGGAGGATTTTCATCAGGTGTGAGAGGAATTAATAATGGTACCGGAGGTTTAGGTGTCGGTGTTTGGGGAAGCCAGAACGGAAGCGGATGGGGAGTTTACGGAACTACTCCTTCAGGATTGGGGGTGTATGGAAATTCTTCAGGTGCCGGTTACGGAGTGTATGCCAACAGCAGTACAGGAACCGGACTTAACGCCACAAGTACAAACGGAATTGCAGCCAATTTTTCAATATCCAATAACGCAAACAACAGTAATGTGATTAATGCCAATAGTGTAGGAAACGGAACAGTTATTAATGTTTCAACCACAGGAACAGGAGCAGGTATTATGAGTAATACAGGAAACGGCTTCGCTGTTCATGGGATTACAAGCGTACAGAGTTCAGCCGGGGTTATCGCCGACAACAATGGTGCCGGAGAAGCAATAGTAGGAAGAACCACAAGTGATATCGCGGGAGCTGTAGTAGGAAGAAATGACGGCGGAGGTTACGGATTGCACGGTTTCGTATCCACAAATACCTCGGGTACAGGAATTGGGGTATACGGACGCGTGGGTCTCAACAACAGCAAAGGACGTGCAGGAAGGTTTCAAAACTTCTCAGCAACCAATGATAGAAATACTTTAGAAGTAGAATCTAACAGCACCGGGAATATACCAGACAATACCCAAGGTAACGTTGCTTCTTTTCTTGCCAGTAATACAAACAGTGTAAGCGCAGCAGTACGGGGCGAAGTAAAAACAATTTTCGGAAACTTTGGTGCAGCCGGGATTTTCGGAGTTTCTTCCGGAACAGGAGGTTTTGGCGGGTTATTTTATTCTTCAAATGTAACCGGAAACGGACGTGCTTTAGTTGCATTAAATGATGGCAATGGTGACGCAATTGTTGCCAACGTAGCGAAAGATGGTGATGCCATCGAAGCCAATGTTGACGGAACGGGACGCGCAATGTACGGTTGGGTTCCTACATTCAGCACAGGAAAGGCTGCTGAATTTAAAAATTTTAATCCCTCAAATACATCTACAGCACTGTCTTCGACAACATTAGGAAACGGTATCGCAGGCGATTTCTTCGTAGATAACACCAATGGAACTTCTCCGGCGGTAAAAGGAAAAGTAAATTCTCAGTTTGCTAACTTCGGGACTGCAGGTGTTTATGGCGAATCTGCAGGAACAGGAGGTTTCGGAGGATTATTTTATGCAAGTAATGCTACAGGAAACGGACCTGCATTAATTGCTCTTGCCAACGGGAACGGAAACGGGATCACTGCAAATGCAAAAAATTCCGGTGACGGTGTAGAAGCAACGGTGGACGGAACCGGAAGCGCAATCTACGGCTGGATTCCTAATTTCGGAACCGGTAAAGCCGCTTATTTCAGAAACCTGAATACCGCAAACTCACAGGCAGTGGTATCTGTGACCAACGCAGGAACAGGGACAGGAGTTTTTGTAAATCACACAGGAGCTTCAGGAAATATCGCGGTTTTTCAAAGCGGATCTGCCAATGTAGCCAGAATCAATAAATCCGGTATGGGTTTCTTCAACGGCGGTACACAAAATAGCGGTGCCGATGTAGCAGAAGCATTTGATGTTGAAGGAAATATTTCTGAATACGAAACGGGTGATGTTTTAGTCATCTCTACTGCAAGTGACAGAGCCGTTGAAAAATCTTCAAAACCTTATTCTACTTTAGTTTCGGGAGTGTACGCAACAAAACCGGGAGTCCTTTTAACAGAAGAAAATGTAGATGCCGATCTTTCAGGAAAAGTTCCGATGGGTGTTATTGGAGTGATCCCTACAAAAGTTTGCCTGGAAGGAGGAAAAATTAAAAGAGGTGATCTTTTGGTAACCTCATCAAAACCAGGAGTCGCCATGAAAGCCAATCTTAAGAAAGTAAAAATAGGACAAGTACTCGGAAAAGCTCTTCAGGACTACGATCAAAACACCATCGGAAAAATAAAAGTATTTGTAAACATTAAATAAATTATCATGAAATCATTATATATCATTCCATTTTTACTTCTAAGTGTAACTTTTTATACTCAGGAAAAGAAATCTACAGAAATTCCAGACCAGGAACAGGTGTTGAAAAATGCTAAAGAATTTGAAAAGAAAATGCAAAAACAAAACGAAGCAAATTCTACAAAAAAAGAAAAACAAAACGTTTTGGCTTCCGAACAGGGACTTGAAGTGAAGCAGGAAGCCCAAAAAATGCAAAAGGAAAATAATCAGGGGAAATTATTGCCGGACACCGCAAGTTTTGATGAGGTTTTAGCATCAATTCCTGACAGAAAAAATTCTCGTAAATCAGGAGTTCCGGTAACCAGCTCGGCAAAAGTTTCAGGCTTACCCAATACGGCAACTTTAGAAGAAATCATGAAAACGATTCCAAAAAACTAAAAACCATTTATAAAAGAAGTCTACAATACCTTGTGGACTTCTTTATTTATTACCATTAAACTTAATCCCAATCAGCAGCGATAAATTTCATTTCGTTTCCTTTATCATCAGAAAGTGTAAGATAATGCCCTTCAACCTTATAAGAATTCATCGCAGGGAAGCTCTCTAGAAATTTATTTTCAAGATCCATATTCTTACATACTGTTTTGGGATTTTTTATATCTGAAATATTTAATTTTCCTCTATTTCTGAACTCCATAGCAAAAAATATCCTGTTACAGCCCATCAATGCATTTCCATTTATAATATCCGTTTTTTCACCTGTCAAATCAATTCCTGCTTTATTGGCAATAAGCTGGTCTTTGGTAAATCCCGCGAAAGAAACCAGCATCCATTCTCTCTGAATATGCTGATTTTTGAAATTTGCGGAAGAGCAGTTTACCCCTGAAATCAAAAATAAAAAAGATAAAATGGCAAGAATACAATTTTTCATAAGGATTTTATATCCATTTTAATACCATTAAAACATAAGATCCCGTAAAAATTAGTAAATTAGCCCACAAAATTAATTTTAAAAATGAAAAGAATATTTTTACTATTCACATTCCTGTTAGGTTTTGCTCAGATGAGGGCAGATGAAGGAATGTGGCTATTGATGCTCGTTAAAAGACTTAACGGAGTTGATATGCAGAAAGAAGGTCTGCATTTGACACCGGAAGAGATTTATTCAGTGAATAATTCTAGCCTAAAAGATGCGATTGTAAGCTTCGGAGGATTTTGTACCGGAGAAATCGTATCAGATCAGGGGCTTATTTTCACCAATCACCACTGTGGTTATGGTGCTGTTGCCGCTGCTTCCACTCCGTCAAAGGACTATCTGAAAAACGGTTTCTGGGCGATGAAGCAGAAAGACGAATTCAATGCTAAAGATCTGTATGTAAGATTCTTAGTAAGAATGGATGATGCGACGCAAAGAATCAATTCTAAACTGAATAACAATATGACCGCTGCAGAAAGAAAGGCGGTAATTGATGCGGAAACAAAAGCCATTCAGACAGAAAATTCTGAAAATGGAAAATACACCGTTGTGGTAAGAGATTTCTTTAACGGAAACGAATTTTATTATTTTGTATATCAGGATTATAAAGATATCAGATTGGTAGGTGCGCCACCATCATCATTAGGAAAATATGGCGGCGATACAGACAACTGGGAGTGGCCGAGACATACTGCAGACTTTACAGTTTTCAGAGTGTATGCTGATGCAGCAGGAAACCCTGCAGAATTTGCACCCACCAATGTTCCTTTAAAACCAAAACATTTTTTACCGGTTTCTCTTAAAGGCGTTAAGCCAGGAGACTTTTCAATGATCTTGGGATATCCCGGAAGAACCAACCGTTATTTAACGTCTTACGGAATTCAGCAAATGGTAAGCAAAGACTATCCGGCTTGGGTAGAAGCTTCAAAATTAGCGATGGATGTAATGAAGAAGTATATGGATAAAGATAAAGCAACCCAACTCAACTATGCTTCTCAATATGCTTCTGTAGCCAATTATTGGAAAAACAGACAGGGAACCATCGATGCTGTTGAAAAAAACGGGACTATTACCGACAAGCAAAATCTTGAGGCCGAGTATAAAAAATGGTCTGTGCAGCCTGGAAACGAAATGTATGACGGCGTTTTAGAAGATATCGGACTGTATTACAAGCAGGTTTCTGACAGAAATGTAGAAAGAAATTATGCTTCTATACTAACGAGAAATGCCAAATATATTTCTCTGGCATTTCAACTTGCTCCTGCTCTTGATACTTATGCTAAACAGGATTTAGCCGGAAAAGTTGCCATGAAAGCTAAAATGGAAGAAACCATTAAAAATGCGTATGAAAATATCAACACAACTTTAGAAGGAGAAATGTTGAATTCTATGGTTAATCTCTATCAGACAAAAGTAAACAAAGATGTCGCTTCAGAAACTTTGATGGCTTTAGATGCTAAAAATTTATCGAATGTTGCATATTCATCGATTTTCGCCAATAAAACTTCGGTAACCAACTTTATGTTGAATCCTGACCGCTTGAAGCTCGATGCAGATCCACTTTTGAAAATCGCAAAAGGAATTGCCGCAGATCAGAAAGCTTCAAGTGAAAGATTTGTGAAAATAGACGATAATTTTGCCAAAAACAACCGTCTTTTCTTAGCCGGATTAATGAAATCCCAGCCAAACAAAAAATTCTATCCGGATGCAAACTCTACCATGAGACTGACTTACGGACAAATCGATACATTGCCTATCAGAACAGACAGAAACTATTATGGTGTAACCGATAACTACTACACTACAATGGAAGGTTTAGTAGGAAAATACAAAGCTGGTGACGAAGAATTTGATCTTCCTCAAAGAGTGCTTGCGCTTCAGGGAGCAAAAGACTACGGAATGTATGCTGATAAAGCAGGATATCTTCCCGTAAACTTCCTTTCAAATAATGATATTACAGGAGGAAACTCTGGTTCTCCGGTGATAGACGGTGATGGAAACCTGATCGGTATTGCATTTGACGGAAACAGCGAAGCATTAAGCGGAGATATCGTTTTCGAAAAAGAATGGCAGAAAACCATCAGTGTAGATATCCGTTTTGTACTTTGGACGATCGACAAATTTGCCGGTGCAAGAAGAATTGTAGACGAACTGAAATTAGTGAAAGACGAAAATACGCCTGCAGATACAGGTGCTTCTAAAATCAAAAATGCAGCTCCTGCAAAAAAGAAAAAGAAATAGTTTTTAAATGATATTTCGAAACCGTGGAATTTTTATTTCACGGTTTTTTTTATTTTTAATGATTCAATTTTAATTACATGAAACCAGAAGAAATCCATTTTAAAGCTATTATAAAGCAAAGCGGAACGATGAATGCAGCTTTTGTAGAATTTCCTTTTTCCGTTAAAGAGCTTTTCGGGAAGAAAGGGCAGGTAAAAATCAAAGCTTTATTTGATGACAGTATAGAATATCGCGGAAGCCTGGCCAAAATGAAATCCGAATGTCATATTTTAGGTTTGACGCAGGAAATCCGTAAAAAACTTGGGAAGACTTTCGGGGATGAGGTTTCTGTTTCGCTCCTGGAAGATAAAGAAGAAAGAACGGTGGAAATTTCCGATGACATCCTTACCGTTTTTAAAGAAAATAAAATCGCCAAAGAAATATTCGATAAAATGAGTTATACGCACCGAAAAGAATATATCCGATGGATTGAAGAAGCCAAGAAGCCCGAAACCAGAGAGAACAGGAAAACAAAAATGATCCAGATGATTTTAGAAGGCAAAAAAGGAATTTAAAGTTAAATTTTGCAGCTTACACACTCCAAAATTCCCAATCTAGGCTCCGGTATTGGATCGCCTCAGAAATATGATCAGATAGAATGTTTTCAGACCCTTCCAGATCTGCAATGGTTCTAGCCACTTTAAGAATTCTGTCAAAAGCTCTTGCAGAAAGGTTTAGTTTTTCCATCGCTAATTTAATCAGATTAAAAGATGTTTCATCAAGTTCACAGAATCGTTCAATTTCCCGGGAACCGATTTGCGCGTTATAACTGATTGCCAAATCCTTATACCTTTCATTCTGGATCTCACGGGCTTTCAGAACCCGTTTTCTGATGTCTTCACTTTTTTCCCCTTTTCTCTTCTCAGTCAATTGCTCAAATTCAACTTTCTGAACCTCAATATGAATATCAATACGGTCCAGAAGCGGCCCTGAAAGTTTATTCATATACCGCTGCATTTCAAACACAGAAGAAGTGTTGTTGGGATCATCCGGAAAAAACCCGCTCGGACTCGGGTTCATGGAAGCCACTAACATAAAGCTTGAAGGATAATTTACCGTGAATTTTGCTCTTGAAATCGTGACTTCCCGGTCTTCTAAAGGTTGGCGCATCACCTCCAGAACCGTTCTTTTAAATTCGGGCATTTCATCAAGAAACAAAACGCCGTTATGAGCCAAGGATATTTCTCCGGGTTGAGGATAGCTTCCTCCTCCAACTAAAGCGACATCAGAAATGGTGTGATGCGGCGACCGGAAAGGGCGAACCGTCATGAGAGAAGTTTGCGTTCCCATTTTCCCTGCAACGGAATGTATTTTTGTTGTTTCCAGAGCTTCTTTCAGAGTAAGAGGTGGCAAAATACTCGGAACTCTTTTGGCCAACATCGTTTTTCCGCTTCCGGGAGGCCCGATAAGAATAATATTATGACCACCTGCTGCGGCAACTTCCATAGCCCTTTTTGCGGTTTCCTGGCCTTTTACCTCAGAAAAATCAAACGGAAAACTGTTGATTTTGTCCTGAAATTCCTTCCGGGTATCCAAAACAATTTTTTCAAGAAGTTTTCCTTCATTAAAAAAGTCAATTACTTCTTTGATGTTTTCTACGCCATACACATCAAGATTATTAACAATAGCGGCTTCTCTTGTATTTTGTTTAGGCAGAATAATTCCTTTAAAACCTTCCTCTCTCGCCTGAATGGCAATGGGCAAGACCCCTTTTATCGGCTGCAGGCTTCCGTCCAGAGAAAGCTCTCCCATAATAATATAATCTTGAATATCTTCTGCAAGAATCTGGTCAGAAGCCACCAAAATTCCCATTGCAATACTCAGATCATAGGCAGCGCCTTCTTTGCGAAGATCTGCAGGAGCCATATTGATGGTAATTTTCTTACCAGGAATTTTGTAACCTACATTTTTCAGTGCCGCTGAAATTCTGTAGCTGCTTTCTTTGATCGCATTGTCGGGTAAACCTACCAAATGATAGCCTACTCCACCGGTGTCTATATTAACTTCAATAGTAATGGTCTGTGCGGAAACACCGAAGATGGCACTTCCGTAAATTTTAATCAACATTTATATTGTGTTTTACGTAAAAATAAAAAATTTTATTTGTTTTTCACTAAAATTTGGCTGAATTTTACCTTTTAAAGCAAATAATTTACCAAACCAACATATATTAACTTATTTATGACGACAAAACCGGAGATATCTTGGGAAGATTTTGAAAAAATAGACATCAGATGTGGAACTGTAATTTCTGCACAAGATTTTAAAAAAGCCAGAAATCCTTCTTATCAACTAGAAATTGATTTTGGAGACTTAGGCATAAGAAAATCATCCGCTCAAATCACTACACTGTATTCAAAAGAAGACCTGGTCGGGAAACAGATTTTGGCCGTTGTGAATTTTCCAAAGAAGCAGATCGCCGATTTCATGAGCGAATGCTTAATTTTGGGAGTATATGGAGAAGACCCCAAAGATGTCACATTACTGACAACTTCACTGCCTGCTAAAAACGGCTTGAAGGTAGGATAAACACAAAAATATGATACAGAATATTTCATTAGAAAAAGTTTTATTTATTGATATAGAGACTGTTCCAAACTCCGGATCGTGGGAAGAGCTGTCAGAAACCGAGCAAAAACTCTGGGATAAAAAGACGAGGTTTCAAAGAAAAGAGGAGACTTCAGCAGAAGAATTCTATCCCGAAAGAGCCGGAATTATGGCTGAATTTGGAAAGATTATCTGTATCACAATTGGTATGCTTGAGAAGAATGATACGTTAAGAATTAAAAGCTTTGCCGATCATGACGAGAAAAAACTGCTATTGGAATTCGGAGAAATATTCAACAGTCCAAGACTGCGTGATGTGGTACTGTGCGCGCACAACGGGAAAGAATTTGATTTTCCGTGGATTGCGAGACGGTTTCTGATCAATGGAATCCAACCTCCGACACCTTTTCAGATGTACGGAAAAAAACCGTGGGAAATCCCTCATCTTGATACGATGGAACTGTGGAAATTCGGAGATTATAAAAGCTTTATCTCACTGGAATTGCTTGCACATGTTTTTGGGATCCCTACCCCGAAAGATGACATTGACGGCTCAATGGTTTCATCAATCTACTACATAGAAAAAGACTTGCAGAGAATAGTAGACTATTGTGAGAAAGATGTCTTAACTTTGGCCAATATTTTCAGACGCATGCGTCAGGAAGATTTATTACAAAGAAATATCAATTTAGATTAAACATGAAATTTACAGACGAGCAGATTGCCGATATCGGAGAAGATATTATAAGAGTATTGAAAACCGTTTATGATCCTGAAATTCCGGTAGATATTTATGAATTGGGATTGATCTATGATGTTCAGATTTCAGAAGAAGGCGATGTTAAAATCATCATGACATTAACGAGTCCTAACTGTCCCGTTGCGGAAAGTCTTCCGCAAGAGGTAAAGGACAAAGTAAAAGAAGTAGAAAACGTGAACGAAGTAGATCTGGAACTCACTTTTGAACCAACTTGGAACAAAGATATGATGAGTGAGGAAGCGAAGTTTGAACTGGGAATGCTTTAATTTTATCCATTAAATAAATTAGGCTGTCAATAGTTTTGACAGCCTTTATTTTTTTTAGATTAAAATTTTTTTGTTTGGCTTTACTTCCACTTTTGCAACAGTAAAAAAATTCATTAAAGATCTTTTGCAATTTCCTTTCCTTCTCTCCTGCTCCATTCACTCCATGAGCCAACGTATAAGCCAGGAATCTGAAAGCCGGCATAATCCAACGCCAAAATCGTATGACATGCTGTAACGCCAGAACCACAGTGAATAACTAAATTTTCAGGTTTATTTTTCAAAAATTCTGAATATTTTTTCTTTAAAATATCCGGTTTCAGGAAATAGCCATTTTCGTCAAGGTTTTCAGAAAAAGGAATATTTATTGCTCCAGGAATATGCCCCGCAACTAAATCTATAGGCTCAGATTCGCCTCTATAACGATAGGCATCTCTTACGTCAATAACAGTGGAAGAATTGTTAGTCAGCTCATTTTCAACATCTTCTAAGCCCATAACAGGAAGAAGCCATCTTTCTTTTTTAATTAAATCAGACTTTTCAAAAATTTCTTCACCGGAAGAAAATTCTACCTGTTCTTTTTCTGCATTCTGAAATCCTCCATCTAAAACCTGTACATTTTTCAGCCCAAAAGATCTTAACATCCACCAAGCTCTTGCGGCGGCATTTGCTCCGTTTTTGTCATCATAAACAATAACATGAGAATTTTCTGAAATTCCAAGATTGGAAAGGGTCTGTGCGAATTTTTCTATACTCGGAAGCGGATGCCTTCCTCCAAAAGCAGCATTTTCTCCAATTTCAGCCAGATCTTTATCTAAATCAATGAATCTTGCTCCTTTTATATGTCTTGTTAAATAATTTTGAAAGGCATCTTTTCCGACTCTCGCATCAAGTACGATATGATTTTCATTGGGGAGATTTTTTAATTCTGATGGTGAAATGATAGGTAACATTCTGTTGATTTTGGTTAATAATATGATTTTTGGCTTTAGCCATTTGATTAAATAAGGTAAAGCGGGCTAAAGCCCGCTTCTATTGATATTTTAGCCTCTTATTTTTTACTATTCAGAATCGCTGTGATTTCGTTTCTGAGCTCTTTGATTGTGAAACTATCGTCTTTAAAACCAGTTGGATAAGTTGTATGCCCTTTCTCAGATTCTTCGCAAATAACAAATTCTGGATCAGTTTTTTCAATTTGCAAAGTCTTTTCTATATTGAATTTTCGTTCAACTTTTTCCCCGCTTTTATCAATCAAATAAACCTTATAGATAGAGTCGAGCATTTCTTTTGGCCTTTCGAAAGATTTATAAATATTAATCCACTGTCCATTCCATTCAGTCTCATCTACAGCAACATTTTTAAAATTTAAATAATCTTCCGGAAGTACTTTTTCCTTATAAAAATTTCTCATTTTTTCAAAATAAATATTGGCTTCTGAAAATTTGTTTTGGGCATTTAGGGACTTTATCAACTTTTCATACAAAATATATTCTGAAGGATATATTGAAATTCCATCATAATAAATATTCTCAGATTTCTGGAAATTTTTATTTTGAGCATAATAAAAATTGCCTGCATTTTTTATTAATTCAAGATACCATTTATCATTCTTAACCTCCGATTTTTCCAGCCCTTCAAGAAATACTTTTTCTTCATTTATAAAGTCCTTCTTAAGATGATAAATTCTCGCTTTTTCAATATAAAATTCAGCAATTGCGGCTGATGAAATTGCGGTATTAAAGTTTGCTAAGGCATCATCATATTTTTGAAGATACATTTCTGAAAGCCCTTTCTGAAAAAAGATAATAGGATTGTCAAATCCTTTTTTAATTGCTTTATCATAATATTCAATTGCTTTATTATCATCTTCTTGCCTAAAAAAAGCAAATCCTAAATAATATAGCTCACGATTTGTAAAGTTTGAACTCTGATTTTCCAGATTGATCAATTCAGCAAATTTTTCTTCATTAAAAAGATTTTCAACCTTCTGGGCAAAAAAGAATGATGAGAAATAAAAAAAGGAAAAAATATATAACTTTTTCATAATCTAAAAATGAAAAATATCCTTCGCTTTGTTATAGGCGCTTTCGAAATTTAACAAATTTAATTTATGCTCTACTTTCTCAACGCTCATGAAATTGATGACCTGTTCCGTCGGCATATTTCCTACCAGATCATCTTCTGCCATCGGACATCCGCCAATTCCCTTTATGGCACTGTCGAATCTTCGGCAGCCTTTATCGTACGCCGCTTTTAATTTAGAATAAGAATCTTCGTAACGGTTATGAAAATGCCCGCCGAAATTGATTTCCGGATGTAGCACCGGAAGTTTTTCAAACAAAAGAGAAATCGTTTCTGCTGTTGCAACTCCCGTTGTATCAGAAAGTAAGATATTTTGTATCCCGATTTCAGAAAACCTTTTTGCCCAGAAATCGACCTCCTCCCATTTCCAAGCTTCCCCATAAGGATTTCCGAATGCCATTGAAAAATAAATGTTTAATTCGCGGTTTTCACTTCGCGCCAAATCCAGCATTTTTACGGTTTCTTCAAAAGCTTCTTCCCTGCTTTTATTGGTATTTCTCTGCTGAAAAGTTTCCGAAATAGAAAACGGAAAACCTAAAATATCTACCGACTGATGCTTTAACGCTTTCTCGGCTCCTCTGAAATTTCCTACAATCGCAGAAACTTTTGTGTTGGATAAGGATTTATCAATATTTTCTGCAACCTCATCAGAATCTGCCATCTGCGGAATTGCTTTCGGAGAAACAAAACTCAGACTGTCTAATACATCAAACCCCACTTCCATCAATGAGTTGATATAGTCTATTTTTTTGGAAGTCGGGATAAATTCTCCCCAACCTTGCATGGCATCTCTAGGACATTCTGTAAGAAACATTTTTACTTTTGATTTTCTCAAATATAATAAAACTAAAACAATTATATTCTGGTTCATGACAAAGCTAAGATTCTTTTGATAACCAATAATTTATATCTGATTCATAATTTCGATCCTATATATTCAAATACAAAAAAACCGATCTCAGCGTCAAATTTGTTAACTTTGTTAAAATTTATAACATCTAATGAGTACAATCGAATTCAACCCTTTGTGGAAAGAGAAATTACTGAACCGCTTTCTCAGCTATGTAAAAATATATTCAACCAGTGACGCAGAAAGTGAAACCACACCTTCTACGGAAAGACAGTGGGACATTGCCCATTACATTGTAGAAGAGCTAAAAACAATTGGTCTGGAAGATGTTTCTATTGACGATCACGGATATATTATGGCCTATGTTCCATCTAATCTGGAAAATGACAGCCAGCCTACGATCGGATTTATTTCTCATTATGATACGTCACCTGATTTCAGCGGAGAAAATGTAAAGCCGCAGGTTTGGGAAAATTACCAGGGAGAAGATTTAATTTTAAATAAAGAAAGCAATTTTACTCTATCTCCTTCAAAATTTGAAAGCTTACAACAATATATCGGACAGACGATCATTACTACTGACGGAAATACGCTTCTCGGAGCCGATGATAAAGCCGGCTGCGCAGAAATCGTAACCGCTGCGGAATATCTGATTGCGCACCCTGAAATCAAGCACGGAAGAATGGCGATCGGTTTTACGCCGGATGAAGAAATCGGAAGAGGCGCACACAAATTTGATGTGGCAAAGTTCGGGGCAGAATTTGCGTACACCATGGATGGAAGTGAGGTTGGAGAATTAGAATATGAAAACTTCAATGCGGCTGGAGCTGTCGTTAAAATTCACGGATTGAGCGTACATCCCGGTTACGCCTTCGGAAAGATGGTGAATGCGAGTCTTTTGGCGGCAGAATTTATTCAATCGCTTCCCGCAGACGAGACACCTTCTACCACAAAAGGATTTGACGGATTTTATCATTTAATGGAGGTCACTTCTGATGTTTCTGAAGGTAAACTTCAATACATCATCCGTGATCATGACGAAGAAAAGTTTGAGGCCAGAAAAAAATTCATGCAGGAAAAAGTAGCTGAATTTAATCAAAAGTATGGTGCAGGAACGGCTGAAGTAGAGATTAAAGAACAGTACCGAAACATGAAGCAGCAGTTTGAAGGCAAAATGCACATCATCGACCTTGCTGCAAAAGCTATGAAGGAAGCCGGAATCGAACCGAAAATAAAAGCGATCAGAGGCGGAACAGACGGCGCCCAATTATCATATATGGGACTTCCGTGTCCCAATATTTTTGCCGGCGGAATGAATTTTCACGGACCTTATGAATATGTGGCTCTGGAGAGTATGGAGAAGGCGGTCGAAGTGATTGTGAATATTGTGAAAGCATAATTTAATATATAATTTAAAGAGCCGGCCTATATAGACCGGCTCTTTAAATTATAACTATTTTCTACTAAAATTAAATCTTAATTATTTTATTGGTTTGCTAAAAAAGCATCCCAACCCTGCGCCGTCAATGCCACCAATTGGTTAGAACCTCTCGCGACCATGAAATTCCCTTCTTCTTTTTCAACAGCATGGCCGATAATGGTAAAATCCGGGTGGTTTTTTATTTTTTCAAAATCATTCGGCGAAATCGTAAACAGCAGTTCATAATCTTCTCCCCCACTTAAAGCTGTCATGACAGGATTCAAATTAAAATCATCTGCCGTAGTGATGGTGAGATTATCCATCGGGATTTTCTCTTCATACAATCTGAAACCTACTTTCGACTGATCTGAAAGATGAAGGATTTCCGATGCCAAACCGTCTGAAATATCGATCATGGATGTCGGTTTGATATCCAATTGCTCTAATATTCCTTTGACATCTGTTCTGGCTTCCGGCTTTAGCTGCCTTTCTAAGATATAATCAAAACCTTCCATTTCCGGCTGCATGTTGGGATCGGCGAGGAAAACAGCATGTTCCCTTTCCAAAATCTGAAGCCCCATATAAGCACCTCCTAAATCTCCGCTTACGACAAGCAAATCATTGGGTTTTGCGCCATTTCTTTTCACAATGTTTTCTTCGTCTTCAATTCCGACTGCGGTAATGCTCATGACCAAACCAGCATTGGAACTTGTGGTGTCTCCACCAATCAAGTCTACTTTGTATCTTCCGCAAGCCGCCTGAATTCCTGAATATAATTCTTCCAGAGCTTCTACCGGGAAACGGTTGGAAACCGCCAAAGAAACCAAAATCTGGGTGGGTGTTGCATTCATCGCTGCAATATCACTAAGATTTACCACAACCGCTTTGTACCCCAAATGTTTTAACGGAACATATCCTAAATTGAAATGAACGCCTTCTGCCAAAACATCCGTCGTCAACACCACTTTCTTGTTTCCGGGATTAATTATGGCCGCATCATCTCCTACGCCAACCTCCGAAGATTCGTTAGATAGAGGGAAATGCTCTGTTAAGTGTTTTATCAGCCCGAATTCTCCTAATTTGGAAATGGGTGTTAATTCCGGTTCTTTATCTTCAAACATAAATTTTTATAATAGTTGGTTGATCATTAATAAATGATTCGGAAGAACTTTCATTCTGTCAATCATGTTCCCACTTATTGTTTATTAGTTAAATGTTGCCGGATCAATATTTTCCGGCCGGAAAGGAAGCTTTTTAAAATCTTCCCTTGTCATTAGAATGGTTTCAGCAGTTTTGTATTTATTCATAGCTTCAACGACATCATCCGGCGGAGAAGTCATTTTTCTCAGCATTGTATCAATCCAAACACCAGTGGCTTCTGAGGTGGCACAGTGCGAACCGTCCGGAAGATAAAATTTATGCACAAAACGATAGATTGCAGCATCTTCTGCACAACCGTCGATTTCCAGGCTCACGATTACCTTTTGATCAGCAAATATTTCTTTAAAAAAAGAAAACCGTTCGTGCATAATCACAGGACCGATTCCCCATCGGCTCATCTGCGTAACTCCCATTTTTTCTTTCTTCATAAAAGCCATTCTGGTTTGCGCGCAATACGCTACGTAAGACGAGTTTGCAAGATGCTTATTGGCGTCAAGATCGCTCCAGCGAACTTCGAATGTATGGTAAAAAATCATTTAATAATCGTTTTAAATTGAACTTATTCATTAACCACAAAAATGTATCACCGTTTTCAAATATCTTCGAACAAACAAGAAAGTGTACAACTTTGAAAACATTTACGTTCACGTTAGCGAAAATCAACGTTAAACTAATATGTTGCAAAGGCTTTTCTGACTTTTGTGGTTATAATTTTACGTTAAAGTTCAAAAATTATAATTCTTCAAATTTACTCAAATAAGATGGGTTATAAAAATTGTACTTTTGAAAAAATAATCTTCAGCATAAGATTAAACAATTATGAAGCAAATTATCATTATCGGGGGCGGTGCAGCAGGATTTTTCTGTGCAGCCAATCTTGACGAAAAGCAATATAAAATTACAATTCTTGAGCAGAATTCTGATGTACTGCAGAAAGTGAAAATCTCGGGAGGCGGAAGATGCAACGTGACCCATGCCTGCTTTGACGCAAAGGAATTGGTGCAGTTTTATCCGCGCGGAAACAAAGAGTTACGGAGTGTCTTTTCTAAATTTCAACCGGGCGATATGATGGAATGGCTTGATCAACGAAAAGTTTCGGTAAAGGTCGAGCATGACAACAGGGTTTTCCCTGAAAGCAATTCTTCACAGACGATTATCAATACTTTCCTAAACGAAATTCAGGAAAAAAATATTGAAGTAAAGACCAAATGTTCGGTAAAAGAAATTGAAAAGCAGGATGAAAAATATGTTGTAAGAACGAGTCTGGGTGATTTTGAAGCTGATGTTGTCATCTACACCACCGGAAGTTCACCGAAATCATTAAAAATGATTGAAAATCTGGGCCATCGTATTGTTGATTTGGTTCCATCTTTATTTACTTTCAATATAAAAGATGATTTACTGAAAGACTTAGCGGGAACCAGTTTTGAAAATGCAGAAACCTCCATCCCCGCTTTAAAAACGGAAGAAAGCGGGCCTTTACTTATTACGCATTGGGGACTTTCCGGGCCTGCAATTCTGAAAATTTCGGCGTGGGAAGCCATTAATCTGGCCAAAGTGAAATACCATTTCGAAATTGAGGTTAATTTTATTTCGAAAGATATGGATGAAGCGGAAGAATTATTCCAAAATTTTAAACAGTCGAATCCCAAAAAAACCATCGGCCAATCGAAGATTTTTGAGGTGACAAACCGTTTTTGGCAGAGAATCCTGGAGGTTTCAAAAGTTGATCTGAATAAACAGATCGCCAATGTTTCAGGAAAAGAAATGCAGGCAATTGTTGAAAACCTCTGCAAAAAGAAATTTCAGGTCACCGGGAAATCTACTTTTAAAGATGAATTTGTCACCGCAGGAGGCGTAGATTTGAAAGAGATTAATTTTAAAAATATGTCTTCCAAACTTTTGCCTAATTTCTATATTGCGGGAGAAGTTCTGAATATTGATGCCGTAACCGGCGGATTTAATTTTCAGGCTTGCTGGAGTGAAGCTTGGCTAATTTCGCAGGACTTGAATAACAATTAAAAAATACATTTATGAAAAAAACTTTAATCTCAATACTATTTTTAGGTTTCACCCTAATTTTTTCCCAAAACAAAATTTCAGACATCAATAAAACTTTTGAACTTGAAAAGAAAGATAATTTGTACCAAGAAGTAGATAAAGTCGATTCACCCGCTGTATATCCTGGAGGAATCAGTGCTTTCAGAAATAATTTTGCCAAAACTTTTAACAGCAGCAATATCAATGTAAGAGGCAGAATAAAATCTGAAGCTCGATTTGTAGTTTCTGAAGAAGGAAACATGAGTGATATCGTGATTATTGGAGATAATAAATCAATGAATAGAGAAATGGAACGTGTTATAAAAGCAATGGCAAAAACAAAATGGAAACCTGCTGAAATAGACGGAAAACCTGTAAAATTCAGATTCAGATTACCTATTACAATGAGTTTCGAATAAGTTTATCCCATGTTTTCAACAAAAAAAAGCATGTCGAATCTCTTTAAAATCCTTTTCATCATCGGATTCGCATATTTCTTTTGGCTCATGCTTAAAATTACTCTAGAATACATTCCTTTTGATCCCAATGTCAGCTTTTTAATGATCAAACAAACGGAAGTTGCTGAACGACCGGAATATCTTTACTTTTTTTTCACGCATGTTTACACCAGTATTTTTGTTTTACTGAGCGGGTTTTTAGCCATTCTAAGAAAAGATTTCATCTTAAAAAACTTTCACAGAAATATTGGAAAATTATACATTTTTCTGATCTTATTTTTCGCAGCACCATCCGGGATTTATATGGGGATTTTTGCCAATGGCGGGGTTTTTTCAAAAATATCATTCGTGATTTTAGGCTGTCTCTGGTGGTTTTGTACTTTTAAAGCGTATCGGTTTGCAAGACAGAAAAAATTTAAGGAACATCAACAGTGGATGTGGCGAAGTTTTGCATTAACAGTTTCTGCCATTACCCTGAGAATGTGGAAGGTTTTTATTGTATATTTATTCCACCCGAATCCGATGGATGTGTATCAGATTATTGCATGGCTCGGCTGGGTTCCCAATATCCTCATCATCGAATATTTAATCTCAAAAAAACATATATGAAAATTTTAAAATTAACGTTCGTCTCCTTATTCACTGTCATTTTAGTGGCCTGTAAAAAAGAGGCCGATGTAAAAAACGCTAAGAATGATACGCTGATGGTAAAAAAAGATTCTGCAGTCATTCCGGAAACCCATAAAGAATATTACGGCATTTATACCGGTGAATTTGCCGGAAAAGCGAGAATGCACGATAGCGAAACCGATGAATATTATGAAGGAACCGATTACAAAAAAATCTCTTTGAAGATCAACCGAATCACCAAAGACAGTGTGTACGGACAAAGTATTGTGAATGGAAATCAGCGTCCTTTCAGAGGGATTTTTAATGAGGCTTCAAAAACTTTTGTGCTTGATGAGCCGGGAAATGATAAAACCGACGGACGGTTTGAGGTGAAACTTAAAAACGACAGCCTAACCGGAAAATGGACCGCTTTTAACACGAAAGCCGTAAACGCGCCTTCTAAAATGCTGAAGCTGACAAAAAAAGAATTTGTATACAATCCTAATTTTATGCTGGATGAAAATTCTGACCTCATCGATTGGGAAAATCCGAAAGATTTTACCGAAAAATATACCGATGAAGAATCCGGAAAGACAGAAACCTATACTTCTTCTAAAAACAGAATCGCTTCAGAGGCTGTCTTCAGAATAAATGCTTCCAAACAAAAATTAACGGAAAAAGATCTTAAAAACCTGAGAAAGCTGGATCTGGAAATCATTAAAAATTCAGTTTTTGCGAGACACGGCTATTCATTTAAGAAAGCAACCTACAGAAACTTTTTTGAACAGACCGAATGGTATATTCCTGTTTCCGCCAATGTAGACAACGACCTTTCGCCGATGGAAAAAGAAAATGTTGTGCTTTTGAACCGTTTCATTAAATATGCGGAAGACAAATATGACAGTTTTGGAAGATAATTTCTATTCCAACTTTTTGTGATGATTTATTTTTACAAATAGTAAAAGAATAAAGCATCCTGTTGCATAACACACAATATCAATCCAGGAAAAAGAATTTCCGATCACAATATACATGAGGCTTCCTTTACGGAAGCCTAATTTTTCGGCAATATTAAAAAACTGGGCAAATTCTATTAAACAGGAAAACATAAAAATCCCGAAAATGAGTTTGTAAACATCTGTCTTAAAAAAGCTTCTAATGAAAGTGTATAAAAGAATTACTACAATAACATCTCCCAAATAGGCTCTGATAAAGAAATTGTCTTTGAGTTTGGTAGCTATCAAAACTTCAATTAAAAAAATGATAATTGTTGCTATGAAATATTTTAAGTTAAATTGAAAAGTCATCATGGTTTTTAAAAACTAAGCTAATTTATTTTAAAAAACTGAAATCATTTCTATATTTCAACATATTTGTAAAATTCCAGAATAGTAATAGGAAAAGGCATTGAAAAGTGCGAAATTACATTGGTATTATGTTTGATTGATTTTTATAGAGTAAATTCATTTTTACGGCAGTTTAAAAACCAATCAATGAAAAAAGCATTATTTTTATTCGGAATAATCTGTAGTATTTTCTGTTTTTCCCAGAAAAATCAGGCCAAAAACCCAGTTTATACTCATATTTCTGAAATCCCAAATTATGCTGTTTTGAAAACCCGTTTAAAACTGGATGATGTAGCGGTAAAAGCTGATCAGGCTCCGGAATTTCCCGGAGGAATGGCTTTATTTAAAAGGCTTTTTACTGAAAAAATGGATAACGTAGAGCTCAAAAACAACCAGAAACTCGATACCCGAATATATTTTATTGTTGAAAAAGACGGATATATCCGTAATGTTGTAGCATTAGGAAGCGATAAAAAACATACAGAAGCCGCAGAATTAGGACTGAAAAGAGTTTTCATCCGTTGGAAACCGGCTATGATTGGGGATAAAAAGGTGCGTTATCTCTATACTTTTCCTTTAACCACTAAGAAATACTAACCGCCGATCATCTTTTTAATAGAATTCAGCTTCATCAGAGCTTCAATCGGTGTCAAAGTATTGATGTCAATTTTTGTCAATTCTTCCCTAATATTTTCCAGAACAGGATCGTCCAGCTGAAAAAAAGAAAGCTGCATGTTTTCTTCGGTCACTCTTTTAATATTTTCGGATGACCCGCTTTGAGCACGGCTGTTTTCGAGTGTGGTGAGAATTTCATTGGCTCTGTTGACCACTTTGGAAGGCATTCCTGCCAGTTTTGCCACATGAATCCCGAAACTGTGCTCACTTCCTCCAGAAATCAGTTTTCGTAAAAAAATGATATTTCCTTTATTTTCCTGAATGGAAACATGAAAATTTTTCACCCGTTCAAACGTAACGGTCATTTCGTTCAGTTCGTGATAATGCGTTGCAAACAAAGTTTTTGCCTGGGTCGGATGTTGGTGAAGATATTCCGCGATTGCCCATGCAATAGAAACTCCATCGTATGTGGAGGTTCCGCGGCCGATTTCGTCTAATAAAATCAGACTGCGCTCTGAAATGTTATTTAAAATATAAGCGGCTTCATTCATTTCCACCATAAAAGTAGATTCGCCGGCAGAAATATTATCGCTTGCTCCTACTCTTGTAAAAATTTTATCCAGAACCCCGATCTCAGCATATTTTGCCGGGACAAAACTTCCGATTTGCGCCATTAAACATACTATTGCCGTTTGCCGGAGAATTGCTGATTTTCCGGCCATGTTTGGTCCGGTAACCATGATGATCTGCTGAGAATCTTTATCTAAGTAAATATCATTCGGAATATACTTTTCTCCTAAAGGAAGCGCATTTTCAATAATAGGATGTCGCGCTTCCTTTAAATCAATGGAAAAGCCCTCGTTTAAAACCGGTTTCGTGTAGCTTTCGGAAACAGCCAGTTCGGACAATCCTACAGCAACGTCCAGCTGTGCAATGATAGTGGAGTTTTCCTGAATCTTGTCAATATAGATCATCGTATCAGAACACACTTTACGGTACAGCTGATTTTCAAGGATGCTAATTTTTTCTTCGGCGCCCAGAATCTGGCTTTCGTATTCTTTCAGCTCTTCAGTGATGTATCTTTCTGCATTTACAAGCGTCTGCTTTCTGATCCAGTCAGCCGGAACTTTATCTTTATGGGTATTTCTTACTTCAATAAAATATCCGAAAACATTATTAAAATCAATTTTCAGACTGGTAATTCCGGTGCGTTCTACTTCCCGTTGACACATTTCATCCAGAAAACCACGGCCTTTATTCTGCAGACCTCTGAGATGATCCAGCTCTTCTGAAATATTTTGTTTAATTACATTTCCTTTGGCAAGATGTACAGGAAGCTCATCATTCAGATGATTTTCAAGCAGTTCAATTAATTCATTTAAAGAATTTAATGGTTCCAGCCATGCCAAAACATCGGCATGCGGATGAATCAATTCTTTAATTTTCTTAATATTGATTAAACTTTGACGAAGATATCCCAGTTCTTTGGGGCAGATTTTTTCAGAAGCCAGTTTTCCCATCAACCGGTCTAAATCTGAAACAGCTCTTAAAAGTTGTGAAATCTCATATTTAAGAGAATCGTTTTCGTTCAAAAAATCAATTAAAGAAAGTCTTCTTCCGATTTCGTTCACCGATTTCAGCGGAAGAATAATTCTTCTTCTGAGCAGTCTTCCGCCCATCGGAGTAGAAGTCCTGTCAATAATATCAAGCAGCGATTTTCCTTTCGGATGGCTTGGATAGACGATTTCTAAGTTTCTCAGTGTAAAATGATCCATCATCAGATAATCTTCCTGCGGAATGATCTTTATTTTGGTAATATGCGCCAATAATTTGTGATGGGTATCTTCTACCAAATACGCAAAAATGGCTCCTGCTGCTGTAATTGCCAACGGCAGCTCTTCTACCCCGAAACCTTTTAACGAATTGGTTTTAAATTGATTGGTAAGTTTTTCGTACGCAAAATTGTATTGAAACGCCCAGTCTTCCAGTTTGAAAGCATTCCTGTTTTTGAGCTGATCAGGAATCTGTACACTTCTCTGATAGATAATTTCACTGGGATCAAATGTGTTGATGATGTGTAAAATTTTCTCAAGATTTCCTTCGGTGACTAAAAATTCTCCTGTAGACACATCTACCAAAGCGATTCCGTATTTTTCTTTTTCTTTATGAAGCGAAAGCAGGAAATTATTCTTTTTTGAGGTTAAAACTTGGTCATTGAAAGTCACTCCGGGAGTCACCAGTTCTGTAACACCTCGCTTTACGATTCCTTTCACGGTTTTCGGGTCTTCCAGCTGATCACAGATGGCAACACGGATTCCGGCTCTTACCAGTTTCGGCAGATAAGAATCTACCGAATGATGCGGAAAACCGGCCAGCTCGATATGACCGTCTCCATTGGCTCTTTTTGTAAGAACAATTCCTAAAATCTGGGACGTTCTCACCGCATCCTGACCGAAAGTTTCGTAAAAATCTCCTACTCTGAACAGCAAAAGCGCATCAGGATATTTTGCCTTGATGGTATTGTACTGCGTCATTAACGGAGTTTCTTTTTTCGCTGCCTTTGCCATTACAATCGTTCTTGAATTGGGTTGGTAAAAGTAAGAAATAAAATCCTTGAGGCAAATTGGTTTTTGATGCTTAAAATAATTTAAAAATACTATTTTATTTAAATTAATTAATACAATCTAAAGTATCAAAATCCACATATAATTGTGCAGTACCATAGTTATCAATTGTTACCCATTTATAGTTTGTAAGTATATATGTATTTCCTTTATCTAATTCTACCCATTCATCAATTCCTTTCGCTGCATTTTTCACATCTTTCTTTGCAGTAAAACCTATAGGAGCAGCATAGCTTCTTGCTTTTATTAAATATTTACACTTTTCGATAGAAACCAAGGTAGTAATTTCACTCTGCAAAACAAGTTTTGACTTTGTAAATGTCGAGAGATCTTTGTTCAACTTCGCAGGTGTGTAAGAATTTTGGCATTTAAAAAGACAGATTGGAGATATAAAAAATAAACTTACATAAAATATTTTCATAAAATTTAGATTTAATTATTAAATATACTACCTGATTACATATATATTAATTCAATACAACATTTAATTCAAAATAAAATTAGTTTTTTGAATTTTATAAAAATTTATCTTTGCACAAGACATACAAGCCATGAGAGTATACAATACCAAACATTTTCTGAAAATCCTCTTCAGCCTTCATCATAGTGATACCTTGAAAATACTATTTCCGACGATGCTTTTGGTAGGGCTGTATTCTTGGGGAATTCAGTTTCTGGAGATAGAATATTTTCATCTTACCTCAGAATCTGGCATCAGTCATGTAGGGATGATCCATTCTTTACTCAGCTTTGTATTGTCTTTATTGTTGGTTTTCAGAACAAACAGCGCCTATGACCGATGGTGGGAAGGCAGAAAACTCTGGGGGAAATTAGTAAACGATACCCGAAATTTTGCCATAAAAATAAATGCCATTCTTGAAAATGACAAAGCTGATGCGCAGCAGATTGCAAGATATTTGAAATTCTTTCCTCATTTTTTAGCCAAGCATCTTTCCCGGGATTCCACGAGACTGGCTCTGGACGAAGATTATTCTGATCTTGAAAACGCACTGAAACATCATGGCCCAAGTGAGATCATTATTTTTTTGACCCATAAATTGAATCATTTAAAAAAAGAAGGGAAAATTTCTGATCTTGAAATGATCTACCTCGATACCCAGCTTTCAGGGTTTCTCGATGTTTGTGGCGGCTGCGAAAGAATAAAAAACACTCCGATTCCGTATTCCTATTCTTCATTTGTCAAAAAATTCATCATTCTGTATGTTTTGGCGTTGCCGATTGCGTATGTTATCAATATTGGTCTTTTCATGATCCCACTAACCGTTTTTGTGTATTACGTTTTAATGAGCCTTGAACTGATTGCCGAGGAAATTGAAGACCCTTTCAATAATGATGAAAATGATATCCCAATGGAAACCATTGCTCAGAATATTGAGAAAAACGTACATCAGATTATGGGAATAAAATAATTAAGAAGTACATCTGTTACTATATAAGAACTCGTAAATAAAATAAGAAAAAATATTTTGGCACATAAATTAAAACTGGAAGAGCTCAACAGAGTTGATGTGGAAACTTTTAAAAGCCTTCAGAAAATCCCACTGGTTGTGGTTTTAGACAATATCAGAAGTATGCATAATGTTGGCGCAACATTCAGGACGGCAGATGCTTTTCTAGTTCAGAAAATTATTTTGTGCGGGATTACTCCTCAACCGCCTCACCGGGAAATTCACAAGGCTGCATTAGGCGCCACAGAAAGTGTAGACTGGTCATACGAATCTGATATTAATATTGCCATTCATGATTTAAAGAGTCAAAATTTTGAAATTATAGGCATTGAGCAAACCACGGAAAGCGAACCTATTACCGATTTTAAAATTGACCCCGATAAAAAATATGCCGTGATCTTGGGAAATGAAGTAGAAGGAATCAGTGATGAAGCGTTACCGAATATTGATTCTTTCATTGAAATCCCGCAATTGGGAACAAAACATTCTTTAAATGTGAGTGTTTGCGGAGGAATTGTTATGTGGGAATTTGCCAAATTCCTACAATAAAAAAACTGCAATTGCCTAAAAGACAGTGCAGTTTGAAATAAATCTAATAAAAAGTAAAAATGAAAGGCGACAAAGATAATTGATTTTTATGGATCAGCAAATTTTTAGCCCGTTTTTTTTATTTTTCATAAAAATTTATACCATATAGCAGAGCGGTTTCATTTTAAATTTTATAAATTAGCACCATGTTTATCAAGGACTATATCTCAAAAGATTTTCCGTGTTTTCATCTGACTGACTCTATAGAATCGGCTAGAGAAACCTTAGAAGCTTTCGGATATACACATATTTTCATCAAAAAATCACACCATTTTTACGGCGCAATCGCTAAAGAATTTTTGTACGAAGCAGAAGGAACCCTGAAAAATCTCGAACATCAGATCGAGCGTTTTGCCATTCTGGATGATCATAATATTATGGACAGTATCCGTCTGTTTTATACCTTTAATTCAAATGTAATTCCCGTTATCAATAAAAGTGAAAAGTATCTCGGCTACATTTGCTGTGATGATGTTTTCCAGACATTTTCAAAATATCCCCTGTTTTCTGAAACCGGTGCCATTCTCACTGTGGAAACTCCGGCCAGAAAATATTCGATGACAGAAATCGCCAATATTGTAGAAAGCAATAATTCTAAATTTTATGGAGGTTTTATCAGTTTCATGTCAGATGATGTGATCCAGATTACCATTAAAATCAGCAATGAAAATTTAGCTTCCATTGATGCCACTTTTGACCGGTATGATTATCGCATTGTTGAAAAATATTATTCTGATGAGAAAACAGATCTTTTCAAAGACCGTTTAGGTTTTTTACAAAAATTTATCGAAATATAATATGAAGGCAGCCATCTATTCACAGAAAAAAGACCTCGACACTTTCTTATACTTAAGCAAATTTATTTCTGAGCTTGAAAGCAGAGGCGTAAAATCTGTCTTGTTTGATGAAATGGCCGAAGCGCTGCAGTTTTCTAAAATTTTTGAAACCTTCGGGAATAAACAAGATCTTATCGATAAAGAAATCGACCTTTTTTTCACTTTCGGAGGAGACGGAACCATTGTAAATTCTTTAACTTTTATTGAAGATCTCGAAATTCCCATTGTTGGGGTAAATACCGGAAGATTGGGGTTTCTCGCCAGCTTCACCAAGGAAGAGGCATTTAAAGAACTTGATGCTATTCTGAAAGGCGATATTAAGACCAGCCGCCGGTCTGTGATAGAGGTCGTATCTCCAAGATCAGATGAATTTTTTCCGTATGCCCTGAATGATGTGACCATATCTAGGAAAGAAACCACCTCGATGGTAACGGTAGACTCTTATATTAATGATGAATTTCTTAATGTTTTCTGGGGAGACGGAGTAATTGTGTCTACACCCACCGGTTCTACAGCATATTCTCTGAGCTGTGGCGGACCGATCATATCCCCGAATAACGAAAACTTTGTCATCACCCCTATTGCGCCGCATAATTTGAATGTGAGACCGTTGGTTGTGAATGATAAGGTAGAAATCAAATTTAAAGTAGAAAGCAGGGTTCCGCAATATTCTCTCTCTTTAGATTCCCGGCTGATCCATATTGAGACCGATAAAGAAATTATCATCAGAAAAGCCGCCTTTCAGATCCTTCTGGTACAGCCGAATAATCTGAGTTTTTACGAAACCATCCGCCAGAAACTACTTTGGGGAAGAGACAAAAGAAATTAATATTTTCTTAAAATTCATTATCTTTACAAGAATTTATAAAACACCAATAAATAATACCTAAAACATGAGCAGAATTTTTCCGGCAGGAGTTGCCACAGGTCAGTTAGTGACAGATATTTTTCAGTACGCAAAAGAAAATAAATTTGCATTACCGGCGGTGAATGTCATCGGATCCAGCAATGTAAATGCGGTGATGGAAACTGCAGCAAAATTAAATGCTCCTGTTATCATTCAGTTTTCAAACGGGGGAGCTGCTTTTAATGCAGGAAAAGGATTGAGCAACGACGGTCAAAAATCGGCTATTTTAGGCGGTATTGCAGGTGCAAAACATATTCACACGCTTGCAGAAGCCTATGGAGCAACCGTAATTTTACATACCGACCATTGCGCAAAGAAACTTTTGCCTTGGATCGACGGTTTGATGGATGCTAATGAAGAATTCTTCAAGCAGACCGGAAAATCTCTTTATTCTTCTCACATGCTTGATCTTTCTGAAGAATCTTTGGAAGAAAACCTTCAGGTTTCAGGAGAATATTTCGAAAGAATGGCAAAAATGCAGATGACTCTGGAAGTTGAGATCGGTGTAACCGGTGGTGAAGAAGACGGAGTTGATAATTCTGATGTAGACAACTCAAAATTATATACCCAGCCTGAAGATGTAGCTTATACCTACGAAAAATTAAAAGCGATTTCTGATAACTTTACTATTGCAGCTGCTTTTGGTAACGTACACGGAGTTTACAAGCCTGGAAATGTGGTTCTTACTCCAAAAATATTAGATAATTCTCAGAGATATGTTCAGGAAAAATTCGGGACCGCTGAGAAGCCTGTTAATTTTGTATTTCATGGTGGTTCTGGTTCTACTTTAGAAGAAATCAGGGAAGCAATTGATTACGGGGTTATCAAAATGAATATTGACACTGATCTTCAGTTTGCTTATACAGAAGGGATCAGAGATTATATGGTCAACAATATCGAATATTTAAAAACGCAAATCGGAAACCCTGAAGGAGAAGAAAAGCCAAACAAAAAATTCTATGACCCGAGAGCTTGGGTGAGAAAAGGAGAAGAAACTTTCTCAAAAAGATTAGTTAAGGCATTTGAAGATCTAAATAATATAAATACTTTAAAATAAAATTGTACAAGTGTATTGCTGTAAAATGTATTCATGATTTGAAAATTTTACATCAATACATTTACTTTATACATTAATACATACAAGATGGCATTCGACTGGTTTAAAAGAAAAGCACAAAATATCACGACTTCTACCGACGAGAAAAAAGATGTCCCGAAAGGGCTTTGGCATCAGACTCCGTCAGGAAAAGTGGTAGAGCACGAAGAACTGAAGAAAAACAATTATGTTTCTCCTGAAGACGGGTTTCATGTAAGAATAGGAAGCGCCGAGTTTTTTGACATCCTTTTTGACGACGGAAAGTTTACGGAACTGGATGCAAACGTTGAAAGTATAGATATGCTTCAGTTTAAAGATACCAAATCGTATACAGACCGTCTTAAAGAAGTAAAAGCCAAAACAAAACTTACAGATTCTATCCGAAACGCTGTAGGAACCGTAAAAGGTACTGAAATGGTCGTATCATGTATGGATTTTGCCTTTATCGGCGGATCTTTAGGATCTGTAATGGGTGAAAAAATAAGAAGAGCGGTTGATTACTGTATCGCCAACAAACTTCCGTATATGATTATCTGTCAGTCGGGAGGTGCGAGAATGCAGGAGGCTACGTATTCCTTAATGCAGCTGGCAAAAGTACAGTCAAAACTGGCTCAGCTTTCTGAGGCCGGCCTTTTATATATCGCCTATCTGTGTGATCCTACCTTTGGAGGAATTACCGCTTCTTTTGCGATGACTGCAGATATTATCATGGCCGAGCCAAAAGCACTGATCGGTTTTGCAGGGCCAAGAGTTATTCGCGAAACCATCGGAAGAGATTTACCGGAAGGTTTCCAGACGTCAGAATTTCTTCAGGAAAAAGGTTTTGTTGACTTTATTGTAAAAAGAACCGAAATCAAGGATGTAGTGTCTAAAACAGTTAATTTATTAACGGTAAAAGCTTAAAAATTATATAAACACCATACAATCTCTCTCTATTTTGAGGGAGATTTTTATTGATGAGAACTTTCAGCGTCATTTTCAGTACGATCCGAGCCATGAGTTTTAAGAAGATTCTTAAGCTCCTGTCGGCTGTTTTGCCTCATCCCTTATTTTCATTTTTAAGTTTTTACGCAACCGTAAGAGCTTTTTCAATCGCACAAAAGCTGTACCCGAAAACCGCGTCAAAAAACGGAGAAGGAAATGCCTTCAGACATGCATTCTGGTGTTGCCTCATTATGATGTACTGCTGTAAAATCTCATCTCCCGAAAAAGCACTGAATTTCTGTAAAAAAATTACAGACCTGCACGAAGAATTATTCCCCAACAAACCTCTGGAAACCAAGATGGATCTTCATAATAATAAAATAGGGATGGACTATTTCATGGAAATCTTACCCGGGATTCACCGGCAGTTTTTTGAAAAAAATTTCTTTATTGAAGAACTCCAGAAGAAAACAGCCAACGCAAAGGTTTTGAAAAGCCTGGAAGATGATTTTGCGGGCGAACTGGTTTACCTGGATGAAAATGGGTAAAATCTTTATGACCCATGATAAAAGTTTTACTTTTTATATTAAATGTATTATCTTTTCTAAAAATTAATTAAAATAAATGGTTCTCAGCAGAATTTGGTCGGCTTTTATCATCATTGCCATTGCTATTGCAAGTATAAAATACATCTCATCAAACCATTATAAAACCATATTTAATGATATGGTGGTGGGTAAAGGAGGTGATACCGTAAAAGTTGCAACTCAAAAAATGGCTGTTTTCTCTCCTGTCATCAAAGACAGTCTGATGAAAAAACCAGATTTTGCGCAGGACAGAATTCATTACAAGACCGATTCTTTACAGCAGGAAGTACAGGTGTATCGTATTCAGGAAGCAGATGGTGTGATCGGGACTTCTGAAACAGCGGTGAAAATCTGTCTTGGTTTAATTGGAATCATGGCATTATTCATGGGATTCATGAGTATTGCCGAAAAAGCAGGCGGAATCAATCTTTTAAGCAGATTAATTCAACCTTTTTTCTCTAAACTGTTTCCCGAGATTCCAAAAGGACATCCCGCTTTTGGACATATGTTGATGAATTTCAGCGCCAATCTTTTAGGCTTAGATAACGCGGCAACTCCTTTCGGCTTAAAAGCAATGGAAAGTTTACAGACTCTGAATCCCAATAAAGATACAGCCAGCAATTCACAAATCATGTTTCTCTGTCTGCATGCAGGAGGAATGACCTTGATTCCGGTGTCAATCATTGCTCTGAGAGCTTCTGCCGGTTCAAAAAACCCTACAGATATATTTCTTTATTGCATGATTGCAACTTTTGCGGCAACTTTAGCTGCTATGATCATTGTTTCAATTTACCAAAAAATAAATCTTCTACAACCTGTGCTTTTAGCTTATATTGGAGGGATTTCTGCACTGGTAGCACTTTTAGTTTGGTATTTGACGGGGCTTAGCAAAGAACATTTAGATATTTTCAGCCAGATTTTAAGTAACGGATTGATTCTTTTCATTTTCTTAGCGATTGTACTTGGAGCTTTATATAAAAAAATTAATGTTTTTGAGGCATTTGTTGACGGAGCTAAAGAAGGCTTTACAACCAGTGTAAAAATTATACCTTATTTAGTGGGAATGCTGATTGCGATTTCTCTGCTGAGAACTTCAGGAGTTTTTGAAGTGATTATTGACGGGATGAAATGGGTGGCGAATGTCTTTAATCTGGATGCGAGATTCGTTGACGGACTTCCGACTGCTTTGATCAAACCTCTTTCCGGTTCCGGAGCCCGCGGAATGATGATGGATACCATGGCTACTTTTGGAGCAGACAGTTTCCAGGGTAAATTGGCTGCTGTGCTTCAGGGAAGCTCAGATACAACGTTTTATGTAATTGCAGTTTATTTTGGGGCAGTTGCTGTTAAAAATACAAGATATACTGTTATTGCGATGCTTTTGGCAGATTTAGTGGGTGTTATTACGGCAATTGGATTGGCGTATTTATTTTTTGCTTAAACCAATCTTATGAAAGCATATATACAAACCGATAAAAATGGCGAATTCTATAATGTTAATGCCTTTGTAGCTTACGAAGGCTTCAAAAATTTTGGCTTTGAAATTGAAAAGTTTACTAATCTCGATGAAATTTCAAACAAAAATCCTGAACATATTATTGTTGGTGGAATTGGAAATGTGAGAAGACGTTTACAAGATTTAAATATAATCCGTAAAAATAAAGAAATTGATTATCCAACAGAATTGAAACCCTATCTAAAAAGAAATATCTGGAGTTCTACCATTAACGAAATATTCAATAAAAAAGAATGGAATATTTTTATCAAACCTCAAACAGAGACAAAATTGTTTGCAGGAAAAGTGATTAAAAGTGAAATGGATTTTTTAGGATTGATTAATGAAGAAAAAGAAACTGAAGTTTGGTGTTCTGAATTGATCAATTTCAAAACAGAATGGCGGTGTTTTATCCGGTATAAAGAAATTTTAGATATCAGAAGATATAAAGGTGATTGGGACACGAAAATTGATGTTAAAACTGTAAATGATGCCATAAATTCATTTATTTCACAACCTAATTCATACGCTCTGGATTTTGGTGTAGATGAAAATGGAGAAATGTTTTTAGTAGAAGTTAATGACGGTCATTCTTTAGGAACTTATGGTCTATCTTCGGCTCATTACGCAAAATTTCTTTCAGCGAGATGGAGTGAATTAACACAAACAAAAGATTTTTTAAACTTTTAATTATAATATCAGCAATGATTACCGATAAAGAATTTACCTTAAGATTAATACGCCAGTTAACTCAGGCTTTAGAAAAACTGATTTTAGATAAACCTGAAGAAAGTTTAATGCAGAAAGAATTAGATTTTGATTCTTTAATGAAAGATATTTTCAAAATAGATTTCGCGGAACTTTCATCCAAATCAAAAGATGAAATCATAGAAATCGTAAATGAAAGACAGGAAAGGGATCACAAAGACTATTACGAAATGCTGGGAAATCTTTTCTATTATAATGGTAAAGGAGAAAAAAACAACGATTTTCTGGATAAAGCGAAGACATTCTACGAATTGTACCTTCAAACAAGCGGCATTTTTGCTCTCCCGATTATTAACAGGATCAATGAAATAAAAAAAGCACTTGAATAAAGTGCTTTTCTATATTAGAATGTAATTTTATAACTTCCGGTAGATGAGGTGCTTGCTTTTTCGGCCTTCACGTATTTTTTTACCCACGAAATTGAGGTAGAAACCACACAGGGATCAGAAACACCACCTGATCTTTTGGCTGATGAAACATTTCCAGCTTTGTCAACAGTGTACGAAATCGTGATCGATCCTCCTGCGGAACAGCTGTGGCTGGGTTGTGAGCCGCCTCTTCCCATTGTTCCGGGAATATAGCCTACCAGTTTTCTGTCGATTCCTACTTTGCTGTCTCCATTTCCGTCTCCGCCTAAAGGGTCGCCGTCATTTCCTATTCCCTGCCCTGTTCCCTGGCTTCCTGCTTTAGTTCCTCTTCCTTTTATTAAATTTCCAATAGCCGCATTTCCTTTTCCGTCGCCGTTTCCGGTTTTTGAATTGGCAGTTGCTGCAGAAGTCTTGGATTTATTTTTGGCAGCAGCACTTGAAGCCGGTTTTGCCTTTGTTTTTGAATCTTCTTTTTTAGGAACTGTAACTTTAGAATTATTTCCGGTGATGATTTTCTCTTTTGCTTCCGTCTTTTTATTTTCCGGTTGAGATTCCGGAGTAATAATTGTTTTGGGATCTGCCACTGTATTTTCTACAGGTTCAGGAGTGGTTTCATCTGCTTTTGCCGCTAAGCTTCCTTCTTGGTTTGCGGGTTCTTCGATTCCCGACCCATTTCTGTTATCTCCAAAATTGACAAGCATTGTTGTAACGAGTTCCGGCTCTTTCACCGTTTCGGTAGGTTTAAGTTTATATATAAAAACAAACAGCAGAATGGCAGACCAAATAAGCACAGAAAGTACTGCGCTTTTTATTTTGTCTTTTTTTTCTTCGTTTTTGTTGATACTGTATGTTCTCATCTTAGTAATGATTGCCTGTTAAATTTATTTGTCTTTGACAGTGGCAATGGCAATGTTCAGTTTATGTTTTTCAGCGATTTCCATTATAAAAACCACATCTTTATGCAATGTATTTTCGTCTGCTCTTATGGTAAAAGACTTTCCTGATTTGGCATTAAGATCATTTACAATGGTTTGTTCCACCGCTTCTTTTGCTACCGGTCTGTCATCTACAAAATAAGTGCCGTCTGGTTTTATGCTTACCGTAAGAGGATTATTAATATTGTCATCTATCGCACCTGTAGTCGGCAATTTTACGTCGATTGCGCTTTGATTGGCTGCGGAAGAAGTGATCATGAAAAAGATCAGCATCAATAAGATCACGTCTGTCATGGCTGCCAAACTGAATTCCGGGTTTGCTTTATTTCTTCTCTGAATTTTCATCTGTTTATTTTACGGTTAAAGATCAGGCAAAATCGCTAAATGTTTAAATAATTGTCTGTACAGCGATTTCGTAAGAAAGATTATAAAGGTTTATTGATGATATCTAAAAATTCTCCGGAAATATTCTGTGCTTTCAATACAAATTTATCAATTCTTGTTAAAAGGATATTGTAAAAAAAGTTAGCCGGAATGGCCACCGCCAATCCAACCGCAGTTTGCCCTAAAGCGGTATAAATCCCTTCTGAAAGCGTTTTTGGAGAAAAAGATCCTTCTGCATGAGAGAGATTAAAGAACGCAATAATCATTCCGATTACCGTTCCCAGTAATCCCAACATCGGTGCGATACTCGGAACAACGGCCAGAAGATTCAGGTTTTTTTCCATATTGGCAACTTCTACCTGCGCCTGCGATTCCATTGCGCTTACGATATCGGAAACCGGTCTTCCCAGTCTTGAGATTCCTTTTTCTAAAATCCTTCCTTCGGGAGAATGCTGTGTTTTACAATAATCGAGTGCGGCATCTACTTTTCCTTCTCTTATAAAATCTTCTATATTATTCATAAAATTAGAATCTGTTTTTGAGGTAAGTCTTTTGATAAAGAAAAATCTCTCAAAAAACAGGTATACAGAAAAAACACCCAGCAATAAAACGGTGGCCATGACTATTTTAGCAAAAGCGCCTCCATGAAAAAGAATATTCCAAAAAGAAAATTCAAGTTTATCAGCAGGGACAACAGGTGCGGTTACCTGTGCAAATAAAATCTGAGTAAGTTCCGTTAACAGCATTAATGATTATTTTTTAATGGTTTCTAAACGACAAAAATAAAGGAATATTATTAATTGTTGTCTTAAAATAAGCTTAAAAAACGATATTTCGTCAACATATCCGTAAAAACAACAAATTTCTTTTCAAAAATTGAAAAGAAATTCTCATTGTCTATTTTATTGCAGATTAATCTTCGTCTACTACAATCTCATCCTGCTTGAATTCACATTTGAGCCTGAAAGGAATAGGATTGTCTGATCCTGTGTAGAAATCATCAATATTTCCTTTCCAGATCACCTGAAGCACCCCTTCTTCATTTTTATCAAACAAAAGCTCATTATCATAAATGAGGGCATCTTCATCACAAAATAAATTTACTCCGGTGAACGTTTCTTCATCAGAATCATTAATATGAAGTGTTTTCCCGTCGATTTCTGCATCCTCTATGGGAAAGTCATATACTTCGAGTGAAAGCTGGGGAAAATGGTACTGTAAAGAGTCATCATCCACATGATCTAAGCCGTCATCTGTAATGATTTCCACTTCCAGAAGATGTTCCTGATTGCTATAAACAGCCTTGCAATAAGTGCTTTTTATATCATATTTTAGTGTTTCTTCCGGATGGTAAATTTTTAAAATCCCTTTCATTATTTCCTTAAAAAAGATCTGTGAATTGTATAAATGTTAAATGTTATCAGCAAAGATAAAAAATTGCGTGAATGTGTAAAATGTTTTGAAAATTATTTTTGAAAATTACATACCATAGCCTCAAAAACTCGTTTAATATTCTATTTTTGTAATCATAAATGCCGAAAATGAAAAATATCGTATCAAAAACAATCTTGGGAGCCGGGATCATCATGAGTCTGTTTTCCTGTAGAAAGACAGATTCTCCTTTAACCAAGGTAACCCCAACCAATTTAGATTCTATCGCCTCAAACTATTACGAGCAATATCTGAAACTCTATCCTCTGGAAGCAACATCACAGGGAGATTTGCGATACAATGACCAATTGCCAATTAATATTGATAAAGATTTCATTTCCGGGGAAATAGCGTTCTATAATTCTGTACAGCAACAGCTTAAAAATGTTGATTATAAAGATCTTTCCACAGAAGATAAAGTGGTATATGATGTTTTGGATTATACGTTAAAAGACAAAATTGAAGCGTATAACTATCATCCGGAATACATTCCGTTTTCACAATTCGGAGGTCTTCCTCTCAGCTTTCCTTTGTACGGAAGCGGAGAGGGAAGCCAACCTTTCAATACCGAAAAAGATTACGAAGACTGGCTGAAAAGAATGGATAAATTTCCTGACTGGATGAATGCCGCTACCGATAATTTCAGAGATGGAATCAACAATAAAACGGTGTTGCCCAAAAAGCTGATCGTGAAAATGATTCCTCAGATGAAAGCCGAAGAAATTATTACGCAAGATTTTGATAAAAATATTTTTTACGGCCCAATCAAAAAGTTCCCGAAAAATTTCACCCAGGCTCAAAAAGACAAATTCACGAAACTGTATGAAGAAGCAATTTTAACAAAAATAATTCCTGCATATACAAAAATGGGTGATTTCCTGGAAAAGGAATACCTGCCAAAAGGAAGAGATACAGATGGTTACAACAGCCTTCCTAAAGGAAACGAAACATATGCTTTTTATGTAAAAAGCTGGACGACTACTAATAAAACTCCCGAAGAAATCAATAAAATAGGGCTGCAGCAGGTTGCGATGCTGCGTGGTGAAATGGAAAAAGTACAGCAGCAGGTTGGTTTTACGGGCACCCTGGAAGAATTTATCAATCATGTGAAAACAGACCCGAAAGCAATGCCTTACAAAACATCAAAAGAAGTTCTGGATGGGTTCAATGGGATTTTAGCAAAGATAACGCCTAAGCTGAAAACCATGTTCACCGTAACGCCAAAAACAAAATTTGAAATCAGGCAGACCGAAAAATTCAGAGAGGCAAGTGCAAGCGCAGAATACATTCAGGGAACTCCGGATGGTAAAAGGCCCGGAATATTTTATTGCCCGCTACCCGATCCCACCAAATTTAATGTCACATCCGGAATGGAATCCCTTTTTCTTCATGAAGCAATTCCCGGTCATCATTATCAGGTTTCTTTGCAACAGGAAAATACAAAACTGCCAAAATTTATGCGATTTGGATGGTTCGGCGCATATGGTGAAGGTTGGGCCCATTATTGTGAAACTTTAGGCCCGGAATTCGGGTTATATACCGATCCTTATCAAAAAATGGGGTATCTGAGCGATCAAATGCTGAGAGCGGTACGATTGGTAGTAGATACCGGAATCCATACCGGAAAAATGTCCAGAGAAGAAGCGATCACTTATTTTCTGAATAATATTGCCTACGATGAAGCCGGAGCCACCGCAGAAGTTGAACGGTATATGGCGATGCCGGGACAAGCTTTGGGCTATAAAATCGGTTCATTGAGAATCCGTGAGCTGAGAGAGCAATATCAAAAACGATTGGGAAGCAAGTTTAATCTGGCCAAGTTTCATGATGAGGTTTTGAGCCAGGGTTGTCTTCCTCTGGATGTGCTGAACCGGAAGATGGAGCTTTGGGCGAAAAGTCAGAAGTAAGAAAATTTACTATAATATGAAAGTCACAAATCAATTTTTGTGGCTTTTTTATTCTAGATATCCTTAAATTTAAATCAAATTATTTCCAAAAATGATCACAGAAAGTTTAAAATCACTGTACACCAGAGATTTAATAAAATTAAAAACCGAAATTGAAGCTTATCAGAATGAAGAAATACTCTGGAAGACCGATAAGAACATTTTAAATTCAGCAGGAAATCTTTGTCTGCATCTGATCGGAAATCTGAATCACTTTTTTGGCGCCGTATTGGGAAACTCCGGATACGTAAGGCAGAGAGATCTTGAATTTTCATTAAAAAATATCCCAAGAACAGAACTGATAAAAAATATTGATGCTACCTTAACAGTGGTGATCTCAACATTAGATCGGCTCTCTACAGAAGATATGGAAAAAGCGTACCCTCTTGAACCTTTAGGATATCCCATGACTGTAGGATTTTTTATGATCCATTTAATCGGACATTTAGAATATCATTTAGGACAGATCAATTATCACAGGAGATTGCTGGATATTTAAAACGTAAAGAAGTTATCCCTTATTTCTCAAACAGCATCTTCGTCAGAAAATCCTTTTCCCCGCTCCCTCTTGCAGGAGAATATTCTCTGCCGTAATATATAATCTGCAGATGCAGCTTGTTCCAAACCTTTTCCGGGAAAATAGCTTTGGCGTCTTTTTCAGTTTCCACGACGTTTTTTCCAGAAGTAAGCTTCCAAAGCTTCATTAGTCTGTGAATGTGAGTATCTACCGGAAAAGCAGGATATCCGAAAGCCTGGCTCATTACAACGGAAGCGGTTTTATGTCCTACTCCGGGCAAAGCTTCCAGTTCTTCGTACGTTTGCGGAACAATTCCATCATGCTTTTCCAATAACAGTTCAGCCATTCTTTTCAGGTTCTTGGCTTTGGTATTGGACAGCCCGATTTCCTTAATCAGCTCTTTAATTTCGGACGCTTCCAGTTTTGCCATCTTTTCCGGAGTATCGGCCACTTTGAAGAGATTGGGAGTAACCTGGTTTACTTTTTTATCCGTCGTCTGTGCAGAAAGAGCGACGGCAACCATCAAAGTAAACGCATCAGAGTGATCCAATGGAATAGGAACTACAGGATATAATTTTTCTAATTCCTGCTGTACAAGCTCGGCTCTTTGCTTTTTTGTCATTTATTACCATTAAATTTGAGCAAAATTAAATCATTATGCTGAAAGTAGGAGATTCTTTACCACAATTTGAAGGAAAAAATCAAGACGGAAAAACAGTGACTTCATCAGAATTTATTGGGAAAAAACTGATTATCTTTTTTTATCCACAGGCAAATACACCAACATGCACGGTGGAAGCCTGTAATCTGAGCGATCACTATTCTCAACTGGAAAAAGCCGGTTTTCAGTTATTAGGAATAAGCGGTGATTCTGTAAAAAAACAGAAAAACTTTCACAGTAAATTTTCATTTCCTTATGACCTGATTGCCGATGATGATCATTATATTATTGAGAAATTCGGAGTTTGGCAGGAAAAAAACACATTTGGCAAAACCTACATGGGAATTGTGAGAACGACTTTTATCTTCAATGAAAAGGGAGTCTGCGAAAGAGTTATTGAAAAAGTAACTTCAAAAACAGCTGCTGAACAAATTCTGGAAGGCTGATTTAAAGCGCAATTGCTCAACCTGTTAGGTTTTAAAAACCGAACCGGTTCTATCGGCTACTCTACACGGTTTCGTAATACATGAGCTCCTCATCTTCATTAGGAAGAATAACAAATCTTTGGAATTTCAGCCCTAATTTTTCGATCAGTTTCTGAGAAGAGACATTATCTTTTGTAGTAATTGCCGAAATTTTTTGCAATCCAAATTCATCCATCCCGATAGATTTTACTTTTTGGGCTGCCTCAAAAGCATAGCCTTTACCCTCAAATCTTTCAAGAAGCGAAAAGCCAATATCAGCAATATCTAAACCTTCTCTTTCGAAAATCCCGACTCCACCAATTTTTTGATTATCTTCTTTGGTTTCAATAAGGTAATTTCCATATCCTAATCTTTCTATCTGCGGAAGAAATTTAGCTTTAATATAATTTTCGGCATCTAAAAGGGTCTGAATATTGCGATCGCCGATAAACTGTAAAAATTTAGGCATATTGTACAATTCAAGAATAAGATCTGCATCTTCTACAGCCATCGGTCGGATGATTAGCCGTTCTGTTTCGTAGATGTTATTTTCTCTTTTTGACGGGATTTTTTTTAGGCTCATCTTTGGGTTCCTCTTTTTTTTCTGTCTTTATAAGCCGCGGATTATTGGGACATTTTTTGGTATAGAGCTCAATATAGGTCCCGTTTTCTTTGGTTTGTGTAATCGCTCCGGTTGCTTTACTCACTGTAATTGTAAAATGTTTTTTCTGATATGGGCATTCTTTGGAAGTAACTTTCCCCAGATCAAGATAATAATTCGAAGAGTCTTCGTAATAATTTCCGGCAACATCTACAAACTGCTCATCAATAAGATATCCTTCAAGAACCGCTGAAAGCGCCGCTTCTTCTGCATTGTCTATTTTACCGATAAAACCTTTAAGATCACTAAGCTGAGTAATATAATTTATTTTTCCGCCTTTAGAATAGACGATATAGTAAAAGCTGTCTTCAGCAGGTACAAGATTAAACCCTGAAAACTGCGGAATATCTTCTTTTTTAACCCCGGAAGTTCGTATCACTTCATTTTTTCCATAATTGCTGTACACCAAAGACCAAAAATCAATAGGCCCGTTTGGAGTTATTTTCGCAAGGACATTCTGAATATTAAAAAACTTTTTTTTCTCCTGTGAACAGGCAAAAACCCCGATGGATATAAAAAAAATGATGCTGATTCGGGTTAAACTATTTATCATAATGGGAATGCGGCAGAAATTGTGCCAGTATTTAAGTAAATTTTTCTCCTTTTTTCAGGTTTTTAAGGTCCAAAACATAATCTTTAATGAGCTGATCGTGTTCTATAGGGCAAATCAAGAGCACTTTATCTGTATCTACCACGATATAATCTTTAAGGCCGTCGATCACAATCGCTTTATTATTATTTTTGAGATGAATAATATTTCCTTCAGACTGATAACTCAGCATGTTTTTAACATTGACTGCATTTTGGTTTTCATCCTTCTCCGTATTTTCAAACACGGAGGTCCATGTTCCTAAATCACTCCATCCAAGATTTGCAGGAATAACGTAGACATTTTTTGCTTTCTCCAGGATTCCGTTGTCAATGGAAATTTTCTGTACTTTCGGATAAATACTTTCTATACAGCTTTTTTCACCTTCACTGTTATATTCACAAGCAGCAAAATGCTGCGTCATTTCCGGAAGGAAATTATCAAATGCTTTCTGAATAGATTTTACATTCCAAACAAAAATACCGGCATTCCAAAGAAAATCTCCGCTATCCAGAAAGCTTCTGGCAAGCTCGAGAATAGGTTTTTCGGTAAATGTTTTCACTTTAAAATAATCCGAATCTTTTTTATCTACAAACTGAATATATCCGTAACCGGTATCGGGTCTTGTCGGCGTGATTCCCAATGTCATCAGATAATCATTTTCTGAGGCCAGATTAAAGGCAATGGCAAGTTTCTCTAAAAATACATCTTCCTTAAGAATTAAATGATCTGCCGGTAAAACAACCATCGTTGCATCAGGATTGATCTCTGCGATTTTATTGGCCATATACAGATTACAGGCAGCTGTATTTTTCATCAGAGGCTCTCCTACTATATTATCTGCAGGAATTTCCGGTAGCTGCTGATGAGAAAGTGCCACATATTCAAGATTGGTGATTACAAATATGTTTTCAGCGGGAAGCAGTTTGCTGATCCTGTCATACGTCTGCTGAATCATCGTTCTTCCTGTTCCTAAAATATCCTGAAACTGTTTTGGAAATTTTTGTGTACTCAAAGGCCAGAATCTACTGCCGATTCCTCCTGCCATTATCACACAGTACTGATCTGATTTTGACATATTTAACTGCATTTTTTCACTCTGGCCAATGGTCTGAAAGAATACTTTCTTCCGGTGGCCAGATTCTTACAAAGATAGTTTTTTTTGATCAGACCTTCCAATACATACTTTTCGTTTCGGTAGATAAAAATCTCCCCTCTCTGTATTTCTTCTATAAAGCTAAGGTCGTCTTCATCGTGATTCTCAATATGAAAATACTTTACCAGATCCGGACTTGCCATAAAGTTGGCTCTGGGTGATTTTGAAAACTGAATGATAATCGGCCTTAAGGTTTCCTCGTAAATTTCCAGGCTTTCCAAAAGCATTATTTTAAATGTTTGTTTCCACTCGTTTCCGTGCGGTGATATTCTCCTGCCATATTTTTCAAAGGCAATAAGATGAGCAAGCTCATGGGTAAGTACAAAGAAAAAAAGCTGTGGTGCTAAGGTAGAATTAATGGTAATCTCATGCGAATGATCCGGAAGTTTTCTATAATCTCCCAGCTTAGAATTTCGGTTTTTGGTAATCTTAATATGAATATAATAATCTGAAAACCAATTTTTTAAATAGGGCAAAGTATTTTTTGGCAAATACCTTTCCAGAGACTCAACAGACATGTTACAAACTTAACGGAATTCCTGCATAAAAATTCAACAATTTCAGACTGAAAAGATAATTATATTTTGCCTGCTCTACAGAACCTTGTGCGTTTGCATAATTATTTCTGGCAATGTTAAGGTCATAAATTGTTCCTCTTCCGGCAGCATAGCTTTTATCTGCAAAATCCATGGCAAGTTTTGTACTTTTTTCAGCTTCTACAGCCGCAAGATATACTTCATAATTGGCATCTACGTCAAACTGTGCTTTTTGTACATTTTGCTTCACAGCCTGCTTTTGCTGGTCTAATGTGTTTTTGGCAATATTTTCGTTGATTTTTGACTGCTCTACCTGAAGCTTGGTTATTCCCTTGTTAAAAATCGGAATATTCACAGAAAGCCCTCCCTGCTGACCAAAATTGTCTTTATATTGCCTAAAAAGGCTTGGCTCTTGAGCCGCATTTCCAAACTGGTCATATCCTGAGTAGCTTGTATTTAAAAGGTTATTATAAAAACTTCCTATTCCTACACTTGCCGTAATCGTTGGCCAGAAAGCAGTTCTTGTAATCTCTGTCTGCGCTTCCGCAGATTTTATCCTGCTTTCTGCCGCTTTAATCTGGGGCTGGTTTTCGTAAGCGGTCACCAAAACTTCATCTACAGAAATCAGTTGGGGCGCCAGTTTTTCTGAAATCACTACGTTTTCAACATCAAAATCTTTATAATCTTCCAACTGTAAAAGCTGTGCTAAAGCAAATAAGCTTCTTCCGACATTGATTTCTGCTGTTTTAAGATTTTGTTTTTCTCTTGCCCATGCCGCTTCTGCTTCTGCAGAAATGGTCTGTGAGGTCGTTCCTACTTCTGTGGTAATTTTTGCTCTGTCAAATTGTTTTTTTGCATTATCAGTGGCACTTTGAGCGATTTTGACAATTTCCTTATTCAGTAAGGTTGTTAAATACTGCTGTGCAATCTGTAGGGAGATATCATTTTTAATGGTTTCAATATCATACTGGCTGGCTTCAACGTCAAATTGAGTTCTTCTGACTGTTTTTTCCAGTCTTCCGTTATTGTACACCAAGATATCTGCGCCTAAATTCAAATTATTGCTGAATCTGTCGTTTCTGATGCTTCCCGTCCCAAAAGAAGTCTGCCCGAAACTCACCGTATTTCCTATGTTGGCAGAAACAGACGGAAGATAATTCCGCTGGGCGATTTTTAAATTAGAATCCTGAATTTGTTTTGAATATTGATTTTGGATCACCTGAAGATTATGTTTTACCGCATAATCCACACATTCTCTTAAAGACCATTTTTTCTGGGAATGTACTCCCATAAAGACAAATCCTAAAACAACGATCAAAACTTTTTTCATATCAGCTTTTTTCACATTAGACGTTGAGAAATCAAAAAAGTTACACTTTTAGAAAATTATTGTTTTATTTTAATGAAAGTTTTGAGAATTTTGTATCATGACAAACGAACAATACCGTGAAGCGGTAGACTGGCTTTTCGTTCAGGCTCCGAATTATCAGCAGGATGGTGAAAAAGCGTATAAACCGGGATTGGAAAATATCACAAGACTTTGTGCTTTTTTTGATAACCCTCAGGAAAAATTACAATGCATCCATATCGGCGGAACCAATGGAAAAGGTTCTACAAGCAATATGCTTGCTTCCATACTGCAGGAATCGGGATATAAGATTGGCCTTTATAATTCTCCACACCTTATAGATTTTACAGAACGTATTAAGGTTAACGGTGAAAACTGTGATAAAGAATTTGTGTATCAATTTATTCTTAAGCTTAAAGAGCTTCCGGCAGATATTCTTCCTTCATTCTTTGAGTTTACTACCATTATGGCATTTGAATATTTTTATCAGAAAAAAGTAGATTTTGCCATTATCGAAGTGGGACTAGGCGGAAGATTGGATTCTACGAATATTATCCTGCCCCTTATTTCTGCTATTACTAATGTGCAGCTTGATCATCAGAATATTTTAGGAAACACGATTGAAGAAATTGCATTCGAGAAAGCGGGAATTATTAAAAATAGCATTCCTATTGTTTTCGGAGATGATCATGATCTGGTAAAAAATATCATTAAAGAAAAAGCGCATCAGGAAAAAGCGCCATTTATAGATGCTTCTCTGACAAAAACGAATCTGCAATCTGATTTAAAAGGCAATTATCAGCAAAAAAACATTAAGGTTGTAATCGCCTTGGTCAAAGAACTAAGGAAATCGGGTTTAAAAATTTCTGATCAGAATATAGAAACCGGGTTACTGAATGTACATTCAAATACAGGTTTTATCGGCCGATGGTTTGAGTTTTCGCAAGCTCCGTTAACGATTTGTGATACCGCGCACAATCAGGCTGGGCTTGAAGAGGTTTTTGCTCAGTTAAATTCTATTCCGATGCGTAAGCATGTTGTATTAGGGTTTGTAACGGATAAAAAAATCGATGAAGTAATTGCGATGCTTCCGGAGAATTCTGATTTTTACTTTGCCAAGCCATCTATCAATCGAGGAAGATCTCCTATTGATTATGAGGAACTGCTAATCCGGGCAAAAATTAATTATACGATTTTTGATTCTGTACAGGATGCTTATATTTCTGCAAAACAACATTGTACAGATCATGAGATGATCTATATCGGCGGAAGCAACTTCGTAGTGGGAGAATTTTTAGAAAAAAATTTGTCTCATATAAAATAAGTGTGTATATTTGCACCACTCAAAACGAGAAATCGTCTGGGGCTCTTAGCTCAGTTGGTTCAGAGCATCTGGTTTACACCCAGAGGGTCGGGGGTTCGAATCCCTCAGGGCCCACAAAGGTTACTGAAACCTTTCAAAAAAATTCAGGGCTCTTAGCTCAGTTGGTTCAGAGCATCTGGTTTACACCCAGAGGGTCGGGGGTTCGAATCCCTCAGGGCCCACAAAATCTCTCTTTTTCAAGGGAGATTTTTTTGTTATTAATCTTTTGATTTCTTTAAAAGCAATCCGAGTTTATAAAAATCCAGATATTTTATAACAGGAGTTTCTGAAAGTAAATTATCAACTAATTTTTTCTGCACACGTTTATAGATGACTAAAAACGGAATTCTTAACCCATTTTTTATAAGCTTCTGAGCAATTTCATACACTTTTATATTATGTATAAAAATTTCGTTTTCGGGATTTTGGGATAATTGGATGAGAGAATCTATTGCAATTTCAGTTTTTGCAAGGAAAATAGTATTTGGCGTATCATCTATATGAATAACCGGATTTTGTATTGCCAAAAATCTCACTTTATTGAGTTCCAGTTTTTTTGCAAAAATATAATCTTCATAGCCATAATGTAAAAGTTCTTCATTGAAAGAAAATTGTTTGAACGTATCTCTACGAATGATAAAATTGACAGTTTTAAAAACAGAAAAATCTGATGATCTTTCGCCATAAAAAATTTCTCTTTCTACTGAATATTTATTTCTAAGCGTATGGGAATACTTTGGATCAATTCTGAAGCTTCCGTATACCACTTCTACTCCGTTATTATTTTGTATCTCTTGCAGATAATCAGTCAGGAAGTGTGTGTGAATCAATTTTGCATCACAATCAAGGAATAAAAGATAATTTCCTTTTGAATAATTTAAAAATAAGTTACGAATGGCAGATCTTCCTATATTTTTTGCAAGAAAAATAAAATCTGAAACTTTATTTTGAATTTCGCGGTTGAGTATATTGAATTTTTCATCTGAAGCATCATCAATAAGGATAATTTCTGCGTCTAAATTTTTGTCAGTTATTTCTCTCTCAAGATCACATACTAATTCACGTATATCAAAATTATAGACCGGTATACAGACAGATAATTTCATTACAGGGTATCGATGATTTGCTGTACACTGATCTCTTCAAGACATGCCCAGTCTCCGCGAAAACATTCTTTATCTCCAAAAACAGAACATGGCCTGCAGGTAAAATCTCTGATCTGTACAACATCTTTTTCGTTTTGTCCAAATCCTAAAAATCCGGCATACGGATGCGTAGAACCCCAAATAGAAACACATCTCGTGCCCACAATACTGGCAAGATGCATATTGGCAGAGTCCATAGAAATCATCACTTCAAGTTTTGCAATTCTGTCCAACTCTTCGGAAAGGCTTAGTTTTCCTGCTAAACTTTGGGTATTCGGAATTTGCTTTTCCCAGCTTTCAAGCGTTTCGATTTCGTTTTTTCCTCCTCCAAAAAAATAAATGGGATGTTTTTGTGCCAAAATTTTAACCAATTCAAAAGATTTTTCTAAAGGAAGCATTTTTCCCTGATGCTGTGCAAAAGGCGCAAATCCAATCCCTGCTTTTTCGTCATGTTTTGGCCTTAGTTGGTGAGAAAGCTCAACGGTAAAGCCCATTTCACGAAATACGTCTGCATACCGCTCAACCGTCTGCTTTAATTTTGTTTTATCCGGGTTCCAGATATTGGTGAGATTTTCTTTTTCTTCTTTGCCTTTATCAATTTTAAATACCTTCATGCCTCTGCGCACATAAATTTTATCTAAAATTTTAGTTCTTATAACATCGTGAAGGTCAGCAATATAATCTGGCTTAAATTCTTGAAGGAGCTCTTTTGCGAGCTTACGGAGACCTAAAAAACCTTTATAATCATCAAGGTCGATCCCCTTGAACGTAACTCTTTGAATATCAGAAAACAAATCCTCAAAATTACTTCGGGAAACCATTACAATTTCTACATCCGGATTTTGTTCTAAGAATTCACGAAATACCGGTACTGTCATCGCGACATCACCGAAAGCGGAAAAACGATATGCTAAGATTCTTGTCACAGGCTAAGACTTCAGCTGATAGGCAACTGCATAAAATTTGATCTGTTTCGTCATCGCCATCAATCCGTTGGCTCTGGAAGGGGATAAAAACTCCTGAAGGCCGATTTCGGAAATGAAATTAAAGTCGGAATCCAGAATCTCCTGTGTAGAGTGGCCGCTGTAGATACTGACCAAAAGAGAAACAATGCCTTTGGGCAAAATACCGTCAGAATCTGCATCGAAAAACAATTTTCCGTCTTTAAACTCTGCATTAATCCAAACTTTACTTTGGCAGCCTTTAATCAGGTTATCATCCGTTTTTTTTTCTTCAGAAAGCCCTTTCAGCTCTTTTCCGAGGTCAATGATATACTCATATTTCTGCTCCCAGTCTTCAAGAAAAGCAAATTCATCAATGATTTCCTGTTGTTTTTCCTTAATGGTCATTTCTATACTTTCTTTTGGCAAAGATACTAATTTATGCTTTAGGCTTGAAGCAGTAAGCGACAACAAAAAAATAAAAGAAACATTTTTTTATTGCAGATTGCTTTAAGCTTATTTTAAAGTTGCTGCTTTTTCAAAAACTTTCAACAGTTTCAATTCTTCATGTTCCCAACAGAGCTGCTCTGCAGCTTTATTCAGCTCAATCTGATAGTTTTTCCTGCTCTTTCCTAAAACCTGTCTGATTGCTTTCGCAATATTTTCAGGCTGATGATTTTCAATAATCTCACCAACATTAAATTGACTTTTAATAGTGAGCATTTCCGGAAGCGGAGACAAAATCAAGGGAACTCTAGCCTGAATGCAGTCTAAAACCTTATTCGGAAGAGAATACTGATAGCTTGCGCCGGCGTTTTCTTCAATGCTCATCCCAACATCTGCACTTAAAGTAATTTTCCTCAGATCTTCGGGAAGTAATTTTCCTAAAAACTGAACTTTATTCTGGAGATTTTCTTTTAAAACCAAATCTACATATTCTTTTTTTCTCGGGCCATCTCCGGCAATTTTAAAAATCGCATTTTCTATGTGATGCATCGCAAGAATGGCCTTGTCGATTCCGCGAAAAGGATTGAGCGCACCTTGGTATAAAATAATTTTAGGATGGTTCTCGGGAATTTCAATCGGTACATTTATCTTTTGAGGTGCGTTCTGAATAACAGTAGATTTTATCTGATATTGATCTTCAAACCATTGCGCATAACTTTCACTGGCCGTAATCATATATTGAAGATGAGGGATTATTTTCCCCTGCAGATATCTCCAGATTTTCTGTGATATTTTTCCCTGAACAGCGGGCATTTCTGAAAATATTTCGTGGCTGTCAAACACCAGGGGAATATTCAATTTTTTAGAAATAAGATAATTTGGCAGTAAAGCATCAAGATCATTCGCATGAAGAATGGTATTTTCGTCAGCTTTTTTTCTGAGCTCGTGATATAATTTCCAATTGAATTCGAAATACGCTGTTTTTAATGTTTTAGAGGCAATATTTATTCTTGAAAAGCGATATGGACGCTGCATGTGCTCTTCGCCTCCCCAATTATTGCCGATCAATTCGATTTCATAGCCATTTTCATGTAGGGTTCTGCAGACTTTTTCAATTCTCTGATCGGTATAAAGGTTGCTGAATGCAGAAGTAAGTACTTTATTTCGTCTCATTACTTTTTCTTTGCAGTCAGTAAATGGTAGATTTGTACAAAACAAATGATCGCGTTCGGAATGATTACCGGCCACAACATTCCACTGAAAATTCCGTAAATCACGAAGCAGATACAGCCAATTAAATTGACGATTCTGATTTTCCTTAAATCTTTAAGTATAAAACTTAAGACGATGAATAATGAAGCGGCATAACCGATGTAAGATGCAATCTCGGAACTCATGAGAATAAATTGAGGACCACAAACTTAGTCATTTTCAATAAGATACTAAAACTTTTTTCTGCCATAAAGTCATTAATTGGTTTTTGGTAAAATATTTGTAATTTAGATATAGAATAAACGATAAATGTTATCGTTGTTCTAATTTGAGATACAATATTATGGATTATAAGTTTTCACAAGGTTTGAGCCAAGTGTTCAAACAAAGCAAAAATGAAGCTAAGCGGCTGAAAAGTGAATTTCTTAATACAGAACATCTACTTTTAGGTATTATAAAAACAGAAAACTCTGCTAAAGAAATCCTTCAAAACCTCAACGCCGATTTAACACAAATCAGAAGAAAAATTGAAACTTTAAATACAGTAAGTTTAAATCCTATTTCTGAGGAAGTCACCAATATTTCATTCACGAAAATGGCAGATCATTCCATTAAGCGTGCAGAGCTGGAATGCAGACAGTATAAAAGCAATGAGATCAATACCGTTCACCTTCTTTTAGGTATTCTATACAAATATGAAGACCCTACCTCAAGCATTTTAGGTGCTTATGATATCGATTATGAAGGAGTTTCAAAAGAGTACCAAACATTGCTTAAAAATTCCGGACAGGCGCCGCAGATGAGCGCTTATGATGATGACGATGACCGTGAAGAATTTGAGCAGATGAGAAAGCCTACAGGAAATCTTGGTTCTGCAAAAAGTAAAACGCCGACTTTGGATAACTTCGGAAGAGACCTTACTTCTTTGGCAAGAGACGGGAAATTAGATCCTGTCATCGGCCGTGAAAAAGAAATTGAACGTGTTTCGCAGATTTTATCAAGAAGAAAGAAAAACAATCCTTTGTTAATTGGTGAGCCGGGTGTTGGTAAATCTGCCATTGCTGAAGGATTAGCCTTAAGAATTCAGCAGAAAAAAGTTTCAAGGGTTCTTTTTGGCAAGCGTGTGATCACATTGGATCTTGCGAGCTTAGTAGCCGGAACAAAGTACCGTGGCCAATTCGAAGAAAGAATGAAAGCCATTATGACAGAGCTTGAAAAAAACCGCGATGTCATTCTGTTTATCGATGAGCTGCATACTATTGTAGGAGCAGGAAGTTCTACAGGAAGTTTAGATGCTTCTAATATGTTTAAACCGGCTTTGGCAAGAGGCGAAATTCAATGTATTGGTGCAACCACTCTGGATGAATATCGTCAGTATATTGAGAAAGATGGTGCTTTAGAAAGAAGATTCCAAAAAGTGATGGTAGAACCAACCACCATTGACGAAACCATTCAGATTCTGAATCAGATTAAGGATAAATATGAAGAGCATCATAATGTAGTCTACACTCCTGAAGCGATTTTAGCGTGTGTCAATTTGACATCAAGATACATTACCGATCGTTTTTTACCGGATAAAGCTATTGATGCAATGGATGAAGCGGGATCCCGTGTTTATATTAAAAACATGAAAGTTCCTACTGCGATCATCGATTTTGAAAAGAAAATTGAAGATATCAAAGAACTGAAGCAGAAAGCCGTAAAAGCACAGGATTACCTTGAAGCAAGAAAGCTGAAAGATGAGGAAGAACGTCTGCAGATGGAATTAAATTCTGCTCAGGATCAATGGGATAAAGATGTAAAAGAGAAAAAAGAAACCGTATCTGAAGAGAGTGTTGCAGAAGTTGTTTCTATGATGAGCGGTGTTCCGGTAACGAAAGTAGGTAAAAATGAGCTGGATAAACTGGCCGGAATGGATACCAACCTTAACGGAAAAGTAATCGGGCAGGAAGACGCTGTAAAAAAAGTAGTAAAAGCGATCCAGAGAAACAGAGCCGGACTAAAAGATCCGAACAGACCGATCGGAACCTTTATTTTCTTAGGAACAACAGGTGTCGGTAAAACTGAGCTGGCAAAAGTGATGGCAAGAGAACTTTTCGATTCTGACGAAGCTTTGATCAGAATTGATATGAGTGAATATATGGAGAAATTCGCGGTTTCAAGATTAGTCGGTGCGCCTCCGGGATATGTAGGATATGAAGAAGGTGGCCAGTTGACGGAAGCGGTACGAAGAAAACCATACGCCGTCGTTCTTTTGGATGAGATTGAAAAAGCGCATCCTGATGTATTCAATATTTTGTTACAGATTTTGGATGAAGGCCATGTTACCGACAGTTTAGGAAGAAAGATTGATTTCAGGAATACCATTATCATTCTTACCTCAAACATCGGAACCAGAGATATTAAAGACTTTGGAGACGGTGTAGGATTCGGAACCAATGCCAAGAAATCGAATTCAGATTCCAGAACAAGAAGTACGATCGAAAATGCACTTAAAAAAGCATTTGCACCGGAATTCTTGAACAGGATTGATGATATTGTGATCTTCAACTCTCTTGAAAGAACCGATATCACAAGAATTATCGATCTCGAACTGAGCAAGCTGTATTTAAGACTTGAAAAATTAGGCTATAAAGTAGAATTAACTACCGAAGCTAAAGATTTCATTTCAGAAAAAGGTTGGGATAAAGATTTCGGAGCGAGACCATTGAAGAGAGCGATTCAGAAATATATTGAAGATTTATTGGCTGAAATGCTTGTCAATAAACAATTGACTGAAGGAGAAACCGTAACTCTGGACGTCAATGAAGCTAAAGACGGACTGCAGGGAAAAACGCAGAAAACTAAAAAATCTGCAGAGAAATCTTCTTAGAATACAATAATTAAATTATACAAAGACACCGGGATTACTCGGTGTTTTTTATTTTATAGATACCCCAGAATATCGTTTTTATCAATGCCTAAAATTATCATTTTTTTGTGAATAAGATTATTGTAATTTTGCGGCTCAACTAAGAACTCCCGTTAAGAGTGTCGTAAAATTGAATACATGAAAGTAGTAGTAGGCCTTTCCGGAGGTGTAGATTCAAGTGTGACAGCGTATTTGCTGCAGCAACAAGGGCATGAAGTGGTTGCCCTTTTTATGAGAAACTGGAATGATGCTTCCGTAACATTGGAAGATGAGTGTCCTTGGATTGAGGACAGCAACGACGCCTTAATGGTGGCTCAGAAATTAGGAATTCCGTTTCAGGTGATTGATATGAGTGAGCTGTATAAGGAGCGTATTGTCGATTATATGTTTGACGAATATCAAAGAGGAAGAACTCCTAATCCTGATGTTTTATGCAACCGCGAAGTAAAATTCGACGTTTTTATGAAAACAGCACTGTCTTTAGGTGCTGATAAAGTGGCAACAGGACACTATGCAAGAGTAGATTCTACCGTTGATGAAAATGGAAAAAAAATTTTTCATCTGTTAGCAGGAAAGGATAACAATAAAGACCAATCTTATTTTTTATGCCAATTATCTCAGGATCAATTATCTAAAGCATTATTTCCAATCGGTGAGCTGACAAAACCACAGGTGAGAGAAATCGCGAAGGAAATCGGGTTGGTAACAGCCGATAAAAAAGATTCTCAGGGATTGTGCTTTATTGGGAAAGTAAGCCTTCCACAGTTTTTACAGCAGCAGCTGACTCCGAAAGAGGGCGAAATTGTAGAAATTTTCAAAGATTCACCTTTATTTTCTATGGAAATTCCAGATTTTTCATCAAAAGAAGAAGAATTAGAATTTTTAAGCCAAAAAATTAATTATAAAAAAACAGATGGTAAAATGATCGGAAAACACCAAGGTGCTCAGTTTTTTACTATCGGTCAAAGCAAAGGTTTAGGAATCGGCGGCCACAAAGAAAGCTGTTTCATTATTTCCAGAGATATGGACAACAATATCATCTTCGTTGGAGAAGGCCACAGCTTTCCGGGGCTTCACAAAAAAGCTTTAAAGATTGATAATTCAGAACTTCATTGGGTACGCGAAGATTTACGATTAAAAAACGGATCATCGATGAACGTTATGGCGAGATTCCGTTACCGTCAGGAACTTCAGAAGGCAACAATTTATCAGTTTGAAAATGCTTTTTATATGGAATTTGATGAGCCGCAATCTGCTATTGCAGAAGGACAGTTCGCAGCCTGGTATATCGAAGACGAGCTTTTAGGAAGCGGTGTCATTGCATAATATAAAAGACCTTTAAAAGGTCTTTTTTTATGTCATTATTTTAAATATTACTTTCCGCCAAAATATTTTGCGATTCAGGATGGTCTGAGATTTCAGAATTATTCCCGATAATTTCTTTTCTGTGTTTAATGCCCCAATCCGTAAGATTATTAATGATCGTCTGCAAAGACTTCCCATGTTCTGTAAGCTCGTACTGTACGGTAATTGGCTGAGTATTCAAAACCGTTCGTTTAATCAGTTTATTGATCTCCAATTCTTTTAATTCTTTACTCAGCATTTTATTAGAAATCCCGGACACATCATTCAGAATGTCTGAGAATCTTCTTTTGTTGTAATAACAGATTGATGAAATAATGGTTATTTTCCACTTCCCGCTTAATACGTCCATAGAATCCTGCACCGCCATCATTTCTTTTTTATGCTTTTCGGTTTTTATAGGTTGACAACTCATATCTGGTTACTTTTAGGTTACAAGGTTACGCTGTAGTTACTGTTACTTTTCGTAACAAAGTTACCAAAATAAATTTAGATGTGGTAATTTTGTACCAGAAATTTAATACATAAAAGAACAATGGACAAATTAAAAAATAAAGTTGCTGTTATAACAGGTGCTTCAAAAGGAATAGGCGCTTCTATTGCAAAATATTTTGCAGCAGAGGGAGCAAAAGTAGTGGTAAATTATGCTTCAAGCAGAGAAGATGCAGATAAAGTAGTGCATGAGATTACCACTCATGGCGGAACCGCAATTGCTGTTCAGGGTGATGTTTCAAAGCAGGAAGATGTGATCAGATTGTTTGACGAGGCACAGAACGCTTTTGGCGCCTTGGATATTTTAGTAAATAATGCCGGAATTTATAATTATGAACCTATCGAGCAGGTTTCCGCTGAAACCTTTCACCAGCAATTCAACATCAATGTTTTGGGATCAATTTTTACCATTCAGTCAGCCGTAAAAATGTTTGGTGAAAAAGGTGGAAATATTATTAATATCAGTTCTGGAGCGAGTAACACTCCACTTCCTACCGGTTCTGTTTATTCTGCAACAAAATCAGCATTAGATGCCATCACGATTGCTTTGTCAAAGGAATTTGCAGGCAAAAATATCCGTATCAATTCTATTTTGCCGGGTGTTGTAGAAACAGAAGGATCTCACAGTGCCGGATTTATCGGCAGTGAGTTTGAAGCAAAATTGATCTCTACTACTCCACTGGGTCGTACCGGTCAACCGGAAGATATCGCAAAAGCGGTTGTCTTTCTTGCTTCTGATGACGCAGCATGGATCAACGGAGAAAAAATATCCGTTTCCGGTGGAATTTATGGTTTATAAAAATTTGAGTTTAAGAAAATGGAAAGATTAAAAAATAAAGTAGCAGTAATAACCGGTGGAAACAGCGGAATCGGATTTGGTATTGCAGAAGCGTTTAAAAATGAAGGTGCTGTAGGTACCATTACCGGAAGAAATGAAGTGACGTTACAAGATTCTATTAAGGCATTAAACGGAGAATTTATCGCGGTGAAAGGTGATGTTACCCATCTTGATGATTTAGAGAATATCTTTAAAAAAACAGCTGAGAAATTTGGCAAAATTGACGCCTTGGTGGTAAATGCAGGTGGCGTTGTTGATGGTATTGCAATGAATACAGTAGATCAAACCACAGAAGAAAGCTATGATAAATACATGGAGCTGAATTTAAAAAGCGCGTACTTTACCGTTCAAAAATCACTTCCGTATCTGAACGACGGCGCTTCAATCATATTAATCGGGTCGAGTGCAGCACATCGTGCTGCGCCGGGAATGGCCATCTATTCGGCGGCAAAAGCTGCAATCATATCTTTAGCTAAAGGATTGTCTTTAGATTTATTATCCCGGAAAATCAGGGTAAATGCACTTTCACCCGGATCTATCGATACCCCTGTTTTTGGAAAACTTGTCTCAGAGGAACAATTGGAGCAAGTAAAGCAGATGTGGATTGACATCACTCCTGTAGGAAGACAAGGGCTTCCATCGGACATTGGCAACGCCGCCGTATTTTTGGCATCTGATGAATCATCTTTCATCATTGGTACAGAAATTTTATCTGATGGTGGCCTTACCAACATCAGTCTGATGAGATAGATCATCAAGATATAAAACTTCTAAAACAAAAGTTCGGGATTAATATTCCGGACTTTTTTTAGCTAACCAGCCAATCCTTAAAATCTTTGACGCGGTCACGGCTTACGGTTATTTCTTCCTCCGGCTGAAAATTGAGTTCAACCTTATAATTGGGCGAAGTGTGAATATTTTTGATATACTCAGAATTGATGATAAACTGCCGGTTTACCCTGAAAAACGTTTTCTCATCTAAAACATCTTCCAGCTCATCGAGAGTAAAGTCTGAAGGATAAGTTCGCTCCTGCGTCTGCAGATAAACAATTTTATTTTCACTGAAAAAACAGCTCACTTCCTGGGTCTGGATAATTTTTAGATTATAGCCTATTTTAACCAAAATTCTTGAAAGTGTCGTTTTTTCTTTTTTGATTAACTGCTTAATTTCCTGTACGTTCCCGGAGTTGTCATCCGGTAAGAAAGATTTGAATTTTTCAATAGCTGCAGAAAGATCTTCTTCTAATATGGGTTTGAGAAGATAATCAATGCTGTTCAGTTTAAATGCTTTTAGCGTGTACTGATCAAAAGCTGTTGTATAAATAATAAACGCCTTGGTAGGAACCTTTTCAAAAATATCAAACGATAAACCGTCTCCCAGTACAATATCAGAAAAAATAAGCTGCGGATGATCATTTTGAGTAAACCATTCTATACCTTCTTCCACCGATTCTACCTTTGCAACTAATTCTATTTCAGGGAATACGCTTAGCATTCTTTCAAGCTTTCTTGCTGCTGGTTTTTCGTCTTCAATGATGAGCGTTCTGATCATAAAGTGTTTATGTATTTATCTAAAATAAAAATAATTAAATCTTTTCAGTTTTAAAAATGAATAGGTTTTTTAGTTTTCTTAAGCTCGTCTTCCAGAATTTTATTTTCCCATTCGTTATTCAGCACAAATAATTTAACCGCTTTTACTGCTAAAATAATTCCCCAAATTGTAAGAATAAAAGATCCGCTGAAAATTGATCTTTCGAAATCTCCGGTTCTGTCATAATTTCTCGCCGCTATAATTACTGTAACAATTCCGAACCATACAAGGTTTCTGTAGAATTTTTTGAGTTGCTGCACTCTTTCGTAAGCCTGATTGTATTTCATGATCATTGTTTTAAATAGTGATAAAGAAAATTAAAGTAGGTTCTTGTTTTTTTGGTCTTCTTCCATTAACTGCTGTATTTTTTTCTCTTCCCAGTTTTTTCCTATTCCGAAAACATTGGCGGCATGAGCGGCAAGACCAATTCCCCAACCCAACATAGGCCAGTAAAACCATAGATGTTCAGGAGAAGTCAGAAGATTCAGAATCAATAAAAAAGGGATGACAAGACAGTATGAAGTAAGGTTTCCGTAAAACTTTTTTAATTCCTGTACTCTTCTGGCCGCTTTTTCGTACGCAAGATTTTCTTTGTTGAATGATAGATTTTCCATAATGTTGTTAATTTTTGCAGTTCGCTTTTGTTTGATGATTCAAATGTAGCGCAGAAATTGCTGCCTGAAAACTTTATATGACTGAACGGTTATTATTAATTGCTGAGCCGTAAAATATGATGATCTGAATTAATTTAAATAATGGCTCTTTACGGTTTATCCTTATTCATCAGTTCTTTGATCTTTTTCTCTTCCCAATTTCTTCCCAAAATGATAGAAGGTAAAAAAACGGTAAATGCATGAGACATCAAACCTACTCCCCAAAATAAAGGAAGTTGAATAAGATTCCAGCTCCAGAGTTTTTCACTCTGATTCATTTTTATGGCTATCATCCCGATAACAAACAGGTTGACAAGCACATACACCATCAGATGAATATAAAATCCTTTTATTTTTTTTACTCTTTTCTCCACTTCTTTAAAGCGGATGTTTTTGTTTATATCATTTTCCATATCTGTTATTTTCTTTTTCTAAAATTTCTCTTATTTTTTTCTCTTCCCAGTTTTTTCCGATGCCAAAAACGCTCATTCCGTGAGCAGCAATCCCTATTCCCCAACCCAACATCGGGAAATAAAACCAAAGGTCATGCGGTGAAGTAATAACATTAATGATCGCTAAACATGGAATGATGATGCAGTAAGAAGTAAGATTAGCATAAAAGCTTTTTATTTCTTTGACCCTTTTATGCGCTTTTTCGTAAGATTTATCTTCTTGATGAATAGCTGTACTTACCACATTGGGTTTTGCAGATAAAACAGGAAGCTTTACTTTAAAGTAATCTGTAGATTTTTCGATGAATACATTCCGTTTTGTGAGCAGCGAATACCGCTGTACGATATTGGCAAGGCCAATCCCTGCGCTTTCTTTCATTTGCTCTCTTACCTGCAAGTTATTTTCGATGCATAAAATATCGTTTTCAGAAAACACTTTTATCAGAAGCGGCCTGGATGAAGTAGCAAAATTATGTTTGATGCAATTTTCCAAAAGAAGCTGAAGAGAAAGCGGAACGACGAATTTTTTATACTCTTCTTTTTTTACATTAAATTCAAAATCCACACTGTCTTCAAATCTTGTTTTTAAAAGATCGCAATAGGTTTTTGCAAATTCTATTTCGTCTTCCACCGTTACAAGCTCTTTATCTTTCTGCTCCAGAACATACCTGTAAATCTTTGACATTGAGGCGGTAAACTTCTGCGCCTGAGCCGGATTTTCATCAATTAAAGAACTTAAAACATTTAAAGAATTAAAAAGAAAATGCGGATCAAGCTGGTTTTTAAGGCTTTCAAACTGTGCATTGGCCGATTTTGCAATCAGTTTCTGCTCTACCACTTCTTTTCGGGAAGATTTTTTGAGCTCTTCCATAAAACCTTTTGCATGAAGAAACGCAGAAATCAACAACGCAATATTGATCATAAACCAATTGATAAAATTGTATTTCCCTGCAAAAAACTCTTCTGGTGTAGCATTTTTCTGAAAAACGACAAAATTGATGTAATTGCAGAAATATACCAGAATACTGTTGATAATTAGTATAGAAATGATACTGATCACGGCTCGTTTAGTTGTAGCTTCAGACCAAGGCAGCCTTTTGTTCAGAAAGTCGTTAATCATCCCATTTCCGGCCCCTATTAAAAATGAATACATACAAGAAATGATAAGGCTCAGTAAAAAATTATAAAAGGTTTTATCACCGGTAAAAAACACAAAGAAGAATATGGCTGTTGCCAGAGAAATCCAAAGCAGTATGATGATGTTTTTTCTTTTCATAATCTATTTTCTGGTTCAAAATTAATTGATTTTGAGAAGCGCCCGTCTTTTTTTTGACTGAACTGTTATTTTCGTTTCCCGAAAGGGAATAGAAAAACCTTTCCGGCAAGAAAGGTTTGTATTTTGATCGGTTACTGCTATTTTGCGGATGATGAGGTCATTCCTATAAAATATTTGGCTTCTGATTTACCCCAATTAGGATCCAGGGCAGTTTTCGGTTTAAAAGTATTGAATTTTTCAAGGGCCATTTTAAACTGCTCCATTCCCTTTTCTTTGCTGCCTCCGTATTGTTCCGGCGTAAAATAGGTATCTTCTGCTTTGATCAGAGCCACTCTCGGATTTTCCGGATTCAGTTTTTCGGCAATCGCCAATTCTTCCTGGGCTTTGGTCCCGAAAGTCATATACCTTCCCTGTGGATTGACCATCATTTTTAATGAATAGACCATTTTTTGCAGCAAATGGATTTCAGAATTCCCTTTTTCTACACTTTCGGCCATGTCAATATACTTTTGCGCCTGATCCGAAACATCATCCAGTTCCTGCATCTTGCCTTCTCTCATCAAGACTCTGCCTTTTTGAATATAGGAAAAAGCAGTGTAATAACTGGGCTGCCATTTATCTTCTTCTTTATCGGCAATTCTCTGAAAATCATTGGCCAACGTTTGAAAATCTTCCGGCGTCTTGCATACTTCGATTTTAGCTATTTTTTCTGACATTACTTTTTCATAACCAGCCTGAGCAAATGAAAACAGGCTCATACATACTAAAGCAAAACTGAATAGGTTTTTTTTCATAATTTTAAATTTTAAGTTATTTTTTAATAAATATAGATATTTTATTGAGGTTTAAAGGTTATTATTAATCGCATCCTGTGTTTTATCGACTCCGAAACTGATAAACATTCCTACGAAAACAAAAGTATTCACCGGCGGAACCACAGTAGAGCTTCTAGATCCGGTTTGTGAAAAATTGTACCCGTAGACATTTTTATTTCCTAAAACATTAGAAATGCTCAACACAAATATGGTAAATGCCTTAGCATCTTTTTTACCCAAATTCGGGAGATAATTGAAGCTGAGGTTCAGCGCATTGTAATCTTTCAGTCTGCCTTCGGTTCTTATCACATTCCGATCGTTTTCAGTAACAATATCGTAATAAGGTCTTCCTTTAGCGTAGGTATAAGAAAGGTTGATTCCTGTTTTCCATTCTGGGATAAATCTTTTGGCAACTGCGGAAATGGTATGCTCTGCGGCAAAATTTGGCTTCAGGCTTACCGGATAATTCAGAAAGTTTCTTTTGGAATCTAAAAATGAATAGCTGATCCAATAATCGATATTTTCAAATGTTTTTTTATCTCTCCAGAACAGCTCCAATCCTTTCGCAAAACCATATCCGTCATTATTGAAAGCAGCCTGCACCTGCTGATTCTGATCAGAATCCGGTACGATATTCCGTGTTTTAATCAAATCATCATATTTTTTGTAAAAAGCTTCAAACCGCAGACTTCTTCCTTCTGTAGATCGCTGCACCTGAAAAATGTAGTGCTGTGATTGCTGAAAACCCAGCTTTGCAGATGAATTGATGTATTTGCTTTCAGGATTCTGATAAAATAATCCGTAGGCAAAAGAAGTGGTCCAGTCTTTCGCAAAACGATAAGCCAAAGCGAAACGTGGGGCAATATTATTCTTATTCAGATAAGATGAGTTTTCGGCTCTTACCCCTATTTTTGCCGATAACTGATTGCTGAAGCCCAAATCTGTCTCTACAAAAGCCGCAGAAATCAAATCCTGGTAGTTTTTGGAAACCTGCCCGAAAGTAAGGCCTTCGGAAGCACTGTTAAATTCCAAACCTCCTCGCAAAGCACTGATCTTGTTAATTTTCCGATCGATCACCGCCTTAAAGTTAATATAATTGCCGTCGGTTTTTAATTGTGTTTTTTCAGATTCCAACTGATTTTTTTCAGTAGAAAAATTAAGGTCTGACTGATTGTAGGAATAGGAAGCTACTGTATTAAGAAGATATTTCCCAAATTTTTGTTTGAATGATAGATTATGATACGTGTTTTTTCCTTTTAACCTGATTAAAGAAAAATCATATTCCGGCTCAAGGCTTTCTGTTTTCACCCCCATTGTATTGGTATCAAACATTCCGTAATATTTTATAAATCCACCGGATTTTGTTTTAATTCTAAAATTCAGATCCCCGTTAATTCCTGCAGGAGCATCCATAAAGTTTGTATTAAAATTGAATACTTCTTTCATAAGATTCAGGTTAGAATATCCTAAAGTGGCGCCATAAGAATAATTTTTGTTATCGCTCAGCTTTTGAAATCCTGCATTTAAAAATATGGGGGAAACTCCGAAATCATAGGAACTCTGATCCGGAAGATCTACACTTTCCAGCATTAAAGCCCCGGAAAGAGCCTGCCCATACAACGCAGAATATCCACCGCTTGAAAAAATATTTCCTTTGAAAAGAGAAGTATTAAAACGGTCTCTTCCGGCGATTCCGGGTATAGAACTGGAAAAATAATTGTTGATCAAAGCTCCGTCCATAAAAATCTTAGATTCTGTACCTGTACCGCCGCGCACGAATAAACCTTCGGTTTCCCCTACTTTCTGTACGCCGGGAAGGTAATTTAAGGCAGAAGAAATCTGTCCATCAGCTCCGGCTGTGGTATAAATATCGATGGGCGTAAGCAAAGCGGTAGCTCTTTTTTTGTCGCTTGCCTCAATAGAGCCTGCAGAAACCACTACAGCATCAATTTCATTGATCTGCTCTTTTAATTCGGCATTTACGGCAACATCCTGATCTGCAATGGCGATTGCTTTTTCAACCTCAGTATATTTGGGGTGAACAAAAATTAAAGTATGCGACCCTTTTTCTGCTGTTTCAAAAGAAAAATTGCCTTCAGAATCTGTAGTAGCTCCGTCATAAGTGTCTTTCAAGGTAACATTTACGTCTTTAATGCCCTTGTTTTTGAAACTTACTTTCCCTGAAATCTTTATTTGAGAGTAGCCCAAAAAAGACAGAAAAAAGGTAAGAAATAACAGTGTTTTCGTTTGCGTTTTCATAGTTTTAATTTCGGTTCAAAAATAAAACGAAATTTTCAGTTTACTTAATTTTTTTAACTGAACGGAACTATTTTACTCCTGAACCGTCATCCGCAGCTTTCAAATTCATAAAAGTGCAAAGGCTTGAGCGATTTATGATTCATGTTCAGGAATCTTTAATTAACTTTATACCATCATAATCATTTAAAATTAAAACATGAAATTACAGACCATAACCCTTCTTGCAGGATGCGCATTAGCGGCTGCTTCTTGCGGCACAGGAAAAATGTACAGTATTATGCCTAAAAGCAATACGCAAACCGGCGGTACGGCAAAATTTATCCAAAAAGGAAATGAAGTGATGATGAAACTTGAAGTTACCAATTTAACTCCGGGAATTCATGCGGTACACATTCATGAAAAAGGCGACTGCTCTGCTCCGGACGGTACCTCTACCGGCGGACACTGGAACCCAAGTAAAAATGACCATGGAAAATGGGGAAATGAGCATTTTCATATGGGAGATATCGGAAATTTGGTTGCCGATGAAAGCGGAAAGGCTACTTTAACTTTTAAAACTGATAAATGGTGTCTTGGATGTACCGATGAATCTAAAAATATTATCGGAAAAGGAATGATCGTACACGCTGCGGCAGACGATTTCCATACTCAGCCAACCGGTAATGCCGGTGGAAGAGTAGGATGTATTGAAATTAAATAAATTGATTTAAAATAAAAAAGCCGCTCAAAAATGAGCGGCTTTTTTATTATGCCTTGGTCTTCATTTCCGCAATAATATTCATTGCTTCCTGAAGGTAAGTGTCTTTTTTAAGATTTTTGACCCACATTTCAGATTTTTTCTTGAATGCTTCGTCTTTTTTCTCCCTCTCGATTTCACTTGGGAACATCGTAAATTTCAATCCGTTTTCAAATTTTGTCAGGGCTTTGAATTTTTCGATCTGTGCTTTTCTCTGCTTCATCAGATCATTAAACTTATTGATGTTCAGCGTAATGGTTTCTTCTTTATCCAATTGCTCTCTCCATTGTGCAGATTCCAGCAATAACTGGTAGTTTGAATTTTTTGCCATTCTGCTTGCACTTGCTCTTTCTAAAGCTTTGGTATCGAAGTAATTGAGTTTCTGGAATTTAGCCGTAGGGATTTTGTCCCAAGCCAATGCAAAATCATCATATCGCTCTCCTACTTCTGCGTAGGTGAAGAAATCTTTCATCTGAATATCAGAAACAATCCCTTTTCTCTGGTTTGATTCTCCGGTGATTCTGTAGAACTTCTGAATCGTTAATTTTAAAGATCCAAAATCATCTTCTGTATTTAAAAACCTGTTGAGGTCTACAAACGTCTGAACCGTCCCTTTTCCGAAAGACTGAGGCGAACCGATGATAACCGCTCTTCCGTAATCCTGCATTACGCCTGCTAAAATCTCGGAAGCGGAAGCTGAAAGCTCGTTTTGCATAATTACCAAAGGACCTGTCCATATCGGAGCTTCCTGCTTGTTTTTCAGCGTCTGGATTTTTCCGTTGCCGTCTTTTACCTGTACGTAAGGACCTGCATCCATAAAAAGACCCATGATGTCTCCCACTTCTGTTAAAGAACCGCCACCATTATTTCTAAGGTCTAAGATAATACCTTCAATTCCTTGCGCTTTAAGCTTAATGATTTCATTTTTAATATCATCAGAAGCGTTTCTTCCTTTTGTATCTTCAAAATCTGCGTTGAAACCCGGCAAATTAATAAATCCGTATTTTTTACCATTCGGAGAATCTACAATAATGCTTTTCGCAAAAGTATCTTCAATGGCAACTTCTTCGCGAATCATAGTCACATCTTTGATAGTTCCGTCTTTTTTCTGAACGGTTAAGGTAACCGGAGTTCCTTTTTCGCCTCTAATTAAACGTACGGCTTCATCAGAAAGCATTCCTACCACATTTACGGCGTCTTCTTTTGGCTTGGACCTTACTTTTAAAATCTTATCGCCCTCTGAAAGCTGTTTTGATTTCCAGGCAGGTGCACCAATCGTCAAAGCACCAAGATAGAGATAGCCCTTTTTCTCCTGAATCAAAGCTCCGATTCCGATTACTTTTCCTGCAAACTGGGTATCGAAATCTTCTTTATCCTTAGGAGAATAATAATTCGTATGAGGATCAAAAACTTCAGTATATGCATTCATATATACGGTAAACCAATCCATCTTTTTTCTTTTCTTAAACCTTGTAAAGGTCTCTTTTACAAGATCTTTCACTTCATCAGTCGCTTTTGTCATCTTTTGCTGAGGCGTAAGAATTTCCAATTTAATGGTGTCTTTGAGGTTGTATTTCTGTACAGAATCTTTTTTCTCTTTCTGAGCATCTTCTTTGCTGTTCATCGATTCAATCTCCTGAAGAATATTGTATTTGATGAATTTTTTCCACTCATTATACTGCTCTTGTTTATTGGCAGGAACTTTTTTAAGTTTCGGCTCAAGAACCAAAGTTTCGTCTTCCTCTAAATTGATAGGTTTATCGAAAATTTCCTGGGTAATTTTATCGATTTCGTCTACTCTTTGGTATAATCTGTCAATCGTGAGTTTATAAAAAGAAAGGTCTCCCAGATTCAGATAATCATCCAGCTTGGTTTCATGCTTGCTGAATTCATCCATATCCGACTGCAGAAAATATCTTTTCCCCGGATCTACCAATTCGAAATAGTGCTTATACACATCTTTTGAGTAGGCATCATTAATGGGTTTCGGGCTGTAATGTAAGTAAGAAAGTGTGTTTTTAACGCTTACCATTATCGTCTGCATTTTTTCATCATCATTCTTCGGCGAATTGAAGCAAAATATAAGACTTGTTAATGGAATCAGGAGTAAAAATTTATTGAGTTTGAAATTTTTCCACATAAATCGGCAATGTATATTTATTATTTTTTTAAAAGTATATGAATTAGTAGTTGTAATTAAATAACTGTTACAAACTATCAAATTTAATACCTTATTTACAATTATCAGATAGATTTAAGTATTTTTGTTAAAATTAAAATTTTTTATGGAAAGACCCCTTATTCTGGTAACAAATGACGATGGTATTACAGCTCCCGGTATCAGAAATCTTGTAGAGTTTATGAACGAAATAGGAGACGTAATTGTAGTGGCGCCTAATTCTCCGCAAAGCGGTAAAGGCCATGCTATTACCATAAATTCTACGCTAAGCTATGAAGAAGTTCATCTTGAAGGTCCGCAGACCGATTTTTCATGTAGCGGAACTCCTGTAGACTGTGTAAAAATGGCTCTTGATAAAATTTTGCCAAGAAGGCCGGATCTTGTAGTTTCCGGGATTAACCACGGTGCCAATTCGTCCATCAATGTAATCTACTCCGGGACGATGTCTGCAGCAGTAGAAGGCGGTGTAGAAGGGCTTCCTTCAATTGGTTTTTCTTTGCAGGATTTTAGCTGGGAAGCAGATTTTACCCAGGCTAAAGAATATATTCAGAAAATTGTCAAAAGAACGCTGGAAAACCCGATGCCGAAAGGAATTGTTTTAAACGTCAATATTCCGAAACTTACCAAAGAAGAAATAAAAGGAGTAAAAGTCTGCAAGCAGGCGAATGCAAAATGGGAAGAAAGTTTTGATGAAAGAGTGAACCCGCACGGAAAAAAATATTACTGGCTTACCGGGTATTTCAACAATATGGATGAGTCTGAAGATGCTGATGAAACGGCTTTAGCCAATGGATATATTTCAATTGTACCTGTGAAGTTTGATTTAACGGCGTATGAATATATGAAGACTTTGGAAGAAGTGATGAAATTTAATTAAAAGAAATTATTCTTTTATCTTAAAATAAAAAATCAATCCCGAAGCTTCTGGGCAAGACTTGGAATCTGAAAGCTAAAAATTAAAATAATCCTAAAATTCCCAAACCTGCACAAATTGACCGTTGGTGGCAACCGCTTAGGTTGCGCATAAAGAACAAGATGTATGAATGAAAATAAGAAACATTGGGAAACTGTCTATGAAACTAAAAACCCAGAACAGGTTAGTTGGACGCAAGAAGTTCCAAAAATATCAATCGAGTTTATCAAAACTTTTAACTTAGATAAGAGTGCAAAAATCATTGATATTGGCGGTGGAGACAGCAAGCTTGTAGATTTTTTAATAGAGCAAGGTTTCGAAAATATTACAGTTTTAGATATCTCGAGAGCAGCATTAGAAAAAGCACAAAAAAGATTGGGCAAAAAAGGCGAGAAAATAAATTGGGTAGAATCTGATATTTTGGATTTTAAACCCGTTGAAAAGTTTGATGTTTGGCACGATAGAGCTGCATTTCATTTTTTAACATTCAAAGAACAAATCGATAGCTACATTTCAATAGCAAAAAAATCTGTTACTGGTTACTTAGTAGTCGGAACTTTTTCAGAAAATGGTCCTAAAAAATGTAGCGGTTTGGAGATAAAACAATATAGTGAAGATGCTCTTACAGAAGTCATGAGAAATGGATTTGAAAAATTGGAATGTATAAACGAAGATCATAAAACACCATTTGATACGATTCAAAATTTTACTTTTTGTAGTTTTAAAAGAGGCCTAAACTAATGCTACAGCTGCTGAAAGCGGTTTTGTGCAGCTGCTGTTTCGGTTGTGAAATTCCTATGTCGTTTTAAATTAAAATTATTAATAGAGAAATTATTTCAAAAGCCTGCAAAATCTGTGTGACTTTCTTTTAAGCAATTCTTTATAGATTTATTCAAAATTCCTATTTCGCAGTCCATCTGCATAAACCTCAAGAATTCCTTTTCTTTTAATAAAATCATAATAATAAAACGTATTATTGATTTTAAAACAATAATTTTCATTTCCTATGGATACTCTGACCAAAGAATCTTTATTGATTTTAAAAGTAAAAAACTGGAGATTGTGATCATCTTGTAATTCATTATCTACAAACTTTCTAACAATTTGATCTTCATATGTTACTTGAATCGTATCCTTAATTCCTGAACGAAAAACAAAAGAGAAATCGCGATATTTAATAGCATTCTTTTTTCTCGTATAAAAAATTCTAATTGAATCTTGTCCACAAAAATTATCAATATTATTAAATGCAATACGATTTGTGCATGAAATGGCACAAAAGAAAATCAAAGTTGCAAAAAGAATATTTTTCGATTTCATCTATTTAAAACAAAATCTTATCATCCCTTCTCAATTCCTCCAGATACTTTATTTTATCATCACGGTAAAAAAGGTTCATCGTTTCAAAAGGAATCAATTTTAAATCTTTATTCACAATATGGACGCAGGATTTTTTTACAGCACGCACATCAAAATCATGTGCATCCATAAAATTCATAATAATAATTCTAAAAAGATTGTCATAATCTAAATTCGGCGCAGAAACTTCCGGAAGACAGCATAACAACTGATTCACTTTCGGCTGTACCTGATCAACAGAAATTCCGGTGCTGAAAATATCTAAAAGCTGCATCTGCAAACCTTTCTCCTGCTCATACACAATCGTATTTTTAGTTTCGTTATTCAACAAATCTGCCGGATTGATATATCGTGTAAGCGGTATGGTTTCCCCTTCCAGTTTTAAAATATAGCCCATTGCCAAACAGTCCGGGTTACACGGAACCGGAATAATATCATCTGCATTCAGCAACGGAAACTGATTAAGGATTTCCTGGCGTACTTCTGTCAGCGTAATTTTTTCGTGAGCAGAATCTTCCCGGTTTCTTCCGGCTACTTCCACCGGCTGGAATGTAATTCCGCGGACACATTTTTGTTTTAAGGCAAATTCAATCAGCTTCCCGATCTCGTCAATATTTTTACCTTTCTGAAGAACAATAACGAGTGTGGTGGAAAGATTGAGTTCATTTAATTTTTCCAACGCTTTCATGCGGACATTGGTCAGATCTTTCCCCCTGAAATCTTCTAAAACTTCCGGTTTAAAAGAATCAAACTGCAGGTAAATTTCAAATTCCGGAGCATAGGTTGCGAGTTTCTCAGCAAAACCGGGATCATTGGCAATTCTTATTCCGTTGGTATTCAGCATAAGATGTTTAATCGGTTTTGTTTTGGCAATATCCATAATTTTAAAAAATTCCGGATGAATGGTCGGTTCGCCACCACTGATCTGAACAACATCTGGTTCGCCTTCGTTTTCAACGATCGTATCAAACATGGCCTCAATGTGTTCCAGGCTCCTGTGATTTCCGTAATGAGGAGAAGACATGGCGTAACAAGTGGGACAGGTAAGATTACAGCGATCGGTCACTTCTACAATAGAAAGGCAGCTATGTTGCTCATGATCAACACATAAGCCACAATCGTAAGGACAGCCGTATTCTACATCTGTTCCGAAATGAACAGGCATTTCAGAGGCTTTATTGTAATTTCTGATATTTTTGTAATACTGGACGTCTGAAGCAATCATCGTTTTAAAAAAACCGTGATCGGGACACCTTTTGGTCATAAAAACCGCTTCATCTTCGATGATAATTTTAGCTCCCACTCTTTTCAGGCATTGCGGACAGAGACTGATGGTATAATCGTAATAGGTATAATTTCTTACCGGCATAATTTCTTTTTTTTACATTCCTCCACATACAACTCCGCTTATCAATCCGCAGATTAACATGGAAATAAGCATCGTCATCCAAAACTGTTTTTTAGAAAACTTTCGGCCGTCATTATTTTCATACCATATTTTTATAATCATTGTTAACATGAAAGAGACGGAAGCCGCCACAAAAATAATGATCAGAATAATGATGGCGACTAAACCTTCTAATCCACCAACTTCCAAAAGTGTAAGCATTTTCATATTTAAATTTTTTGATGCTGAAGCAAAACGGTACTGCTTTTAATTTTATAAATGTAATACATAATCACTGAAAGACAAACCAGCTGAATAGTTCCTAAATTTCCGAGGATTTCAATTTTAGGCTTGATAAAATCTAAAAGAAACCTGAAACTAAAATAACTGAGCATAAATAACTGGAATAAGAATCCGGAAACATACTTATTTTTTCGTGAAATCATTTTCAGTTCAAACGCCATAAAGAGTAAAAAAGCAATTTCATACAAAGCAACGGGATGTCTCAGATACTGATCGCCGAGATGCATTCCGAATATGGAATCTGTCGGTAAACCATATGTTTCTTCATACACTCCTGTAAAAAAACAACCGATTCTGCCAATAATGATTGCTAAAATCAAAGGAAAAACGATCAGATCTCCGGTGCTTTTTTTATGATCGACGATCTTTTTTGCGATTTCAACGCCTATCAATCCAAAAGCAAGTCCGCCCACAATCGTATTATTGGTCCAGAATCTTTTAAAACTGAAATTTTCAAATAATGCATGCGGATTTTCTAAATTCCCAATCAGTTTTGAGCCCAATAGTGCACCTGCCGTAGCCCCGATCAGTATGGCAGCAGAAACATTGAAAGACATTTTTTCCGGTGATTTTCTTTTAAGAAAAAAATAATAACGCATGGCTATAAATATCCCGACAGTTTCAAAAACAGGATGCGCAAGTATTGTTTTACCGAATATATCAAAAGTAACAGGAAAATCCATCCCTTCAAAAGTACTATATTTAAGATTAATTATTAATTTTAAGTATAATAAATAATCACTACACAATATGCGAATAGAAAATGATATCAAACTGGGATTTAAGGATGTAATGTTCCGTCCGAAACGATCTACCTTACAATCCCGGTCTGAAGTTGATCTGGAAAGAACATTTACCTTCAGACATACTCAAAAAAAATGGAGCGGCGTTCCTATTATCGCGGCCAATATGGATACGGTGGGAACTTTTGAAATGGCGGCAGAATTAGCTAAAGATAAGATTATCACAGCCATACATAAACATTATTCTGTTGAAGAATGGAATCAGTTTTTGGACAGCCAGCCGGAAAGCATTCATCAGTATATTGCGCTGAGTACCGGAACCGGAAAGGCAGATGAAGAAAAAATAAAAACAATTCTTGACCTGCATCCCAAAATAGAGTTTCTGTGTATCGATGTGGCCAATGGATATTCTGAACACTTTGTACAATTTGTAAAGAAGGCGAGAGCTAATTTTCCCGACAAAATTATCATCGCCGGAAACGTGGTAACGGGAGAAATGGTGGAAGAGCTGCTTCTGGTAGGTGCAGATATTATCAAAGTGGGAATTGGTCCCGGTTCCGTTTGTACAACGCGTGTAAAAACCGGAGTGGGTTATCCTCAGCTTTCTGCCATTATCGAATGTGCGGACGCGGCTCATGGGTTGCAAGGCCATATTATTGCAGACGGCGGCTGTAAAGTTCCAGGAGATGTTGCTAAAGCATTTGGCGGCGGCGCAGATTTTGTGATGCTCGGCGGAATGCTTGCGGGACATGATGAAAGCGGCGGAGAAATTATTGAAGAAAATGGTAAAAAATACCGCCTTTTCTATGGGATGAGCTCTAAAACCGCGATGGATAAACATTCAGGTGGCGTTGCAGAATACAGAGCGTCTGAAGGCAAAACGGTAAAAGCGGTTTATAAAGGACCTGTATCGGAAACGGTAAAAGATATTCTTGGAGGGGTGCGGTCAACCTGCACGTATATTGGTGCTTCAAAGCTGAAAGAATTATCAAAAAGGACAACTTTTATAAGAGTTCAGGAGCAGGAGAACCAGGTTTTTAATGATTAAACAAAAAAATCCCTTTCATAAGTTATGAAAGGGATTTATATTTAAAAAAATTATTTTTTTATGTAAGCATTCCGCCGTCTACATTCAATACCTGCCCGGAAATATAAGAAGACATTTCGCTTCCAAAAAACACACACGCATTGGCTACATCTTCCGGCTGACCTCCTCTTTTCAAAGGAATCCCATCTCTCCATCCCTGAACTGTTTTTTCGTCTAAAGCAGCTGTCATTTCCGTTTCAATAAATCCCGGAGCAATAGCATTACAACGAATATTTCTGGAGCCTAATTCCAACGCGACAGATTTGGTAAAACCAATCACTCCGGCTTTGGAAGCCGCATAATTGGCCTGTCCTGCATTTCCTTTTACTCCTACCACAGAAGTCATATTGATAATAGACCCTGATTTCGCCTTCATCATCGGCTTTATCACCGCTTTGGTAAGGTTAAACACGGAATCTAAATTCACTTTGATAATTGTATCCCAATCGTCTTTTGACATTCTCATCAACAGGTTGTCTTTGGTAATTCCGGCATTATTGACCAAAATATCAATTTTGCCAAATTCAGCCATTACTTCTTCCACTAATTTTTGCGCCGCATCGTAATCTGAAGCATCAGACTGATATCCTTTAATTTGAGTTACAGAACGTAAAGCAGTTTCTAATTCTTTCGCTTTTTCCACAGAACCGGCATAGGTAAATGCTACTTTAGCGCCCTGTTGCGCGAAAATTTCAGCAATTCCTTTCCCGATTCCCCTTGTAGCTCCGGTAATAAGTGCTACTTTTCCTTCTAATAGTTTCATATATCTAAATGATTATTTGTTTAATGTAATCGTATGCTTCAAGTACAATCGTATGCAAAGATATTACAAATTGGCGGGTACGAAATGATTTGAGTCATAGTGATTTTATTTTTCGGTTTTATCCTGCTTTTGATGCATCGCATTATTCACAATCAAAACAATCTCTCCTTTTAGCGTTTTACTTTGAGAAAACTCAATCAATTCTGCAATGGTTCCTCTTTTGGTTTCTTCAAACTTTTTTGAAATTTCCCGGCTCAGGCTTGCTCTTGTTTCTTCCCCGAAAAATTCTTTGATCTGCTCTAAAGTCGTATTGATTTTATGTGGGCTTTCATACAAAACAATGGTTTTTTTCTCTTCTGCAAGCTGTTTCAGTCTCGTTTGTCTTCCTTTTTTCTGTGGAAGAAAGCCGGCAAATAAAAACTCATTATTGGGTAATCCGGAAACCACCAGTGCAGGAATAAGAGCTGTTGCTCCTGGAAGGCAGATCATTTCGATGTCCTGTTCTGCGCCTGCATTGGCCAGCAAATAGCCGGGATCTGAAATTCCGGGTGTTCCTGCATCGGTGATGATGGCAATATTCTGACCGCTTTTAAGATCTGCGATTACTTTTTCGGTTGCGTGATGCTCATTGTGTAAATGATACGATTTTAGAGGCTTTGAAATTTCGTAGTGCTTTAATAGTATTCCGGAAGTTCTGGTATCTTCACAGAGAATATAATCAACTTCTTTCAGGACTTTGACAGCTCTGAAAGTCATATCATCCAGGTTCCCGACCGGAGTGGGAACAAAATATAGGATTCCTGACATTTTATTTTAAATATTTGAAACCAAATAATCCTTTTCTAAAAACAATATTTATCGTATCACGATTATAGATTTCATTTAAAGGCTTTAGTCCGTTTTTATTTCTTATTTCATCAATTTTTCCTAAATTTTTATGGTCAGAATCATTAATAAAATTTTTATTTCCTGAAAGATGCATATATTTTTTATTTTCTAAACTTTCGACATGAACGACAAATACTTCTTTTTCTTTTCCTTTAATCAATAACTGATTAATATATAACGAGATATTTGTAATAATTTTTGTGAAAAAAAAGAATGAAAAAATAACTATAAACAAAAAACCAAGAATTGCTTCACCTTTAGATTGAAGTGTTTTAGCTTTAAATATTAAAATTGATAAAAGTATGCTACTGCAAATTACTACATATATTTTCCAAGAAATATTTTCATCAAATCTTTTAATTTCTATCGGTAAATATTCTTTTTTTATTAAAGGTTGTAAATAAAAATTAATAAAAACAAAAAAGAGAATAAACAGAAGATAAGTGACAAGAGTTTTTTTATCAATCTTTCTTCTTAAAATTTGGATTCTGCTCAAAATTATAAGAATTTATTTTCTACCAATACCCATAATCTCTGCGCGTATTCGTCTACTTTATTCCATTTTCGGTCGTAATACAAATCGCTCAGATATTCTTTGGCTTCTTCAAGATTTCTGCATCGGTTCAGTTCGGACACCGCCTGATTGAGATCAGTCTGGCTTCCATTAAACAGCATTTTTGTAAAAGCCATTCTGTCATTAAGATCCAGCCTGAATTCCTGCTTTTGCTTTTCAGCTTCCATGTAACCGGTAGGAATATTGGTTTTCAGCAGGCTTCCGGTGTCTTCTTTTATGGTTGATTCTGTTTTTTGTTTGGGAATTTCTCTATCCAGAGGATCATCATCAAATAAAGTCTGAATAGTTTTAAGCCCTTTTATATTGGCAAGTTTTATCTTTTTTTCCTGATTATAGGTATCGAGATTTTCAAAACTTTCATCAGAAGGCGGTATGTCTTTACCCGTTTCAGGTAAAGGTTTATCGATTTCTACGATTTTTCGTCGGTCAGAATCCTGTGTTTTTTCTTCCGAAAACTCATCGCCGGTTTTCTTGATATCTGCCAGAATATGATCCACATTCGAATTTTCCGTAGCGATTTCATCGTGGGTGAAATCTGTTGAAATATATTCATTTTCAGATTCTTCAATCAACATCTCATCTTCAAAACCCGATGCGTCCATATCAATTGAATGATCTTGTTTTTGATCTGAATCTTTCTTTTCTATTTCTTCATTTTCGGAATCTGTACCATTTACATCATCTATTTCATTCAGCTGGTTATTGAAGATCGCTTCTTCTTCAGTTACCTGATCACCAAAAATTTCTTCAGAAACCATTTCATCATCTTCAGGCTCAGCATTTTCCAGAACTCTTTCTTCATCAATGAAGCTTAAAACGCGGTCCTGCTGTTTTGAAGTTTCTTCTTCATCTATTTCGCTCATTTGAAGATCAAAATCAGAATTTTCGTTTTCAAAATTCTCAGATTCCCCATTTTGGTCAGAATCTGTTTCAGGTATTTCGGAATGTTCTTCTGCTAAAGTGACAATGTTTTCATGGAATTCATTTTCAACAATTTCATTCAATTGATTATTAAAAATAGCTTCTTCTTCCATCACATCATTTGAAAATTGATTTTTATTTTCAATTTCGTTCAGCGCATTGTTAAATAGAGCTTCCTCTTCGGTGACGTTTACAGAAAAATGCTGCGTGACTGAAGGTGAAGACTCATCTTCCAAAACTCCGGATAGCGGTGTGGCTTCGTGCTGATAATAATGGATCTTATTTTCCAGCTGCTGCAGGAAAGATACTCTTTCGGTAAGCTCATCGATAAGATTCTGCTTAGAAAGTAGGTCGTCAACATTGTTTGTTTTGCCCAGAATACTGAGGATATTCTTGGATTCAAAAAAAATCCTGTCCTTTAAATCTTGGATGTTCTGCATAGAAGAATCTTATTAAAATTGCTTACTTTTGATGTTAAAATATTACGGCTAAAATAACAAATGTTTTTAGAAAATACAATTAATCATTCCAAACAAAGCGGTTGGATGGAAGTTATTTGTGGCTCTATGTTTTCCGGAAAAACCGAAGAGTTGATCCGGAGACTCAGAAGAGCTGAAATGGCGGGACAAAATGTTGAAATTTTTAAACCTAAAACAGATACAAGGTATTCTGATGATGATGTCGTGTCGCACAATAAAAATAAAATCCGAAGCACCGCGGTAGAAAACCCCAATGAAATTATTTTACTGGGATCCAATTGTGATGTTGTAGGGATTGATGAAGCCCAGTTTTTTGATGAAAGCATTGTAGAAATCGCTAATCAACTGGCTAACAATGGTATTAGAGTTGTCATTGCCGGTCTGGATATGGATTTCTTAGGACGTCCTTTCGGTCCGATGCCGAATCTGATGGCTACTGCAGAATATGTAACCAAAGTGCATGCGATCTGCAAAAGGACCGGAAATCTTGCCAATTATTCGATGAGAACTTCACCAGGAAATAATCTGGTAGAACTCGGTGAAACGGAGAGTTATGAAGCCGTAAGCAGACGTGTTTTTATTGATGAGGTACTTTTAAAGAAAAACGGATTAATCTAAGATTAAGTAATATTGATCACATTATTCTATAAAAATTAGCAGAAGGGAATTAATGAATTATACAGTACAACAAATTGCAGAAATCACCCGTGCGAAAGTCATTGGAGATACAACGACGGTGGTCAAAAATATTGCTTTTGACAGCAGGATTATTTATTCAACAAAAAATACTGCTTTTATTGCTATTAATACCAAAAAAAATTCCGGCGAAAAATTTGTTGAATCTGCCATTGATCGTGGTATTACGGTAATCATTGCAGAGCATTATGATCCTAAATTTATAAATATCACCTGGATTATTGTAGAAAATGCAATAACCTTTCTTCAAAATTTAGCAAAATACCACTTTGAGCATTCTCATTTAAAATCAATCGGGATTACCGGAAGCAATGGGAAAACGATTCTTAAAGAATGGCTATACCAATGTCTGTGGAACGAATATTCTACAGTCAAAAGCCCCAAAAGTTTTAATTCTCAAATCGGGCTTCCTCTTTCTCTTCTTCAAATCAATACAAACCACCAATTGGGAATCTTTGAAGCCGGGATTTCGCAGCCTTTCGAAATGCAAAACCTGGAAGAAATTTTCCATCCCAAAATCGGATTATTGACCCATATCGGTACGGCTCATTCCGCCAATTTTAAATCGGAAGAAGAGCTGATTGATGAAAAAATACAGCTTTTCAAACGCTCTGAAATTATTATTTATAATGGAGATAACTCATTGACGGAGAATAAAATACAGCAGCTGTATTCAGGCAGAAAATTAATTTCGTACGGTTTTAAAGAATCGAATGACGTTTATATTAAAAATACAATTTCAAAGGAAGAAGATCTCATTATCGCCTATCATAATGAGGAAATACGTCTTCCGGTACATCAAAGAGATGAAGCTACCCTTACCAATGTTCTCGCATTATTTACCGTTTTAAAGGTATTGCACATCGATAATACAAAGATTGTAGATAAAATTAATGCACTGAAAGCCGTAGAGATGCGCTTAGAAGCTATTGAAGGCATAAAAAACAATATTATTGTCAATGATTCCTTTAACCTCGATTTAGACTCTTTAAAAACCGCTCTGCAATTTCTCAAAGAATACAATAAGCCTAAAAAATCTTTGGTGTTAACCGATATTATCGGGGTAAATTCTAAATCTGAAGAATTATATGAGGAAGTTTCAGAATTGGTCAATGAGCAGAATTTTGATTCCGTTTTTTTGATTGGTGAAGAAATTACCCAGTTCAAAAAGTTTTTCAATGGTGCAACTTTTACTTTTAATGATACTTACGAACTGATTGACAGTAAATATCTTACAGATATTGAAAACCAGGTTATTTTATTAAAAGGAGCAAGGAAGTTCGAGATTGAAAAAATTAAAGATCTCCTTGAACTCAGAAAACATGATACGGTATTGGAAATTAATCTGAATGCTATTCTTCATAATATCAATTATCATAAGTCCTTATTAAGGCCGGAAACAAAAATGATGGCCATGGTAAAAGCTAATGCTTACGGATTGGGAAGTTATGAAGTTTCAGAATTTTTGCAGCATCACCATATTGATTATCTTGGCGTTGCATACGCCGATGAAGGGGTTGAGCTTCGGAAAAAAGGCATTACCACACCAATTGTAGTGATGAATCCTGAACAGCACAGTTACGACGCCATTATTCAGTACAATCTGGAACCTGAAATCTATAGTGTAAGAGTTTTAGACTTATTTTATAAAGCTGTTCAAAAATCGGGGAACGATACAAAATATCCTATTCATATAAAACTGGAAACCGGAATGCATCGTCTTGGTTTTAAAGAACATGAGCTGGATTATTTATATGAAAGCTTAAAAGATAAAAATCTGAAAGTACAAAGTATTTTCAGCCATCTTTCGTCTTCTGATGTACCAGAAGAAAAAGAATTTACGGTACAGCAATTGGAAAAATTCCGAAAGAATTCAGAGTATCTGATAAAAAATTTAGGATATCAACCTTTACGGCATATCTTAAATTCGTCAGGAATTACAAATTATACTGATAATCAATATGATATGGTAAGAATTGGAATAGGCATGTTGGGTGAATCATCAAATATTGAAATCCAAAAACAATTGCATTCCTGTGTAAGCTTTAAAACGGTCATTTCTCAGATTTCTCTGGTTGAAAAAGGAGAATCGGTAGGCTATAGCAGGAAATATAAAGCAGATCATCTGACGAAAATTGCTACAATACCGGTAGGATATGCAGACGGAATACCAAGATTAATCGGAAACTCAGTGGGAAGTGTAGGAATTCATAAAATATTAGCTCCTATTGTTGGAAATATCTGTATGGATATGATGATGATAAATGTAGATCACATTACGGGTGTAAAAGAAGGAGATATAGTAACTGTTTTTAATTCTAAACCAACATTAAAAGAATTTGCAGAATACTGCAAAACAATCACTTACGAAGTACTTACTTCTATTTCGCCTCGTGTAAAACGGATTTATATAAAAGATTAATTATGAAAAAACTCCTGATCTTTGTATTACTATTTCAGCTGTTAATGATCCATTCTCAGGTGAAAAAAGGGTTGGTAATCCCTAAAAATCCGAAAATCGGCCTTTCTTTGGCAGGAGGTGGTGCTAAAGGTTTTGCTCACGTAGGAGTTTTAAAAGTTCTTGATTCTTTAGGAGTAAAGGTTGATTACATCTCCGGAACCAGTATGGGTGCAATTATCGGAGGTCTGTATGCTTCAGGATACACCGGAAAAGATATTGAGAAAATCGTCATGGATACTGATTTTTATTCTCTCATCCGCGATCCGAAATCCCGTAAAGAAAGCACTTTTTTTAATAAATCGGTAGATAAATACCTTTTAACGATTCCTGTAAAAAATGGTAAGGTTAATCTTCCTTCTTCGATCAGCACCGGACAGAAAAATGTGTATCTGCTGAAAGAATTATTTAAAAATGTATCAAACATAGATGATTTTTCAAAACTTCCAATTCCTTTTATGTGCGTGGGAACCAATCTTGAAAGCGGGAATATGCAGCTTTTCGAGAAAGGAGATCTGGTACAGTCTATCATGGCGAGTTCAGCTTTTCCTTCATTGATGGATCCGGTGAAGATCGGTGACAGTATTTATATTGACGGAGCAATGACCGTAAATTATCCTTCAAAACCTTTAAAAGATAAAGGGATTGATATTGTAATTGGAGTAGATCTTAACCAGGACCTGTCAAAACGAGAAGATTTAAACAGTATTATTGCAATTCTTAATCAGATCATTGATATGAACATCCATAAGGATACGAAACGGCAATATAAATATACCGATATCAATATAAAGCCTAATCTTAAAGGCATGACTGCAACAAGTTACGATGATAAGAAGAAAATTCTCGACAGTGGATATGTAGAAGGCCTGAAATATAGAGAGCTACTAGATCAGCTTCCAAAACGCTCTTTTGAACGTCTCAGACAGCCTGTAAATCCGGTTTATTCTAATGTATACAAGATCGACAGCATTCAGCTGATTGGAAGCAGAATTTACGGTAAAAACTATGTTTTGGGTAAGATGGGTCTCCATTTACCATCATTGCAAACGTATGGAAGCATTAACAAAGGAATCGATAAACTGGTTGCAACCAATAATTACAGTTTCATTAATTACGATATTATTACAGAAAACGATACTAATATTCTGAAGCTGTATGTAACAGAAGATGAGGCAAGACATTTTTTTAAATTTGGCCTTCATTATGATGAAGTATTCAAAACCGGATTGCTGCTGAATTATTCGGCAAAAAGACTCCTGTTTAAAAATTCGAATCTTTCCCTTGACGTTATTGTAGGAGATAAACCGCGCTACTATCTGAATTATTTTATTGATAACGGGTATATACCCGGAGTTGGAATTTATTCTTCTGGAATGAGCTTTGATTTAAGAGGCGATAATAATGTCAATGTAGAAAAATGGGAATGGCTGCGGAATGAAGTGTATATTCAATCGATATGGAGAGATAAATTTGCAATTGGTACAGGAATCAGTCATGATTACTTTGAGGCCGAAATTAATGGCACCAATAAGAGATACAGCCGATTTTTAAATCCTTACGTATTTCTTAAAAGTGATACTCAAAATGACAAAGATTTTCCTACCAAAGGATTTTATCTGAATGCTGAAGGTAAAGTAATCGATCTGTTAAAATCCGAAGTTGATAAAAGAGTGGTTCAGGTAAAAGCAGATATCAGAATCAGTATTCCGCTTTCAAAACAGTTTAATTATAATTTAAATTTATACGGAGGCATAACGATCGGAGAAAACCTTCCTCCCTTTTATCAATATAGACTGGGTGGGATTTTTGAACAAAATATTATTAATTTCAAAAGTTTCGCAGGATTTTATTTTGCACAGCTCAATGCAAACAATCTCGTTTTGATTTCCAATGATCTTCAGTTCAGAATCAATAAAAATTATTTTATTACAGGAAACTTTTCATTAGCGAATCTTTCAAATGATATTAATTTTGAAGATGCGGTAAAGGTCAATTACAGCTCTTTAGGCATCACCGCTGGATATAAATCTCCGTTCGGACAGATCAAATTTAATTTCAGCCATTCTCTTAAAAATAATCAAAAAGGTATATTCAGTGTCATTTTAGGACACTGGTTTTAAAAATATGATACAATTCTTTTACGAAAACGTACCGCATTCGGTAAATACAAAATATATAAAATGGTTAGAAGAAATCATTTTTGCCGAAGAAAAAAAATTGGGAGAGATCAATTATATCTTCTGCGATGACGAGTTTTTGCTAAAAATAAATCAGGATTATCTGCAGCATGATTATTATACAGATATCATCACTTTTGACTCGGTAAAAGGCAAAACGATAAGCGGCGAGATTTTTGTATCTTTGCAGCGCATTTCTGATAATGCTTCTACCCTATCCAAAAATTATGAGGAAGAATTAAGACGGGTTTTGGCTCATGGGATTCTTCATCTTTGTGGATACAAAGACAAAACAGAAGCACAAGAAATAGAGATGCGAAGTAAAGAAGACTATTATATTGCGAGATATAATTAGGAGCTATTTCCCGCTGTCCGCACTCGCTTTTTTTATTTTTTAAATAAAAAAGAGCTCAAACAAATGCTACCATCGGGGCTAAAAACAACGGAATACAAGCATTCTAAGCTCATTTCGACACAATGTTTCACGTGAAACATTTATTAGGATTTAAAATGTAAGGCTTAAATAAGCAATAAAATGATTTCAGAAATATATGATGTAATCGTAGTCGGTGCAGGTCACGCAGGCTGTGAAGCTGCCGCTGCTGCTGCCAATTTAGGATCAAAAACTTTATTGGTTACAATGAATATGCAGACCATCGGACAAATGAGCTGCAACCCCGCAATGGGAGGTATCGCAAAAGGACAGATCGTACGGGAAATTGACGCTATGGGAGGATATTCCGGAATTGTGGCGGATAAATCTGCAATACAATTTAAGATGCTCAACCTTTCAAAAGGTCCCGCAATGTGGTCTCCGAGAACGCAAAATGATAGAATGCTGTTTGCAGAAGAATGGCGTTATGCATTAGAAAATACCCCCAATCTTGATTTTTTTCAGGATATGGTAAAGAGTTTAATAATAGAAAATAATAAAGCTGTAGGAGTTGTAACTTCTTTAGGAATAGAAATCAGATCAAAATCTGTTGTTTTAACGAATGGTACTTTCCTGAATGGTTTGATTCACGTGGGAGATAAACAGTTAGGCGGCGGAAGAATGGGCGAACCAAGAGCATTCGGAATTACGGAACAGTTGGTTTCATTAGGGTTTGAATCCGGGAGAATGAAGACCGGTACGCCACCAAGAGTAGATGGAAGAAGTCTTGACTATTCTAAAATGGAAGAACAGAAAGGAGATGAAAAGCCACAGAAATTCAGCTACACCGACACGCCAAAATTAACCAAACAATTGAGCTGTCATATTGTATATACCAACGAAACGGTGCACGATATTTTACGCGAAGGATTTGATAGAAGTCCGATGTTTAATGGTACCATTCAAAGTTTAGGACCGCGATATTGTCCAAGTATTGAAGATAAGATCAACCGTTTCGCTGAGCGTACAAGACATCAGTTATTTGTAGAACCTGAAGGCTGGAAAACGGTGGAAATTTATGTAAACGGGTTCAGTTCTTCTCTTCCTGAAGATGTGCAGATAAAAGCCATGAAGCACATTCCTGGATTTGAAAATGTAAAAGTATTCAGACCGGGTTATGCGATTGAATATGACTACTTCCCTCCTACTCAGCTGAAACATACCTTGGAAACCAAATTAATTGATAATTTGTATTTCGCCGGTCAGATCAATGGGACAACAGGATATGAAGAAGCAGCCGGACAAGGCTTAATGGCCGGTATTAATGCACATAATAAAGTAGCTGATAGAGATGAGTTTATTCTGAATAGGGATGAAGCTTATATCGGTGTTTTAATTGATGATCTGATCACAAAAGGGACGGAAGAACCGTACAGAATGTTTACTTCGAGAGCAGAATACAGACTGTTATTAAGACAGGATAATGCAGATATCAGATTGACTGAAAAAGCCTATCATCTGGGATTGGCAAAAGAAGAAAGATTACATAAAGTAGAAGAGAAAATTACTAAAAGTCAGGAACTTGAGTCTTTTCTTCGAGAAACTTCTTTAAAACCAGGAATTATCAATCCTATCTTAGAAAACATAGAAAGTAACCCTGTAGATCAGGCATACAGAGCATCTCAATTTCTTACAAGACCTAATATTACCTTAGACAAATTAGACGAGATTGATGTAATTAAAGAATTTACCTCACAGTACAGCGACGAGGTGAGAGAGCAGGCTGAAGTCAATATAAAATACAAGGGGTATATTGAAAAGGAAAAAGAAAATGTGGCTAAACTGAACAGGTTAGAAAATGTAAAGATTCCACAAGATTTCGATTATATTAAAATATCAAGTTTATCTGCTGAAGCAAAACAAAAAATGAACAAAGTACGTCCTAAAACGTTAGCTCAAGCAGGAAGAATAAGTGGCGTATCTCCAGCAGATATTAATGTTTTAATGGTTTATTTAGGAAGATAAAAGCCACATGTTTCACGTGAAACATATATAGAATTTAAATGAAACTAGGTGTTTACTGCGAACTATCGTTTGAATATCCAAATTTTAATACAGATATATTTAAATGAAAATTAAAGATCATTTTCTCTCTCAGGAAATATTTGAAATTAATGAAACTGAAACAAAAGGAGTGTACAAAACCTCTCCTATTCCACCGAATATTTCTACATATTATGAAAGTGAAAATTATATTTCTCATCATCAGGATTCAGGAAGTTTAAAAGAAAAACTCTATAAATTTTTACAATCTTTCAATTTACAGTATAAAAAAAATATACTTATTGACAGAATTCAGAGAGGATCAAAAGTTTTAGATTATGGTTGCGGCGCCGGAGAATTTGTAAAATATATAGAAAATGATTTCGAAACTATCGGTTTTGAACCTGATGCAGATGCAAGAAAAGCGGCTCAGAATAAATTATCAAAAGCGAAAATTGTAGATGACATCCGCTCCATTGAAAACGGAACTCTGGATGCAATTACTTTATGGCATGTTTTTGAACATGTAGAAAATCAGGATGAAATGCTGGAGATTTTCAATTCAAAATTAAAAGACAAAGGATTGCTGATCATTGCTGTTCCCAACCCTACTTCTTACGATGCAAAACATTATAAAGAATATTGGGCAGCCTATGATGTTCCAAGACATATTTATCATTTTTCAAAAAAAGGGATGGAAAATTTAATTTCCAAAAAACCAAACTGGAAAATGCGAAAAATCAAACCACTCGTTTTAGATTCTTATTATATTGCTATGCTAAGCGAAAAATATAAAAAATCGCCGCTTTTTTGGTTAAAAGCAACATTCTACGGAACGATTTCTAACATAAAAGCACTTTTTTCTAACGAATTTTCAAGTTTGATATACATTATCGAAAAAAAGTAGAAAATCGATTTTTGACCTATTTCTGAAGGTCAATTTTTACTATATTCTATAAAATTTATATTTCTTTTTAGAAATTTAACAGAAAAGAAATTAGATCTTTTAGCAAATAAAAAAGTCTGCCGAAATTTTCAGCAGACTTATATTTTTTAAAAAATACTTTTATTGATTGATCGCTGCAATCCCAGGAAGTTCCAGTCCTTCTAAACTTTCCAGCATTGCGCCGCCACCGGTAGAAACATAGCTTACTTTTTCGTCATATCCGAACTGCTTTACAAAAGCAACACTGTCTCCTCCTCCCACAAGCGAAAAAGCCCCCAATTTTGTAGCTTCTGCAATACTGTCTCCTAAAGCAATAGTTCCTGCTGCAAAATTTGACATTTCAAACACACCGATAGGTCCGTTCCACAAAATTGTTTTTGAACCTAAAAGAACGTCATTAAACTGTTCTCGGGATTTTGGTCCTGCATCTAATCCCATCCAGCCTTCCGGAATTTCGTAGATATCCGTTTCTTTTCTATCTGCATCATTGCTAAAGCTTTCTGCAATCACAGCATCTGAAGGAAGATATACCTTTACCTTATGCTCTTTTGCCTTTGCTAAAATTTCCAACGCAAGAGACAGTTTATCTTCTTCTACCAGCGAATTTCCAATTTTCCCGCCAAGTGCCTTGATAAATGTGAAAGCCATTCCGCCACCAATGATAAGATTATCGATTGCCGGTAAAATATTTTCTATAATGGTAATTTTTGTAGAAACTTTAGAACCTCCTAGAATTGCTGTAACAGGCCTTTCACCGCTTTTTAAAACTTTATCAATCGCTTTCAATTCATTTTCCATCAGTAAACCGAAAAATTTAGTTGAACTGAAAAATTTAGCAATTACAGCGGTAGAAGCATGTGCTCTGTGAGCAGTTCCAAAAGCATCATTTACATAAGCATTTCCTAATTTTGAAAGCTGTTCTGCAAACTTTTCATCCCCTTTTTCCTCTTCATTATGAAAACGTAGATTCTCCAGTAGCAGTATTTCTCCCGGCTGAAGTTCAGCAGCTGCTTTTTCAGCCTTCTCTCCTATCGATTCTTCTACAAATTTAACTTCATGACCCAGAACATTTGAAACTTCGTTTACAATATGCTTCAGAGAAAACTCGTCTTTTACCTCGCCTTTCGGTCTTCCCAGATGTGTCATTAAAATCACAGAACCACCGTCTCTCAAAATCTTTTCTACAGTAGGTTTTACTGCAGAAATTCTGGTATTATCTGTAACTTTCAGCTGATCATCCTGCGGAACATTAAAGTCAACTCTTACTAACGCCTTTTGATCTTTGAAATTAAAATCGTTGATTGTTTTCATAAATAGCTTTTGAATTTCTTTTCACAAATGTAAGATTTTAAACTTTCGGAAGAGATTCAAAAAGATAAAAGTTTTCAAAAAAAATCCCACAAACTTATCATTCAATAATCAACATAAATTTTCTTTATAATAAAAAAAGGATGATAGCTGTTGTTGAGTATTGTGAATTTCGGGGATAACTTTTCAGATAAAACTTCATAACATACAGTTTGTTTTTAATTCATAATTCATTCACAATGTAACGTATTGAAAATCTGATAAATTTAAGACTTATTAACAACTATTGATAACTCTTGGATCCTACAGATATGAGTTTCTTTCTTATGGAGAAACTGCAGAATATTCCACGGAAAGATTTTGAAAGTTTTGTATTGACATGGTCAGCCTTTAGTTCATTAATAAATATTGTGATTTAAAATTCATTTAGTTTGCAAAAGTTTTCCACAGTTATTCACAGGTCTTTTCACATTTTATGAGAGGATAAATCACATTTTATATTTTAATACTTAAATTTGCAGGAATAAATGTAGTAAAAGTATAACTCGGCATCACGGCATTGCAGCAATTACATCGTAGTGGAATTGATCTCTGTCTGATGATATAAATTAGTCTATATGAAAAGAAAAATTGCCATAGCTGCAGATCACGCAGGTTTTGAATACAAAGAAATTATTAAAAAACATTTTGAAGATCAGTATGAAATTCAGGACTTCGGAACGTATTCTACCGATAGTGTAGATTATCCGGATTTTGTACATCCTGCAGCAACTTCTGTTGAAAATGGGGATAACGAATTGGGAATTCTGATCTGTGGAAGCGGAAACGGAGTACAGATTACGGCCAATAAACACCAGAAAATACGTTGTGCATTATGTTGGATGCCTGAGATTGCGGCATTGGCAAGACAGCATAATGACGCTAATATGATCTCAATTCCTGCAAGATTTATTTCAAAAGAAGTAGCCATCGAAATTGCCAAGACATTTTTATTAACCGATTTTGAAGGCGGAAGACACCAAACCAGAGTTGACAAAATAGCATTCTGCTAAAACAATAAAGGCCTGTAAATCAGTTACAGGTCTTATTTATTATTTATTTATTATATTTGCATCATCAGACAGAAGTTACCAATCTGTTTATTCCATAGTAACCTAACAAAATTCGAAAGATTATTAATAGGTTTTTCTTCTCTCTTCTCCTATTTTATACTAAATTTATACAGATTAAAGTCATAAATAAAAGAAAATTGATTTGTTTCAATTTTATTAACTCTACAAATGAAAAGCAAAATAGCTTTTATTTTAATGTGTGCTTTCTGTATTTTCTATGCCCAGAAAATACAAAATCATGATGCTTTTAAAAAATGCAGAAAAGAATTCAGCAAAAAGATATGTCTTTCAGATAATGACAAAGATGGACAATTATTTTATCTGGATCAATGTCCAAAAGAGGCGGGAGATATAAAAAATTACGGCTGTAAATGGCCAGATTCTGATGAGGATGGAGTCTTAGATAGAGATGATGCTTGCCCTGAAGTTGCAGGACCGGCTGAAAATAACGGTTGTCCATGGCCGGATACGGACGGAGATGGAGTTTTAGACAAGGATGATGCGTGTCCTACAATTGAAGGAATAGTAGAGAATAATGGATGTCCCAGCCAAAAATTAGATTGTACTCAATTTTATGAAGAAGAAAGGAATAAATTTGAAAAATTTAGAGAGGATAATGAAGAGATTGAGCGTATTTATAATTTAATTAGTACCAATATACTACAATATTTCAATGATGAAAATAAACAATCAAAAGTAACTCAGGTATTTATAAAATTTTTAGATTACGGACCTTTATGTTATTATGAGCCAAAAAATTATGAGCCGAAATGTACCAGTGGAAGAAGTACGGATGAATATAATTTTTTGGTTACAAGATTTTGGAATAAAAATGCACTTGAAAAATTTGTGCAGAAAAATAATGTCACTGCTGTTATCAAATATCCTTTTAAGAAATATGATACTGATTACACCAAAATTTTTCCGGAAGAATTGCATGATTATTTAGAAAAAAAAACAAGAAATAATAACGCCTACATTGTCCCAAAAGGTAAAACGGTAAAGACAAATGAAGTTTTAATTAAAATAGATATCATATTTATAAATCCTCACAAACTGGAAGTTACCTACACTCCCTATTCTGGTGGATTGAAATTTGTATCTAAAAAATTGGAATACAGCACAGGCAAATGGAATGAATTGAAAAATTAAAGAAAAAATAGAACAAAAAAGAACAGGATTTTATCCTATTTAAAAATAAATATAAAAATGCCAAAAAAAAACAAATATATAAGTCAGAAAAATGACTCAAAACTTTTAGAAATAGGAAGACTGATTCTCCGTTTTATGAATCAGAACCAAACCAAAATATACAACTACAAACAGATTTCAGACGGGATCGATCATAAAAATCCAAGGCAACGCGAATTGGTGATTCAGGCGCTGCATAAACTGTTGTCCAACCAAAGAATTAAAGAAACCGATAAAGGGAAATACAGCATCAATCTTAATATTGAAGGTACTTTAACCGGCGTTATCGATTTTAACCAAAGTGGAAATGCCTATGTAAAAGTAGAAGGTTTAAAAGATGATGTTTTCATTCACGCAAAAAATGTGAAAGATGCACTGCAGGGCGATAAAGTACTCATTGTTACCTACAATTTTAAAGGTAAAAAAATGGAAGGTTCTGTACTTGAAGTGCTCGAAAGAAGCAGAACAGAGTTTGTTGGTACTCTCCAGCTCGTTCCGCACAAAGAATTCGGTTTTGTAGTGTGCGATAAAAAGACGATCAATACTGATATTTTCGTTCCGAAAGGTAAAATAAACGGTGCTGAAAACGGCAATAAAGTGGTCGTAAAGATGTTGGAATGGAAAGCCGGAGATAAAAACCCGGAAGGTGAAATCATCCAGGTTTTAGGAGCTCCGGGAGAGCATGAAACCGAAATTCACTCTATTTTAGCCGAATACGGTTTGCCGTACAGTTTCCCTGAAGAGGTGGAACAGGATGCCGAAAAAATCGACAGAAGGATTACCGATGAAGAAGTGGCAAAACGCCGTGATATGCGTAAAATATGTACTTTTACCATCGATCCGAAAGATGCAAAAGACTTTGATGATGCTTTATCTATCCAAAAATTAGACAACGGAAACTGGGAAATAGGCGTTCATATTGCCGATGTTTCCCATTATGTTATTCCGGGAACGATGTTGGATGATGAAGCCTATGAAAGAGCTACATCCGTCTATTTGGTAGACCGTGTTGTCCCGATGTTGCCGGAAGTTTTAAGTAATGATGTTTGCTCATTGCGCCCGAATGAAGATAAATTTACATTCTCAGCCGTTTTTGAAATGAATGATGATGCAGAAGTGGTCAATCAGTGGTTTGGAAGAACTGTGATTCACTCCGACAGAAGATTTACGTATGAAGAAGCGCAGGAAAGAATAGAAACCAAAGAAGGTGATCTTGCGGAAGAAATTTTAACACTCGACAGACTGGCAAAAATCATGCGTCAGCAAAGAATTAAAGACGGGGCGATTACTTTTGACAGAAGTGAGGTTCGGTTTAATTTAAATGAAAAAAGCGAGCCGATCGGCGTGTATTTCAAAATCAGCAAAGATTCAAATCATTTGATTGAAGAATTCATGCTTTTGGCCAATAAAAAAGTTTCCGAATTTGTTTCCCTGAAAAAAGGAAGACCGAATAATAATACTTTTATTTACAGGGTTCACGATGATCCGGATCCTGCAAAACTGGAAGCATTGAGAGATTTTGTTTCTACATTCGGGTATAAGATGGATCTTGCAAACACCAAAAAAGTAGCCGAGTCTTTGAATAATTTATTAAAAGATGTCAAAGGCAAAGGCGAAGAAAATATGATCGAGACTTTAGCGATGCGAAGCATGAGTAAAGCCGTGTATTCTACCGAACCTATCGGCCATTACGGGCTTGGTTTTGATTACTATTCTCACTTTACCTCTCCTATACGCCGTTACCCGGATTTGCTTGCCCATCGTTTGCTTCAGCATTATCTGGATGGTGGAAAATCGCCCGATAAAAATGAGCTGGAAGAAAAATCTAAGCATTGCAGTGCAAGAGAAAGACTGGCTGCAGATGCAGAAAGAGATTCTATCAAATTTATGCAGGTAAAGTTTATGGAAAAACATCTGGGAGAAACCTTTACCGGAGTGATTTCCGGCGTGGCAGAATTCGGTTTCTGGGTAGAAATACCGGAAAACGGTGCTGAAGGTTTAATAAAATTAAGAGATTTGATGGATGATTCTTACTCTTATGATAAATCTACACACGCAGTGTACGGTTCCAGAACCGGGAAAAGATACCAGTTGGGAGACCAGGTTCAGATTAAAGTGGTAAAAGCCAATTTAATTCAGAAACAGCTTGATTTTAAGGTTGTAGATTAATTTCAATATTAAAATAATTATAAAGGCCACAAATAGTGGTCTTTTTGTTTAGAAATAAGAATCAAAACAAATTCTTTTTTAAACCCAAATAAAAATATAATCTTTAAATTTGAATTTGAAACAAATTATAAATGTTTGAACTTGTATTCTCTGCCATTATTTTAGGATTTATGTTAAGCCTTGTATTTATAGGTCCCATATTTTTCCTGTTAATAGAAACCAGCTTTTCAAGAGGTCCGAAACATGCTTTAGCATTGGATATGGGAGTAATTACTGCAGATCTTTTATGCATCATCGCGGCCTATTATGCAAGTGCAGATTTGGTCAATCTGATAGATAAACATCCCGGATTTTACAGGATTACTTCTATTCTGATTTTTGCCTACGGAATTGTCATGATTGCCACCAAAACCAAAATGCATCTTCCCGGAGAAGAAAAAATTATCAGCCAGAACTATTTTAAAACATTTATCAATGGTTTTTTCTTTAATATTCTGAATGTCGGTGTGATTCTTTTCTGGCTAGTTACCGTCATTTCCGTACGGAATCAATATCCGGATACCAGCAGTTTTATTCTGTATATCGGTATTGTTATCGCAACGTATTTAGTGATTGACCTTGCTAAAATCTTCCTGGCAAAACAGTTTCATGACCGACTTACACAGAAATTAGCCAACCGCATCAGGAGAATTGTGGGTGGAATTCTGATTGTTTTCAGCTTCTTTATCTTTTTACAGAGCTTTAAGAAATTCAATCAGTTTGACAGGCGTCTGGAAGAAGCAGAAAAAACAGAAATAAAATACAAAAAAACCAAGTGAAAAAAAAAATATTCCCGAAATCTCTTACAAAAGGAGACAAAATAGCCATAATTTCTCCTGCAGGAGTCGTAGAACCATCTCAGCTTGAAAAAGGAATTCAGATAATAAAAGATAAAGGCTTTGAACCTGTTTTAGGAGAGCATCTGTATACAAAATTTTCCAACGGATACAATTACGCCGGAACTGAAGAACAAAGAACAAAAGATATTAATTGGGCATTAAACCATCCTGAGATTTCTGCAATCTGGGCTTCCAGAGGAGGTTACGGTTGTCAGCATTTGATTGAAAATTTAAATATAAAAGAATTTGCCAAAAACCCGAAATGGTACATTGGGTATTCCGACAATACCGTAATACAAAGCTATTTACTGAAAAAAGGTTTTGTATCAATTCACGGACAGACCGTTAAAACATCAAGTTTCGGGGTAACCGATGAAAGTTATGATTTGACTTTTGATATTTTAAATGGAAAAAATCTAATATACAATTTAAAAGCCCATCCATATAATAAAAACGGAACTGCGGAAGGAGAATTTATCGGAGGGAATTTAGCGCTAATTTACGCGCTCTTAGGCACAAAATATTCCTTTGATTTTAAAGATAAAATTTTATTTATTGAAGATATCGGAGAAAATTTTTATGCACTTGACAGAATGATAATGAGCCTCGAATTAGCCGGAGTTTTTAAAAAAATAAAGGGTTTCATTATCGGCGGAATGACCAATATGGGAGATGAAAAAGACAACAAAATCTATGCAGAAAGTTTTGACGGATTTGCGTACCAGCTTATTGCAGAAAGAATTTCAAAATACAGTTTTCCGGTAGTTTTCGGCTTCCCGAATGGTCATATTAAAGATAACCGGCCTCTGATTATTGGCGGAAATGCTACGTTAAAGGTCGAGAAAACAATTTCTTTACATTTTGATCTATGATGCTGTATTCCAAATATATACTTTCATCTCTCCTGATTCTCGCAGGAATAATGCATTTTGTAAAACCGCATTTTTTTATGAAGATTATGCCGGATTATATTCCGTATCATTTGAAGATGGTGTATATCAGCGGAATTGCTGAAATCTTATGTGGTGTACTCCTACTCTTCCCCCAAACGCAGAAATTGGGAGCCTATCTTTCCATAGCACTGTTTATTGCGGTATTCCCTGCGAATATAGAAATGACAAAAAAGTTTTACCAGATTCACCACAAATATTTTTGGCTGACTGTTGTAAGGCTTCCTTTACAGTTTGTATTGATTTGGTGGGCATATCAATTTAGAAAATAATGGCAAATCACAACGATTTAGGTAAAAAAGCAGAAGATCTAGCGGTAGAATTTCTCCAGAAAAGCGGGTATAAAATTCTCATCAGGAATTATCGTTTCCAAAAGGCTGAAATAGATATTATTGCCGAAAAAGATAATGTAATCATCATTATAGAAGTCAAAGCGCGCTCTACCGATGCATTTATGCTGCCCCAGGAAGCCGTCAATAAAAGAAAAATATCACTCATTGTTTCTGCCGCGAATCATTATCTGGAAGAGTTTAACAAAACTCAGGAAGTAAGATTCGATATTATTTCTGTTCTACCTAACGAAAAAGGGAGATTAATTATTGAACATATTACAGATGCATTTGAAGCTTTTGATGCAAACTAAATCATCTAAAAATTTACCAGCCTGATTGTTAAATAGTATTTGAAAATTAAATAAATGAAAACAATATTAATAACCGGAGCCACTTCCGGAATCGGAAAATCTACTGCCGAACTGCTTGCTAAACAAGCAAACAGAATCATCATCTGTGGAAGAAGAAACGAAGTCTTGGAATCTGTAAAAAAAGAATTATCAGAGTTCACCGAAATATTTAGTTTACAATTTGATGTCAGAAGTCTGGATGAAGTGGAAAACGCAATCCATTCTTTACCCGATGAATGGAAAAATATAGATGTTCTGATCAACAATGCAGGAAATGCACATGGTTTAGACCCTCTCTCTGCCGGCAAAACTGATGATTGGGACTCTATGATCGACGGGAATGTAAAAGGGCTGCTTTATGTTTCTAAAATGATCATTCCGACTATGAAAGAAAGAAATTCCGGTCATATTGTAAATATCAGCTCGGTTGCCGCAAGACAAACCTACATAAATGGAGTAGTATATTGTGCAACTAAAAAGGCGGTAGATGTAATTTCCGAAGGAATGCGGCTCGAGCTTACAGAATTCGGGATCAAAGTGACCAATATTCAGCCGGGCGCAGTAGAAACAGATTTTTCTTTAGTTAGATTCAAAGGAGATCAGGAAAGAGCAGCAACGGTATATGCAGGGTATGAAGCTTTAAAATCCGAAGATATTGCCGATGCAATTGCATATTGTGTGAATGCTCCGAAACACGTAATGGTTTCTGATATGACGATTTATCCAAGCGCACAAAGCGAGCCGAGAACAATTTACAGGAAATAAATGCAAAAGTTATTTTGTATATTCATATTGTTTGCTTTTAATTTCTGGTATTGCCAGAAACCGGTGACAATACAAATAAATGAAAAATTATCAAAAAGCATTGTACTTTTAGACACCTATATGCAGAATAATGACAATCACATCGTTGATATCCTGTGCACTGATGTTTCTTTCGGACATTCTAACGGTTGGGTTCAGAATCTAAATGATTTTAAAAAAGATTTTTTGTCCAAAAAAGTAATCTATAAAGAAATCAGCCAACTTGAAATTTCTGAATGGAAGAAGAAAGATAAAACAGCAAGTGTAAGAAGAATCATAAAAGTTTCAGGGCTCTACCAGAATAAACCTTTTGATATGAAGCTTGCGCTGCTTGAAATCTGGCTTAAAAAGAAATCAACCTGGAAACTCTGGAGTCGGCAAAGTGTAGAAATAAAGCCATAAATTTGTAAAAATTCAGATCAAAATGAAAATACTATACCTAGAAACGTCTTCTAAAAACTGCTCAGTATCCATTTCAGACGGTGAAAAGCTGCTTTGTCTTTGCGAGGAAGTTTCAGAAAACTATAAACAGTCAGAAAGCCTGCATACTTTTGTAGAATGGGCGTTGGAAGGAGCAGAAATTTCCCTTCAGGAAATTAATGCCATTTGTTTAGGAAAAGGTCCGGGTTCATATACAGGATTAAGAATAGGCGCCTCTTCTGCCAAAGGGTTTTGCTACGGATTGAAAGTTCCCTTAATTGCCATTAATTCTTTAGAAAGCATGATAGAGCCCTTTTTAGGACAAAACTATGATTTCATTGTTCCATTGATCGACGCAAGAAGAATGGAGGTTTATACGGCTGTTTATGACGGTAAAACGGGAAAAGAAATGGCTTCTACCGAAGCAAAAGTGTTAGATGAATCTTCTTTCGAAGAATATAAAGATAAAAAAGTAATTTTTGTAGGCGATGGTGCCAAGAAAGCAAAAGAAATACTGCAATTGCCCGAAGCTGATTTTAACGAGAACATTTACCCTTCTGCACAATATCTGATCAAGAAAGCCCTGGAAAAAATTAATGAAAAAGATTTTGAAGATATTGCTTATTTCGAACCCTTTTACCTCAAAGATTTTCATGGGGTAAAAAAGAAAAGATCGTCAGATTCTATATAATTTTCAAAATGAAAAAAAAAAGCGAAGAGTACTCTTCGCTTTTTTATTGTGGTTTTGCAGGAACTGTTGTAGGATTGGTCAGTTTCTGCTGTTGGGGTGTATTTTGCACCGGCTTTTTAGGCTGATTGGTCTGTATCGCATTATTGACAGGCGGTGAAGCATTCTGCATCGGATTGTTCTGATTATCCGGATTGGAAGGATTATTATTTTCAACATTCTGCACCGGCTGCTTGTTTTGGTTTCCGGGTTGTCCGGGAAGGTTTTGCTGGTTTTGCTGAAGCATATTTCCTTTGTTATCTGTTGCCTGGAACGCAAGGTCACTTTTCAGATAATTAAGCATTTCTTTCGCTTTTGCGCCTTCTGGTGTTTTACCGTAATTTAAAACAATCTGCTCCAGCTGTAATATCATCACTTCTTTTCCGTTTGATTTCCCGGCATTAAAGGCATTCAGAAGGTAAAATTTTGGAACCAGCGCATCTTTAGGGTTTTTCTGAATCGCCTGATCGATAATATTCTGGCTTTCCGTAAATTTTTCGGATTCAAACAACGCATAGGCCGTTTTATATTCATTTTCTACCTCCGGAGATGATTTTACAAACGTACTGTTTTTAGGATTTCTTGCAAATTCTGCATACGAAGTATAAGGATAATCGGTTAATAGGATCTGTTTTGCTCTTTCTGAAGCCTGAGGATTTTTCTCATAATTCATATTGAAAATCTCATATAAAGCCTGCAACATTACCTTTTCTTCAGGTTTTACGTCTACGAGATCATATAATGTTTTTGTCGCTAAAGGCGTATTGGTAAAATAATTCTGATACATGATTCCCAAACCTAATGACGCGGTATCTCTGTCTTTTTTGAGCTGGGAAAGTTTCCCTGCATCAGTTGGAATCTGCTCTATGTAAAAAGAAGGTTCAAAACGTCTAGGATTGGGCGCTGAGGTTACTCCTAAAGCTTCATTTTTCATGTCTTCAATAGACGCCATTTTTTTTGAAAAACGCCAGTTATCAACCAGAGCACGGTCTCCCCAAACTTGTTTAAAGGTAGAGCTTCCCTTACTTACGGTACCGGTATTGCTGAAATAAAATCCTTTTGTAGCCGTTCCGAAATCTTCAAATGAAGTGGAACTGTTAGCAAAAAGCGAATTGGCATTATAGTCTCCGGTATCAAAACCTTTGCTTCTTTCGGCACGTAATCTTTCAAGCTCTTCTTTTGCTTCCTTCGCTTTCAGCTTTTCGATATGCTTTGCAAAATAATCGGTTTTTTGGGCATCTGTCATTTTTGCTAAGGTCAGAACACTGTCATTTCTTTTGATTAAATAATAGTTTCTTGAGATTTTCTTAATATTAGAAGACTGCCCCTGAAGAAGGATTTTTGAAGGTTCGTAGGTCATAGATGCCAAAGCGGAATCATAATAAGCACCCGCACCGATGTAATCATTTTTATCCAGATATCTTTTTCCGATTTCATAATACGTTAAACCTCTTACCTGCGGATCAGAAACCTTTTCAAGCAACGATTTTTTAAAGAATTCCTGTGCTTCTTCCTGCTTTCCTGCCTTGTTGGCCATTAAACCTAAGGCGTAATAAAACTCGTTTTTTCTTGAACCATATGTTCCTTTTTTACTAATGTCTTCAAGATATTTTCTGGCACCGTTGTAATCACCGTTTCCGTTAAATGTTTTAGCGATTTCGATCTGTGATTTTACTTCGAACTCAAAATCGTTGGCATATTTGTAAGCGGCCATAAAGCTTTCACGGGCCGGCTCGTTTCTCCCCAATTCCTGAAGAATCTGCCCTCTGAGAAAGGCAATTCTGCTTTTCAGCTTTCGGTTTCCATTGAGTTCAAAAGCACGGTCGAGCTGCTTTACGGCTTCTTCTTTTTTTCCAGCATCCAGAAGGGATTCGGAATAATAAATGCTTAAAAGCTTTTCGTCATTTTTGCTGATGCCCTCGCTTTGCAGCTTGGTGAAAATCTCATCCGATTTATGGTAATTTTTGAGCTCGGCATACGCCAAACCTTCATATACTCTCGCTAACGGAAGCCGTTTGTCTTCTTTCATGTGCGTAAAAACATAGTTTAACGCATCCAGAGCCTGCAGAGATTTCCCTTGGTATATACGTGATTGTGCCAAAATAATATAGGCATCAAAAATCGTCTTGTTTTTTTCTTCTCCTTTTTTGATCACAGAATATTTCCCGATTGCTTTTAATGCTTTTGCTTCTGCAATTTCTAGAACTGTGGCTCCTTTATTTGTTTGATCATTAGCATTGTTATTATTACTGGGATCTTGCGGCGTTTGAGGAGTGCTTCCGGGTTTTATCGGCGGTCTTCCTTGTGCTTCTCTCCCACTTGAAGTTTTATTAACTTCTGCCATCTTCATCGTATTTTCTGCAAACGCAGAAGACTGGCCAAGATCACTTCCTATGGGTTGATCTTCATAAGTAAGTATAGGAATATAGGGTGCATAAAAATTATCTTTATGCGCTTTATCTCTGCTCGTAAACTCACTGTTCAATGCGTCTTTAGCATTAAAAAGGGTATTGTAATAGGTGTAAAAACCTTTTAAAAACTTTGATCTGGCTTCCGGCTTTTTTACTTTGGTACCACAGGAGACAACGATGATCGCCGTTAAAAGGAATAAAATATTCTTTTTCATTATTCAATATAACTCTCTAATCAAATTTTTATTATCAAAAAGTTGATGATTTTGTAAAAATAGCAAATTTTTACGTTGAAATTATTTATATTTCTTTTAAAATTTTGTAAACCAAATGAGTAGGCAATCCCATAATGGTATAAAAACTGCCGGTTATTTTTTTGATTTTTGCCATTCCGAGCCATTCCTGAATACCATAACTTCCGGCTTTATCAAAAGGATGACAGGTATTGATATAAAAATCTATTTCTTCTTCTGAAATTTCATCCAATTCTACGTAGGCAATATCGGTTTCAGTAAGAGTTTTGTCAATTGTTTTGATGGTGATTCCCGTAAAAACCTGATGGGTTTTCCCAGATAATTGTTGGAGCATTTTTTTTGCCTCTTCTTTATCTTTTGGCTTTCCCAGTATTTGATTATCAATAGCTACGATTGTATCTGCAGTTAATAGAACTTCTTCATTTTCCAATGCTCTGAAGGTATTTGCTTTTAAATCAGATAAATAAGAAGCTGCTTGATCTATTTTTATGCCTTGAGGGAGAATCTCTTCACAATCGATGGTAACAACTTCAAAATCAAATCCCAAACCGGATAAAAGTTCTTTTCGTCTAGGGGACTGTGAGGCTAATAATATTTTCATAATCAATACATTAAACAGATTGTGTGTTATCATCATGCCATTTTCCCTGAACTTTCATGACCTGCTCAATGACATCACGTACTGCCCCACTTCCTCCCTTGATCGGGGAAATATAATCTGCGATGGCTTTAATTTCGGGAACTGCATTTTCCGGACATGTTGAAATGGCAGAATTTTCCATCATGTGCAAATCAGGAATATCATCTCCCATGGTAAGAATTTCTTCGTTTTTAAGACTAAATTTTAATTTAAAATCTTCAAAATCAATCATTTTATCATGAGATTTTGCATAATAGTTTTCAATACCCAGATAATTAATCCGGTGTTTTACCATTTCGTCATTTCCTCCTGTAATTACACCTATTAAATAATTGTTTTTTAACGCTTTTACAACTGCATAACCATCTAAAACATTCATCACACGGCTCATATTTCCTCCGGGCATCAGATAAACGCTGCCATCGGTAAAAACGCCGTCCACATCAAATACAAATGCTTTTATATCTTTTAGTTTTTCTTTATAACTCATACATTTTTTTAATAGAATGATTGATTGTTTTATAGATTTCAAGGCTTTCCCCTTTCAATAATTGCTCATGCATCTCTAAAATCCGGGTGTCGTTTCGTACTGCAGGTCCTGTTTGTGCTGATCTGGGATCAATTTCGTGTATTTTTTGTACCGTCTCATCGATTAATGGTAAAAAATAATCAAAAGGAATATCCTGAGAATCTGAAATTTCTTTGGCTCTTGAAAAAAGATGATTGACAAAATTACAGGCAAAAACCGCTGTCAGGTGAATGTATTTTCTTTTTTCAAAGTTGCTTTCCATTACTTTTTCAGAAATCTGAGAAGCCAGATGCATAAGCACATTTTTATCTTCTTCGTTTTCGGTTTCAATAAAAAAAGGAATATTTTTATACTCTAAATCTTTACTTTTTGAAAACGTCTGTAAAGGATAAAAGCTTGATTTTCTGTATTCTCCCATTAAAATCTCTTTAGCAAGAGAGCCAGATGTATGTGCAACGAGACACTCTTTTTTAGTAATGATTTTAGAAATATCTTCCACAGAACGGTCACTCACACAAATAAGATATACTTCTGCATCTTCCAATTGATCTGTAGAATAAGGAATTCCCAATTCTTCTGAAATTTCCTTTAAATCACTCGTATTTCTGCCATAGATCTGTTTAAGCGGAATATTTTTCCGGGTAAAAGCTTTAGCAAGATGATATGCTACATTTCCGGAACCGATAATTACAATTTGCATCTAACAAATATAAGATTTTATGATATTTGGACTCAAAATTGAATACATAATTTAACTTTTAGATATTTTTGTAATCCAAAACAATGAAAGCATCTTATGAAGATTAAGGACGCAGAGATTATTGCGCTCATGCAAAACCCACGAACGCTTGAAAAAGGTATTCGTGTGTTAATGGATGCTTATCAGAGTAGATTGTATTGGCACATCAGAAGAATCATTGTGGACGGCGATCTTGCGCAGGACACTTTGCAGGAGACTTTTATTAAAGCTTATCAGAATTTTCATCAGTTTAAAAATGACAGTCAGCTATATACCTGGCTGTACAGAATTGCAACCAACGAAGCACTGCAACAGATCAATAAGCTGAAAAAAATGCAGAAAACAGATGAAGATCCTGAGTATTATATGCAGAATCTTGTTGCCGATAATACCCACAGCGATGCTGAAGAGATCCAGGTTTTTCTCCAGAAAGCTATACAAAGCCTTCCGGAAAAGCAGAAACTGGTATTTATGATGCGGTATTATGATGATTTACCTTATGAAGAGATATCAAAAATTGTAGATATGTCAGTAGGGACTTTAAAAACAAATTATCATTATGCCAAGCAAAAGATAGAAGAATATATTAAGGAAAATTACGAAAGATAATTTTTAAACAACGACATGAAAGAGTTTGATCTAGATAAATTAGAACGCAAGAACATTTACAAAGTGCGTGAGAGTATGTTTGAAAATATGCAGGATCGGGTATTGAGTAAGGTGAATGATTTAGATCTGGAATTATTAGAACGCAAAAACATTTACAAAATATCGGATGATGTATTTGAAAATATTCAAATGACGGTATTGAATGATATCAATGCATATCAAAAAGCTCCAATATTTAAATTAAGCTGGGGATATGCCGCAGCTGCTTCACTGGCATTGATTTTTGGGTCAGCTTTTTTATATAATTCTTACTCTGATTCAAATACAGAAAATATTCCGGTAAAAAATTATACAGAAAATCCTGTACCTAAAAAGGAAAGTGAGATTGCCTATGAAACATTACAATCTGATTTAACTTCTGTTGAAAATAGTAATCAAACATTTGACAATCAGCAGGTAAAGGCAGTTGCTTACGCTCCTGATCATTCGAAAAACAATGATGATGAACCGGCCAAAAAGCCTAAAACTGTTTCAAAACAGACTGAAGCTCATGTGGCAGAATATTTGGATTCATTCTCAAATTCTGAAATTGCTGAATTAGCCAATAATTCTACTCAGGATGTTTATTTAGATTTATATAATTAAAAGAGAAATGAAAAAGATATTATTTACACTTCTTATTATTTGCGGTTTTGGCTTAAATGCTCAGAAAACAGAGTACGACTGGAAAAAAATGGATCCGAAACAAAGAAAAGAAGTTATAAATAATCTTTCTCCTGAAGAAAGAAAAACACTTCTTACGCAGTTCAGGAATAATATGGTGCTGGATAATCTGGATGTAGACCCGAAAGATAAAGCAGAATTTACCAACATGTATAATGAATACATTGAAAACCAGAAAAAAATAAAAAGCCAGTTTGATTCTAACTTTAACCCTGAAACTTTATCCGATGAGGAAGCAAAAGCAAAATTGCAGCAGAGTTTCGATGTAGGGCAAAAATTATTAGATAACAGGAAAAAATATGCAGAAAAAATGCAGACCGTGATCCCTTGTCAGAAAGTGCTGAAGTTATTCCAGTCTGAAGGGATGATGAGGGATAAAATGAATGAAAAAAAGCAAAACGGAGAAAACGGTAGGGGTTCTAGACCGAGACAAAACCCATAATAGTTTATTTTTTTAATGTTAGACGACTCTTGCAATTTATTGTGAGAGTCGTTTAATTTTTTTAATGTATAAAAAATGATTTAATTTCAACAGATAGTAAGCGAATTGTTATTTTTGTGAATAATTAATTTGCTCTGAGTTCCTTCTTACAGTCATCTCTCTTATAAAATCATCAATATGAAAAAAATATTTTTCTTTCTATTGCTTTCTGGTTTATATTTCGCCCAGAAAAAGGAAGTAATCGATTTGTCCAAATCTATAAAAGACGGCAAAAACACGTATAAAAGCTTCAGAGTAATCGATCAGCGGCCCAATAAAGAAATTGGAAGCATATTATTTCACAAAAATATGGTAAACATTGTTTTTGAAAATAATGCAGAAAAAGATATTTCGGATTGGTTTTATAAATACAATACGACAAAAGGAAGTGACGAATTGGTGCTTTTATTAGAAAACGTAGCGATTTCTGAAGACATAAAAGAAAAATATTCTATCGGCAAACTTGCTTTGAGAGCAAGCACTTTTAAAAATAAAGGGGACGGCTATCATTTTGTGAATAAAATAGATACCGTAGCAACGATTTCGTCACGTGATACACCTTATTTATCACAAAGTTTAGCAAAGAAAATTACATTGTCTTTAGCAGATTTGTTGAAAGATTCTTACAGTAAAAGGACTTGGGAATTTGGTATTTCTGAAAATGATCTTACCAATTATCAAACTATTTTAATAGATAAGCTTGATATTTTAAAATCAGACACACTAAAAGAAGGGGTTTATAAAGATTCCTACAGTTTCTTCACCCACAATCCGGAACCGGGTTACATGATTGAAACCAACAGCAAAGGAGTTGTGACAAAAGCGTCGAAAGGCGAAGATAAAAAACCAATCAGAAATTTTTATGCGTTTGTTCATAATGGGGTTCCGTTTAAAGTAATTCCGGTCGGTTATGTTGAGATTTTCAGAGATGAATTAGGGCTTTTCATTGAAGTAAAAAAAGAAGAGCTTTTCCCCGAATCTAATTCTACGATGGTTATGTTGGGCGGCGGTATAGGAGGTTTAATAGGAAGTGTCGTGGCCAATGTAGCGTTTGTGGCAATCGACGCCAGTATAGCGAAGAAAAGAAAAGCAATGTCAGGAACTGAGGTTTCGCTTGATCCTTTAACCGGAAATTATATATTGCCGGAAAACTTTGGTAAATCTAAATAACGTATTGAGTACGATCTTCCTCACTTTTTATTTGAAAGATCAGCATCTTGTACTAAAAATTAAAAATGAATTTCTCCTGCATTTTTTTATCTTTGCAGATTACAAGTTCTTAAATGAAAAACATACGAAATTTTTGCATAATCGCCCATATTGACCACGGTAAAAGTACTTTGGCAGACCGTCTTTTGGAGTATACCAATACCGTGACTCAGAGAGAATTACAGTCTCAGACGCTCGATGATATGGATCTGGAAAAAGAACGTGGGATTACCATAAAATCTCATGCGATCCAGATGGATTATGAATACAAAGGAGAAAAATATACCTTAAACCTTATTGATACACCGGGACACGTAGATTTTTCTTACGAAGTTTCCCGTTCTATTGCAGCCTGTGAAGGGGCGCTTCTGATTGTAGATGCTGCACAAAGTATTCAGGCACAGACTATTAGTAATTTATATTTAGCTTTAGAAAATGATCTGGAAATTATTCCGATTTTGAATAAAATAGATCTTCCTTCAGCCAATCCGGAAGAAGTTACCGACGAAATTATGGGGCTTTTAGGATGTAAATACGAAGATGTTCTTCGGGTTTCAGGAAAAACCGGTGAAGGTGTTCACCATTTGTTAGAACAGATTGTTGAGAGAATTCCGGCTCCTGTCGGAGATCCGAAAGCACCGCTTCAGGCATTGATTTTCGACTCTGTTTATAATCCTTTCCGAGGAATTGAAGCCTATTTCAAAGTTGTAAATGGAAGTATTTCTAAAAACGAAAAGATTAAATTTTTCGCGACAGGAAAAGAATACGGCGCAGATGAGGTAGGAACATTAAAATTGAAACAGGTTCCTAAAAAAACAATTGAATGTGGTGATGTAGGCTACATTATTTCCGGAATCAAAGATGCCCGTGAAGTAAAAGTGGGGGATACCATTACTTCTTTTGTGAATCCTGCTGCAGAAGCAATTGACGGTTTTGAAGAAGTAAAACCTATGGTTTTTGCAGGTATTTATCCCATAGAATCTGAAGATTTTGAAGAATTGAGATTTTCATTGGAAAAATTAAGGCTGAATGATGCTTCGTTGGTTTTTGAGCCGGAAAGTTCTGCTGCTCTTGGTTTTGGTTTCCGATGCGGATTCTTAGGAATGCTTCATATGGAAATTGTACAGGAACGTCTGGACAGGGAATTCAACATGGATGTGATCACAACGGTTCCCAACGTGTCGTACCACGGATATTCTAAAAAAGATCCCGAAACTACAATTTTGATCAACAACCCATCTGAAATGATTGATCCCAATCTTTTAGACCGTGTAGAAGAACCTTATATAAAAGCGTCAATCATCACTAAATCTGATTTCGTAGGGTCTGTCATGACACTCTGTATTGAGAAAAGAGGGGAAATCGTCAATCAGAGTTACCTTACTGCAGACCGGGTAGAATTAACATTCAATATGCCTCTTGCTGAGGTTGTTTTTGACTTTTATGACCGTCTGAAATCTATTTCTAAAGGATATGCGTCGTTTGATTATTCCCCGATTGGAATGCGAGCTTCTAAGCTGGTAAAAATGGATATCCTGATCAATGGAGATATGGTAGATGCGCTTTCTTCGTTAATTCATGATTCCAATGCGTATTACATTGGTAAAAAAATGTGTGAAAAGCTTCGTGAGCTGATCCCGAGACAGCAGTTTGATATTGCTGTTCAGGCCGCTTTGGGAGCAAAAGTAATTGCAAGAGAAACCATTAAAGCTTTACGGAAAGACGTTACCGCAAAATGTTACGGTGGTGATATTTCCAGAAAACGTAAATTACTGGAAAAGCAGAAAGAAGGAAAGAAGAAAATGAAGCAGATTGGTAGGGTAGAAGTGCCACAATCAGCATTTATGGCTGTTTTGAAGCTGAATGACTAATGATAAAGGCCGGCAAATTTTGCCGGCCTTCTTTTAGATTATTTTTATACCATTTATTTTTTAGTAAATTTAATCTCCATGGTTTTAAATTCTTTTCCCGTTTTAGAATCAGGGCCGTACATTTCTAATGTTTGATGAGTATCGTCAGTAAAAGTATATACTTCTCTCACATCGCAGTCTTTTCCGGGTCTTGAAGGGTCGGTCATCTTTCCTTTAAATTCGATCGATCTCTTTGAAGGATTCCAGTCGCCTTCCGTATGCATGATTCCTGTTCCCATATTGTCGATCCAGGTGCTTACAAATTTTTTCTTACTGTTATCATATGCGGTAATGCTCATTCCTTCAAAAGGCATTCCCATAAAATTGCCTTTGTGATTGCTCACTTGATAGCGGCCGTCAAACATCATTTTATTGGTTGCTTCAGATTTGCTCGTCATCGGTTTTCCGCCATTTTCCATCCACATGGTGGTTTCTCCCATCCAGCTTCCGTCAGATTTTGCAAGCATTTTGTGCATGTCTCCGGGAGTTGCATATTCCATCCATGCTTTGGTTGCGGCTGCAGAATCTACAGGTTTCCATTCTTCTTGCGCTGTAGATGCTTCCTTGTCATTATCTTTCACATCTACTTTTACCTTATCACAGGCAAAAAATAAGAAAGCAGCGCATGCTCCGAATAATAATTTTTTCATAATAGTTTAATTTTAAGTTGATTATAAATGTAATAAAAAAAATATAATCAATAGATAGTATTACTAATTGATATGAACTGGTCTAAATTGTAGCTTTGTGTGATCATAACGCGATGATTTAAGAATTTACTCATGACCCAATTAAACATATTAAAATCATGAATATCAAATCGAATTACGAAAAGGCGACATCACAAAAATAAAAGCAGATGCCATTGTGAATGCAGCCAATTCATCCCTACTTGGAGGTGGTGGCGTTGACGGAGCGATTCATCGAGCAGGAGGGCCTGAGATTTTGGAAGAATGTAAACAAATCAGAAACCGACAAGGAAAATGTAATACAGGAGAAGCGGTGGTAACTACTGCCGGAAATCTTCCTGCAAAATATGTCATTCATACAGTTGGTCCGGTTTGGGATAATGATGAAGAAAAATGTTCAAAACTATTGGCAAACTGCTATAAAAATTCTTTAAAATTGGCTGAAAGCTTACATGTAAAGACGGTTTCATTTCCGAATATCAGTACAGGAGTATATCGGTTTCCAAAAGAATTAGCCGCTAAAATTGCTGTTCAGGAAGTGAGTACTTTTGATTCTCAACTCATAGAAAACGTTATTTTTGTATGCTTTGATGATGAAAATGAGAAAATTTATAAAGCATTGTTAGAGTAAAACAAATGAAAAAACTCACCATATTAAGCGGTGCCGGAATCAGTGCCGAAAGCGGAATAAAACCTTCAGAGACGGAGACGGTCTTTGGGAAAATCATCATGTAACCGATGTAGCAAGCCCGGAAGGATGGCGAAAAGACAGAGAATTGGTTCTTGAATTTTACAACCAGAGACGCCGCCAACTTCATGAAGTAGAACCAAATGATGCGCATAAAATCATTGCAGATTTAGAAAAATATTTTGACGTTCAGATTATTACTCAAAATATAGATGATTTGCACGAAAGAGCAGGCTCAACCCATATTGTTCATCTTCATGGAGAATTGTTCAAGTCCTGCTCTTCCAACAATAAAGCTTTGATTTACGACCAAAAAGATGACATCAACATCGGAGATAAAGCCGAAGACGGAGCGCAATTGCGGCCTTTCATCGTTTGGTTCGGGGAAGAAGTGCCATTGATGAGAGAAGCAACCGAAAAAGCAAGAGAAGCGGATATTTTTTTGGTTATCGGAACATCTTTACAGGTTTATCCGGCTGCAGGATTGATCCACGAGATCAAAGACGATTGTCTTTTGATTGTGATCAATCCCAATGAAACAGGCTTCGGATATGGTGAAAGAGCGGTTGTTATGAAAGAAACCGCGACAAGAGGAATGAAATTACTGTTTGATAAACTTATACATTTAGCATAAAAGGAAAATTGAATTTTCCTAAATTAGAAACTCAATTAATGTAATAAAACACAAATGATGAACGAACAACAAAAGAAAAAAATCAGCAAATTCTTAAGCCTGGTCCTTCGACATCAGCCGGAAACCATCCGTTTAACATTAGATCAAAACGGTTGGGCGAACGTTAATGAATTAAGAGAAAAATGCTCGGAAAATAAAGTAGATTTTACCTTAGAAGAGCTGGATGAGATTGTTCAGACAAACAGTAAAAAAGGTTTACTTTTAACGAAAATAAAACAATGATCAGAGCAAATCAAGGGCATTCAATTGATATTGATTTGGCTTTAATACCACAGAAACCACCAGAATTTTTGTATCACGGAACGGCGCAGAATAATATCGAATCTATTTTAGAACAGGGATTGAAAAAAGAAACCGTCAACATGTTCATTTAAGCCAGGATAAGAAAACCGCAACCCAAGTCGGGGCGCGTCACGGGAAACCGGTTATCCTAACCATTAGAACAGGAAAGATGTTTGAAGACGGGATTAAATTTTACATTTCAGAAAACGGAGTCTGGCTGACAGATTTTGTGGATGCAAAATATATTTCGGGATAATTTAATTGTAGTGCTGTCATTCTGACGAAGGAAGGATCTCGACACAACAGATTCATACGTTAGAATGACAAACTTTAAGTAATTTTAAAGCTCAAAATCCAACTTCCATGAAATTGAAATACCTCTTCTTTTTTCTAAGTTCATCATTATTTTTAGCACAAAATAATTTTCAGACCCCTTTTGAAAAAGGAAATGGAAATCAAACCGTTACGTATGACGAAATGAACTCGTATTATCAAAGCTTGGCGAAAAACTTTAATGAAATTCAATATCTTAAAAAAGGAGAAGATGACAATGGAAAATCGATTTATGTTGTTGTGTATAATCCTTTTCCGGAAAAAGATTTAAATAAGCTCAGAAAAAATAAGGCAATTCTATTTATTAATAACGGAATTCATCCCGGTGAACCCGACGGTATTGATGCGACCATGATGTTGATGCGGGATTTAGCAATAAAAAAAATTAAAACTCCGCAAAACTTTTTGATTGCTGCGATTTCTGCCTACAACGTCAGCGGAATGTTACATCGGGGCTCGTTTTCCAGAGCCAATCAAAACGGACCCGAACAATACGGTTTCAGAGGTAATGCCAGAAATTACGACTTAAACAGAGATTTCATTAAAGCAGATACAAAAAACGCAAGAAGCTTTCAGGAAATTTATCAATGGCTGAAACCGGATGTTTTCATAGATAATCATGTAAGCAATGGCGCTGATTATCAATATACTTTCACCTATATTTCAACCTTCAAAGAACGTTTGGGAAATGTATTGGGAGACTATTTTTATCAGAATTATCAGGCTAAAAATCTTGAAGATTTAAAAAAGCTCGGTTACGAAAGTACGCCGTATGTCAATATTCATGGTGATATTCCCGAAGTGGGTTTTGCCGCTTTTGAAGACTCACCGAGATATTCTACAGGATATACCACTTTATTTAATTCTTTGGGAACCGTTCCGGAAACACACATGCTTAAACCGTATAAGCAAAGAGTAGATGCGACGTACAAATATATGCTTGTCAACCTTCAGAATTTAGATAAAGAATATAAAAAGATAAAAGAGCTCCGGACTGAAAATTTAAAGCAATATCAAGCCGGAAAACAATACGGAATTCGCTGGAAGATAGATTCTACACAATTTTCTACGATGGATTTTAAAGGATATGAAGGGAAATATAAACCCAGTAATATTTCCGGAAAACCTAGATTGTTTTATGACAGAAATAAACCCTTCACGAAGAAAATAAAGTTGTTTACAACAGCAGTTCCTACGAGTTATATTACAATTCCGAAATATTATATAATTCCACAGTCGCAATATCGTGTCCTTGAAGAGTTCAAGAGAAACCAAATTCAAATGAAAGTGATTCCGAAAGACAGTACAATTGCGGTAGAATGTTATAAAATTAGCGATTTTAAAACGGCTAAAGGTCCATATGAAGGCCATTACACTCATTTTGAAACGACTGTTGATAAATTCAATGAAAATATAACTTTTTCAGAAGGCGATTATATAGTTTCTACCGATCAGCAAGGCATAAAATATATTATTGAAACCCTTGAGCCTGAAGCATTAGACTCTTTTTTCAACTGGAATTTTTTCGACGGGATTTTGACCCAGAAAGAATATTATTCAGCCTATATTTTTGAAGATACCGCAGCAGAATTATTGCAAAAAGATCAGGTTTTAAAGCAAAAGTTCGAAGCTAAAAAAGCATCTGACAAGAAATTTGCGGATGATGGCGAAGCGCAGCTCGACTGGATATATAAAAACTCACCTTATTTTGAAGAGAAAACGTTCAGGCAGTATCCTGTTTACAGAATTTTATAAATAAAAAAGACGCTTCGGATAGAGGCGTCTTTTGTATTATTATTTAGGCAATCCTTTCTTCAGGGCATAATGGGCTCTTTCAACTGCTTTTTTCTCTTTCCAGTCCATATATCTTTTTTTATAACGGGCTTTCATAAAATTATCAAAGTTTCTCTGAACCGTGAGATTCCATAAAGAATTGGCTTTTACGGCCCATGATTTATCCCATGCTCTAAGAGAAAGTGAAAAGCTGCCGTCCAGATATTTCATCCAGTGCCACCATCCGGTAGGCATGAATAAGGTATCCCCATGTTCCAGAAAGCATTCTATACCCTCTACACCGTCTAAAGCGGGATATTTGGTAAAATCGGGATGTTCGATATCATAATCTTCCAGCGCGTAAGTGGCATAAGGCAGTTTATAGAGACGCTCTTTCCATTTGTATTCAAAAAGGAGAACGTGTTTCCGGCCGTTGAAATGGGTATGGAAAATGTGAGCCAGGTCAATATCATAATGTAAAAAAGTTACAGAGCCTTTACCTCCGAAAAACATTCCCGGATATTTATCAAGAAAACCACCCATCAATTCTTTTGGCGGAATATACTCGTCAAGCAGTTTTGAGGCATGTTTAATAGGATCAAAAAAGAAAATTCTGAGATCCGTCGGTTCTCTCTGGATCAGATCAATATAATCTGCAAATTTCATTTCTGTAGTAGGTGCATTGATCGGAGCAGCAGGGTCAGCTTTGGCGCTGTCGTATAGAGGGACCGTTATATCTCCCACCACTTCCTTCACATAATCCATCGTCCATTTTTGGTAAGCCGGCCATTTTTTGGCCATATTTTTAATAACGACTGGTCTTCTTGGCTTTAAATATTTTTCAAGAAATTCTTCTCTGGAAATATCATCAACAATATCTATAGGTTTTAAGATAACCCCCATTCTTATAAATTTTATGTTACAAAATTATTAAATAAATAGTTACTATAAATGATTTAATATTTTTTTAATCTATAACCATCATGATTTTAAGGGTAAAACATAAAAAAATGAGCCTTGAGATTCAAGACTCACTAAAACACAAAATAGAGGACAAAAATCTCTATACTATATTATACCTTATATAATTCTGACTTTTAAGGAACAAATATATAAAAATATTTAAAAAAAACGAATAAAATAAATAAAATATAAACATTTATAACATTTTAATCTTATCAGATATTGTGAAATTCTTAAAAAAACTGAAGTAATCTATTCTGTAATATTATAACTATTTTTGTAGTGATAAAAAAGATGTTTAACTTTACCGGGTAAAAGTCATCTTTAATACGTGTAACAAAAAACGAAGACCGATTACTAATTACTCAAATAATAAAATATGAAAAGAAAAATCTCCTTATTTCTCATGTTGTTTTTCTCGATACTTGCTTTTTCACAAAAGACAGTTTCGGGAAAAATTACAGATGAAGATGGCGTTGCGATTCCGAGTGCGAGTGTGACTATAGAAGAGCCAGGTAAAGATGCGATTCTTGCATACGGAATTACCAATTCAAAAGGTGAATATAAGGTAACCTTTACGACCGCTGAACCCAATGTAGACCTGAAAGTAAAGGCGTTCAACCAAAAACCGCTCACAAGACAGATCAACAACAGTGATCAGAATTTAAATTTCAAACTGGATTCTGAAGCGACCGAAATAAAGGAAGTACAGCTGAAAACGAAGATGATTACCGCAAGAGGAGACACCATTTCCTACGATTTGAAAGCCTTCGACAGCAAAAATGACCGTACTTTGGCCGATGTCATGAGAAAAATCCCCGGAATAGAAGTCAATACAGACGGAACCATTCTTTATCAGGGAAATGCCATCAACAAATTTTACGTCAACGGAAAAGATTTAATGGAAGGTGGCTACGGAACCATCAACAATTCTCTTCCAAAAGATGCCGTACAAAAAGTTGAAGTGCTTGAAAATCACCAGCCGGTAAAAATCTTGCAGGACAAAGTTCCTTCAGATGCTGCCGCTATTAATATCAAGCTGAAAAATTCTGTTACTATGACCGGAAGAGGCGAAGTTGGGGTAGGATTAGACCCTCTTCTGTGGAATATAAAACTTACGCCTATGTTTTTCGGACAGAAAAGCCAGTGGGTGGTAAACTATAAAACCAATAATGTCGGCGAGCAGGTAGAAAACGAAGGAAATATCTTAGCGTTCGGAAGCAGGTTTGAAGGAAGAAGAGTCAATGCATCTCAGAATGACTGGCTAAACGTAGAGAATGCAAATACCCCCAATCTTCCTGTTAAAAGATATTTAATGAACAGCGTGCATTATCTGTCTGCCAATTATCTTACCAATATTGATAAGAAAAAAGAATGGGAACTGAAAGCCAATGCCAATTATACCAACAATTCGGTTGAAAGAGAAGCATACAGCCAGACCGACTATTTTGCGACATCACAATTTCCGGCATTTAGAGTAACACAAAACACAGCCAATAATTTTTATACCAATAAAGCAAAAGGAGAGTTGATTTTTACGAAAAATGCCAAAAAAGGCTTTTTTAAGAATACCACCAGCTTTTCACAGTTCTGGAATGCAGACCGAGCCATCGTAGAAAGAACAGATGCCTTTACCGCAAGAAATGGGTATGAGGCTATTGAAGCTCCTACTACCTCTTTCCAGAATTCATTGAGCACCATTGTTCCCTGGAAAGAAAAAATGGTCAATGTATTATCATTTATAAGCTATCAGAATGACAAGCAGGTACTGGATGTTTCCCCGACTTCTTACCTGAATATTCCGGGACTAAATCCGGGGATTTACGCAGACGCAGTAAGACAGAACTTGCGTTTGAAAACTTTTGAAGCCAATCATTCTGCCAATATCGGGTTCTCCACAAAAGGCTGGACGTTTACGCCGGAAGTTGGATTAAATTTTAAAACAACAAATTTAAGATCGGTGTTGACTGATTTTCAGGAAGGAAGATATTTAGGTTACGGAGTTGCGTTCGATAATGATCTGAAATACACCACAGCAACCCCATACGGAAGTGTAGGAGTGAATTTTAAGAATGACTCATGGATGTTGTATGCAAACTTCCCGGTAAACTCCAACAATATTAAAGCGGAAGACCCGTTACGAAACGTTTCAAAATCTGTGAACCAAGTAACTTTTGAGCCCAGCGTTTTTGCCCAGTACAGCTTTGCATCTTTCTGGAAAGCATCTGTAAATGCCAATGTCAATAATAATTTCGGAGAGGTAAATACTGCCTATTCAGGATTTATTTTAACCTCACCAAACGGAATTAACGCGATGGACGCCGCAAACCCAATCCCTCAGAACAATACAAAATCTGCAGGAACGAGACTAGAGTATAGAAACCCGCTAAATAATATCTTTTTTAATGTAAACTACCGTTTCAGCGATGCCAGAAGAAACCTGATCTCAAATCCTACCAGAAATGCGGCCGGATACACTATTTTAAGCTACAGAGAGTTAGAAAATCATTCTTTAAACAATGGGTATTCTGCAGAAGTAGGCAAATATTTCCCGAAGTTTAAAACCAATGCTTCCATAAGCTACAGCAATAATACGTCAAAGACTGATGCATTTTTAAATAATGATGCGTACACCAGCAAAAATAACGGGCAGTCTTTCGGGATTAAATTCAACAATACCTATTTCAGCTGGATGAGCATAGACTACAATGCAAGCATTACAAGAACGATGCAGACGAATAAAAGTGCTGTTACGCAGTTGAACAGCGAAAATTCCAGAAGCGGCTTTACCCATAATCTAGGGGCTTTCTTTTACCCTCTAGAAAATCATACTATTGGTTTCAGCTGGGATCAGGTCAATACAAATTCTGAAGAGAACAACTACCGGAATGCTTTTTATGACCTGTCTTACCAATTTACATGGGCTAAAAAGAAGATTGATTTTGAACTGAAATGGATGAATATTGCCAACAGAAAAGTATTTGAAACATACGATATATCAAGCAGTACGATTTCCTATACAAGAGTTATGCTGCGACCAAGCCAGGTGATGTTTACCGTTAAGTTTAATTTTAAATAAAATATAAAAACCGGTCTTCAAGAGACTGGTTTTTGTTTTTTAAATTAATGTGAGATTTTTACAAAAAAGATATCCTATTTCTGTAACAAAAGTGCACCGTCACTTACTAATTATATAAATTTATTAAAATGAAAAATTTTCTTTCCATATTTTTTATCGCAGTTTTTGCTTTTGCAAATGCTCAGGATTCTAAAGAAACGGCCAACCGATTTTTTTATGAATTGACTTTTAAGCCTAAAAAAGATTCAGCGAAGATCGAAAAAGTAATGACTGTTTTAGACATTACCAAACAAAAATCAGTGTACAGAGATTACACCATCATTGCGCAGGATTCTATGATAAAAGTGCAGATTGAAGCCATGCAGAAATCCGGTGTTTTTAAAGATATGTCGAAGTCAATCAGAATGCCGAAATTTTCAGAGAAAATCGATAAGTTTTACCCTGAAATGAAAGTGCTTTATATTGAAAGAGTCGCAAACGGATTCACACCTATCAATATCGGATACAGCGAGAATCTTAAATTCAACTGGAAGGTTTTAAACGAAAAGGAAAAAATAGGTGCTTATAATACCCAAAAGGCAACAGTGGATTTTGGTGGTAGAAAATGGACAGCGTGGTTCTCAACAGATCTTCCATTCCAGGACGGGCCGTATAAATTTTATGGATTGCCCGGGCTTATCGTAAAAATAGAAGACTCAGAAAAAAACTATTCTTGGGTATTGCAGGGCAATAAAAAAATTGAAAACTGGGAAGAAGTTTCGTATGCTGAAAAAGTTTCCGGGGGCAATGCAAAAGTAACGGAAGTGTCAAAAGAGAAATTCTATAAGACGTTTAATGATTTCAAAAAGGACCCTCTGGCAACAGCAAGACCTTACCTTAAGCCTGAAGTAATGTCACAGAAAATGCCGGGAAGTGATATGACCATTGGCGAGATGGTAAAAAATCAGGAAAAAATGTATAAAGACTTTTATAACTCAAACGACAATCCTGTGGAAAATAGAGAATTGCAGGTAGGAAACCTTGAAAAAGTAGGAAAAGAAAAAGATAAAAAATAAACATTCAATTTTAACTTATTTATATTGTTAATAAACCCAAATACAGAAATGAGTTTGGGTTTATTTATGTCTAAAAATCTTATTTAGATTAAATTTAAATAGCGTATATTTGCAGATATAAAATTGGAGCAGTTTGAACCGCAAGGATTTACATACACTAAGCAACTTTCCCAGAAATAAATCCGGGAAAATACTGGGCTATGATAATGATCATCTGAAAATGCCCAATAAAATCATAGAAATGGGGCTTTTACCTGAAACGGTATTCAGAATTCTGTACCAGGCTCCTTTCAGCGGGCCGCTTTATGTAGAATTTGGCGCGGAAAAAAGCCGCATCGCACTTCGCAAGGAAGAAGGAGATTATATCATTGTAGAAGATTGTATGGATGCAGCAAAATAACAGAAAACAGATTCTTTTAGTAGGAAATCCCAATGTAGGAAAATCTACCGTTTTTAACGCACTCTGCAACAAAAGACAGAAAACCGGCAATTATGCAGGGGTGACTGTTGCAAGCCATTCCGGATTATATACCTATAAAAATGAAGAGGTCGAAGTAATTGATCTTCCCGGGTCGTACAGTATTTATCCCAGTTCTGAAGATGAAGCGATCTTTTCAAAATTTATTCTGGAAGAGCAGAATCATTTTGATGGCGTAGTCTATATATTGGAAGCGCTAAGCTTAAAAAGAGGGTTATTGTTATTTCAGCAGATTCAAGATCTTGGTGTACCAATGATTTTGGTGGTTAATCAGATTGATCAGGCAGAAAGACGAGGAATCAATATTGATATTGAAAAATTCTCCAAAGCACTGAATATTAAGATCATTCAGACCAACGCCAAAGAACAGTTAGGCATAGAAACCATCCGCGAAGCAGTACTCAATAATGATTTTGTAAGCATTTCGGAGCCTTCGTTTGAAATCCCGGCAGAGCATAAAGATTTCGTTCAGAAAGTATATGCACATAAAGGTTTTGATAACCGATATAAAGCCTGGATGAGCATTTCCGTAGGCACCGATGTAAAAAAGATCAGTGAAGCAAGCGATCTCATTCATGATCCCGATTCTAAAAGCTGGGTTCCCAAAAGACTTCAGGTTCAGGAAACGGTAAGGAGATATCAGAATGTAGACAAAATTTTATCAGATGTAATTTCAAAAAAAGCGCAGTTTAAAGAGTTGCTTACAGAAAAACTGGATAAGGTTTTGGTGCACAAATTCTGGGGATATATTGTTTTTATGATCATTTTGCTGACCATTTTTCAGTCAGTATTTTTTATAGCAGAATATCCTATGAACTGGATCGACAGTTTCTTTTCTTGGCTCTCTGTTTTCAGTAAGGAACACCTTCCCGAAGGACCGGTAAATTCTCTGATTTCAAATGGAATTATTCCCGGATTGGGAGGAATTATCATCTTTGCTCCACAAATAGGAATTTTACTGTACTTTCTGTATTTATTGGAAGATTCAGGATACATGGCGAGAGTTATTTTCCTGATGGACAGGTTTTTGCGGCCCTTCGGGCTCAATGGGAAAAGCATTGTCCCGTTGGTTTCCGGAACCGCATGCGCGATTCCTGCGGTGATTTCCACAAGAAATATTGAAAATCTAAAAGAACGCCTGCTCACGATTTTGGTCACCCCATTTATGACATGTTCCGCAAGGCTTCCGGTATACAGTATTATTATAGGACTGATTATTTCAGATAAAACAATATTCGGCGTTCAGTATAAAGCACTGGTGCTATTGGGAATGTATCTTTTAGGATTTGTAGTCGCGCTATTATCGGCTGCTGTGCTTAAAAAATTTATTAAAAATCAGGGAAAAACGTACCTTGTAATGGATTTGCCTACCTACAAAAAACCACTTTTCTTATATGATCTGAAAATGGTGTTGGGAAAAGTCTGGGAATTTATCACAGGTGCCGGAAAAATCATATTCATCGTAAGTATTATTATTTGGTTTTTGAGCTATTTCGGGCCAAAACAAAAATCAGATGAAATGGTGGCTACCGATGTTAAGCTTGAGCAGTCTTATCTTGCAAAAATGGGAAAAGGAATTGAACCGGTTATTGCTCCGCTTGGATATGACTGGAAGATGGGAGTGGGGATTCTGACAAGTTTTGTAGCAAGAGAGGTTTTTGTAGGAACCATGTCTACCTTATACAGCTTGGATGATGATGCTCCGGAAGGAAAGGTAATCGATAAAATGAGACACGATGTGAAACCGAATGGCGAAAAAGTCTTCAATTTTGCAACAGGCGTGTCGATACTTTTATTCTACGCATTTGCCATGCAGTGTGTTTCTACACTTGCCGTTGTTTACAGGGAAACCAAAAGCTGGAGATGGACCGGCTTTCAGGTGGTCATGATGACAGGGCTGGCTTATTTTGTGTCAATGATCGTATACCAAATTTTAAAATAACATGAACACATCATTAATTTTTCAGTATATCATTATTTTGCTTTCAGTAACTTTTGCCTGCTATTCTTTATACAGAATCATCAGAAAGAACTTTGCGCCGAAAAAATTTGACCACAAAAAGCCGGGTTGCGATAAGGATTGCGGATGTTCATAACTTTCTGAGGCAGTTCGTCAAATAATATATAATTTTGCTGAATTAAATTGATTAGTAAACATTAAAAACATAATTGGATGTCATTAATAAAAAGTATCTCCGGAATCAGAGGAACCATCGGTGGAAAAGTAAATGATAACCTTACGCCGCTTGATGTCGTAAAATTTGCTTCCGCGTTCGGAACATGGCTTCAGAATCAAAAAAATAAAAAAGACTTAACCTTAATTATCGGCCGTGATGCAAGAATTTCCGGTTCAATGGTGAATTCTTTAGTTACCGCAACTTTACAGGGATTAGGAATTCATGTAGTGGATTTGGGGCTTTCTACAACACCTACTGTAGAAATCATGGTTCCTGAACTGAATGCAGACGGAGGAATTATTTTGACCGCTTCCCATAATCCAAAACAATGGAATGCATTAAAGCTATTGAATGAAAAAGGAGAGTTCATTAACGGAGAAAATGGCGCCGAAGTTCTGGCTTTAGCAGAGAATGAAGACTTCGACTATGCAGAAGTAGATGATCTGGGAAAATATGAAACGAGAGACGATGCTTTCGATATCCATATCCAAAAGATTCTTGATTTGCCGATGGTCGATGCTGAAGCGATTAAAGCAAAAAAATATAAAATTGTTCTGGATGCTGTAAATTCTACAGGAGGAATTGCAATTCCTCTGCTTTTAGAAAAATTAGGCTGCGAAACCATAAAGCTTTATTGTGAACCAAACGGACAATTCCCGCACAATCCGGAACCTTTAAAAGAACATTTGGGAGATATTTGCGAATTGGTCATCAAAGAAAAAGCAGATTTTGGCGTTGTGGTAGATCCCGATGTTGACCGATTGGCCTTGGTAGACGAAAACGGAGAAATGTTCGGCGAAGAATATACTTTGGTAGCCGTCGCCGATTATTTGCTGAAAAATAAAAACGGAGTGGCCATTTCAAACCTTTCCTCAAGCCGGGCTTTAAGAGACGTTGCAAAGACGCACAACTCAGAATATTTTGCCAGTGCAGTAGGAGAAGTGAATGTGGTCAATCTAATGAAAGAAAAAAACGCCGTGATCGGGGGTGAAGGAAACGGAGGCATTATTTATCCTGATTTACATTACGGAAGAGATTCTCTGGTAGGCGTCGCGTTATTTCTGACTCATTTGGCAAAAGAAAACAAAACGGTTTCAGAATTAAGAGCCGGTTATCCAGGTTATTTTATGGGGAAGAAAAAAATTGAATTAACCCCTGAAATTAATGTGGATGATCTTTTAACTAAAATGGAAAAAGAATATCAAAATGAAGAGGTTTCTACTGTAGACGGTGTAAAAATAGATTTTGAAAACAATTGGGTTCATCTTCGGAAATCGAATACCGAACCGATTATCAGAATCTATACAGAAGCAAAATCTCAGGAAGAAGCCGATAAACTGGGTGATGATATGATCGCTAAAATCAAAAGTTTTATTTAAAGCGGAATATCATTATTCTAAAAAAATTATTTATTAACTTTATAGTAAGAAGATTTTCAGAACCGAGTATTTGTACATCTCATATCTCAAGTCTTAAATCTTAAACTCATTTATATTGGAAGAATATTTTGGAAATGAACTCGTAAAAAAGTTCGAGGAAATGATGGAAAACAATGATCAGTTCTACTTTGATACAGAAGAGTTAGAAGATATTATTGTTTATTATCTGGAGTTGGGAGATTTTAATTACGCAGATATTGCGGTGAATTACGGGCTCAAACTTCATCCCAATTCTTTGGATATCAAGATCAAAAAACTTGAGGTTCTCTTAGAATGGGAAGATTATAATACAGCGAAAGAGCTTATCGATGAATTAAAAGGTTCTTCTATGGAGAATACAGACTTTTTGGTTTGCTACGCAAAGTATTATTCGAATCTGGGAAATCCCAAAAAAGCGATTGACATCTGCAAAAAGGCATTAGAACTAAACGAGGAAGAAAATTTCCTCAACAATTTTATTGCAGATGAATACGTAAACTTAGGAGATCCTTTTAACGCTCTTAAATATTATCAGCAGGCATTGAAAGAAGATCCATCGGATGAATATTCTTTGGAAAACACCATGATCTGCTTCAGCGAATTAAATAAGAACGAAGAAGCGATTGCTTTTCTGAATGAATATCTGGATGATTTCCCATATTCAGAAATTGCATGGAGCGAGTATGGACAGTATTATTTCAACAGAAAAAATTACGAAGAAGCCATTCGCGGTTTTGATTTTATGCTGGCTATCAATTCCAGCTCTGTTGGGGTTTACGCAAGCAAAGCAGCGTGTTATGAAGCTTTAAACCAGTATAAAAAAGCCATTGAGGTATACGAAGAAATGCTGGAACTGGAATACACAAAAGCATTTACTTTTTATAAAATAGGACTGTGTTACAAAGCATTGAAACAACCTATCGTAGCATTAAATTATTTTCAGAAATCATTAAGAGAAGACCCTCAGTTTTATCTTGCGATGATGGAGCAGTCTTACCTTTACGAGGAAATGGGCGGGATGCCGGAAGCTTTACACTTCGCAAAAGAAGCGACTTTACTGAATGACAGCAACCTGGATTACCAGAAAAGACTCGCATTTTTATTTATCGATTCAGGAAAGTTTGAAGAAAGCCTTTCCTGTCTGAAAAAGCTGGTAGATGCAGAACCTTCGAGATTTTACAACTGGTACGCGTATTCTGAAGTTCTGATGTTGGTAGGAGAGTATGAAGAGGCTGTAACGGTTTTGAACCTGGCTTTGGAATATCACCATGACCGTGCAGAATTATATTATCAGCTGAGTAATTGTTATTTCAATCTCAGAATGCATGACAAAGGAAGCGAAACACTGGAAAAAGCATTACGTATTGATCCTTCTCTGATTCCGGATATGCAGAAAAAGTATCCCTACATCAAAGATGAGGTAAAAAAAGTAAAGGCTAAAGTGAAGAAGAAAAATTAACTGTATGAACCCTTTGTAAACTTTTTACTAAAAAATACATTACATGAATAAAATAATCCTGCAGCAATGCGGGATTTATTTTTTCACGACGGCCACAGCTTTGGTTCTTAAAAAGATCAAGCCTGCAAGAATAATTACTGCACCTATAAATTGCAGAACAGTCAGTTTTTCCCCGTCTATAATTCCCCAGATGATTGCGACAATCGGCATTAGTAGTGTAACAGTAGAAGCAAATAGCGGTGTTGAAACTTTCAGCAGCCGATAATTCATCATCATGGCCAAACCGGTTCCGAAAACAGAAAGCAGGCTCACAAACAATAAGCCCATCATATTTTCTTCTGAAAAGGTAAACCGGGACACAAAACCGGTTGAGATTAAAGCAAACAAAGAAGGCAAAAACAAAACGAATGAAAATACAAAGGCAGATAAAACCGTTGATGAAACGTCCATCAGTTTAGATTTTACCGTTGTTGTACTGATGGCGTAGCATAATGTTGCCAAAAGAAGCAGTACAATAGGAATGACTTTGAATGTTGCATCTTCTCCACCGCCAAAAGCCAGAAGACACACTCCCGTAAAGCTGATTAAAATCCCGGTCATATGCGCTTTGGTGGTTTGAAATTTCCAGAATAAGGTCCCTACAATAATCACAAAAATAGGCATCATCGAATTGACAATTCCTGCAATGCTGCTGCTGATTTCCGTTTCAGCAATAGGAAACAGGAACATTGGAATGAAATTCCCCGTGAGAGCCGCCAAAATAAGCCATTTTAAGTGCTTTTTAGGAAATAACCTGTATTTTGAAACAGCGATGGGCATTAAAATAATTCCGGCAATCAAAACCCGCAAAGCTCCTACCTGATAAGGCGTAAAATGATCCAGCGATTTTTTGATTAAAATAAATGATGATCCCCAAATGATGCTGAGAACAATCAGAAGAATCCATTTTTCTTTATCTGCGTTCATTGTTTTTATATAAAATTTTTAAAAAATCTTTTTTAGGAATTGACCTTGCTCCCAAACTTTCCAGATGCGGCGTGTGAGACTGACAGTCTATCAGATCAAGGGTATCCCGGTATGTTTGTACAAAATGAATAAAACCCGCTTTTGATGCATTGCTCACTTTGGCAAACATACTCTCCCCACAGAAAACGTTTCCGATCTGCAGCCCGTAAAAGCCACCTACCAATTCATTATTTTGCCATACTTCAACGCTTCTAGCAAGACCGTATTCATGAAGTTTGATAAAAGAGTGCATCAATTCGTCGGAAAGCCAGGTTCCGTTCTGATCTTTTCGGGTAATTTGCTGACAGTTGGCAATAACTTCCCTGAAGTTTTGATTTTCGGTAAATGTGAAAATATTATGATGCAGTATTTTCTTCATTGATTTGGATATCTTCAGCTCATCAGGAAATAAGACAAATCGGGGATCGGGGCACCACCAGAGAATTTCTTCATCAGGATTATACCAAGGGAAAATACCCAGCTGATACGCAAACCAGATTCTTTCTAAAGAAAGGTCACCCCCGAATGCGATAATTCCTTCGTGCCCGTCATAGATTTCAGGATCCGGAAACGATATTTCATTTTTATCTAATCGTACCATGGTATGAAAAAAATCCCACTTGTGAAAGCAGGATTATGATTTGATTGATATTCTCTGATTAAAAAGGTAAATCATCATCTTCGTCACCAGCGAAAGGGTTTTCGTTGGAAACCGGAGCAGCAGATTGCTGTGATGAAGCCTGTGTAGGTTCATTACCGTTATCCATCACTTTTTCGATTCTCCATCCTGTGATAGAGTTGAAATATTTTGTTTCTCCTTGTGGGGAAACCCATTCTCTTCCTCTGATGTTGATGCCTACTTTTACATTTTCTCCTTCAGATATCGTATCTAATAAATTTATTTTATCTGATAAAAACTCGATGTTAATCGGTTGAGGATATTGTTCCTGAGTTAAAATAACCATTTCTCTCTTTTGAAAGCCGCTTGCAAAGGTTTGAGTCTCAGAGATTTTCTTTACCGTTCCTTGTAATTCCATATCGTAAATATTAACTTTGTAAAAGTAGTAAATTGAATTGTAATAACCGCTTTCCAACAGAAATTTTGTAAAAAAAATAACTTTTTTGCGGCAAATCCTTGCAAATACAAATAATTGCCCTATATTTGCACTCACAAAAACGAAGAAGTTCTTTAAAAAGCTTAATAGTAATGCGGATGTGGTGTAATTGGTAGCCACGCCAGACTTAGGATCTGGTGCCGTGAGGCGTGGGGGTTCGAGTCCCTTCATCCGCACAAATTATGCGAAAATAGCTCAGCTGGTAGAGCACAACCTTGCCAAGGTTGGGGTCGCGGGTTCGAGTCCCGTTTTTCGCTCCACACCATGCCCTGGTGGTGGAACTGGTAGACACGCAGGACTTAAAATCCTGTGTCCGCAAGGACGTACGGGTTCAAGTCCCGTCTGGGGTACTTTAAAAGACTGTTAATCATTGATTAGCAGTCTTTTTTGTTTTAAAGGGTCAATATTATTCAATAATGCGTCTTATTTCGCGACATTAAACTTCATTATTATTTATTCATAACAAGTTATTTTTTATAAATCTCAAAAACGGGGGTTTTTCCCCTTTTGTATGTATCAGGAGTTAACTACTTTTGTTACATAACCTTATAAATCTTACAGATGAAAAATCCTTTATTGTTTAAAAACGGAAATTTATTCTTTAGCATCTTTGTTTTAAGTGTAATAGTCATCAGCTTTATCCGCTGTACGCCGCCACCACGTGAAACTCCCATAAATGACAGCTATAAAAAGAAATTAATCACCCATCAGGAAGCCCAGGTTCTTTTTGATGAATATACGAAGACCAATAACAGGATTCTTACAGCAGCCAGAAACGGACAGCCGGATTCCAGATGGTATTCTTTCTCAATTGAAGAATTGGAAGGATATATCAATTATGTGAAAGAAAATGCTAAAAAGCAGAATCTTAAGAACGTAGGAATAAAAATTTATTTGGGAAAATATCCCGTAAACCATCCTGCAAATAAAATGGCTAAGCCGGAATATGCAGGCTATCAGACCATTTTTCTCATGCCCACCGCCAAAAAAGAAAGATCTTCGGACAATAATATGAGAAGCAGAGAAATAACAACGGATGAAAATCAAAAAATAGAAACTATTCAGCCCATGAATATGACAAATTTATCTCCGCCACCGAATTCGTATTCAAATGCAATAAACTAAAATATCATCATCATGACTTGGGACATAGAATTGGGTAAAAAAATATCAATGATCATCTTGGTCATGATGATGATTTTAATTGCGGCAAAATATAAAAAAATAGAAAAAGTCAATATGTTTTTTTTCGCGGGTTATATTTTGTTATCCCTCAATGATTTTTTTTTCTATTTTTATAATCAGCGTACAACTCTGCAGACCGAGAAATTTTATAATATCTGTATCTTAATCGTATTCGCTCTGTACCTGTTGTATTATTATAAATTGCTATATATATCTTTACTCAGAAAATTGCAATTGGTGATTTTAACGCTGTTTATAATCAATGTTTTGGGGATGTCATTATTAGAAAAAAGCTTTTTCCAATATCTTTCATTCAATATTTTTTATGTGAACATCCTTTTGCTGATATTTTCAATTATTTTATTCTTATATCAGACGTTTAACTCGGATAAAATATTTGAGATTAAAAATTATCTTGCTTTTTGGATTTCTGTGGGGACACTGATATTTTATGTGGGAATTATTCCCATTTTTTTCTTTAGAAAGACCGTTGAAAATGACATTTACTTTCTGATTTTATTTTTATTAAATGTAATCAGCAACGGCGTAATTGTTTTTGGACTATTTTGGAACAGACCGGATACAATAAAACAAATCTGAGAGTATGGAAGAAAGCAGACTGGTAATTATTTTTACAGTGACGCTGCTGATCATTGTTCTAACGATGATTTTCGTGTACGTTATTTTCATTCGTAAAAAGACCACACTGTTGATTGCGCAAAAAGAGAAAGACATGCGTTTTGAAAGAGAATTGGCGACTTCTCAGGTAGAAATGAAAGAGCAGACGCTCAATTACATCGGGCAGGAGCTGCATGACGATCTGGGACAGAAACTTTCTGTGGTCCGCTTAAGGCAAAATCAGCTTATCGCCAAACTTCAAAATAATGAAAAAGAAGAGCTGAGCGAGCTGAATGAATTACTCGGAGAATGCATTCAGGACATCAGAAACTTATCCAAAACATTAATTACAGAGCAGATTATTCATTTTGGATTGGTAGAATCTATTGAAAGGGAAATTCAGAGAATACAGAAATTGCGTTTGCTTACCATTGAGTTGATGACCCGGAAGAATGATATTGATATTTCTCCAAAGCACGGTCTGATTCTTTTCCGGATCATTCAGGAAAGCATCAATAATATTTTAAAGCACTCCGGAGCTAAAAATGTAACCATACAACTGGAAGATGATCAGGAAGCACTTAAAATCACTATTTCGGATAATGGAAAAGGTTTTAATACCAAAAGCATGAAAGACGGTTCCGGGCTGAAAAATATGGAAGTGAGGGCAAAACTGATTCATGCAGAATTTTCTATTGAATCAAAATTAAAAGAAGGAACAAAAACCTTAATCATATACCACAAAAACGTATCATGAAAACAATTCCCATTGCTATTGTAGACGATCATACTTTAATGTCAAAAGCATTAGAAAATATGATTGCGGAAAACCCGAAATATCATGTGGTGATGAATCAGCCGAATGGAGAAGATTTTATCACCGGACTGGAAAAGAGTTCCGAGCTTCCCGCAGTGGTTTTGATGGATATTAATATGCCGTATAAAAACGGAATAGAAACTACAGAATGGCTCACGGAAAACCATCCCGATATCAAAGTAATTGCACTTACGATGGAAGATGATGAGAAAGTACTGATAAAAATGCTGAAAGCAGGCGCAAAAGGATATTTGCTGAAAGATATGCAGCCTTCTGTTCTTTTTCAGGCCATTGATACGGTTTTTGAAAAAGGAAGTTTCTACACCGATTTTGTAGCTCAAAAACTGCTGAAAATGCAGACTGAAGATGTAAAAAACGCTTCATTGCTTTCAGATTTAAAAGAGCGGGAAAAAGAATTTATTAAGTTGGCGTGCAGTGAGCTTACTTACAAAGAAATCGCCGACAAAATGTGTCTGAGCCCTAAAACCATCGATGGTTACAGAGATTCTGTTTTTGTGAAATTAGAAATAAAAAACAGAGTCGGTCTCGTGCTCTTTGCTTTAAAACATCATTTATGCTGATTAATCATTAATTCTAAGCATAATCCTTTTTGAAATTCAAACCTTACCAATTTTGGTGAGGTTTTTTTGTGCTTTAAAATGCAATAAAGGTGTTTTTCCTGCTACAAAAACAGGTGTTCTCCTCTGTTTTCAAACTCATGAAAGTCAGAATTTTGTCATGTAAAATTAAAGTTACAGGCAGAACCCGAAAAGCCTAAAGAGTAGGGAAACTTAAAAAACAATTACCATGAAAAAAGCATTAATTGTAGGAATTAACGATTACGCTCCCATCGGTTCCGGTGGTCCGGATCTCAATGGTTGTGTCAATGATGCGCGTGATATGGCAAACACTTTAGTAATTTGTGGTTTTGCACCTGCGCAGATCAGAATCTTAACCAACCAGAATGCTACAAGAGCCAATATTTTAAAATATTTAAAATCTTTGGTCAACAATAGTGTTAAAGGAGATTCTCTTGTACTTTATTATTCCGGTCACGGAACGAGAGTGGCCAACATCGGAGCAGATCTGGAAATTGACGGACTGGATGAAGCCATCTGTCCGCACGATTACGCAAGTGAAGGCGTTATCCGTGATGATGATTTTAAAACAGTTTTAAGCAAATTAAAATCAGGAGTAAACCTCGAGGTTATTTTCGATTGCTGCCATTCCGGAACAGGGACAAGAAAGATGGATCTAGCTTTGGATATGGATTTTTCTTACGAAGCGGCGCGTTTTATACCTCCGATGCTGGAAGATGAATTTTATATGACATACGCAAATGAAATTCCATTATCCAAAAATTCTACAAAAGAAACGTTTACAACGAAAGCTTTAGTTCCTGTTGCAGGGCTGAATCACACGTTATGGGCTGCATCCAAAGACAATCAGGTTTCCATGGAGGGAAATATAAGTGGACAGATAAGAGGGTATTTCACCTATCATCTCTGTAAGATACTTCGTGCTACCAACGGAAATATCGTCAGAAAAACACTCGACAAGCAGATTGCTGTTGCTTTAACGGCAATGGGAGCTGCGCAGATTAATCAGACAGAAAGCATTACCGCAGAATTTTCACAGAAAATATTTTTATAAAATCATTGGCGGAATCCGAAAAGCCATCCAAAGAGTAGGAAAAACGATTAAACACCAATAATCATGTCTAATACTGAAAACAACAACCCAATGACGGCTGAAGAAGTTTTAAAACTAAAAACCATCAAAGCCAAATCAGCTGAGAAATCAGCCAATTTAAAATTAATCGATAAAGATCCGGAAATGGAAATGATCGACGGAAGATCTTTTCCTAAAGGAATGAAATCTGTAGGAATTACAAGGGAAGAAAAATCCGGAGACCAGGAAATTACGGAGACCGACTATTTCTACCCCACTCATGCAGATTTTGAATATCAACCAAAATTAGAACCCAGAAAAGACCGCAAACCGAAATTTATTGAAAGAGAAACTTTTCTTACCCTTGAAGGGGCAAAAACGATATTCGGACCGGATCAAAGAAAAGTATTCAATTCCACCGCCTATCCTTGGCGTTGCGTAGGAAGAGTAGAAAGCCCTTTAGGAATTGCAAGCGGCATAATGATTGGGCCAAGACACCTTTTGACCTGCTCACACATTATAGACTGGAAACCCAATAATCAAACCGGCTGGTTAAAATTTACTCCGATGTATTACAACGGAAGCGCTCCTTACGGAACAGCATGGGGAATTCAAACCTATTACAAGCATAAAGTTGCCGGTCCTACCATTGATGGTACAGAAGTGCAGTTTGATTATGTGGTAGTCGTTTTAGACCGCCCGATCGGAAACAGTACGGGTTGGCTCGGTGCAAAATCCTACTCAGATTCTTGGGATGGGCAAGCTTCTTTCACGCACGCCGGTTATCCTGCAGATTTAACGGGAACACAAAGACCAACCTATCAAACAGGAATTGCTCTTGACGGAGATTTCTGGAGTGCAGATGATAACGAAAGCATCAATCACCAGGCAGATATTTGGCCCGGACAAAGCGGAGGTCCATTCTGGGCATATTGGAACGGCGCACCCTATGCGGTCGCTACTCAAAGTGCACATAATCCGAGTATTAATTTTGCAAGCGGAGGTTCAGATTTAGTAGGTCTCGTGATACGGGCGAGAAATGAATATCCTTAGACATCACTTTGTTATAAGAGAGAGTCTGGTTTTTGAAATCAGGCTCTTTTAATTTAAAATAAAACAGTACCTGTAAAAAGTGCTGTTCAATAGTGATTAAATTATTTCCTAAACATTTCCGTATGCGGAATATTATCTTCAAGATATTTTTTTCCGGTATCTTCAAATCCAAATCCTGAATAAAATCTTAAAAGGTAATCCTGTGCTGAAATTCTTATTTCAGAAGTATGAAAACGGTTTTCAATCGTTTCAACAGCGTATTGAATCAGCTGTTTGCCTATGCTTTTTCCCCGTCCTTTCTCTGTTGTTAAAACTCTTCCGATTGAAGTTTCAGGATATTTGATGCCTTTATTAAAAATTCTGCAATACGCTAAAACATTATTTTCCCGCTCTGCCCAAATATGTATTGCCTGTCGATCATATCCGTCAAGATCATGATACGGACAGTTTTGTTCCACTACAAAAACATCTATTCTTGCTTTTATAATTTCATAAAGTTCAGAAGTTGTGATTTCTTCAAAACTTTTTATTTTCCAGATCATATTACTCATTAAAGGTCACACTGTTATTAGCCAGAAACTCATTTGTTTTTTGAATGAAGCTTAAAATTTCGTCAGTTCCCGTTTTCTTTTCGGCCGATGTTACATAGATTTCAGGAAGGTCTTCCCAAGTCTTGTGCAGTTCAGCTTTGTAATCTTCTACATTTTTTATGGCAATATTGGGTTTCAGCTTGTCGGCTTTTGTAAAAACAATCGAAAATGGCACACCGCTTTCTCCGCACCACTGGATGAATTCCAGATCAATATTTTGCGGGCTGTGACGGGCATCGATCAAAACAAAAAGATTGACAAGATTGTTTCTGTTTAAAATATAATTGTTGATCAGTTTCTCAAAGTCTCTTCTCATTACTTTTGAAACCTTTGCGTAGCCATATCCCGGTAAATCGGTGAGGTACCAGCTCTCATTGATGATAAAATGATTGATCAGCTGGGTTTTTCCCGGGGTTCCTGACGTTTTTGCCAGATCTTTCCGGTTCAGCATTGCATTAATCAATGACGACTTCCCTACGTTTGAGCGTCCGATAAAAGCATATTCAGGCATCGTTCCTTCCGGGCATTCCTGCCATTTTCCGCTGCTTTTTACAAACTCCGCTGTTTTTATGACCATTTTCTCTTGATTTATTTAGAAATAAACCATTAAGAATTTCTTAATGGTTTACAATTAATTTATATTTTATCTTTTACCCAGTTGTACAGAATTTCGTTAAATTCATCTGGTTTTTCCATCATCGCGGCATGCCCGCATTGATCAATCCAGAAAAGATCAGAATTTGGAATGAATTTATGCATGTCAACAGCCACTTCCGGTGGAGTTACATTGTCTTGCTTTCCCCATATCAGACAGGTCGGGCGCAGAATTTTGGGAAGATCATGCAGCATATTGTGTTTGATGGCGCTTCTTGCGAGCATTACGGTTTTAATCCCTTTCATGCGGTCATTCACTACACTGAATACTTCGTTTACGAGCTCATCCGTGGCAACAGCAGGATCATAAAACACTTCTTCTGCCTTCTTTCTGATGTAGGAACGGTCATTTTTCCGTGGAAAGCTGTCTCCAAATGCTCTTTCATATAATCCTGAACTTCCTGTTAAGACTAAATTCTGAACCAGATCCGGCCTTGCCAATGTTAAAATAAGCCCCACATGGCCACCCATAGAATTTCCTACAATAGTTACCGGTGCAGAAATTTCACTTTCGATGAATTTGATTACATACTTTGCAATGGTGGTAAGATTGGTATTGAGTACAGGCAAATCATAAATAGGCAATTGTGGCACATAGACTTTAAACCCTTTTTCTGAAAAGAAATTTACCATCTTGTCAAAATTGCTCAACCCACCCATTAAGCCGTGCAAAAGCACAAGCGGATGTCCTTCTCCAGCTTCAATGAAGGTATATTTCTTATCTTTTTTTGTACTAAATATCATAAAGTTGCTCTAATAAAGCATTGCAAAAATACAAATTATACACCAAAAATATTTTGATCTCTCTAATTTAAAATAAAAATAATATAATAATGCTTTTCGGGCTTTAATTTTTAAAATTCTTTTTATTATGGGATGAATACGATGTTATTTAAAATATTTTAAATCAGTTCGTTAACAGCTAGTAAACGTCATTCGGATAAAACTTATTAACATTAAGTCAAAAAGTGGGAAAAAGTGGGAGGTTTTAGAATTTTTTGTATAATTTTGTCCCAAATGAGAAATTTCATTGGAACATATGAGTGTAAAATAGACGACAAAGGTCGCCTTAAAGTACCGTCATCGCTAATCAAGCAGATGGAAAACTTTGAGGATAAAACCTTTGTGGTAAAGCGCTCCGTGTTTCAGCCTTGCCTGGAAGTCTATCCTATGAAAGTATGGGATAAGCTGATGGAAAAAATCAATAAGCTCAACAGGTTCATTAAGAAAAATGCCGATTTTATAAGAATGTTTACGGCAGGTGTAAAAACAGTAGAGCTCGACAGCGCAGGAAGACTGCAGATTTCAAAAGATCTTACCCATTTTGCAGATTTAACGAAAGAAATTGTGATTACAAGTGCAGGAGAGCTTTTTGAAATCTGGGATAAAGATGCTTACGAAGGAGTAATTGCTATTAATGAGGAAGATTTTGCCAGTCTTGCGGAAGATGTAATGGGCACTTTGAGTGAAGAATAATAAACTAAACGCAATATTAAAGAATGTATCACAACCCTGTTTTACTGAAACAAAGTGTAGATGATTTGGTGACAAATCCTGACGGAATCTATGTGGACTGCACGTTTGGAGGAGGAGGGCATTCTAAAGAAATCATCAGCAGACTTTCAGAAAAAGGAAAGCTATACGCGTTTGATCAGGATCTTGATGCGTTGAAAAATACGCTCGATGACATGAGATTTACCCTTATCAATCAGAATTTCAGGTTCCTGGAAAACTCCCTGTTAATGTACGGAGTTGCAAAAGTAGACGGGGTTTTGGCAGATCTTGGCGTTTCTTCTCACCAGTTTGATCAGGCAGAAAGAGGGTTTTCTACCAGAAGCGATGCGCCTTTGGATATGAGAATGAATGTAATGCAGAGTCTTGATGCCAAAAAGGTGATCAATGAATATGAAGAAGAGGCTCTTGCAGATATTTTTTATTACTACGGAGAATTAAGAGAAGCCCGGAAACTGGCCAGAGATATTATTCATCATAGAAAGAATAAAAGCATCAACACAACGGAAGACCTGAAAAAACTGTTCAGTTTTTTGCCGCCGCATAAAGTAAATAAATTTTATGCACAGCTGTTTCAGGCTATCAGAATTGAAGTCAATCAGGAGCTTGAGGTTTTAAAAGAAATGCTGGTGCAGTCTTACAATGTTTTGAAGCCGGGCGGAAGACTGGTGGTGATCTCTTATCACTCTCTAGAAGACCGCTTGGTAAAGAGATTTTTAAAAAATGGAATGTTTGAAGGCGAGCCGGCAAGAGATATTTTCGGGAATTATCAAAAAACTTTTGAGCTTGTTAAAAGTAAAGCAATAATACCTGACAATAAAGAGATTGAAGAAAACTCAAGAGCAAGAAGTGCTAAAATGAGAACAGGAATAAAGTTATAACAGATAAATAATTGATCAACGATGTTGCATTCATAATCTTAATCAATAATAAAATCGTGGCAAAGAAACCAACATACCGTCCTCAGAAGAAACTCACTTTTATAGATATTATAAAAGGAAATTTCCTGAATCGTGATGAGTTGAAAACCCACTACAAATTTTTCCTGTTGATTTTTGTACTCATGATGGCCATGATCTTTACCAATCATTTAGTCAATAAAAAAATTAAAATTGTAAATGCCCTCAAAGAGCAGACAGAAGAATATAAATCCAGAAATGCCTACGCGCAAAGTAAGCTGATCAAAGTAAAAATGGAATCTGAACTGGGGAAAGAAGTTGCCGCCGATTCTTTAATGACGTTAGAAAGCCATCCTCACAAACTCTTAATAAAATTAGACAGTACAGATGCAAAAGCAAAATGAATACGATAACAAACGTAAAAGAACGTTAAGATGGGGCTACCTTTTTGCGGTAGGGGCTCTGTGCGTATTCGTGCTCTTTATCACCAGAATTGTCATCCTTCAGAATACCAATGTTCAGGAGATTAAAGATGATTACATCAACAACAATTACCGCACAGCGACTTTAAAAGCGGCACGCGGAAACCTCTATGCATCAGACGGTTCTATCTTGGCAACCACGGTGATGCGCTACGATGTTTTTCTTGATTTTAAAACCATGAAAGACACCGTGTACACCAATAACATCGGTCCGCTTACAGATTCTTTAAGCAAAATGTTTGGTAAGCCGAGAGCAGAATTCAGAAAAAGATTTGACGAGCAGAGAAAAAAGAAAAACCAATATTATTCTTTGGTAAAAGGGCTAGATTTTGATCAGTATGACCGAATCAGAAAATTTCCGATTTTTAAAAGAGGAAAAAATAAAGGAGGGTTTATCATCGACAGAAATTATAAGAGAGAACTTGCCACTTCAGAAATCGGAGCCGGAACAATCGGGATGGATTACGGCGGGCTTAAATCCGGCCTCGAAGGGGCATTTTCAAAATATCTTACCGGAGTTGACGGAGAAAGACTGGAGCAGAGAGTTAACTCTTCACAATGGAAACCTATCGATTTCTGGAAAGTAAAAGAACCTACCGACGGCCAGGACGTGTATACGACTTTAGATCTCAGGATTCAGGATATCGCCCACTCAGCTTTAGAAAAGCAGCTCATCAATTTTGAAGCAAAACACGGAACTGTGATTGTCATGGAAGTGGCAACCGGAAAAGTGCGGGCAATGGTAAATTTAAGAGAAACTGAACCCGGAGTGTATGAAGATGCCTATAATTATGCTTTAAAAGACAATATAGAACCGGGCTCAACTTTTAAAACCATCTCGCTTTTAGCCGCAATGGATGACGGATTTATTGATGAAAATACAACCGTTAACGTAGGAAACGGAAGTTGGGTTTACGCAAAACAAAAAATTTCTGATGGCCACGGCGGCGGAACATACGAAATCAGCGATGTTTTGGCAAAGTCAAGCAACGTAGGAACGGCAAAGCTCATCACAAAATATTATGCAGAAAAGCCGGAAATTTTTCTTGACCACCTGAGAAGATGGAAACTTTTTAATAAAATGGATATTGAGCTTCCGGGAATTACAAAACCCAGAATCTTAACACCAAAAAGCAAATCATGGAATGCAGCAACCTTAGCTTCAATCTCTTACGGGTATGCCTCAAATATTAATTTATTACAGTTAACGACTTTCTACAACGGGATTGCGAACAGGGGAAAAATGCTGAAACCACTTTTCATTGATAAAATAATGAAAGATGGCAAAACCATTTTTGAAGCCAAAGAAGAAGTGATTGTTAAAAAAATGGCCTCTGAAAAAGCCATTCAGATGATGACCAGTGCTTTGACCAAGGCTGTAGAAAAAGGGACAGGAAGAAGCATTTTTACGCCCAACCTGAAAATGGCAGGGAAAACCGGAACCGCAAGATTTGAATACTGGTTGCCCGGTCCAATGAAATACAGAGCATCATTCGCAGGATTTTATCCGGCAGATAACCCAAAATATACGTGTTACGTTATGATCAGTGAGCCAAACGTAGCAAAAGGATTTTACGGAGGAACAGTTTCAGCGCCGGTTTTTAAAGAAATTGCAGGAAAAACTTTCCTGAAAACCCCTCAGAATGTAGAAAAAGAAATGTTGGTAGACCGAAAGGTAAACCTGAATAAAATGGTGGAACCCAACGTAAAAGTGGCCGTTCACAACAAGCAAATGCCAAGTGTAGTGGGGTTAATTGGTAAAAATATCATCCCGCAACTCGAAAATTTAGGGTATCGTGTAGATTTTAAAGGAGTGGGAAGAATTAAAGAGCAGTTTCCGCTTGAAGGAACTATCATCAGTAAAAACCAGAGAATTTATTTGTCTCTGCAAAATTAAAATAAGCGTAAAGAAATGCAGTTAATTGATCTTTTAAACAGAATTCCGGTATTGGAAATTTACGGTGAGAACAACCGTGAGGTTTCCGAATTGGTTTTTGACAGCAGGAAAATTTCTGAAAACACGCTTTATATTGCAATCAGAGGTACCGTTGCAGACGGGCATTCATTTATCACAGCAGCGATTGAAAAAGGCGCAACAACTATTGTTTGTGAAGAGTTTCCTGAAAGCTTTACCGAAAATATAACGTATGTCAAAGTAAAAGATTCTTCTAAAACGTTAGGACATCTTGCGTCTAATTATTATGGAAATCCGTCTCAGAAACTGAAACTCATTGGAGTTACAGGAACCAATGGCAAAACGTCTGTTTCAACCTTGCTTTTTGATGTATTTAAAAATATAGGGTACGATTCTGCTTTGCTTTCCACAGTAGAAATCAGAATCGGAGACAAAATCATTCCGGCAACACATACGACACCGGATGTAATTACAATTAATAAAATTTTGGCGCAGGCGGTTGAAGAAGGATGCGAATTTGCTTTTATGGAAGTAAGTTCTCACGGGATTGCCCAAAACAGAATTGAAGGCCTGACTTTTAAAATCGCAGGTTTTACCAATCTTACACACGATCATTTAGATTATCATAAAACGTTTAATGAATATTTGAAAACGAAGAAAAGGTTTTTTGATGAATTAAATGAAAACGCAATAGCTATCACAAATATTGATGATAAAAACGGCAATGTGATGCTTCAGAATACGAAGGCTCAAAAAAAATCCTACGCTTTGAAGACGATGGCAGATTATCACGGAAGAATTTTGGAAGCAGATTTCAACGGGATGCTTTTGTATTTTAACGGAAAAGAGTTCTGGACAACCCTTACCGGAAAATTCAATGTCTATAATTTGCTTTTGGTTTTTGGAATTGCTTCTGAACTAGGTTTTCAGCAAGACGAAATTCTCCAGGCAATCAGCATCTTAAAAAGAGTTTCCGGAAGATTTGAAACCTTTAAATCGGATGGTGGAATTTTCTTTATTGTAGATTACGCGCACACTCCGGATGCTTTAGAAAATGTGTTAGACAGCATTAACGATATCAGAACAAAAAATGAAAGACTGATCACGGTTTTCGGTTGCGGAGGCGACAGAGATCATTCAAAAAGGCCTGAAATGGGAAATATTGCGTCAAAGAAATCAACTTTGGCCATCATCACTTCAGACAACCCAAGATCGGAAGATCCGAATCAGATTATCAAAGAAATTGAAGCAGGCGTTGAACCCCAGAATTTCAGCAAATACACTTCAATTCCTGACAGAAGGGAAGCAATAAAAATGGCTATCAAATTCGCGGAACCGAAAGATATTGTTTTAGTTGCCGGAAAAGGCCATGAAAATTATCAGGAAATCAATGGTGTAAAGCACCATTTTGACGATAAGGAAGTCATCAATGAACTGTGGAAAATGATGAGCAAATAAAAAACTAAACTAAACCAAACCAAGTAGAATGCTATACTACCTATACGAATATTTAACGAGTCAGGGAATTCACATTCCGGGATTAGGGATGATGAAATATATTTCCTTCCGTGCAGGAATATCTGTTTTACTGTCTTTGACGATTGCTCTTATCTACGGGAAAAGCATCATTAATTACTTGAGAGGGAAACAGATGGGCGAGTTGGTTCGCGATCTGGGTTTAGATGGCCAGAAACAAAAAGAGGGAACACCTACGATGGGAGGTTTCATCATTATCATTGCTACACTGATCCCGGTACTGCTTTTTACAAGGATTACCAATGTTTATATTGTACTTTTAATGGTTACCGTTATCTGGATGGGGGCGATTGGTTTTATAGACGATTATTTAAAGAAAATCAAGAAAAATAAAGATGGCTTAAGCGGGAAATTCAAAATTGTAGGACAGGTGGGTTTAGGGTTAATCATCGGAGTGACCATGTATTTTCATCCCGATATTACCGTTAAAAGAAAATATGCAGATGCAAAAGTGGTGAACAGGAATAATGTAGAACAGAATTTTATGCCTACAGAAAAGATTACCGTTTCTACGGTTCCTTTTGCTAAAAACAATGAATTTGATTACAGCGGAATCCTTTTTTGGATGAATGATAAAGACGCTCACGAATGGGCATGGATCGTTTTCATCCCGATTGTTATATTCATCGTAACAGCCGTGTCAAACGGAGCCAATATCACAGACGGAATCGATGGGCTTGCTGCCGGAACCAGCACCGTCATTCTACTGACGCTTGCCTTTTTCACCTACGTTTCAGGGAACATCATCTTTGCAGATTACCTTAATATCATGTTCCTTCCCAATATGGGTGAAACCACGATTTTTGTCGTCGCAATGGTAGGAGCCGTTATCGGGTTTTTCTGGTACAACACCTATCCGGCGCAGGTTTTTATGGGCGATACGGGAAGCTTGATGTTGGGTGGGGTGATTGCCGTTTTGGCGGTAATTTTAAGAAAAGAATTAATGATTCCTGTGCTATGCGGAATTTTCCTGATCGAAAATATTTCGGTAATGCTGCAGGTTGTAGTTTTTAAATACAGAAAAAGAAAATTTGGGTTAGAGTACGCCCAGAATAACAGATTGTTTAAAATGTCTCCATTACATCATCATTATCAGAAAGATGGTTTTCACGAAAGTAAAATTGTCAACAGGATGATCATTATCGGTGTAATGTTAGCGATCGTATGTCTCATTACATTAAAGATGAGATAGAATTAGCGGTAGGCTGTAAACGATAAGCATTGCTTAAAGTGTATGGCATTACTGCATAAAGTAAAAAAAATGAAAATAGTTGTTTTAGGAGGAGGAGAGAGTGGTTGTGGTGCTGCTTATTTGGCAAAAAAGAAAGGTCTGGAAGTATTTCTTTCAGATAAGGGAGCCATCAAGCCTCATTACAAGCAGTTTCTGACAGATAATGAAATTGATTTTGAAGAGGAAAACCATGATGAAGAAAGAATCTTAAATGCAGACTGGATCGTAAAAAGCCCCGGAATTCCCAAAAAGGCAGATATGATTCATAAAATTCAGATGAAGGGAATCAGGATTTCTTCGGAAATAGAATTTGCTTCAGAATTTACCAATGCCAAGATTATTGCCATTACCGGAAGCAACGGAAAAACAACGACCACCTCTTTAATCTATTACATCCTGAAAAACGACGGATTACATGTAGGTTTAGGCGGAAACATCGGGTACAGTTTTGCAAAGCAGGTTGCCGATGAAAACCATGAATATTATGTTTTGGAAGTGAGTTCTTTCCAGCTGGATGACATTCAGAATTTCAGGCCGTATATTTCTTTATTATTGAATTTGTCTAAAGACCATCTGGATCAGTACAATTACAATTATGAAGAATATGCAATGGCAAAATTCAGAATTGCAGAAAATCAGGAGAATGATAATTTTTTCATCTACAACAAAGATGACGAAATGAGTAAAAATATTCTGGAAAAATTTGAAATCAAAGCGAAAATGATCCCTTTTTCAACCAAAGAAAAGCTGAATGAAGGAGGTTTTATTGAAGATGAGCAGCTGATTGTAAAGCTGGAAGATCAATTTTCTATGAAGCTGAAAGAATTGTCTTTAATGGGAAACCATAATGTAGCCAACAGTTTAGCAGCTTCTATTGCCGGTAAAATTCTGGAAATCAATAATGAAAGCATCAGAAATTCATTAATGACATTTCAGGCGGTAGAGCACAGATTAGAATTTGTTTCTGAAATTGACGGAGTAAAATTTATCAACGACAGTAAAGCGACCAATGTGAATGCAACATATTATGCCTTAGAAAGCATGAAAACACCCACAGTCTGGATCGTTGGCGGACAAGATAAAGGAAACGACTACTCTGAAATTGAAGATTTAGTCAAAAAGAAAGTAAAAGCAATTGTGTGTTTAGGGCTTGACAACCAGAAAATTATAGACTTCTTTAAAGATAAAAAAGAGTTTATTTATGATACTTCAAGCATGGAAGAGGCGGTAAAAATTTCAAGATCAATGGCGAAAAAAGGAGACACGGTTTTGCTTTCTCCATGCTGTGCGAGTTTTGATCTTTTCAAAAGCTATGAAGACCGGGGAAGGCAGTTTAAAGAGCAGGTTTTAAAAGCTAATGGCCAATAGCCGGAAGCTAACAGTAAATAGTATGAGCGAACAAGAAACAGAAAACAGATTTGAATTTCTAAAGGGCGATAAAGTGCTTTGGATGGTCATTCTTGTGATCTCCATTTTCTCTATTTTTCCGGTATATTCTGCAAGTTCGAATCTGGAATATATAGTCAATAACGGAACTACAACAGGTCACGTGATTAAACACATGTTTTTTGTCGTATTAGGATTGGGAATTATGAGACTGGTCGGAACTGTCAAGTACGAATACATCGGAAAACTCAGCAGTATTTTGTTGGGCTTAATGGTTATTTTATTGATTGTCACTATGTTTACAGGACAGACCATTGATGGAGCAAGTGCTTCAAGGTGGTTGAAAATTCCGGGAACACCCATTTCATTTCAGCCTTCGTCCTTTGCGTTTTTAATGCTGATTATCTATCTCTGCAGATATTTAACCAAAAAAATTACAAGAGAACGGCTTCCGATTGAGAACATTCTTTACATTTTCGGGCCTATTTTGCTTGTTTTTGTCTTGGTAGCAAAAGATAACGGTTCTACGGCGCTGATGATTTTAATGGTTTCGGTTATTGTTCTGGTAATCGGTCAGCTGCACTGGAAATACATTGCAGGATTTATTTCAGCTTCTTTTGTTGCGATCGTTTTATTTTTAATTATCGCACTGAATACGAGTTTAATAGGAGGGAACCGTGTTCATACATGGATGAGCCGTGTAGAAACCTTTACCTCAAGCAAAGCAAAAACAGCCGACGTAAATGACGAAAGTGTAAAGGCTAAAAATTATCAGGTCATGCAGGCAAAAGCGGCCATCGTTCATGGTGGAATTACCGGAATGGGACCCGGAAAAAGTGCATTGAAGCAAATGCTTCCGCAATCTGCTTCCGATTTTATTTTTGCCGTGATCGTTGAAGAATACGGAGTCATTGGAGCCATATTTTTAATCAGTATGTATTTAATCATGATCATCAGAATTGTCATGATTGCCAGCAAAATGCCCGCTTTTTTTGGTTCACTGCTCGTTTTGAGTCTCGGAGTCATGATTTTTATCCAATTGGCGGTAAATATTGCCGTCGCTGTCAATCTGATTCCTGTAACGGGACAGCCATTGCCATTGATAAGCTACGGAGGAACTTCTATGTTGGTAACATATTTACAATTGGGTATCATATTAAATATAAGCTCAAGAATTCAGATATATGATGAAGAAGGAATGGGGAAAAGACAAAGCATAGCCGAAATAAACGATATCGCCTAAAACAAAAACAAATGGAAATAAGAAAAATTACATTCATCGATGATAAAAATTCAGATCACCTTATGGTGGTTGAAACAAACGAAAATATCGTCAGTTTTCTTGAAACTTTTAGGTTAGAAGTTGGTGAAGTGATAGAGCTTAAAGATGCGATGTATACTATAAAAAATATATCGGAAAAGAAGGTTGACGGTAAAAACGAAATTGTAGTGAATGTAGAATTTATTGATTTGATCGAAAATCAACCTACTGCGTAAATTGATGTCATGAACAAAAAACTAAAAATACTATTATCAGGCGGCGGAACGGGAGGACATATCTTCCCGGCGATCGCTATTGCAGATGAGATCAGAAAAAGATTTCCTGATGCAGAGTTTTTGTTCATCGGGGCTAACGGAAAAATGGAAATGGAAAAAGTTCCGCAGGCAGGGTATAAAATTGAAGGAATCGACATTGCAGGAATCAACAGAGGAAATTTGCTGTCTAATTTAGGATTGCCTTTTAAGATTTTAAAAAGCTTATCAAAATCCAGAAGAATTATCAGGGATTTTGCTCCGGATTTTGCCATAGGAACCGGTGGTTTTGCAAGCGGGCCGGCTTTATACGAAGCCAATAAACTGGGAATCCCGATTTTTATACAGGAGCAGAATGCTTATGCGGGCGTGACCAATAAAATTTTAAGCAAAAAAGCAAGAGCGGTTTTTACAGCATATCCGAAAGTAGAAGGTTTCCCTGCTGAAAAAATAAAGTTTCTGGGAAATCCTATCCGCTCAACGATCATTTCAGGAATGCGGGATATAGCCGATGCAAAAGAAAAAATGGGTCTGGATAAAAACAAAATTACCATTCTTTCGATAGGAGGTTCTTTAGGCTCAAGAACATTAAATAATGCATGGAGATCACAACTGAAGGAATTTATTGGTAAAGAATATCAATTAATCTGGCAAACCGGGAAAACGGATTATCAGGACATTATAGAAGAAACAAAAAATACAGACCATCACAATATTCAGATTTTAGAATTTATAAAAGATATGGAAACGGCGTATTCAGCGGCAGATGTAATCGTCTCAAGAGCGGGGGCAATCGCTATTTCTGAGTTGGCGGTAGCGCAAAAGCCGGTTTTACTGGTGCCTTTTCCGTATGCGGCAGAAGATCATCAGACAAAAAACGCCATGAATCTTGTGGAAAAAAATGCAGCCAGAATGATTAAAGATGCTGAAATGGATGAAAAATTCTGGAATACGTTATCTGAAATATGTGAAAACGAAAGTGTAAGAAAAGAAATGTCTAAAAACCTGCTGTATTTTGCAAAACCCAATGCAGCAAAGGAAATTGTGGACGAGATTTTAAATAACTATAACAGCTGATCCTATGAAAATGAAAATTTGTATAATTATCCTGTTATGTATATTTACCTGCTCTTTTAATGCACAAACACTGGTAAAACCGGCAGATTTCAAGGTTTCAGGTCTTGCGACTCATTTGAAAAATAAAGGATATGAAATTCTGGAGCAGACAGAAACTTTTATCAAAATTGCCAATACAGATAAAGCGACTCTTTTTATTGACATTGACGCCGGGAAAAAATACCTTAATATGAATGTAAATATTCTTTTAAACAAAGGTATAAGCAGAGATAAAATTGATCACCTGATCAATGAAATTAATACTCTGGAGATGATAAAAGCAGATTATCTGCCTGAACAAAATGCGGTAGGGTTTCAGTATTACTTCTGGATGACCCATGGTTTTACGTATGAAACTTTAGATGATGCCATTCTGGAATTCTTTTTATATCAAGGAGATGCATATGAATTGGATAAAGAAAAAATTTTTGATTATAAATAATAGTAAATAATTCAGTAATAAATAGATTAGGCTCAATCAATGAACAAATTAGAAACATATCATACATTTTACTTCGTCGGGATCGGAGGCATCGGGATGAGTGCTTTAGCGCGTTATTTTCATGCTTTGGGCAAAACGGTTGTGGGCTACGATAAAACGAACACCAAACTGACTCAGCAATTGATGAGTGAGGGCATTGATATTGTTTTTGAAGATCTGATTGATGAAAAAATAACGTCTCTTCAAAAAGAAGGCACTCTAATCATTTATACTCCGGCCATCAAAAAACTGGATATTTTAGATTATTTCAACAAAAAAAGTTTTAAAGTCAAAAAAAGAGCAAAAGTTTTAGGGTTGATCACCGAAAACACAGATTGCATTGCGGTGGCCGGAACGCACGGAAAAACGACCACATCAACTTTGATTTCCCATCTCTGTAAAGAAGCCGATTTGCCTTTTTCATGCTTTTTAGGGGGGATTTCTGAGAATTTCAAATCAAATTTTCTATACAACGGCACAGATTACTCAGTGGTTGAAGCCGATGAATATGACCGCAGCTTCCTTACGCTTTCACCGGATTGGGCCATTATCACCTCCACCGATGCAGATCATCTCGATATTTATGGAGATAAAAATACCATTGAAGAAGGCTTCAGACAATTTGCAGCATTGGTTCCGGAAGATAAAAAGCTTTTTGTAAGAAAAGGAATTGATATCGGAAGAGATCACCAAACATATGCGGTCAACGAAAAGGCAGATTATTATTCAGATAATCTCCGGATGGATTATGATAAGATCTACTTCGATTTTCATACGCCGACAGAGACTGTCAAAGATTTTGTATGGGAAACACCGGGAATTCATAATGTTGAAAATGCGACGGTTGCCTTAGCGATTCTTCATAATCTGGGTGTTGATTTTGAAACTCTTAAAAAAGCGATTGCCAATTTCAAAGGGATCAAACGGAGATATACCAAACATATATATCCTAACGGAAAGATTTATATTGATGATTATGCGCATCATCCTACAGAAATTAATGCAGTAGTGGGCTCAATTAAAACCTTTTACCCGGATAAAAAACTGTTGGTGGTGTTTCAGCCTCATTTATTCAGCAGGACAAGAGATTTTGCAGAGGGTTTTGCAGAAAGCCTGAGCAATTCTGACGCGCTGATTTTACTGGATATTTATCCCGCAAGAGAGCTGCAGGAAAATTTTGAAGGCATTACTTCAGATTGGCTATTAGAGAAAGTGACTTTAGATAAAAAAGAAATTTCAGGTCTGTCTTCTGCTTTTGAAAAAATAAAAGAAAAAGATTTTGATATCTTATTAACAGTAGGAGCAGGAAATATAGATACACTATATGATCCTATTAATGAATGGCTTGGGAAATGATTTTGACGTCACGAACGCAATGAAATTTATCTTAGAGCATAAATTTAGTTCGCAAAGGCGTTTCACTTAGCAAATGAAAGCTGAAAATAATTTTTTAAATTAAACACAAATGACGGAGAATGAAATTTCAAATTTAGTTTTTGATGCAGGAATGAAAGTTCATCGTAAACTGGGAGTTGGTCTTTATGAAAATGTTTATGAACAGTGTTTAATCTATGAATTAAAAAACAGTGGAATTAGTGTTGAAAGTCAAAAAAATATTGGAATTAATTATGAGAGCTTAGTAATTGAAAAAGCATTTAGGATAGATTTGCTAATTGAAAACAAAGTGATTATTGAAATAAAAGCAGTTCCGGAAATTAATAATTATCATTTTTTTCAGCTTTTAAATTATTTGAGAATTACTGAAATGAAGTTGGGAATGATTTTAAATTTTCATTCTACCTTATTTAAAGATGGTGTAAAGAGAGTTGTCAATAAACTATAATAAATGAATTAGCTGAGTGAAACGCCTTTGCGAACAAAAATAACAAACTGCTACGTAAAAGAAGCTTTGCGATCATAGCGCTAAAAATAAAGACGTTAAAAATAAAATGAAAAATAAATACAGAATATTAAAAATTGCCGTCACAGTGATCATTCTTGGTTTCCTGCTGAGCTTCTCGTTGAAGAAATTCAGTGGTCAGAAGATTACGGACAATAAAATTTCTGTAAAAATGAACGAAAAAACACCGGTCTATTTTATTGATGAAAAAGACATCAAAGAAATTGTCAACAAAGAAAATCCTTCAGGTAAAGTAGGTGATCTCAATATTCCTGAGCTGGAAAAGAAAATTAACGCTCTTCCTGCTGTCGACAGCGCCAATGTTTATCTCAACCTTAACGGAAAACTGAATTTGGATATTAAACAGAGAGTTCCGGTTTTCAGGCTTAATAATGACGGGAAAGACTTTTATGTAGACGAGAAAGGAACAGAATTTCCAATCTCTAAAACCTATTCCCATCCATGTATGCTCGTTACAGGAGATGTGAAGAGAAATGAATATCAAAAACTGGCAGAATTAGTAGAAAAAATCGATAAAGACGATTTCAGCAAAAAATATTTTATAGGTATTTCAAAATATAAAGACAGCTATAATCTTCTCACAAGCGAAGGCAATTACAAAGTCGAAATTGGAGACCTTGATCAGATCGAATTAAAAGTGAAAGGCTTTAAAACATTTGTAGAAAAGTATTTGGTATTTCAGGATCCTCAAAAGTACAGCATGGTTTCTGTAAAATATCAGAACCAGATTGTAACCACCCTGAATCCTTATTTTAAAGAAAACGACAGTATTTTAAAAGCAGGAAACCAGGAATTTGCAAAAACACCGGTAAAAGCAATCGTCAGGACAAATGCCATTGCCGGTTCAAAACCGGTGGTTGCAAGAAAAGTAAATACGGCCGCTGTGAAACCAAAAGTAATCAGTAAACCGAAAACTACGATAAAGCCAAAAGAAAAGAAAAAAACGCCGGAGAAAACACCGGTTGCAAAATCAAAAACCAAAGCAAAGGTTAAAATAGAATAGACAGGTTAATCTATTAGAAAAGAATAAATTATATAAATAAATCAAATCGATATAAAAACAATGGAAAATCAAGAGTATTCAGTAGGTCTTGACATCGGGACAACCAAAATTGTCGCCATTGTCGGAAGGAGGAATGCACACGGGAAGATAGAAATTCTCGGTGTTGGTAAAGCTAAAAGCCTCGGAGTTCATAAAGGGATTGTGAATAACATCTCACAAACCATCAATTCCATCAAGGCCGCGATTGCAGAAGCACAATCAAGCGCAGGAGTTCCTATTCACAAAGTTACGGTAGGTATTGCAGGAAAGCACATTCGCTCATTGCAGCATTCAGACTATATAATGCGTGAAAATCCGGATCGTTTTATCACAGATGACGATATAGAAGCCCTGAAAGATCAGGTAAAAAAACTGGTTATGTTACCGGGAGAAGAGATCATTCATGTTCTTCCGCAGGAATATAAAGTAGATTCCGAAGGGGAAATTCAGGAACCGATAGGAATGCACGGGAAACGTCTGGAAGCTAATTTCCATGTGGTTGTAGGACAAATGGGAAGCATCAGAAATATTGCAAGATGCGTTAGAGAAGCCGGCTTGGAAATGGAAGCGCTTACTTTAGAGCCTTTGGCATCTTCTGAAGCCGTTTTGACAAAAGAAGAAAAAGAAGCGGGAGTTGCCATTGTAGACATTGGTGGCGGTACGACCGATATCGCCATATTTAAAGACAACATCATCCGTCATACGTGCGTCATCCCTTACGGAGGCGGAATTATTACGGAAGACATCAAAGAAGGATGCTCCATTATAGAAAAGCATGCAGAGCAGCTGAAGGTTAAATTCGGATCTGCGGTTCCGGAACTGGAAAAAGACAGCACTTTTGTCACCATTCCCGGGCTTCACGGAAGACCGGATAAAGAGATTTCTCTTAAAACCTTAGCTCAGATTATCAATGCGAGAGTTGAGGAAATCCTGGAAATGGTTAATACAGAATTAAAAGCGTACGGAGCATTCGAACAGAAGAAAAAGCTGATCGCAGGAATTGTTCTGACAGGGGGAGGTTCCAATCTGAAACATCTTCGTCAGCTGGCCAATTATACCACCGGATTTGACAGCAGAATCGGTTTTGCAAATGAGTATATTGCCAATGACAAAAACCAGTATCTGAAAGGTCCGGAATTTGCAACTTCTATCGGCTTGCTGATGGAAAGTTTAAAAATCAGGGATAAAAAAACAGTTTCTGTGAATGAAGAAGCAGAAATTGAATTTGATGCTCCACAAGAATCTGCAGCTCAGCTTCCTACAGCCCAAAATGATGCTCAACCGACAGTGAATCAGCAGCAGGCTCAGGAATATGAAACTCCGGCGGAACAGCAGCAGAGAAAAGTAAGGCTGACTTTCGGGCAGTCACTTATGGAAAAAGTAAAAAAATTCTTTGAAGAAGTAGAATAAATATAAACGATAAAAGATCAATGATAATAGATAATCACATTACAGGTTATGAGTCATTCATCAGTTATCATTCATCAATTATCAATTATTAAAAATATAAACATGGAAAATATAGGAACACAGGGGTTTTCATTTGATCTGCCAAAAGGAAATTCTTCAATCATTAAAGTAATCGGTGTTGGCGGCGGCGGAAACAACGCGCTGAAACACATGTACGAAAAAGGAATTCACGGGGTAGACTTCGTGATCTGCAATACAGATGCGCAAACGCTAGACAATAATCCGGTTTCCAACAAGGTTCAGTTGGGCGTTACCATTACGGAAGGATTGGGTGCAGGTGCAGATCCTGAAGTAGGTGAAAAAGCCGCTATTGAAAGTATTGAAGACATCAAGGCCGCAATGGGGCAAAATACCAAAATGGTGTTTATTACCGCAGGAATGGGTGGCGGAACCGGAACCGGTGCTGCGCCTGTCATTGCAAAAGTGGCTAAAGACATGGGAATTCTTACCGTAGGGATTGTGACGGTTCCTTTCAGTTTTGAAGGGAAAAGAAGACTGGAGCAGGCAGAATTGGGATTAGAAAAACTAAGAAATAATGTTGATTCTTTAATTGTAATCAATAATGATAAGCTGAGACAGCAATTCGGGAATTTAGGATTCAAGCAAGGGTTTTCTAAAGCCGATGAGGTGTTAACCAATGCTGCAAAAGGAATGGCGGAAGTTATTACCGGTTATTTTGATGTTAATATTGACTTTAGAGATGCAAAATCTGTACTTCAGAATTCAGGAACCGCTTTAATGTCAACAGGAATGGCTTCCGGAGAAAACAAAGCGGAAGAAGCCGTAAGAAAAGCACTGGATTCCCCATTATTGAACGACAACAAAATTACAGGGGCCAGAAACGTCTTATTGCTGATCAGAAGCGGCGCGGAAGAAGCTACAATGGATGAGATCGGAATCATCATGGATTATATCCAGAAAGAAGCAGGCCACACCGCAGATATTATTTTCGGAGTTGGAGCAGATGAAGAATTAGGAGATGCAGTAAGCGTCTTGGTTATTGCTACCGGTTTCTCAAATGACAATCAAAAATTTTCCGGGCCTACGGAAAAAATCAGAATAGGATTAAATGATGCCTTGGAAAACCCTAAAGCATCTCCGTTTAAAACCAGAGACGAAAGAGAGGTCACTCCGGAACAGGGATATGAGTTTGGAAATAAAAATCTTTTCAGATTGGATGATGAAGATTCATCCGCTCCGCAGTTTAAAGCAGCGTTCTCTGAAAAAAAAATGATAATCGAAGATGAAGATGTAAAAACGGAAATAAAATTCTCTGACAGAGAGGAGGATACGATAGATAACGCTGTTCAAAGCTGGAGAAACGACGACAATGCTCAGGACGAAGCCATGAGTCTGTTCTCTTACGAAGATGATTCCAACGATCTTGAGATCCAGTCTTTCTCATTTGATTTTGAAAACAAAAAAGAAAATGAAGACAAAAAAGATTTTGACCGTTCGTTTTCTGAAGAAAAGCCTGTAGAATTCAGTTTTTTCGTAAATGAGCCGATTCATGAGCCGATTTCAGATTTTGAGCAGCCAAAAGCTGAGGTATCCCCTTCAATCAGTGAAAAGCCTTTCCAAAAAGAAGAAAAAGTTTTTGAAAGCGAGCCAAAAACAGAAGAAAAACCTGCTTTTGAAAGCAAAATTGTAACTGAAACTCCGAAAACGGCAGAAAATGAATTCACTTTTGTAAATAAAGTGGCAGATCAGGAAAGAGTTTCAGAGAGAAGAAATAAGCTGAAAGAATTCAATTCTCGCTATCAGAATTTTGATCATGCCAATGAGTTTGAATCTGTACCTGCTTTTAAAAGAAAAAATATTTCCATCGACGGAGCCAATTCTTCAGATCAGAATATCAATACCTATCTGTCTGATAACAACGGAAATATGCAGATCAGAGAAAACAGGTTTTTAAATAAAGACGTAGACTAATAAATAATGTAATAGTGTAAAAATTTACCAACGTAACAATCTCGAACTTGTTATATTGAGCTTGTCGGAGCATCTCAATTGGTAAACTGTTACATTGATACATTGTTAAATTAAATGATAATGAGTTTAGAACTTACCATAAACGAAGCGATAAAAACGGCGATGAGAGCAAAAGACAAAGTTGCTTTAGACTCATTACGCGCGGTGAAAGCGCAGATCCAATTGTTGAAAACAGAATCTTTAGGAGCCGAAGTTTCTTCAGATCAGGAAATTGCGATTCTGCAGAGGATGATCAAGCAGCGTAAAGATTCTTACGAGCAGTTCACCGCTCAGAACAGACAGGATCTTGCTGAAGTGGAAGAAGCACAGATGAAAGTGATTGAGAATTTTTTGCCGGCTCAGTTATCTCCTGAAGAGCTTGAAAGCGAGATAAAACGTATTATCGCAGAAACAGGCGCAGCATCTGTAAAGGATCTGGGCAAAGTGATGGGAGCAGCGTCAAAAGACCTGGCCGGAAAATCAGACGGGAAAAGTATTTCTGAAATGGCCAAAAAACTGCTTTCATAATGTATTGAGACAGGATTTTATAGTTCAGTCTCTGTTAAAAAGGATATTCAAACTTTGCATATCGATTTGATTAAGAAGCCCGGAATGTATTCCGGGCTTCTTTTATTATGCTAATGGAGTGTTTTTATAATTTTCTTTTCTGAATGAATCAATAGCTTTTATAAATTACATATAAATAAAGAATGTCGTAAATTTGTAGCAATTAAAATAAATAAGAAATGTATCCATCAGATTTAGTAATGCCGATGAAGGCTGAACTTACAGATAAAGGTTTCCAGGATTTAGAAACTCCTTCACAGGTAGAAGATGCTTTAAAACAATCCGGAACCACACTTTTAGTGATCAATTCCGTTTGCGGATGTGCTGCAGGAGCAGCAAGACCAGGAGTAGTATATTCTTTGACAGGAGATAAGAAACCAGATCATTTAACGACTGTGTTCGCAGGTTTTGATACTGAAGCGGTATCGGAAGCCAGAAAACATTTGGCTCCGTTTCCTCCAAGCTCACCTTGTGTAGCTCTTTTTAAGGACGGAGAATTGGTTCATATGCTTGAAAGACATCATATTGAAGGAAATCCTGCGGGAGCAATTGCTGCCAATCTTCAGGCTGCGTATGATGAATATTGCTAATCAAAAGCATTAAACTTTATTATAGACCGTCACAAAATTTGTGACGGTTTTTTTATTTTGAGTGTAATTAAATTCAATTATTATTATATTTGTTGAAATGGCAACGAAAGCACTTTTCAACACTGTAGTTAATTGGTTTATCCGTCAAAGGATAGATCAGATACAGAATTTTATGAATCATCCTATTGAAACCCAAAACGGGATTCTGTTTTCTCAGCTGTTTCATGCAGAAGATACGGAATACGGTAAAAAGTATGGTTTTAATTCTATTTCGAGTTATCAGGATTTTAAAAATAAAGTTCCCGTTGTCACGTATGAAGATTTTGAACCCTATGTTGAAAGAGCGAGACAGGGATATAAAGATGTAAGCTGGCCGGGTTATATCAAGCATTTTGCGAAATCTTCCGGTACAACCAACGCAAAAAGTAAATTTATCCCCATATCCGCTGAAAGCCTGGAATATTGCCATATGAAAGCAGGAAAAGATATGGTTTCCATTTACGCGAATAATCATCCTGAAAATCAGCTTTTTACCAATAAAAATCTGCGTCTCGGAGGAAGCTCTGAACTGTATGCAGATTTCAATACCAAATTTGGAGACCTTTCTGCAATTTTGATCGACAATCTTCCGTTTTGGGTAGAAATTACCACCACGCCGAGTAAAAAAGTTTCTCTGATGGGAGAATGGGAGAGCAAACTGAAAGCCATTACTTCTGAAGTGAAAAATGAAGATGTAGGAAGTATTTTGGGTGTCCCGAGCTGGATGATGGTGCTTTTACAAAGGGTCTTAAAAGAAACGGATGTTAAAAATATCGCAGAATTGTGGCCGAATCTCGAAGTTTTTTTTCACGGCGGAATAAGCTTTAAACCATATAAAAATCAATACAAGCAGATTATCGGGAAAAATATCAATTATTACGAAATCTATAATGCTTCCGAGGGTTTTTTTGGAATTCAGGACCGATCCAACAGTGATGAGATGCTTCTCATGCTGGATTACGGGATTTTTTACGAATTTATTCCGATGGATCAGTTTCATTCCTCAAATCCAAATGTAATAAGCCTGGAAAATGTGGAAACCGGGAAAAATTATGCTATGGTGATTACTACCAATGGCGGTTTATGGAGATATCTGATCGGAGATACCGTGGTGTTTACTTCTACCAATCCGTTTAGGATAAAAATTACAGGCAGAACAAAGCATTATATCAATGCATTTGGGGAAGAACTCATGATCACCAATGTAGAATCTGCTCTTACGAAAGCCTGCGAAGCGACAAAAGCAGCTGTTACAGATTTCACCGGAGCTCCTATTTTTATGAAAGAAAATGAAAGCGGTGCACACGAATGGATTTTTGAGTTCAGTGAAAAGCCGGAAAATCTTGAAGAGTTTACCGATATTTTTGATCAGCATTTAAAAGCAATCAATTCTGATTACGAAGCGAAAAGATATAATAATATTACCCTGAAAAAACCCGTAATTCATGTTGCGAAGCCTAATTTGTTTTATGGCTGGCTGGAATCTAAAGGAAAGCTTGGCGGGCAAAATAAGGTTCCGCGTCTGAGCAACGACCGGGAGTATATTGATCCTCTGTTGGAACTGAATAACCAATCATAGAAAAAGACCCACTGTTGAGGTGAGTCTTTTTGTTAAGTTTAAATTTTTCATTAAATAGATCCCGGACAAGCAAAAACGGAACATCTTCCGAATGCATTTCTGCACATATTCCATGCGCATCCGTCGTCTTCATCTTTTGGAACATAAATTCCTCCGACCACTGTTTTCAACGTTTCTCTGGTCAGCTTTTTAGCTTTAATTGTGGCTACTTTTTTCATAATGATTGTTTTGATAATTTAGTACTCTAATATACAATTATTATGAGAATAATGTTATGTTTTGACCAAAAATTTGTGAGATATTTATTTTTTTAGATCTTCTTTCAGTTTCTTCGCGCCTTCTTCCAGCTTTTCTGCCCCTTTTGCAGCGGCTTCTTTTACATCTTTACCGGTTTCTTTTGCTCCTTGTTTGATGTCTTTTCCTACCTCATTAAGGTTTTCTTTTGTTTTCTTTGCCGTTTCATCTATCTTATCACCCGTTTTGTCTAACGTATTTTTTACATCGCTTTTTGCTTTATCTACTTTTGCCGTATCTACCAACCCGGAATGGGTTTCTGTAACCGTAGTGGTTGTCGTTGTACCGTCCGGATTTTCTACCTTTTCAATCTTTGTCGTAGACTTTGTGCAGCTCATTAAAAATGCCAAAACAGCTGTTGCTGCCAAAATTTGTTTTTTCATATTGTAGTATTTTAATTATGTAGTATTTTATTTTGGGTCTTCTGTGGAAGAATTTACAGGCTGCCCCTGTTTGCTTTTCTTTTCTTCTTCCTTTTTCTTATTATTTTCTTTATCCAGCTCTTCCTGAATGCGCTGTTCTTCCAGCTTCATTTTTTCTGCTTCTTTCAGAGAATCCTGATATTTTTGGGAAGACATGCGGATTTGTCTAGCGACATCAACGGAAATGGCACCGTTTGAAAAAGAATCTACCGCAACCGTGTCATAACTGGGTTTTGTTTCTTCGCTGATGTCTTCTGCGGCCGGTTCTTTTTTTGAACAAGACATCAGTACAAACAGACCAATACCACCGATTGAGAGTATATTTTTCATACCACTAATTTAACTGAAATTCTGCAATTACCGGATAATGATCTGATAATTTTACGGAACGGTCTACTTCATAATGAATGGGTTTGATGCTTTTTGAAGTAAAAATATAATCAATCCGTAAAGGGAATTTGTAATCATGAAAGCTTGTCCCGCTGCCTCTTCCTGCTTCGAAGAATGCATCCTGCAATCCTTCGGAAAGGTGATAATATTCATAAGAATTGGGGACAGAATTTAAATCTCCTGCTACAATTACAGGATAAGGAGATTCATCAATGCTTTTCCGGATGATTTGTATCTGTTCCTGGTGGGCCTTAAAAGTCGGAATCAATTTCCGGACAATATTTTTAATTTTTTCTTCGTCTTGCCCGCCGTTTCCGTTGAGCTTCATCATGCTCTTTTCAAACTTAAAAGGCTGCAGGTACGTATTAATAAAACGGTAGATTTTGCCTTTTATTTCAATGTCTGTCTGGTCAGAATATGCATTAAACCCTTCATATTCACCTACAATCAGATCTTTATGACCCACAATTTTATGCCTGGAATAAAACGAAATCACAGGAATTTTGTGGTCTCGTTTTATATCCCCCAACTGATATTCATTCTCTCCGTCTTCCTGAAGAAAAACAACATCGGCGTTTTGATCACGAATAAATTTTTCGATTTTGCTTTTTCCAAACTTTCCTCCTTTGACGTTAAATGTTATCATTTTAAAATTAGAAGTTTCTTTTTTCTCCGTAGAATAGTTGACCCATCTTTTCACAGGATTTAAAAAAAACAAACCTAAAAACATAAATAAAAAAGCTCTTTTTTTCCAGGAGAAAATCCAGAAAAATGTAAGTAAAACGTACCCGATTATTAACACCGGAAATCCTAATGAAAGCAGATTAAACCACCCGAAAATCTTAGGCGGAATATAGTCATTCATTAAAACACCCAACAGTAAAAAAAACAGGGTAATGTGCAGTATGAAAAGAATGAGGCGAAATATTTTCATTGGCTTAATTAAATCGGTACAGATGTTTTCTCCAGATTCTGGCGAGGATAAACCCTACAATTGCCCCGCCAACATGAGCGAGATGGGCAATGCCGCCGGAATTCCCAAAAACTCCTAAATAAATTGAAACGATTATGACAATGGGTAGCACATATTTTACCTTAACAGGAATCGGGATAAACATAATCCCGATTTTTGATTCGGGATATAAAGTGGCAAATGCAGCAATTACTCCAAAAATGGCTCCGGAAGCACCTACCATTCCTCCCGCTAAACCTTCATATAATTGGCGTGCCATCGGGTTTTTTAAATATATGGTTTCGCTATATCCATAAACACCGATATTTGATCTCGAATAAATCTCAGAAACATCTACGTTCATTTCCTGTAGTTGCGATATTAATTTCTGAATTTCAATAAAGTTCCATGCATTAAAAAGAAAAAAGGCGCCTAGTCCACTTAAAAAATATAAAATCAAATATTTTTTTCCGCCTAAAGACTGCTCCAATATGGGTCCGAAGCTAAACAGGGTGAGCATATTAAAAGCAATATGTACGATACCTCCATGCATAAACATATGTGTGATAATTTGCCATGACTTAAAATTTGGAGAAAAGGGATAAAACCCGGTTAATACATAGCCAAGTTGTGGAAATAGGTATGATACTATAAAAACAACAATGTTAAGTATAATCAGGTTTCTGGTAATTGGCGGTATAGTATTAAACATCTTCTTTAAAATTTATTTTTAAAATCATTGAAGGGAACTTCATAAAAGCATCTTTTTCCGGAAGGTAAAAACTCAGGGAAACCAAGTGCCGTAAAGTCTTTGATCAGTTGTTCTGCATCATGTTTGTAAATAAAATCAAATCGGGATTTTGATTGTATTTTTGCCCATTGATTGTGATAATACTGCATAAATTCTTCTTCGGTTTTATATTCCAGGATATCAAAAAGATTTTCCAGAAATTTCATTACCTGGGTTTCTTTCAGCCCTTCCGGAATGGTGTCTATACGAAGCACGTTTTCATGGGCAATCTTCATATCGAAGCCAAGTTCAGGTAAGTATTTTTTGATTGATTTATATTTATTTCTCTCAATTTCATTCATGTGATATTCCAGAGAGAAGAGCAAAGCATGGCTCGTATTGCCTTTTTTGGTGTTTTTATTGTTTTCGGCCACCAAAAGACGGTGCATCCTTCCCAGATCCAGCATCAATGTTCTGTCGCCTTTATTAAACAGCCAGTATCCGTTGGGAAGACGCATCAGATCTTCATCGAAATCTTCATCTTCAAAAAGATTGATCTTTGAAGGTTCGGCAGAAATATTCTGATGATACATTTCCGTCAGGTTATGAATTTCCGTTTTGGTGACTTCTCTTTCTTCAGAAAAAGGATTGTAATTACGGTCTACGGTAATTTCAGGCATTTTCATGCTGGTCGTATTGCCTTTGCTCGGAAAACTTTTCTGCATGATCTCATCCAGCTGCGGATCCCGTTCAAAATCAAGGCTTGGCGCAATATTGTAGATTCCTAACGATCTTTTGATCGTAGAGCGGATTAAAGCAAAAATTAAATGCTCATCTTCAAACTTTACTTCTGTTTTCTGTGGATGAATATTGACATCAATTTTCTCAGGATTCAGTTCTAAATACAGGAAAAAAGTAGGAATATATCCCGGCAAAAGAAGCCCGTCAAACGCTTCCTGCACGGCTTTATTGAAATAGGGGCTTTTAAAATACCTTCCGTTGACGAAAAGAAACTGTTCGCCCCTGGTTTTTTTTGCTCCTTCAGGTTTTGCAACAAACCCGTGAAGCTGACACCACAGAATATCTTCTCTTATAGGAATCAGCTGCGGCTGTAGTTTTCTTCCGAAAATATCGACAATACGCTGCATCTGGCTTCCTTTTCTTAATCGAAATACAGGATCATCATCATGAAACATGGAAAACTCAAGGTTTTCATGAGCCAGGGCAACCCGCTGAAACTCATCAATTACATGCCTGAATTCGATATTGTTATTTTTAAGGAATTTTCTTCTTGCGGGAACATTGTAAAAGAGGTTTTTCACTAAAAAATTAGATCCTTCAGCCGTTTGTATAGGCTCCTGAAACTGAAAAATCCCACCTTCAATATAAATGTTGGTCCCTAAAGGGTTCTCTTTCGGTTTGGTTCTCAACTCAACCTGAGAAACCGCTGCAATGGAAGCCAAAGCCTCGCCGCGGAAACCTTTTGTGGCAATTTTAAAAATATCTTCTGTGGCTCTTATTTTTGAGGTAGCATGTCGTTCAAAGGCCATTCTCGCATCGGTTTCAGACATTCCTTTTCCGTCATCTACCACCTGAATGAGGTTTTTCCCGGCATCTCGTATAATCAGCTCTATTTTTGAAGCTCCGGCGTCAATGGCATTTTCCAGAAGCTCTTTTACAATAGAGGCGGGCCTTTGCACAACCTCTCCGGCTGCAATTTGGTTGGCTACATGATCCGGTAAAAGCTGAATAATATCTGACATAAATAATAAATGAACGTACAAAAATAGTCAAAGCAAATAAGAATTAAAATAATAATAGAATGAATTAAAGCTTAAGTAAAGAAGAACTTTATTATCTTTCAAAAATTATATAAGTTCCTGATTGATTTTCATTCAGGAACTTAAAAAAAAAACTAACGATATTAAGATTGTGTTTTACAGAAAGGATTACATCATTTTTTCGTCTAAAACCAGTTTTGATTTTCGTTTTCCGCTTTCTTTTTCCATTATTTCGGCAGTTCCGTGTATTTTATCATACAGATATGCCATCAGATTGGGGCGGTTATAAATTTTTGTATATCGGTACTTGGTTTTAAAGTGTCTGATATGAATGGTATAAAAATCATATCCTATCACTACCATAAGACACAAGCTGATTACATAAAACACACTAAACTCCAGATAATAATACGTTAATCCTGAAAATACAGCACCTGCGATGTAAGCAGTCATAATGCTCATTAATAGTTTGGCTCTTCCGATCAGCTCAGGGTTTTTTCTGTATTCTTTTTGCATAAACATTGAAAATAAAATCCCAAGATCCGTTGTGGTACCGGTAAGATGGGTCGTTTTCACCGAAAAATTTGAAATGCTCGCGGTAAGACCATTTTGAAGACCTGTTGCAAAAAGCATCACAGCAACAAGATATTCTGCTTCTTCCAGAGTTTTCTGATAATAGAATTGCCCATAAATTCCTACTGCCAAAAGGCATAAGATTTCTAAAAACAGCGGCATTGCATGAGCAAAATATTGGCTGATTTTGTTAAAATTGATTACAAAAAAATTGGCAACAAAACTTCCGAAAAAGAAAAGAAAGATCCATGCTCCTACTACGGCAACCTGCGACCAGTTTCCTTTGCTGATCTCTGCGGCAAATACTGCGTAATGTCCTGTAACATTGGAGGTAAAAGACAGAAATATGAGAAGGGAAGCGATGTTGATCGTTCCTGCGGTGAAAGCAGTCAGTGTTCCTAATCTGATATTGTCTCCCAACGTTCTGCTGTTGCTATAATTTCTTAACATTTTTATGCTTTTAAATTTATACTTCTACAAAAATTTCTGCCAGTTTTCCTTTTTCAGGCATATATTCTTTGTTCTCAACGATGATTTCTCTCACAGGAATGTGTTTGGCTTTTTTAATAAAAGAGGAAAGGTCAAATTTTCCTTTGGTGTTTTTATTTTTTAAAGAAGTAGAATAGTATGCTTCGTCAACATTCTGAGCGGCCAGATAATTCTCAAAGGTTCTTTGAAAGCTTCCGGTGAAAACATCGCACACAATTTTACCAACCAGAGAAGGATATTTATTTTTGATAATACCATATGCATTACAGAATTCTCTGTTTCTGATTTTATTTAAAACCGTTGATTTGGTATTGAATAAAAGATCTCTGATAGAATCTCCTGTGTCATATCCTGATACAAGCAAAATATTGTATCGCGTGTCTTTTTCAGTATGGTCTTTTTCTTTCAGAATTTTCTTTAGAAGAATTAAAGATTCAAGAGAAAAGTCGGTCTCAATTAAAATAGTTCTGATCATATCTTTAGATTTTGGATGTTATCTTTTTGATAGTACAAAACTATACTGATGAAATTAGAAGGCGTTTGGAATCAAATTAAAATCCAATTAAAGAGATTAAAATACGATTAGAATTGCATTTCGAAGAAATCTTTTCAGAATTAAGACGGTACTTTTACTTTTGGTCTGCTATACATTGTAGGGAAACGCAGCTGTACAGTGGTTCCCTGATTTTCGTGTGAACTTACGATCAGTTCCCCATTATGCATTCTCACAATATTTCTGGCAAGAGGCAACCCAATGCCGTATCCTTCATAGTTTCTGGTATTTGAAGCACGGAAAAAAGGATCATAGATTTTATTCATTTCAGATTCAGGAATGCCGATTCCCAAATCTTTAATAATGATGTAGACATCGGTATCTGTAGCACCTAAAGAAACTTTAACCTGTTGAAAATTAGAATACTTACATCCATTGCTGATAATATTGGCGACAGCAAGATGAAGCAGTTGTTCGTTTCCCTGCACTTTAAGTTTTTTGGGATTGTCGGGAAGCATGCTGATGTCGAGATAAATATTATTTCGGGAATCAATTTTTCTGGAAGTTTCTATGACGTCCCATAAAAGCTGATCCATTCGGATTTGATCTATTTTCTGGATTTTTCCGTTGAAACCGGTTTGTGCAATCATCAGAAGTGCTTTAATTTTTTTATCAAGCTTCTCGGCCTCATCCAGAATGATCTCCAGCGTTTCTTTATACTCTTCTGCTGTTCTGCCGATGGAGAGCGCAACGTCTGCCTCACCCATAATTGAAGTAAGAGGGGTTCTCAATTCATGGGAAACATTGCCAATCAGATGATTCTGGGTTTCAAAGGAAGTTTCAATCCTCGTGAGCATCGTGTTGAAGGTATCTACCAACTCATTCAGTTCTTTATTATCCGGATGAGGTTCCAATCTTAAATGAAGATTTTCTGAGCTGATCTGTTTTACTTTTCCTGTGATTTTAAGAATAGGTTTAAATAAAGTTTTTGACAGATAAAAAGAGAAAATCATACTGAAAAATAGGGAAAGAATAATGCACGTAATCAGCGTTTTTTTAAGAAAGCCAAGATAATATACCACATAATGGTTTTTGGCTGAAGCAATGGCAATGTATTCTTTATCATGAAATCTGAAAGACTGACCGATGTAATAAAATTCGGTGTCATTGTAGTTGTCTTCCCCTTTTTTAACGATATTTTTAAAAAAAGTGTCCGGAATTTTTACTTCCCGGGATATTTGTGTAAAGTTGGTATCTGCAGGAACGGCGAACACATAATCTTTTTCCATTGGAAGCTCTTCGTCATTAAGACCATTGAGAATATGATTTTCTGGAAGATCAAGTTGTTTTTTGCTTTTTTCGATCTGAACGATGGTTGCAGTACGTATTTTAAGGAGCTCATAAAATCGCTGATGCGAAAAATTAACGATAGAAAAGTAAACCAATCCGCCAAAAATCAAAATAACAGTTGTAAAAACGACCATTAAGAGAATCATGGTTTTGGTTTGATTGGTAACGACTTTGTTAAACATCTTATGGATTTTTTAAAACGTAGCCCATTCCTATCACGGTGTGAATGAGTTTATTATCTTCCTGATTGTCAATTTTTTTCCTCAAATAATTCACATAAACATCCACCACATTGGTGCCGAGCTCATAGTTGACCCCCCATACTGTATCCAGAATTTCTGCTCTGGAAATCACTTTTTCGGGATTATTGATAAAATAAAGCAAAAGTTTGTATTCAGTGGAAGTTAACGAAATCTCTTCTCCTGCGCGGGTAACTTTTTTGGTATAATCATTTACCACTATATCTGAAAACTGAAAAATATATCCCTGATCTGTCTCATTTTCAGGGGTTTCAGTGGCCAGAATGGGATTGCTGCGTCTCAACAGCGATTTTATACGTGCAACGAGCTCTATAAATTTGAATGGTTTCACCAGATAATCGTCACCACCGCTTTCCAGGCCGAGAACAATATTTTCTGAAGTTCCGAGTGCTGTTAAAAAAAGAATGGGTACCTGTTTGTTGTGTCTTCTGATTTCTTTACAGACATCCAATCCATTCATTTCCGGAAGCATAATGTCTAAAATTACGAGATCAAAATCATTTTCCAGCACAAGATTTACCCCGGTACGACCGTCAAATGCCACAGAAACTTCATATCCTTTTTCCTGCAGTCCTTTTTTAATGAAAGAAACAACGCTGGTTTCATCTTCGATCAGTACAATTTTTTTCATAAAGCAACGAATTTCACAAAAATAAGGAAAAGATTGGAAATGAATATTTAGTATATAAAAATTAAAAGACGAAGAAAACTTCGTCTTTTAAATGAATGATATTATTGAAGAGTGTTTTATTTACCTGAAATTGCTTTTAAAATAATTGGTTCCAGATTAGAAGGTAAATCAGCAGATTTTATCTGATAATTTTTGATTTTCATTTCTTTAAACCAGTTTTCCCAGTATTCTTTGATTACGCTTTCTTCAAAAGGATTTCCTTTTTCCGGGTTGATTCCCAGGACGATTACTTCAAGATTGGTCAGATTATCATTGGCTTTCACATAGCCATAACCGTTTTTTTTGATAATGTCTTTAAAATTAGACGTGTTGAGATTATTGGCCTTTATCAGTTTAGTCGTGAGGTAAGAAGTTTTGGATGAATTTTCATTTTTTTCTTCAAATCTGGTATTTTTGTGATACATATATCCGTCTGTCAAAATAAAGAGAATATTTCTTTTATCATTTTTTATACAGTAATCATTAATTTTATTTTTGAAAAACTCCCAAATATCAGAACCGACATAATTTTTGTCATGAATGGCAGACTGATAAATATTTAAAGGTAATTCGGAATATTTTTTCTCCACAGAACTGAAATAATCTTTCCGTGTATTTTTATCGAAAGTGATTTTAAGATCTTTTGTAAAATCATTTATTTTCGAATCAGAAGGTTCGGGATTGAAGAAAACTTGCATCTGATCATCACAGGTAATAATTCTTTTAGATTTGATATGATTTAAAAATCCCTTCTCAATCGCTTTGATGTATTCTGTGTCTCTCCGGAAATATTCCATTGTGGGATTTGGATTGGTTTCAGGATCAATCCTGTCTGATAAATCAATTAAAATGCTGACATTAATGTTGTTTGGGTCAGAAACAATTGAGTCTTTTTTATTACTATAGGGAGAGGTTTCTTTACAACAAGAAACCAGAGAAATAATGAGTAATACGTAAAATATTTTTTTCATGGGTTATTTATTATAAAGATGATAAATACACTAAATTTTGATTATCAGAATTGGCTCCTACAGTTTCAAGATTCGTGGTGTAGGAGGAAATGCAATCATCAATCATTGTTTGTTTTTCAGTTCTTGAGACCGCTATTTTTTCACTAATAAAAGTGATCCATCCCTGAACATATTCTGAAGCATACAGCTTATAATCTTTGGTGGGAATTATAACTCCGTCTATAATATTTTGTAGCTCTTCAATTCTTCCGCGGGTTTTTATTACAATTTCTTTAGTATTTCCAATGTTTGCGAGAATTTCTTCAATCTCCTTTTTAAGAACATTGATTTTTTCTAAAAGAAAAAGTACATTTTTCTGGCGTATTTCCTGTTCGTTTTTTATTTTATCTTTATCTCTATGCTCCTTCATCACAAAGTCAAAAACCAATCCCCAAATAATATAAACAATGAATCCTGCGAAGATTATTCCCCAAAACTGAATGGTAGTAAAGGCGATTTTAATATCAAATGGGGGAGAATCAAATGTTTTGTTTAATTCATATAATTTAGACTCGATCTGATAGGCTAAAATGGCATCGAAAATGAATGTAACAATAAACAGTAAACCAAGTTTCACATAATTTGCCCATGTTTTAGTTTCATTAAACATGTGAATTAAAAATCCCAATCCTAAAAAGACAAAAGGAATAAAAGTCACAAATGCACCTTCAATTGATCCTTCAGACCAAGCCCTTTCCCAGGCTCTTGCATCCAAAACACTTTGTATAACAGTAACTTTTGCATCAAAACTTTTAAAAAACGCAGAGTAAGAAGTTGAAATATAAAAAGTTAACAGATACAAAGTAATAGGAACAAGGAGAATAGTGCCTATCCAAAATTTTGTAGATGCCCCTTTTGTAGCTTTCACATTATATTTTTCGGGGTTTCTAGGGAGATCATTGATCTCAGCTTTAAAGACCTGAATCTGATTTTGATAATTTTCAATTTCTTTATTTTTATTTTTTAACTGATCTTCTTTTGTTTCTAAGGCAACCGTTAAAGCTTTTATTTCTGTTTCCTTGTTTTTCTGTTCGGTCACGTATGATTCTTTCAGCTTTTGCTGTTTTTCAACCATTTCTTTTTCCTCATTCTGGAATTTTGAGTACACTGCATCCAAACAGATGGATAGGGTAGAGTGATTTCCGCTGGTTCTGGAACTGTCTCTGTATCCGGATTCGTGATAGGTTCTTTTTCTGCTTTCTTCTGACGATTCTACATTAGAATTAGTTTCTGCTTTTGAAGATTCTTCTTCTTTCGGAGTTTCAACCGGGATAGATTTTAATTTAAATAAGTTCTTTATGCTTGTGGTATCCATGATGTTTTAGTTTTTTAATTCATATAAAATTTCACTTTTATTTTTTCCGTTTCTTACGGCCTCAATGAGGTAATCAACAATTGAGGTTACATTTTCTTCCAGAAAACCAAACATCAGAACACATTTTTGCATTGCCGAGTACTCGTTGGGAGAAACAATACCATCTGCCCAAATCATTACTGTAAGATCATACAGATAATCTACTTTTTCTCCGATGGTTTTCGGAACAAGAGATTTAAAATTAAGAGGTCTTACTAGTATTTCATCCAGATTTTTAGATGAAATCCCTTTTTCTTCCGCACATTGGTAAAGCATCTTTAATTCTAAGGTGCTAAAATCATCATCACAGATTGCCATTTGATATAATCTCAGAAAGTGAGCTTTAAGATTTTCGGTGATTTGATTATTTTCCATAGTTGGTTTGGTCTTCTTTAGGTTTTTTAGGATTAATAATTTTATCTCGCGGGTATGTTTGAGGCTGCGTTGTATGCATTGAAGATTCTTCGGTAATTTCCTGTTCTTTTTTTTGTTCCGGCTTTTTAGTAAAAGCAATGAGTAAGAAAAGAATTCCTGTAATGGTATCGATAGGAATCCATAAACTTTTACGATATAAATAAATGGGAATAAAAGGATTGAAAATAATAAGAATGACGAGAAAAATAATACTGAAATAATATTGTTTGAAGCCCAAAAGGTTATAAATAACAATTGATGCTCCAATAAAAACAAGAATTCTCAAAAAGGTATAATATTCAATAGGCAACCTGAAAATACCTGCGAAACAACATAGCGCACAGAAGGTGAGAAATGGGCTCATGGTTTTGAAAGTTTTAAAATCCGGTTCTGAGATTATATTTGTAGTTGAAATTATCTTCAGACATAAAGATAAATACGAAGAAATCAATGCATGCTATTAATGAAGGAATAAGCGTCCAGCAGAATAAAAGATAAAAGATTCCCAGTGTATTCCGACCTAAATAGAATCTGTGAATGCCCAATCCTCCAAAAAAAAGAGCAAGCATTGCGGTTGTAAATTTTGATTTCATGATTAAACTCTTGATAATATTTCATTCTTTTTAGTTTCAAATTCTTCAGGAGAAATGATCCCATTTTCCACTAAACCTTTTAGTTTCTGTAAAACGGCAAACGGATCTCCAGCTTCCATAAGCTGAGGTTTTGGTGGTTGTGTCTGCAGAGGATGTGCAATGATGGGTGTTGTATTATTTACAGTAACTCTGCCTCCCGCGGAAGCCCTTCTTAATTCAAGATCTTTTTCTCTGCGGACTCCTCTCATCTGCTCTTCTATTTCCTGAGCAAACTGATAAAGCTTTCTTGCCTGTGATTTTGGAAGATAATCCATCATGTTACTAAAATTACTTACAGTTCTCACTATAAAAGTAGATCCCAGAATTCCTTCTTTGATATGACAATCGGCAACATCTACCCAACTGTAATCCTGAAAATCCATAGAAAATCCAAAGTTTTTAGGCCTGCAGAAAATAATTCTTCTATTAGTAAGTGCGATACAATCTGGAGACATATTCAAAGCAGGTTTTTTCTGCACTGCAATATATTCTACAAACTCCTGTGAAGTAAGAAGACTGTTGATTCTTTCCAATAGTTTTTCAACCGCTTTTGGATCTTGCTCTTCATTTAAAAATTGTTTTAAATTCATGATGTGTTGATTTAGTGTTCTATTCTATTTTGAGCTTCAATCTGTTCTTCATACCAATATTTTTGGGTACTAAAATCTAACGGCCAATCTCGTTGAGCCTGTCTTTTTATTGAGTTATCTTCTATAGTTTCCATATAATCATATGCTTCAATTTCTTCATTGATCCAATATTCTTGTGTAGAGTAATCATTAGGCCAATCTTTTTTAGCTTTTTCTTTTAGCTTAGTAATTACAGCATCCTTTTTAGGGTCTGTTTTTATCTCTACTTCTTGCAGATGAACATCATATGTTTCTATGGTATTTAAATTTTGATAAGATGATTTTTTATCTTTTTTATCATCCATACTTCCAAAAGCGATGAAAATAAAAAATAGAAATATCCCTGCTGAAATGATGTGTTTAAATTTTTTCATGTCTTTTTAGTGTTAAGAATTATCTTTGTTGATATGTGATAAGGAAAAATTGTCCCAACTGAATAGAATATGGCGTCTAAAAAATCAAATGTTCCCGGAATGATTTTAAAAAGTTGAAGAAATTCTGATGAGATGGCAATAATCGGAATGCTGAAAACCCAAAAAATATTTTGTCTGGTAATTAAATGTTTCCAAATTTTTAATGAAATAGCTGTGTAAGAAAATATCCAAAGACCATCTGGAAGACTATAAATAAACCAATTCGGAAAAGAATAAGTGGTTCTGTAGCTCTTGATCAGTTTAATTTCATCAGAAATATTTATATACCTAAACCATTGAAACATAATGAGCGTCTCTGTTCTGAAAATAATATAAATAAGCCCACCTAATATTAGAGGAATAAAATACAAGATTATCTTTAACCTCTTAATCATTATTGTACATCTTTATAATAAACATACCCTATTTTTCCGGATTTCTGCACCTTTACTTTTTTCCAATACTTTTGGCTGGAAATTGGAACTAGTTTTGTATCCCTCGAGGTTTTTTCTATGATTTTAGACTGAAGAGTCGGTTTCTCATAAATATTGATTAACGAAACAGTTGAATTATATCGATTAATATTAATCTCGCCGATTCGGATTTTTTGTGTTTTTGAAATTTTATTTTTTTTAGAAAGGTCAATATTTGAACTTATCGAGGTTTTAGATTTTTTGTGTTTTGAAGATGAATAATTTACAGATGGTCTATTCCTATAAGAATTCCCGGTGCAAACCCCACATGTTCCGCCACTGCCTGCGCAATGTGTGCATCCCGAACAGTTTGAACAGGCAGAACAACTTGAAGATCCGGTACATCTTCCGCCGCTGTGCAGGCTTTTTTCTTTTGATATAGAAAAAGAACCAGCCATCAGTACACAAAAGAAAATAATGAGTATAGATATAACTGTTTTCATGGGTGTTAGTTTAGTTATAATTATCTAAAGACTGATGAAGCTGGTTTCTAAAATTGTAGATTTCATCAAGATTATTCAGCAAAGCCTTTACACCAGATTCTTTACCGTCATGAAAAGTTTCCAGATATTTATTTGAAGTATTAAAATGAAATCTACACAGCGGTTTTCTGTTATTGTCATCCAATAAAACACCAAAATAAGACAACGTATCTCTGTGAGCAATCCTTTCTGAAGAAACCTTTTCTCTCAAAATGGCTTTTACAATCTGAAAAGCTTCCAATTCTTCTTCCGTTGTGATAATTTTAGAATCATTATTTTCACCAATAGGAACAGGATTTATTTTTTCTTCATGTTTTTCGATCTGTTCGTTGATGCTTAATGCAGATTTAAGCCTGAAACTGATTGATTCATTGATAGATGTCGTCAACGCTTTTTTAGTATATTCTTTAAAGGCAATCATCCGGTTTGCGGTCAAATGTTTTTCAAAAAAACGATTGACTAAAAGTTTTACCATCTCATCGGAAGGGTTTTCGATTTCTTTCTCAAATTCTTTTCGAATGGCTTTAATGTATTTTAGACCTTCTGCAGAATCTAAAATATTTTCCAGATTGTATTCATTTTTGGTGAAACTTTCGAGGATTTTTATGGAGCTGTCTTTGATATCTTCAATATCAATGGTGAAGAAAGGCTTTTCATCCATAATATTTGGCTTCTCAAGATCAGTGTAAAAGTTGTAGACAATTCCGTTGGTAAGAACTCCAAATCGTGATTTTGAAACATGATAATAGCGGTGAAGTTGAGAGTTGTGTGCATCGGCACTTTCTTTCCAGTGTTTGCATTCGATAATAAGAATAGGCTCATCATTTTTTTTGATGACATAATCTATTTTCTCTCCTTTTTTGGTTCCAATATCACAAATATGTTCCGGAATTACTTCTGTAGGATTAAAAATATCATATCCTAAAATCTGAATAAAAGGCATTACAAAAGCATTTTTGGTAGCTTCCTCTGTTCCGATCTGATCTTTTAATCCGATAACTTTCTGATGTAACTGTTCAAGTTTTATTTTAAGATCCATGGTTTTGATTTTTAGATAGTTTCGTCAACAGTTTTTGCGGTCGGAGCATTGGCTTTTACTGATGCAATTCCGGTTTCCATAGAAAATTTTGAACTGTAATACTGACTTTTACCGATGATTTCTCCGTTTCTTGCTTTCAGGACAAAATAGTCTTTGTTATTAACCGTCATTCGTCTGTCGTATCTGGAGTCGTCCTGCGAATTAATTTTTACAGATTCGATTCCTTTCTGGCAGGATGATTTCTGAACGTAGCCTTCACTCATTAAAATGATTTCGCCATTGCTGGCTTTAAGATTAAACTGATACTCTTTGTTTACTCTTTGAGTGATTACAAATTTTCCCATGATTATTATCTTATTTTTCTTGAATATTTATTTTTTACGTGCGTATTAATAAAAGAATTTAATCCACTTCCAGATCTTGCTAGATTAATCATAGTCTTAATATTACTTTCTCCAGCACTTGAATATGTATACTCATAGATACTACCTGTAGAAAATTCTACATGAATAAAATTATTTCCAATTTCAAATCCTGATATTCCAGAATCTCCATTGTTGTTTCCATACTTTTCCATAAATGAATTTTTATTTGTTTAATACTCCAAAAGTATAACCCTTTAGAAACCAATCCTTACGGGAAACCGTAAAACGAAAAAACCTTTCAATTTTTTGAAAGGTTTGGATAAATATTTTTTGAATTCTAAATAATTCCCCAGTCTTTACAAAGAGCGATCAGCTGCTCATTACTGCTTATTTCTAAAGATTCTTTCATGTTATTGAGCGCCTTTTCCACACTGCTTAAGCTGGATGGCTTGATATTGTTCTCCTTCAGATAATCAGGAATGTTTTTTTGAATCATGCCTTCTGAAAGTAGTGTAACAAGAATAATCTCAAATCGGGTAAAATTATAGGAATTTTTAGTTTTTATTGAATTTTTGACATTGGCCGATATGTATTTTTCGTTATTATAAACAGCTTTTGCTGCTCGTTTTAATTCTTTAAGATCTTCACGTCCTTTTGATACAAAACCATTAATGTCGTAAGTTTTAAAAAGATCATCTATAATTTCAGCTCGGTCTTCTATTGAGAAAACGATAACTTTTATAGTAGGTTGTTCGCTTTTAATTATATTTATGAGTTCTCTGCCGCTGTTGATATTCTGCTTTCTGTGATCGTTGAGAAAAGAAAGATCGGTAATCAACAAATCATAAGGATTTTTCTCGCGGATGCTTTTTTTAATCTTCATCCATGCATCATCGCAATACTCAACAGTGTTTATGGTTTCAATTTTTAATTCTTCAAGAGCTTTCTGAACTGACGAGTTGTAACTTTCAAAATCTTCGGCTATTAGTACTTTTCTAAACATATTATTAATTTTTTGCTGGAAATGAAAGGTCTATTTTCAAACCGTTTTCTGTTTCCGTGTCAAAATTAATTGTCCCACCAATAGAATTTATACGGGATTCCGTATTTTTCAAACCGTTTTTAGGAGAATGTGTTACAATTCCTACACCATTATCAGAATATGAAATATGGATCAAGTCATTTTCCCTTGAAAAATCAAGGAGAACTTTATCTGCTCTGCTGTGTTTTTTCATGTTGGTCATGAGTTCTTGTAAAATATAGAAAATTTCAACTTTAGAATTATCTGAAACTTCTTCCCATAAAGATTCTTGATTACCTATAATCGGAACTTTTATATTTTCAGAAGCGTAGGATTTCAGCATTTTGGATAGGTGATGAGAGTAATTGTGTTCCGGAACCAGTTCATTATCGTCGTAGGAAATATCCCTTGAAATCTGATAAATAGTATCTAACTTATAAAGCAAAACTTCTTTGTTCATATCAGAAGTATTTTCTACTTCAGACATTACATGATACACTTTGTTTGCTACCTTATCGTGTACTTTTTTGGAATATTTGAGTTCAGTATTTTTTACTTCGAGTTCTTTTTCTTTTTTTTTTTCCTGTCTTATATGATTCTTTCTTTTTTCGTTCCAGAAGAAACCTGAAATTAAAACAATAATTAAAGAAGTAATACCAACGATTTGTTTAAAACTGCGTGATTCAAGGATTTGATTTTCCGCATTTTTTTGTTCTACATCATATCTTACCATTGCAAATTGGCTTTTGTGCTTATTTCTTGAAGTTTGTACACTTTCATTTATAGAATCAAGGTTTTCAAAATTTTGCAGATAGTTTTCGGGATCTAATGTTATAATTTTTTTCAATGCAGTTATTTGATCATCGGGACTATTATTTTGCGTTGCTTCTTTCAACATTTTTTTTGCATAATCTAATGACATTTTTTTGTCCTTATCAAAATAGTAACTAGAAAGCGTTTCATAACTTGAGTTTAAGCCGTCTCCGTCATTAATTTTTTGTCTAATTGCCAATGCTTTGTTGAATTCAGGCAAAGGGTTATAATTTTTATTATCAAGATACTTAGCTTTTGCTAAATTATTTAGTGCTCTTGAATAATTATCAGAGCTGTCGGCTAAAATTGCCTTTTTGAAATATTTTTTAGCTGATTTTATTTTCCCCTGATTTATCAATGCGTCACCAATATTATTATAGCAGATATATTTAGCCTCGTTGTTATCTGCAATGTTGATCGCCTTCTTATAATACACTATCGCACTATCATAATTTCTAAGGCTATTAGAGGAATTAGCAATGTTATTATAGCTAGAAGTCAAGATTTTTTTAGCGGTAACACCATGGTCGTTTTTAAGAAATTTATTGGTCTCTAATGATGTTTCAATCGACCCATAAAAGTCTGCTTTTTCTTTTTGTATAAAAGCCATATTCACTAAAGCTCTTGCTGTACCAAGAGAATCATTTTTTTTTAAAAAAGCATTTTTAGATAGGTTGAAATAATAAAAAGCGGAATCAGAACTATTGTTTTGATTAAATAAAACGGCTCTATCAAAATATTTATTTGTAGGAGGTTTACTAGTAATGCTGCTTTCTTTTCTACAAGAAAATGCTATAAATAAAATAATTAACAGTATGTTTTTCATGGAGTTAGTTTGGTTGCAAGGTAAGAAAAAAGGCAGATTATATAATCTGCCCTTTAATATTATGGATGTGGAGGTGTAAATGGAGGAGGGATTTGCCCAGTATTTCCACCTACTGGTCCACCTTCGTCACCAGTTCCCGTTCCGGGGTCGAAACCCGTTCCTCCTCCTGTTCCGGCATCTTGAGTGGTTACTGTTCCGCCGTTGTTATTGCATGTTGTATTTCCGTTATGGTTTGAGAATGCTAAACCTAATAGCATTAATAATAATTGAATCATTGTCAAAAAATTTAATGTTAAAGCATTCGTGTTCTTCCCTGCGAAACCGATCGCAGATAGTTTTACACGTTTTAAAAAATTCGAAGCGCTTCTTAAATTTTTTGGGAAGTGGAACCATCAAAAACGGAAGTGAAACATCTGCTTCCCAACCCGGATATTTGCTTCCGTTTTATGTGGTATTTAGAAATCAGTTTTGTAAATTTGTTTTTGTAATTGTTTGTTTGTCACTGATTTCTGAAGCAAAGATGCGACAAGAAGGAAGGCAGGTGTTAGAAAGTTCTTGGAAAGTTCTTGGAAAGTTTTCTACGGAAAACCGTATTTTTTTAAAGGAATAAATTTTTAATTTTCCGAAATAAAATTTTATTTATATGTCAAGATTTTTACTTCAGAAGCGAAAACTTTTAGAAGAAGTTTTTGAAAAAGCATCAAATGAAACGACTGAAAAAACATTTAGTGGAATTTCAAAATCGTTAGAAAGAAATTTGCTAGATGATTTTAAAATAAACCTTAGTTATAAGTCTTTTGAAACATATTATAAAACCATTGTGGAAAATGAGAACGATTATAATATTAAACCGGTTATTCTTGACGATCTGAGTAGGTATCTAGAATATGATAGCTTTAAAAACTATTGTTCTGATTGGAAAACAATAGAATATACAATAAGCGAAACGATCTCTAAGATTGTTATAAATATTACAAACAAACCGATTTTACAAATGCCAGATTTTTTAAAGAAAAATGGTTTGGGAATAGCAGAATTTGCTTTTGTTTTTTTACTTGTAACAGGAGGAGTTCTTTTCTCTAATGGAAAAAAAATTGACAATGGAATAAAAAATCCTTTTGGAATAATGTCTGAAATGAAGCCGGATATTGAAAAAAATTATATGTATTGGGACGATGACAGATATAAAGGAACAGATAGTAATTATGTTAATCCTGGATCTCATGTAATAGCAATGAATAAAGAAATTCTTTTACATTTAAAAAAGATAACACGACCAGATACTCTAACAGTAGAAAATGCAATGGGAAGTGTCTGGTATGATAAAAGTGATAATCAGGTAGAATTTTTTACCAGCCCTGGAATACATCCGGAAAACGGAAAGGCATTAAAAGACGTGACTGAAAGAATCCTAAACAATTACGCAGGACCTGAAGAAGAATAAAAAAAAGCGAAGATTACTCTCCGCTTTTTTTTATTCTGAATCGTTCAACATTCCCAGTTCCCCGAAATGTTTTTTGAATTTTTGAATTTTTGGTCCTACCACTGCGCTGCAGTAAGGCTGATTAGGATTCACATTATAATATCCTTGGTGATACTGTTCAGCAGGCCAGAATTTTTCAAATCTGGATAGCTCTGTAACGTACTTTCCAGGCCATCTTCCGGATTCCTGGGAAGTTTTGATGGCTTCTTCAGCCTTTGTCTTTTCGTCGTCGTCTTTATAATAAATGACCGAACGGTATTGTGTTCCAATATCGTTTCCCTGTCTGTTAAGCTGTGTAGGATCGTGAAGGAAAAAGAATACATCCATCAATTGCTCATAGGAAATGATTGCCGGATCATAAGTGATTTGCACTACTTCCGCATGACCGGTTTCTCCGGTGCAGACTTCTTCATAGGTGGGATGATCTTTATGACCACCGGAATATCCTGAAATGGCAGATTGTACTCCTTTCAGCATATTGAAACAGCTTTCTACGCACCAAAAACATCCGCCTCCGAACGTAATCTGTTCTAAATTATTATTATCCATTTATTTGATTATTTTTAAGTTTTTCTTTCAACAACTGTATTGAAAGAGTCATCAAAAATAGTGAAAATTGGGCCAAAACTGAAGCAAACAAAGGTTTAAACACAAATTATCTTCATAGATTTCACAAATAATTGAATGATTTTATAACAAAAAAAGCATCCAAAATGGATGCTCTATATTATTTTTAGGGGTTACTTATTTTCCCAGACCAAAGCACTTGCTCCTAAAATGGCTGCATCGGCTTCATCCAATTCACTGAAAACCAGTTTCACTTTATTCCTGAAAATCGGAAGAAGATTTCTTTCCATATGAAGTTTCGTTGGCTTCAGGATAAAATCTCCCGCTTTGATTACCCCACCGAATAAAAGAATAGCTTCCGGGGAAGAAAACATGACAAAATTGGCTAAAGCCTCACCTAATTTTTGTCCGGTATACCGGAAAACTTCAATAGAAATAGGATCACCCTTCAGTGCACACTCATGCACCGTTTTAGAATTAATTGCTTCTTCAGGATATTGACTGAGCATCGATTCCGGAAATTCGGCTCTCATTTTCTTTGCGGTAATGGCAATTCCTGTTGCAGATGCATAGGCTTCCAGACTCCCTTCTGATCCGGTACTCCAGTGTTTTCTTCCACCGGGTTTTACGATAGTATGTCCCAGTTCTCCGGCAAAACCATCATGTCCGTAAATTAATTTTCCGCTGGCGACAATTCCGCTTCCGACACCTGTGCCCAAAGTAATCATGATAAAATCTTTCATTCCGCGGGCGGCTCCGAAAAGCATTTCGCCATATGCTGCTGCATTTGCATCATTGGTTAAGGTACAGGGCATATTAAATTTTGCCTTCATCATTTCGCCAAAAGGAATGACGCCTTTCCAAGGTAAGTTGGGAGCCTGCTCTATGGTTCCGCTATAATAATTTGCATTCGGAGCGCCTACTCCAATGCCATCGAAGTTTTTTTCTGCCCCCTGACTTTCAATTAAAGGATAAACCGCTTCATACAGCGCATCAATAAATTCTTCAACAGTGGGATAGGCATCTGTGCGAATGCTGCCTTTTTCGAGAACTTCGCCTCTGTGATTTACAACTCCGAATTTAGTATTTGTTCCACCGATATCGATACCCAATGCAACCTGTTTTGACAAATCTACTAATGACATTTTCTTTTTTGTATAATTCAAGGGAATAAATTTATAAAAAAGATTGTATTAATAAATAATTAATGAGACAATATTAAAATATTATGCTGTTTTCTTTGTTTTCTTTCTTCTTCCCCACCAGATCAGAAAACCGCTTACCGGAAGGGAAGCACACATTAAGCTTACGATAAACGCAATAATTTTGGTAGGCAGGCCTAAAATTGCACCGACATGAATATCGTAATTGGCGGCTACAGCTTTTTCACCCAGATTTTTGTCTTCATGATTGTAGGTGTGGAGCAGCTCGCCGGAATTTTCATCAAAAATAAGGCTGCTATTTTTATGATACGAATAAGACAGATGCTTCACAAATACAGAAAAGTTGGGGTGCTCGTGATCATCCATATGCGGGTGTCCCAGATCTACCGAAAAGCCATAAGAATCCGGATATTTTGTCTGAACGGTGGTGATGACTTTATCCAAAGTGCTTTCATTTCTTGCTTCTATCGGTGCCCTTGTTGTGATATAAGAAAAATCAGGAGGTGGAGTGGTGCTGCCTGAAAAAACTACATAGATCATAGACTGAACAATAAAAAATGCGTAGAATAAGCCTGTTACTGAAAAAACAAGCGCAAAAACCGAGGCATAAAACCCTAAAATATTGTGTAGATCGTAATTTTTTCTTTTCCAGCTTTTAATATTTTTCCATCTGAATGAGAAGCGCTGTTTTCTTGCTGCCCTGTTTTTAGGCCACCACAAAATGATTCCTGAAATCAACATGAAAATAAATATAATTACGGGGATTCCTACGACATATTTTCCCCAGTCCTGCTTTAGTAAAAAGCTCCAATGAATCATTTTCACGATCTGAAAAAACCCATTCTTTTCATCATATAGTCTTAAAACTTTTCCGGTGTATTGGTTTACATAAGCAACTTTGTACACAGGAAATTCATCAAAATAGTTCCATGCGTCTGTATTGTGCTCATACCAGTAAAACTGATAAGATATTTTTTTATCAATGGGAACATTCACCCAATGAATCGGAAATTTTTCTTGTACCTGTGCATTGACTGATTTTTCTAAAACTCTGATAGGAAGAACCTGTTTCTTTTCAATGTTTTTTTCATGATGGTACATCACCTCTTTACGGGTCATGTTTTCGATTTCATCTTTAAAGACGTATAATGCTCCGGTCACCGAAACGATAAATATGATAAACCCGATCGACAAGCCCAGCCAAAGGTGCAGTTTCCCCGTCCATTTTTTAAAAATGCCCGGTTTCTTTTTATGGTGATGTTTTTTTCTCATATAAACAAAAACTATTCCCGAACTTTTCCAGGAATAGCAGATCTATAGCTCATTAAACTTAAAACTTATAAGTAACCGTGCCCAACGCATTGATCAGCTTTTGAGGATTGGCGGTGGAATATCCGATCCAGTAATGCTCGTTGGTAAAGTTATCTACTTTAACCCCGATTCTGAATTTTTTTGCATCATAAAATGCATTGGCATTCATGACGAAATATTTTGGAAGGGTAAAAGTAGTGACGGTTACCCTATCATTTTCAAGATTATTCAGTATTTTATTGTCGCTGGCAAAGTTTCCTCCTATCCCAAACCCAAGTCCTTTAAGACTACCGTCTACAAATTGATAGCTTGCATTAAAGTTTCCTAGCCAATATGATCCGGATGTTGCAGGTCTTAAGCCTGTTGATACATCTTTTGAATCATTATAGGCAATTCCCCCGATTAGTGAAAACCCTTTTACAAGATAGGCGTTTACTTCAAGTTCTGCACCTTTACTGTGTATTTCTCCTGTTTCGGTTTGCACCGCTCTGTTATTCACAAATTTCCCTGTATTGGTAAGGTAATTATTTGCTTTAATGTCATAATAACTTACCGTTGCATTGATTTTTCCATTTATGATATTGGTTTTAAAACCACCTTCAAATTGATTGGCTCTTTCAGGGTTTGATAATCTGGTTTCGCCTGCCTCGTTAAAGGTATAATAGCCATTACTTTTAAAACTGTTCTGATAATTTCCAAAAACAGAAAATTTATCTTTTATGATTTCATACACCAAACCTGCTTTAGGTGACCATGCAGATTGGGTATAAGGCGCAGTAGGATCATTAAAGATATCACCTCCCTGAAAATCATTATTTTCATAACGGATTCCTAAGACGATATTTAGGCCTGTAACCGGAGTAAACACGTTAGAAACATAACCGCTGTAGGTGTTAAGGTCTGCATTAATATCATAATTTCCAATGTTAGAAGGGTTTTCGTAAAGATTGCCGATTGTGGTTCCGTTAAAATCGGTGTAATTTCCTCCGTTTGCAGAAACAGGGTTGTTGAATGATCCAGTAGTCGGGACAACCAGATAAATGAAGCGTGATCTGTCTTTTGTTTTAAGATAGTCAAACCCGGCTACCGTTCTGTTTCTCATCCCGTTTCCGAAAGTATAATCAAAATTAAAATTCTGCTGGATCTGAAACCATGATTTTCTGCTGTCTCTTGTTCCCTGATCGTATCTTGATACCGACAAAGAGCTGTCAGGATTTAAACCTACTGAAAAATAAGGCCCGAATCCATCTGAATAACTTTGTGAGTTGTTGATGTTGGTCGATGATTTAATATGATCGTTGATCTTGTAATTAATCTGTCCAAAAATATTATTGACTCTCGCTGTGGTATAGAGATCATCACCGAGGTAAGATTCTTTGTAATTTAACCCTTTTGCTTCAAGATCTCTCATATTATCCACTCCTAAAGCGGGTGAAAGGTAAAAGAATAATTGCTCTCCAAGCGCTCTTGTATTGAACATTTCGTACTCTACATTAAACTGCAATCTATCAGAAGCATTATAAGTTAAAGTCGGGGTAAATGCGAAGAATGAATTTTTAGCATCTGTTTTCTGGAAACTCCCTTCATTGGTATAAGCTGTATTGACTCTCAATAAAAGCTTATTATCTTTTGTAAGCGGGGCATTCAAATCGGCTTGAGCTCGGTATGTATTGTAACTTCCGGCCATCAGAGAAACATTTCCTCCAAACGTTTCGTAAGGTTTTTTGGTTACTCTGTTGATAAGGCCTCCATACGAAGCAACATTACTGCCATAAAGCGTTCCTGAAGGGCCTTTCAATACTTCCAGCTTTTCTATATTTACCGCATCGATTGTTGTGGTAACGGGAGATACCAAACCGTTTCTCATAGAACTGCTGGAAACAAAACCTCTGAGTACGACAAATGCTCCTCCATCACCTGCTCTGCTTGTAGCATTCCACATTTTTTGCAGTCCGGTTACATTTCTGTAAGCATCATCCACCGTAAAAATCGCCTGATTCTCGAGAACAACCCTGCTGACAGAAGATAAAACCTGAGGATCTTCAATTGCCTTTAAAGGCATTTTATTAGAATAATCGCTATCTTTTTTTGAGATGGTATTGATAATTACTTCTTCTATATTTTTTGTCTGTGCAGAATCTTTTTCCTGTGCAAATGTCAATATGCTTCCTAATAGTGCTGCACCAATACATACTTTATTCATGAGTAAGATTATTTTTTTGCAAATATATTCTTTTTAATTATTCTAAATAAAATATAGTATTGATTTTTATCATATTCAAATCAAAAATGCTATTCCCCGGATAATAAAAAAGCCGCTTCAACTGAAGCGGCTTTATATATAGTTTAAAGAATTATTAATCCTTATGCAGGAATCTCACCTTTGTATAAGAAAGATATGATTTCTTTATTCATTTTATCAACCATTTCACTAAACAAATGGAAAGATTCTTGTTTGTAGATCACAAGCGGATCTTTTTGTTCATAAACGGCTCCCTGAGAAGATTTTCTAAGATCATCCATCTCACGAAGGTGAAGTTTCCAGTTTTCATCAATGATAGATAAGGTGATGTTTTTCTCAAAATCATTAATCAGGCTTTCACATTTGGTATCATGAGCTTCTTTAAGATCTGTTACGATCGTCAATGTTTTGTGGCCATCTGTAAAAGGAACCTGGATCATCTTAAACATCGAACCCTGATTTTGGAATACATTCTCAATAATAGGAAATGATTTTTCTTTCAGCAGGTTCAGCTTCATCTGATAATCTTCCTGTGCAGCATTGAATAAAATATTCGTTAAATCCTGTACGTTTTTATTGTTAAAATCACTTTCAGAAACTGGGGACGCCATGGTAAAATTCTTGATGATCTCAAATTCAAAATCTTTATAGCTTCCGTTTGCTTTTCCTTTTGCAACAATAGAATTGGAAACATCAAAGATCATATTCGTGATGTCATATTTCAGGTGATCTCCGAATAAAGCGTTCTTTCTTCTTTTGTAAATAACATCACGTTGTTTATTCATCACGTCATCATACTCCAAAAGTCTTTTTCTTACCCCGAAGTTATTTTCTTCGACTTTTTTCTGTGCTCTTTCGATGGATTTGCTGATCATAGAATGTTGAATAACTTCACCTTCTTTGTGACCCATTCTGTCCATCATTTTCGCAATTCTTTCAGAACCGAACAAACGCATCAAGTTGTCTTCCAGAGAAACATAGAACTGAGAGCTTCCCGGGTCTCCCTGTCTTCCGGCTCTACCGCGAAGCTGTCTGTCAACACGTCTCGAATCGTGTCTTTCCGTTCCGATGATCGCCAAACCTCCGGCTTCTTTTACTTCTTTGGTTAATTTAATATCGGTTCCACGACCGGCCATGTTGGTAGCAATCGTTACTACTCCAGGCTGTCCTGCTCCGGCAACAATTTCCGCTTCCTTCTTGTGAAGTTTCGCATTCAAAACCTGATGCTGAATTTTTCTTAATTGAAGCGCTTTTGAAAGTAATTGTGAAATTTCTACAGAAGTAGTTCCTACCAAGACAGGTCTTCCCGCTGCAGTAAGATTTTCGATTTCTTCAATTACAGCATTGTATTTTTCGCGGTTGGTTTTATACACCAGATCCTGTTTGTCATTTCTTTGAATAGGACGGTTGGTAGGGATTACCACTACATCCAATTTATAAATCTGCCAAAGTTCCCCAGCTTCCGTTTCTGCAGTACCCGTCATTCCCGCAAGTTTATTGTACATACGGAAATAGTTCTGTAATGTTACAGTCGCAAAAGTTTGTGTTGCAGCTTCGATTTTTACATTTTCTTTCGCCTCGATCGCCTGGTGAAGACCGTCAGAATAACGTCTTCCTTCCATAATACGGCCTGTCTGTTCATCAACGATTTTTACCTCACCGTCGATTACGACATACTCATCATCTTTTTCAAATAATGTATAGGCTTTCAAAAGCTGGCTCATGGTATGAACTCGTTCAGATTTTTCGGCAAATTCTGAGAAGAGTTTTTCTTTCGCTTCAAATTCTTCTTCTTTGGATAAATTTTTTGCCTCTACTTCTGCAATTTCTGTCCCAATATCCGGAAGAACAAAGAAGTTGTTGTCTGAATTCCCCTGAGACATGTATTCAACCCCTTTATCTGTAAGATCTACTTGATTGTTTTTTTCTTCGATGACGAAGTAAAGATCTTTATCTACAATCGGCATATCACGGTTGTTATCCTGCATATACTGAGCTTCAACTTTCTGAAGCAATGCTCGGTTTCCGCTTTCCGATAAGAATTTGATGAGCTGTCTGTTTTTAGGAAGGCCTCTGTACGCCTGAAGCAATTTGAATCCTCCTTCTTTTGTGTTTCCTGCAGCGATTAATTTTTTAGCTTCATTAAAAATCACGGAAACTGTTTTTTTCTGAACTTCAACAATTCTGTCGATGGAAGGTTTAAGAACATCAAATTCCTGTCGGTCTCCTTGCGGAACCGGCCCGGAAATAATTAACGGTGTTCTTGCATCATCCACCAATACAGAATCAACCTCATCTACAATGGCAAAGTTTAATTCTCTCTGCACCAGTTCTGCAGGCGAAGTTACCATGTTATCTCTCAGATAATCAAAACCAAATTCATTATTGGTTCCGTATGTAATATCTGAATTGTATGCTTTTCTTCTTCCGTCTGAATTGGGTTGATGATTATCAATACAGTCAATTGAAAGACCGTGGAATTGATACAATGGCCCCATCCAAGCCGAGTCTCTTTTGGCAAGGTAATCATTTACCGTTACCACGTGAACTCCTCTTTCAGGAAGCGCGTTTAAGTAAATTGGAAGTGTTCCCACCAAGGTTTTACCTTCACCGGTTGCCATCTCGGCAATTTTACCGCTGTGAAGAATAACCCCACCAATAAACTGAGTGTCGTAATGCACCATATCCCAGACTACGGGAGTTCCGGCTGCATTCCATGAGTTTTTCCAGACTGCCTGTTCTCCCTGGATTTCTACGAAATCTCTGGTTGCGGCAAGTTCTTTATCCATTTCAGTGGCTGTCACACGGATTTCTCCGTTTTCTGCCCATCTTCTGGCTGTTTCTTTAATTAAGGCAAATGCTTCGGGAAGTACTTCGGCCAATACTTTTTCTTCAATTTCGTAAGAATCTTTTTTCAAAGTTTCTATTTTAGAGAAAAGTGCTTCTTTTTCGTCAACATTGGTTGAGCTTTTGATTTGCTCCTGAATCTCTTGTACCTGGGAAGTAATGGTGGCGGTTGCAGCTTTTATTTTATTTTTAAACTCGGCCGTCTTTTCTCTTAAACCGTCATCAGATAATTGCTGAATGTTTGGCTCAACAGCTTTGATTTTTGTTACAACTTTTTTTACTTCTTTTAGGTCCTGCGCTTTCTTGTCTCCCAAAAACCCTTTAAGAACTTTGTTTAAAAAACTCATAAATTTATTGCTTTATGCTTAAAGCAATAAGCTTCAAGCGTTTTAATGACACGTTGACCGTGCAAATTTTGATATTTAAAATGGCAAAAGTTTAGGCTTACCTAAGCTTTACTTTTATTAATATTCGTCTTCGTTCCAAAGATAATCTTCATCTGTAGGATAATCACTCCAGATTTCATCAATGGCATCATAGATTTCTCCCTCGTCTTCAATAGCCTGAAGGTTTTCAACAACTTCCATCGGTGCCCCAGTTCTGATAGCATAATCGATAAGTTCTGCCTTCGTCATCGGCCATGGTGCGTCGCTTAAATATGAAGCTAATTCTAATGTCCAGTACATAATTTTTTAATTTTTTTTGCAAAAGTATAAAAATAGGTTATATTATAAACGTATTTTATGACTTGATTTTCAATTCTTTTTATAAATCCTGTCCGTTGTTAAATATAAACTCTCGTGAAAGCGGTATTACAACGTATTGTTGTCATTTTCTCAAAAACCATTCCACAAATTTTTTTATGCCATTTTGGAAGTTGGTGGTTGGTTTATAGCCTATTAAATTTTTAGCTTTGGAAATATCGGCATTGGTTTGCTGTACATCACCGGGCTGTAATGGCAGTAATTTTTTAATTGCCTTTTTATTCAGCGCCTGTTCAATAGCAGACAGCATTTCCGTTAACTGTATGACTTCGCTTTCTCCAAGATTAATAATTTCATAAATGTGAGAATGTCTCTGTAAGTAGTCTGCAGATTTAAGAATTCCGTCAATGATATCATCAATATAAGTGTAATCCCGTGCTGTAGTTCCGTCTCCGTAGAAAGGGATTTCCTGATTTTCAGAAATGAGTTTTGTGAACTTATGTATTGCCAGATCAGGTCTTTGACGGGGGCCGTAAACAGTGAAAAATCTTAGTTGGATCATGTCTATATGGTAAAGATGGTGATATACATGTCCCAAGATTTCTCCGGATCTTTTGGTTGCCGCATAAGGTGATATAGGATGATCTACAGGATCGGTTTCTGCAAAAGGTATTTTTGTATTGTTGCCATAAACACTTGATGATGAGGCGCAGATACATTTTTTGACACCAAATTCTGCACAAAGTTCCCACAAATTCATTGTGCCGCGGATATTGACTTCCTGATATTCTAATGGTCTTTCAATCGAAGGGCGTACTCCTGCAAGTGCGGCCAGATGAATTACAAAATCTATGGTATGCATCGAAAAAATACTTTTCAAGCCCTCTTTATCTCTGATATCCTGTACATATAAGCTGTAGTCATCTGACCTTGTTTGAGCTGCGAGATTCTGAAGGTCTGAGTCTTTATTAATATACTCAAATTCAGTACTTTTCCCGACAGATTCTAAGGTGTTTTTTACTTTTATCGGATACGCATAAAAATCATCAAAATTGTCAATGTTTATGACAGAATGTCCGTTTTTCAACAGGCGCTCTACTAAGTGTGAACCAATAAATCCGCTTCCGCCAGTGATAAGATATGTCATCTATGTTTTTTTAATTGCACAAAAGTATAAATTTAAAGGTTTTCAAAAATATATTTGAGTACATTTACTTTTAAAAGTAATCTATTTTATCTTATGCAGTTTCGAGGGCAAATTTTAAAAATGACGAGTTTCAATGATCAGCCGATACAATATTATCTCAATCTTTCCGGTGACCTGATCCATATGAATGAATTATTCGGAAAAGAATTAACCATAAAACATTCAGGATTTCAGTGCGTAAACTGTAATCTGGATAAAGCCGTTTATAGAATGGGTTTTTGTAAAAGCTGTTTTTTTGAAAGCCCGTTTGCGAGTGATACGATTATTCGTCCTGAGCTTTCTACCGCTCATTTGGGAATTGGTGAACGGGATTTAAATATTGAAAAAGAAATTCAGCTGCAGCCTCACACGGTATATTTGGCTTACACCGGCGATGTGAAAGTAGGCGTAACAAGAAATACGCAGATCCCTACACGATGGATTGATCAGGGCGCCACGTTTGCTTTACCAATTGCCCGTACTGAAAACCGGTACGAAGCCGGAATGATAGAGGTAGCCCTAAAAGATCATCTTCCGGATAAAACCAACTGGAAAAAAATGCTGCAGGATGATCTTGAAGGTGAGATTGATCTTGCAGATTTTCAGAAAAAAATTAAAGAATATTTTCCCGAAGATTTTCAGAAGTTTTATTCTGAAGGCGAAAATTTGTGGAGATTTGATTATCCATTCGATAAACCTGAAAAAATTACATCTTTTACATTGGATAAAAAGCCTGAGTTTACGGGCAAATTAACAGGAATTAAAGGTCAGTATTTAGGATTTGACGGCGGAGATTTTATTAATATCCGAAGCCATGAAGGATATGTTATAGAACTAAATGTGAAGAATTAATCATAAAATCAAGATTGTAGTACGTTAATTGTTATATATTGAAAAATTTATTTAAAAAAATTCAATTATAAAGTATTAAAATTGTTGCTATGAAAAAAAAATGGGTTAAAAAGCTAATATTCTCTCTCGGGGTTTTGCTCTGTATTTTTTTACTTTGCAACCTTGCACTGAATATCTGGCTCAAAACCCAGCTTCCCAATTATATAAAAAACAATACTGATTATAAAGTTTCCTACAAAAGGCTTGATGTAGATCTAATAACGGGAAATATTTTTGTTTCACAAATTACGGTAAACAATAAAAATCCTGAAAATAATAATGTGATTGGTTTACAAGGCACCATCGATACCTTGAAAATCAGCCGATTTGGAATTTATGATGCCCTCTTTAATAAAGTCATCAGCTCTTCTGATCTTTTACTTGCCAAACCCAATCTCAATATCACACTTGCTAAACCGATTGATTCCAAAACAGGAAAAAAGAGAAACCCTGTATCATTTGAGAATATCAGGATCAGTAACGGAACTATTAACGTCTATAAGCATACAAAACAGAATTTTTTAGGAGTCAGCCATTTAGATCTTTTGGTGGAAAACCTTCAGCTGACGGAAGAATCTGTAGAAAATAAGCTTCCCATCATTTTTGATCAGTACAGCATCAAAGGAAAAAATTTCTTCTTTCGGCCGGATGATATTTATACGTTAAAAATTAAAACAATTACAACGGTAAACGGTCAGATGTCCATCGAGAATTTTCAGCTGGTCCCTTTGATGAGCTTTGATGCGTTTAAAAAATCATATCCCAAAAAAACACAGCTGTATCAGTTCAATATTCCTAAAATGGATTTTAAAGATATTGTTCTTAAAAAAAATAAGATATCGCTCGCCAATGCCAAGTTTCAGAATCCTGATTTATTGATTTATACCACGAATGCCATTCCGGAAAAATTAAAAAAACCATTTAATTTTGAGTTAAATCTGGATGATATTGTTATGAATAATGCAACAGTTCAGATCAATAAACCCGATGGTGAAAAATTACTGTACGCAAAACAAGTGCATCTTGATATCAATCATTTTGAATTTGACAAGGAAATTTCGAAAGAAACGATACCCGTACGATATAAAGATTTTAAACTTTCAGGAAAAAATATCTGGTTTTCAAATCATCAGGATATTACAATTGAAAGCATTTCCCTGAATCCTAAAAAAGGAGATATCAGAAATATTTCAATCGTTCCGAACCCTTCAGGATCAGGGAAAACGACAATGAATCTGAAGGCGGAAAAGCTGGCTTTCAACATCAATAAATGGGAAATTATTGATAAAAAACTGAACCTGAACGTAAAAGACGTTTTGCTGAATAATGTGAACGGAAGCATTAAAGCCGGAACCAGCCTGCCAAATAAAAAATCAAATTTTGACGGAATACAGTTTCCGATCGTTGTTGGAAAAGTGATGGTTAAAAACTCCAGCATTACATATGATAAAAACAGTCAGCCGATTGCTTTAAATGATCTGAACGCGACGATTACCAATATTGAGCTGAACGCAAAGCCCAATCATTCCGGGATGGCTGTCACAATGAAAGAGTATTCGCTTACAGCCAAAAATTTTGGGTATAATACCAGATTTTATCATATGACCTCAGGTTGGATTGAACTTCATAATGATAACCTAAAAATCAATCAGTTTGCGATGAAGCCTCTCGTTTCGAGAAGCCAGTTTATCAGAATGATACCGGTAGAAAGTGATTTGTATGATTTAAAAGCGCAGCAGATATCGGCGGTAGGAAATTGGGATCTTTTTTCAGATCAGAAATTCATACACGCAAAAAATCTGACCATTTTATCAGCAGATGCCAATATTTTCAGAAGTAAAGTTCCCGCAGACGACCCGAAAGAAAAACTGCTGTATTCCAGATTGCTGAGATCAATAAAAATCCCTCTGTTTGTTGATAATCTTAATCTTAAAAATGCTTTTTTAGAATACGAAGAAGATACTCCGAAAAGCAGCGGCCCGGGAAAACTTACATTCAGCTCGATGAATATGAATGTTAAAAATCTCAATTCTGCAAAAATGAAAGGTAAACCGACAAAGGTGATTATCAAAATTGACTGTACTTTTATGAAAACGTCACCGCTTTCCGTAAACTGGAGCTTCGATACGGCAGATCAGAGTGACCGTTTTTCGATTTCAGGAAGGGCGGCAGGAATTCCGGCGGTGGCCATCAATGCTTTTATTGTGCCCTATCTCAGTGTTTCGGCAACAGGAACGATTCAGGAAATGCTGTTTGATTTTAAAGGAAATCCCAAAGGAATCGGCGGAACCTTTAATCTGAAGCATACTGATCTTAAGGTTTCCATTTTAGATAAAGAAAGTAAAGAGAAAAAAGGGGTTTTAAGTGCTGTTGCGAATATTTTCATCAAATCAGACTCAGGTAAATTTCCGGAATCTGTAGTGGTAGAAGGTGTAGAGCGTGATCCTACAAAATCATTTTTTAATTTGTTCTGGAAAGGAATTGAAGACGGCTTAAAGAAAACCCTGATCGGGAATGGGATTGCAAAAACAGAAAAAACGGTTAAAAATACCGTCAATGCGGTGAAAGAGGTAAAAGCTGCAGTAAACGAAACGGTTCCGCCAAAAGAAGAAAAGAAAAAAGGGCTTTTAAAGAGGGTTTTTAATAAAAAAGAAAGCTCCGGAACAAAATAATTGCGGAGCTTTATTATTATCAGAAATCATATTCTTTACTTTCTTCCACCGGAATGTCTCTTAAAAAATTATCGAACGCTTCACCGGGATATGTGCTGTACGCTCCGAAAGAGTCTATAATAATGCCTTTATTGCCTGAATTATCTTCCAAAACATATAAAACTGCACTGTCGTCGGGATTGCTGTCACCTTCAAAACGATACGTTTTTAAAATTTTCAGATCATCTGGTTTATAATTTTTTTCCGACTCTTCATACTTCATTTCGCAAGCTTCATTCATACGGAATTCTTTATTAATGCCTCTTTTTCTTAATTTTTCCATAACCTGACTGAGGGTTGTCATCTGATCGCTGGTTCCTGAATTTTCCATAATATTATTTTTCTGAAAGTACTACAATTATTAAACCATAGTTTATTGATGATTGGTAATCTCTCGAAGTGTGGCAGCTTTGAAATAAATTAATCATGTTAACAAAATTTATAATTTCAATATCAAAAAAGGTATATTATTTGATGGATTGTTTTCAAATAGTACAAACATGAAAAGAGAAGTTGGCGTTTTACTGGCAGGAGGAGTTGGTCTTTTAGCCGTATTGGGGATTTTAGGCTTTAAAAAATTAGTAAGCAAAAAGCAAAAAAAATATAACGAATATTACTCTGATTATCACAGACACTTTGATAACTCAAATGCCGATGATGATCATGGTATAGAATTTTTTGCAATGAAATAAATAGTAAGATCCAAAATATATTAATAAACCGACATTTGTGAATGTTGGTTTTTTTTTGTGGAAAACTTCTGTCTTAAAACTCATTATTTTTTTTAAACAGACTTTTAACTTTACCATATGCAGAATGAAAATAATATAAAAGGGCAGGGTGCGCAGCGAAATGTTATCAATCGTTTCGACCGGTTTACTTTTGAGCCTGAAGATGAAGAATTTGAACCCGTAAAAACATCTTTTACAGAAGTTTTTCCTAAAACCATTGTCAATCAGGTTAAAAGTGAAGATTTGCCGATGGAATATTCTATGAATCCTTATCAAGGATGTGAACATGGATGTTCCTATTGCTTTGCGCGACCTACGCATGAATTTTGGGGCTACAGTGCAGGAATAGATTTTGAGAGAAAAATTATGGTGAAGAAAAACGCACCGGAATTACTGGAAAGGTTTTTTCAAAAAAAAGGGCACCAACCTGCGCCGATTTTGCTTTCCGGGAATACAGACTGTTATCAGCCTGCAGAAAGGCAGTTTGAGATTACCAGAAAACTATTGCAGGTCAGTTTAGATTACAGGCATCCCATTCATATAATCACTAAAAATACGCTGGTTCTGAGAGACCTGGATATATTAAAACCGATGGCAGAGCAGAACCTTATTTCTGTTTCACTCAGCATTCCTACACTGAATGAAGAAGTCCGAAGAAAAATGGAGCCCAGAACCAGCTCTTCAAAAAATAAGCTGAAAGCGATTGAAATACTCTCTGAGAATAAAGTTCCTGTCCATGTGATGGTCGCGCCTGTTATTCCGGGATTGACAAGTGATGAATCTTTATCAATCTTAAAATCTGTTTCAGACGCAGGTGCACTGAGCTTCGGATATACTTTGGTACGGCTGAATGATACCGTAGAACCGGTTTTTGTACAGTGGATAGAAAATAATTTTCCGGACAGGGCAGCAAAAGTCCTGAATCTGATCCGGTCTATGCGCGGCGGGAAATTAGGTGAAAAAAGATATTTTGAAAGATATACCGGAGAAGGAAATATTGCAGAAATGATTCACAATACTTTTAAAATAGGACGGAAAAAATATTTTGAAGGCAAAGAATTTCCTCGGCTTTCTGTAAACGGTTTTACGGGTACACGGGAACAGCAATTACGACTGTTTGACTAATTTTAAAGTGATATCAATTAAGTTGAAATAAAAAAACCGCTCCAAAAGAGCGGTTTCTTAATGTGGTCATGATTCTCAGCTTAGATAGAATCATCTGGACATGTAAAATCTTTACTGCAAGTGGTACAAATTACAGTACCGTTGCAATAATACAGACAGAAATCAGGTTCCGGGTTTTGTTTGATTCCACCTGCTCCTGAGATTGATTTTAACTGGTCTTTGCTTAATTTTTTTAAATTTTTCATGATAATACGTATTAAAATTTGATGATAAAGTAAAGATAATTAAAATTCTGTATGTATTGTACTTTTTCTAATTATTTTTTTATCAATCCTAATTCTATTAATCGTTCGTGCAAAAATTCGCCTGCTGTCGTATCTTCGTATCGTTTCGGATTGTTCTCGTCAATGCAATTTTCAAGGGCATTCAGAGACATTTCGCTTACAGGATGCATAAAGAAAGGAATAGAATATCTCGAAGTACCCCATAATTCTCTTGGCGGGTTAACTACTCTGTGAATCGTAGATTTAAGCTTGTTATTGGTATGCCTGGAAAGCATATCGCCTACATTGATCATCAATTCATCCGGCTCTGCAATGGCATCAATCCACTCTCCTTTATGATTCTGCACCTGAAGCCCTTTTCCCTGAGAACCCATCAAAAGGGTAATCAGATTGATATCGCCATGCGCGGCAGCTCTTACTGCGTCATCCGGTTCCTGAGTAATCGGCGGATAATGAATCGGTCTTAAAATAGAATTTCCTTCCGCAATTTTATCATCAAAATAAAACTCATCCAAGCCAAGATACAAAGCGAGTGCTCTTAAAACATACTTTCCTGTTTTTTCAAGCATTTGGTAGGCCTCTTTTCCTACTTCATTGAATTTTGGAAGTTCTTCGACATTTACATTATCAGGATATTCAGATTTATATTTTGAATCATCCGAAACATACTGCCCGAAATGCCAGAATTCTTTTAAATCCCCTTTTTTGAACCCTTTTGCTGTTTCTTTTCCAAAGCCGACATAGCCTCGCTGTCCTCCGATTCCCGGGATCTCATATTTCTGTTTCGTTTCTGTAGGCAGTTCAAAGAAGTTTTTTACTTCGCCGTACAGATCATCCACCAGTTTGTCGTCAAGAAAATGGCCTTTTAAGGCTACAAAACCAATTTCTTCGTAAGCTTTTCCGATTTCATTTACAAATTTCTGTTTGCGTTCCGGGTCACCCGAAAGGAAATCACGCAGGTCTACACTAGGTATTTTATCCATTTTAAGAAATTTTACGTATTGCTAAAATACAGATTTTTTGAATTAAATGATTTTTGAATTCATTATTTATGAAGTAAATTTGTCTTATGAAAAAATATTCCTCCAAGAGAAGTATTCAGGTACTTGCGCATCTTTTTCAGCAATACGGAATTTTTGACGTTGTTATCTCTCCGGGATCCAGAAATGCACCTCTCGCGATTCATTTTTCCGAGATTGATGATTTTAACTGTTACAGTATTGTTGATGAAAGAAGCGCGGCTTTTGTTGGTCTGGGAATGGCAATCAGCGAAAAAAAACCGGTAGCGATTACCTGTACAAGCGGTTCTGCAGCGGCCAATTATTATCCCGCTGTTACGGAAGCATTTTATCAGAACGTTCCGTTGCTGATTTTAACGGCAGACCGTCCTACGGAGTATGTAGATTTGTTTGACGGGCAAACCATCAGACAGAAAAATATTTTTCATCAGCATTCGTATGGAGATTTTGAGCTGCTGGAAGACAGTAAAGATAATTCGGAAGATATCAATGCAGATATAATAAAAAAAGCCATTGAGCTTTGTTTTGAGAAACAAGGGCCGGTTCATATCAATATTCCGTTGGAAGAACCTCTTTATGAATTGGTTTCTGAGCTTCCTCCATTTCCACAGGTTGAAAAAACCATCAGAAAAAAAGAATACGAACTTCCTTCTGACTTGATTGCCGACTGGAATACTTCCCAAAGAATTATGCTTTTGGTCGGAACCCGAGATTACAGCCCGGAACTTGAAAATCAATTGACCCAATTGGTAAAAAATCATTCTGTGGTTGTGTTGCATGAAGCCAATTCTAATATCCATCATGATAAATTCTTCAGTCATATTGACCGGTATATTACTGGTTTTTCAGACGAAGATTACAAAATGTATGCGCCGGATTTACTGATCACCGTAGGACAAAATGTGGTCTCTAAAAGAGTAAAACAGTTTTTGAGAAATGCACATCCCAAACAACATTGGCATCTGGATGAGGTTTGGCAGCCGGATACGTATTTTGCATTAACCCGAAAAATTGAAGTAAAACCGGAACTGTTTTTTTCTAAACTGTTGCGTGTTATTGGTTTAGAACCAAAACCATATTATAATCTGTGGGACGTTTTAAGAGATAAAAAAGACAAAAAGCATGTAGAATTTGTAAATACAACAGAGTTTTCGGATTTTTATTTTTTCAATAAAGCTTCGCAGAGTATTCCGGAAAATTACAATATTCATTTCAGCAACAGTTCGGCAATCCGATATGCGCAACTGTTCAATTTTGGAAAAAATAAAAGCTATTGCAACCGTGGAACAAGCGGTATTGACGGTGCGACTTCTACCGCGATGGGTTTTGCGATGAAAAACGCTAATCCTACCCTTTTGATTACCGGAGACCTGAGTTTCTTTTATGATATCAACGGGCTTTGGAACCAATATATTCCGCCATTTACCAGAATTATCATTTTTAATAACGGTGAAGGGAATATTTTTAAAATTATTCCCGGACCGGGAAATGCAAATCCAAATACTTTAGACGAATTTATCGCGACAAAACATCATAAAAATGCGGAATTCATGGCAAAACATTTTGGGTTTACCTATGCAAAAGTGGAAGATGACGGTACACTCGACAGAGTTTTAAATAACTTTTTTAAACCAGATATTCAGCCAAAAATCATGGAGATTTTTACCCACGGAAAAAACAATGCAGAGATTTTGAAAGCGTATTTTAATTTCTTAAAATAAATTTACACGTCAAGATATTCATCACTTCCGGGAAGGTTGGTGATTTTCTGGATAGGGTATACAAACATATCATCAAAGTCATTCATCGCATTAATCAACTGAAAATGAGAAAACTCTCTAATATTCTGTAATGTGATTTCTGTCTCTTTTATTTTTTTCTGTTTTAAAAGATGCTGTCTCTGAACGCCATTTAAAAGATATGTAGAAGGAGTAAACCAGTCTTTCCCTTTCTGAAACAGGAGATTGGAAAACGAAGTATCGGTAATATGGTTGTTTTTTATAATGATAATTTCTTCCGCTTTCGATTTGATTTTCATTCTCTCCAGTTCCTTTCGGTCTTCAAATTTAAAAGAGTAATCATAAATATTATTCTCCACCAATTGGAAATCATGTATTTCCGGAATGGCATAGGGAATCATCATCGTCCGGAATTTCTTGTCAAGATCATAAGTGATTTTCAGCTTATACAATCCATCTTCATCATGGTTCAGGTTTTTAAATATTTTTTCCAAATCAATAGAACCTTCTTTTCCAAAATGGGCAAAAGTCTGGTTAACTCTTTTCTGGTGAAAATCTAACAGGAAAATATCCTGATCTTCTACTTTAATACTTTCAATAAATTGGGACATAAATTTTATTTTTCATTTCCTGATACTCATCTTCTAATCTGCTCATGTGCGTAATTCCGCCGCCACTTTTAAAATATAAGGTATCATTTTCTTGTTCTATAAAGCGGATCATCACACAGCTGTCTGTATTTTCGCCGTCAAACCAGCCACAGACTCCGGTATAAAAACCCCTGTCAAAGCCTTCTGCTTTCAGAATGATTTCTAAGGTTTTTGGTTTCGGAGCTCCTAAAATAGATCCTGCTGGAAGCAGTTTTTTCATTATACTTCCTATTTTTCCCCGAAATTCGGGTTTTAAAGTTCCGGTAATTTCAGAACTCATTGCGTAAAGGTCTTTTTGCTGGGTTTTTATAAGGTCAATATGCTGAAATTTCTCCACCTCTACCTCATCCGCAACCATACTGAGATCATTTCTAAGCAAATCTACAACGGTATAATGCTCTGCCTTTTCTTTTTTATCATTCTTTAAAACTTCAGCGGCATTTTCTAAAGCGGCATCAATAGTGCCTTTCATGGGATAGGTGAAAATTTTATCACCCATAATTTTCACAAACGTTTCAGGAGAAAAAAATACGAAAAAATCTTTATATAACACTTTATATTTTGCCTGGGAATGATAAAAGATCTCTTCCAGGCTGAGATTGGTTTCAATTTTAGTTTTCCGGGTATAATTGGTAAGATAAGAATTTCCCAGTCTGATGTTTTCCTGTACCTGATCAAATCCTTTTTTAAAACTTTCCAGGGTTTCGGGATACGATTTCCATTCTGTTTTCTTATGAAGCTCTTGTGTTGGATTTATATTTTTAAAGTTTTGAAAATCAATTAATAAACCCTTTTTTTCTACTTGTGATTCGGTATACATTTCTATATTCTCAGCAAGAAAGTCTACGATAAAGAAAAACGGGACTTTCTGTTGTGAAAGCTCGTCCATTTCAATAAATTTTTGATGATTTGCCGAAAACATTCTGCAAAAGTAGTTATTGATGTTTACTTTTGCACAAAATATTTACAATGCAGGAGAAATATCCACAAAAACCGGGAATCGACTTTATACTGAGACAGGCATTTTTTTACTGGAATAAGACTTTGGTCTTTCAGCTCATATTTTCTGTTATTTACTTTACGGTTTTCTTCACCTCTCTATTTTTCTTTGCCTCAAAATACGGAATCTGGGAACAAAACCAAGTCCTTTTAGAAGCGTTTCAGGAAAGTACGCAGGCTTATTTACAGAAAGCGGCAGAATTAGGCGCAACTGAAAATTCGCGGTATTTCAGCTATGCATTTTTAGGAACCATCGTTTTTTTATATCCTTTGAATCTTGGTTTTTTTAAAATTTTCAGAAAAGCTGATTTGAATGAAAAAATTGAGCTTGGTGATTTATTCGCAGGATACAGCGGAACAAATTTTTTCAAATATATTGGCTATTTTCTATTTTGGTTTTTAATCTATTTAATGATTGCCCAAACCATTATTCTTCCTATTATATGGGTGATCAGCACTCTTTTTGTAGCACCGTTAATGTTTTTTCAGGATAAAAGGATTTTTGAAGCTATGTCACTAAATTTCAAGGCAGTAAGAGTATTTTTCCTAGAAATTTTTGTTTGTGTGATTGTGGCTGTTTTATTTAAGTATTTGGGTTTCACATTGTTTTTTATTGGAGGGTTGTTTACGTTTCCGTTTTGGAATGCGATGATTTATTCACTATACAAAACTATTTTTACAGAGAAAAATTAATTTGAAAATGGTAATGTTTTTCTTCTCAAAAAAAATTACATTTGAGAAACATTAAAAAATAACACCATGTCCGAATTTAACGAATTTGACCAGCAAGGTTCTGTCCCAGAAAGAAATACGGGATCGATCATTTCACATGCTTTTGAAATGTACAAAGGGGTGATTCTCTACGCAATTGTCGCAATGATTATTTATCTTCTCGCTGATTTTCTGCTTCAATCCATCATTGGATTCAATTCCTGGTCGGGATTTAGAGATTTCAGAAATTTAGACGGCGATTATTCTAAATACTATGGCAGTTTGTGGAATAAACCAGGCGTTTCTCTTTATTATTCTTTCTCCAGCCTTTTAAGAATATTGTTTGCCCCACTTTTTGTCGGCTTAATTTATATTACCAATAAATACAACACGAAAGTTCCTGTAGAATTTTCTGATCTTTTTATAGGCTATCGTCAGAATCTCGGCAACATTCTCCTTTACAGCCTGATTACCAATATTATATTAGGAATTTCTTTTGCCCTGTGTTTTTTACCTGTGCTTTTTGTATATCCGCTTTTTCTGATAGGATATCCGATTCTGCTCTTTGAAAACGCATCCGGAATAGATGCTTTAAGCAAAACCTTTGCTATTGCCAAAGAAAATTATGGTGTATTTCTGGGAACTGCACTTTTAGGCCTGCTCATTACCATCAGCGGAGCGCTGCTTTGTTGCTTTGGTATAATTTTTACTGCACCATTTATCACGGTGGCCATGTATTCTACGTATTGCGCGTACTTAGGTAAACCGAAACAGATAATTCATCCATAATGTCATTTAACGAAAAACAAATCAGTGGTGTCGTCATTAAACAGATTGCCCTGCTTGCTATTATTTTAATTCTAGTAGCCTTAATCTGCTTTAATCTAGCCCTCTTTATACCTTCGGTTTTAGGGGCAATTACCATCTATGTGGTTTGCCGGAAATACAATTTTTACCTCCAGGAAGAAAAAAAATGGAAGCCGTGGGCTTCATCACTGGCTTTAATGTTTGCGAGTCTGATAATCATTATTTTACCGCTGTATTTTATTGGTGATCTGCTAATCGACAAATTGGGGAATGCGCAGGCGTATATGGCTAAATTCAATGTTTTCATTGATAAAATTCACGATTTTGTCTATTCCAAAACAAAAATTGATATCCTCAGTAAAGAAAACATGACTAAAGTGAAAGCTTTTGCCGGAAGATTTTCTACCACAGCACTCAGTGGTACTTTTAATACGCTTACGGTGGTCATCTCCATGTATTTTATTCTTTACTTCATGTTTGAAAAGCCGAGAATGTTTGAAAGAATTCTTGCTTCTGCCGCTCCATTGAAAAGATCAAACGTTTCCATGATCGGGGAAAAAATGAGAAAACTGATTATGGCCAATGCCATAGGGATTCCGGTTGTTGCTTTAGGACAGGGTATTGTTGCACTTATCGGGTATTTTATCTTTGGTGCGCCAAGTCCTATTTTACTGTTTGCTTTAACAGCGGTTGCTTCAATGGTTCCTATTGTGGGTGCAGCAATTGTATATGTCCCGATCTGTATTTTTATGATTGCTGAAGGACAAACGGGTCACGGGATCGGTTTAGGTGCTTATTGTCTGATTATAGTTGGAGTTACCGATAATTTATTGCGTTTTACATTACTCAAAAAACTCGAAGATATCCATCCTCTCAATACGGTTTTCGGAATTATCTTAGGCATGAATTTATTTGGCTTTATGGGCCTTGTTTTCGGCCCGATTTTTATTTCGCTTACCTTACTGCTTATTCAGGTGTATCGAAACGAATTTTCTGAAGATGACACCCCGGAACTTCAGCTTCCGGATAAAGACCAGGAATTGGAAACTAAAATTGATTTAATCATATAATAATGGAGCAGGGAATACATCCGGAAATATTAAAAGAAATCTGTGAAGTCAAAATGCCTTTCGGAAAATATCAGAATACGGTTTTGGCAGATTTACCCATCAGTTATCTTGAATGGTTTCACCGACAGGGAATGCCAAAAGGAAAACTGGGTATGCAGCTTTCAACAGTATATGAAATAAAATTAAACGGATTATTGGATCTTTTGATCCCGATTCGTGGGAAAGCTGCTAATTATCATAAGCCTAAAACAAAAGTATATAAATTTTAAAGTTTCGGCGGCACCGAAGGTGCCGCCGAAACTTTCTATTCAATATTATTCTCGCAAAGCAGCAATTTCATCCCTTAACTTAGCGGCTTTTATAAAATCAAGGTTTTTTGCGGCAGTTTCCATTTCTTTCTGTTTCTGGGCGACTAATTTTTCTACATCTTCAGTCGCATACGTCGCTTTAACCTCGGCAACTTTTTGCAGAATCTGTTTCTGAGTATATTTTTCATCAGGGAAATCTTTGCTTCTTCCCACTAAATTTTCTGAAATCTTTTTATTCAGCGCCACCGGAACTTTACCATGCTCAAGATTATACTGCATTTGTTTTTCGCGCCGATAGATGGTTTCATCAATAGTAGACTGCATCGATTTAGTGATTTTATCAGCATATAAAATCGCTCTTCCGTTCAGGTTTCTTGCGGCACGGCCAACCGTCTGAACCATTGATCTTCTGCTTCTTAGCATTCCTTCTTTATCAGCATCAAGAATGGCAACCAGCGAAACTTCCGGAAGATCCAATCCTTCCCGTAATAAATTAACCCCGATTAAAACATCAAAAAGGCCTACACGCAGATCCTGCATAATCTGAATACGCTCCAAGGTTTCAACATCAGAATGGATATAGCGTGTCCTGATTCCGAATTTAGTGAAATACTTCGTTAATTCTTCGGCCATTTTTTTGGTTAAGGTGGTTACCAAAACCCTCTCATCAATTTCAGCCCTTTTACGGATCTCTTCCATGAGATCATCGATCTGGTTAATGGTGGGTCGCACTTCAATGATAGGATCTAAAAGTCCGGTCGGACGTATAATTTGCTCAATATAAGCACCTCCTGTTTTTTCCAGCTCGTAATCTGCCGGTGTTGCAGAAACATAGATCACCTGATTCTGAATGGCTTCAAATTCCTCGAACTTTAAAGGACGGTTATCCATCGCTGCAGGAAGCCGGAAACCATATTCCACCAAAGCTTCCTTACGGCTTCTGTCACCGCCATACATGGCGTGAACCTGCGGAATGGTAACGTGGCTTTCATCAATGACCATTAAAAAATCTTTCGGGAAATAATCGAGAAGGCAGAAAGGCCTTGAACCGGGCAATCTTCCGTCAAGATAACGAGAATAGTTTTCAATTCCTGAACAGTATCCTAATTCCTTAATCATCTCAAGATCCAGTTCGGTTCTTTCCTGCAGCCTTTTCGCTTCCAGAGGCTTTTCGATAGAACTGAAAAAGTCTACCTGCTTTACCATATCGTCCTGAATGTTTCTGATGGCTCCGTTTAAAGTTTCCTTAGAAGTCACAAAAAGATTGGCGGGATAAATCTGAATTTGTTCAAAACTTGAAGTTACATTTCCCGAAACTGGATCAAAACTCTGGATTTTTTCAATTTCATCTCCAAAAAACTGAATTCTTACCCCATTATCTGCATACGCCGGAAAAATATCAATCACATCACCTTTCACTCGGAACGTGCCTCGTTGAAACTCTCCCAATGTTCTGGAATATAAAGCATTAACTAAAGAATGTAAAAGCGAAGTACGCGTAGTTTTTTCTCCGACTTGAAGGGAAATTAATGATTTATGAAATTCTGAAGGATTTCCGATCCCGTAAATGCAGGAAACGGAAGCAACAATCAAAATATCTCTTCGGCCAGAAAGTAAACTTGCAGTGGCAGAAAGCCGCAGCTTTTCTACTTCTTCATTGATACTCAGATCTTTTTCTATATATGTTCCTGAGCTTGCGATATACGCTTCAGGCTGATAATAATCGTAGTAACTTACAAAATATTCTACCGCGTTTTCAGGAAAGAATTCTTTAAATTCCATGAAGAGCTGTGCGGCAAGAGTTTTATTATGAGCTAGAACCAAAGTAGGCTTCTGAACATTATGTACCACATTGGCTACCGTAAAAGTTTTTCCGGAACCGGTTACTCCCAGTAACGTCTGATACTTCTCACCAATTTCGATTCCTTCGGTCAGCTTTTCAATCGCTGTTGGCTGATCTCCGGTAGGTTTATATTCTGATTGAAGATTAAATTTCATCTATCAAATTTATGAAATAAATAAGAGTCTTAAAAACAGCTAAGGATAATTTTATGCTGTTTTTTGAAACCACAGATATAATTATCAGTATTTTAACTTCATTGTAATGTTGTAAAAAAAAAGCGCATGCCTTTCTTTTTGGCACTGTTTTTCCTCTTGTTTGATAACCAATACTTAATAATATGAAATTGAACAACTATTACATTCCCGCGCTTAGTATTTTTATGTTTTTATGTTCGTGCAAACAAACAACGGCACAGCAGAAACAAAATGACGGAAGTGCTGAAACGCATGAACCCAACTCCGATTATAAACCTGCCTTCGAGGGACAAACCAGAATTGCAGCTGTAAAAACAACAACACCCTATAAAGTTGAGATTTTAAATAAAGATTTAGGGAAACCTTGGGGAATCATTAATTTGCCTGATGGGAAATTTTTGATTACAGAAAAATCAGGCTTTATGAATGTGGTTTCTGTTGACGGAAAACAGATTTCCAAAATGGAAGGCTTTCCCAAAGTAGATGATAAAGGACAGGGCGGAATGCTCGATGTAGCACTCGATCCTGATTTTAAGAGTAATAATATGATTTACTTCAGCTTCTCTGAACCTTTTGGAGAAGGGAACCTTACTTCGGTTGCAAAAGGGAAACTCTCTTCTGACATGAAATCGGTAACCCATGTTAAGGTGATTTTCCGCGCGACCCCTTCGTATCGTGGAGATAAGCATTACGGCAGCCGTTTAGCCTTTGACAAAGACGGAAATCTATTTGTAAGTACAGGCGAAAGATCAGATAAAGAAACCAGAGTGTATGCTCAGAAAACCGATAATTATTTAGGAAAGATTTTAAGAATTACAAAAGATGGAAAACCCGCTCCCGGAAATCCGTTTATCGGGAAAGCAGGATTTAAACCTGAAATTTATGCGTACGGAGTGAGAAATCCGCAGGGAATGGCAATAGATCCTATGGGAAATCTCTGGGATATTGAAATGGGACCGAAAGGAGGAGATGAGATCAATTTAATTAAACCCGGTAAAAACTATGGTTGGGGAGATGTCACTTATGGAATTGAATACTCAGGCGAAAAAGTAGGCGCGGGAATTACTCAGAAAGCAGGAACTGAACAGCCTGTGTATTATTGGGATCCTGTCGTTTCACCAAGCGGCGTAACGTTCTATACCGGAAATATAGAAGAATGGAAAAACAATCTTTTCATCGGATGTCTGAGTGGTGAGCATATCAACAGGATCGTAATGAAAGACAATAAAGTAGTGGGTGAAGAAAGACTTTTGCTGGATCAGAAAGAACGTTTCAGAGATGTTTTAAATGGTATGGATGGCAATCTTTACGGAATCACCGACAGCGGAAAACTATATAAAATCTCAAAGAAATAGATATAAAGAATAGAAAAAAATGCCTGAAAAATTTCAGGCATTTTTTATTTAAAAACTTTTAATAATCCTATGGAGGCCTTCTGTAAGAATTTCTTGTGAGGTAGAAAAGCAGATTCTGATGTGTCCTTCTGCTCCCGCTCCAAACCATCGTTCAGAACCCGGAACAATCGCAACTTTACCCTGCTTCAGAACATGCTGTGCAAAATCGTCACTCGACATTCCGTTTTCAATTTTCGGGAAAATAACAAAAGTAGCCTGCGGAGAATTGGGTGTTAAAACTCCGGAATTGCTCAACATAGTGTGCGCAAGATCTCTGTTGTGCTGCAAATGCGTTAAAAAATCGTTAAACCACGGTTTCGCTTTTTCAATAGCAACACTGGCTGCAATCTGAGATAATGTAGAAACACCTTCAATAGTAGAATTGAAGTTTGATTTCTCAGTAAAATCATCTAGGATTTCCTGATCATTGCATAAAACTGCCCCGATTCTTAAACCCGCAATCCCAAACGATTTTGAAAACCCGAAAACCGTAAAACTTTTCTTTTTAGCTTCTTCAGATACTGAAGAATACGTGTTAAATTCAATACCGTCATACACAATATCGCTCCAGATCTCATCACTCATTACCCAAAGATCATGTGCGGCAGCAATCTCAGAAATCTTTTTTAAAATTTCTTTAGAATATACTCTTCCTACAGGATTATGAGGATTACAGATGCTGATCAGTTTTGTTTTCGGATTGATTAAGGAAACCAGCATTTCGAGATCAATATCTCCGGTGGTAGAATCAACAGAACATAATCTGATCGTTCCTCCAACGGCTTCTACCGTTTTTTTAAACAGAAAATCAACCGGATCAAAAATAATGGCTTCTTCACCGGGACCTAAAACATATTTTGCAATTAAAAACATTCCTTGTGCGGCGCTGTTGACCGCAAGTATATTTTCTGGCGTAAAGTTTCCTTTTTTTCCGGTATTAAAATGCTTTGCGACACTTTCTTTAAATTCCGGAAGCCCGGAAAAAGGGCCGTAGCTTAAATAGCCGTCTTTAATGTAGTCAATAATTCCCTGCTCGATCTCGTGAGACATCCTGAAATCCGGATCAGCGGCGGTCAACGGAATGATTCCGTCTTCCAGGGTTGCCCATCTGCCATTATAGGCTTTTTTTCTGAGCGCTTCAAAATTTATTTCTGTATTTGTAAACATATTATTTGTAAGAGATTGGTAAAGTGTCTTTTGGCTGTTGGTCTAAAGGAAGCAAAAACTGATTCAGTAAGATTCTTCCATTTTTGATATGGGTTTCTATTTCAGGCCTTCTTTCAGATTCATACTTTCTGAATGCTTCCTGCAGATCCTTTTCTTCGAGAATAAGCTGGGTTAAAGTATAAGAATCTTTCAGCGCAGAGGTTACTCCCTGACTTGTGAATGGAATTAGGGGATGAGCCGCGTCACCGATGAATGCAATATTCTCATGATAGAAAGGATTGAGTTTTTCCAGCTCGTACACTCTCCAGATATGGGCGTTTTCATAGCTTGACTGGTTAATAATGGATGAGACCAAAGGATTCCAGTCTCCAAAATGATCGACCATAAACTGTCTGATGCAATCCGGAGTATAATCTTCGTTGATGAAAAATTTAGTAATATCAAACTGGCAATACCATAATATTTTGGTGGAAGAAAGCTTTAATATTCCAAAGGTTAAACCTCCGTCATTGTGATGGAATTTAAGAAAATTGGTTTCAATCTGATTGGCTATTTCTGCATTTTCAATAATATTAACGACTTCATTTTCCAAAACCGCTTTCATCACTTCATCCTGAAATATTTTTCTTCTGATGCGGCTTCTTGATCCGTCTGATGCGATTACAATATCGGCTTCTAAAGTCGTATTGTCCTCAAACTGCAGATTTGCTTTCCCGTCAGAAAATCCGGAAAGAGCAAGCGTTTTTGTGTAAGAAATCTTATCTGCAGGGATATTTTGACTCAGAATTTCTATCAAAGCACTTCTGGAGATTACAAAAACGTCTTCCAGGTCTTTTTCAGAGAGAATCTCGCCGTTTTGCGCGTAATGGATATATTTTTTTAGAAAGCTTCCCCTGCTGTAAAGCTCTTCAATATTGATGATATTAGAAAGGTTTTCAATTCCCTCTTTGGGTAAGATAAATCCGTGTCCTTTCAGATCGTCTTTTTGTCTTCTTTCATAAATATGATACGCAATATTATTTTTTTCCAAATAATTTGCCATGCTTAATCCTGAAACTCCGGCTCCTATTATTGCAACTGTATCCATTCTACTGATTAGTTTGAAGGTTAGAAATCCAAAGATCACCGTTTTTGATCTTTTTTAAGGAAATTTTATTTTCCTGAGAAAGGGTATGTAAAAATTCCTGCGCTTTTTCAAAAGAAGTATTGGAAAGCACCGCATATTCCTGAGTGGTCAATGTAGGATAGGCAGTGAATACATTTTGCCATTCTTTCGAATATTCTTTTTTCTTTATAGTAGAATCAATTTTTTTTACTCTTTTTTCAAACTCTTCATAGGGTTTAAAGCCATAGAGGATATCAAGCATTTCGTCATCTTTCACAAAAATTAAGGTAGGAAATCCTCTGACGCCTAATTGTCGGGCTAAATCCAGGTCTTTTTTAAACTCAATCTGAGCTTTAGATTCATAATCTTCCTTCCATTGTGTGACATCTAATTTTGCGAGTGAAGCTGCTTTTTCCAGATGTTCGGTTTTGGTAATGTTCAGTTTATCAAGAAATACCATTTCACGGATGATCCTTAAAAATACGATTGCTTTTTTCTTGTCCTGCATTTGTGCGGCTTTAAATGCGATAGATGGGGGATATGATGAATTCAGCGGGTCTTCGATCCATACGCCGCCGTCAATCGGCATTTTATAATGTGGGCTTACTTCTTCCCAATGTCCTGCAACATCGCTTGGTTTGCTGATCCCTCCCGAATTATAAATATCCCATGAAGGCAGTAAACCTCCCATACGATACTCGATATCTACAGATTCACCATATTCTAATTTGAATTTTCTGAGTTGCGGTTCGATCCCCCAACATGACGAGCAAATAGGATCGGTAAAGTATATAATTTTTATTTTGTCTGTTTTTAAGGCTTCCAAATCATTTTCAGAAACTTCAATATTGGGTGTTTCCAGGATTTCGCAGACTCCTTTTTCAGAATCACAGTTTAAAAGGGGATTGGTATTCATGTTATGATAATTATTAGAATTAATGAGATTAAAAAATAAAGAAAGAAAAGTAATTAAGGTAATATCCAAAATACGGTGAATTTAATTTAACATAATATTTAAAATATACTGAGCTTAATAACAGGTTGTCATTAGCAAGAATTTACTCAGGTGCTTTAAATATATTTTCGTCAGAATGAAAGCCGGCAACACCGCCGCTTACAGCAAATTTCATGGCAGAAGCTGCGGTCATGCCCACAACAGGCTTGATGTTTTTTTCTTCGGTGACAATCACCCAACCGGAAATTGCATAGGAATGGGGAAGATAAACAGCGACATAGTTATGTTTTTCTACGTCTGCCATTTCTTTCTGGGTCAAAAATCCGATTCTCCAGATCTCCGGAGTTTCATTGGTCTTTACCCATACCGGATCATTAAATTTCTTTTTATCTCCTACAAATGAAGACATGACATCTTTTGTAGGCGTGTAAATATGTTTTACACCAGGCGTTTTTTCTAATAAGCGATCCATTGAATCGAAAAAGAATTTTCCGACAACAAATTTGTTGCCCAAAAAACCCAGTAAAGCCGTAATGATGAGTATAGATACAAAAACCAGCCCCGGAATCTGTTTTGCTACTGAGGGAATGATATTGTCAATAGAAGTAATGACATACCAGATTACAAATATGGTTAAACCGATCGGACCAATAATGACAAGCCCCTGAAAAAAGTTTTTCAGGAAAAGATTGGTGATATTTTCAAAAGTCGGTTTTTTCAAAAGAATTTTTTTAGCCGTGTATGGTTTCTTTATTTCCGTAGGATTTGATGATACTGGCTTCATATTCAAGCCATTCTTCCCAACGTTTATTCACTGTTTCCGGATCTCCGAGCTGCCTCGCAAAACCAATAAATGTGGTGTAATGATTGGCCTCGGAAATCATCAGTTCTTTATAAAAAGTTTTTAATTCTTCGTCTTTAATATTTTCGGTAAGCACTTTGAATCTTTCGCAGCTTCTGGCTTCGATCATCGCGGCAAAAAGCATTTTATCAACAATTAAGGTATCTCTGTGACCTCCTTTCTGGATAAAATTTACCAATTCATTAACGTAATCATCTTTTCTGGTACGTCCAAAAGTATAGCCTCGGTTTTTGATGATCTCAAGAACCTGCCCGAAATGTTCCAGTTCTTCCTGTGCAATTGCCAAAAGCTCTGTCACGATATCGGGACGTTCCGGAAGCATGGTAATAAGCCCGATGGCGTTGGTAGCGGCTTTTTGTTCGCACCAGGCGTGATCAGTTAAAATTTCCTGAATGTTGTCTTCTGCAATGTTTGCCCATCTTGGGTCAGTAGGAAGTTTCAACTTAAACATGATGTAAAAATTTCTGTAAATTTAATTAATATAAATTAAAATTAAATGGTTTAGAAAGAAGATCACACAATTTATCTTCGTTTTTTACAATATGGCACAATCTTGGGTTTAGTTAACATAATCCTAAAAAAATAAACAATGAACACGAAACTTATTGCCTCAAAATTTGAAAATCTGGGTATTTTCTTATTAACTTTTTTCTTTAGTATTGTTGCTTTGGCACAGACTGATGCGCCTGATACAAAGGTAAAAGTAACCAACACAGAAACAACAACCAGCACAGAAGAATGGTTTACGAATCCTATTTACTGGGTAATCGGAGCATTGCTTTTTATCCTGCTGATTGCAGTTATTGTAAGAAGCAACGGAAAAAAAGATTAATTTTCCAAATTATAGAACAGCCGTTCAGTATTTTACTGAGCGGTTTTTTTGCATAAAAATTCTAAAATTTTCCAGCCAAAAGCATCTGTCTTTTTCAATGCCGCAGAAATAATGAAAGCGAGAATTACATTTGTGATATAAATTAAGATCATTAAAATCCACCAAGGCATATTTTCTTTTAGTGGAACCACCAAAAAATATACTAATGAGGAACTGATTCCCTGCCCGAAGTAGAAAAAAATAGCATTTTTACCAATATATGTCACGAAATTATCTTTCGTGATTTTTAATCTGTTATACAATACAAATAAAGTCGTCAGTGAAAATAAGCTCCATATAATGTAGGGAATCTGTGGCGGAAATTTCTTTTTGTTGATTTTAAAAAATACCTCATTTCCAAAATACCAGAACATCCAGATCAGTGCTACAGCCACCAATCCGTAAAGTACGGGGATCATTTTTGCAGGAATTTTTTTACCCCGCATTCTGTTACCAATAAGAAACACAGCCATGTAGAACGCAACGTATCCTACTTGTCCGGTAGGATAGATATCCGGAAAAATATTAAATAATAGGGTAAGTGTGATACAAATCCCAATAAACCAATTAATATGTTTCGGAAAAAACTTTAGAATTAAAACTCCGAAAACCGTTAAGATGAAATACACTTTCAGGTACCAAAAGCTGCCCATCACCACAGGAAAAGTATCTGCATTACTGTATTCATGAAGATACCAGTTGCCGAGGTTTTGCCATTGAGGAATTGCAGAAACATTTGTCGCAGAATATTTTGATCCAAAGGTAGAGTAGAAATTCTGCAGCCATTCTAAAGAAAAAAAAGCAAGCCCGAAAACCTTGAAACAATAATCTAAAAAAAACAGAAGTGTTACAAAAATCATATAGGTGATCTGAAGTTTGAGCAACCTATACAGCGTCTTTTCAACATCTGCACCGGAAGTGATGCCGCTTAATGCATAAAAAAGGGCTACATCAAACACCAGAGAAAATACTCTGATTTCCGGGATAATATAAAACTGGCCGGACCAGAATGCGGTATGGATAAATATAATGGAAAGCGTAGCCAAACCTTTTGCAAAATCAATGTAGAGATCTCTGTTCATTTTCGGATATTGAATATTTTTCAAATGTAAATATTTTAGACAGATGAAAAAATCTAAAATTTGTTTTATTTAATCTAAAAAGAATCAGTATATTTGCACCTCGAAATAACTAAAAATTTATAGACAATGTTTGCAATTGTAGAAATAGCAGGGCTTCAATATAAAGTTGAGCAAGACCAGAAGTTGTTTGTGAACCGTTTGAAAGGAGATAAAGGAGGAAAGGTATCTTTTGATAAAATTCTTCTTACCGTAAACGGAGCAATCACTGTAGGCGCCCCAGCTGTAAGCGGTATCACTGTAGAAGCAGAGATCTTAGACCACGTAAAAGCTGATAAAGTAATCATCTTCAAAAAGAAAAGAAGAAAGGGTTATGAAGTGAAAAACGGACACAGACAATCTTTAACTCAAATCAAAATTACTGGTATTACAGGATTTGATAACAAGAAAGAAGAAAAACCTGCTAAGAAAACAACCAAAAAAGCTGACGCTGAAAGCGCAGAATAATTAATCCAAAAACCTTAAAATAAAATGGCACATAAGAAAGGAGTTGGTAGTTCCAAAAACGGTAGAGAATCTCATTCTAAAAGACTAGGAGTGAAGATTTTCGGAGGACAAGACGCTATTGCTGGTAATATCATTATCAGACAAAGAGGTACTCAACATCACCCGGGTGAAAACGTGGGAATGGGTAAAGATCACACTTTGCACGCTCTTGTAGACGGTAAAGTCGTTTTCAGAAAGAAAGCAAACAATAGATCTTTCGTATCTATCGAGCCAAACGCATAGTTTACTGCGTTATAAAGTATAAAACCTCAACATTACGTTGAGGTTTTTTTGTTTATGTTTAATCGTTAAATTTATAAAAGTTATATCACTGTGTATAGAAAATTTATATATTTGTTGTATCAAATACAGATTGCGATAGCCGAAAAGCATACAGAGTAGGCAACAAATCAAACAAAATACCTATGAAAAACTTGAAAAAACTGACAAAAAAACAGCTTAAAGCAATTGATGGGGGTGCAGCTTTTTGTCCACCTCCTGCAGGAACATGTATAGAGTGGTGTACATGGACACCACAGCAACAGTTGCGTTGTCCGAACTGGATTTTAGATCCGGATCCATGTCAATGCTAATTTGTAAAAAAATGAGTCTCAACATTGTTGAGACTTTTTTTAAATTTTTGTTTTCATAATTTGAATTCAATGTTTCTTGGAAGATTTCAATTTGAACTATCTAGTTTCCAATAGGCATATATAAGATAAGAATTTAGCCTTAATTATCATAAATGAATCAGATTACAAAATCTAAAACTCTAGAAATTAACCTGAAATCCAGCCTTAATGCCAAACTTTGAAGCGTCCTGCCGGTCAAGATAATTTCCTCTCCAGTTAAAGTCTACTCTGAAGATTCTGATATTCCCGAAACCAATATTCTCAATTCCAAAGCCATATTCATAATAAATCTGCTGATCCGGAGCCGAATATTTTAGCCCATCTACATTAATATTTTTAGAAGCGTCACTCAATGTTCCGTAAGCACCTCTGATGAAAGCTACCTCACGGAATTTCAGTTTCTTTATTAATGGAATATAAGAAAGAATTTTCCCGTTAAAATGGTGTTCTATGTGAAGTGTGGAGTATGTATCGGCAACAAATTCATAATAATTAAGCTGTGAAAAAGTATTGGCAACCAAACCGTAAGACTGGTTTCCGGGAATTACATTTTGCAATGCCAGCGGAACTGTATCAAAGTTTTTTCCTGCTTCAAAATTAAAGAATGTTTTGCCCCAGCTTCCTAAAAGGATGGGTTTGTAAAACATAAACTGCAGTTTATTGTAATTGAAATCTGCATTAAATAAGCCTTCGATCCCTCTCGTATATTTTAAAACAATAGTAGGTGCTAAAGTTCCGTGTTCGTAGCGGTCGACTCCGGTTTGTGAGAATTTTGCGCCCGGTCTTGCAATCAGGCTGATGGTGACATGAGAATCATTTACTGTTTTTCTCAAGTCCCCGTTTCGGTAATACATAAGGTTAAAACCTCCAGGATTGGCAGATTTGATGCTCTGCATTGTACCATCAACTCTTACCTGAAAGTTTTTCCACGGTTCTATGGATGTGAAAACGCTGGTTTGGTTCACAGAACTCAATGATGCATTTTCTCCTCGGGCAAAAACAGTTGATGAGGCAAAAGAACGGGACATAATGCCGTCTTCCGTTGTGAGTTGTACACCAAGTTGGGTGATATCCCTTTTGGTTCCTGCACCAATCATAAAACGATTGACCCTGTTAAACATATATCTACCTTCCACACCGTATTTAAACTGCTGATCTTTGAATCCATACGCATTATAAAACTGAATTCTCCAGGGATCATTCTGTCCGAAATAGGTTCTTGCACCCAATCTGATTCTATCACCTTCTACTTCATTTTTCCCGTAAATTGAGAAAATAGGACCAATGTCTATACCTTTTGTAATATTGTAATATTGTGATGCGAGTGTTTCATATATCTTTACAATCCGGTTAAATTTGGGAGTCTGCTGAAGCTTGTCAAGCATTTCATACACGCCCTGTTCTTGTTTTGATAAAGAATCCGGCCTCGCTTTTACCCAAAATGCATCATCTTTGTCTACAAATTTTGCATCATACTCTTCTTCTCTCCGGTTAAAGACGGATGCTTCAAGAGGTTTATTAAATTCATATTCGGAATAATCCACAGACCTACGCGCAATAATGCTTTTTGCCGATTTCTTCTTTGAAAACGGGGTAAGCTCAATGGCAGTAATGAATTTTTTAGGAAGAAAAGTCTGATCATCGGGATTATCATATTCCAGCTCTGTAGAAACCGAGTTGATAAAATTTACGTTGATTTTGCTGGTTGATTTCAATGTCGCTCCTAATACCGCGTAAGAATCGGTATCAATATAAAGATAGCCCTGAAAAGCCAACACTTCAGTTCTTCTCGGCATATAGCGAATTTTATAAGCCTGTTCTCCTCTTACAGAAATGGTGTCTACCAAGTTATAATCATAAGTACTGAAACCATCTGTTCCTACCGGGCTCGGAAAGCCGATGTCGAAATAATTTAAGGTGTTGTCATAAATATTAATATCACGGTACAGGTTTTTAGCCGTTACCGTAATCACCTGATTATCCTGAAATCCTGATGTTTTCTGCGCAACTAAAAGTTTTTTTGTTTTTTTTCCGGGCCTGTTTTCCCCGAAATTTTTATAAAGAGATTCATTAAGAAAGATAGGAAGTGCCATTTTTCCGCTTGCGGTAGAATCTGCATACTCAAAAATAAAATCCAGTTTATTAAAGATCTTCCTATTCATAAAAGTACTGTCAAGATTATTGGCGTCAAACTGAATTTTTTCGTACTCTTTATAAGTGTAGGTATCAAATTTATCCAGGCCATTGTTTCTTTTCCGTTTCCAGACTTCCTGCATGATTCTGTATGCGGGGTTTTCTTTTTTATTTTTAAATTTTGTTTTTTCGTTATGAATCACCACCTCTTCAATAGAGCTCACTTTTTCCGAAGAAAGTTTTACGATGAGATTGTTGCTGGTTTCAGGAGTAATATCTACAGTTTCTAAAGAATAGTTTTTTCTCTGAAATTTTAATTTATAAATTATACTGTCAGACTGTACACTGAAGTTTCCTGAAGTAGTTCTAAGAACCGGAGTATTGCTGTCGTTGATAAAGATATCAACATTACTGATCTCTTTATTGGTTTTCTCATCTGTGATTCTTCCTGTAACGGTATTTTGAGCTTGCAGTAAGCCTGTCAGAAGTAATGAAAAATAAAGTAGGCAGTATTTAAAATTATTGGTTAACATCATCTGTTTTTTCGAGCATTTAGCTTAAACAAAAAGCGTGCTGCTTATTTTAAAATATTAAGTTTTATAAGGATTCTTTAGAAATGTTTACAAAATTGCAAATGTAACGAAAATAGTGCTATTAATATTGTGGCAAGAATAACGCTTACTGCCGGAAATCATTAATTAATTAACTAAAAAAGACCTACATTTCTGTAAGTCTTCTGCTCCTCCTGCTGGGCTCGAACCAGCGACCCTCTGATTAACAGTCAGATGCTCTAACCAACTGAGCTAAGGAGGAATATTATTCCCTTTTTGGGTGGTGCAAATATAATATGAAAAATAATAGTAAGCAAGTTTTTTCTTGTCATTCACAGCGGAATCAGCCTATCAGATTATTTTTCAGGATTTTAAAATTTAAAAAATGATTGAGTATATACAAAAAGAAAAGAGTTACATTGCTGTAACTCTTTTGCTCCTCCTGCTGGGCTCGAACCAGCGACCCTCTGATTAACAGTCAGATGCTCTAACCAACTGAGCTAAGGAGGAATGTCCTTATTTTTAAGTGGTGCAAATATAGGACTGATATTTAAACCACGCAAGTTTTTTATTTAAATTTTTCAGACAAATTAAAATTTATTGGTGATAATTTTAAAGATGTCACTTCCGAAAATCAGTAACATTAAGCCTAACAGGAAGATAACTCCTACCATTTGCGCATTCTCCAAAACTTTTTGCGGAACAGGTTTCCCTACGATCATTTCATACAAAGTAAAAATAACGTGTCCGCCATCCAATCCGGGAATAGGGATTAGGTTCAGAAATGCAAGCCAGATGGAAAACATCGCTGTAAAGCTCCAGAAAGCAGGCCAGTTAATGGAAAAACTTCCGTCAGCAGATTGGTCAACCGGCATATTTTTTACAATAGCAATTGGTCCACCTACGTTTTTATAGCCCTGAATTTTAGAATTAAACATGATTTTGAATTGCTTCACCTGCATGGTCAACGCTTCAATAGTTCTTTCTAAACCTCTCGGAATAGATTCCCCGAAAGAATAATGCTTATTGGTGACTACTTTAGCCATTCCTTTCTGATCTACAGCTACCCCCAGTTTCCCGTTTTTGTCTACCGGAACGGAAGCAAGGGTTTGCATTGTTCCGTTTCTTTCTACTTCTACAACAGTTGTTTTACCTTTGTTTTGGCTCAAAATGGTACCGGCTTCATCAAAAAATGCGGTTTTTTGCCCATTAATAGAGATCACTCTGTCTCCCACAGCCAATCCTGAAGTTTTGGCAGAAGGGGTTACCAAAGAATCAATCACCATCGGAATTCTTGGAGTAATGTATAATTTTGCCTCCCGCTGTCTGATCACATCTGCAATTCCTTCATCTTTTACTTTAAAAGAAACTTCTTTCCCGTCTCTTAAAACGGTAACATTATTACTGAAAAGAATATTGATGGAAGCGTTTTCCAATCTTTCAGCTGGTTTCCCGTCGATGCTTACGATTTTATCGCCGCTTTGAAAGCCCATTTTCTTTCCTGCTTCGCTGATGCCAATTCCGTTCTGGAATTTATTCAGATCAATATATTGCTCTCCGTTGAACAGAGAAAGACAGCTGTAAATAATCCAGGCCAGGAAAAAGTTTACTGTAACACCACCCATCATGATAATGAGTCTTTGCCAAGCCGGTTTTGCTCTGAATTCCCAAGGTTGTGCCGGTTGTTTCAGTTGTTCGGTATCCATGCTTTCATCTACCATTCCGGCGATTTTTACATAGCCTCCAAACGGAAGCCAGCCAATTCCGTATTCCGTTTCACCAATTTTTTTCTTGGCCACGGAAAACCACGGGTCAAAAAAGAGGTAAAATTTTTCTACTTTGGTTTTAAAATATTTGGCAGGTAAGAAATGCCCAAGCTCGTGAAGAATGACTAAGATAGATATGCTTAATATAAATTGAAAGATCTTAATTGCTAATTCCATTAATTGTTTTTAGATTTAATTTGCAAAGGTAACAATTATCAAAACGATGCCAAATAAAAAAGCTCCCCGAAATGAGAAGCTTTGTCATATATTAGAAATACTTTATAAATTAAAGGAAACACCTAAACTTCCATTGTTGCCAATCTCAGCAAATACCCCCACTTTATCCGTGAAAAAATACCGTGCACCAATGTGAGCGCCTATTCCAACATCTCTTCCGATGACGCCCAAATCAATTCCTGGATAGATATCTAATTTTGCAGGTAAATCTAAAGCATCATTGAGGTGAAAATTTAATCTTCCGAAAATAAAAACCCGGTTGTCTTTATCATTGTCTTTGTAGCCGTCAAAATAAGCATTGACACCACCTCCTACAGACAAAAGCTGGTTTAATCCATAATCATAGGTTGCGGTAACGCCGGTTCCGTATCCCCAAGCGCTTAACCCCAGATTCACTTTCTGATCTCCTTTTCCTGTAAACGCCTGTGCGTGTGCAACTGTTCCGGCTGTCATGAAAATCAGCATTAAAAACAATTTCTTCATAAATTTAATTTTAAATAATTTACTACGACAATGGGCAGCAAAAATAAAACCGAAATCAATTAAAAACTGTAATTTTATATTACTTGAAATGAATTTATGAAAATCACAGGGCTTAATCTCGATATCATCTGGAAAAACAAAATAAAAAACTTTGAAATAATCACAGATCAGCTTCAGAGTGAAGATGCAGATGTATTTCTCTTACCGGAAATGTTTTCTACAGGTTTCTGTATGGATGCTGCTGAAATTTCAGACAAAAACCAGGAATCTTTAGCGTTTTTAAAAAAAATTTCAAAAGAAAAAAATGCTGCATTCTGTGGAAGCGCTTCTGTAGAGTCTGAAGGAAAGTTCTACAACAGGATGTATTTCGTAAAACCGGATGCTGAAATTACTTTTTACGATAAGAGACATCTGTTTTCCTTTTCAGGAGAAGATAAAATTTATACTCCGGGAAACGAGAGGGTTATTGTGGAATACCTTGGAATCCGTTTTCTGTTGCAGGTTTGCTATGATCTTCGTTTTCCTGTATTTGCGAGGAATAATGATGATTACGATGCTGTTTTATATGTTGCCAACTGGCCCGAAAAAAGAGTGGGTGCATGGGAACATTTGCTGAAAGCCCGTGCCATTGAAAATCTATCGTATGTTTTTGGATTGAACAGAATCGGGACAGACGGAAATGATCTTTTTTATCAGGAAAGCTCACACTGCTTTTTTGCAGATGGCAAAGAAATTACCGCGAAAAAAGGAAATCTGGTTTCAGCGCAACTGAATATAGAAGAATTAAAGGATTTCAAAAATCACTTTCAGTTTTTGAATGACCGGGATAATTTTACAATTCAGTTATAATTCTAAATTGCATTTACATATATTGTTTTAAAAGCTGAGTTAATCGGTTTACGTCATGCACGCCGCTTTCTTTGTAAAGCAATTCACCCTTTTTGAAAACCGCCAGTGTCGGAACGCCACGTACCCCGTATTGAGAAGCAATAGCGGGATATTGATCAACATCTATTTTTACAATTCTGGCCCCTTCTCCTATATTTTCTTTAACGGTCGTTAAAACGGAAGACTGCACTTTGCAGGGTTGACACCATGTTGCAAAAAAGTCAATCAAAACCGGTCTTTCGGATTCTATAAGTTCCTGGAATTTTTGTGACATAATGATTAATTTTACTGTGTTTTTACATTCTGAATGGCCTGTATGTTTTTCAGGCTTGTGCCGTCGTACACTTCAATACCTTTCCTTTTTAAAATTTCTACCGCTTTATCGGCCTGAATGCCTTTGTTGCAGAACACCACAACTTTTTTGCCTTTCAGTGATTTCGATTTATTCTGGATTTCAGATAAAGGGATATTGATGGCACCTTCAGCTGTTTCTTTTGCGAATTGCTCAGGAATTCTAACATCAACTAAAACCGCATTGCCGCTTTTTACCAACTGCTTGATATCTGGTTTTGAATAGTTTTCTTTTGCATCTGCAGCTTTGCAAGCATTGACTGAGAAAAATGCTGCAAGAATAATTCCAAAAATAAATGTTTTCATTTATAGCGTTTTTGACTGACAGACAAAGTCAGAAGTAGATAACTTTTCTGTTTTTTTGATTCCGTTATATCCGCCTTCTATTTCAGTGAAGTTTCTGATTCCGTGCGAATTAAGGATGCTTGCTGCAATCATGCTTCGGTATCCTCCTGCGCAGTGTAAGAAAAAATGTTCAGAATCGTCGATTGAAGTTACCCAATCACTTATGGCGTCTAAAGGCCTGTTGTCAGCATTATCAATGTGTTCTGCAATGTATTCACTCGGCTTTCTCACATCGATTATTTTTGAATTTTCATTAAACTCTGCTGCAAATTCTTCCGGAGAGATTCTTCTGACTTCATCCGTTTCTTTGCCTGCATTTTCCCAAGCGCTGAAACCACCTTTTAAATAGCCCAAAACATTGTCAAAACCTACTCTGCTTAATCTTGTAATAGCCTCTTCTTCAGAGCCTTCGTCTGAAACCAGTAATAACGGATGTTTTACATCTACAATAAGACTTCCGACCCATGGCGCAAAATCACCCTTTAAGCCGATATTAATAGCATTCGGAATAAATCCCTTATAAAATTCTGCGGGGCTTCTGGTGTCTAAAATCAATGCTCCGGTTTCTTCCGCAAAATTCTCGAAATCTTCTGCCGGAATAGGATTCAATCCTTTATTCATAACGTCATCCAGGCTTTCATATCCGCCTTTATTTAATGCGACATTCATTCCGAAATATTTAGGAGGTGCTGTTAAACCATCCAGAACTTCTCGGATAAATGATTCTTTATCAGGCTGATTAAGGGCATAATTGGTTTTTTTCTGGTTCCCTAAAATATCTACAGTTTCCTTCTGCATATTTTTTCCACACGCCGAGCCGGCTCCATGAGCAGGATATACGGTAATGCTGTCGTCCAAAGGTAAAATTTTGCTGTGAAGGCTTTCATAAAGAATCCCGGCAAGATCTTCCTGAGTCATATCAGTTGCTTTCTGAGCAAGATCCGGACGTCCTACATCTCCTAAAAATAAAGTGTCTCCTGTAAAAATCGCAGTTTCCACACCATTTTCGTCGATCAGAAGATAGGTGGTGCTTTCCATTGTATGACCGGGAGTATGCAATGTTTTTATTTTTACATTTCCGATTTCGAAAATCTGGTGGTCTTCCGCTATTATTGCTTCGAAATCTGGCTGTGCAGTGGGTCCATAGACAATTGGCGCACCCGTTTTTTTGCTTAAATCTAAATGTCCGGAAACAAAATCTGCATGAAAATGGGTCTCAAATATATATTTTAAAGTAACTTGGTCTTTTTCCAGACGATCCAGATAGGGTTTTACTTCTCTCAGAGGATCAATAATGACAGCTTCATTTTCAGATACTATATAATAAGCACCTTGAGCTAAACATCCGGTATATATTTGTTCAACTTTCATTTCAATATAATAATTACGGTGGTTGTTAATTTTAATATACAAAAATCGCATTTATTTTTTTAAATCAAGCGAAATAAAAATATCATTATTGATAGATTAAATCTATAAAGTTAAGGTACGGTACATTCTATCAGGAAGAATTAATACTGCTGCTAAAAATTAAGTTCGTTTTGTTACACATGTTTAAATATTTCTATCTTTATAAGTTAAAAAAAATGCAAATGGCAGATAAAGCACAATTTATTGAAAACCTTAAGGCAAGATACACTCCAAAAGGGGAACATATTATTTTAGGAAAAGGAATGTTACACGGAGATGTAGTCACCGAGGTGAATGTAACCGTTCCTTTAAAAACTATCAACAGACACGGCCTTATTGCCGGAGCAACCGGAACCGGTAAAACCAAAACACTTCAGGTATTTGCGGAACAGCTTTCTCATGCAGGAATACCATCACTGGTTTTAGATATCAAAGGTGATTTTTCAGGAATCGCTGCTGCAGGACAGATGAACGCGGTTATTGAAGAAAGATATGCTAAAACACAGCTTCCTTACAATCCACAGTCATTTCCGGTTGAGTTAATGTCTATTTCAGGTGAAAAAGGGGTAAAACTGAGAGCAACGGTTACAGAATTCGGCCCGGTTCTTTTAAGCAAAATTTTAGAGCTGAATGACACGCAGCAAAGCATCATGTCGATCGTTTTTAAATATTGTGATGATAAAGGCCTGCCGCTCATTGATCTGAATGATCTGAAGAAAGTTTTACAGTACGTAACAGAAAATCCGCAGGGAAAAGCGGAGTTGGCCGCAAATTACGGATCAATCGCTTCCGCATCTTTGGGAACTATTCTTCGGTCAATTGTTGCTTTGGAACAGCAAGGAGCTGCTGATTTTTTTGGAGAATTAAGCTTTGATGTTCATGATTTATTAGAACAGAGAGATGGAAAAGGCGTGGTGAATATTCTGCGGGTTGCCGATATTCAAAGTAAGCCTCAATTGTTTTCAACTTTTATGCTTTCACTTTTTGCGGAAATTTATATGACATTTCCAGAAGAAGGCGACAGCGGAAAGCCAAAGCTGGTTCTTTTCATTGATGAAGCGCATTTGATTTTCGATGAATCTTCCAAAGCGCTTGTTTCGCAGATTGAAACAATGGTCAAACTGATTCGTTCAAAAGGTGTCGGAATTTATTTTATTACCCAGATTCCGGGAGATGTTCCGGAAAATGTACTTTCACAGCTGGGATTAAAAATTCAGCATGCTTTGAGAGGTTTTACGGCAAAAGATAAAAAAGAAATTTCAAAAGCGGTTGAAAATTATCCTACCACAGAATTTTACGATGCATCCACTTTGATTCAAAATTTAGGAATTGGGGAAGCTTTTGTAACGGCTTTGGATGAAAAAGGGATTCCTACTCCGTTAGTTCATACGTATCTGATTTCTCCAGAATCAAGAATGGATGTTTTAAAGGATTCTGAAATTTCTGAGCTGACCGGGAATTCTGCGTTGGTGGAAAAATATGAAAAAGCGGTCGATCGTGAATCTGCGTACGAAATTTTAGCCGGCAGAATGGAACAGGCTGTCCAGAATTCTGCACCCAATCAGAAAACCAAACCGGTGAAAGAAGAGCCCGGAATGTTTGAACAGGTTTTAAAGAGCAGAGCGGGAAGAACATTTGCCAATACTTTAATGAGAGAAGGTGCAAAAGCACTTTTGGGAATGTTTGGTTTAGGAGGCAGAAAAAGATAATTAGCGGCAGAAGCATTCTTTTTGGGTTTTTAAACGTAATTTTATTATTTTAGCAAAATTGCCATTAAAAAAGTTTGGTTTTGAGGATTAAAGTTATAGTTTGCATATAAATGTATTCAGTTATAGATATAGAAAGTAATGGTGCAGGTTACAGAAAAGAATGCATTATAGATATTGCCATTTATAAATATGATGGGCAAAAAATTGTCGATCAGTTTATTTCCCTTGTCAATCCTGAAAGTGATATTACCCCTTTTGTACAGAAGCTGACGAATATTACCCCCAAAATGGTGAAAACAGCTCCAAAGTTTCACGAAATTGCAAAAAGAGTCATTGAAATTACTGAAAACACGACTTTGGTTGGGCATAACATCGATTTTGACTACAGAATGCTTCGCCAGTCTTTTCAAAGGCTTGGTTACGATTTTAAAATCAATACTTTAGATACCATTCCTTTAGCCAAAAAACTCATTCCGGATGAGGTAAGCTATTCTTTAGGGAAACTGGTACGTTCTTTAGGCATTCCGATTACACATCAACACAGAGCAGATGGTGATGCAAGAGCCACTCTGGAACTTTTCAAACTATTGGTCTCAAAAGATACTGAAAATGAGATCATTCAGGAGCAGCATGATGAAACCAATGCAAAGTCTTATATCAACAAAATTAAACTGTTGACTCAGGATCTTCCCAGTGAGAAAGGATTCGTTTATTTTCAAAATGAAGAGGGCAAGATTATTTTTTCAGAGTATGTGTATGATATCAATAAGTTTTCTAAAAAGCTGTTCAATTCCAAATCCAAAAAATACGAAAATATTCAGCAGGAAACAGAACAGATTCATTTTGAGCTCACGGGAAGTGATCTTATTGCCAAGCTCATATTAAATTCAAAAAATACGAAGAAAAAAGAGATTCTTCCATTTGGGCTATATTTTAGAAACGATCAGTATATTGTTGAAAAAAATACGATCAATAAGCTCGAGAAACCTATCCTTAAATTCAAATCATTTACGCAGGGCTCAAAAGCGGTGCAGTTTATCAGTAAAATTGAAGAGTTTAAGGATGTTAATGCATTTAAGAAAAAAATAGATTTCAAAAAAAGAAATGAGCTTTGGTTAGGTTTAGGAAGAAAATTGGGTGAGAAATTATTTTTAATCATTGAAAACGGAAAGTTGGTTTCTTACGGTTTCTATGAGCTTTTTACGCAAATACAGACGCTCAGTAAAATTTCAAAATTAAAAATTGATCTGCCTTTATCTACTTCAGATGTAACCAATGACTTACAACTGGCCCTGCTTCGTGGCGATTTTGAGACCTTGCCGATGCCTAAATAATCTTTGTTCCGTTGAGTTATTGATTATTGAATTTCAATAATATGAGCATTCAAATTCATATTCTCAAAATAAATAGTATTTTTGCCAAAGAAAAAAATTAGCGATGCAAAATTTTAAACAAAAACAAACCGGTAAAAAGGGAGCTGTAAAGTTTTCAAAGGTTTGGAATACCTAAAAGAGTTGTGTTGCATAAAAATGAAATATTATGGCAGGCTCTTCTCGAAGAATCTGCTTTTTTTATGTTAAATTAAGATTATGAACTCAAAAGAATTATTAAAGATTGCCCACGAATTTGGCACCCCGTTGTATGTTTATGATGCCGAATCTATTAAAAATCAATACGAAAAACTGACCTCTTCTTTTTTAAAACACACCAAGTTTTTTTACGCTGCGAAAGCTTTAACCAACATCAATATTTTAAAATATATTAAAAACCTGGGTGCTTCTCTGGATTGTGTGTCCATCAATGAAGTGAAACTGGGTTTAAAAGCAGGATTTTCAAAGGAAAAAATATTATTTACACCCAATTGTGTCGATTTAGCAGAGATTGAGGAGGCGATGACCTTCGGCGTGCATATCAACATCGATAATATTTCAATTCTTGAGCAGTTTGGGAACAAATATGGAAATACCTATCCTATCTTGGTAAGGATCAATCCGCATATTTTTGCCGGAGGAAATTATAAAATATCCACAGGACATATCGATAGTAAATTCGGGATTTCAATTCACCAGGTTCGTCATATCGAAAGAGTGATGAAAAGCACCAATCTTAATGTAGAAGGCCTTCATATGCATACCGGAAGCGAGATCAAAGATCCGGAAGTATTTTTACAGGCCCTGGAAATTATGCTGGAATTGTCTGAGCATTTCCCGAATCTGAAATACCTCGATATGGGAAGCGGGTTCAAAATTCCTTATCAGGACGGTGATCTGGAAACTGATGTGAAAGCGTTGGGCAAAAAAGTAGAAAAGGCCATTTCCGATTTTTCAAAGGAGACGGGTAAAAAATTTGAGCTTTGGTTTGAGCCGGGAAAATTCCTTGTCGGGAAAAGCGGTTACCTTCTGGTAAAAGCAAATGTGATCAAGCAGACAACGGCAACCGTTTTTGTGGGAGTTAATTCAGGATTTAATCATTTAATCCGCCCGATGTTCTACGATTCGTACCATACGATAGAAAATTTATCAAACCCGAAAGGTGCAGAGAGAATTTATACGGTTGTGGGAAATATCTGTGAGACAGATACTTTTGCGTGGGACCGGAAGCTGAATGAAGTGAGAGAAGGAGATATTTTGGCTTTTCATACCGCAGGAGCCTACGGTTTTGAGATGAGTTCTAATTTTAACTCCAGATTAAAGCCTGCAGAAGTTCTTTTTCTGGACGGAAAAGCACACCTGATCAGAAAAAGAGATGAGTTTGAAGATTTATTGAGAAATCAGATTGAAATAATCTAATTCAACCCTAAAAATATTTTAAAAGAAACTTTGCAATTCTGTGAGGTTTCTTTTTTTGCCGTAATTTTGTTTTATTAAAAATAAACTTATGAAAACACTGGCATTATTTTTAGCAATTTTCATCTCAAATATTGCATTTGCGCAGTATGATGTTGAAGAAAGAGACGATCACAATATGATCACCGAAAACAACAAGAGTATTTTAAAAATAGACATTCAGCAACCTTTACTGCAGGTCGCGGTGAAGAATTGTAAAGATTTCAAGGCGGTTGATTTTGAGGGTGGTATCCCGGTTTATAAAGAAATGCTGAAAAAGTACATGTATGACTATCTCAACTCTGAGTTTTATGTGCTGAACGGAGATTTTACCTTTACTCTAACCATCGACGAAACCGGAAAGGTAACCCATATAGAGGGTTCCCCGAAAGTTTCCAACAGTGAGATTTTCTTTGACGATATGAAATATATTGTGAGAAGAATTAAAAAAAACTGGATTCCGGCAACCTGTAATGGCAAAGCCGTATCTTCTCAAATTAAAATTAAAATGAATTTAACGTCTATAACGACAGATTTGTAACTCAGTGATGATGAAAAAAAATATAGTGTTCTTGTTAATGTCGATGATAAGTGATATTAAATAATTTTAAATAAACATGATGATAAATCGTATTATATTACTTATTTGTATTATTTCAGCGAATCAAATCTTCGCACAGAAAGAGGTTTTAGGCCAATATCCTATGGGTCAGAATTTCTATATAGGAGGAATAGACGGGTTGAATAAAGAGATGGTAAAAATTGTTAAAGAACAAAATATTCCCCCTTGTGAAAATATTGCAGAAGAATATACGGTTCAAGTTCTTGTCAATGAAGATTCAAGTATTAATTATGTTAAAGATTTCGACAGTATAAAAATTCAAAAAAATAAATGTGCATTTGATATCAGTCGCAAATTGATTCCTAACCTGAAAAGATGGATCCCGGCAAAAGAACAGGATAAATTTGTTGCCGCAATTGCAAAAATTGAAATAAAACCGTTTTATTTATATTATTCGAAAGATGAACCGCGTAAAAATGAAACAAAAAATCCGGTCTACTCAAAAGGGATGGCAAGTTTTGGGAATGAAGTAACCTCTATTTTCCAGTCCAGAATAAACAAAAATGAAGATAAACGTTCTGCTCTTTTGTTTGTAGTAAATGAAAAAGGGGAAATGGAAGATTTTAAAATCGAAGGAGATTATACTGAAAGTGAGAAAAAAAGTATTATAAAGGATCTCTCCCGAATAAAAGGAAAATGGCAACCCGCTACTTTTAATGGCATCCCTATAAAAACCAGACTTAGACAGCCACTACTCCAAAATTTTGATCTTCAAATGCAGGCGGAGGAAATGAGACGATCAGCAGATCAAAATATTTACAATAATAGATACCGATAATCTTCTGCCATTCTGTCACAAGATTTTGTATCTTTGCATACTAATTTGAGTTTAGCGATTAGATTCAAAATATTTAAACTTAATAACAGTGCAAGACAAATATATAGACGAAACCAAACAGGGCGAAGCTTTTGCCATTGCGGAAAAAAGCGGAAATTCTAAAAAACTGTTTTTGGAAAGCTACGGCTGTCAGATGAATTTTTCTGACTCCGAAATCGTCGCGTCCATTCTTAACGATCAAGGATATAATACTACCCTAAAAGTAGAAGAAGCAGATCTCATTCTTTTAAATACCTGTTCCATCCGTGAAAAAGCAGAGCAGACCGTAAGAATGCGCCTGGCTCAGTTTAAAAATCTGAAGAAACAAAAACCCAATATGACCGTTGGTGTTTTAGGCTGTATGGCAGAAAGGTTAAAAACCAAGTTTCTGGAAGAAGAACAACTGGTAGATTTGGTAGTCGGTCCCGATGCATACAGAGATCTGCCCAATCTTTTAAAGGAAACCGAAGACGGAAGAGATGCCATCAATGTCATTCTCTCAAAAGAAGAAACCTATGCAGATATCAATCCGGTTCGTTTAGGCGGAAACGGAGTCACGGCTTTTGTGACTATTACAAGAGGCTGTGATAATATGTGTACTTTCTGTGTGGTTCCTTTTACCAGAGGAAGAGAAAGAAGCCGCGATCCGCATTCTATTTTAGAAGAATGTAAAAGCCTCTGGGAAAGCGGCTATAAAGAAATTACCCTTCTCGGGCAGAATGTAGATTCTTACTTATGGTACGGTGGCGGTCCCAAGAAAGATTTCGCCAAAGCATCAGAAATGCAGAAAGCGACTGCCGTTGATTTTTCGAAGCTACTTGATGCCGTTGCCAAAGCTATTCCCCAGATGAGAATCCGGTTTTCTACCTCCAATCCGCAGGATATGAGCCTGGATGTATTCAGAACCATGGCAAAACATGATAATATCTGTAAATATGTGCATCTCCCTGTACAAAGCGGCAGCAACAGAATGCTGGAAGCGATGAACAGACAGCATACCCGTGAAGAATATTTAGATTTGATTAAAAAAGCGAAAGAGATCGTTCCTGATATTTCGTTTTCCCAGGATATGATCATTGGTTTTTGCGGCGAAACTGAAGAAGATCATCAAGATACACTGAGTTTAATGAAGGAAGTGGAATATGATTACGGCTATATGTTCTCTTATTCTGAAAGACCGGGAACTCCGGCTCATAAAAAGATGGAAGATGATATTCCTGCTGAGGTGAAACAAAGACGTTTGGCAGAAGTGATTGCCTTGCAGGGCGAATTGTCGCGAAAAAGAATGCAGGGTTATGTGGGCCGTGTTCACCGGGTTTTAATTGAAGGCATATCAAAAAAGAACAAAAACCAGTGGAAAGGAAGAAATTCCCAAAATGCTGTATGTGTTTTTAATATGCTGGAAGGTCAGAAGCTGGGTGACATTGTGGATGTTTTTGTATATGACAATACACAAGGCACACTTTTAGGAGAAACCGTAATCTAATATAGTTTAACTCATTGTCATTAAATTAATAACCAAATAAACCATGGAGAAATTTCATAAATATTGCCTCAGTGTTTTATTGGTCATCATATGCAGCAATATTCCGGCACAGAGCACAACCTGTCCCACTGAGAATAATGACTATGCACAGCTTTGTGACGTTTACAAAACCATTTTAGGAATCCACTGTGGGGAAATAGGTAAAGAGCAATACGATCCTGAAAAAACAAACGGTTTTATCACGATACATCAAAGAGAAAGTGCTTCTGAAAGTTTCAATAGAATTTTTTCTGTCATCAGATATAAAGCGGCATTTCAGACAGATTACCCGGAAAATATTTTATCTGAAAATGAGCGGCATGATCATATTCTAAGGAATTTTGAAAATCGTAGCAAACATTTCGGTTTTGCCGGAATCATATATTTTAAAACTAAAGTTTCGAAAATCAGAAACAAAGATTATTTGGAAGATTTAAGTTAGAATACAGTGTACAAACAACTTAAATAACGTAAAAACCTGCAGCAAATACAGCTGCATCATCATCAATAATCTAAATGACTCATGAGTAACGAACTTCAAAATATAAAAAACCGCTTCGGAATCATCGGAAACTTTCCTGCACTCAACCGTGCGCTGGAAAAATCAGTTCAGGTAGCACCCACCGATATTTCAGTATTGGTCATCGGGGAAAGCGGCGTCGGGAAAGAATTTATCCCAAAAATCATACATTCGGAATCGAAAAGAAAACATCAGCCATATATTGTCGTCAACTGTGGTGCCATTCCTGAAGGAACCATAGACTCCGAGCTTTTCGGGCACGAAAAAGGAGCTTTCACCGGTGCTACAGCAACCAGAAAAGGATATTTTGAGGTTGCAGACGGTGGTACCATATTTTTGGATGAAGTGGGAGAGCTGCCTTTGCAGACTCAGGTCCGTCTTTTAAGGGTTTTGGAAAGTGGCGAATTTATGAAAGTAGGTTCTTCACAGGTACAGAAAACCAATGTAAGAATTGTGGCCGCTACCAATGTCAATATGATGAAGGCCATCCACGACGGGCGTTTCCGCGAAGATTTGTTTTACCGTCTGAATACCGTTCAGATTGATATGCCTGCTTTGAGAGAAAGAAAAGGAGATGTGCATTTGCTTTTCAGAAAATTTGCGATCGATTTTGCCGAAAAATACAGAATGCCGGAACTGGTTTTAGAACCAAGCGCTGTTCATTATATAGAAAATTATGCTTTTCCCGGAAATGTAAGACAGCTGAGAAACCTGGTAGAGCAGATGACGGTAGTAGAGAGAGAACGAAGTGTAACGGTGGCCAAACTCACCGAATATATTCCGATGGATGCGCATTTGCCAATGGTCGTTAACACTCCTCAAGGACAGAAGCAGACCGATTTTGGCAATGAAAGAGAAATCATGTATAAAATTCTCTTTGATATGCGGAATGATATAAATGATTTAAAATCATTAACTTCGGAACTCATAAAAAACAGGGGCACAAATGATTTGAGCAATCAGGAAAAGAATTTAATAAACAGGATTTATACCCCTGAAACACAGCAGTCTGGTAATTCAAACTCATTATTGTATTTTGAAAATAACAATCCTGCCATTCAGACTCCGACCATTATTTCTAATTCTGACGACCATTTTGAAGATTTTGAAGACATTGAAATAGAAGAAAACAGACCGGAATCTTTGTCTCTTCAGAATAATGAAAAAGATTTGATCGTCAAAGCGTTGGAAAAACATAACGGACGCAGGAACAGAGCAGCAGATGAACTGGGGATTTCACAAAGAACATTATACAGAAAAATAAAACAATATAACTTAGAAGACTAACATCAAATTATGAATGTAAACTTTAATGCAAAGCCAATCAATTTCAAAATGAGTGAATACATGAGCAAAGGCTTCGAACTTCTTAAAAAAGATTTCGGAAATATCCTTGTTGCATTACTCTGTTGTATTGTCATGTCTATCATTCCATTCTGTGGTCTTTTAGGAGTGGGGAATTTTTATAAATATCTCAGAAAGGTAAATAAAGGCCAACTGGCAAGTCCCGGTGAGATTTTTAATTTTGATAATTTTACGCCGTATTTTATTTTACAGCTGATCATGATTGGAGGCTTTCTTGTATTTTATATTCCAATGATCATCTTTTTCCCGGCGATTTTAATGTTTCAGGGCGATCATTCTGATGCAGCACCTTTATCCATGCTGTTTTTCATTCCTTATTTTATCGTTTTTTATGTCGTGATTGTATATTTTCTATTAAAAGGATTCTATATTCCTGCACTCATCTCTTTCAAAGGCATTACCGATATCAAAACGGCGTGGAATGCGTCTAGAGTGATGACAAAAAATAATTTACTGTCTATATTTTTATTCTCATTCGTATTAGGTATTCTCTCGCAGCTAGGGATTATTCTCTGCGGAATTGGTATCTTCCTTACCATGCCGTTTTTATATACCTCAAAATATTTTGCATTTGAACACGCAATGCAACAGATAGAATATGACGAAATCACAGAAATAGGAATCCAGGAAAAATATTAAAATTTTATGAATCAGCTGAAAAGGTTTTTATTTTTATTGATTGGCACCGGGCTTTTAAACTCGTGCTATAGTTTTACAGGATCGTCTTTAACGGATGAAAAAACAGTTCAGATTAATGAATTTCCGAATAATGCACCTTTGGTCAATCCCACTTTGTCTCAGCAGTTTTCTACAGATATTCAGAACAGATTTTTGCAGAGAACAACGCTAAAAGGAACCAAAGAAAATCCGGATATCCTGATCGAGGGTGAAATCACCGATTACTCCATCACGCCTACAACCATCAGCTCAAATACCCAGAATACTCCTGCAGGAGGTATTATTCAGGAATCTCAGAACAAACTGACGATTACCGTAAAAGTGCACTATGAAAACAAGCTGCATCCCGATGTGAGCTTTGACAGGACCTACAGTGACGAAGCAGTTTTCAACAGCAACCTTTCACAAAACGACATTGAAGTTTCACAAGTGAAAATTGTTACAGAAAGAATTATTAATAAAATATTTAACGATATTGTAGCCAATTGGTAAGATGATGAATACTAGAGTTTTAGAATTATTAAAAAATCCGAAAAACATTCAGTCAGAAGACATTGCACTTTTGAAGAATGAAATCAATTCTTTTCCTTATATTCAGAATATCAGAGCGTTGCATTTGTATGGGGTTCACCTTTATGATAAAGAGAATTATCAGAAAGTGCTTTCTACAACTGCGGCTTACACGACCGATAAAAAAATTCTGTATCAGCTCATCAACGGGAAAACTCAGCAGCAGCCAAAACTACCCCCTGTTGAAAAACAACCTGAAGCTGTCGTTGAAGCAACTGCTAAACCGACAGAACAGCAAAAGGAAAATGACAAAAGAGAAGTAAAAACAGAAGAAAACCGTTTCTCCCCGAAACATGATTATGAAGCCGCTGCACTGAAGGCATCGCAATCGCTAAAACCTATCGTTAAGCATATTACCGTTGACGGCGAGCGAAACAGGATCTTATTCCCCGGAGAAGAAAACTTTCTCAATGAAGATCATAACGAAACCATTGATCTGGAATCTACTTTAGAATCTGGTGTGATTGTTACCCAAAAATCTTCACCTGCAATATCAGAAGAGATTGTTAAAAATGACGAACAGATTTTAAAAGATACAGATTCAAAAGAAAACAGCTTCTCTGCAATGCAGCCGGAAACTTCTGAAAAACCAATTCAGGAAGAAAATATCCCGGAAAATGCTGAAACTATTGTACATCCTGAACTCACGATCAATGAAGAAAAAAACTTCTCAGATCTGAAAACCCCGTCTGAAATAAGTTTTCACGTAATATCTTCATTAGCTTCTGAAACAGAAGCATCCCTTATTGAAGAAAAACCCGCTCCTGAAGAAAAAATCGCACCGATTTTAAACACAGAGCGGATTATTGAAGATGAAAACATTACTTCTGAGAAAACGCAAGAAGAAATCAATACAGATTCAGAATTAAGCTTCCACGGAACAGATTCTTTCCTTCCGGAAGTTAAGATTGAAGCGAAAGTTTCCGAAAACATTCCGGTTCAGGCTCCTCAAAAATCATACATCAACAAGCACGAAGATGAGATGCGCCGTCTGATTGAGGAAGTTGAAAAGAAGATGAAGGCCAAAAAAGAAATCGCCGACGAGAAAAAAGAGGTTCAGGAAGAAACGATGAATCATGAGATCAGTTTTTCCGAAACTCAGTCTTTTGAAGTGATTAAACAGGAAGAAAAACCTTTAAAAACAGAAAAACCATCAGCTGAAACTTCGGATAACGCCGAAAAGGAAAATGCGGAAACTATTCAGAATACAGAAAATATCCCAGAAGCCAAACCGCAGCCGGAAGCACAGTCTTCATGGAAACCGATGCGTTTTGAGTCCCACACTCCGGATGCTTTTATAGGTAAATCACAAGAAAATCCTCCCTCCAATACAGAAACCCTAAAAATAGGTGATTCTCCAAAACAGCAAAATATAGTTCAGGAAGCAGAAGAGAAAGTAGAAACTCCGGTTGAAGACAAACCTATTGTTTCGGAAGATAAAGAATTGACTGTAAAGGAAAATGATCTTAAAGATGATGACGAAGTTCCCGTAATGAATGTTTCTTTTTTCGGTTCAGATATCGCAAGTTTGGGATCATCGTTTACAGCAGATCAAAAACAAAAGACATCAGATAAGAAAAATCGGGAAAATAATGCTGCGCCGGTTGTGAATGACAGCAACGTTCCCGGATTTATCAATACTTGGCAAAACTGGCTGAAAATAGACCGTACAGAAGAAACGCTTATTGATAAAACGGAAATCAAAAACAAAGTAATTGAATCATTTATAGAAAATAACCCTAAAATAAGTCAGTTAAAAGATGAGGTCAGTTTTGTCGTCAAAGAAAAAACAGATGATATTTCCCATTTAATGACCGAAACGTTAGCGAATCTGTATATCGAGCAAAAGCTATATTCAAAGGCAGTAAATGCATTTTTAATTTTATCTAACAAGTTTCCCGATAAAAAAGAATATTTCGAAGAGAGAATTAAAGAAATAAAAGACAATCGAAATAAAAATTAATAGTAAATAGAAAACGGCAGAATTGTTCTGCCGTTTTTTATAAATTCTTGAAGGTTTCTTTTTTCTGCTTCAGCTTTCGCCAGGCTTTACGTCCTAAAATAATCACAGTGATAATTGCTGCAATTGCCAGAACTGCAGCCAATATAGGAGCGGTAACAGCTAAAAAAGTCATAATTCCAGCACCTGCCGTTTCGGTAGTGCCCACAACAGAATTTCCGAGTCCGCCTGTAGTCGCTGTTGATGCTGCCCGGATTCCCGCGAATCCCGAACTGATGGTTGCAGCGGTTCCGCCACCTGCAATCAACGCTAAAGCCCATTGAGGAAATGCTCCTAACTCTGCAAACTGGCTTGCAAATAAGATGGAGCCTGCTGCCGTCGCCATCGGAATAGAAATCGTATCCAGCAAATGATCAACAAAAGGGATATAATAAGCTAAAATTTCAACTACGGTCGCAATACCGGTAGTAATAGCGCAGGAAGCCCTGAAAGCCAATCAAAGCTTTCATGAACAGGGATCCAGTGAAAATACGTGCCAAGACTTACTGCAAACATCGGCAGAAAAACCCTGAAACCGGATGCCGCAGCCAAACCGATTCCGATAAATGCGCTTAGTAAATAGGGTAAATAAGGAATTTGATCCAGCATAATAAATCATCATTAGCCTTTAAAGCTACAAAAATATATTAAGATGAATCAAGACTTCTTCTGCGTCTGACACAGTTTGATAAACTGCTCTTCAACCTGTTGGAATTTTTGTGGGAGCTCAGGAGAAACCCAAAACAGCATCGCAATGGTTTTTTCACCAAAAGCTTCTTTGAAAAGATCTTTATGCAATCGGTAACATTCTCTCAGTAACCTTTTGATGCGGTTTCTGTGCACTGCTTTTTTAAAATATCTTTTAGAGACGGATACTCCTATTTTAACATGATCTGTCAGGATTTCCGGATGGTTTTTCAAAACGATAATCCTCAGATTTTCAAAGTTTTTCCACTTGCCTTTCTCAAAAAGCAAGGTGATCTCGTTCTTTTTCTTAAGTTTTTCCTCCGCAGGATATTTAAAATTCTGCATCAGACTTTTTGACTAAATGATTAATTACCTCTGCGGCTGCATACAACCCGAATATAGCGGGAATATAGCTTATTGTACCGTAAAAGGATCTTTTATAATTGCTTCCGTCAGTCATTTTGAGGCTGTCTTCATCCTGTATTTCGTTGGAAAATACACAGCGGATTCCTTTATCTATTTTTTCTTTTTTCAGTCTTTTTCTGACCTGTTTGGCAAGATAGCATTCCTGTGTTTTGCTGATGTCTCTCACCATTACTTTGGCAGGATCGCTTTTTCCTCCGGCTCCCATCGAGCTTACAACTTTAATGCGTCTTCTTTTGGCGGCGATAATAAGGGCTACTTTCGGGGTCACACTGTCGATACAGTCAAGAATATAATCAAATGTACCGGAATCCAGCACTTCATCCATCCGTTCAGGGTTCAGGAACTCATTGATTTTTATTAATTCCAGATTCGGATTGATATCCATCAACCTCTCGGCAACAATTTCCACCTTATGTTTTCCTACGGTAGAATGCAATGCAGGAAGCTGTCGGTTGATATTGGTAATATCTACAGTATCCCCATCTACAATGGTCATTTTTCCCACACCTGATCGTGCCAGGAATTCAGCGGCAAAAGAACCTACACCACCCAAACCAACCACCAGAATTGATGCATTCTGCAATCTTTTTACCCCTTCTTCTTTAATCAGAAGCTCTGTTCTTTCCAGCCAAAACTTATCCATTTTTTATTGTCTCTAAATTTTCTACAATCTGCCTATTGAGTTGCTCAATTGATATATTTTTTATTTCCGAAACCTTCTGATATAATGTTGAAATGCTGAAATCAGCATCATCAGTTTCCAAAAATAATCGGTCTAAAGGAACCTTTTTTACAGTATCCTGCAAAGATAAATCATCCAAAACAGCTTTTCCAAAACTCAGGTAAAAATTATTGTCCAGGAGATCTTCCGCAATCTTTTGTTTTTTGTGAAAACCATGAATAATCATAGGCTGTTCTGCTTTTTTCCTGAAAGAAATTACCTCATAAAATTTTCTGACACAATGGATGATTAAAGGCTTTTTCAGTTCGTTTGAAATTTCAATCTGCTTTAAAAAAACTTCTTCCTGAATTTTTTGGTCTATGGAGATAAGGCGATCTAAACCGCATTCTCCGATTGCAAAACAGTTTTCAGTAATACTATTTCTTACCCATTGCAATTGATCTTCAATACCTTGAGGATTGATGTCTTTAGGATGAATTCCAACTGAGTACAGGTTTTCAGGGAGAATAGCTTTGAAATTTACATTGTAAATTCCGGTAGGTATATTTATTTTGTGATGATGAAAATCAAAAAACTCCATCATCAAAATTACAAAAACTGAAATAGATAGAAAATATTAAACAGACGTTTATGATTGTGTTAAAATTTCTTAACTTTACTCAAATAACACGTAATGAAGAAAAAATTTACAGATAAACAGATCCATATCCTGGATATTGCTGAAGAACTGATTGCTAAAAAAGGATACGAAGGAACGTCGGTACGGGATATTTGTTCAAAAGCAAACATCAATGTAGCGATGATTTCTTATTACTTTGGATCTAAAGAAAAAATGATGTCTTACCTTTATCAGTACAGGGTTTTAAAGACCAGAGAAAATTTTTCGGAATTTGCAGATACCATTAAAGACGGAAAACCGGAAATGCAGCTGAGAGAGATGATAAAATATATTGTTTCCCAATTGTTTAAATACAATTATTTTCACGGTTTTGTTACCCAGGAATTGCGCCATACCGAAAACCTTAAAGATGAGCTTCTCGATTTTTATCAGTTATTTGTAAAAAAACTGGATGAGGTCATTAAAAAAGGCGTGACATCGGGAGTTTTTACCTTTACCCCAAAACCGGAAGATATTCTCACCACCATTATCGGGTCTACTTTATTTGTCATCAGAAATAAAAATTTTTACGAGCTGCATGTTCCGCATAAGGATCAGGATTCTTATCACAAAGAAGCAGAAAAAAAAGTAAGGGTCAATCTTTTAATGATTGTTTTTGCGGTTTTAGGATATGCAGCCGACTAATTTGCGTTAAATAATCATAAAAAAAAATCTATTAACAAAAAAGTTATATTTTTGCAAATTAGTTAGAACGGTAAAAATCCGGAAACTGTTGAATTTTTATATGAAAAAATATATTTTAGGTATTTTTGCCATAGCTGTAGTTTCGGCATGCACAAGCCAGCAAGATAAAGCCATGAAGAGTGCGGATAAAACTTTTATCCTGAAAGCAGCCAACGAAAACTTCGCAAAAAAGAAATGGAAAAATGCATTGGCATTATATGACAGGCTTCCCAATCTGGTGGCCGGTACAGATGATGCCCCAAATGTGGTTTTTAATTCTGCATATGCAAATTATTATGATAAAAACTACAGACTGGCGGGAAATCAGTTTAAAAACTTTGCCGTAAGCTTTCCGCAGGACAACAGAAAAGAAGAGGCTTCTTATATGTCTGCGCTGTGTTATTACGAGGGTTCTATGGATTATAATCTAGATCAGTCGAGCACAGAATTGGCGATCAACGAACTTCAGGATTTTCTTAATAATTATCCCAATTCCGAGAGATCAAAAAACATCAGTACTTTAATTGATGAGCTTTCTTATAAATTAGAATTCAAGGCGTACGAAAACGCGAGACAGTATTTTAAAATAGCAGATTATAAATCTACTTCTGCTGCTTTTGAAAATGTTCTGGAAGATTTTCCAAGTACAAAACTTCGTCCGAAGATCTATGATTATATGATGAAGTCAAAATATCTTCTTGCTCAGAATTCGATCTATGACTTGAAAGAAGAGCGTATCGATAATGCATTGTCTTTTTCAAGACAGGTTGAAAAAGAACTTCCTAATACGGAATATTCTAAAACAGCTGTAGAGCTGAGAGAGAAACTGGAAAAAGAAAAGAAAGATTTTGCGGTTGTAAAAAAACAAACCGAAGCGAGAGTTGCGGTTTTAACGGCTAAGCAAAAAAAGGCAGCGGATAAATTGGCAGAGCAGACAAAAACGGAACAGCAGATCAAGGATCAGGTAGCCAATGAAAAGCAGGCAATGCAGATCCAGAGAGACAGCGCGGCGTTACAGACGCCTCCTCCCGCAGCGACTTTCAAGATCCAAAGATAATTCGTAAATTTGCCACCTTATTAATAAAATAATTTTCTGAAAATGAGCGTAAAAGATACAAAAGCAGAAGTAAATACCATTACTTACGATAAAGATAAGATTGAAGGTAAAGTAGATTCAATCTATGAAGCGATTGTTATCATGGGGAAAAGAGCTGAGCAGATCAATGCAGAAATCCGTACGGAGCTGCACAACAAATTAGATGAGTTTGCCGTTCACAATTCCACATTGGAAGAAGTTTTTGAAAACAGAGAGCAGATTGAAATCTCCAAACATTACGAAAAACTTCCAAAACCAACTTCTATCGCCATCCAGGAATGGTTAGATGATGATATTTACTTCAGAAAGACTGAAGAGAAACAGAAATAAATACCTGTTTTTGATACACAAAGGTCATAAAAGAAATTTTCTTTTATGACCTTTGCTGTTTTACGGCGTCTATTGTTAAAAAATAAGTAATTTAGTGCTTTAAAATAATCTTCATGAGTGTTTCTGGGAAAAAAGTTCTCATTGCGGTTTCTGGCGGAATTGCAGCCTATAAAATTCATTTTCTGATCAGAGATTTTGTAAAAAAAGGAGCGGAAGTTCAGGTGATTATGTCTCCGGATGCAGAACATTTTGTGACCAAACTCAGTTTGTCAACCTTATCAAAAAACCCGGTCTATACAGATTTTTATAGCGAAAACGGAACCTGGAACAGCCATGTGGAAATGGCTCTTTGGGCAGATATTATAATCATGGCTCCGTGTACGGCAAATACTTTAGCTAAAATGGTTCACGGGATATGTGATAATCTGGTCATCGCTACATATATGTCTGCAAAATGTCCCGTTTTTATTGCTCCTGCGATGGATCTGGATATGTATCAACATCCTTCAACGCAGCAAAATCTAGAGATGGCAGAAGATTTCGGACATATAATAATTCCTGCGGAAAGTGGTGAATTGGCGAGTGGATTAATCGGGCAGGGAAGAATGGCAGAGCCGGAAACGATTTCCAAAGCAGTAAAAGATTTTTTCAATGCAGATCAGAACAAATCTCTGGAAGGGAAAACGGTTCTTATTACGGCAGGACCTACTTACGAAGCACTTGATCCTGTACGGTTTATCGGAAATCACTCTTCAGGAAAAATGGGGTTTTCATTAGCCGAAGAAGCTGCAAAAAGAGGAGCCAAAGTCATTTTAATTTCAGGACCTACGTCTTTGAATATTAAAAATGAAAATATACAACTCCACAGGATTACCTCTGCAAAAGAAATGCTGGAAAAGGTACTTCAGTTTTATGACGCCATAGATATCGGAATTGCAAGTGCAGCAGTGGCAGATTATGCCCCAAAAGAGGTCGCTACTGAAAAGATCAAGAAAAATGAAGATATTTTTACCATAGAGCTTATAAAAAACCCTGATATTCTGAAAACAATGGGAGAGAAAAAAATACATCAGTTTTTAGTAGGATTCGCTTTAGAAACGCAGAACGAAGAGGAAAATGCAAAAGGAAAACTGCTCAAAAAAAATCTTGATATGATCGTTCTCAATTCACTGCGTGATGAAGGAGCCGGTTTTAAAAAAGATACCAACAAAATAAAAATATTCACCAAAACAGAAAAAAAAGAATTTGATCTCAAATCAAAAGAAAATGTAGCAAAAGACATTCTCGATTGCATTGAAGCTCAACTTTTAAAATAATTTTAATAAATTTCCGTTCTCAATCTTTAAATGTATAATGAAAAAAAATATCATACTTCTTATCCTGCTTTTATTCTTTAACATCAGTTTTTCTCAGGAACTTTTAGCAACGGTACAGGTCAATTCCCAGCAATTGGGCGGGAGTAATCAGCAAACCTATAAAGCGTTGGAAAAAAGTCTCAAAGATTTTATCAATAATACAAGCTGGACGGGGAAAAAACTTCAGAACTTCGAAAAAATAAAGTCAAATTTTGCAATAGTCCTCAGTGAAAGAGACGGAAACAGGTTTAAAGGAAGCATCGTTGTACAGGCAGTTCGTCCCGTGTACAGCTCCTCATACGAATCTCCGCTGCTCAATCTGCAGGATACCAAATTCGCTTTTGAATATGTAGAAAACGAAAACCTTATATTTAATGAAAGACAGTTTTCCGGTAAAAACCTTATTGATGTGATCAGCTTTTATGTATATCTTATTTTGGGATATGATGCAGACAGTTTTCAGTCTTCCGGAGGAACGCAGTGGTTTTCAAAAGCGCAACAGATTGCTCAGAATTCTCAAAACAGAAATTATGAGGGATGGGGCCAGATTAATGATCCCAGAAGCCGGTCAATCTTAATCGGTGAAATTTTAAATCCCAATATGAGCCAGTTGCGTTCAACATTTTATACGTACCACAGAGCAGGTTTGGATAATCTGTTCAATCAGGATCAGACACAGGGAAAGAAAATTATTTTTGATGCACTCATGCAGCTTAAAACGTACGAAAACTCATTCCAGCAGAATTATTACTTCAATCTGTTTACCGATAATAAGAGCGATGAAATCTTCAATATCTTCAATTCAGGAAATAACGGCGGACTTGTGATTGGTGATCTTAAACAATTAATGACTACTCTTGCCCCAAAATATTCTGAAAGCAAATGGAATAAATGGAAGTAAGGGGCTTGATTTTTGAATTCTGAATTCTAAAATTTTATATTTGCAGAACTAATGTATCTGCTTCTGATTTATGCTTTCAAGAATCTATATTAAAAATTTTGCGCTCATTGATGCCCTCGAAGTGTCTCTGAAGAACGGTTTACAGGTTATTACGGGAGAAACAGGAGCCGGAAAATCAATTATTCTGGGGGCGCTCAGATTAATTCTGGGGGAAAGAGCAGATCTGAAATCAATCTCCAAAACTGAAGAAAAAAGCATTGTTGAGACAGAATTTGAGCTTAATAATCAATTCAAAAAATTTTTCATTGAAAATGATCTCGATTATGAGCATCAGACAATTATCAGACGTGAAATTTTACCTTCCGGAAAATCCAGGGCATTCATCAATGATGTACCCGTAACTTTAGATGTCCTGAAAGAACTTTCTTCGCAGCTGATCGATATCCATTCCCAGTTTGAAACGTCCAATCTTTTTACGGCCGGTTATCAGTTTAAAATCATCGACGGGCTTTCAGAAAATAGAAAGATCATTGAAGAATATAAGTACGAATTTTCAGAATTTCAAAGTCTAAACACACAGCTCAAAAAATATCGGAACCAGCTTTTGGAAAGCAATAAAGAGAGTGATTACAAGCAATTTCTTCTTAATGAGCTTGAAGAATTACAGCTGGATGATATCGATTATGAAGAGCTGCAAAACCAGCTTTCCGTTCAGGAAAATGCCGGAATGATCTCCGAAAATCTGGCGCAGCTTTTGTCCAGGTTTCATCAGGAAGAAATCGGGATTTTATCTTTTTTTAATGAAGCTAAAAACAAGCTTTCAAGAATTGCAGAAGTTTCCCACGCTTTTTCAGAACTCAATACGCGGCTAGAAGGCTCTTTTGTAGAGTTGAAAGATATTATTTCCGAATTGGAAAATGAAGCGGAGAATATTGAAATAAATCCTGAAAATCTGGCACTTTTGTCTGAGCTTAACAACAGAATCAATGCATTATTTTTGAAGCATAATGTTTCTGATCTTGAAGAATTAAGACAGATCAGAGATCAGTTGGCAGGAGATCAGAAAGGAACTGTAGAAACCGAAGCGCTCATTGCAGAGATCGAGAAAAATATTTCGGAAAAACAAAAATTGCTTCAGGCAATGGCTGAAAAGCTTGCCGCAAACAGGAAAAAAAGTATCCCCGTTTTTATTAAAAAAGCCGAAGATTTGCTTAAAAAACTGGGGCTTGAGAAGGCGAAAGTAGATATTGAGCTTACAGATGCTGCAGAATTTAATCTGTTTGGGAAAGAAAACATTCAGCTTTTATTTCAGGCCAATTCCGGGTTTCCGTTAAAACCGATTCAGACCGCCATTTCCGGCGGGGAAAGATCAAGGGTTATGTTGGCGGTGAAAAAAATTATTGCTGAAAGCGATGAGTTGCCAACACTTATTTTAGACGAAATCGATACCGGTGTTTCAGGAAAAGTCGCAGAAGAAATCGGAAATCTGATGCGGGAAATGTCAAAAGACATGCAGCTGATTGTTATTTCTCATTTGGCGCAGGTCGCGGCAAAAGGGAACCACAATTATAAAGTGATAAAGCACGATGTGAATGGCAAAACCCAATCTACAATCATTACATTAAGCGATGAAGACAAGCTGAATGAGATTGCACAGTTGCTTTCGGGAAGTAAGATCACAGAGGCGGCGATGGCGCAGGCAAAAGAACTGATAGGACAATCAGCAGATTAATAATTTTATTTTTTTGTATAATTAAGAATACATCAATAAAATTGTAACATTCTTTACTTTATATTTACTAATGTAAAAAAAGTAAACCATGTTTTTAAAATTCCTGAAATTAGAATTCAAAAGTTTTTTCCGGGGCTCATCAGTCGGTGTGAATCTCTTCATGAAAGTTCTCCGTATTTTGGGGATTTTATACTTCACGGGATGTTTCGCAGGTGGGGCTTTTATTGCTTTTTTCCTTGTACAGAAAGAAATGCAGCAGGATCCTTTAAAAATCATTTCAAAATTTATGGTTGTTTTGTGGGCTGTAGATTTGATTTTAAAATATCTTTTCCAGCAGATGCCTACACAAAATATAAAACCGTTTCTCACACTCAACATTTCGAAAAGAACTCTGGTCAATTATACCCTGATTAAAACTTTTCTTTCGCCCTTCAGCTGGATGAATTCTGTGTTTTTTCTTACTTTTTCAGGCATATGCCTCTTCAATGGATATGGTATTGTAGAAACTGTAGCCTGGCTTACTGGAATTTCGCTGTTGCTGTATCTTAATAATTTTATCAATATCCTTTTTAACAATAAAGAAAACATTGCGATCGGTGCAGGTATTGTCATCGCCGCTTTAGCCGGTCTTACTTATTATAACGTCATTCCGCTTCTGGATTATTCTGAAAAGCTTTTCTATTCATTATATACCAAACCGTATTTCATTGTAATTCCGATTGTCATGTTTGCCGGTTTATGGAGTATTTGTTACAAATACGTTTATAAAGAATTTTATCTTGATCAGGGTCTTGAAGCTAAAAAAACGTTTGGAAAAACAGAAAACATCGCTTTTCTTAATAAATATGGGGCTATCGGAAGCTTTATTAATAACGATATCAAAATGCTTCGAAGAAATAAGGTGACTAAAGGAATTCTGATCGGAAGTTTCATGTTCATTTTCTATGGCTTGCTGATGTTTACTTCTTCCATTTATAAGACACCGTATATGATGATGTTTATGGGGCTTTTTGTTACAGGTGGTTTCCAGTTTTTATTCGGGCAGAGAGTGCCGTCATTTGACAGTTCCTATTATCCTTTAATGATGACGTTAAACGTGCCGTACAAAGAATATCTTAAGGCAAAATGGTGGCTCATGAATATTGTAACTGCAGTTTCTATGGTGGTGGCTTTATTTTACGCAGTTATCAGTTGGGAGCTGTACGTTACTTTTTTTGCGGCAGGACTGTATAATATTGGGGTGAATTCTCAGTTTACTCTTTGGTCAGGTGCTTTTACCAAAGCGCAGATTGATCTGAATTCTAAAGAAAAAGTAATGGGGCAGAAAAACAGTTTCAATATGAAAAGCATTCTTCTGATGATTCCTAAAATGCTGCTTCCCATGGCTGTTTTTGGGGTTTCCAAATATTTCTTCGGAATGACGGCTGCTGTTATCAGTATTGCTGTTCTGGGATTGATAGGGTTTTTATTCAGGGAAAAAATATTCGATATTATCGTAAATATATATAAAAGTGAGAAGTACAGCACATTAGAAGCTTTCAAATCTAAAAATTAATCCCATGATTACCATACATAATTTATCTAAAACGTACGGAACCGCCACGGTTCTTAATATTGAAAATATAGAAATCCCGAAAGGAGAAACCTTCGGTCTGGTCGGAAACAACGGCGCAGGAAAAACCACGCTTTTCAGTCTGATGCTTGATCTGATCCAGCCGTCAACAGGTTTTGTAAGCATTGACGGTATCAAAGTGAATGAATCTGAAGCCTGGAAATCTAAAGTAGCCGCTTTTGTGGATGATACTTTTCTGATCGGATATCTGACGCCGGAAGAATATTTCTATTTCATCGGAGAATTGAGAGGGCAGAATAAAGCTTCCGTAGATGAATTCCTCAAGCAGTTTCACGATTTATTTAACGGAGAAATATTAAATTCCGGAAAATACGTAAGGGATCTGTCCAAAGGAAATCAAAAAAAGGTAGGAATCGTAGGAGCCATTATCGGAAACCCGGAAATCGTCATTCTGGATGAACCTTTCGCCAATCTTGATCCTTCTACACAGATCAAACTGAAGAATTTAATTAAAGAATTATCAAAACAAAGCGGCGTTACCTTTTTAATCTCAAGTCACGATTTGGCACACACCACTGAAGTCTGCAACCGAATTGTGGTGGTGAATAAAGGTCTTCAGGTAAAAGACATTCAGACCAATCCGGAAACGTTAAGAGATCTGGAGCAATATTTTGCCGATCAGGTGAATAAGGTTTCTGATGAGGCAGCCGTTGAATAATTTGTAAAAATAAATTCATATTTTTAAGAATCTAAATCTCTAAAATATGAAAGCTCTACATTTTGTTCTTTTTTGCAGCGTTTTTTTGATTCCGATGAAAATCTTTTCCCAGTCAAACTGCAATATGTCGGTAACCTACTCAGAAATGGCGTTTGAGAAATTTAAAAATGCCTACAAATCTGATACTGTTGATCATGCGAAAGTATTTATAAAAAAAGGAATTGAAGAGGCCGAACAAGCTTCTGCGTATGCCTTGATCTGCAATTGTCCGTTAGCGAAAAATTATGCTTTGAATGCCGTTACATTCGGGATAAAAGCAGGTAAAGCAGATAATTTGGAAGAAGTAAAAAAGCAGTCTAAAAAAGCAATGGATATGGCATTGGATGTGATGACGGCAACACCTGCCTGCAATCAGAATTCAAAATAAATTTGCATGAAGATCACCTGTAAAAACTGCGGACATATTTTTGAAGGTCGCTATTGCAATCATTGCGGACAATCTGCCAATACCCACAGAATCGATGCTCAATTTTTGTGGGAAGATATAGAGCATGGCCTGTTGCATTACGATAAAGGAATTCTTTATACTGCAAAACAGCTTTTCCTGAAGCCTGGATATGTTATTAAAGACTACATCGCTGGAAAAAGGGTTCACCATTTCAGGCCGATTTCTTTAGCAATCGTTCTGGCAACATTGTATGCGTTGGTATACCATTTGACCCATGTGAATTTAATTGTAAAAGGAAGTGAAAATTCCGAAGCAATCTTTGAAAAAATTATTGAACATTATTATTGGTTTGTTTTCATTACCATCCCGATTTTTGCTTTGAGCACATCTTTGTTTTTTAAAAAAGCCGGATATAATTTCTGGGAATATTTTATTTTTGAAGCATTGAAGGTTTCACAGAGACTAATTGTGCATATTTTATTTTTACCGATAATTTTACTGCTTAATCATCCTTCTTCTACCGATCTTATCATTAAATCTTTGTTGATTGTTGATATCGCACTGATTTTCTGGACAAATCTTCAGTTCTTTCATCAGTTTCCGAAATTTAAGATCTTTTATCTCACCGTATTCAGTTACCTTCTGTATTCTTTTATAACAACGGTACTTTTAATCCTATTCATGTTGATCTTTTTTAAAGTGTAATTCTTCTATTTCAAATACTTTTTTATTTTAATTAAAAAAAATAAAAATTTTGTGTAACCTTTTCGATCTTTTGTTGTCTTTATAGTAGAAACAGAATAACAACCATGAAGCTTTTGTTTAACAATAAAAAAGAAGATCTGCTGAGCCGTCTGAAAAAACAGGATCCGGCTGCGCAGAAAATCTTTTATGATCAGAGTGTCAAGAAATTCCTGAGTGTGGCAAAAAGCTACATCAGCGATATGTATCAGGCGGAAGATTGTGTAATCAAAGCATTTTGTAAAATTTTTAAACATATTGAAAGCTATCGCGGAGATGGAAATTTTGAGGGTTGGGCGAGAAAAATTGTAGTGAATGAATGCCTTAATTTCATTAAAAGCCATAAAACCGTTTTCTATCTCGACGATGTTCATCCGTCTGTTCTTGAAGAAATTCATGATGAGCAAATCGTTTTTGATTTTAATGCACAGGAACTTTTAGACCAGCTTCCGGATGCTTACAGAATGGTTTTTAACCTCTATGTCATTGAAGAATATTCGCATCAGGAAATCGCAGATACTCTGAATATCTCTACAGCAGTAAGCAAAACGCAGCTCTTCAGAGCAAAAGAAAAACTGAGAAAGATCTACTTTCAACAACAAAAGAAACTGAAAAATGAAAACCTCTAAAAATAATATCGAATATCAGATCAAAAAGCAGATCGATGAAAGAGAACTTGCTCCTTCAAGAGATCTCTGGTCAGAAATTGAAATCCAGACTCAGATAAACAGCCATTCTAAGACAAAAAAAATCAATTGGTTTTTGGTGGCGGCATGCGTAGTCCTTACTTTAAGCTTGGGAGCTGTCCTGTTTTTTAATCAGGATTCTACACCCAGTGTGCAGGTTGCAAAAACGGACAATCCTAAAATAATTAAAGAAAATCCTGTAAAAACACAAAAAATACATTCGCCTGAAAGTACTCGGCAAAATCAGGAAAGGTATGTTGAGGTAAAAAATATTCCTTCATTAAAATCTGAATCTGAAGCTTCAGACATCATTACAGAGAAAAAAGAACTTCCGGTTATCCGCGAAAACGCAAAAGATATTGCAGTACAGATTTCTCAGATTCCGGCAGAAAAAATCCTGGCAAAAGAAGATTCGGCAAAGACTCAGGTCAAAAAAAAACGATATGTAGATCCCTCAACTTTACTTTTTTCGGTAGAACATAAGGATGTTATTGAAAAAACCAAAGGAGGAAGCAATGTGGCAACCATTGATCTGAATACCAAATAAAATTCATTTAAACTAAAAATAAATTATACCATGATTAAGAAATTTATCATCGCAGGAATGTTGTGCCTTATTACAGCTTCTGTCAGTGCGCAAAAAGGATTAAAGCTCAACCTTCAGTCAAAAGAAGACACCGAAGTGAGCCCTATTGTAAAAGAAAAAGTGGATGAATATGCAAAAAAAATTGATACGATCATTCAGGAAGAAAAAAAGCTGATGGAGGCTGAACTGCTGATTCTTCAGTCAAAAAATTTGGAAAAGACCGAATTTGACAGACAAAAATCAGAAGTTGCGAACCGTTATTCGGAAAAAATTGATCAGAGAATTGAAGCATTGGGTTTTGATCTGGATACGGTGATCCAGAAGCAGGTAAAATACTCTCTTCTGAATTCTGATGTCACTTCAAATGAAGAATTAAAAGCAAAGCTTCTGAAGAAATTCCGTCCTACAAAAGACATTACGGGATACTTTACGTACGGCATTATGACTTTAACCAATGATCTTCCTGATAATGAACTTGATAAAAATATGGGCTATGCAAGCAATCTTGAATTTGGGTTAAAGTTTAATTATCAGTTTAGCAGAACCAGTGCATGGGGATTGATTTCCGGACTTGGATTTTCATGGAGAACCTTACGTCCCGATAATAATATGATCTTTGCCAAAGATGCAAACGCAGATGTTTTTCTGAAAAGTTACCAGGGAAGTATTGATAAGGCAAAATTGAGAACAGGTTATGTAGTCGTGCCTCTGGGTTTGCAGTACAATTTTTCTAAGCTGAAAAACGCAGGGATGGATATTCAGTACAGACCGTATTCAGAGGGTCTCAGAATCGCGGCAAATATTTACGGCGGGGTAAAAATGTCTACAAACAATATTGTAAGAGGCGACGGCGAAGATTTCAGAGACCGAAGCAATTACCAAGTAAATCCTTTTGTTTACGGGGCACAATTCACCGTTTCGTATGATGACATCAGTTTGTTTGTGAAAAAGGATTTCAGCAATTTCTTTAAAGATCCTTATTTTAAAAATGATAAAGCACTCGTTTTCGGGATCGGAATCGGATTATAACTTTCATAGAATTTCATATTAACAGGAAACAATTGATTTTATCTAAAGTCAATTGTTTTTGTTTCTAAAAAGCATGTTTTAAGCGAAATTCAATTGCAGTTGGTTCTAAACAGAGTTGTTTTAAATAAAATGCAGCTGCAGTTAATTACCACCAACTTGTTATAAACAAAATGCAGTTGCAGTTAGTTCCAAACAGAGTTATTTTAAATAAAATGCAGCTGCAGTTAATTCCCAGCAATTTGTTATAAACAAAATGCAGTTGCAGTTAATTTCCGCCACATTGTTTTAACCTTCGGCAGGTTTATTAAATGTCAAACTATAAAAAACTCCGTAGAACGTAATGTCTCACGGAGTTTTATCAATTATTTAATTTTTAATCTGATTAAAATTTTACCATCAAGACTACTAATAATTGAAGTTTATAAGTTTTCTTAATGTTTCGAAATACTATTTCAGGCTTCCCACCATATCTTCAGGTTTCACCCATTCATCAAACTGCTCAGAAGTCACAAAACCAAGATTGATGGCTTCTTCTTTCAACGTCGTTCCGTTTTTATGAGCGGTTTTGGCAATTTTTGCGGCATTTTCGTACCCGATATGGGTATTTAAAGCGGTTACGAGCATTAATGATTTGTCTACCAGTTCTTTAATTCTTTCCATATTGGGCTCTATTCCAACGGCACAATGATCGTTAAACGAAATACAGGCATCGGCAATTAACTGAGCCGACTGAAGAAAATTATACGCCATGACAGGTTTGAAAACATTCAGCTCATAATTTCCCTGTGTTCCTGCAAAGGAAATCGTCGTGTCATTTCCTAAAACCTGGGCACAAACCATGGTCATCGCTTCATTTTGTGTAGGATTCACTTTTCCCGGCATAATGGAAGAGCCCGGCTCATTTTCCGGAATGTGGATTTCCCCGATTCCGGAACGGGGTCCTGAAGCCAGTAATCTGATATCCTGAGCAATTTTAAATAAAGATACCGAGAGCTGTTTCAATGCTCCGTGAGATTCTACGATCGCATCGTGAGCCGCCAAAGCTTCAAATTTATTTTCTGCGGTTACAAAAGGCATATTCGTGAACTTCGCAATGTATTCCGCGACTTTTACATCATACCCTTGAGGTGTGTTTAATCCGGTTCCCACTGCGGTTCCGCCCAATGCAAGCTCGGAAAGGTGTGGCAATGTGTTTTTTAAAGCTTTTAACCCATAATTCAATTGGGCAACATAGCCCGAAAATTCCTGTCCTAAAGTCAAAGGAGTGGCATCCATCAAGTGCGTTCTCCCGATTTTAACGATATCTTTAAAAGCTTCTGATTTTTCTTTTAACGTATCTCTCAGTTTTTCAACTGCGGGAATGGTTGTTTCTATTACTTTTTTATAGGCTGCAATGTGCATTGCTGTCGGATACGTATCGTTTGAAGACTGAGATTTATTCACATCGTCATTCGCGTGAATTTCCGACTTATCTCCTAAATTCCCTCCATTATTTACATGAGCTTTATTAGAAATCACCTCATTGACATTCATGTTAGATTGTGTTCCGGATCCGGTTTGCCAAATGACTAATGGAAACTGATCATTTAGTTTCCCTTCTAAGATTTCGTCGCACACTTTTGCAATCATATCTCTTTTTTCAGCAGGAAGAACTCCTAAATCGGTGTTGGTAAATGCTGCTGCTTTCTTTAAATATGCAAAAGCTTCGATAATTTCGTGGGGCATAGAACCTTCCGGGCCGATCTTGAAATTGTTTCTTGAGCGTTCCGTTTGCGCGCCCCAAAATTTGTCTGCAGGAACCTGCACTTCACCCATGGTGTCTTTCTCTATTCTGTAATTCATTGTGATTGAAATATTTGTTTAGTTTTATGTAACCACAAAAGACACAAAAGTTTAGCTTAAAATATTACAACCTAAAAAGTCACAAAAATGAAAATCAAAGATTTTCTAAAAACTAATGTGTTCTTTTTAAAGCAATATTTACTAAACTTAATTTTATCTAATGTGTTTAAAAGCTTTTGTGGTTTAAAAGTTTCTATAAAGTTAAACAATGCTTTAAACTCTCGCAATTTATAATCATTATAAATATCAATCTCAATCACAGGTTTTTACTGATGCTTTTTTGGCTATGCCGTATTTTTGCAGCCAAAGAAAAATTGAATGGAATTTAGATATCAGGATCCGTACCCGATTCAGAAAGATGATACGGTGTATAAAAAATTGACTTCAGACTATGTAAAAGTAGAACAGCTTGGCGATAGAGAAATTTTAACCATCGATCCGAAAGGTCTAGAATTATTGGCTGAAGAGGCCATGGCAGACGTTTCTTTTATGCTTCGTTCTTCCCATTTAGAAAGCTTGAGAAAAATTATTGATGATCCTGAAGCAACTGATAATGACAGATTCGTTGCTTACAATTTACTGCAGAATGCTGCAGTTGCTGCGGAAGGCGCTTTGCCTTCTTGCCAAGATACGGGAACGGCAATCGTAATGGGAAAAAAGGGTGAAAATGTCTACACCGGTGTCGATGACGGAGAGTATTTAAGCAGAGGAATTTACAATACGTACCAAAAGAGAAACTTAAGATATTCTCAGATCGTTCCGTTAAGCATGTTTGAAGAAAAGAATTCCGGGTCTAATCTTCCTGCGCAGATCGATATTTACGCTAAAAAAGGAAATTCTTACGAATTTTTATTTTTAACAAAAGGGGGAGGTTCTGCCAACAAAACATTTCTTTATCAAAAAACAAAATCTTTACTGAACGAAAAATCACTTGAAGCTTTTGTAAAAGAAAGAATTTCAGATTTGGGAACCGCGGCTTGTCCGCCTTATCACTTAGCATTGGTAATCGGGGGAACTTCTGCGGAAGCCAACCTGGCTGCAGTAAAAAAAGCATCTGCGAAATATTATGATCATCTTCCGACTGAAGGGAATGAAGCGGGACAGGCTTTCAGAGATCTGGAATGGGAAGCTAAAGTTCAGAAAATCTGTCAGGAAAGTGCAATCGGAGCACAGTTTGGCGGAAAATATTTGACGCATGATGTTAGAGTAATCAGGTTGCCCCGCCACGCAGCTTCCTGTCCGGTCGGAATGGGAGTCTCCTGTTCGGCAGACCGAAATATTAAAGCCAGAATAAACAGCGAAGGCATTTTTCTGGAGCAGCTGGAGCAGGATCCGAAAAGATTTTTACCCGCAACACCACCCCATTTGGAAGAAGCGGTAGAAATTGATCTGAATAAACCGATGCCAGAAATTTTGGCGGAACTGTCAAAATATCCAATTAAGACCAGATTAAAATTAAACGGAACATTAATCGTGGCAAGAGATATTGCTCACGCAAAGATCAAAGAATTGCTGGATGCAGGGAAACCCATGCCGGAATATTTCAAAAATCACCCGATTTATTACGCTGGGCCTGCAAAAACCCCGGAAGGAATGGCATCAGGAAGTTTCGGACCGACAACGGCAGGAAGAATGGATGTGTATGTTGACGAATTCCAAAGTCATGGAGGAAGTATGGTCATGCTCGCAAAAGGAAACAGAACGGCAGATGTGACGAATGCCTGTCATCAATACGGAGGATTTTATTTAGGGTCAATCGGCGGACCTGCAGCAATTTTGGCGAAAGACAATATTTTATCGGTTGAGGTGGTCGATTTCCCGGAATTGGGAATGGAAGCAGTGCGAAAAATAGAAGTAAAAGATTTCCCGGCATTCATCATTACGGATGATAAAGGGAATGATTTTTTTGCAAATCTTGCACATTAACAGTTTAAAATAATAATAAATTACAAATTTAGGTTCTTAATCTTTTGATGAAAAAGAAAAAAGTCCTACTTTTGCCTAAAATCTATAAGAAAGATGATGTTATCAGCATTTTGGCCGTTTTATCAGTTCCTTTGGACAATCTACTTTATTACGATGTTTTTAGTAGGGTTCTGGTGTATTTTTATGTTTTTCGGATTGGTGATCCCAATGTGGTTAACAGAAGGTTTAAAAGAATATTTTGGTAAAATAAAGCCATTTGACCCTGAAGATATCAGAAGAAAAAATATCTATGAGCAGGAAGGTGTTGAGGTTATTTTTAATCAGCCTAAAGGTCATGGGCCTTTCTTACATGATAGCCATTCTCACGACAACGGACATCATTAATGAATGTCATCGCTTTTCCACCTTAATTCCGGAAAAGTGATATCATAGCAAAACAACATATATAAACCACTGATCTTGTATCAGTGGTTTTCTGTTTTTATAATGATTTGTTTCTGATTAGTAAATATTCATTAAAATTGTATGTTTGACATAATTTATTAGTATAAAATTAAGAAATTAAAGGATAAATTATTGATTTACTTGAAAAATGTTTTATATTTAAAGTTTATTTATAAAAAACCGATATGAAAAAACTTTATTCAACATTTTTGCTGCTTATAACAGCATTTCTTTTTGGGCAGATCAGTTATACGATCAATCCTAATCCTTTTAACGAAACCAATTCCGTTACGCTCAGTGTTCCGGGCAACCAGATTGATGAATCAGCTTGGGGAGTGAGCGGGAATGCCATTTATATTTGGACGTGGTCATTGGATTTAAACTATGCTAATAGTCAGGATTGTCCCACTAACGGAGCCTGGACCAATTCTAACGAGCTGAACAGGCTGGCTTACAATGCAGGAACAGACACGTACTCCCTGACTTTCACACCTACAACATTCTACAACCGGACCGGTATCGGAAGAATAGGTTTTTTACTGAAAACAAAAACGGGTGACCATCAGACATCACCTGATATTTTTGTAAATGTAGGGACGCTAAGTTTAAATTTAACAAATCCTGCCGCGAATTCACTTACATCAGTTCCTGTCGGAAATAGCATCAATATTACAGCTTCTACGAATATTAATGCCACTTATCAGCTAAAGGCAAATGGAACCGTTATCAATTCCACATCGACACCTTCAACATCATACAGTTACAATTATACCGTAACAGCAGATGCCAATATGGAGATAATTGCTACCGATGCCAATTCTAACGTCAAAAATGCAACTTTTATGCTGCAGGTTCCTAGAAATGTAGTTTCTGAGGCTATTCCAAGCTGGATAAGACAGGGAATTAATTATAATCCTACCGATAACACAAAAGTAGGTTTAGCCTTGTATGCGCCTTTTAAAAACTTCGTTCATGTGATCGGTAGTTTTAACAACTGGACAGTGAATGATGCCTATTTGATGAAAAGAGATACTACAAATCCTGATCTGTACTGGATCGAGCTTACAGGAATTACGCCTCAACAGTTGTATACTTTTCAATACAGAACCAATGATTTGAGAAAAGTGGCAGATCCTTTTTCTCCTCAGATTTTATCTTCTTACGATGATCAGTATATTTCTGCATCCACCTATCCGAATTTGCCGGTATTTCCTGCAGGACAGGGATTTGAGGTTTCCACGTTCAAAACCGGAGAAACACCTTACAATTGGCAGGTAACCAATTTCCAGAGACCGAATAAACAGGATTTAATTGTCTACGAATTGTTATTAAGAGATTTTACGCAGGAAAAAAACTGGCAGTCGTTAATTGATAAGATCAATTATCTGAAAAGCTTGAAAATTAATGCGATCGAACTAATGCCAATTATGGAATTTGAAGGGAATCTTTCCTGGGGATATAACACTTCGTTTCATTACGCTTTAGATAAAGCTTACGGTACTCCTCAGAAATTTAAAGAATTTATTGATCTGTGTCACCAAAACGGAATTGCGGTAATCCTAGATGTTGCCTTTAATCACGCAACCGGCAGATCGCCTTTGGCGAGACTTTGGAATATTGATCCGGACGGAGACGGTTATGGAGATATCGCCGCCAATAATCCTTATTTCAATACTGTTCCGAAACATTCCTATAATGTTTTCAATGATTTTAACCACACCAGTCCTGCGACAAAATATTATGTTGAAAGAACCTTACAGCAATGGCTTACAGAATATAAAGTGGATGGTTTCCGTTGGGATTTGACCAAAGGTTTTACCCAAAACTGTTCAGAAAATGATGAAACCTGTACCAATGCGTATCAGCAGGACCGAGTAGATATCCTGAAATATTATGCAGACAAACAGTGGGCACTCGATCCCAATTCATATATGATTTTTGAACATTTGGGAACCGATGCGGAAGAGCAGCAATGGGCAAATTACAGAATTGCAGAAGGAAAAGGCGTAATGCTTTGGAATAATCAGAACGGGCCTTATAACCAGAATACAATGGGCTATAAAGAAAACAGCAATTATGACCGTATGGATCATGAATTTCACGGGTTCAGCAATATGTCGGGTGTTGGATACGGAGAAAGCCATGACGAAGAAAGATTAATGTTTAAAAATCTAGCGTATGGTGCTGTAAATGGGACCTATAATGTGACAAATCTCAATACAGCATTAGAAAGAATGAAAACCTTTGGAGCGACCTTCTTTACGATTCCCGGTCCGAAGATGATTTGGCAGTTTGGAGAACTGGGATACGAATTCAGCATTAACAGATGTGCAGACGGGACTATTAACAACAATTGCAGAACAGACGAAAAACCGATTGCTTTCACATTAGGATATGACACCAATGTCAACAGAAAGGCGATTTATGACACTTGGGCGCAGATTATTAACATCAGAAATGCCAATCCTGTTTTCAAATCCAAGACATACACCGTAGAATCAAATAATCTTACGAATGATCCAAATGGGCTCATCACTAGAATATATGTATATGACAACACATTAACAACAGGAGTGAAAAATGTAGTGGTTCTGGCCAATTATGATACTTCCGTTAAAAACGTTGTCCCTTATTTTCCATTTACAGGACAATGGCAGAATCTCATGGACAGTACAATATTGAACGTTACGTCTACGACAGATCCTATAACACTTCAGCCGGGAGAATTTAGAATTTTTGCAAATCCGGTGGCAACTCTTGCTACTGGTGAAGAAAATTTAGATAAAAGATTGTCTTTACAGATTGCAGATAACCCGGTTAAAAATGGTTTGGCTACATTAATTTATCACAAAGCCAAAAACGGGCAAATTATGATCTATGATATGAGCGGCAAAAGAATGGATTCTTTTAAACTTAAAAATGAAGACGGAACTTATGAATTAAAAACAAATTATCCCGCAGGAACTTATCTTGTTCATCTGAAAACCGATAATGGCGTTGCCATTCAGAAAATGATCGTTCAGTAAAATGATCGATGTATAAATTAAACATTAAAAGCTCATGGAAATGGGCTTTTTTTATTTATCCTCAAATCCGTATCTTTGCATACTAAATTTTTAATATGTCTAAGTCATTAATTCCAAAATTAGAAGCGATAAAACAAAGATATAATGAGGTGGCAGACCTTATTATACAGCCAGAAGTAATTTCGGATCAGAAAAAATATTCTTCTCTCAATAAAGAATACAGCGATTTAGGAAAAATAGTACACGTTTACGATCAATATAAAAATGCTTTAGACAACATCGCAGAATCGGAAGAAATCATCGCAGATGGTTCAGACAGAGATTTGGTCGATATGGCTAAGGAAGAAAAAGTAGAAGCGCAGGCAAAACTTCCTGGTTTGGAAGAACAGTTAAAAGTTCTTTTGATCCCTAAAGATCCTGCGGATGATAAAAATGTGATTGTAGAACTTCGCGCAGGAACCGGTGGTGATGAAGCTGCCATCTTTGTAGAAGATGTATACAGAGCGTATTCCATGTTTTTTAAAACCAAAGGATGGAAGCACGAAATCACAGATTCTAACGAAGCGGCAAAAGGATATAAAGAATTGATCCTGAAAGTGGAAGGAGAAGGCGTTTACGGAATTATGAAATTTGAATCCGGAGTACACCGTGTACAGCGTGTTCCCGAAACAGAATCTCAGGGAAGAGTGCACACTTCGGCCATTACCGTTGCTGTTTTACCGGAAGCGGAAGAAATCGATTTTGAATTGAATCCTGCAGATATTGAAATGCAGACTTCGCGTTCTGGTGGAGCGGGGGGACAAAACGTAAACAAGGTTGAAACAAAAGTACAGTTGACACACAAACCTTCAGGAATGGTGGTGGTTTGTCAGCAGGCACGTTCACAGTTGGCTAACAGAGAGTTGGCCATGGAAATGCTCCGTACCAAATTATATGATATTGAAGTTCAGAAATCTGTGGGAGACATTGCTGCACAGCGTAAATCGATGGTTTCCACGGGTGACCGTTCTGCAAAGATCAAAACATACAATTATCCGCAAGGAAGAGTTACCGATCACAGAATCAACAAATCCATGTACAATCTTGATGCATACATGAATGGTGATATTTCTGAAATGATCGATGCCGTAATTATGGCTGAAAATGCTGAGAAAATGAAAGGCGAAGAAGAAAATTATTAAATTTTTTTTCTTCTACATATTACATATAAAGCTTCTGAGAAATCAGAAGTTTTTTATTTTAGAATATCAAATTACTGTATAAATTATTTATATTTGTACGTATAATATTTATTATGGACTCAAAACTTACTATAAAACTCAACGAAACAGTCATTGAACGCGCAAAAAAATATGCCTCTGGAAAGAAGATGAGCTTGTCAAGATTAATTGAGAATTATCTTGATTCTTTAACCCGGGGGGAAAGCGATGAGTTTGAAATTTCTCCTTTTGTTAAAAGTATATCTACAGGGAAAAGTATTCCAGTAGATATAGATGATAAAGTATTTAAAGAAAATTTGATTGATGATTTCGACAAAAAATATCAATAATGAAAAAGATATTTCTAGATACCAACATCGTATTAGATTTTCTTGGTGAAAGAGAAAATTTTTATGGACCAGCTGCAAGAGTTTTAACTTTAGCAGACCAAAAGGAGATTACCGTTTATACATCTCCCAGCTCTATTTCAAATGTATATTATATTTTAGCAAAATATGAAAATCCTAAAGCAGCACTTGAGAAAATCCGAAAGTTTAAGGTGCTTTGTAATATTTCCATAATGAATGATGAGGTTGTAGAAAGAGCTATCAATTCAGATTTTAAAGATTTTGAAGATAGCATGCAGTACTTCAGTGCTATAGCTGAAAACTGCGAAATTATCATTACAAGAAATGAAAAAGATTTTAAAAATGCACTAATTCCGGTGATGAATGCTGAAAGTTTTTTACAGATAATTAAAAAATAAATTTTTTGACTACTTATTTATTACCATCAAGTAATATAGATATCGCAAGTTTCTCGCCGAAGAAGCTTTTTTTATTCCCATAACTTTCCTTAAATTTGATAAAACCATTGTCATGAATTTCAAATCAATTGTATTAACCGCTGGAGTTTTGTTTTCAGCAACTTTTTATGCTCAGAAAATGAATTATCCTAAAGCAGCAAAAGGAAATCAGACCGACACATATTTTGGAACTGCCATTGCAGATCCGTACAGAGGTTTGGAAAATGATTCCGAACCCACCAAAAAATGGGTTGATCAGGAAGTTGCCTACAGCCAAAGATATCTTTCACAGATTCCTTTTCGGGATGAGATTAAAAACCAGTTGACCGATATCTGGAATTACGAAAAAATCAGCGCTCCTTTTAAAGAAGGAGATTACACGTATTATTATAAAAATGACGGGCTTCAGGCACAGTCTGTATTGTATAGAACCCACAGTAAAACAAAAGCAACAGAAGTATTTTTAGATCCGAATAAATTTTCGGAAAAAGGAACAACTTCACTTTCCCAGCTTTCATTCAATAAAAAAGGAAACTTGGCGGCGTATTCGATCTCAGAAGGCGGAAGCGACTGGAACAAAATCATTATCATTGATGCCATTACCAAAAAGCAGATCGACGAAAACATTGTAGATGTAAAGTTCAGCGGGATCTCATGGAAGGGAGATGAAGGATTCTTTTATTCAAGCTACGACAAACCGAAAGAAGGAACCGTGCTCTCCGGAATGACAGATAAACATAAGGTTTTCTATCATAAACTAGGAACAAAACAGTCGGCAGATCAATTGATTTTCGGCGGAGATGAAACACCAAGAAGATATTTAGGAGCAGGAGTTTCTGAAGACCAGAGATATTTAATTATTTCGGCGGCCAATGCGACCAATGGGAATGAGCTCTATATCAAAGATTTAAAAAATGGCGGAGATTTTATCCAGATCAATAAGGGGTTTGATGTTAATGCCAATATTGTTGATACGGAAGGCGATAACCTTTTTATTTTTACCGATAAAGATGCTCCGAACATGCGCCTGGTAAAAACTACAATTAAAAATCCGTCTCCGGAAACCTGGAAAGACGTAATCCCGGAATCAGAAAATGTTCTGGCGGTTTCTACCGGTGGCGGTTATTTTTTTGCGACCTATATGGTTGATGCCATTGATCAGGTAAAGCAATATGACAAATCAGGGAAGCTGATCAGGGAAATCTCACTTCCCGGAAAAGGAAATATTTCAGGATTCGGCGGTAAGGAAACAGAAAAAGAGCTATATTTCTCGTTCAGCAATTACATTACACCGGGAACTACTTTTAAATTCAATGCAGATACCGGAAAATCTGAAGTATATCAGAAGCCTAAAGTAAAGTTCAATCCGGAAGATTATGTTTCTGAACAGGTATTTTATACCTCAAAAGACGGCACGAAAGTTCCGATGATGATCAATTATAAAAAAGGAATTAAGCTTGATGGTAAAAATCCAACTATGCTGTATTCTTACGGTGGTTTCAATATCAGTTTACAGCCTTCATTCTCGGTTGTCAATGCAATCTGGATGCAAAACGGAGGTATTTATGCCGTTCCGAATATCCGTGGTGGCGGAGAATATGGAAAAAAATGGCACGATGCCGGTACAAAACTGCAGAAAAAAAATGTTTTCAACGACTTTATCGCGGCTGGAGAATATTTACAAAGCAAGGGTTATACTTCAAAAGAATTTATGGCACTTTCCGGAAGATCAAACGGCGGTCTTTTAGTGGGGGCAACCATGACTATGCGTCCTGATCTGGCAAAAGTCGCTTTTCCCGGAGTGGGCGTTTTAGATATGTTGAGATACAACAAATTTACAGCAGGAGCGGGATGGTCTTATGACTATGGAACAGCGGAAGACAGCAAAGAAATGTTTGAATATTTGAAATCGTATTCACCGGTTCATAATGTAAAAGCGGGAACGTGCTATCCTTCCACCATGATTATTACAAGCGATCACGATGATCGTGTTGTTCCGGCGCATTCTTTTAAATTCGGTGCAGAGCTTCAGGAGAAACAGAAGTGTGCCAATCCGATTTTATTGAGAATAGAGAAAAACGCAGGTCACGGAGCAGGAAGGGCAACTGATCAGGTCATCAGCGAAAATGCAGATTTGATTTCTTTCGCATTATACGAAATGGGAATCAAACAGTTGGCTAAATAGAAATTAGATTATTTAATCATCATACATATTAAAGCGATTTTGTTAAAACAATTTCGCTTTTTTGAGCTTAAAATCACGACAAATTATTATTCTGAAAATGCTTATTTTTAAACTTTTAAATCTGAACTTATGAGAAGGGAAATCCAGAACAAAAATCCCCAATTTACCATATCTGAAAGGCCGGTTGAAATCTATCCGTTTGAGAAAGACGGGTTGGAACTCAAATCATCTTATACCAAAAATGATGTTAAAAATAAAGCCTTAACCCAATCTTCACCGGGAATTGAACCTTTTTTAAGGGGGCCATATTCTACGATGTACGTTCAGAAACCATGGACGGTTCGTCAGTACGCCGGATTTTCTACAGCTGAAGAGTCGAATGCTTTTTACAGACGGAATCTTGCGGCTGGACAAAAAGGGCTTTCTGTAGCTTTCGATTTGGCAACGCACCGAGGATATGATTCTGATCATCCTAGAGTAGTTGGTGATGTTGGTAAAGCAGGGGTTGCTATTGATTCTGTGGAGGATATGAAAATTCTGTTTAATGAAATTCCTCTTGATCAGATTTCAGTTTCTATGACTATGAATGGCGCGGTTCTACCAGTTCTTTCTTTTTACATTGTAGCTGCAGAAGAGCAGGGCGTTTCACAGGATCTTCTTTCCGGAACAATTCAGAATGATATTTTAAAGGAATTCATGGTCCGGAATACCTACATTTATCCGCCAACACCTTCCATGAAAATCATCGCTGATATTTTCGAATATATTTCTAAAAACATTCCGAAATTCAATTCAATTTCGATTTCAGGATATCATATGCAGGAAGCCGGAGCAACTCCTGTACTGGAAATGGCCTATACATTAGCAGACGGTTTGGAATACGTGAGAACCGGTATTAAAGCAGGTATGAAAGTAGATGATTTTGCTCCGAGATTGTCATTTTTCTGGGCAATCGGGATGAATCATTTTATGGAAATTGCCAAAATGCGTGCTGCAAGATACATTTGGGCAACGCTTTTGAAGCAATTTAACCCACAAAATCCAAAATCTTTAGCCTTAAGAACGCATTCTCAGACTTCAGGATGGTCTTTAACAGAGCAAGAACCTTTTAATAATATTACAAGAACTGCTATTGAAGCATTGTCTTCAGCTCTAGGAGGAACCCAATCCCTTCACACAAATGCTTTGGATGAAGCTATTGCGCTTCCGACAGATTATTCGGCAAAAATTGCCAGAAATACACAGATTATTCTTCAGCAGGAAAGCAGAATTTGCGATGTAGCTGATCCGATGGGCGGGAGCAATCTAATTGAGAGCCTCACTCAGCAAATGATCGAAGAAGCCATGAAATTCATTGATGAGGTGGAAAAAGAAGGCGGGATGACCAAAGCCATAGAAGCCGGAATTCCCAAGATGAGAATTGAGGAGGCTGCTGCAAAAAAACAGGCTAAAATTGACAGCGGAGAAGAATTTATCATTGGTGTTAACTCATTTAAATCCAGCTTAAAACAAACCCCGATTGATATATTGGATATTGATAACACGGAGGTCAGGAGAAAGCAGATTGAAAGATTAAACAATATTAAAACCGAAAGAAATGCAGAAGCGGTTAATCAGATCCTTAATGAAATCCGTGAATCTGCAAAAACAGGAAAAGGAAATCTTCTGGCTTTATGCATCGAGGCAGCCCGGAGAAGAGTGACATTAGGAGAAATGAGCGATGCGCTGGAAGAAACCTACGGACGTTATAAAGCCAATATCAGAACCATACAAGGAGTTTACGCGATGAATGCAGGAAAAAACGAATATTTTAGTCAGGCACTTCTTCTTACACAGAAATTTGAGGAGGAAGAAGGCCGCCGTCCGAGAATTATGGTCGCCAAAATGGGTCAGGATGGTCACGACAGAGGGGCAAAAGTAGTGGCGACAGCATTTGCCGATATGGGTTTTGACGTCGATGTCGCACCATTATTCCAGACCCCGGAAGAAGTGGCAAAACAGGCCGTGGAAAATGATATTCATATTTTAGGAGTTTCATCACTCGCGGCAGGTCACAAAACATTGGTTCCACAAGTGGTGGAAGAGCTGAAAAAACTGGGTGCAGATGATATTACAATTGTGGTGGGCGGAGTAATTCCGCAGCAGGATTACGAATTTTTATATGCAAATGGCGCAGATTTTATTTTTGGGCCTGGAACCAACCTTCCTAAATGTGCGGTCGATATTCTGAATAGATTTTTAAAAAATTAGTTAATAAATTATAATTAAATTCTTTTTGCACACCATTTGTACTGTATACCACAACCAAAAAAATAGATATTATGGCTTATACAGTAGTTTCAGTTTTTCCTGCAGATATTGATGCAGATCAGGTAAAAAATAATTTGACCCAAAACGGTATTGACGAAGCAAATATTGTGATTTCAAAATCCAAACTCGAAGATGATACATCCGCTGAAGATTTCCGCGAGGATGAAAAGACAAAAGGTTTCTGGGATCATATTTTTATTCATGATAATGAATTATTAGATGCTTATCGTAGAAAAAGTGTAGGCAATACCAATATTGTTGTATACGCAGACAATTTCATACAGGCTCAGAAAGCAAAGAAAATCCTGAATGACCAAGGTGCCATTGAAGTTCATAAAAATCAGCCGGAATATACGGAAGAAGGACAAAAGAATACATCCGGATTACCCGAAGATGTATATAATGGCATCATTGCAAAGGCAAGGCATAATATTTATTTCTTAGGCTCTGAAAGAACGTACAGTTCTCCCACCAAAGGAATGAACGACGAAATGGACAGTTTGGGATCCGAAGATTAATCTCAGCAATAAATAGAAACCTGATTAAGAAATTTTCAGGTTATTTTTGCGAAAATGTGCATATTCAGAAAAATGTATATATTTGCATCTGAAAATAAAGTTTAACCCATTAAAAACAACGAAGCAATGTTCAGATTAGATCATAATTCTCCTTTCGGTTTGCCACTTATGTTAGTGAGGCTTCGTGGTTTGGTATACTCTTAGAATAACAGTACAATGATATATCAAAACCCGAAGTCGTAAGATTTCGGGTTTTTTATTGCGCAATATTTCAAACTCAGAACAGTTTTCCCGAAATCAAAATTTTTATCAGGAGCTATTTCCCGCTGTACACTGTATCTTTTTTTGCCAACGCTTTTCAAGCCCACGCAAAAAAAGGATGCCGTTTCCATCGGGGCTAATAATGCTCTGCTAAAAACCTTATAGGTTTCCAAAACCTATAAGGTTTAGAAAAAAGCAACTAAAATTTTAGTTGAAAATATGAGGTGCTTAAAGTCTAACTTCTAGCATCTAATATTTAACATCTTATTTAAAAACAATGGGAAATTTAAAATTAAAAGGAAAAGATATATTAAAACTGGGTTATCCCAACAATCAGAGTGTCAATATAGCTTTGGAAGTCATGAAAAGAAATTTTGCCACAAAAAATATTCATCACGTAAAATCTCTTTTGAAGGAAATTTTGGTCAATCCGGAAAATTTCGAAAAAGATCTGACCTTCGGACAAATTGCAGAAGCTCTACTTTCATCCAAGAAAACTGAGAAAAGAACACTCAATACAAACCGTGCTTCTTTCCATATTTTCGGAAACAACATTTCAGATGATGCCAAAAACCAATTGTACACTGCATTGAAATTGCCGATTGCGATACAGGGAGCCTTAATGCCCGATGCGCACAGCGGTTACGGACTTCCGATTGGTGGGGTTCTCGCTGTAGAAAATGCCGTGATTCCTTATGGAGTCGGGATGGATATCGGCTGCAGAATGAGCCTCAGTATTTTAGATACGCCAATTTCATATCTGGACGGCGCAAAAGATAAATACGAAAAAGCGCTTGCCGAACATACCAAATTCGGAATGTATGAAACCCATAAATCTCACGTCGATCACGAAATTTTCGACAGAGAAACGTTTGATTTGATCCCGATTCTGAGAAGATTAAAAGGGAAAGCAATCAAGCAAATGGGAAGTTCCGGAGGTGGAAATCACTTTGTGGAATTCGGGGAGGTTGAAATTATAGAAGAAGACCAACATATCAATCTTCCAAAAGGAAAATACCTCGGAATCCTTTCGCACAGCGGTTCACGCGGATTAGGAGCAGAAATCGCTCAATACTATTCAAGGGTTGCAACAGAACAATGTCCGTTGCCAAAAGAAGCGCAAAACTTCGCCTGGCTGGATCTGAATACGCATCTCGGATTAGAATACTGGACGGCAATGAATTTAGCAGGAGACTATGCATCAGCTTGTCACGAAGACATTCATAGGAGATTGGTGAAAGCAGTTGGCGGAAGAGTGAAAGCTAAAATAGAAAACCATCACAATTTTGCATGGAAGGAAATTCATAACGGAAAAGAAGTGATTGTTCACCGAAAAGGCGCGACTCCCGCAAACGAAAATGAATTGGGAATGATTCCGGGTTCAATGACGGCAAAAGGTTTTATCGTTCGCGGGAAAGGAAATCCGGATTCGCTGAACTCGGCTTCACACGGAGCGGGACGGGCTTTTTCGAGAGGTGAATGCAGAAACCGCTTCACTCAAAATGACATTAAGAAAGAATTAAAACTCAAAAATGTCACATTGATGGGCGGAAATGCCGAAGAAGCACCAATGGCGTACAAAGACATTAATGATGTAATGAATGCTCAAAGTGAGTTGGTAGATATTCTCGGAACTTTTCAGCCGAGAATTGTAAGAATGGATAAATAAAATGATTGTTAGTTTTTGGGTGATGATTGTCAGGATTTTTAACACCATCAACAAACAACTTTCAACAAACAACGAATTAAAAATAATGGACAAAATAATACAAATCACCTCGGGAAGAGGACCTTTGGAATGTCAATGGGTAGTTGCCAAAGTACTGAAGGTCTTCCTTGAGGAAGCAAAACAAAATAAAATCGATTACGAAATCATTCATCGTGAAAATGGCGATGAAAACCTGACTTTGAAATCTGCAACCTTACTTCTAAAAGGAAAAGAAGTCAATGAATTTCTTAAAAGCTGGCTCGGCAGTATTCTTTGGATTGGGAAAAGCACTTTCAGAAAATTCCATAAAAGAAGCAATTGGTTCATCGGAATTTTTGAACTTGAAGGTATGGAGAAAATTGAATTTAATGAAAAAGAAATTCAGTTTCAGACGGCGAGAAGTCAGGGAAGTGGCGGACAAAACGTGAATAAAGTAGAAACCGCAGTTCGTGCAACGTATGTAAAAACCGGGCAAAGTGTTTTCGTACAGGATTCCCGCTCGCAATTGGAGAATAAGAAAATTTCCATCGTCAGATTAAAGGAAAAAGTAATGGAATTTCATATTCGGCAATTGGAAAAAAGAATGCAGGAAACCTGGAACAATCATTTGCAGGTACAGAGAGGAAATCCGGTCCGTACTTTTTCCGGAACTGATTTTAAAAAGTATCATCAGGAGAAATCATTCAAAAAAGAAAGAAATCAATTGAAAAACGAATTAAAAAACTACAAAAATGACCTTAACTAAAAGTAAATATTACTTCGAAGCTTTAGATAATTATCCTTACAACTTACCGGGTTGTCTGGAAGCATTGAATTACGCTTTATCATATGATCCGGAAGATGCAGACAGCCTTTGTCTGATGGGAAGAATCTATAGTGAAGTGTTGACGGATTATGAAAAAGCAAAACTCTATTTTGAAGAAGCGATGTTGTACGATGTCACAAATCTCAACACTCCAAAATATTACATCAAATGTCTTTTGGATAACGAAGATTTCCAGAAAGCTGAAAAACTGATTAATTATTCACTGAAAATAAAGGGAATTGATAAATCAACACTTTGGTTCTACAGAGCTTTGCTTTCGGAAAAGAGAGGGAGTTTTCAAAATGCCTTAAAATTCCTGACTGAAGCTGAAAAATATTGCTTCACATCGCACAGCTTTAATGTTGTAAAAGACCGGAAGAAATTCATTAAGTCTAAAATGCCCAGGAAATCTAAAAAGAAAAAGGAGACGAAATAAGTCTCCTTTTTTGTAAATTTAGTTTATGAAACACTGTACTTTATTATTTTTATTGATGATCATCTCATGTAAAGAGCCTGAACTCAAAAATGAAGTTATTCTAAAAGATGAAACTTTAGATTTAAACTATGAAGTTTTAAATCAATTGATTAAGGACGATAGTCTCGCGCCTGATTTTAATCATTTAATGTATAATTTAACATTAAGTGTGGTAAGTATAGGTACAGATGATAGTGAAATAAAACCGCTTGGTATTAATTTGAAGTACGATTCAATTTTTTTGCAACAAGATTCCGCTTATTATAGAAATCAGGGAAAGAAGATGTCAAATTTCAAATTTAATAAAATTAAGATAAACAGCAATGTGAGATATATAACAGGACAGGAACTTCAAAAGCTGAGGGAAAAGAAGAAAAGTGATTTTTGGACTGAATTTGGCAAAAAATACGGAGAGAAATGTATCCGAAGTTTTTCCATACCTTTCTTCAATAAAGATAAAACAATATGTATTGTGGAAAATTCCGTTTCATGTGGTTATTTAAATGCAAACGGCTATACTGCGATGTATAAAAAGATCAATGGAAAATGGAAAGTTATAAAGTCATTTGATCATTGGATTAGTTAAATAAAAAAAGCCTTCGAATGAAGACTTATTTATACTAATTATTTTTTCACCGAAACAATATAGTCATATACCCATTGATGCTGCTCATCATTCAGTTTTGCTTTTGGAGCCATAGAATTCATAATTCCGACCCATTGTACAGGATTATGTGAAGCAGGATCCGGCAATTTATGACATCTTCCGCAGGCATTTTCAAAAATGGTTTTTCCCTGGGCAAGCTGCTCTGCAGTGGAAACAGCGGGTCCAACTGGCGCAGTAGCAGGCGTGTTCGATGCTATTTTTGGAGTGCATGAAGCCAATAGGACAGCAATACAGGATAATATCACAATACGTTTTTTCATTCGTTTAAAATTTGATTAAAACAAATGTATGAATTTCTCTATAAGCAATCGTATTCGTTTGATTTAAAATAAAATTTGATAAATAGTCAGTTTGCATTCAATCATCCTTCACTTTCTCACAATTAATTATTATTTTTGAATGCATGAAATTTTCTACAGAAGAGCTGATTAAAGGAATACAGTCGGGCGATAAGCGCCTGATTGCAAAAGCGATTACTTTGGTAGAAAGCAAAAAAGATGAACACCGCAATCAGGCAGAAGACCTGCTGAAAGAGATCATGCCTTTTACCGGGAAATCTATTCGCGTAGGGATCACAGGGGTTCCGGGAGCCGGAAAATCCACTTTTATAGAAAATTTCGGAAGAATAGCCATCTCAAATGGTAAAAAAGTCGCTGTTTTAGCGATTGATCCAAGTTCCGCCATTAATAAAGGAAGTATTTTAGGGGATAAAACCAGGATGGAAGAGCTGGCAAAAGAAGAGAATGCTTTTATACGGCCTTCTCCAAGCTCAGGGTTTTTAGGCGGAGTCGCCAATACGACTTTCGAAACCATGATGATCTGTGAAGCGGCAGGATATGATTATATTTTAATCGAAACGGTTGGGGTAGGACAATCGGAAGTTTTGGTCAATGATATTACCGATGTTTTCCTGTTTTTAAAAATCATTGGCGGCGGAGATGAGCTGCAGGGAATTAAAAGAGGGATTATGGAAATGGTTGACGTTATTTTCATTAACAAAGTAGAAGAAAGCAACCTGCAGAAAGCAAAAAATACGAGGCTTGAGCTAAAGCGGGCCTTAGATTTTATTCCTTCCAAAGAAAAAGACTGGAAAGTTCCTATTTTGTTAGGATCTGCTCTTAATAATGAAGGTCTTTATGAAGTTTTTGAAAAGATAAGTGAATTTATCGATTTAAAAAAGAAAACGGGCAGGTTTGAAACCGTAAGAATACAACAATCTGAAAAGCGTTTTGAATACTGGGTTCAAGAATATATTCTTACAATGATGAAAAAAGACCAATCACTGGAAGCAGCCTACGCTGAGCACAAAAAAAATGCCTCGGCGAGAATTTCAAATCCAAGTACCGAAGCAAAATTATTTGTAGACAAGTTTTTATCAAAAGATTAAAGTTTCTCTTTTACTTTTATATCTTCATTTTTAGAAATATAGCCATCATACGTGATTGGCTGGCGGTCATTACTTCTGATGGAAGTAAATGCCTTCCCGTTTTTATAAACTTCGATGTTGATGTCTGAAACGTTGCTTACATCATTAGGCTTAATGAGAAAAATCCAGTTTCCTTTTTTATTTTGGGATTTGGTGACCGTATAATCTTTAGAGGTAAATCGATAGCCACTTTTAGAAGAATCCCCGTAAGATGGATTAAAAACCCTTCCGAAATAAGGCAGCACCACTTCAAGATTGTTTTTTCTCAGTTCGATACTGTAACCATCCCCATCCAATTGTAAAATCCTTGTTGAAGGAGAATTAGGAATGGAGTTCATGACATTGATAACATCATAATTCGTAGGATTGGCTCTCTGCGCATGAAATGTAAATTCTTCCGCATTTAATAACTGGTTAACCATCTGAGAATCTGCTGTATTCTGAGATGAACAGTTTTGGAACATCAGAATAAAAGAGACGGCGAATATCAGTAAAATATATTTTTTCATAACAGGAATATTAATTCATATCTATAGCAAAATCTATGCAAACAGCAGTCCGTCTTTTTTTGGAATAGAAATTGTAAAGAATGAATGATAATACCCTTAATATGAAAATTACACATTTACTAGGAATAGGAGCAACAGTATTGTCTGTTGCCGCTTGTACAACAAACCCGATTACCGGGAGATCATCTCTGCAGCTCGCAAACAATTCTCAGATTGAAGCGATGGCATTGCAGCAGTATAAACAAACTTTGAATGAATCAAAAGTAATCACAGGGTCACAGGCTCAAAGTGTAAAAAATGTAGGCAACAGAATCAGAGGCGCTGCAGAAAAATATTATGCAAGTATCGGAAGAAGTGCAGATTTGGCCAATTATAAATGGGAGTTTAACCTTCTTCAGGATAAGCAGGTCAATGCATGGTGTATGCCGGGAGGAAAAGTGGCAGTATATTCAGGGATTCTTCCGATTACCAAAGACGATACCGGACTTGCAGTAGTGATGGGACACGAGGTTTCTCATGCTTTGGCAGGGCACGGAAATGAAAGGATTTCACAATCGATGGTGGCGCAATATGGAGGAGCAATTTTAGGAGGATCAATCTCTAATTCACAATGGGCGAGTGTTTTTCAACAGGTATATCCTATTGGTTCGCAGGTAGCATTATTAAAATACGGTAGAAATCAGGAATCCGAAGCAGATGAGATGGGACTTTATCTGATGTCTATGGCAGGATATGACCCAAGACAGGCAATCCCTTTCTGGAACAGAATGGAATCTGCTTCTACGGGAGCAAGACAGCCGGAATTTTTATCTACGCACCCTAACCCGGAAACCAGAATATCAGATATTCAGAAAGATTTACCTAAAGCTTTAGAATATTATAAGGCAGCAGGAGGAAAAGGCTAGAAGATTTTGTAACTTCCATGCAAACAAAACAATCATTATGAAAGGTATTTCAATAACAGGATTAATCCTTCTCGCCATCTCTGCGTTGCTATTTTATCTTACCACAGATTTTACGGTGGAAAAAATTACAATTTCGCATGTGATGGGAGTGATGGCAGGAATAGGAATAGGTTTGATTATCGGCGGAATGATCGGATATGTAAGTAAAGGTTCGGCAATAAAAGCTGAACAGCAGAGAAGAGAATTCAAACAGCTTCAGAAAGATAAAGAAGAACTTGAAAAGCAAGCCGCAATAATCGCAAAGCGGGAAGCAGAGCTTGAATATCAAAATAAAAATCCTCAAATATAATTTGAGGATTTTTTATATATCTGTAATATGATTTTAAAATTTGTAACCGACACCTACCATAAATAAATTAGGTCTGTTGTCGTACCGTACTTCTTCACCGGAAACTTTATTGATAAAATTTCTGGAATCTTTACTGATTGCGCCCTCATATTTTGCGTTTAAAATCAGCTTTTTAATTTCAAGCTGAGCACCAAACTGGTACCCTACGGTGAAATTATCTCTTGCATTTTCGTTAAAATCGTTGAAGGTATCTTCTTTACTCAGATTATAACTAGCAACCGGACCTACAAATACCCCCACTGTATTTCCCAAAATATTGTACCCTAAAAGTACAGGCACGTCTATACGGCTGCTTTTAATATCAAAAGTAGTATTGGAGGTGGTAAATTCGTTTTTAAAATTAGTGTAATATAATTCCGGCATCAGGAAAAGTGAAGTCGGCAGGCTTATTTTTAAAGATAAACCGGCATTGAATCCTACATTATTTTTTCCTTCCCCTTCAATAGCCTGATTTACGGTGCCTTTAATGTTTTGCCATGATGGAGATCCTGTCGGAAAGATCAGATTCGCTTTTGCCGCCAGTGAAATTTGTGCTGATGCAAACAGCGAAAAAACTACGAATGCGATGCTATAAACCTTTTTCATTGTCTTCAATTTTAGTTATTGTATTTTCAATAGTTTTATTGTTTTCGAGCAAATACTCTCTCAGTTCTTTAAATAGTTCCGATGAATAAACGAAATCAATCAGGTTTTTATTACCTGCCGTGATCAGAATGTCCTTGTTTCCTTCCCATTCTTTGATGCCCAGTCTCAGATATACAATTTTTTCGCCAATTGTCATCACAGAATTCATATCATGGGTATTGATAATGGTGGTGGTATTGTATTCTTTGGTAATTTCCAGCAATAAATCATCAATTACATTAGAAGTATAAGGATCAAGACCAGAATTAGGCTCGTCACAAAATAAATATTTGGGATGGTTTACAATGGCTCTTGCAATCGCTACACGTTTTTGCATCCCACCGGAAATCTCAGAAGGAAATTTTCTGTTGGCTTTATCCAGATGCACTCTCCCGATTACTTCAAAAACCCTTCTTTTCTTTTCTCTGTACGTAAGATTGGTAAACATATCGAGCGGAAACATAATGTTTTCTTCAACGGTTAAAGAGTCAAACAAAGCACTGCCCTGAAACAGCGTACCAATCTCTGAGCGAAGCTGTTGTTTTTCTTCACGGTTCATCACGTTGATATCTCTTCCGTCGAATAAGATTTCCCCGGAAGACGGCTGATAAACATTCAGCAAGCTTTTTAGAAAAACAGTTTTTCCGGAACCACTCTGCCCAATAATAAGATTGGTTTTACCCTTTTCGAACGTGGTTGAAATTCCTTTAAGCACTTCAACATCACCAAAACTCTTTTTAAGATTTTTTACCTCAATCATCAGCTTAATATTAATTGGGTTAAAATTAGTTCAGAAATAATAATAAATACCATTGTCCAAACCACAGCCTGTGTACTTGCTCTTCCGACTTCGAGAGAACCTCCATTTACAAAATACCCAAAATAAGAGGGTACTGTTGCGATAATGAAAGCAAAAACCGTTGTTTTTGTAAAAGCATAAATCACAAAAAGATTCGGCATATACATCTGAATACCCGAAATATAATCTGCTGTCGTCCAGTTTCCGGTAAGTATTCCGGCAATATATCCTCCTGCAATACCAAAAACGATACTGATCGCAATCAGGAGTGGATTAAAGATCATACAGGCAAGAATCTTTGGTAAAATTAAAAAATTAGGAGAATTTACTCCCATGATATCTAGTGCGTCGATCTGTTCGGAAACACGCATGGTTCCAATGGTTGAGGCAATATAAGAACCTACTTTTCCGGCAAGAATCAAGCTGATTATGGTAGGTGAAAATTCAAGAACCAAAACCGCTTTAGTCGCATAGCCTACAAAAGAAGGCGGAATAGGGAAAGAAGAGGCATCGAAGTTATTAAACATCTGTATTGATACTACTGCACCCACAAAGATCGAAGTAAAGATGACCAACCCAAACGAATTGACGCCCAAATCGTTGATTTCTCTCATAAACAGCTTCCAGAATACCCTCATTTTTTGAGGTTTTTGGAGCGATTTCCCAAGAAGAATCATGTATTCTCCTATCGCTGTAAAAAACTTTTTTAACATTCTGCTAAATTAGACTATTTTTATTAAAGCTTTATTTATTTTGCCTTTTTATCACCACGTAAAACAAGCCAAATGGTCTTTAAAATAATGACCATATCCAACACAAAACTCCAGTTTCTTACGTAAAAAGCATCCGCAAGAATGCGTTTATTCATCTCTACTTCTACATTTCCGGAGTCTCCTCTCAAACCATTCACTTGTGCGAGACCCGTAATTCCCGGATTAACGAGACTTCGGAGGCTGTATCTTCCTATTTTCGGTTTATAATAATTATCAACTGCAAGCATGTGAGGACGGGGTCCCACAACGGACATTTCACCTTTTAAGACATTGATAAACTGCGGCATTTCATCCAAACTTGTTTTTCTTAAAAACTGTCCTATTTTGGTAATTCGTTCATCATTTTCGCTTGTCGTTTTTGAAGATGATTCTTTATTCACCACCATAGTTCTGAATTTTATACATTTAAAAACCTCTTCATGAAACCCATATCTTTTCTGAATAAAAAAAACAGGCCCTTTTGAGGATCTCTTAATTAAAAAAGCAATGATCGGGAACAACCAAGAGCAGATCAAAACTAAGACCAATATTGAAAACAGGATATCAAATGTTCTTTTGATGATGAAATTAGAATAATAGTCTAAAGGATATTTTACCTGATTTAAAACCGGTTGGGTCTGTATATATCCAAGATCATAGAAAAAGTAACTGTTCTGAGTGATATTCGGGATCAGTGAGATGTGAACTTTGTGAGCTTCTGCCAGCCGGAAAATTTCGTCCTGGATTTTTTCAGAAAATGAGTTTTCAGTAGGGATAAATAAGGTATGAATTCCATTTTTTTTCCAAAATTTGGCAAGTTCTTCAGAATCAAGTTCAGATCCTTCATAGCTGAAGATTTTATATCCGAAATCTTTTCTCTCTATAAGTGTATTTTTTAAGACTTGTGTAGAATTATTTTCAAAAATAAACATCACATTTCTATGATTGATTCCCAGAGTCCGGATATATTTTATGGCAAAATAAATAAGAGATTTAGAAAGTATAATAAAAAACAGAAGATATATTGAGAGTACTGAAAGTTCAGAGCTGAAAAACTGGTTATTACTCACTTTCCGGATCAGCAGCAATCCGATCAAAAACAATAAAAAATGTATAATTATTCGTTCTATAAAAAGGATGTATGTAATATTTCTCGCGATATTATAAATCTTTGTTCTCCCACTTAATAAAATCCAGAAGAATATAAGCAGCAAGAGGGGAAACGAGTTTTGATACCATACCTCTTGATCATAGATAGAATACTGATTTCTGCTTACAGAAAAGAAAATAAAAATAGATGCAATCACCAAAAGGTCAAGCAGGATGATAATTGATTTTAAATACCTGGAATACCGTATTCTTTGCATCTATACTAAATGTGAAACGCTAAAATACATAATTTCTACGGAATGTTAAGATATTTATGAGTCTGAACAGAAGCCTGCCATTGCGGGTTGAGCAAAATAAAATCGGTAATTTTAGGATACATCTCATCTCGTTTGCTCCATTCGCTCTGGAGGTACAGCTTACAGTTTTCGGAAACTTTGGCTGCCTGTTCCTGCGCAAATGTAAAATCGTTGTTATTAAAAATAATGACTTTAAGTTCGCTTGCCTTTTGATAAATTTCTTCTTTCGGGAGCCCTGTTTTTTTCGGAGACAGCGTAATCCAGTCGATATGGCCACTCATAGGATAAGCGCCGGAAGTTTCGATATGAACGGTACATCCCAGCTCTTTTAATCTTGAAGTCAAGATATCCAGATTCCACATCAGAGGTTCACCACCTGTCAAGACAATTGTTTTACAGTGGCTTGCTGCTGTTTCTGCAATTTCTTCAGCATTCATCAGAGGATGTAGGTTTGGGTCCCAGCTTTCTTTTACATCACACCAGTGGCATCCTACATCACATCCTCCGAGCCTGATAAAATAGGAGGCTTTTCCGGTATGTGCACCTTCTCCCTGCAGCGTGTAGAAATGTTCCATCACGGGGAGCATTCCGCCTTCTTTCAATAAAATCTCTTCTTCTCTATTCATTTTACATTAATCATTATAGACCGAAGTTTTGTATGCAATGATGGTGTTTTTCATCAGCATCGCTCTGGTCATAGGTCCCACTCCTCCCGGAACAGGGGTAATCCAGCTCGCTTTTTCTGCACAGCTGTCAAAATCTACATCACCTGCAAGATAATATCCTTTCGGGGAATCATCATCTACACGGGTAATTCCTACATCGATGATAACGGCTCCGTCTTTGATCATTTCACCTTTTAAAAAATGAGGATCTCCTAAAGCTGTGATGACAATGTCTGCTTTTTTGGTGTACTCTTCAATATCTTTGGTATAAGAGTGCGTTAAAGTTACCGTAGAATTTCCCGGGAAGTCTTTTCTCCCCATCAAGATGCTCATGGGTCTTCCAACGATTTTACTGCGTCCAATGATTACGCAGTCTTTACCTTTGGTTTCAATATTATAGCGTTCCAATAACGTTAAAATTCCGAAGGGGGTCGCCGGCAAAAAGGTATCCATTTCTAAAGCCATTTTACCGAAATTCTCAGGATGAAAACCGTCTACATCTTTTCTTGGATCTATCGCCAGAATAATTTTTTCCTGGTCGACCTGTTTCGGCAAAGGCAGCTGAACAATGAAGCCATCTACTGATTTTGATTTATTAAGCTCATCTATTTTTTCAAGCAGCTCAGATTCAGAAACGGTGCTTGGAAACTTTACCAGTGTAGAACGGAAACCCACCTCTTCACAATCTTTCACTTTAGCATTTACATAAGCTTTACTTGCTCCGTTGTTCCCTACAAGGATGGCCACTAAATGGGGTGCCCTTCTCTTGGTTTCCAGGATTTTTTCAACTTCTGCTTTAATTTCTGCTTTAATTTCTTTAGATACTTTTAATCCGTCAAGAATTTCTGCCATTGTACTTTATTGAATTTTAATTAATAGGATAATCTTATTTATAGAATTCTTGAATTATTTGAATTCTTTATAGTAATTAATCAACCCGTTTGTCGAGCTGTCGTGGGAGCTTACTTTTTCATTACTTTCCAGTTCCGGCAGGATTTTATTGGCTAAAACTTTTCCAAGCTCCACTCCAAACTGATCGAAACTGAAAATATTCCAAATAATGCCCTGAACAAAAATTTTGTGCTCATACAAAGCAATTAACTGTCCTAATGAAAAAGGAGTTAACTCATTGAATAATAATGAGTTTGTAGGTGTATTTCCGTGAAAAACCTTATAATTTAATACAAAATCGATTTCTTCATCAGATTTTCCTGAATCTTTTAATTCTTTCTCAACTTCTTCTTCCGTTTTCCCAAAAGCAAGTGCTTCGGTCTGCGCAAAAAAGTTTGCTAATAATTTATCCTGATGATCAGAAATTTTGTTTGGACTTTTTGCATAGGCAATAAAATCTGCAGGAATCAGTTCTGTTCCCTGATGGATCAGCTGATAAAACGCGTGTTGGCCATTTGTTCCGGGTTCTCCCCAAATAATAGGTCCTGTTTCGTATTCTACAAACTCACCGTTTCGGTCTACACATTTTCCATTGCTTTCCATATCACCTTGTTGAAGATATGCTGCAAACCGGTCTAAATATTGAGAATAAGGTAGGATTGCATATGTCGTTGCCGCATAAAAATTGCGGTACCATATACCCAAAAGCCCCATCAGGACTGGAATGTTTTTGGAGAAATCTGCAGTCTGAAAATGCTGGTCCGTATCAAAAGCTCCTTTCAACAGTTGCTCAAAATTTTCATACCCCATTGAAAGGACAATGCTTAATCCTATAGCGCTCCAGAGTGAATATCTTCCGCCTACCCAATCCCAGAATTCAAAAATGTTTTCTTCTGCAATTCCAAAGTCTTTAACGGCCTGAACATTAGTAGATAATGCGACAAAATGTTTAGCGACGTCTTGCTGCTTTCCGGCTTTCAGAAACCAGTCTTTCGCAGAATTGGCATTCGTCATGGTTTCCTGTGTCGTAAAAGTTTTGGAAGCAATGATGAATAAAGTAGTTTCCGGATTTAAATTTTTAACCACTTCTGCAATGTGATTTCCATCAACATTGGATACAAAGTGCACATTTAATCTCGTTTTAAAATGTTTCAGAGCAGAGACAACCATTACAGGCCCTAAATCTGAACCTCCGATACCGATATTTACAACATCTGTGATTTCTTTTCCGCTAAAACCTTTGTGATTTCCTGAAATGATGCTTTCAGAGAAAACTTTCATATGATCAAGAACATTTTTAATCTGTGGCTTGATGTTTTCGCCGTCTACCATGATTTCTTTGTCAGAAAAGTCTCTTAAGGCAGTGTGCAGAACGGCTCTTCCTTCTGTTTCATTGATTTTATCTCCCGAAAACATTTTAGAAATAGCCTCTTTCAACTGACATTCTTCTGCTAAATTCAGTAAAAGCTCTTTTGTTTTTCCCGTGATCAGGTTTTTAGAATAATCGAAGAGAAAATGGTCTTTTTTTATCGAAAATTCCTCAAAACGATTGGGATTATATTGAAAAAGTGTTCTCAGCTCCAGGTCATTTTCTGCGAAATGATCCTCTAATGCTTGCCAGCTTTTTGTTTGGGTAGGGTTTATTTTTGATAGCATAAATTGCGGGTATATTACAAGGTTTTGGAATAGCTGCTCAAAACTATTACATCTAAAGATGAGTTACAAGCTGCAAATTTAAGGAAAAAATGAATGAGGTGAATGTCTAATTAAGGAAACAAAACATATTAAAACAATCAACCTCTACAATAATGCAGAGGTTGAGGTTATTGTAGAGCAATCAAAGCTCAGGTTTGATCATACTCTTAACCATCAATTCTTTTAATTGATTTTCTTTTTCTGAAAAAATAAAAAATGATGCCTGCAACAATCAATAGCGGCCAAACCGTGATCAACCCTACGAAAATTCTCTGAATCAGATAAAAGCCAGAGATGAATGCATCTTTCACATCATAAATAAAATTAAACTGGTATTTGTTATCAATATGCGATGTATTGGTTACTGCGATTTCGGCAATACGCAGTTTTGGTTCTTTAATGAAAATATCAACCGTGCTGTATTTTAAATGGTCGGTAACCTCCAGATTGGCAAGTTGCTGCTGGTTTTTTTCAGCCCTATTTTCATTGCTCATTTTTACCTTGTCTTTATTGGTCTTAAGCGCAGAAATGTTCTCTTCTGTCTTGCTGATTCTTTTTTCTTCCATTTCAGCATACCGAATGCTTGAGGTCACATCTTCGGCATTAATTATTCTTGCATTCAGGAACAGTTTTTTATCATTGATTAAGGTTAAAAGTCCACCCAGTTTTGATACAGGAACCCTTACCTGCATAGAATTTTCAGTTTGATATTTCCGGATAAGTGTGGCTTCGTTATCCGAAGTATTGTAAGAATCTTCCGCAACGATATTGCTTCTCAGATTGCTGTTGATTACGAAACCTCCTAATTCCTGCACGGTTTTTTCAATAGAAACGGTTGCATCGTACACATCTTTTACGTCCATATTTACCTCTGCGGTTTTGATGAATTGTTTGTCTTTCACATTCATCGTTGCTGCAGAAGAAATATCGTCGGATACTGCCGCAGCAGAATCCGCGCTTACAGAAGCTTCATAATCGTTTACATTTGCTTCTCCTTTTTTACATGAATACATTCCTAATAGAAGAACGGTTACTAATGATAATCTGATGTAAGTGGTTTTCATATGTAAATATTTATTGTTTTCCTACCTCAAAGTTCAGGAGGAACCGTTTGTAACGTTTGAAAATAAAAACAAAAAACTTGTAAATCAATTATTGAATTTAAATCACTTAAAATCAATGTTTTGTAAAACTGTATTTGTTGTATGTGTGGTATTCGGATTGATTTTTGCTTTGTTTTTACAATTAAATCACCATCCAGATTATGTCAAATGCTTTTTCAAAAATCAGAAACGCTATAGAATTGTTCAGATCAATAGATTTTGACCAGCTTAACTCAATTTCACGAAAAGTAGACCTGCCCAAACTTATGCAGAATTTTTCTAAGCTTGATGAAAAGCAATTGAAAGGGTTAACAAAAATGCTCGATCCCGAAAAGCCAAAAAAAATACTTCCCGATATTGATGGAGATTTCTACGATATCTATCATACTTTAACGCCCGAACAACGTGAAGTACAGCTGAAAGTAAGAAGATTCATGGAAGAAGAAGTAAAACCGTTGGTGAATCATTACTGGCTCAGAGATGAATTTCCCCATGAATTAATCCCAAAATTTCAAAAACTTAATATTTGCGGCGTTACCTATCAAGGTTATGGCTGCCCCGGAATGCCCTTTTTAATGGAAGGGGTCATCGCTATGGAAATGGCGAGAATTGATGCTTCTATTGCTACTTTTTTTGGGGTACAGTCAGGTTTGGCAATGGGCTCCATTTATATGTGCGGATCTGAAGAGCAAAAGCAAAAATGGCTTCCCCAGATGCAGAAATTTGAGAAAATCGGAGCTTTCGGACTAACGGAACCTGAAGTAGGATCCGGAGCTGCTGGTGGTTTAACGGCAACCTGTAAAAAAACAACGGAAGGATGGGTTTTGAACGGACAAAAAAAATGGATCGGAAATGCAACGTTTGCAGATGTGATCATCATTTGGGCAAGAGATGTAGATGATGGCGAAGTGAAAGGGTTTATCGTTGAAAAAAACAATCCGGGCTATTCTGTGGAAAAAATTAAAGGAAAAATGGCGCTGAGAATTGTGCAAAATGGCTTAATCACTTTAAAAGACTGCATCATTTCGGAAGAAGACAGATTGCAGAATGCCAATTCATTTAAAGATACCGGAAATGTGCTGAGAATGACCAGAGCCGGAGTTGCATGGATGGCGACAGGATGTGCAAGAGGAGCATATGAAAGCGCTTTGGCATATACCAAAACAAGAGAGCAGTTTGGGAAACCGATTGCTTCTTTCCAAATGATTCAGGGGCATCTTGTAGAAATGCTATCGAATCTTACCGCTATGCAGACCATGGTTTTCAGGCTGTCTGAAATGCAGGATGAAGGAATCTTAAAAGATGAGCATGCTTCTTTAGCCAAAGTGTTTTGTACGATGCGCACCAGAGATATTGTTTCCAGAGCGAGGGAAGTTTTGGGCGGAAACGGAATTCTTTTGGAATATGATGTGGCAAGATTCGTCGCCGATGCTGAAGCTATCTATTCTTATGAAGGCACAAAAGAAATTAATTCTCTGATTGTAGGGAGATCAATTACCGGGTTCAGTGCTTTTGTATAGATGTATAAAGTGAATGGTCATTCGGCAATGAGAATAATAACCGCCATTGACCATTCACTATTACTTTTTATTGTACCAACGCTTTATATTTATCCTTATTGTCAATAATCATCCAAAGGTTGATTAAAAATAAAACTCCCGCGATTGACATTCCCGTTGTCGATTTGTCTATTGAGAAATTGTGCAACAAAATCCCTACCATTACCGGTAGAATGATGATTGCTCCTAAAGCTCTGGTTTTAGGAAATATAAATAATAATCCTCCAATGATTTCTACAGCTCCTACTAATGGCATAAGCCAATGCAGCTCTCCAAAAGCGGCAAAAACTTTCATCTGTTCAGGTGTTGCTTTCGGCATGGGCATGTAGTGAAGAAATTTGTCGAGACCGGCATTGATAAACATAAGCCCAAAAAGAAGGGACACAATAAACTTTACGATTTTCATGATGTTGATTTTTACTCAAATGTAAATAAAAAATTCATTCGTTTGTCAAATCAGCAATAAATTTTATATAAAAGTGGTTTTATTATCTATTGTTTCCGTTTTTATGCTAATCCATTTCTTTTAAAGTAATCCTTTTTGAAATTTTATAGGTTTTTTTCTTTTTGTGAGGTTTGTCGTCTTCACCTAATAATTTTCCCCATGGTTTTAAGCCATCTACTCTTTCAAATATGATTTTAATGATTGCAATTGCCGGGATACAGAGAAACATTCCTGAAATTCCCCAAAGATGTTCACCAATAAGAATTCCCAAAAAAGAAAACAGCGCATTGATTTTTACCTTAGAGCCGACAACAAATGGCAGAATAATATTCCCGTCAACAATATGTACCGCAATATAGCCGAGAGCGACATAAACACACGTTGAAACGGTACCTGTTGCAAAAGCGATAAAACAGGAAATCAACAGCGAAATGCAGATTCCGATGTAAGGAATGACGTTCAGCAACCCTGTAAGAACACCAAGAAGAATGGCATACTTTACTCCTAAAATACTGAGAACAATTGTAGTAAGCGCAGATACGATCACAATCTGAAGGCAAAGCCCAATGATGTATCTTTTGGTCATGATTCTTACTTCAGACACCACTTCCTGAACACTGGCTTTATGTTTTTCGTTAAAGACATTAATGATAAAATTATTTAAAATTCTCCTGTAATTTAAAATAAAGATAAAAAACAGGATAAAGAAGGCCAGAAAACCGAGGCTGGTCGAAAAAACACCTAAGGTAAATCCTAAAATCACTCCGGATGAAGACAGCAGTTTACTGAGTCCCTGATCCAGATAATCAAGCTGCTCATCGATTCGTACATTAAAAGTATGTGATACCCATTTCTGAAGATTATGAAAAACCATATTAAACTGCTTGCTGAGGTGCGGAACATCTCTGCTGAAGCTTGAAATCTGCGAACCGAAGAAATAAATAAGCCCGGTGAGAATGACCAGCATCATCAATACGGAAATAATCGTAGAAACAGATCTTGGAAGCCTAAGTCTGCGTTCGAGAAAATTGGCAATCGGTAAAAAAAGCATTGCCATAAGAAACGCCAGAAAAAACGGCGCCAGAATGCTTTGGCCCAGATCAAGAAGATATCCGATCCCGATGATCGAAATAACGGCCAAAGCCAATTTTTGCAGAAAAGGGATTTTAAAGAAATTCATAATAAATAATAGGTAGTTAAAAATAATAAAACCTCACCGTTTATAGATGAGGTTTTACATTTATTATTGAATATTTATTTTTCTATAGCCAGATCAAGGACTTCGGTCATCCAGCTTACATAGTTTACTTTCAGGTTTTTCAGATAATCCTGCTTGATCTCTTCTACATCTTTCCTATTGGCTTCACAGAGAATGACTTCTTTAATTCCTGCTCTTGTTGCAGCCAGCAGTTTTTCTTTAATTCCTCCTACAGGAAGCACTTTTCCGCGTAAAGTAATCTCTCCTGTCATCGCAAGATGAGGTCTTACTTTTTTATTTCTGAATGAAGAAACCATTGAAGTGAGCATGGCGATTCCGGCAGAAGGCCCGTCTTTAGGGGTGGCTCCTTCCGGAACGTGAACGTGGATGTTTTTCTTTTCAAGATCATCTTCTGTAATTCCCAGTTCGTCATGTTTTGCCTTAATATATTCTAAAGCAATCGTCGCAGATTCTTTCATGACCGTTCCCAGATTTCCGGTCATCGTAAGATTTCCTTTTCCGTTGCTGATGATGCTTTCAATGAATAAAATATCACCTCCCACACTGGTCCACGCAAGACCGGTGACAACACCGGGAACGTCTGTAAGCTCAGATAGGCTTTTCGGTCTTGGAACTCCGAGGATTTCATCAATCTTATCAACCGTAATTTTCGGATCATATTCTTTAACCAAAGCAGTCTGTAATGCTGCCCAACGCGCAATTCCGGCGATTCTTTTTTCTAAAGTCCTCACACCGCTTTCTGAAGTATGCGCCTCGATAATATGTTTCAGCTCAGCATTTCCAAGTTTGAAAGATTTGGAAGTCAAACCATTTTCGTCCTGCTGTTTTTTGATTAAATGTCTTTTAGCAATCTCTGTTTTTTCTTCTAAAGTATATCCTGCAATCTGAATAATTTCCATTCTGTCCAGAAGTGGTGTCTGAATGGTTGATAATGAATTGGCGGTAGCAAGAAACATCACTTTAGACAAGTCATATCCCATTTCAAGGAAATTGTCATAAAATGAGCTGTTTTGTTCCGGATCCAGAACTTCCAGAAGCGCCGAACTCGGGTCTCCGTGCATTCCTTTTCCTACTTTATCAATTTCATCCAGAACAATGACGGGATTTGACGTCCCGGATTTTTTAATGGATTGAAGAATCCTTCCCGCCATCGCACCGATATAGGTTTTTCTGTGACCGCGGATCTCGCTTTCGTCATGCAGCCCGCCTAAAGAAACACGTATGTATTTTCTTCCTAACGCATCTGCGACTGATTTCCCGAGAGATGTTTTACCCACTCCGGGAGGGCCTACCAATAACAGGATAGGAGATTTCATATTGTTTTTTAATTTTAGAACCGCCATGTGCTCCAAAATTCTTTTCTTGATATCTTCCAGGCCGAAATGCGCTTTATCTAAAACTTTTTCAGCTTTATCAATATCGAAAGTATCTTTGGTAAAAGTTTCCCACGGAAGATCGGTAAAGAAATCCAGATAATTTCTCTGTACGTTATAATCCGGTGAATTCGGGTTTTGTCTCTGTAATCTGCCTATTTCTTTCTGGAAATGTTCTTCTACTTCCGGTTTCCAGTTTTTATCTTTTGCTTTTTTCAGTAAATCTTCAACATCACTTTCCGGACCGCCGCCAAGCTCATCCTGAATGGTTCTGATCTGCTGATTGAGAAAATATTCTCTCTGCTGCTTATCAAGATCTTTTGAGGTTTTTTGATGGATCTGATTTCTCAGCTCCAGCTTTCTGAAATCTTCATGCATCATCTCGTAGCACTTATTGGCTCTTTCCATGAGGCTTTTTTCTTCCAGGAGTTTTTGTTTCTCAGGATACGGGAAATTGGCATTGGTGCAGATAAAATTCAGCAGGTCATCATTATTGTTGATGTTTTTGATTGCAAAATTAGCTGCATTGGGAATATTGGGATCCAGCTCTATGATTTTAAGAGCAAGGTCTTTAATATTTTCCAGCAATGCTTCATATTCTTCTTTATTCTTTGCTTTTATATCTTTCAGTTTAGATATTTCAGCTTTAAAATAAGGCTGTGTTTCTATCGTTTTCTTTATTTTAAATCGATGAAAACCTTTCGTGATGGCAGTGATATTTCCTTCGGGAAGCTTAATGATCTTGATAATCTTTGCCAAAGTTCCCGTCTGATAAATGTCTTTTTCTGTAGGCTGCTCCTGATCAGAATTTTTCTGGCTTACGATACCGATAAAATCACCGTTTTGCTGCGCCTCTTCCAGAAGCTGTATGGATGCCTTTCTTCCGGCAGTGATAGGGATCACTACTTTCGGGAACATCACCATATTTCTCACGGGAAGAATCGGGAATATAATCTGTTCGGTATTTTTTTCAGTTTCATTAAGGTCAGATAAATCGATTCCTTCAGCAACGATATCAAATCCTTCTCCTATAATCTCATCAAAATTTATATCTTCAAATTCTGTCATAATAAATCGAATGACAAATTGTCATTTCCAGTTTAAATCGTTAAATAGATGTTTCAAAATATGGATAGAAGTCTATTCATACTCGTGATTGATAAATTTGTCAATACCTGTGCCATTTGATTTTTTATAAAAAATACGGTCAAAATTTCCTTTTTGTCAAAATTTTAATTTTAAAAATTAAAATAACGTCTTATATTTCTGTAATTTCTTAAAAATGTGTATTTTCGCACACTGATATAAAAAACTATATTTATAAAATGGCAATTTTAGGACAAATTAGGAGTAGACCTTGGCTTTTGATGGGCGTTATAGCGTTAGCGCTTTTAGCGTTCTTGGTAAATCCCCAAAGTATTGATAAGGTTTTTGGTAAAAATCCTGATGTTTTAGGAAAAGTAAATGGTGAGAAAATTACCCGTGAAGAGTTTAACGATCAACTTTTTGTATTACAGCAGCAGGCAGACCAGCAAGGCCAGCCGAAAAACGGTCTTGATGAGCAGGCTTGGCAATTACTGGTGCAGTCAAAACTGGTAAAGCAGGAATTTGAGAAAATGGGTTTTGAAATGACCGACGATTTGTTCTGGAATCAGCTTCAGTACGATCAGATGTTTGCTCAGAATAAACAACTTTTTGATGAAAAAGGCAATTTCAAGCTTCAGGAGCTGAAGAAAGAAATTGAAACACTGCAGAATACCAATCCTGAGCAGTACAACAATTGGTTAAAAACCAGAAAAACCATTGAATACAGAATCATGGCAAGACAGGTTTTTGCTAATGTTTCCACAGGGATTACGACAGGTAAGAAAGAAGCTGAAGAATTGATGAGACAGAGAGATCAGCTTGCTGATATCGACTTTGTAAAGGTAGATTATGCGTCTTATCTTCAAAAAAATAAAATTAAAGTCACTACGGAAGATCTGGCAAATTACATTAATAAGCATCCTGTCATGTTCAAAACAGAACCGAGCAGAAATCTTGGTGTTGTGTATTTCCCGTCTCAGCCAAGTGCTGCAGATGACGCGGCAGTGCAGAAGGATATTACAAAACTGTTTTCAGGAGGTACTGATGCAAGCGGAGGCACGGAGAATTTCATGAATACAAAGAATGATTCAATGTTTGTGATGGCGAATTCTGATATGCCATATAACAATCAGTATGCGGAGATTAACCAAATGCCTCAAACCTTAAAAGGCAAACTGGAAACCGCAGCTATCGGTCAGACTTTTGGTCCTTACAAAGAGCAGAACTTCTATGTGGTTTCTAAATTATTAGATAAAAAACCTTCAGATTCTACATTATCCAAGCATATCTTAATTGCGTATAAAGGTGCTGAAAGATCTACCGCTACCAGAACAAAAGAAGCGGCTAAGAAAATGGCAGACAGTCTTTTGGCTGTAATCAAAACCAATCCTGCGAAATTTGCGGAAGGTCTGAAATTATCTGATGAACCCAATGCGGTAGAAAGAAATGGTAGTGTAGGCTGGACAACTCCTCAGAGCCAATTTGCGAAAGGATATTTAAGTTTCCTTGCCGGAAATGCTAAAGGTTCTACAGGTTTGGCAGAAACTGAATTTGGATATCATATCATTAATATTGAAGATAAAAAAACAGGGACAATGGCTTATAAAGTGGCTCACCTGGTAAAAACCATCAAGCCATCTGAAGCTACAGAAGCCGATACCGACAAAAAAGCAAGAAGGTTTATCCAGCAGATTCAAGGGAAATCATTTAATGATTTTGTGAATATTGCTAAAAAATCAAATTATCAATTCTCTAACCCTAAATCCGTAAAAAGATTTGATGGGCAACTGCAAGGTTTAGGAACGGATAAAGACGGAGAAATCATTGGATGGGCTTTTGACAAGAAAAGAGAAAAAGGAGATACAGAATTCTTTACAGTAGACGGAACCGGAGACAAAATTGTTGTTTATCTCAACGGAAAACAGGAAAAAGGTACCGCAGATCCTGAGTCTGTAAGAGATCAGATTGAAACAATTGTTAAAAATAAACTGGCTGCAAAACAGATTTCAGATAAGATCGGGAAAGCGTCTAGCTTAGACCAGATTGCTAAAATGTTTGCTACTACCAAACAGTCTGCACAGGTTAATTTATTAAACCCATCAGTGGCAGGTGCAATGGAACCAAAAGTTGCCGGTGCTGCTTTCGGAGTTGCTAAAGGAAAAATATCCAATACCATCGAAGGGGGAACAGGAGTGTATGTTTTAGTTAAAAAGAATGAAACGATTAATAAGCAACCTGGAGACGCGAAGCAGTTCACAGAATCTGTAACGCAGAGAAATGCGGGAATGTTCGGTCAGGCTTGGTTAAAGAGTCTGCAGGATAATGCAGATATTGACGATTACAGAATAGAAATTTGGGGAAAACTGGGAAATCAGCAATAAATCAAATTTCAGATATCATACCAAAGTGGCAAAGTTTTTGCCACTTTTTTTGGTGCTTAACCGGAGCAGATAAACAAAAGGTATTAATTTAAAATATACTATATTTGCTCATTAGAAAAATATAAAAAGTGAAGTTCAGTAAAGAATTAAAAGCTGGTTTAATAGCGTTATTAGCTGTTGTCGGCTTTGTCGTTTTATTTCAATTTATGAAAGGCAGGAGCCTTTTTACAACCGATAATATATTTTACGCAAAATATGACAATGTAGAAGGTCTTACACAATCTTCACCAGTCTCAATTAATGGGTTAAAAGTAGGGCAGGTAGACAAGATAACTCCACAGACATCAAAAGATGGCAAGATTCATTTTATAGTAAAAATTACTGTTGATGATAATTTTGAATTTTCAAAAAACTCCAGCCTTGAAATTTTCGAGCCAAGCTTAATGGGAGGTAAAGAAATGAGAGTTAATTTATTTTACGGGGGTCCTTCTGCCAAAGACGGAGATACTTTGAAAGGGGCTTTCAAATTGGGAATGATGAATAGTTTGTCTTCTCAGGTAGGCCCTGTAAAAGATCAGCTTCAGACTGTTTTGTATCGTGTTGACTCTTTAATGGCCAATGCCAATCAGGTGGTAAACGCGCAAAACAGGGAAGAAATTAAAGCTTTGCTTGCTAATCTTAATAAAACGGTAGGTGCTTTACAAAATACGGCGGGAAGTGTTAATTCATTAGTGAATAATAACGATCCTAAACTTCAGAAAGTTTTAGATGATGCAAGTGTTACCATGAGAACCGGTAAAGTTACTTTAGATAAATATGGAAACTTAGCAGAAAGCATTGATACGAAGCAGCTTAATCAAACCATTGCCAATCTTGATGCGACTGTTGGAAAATTAAATAATGTGGTAGGAGGAATTGACAGAGGAGAAGGAAGTTTAGGGAAAATCATGAAAGATGATCAACTGTACAATAATCTGAATGCCGCTTCCACCAATTTAAATTCTCTAATTGAAGACTTAAAAGCCAATCCTAAGAAATATGTGAATTTCTCAGTATTTGGTAAGAATAGTAAAGACTAATCACTTTTTATGCAATATCTTGATAATATTATTTTCCTGGTTCTATTGGTCGCAGGTTTTGGATTGTTCGGAAAAAGCCTTTCTAAAATTTACAGAAACATCAGACTAGGAAGAGAGATTAATCGCAGCGACAGAAAAGCTGAACGTTGGCAAACCATGGCCCGTGTTGCAATGGGACAGAGTAGAATGGTGAAAAGACCTGTTGCGGGAATTCTTCACCTTTTTGTGTATGTGGGCTTTGTCATCATTAATATCGAGCTGGTCGAAATTATCGTAGACGGAATCTTCGGGACCCATCGTTTTCTGGCAACAATTTTCGGGCATACATTTTATAACATTTTTACCGCCACTTTGGAGGTTTTAGCCATTTTGGTTGTAATCGGCGTGGTACTCTTTTTTATCAGAAGAAATTTTTACGGGGTTAAAAGGTTAACCATGAAAGAACTTTTCGGTTGGCCAAAAAATGATGCCAATTGGATTTTGATCATAGAATTTGCTTTAATGGTGGCTTTTTTCATCATGAACGCTTCCGATTCAGCATTACAAACCAGAGGATTATTAGCGGAACACGGCAGTTTCCCGATCAGTTCAAATCTGTTTGTACCCTTATTCAATCAATTAGGCGACAATGTTTTATTCGGGGCAGAACGAGCGGCTTGGTGGTTCCATTTCATAGGAATTCTGTTCTTTATGAATTATCTCTATTATTCAAAACATTTGCACATTATTCTTGCCTTTCCGAGCACCTGGTACGCCAACTTAAACTGGTACGGAAAGTTTAATAATCTGGATTCTGTAACGAAAGAAATAAAACTGATGATGGATCCCAATGCAGATCCTTACGCAGTTCCCGCAGAAGGTGATGCTGCAGAAGCACCATCAAAATTTGGAGCAGAAGATGTTTTTGATCTGAATCAGGTTCAGCTGTTAAATGCGTATTCATGTACAGAATGTGGTCGTTGTACGTCGGTTTGTCCGGCAAACATCACAGGGAAAAAATTGTCTCCAAGATTAATTTTAATGAAAACAAGGGACCGTCTGGAAGAAGTTGGAAGAAATATTGACAAAAACGGAAAATTTGAAGATGACGGCAAGAAATTGCTGAATGATTACATTACGAAGGAAGAACTGTGGGCGTGCACAACATGCAATGCGTGTACAGAAGCTTGTCCGGTATTGCTCGATCCGCTTTCTATCATTTTTGAGATGAGGAGGTTTTTAGTGATGGAACAGTCTGCTGCACCGCAAGAATTAAACCTGATGATGACCAATGTGGAAAATAATGCGGCGCCTTGGCAATACAATCAGGCAGACCGTCTGAACTGGGCAAAAGATTAATATATCATGATTATTTTTAATTTAGGTGCTGTTATTCAGGCATTTATTGCAGCTGTAATTGGTTTTATTTTATATCAGATGGGAATTATTGACTTGATCAACAATCATTTTCAGTTAACCACTAACAATAAAGGAATTTTAGCATGTTACGGAGTATATTTTATTGCTGTTGTAACTCATAAATTAGGTGCAAAGGGCAGATTGTTTTTTATTCCTGTCTGGATTATTTGTTTACTGTTAATATTTATTACCAATTTTGCGAATAGAGGAAATGTTCTTAATAGCAGTTATGATACGGCTTTAACTTATATAAATTATATCGCACCGGTTATTTTATTCTTTATAACCTTCTCATGGTTACATATTTCCACTAATAGTGAAGTTGTTGTAACAGAAAATAAAGAAACAATCAATCAGGCTTAATTTTTCAAGAATTAATACAATGGATTTCAATATAAAAACAATGGCAGAATATGCTGCCGAAGGAAAATCACCTGAAGTTTTATTTTGGGTGGGATGTGCCGGAAGTTTTGACGACCGTGCCAAAAAGATCACCAAAGCATTCTGCAAAATCCTTAATAAAATAGGAGTAGAATTTGCCGTTCTCGGTCCGGAAGAAAGCTGCACCGGAGATCCTGCCAAACGTGCAGGGAACGAATTTGTTTTTCAGATGATGGCTTTAACCAATATTGAAGTACTGAATGCTTATGAAGTCAAAAAAATCGTAACAGCATGTCCGCATTGTTTTAATACGCTTAAAAATGAATATCCAAGCCTGGGCGGAAATTTTGAAGTTATTCATCACACGCAGTTTCTGAAACAGCTGATGAACGAAGGAAGGCTTAAAATAGAAGGAGGAGCTTTTAAAGGAAAAAAAATCACGTTTCACGATCCATGTTATTTGGGAAGAGCCAACGGTGAATATGAAGCACCAAGAATGCTGCTTGAAAAGCTGGATGCAGAGCTCGTAGAAATGAAACGATGTAAAACCAATGGTTTATGTTGTGGTGCAGGAGGCGCGCAAATGTTTAAAGAGCCCGAAAAAGGCGATAAAGATATTAATATCGAAAGAACAGAAGAAGCATTGTCTTTTGAGCCTAAAATCATCGCAACAGGATGCCCGTTCTGTAACACGATGTTGACGGATGGAGTAAAGCATTTTAATAAAAACACGGAAGTCGCCGTAAAAGATATTGTAGAACTTCTTGCGGAAGCAGAAGATTTATAACTGAAATTCTTTGTCACCAAAAGAATTTTGCCATGAAACTACAATGGATTTTTTCCTTTCTTTCTGTACTCGCCGTTTTATGTTTTCTTACCATTAAGAATTATCAAAACAGAGTATATGATTGGGATTTGCCGGGTTATTTAGGATGTCTGTATTCTGCTGAATTTCCGGATTCTCCGGAGAAAGTTCATGAGCTGACCTATTCTTCGATCAAAAAGGAAGCGTCGCCATTGCAGTACAAAGATATTTCAGGGTATGTATATCCCAATAAAGCTGTGCAGGCTTTTGCAAAAAATCCAACATCTTTTAATGAACAGCTTCCGTATTACCGGGTAAAAGTTGGATACAATGTTCTGATTTTATTTGTCTATCAATTGGGTTTCTCAGCTCCCGTTTCGGTATTGCTGGTAAGTATTATTTCTTATTTTTTATCTGGATTATTATTGTTTTTTATTCTGAAAACTTTATTTCCCGATAATTATCTGCTGACATCTTTGCTCACGGTTGGGATTTTACTTTTGCCCCCGTTGCAATTTATATCGAGAATTCCCTGTCCCGATATGCTGGGTTTTCTGTTTCTGCTTATTTTTCTGTTGGGCTTATTGAAAAAGTGGAATCAGTGGATGCTGTTTCTTGTATTTCTGATAACCATTTTGATACGTCCGGATTATATCATTTTCGCACTATCTTATTTTTTCACATTAGTTATTTATACATTTATTACAGATAATAGGAAAGTTGATTTTAAAGCTTTTTTACAGGGAATAATACTGCTGTCGCTTTATATTTTCATTATTAATTATTACCATTATCCAGGGTGGAATGCTCTTTTTTACGACTCTTTTATTGAAAGGAGAGTTTTTATATCAAGACAATCCGCCCATTTTACGGTCCATGACTATTTTGAAATTCTCTTTAATAAGTTGATTAATTTTAAAAAAGTCACCATTTCTGCCGTTGCTATTGTAGCCCTCATTTTTTACTTCTCTAAAGATTTGTGGGTACGGGTGATTTCTGTTTTTATCTTCGCAAACATCTATTTAAAATTTTTATTTTTCCCGGATTCTGCCACTATCAGATTTTTCTTAGGATTTGTCATTCTACTTTTTATACTATTGCTTTACGCATTGAGTAAAAAGTACAATGGCTTTAAACTCGACAAAATTCCGTAATTTTACTCTTTAAATTTATTTGAGATGAAAATTGAAGAATCAAATATTGTAGAAACCAACGACTACAGAGTTATTATATATCCCTCATCACGCCCTTTTACTACCAAAGAAGCCAAAGTAATTACAGAGAAGCTTTATGATTTCCTGGCAACTTGGGCAGCACATGGGAAACCGCTATCTTCTTCTTTTAAAATAGAAAAAAATCAGTTTATCATTATTTGTGTAGACGAAGAAAAAGAGATGGCTTCAGGATGCAGTATTGATGCGCTGGGTAAAATAATGAGGGAGATTGATGAAGAATATCAGTTGGGATTATTCGACAGGATGAAAGCCAGTTTCATAGAAAACGGAGAAGTAAAAACCCTGAAACTCATTGATTTTAAAAACAAGATCAGAAGCGGGGAATTATCCAAAGAAATCGAAGTTTTTGATTTTTCAAAAAATACATACCTGGAATTTTTAAGTAATTTCTTACAGCCGTTTAGCAAAAGCTGGGCTGCTTCGGTCAAATAATTTTCTTGAGAAATGATCTGCAGAAATTTCTGAAATGTCAAAAATCCTTTTTTTAACAACCGCACATAACTATAATGATGACAGGATCTTGTATCATCAGGCAAAAGAATTAAAATCCAGGGGATCAGAGGTTAAAATATGCAGTTTATACTCTGATTTTCAGGGAAATATTGAAGGAATTGATGTTGAAGCGTACTCCATTTTAGAAAAATCTTCAACAGATAAAATTCAGACATTTTTAAAGGTTTGTGAAGATTTTCAGCCGGATTGCATTATTTGCTCAGAGCCAATTCCTGTTTTGGCAGCCAGGAAATTTGGTAAAAGTAAAAAAGTAAGTATTATTTATGATATTACAGAATGGTATCCTGCAATGTCGATGCTGGAAGGATATTCGTTTCTCTTGAAAGGTATTCATTTTTTTAAATTTTTTCTGATTCAGCTGTATGCAGGATTGCTCAGCACGCATTTTATTTTCGGGGAAGAAACCAAAAAATTTCCGCTAGCTTATATTTTTCCCTTTAAAAAAAGGATGACTCTCCCGTATTATCCCGATCAATCATATATTTCTGAAAGCATCAACTCTCTGAAAAATAACGAAATAACCCTTTGCTACACCGGTGCTATTTCAAAAGACAAGGGCATTGGTAATTTTTTTAATGCTATCGCAAAACTTCAGAAGCGTAAACCCGGACTTAAAGTTTCAATACTTATTGTAGGTTCTGCCAGAAAAGAAAGTGATGAGCATTATTTTTCACAACTGCTGTCAACCTTTTCATTTGATCATATAACCCTAAAAAAACCGGCTATTTTTGAAAAATTCGCAGAAACATTTGCCGAAGCGGATATCTGTTTTGACCTGAGAGCGCTCAATTTTGAGAACCATCATTCACTACCGATCAAATTGTTTTATTATATCGGAGCAGGAAAACCGATTATCTATTCCAATTTAAAAGGAATCAGGCAACATATGGATGTTTCAGGCTTTGGATATTTGGTAGATCCCGAAAATTCTGATTTAATTGCTGATGTCATCATACAGTATACTGAAAATCCCGAGCTTTACTACAAACATGCACAAAACGCAAGAAATGAGTTTACACAAAAATACAATTGGGATACTATAAAGAATTCATTTGCAGATTTTGTGGATCAGTCAATCGATAAAACACGATCATGCAACTGAAAGTAATTAAAACATTTATCTCCCGTTTTCTGATCCTGATCTTAAGTTTTGGATTAGTAATCTATACCACGAATATGTGGGGAACGGAAGGAAAAGGTACCATCTCTATCGTCATTGCAAATGTAGCGATCGTAAGTTTTTTCAGCAGTATTTTTGCAGGAAGCAGCACTTCTTTTTTTGCTTCAAAATATAAGACTGAGCAGATCTTAGTGTATTCTTACCTTTGGTCTGTTCTTATGGGGATTATAATTCCTTTAATTTTCAGCTTTGCCTCTTTTCAGGAAAAATATGTATTCTATTTAATTGGTATTTCTATTTTTTCTTCATTACTTTCCACCAATATCAATTTATTTATAGGAACACAAAACATTCGATCGTTTAATATATACACCGTTTTACAGCAATTGATGCATATTGTCTTTATCGTACTACTAGTGTATGTATTTAATAGAACAAATGTTTCTACCTATTTTCTGTCGCAGATCTGCTGTTACGCATTGTTGTTTATCATCAGTTTTTTTCAGATTATCAAAAAATGCAGCTTTTCAGAAATTTCACTTTCAGGAGTTGTTTTTAAAAGTATGTTGGAGTACGGCTGGAAAAACCAGTTGAGTGCATTTATTCAGTTTCTGAACTACCGGCTTTCTTTTTATTTCCTTGAATATTTTGAAGGGATTGCAGCTGTAGGTATTTTTTCCATAGGAATTACCTTCTCAGAAGCAATCTGGACGATTACCCGAAGCATTGCCGTTATTTTATATTCTGATGTGGTCAACAGTAAAAGCAGGGAAGAATCTATTTTAAAAACAAAAGTCTCCCTACGAATATCCTTTCTGTTGATGGTCGTTTTCGTACTGGGAATCATTATCATTCCTTCTCAAACGTATGAGTTTATCTTCGGAAAAGCATTTAGGAATACGAAGGAAATTATGCTGGTTTTATCTCCGGGAATTTTAGCGATCGCCGTAAGTGATATGGTAGGCTATTATTTCTCCGGGATTAAAGAACTGAAAATTCTGAATATCAAATCTTTTGCGGGATTACTTTTTACAGTGATGCTCTCGTTGATTATGATTCCGAAATGGGGCATTTTGGGAGCTTGCATGGTGACCACAATTTCATATTGTATTTCAGCACTCATTTTATTTTGGAAATTTTATCGGATGACGAGTTTTCAATTGAAAGATTATATTATTTCCAGGTCTGAGATTCATTTATTTTTACAGAAATTTAAAAAATAATAAGAAGCAGTTACGGTCTCATAAATGATTTTGGTGGTTGGCAAAAACTATTTTAAGCCAGCTGAGAAACATTTTATATTTTTGTAGCTCAAAACTCAGGCTTATGTGCGGAATCTGCGGGTATTATTCATTTCGGAAAGAGGTTTCTTCTAAGAATATCTTAGAAATGAATACAGCAATCCGTCACCGCGGTCCGGATGATGAAGGGTTTTGGCTGTCGGATCAAACTTCCGGAATATCATACTCCGGAACAGATTCTACCGATAAAATCAAAGAACAATTTCCTTTTTTACACGAAACCCAATCGAAACTCGCACTGGGTTTTCGACGGCTTTCTATCGTAGATTTGTCGGAAAAAGGGCATCAGCCGATGCTTTCCGAAAACGGAAAAATCTCCATCACTTTTAATGGAGAAATTTATAACTTCAGAATATTAAAGAAAGAATTGGAAAATCTGGGGCATGATTTTCAAAGCCATTCAGATACAGAAGTTATTCTTAAATCTTATGAAGAATGGGGAACTGCCATGTTTGCAAAATTCGACGGCATGTTTGCGATCTGTCTCGTTGATCTCAATCTTCAGAAATTAATTTTAGGACGTGACAGGATGGGGTTAAAACCCTTGTTTTATTATAAAAATAATGAAGTTTTGGTTTGGGCTTCAGAAATCAAAGCATTGCTTAAAAATGAATTCATCATGCCGGAAATCAATTGGCAAGGGGTGTATACCAATTTTTTATTTCAAACCACACTGGCTCCGGAAACCTGTTTTAAAGACATATTTTCCTTAGAACCAGCTTCTGTTATGACTGTTGATCTTAACGATTTCAGCAACAACAAAGAAAAATACTGGGAGTTTCCCCGACAAATTGAAAATGTTCCGGAAAGTGAAGCAATAGCCAATATTGATCGCCTTCTTTCAGAAAGCGTTGATGATCAGTTGTATGCAGATGTCCCTATTGCAAGTATGATGAGCGGCGGGATAGATTCTACGTTGATCACGGCAAAATCAAAACCATTCAAAAATAACATCAATGCCTTTACCATCTCTTACCAATTTTCTGAAGATGAAGTAAAAAATGCATCTTTAATGGCTGACAAAATTGATATTCCGCATCATATAAAAAATGTAACGGATGAAGAAGTTCTGGAACAGCTGAAAGAAAATATTCAGCATTTTGAAGAACCTTACAGCAGCCTGGAAGTTCTGATGAATGCCGCCGAATATGCAAAAAAACTCGGTTTTAAGGTGGTATTAAGTGGAAATGGTGCAGACGAACTTTTTGCAGGATATTCTCACAGCTTAAAATTGAATAAATGGCTTTCCTTCAGGTATTTTAATTTTATTCGACATTTTATTTTTACAAATGATCATTTTTCTGAAAAGGTAAAAAACTATTTTTCTCAGGATTTTATGTTTGATTTTTTCAGGCAAAGCCAGGTTGGTATGAAGCCTTTACAGGCAAAAAATATTTTTAAAGCTGAAATTTATAATCAGATTAAGACCAATTTAAAATCCTATCATCTTTCTGATACTAAAGATTATAAAGGGCTTTTTGAATATGATATGAAATATTCCCTGTCTTCCCATCACGTTTTCCGGGATGATCTGAGTGCGATGAAATATGGGGTAGAATTCCGGTATCCTTACCTGAGCAATGAGCTTATTGATTATGTTTCTTCACTGCCGGCAAAATATCGTTTTAACGGGCAACAAAATAAGCCGCTTTTAAGAAAAATTGCACAGAAATATCTTCCTCAGGAAGTTTTAAATATGCCAAAACGTGGTTTTTCTTTTCCGTTAAGGTATTTTATTAAAACAGAAAAAAAAGTTCAGGAGTTCATTAATGAAAATTTAGAAAGCCTTAAAAAAAGAAATTTTTTTAATCCCGAGATAATTGATAAGTGGAGTAAAAACCAAAATGATGAATTTGATTCTGTAAAGATCTGGCAACTGGTTACTTTTGAACTTTGGTACCAAAAGTATTTCGAAAACCGGTAAAAATAATTTTCAGTTATATATTTTTATATTTGCAGTATGAAAAAATCAGTTTTTGGTTTTATGTTTGTTTTTGCAGTGCTTCTGAGTTGCAGGGGTGATGAAGATTCTTTGCAGAAAGTAGATCAGATTTTTAATCTGTACATGAATGATATTTTCGGAAAAGATCTGCTTCATCCCAACAAAATCGGAACCTATGCCACGATCTCTTTCAATGATGCTTTAGGAGATACCGATGTAGCGAATGTAAGTTTTTCCCGAAAAATGACAGCAGATTCTATTAATTATTTGGAATATATTGCGGGAGCAAAAAGAGTACTTCTGAATGATTCTGATCCCGAAAATAAGATCTACTATTCAAAAATAGCCGTTTCGCTCACCAAAAAGCTTACAGATTCTACATTTAGCGCTCCGGATATAGATACTCTGGAAATCAGGTACCGTTTTAATCCTTCTGTTTTTGAAATTTCGAAAGTGTTATATAACAACTCTGAAGTAACAGTCATAAAGGAATCAAATACGCAGAATGTGGTTCGGATCATAAAATAATTTTTAAATTTGCACAGCGGTTCGCATTATTCTAATGCGCAACGATCTAATCATTAACATCAAATATAATGTTACAAGTCAATTTTTTGCGCGACAATAAAGAACGCGTTTTAGAGGGTCTTCAAAAAAGGCAATTCAAAAATTCTGAGTTGGTAGACGAAGCTATTGCTACCGATGAAGAAAGAAAAAAAATTCAGTTTGAATTGGATTCTCAACTTTCCGAAATTAATAAAATCTCCAAAAAGATAGGAATTTTAATGAAAGAAGGGAAAAGAGAAGAGGCTGAAATGTCTAAATCTAAAACCGCACAATATAAAGAGTCAAGCTCAGAATTGAAATCACAGCTGGAAGTTGTTGAAAAAAAACTGTTGGATATTTTATATCAAATTCCAAATGTTCCTTATGAATTGGTAAAAGCAGGAGTTTCAGCAGATGATAACGAGATTATCTTTCAGTCTCATGATGTGGAAGGTTTAGGAGAAGGTGCCATTCCGCATTGGGAACTGGCAAAAAAATACAACCTGATCGATTTTGAATTGGGTGTAAAAATTGCCGGAGCGGGTTTTCCGGTGTATTTCGGAAAAGGAGCAAGATTGCAGAGAGCTTTGGTGCAGTATTTCTTAGACAAAAATGTAGATGCGGGATATCTTGAGGTAAATCCACCCCATGTTGTTAATGAAGCTTCAGGCTACGGAACGGGGCAGTTGCCGGATAAAGAAGGGCAAATGTATTACATCAATGCAGATGATTTATACCTGATTCCTACAGCAGAAGTTCCGGTAACCAATCTGTACCGTGATGTTTTGCTGGACGAAAAAGATCTTCCGATTAAAAATACAGCTTTTTCTCAATGCTACAGAAGAGAAGCGGGAAGTTACGGCGCTCATGTAAGAGGGCTGAACCGTCTTCATCAGTTTGAAAAAGTAGAAATTGTAAGATTAGAGAAGCCTGAAAACTCGTATGCTGTTCTTGAAGAAATGGTAGAACATATCAAAGAAATTCTTAACGATCTTGAATTGCCGTACAGGGTTTTGAGGCTTTGTGGCGGAGATACCGGTTTTGCTTCAGCCCTGACGTATGATTTTGAGGTATGGAGCGCGGCTCAGGAAAAATGGCTGGAAGTGAGTTCAGTATCCAATTTTGAGACATTCCAAGCCAATCGTCTGAAATGCCGTTATAAATCTGACGGAAAAACGCAATTGGTACATACTTTAAACGGTTCTGCAATGGCTTTGCCGAGAATTATGGCCGCTTTACTGGAAAATAACCAGACAGAAGAGGGCATAAAGCTCCCTAAGAAAATCGCTGAATATGCGAAGTTTGATTTAATTAATTAAAATTCAGCTTTATATACAAAGAAAACCATCGAGAATATCGGTGGTTTTTGTTTTATTATTTAAATAAATAAGTTTAATGACAGTCTGCAGAATGAGGATGTGTATTGTGATCTCCGGGTAAATGACACTCTCCGTTATTGTCTTTAGAAATCGTCATCGCTTCTGCTCTCGGAGAAATGTACGGAATTCCAAGTTCCAAACCTCTTAGAATAAAAAGACCTCCTAAAACAATCATGATTAAAGGGATTGCTTTTAAAACTTTTAATCTAAAGGCCTGATTCATTAGATTCCCTGCCAAAACCACGGCAAACATAAAGGGAAGTGTTCCCAAACCAAATAAAGCCATATAAGAAGCTCCCTGCCATATTCCGCCACTTGCAAGACTTGCAGTGAGCGCCATGTAAACCATTCCGCACGGTAAAAATCCATTCAAGATACCGGTTGTAAATCTGGATCTGTAATCTGCTCTTTGAAGAATCTTGCCTAAATTATATTTTACTGTGAATAGAAATTTTGAAAAGAAAGGAATTTTTGAGGCAAAATCTTTTCCGCCAAATGAGAAAACAGCCATCACAATCAGTGAAATTCCAACGGCAATGGTTAAATATTTTTGAAAACCGGCCATTTCAAAACCTTCGCCGATAATTCCTAAAACAGCGCCTAAAAATGCATATGTAAAAATTCTTCCGAACTGATATGTAAGGTTTTGAAGATAAAAATTGGTCGCCTGCTTTTTGGTTAATCCCATCGATAGGGCAATAGGACCACACATTCCGATACAGTGAAAACCGGATGCGAAGCCTAAGCCAATTGCCGACAAAATAATTGCTATTTCCATATCACATCATAATCAAGACGGTAATCTGTTCTATCTTTTGTCCACATCAATCTCAACGTATAATTTCCTGCTTTTAGAACTTTTGAAGGAATGGTGAATGATTGATTGGCATCCAGCTGCTCAGCTCTTTTGATATCAAAGTTTTGGTCATCAGATCTGTTCAGTACAAATTTTATTTTAGCATTGCTGTTGTTAATGCTTTTCGGGAAAGAAATCTTTATCCCGCTCACATCCTGAGAATACACAGGTTTTTCTTCCAGGGTATCACCTCTTTTTTTTGCGTCGATCACAGACTGGTATTCCAATTCTTCTTCATAATAATGATCGGTTACCAATTCTGAATTTTTTTGTCCGTTCGGAAATAAAAAAAGCATGGATAAGATAAATATAATAAAGGAAGCCAGTGCCAAAATGATACCGTGTCCCCAAGTAAAGTTTTTCATTTTTTTTTAATTAAAATTGCAGTTTAAACGGTCCTTCAAAATAGGTTTTATAGGAATCGATGAGATTTCCTTTGGTGTCGTACACACCGATGGTGATATTCTGTTTCGATAATTTCATTTCACTTTCCGGGAAGCTGATGTTGAGGGTTCCTTTGGTAATTTTATCGCGTTCTACGGTGATTTTACTTGATCCGCTGTAGCTGATCTCCCCGTGAGAAGGTTCTATTATTTTTACCGTTACAATTTTCTTTTCGTTGCTTTTATTTAAAAACGTGTAGTTGTAGGTATTGGTAATTTTATTTTCTCTCAGGAAAAACGTGCTTCCCGCAGGTTTTATAAATTTGGCTTCCATCTCGCCGCGGCTGTACAAAAGATATCCTAAAAACAGTTGGAGCGCAACGAGCACAACAAGAAAACTTTTCATCCGGGTGGTGAATCTCGTCGGGACCTGGTTTTCTATTTCATTTTCTGAAGCATATCGGATGAGCCCTTTCGGAAGCCCTACTTTTACCATTACTTCATCACAGGCATCAATACAGGCGGTGCAGTTGACGCACTCCAGTTGTTGCCCGTCCCGGATATCGATTCCTGTGGGGCAAACCACCACACATTGGTAACAGTCGATACAGTCGCCTTTTCCGGCCGCTTTCCGGTCTTCGCCTTTTCTCCATTTTGACCGGTTTTCGCCTCTTTTAAAATCATAAAAAACATTGATGGTTTCCTTGTCGATCAAAACCCCCTGCAATCTTCCATACGGACAAACCAAAGTACAGACCTGCTCCCGGAACCAGGCGAATACGAAATAAAACGCCGCGGCAAGAAGGATCATGACGATAAAATTGGTAGGATGGGCAAAAGGCCCTTCCAGAACAATCCTGAACACTTCTTTGTAGCCCACAATATACATAAACATAAAATGGGTGATGATTAAAGAAAGCATCACGTAGATAGACCATTTGAGGCTTCTTTTCCAGATTTTCTCGGTGTTCCATTCCTGCCGGTCAAGCTTCATCTGTTTATTGCGGTCTCCCTCGATAGCATATTCTATTTTCCGGAATACGTTTTCCAGGAATATGGTCTGCGGACAGATCCATCCACAGAAGATCCTCCCGAAAGCGATGGTGAAAATAATGATGCAGATGAGTGAAACGATGGCTCCCAGAGTAAGGATAAAGAAATCCTGCGGATAAAACGGCTGCCCGAACAGGAAAAACTGCCGGTCGATAACGTTCAGCAAAAGCATGGGATTTCCGTTGAAGGTCAAAAAAGGGAGCGCAAAATAAAAAATTAAGAGGGTATAGGCTACAATATTCCGGTAATTGGTGTATTTCCCTTTCGGTTTTCTGGGAAACACCCATTTTCTTTTCCCGGACTGCTCCATCGTCCCAATAGAATCCCGGTACGTTTCCGGATCCAAAACCTGACCCTGACCGCCGCGTACTACATCATCTTCTTTTCCTGACATGTTTGGTGTGTTTAAAAACGAAAAACATAATTCGTTACTATTTTACTGTAATAACAAATTATGTTTTTTCATATATTTTTAAAAATTTAATTACTGTTTTTCCCAACGAGCCTCATCACCGTAAGCTGGTGCACCGCCTTGAGCCGGAGTAATAGGAGGCTGTTCCTGATTGATGTGATAAACATAAGCAGCAACATTCTGAATGTCACGCCCTGTTAATATACCATTTTTCCCCCAAGCCTGCATGGCTGTACCTGTAACTCCGTTTTCAACTACATGGAAAACATTTTTAAATAATGTTTTTTCAGGTTGATTATGCCAGAAATTATCAGTTAAGTTAGGACCAATGTTACCTCTTCCGCCTTCTGCATGACAAGATACACAGTTGGTTTTAAAAATTTCCTGGCCTGCCGCTACATTATCTTCAGAAAAAGCTGCAGATTCTAAAGTTACTTGTGGCTGGCTTTTTTCGTACTCTGCAATGCTTGCAGTTTGTTCTATATATTCTGCATCATATTCTTTTAAAGGATGTGCAAAGTCAGTAAATGAGTACGCACAGATATAAACGATACAAAAAGCTGTCCCAAAATAAAACAAACCTACCCACCATTTTGGCAACTGATTGTCGAGCTCCATGATTCCGTCAAAACCGTGATCGATAAGAATATCTTTTTCTTCTGTTTCAGATTGCTTTTTAAATGCAGCATCGTACATTCTTTTCAAAAAAGGTATTTTCTTTTCTGCTAAGTATGCCGCTTTTTCTTCCGCACTCAGTTTTTTGAATTTATTGTTCTCAATCAAATCTCCTAAAGCACTGTGAATATAGGCCAGAATAGCACTGATAATAACAGTTCCCCAGAAGTACGGTGAAGTAAGAAACGTATAGTTTTGAACAAATAAATAATAAAATACGATTAGAAGTCCTATTATTATTAAGATGTTTACGAAAACCGGTGTCCTTTGTTTCATAATAAATTGTTTAATTTTTTAGATTAAAATCATCTTCATCATCCTCAAGCGGTGCATGTTCTTCTTCTCTGTAAAACTTTTTAGGTCTGCTAAATACATAGATAACCAAAGCAATGAAGAACAGCATAAAGAAAATCAAAGCCAAAGTCTGGTACAAACCTGCATTTTCCGTATTGGATAAGATATCTTTAAAATTCTGAGGGATCATGGGAGCTTTTAATATTTAGTTATTGCTAGCTGTTTTTATTTCTGTCGTTTTTATATCGGTACCCAGTCTCTGAAGATAAGAAATAAGAGCGATAATTTCTTTTTTCTCTAATTCGCCTTGCGGTCTCTTGGCATAAGCCGTTTTTAAATCGGCCGCTTCAGAGAAGATATCGCTTACGATTTTGGTAGCCTGATGATCTGCCCATTGATCGGCAGTATCAATTTCAGCCTTTGTGTAAGGAACATCAAATACATTCTTCATTAACGTTAATTTATCCACCATCTTAGAACGGTCTAAATTGGTAGCAATCAACCAAGGGAAACGAGGCATAATAGAACCTGCAGAAGTAGATCTTGGGTTATACATGTGTTTGTAATGCCAAGAACTTGGGTTTCTTCCGCCTTCTCTCTGTAAATCGGGGCCTGTTCTTTTAGAACCCCAAAGGAAAGGTCTGTCATAAACAAATTCTCCGGCTTTTGAATACTGTCCGTTTTTACCGTTGAATCGTACGATCTCGTCTCTGAACGGCCTTACCATCTGTGAGTGACATGCGTTACAACCTTCACGGATATAAATATCCCTTCCTTCTAGTTCTAACGGTGAATAGGGTTTTACCGCAGAAATTGTAGGGACACTTTTTTTAAGGGATAGTGTCGGAATAATTTCGATAGAACTACCGATTGACACGGTAAAGAACGCTAAAACACCTAATAATAAAGGCATTCTTTCCAGCCAAAGGTGCGTTCCTTCACCTTCTTTACGTTTATTGCTGATATTTGCCAAAGCAGGTGCTTCTGCAGGAACTTCTTTCTGGAATGATCCCTGTCTTGCTGTAGCAATAAGGTTGACAACCATCAGAATGCCACCGGAAAGATAGAATAAACCTCCTATAAATCTCAATTTGTAGTAAGGAACAATTGCCGTAACGGTGTCCAGCCAGTTTTTCCATAAAAGGGTTCCGTCCGGATTAAACTGTTTCCACATCAAACCTTGTGTAAATCCTGCGATATACATAGGAACCGCATAGAAAATAATTCCTAATGTTCCCAACCAGAAATGCCAGTTGGCTAATTTTACAGACCATATTTTGGTTCTCCATAAAATTGGGATCAGGTAATAAATAACACCGAATGCCATAAAACCATTCCATCCCAACGCTCCTAAGTGAACGTGACCAATTACCCAGTCTGTAAAGTGGCCTATTTTGTTGATATTTTTAGTTGCCAAAAGCGGGCCTTCAAAAGTTGCCATCCCGTAACAGGTAACTGCAACTACAAAGAATTTTAAAATAGGGTTTTCTCTTACTTTATCCCAAGCTCCTCTTAATGTTAACAGACCATTGAGCATTCCTCCCCAAGACGGTGCAATAAGCATAATTGAGAAACCTGTTCCCACAGCTTGTGCCCAAGCCGGTAATGCTGTATACTGAAGGTGGTGAGGACCGGCCCAGATGTATACGAAAATTAACGACCAGAAGTGGATGATTGATAATTTATAAGAAAATACAGGTCTGTCTGCTGCTTTAGGTAAGAAGTAATACATCAGACCTAAAACCGGAGTTGTCAAAATAAAAGCAACTGCATTGTGACCGTACCACCATTGTACAATAGCGTCTTTTACCCCTGCATAAGCTGAATAAGATTTCCAGCCTGTGAAAGATAAAGGAACTTCCAAATTATTAAAAATATGAAGCATTGCTACAGCGATCCATGTTCCGATGTAGAACCAGATTGCTACATACAGATGTCGTACTCTTCTCTTGGCAATTGTAAGGAACATATTTGCTCCGAAAATAATCCATGAGAACGCGATTAATATATCAATTGGCCATTCATGCTCCGCGTACTCTTTTGAGGTATTGATCCCCATAAAGAATGTAATGTAAGCTGCAATGATCATAATCTGCCATGTCCAGAAATGAATCCAAGATAATGTGTCACTGTACATTCTTGTCTTCAATAATCTTTGTAATGAGTAATAAACCCCTACAAATACACTGTTACATACGAATGCGAAAATTACAGTCGTTGTGTGCAGCATTCTGATCCTTCCGAATCCGAAAGCACCGTGTGTATTAATAAGTCCCTGAATATTCCCACTTCTTAAACTCTGAATGGTAGTGTCGTCTGTTCCGAATAAAAATTCCGGAAGTTCCGGGTAAAAAAGCATTAATGCCGCTGTAAGCCCGAACAAAAACCCTATGATCCCGAAAACTACGGTTGCATATAGGAATGCCCGAACAATACTGTTGTCATAACTGAACTTCTGTGTCTCCATATCAACTATTCACTTTTTTCTTCAATTTTAATATTTTCTCCTTTTTTTCCGTTGCGTTTTTGTTGCCAGAATTCTGATCTTCTTTAATCTCATCATCAAAGAGTATTCTTACCGCAGGAGATTCATCATCTTCAAACTGTCCTTTTCTGGCGTTTACTATAAAAACGACCAGGAAAACTGCAGCAAGAGAAACACTGCATAAGATCATTAAGTATAGTATATCCATCAGACAACAAAATTAACCTATTTTGGGTTTCAAAATTAATGAAAAATAATGACATTAATCACGAAATAGCCTCTAAATCTAATTTAAAATAAGTCTAAATAAGAGCTGTTAATGGGCTTTTCTGAAATGTTTTCTGCCCAAGATCCAGGTAGAAAAAGTTGTAAATGCGATCACGGTAATAGAACTTATCGGCATCAGAATCGCAGCGAATAATGGAGACATGTGTCCGGTAACAGCAAAACTCAATCCGACAACATTGTAAAGAAAACTGATTACGAATGTCATTTTCACAATAGTTATAGAACCTTTACATACATTGAGGTATTTTTCCAAATCAACTACTTTTTCTCCGTTCATGATGACATCTGAAGATGGGGTAAAACTATTGGTGTCGTCTGAAATAGCAATACCTACATTGCTCTGTTTTAAAGCTCCCGCGTCATTTAAACCGTCTCCGAGCATGGCAACTTTCAGACCGGTATGCTGAAGCTGCTGTATGTAATTCAGTTTATCTTCAGGGCTTTGATTAAATGCCATCGAAGTTACATTAGGAATCATGTTTTTCAGCTGATCTTCTTCCGAAGAATTGTCCCCGCTCAGAATATAAATCTTATACTTTGTAAGTTTTCTGAAAAGAGTTTTAAGGTTTTCGCGGTATTCATTTTTAAAAATAAATTTCCCTAAGTACTCATCGTTTTTGCTGATATAGACCGCTGTTTCCAGGTTTTTAGATTCTTTGCCGCTGTATTTTGCAGAGCCGATTTTATAGGAATTTCCTCTCACGGTTGCAGAATATCCTTTGCCGGAAATTTCCTCAAAATTTACTACCGGAAAATAATCATCATCAATTTCAATAAATTCATACAAAGATTTTGAAAGCGGATGATTTGAATTTTTTAGTAAAGTTTTGATATTTTTAATGTCAAAATCCTGTATTTCAGTACCTTCAAATTTAATATTGCTTTTTTTACGCTGGGTGATTGTGCCTGTTTTATCAAAAACCAATGTATTGATCTTTGATAATTTCTCTATCGTTAAAGTATCTTTTACATAAAATTTATTTCTTCCCAGAATTCTCATAATGTGTCCGAAAGTAAATGGAGAAGAAAGCGCCAAAGCACAAGGACACGCAATGATCAATATTGCAGAAATCACCTGGAACATTTTTTCAAGATCAAAGAATGACCAGTAAATCCCGGCTATCAATGCAATACCTAAAATAATGAATGTGAAATACTTACTGATGTTATTGATAAGGGTGTCTAACCCTGTTTCATATTTTTTAAATGCTTCTTTGTTCCAGAGCTGAGTGAGGTAGCTTTGATCTACATTTTTAATCACCTCCAGTTCCAGGGATGAGCCGATTTGCTTTCCTCCGGCAAAAATTTTGTCTCCGGGCTGTTTGCTTATGTTTTCACTTTCACCCGTAATAAAGCTGTTATCGATATTTCCCTCACCGTTAATCAAAATTGCATCTACCGGAATAATCTCCTGGTTTCTCACTAAAATACGGTCTCCGATTTTAATTTCCGAAAGTAAAATATTCTCCTGTTTCCCGCCAAAATCAACTTTCGTAACCGCAATCGGGTAGAATGATTTATAATCTCTGTCATACGATAATGAGCTGTACGTTCTTTTCTGAAACATTTTCCCGAGAAGCATAAAGAATAACAGTCCGCAAAGGGTATCAAAATAACCGGGACCGTAATCGGTTGCGATCTCATAGATACTTCTTCCGAATAAAACGAAAATCCCCAATACAATCGGCACGTCAATATTGACGATTTTATTTTTTAATCCGTACCATGCAGATTTGTAATAATCTGATGCAGAATAGAATACTACAGGAATTGCCAGTAAGAACATAAGCGTCCTGAATAATCCTTTATAATGCTGCATCCATACATCTTCACCGCCGATATATTCAGGAAAGGCTAAAAACATTCCGTTGCCGAACGCAAAACCGGCAATAGCCAGCTTTACCAATAAAGATTTATCTAAATAATCATCATTTTTTTCAGCGGTTTCAAGATTGATCGCAGGTTTGTAACCTAAATGAGTAAGAAATTTAGCCAATTCGCTCAATTTCAGATCAGTATGATTGAATGAAATCTGTAAAGTCTTTCTTGTGAAATTAACCTGAGAGTATTTTATATCCTTATTCAGCGTATGCAGGCTTTCTAAAAGCCAGATGCAGGAAGAGCAGTGGATCACCGGAATTTTAAAGGTGACAAGACTTGTATTTCCTTCTGAAAAGTCTGTGATTTTATTGAAAATTTCGGGAGTGTCAAGATAATCAAACTGAGAAGCATTATCTTCATTCGGACGGATCCCTGCTTTTTTATTTAACGCATAAAAATTGGTTAAATTGTTGATATTGAGTATTTCATATACCGATTTGCAACCGTTGCAGCAAAATATCTTTTCATCAAAAGAAATTCTTTCTTTCTCTATATCTTGCCCACAATGAAAACAGTTCTCGCTCACCTTCATAATTTATTGACTTACAAAATTATAACAATTTTTTTTGTTTATCGAGTTTAAATGTTCTATTTTTGTGATAAATGTCATATTAAAATGTCGCAGGAACAACAAATTGCTATTGAAGAAAGATTTGCCAGAATATACAATGATAAGTCATTCAAAGATAGGCTGTCAAGCGCAGATTTTGAAAAATATTTCAATGCTAAAAAGAAACTGAGCTTTCAGAAGCATGATATTATTTTCGACGACGGAGAAATCCCAAAAGGAGTATATTTTTTAGAAAAAGGCGCTGCAAAATTATCAAAATCAGGTGCTTTTGGTAAAGATCAGATTTTAAGATTTATCAAAGAAGGAGATATCATCGGGTACAGATCTTTGCTTTGTGGTGAAAATTTTCAGGCCAAAGCGGAAGCAATGACCGATATTGAATGTACTTTTTTGCCGGCAGAAGTTTTTATGTATCTTCTTGAAATTGATTCTCAGTTATCATTTATTATGCTCCAGAAAATTGCTTATGAATTAGGAGAGTCTTCTAATACGATAACTTTTTTAGCACAAAAAACAGTAAGAGAAAGATTGGCAGAGATTTTAATTCTTTTGGAACAAAAATTAGGCACCGATCCTGAAGGGTTTATCAAAATTTCATTAACGAGAGAAGAAATTGCCAACATTATAGGAACGGCTACAGAAAGTGCCATAAGACTAATCTCAGAATTTAAACAGGACAGCCTGATTGAGGTAGACGGAAGGAATATTAAGATTCTGAATCACGATAAGCTCATGAAACTGGGGCACGTAGTTTTATAAACCATACAAAAAAACAAGTCGGCGGAAGCCGACTTTTAACTTTTAAACAATTACCAATATTATGTCTGTTCATTCTGAAATTAAAAGAGTTACGACTGAAACCTTACGAAAAATGAAATTCGATAAGGAAAAGATAACCATGCTTACGGCGTATGATTTTACCACGGCAAAGATGGTAGATGCGGGAGGAATTGACGCGGTTTTAATAGGCGATTCTGCAGCCAATGTGATGGCAGGTTTCGAAACTACATTGCCCATCACACTAGATCAGATGATTTATCACACCCAAAGTGTTGTGCGCGGGATCAGCAGAGCTCTAGTGGTAGCCGATTTGCCATTCGGGACGTATCAGAGTAATCCTGATAAAGCATTGGAATCTGCCGTAAGAATGATGAAGGAAGGAGGTGCTCATGCCGTTAAAATTGAAGGAGGAAAAGAAATTTCAAAATCGATCAAGAAAATGATCAATGCGGGAATTCCTGTCATGGGACATTTGGGATTGACACCCCAATCAATTTACCAGTTTGGAACGTATAAAGTAAGAGCAAAAGAGGAAGCAGAGGCAGAGAAATTAGTCAGTGATGCGCAGCTTTTGGAAGAATTAGGCTGTTTTTCTGTAGTTTTAGAGAAAATTCCGGCAGATTTGGCCAAAAAAGTATCAGAAAGTATCAGTATCCCAACAATAGGAATAGGAGCAGGACCGCACTGTGACGGCCAGGTTTTGGTCTATCACGATATGGTAGGGATGAATCAGGGATTTTCTCCGAAATTTTTAAGACGATATCTTGATCTTTATACGGAGATTACAGGAGCCGTATCCCAGTATGTGAAAGATGTAAAAAATGCAGATTTCCCGAACGAAAATGAAAGTTATTAAATGAAAACGAATTTACAGGCTGCTCAAGGAGTGGTTTCTATACTGGCAATTATCTGCTTAGCTGCAGGATGGTTTAATCTTTTTTCGGCAGAAGTGAATGATTTGCTTTCGAGAAAACTCTTTTATATTTTAATCGGAATCAGCTTTATTTTACAGGCTCCGCTATTGTCAAACCCAAAATTGGTCTATCCGATGTATGCAGCCGCCGCTTTATGCATTATCGGTGCATTTCTTCCTACAGGATCCAATCTGTCGTGGATCAAAACATTAGGACTTTTAGGGGGAGTTGTCATTTCGTTTTCCGGCAGATCAATTTCCAGAAAATAATATGGAGGAACAGATTGTGTATGAAGACAACCATCTTTTGGTGATTAATAAAAAGGTGGGACAATTGGTACAAGGCGATAAAACGGGTGACGAATCATTGTTGGAAGCGATCAAGAACTTTATCAAAAAAAGAGACCAGAAACCGGGGAACGTTTTCCTGGGTTTGGTGCATCGTATTGACCGTCCTACTTCTGGCTTGGTGATTTATGCGAAAACTTCTAAAGCATTATCCCGACTGACTCAGATGGTGAAAAACCGTGAAATCAAAAAAACGTATTGGGCAGTGGTGGCAAAAGAAATGATTCCGCAAAGTCAGAAGCTGATTCATTATTTACAGAAAAACGAAAAAAACAATAAGGCAATTGTCTTTACAAAAGCAACAGAAGGGGCAAAAGAAGCTATTTTAACCTATCATATCATTAAAACTCTGGATAATTATCTTCTTCTGGAGATTGATCTTGAAACAGGACGGCATCATCAAATCAGAGCACAATTGTCAAAAACAGGAGTTCCCATCAAAGGTGACCTGAAATACGGAGCGCCCCGTTCTAATCCGGATGGCGGGATTAATCTTCATGCGAGAAAATTGGAATTTATCCATCCCGTAACCAAAGAAAACATAGAAATCATCGCTCCGGTTCCACAAAATGATGCAATCTGGAGAGCGTGTGAAGAAGAATGGTAATATTAGTTTGAAAAAAAATATTTTAAACTGTTCTCTTTTATTGCTGAATACGTGTTTTTAAAAGCATATTGATATTATTTATGTATTAAAAATAAGAGTTTGTTGATTATTTCAAAATTTCATATCTTGGTTACACTAAACAAAGATATATGAAACAACTTTACAAACTTTTCTTACCATTATCCCAAAAGTCAAATTATCTAAAACAGGCCTTTCTGGGGTTTTTGTTTTATTTGGGAAATTATCAGGCTGTAAACGCACAGGTAAGTGCATACAGTTTTGCACAGACTACAGGCAGCTATACCAATATTACCGGTACTGCACTTGACACGGCTACAGGAAATACTTCGGCTACCAGTCTTAACAGTAATGTGTATCCGTTAACATTACCTTTTAATTTTATATTCAACGGAACTTCATACAGTGCCATTAATGTTTCTACAAACGGTTTTATCACCTTTGGAGCAACCGCGCCTTCTACAACCAATACTACTCCTATATCAAGTACCGCAGCTTATGAGGGTGCTATTTCTGTGTTTGGAAGAGACATCAGCAGCGTATTCGATGTAAACAGTACCACTGGGAGCATCAGCTGGACCACTACAGGAACTGCACCTAACCGTGAAGTTGTAGTTCAGTGGAAAAATTTCAGGCCAAACAGCAGCACTTCAATAACGGCTGTATATACATTTTCTTTTCAAATCAGATTAAAAGAAACGTCTAATATCATTAGTATGGTGTATGATGCCGGAGGATTTCAGGCTGGAACGACAGCGGTTTCCGGAACCGTACAGATTGGTTTGAGAGGTACCACGGTTGCAGATTTTAACAACAGATTAAACGCGACAACTTTAGAATTTATAAACTCTACAGCAGGAACGGCAAGCACGAGTACTCAAAACTTTAATACTTCGAATGCGATACCAGGAATGCCTTCTTCGGGATTAATGTACACCTGGACGCCGCCAACCTGTTGGACACCATCCGGAGTAAATGTGACAAACATTACCACGACTACAGCGGTTGCCAACTGGGTAGCTCCTGCAACAATACCTTCCAATGGATATGATATTTATTACTCAACATCGAATACGGCACCCACTTCTGCAACTACGCCCAATGTATCCGGAGTTACAGCTTTATCAGCATCATTAAGCCCTTTGCAGCCTTCTACAAATTATTATCTTTGGGTACGATCAGCCTGTAGCTCAGCTGACAAAAGTATCTGGACTCCTGCAGCAAGTTTTGCAACACAATGTATTGCGCTTCTGGGTGCTTATTTTGAAGATTTTGAATCTTATACAGGCGTTGGAAATGGTTCATCAGGAGGCGTTTTACCTACCTGTTGGAATAATTTTGGAACTGCACAAGGTGCACATGTCTCAAACAGTGCCTCATCAGTAATTTCAGGGACCAAAACTCTATATTTATGGACATCCGGAACGACGTATGTGGCCAATGTTGCTTTACCTCCGATGAGTACATTACAATCAGGTGATTACAGGTTAAAATTTGATGGAAAAGCAAGTGTTACAGCCGGAGGGATTATTCAGCTGGGATATCTGGATTCGGCGAATGCTTTTGTTCAGCTAACCAGTTTCAGTGTACCAACAACAGGAACGGTATATAATTTTTCTTTTGATATCCCTGCACTTCCGGCCGGAGTTAATCAGTTGATATTGAAAAACCCAGGAACTCCTGCCAACAGCTTATCTATTGATAATCTGTCATATGAGCTGAAAACTTTGGGAACTTCTGAAGCAATAGGTAAGAATTCTTTGAAAATCTATCCGAACCCTTTCAGTGAAAGCATTACGATTTCTGATACTGAAAACATCACGTCTTTAATGATTATCAATTTTTCAGGAAGAATCGTAAAAGTGATAAACAATATTTCTTCATCAATTAATCTATCAGATCTGAAAACCGGAGCGTATCTTTTGAACGTTCAATATAAAGATAACAGCAAATCTTCTCATAAAATCATTAAGAAATAAGAATAATCTATAAAGCCGGCGCTAATTGTAGCGCCGGCTTTATTTTTTATAATAATAATCTATTTATTGCCCCTGCTGAATTACGCCGCCTGTTTCTTCTTTTTTACTGTTCAGGATGTTGGGATCTTCTTTGGCCAGTTTATTTTTGGTCGGGATTTTATAATTGACAGATATGCCGAAGTTTCTGCTGTCATATTTCGTTCTTAAAAATACACTTTGGCCACCGTTCGGATCATTGGTTCTGATCTGCATTACCTGCCCATTTAGGATATCATTTCCAAACACAGAAACGGTAAGGCGGTTATCCAGGAATTTTTTAGTTAAAGTAATATCTACCGAATTATTAAAAGGCTTTTCTGCCGTAAAATAAAAATAGCCTGCTCTAGGAGTCAGATAGCTGTAATTGGCCGTTAGTTTTATATCTTTTGGAAGAATAATCTGCGTCATAATATTAAAAATCCAGAAGCCGGTGTTATTGAGATTTTCAATTTCATGTTTCTGATATCCCGCATAGAGATACATAAAATTGATTTTGTCAGGATTAAAATCAAACTTCATAATTTCACTTAAAGGCTTGCTGAAAATCATAAACGGAACCGGAAGACCCACATTAAAATTGTGAATTTTCATTTGAGAAATATTGATCTGCTCATTAAATATATTTTTTCCGTCTCTTCTGATGAGCTGTGCGACCTGGTTTTTTGCGGAACTCACACTATATCCGATAAATGCATAATCGAAGGCTGAAATTTTCACTTCATAATTGTCAAAAATAGTCGGCTGTAGGAAAGGGTTTCCTGTCACCTGTGTATTTGGGCCCTGAAATGTACTGTTATTGGGGTTTAACGCAGAAATACTCGGTAAACTTATTTTTTTATTATAATTCGCCAACGCATATACCTGATTCATCAAATTATATTGTACACTCGCATTCGGGAAAAATTTAAATTTATTAAATGGAATAAGATCCGCCTGTACCAATTGGCCATTTTTATCCTGAGATCTCGTAATTCCGGAGATATCATAATTTTCCGCTCTTGTTCCTACAATAAAATCAAATTTTTTCAGTTTTGCCTGAAATTCAAGATACGTTGAAGCAGTTTGCCTTTGGTACTCAAGGTTGGTTAAACCTTTGCTTTCGGTATCGAAATTCTGTTTCTCATATAATCCTCCGAAGCTTACTTTTCCCTCGTCCAGAATTTTTAAAGGCTGGGAATAATCTACTTTAAAATTGGCTATTCTCATATCCGAACTGTTTTCCAAGACATTTCCTGCTGAGAAATTATATGTCTCATTTAAATTATTATCAGTAAATACACCTTTTCTGAAAATATTATTTTGCCCGAATTTGCTGTCCGATTTTGTATACCCGAATTGAAAATCGAGCTTTTTTGATTTGTCATCGGCAAAACGTTTCTGATAGGTTACCACTCCTTCTTGGCGCAAGTTATTGGTATTGGCCGCGTCAAAAGCTTCGAAACTAATTTCTCTGTAGAAATCTGGGTTCTGACTAAATAATAGATCTGCTAAACCGCTACTGGAAGTATAATTATCGTTTTTATTATGATAAATATCGTAATTCACTAACAATCGGTCTTCACCCAGATCGAAAGTCAATCCGGATTTTGCAAAATATCCGCGCCCGATTCTGTCGGTATTGCTGAACATGAGATTGTCCTGATTAGAATTCAGCATGCTTTCGCGGTAATTCTGTCCCACATTCAGCTGCCATCCGAATAATTTATTTCTGGCATTCAGATTTAAAGAATTACTGGTTCTGCTTCTGAATTTATCGTCATTTGAAAAGTTATAGTTTCCGGAATAGGTCGCAGATAAATATTTGTTCGCATTTTTATTGGTAATAATATTCATGATAGCGCCCCCTGAAGTTGCGGGAAATTCAGCTCCCGGCTGTGTGATCACTTCAATTCTGTCTACAGAATTAGCAGGCATTCCTTCTAGGAAAGAGTTAAGCTCGTTTGAAGTAATATTTAAGGGTCGCCCGTTAAGATAGACATCCAGCATTTTTCCTTGGTACATCATTCCTGCAATGTCTGTAGAAACGAGTCCCGGAAGTTTTTTGATCCCTTCCAAAACGTTTCCATTGTTCAGCTGAGGCTGTTCCGAGAAATCAAAAACAGTGCGGTCGGCTTTTTGTTCAACGGCTTTTTTGGTTTTGGTCATTACGACCCCTTCAATTTCTTTTTCTTTAATCTGATTATTAGGCTTTTCCTGTGCTAAAGCAATCACCGATCCTAAAACGGATAAAGCAAAAAAAGTTTTTCTCATAAAAGTGGTTTTCAATATTCAGTTAGACGCAGAAAATAAACTTTTGTTACAAAAAAAGCCCCGCAATGCGAGGCTTTTTAATATTAGTAACTAAGAATATTAGTTTTCCTGTTGTGCAATAAGGTTCAACGCAGAACCGGCTACGAACCAGCCTACCTGTTGGTCATTATACGTATGATTTGCCATGATGATGTCCTTAGAACCATCTGCGTGTACAAATTCTAAAGTTAATTGCTTTCCTGGTGCGAACTGATCTAAATCTAAGAAATTAACGGTGTCATTTTCCAGGATTTTATCATAGTCTGCTTCATTGGCAAAAGTTAATCCCAACATCCCTTGTTTTTTAAGGTTGGTTTCGTGGATTCTTGCAAAAGATTTTACTAAAACTGCTTTTACTCCAAGATGTCTTGGTTCCATGGCTGCGTGTTCTCTTGAAGAACCTTCTCCGTAATTCTGGTCTCCCACAACAATCGAAGGAACTCCTGCTGCTTTATAAGCTCTTGCCACTGCAGGTACTTCACCATATTCACCGGTTAATTGGTTCTTTACGGTATTGGTTTCCATGTTGAAGGCGTTTACAGCTCCGATTAACATGTTGTTTGAGATATTATCAAGATGTCCTCTGTATTTCAACCATGGTCCTGCCATAGAAATATGGTCGGTCGTACATTTTCCGAAAGCTTTAATCAATACTTTTGCGCCTTCAATGTTTTTACCGTCCCATGGCTGGAAAGGCTCAAGCAGCTGAAGTCGGTCAGAAGTAGGGCTCACTTTTACCTGTACAGAAGATCCGTCTTCTGAAGGAGCTTGGTATCCTGCATCTTCTACGGCAAATCCTTTAGCCGGAAGCTCGGAACCATTTGGTTCGTTTAGTTTTACCTGTTCTCCGTTTTCAGCGGTTAAAGTATCTGTAATAGGATTAAAGTCTAATCTTCCCGAAATCGCGATTGCCGCTACCATTTCAGGAGAAGCTACAAAAGCGTGAGTATTTGGGTTTCCGTCTGCTCTTTTGGCAAAGTTTCTGTTGAAAGAATGGATAATGGAGTTTTTCTCTCCTTTTTCTGATCCTTCTCTGTCCCATTGCCCGATACATGGTCCGCATGCATTGGTAAAAATTCTTGCGTTTTCAAATTTTCTGAAAGAATTTAAGAATCCGTCTCTTTCAGCGGTAAATTTTACCTGCTCAGAGCCTGGATTGATTCCTAAGATAGCTCTTGGTTTTACGCCTTTCGCTACAGCATCTTCCACAATAGAAGCTGCTCTGGATAGATCTTCATAAGAAGAGTTGGTACAAGATCCTATCAACGCCCATTCTACTTCAAGAGGCCAGTCATTGGCTTCCGCCTTCGCTCTGAACTCAGAAACAGGAGTCGCCAAATCCGGAGTGAAAGGTCCGTTTAAATGAGGGGTCAATTCAGAAAGATTAATTTCAATAACCTGATCAAAATATTGTTCAGGATTTGCGTATACTTCAGCATCACCGGTTAAATGTTCAGCTACTTGATCAGCAGCATCTACAACATCCTGTCTTCCTGTAGAAGCAAGATATCTTCTCATAGAATCGTCATACCCGAAAGTGGATGTGGTCGCACCTACTTCAGCGCCCATGTTACAGATTGTTCCTTTACCTGTTGCAGATAAAGATTCTGCACCTTCTCCGAAATATTCTACAATACAGCCTGTCCCACCTTTTACGGTAAGTATTCCTGCTACTTTTAAGATGACATCTTTAGCGGAAGTCCAGCCGCTCATTTTACCGGTTAATTTTACACCGATTAATTTGGGCATTTTAAGTTCCCAAGCCATTCCAGCCATTACATCTACTGCATCTGCTCCTCCCACTCCGATGGCCACCATTCCTAATCCTCCAGCATTTACGGTATGAGAATCTGTTCCGATCATCATCCCTCCCGGGAATGCATAATTTTCAAGAACAACCTGATGAATAATTCCTGCTCCCGGTTTCCAGAAACCAATACCATATTTATCACAAACAGAACTTAAGAAGTTGAATACTTCAGAGTTTTTATTGATCCCTTCCTGTAAATCTGATTCTGCACCTACTCTTGCCTGGATTAAGTGATCCGCATGCGCGGTCGAAGGCACGGCAACTTTAGCTTTCCCGGCCTGCATAAATTGTAAAAGTGCCATTTGTGCAGTTGCATCCTGCATTGCTACCCTGTCCGGAGCAAAATCCACATAAGAATTCCCTCTTTCATACTCCTGTGTAGCATTACCCTCCCAAAGGTGGGTATATAGTATTTTTTCTGATAATGTAAGAGGCTTCCCAACGATTTGTCTTGCCGCAGCAATTCTCTCAGGATAACGCTCGTACACTTTTTTGATCATATCAATATCAAATGTCATATCTCAAAAACGTTTTAAAATTATCAAACAGTTAAAAATGTTCCCAAAAATACGAATTTTTAATTTTTTTTCAGGTCTAAATTATTTAGATTCTTTATAAATATGAATTTTTTATTTTCTATTTTTGGCAGATGTTTTTTAAAATAATAAATTTAAAGAAGTTTATCTGCTGTATTTTAGTATTAATTTCTATTCTGTCTTTTTCTCAGAAAAAAACTTTAAAGAAAATTTCTGCAGCCATCCCCCCAAAAAATAACAATACATCTCCGGTCAAGAAAGAATCTGATCTTGTAGTCATCAATGAAAATGTGCCCTTACTGATTCCGAAAAAAAGCCAGGACAAATATGGTTATATCAATCAAAGAGGAAAAACTGTAATCCAGCCAGAATATAATATCGCCATGTTTTTTTCTGAAGATTGCAATCTATTAAACTCACCCAGTCCGAAAGCTAAAAAGTTTGGGACTTCAGCATTTGCTACGGTAGAAAAAAACGGAATTGGTTACAGGATTAGCACTTCCGGAAAAAGAGTATATCAATATAAAGATTCAGATTTAGGGACGTGTAAAAATGCCTATGCGAATCCCTTGTTTCATGCTTATATTCTTAACGGATACTACGGCATCATCGAAGATGCCGTATTTGAAAGTGCAGGATACAGACAGTATAAAATTTATCCTGATTATCAATACTTATATGTGCTTGAAGGAAATGATCCTGCAAACCCGATGATTATAGCATCACGCAAAGATAAATTCGGTGTTATTGATATCAATAACAAAATTATTATTCCTTTTGAATATGCCGATATCAAAAGAAATTACAGCTGGAAACTGGGAAAAATGTTTGAAGTGACAAAAGACAATCAGAATTATTTTTATATCGACTCTAATAACAAGGCGTACTAATTTGGCAGATCGGGAATTTTTTGTAATTTCGCGCTGAAATTAAAGGGGTGCTCCAATGGGGGCTGAGATTATACCCAATGAACCTGGAACGGATAATGCTGTTTAGGGAAATTTGAAAATGTACATTGTAACAGTAGATCAATAGATCAATTTTATTTTTAGACTGTTAAATTAAAATTGTTACATTATTTAATCGCCCCTTTTATTCCATTAAATTTTAAAAATTTATAAGAATGAAAGGATTATTTTTTTTAGGACTTACCGCAAGTTCTCTGGGTTTTGCACAAACTCAAAACACCGATTCTCTGAAAATCAGGGAAATAGAAGCTGTTAACTTTACCAGGAGGCTTCCCGTCGCTAAAGAAATCATTAATGTACAGAAGGATCTCGACAGCAGAAACCTGGGACAGGATTTGCCGATTCTTCTAAAAAATCAAACTTCTATTATTTCCACTTCTGATGCCGGAAACGGGGTAGGTTACACAGGTTTCAGGATCCGGGGTGTTGCCGGAAGAGGGATCAATGTGATGATGAACGGCGTTCCGTTCAACGACTCCGAAAGTCAGGGTACATTTTTTGTCAATGTTCCGGATTTGACGAGTTCTGCATCACAAATTGTGATTCAAAGAGGAGTAGGAACTTCCAATAACGGTGTTTCAGCATTCGGAGCCAGTATCAATGTGATTTCGAAAGACCCTGAGGAGAAGTTTTATGTAAAAACAGACGACAGCTACGGATCATTTAATACCTATAAATATTCTGCGGAAATAGGTTCGGGCAAATTCTGGAAAAACCGTCTTTCTGTGATGGGAAGATATACCAATATCCATTCTGACGGATATATTGACCGGGCTTTTTCAGACTTAAATTCATACAATTTTACCGCATTATTTGAAGAAGGAAAGACAAAGATCCGTTTAATGGCTTTTGGAGGAAAAGAGAAAACGTACCAAGCATGGAACGGAATCGATAGGAAGACATGGGAAACCAATCCGAGATACAATATTTCGGGAGCGATTTATGACGCAAACTGGGAAAACGTTGTCGGATTTTATGATAATGAGACAGACAATTACAGGCAAAACCATTATCAGTTGCTTTGGGAACAGGGAATCAGTGAGAAATGGAATTTAGAAACGACTCTTCATTATACTAAAGGGAGAGGATATTACGAAAATTACAAACAAGGTGACCCGTATGCAAGATATAATTTACCCGATTTCAACGGAGAAGAATATTCAGATTTTATCAGAAAAAAATGGTTAAATAATGATTTTTATGGAATCGTTTCTACGCTATACGGAAAATTTGAAAACCTTGATGTCAATTTTGGAGTAGTCGGCAATCAATATTACGGAAGACATTACGGAAATGTGCGGGATGTTTTTAACGAGCAGATTCCGCAGCATGAATATTACAGAAGCCGCTCTGTAAAAAATGAAGTGGCAGGTTTTGCAAAAGCGTTGGTTAAAGTCAATGATTTTGAATTTTTCGGAGATCTTCAGCTGAGAAATATCGATTACGACACCAAAATCTTAATGGAAGGAGATGGTGAAGGGGCAAACCTAAACAAAAACTGGCTGTTTTTCAACCCAAAAGCAGGGATTAATTATAAGTTAGGCAATGGTAAGGTGTTTTTGTCATATGCTCATGCGCAGCGCGAGCCAAACCGGGATGATTTGATTGCCAATAACGACGTGAAAGCCGAAAAGCTGCACGATTTCGAGGCAGGAATTGAAAAACAGTTTGGCGCAGTCTCCTTTACAGCCAATCTTTATTACATGTATTATCTCAATCAGCTGGTTCTAAACGGGCAGATCAGCAGCATCGGAGAGTTTATCAGAACCAATTCCGGGAAAAGTTACAGAAGAGGAGCTGAAATTGGAGCTTTGGCAAAATTGTCGAAACAGTGGGAAGTTTCAGGAAATGTAAGTTTGAGCCAAAACAGGAATTTAGATTTCAGAATAGAAAGCGAAAGCGGAATTAATGAATTAGGAAATACAGAAATCTCTTTCTCACCCAATATTATTGCCAATCTGAGCCTGAAATTTAATCCCACAAGAAGTTTTCAGCTGGCTCTGATGAATCAGTATGTCGGGAAGCAATATTTAGATAATACAGAAACTCAAGACCTTCAGCTGAAAGATTATCTGTTGACCGATTTTAATGCGCAGTATGAATTTAAAATTGCAAAACACGATATTGCCCTGAAGCTTTTGGTGAATAATATTTTTAACCAGAAATATGTCAACAACGGCTATGTTTATGAAGGGCCGGTTTATTTTTCCCAGGCAGGAACCAATTTTATGTTTGGCATCAGCTGGAAAATTCAATAATAAGCAGACACCATTTTACATCAATATATTTTAGATTAAATTTTTGAAAGACTGTTTCGGCAGTCTTTTTTGGTTATAATAAAATGTCTTTAAAAGTCATGAAAAAGTTATAAATTTGCGACCTAATGAATATTTCAGCTTACATTTTAGAATATCTGAAGCAGTTTGGAACCGTTGTCGTTCCAAAATTCGGTGTGTTTTCCCTGGAAAATTCTAAAGCCGTCATCAATTCCGAAAACGGAAGCATTCTGCCGCCTTCAAGTAAAATTGCGTTTCTTTCGGATTATCAGGTTGTGTCCGATGATCTGATTCATTTTATCAGTAATCAGAAATCAATTTCGAAAGAAGCTGCAGAAAACGAACTGCAGATTCAGACCGATTTCTGGAAGAAGAAGCTGCAGGCAGACCAAATGCTCGACATTCAACATCTCGGAACCGTCTTCATAGAAGATGGGCAGCTCCATTTTAAAGGAAACCGTCTGGAGTCTGATCATCCGGATTTTTACGGATTGGAGGAAATACGTTTTTCTGACATTCATAACAGCGAAAAACCTGAAATTTCAAAAAGTTCTGAGAAAGATTACCAATTCAATAAGTCGATTCTCTGGATCTTCCTTTTTATTATACCTGTGTTGGGAATGCTTTATCTCGCGTATACTCAGAGAGAACTTCTTTTTGGAAAAAAATCTTTTGATGACGTTTCCGTGCAGACAAAAACCAGAAGAATTGAGAAAAAAATGCCGGTTAAAATAGATTCTGCGCAAATTAAAAAAGCAGATTCTCTCAAGGCGCTGAAAATAGACTCCCTACAAAAAGATTTTATAAGAAAGAGCGCAAAAGCTTGGAAACCAAGATACAAAAAAAGAAAATCTAAATGGAAAAGATAAAAAAAGCGTCAGAATCTCTGACGGTAATGACCAATATTGTACTACCCAATGATACCAACCAGCTCAGGAATCTTTTCGGTGGAGAATTATTGGCCAGAATGGACCGTTGTGCCTCAATCTCTGCCACAAGACACTGTGAAAGAAGAGTCGTAACGGCTTCCGTAAATCATGTTTCATTTGATCACCCTATTCCGGAAGGTGGAATTGTTGTCATGGAGTCTAAAGTATCAAGAGCATTTTCTACTTCAATGGAAATTTATGTCGATGTATGGTTAGACGATCCTATCAATCATAAAAAAATACAGACCAATAAAGGGATTTATACCTTCGTCGCGGTTGACGAATTCAACAGGCCGATTCCTATTCCTCAGATGCAGCCGGAAACCGAACTTGAGGTAGAACGATTCGATGCTGCATTACGGAGAAAAGAGCTTTCGCTGATTCTTTCCGGAAGAATGAAACCTTCTGATTCTGTAGAGCTTAAAAAGCTGTTTCAGGATCCTTCTTAAATAATCGTATTGCTTTGGTTTCACGTTATTTTACTGTGAAGTCGTGCTAAATTGAAAAAAGTATTATTGGTATGCGAATTCTCCTTTTAGATAAAAACCACCCGCTCATTACAGAACAGCTTTTAACTAAAAATTTTATTCTGGAAGAAGATTTTACGTCTTCTTATGATGAGGTTTGTAGTAAAATTCAAAATTATGAAGGGGTTATTATCAGAAGCAGAATTCCTCTGGATAAAAACTTTCTGGAGAAAGCGAAAAACCTGAAATTTATTGCAAGAGTAGGAGCAGGAATGGAAAATATTGATATTCCGGTTGCCGAAAAGCTGGGGATACGGCTCATCAATTCTCCGGAAGGAAACCGTGATTCGGTTGCGGAACATGTCATCGGAATGCTTTTAATTCTGATGAATCGCCTTTTCATTGCTTCCCAGGAAGTAAAAAACGGAATCTGGCTGCGCGAAGAAAACCGTGGTGACGAATTGTTGGGAAAAACAGTAGGATTAATCGGGTACGGAAATATGGGAAAAGCAACGGCAAAGAGATTTTCAGGATTTGGCTGTAAGGTAATTTTTTATGATATTTTACCGGGTCTTTCTGATGAATTTGCAACCCAGGTAACTTTAGAGGAACTGAAAAAGTCTGCAGATATTTTAAGCCTGCACATTCCATTAACGGAAACGACGCATTATCTTATTGACGCTGCATTTATTTCTGAAATGAGAAAAGATTTTTATTTCGTGAATACCGCAAGAGGCAAAAATGTAGAAACGAAAAGTTTAGTTGAAGCTTTGCAGGAAGGAAAAATAAAAGGGGCCTGTCTGGATGTTTTGGAATATGAAAAGCCGTCTTTCGAAAATCTGGAAACAGAAAATGAGGATTTAAAATATCTTTTAGAGTCGGAAAAGGTAGTCGTAACGCCTCACATTGCAGGATGGACGCATCAAAGCAAAGAAAAGCTCGCACAGGTGATCGTTGACAAAATAGTGTTGTCTTTTTCAGAATGAAATGATTTATGTTAAATAATTCACAATTTGTATTGTAGTTTATCAATTTATTTTGAGTTTTATTAAATTGCCGATCATTTTTGAATTCCATGAAGAAGCATAATATTGTACTGGTTTTAACTGTTTTTCTATCCCTTTTTTCCTGTAAAAATAAATCTGAAAACAAAAAATCCCTTTCTGAAGATACCCGACTTCCCAATTACGGAAACGTAGATTTAAATACAGTTTTTACCGCTGTAGAAGGAAATCTTTCGAATAAAGATTATATCGTAAATTATATCGATCAGTACTACAAAAAAGTATGGGAGGGCAGCAATCTCAGCGGCGGAATTCTTGTCGCCAAAGGAAATGAGATCGTCTATGAAAATTACAGAGGTTTCGCAAGGCAGGACAGTCAAATGCCGATAAATAAAAATACTTCGTTGCACGTCGCTTCAGTTTCAAAAACATTAACGGCAATGGCGATGATGAAGCTGGTAGAAGCGGGAAAGGTAAAGCTTTCTGATCATTTGACACAATATTTTCCGGGTTTCCCGTATCCTGATGTTACTGTTCAGACTTTATTGGATCAAAGAAGCGGGCTTCCGAAATACGAATATTTCATCACAAAAATCACACCTGCTCCTGCAGAACTTTCTAAAACGTATATTACCAATCAGGATATTCTTAACATGCTTATCAAATATAAGCCGGAACTCGCAAAAAACACTGATACCGGATTTATGTATTGCAACACCAATTTTGCGCTTTTAGGATTACTGATCGAAAAAATTACGAAAACACCATTTCCACAGGCGATGAAAGAAATGATTTTTACACCGCTGAAAATGACAAATACCTATATTTTCCAGGAAAAAGATATTCCGACCGCGGCCCAGTCTTTTTATTACGGCGGAAACAGATTATATCCTTTAGATCGTTTAGACCTTATTTATGGAGATAAAAATGTCTACACGACGCCAAGAGATCTCTATAATTTTTCAAAAGCCATGTTTTCAAAAGATTTTTTAAAACCCGAACTGATGAAGATGGTTTTTACACCGTACAGTAATGAAAAATTTGGCCAAAATAATTACGGCTTAGGATTTAGAATGAAAATTTTTGATAACGGTGAAAAGTTAACCTATCACAACGGATGGTGGCACGGAACCAATTCTGTGTTTGCCCATCTATTAAAATCAAAAGTAACCATTGTAGCCATCGGAAATAAATATTCTGGTAAAGTGTATACTGCATTGGCTTTATCAGGATTGTTCGAAGACTTTCCGCCTCAAAAAGAGAAACTGCACAGCGTAATGAATGACAATAAGGATTCGTTGAAAAACGGGCATGAGGTTTTTGGAGAATAATGTTTATTTTTGTTTAAATATTTTCATGAAAAGATTTTTTCTTTTAGTCATCATTGGCATTTTAATACAATCCTGCGCGCGGGTAGGATCGCCAATTGGGGGTTCTAAAGATACGCTGGCTCCGAAATTTTTAAGCTCAAATATTGATACCACACGAGTAAATGTACCGAGAGATATCAAAGAACTTCGTATTGATTTTGATGAGTACATCACTTTGAAAGATGTCAGTAAAAATCTCATTATTTCACCACCTATTAAAAATATCAAGAGAATCCTTCCTTCCAATATTGCCAATAAATATCTGCTGATCCAGTGGACAGATACTTTGCAGGCCAATACAACCTACAATTTTAATTTCGGAAATTCTATCGCTGATAATAGTGAATCTAATGTATTGAGGTATTTTAATTTTGCATTCTCTACCGGTGAAAAACTGGATGACCTTTACATCAGCGGAGAAATAAAAGACGCTTTAGCCCTAAAAAAACAAAATACCGGCGACAATAAACTGGTGGTAGGATTGTATCAGGTAAAAGATACTATTAATTATAAGCAGAAACCGTATTACATCACCAAAGTAGATGATGACGGCTATTATGAGCTGAATTACCTGTCTCCGGGAAAATACAGAATCATCGCATACGAAGATGAAAATGAGAATTCAATCTACGACCCAGGAAAAGAAAAAGTCGCTTTTCAGAAAGAAGCGGTAGAAGTTTCAAAATCGGTATCCGGATTAAATCTAAAGCTTTATCCTTCAAAAAAGGTATTGAAATATGCCGAAGTGAAAGAAATGCCGGGAGGAATTCTAATGACTTTCCAGGGAAATCCTACGGATGTAAAAGTTCTTTCATTAAATGATAAAATTAAAGATCTCAAAGTAACGCACCGTCCAAAATCTGATTCCGTAAAAATCTGGTTTGATGCGGTAAAAGACAATATTGGTCAAACAGTTACTGAAAATCTAAAGTTCAGCTATGACACGGATCAAAAAAAAGATACTGTTTCGGTTTTTTATAAGTACAATACCAAAAACGCGATGGATATCAGCAGCGATAATGGCGGAAGCCAGTTGCCTCCAAAAACAGATTTCAAGATTTCCTCCAATTATGTCATTAATGCCATAAATCCGGAAAAATGGACTTTAAAAGCAGACAGCCTTACAACGCAGGAATTTACCGCAAGGATTTCTGAAGCCAATCCTTACCAGATTGTTATCAGTTCGAATTTTATCGCAGGCAAAAAATATCAGCTTACCATTCCTAAAGAAACGGTTTCTTCTTATTATACTAAAAATCCTCAGTCAAAACGATTTGATTTTGAAGCAGATAAGATAGAAAATTATGGAAGTTTAACTTTTAATCTACAAAATGCACCCGCTTCGAGTTATTGGCTGCAGTTATTAGATTCTTCTGAAAAACCGGTTTACCAGAAATATATAAAAGGAAGTAGCGTAAAATTTGATATTCTGAAACCCGGTGAATATATTGTACGGATTTTAGTAGATAATAATGAAAATAAATATTGGGATGAAGCTGATTTTCAGAACGAAGTTTTTGCGGAAGACTCCTACATATACTATAAAGTCGCGATTGTACGTCCTCTATGGGATTCTATTGAAGACTGGGATTTGAAAGATACGAGGGTTTTGGATGCCAGCAAAATCATTAACACCACTAAAAAGCCGAATACAGAAAGTAAGGCAGACCTCAAAAGTCTTGATCCGAATACGCAGAACAAATCAAACGGACCGCTTCTAAAATAATGAAAACATTTAAAAAAATCCTGTTTTGGAGCTTGGTTACATTTACTGTGATTCAGTTTATCCCAACAGATAAAAGCAATAAACCGGTGGATCATAAGATTAATTTTATTGACCTTAAAAAGACACCGCCAAAAGTAACGGAATTGCTGAAAGGGGCTTGCTACGACTGTCACTCTGATGAAACGGTATATCCGAAATACGCTTACATCGCACCTTTCTCATGGTCAGTAAAAAGCCATGTCAATGAGGGACGTGAACATCTTAATTTTTCCGTATGGGGAAAATACAATGATAATCTTAAGAAAAGCATGCTTGAGAAATCGGTACAGACTATTGAAGATCACTCGATGCCTTTTCCGGGTTATGTCGTGTATCATGAAAAAGCCAATTTGCGTAAGGCAGACAGAGCTTTACTGATTCAGTATTTTGAAGGGCTTTTAAAATCGAAAGCGTATTAATAAAAATCCCACAAATTTTACAGTTACACAGATTATTCTGCTCAATGTAAAATTTGCGGGAGTTATTATTGATAAATAATTAAATATTATTCTTCAGGTATTCTTTAAAAAAGGTTTTTTGAGATTCAAAGGCAATGTCTTCAAGATTAATTTCATGAATCGGAAACCATTGGGCTTCTGAAATTTCAACCCACTCAATGTCAACTTCAAATTTTTCTGAAACCTGATATTCATAAAAAAGATCAATGGTATTGTAATCAATTTCTTTGTATTGATAAACATTGGGTAAGCTTGTAAGATATTTTAAGTTTGGAATATCTATTTCGAGCTTTAATTCTTCAAAAAGTTCTCTTTTACATGTATTTTCTGCACTTTCCTTTGGGTCTACAAAACCACCTGGGAGATCAAGTTTTCCTTTCTTCGGTTCCTGATTTCTTCGGGTAAGATAAATTTCGTTTTGATGACGGATCACTACGGCTACAGCACCTGCAACGTTATTATATAAGGTAAAATTACAGTTGGGACAGCTCCATTTTTTTTCACCGTCCCATTGTAGTGATTCTTTACCGCAGTTTGGGCAGAATTTCAATATTTTCATTCCGCAAATTTATTGTTATTTCTCGGATGATAGTTTAAAATGACATCACGAAGCTCCTCTGTTTTAAGGTGAGTATAAATTCCTGTAGTCGTAATGCTCGAATGACCAAGCATCTCCTGAATATATCGAAGATCGGCACCATTTTGTAATAAATGGGTTGCAAAAGAATGTCTGAAGGTATGTGGTGATATTTTTTTACTTACCCCTGCTTTATCCGTAAGCTCTTTAATGATGAGAAAGACGATCACTCTGGACATGGATGTTCCTCTGCTGTTCAGAAACAGAGTGTCTTCATATTTCTTATTAATTTTATTATTCTGGCGGATCTCGCTTATGTATTTTTTAAGAAGATCTGCGGTATAATGTGCTAAAGGAACAAAACGGGTTTTATTTCCTTTTCCGTTAACTCTGATGTAATTTTCTTTGAAACTGATGTTAGAAATTTTAATCTCTATCAGTTCAGAAACACGAAGGCCGCATCCGTAAAGCACTTCGATAATGCATTGGTTTCTTCTTCCAAGGTCAGAATTTACCTCAATAGCGCCGATAATTCTGTTGATATCAGCTAAGCTTAAGGTATCGGGAAGATATAATCCCAACTTCGGTCCTTCGAGTAGAGAAGCAGGATTATCTTCACGGATTTCATCTTCAACAAGATATTTGAAAAATGCTTTAATGGAAGAAATCCATCTTGCCTGTGATCTTTCGCTAAACTTCTGTTTAGAAAGCTGGAAGATATATTCCTGAAGATTGTCATAGCCTATGGTATCCGGACTTATGTTCTCCAGATCCGATTCGGCATATTCTTTTAGTTTTTTGATGTCGCGGATATACGCATCGAGTGTGTTTTCTGAAAAGTTTCTTTCAAAACGAAGAAAAATTTCGAAATCCTTAATTTTTTCATCCCAAGTCATTGTGTTGTGTTTTTATTTATTTGTTAATTCGCTTTCATACACTTGTATTATTTCAATGTTATGATTTTTTAAAAATGTTATTCCTTCATCATCAGAATATTCATTGATATACACCAGCCGGGAAATTCCGGACTGCAGAATCAGCTTACTGCATTCTTTACACGGTGACAACGTAAGATAAAGCGTCGCGTCGCGTGCAGATTGTGTAGAGCTTGCCAGTTTCAAAATAGCATTGGCTTCCGCATGCAATACGTACCAGTGCGTTTGTCCGTCACGATCTTCACAACAGTTTTCAAATCCTGATGGTGTACCATTATAACCATCTGAAATAATCATCCTATCTTTTACGATAAGAGCTCCTACCTGTTTTCGTTTACAGTAGGAAAGTTTTGCCCACTCCTGAGCCATTTTCAGATAAGCTTTGTCAAACTTATTGTGCATCTGCATTATTTATTTCGAAATAATTGTGACATAATAATCAGAATACCGGCTTTCTTTTCTCAAGAAAAGCAGAAACTCCTTCTCTTTTATCATCCATTTCAAAAAGCTCCCCGAAATAAGTCATTTCGGTTTCAAAACCTTTATCCGTATCAGAAAGATTGGTTGCTTTTATCGCTTTGCCTATTGCCATAGGAGAATTATTCGCAATCATCTGTGCTAATTCTTTAGTCTTTAACAGCAGTTGATCTGCAGGATATACCTCATTCACCAATCCTATTTCTTTTGCTTTCTGAGCAGGGATCATTTTTGCTGAAAATATCATTTCGTTGGCCATCCCTTTTCCTACTAATTTTGGCAATCTTTGCGTCCCGCCATACCCGGGAATTAATCCTAAAGTAACTTCAGGCAACCCAAGTCTGGCATTTTCTGAGGCATATCTTATATGACAGGCCATTGCCAATTCAAGACCTCCACCCAATGCAAAACCATTGATTGCTGCAATAACCGGCTTTGAAAGATTTTCGATTTTATTAAAAAGAATATTTTGCCCGTTTCTGGCAAGCTGTTCCGCTTTTTCTTGGTTAAAATCACTAAATTCTTTAATATCTGCTCCTGCAACAAAAGATTTTTCCCCACTTCCTGTCAATACGATTACTCTTATGGTAGAATCAGCTTCCAATTCTCCGAATACAATGCTTAGCTCCTCAATTGTTTTTGCATTTAATGCATTTAAACTTTCTGGTCTGTTTATCGTAATTACGGCAGTTTTTTCTTCTTTATTTACCAATACGTTATCGTAAGTCATCATAGATCTTTAATGGCGTGCAAATTAAATAAAAATTATAGAAAAAAAGTAAAAAAATCATTTTTTTTACTTTTTTATCACTTTATTAAGAATTTTACTTTGAATGATTCATCATATTTGCATCTATATTAACGCTTAAAGCAGAAGCTACTTTCATCCCCAGTTCAATATTTGCGCGGAAGAAATGACAGAGCTGTCTATTTATGATTTCATCCCTTTTTGGGCCGTCAATTCCTTTCATGCTTTCAATAATATTATGAATGAGGTGATCTCTGTCTTCCTGATTCATCGCCTTGGTATATAACAAACCGGGCTGTGTATAATGATCGTCATCATTTTCATTTCTGTTGAAATTGGCAACGTATGTACTGTCTAATTCGTATTCGAAATTTTTATAGGCAGGATCCGGCTGAACATCATCAAAGCTGTTTGGATGATAATTAGGTTTATCTTGATATTGGCTGGAATCTGCCATAAAACCGTCTCTCTGATAATTATTTACGGCAAACGGACATCTGTTTACTTCTAAATGATGGGCATTCACGCCCACTCTGTACCGATGTGCATCGGGATATGAAAATAATCTGCCCTGAAGCATTTTATCTGGTGAAAAGCTAATTCCGTTAATTAGGTTACTGGGTGAGAAGATTGACTGCTCAACATGGGCAAAATAATTGATAGGAACTTCATTCAGCTCCATTTCGCCAACTTCAATCAAAGGAAAATCTCCCTGGAACCACACTTTTGTAATATCAAAAGGATTCCATCGGAATTCTTTTGCCTGCTCTTCTGTCATAACCTGTATATAGAGGGTCCATTTCGGGAAATCTCCACTATCAATGGCATTACAAAGATCTTCCTGAGCAAAATCAGGATTTTCTCCTGCCATTTTTACAGCCTCTTCATTGCTGAAATTTTTAATTCCCTGTTTGGTCTTAAAATGAAATTTCACCCATGTTCTCTGATTATTTTCATTAATTAGAGAATAGGTGTGAGAACCAAAACCGTGCATATGCCTGTATCCGTAAGGCGTACCTCTGTCAGACATCAGTATCAGAACCTGATGCAGCGATTCCGGATTGAGACTCCAGAAATCCCACATCATCGTAGCACTTTTCAGGTTTGTTTTAGGAACTCTTTTTTGGGTATGGATAAAATCAGGAAACTTTTTTGCATCCTTAATAAAAAATACTGGTGTATTATTTCCTACCAAATCCCAGTTTCCGTCTTCCGTATAAAATTTTAAGGCAAAACCGCGCGGATCTCTTGCGGTATCTGCGCTGCCTTTTTCGCCACCAACAGTAGAAAAACGTGCAAACATTCTGCATGAATTTCCTACCTGTGAAAATATTTTTGCTTTTGTATATTTTGTGATATCATGAGTAACCGTAAATTTACCATACGCGCCACTTCCTTTGGCATGAACGATTCTTTCAGGGATTCTTTCTCTTACAAAATGAGCAAGATTTTCCTGCAAAATGAAATCCTGTAATAAGACCGGACCTCTTGCTCCGACTGTTTGAGAATCCTGATGTTCAAAATACGGAGCCCCGCTTGCTGAAGTTAATTTTTTAGAATCCATAGCGTATTATTGGTATTTATTTAGGTTTTATAAGCTTTTTTAGCTCTAATAATTATCAAATTTAGTTGAATTTTTATCAGCTTGTGACAAAAACATCATATCTTTGTCATAGATAATATTAATTAAATGAACATTCAGCAATTGGAATATCTTATCGCTGTAGATAAGTACAAACATTTTGGTAAAGCAGCTCAGGCTTGTTTCATTACACAACCAACTTTAAGTGCAATGATACAAAAGTTTGAAGATGAGCTGGATGTAAAGGTTTTTGACAGAACAACCCATCCCATCCGTACTACTGATGTAGGGCTTCAGATTATTGATCAGGCTAAAGTTATTATAGAATCTGTGAACGAACTTAAAAACAAAGCAAATCTGCTTAATAATATCTTAGGAGGTACGATCAACCTGGGAATTATCCCGACGGTTTCTTCATTTATATTGCCTACAGAAATTTTTCACTTTCTGGAAGAAAATCCGAAGATTCTGATGAATGTAAAAGAAATGACCACTGATAATATTATCAAGGCACTGAAGGCAGGAGAGCTGGATGCGGGAATCATCTCTACACCTTATGATAATGCTAATGAATTCTATCAGGATTTTCTTTTTAATGAAGAACTGATGATTTACAGTTCCGATACACAGGCAAACAAAAAAAATACCTTCATCGTTCCTGAAGAGATGAATGTAGAAAAAGTATGGCTTTTGGAAGAAGGAAACTGTCTCAGAAACCAGTTTGAAAATATTTGTCACCTGAAAGAAAATACTTTAAAACCCAAAAATCTTGATTTCCTGGCTTCCAATATTCAGACTTTGGTTCACATGGTTGATAAAGTAGGCGGAATCAGCATTTTGCCTGAGTTGGCTTTGAATCAGCTTTCAGAACAGCAGAAAAGCAAAGTGTTCAGATTTAAAAAACCGTTTCCATACAGAGAGATCAGCATTATTTATTACAAACCGACTTTTAAGCAAAAAATTATCGATGAATTGGGTTCTTCAATCAAAACATCGCTTTCAAAAAAGCTGAACTATAACGAAAACCCAAAAGATTTCGTAAGTATTAAACCGCAGTAAAAGTGTAAATAATTGATATAAATCATTTATTTAAAGAAAATTATAATTATCAACTAAAAATTTTGAGTATTAAAAAAATAGTACTTAAATTTGCAGACGTTTGTTAACGAGGAAAAATTTGACCTGATTGCTACCTCTCTAAAAAAATGCTAAAACAGTATACTCTTTTAGCGTTTCCGGCAATTATTCAGACTTTCTTCTACATTTAATTTAAAAAATACAAGAATAATATGTCTTATTTATTTACGTCTGAATCAGTTTCAGAAGGGCATCCAGATAAAATTGCCGACCAGATTTCCGATGCGCTTATCGATCACTTTTTAGCTTATGATAAAGATTCAAAAGTTGCCTGTGAAACTTTGGTGACAACAGGACAGGTCGTTTTGGCCGGAGAAGTAAAATCTGGTGCTTACCTTGATGTTCAGACAATAGCAAGAGAGGTCATCAACGGAATTGGCTATACCAAAGGTGAATATATGTTCAACGGAGATTCTTGCGGGGTGATTTCTGCCATTCATGAACAGTCACCCGATATTAATCAAGGGGTGGACAGAGCGGTAAATGATGAATCTTTCGAAGGAAAAGCCAATGCACAGGGAGCAGGAGATCAGGGAATGATGTTCGGATATGCAACCAACGAAACGGCAAACTATATGCCTCTGGCTTTAGATTTAGCCCATACGATCCTTAAAGAGCTTTCTGCAATCAGAAGAGAAGATTCGGAAATTACCTATCTTCGTCCTGATGCGAAAAGCCAGGTGACCATTGAATATTCTGATGATCACAAACCCATAAGAATAGATTCTATCGTCGTTTCCACACAGCACGATGATTTTGCTGCGGAAGAAGAGATGCTGAATAAAATTCGTGAAGACATTAAAAATATTCTGATTCCTAGAGTGGTTGCTTTACAAACTGAAGAAATTAAAGCTCTTTTTAACGATCAGATCAAATATCACATCAATCCTACAGGGAAATTTGTTATCGGTGGTCCACACGGTGATACAGGCCTTACAGGGAGAAAGATCATTGTAGATACCTATGGTGGAAAAGGAGCTCACGGTGGCGGTGCGTTTTCAGGAAAAGATCCTTCAAAAGTTGACAGGAGCGCAGCATATGCAACACGACATATTGCTAAAAATCTGGTTGCAGCAGGAGTTGCAGATGAGGTTTTGGTGCAGGTTTCTTATGCAATTGGTGTTGCTGAACCTTGCGGTTTATACATCAATACATACGGAACTTCAAAAGTGGATCTTCATGATGGAGATATTGCGAAAAAAGTTTCTACGATTTTTGATTTACGACCTTATGCCATTGAGCAAAACCTGAAACTGAGAAATCCTATCTATCAGGAAACTGCCTCTTACGGACATATGGGAAGAGAGCACTTTGTATCAGATAAGATATTTAATAAAGGCCATAAAAATGAATTGACTCTTACCGGTTTGGAATTCTTTACATGGGAAAAATTAGACAAAGTACAAGAAATTAAGTCCGTATTTGGAATTTAATCTTTTCTTTACCATATTTAGACTGCTTTATCCTTCAAGATAAGGCAGTTTTTTTTAAATTTACCTTTAAATAAATAAAATGAAGAACTTTCGTTGGGCAGCCGCTTTTTTATGTGTCATTTTTTTAAGCGTTTTTACGCAGGCTCAGGTTACAGTCCATAAGATGATCAATGTGGGATATGTTTATCAAAATCAAAGTTTCGCTGAAGTAGGAGGAAAATTGCTTTTTTTAAAAAGTGATGATGTGATTTACAGGTTGGGCGCTTCCGCATTAATGGGTTCTGCAAATTCGGAATTTGCCATTATGCCAAAAGTGAATGCCGATATTTTATTAAATTTTGAAAAGAATGTAGATTTTAAGCATTCCTATTATTTTTTGGCAGGGTTTGAAGCTACCAATAAATATGTTGCCCCAAAAGTAGGAGTCAGTCTTTTTGGTATTCTTGATCTTACCGGAGGCTATGCATTACAGATGGGAGATGCTAAACTGAACGGGAAAGAACTAAAAGGTCTGAATATTAATTTCACATTAAATATTCCCACCGCATTCTTACATGATATGTTAAAGTAGTTTTTTTTGAATAATTCTTTTAAATTTTTAATATTTGTTTAACAGTTATTAAAAATTTATTTATATTTACAACATAATTGATGCTTATAGATAAGACTTTACTTTAGAATACTTTTTTAGTGCACCAAACCGGGCAATTGTGCCTTGGCAAAAGTGTTATTGTGAATAAAATTGAGTGTAAAGTCATGAAATCAACGGATAGTTTATTAATATCTCTTTATCAAAAAGGAGACGAAGAAGCATTATCAACCCTTATTTATCGTTATCAGAAAGAGCTTTTTTCATTTATTCTTTATAAAATAAATGATGAAGATTTAGCCAATGATGTTTTTCAGGATACCTTTATGAAAATCATTGTGATGCTGAAAGAAGGGCGCTATAATGAAGAAGGAAAATTTATTCTCTGGGCAAAGAGAATTGCACAGAATCTTATTATTGACCATTTCAGAGCAAAATCCAAAAATATAAAAGTTTCCGAAACGACCTTCGAAAACGATGAATATTCTATATTTGATCTGATCAGAGAACCTTCGGAAAATATCGAAGATCAGCTGGTAAGTAATCAGATTCAGGAAGATCTGCTTAAAATGCTAAAGCTGTTGCCCCAAAATCAACAGGAGGTGATAAAACTCAGGTTTTTTGACGGATTGAGTTTTAAAGAAATTGCAGATCATACAGAAATGAGTATTAATACCACATTGGGAAGAGTACGGTATGCACTGATCAACCTTAGAAAGATTATGGAAGAAAATAATATTATCCTGACTAGATAATAAATATAAGTATTTCACGTTTTAAAGAAAACGATTTTTTAGCCTATGAAAAATAACGACTCTTTAAAAACGAAATGTTTGAAGCCAAAAAAACAGACCATCGATTTTTTACTCAAATTTTCTAAAAATCTTGAGGTAGTGAAAATCAAAAACAGTCATTATCACCTTACAAAAAATTAAAATCATTAATTTTGTGCTGTATGAAAATTCAGCACATTTTTTTTGATCTCGACAATACATTGTGGGATCATCGCAGGAACGCCTATCTTACCATTAAAGATCTTTTTGAAAAAGAAGAGATTACCCTCAACTACCATATAGATTTTCAGGAATTCCATTCTGTATATCATGACATCAACGAAAGTCTTTGGGAGAAAATCAGAGATGGAGAGATTGATAAAGAATATCTCAGAAAGCATCGGTTTTATGATACCTTTTTGCATTTCGGAATTGACGATGAGGAGCTTTCCATGTTTTTTGAAGAACATTTTTTAGATAAGATTCTTCATTACAATTATTTGGTAGAGAGTGCAGATTATATTTTAGAATATCTGAAGGCAAAAAATTATACAATGCACATTATCTCAAACGGCTTTCAGGAAGTGACGGAAAGAAAGTGCATCTTATCCGGGATTGCACATTATTTCACGACGATTACCAGTGCAGATTCTGTAGGTGTAAGAAAGCCTCATCCTGCTATTTTTGAATATTCCTTAGGAATTGCAAATGCTCAGAAAGAAGAAAGTATCCTGATTGGGGATGACTGGATCGCCGATGTCGTGGGGGCGCAAAATTTCGGTATAGATGTAATTTTCTTTGATGTGCTGAATGATAATCCGCAACAGGAAAATCTGAAATCGATTAAACATCTTTTACAGATCAAAGAATATCTATAAGAGTTTCGGCGGCACCGAAGGTGCCGCCGAAACTCATTTATACATTAAAAGTTTTATATTAAATTCCCAAACTTTCTCGCACCCTCTCAATTGTTTCAGTAGCAATTAACCTTGTTTTTTCCGCGCCTTCCTGGAGTTTGGTTTCCAATTCGTTCAGATTGTTCATATAATAAGAAAACAATTCTCTTTCTTTCTCAAATCTTGTCAGAATTAAGTCTAAAAGCTCTTTTTTAGCGTGGCCATACCCAAAGTTTCCTGCCAAATATTTAATTCTTAAATTTTCGGTCTGTTCAGGAGTTGCAATCAATTGATAGATGGCAAACACTTTATCTGTTTCAGGATCTTTTGGCTCTTCCAGAGATTTTGAGTCGGTTTCAATACTCATTACCTGCTTTTTCAGTTCTTTTTCAGGTAAAAATATATTGATGATATTTCCCCTGGATTTCGACATTTTCTGTCCGTCAATACCGGGGACATATTTCGTGTTTTCCTGGAGTTCCGCCTGAGGCAAAACCAATACTTCGCCCATCTGATTATTAAATCTTGAAGCCACATCACGGGCAATTTCCAGATGCTGAAGCTGATCTTTTCCTACAGGAACAATCTCTGCGCCGTACAGCAAAATATCTGCGGCCATCAGAATAGGATAGGTAAATAGCCCTGCATTCACATCCTGCAGACGGTCGGCCTTATCTTTGAAAGAATGGGCTAAAGTCAATCGTTGGTAAGGAAAAAAGCAGGATAAATGCCAGGAAAGTTCACAGGTTTCGGGAATGTCGCTTTGTCGGTAAAAAAAAGTTTTTTCGGTATCCAATCCGCAGGCAAGCCAGGCTGCAGCAATTTCGTAGGTGTTTTGTTTTAATTCTTTCGCATTTTTAATCTGCGTGAGAGAGTGCAGATTGGCAATGAATAAAAATGATTCGTTCCCTTCCTGCTTTGAGAGCTCAATTGCAGGAATAATGGCACCTAATAGATTTCCGAGGTGCGGTGTTCCGGTGGCTTGAATGCCGGTAAGGATTCTTGACATTTGTTTTAGATTGTTATAAAATTAATGAATTGCAAATTTAGAGAAAATTACTTTCTAATCGCGTTATAGTATTTGATTCCAGCGTTCTTACATATTTGTGAAGGAATAATTTTGTATTCTTTTTTATCCAAACTTGTAACAACTGCTCCAAAAATATGAATTAAATAGGTGTATTTGCCGTCATTAATAATCATATAATGATCTGAATTCATACCAAAGAAAATTAAATTCTGTGTACGTATAAGTTGATTTTTATAAGCTTCGAGAGAATATTTCTTTTGGTAATTCAATAGATGAAGGATTTTTTGTAATGAGTTTTCATCAAATATTTTATGTGTATTGTTTTCTTGTAAGTAAATCATTTTCTCTTTATTCAAAACTTTTTCAATGACATGAGGTTTTTTAATGAAACCGTCACTGAAGGTTTGAAACAATGTAATTGCATCCAAATAGGAGATATAATTGTAGAAGTAGCCTTTTGTGTTGAGATTATTTATATTAAAAGTTGATAAGAATTGAATTTCTTCTTTGCTTATTTCTAACTCCTTTGAGGATGTTATTGTAGAAGAATAATTGAACAAATAATTTTCGGGGATTTGAGAATCTGGGGTTTTGTAAAGAACATTTCCCACCTTAATTAGTTTTCTGAATCCTACAAGTGGAACCTCGCTTCGGTCATGTTTTTTATTTCTGAATGAGCTGTAAAAATTAACTACATTTCCACTGTGATTATCAACAACAATTATTTTTTCTCTTAACCAGTCATTAAATGCTTTTCTATCTTTATGTTTAAAATTAAATGATAAAGCATTTTCAAAAATTTTATTTCTGATAGAATCCAGATTTGTTTGATACGAAGTTGAATCTAACGTAGTGTAAATTTTTAAATTCTTCTCGTTAGTATTGATTTTAAGTTTTTCAAGTTCTTCATTGACAAAACGAATGACTGTACTGTCTTTAATGGGCTTATTATCAGAATAATAGTACATATTTTCCTTTTTACAGGAAATAAGAACAAATACTAATATCAATAGCTGAAAAGTTTTCATTCAGAACTATGGAATTACAATTTTATCCCCGCCAAATTTGGGTTCAACACCAAAAATAAGATCCCAATAAGCTTTGCTTTTAGCAAGATACTCACGAAGATTAGTCTTAAAACCTGCGTATGTATTGACATCGGCTGCATTATATCCGTAAGCTTCAATTCCATATTTTATCGCTAAAAATACCGCTCTTTCGTTGTGAAATTTCTGTGAAATAATAATCAGTCTTTTCTGACCGAAAATTTCTTTTGCCCGCACTACGGAATCCAGCGTTCTGAAACCAGCAAAATCAAGAATAATATGATCTTCGGGAATACCATGCTGCATTAAAGCTTGCTGCATATCTTCCGGTTCATTGTACTCTTTTCTGCTGTTGTCTCCGCTTACGATAATGTATTGTACTTTTCCGCTTTGATAGAGATTTACCGTTGCTTGTATTCTGTTATCGAAATAGGCATTGGGCTGTCCGTTGTTTAATGTTTTGCTTGTTCCGAGAAGTAAAGCTTTTTTAGTATCAGGAATTTTTGAAATAGTATTGAAAAGGAAAGGCTCGCTGTCTTTTCTAATGCTATAATTGGCAGCAGCAATAAAAACAATTCCTGCGACAAAAAGAAGCAGGAATATTTTAAATATAGTTTTGAAAATAACTTTCATTGCGTTTTGATCAATTTAAAACTCCAGGCCATTCGGGAAAGCTTTTTTCCTGAAAATCAACAGCAATGCGGCTCCTACTGTAATCGCGGAATCTGCTACATTGAAAATATATTTAAAAAACTCAATGTGTTTTCCGCCAATGATGGGCCAGCTTTCCGGAACATACCAGTCAACCAAAGGGAAATGAAACATATCTACGACACAACCTTTCATGAAAGCAGAATATCCTTCTCCAAAAGGCACCAGTTTAGAAATTCCGCCGTAGCCGATCCATCGGCCTGTACTTTCGTCAAAAACAGTTCCGCTGTCGAATATTAAACCGTAAAACATCCCGTCAATAAGATTTCCGATGGCACCTGCAAAAATAACAGCCATCGGGATGATAAGATAATTGGAAGCGCCTTGTTTCAGCCATTTTCTAAAGAGATAAATCATTCCTCCGATCAGGAATAACCTTAAAATAACGAGAAAATATTTCCCGATCAGTCCGCCGAAATGAAATCCGTACGCCATTCCCGGATTTTCCACAAAGGTTAGCTTAAAACCAGGAAAAACAACATTGCTGTCGTCTAAATTAAAATGGGTTTTGACATAGATCTTGGAAGCCTGATCGATCAATAAAATAAGAAAGGTTACGAATGCTATCTTTTTCATTACTGATCTTTCTTTGGTTTATCTTTAAAATCCCGTGCCGGTTTTTCTTTTTTTACCGGTGCAGTACGGGGTTCAAAATTTTGTGTTTTTGCCCCTCTCGTGTGAAATTTTTCATATCGGATTCCCATATCTTTCATCACACTCTTCAGTGCATTCAGCTCCATCTGGTTTTTGGGGTGTACAATTAATGCTTCCATTTAAAATTAATTTTTTTATCGTTCTGAATGAAGCTCACTTTTTTGAAAGCTCATCAAGTCTTTTTCTGTCTTTTGAAGACAAATCGTTGATTCCGTTTTTGCCCATTTTGCTGAGAAGACGGTCGATTTCCTTTTCTCTTTCGCGCTTATCAGCATTGAATTGCTGATCTAGAGTCAGGTTTTTAGGCTGATCCGGATAGAAGCGGTTTTTGATTCTATCCCGGTTAAAATACCAGACAACAGCAATGATTATAAGTGCTAAAATAAAATACATAATTCCTATATATAATTAAAAATTAGGTTTATATAATGCTTTAAAACATTGTATAAACCCAATAATTATGTACAAAAATAAGATAAAATTATTTATCTCTGCATGTTTTTAGCTTCAATGCTGAGTGTAGCGTGAGGAACCGCAAGAAGTCTTTCTTTCGGAATGAGTTTCCCGGTTACTCTGCAGACACCGTATGTTTTATTTTCTATTCGGATTAAGGCATTTTTAAGATCTCTTACAAATTTTTCCTGTCTTCCTGCCAAAATAGAATTCTGCTCTTTGCTCAAGGTTTCTGCACCTTCTTCAAAGGCTTTGAAAGTAGGAGAAGTATCATCGGTACCATTATTCTGGTCATTGATGAAACTTTCTCTGATCAGCTGAAGATCTTTCTCCGCTTTTTCTATTTTTTCTTTGATTATTTTTTTAAATTCCTGTAAATCAGAATCATTATATCTTACTCTTTCGTCTTGCATGGTTTTTTTTCTTTTTAATAAAATTATAAAAAGGAATTTTGAATAGGAATAATTATATATTAATTTTTTTCAATATTCACCTTAAAATTCCGGTCATCAATGTCAATTTCGTTAAAATTTGAAAGTGAAGGTACAATTTCTATTTTATTTGACAAAACCTCGGAAGAAATATATGCTTCATTTTGTCTGATCTGCTCCAAAAACGGTGTGTTTTCTTCCAAAATAATGCGTATTTTGTCTGTTAATTCAAAATTTTTGTCTTTTCTGATATTTTGAATCCTGTTAATAAATTCTCTTGCAACCCCTTCAGATTTCAACTCTTCTGTGAGCGTCAAATCTAATGCCACAGTTGTTTTTCCATCAGAAGTTACTGTCCATCCCGGAATGTCTTTTGTAAAAATTTCTACATCAGCGATCGTGATTTCGTATCCCTGAATAGCTATTTTCCCTTCTTTTTCCAGAGATGAAATCTGTTCTACAGAAAGATTACTGATCTCATTCCCAACTACTTTCATGTCTTTCCCAAGTCTTGATCCGAGCGTTTTAAAGTTGGGCTTAATTTGTTTTACAATTAAATGGGAAGCTTCTTCCGCATTGATTAGCTGCAATTCTTTAACATTAACTTCTTGTTTAATTAATTCGCTTACTGCCGCAATCTGTTCCTGGGTCTTTTGATCTAAAACAGGAATCAGCACTTTTTGCAAGGGTTGACGCACTTTTACGTTTTCCTTTTTTCTTAATGAGAAAACCATACTGGTAATGCTTTGCGCCAAATGTGTTTTTTCTACCAGATCCTGATCAATCAGGCTGTCATCGGCAACCGGGAAATCTGTTAAGTGAATAGATTTGTTATTTTCTTTTCCGGTCACATTATTTAAATCCTGATACAATTGATCCATAAAAAATGGTGCAATTGGTGCAGACAGTTTGGCAACGGTTTCCAAACACGTATATAAAGTCTGGTAAGCAGAGATTTTGTCATCAGAATAATCTCCTTTCCAGAAACGTCTTCTGCATAATCGTACATACCAGTTACTTAAGTTGTCATTTACAAAATTACTGATGGCTCTTGCCACTCTTGTCGGCTCGTAATCTTCGTAGAATGCTTTTACTTCTTTGATTAATAAATTGAGTTCAGATAAAATCCACCGGTCAATTTCAGGGCGGTTTTGAATGTCTTTTTCAGCATACTTAAATCCGTCAACATTAGCGTATAAAGCGAAAAATGAATAGGTATTATACAGCGTTCCGAAGAATTTTCGTCGCACCTCATCAATTCCTTCGATGTCAAACTTCAGGTTTTCCCAAGGATTGGCATTCGAAATCATGTACCAACGTGTCGCATCCGGACCGTAAACCGCAAGCGTTTCAAACGGATCAACTGCATTGCCCAGTCGTTTAGACATTTTCTGGCCGTTTTTATCCAGAACCAATCCGTTGCTCATCACGTTTTTATACGCTACGGAATCAAATACCGCCGTTCCGATGGCATGAAGTGTATAAAACCATCCACGAGTCTGGTCTACCCCTTCTGCGATGAAATCTGCAGGGAATGCTTTATTAGAATCAATTAATTCTTTATTTTCGAAAGGATAATGCAATTGTGCATATGGCATTGAGCCGGAATCGAACCAGACATCAATCAGATCATTTTCACGGCTCATCGCTTTTCCGGAATCTGAAACCAAAATCACTTTGTCAACGATATTTTTATGCAGATCAACCAAAGAATAATTTTCTTCAGACATATTTCCGATCTCAAACCCTTTGAAAGGATTTTCTTCCATAAAGCCGGCTTTGATCGATTTTTCGATCTCATTATATAATTCTTCTACAGAACCGATGATTGTCTCTTCTTTCAAATCTTCCGTTCTCCAGATTGGCAACGGAATTCCCCAATATCTTGAGCGGGAAAGGTTCCAGTCGTTCACATTTTCCAGCCAGTTCGCAAAACGACCTTCTCCGGTTGATTTTGGCTTCCAGTTGATTTCTTTGTTTAAATCTACCAGTCTGTCTTTTACAGCGGTCATTTTTACAAACCAGGAATCCAACGGATAATATAATAAAGGCTCATCAGTTCTCCAGCTGTGTGGGTAACTGTGAACATATTTTTCTACTTTGAAAGCTTTATTTTCTTCTTTTAAACGAATTGCGATTTCAACATCAACAGACTTTTCTGGGGCTGATCCTGCATCATAATATTCATTTTTGACATATTTACCGGCAAAATCTCCCATATGAGCAGTAAATTTCCCTTGCATATCTACTAAAGGAACCGGATTTCCGTTTTCATTTAAAACCAACATCGGCGGAACTTCCGGTGTTGCTTCTTTGGCAACTTTTGCATCATCCGCACCAAAAGTAGGTGCAGTATGAACAATTCCCGTTCCGTCTTCGGTGGTCACAAAATCTCCTGAAATCACTCTGAATGCGTTCTCCGGATTTTGGTATGGTAAAGCGTAAGGTAAAAGCTGTTCATATCTAATTCCAACCAAATCTGAACCTTTGAATTCTGCCAGAATTTGGTAGGGGATAACTTTACTTTCTGAAGTATAATTGTTAAAATCTTCATCTGTTCCTTCAGCGAATTTTTTTCCAAACTGTTTTCCAACCAAAGGTTTAGCCAAAACAATATTAATGGGTTCAAAAGTGTATTGGTTAAATGTTTTTACTAAAACGTAATCGATTTTTGGACCGACCGTTAAGGCGGTATTGGAAGGCAACGTCCAAGGAGTAGTCGTCCATGCTAAAAAATGGATATCTCCGAAACCCTGTAAAAAGGAAGGTAATGTTTCTGGTAATGTTTTAAACTGAGCCACAATAGTCGTGTCAGAAACATCGCGATACGCTCCGGGTTGGTTGACTTCATGCGAAGAAAGCCCGGTTCCCGCTTTCGGAGAATACGGCTGAATGGTGTAGCCTTTATACAATAATCCTTTATCATACAACTGCTTCAGCAGCCACCAAACCGTCTCCATATATTTTGACTTGTACGTAATATACGGATCTTCAAGATCTACCCAATAGCCAATTTTTTCTGTAAGATGGTTCCATACGTCGGTGTAGCGCATTACGGCTTCACGACAGGCTTTGTTGTAATCTTCGATTGAAATTTTTTTGCCAATATCTTCTTTTGTAATTCCAAGTTCTTTTTCAACTCCTAATTCTACCGGAAGTCCGTGAGTGTCCCAACCTGCTTTACGGAAAACCTGTTTCCCGTTCTGCGTCTGATAACGGCAGAAAATATCTTTCAACGCTCTTGCCATCACGTGGTGAATTCCCGGCATTCCGTTGGCAGAAGGCGGACCTTCGTAGAATACAAACTCAGGATTTCCTTCTCGCGTTTCTACACTTTTTGCAAATGTATTATGGGCTTTCCAGAATTCAGAAACGTTTTCCGCGACGTCTATAAGATTGAGGTTTTTATATTCTTTAAATTGGCTCATTGTAGTATCTCAATTTCGTTGATTAATGAAGTTGGCAAATTTAGTGATTTTTTGTCGTTTTATAATATATGTTTATTTTGAAAGCTTCGATTAAAAACTTTAATTTCAGAATGATATCAGAGGAACAATTTTTTTAAACCGTTTAAACAATTGATCTTTTGATTTTAAATAATAAATTTGTCTTCTAAATTTAAACTATTGGAACTGTATCCGTCAATCGAAAAATCGAATTTTCAGGAAATTGAAAAATTTCAGGAGCACAAACTCCGGGAGCTTTTAATATATCTTGAATCGTATTCACCTTTCTATAAGAGACTTTTCAAAGAAAATAATATTAACATTGCCGATATTCTGACGCTGGAAGATTTACAGAAAATTCCGACCACGACAAAAAATGATATTCAGCAGAATAATGATGATTTTTTCTGCGTTTCCAATGATAAAATTGTGGATTACAGTACAACTTCGGGAACTTTAGGCGATCCTGTAACCTTCGGTTTGTCAGATAACGATCTTGAAAGGCTGGCTTATAACGAAGCGATTTCTTTTGTTTGTGCAGGAATTCAAAAGGGAGACGTGGTACAGATGATCACTACCATTGATAAACGGTTTATGGCGGGTTTGGCATATTTTCTAGGTTTGAGAAAAATGGGGGCAAGTGTTGTAAGAATGGGACCGGGAATTCCCGAACTGCAATGGGATTCAATTTCCCGGTATCAGCCGAAATATCTCATTACCGTTCCGTCTTTTTTACTGAAAATGATTGATTATGCTGAAAAGCACGGAATTGACTATAAGAATTCAAGTGTTTACGGTGCAGTTTGTATTGGGGAAAGTATAAAAAATCAGGATTTTACGGATAATATCCTTTCGCAAAAGATCAAAGAAAAATGGAATATTAAATTATTCTCCACGTATGCTTCTACAGAAATGGGTACGGCCTTTACAGAATGCGAATATCAGATCGGGGGCCATCAACATCCGGAGTTAATCATCACTGAGATTCTTGATGATGAAGAAAATCCTGTAAAAGAAGGAGAAAGTGGGGAACTGGTTATTACCACTTTAGGTGTGGAAGCGATTCCTTTATTGAGATTCAAAACCGGGGATGTTGTAAAAGCCCATTACGAGCCTTGCCAATGCGGAAGAAACACCATGCGATTGGGTCCTGTTGTCGGAAGAAAGCAGCAGATGATCAAATATAAAGGAACTACTTTATATCCGCCTGCAATGAATGATATCCTTAATGATTTTACGAATATCTTATGTTACCAGATCGTTATTCAGTCTAATGAAATCGGGTTGGATGAAATTATCATTAAAATAAGTACAGACAGCGATTCTGAGAATTTTGTGAATGAAGTGAGGGATCATTTCCGGGCCAAATTGCGGGTAAGCCCCAAAATTGAAATGGTAGATTTTGAAGTTTTATCGAAAACGGTTTATAATCCGGCAAGCAGAAAACCGGCTACTTTTATCGATTTAAGGCAATTTGATAAATAGAAAGATTCTTATTGTAACGCCTGCTTCTCGGTTTTTATAAGATTTGCAAGATTTTTTATCACCGTATCATGTTTTTTCACGAAAGGATTGTCTTTATTCCACACATAACCTGCCAAAACTGCACAGATTTTCCTTTTTACATCGGGGTTTTCCGGCTGGTGGAAAAATAATTCCTGAAGATTGCCGGTATACCATTCTTTCACATAGGTTGTGAAAACATCTACCCCATATAGGATATAATCTGCAAATTCTTTTTGCCAATCCACTTGTTCTCCGTTCAGCTGTCTTAATGCCAGTTTTGCAGCTGTCATACCGCCTTCTGTGGCAAAAGCCATTCCCGATGAGAAAACCGGATCAAGGAATTCTGAAGCATTTCCTGTCAAAGCAAATCCATCACCGAATAATTTTTTAACTGAGCAGGAATAATCTTTCAGATGTCTCGGTTCAAAAAGAAACTCTGTATTTCCGAAACGTTTCACGTAATAATCTGATAAGGAAATTGCTTTTTTCAGTGCTTCTGCAGGATCTCCGTTTTCAGATAACTGATCAATATATTCAGTCGGACCCACTATTCCCACACTTGTATTCCCATTTGAAAAAGGGATTACCCAAAGCCAGACTTCAGTTTCAATAATATCAAAAGAGATCAAAGTTCCTTCTACGCCCTCTTCTCGGTTGATATCTTTAACGTGGGAAAAAATTGCAGAGTGCGGTGATAATTTTGAGGGTTTTTCTAAATCTAAAAGGCGAGGTAAAACTCTGCCGTAACCGCTGGAATCAATGACGAATTTTGCATGAATTTCTTTCGTTTCCCCATTTTTATTTTTAACAGTGGTTATAGAATCTGTTCCGTTAAACTTGATATCGATCACTTCAGTTTCAAACTCAAGATCAATACCCTTATTAATTACTTCCTGAGCCAGCGTATTGTCAAAATCGGCTCTCGGAACCTGCCATGTCCAGTCCCATCCTTCTCCGAATTTATCACTGAAATCAAAGATACAAACTTCATCCCCTCTTAAAAAACGGGCGCCCAATTTCTTTTCAAACCCCATTTTGTCCAAAGCCGGAAAAAGTCCTGCTTCATCAAAATGATCCATCACCCTCGGAATTAAGCTTTCGCCAACCACCAATCTAGGAAACTGTGTTTTTTCTACAACTTTCACCTTGACGTTATTGTTCTTTAAATAGGAAGAAGATACACAACCGGAAGGTCCCGCCCCGATAACAAGTACATCAACAAATTCTTTGCTCATCTTGGTTTTTTATTTTAAGAATAACTTCTATCTTTGCCGCAAAATTAGTGACAAAAAATCATATTTTTACAAAATTATATATTATTACTTTAATTAATGAAGATAAATAACTTTTTAAAACTGAGCGATTTTCAAAAGATCATTATTGATAATGAAAAAATAGAACTGGATGAGGTACTTCTCAATCGTGTGAATAAGAGTTTTCAGTTTTTAAAAGAATTTTCAAAAAACAAAGTAATATATGGTGTAAATACAGGTTTCGGACCGATGGCTCAATTTAAAATCAGTGATGAAGATACCCATCAGTTACAGTACAATTTAATCAGAAGCCACTCTTCGGGCATTGGAAACCCACTTCCTGCAGATGAAGTGAAAGCATGCATGTTGGCGAGATTAAATACTTTGTCGTTAGGAAATTCCGGAGTACATGAATCTGTTGTTTTTCTACTTAAAGAGTTAATAAACAGAGATATTACGCCATTGATTTTCGAGCATGGAGGAGTAGGTGCAAGTGGAGATTTGGTGCAATTGGCTCATCTAGCTTTGGTTTTAATCGGTGAAGGTGAAGTTTTTTATAAAGGTGAAAGAAAATCGACAAAAGACGTTTTTGAAACCGAAGGGTTAGAACCTATTAAGGTTGAGATCCGTGAAGGTCTCGCTTTGATGAACGGAACTTCCGTAATGTCAGGAATTGGTATTGTTAATGCATACAAAGCCAGTCAGTTAACTGAAATATCCATTTCATTATCTTGTGCCATTAATGAGATTGTTCAGGCCTATGACGATCATTTATCTGAAGCCTTAAACGGAACCAAACTTCATGAAGGCCAGCAAAAGATTGCTGAAAAAATGCGTTCGCATTTGTCTGACAGTCAATTGATCAGAAAAAGGGCAGATCATTTATATACTCATTTTGAAGAGCAGGAAAAGGTGTTCAAAGAAAAGGTTCAGGAATATTATTCTTTGAGATGTGTTCCGCAGATTTTAGGGCCTGTTTTAGATACGTTGGAATATACAGAGAAAGTGCTTGAGAACGAGATCAATTCCGCAAATGATAATCCGATTATCAATGTTGAAGACCAGCATGTTTACCACGGTGGAAACTTTCACGGCGATTATATTTCCCTGGAAATGGACAAACTTAAAATTGTGGTAACGAAATTAACCATGCTTGCTGAAAGGCAGCTGAATTATCTTTTAAACTCAAAAATCAACGAAATTTTGCCTCCGTTTGTTAATTTAGGCAAATTAGGTTTTAATTTTGGCATGCAGGGTGTTCAGTTTACCGCGACTTCCACCACTGCAGAAAGCCAAATGCTTTCCAATTCTATGTATGTACACAGCATTCCTAATAATAATGATAATCAGGATATTGTAAGCATGGGGACCAATGCAGCCGTGATCTGCAGAAAAGTAATAGAAAATGCTTTTGAAGTATTGGCCATTGAAGCGATTACGATCGTTCAGGCCATTGAATATTTAGATTATCAGAATCAGGTTTCGTCTAAAACAAAAGAATTGTATGATGAGATCAGGAAAATTATACCAGCTTTTTCAGACGATATGATTATGTATCCATATTTAGAAAAGGTAAAGCAATATTTAAAAAAATAAGGAATTTTAAGAAGAGCCGGAATGTTCAACAATAAGCATCGGCTAAATTTATAATCCTAGTTTGGTAAAAAAATAACAATCCATGAAATGTGCAATCGTAACAGGAGGTTCCAGAGGTATTGGTAGAGCAATCTGTATAAAACTGGCAGAAGATAAAAATTACCATATCTTAATCAATTACACCTCAAACGAATCGGCAGCAAACGAAACTTTGGAAAAGGTTAAAGAATTGGGCTCCACGGGAGAAATTCTAAAATTTGATGTCGGGAATACTGAAGAGACTTTAAACGTATTAGGAAAATGGCAGGAAAATAATCCCGATTCTGTAGTTGAAGTTATCGTGAATAACGCCGGAATTACAAAAGACGGCTTATTTATGTGGATGCCGATTGAGGACTGGAATGCAGTGATCAATACCAGTTTAAATGGTTTTTTCAATGTGACGAATTTCTTTATCCAAAAACTGTTACGTAATAAATATGGAAGAATCATCAATATGGTTTCAGTTTCCGGGGTAAAGGGAACAGCCGGCCAAACCAATTATTCTGCAGCAAAAGGTGCTGTCGTGGGGGCTACAAAAGCTCTTGCTCAGGAAGTTGCTAAAAGGAATATTACCGTAAATGCAGTTGCGCCGGGCTTTATCAAAACCGACATGACGCAGGATTTTAATGAAGATGAACTGAAAGCAATGATTCCAGCTAATAGATTTGGTGAAGCTGAAGAAGTGGCAGATTTGGTTGCGTTCTTAGCGTCAAAAAAATCTTCGTACATCACGGGTGAGGTTATTAATATTAATGGTGGAATTTATTCATAAAATCAGGTAGCAGATAATAGAAAGCAGTATTTTATTTACCTGAAATCTTAAACGTACAGTCTAAAATGGAAAATAGGGTAGTTATTACCGGGATGGGAATATATTCCTGCATCGGAACTTCTTTGGAAGAAGTGAAAGAATCCCTGCATCAAGGCAAATCAGGAATTGTCCTGGTAGATGAAAGAAAAGAATTCGGGTTCAGATCCGGTCTCAGCGGGGTCGTTCCAAAGCCCGATCTCAAAAATCTTCTGAACAGAAGACAGCGCATAAGCATGGGCGAAGAAAGTGAATATGCTTATCTTGCGACCCTTGATGCCCTTCAACAAGCGAATATAAACCAGGATTTTCTGGATAATAATGAAGTCGGAATTTTATACGGCAACGACAGCGTTTCTAAAGCAGTCGTAGAATCTATCGACATTGCAAGAGAAAAACACGACACTACTTTGATGGGTTCCGGAGCGATTTTCAAATCAATGAATTCTACCGTTACCATGAATCTTTCTACGATCTTTAAATTAAGAGGGATCAATTTAACGATCAGTGCAGCCTGCGCAAGCGGTTCCCACTCTTTGGGATTGGCCTATATGATGATTAAAAATGGTTTTCAGGAGATGATTATCTGCGGCGGTGCTCAGGAAACCAACAAATATTCGATGGCAAGCTTTGACGGTTTAGGAGTTTTTTCCGTAAGGGAAGATGAGCCTGCAAAAGCGTCAAGACCTTTCGATTCAGCAAGAGACGGTTTGATTCCAAGTGGTGGAGCAGCTACTTTAATGGTTGAAAGCCTGGAATCTGCACAAAAAAGAGGCGCTTCTATTTTAGGAGAAATTATCGGCTATGGCTTCTCATCAAATGGAGGGCATATTTCAACACCTAACGTTGAAGGACCTGCCTTAGCGATGGAACGAGCACTGAGACAATCCGGCTTGGCGGCAAAAGATATTGATTATATTAATGCTCATGCCACGTCTACACCGCTCGGTGATGCCAATGAGGCGAAAGCGATTTATGAAATTTTCGGAAGCGGAGTTCCGGTAAGTTCTACCAAATCAATGACCGGCCATGAATGTTGGATGGCGGGTGCAAGCGAAGTGATCTATTCAATTTTAATGATGCAGAATGGCTTTATTGCTCCCAATATCAATCTTGAAAACCCTGATGAAGACGCTCAAAAGATAAATCTAATCTCCCAAACTAAAAACCAAAAAATTGACGTATTTTTGTCGAATTCTTTCGGATTCGGAGGAACAAATTCTGCATTAATCGTTAAAAAATTTGAGTAAAAACATGGAAAGAGAAAAAATTGTTGACATTGCTAATGATTTTTTAATCAATGAATTTGAAGTTGATGGTGATGAGATCAGCAATGATGCCCATTTTAAAAAAACGTTAGGCTTAGACAGTTTAGATTATATCGATTTGGTCGTAGTGATTGAATCTAATTTCGGAGTGAAACTGGGCGAAAACGACTTTAAAGATATCGTCACATTTGATGATTTTTATACTACTATTGAAAATAAACTGGCTGACAAAAACATATAATTATAGATCTATATTTACTCTGAATAATGCTTACCCTGTTACATCAATGCTTTGGTAACTGATCATGAACAAGTGGAAAGGAAAATCTAAAGGAACCATATTGGGCTACAGAATCTTTGTCTGGTGCATTACCCATTTAGGAATCCGAAGTTCATATGTTGTACTGTACTTTGTGGCAGCTTATTATTTTATATTTGAAAAAAAGAGCAATCAGTACATTTCATATTACTTCAAAGAACGGCTCAATTATCAATTCTGGAAAACTAAATTCTCTATTTTCAAAAGCTATTTTACTTTTGGGAAAATTCTTATTGATAAGACGGCAATATCTGCGGGATTACGAGAAAAGTTCACCTATGAATTCGACGGTGTAGAAAATCTCAAAAATCTTTTAAACGAAAAAAAAGGTGGAATTCTGATCAGCGCCCATATCGGAAATTTTGAAATCGCAGAACATTTCTTTGCCGATATCGATTTTGACTGTCAAATCAATTTAGTCACAACAGATCACGAAGTTACCGTGATTAAAGAATATCTTGAAAGTGTCACTGTTAAAAAAAGCACCATTAAGTTCGTTTATGTAAAAGAAGATATGTCACATATTTTCGACATCAATGAGGCGCTGTCAAAAAACGAATTGATCTGTTTTACCGGAGACCGTTATTTCGAAGGTTCAAAATTCCTCGAAGCAGATTTACTCGGGAAAAGCGCAAAATTTCCGGCAGGACCCTTTCTGATCGCTTCCAGGTTGAATGTTCCGGTGGTGTATGTTTATGTAATGAAAGAAAAAAACCTTCATTATCATCTGTATGCAAGAGTGGCGGAACAGGTAAAAAAGCGAGACGCTCAAGGGCTTTTACATTCGTATGTTCAGAATTTAGAATCCATGATCAGAAAATATCCGCTACAATGGTTCAATTATTTCGACTTTTGGGATGATGCAGATTTATTGTAATCTGACTGCATCGAAACACTGGGTTAGGTTTGGGCAGCTTTATCCGCCTTCCACTCCCGCTTTTTTGTTCCGCTTCGCTGCACAAAAAGAGCTCCGTTCAAGTCGGGCTGCGAATAATTCTGTGTTTTAAATTGCTAAATATTGTGTACTTTGCTGAGCGAAATCAGAAATTCGACAAAGTAAGGCCTCTTTGCGAACGGTGGAAATTCAATCATTAAAAAAAATCATTGTGATCTTGAATAAATAAATAGATTACTAATCATTTCTCCTTTGAAAAAACAATACGACATATTGGTTATCGGCAGCGGACTTGGAGGTCTTGTTTCCGCACTGATTCTTGCAAAAGAAGGCTTAAAAGTCTGTGTACTGGAGAAAAACAACCAATATGGCGGAAATTTACAAACCTTTTCCCGCAACAAATTGATTTTTGACACCGGTGTTCATTACGTAGGCGGGCTTTCTGAAGGGCAGAATCTGCATCAGTTTTTCTCTTATTTAGGAATTATGGATGGTCTGCAACTGCAGAAAATGGATGAAAACGGTTTTGACAAAATCACCTTCGGAGATGATGAATCAGAGTATCCTCATGCACAAGGCTACCGTAATTTTGTACAGCAACTTTCTGCATTTTTTCCTGAAGAAAGAGAAAACCTTGAAAATTATTGTGAAGAAATACAAAGAATATGCAACGGTTTTCCGCGATACAATCTTGTCGGAAAAGATCAGTATAATGAAGAAATCCTCCATTTAAATACGAAAAGATTCATCGAATCGATCACTGCAAATGAAAAGCTTCAGGCGGTGTTGCTGGGTTCTAATTTTTTATATGCCGGAGATTCTGAAAACGTGCCTTTTTATGTTCATGCGCTCACGGTCAATTCTTACATACAAAGTGCCTACAAATGTGTACAGGGCGGAAGTCAGATTTCAAAATTACTGATCAGGAAGCTTAGAGAATACGGTGCAGAAGTGTACAAACATGCTGAGGTTTCTGAAATGGTTTTTGATGAAAACAATGTTTTAAGTTCAGTAAAAACAAAATCCGGAAAAGAATATTTTTCAGAAAAATTTATATCTAATATTGAGATCCGTTCCTTAATAAAGCTTATTGGTGAAGACAGGCTCAAAAAGTCTTTTCTCAACAGGATTTTAAGCTGGAAGCCGATATCTTCATGTTTCAGCGTGTATTTGGTTTTAAAACCGGATGCTATCCCCAATTTTAATTACAACATCTATCATTTTTCTTCTCAGGAATCAGTTTGGAATGCCTTCCGGTATAAAAAAGAAACCTGGCCGGAAACCTATATGCTTTCGTCAACGGCGTCAAAAAATCCTGAATTTGCAGAAAGTATAACGGCAATCTCTTATATGAATTTTGAAGAAGTAAGAGAATGGGAAAATACGATCAATACCATTGCGGACCAGGAAGAAAGAGGGAAGTGTTACGAACAGTTTAAGACAGAAAAAGCCGAGAAAATGATTCAGGCCTTAGAAAAAAAAATACCGGATTTAAGAAATCATATAAAAAACATTTATACTTCTTCCCCCTTATCTTACCGCGATTATATCGGAAGTTTTGAGGGAAATATGTACGGATATGTCAAAAGCTCAGAAAACCCTTTAAAAACAATGGTTTCACCACGCACAAAAATTGATAATCTGTTTCTGACGGGGCAGTCTGTCAATATGCACGGTATTCTCGGCTGCACTATTGGTGCTTTCAATACCTGTGCTGAGATGGTAGGAAAAGAAGTGATTGATGAGCGCTTAACGCAAATGATTAAAACAAACAAGAGTGAAAAATAATAGACAGTCTGTCATTCTGAATGAAACAACGCGTAATGAAGAATCTGTAAAAAGAGCTTCTTCCTGTCGTCAGAATAACAAATATCGCAAAATAAAGGTTTTATTCTACTTATTTTTGCTCATCAATCTGGCCTCTTGCGGAACCAGAAAATCTATAAAACATGTTCCTGAAGTACAGAAATATTCATTAGAGATTCCGAAAGTGAATAAAATCAACGATTCTACTTTTAGTTTTAATCAGAATTATTTAACCAAAAATAAACAGCAGCTTTGGGAACTATACATTAAAGGAAACCCTTTGCAGTTGGGATATAACAATGGCGCCTTAACACAGAGCCTGATGCAGAAGCAGGAAAACATTTTCTTTTCAAAAGTGGAGGGTTTTGTGCCTTCAAAGTTTAAGCAAAATCTTTTAAGAGGCTTTCTGAAATGGTATAATCGAAAGATGTATCTCAATGTACGCGAAGATTATCAGGCAGAATTGTACGGTTTATCAAAGTATTCTTCCGATAAATATGATTTTATAGCACCAAAATATCTACGAAATTTATATCTGCACGGCGCACACGATATCGGTCATGCGATGCAGGATTTGGCCATGGTGGGCTGTACTTCTCTCGCGGTCTGGAATGAAAACACGGAAGACGGCGATTTGTTGATCGGAAGAAATTTTGACTTCTACGTCGGTGACGAATTTGCAGAAAATAAATTAGTGGAGTTTGTAGCGCCGGAAGAAGGAATTCCCTATATGTCAGTAAGTTGGCCGGGAATGATCGGTGTGGTTTCCGGAATGAATAAAGAAGGAATCACCGTGACGATTAACGCAGGAAAATCGAAAATTCCGTTGACGGCAAAGACCCCGATTTCTTTAGTAACCAGAGAAATCCTGCAGTATGCTACAACTATTGATGAAGCCATTTCTATTGCTAAAAAAAGAAAGGTTTTTGTTTCAGAATCTATTTTGGTAGGCAGTGCAAACGATAAAAACGCCGTCATTATTGAAGTTTCCCCGGATAATTTTGGAGTGTACAGCGTTCAGAATTCAGCGAAAATTTTCTGTACCAATCATTTTCAGTCAGAGGCCTATAAAAATGATAAAAGAAATCAAAAACAAATAGCAGAAAGCCATTCCGAATACCGCTATGAAAAACTACAGCAGCTTTTAGCGCAGAATAAAAAATTAAATCCTGAAAAAATGGCGGCTGTTTTAAGAGATCAGTCCGGGCTGAAAGACGAAAAAATAGGCTATGGAAACGAAAAAGCCATCAATCAGCTTCTGGCGCATCATGCAGTGATTTTTTCGCCTCAGAAAAAATTAGTTTGGGTCTCTTCAAATCCGTATCAGTTGGGTGAATTTGTCTGTTATGATTTAAATGAAATTTTCTCGGATAAAAGGTTAAAAAGAGGCGAATTTTCAAAGTCAGATTTAAATATTGCTAAAGATCCTTTTCTGGATTCTCAGGAATTTAAAGATTTTAAAGAATATAAAAAGCTAAGCTCTCAGATTGAAGATGCAATAGACGATAAAGAAAAAATGCTGTCAGATGAGTTTATTATGCATTATCAATCGTTAAACCCAGACTTTTGGCTGGTGTATGATCAGGCAGGAAGATATTATTTTAATAAAAAAGCATTTTCGAAAGCAAAAAGAGAATTTGCAAAAGCTGCAACGAAAGAAATTACTACTGTTCTCGACAGAAACAATATAGAAAAATACCTCAGAAAAATCAGGAAAAAAGAAAATTAAAAGCTTGGGCAGGATCAATTAAAATATTTCAATTTGTCATCAAATACTCACTATTGATGTATATTTTATATTTTTTTTAAATATTAATTACATACTTTTTGTTAATGCTTTCATTTTTTTTGTGAAATGTTTGTTAGCGATGCATAATATATTTATATTCGCTTTCTACAAAAGTCATTTTAATGAAAAAAAACTACTTTCTGTGTATCTTCTGTCTTTTCTGGCTTTTTTCCTGTAAAAATGATGAAGGAATTGCCGAGATCACCTCAACTTCATTTGTAAATTTTAATATCAACGAAGTTCCGTACACAAAATTATCTACTTATTCTTTCTTTACGGGAGATTTAAAAGATCTGAATCCGGTAAAGAAGGTGATTCCGTATGAGCCTTCAAGTTCATTATTCACAGATTATGCCTCAAAGAAAAGATTTATCTGGATGCCGGAAGGAACAAAAGCTACTTTCGACGGAGACAATAAAACGCTTAATTTTCCTGTAGGAACAGTTTTGATCAAGAATTTCTACTACACAACCATGCAGCCGAATAATACGACCAAGATTATTGAAACCCGGTTAATGATCAGGAAATCTAGCGGATGGACGTTTGCAGAATACCTTTGGAACGATGCGCAGACCGAAGCAACGTTGGTTACCGGAAATGATTTCACCAGCGGAAGTGCTAAAAATATTTCCTTCAAAAAAGAAAATAATGACATCGTAACCACAGATTACAGAATCCCGTCGGAAGCTGAATGTTATGCATGTCACAAATTAGACAACAAACCTGTTCCCATTGGCGTAAAACCGCAGAATCTAAATAAATCCCACAGTTATCCGGAAGGCCTCAAAAATCAGCTGCAGAAGTTGGTTGATGAGGGATATTTGGTGAGTTATCCTTCTAATATTGTTTCTACGGTAGATTATAAAGATACCAGCAAACCATTGGATTTACGCCTGCGTTCCTATTTAGACATCAACTGTGCGCATTGTCATCAGGATAATGCCCGTTGCGATTATCGTGCGATCCGCTTAAGTTTCAGCCAGACTACGAATTTAACCAACCTTGGAGTGTGTGTAAATGCAGATGAACCGATAGATGCATCGATTAAAAAAATAGTAAGCCCGGGAAATCATAATAAATCGGTGATGAATTACCGTCTTACTTCAGTACAGGAAAGCAACAGAATGCCATTGTTGGGAAGAACAGTCGTACATGATGACGGTGTTTTGCTCGTTCAGCAATGGATTGATTCTATGACTCAGCCCTGCAATTAATAATTTTAAAAACTAAACTATGAATAAAAAAATCTCTTTTTTTCTTTTATTGCTGAATGCAACCTGGGCAATGGCTCAGTTAACCTGCAGTACGGCAGTAAATCTTTCGTTGGGAACTTATACCGCACCTGCAGTTACAGGAACACCTCCTACTTCTGTTTGTGGTTTGACGAGTCCCGCAGGAACTGCAGGATTATGGTACAAATACACGGCAACACAAACCGGAAATATTACAGTATCTACGGTAATTTCAGGGCAGAATGTCGATACCAGAGTAATCGTTTATTCAGGAACTTGCGGATCTCTTACCTGTGTCGCTTCCAATGACGATTTTTCAGGATATTCTGCACAAACTACATTTGGCGTTACAGCAGGAACTACCTATTACATTGTATTTGATAATAAATGGTCGAGCTTAGGATTTAATTTTACATTAAGTCAGGCAGTCGTTCTTGCAGACAGGCTTTCGTTTACCAGTACTCCCGTAACTGTAGCAGGAAGCTTGAATCACTGTATTGTAGATATGAACGGAGATTATCGTGATGATATCGTTTCAGTGGTAAGTGCCACACAAATTGTAATTTCATACCAGCAAAACGGAGGAGGATTTAATAATGTTTCCTACACGATTCCAAGTACTGTGATTACACCGAGTTGGAGCATTTCTGCCGGAGATATTGATAATAATGGTTTTAATGATTTAATGTACGGTTCAGGAAGCGGAATTGCTTTTGTAAAGGCAAATTCAACAGGAACAGCCTATACTTCTGAGAAAAAACCTCAGTCTTTTCTCGTGCAGCGTACCAATTTTATAGACATCAATAATGACGGAAAATTAGACGCATTTGTTTGTGACGATAATTCGCCCAACAGATTTTATTTAAATGACGGCACTAATATGAACCATAACCAGGGCGGATTGGGCGACTTCCCTTCTGGCGGAAATTACGGATCGATCTGGATGGATTATGATAATGACGGAGATTTAGATTTATACATTGCCAAATGCAGCGGAGGAGGTTCTGGGCCGGGAGGAAATATCGATGAGCTCCACAGAAATAACGGCAACGGAACTTTTACCAATGTGGCAGCAACGGCAAATATGGCAAATCCTACGCAAACCTGGTCTTCCGCATGGGGAGATTTTAACAATGACGGATGGATGGATGCTGTTGTAGGAATAAATTCAACTTCCAACGGATTAAGCAAAGTAATGCGTAATAACGGTAACGGAACCTTTACGGACGTTTCTGCAGGATCAGGATATGATCTTACGTCAGCAACAAGCAGAGAATACGTTGCATATGATTTTGATAATGACGGGTTTTTAGATATTCTGGGAGCGAACTATAATATTATGTTTGGAGACGGAACCTTTAAATTTACGCCGAATGCAAATTCTTACAACCTGTCCCTGTATGACAGACCTGTAGGAGATCTTAATAATGATGGGTTTTTGGATATTCAGAATGGCAGCAATGTTTTGATGAATAACGGAAATACCAACAAATGGCTGAAAGTGACTCTGCAAGGAGTACAAAGTAACCGAAACGGAATCGGAGCGAGAATAGAAATTTATGGAAGCTGGGGAAAACAGATTCGTGATGTACAAAGCGGCGTAGGATTTCAGAACATGAATACCCTGAATACCCATTTCGGAATCGGACAGGCTACTGCGATCACAAAAGTAGTCGTAAAATGGCCTTCCGGAACTGTTGACGTTATTAATAATGTGAATCCAAATTCGACCCTGTTTGTTTTAGAAGGTTCTGCTTTGGGCGTAAGTGAAATTCAGAATAATAAAGGGTTGTTTACCGTATATCCAAATCCTGCCGATGACATGATCAGCTTCAACACAAAAAGCGATTTTACCCCTGTAGAAGCAAAAATATATGACATGAGCGGTAAAATGGTTTTACAGGCTAAGCTTGATAAAAATTCAATGTCGGTAAATCGTTTAAAATCCGGGATGTATATGCTTCATCTGAAAGATCAGTTCGGAAATACATATTCTCATAAAATTATTAAAAAATAAGATACAATTTTCTGTTCAGGAGGGTTACAGCAAAGCCAAAGGCTTTGCTGTAACCCTCCTGAACATTTCTAATAATTTATTGATGTTTAGAATGTACTTTATTTAAAAACAAAAAAGTAGCGATCCCTGAAATAACAGACATGCTCGTTGCTAGAATTAAGCTTCCGATTACATATTGCAGAAGGTTGTTTTTTACCAGATCAAAGTTAAGATCCTGGCTGAAAATATTGCTGTCCCCATTCACAAACGGAGCCCCTAAAAATAGAGCGGCAGCAATAATAAAAGGGACAAATGGCGGAAGGCTTACATTGGAAGCGACAAACGCCAAAACTTTATTGAGCTTGAAAAGTACGGAAAGAGAAATAACGAGTAAGGTATGATAACCACCAAAAGGCAGAAATCCCACAAAAACGCCCAATGCTATAGAAAATGCTTTTATACGGGGAGTACCTTCGCTTTCTAAAATGTCTTCCTGTATAAATTTCTTTAAACTCTTTTTCCTGAAATTATGAATAAAATTCCTGGGAATGATATACACTAAAGTAATCGCAACCAAAATTGTATTCAGAATACTGATTCTCGTAAAATCTTTAAATGGCCTGAAATGCGAAACCCGTTCCGCGGGATCATACAAAACCTTGATCGGCACATTTTTAACGGGAATCCGCCTCCATGCTGTTCTTACAATGATTTCAATTTCAAACTCAAATTTCGGGGTAAAATATTTTTTCGGAATTTTATGTAAAGGATATAATCTGTAGCCGGATTGGGTGTCTTCAAGCTTAATTCCGGTTTCAAACCAGAACCAAAAATTAGAAAACCGGTTTCCGAAACTGCTTTTTTTAGGAATTCCGTCCTGAGTCATATTCCGGTTGCCGATCAGGAGAATATCCATTTTTTCATCAAGCAAAGCCTCTACAAAAACCGGAATGTCATCGGGATAATGCTGTCCGTCAGAATCAATGGTAATCGCATGATTAAAGCCTAATTTCACAGCTTTTCTGAAGCCTGTTTTCAACGCATTTCCTTTTCCTTTATTTTCAGGAAGGTTGATAACCGTAATCTGACTGTAATTTTTTAAAATCTCCGAAGTAGAATCTGTAGAGCCATCATTGATCACAATGATATTTTGAGTATATTCCAAAACGCCGTTGATCACTCTTTTCAGCGTTTTTTCATTATTATAAGTAGGAATTAAAATGCAGATTTTCCTTTCTGAGATGGCAGTCTGTACTTCGTTGAAGGTCATTATTTCAAAGCATTTTTCTCTGCCGCAGTCATCGTTTTTGATTGCATGGCAAATTTTCTGATATAGCTCTTCAGTGCAGCATTTTGTTTACCGTAGTTATTAAGAATAAAAGCTTTATCCTCTTTAAGGTTTTTAGAGTAGCCCACAATCTTTGGAATATTTTCCTGTACGCTTAGTCTGATGATTCTGAGCTCAACAGTGTTCGGATTGGCTTTAATCGCGTTTTCAAGAGCAGTGGCTCCTGTTTTTATATGGGTTTTTCTTTTATTTTTTTCTGTTGTGATTTTAGCTTCCAAAATTTCAGCGGCAGCTTTATAACCTGTAATGACAGGATCTGAAGATAATTTTTTGGATGCGGTCTCGATAAAATTTTTAGCCCCTTCAGTAGAGAGATTGGCTTTTGAGTAGCTGTTTCGCAATACTTCAAGATCAGAAGCCTGAAAAAATAAGAATAAACCGGTGAATAGGGATAAGAGTAGTTTCATGAGCTTAATGTATTATAATGCGCCAACATTTTTAATGCAATAGTCTCGCCAAAAGAAGTGGTATTTTTTACCTTCACACCATCATCAGTCTCTGTAATATCCAATTGCAGCTTCAGATCCGGAGTTTCAAAAGGATTAATGATGGCCATAAACTTCACATTAGAAGCCGACTTCAGAAATAATTTTTTTCCGGTAAACTCTTCCGTAAGCTCTTTTACAATCTGCATCATACAGACTCCCGGCGTTACGGGATTTCCGGGGAAATGGCCTTTGAAAATATCGTGATCTTCATTTAATTTGATATGAGCGATAAAGCTTCCGCTGTCTGCTTTTTCATATGTCTCTAAACTATAAAAGCCGGTAAGGATGGTCTGCATATTTATTCAGTTTCAGTAATTTGAAATAGTTTGATATTGATCCTGAAATCTTTATGTTCAAGATATATTATCTCTGCAAAAGTAGGTTTTTTAACTTCAAAATTAAAATTGATTTTTTCCTTTTTATTCCGTGTCAATACAATTTGAGTAAGTAATGAGGTCTCTTTATTAAAAGACAAATAATAGTTATTCTTGCCTATTTTCGAATCATATAGGGTAGAAAGATCATTGTCAAAAGCTTGTACAACAGGATATTTCTGCCTTAATAATTCCTGAAAATCATTTTTCAGGAAATTGATGACCATTTTTTTGTCTAAATCTGCCAGAACATAATTGAGTTTAAAACTATTTTCAGAAATTTCAAAATCGATCATTTTATTTCCAAAATCAGACGTGAGCACGACACGGTGTGTGGTTTCGTTTATTTTTTTAATGATCAGAATTCCGCTGACATGGTTTTTATAAATATCCATCTGACATTTATAGACATAATCTTCATGGGAAGAAAAATATAGATTTTCAACAAAATCTTTAGAATTCGAAACCGGTCTTGCATTTTCAAATTGATACGTTTTACAAGAAATCAACAGAAAAAAAAGGCCACTATAAAGAAAACTCTGAAGCAGGAATCGGCGCATTGATCTTGGTGTTTTTAAAAACAATATTGGTTGTGTCACCCGAAGCTTCGGTCATGTTTACCTGCGAAACCGTCGACTGATTTTTAGGAAAATGAAGTTCGATCTGTTTAATGTATTTCAGCAGCTGCGCAGATTTCGGGGTAAATTTTGCAATATTGTAATTGGCATTTTTCATGTAAATTACAGAAAATTCCGGATCATTGAACATTTTCCCATTGGAGCTTCCAACAATTAATTTATTGATTTTTTCAAAAGTTTTACTTTTAGCATCCACAGAAGTTTTTTTTCCCTGATCATTGATAAAAATTTTATTGTCTTTGAAAATAATGCTGTATTGATAAGGTTTCAGATATTTCCAGCTTAATACGTTGGGAGATTTCAGAGACATTTTTCCCTGCGTAACGATATTTTTATCCAGAAAATCCATTTTTTTAGTCTGAATAAAATCACTCTGCAGTGTTTTTATTTCCTTCGTTTCAGAAGAAATTCTGGTTACAAAAGTTTTTGCCTCTGCAGAGCTCATGGCTGTGTTTTGTGCAAAAAAACAATTGGCCATTAGTATAAAAGCTCCAAAAACGATATTTTTAATCATTATTTTTTGATTTAATCATAGATTCAATGGTGAAAGTAGTATATTTTTCCTGTTCCAAAAATAGCAATAAATCTGTCAAAACACTGTATGTCTTTTCTGAAGTGTCGTGAAGCAGAATCACACTGCCTTTTTTGATATTTCCGGTGATTCTTTTGACTATTTTTTTCCGGTCGTTAATCACTGTATCCAGTGAACGCACATTCCAGCCGATGCTTTTTTTGTGGTTTTTTTTAATTGCTTTCGCAATATTCGGATTGGTCACTCCAAAAGGAGGGCGATACAAATCAGTTTTAATATTTCCGATTTTTACCATCACATCATCGCATTTTTCAATTTCCTCAACCATTTTTGGGACCGGTAAAAAACCGGTATTGTTAGCATGAGAATAGGTGTGATTTCCAATGCTGTGACCTTCTGAAATGATTCTCCGGAAAGTTTCGGGATATTTTTCAACCTGTTTCCCGATACAGAAAAAGGTGGCTTTGATATTTTTTTCTTTTAACAGATCTAAAAATTTAAGGGTAAATTCTGTAGGCCCGTCATCAAAAGTAAGTGCAACTTCTTTAATTCTTGTTCTTTTATGCGTTAAACTATTGACGAAATATCCCAATTGAATATCAAAAGAGCCCCAAACGACAACAGCACAAAAAGCCATAAAACCAACCAAATGTACCCAAAAGCTTGCCTGAAATGCAGCGATAAAAACATTGCAGAAAAGATAAAAGATAATAAAAGGATAATGTTTCATTTGATTTAGTTCTAATTATGAATACAAACTTGAGATAATAATTGCTGGAATAAATAATAAAAGCAGTCCAATTGTATTAACTTTATAGATGAAGTATTCTTGCAATTTTAAAAATTTTAAAATTAGCCATAGTGTAGAATTCAAAATAGTTAACGTTAAATGCCCCAGAATAATAATTAGCAATGCTTTGTCATTTCCTTCCCAAGCAATACTTATCATTTTTAAAACTAAAACCAGATTTAAGACTAAAATTATTGTAAAATGAATTTTGCTTACTTTTTCCACTATAACAATATTATTTTAAATTATTCTTTTTAATCAAAGTGTGCCTAAACTTTTTCTAGTAAAACCAAACTATGATCTTCCCCTTTAAGATGATTATACAAAAGAACATTTTTAATAGTTGATTTTTTTACTTGGTTAATCATCATTACCTCCGGAATTCTCTGATTCTTAAGGATATAACACGCCATAAAAGTAGAAAAACCACTGGCGGTATTAAATTCGCCACTTAAATGTTTATAGTAGAGCAACGCACAATTTTCAAGTGAGTCCATCGCTTTTTTATAATATATATCAGATTTTGCATCTCCGCTGAATCCTAAAATGACGGCATCCACATTTTCTTTTTTTACATTATTTTTATGTAAAAATTCTTCAATGAATTGTTGCGTCTCGCTTAATTCTAGCGTATTAATAATTTGAATATCTTTTAATTGCGCGTAAGAACTTGCTGTTTTATCTTTCCCCAGAACAAAAAAACTGGAACCTTCACCCCAGATTACACCGTCAGATTTTGAATGCAGGAAATCAACCGGAAGATTTTCTTTTTTTTTGATGGAATTATTCAATTGATAAAGTTCCATCGTACGTTGAGTTTGTTCATCTGTGGAGCCTACCAAAACGGTTGATGCTTCGCCGTCATTAATCTGAAGCTTCGCATCCAACATCGAAAATTCTAGAGATGAAGAAGTATTGACATACGTAAAATTATAACCATGGCATTGCAATCCCAGAGCGATCTGCCCGGAAACCGTGTTATGGGTAGATTGTATAAAAAATGTAGGCGTCAGAAATTCTTCATGATTGTCTATGACATTTTTCAGAAACTTTTCAGAATCCTGCGAACACCCCATTCCGGTTCCTACAATAATGGCGTCCGGTTTTTCGACTCCTGCTTCTTTTAATGCAAAATGCGAAGCCACCGAGCTCATTTTTACCGTTTTAGACATTCTCCTGATCATCGCAGGCGGAATAAATTCTTTATAGTTGGGTTCTATCGTATTGACAATCTGAACTGATTGTTCAGGTTTGAAATTTTCAGTAAAATTTTCATTTAAAGTATCCTGAGCTGAAATACAGGCGGCGCTGTTGATATACACTGTACTCATGATTTTGAGAAAATTAAGGTTGAACAGTTTCCTCCAAACCCAAACGAGTTAGAAAGCACATGATTGATCTCTTTTTCTTTCAGTTCAGTAACCGGTGTTAAATCAAACTCTTCCATTTTGGTTTTAAAATTCAGGTTTGGAAAAATAACATTATGCTGCATGGCTAAAATAGAGTAGACCGCTTCAATTCCAGCCGCTGCAGCCAAAGTGTGACCCGTAAATGCTTTCGTAGAACTGAATTCCGGAACCTGATTTTCGCCGAAAATTCTGATCATTGCAATGCCTTCCGACAGGTCATTATTTGGGGTTGCCGTTCCGTGCACATTGATGTAATCGATGTTTTCTTTTTGTAAGCCGGATGTTTTCAAAGCTTTTTCCATGGCTAAATAAGCACCTTGTCCGTTTTCGGAGGAAGCAGTTTGATGATGGGCATCATTCGCATTTCCATACCCGGAAAGATAAGCGAGTACCTTTTTGTTTTCTTTTTTTACCACTTTATCAGACTCTAAAACGATAAAAGCGGCTGCTTCTCCCAAATTAAGCCCTTTTCTGTCATTGTCGAAAGGAGTATTGTAAGAATCGGTCAAAATCATCAATGTATTAAATCCGTTGAGCGTAAATTTTGAAAGCGAATCTGTTCCGCCGACGATAACACGGTCCAAAACGCCGTTTCTGATCAGTTTTGCACCCATCATAATGGCATTTGCAGCAGACGAACAGGCGGTACTGATGGTAGAAACCATCCCTTTGAGCCCAAGAAGATTGGCGATTGCCAACGATGAATTTCCGGCATCGTGCGCGTCGATATATTTTTGCTTTTCAGGAAAATCTTCGTAGGTGTAGAAATATTTTTCGGTAACATCCATTCCGGCTACGCTTGTAGAGGAAATGAGCCCGGTCTTATATTCATTGATATCCGAAATTCCGGCACTTTCTACCGCTTCTTTTGCGGCAATCATGCCTAATAAAGTCGTTCTAGTCACATTATTATCATCACTTAGCTGAAGCTTTTGTATAAGATCGTTATTAGACCATTTTATCTCACCTGTTTTGAGAGTTCCTGCATGACGGGTTTCAAACAATTCTATATCTGAAATGCCATGTCTGTCGCTCGTCAGCGAAATAAAATTTTCCTCAACATTGTTACCAATGGAGGAAATAATACCCATCCCTGTAATGGCAATTTTTTGGTTCATCTTTTAAATAATATAACAATATATCAATTTAATGGTGTAATAAGCCAGATTGTTACACCGTTAGATTGAATTATTTTGTTCTGTTTTCCTGGATATATGCTGCCATTGTTTCAATGGATTCAAAGATGTCTTTCCCTTTTTTGGGATCGGCTAATTTGATGCCGTAATCTTTATCCATAAGTACGATCAGTTCCAGTGCGTCAATAGAATCCAATCCTAAACCGCCACCGAATAATGGGTCAGTGTCTTTAATCTCTTCTACCGCTACGTCTTCCAGATTAAGGACTTCTATGATTTTGTTTTTTAATTCTAATTTTAAATCTTCCATATTTTTAAATTTACCAATGTATCAATGTATCAGTTTACCAATAGGACTGAACATTATCGTTACACTGTTATAATATTATATTGTTAAATTACTTAGTCAGCAAATATACAAAAGCTTTATAACTTTCCTGATAGAGTTCTACCCAGCCGCACAAGACTTTTTCAGCTTTTCCGGTTTGAAGGATCTGCAATGCATACGAATTTAAAAATTCTTCATCAAATTCATCCAGAACAAAAAAAGCATTTTCAGTCTGCATTTTATGTTTAATACTGATTTCGCCGACACAGATATTCGGTAACGTGTACACAAAAACGCCCGGGCTGGGAAAATAATTTTCCTGAGAATTGATGCTTTCCTGATATTTAAAATCGGTATCCAGACTTGATGATTTATTGGCAAAAACCAGAGCAGTTTTGCTGTGATCATTGTTTTTCAGAATTATTTCAGAAGCAAGAAATGCCAGTTTGCTCAGATTATCCATTTTATGAAATTTAGGATAGTTCAGTTCTAAACCTTTATAGGCTTCTTTCGCAAAATCTGAGAAATTTTCTGTTGGGCTTTCAAAAATAATTTGTTCGTTAAGAACGATTTTTGAGTTTTCTATGATGGAAATAGCTGTTTTCTTCATTGATATTTTCAAAAAGCTTAAGGTTTTTTTGTTGGGTTTTGATGAGTATTGAAAACAGAGAGTACAATAATTTTGTAATCAATAATGTCAAAAACGATGAGGTATGGAAACTTTTGAATAAAAGCTTCTCTATAATTTTTTTTAAGCTGAAAATGTTTCGGATTGTTTTGAATTCTACGTAAATACTTTTCCAAATGTTTCATAAATCTTTCTCCCAAACCTTTTTGTGCATCTTCATAATATATGTATGCTTCCAAAATTTCAAGACTTGCTTCTTCTTGTAAGATTACTTCATAAGTCATTTCAAAGCAGATTTTGCTTTCTCTTTAACTTCCTCCCAAGTATAAGATTTACTTTCTCCGCTTAAGTATTTTTCTCGTCTTTCGTTTATTTCATCGTAATGCCAATCAGGAATTGTTGGATAATCATCTTCCTGCTCTTCAGCATTTATAATTCCATTGATAATGCGTAAGATTCTTTCATCTGCAATGTCAATGAACTCGTGAATTCTTTTTCTGATTTCCAAGTGAGATTCCATTTCTTAAAACTTTAATTCTATCAAAATTACAATTATTTTTATACTTTTTCCAAAACAATCGCTGCATTACACCCACCAAAACCCGAAGCTGTTTTCAGAATATATCTGATTTCTGCCGATTGATTTTCTTTTATAATATTTAAATCTTGAGAAATGCCTGTTTCTTCAAAATTTTTAGAGGGAATCAGGGTATTATTCAACGCAGATTCCATGGAGATAATGCTTTCCAAAAGTCCTGAAGCTCCCAGACAATGTCCATAATAGCCTTTCATGCTGTTGAGCGGAACATTTTGTAAACCCATTCGGTTGAATGCGATGGCTTCCATTTCATCGTTGTAAACCGTTGCCGTTCCGTGCGCAGAAATAAAATCGATTTGTTCTTCGGAAACTTTCGCTTCTTTCATCGCATTTTGAATACTGGCAAATAATCCGTCACCGGTTCTTGATGGGCCGGAAATGTGATTGGCATCGTTAATTGCTGAATCGCCTAAAATTATAAACCTGAATTTATCGTTTTCTGATGAATCAGAAGTGATGTAAGCTGCTGCGGTCGCTTCACCCAAGTTAATTCCGTTTCGGTCTTTGTCATACGGTTTACAAGGTTTGCTTCCAATTGCCTGAAAGGAATTGAATCCTGAAACCACAAATTCAGAAATCTCATCACCGGCAACGACGAACGCATCTTTGTATTTCCCAGCCTGAATCATATTTTTTGCCACAGAAATGGCCATCACTCCGGAAACACAGGCATTTGAGATCACAATCGGTTTGGTTTTAAATCCAAAAAAATCAGCCAGTTTTTGAGCCAAATTTGAAAGATAAACGCCTTCCGGTAAAGCAGTTTTATTTTTTAATACACTGATATTTCCTTTAGTTGTGGAAAGAATAAAGCCGGTGTCATCTGAAATCTGATGTCTTTCTACCAAAGGTTTTAAACTCAGCAAAAACATTTTTTCCAGTCTGGTAAAATTCTGATTGTCGAAGTTATTTTTAAATTCTATATCTAATTTTTCAGAATCAATTTTAGAAACAAAAAAAGCTGCGTGATGCGCAATGACTTCATGCAAAGCTACGCCGGATTTTCCTTCCAGAAGTGCTTTCCAGTTTGATTCCGTATCAAAACCCAAAGGCGTGACGCAGTGGTAATCTGTGATGTAAATTTCCTTATTCATCTAATTACTGTAATTTTTGATTCATATTTAAAAAAGCAAAAGCCAATTGCTGAAGGCAATTATAATCCCATTTTATCTTTCCAGGCTTGAAAAAACTCGGGATTGTACAAGCATAGATTATTCTCAGAATCCAGAAAGACCTGAATGGTTTCACCACTGCAAACCAACTGATTTTGCTGATTGAAAATCTCGTATTGATAAATGAGTTTTGCCGAAACAGAATTCACAAAAGTGGTTACAATATTAAAAGTTTCGCCATATTTCAAAGGAAGAAAATGTTCACACGTACTTTTCACAATTGGAGTTACAAATCCTTCTTTTTGAATGTCGAGGTAGGTCAAGCCATGCTGTCTTCCGAAAGCTTCTCTCCCGTCTTCAAAATACACAATGTAGTGACCGTGCCATACAATTCCCAGTGGGTCTGTTTCATTGAATCGTACGCGTACTTCTTCGGTACAAGTTAAATTTTTAGACTGCATTCTGTTTTCTTTCGTAAAGTAAAGAGATGATTACCATCGCAATATAAAATAAAAATAAGAATATCAGTTCTTTGGCAATTTCGCCAACGCCGCTATTTCTTAAAATAATGTCATAGTACGCATTTAAACCCCAGTTCATCGGGGAAAACTGTGCAATCTTCTGCATAAATTCCGGCATTAGGAAAACCGGGACCCAGATTCCGCCAATCGCTGCCAAAACGACAACGGAAGTCGCTCCAAACGGCGCCGACTGTTCCTGCGTATCCGAAACCGTTCCGATTAAGACGCCAAATCCAATGGCTGCCAATCCTGCAAATAAAGTGACAATCAGAAGATGGAACATTTTTCCTGAAACCTCAAACTGAGGCAGATCCATCAAAGGGAAAAGCCAGACTCCTACTGCAACCATCAGCAAAAACTGGATGACGCAGATGATAAGATAGGTAAACGTTTTTCCTAAAATATGAATATAATACGGTGTAGGGCTTACGCGAACTCTCACGCTCGTTCCCTGGCTTTTTTCTTTCACTAAATTAATGGAAAGTGGAACCACAATAAAGAAAATTGCAAATAATGCCCAAGCCGGAACGTTGTGCTGCACGGAATTCGGCATTACTTCCTTTTTACTCTTGTTGGGCGTGATTTCTTTAAAGGTTATTAAGCTTTTATTTTCAAGATCTTCCGTTGTTCCGAGCTGGTCCTGGAAAGCTTTGTATATTTTTTTATTCTCGATTTCAAAAACCATTTTATTAATGGCATCCATCACAGAATTTTTGAAACCTGCATTGGTTGCAGGATCAAAATACAAATGAATGTCTTTCGTTTTTGAAGCCACAACTTTTGTCGCAGTAGAATCGTTTTCCAGGCCAAATGAACTCACAACCGTCTGAACTTTAGAATCAATATTTGAATTGAGGTCTTTCGTTAAATTTTCCGGAATCACGATGGCCATCTGATAATCTCCTTTGAAAACCGCTTTTTCAGCCGTTTTTTCATTATAGTCGGTAATCAGTTCAAATGTTTTGCTGGTTTCCAGTTCTTTTTTGATGACTTTGGAAACTTCAGAATGGTCCTTGTCAATAAAAATAATCGGAATTTTTGAGCCTTCCAGATTTTTGAATGTTGAATCCTGAATTAAAGTAATGGTAATAATCAACAACAACGGCATCAGGAAAATAATGACGATTCCGCCCGAATCCCTTTTCAGCAACTGAATTTCTTTGATAAAGCTTCTCCACAATTTATACAACATCTCTCAATTCTTTTCCGGTTAATGAAATGAAAACGTCCTCCAAGTTTTCAGCATGGGCAACTCTTTCCACCAATTCCTGCGGAGTTCCCGTTGCATGGATTTTTCCATGGTCGATGATGGCGATTTTTGTACAGAATTCTTCCGCTTCCGATAGGTGGTGCGAAGTGTAAATAATACACGTCCCTTTTTTATTTAAATCTAAAAGATAATCGATGATGGCTTTTTTCGATTGAACGTCAACGCCAACAGTAGGTTCGTCCAGAAACAAAACTTTCGGATGGTGGAGTGTTCCTGCAATCAGGTTGCAACGGCGTTTCATTCCGCCTGAAAACTGATCAACTTTTTTATGGGCAAATTTTGTTAAACCCATTAATTCTAATGCTTCATCAATTTCTTTGTGAAGATTTTTATGTTTTAAACCGTACAGGCTTCCGAAGAACAAAAGATTTTCTTTCGCGGTCAAAGTGGGGTAGAGTGCATATTCCTGAGGAACAACTCCGATGATTTGTTTGATTTTCGAATTGTCTTTTTTAGGCGACAAACCGTTGATGGTAAAACTTCCTGATGTAGGTTTTATTAAGCCAGAAAGCATCGAAATCAACGTCGTTTTTCCCGCTCCGTTCGGGCCGAGAATTCCGTAGATTTCGTTTTTATCAATATTCAAAGAAATATCATTGACCGAAAAGTCTTCCGAGTTTTTGTATTTCTTGTAGAGGTTTTTTATTTCAATGATAAAATTTGACATTGTTTATTTTTGAAGATTTATTAATGAATATTAATTAAAGAAGTATTATTCATCGTTGTAATGTCCCAAAGAACTTACTACAACAACGTTTTTGTCTTCTTCATAAATTTCATAAACAAATCTGTCTTTTTTATTTATCCTTCTGCTCCAGACTTCGTTTTCAAAGTATTTCAACTGTTCCGGTATTCCGGTACCAGTTCTTGGATTTTCTTTAATTTCTTTGAAGAAAATTTCTACTTTTCGAATGTCAGATTTATTACCTGATTTTAGAATTTTTGCCAGATCTTTTTCAGCTTCTTTTGTTCGGACTATTTGATACCGTCCCATATATTTTCAGTATTTACAGGAACGGTGTCGCCTTTTTTATAAGCTGTTCTTGCACGATTAACTTTCTCTATAAATTTTTTGGAAGGTACCTCCTCTTCTTTAATTTTTAATTCAGTTACTCCCAAAGCTTTTAGAATGGTTTTTATTTTTTTACTCTCTCGAGGGTCTATTTTAAAACTAAATGTTGTCATAAGTCATTGTATTTAGTACAAATTTAGATAAATTAATCCACTGTCGGTTAAATGGCTTTTCTCAGTTTTTTATAAAAAGCTTCCTCTAAATCTGCAATATGAAGCATGGATTTTGAAAGCTGATTGTAAATGTCGCTTTTTGAATTTCTGTTTTTGTAAACTCTTGCAATATCCACGGCAAAATCTCTCCAGAGGTCGCCGATTGCGGTAATTTCTTTAGATAATTCTTTCAACTCGTCATTTTTAAGAATCGCAGCGGCCTCCTGTAAAAAAGCGCCATAGATAAACCGGAATCCGCCACCGCCGGTTCCGATCTCTTCCTGCATTCTGATCAGTTGCCCGAGATAATGATTCGTTACTTTCGTGCCCTTTTTCTCCGCCCATTTCGGGATGCTTTTTGCGACCCACCGCATTGCTTTTACCCCGATAATCGGAACGGGAGCGAGCATATTTTTGCAGGTGTCTTTGATTCCTTTTTTAATGGCTTCTTCAAGATTTACATTTTCGGGAATGTAGGTGGGAAAATACATGTGGCCTTTCGGAGCAAGCGCGCCTTTTGCATAACGTACTTTTTCCAGCTCGGCTTCGGTTAAAGTTGTGGCAAAATCCATCACAGGATCGCTGATGAGAAATTTTCCGTCTTCTTTTCCGTAAACTACAAGATTGTGCGCGTTGAAATGGAATTTATATTCTTCGGGAAAATAGGTAAGGTTAAAAACGCCTACCTGTAAGCCTGTCGGGATGTTTTGCTCTAAATTTTTCTCTAAAGCTTTTTGCGCTTCCTGAGGATTGGAAAATTTTTGTCTTTTAATTTTTATGCCTAATCTTTTTGCGGCTTTGCTGAATATAGCTCCGGGCATTGGTCTGTAACTGAAACCCGGCGCAAAATTAACTTTTAAGAAAGGCAAATACACGAAAAATAATCCCGAACCAATCCCGAAAATCATGGGTTCGCTGAGTTTTAATCCTTTGTTAAGCAATAGATTAGAAGCGACTCCATTTTCGCAATGGGCTGTCTGATGATGTTCAAAATTAAGTTCCATTATTACCGTCGAAATTTTTTAATTCATCTACTGAAATTCCGAAAGTATCGGCATATTTTTTTAAAGTAGAATCGCTGAGTTTTTTAAAAACAGCAGGTTTTGTATGTCTTTTGACTCTCCATTGCCACATTCCTACATAGGCAGAAAGCACACTTATATCCATTTTATTCAGTTCCATAAAGTACATAATTGGGCTTACTCTATGGTTTGCAACATTTTGTTTTGCTTCTTCTATTCTTTCATTAATCAGTGCTAAAGATTCTTCCAAAGCAGCTTTTTTCGCTTCCCAACCGATGCTGTTTGCGGTTGTATAATTGTTGTTATCGTCTGTAACATACAAAACCTCAGTCATATTTGCTGATTTGAGGTTGCTTTCGTCTTGTGGAAGGTCTTGCTTTTTCATCTAAATATTTTAGATTTTAAATTGACTGCTAAAATACAGAAAATACAGGACAATGAAGAATGGAGAATATCCCGATCATGATCCTTACTTATTTTCTTCTTTTATATTTAAGCTGGATCAGCAGATAGATTTCCTGTTTTTCAAGGTCATTACACCAGGTACGTTCGGTAACCAGAGCATTTTCGTACAGATGAAGATCTTCCATACTATTTACGTATTCTAATCTTTCTAATGTACGGTATTTGAAAAATGAGATCAGATTCACCTCATCTCCAACTTGTGGAGCGACCGGAAACTCTACTGAGTTTTCAAAATCAAATTCAACATCATACGAGTAAAACCTTACTTTCACGCTCATACTTTTTATTTTTTTCAAATATATTGAAATAAAGATTAGTAAAATAAACTTGAATTAAAAAGCCGGCGTTAAAGCCGGCTTTTTTATACTGTAAAATGATTTTCTAGGATTTTACTTCCTGAATAAACAGGTTGATTTCTCCGCGTATCAACAATTCATCTTTATTAAAAGTTTCACAAAAGATATGACAGATATTTTCATACTGAGAGATCAGCGATGCTTTTGATATAATTTTGTCGCCAACTACAGGTAAAGAAAAAACTTCAATTTTTTTGATATTGGTAATAAAACCAATCACTTTTGTGTCAGCTTCCGGATTTTCAAAAAAACTTTGCCCGAGAATTGACGAGCAGGTCTGTGCCAGATTTTCAATGAGACCGGCTTCTGCAAATTTATTGTTATGAACAAAAACATTATCTTTCAGAATTTCAAAGGAAGTCACCACTTTTTCTTTGGTCAGCTCCAGGATATAATCTGCCATCAACATGGGTTCACGATGCGGCAAAAAGTTGTGGATGTTGATAATATGGTCTTCCTTTAATTCCATTAAATTATTTTACGACGGTTTTCATCTGGGATTTTGCGATAATGGTATCATTACTTGTAGTAACGACATCAACTAAAGTGACTCCCATCATTTCATTAAGAATTGTTGCTTCCGTTTTCAGCCGGTCTCCGACTTTTGGCAGATATTCTGCTTCAAAAGATTTAATAGCACCAATATAACCGGTAGGAGCTTCTTTCCCTAAAAGATAAAATTTATAACCGGTATGTAAAGCTACACTTTGCGCCTGATGCTCAATTAAACCGGAGGCCTGAAAAGCTCCGTTGCTTACAAAAATATTATTTTCCTGAATGGTAAAACCTGAAACCAAATGAGTTTCAGAATATTCTGAAAGCTCACTCACCATTACAAAAGGAAATTTCTGCGGAATGAGGTTTTCTACAAATTTTTTGTCCGAGATCGGTAATGCGGCACTCATTAGCAAACTGTTAATAAGGCACAGGAATATGCAAATCTTCCGCTTTCCGGGATGCAGAGAAGAACTTTTTCACCTTTTTTCAGCCTTCCGGAATTCATCAGCTGCTCAACAGCAATAAAGATTGAACCTGCACCGATGTTTCCTACTTCAGAAAGATTATAAAACCATTTTTCCCAAGGGAAATCAAGCCCTACATTGGCAAATTCGTTTTTTAAGCCTTCTTTAAAATAACCCGATGAAATATGTGCCAAAACATGATCAATAGAATCCGGATCCAGGTTATGCTTGTCAAATGATGATCTTAAGCTTTCTGCTCCTTTTACCAGAATATACTCATCAAGAAGTTTGGTGTCTTGTTTTAGTGCAAAAATAGACTGGTTCAGCCATTCCTCTGCGGGATATTCTGCCCATGATTTTAAACTTCCGTCTTCCTGTTTTTCGCACCCAGAATACATGCATGCTTCAATCTGATGTGCGTAAGAATAAAAATCTATGAATTCTATTTTTAAAGAAGTTTCGTTTTCTCTGGGTTTGTTTTCCAGTAAAAAAGCACCTGCTCCGTCAGAAAGCATCCATCTCAGGAATTCTCTTTTGAAAGCTACGATGGGTCTTTCTTCAAGCTGTTTCAGATTTTCCGCTTCATGGTTGAATTTATCAGCGGTCATCCATGCAGACATCCTTTCAGAACCTACACAGACTGCGTTGTCTTTTATTCCTGCTTTGATATTTAAAAAGCCATAGTTCAGGGCATTCATTCCGGAGTTGCATAATCCTGTAGAAGTATTAATCTCTACAGATTTACCGATGTTTAGCTCGCCATGTACCATTGAAGCGTGAGAAGGCTGAATCTGATCTGCAGAAGTCGTTCCGCAAGACAGCAATTCCATATCTTCTTTTTTGAAATGTTCATCAAAAAGCCCTTCGATTGCCTTTGCCGTAATCTGAGCATTGGTATGGGTTGGTTTTCCGTTTTTATCTAAAGCGTAATATCTTGTGGTAATCTTATTATTCCTGAGAATTAATGCTCTGGCTTTAGAAGGGGTATTGTTTACCAAACCAAGATAGCTCTCCATCTCATCATTAGAAACGGGCTCATTTGGTAAATAGGTTGAAGCTTTTGTTATGAATACGTCGTACATTCTATTTTAAATTAATTCCTTGTAAATAATGTTTTTGTTTTTGCCTTTTAAACCAGAATATTGGGGTTGTAAGCAGGTGTAGTACCAATACAATGGGTGAAATAATCCAGATTGCAGCCATCAAATATACTTTAAAGAATTTGATCAGCAAAGGGCGTTTTTCTTTTTTCTTGATAATAAGGTTTGACCAGACGGTGAAGATTTTATTGCCTACTTTTTCTACCCGTACCAGAAAAGGCCTGATTTCTACAGCTCCGTTTTTCACTAAATCTGGCTGTAGATTTTTGAGGTCATTGTTATTAAAGTGATTTTCTATGATTTTGCCATATTTCACCGATCCTGAGATTTCTTCATCTGAAATTCCCGCTGCAGGAAGCATCCCGGATTTTTCTTTTTGCCCGGTTGTAAGCCAGCGAAGAATGGTAAGAACACTGGTGTAATTGTCATGGCGGTCTACCAAAGCAATATTGCCGACCAGTTTGGCATTCAGATTTTTCAAATATACTTTTAATTTCTCCTGGGAAAGCATCCACATATTCCGGGTTCCGGAAATGGTGATAACCGGAGTGTCTTTCAGTAAAGGTTCTGCATAGCTGCTTTTTAAAAACGAAATAATAGGAATGGAAGGCGTTAAATACCAAACCTGATAGCCAAAAAGGATCAGATCATATTTCTTATTCAAAATTTCGTCTGATGGCGGGATAATCTCACTCGGAATCTGCAGATAAGATTCCGGAAAGGTATTAAAAAAAACATCACTTGGCCATGGAAAAGGGAAATCCTCTTTCAGCTGAATGTTGTAATACGTCACCAGATATTCGTCTTTTTTATCTTCGAACGGCTTGGCAATATTTTTTACAATATCTTCCAGCTGTCCTGTTTGTGTATAATATAGTACCAGTATGTTTTTCTGCATTACTATTCTTTATTGGGTTACAAAAATATGCATTTCATAATAATTGCTTGCTGTATACTTTTATTGCTTCTGAACTGAACGACAAGTGATACTCCGCGTTTTCGAATATAAAGTTGGTATTCAGTAAAATAACAGTTTCCGGTAACGGATTAACAGAAGTTAGATGATAATTTTCATCAGAAATTAAAAGCACCTCTGCATTTTTTTTACAATCTGATAATTCATCTAGGTATGTAATTTTTCTTTTCTTCACAATATAGCTGTGTTCCGCAACTTCTCTTTTTTCTTTATTTTCAATAAAGCTGAAGATTTTTCTTCCCGGCTGCTGAAGGGTAAGCAAAACATCTTTTTGCCCAAAATCATCTGCAATATGTAAAATTACAGCATCTTTGGGGATGTGCTGATTTAATAATAAATAAACCGATTTATTTCTTTTAAAATCTTCTTTTACGGCTTTTACAACTTCATTTTCCTTATATAAAAAGCTTAAAAACAATTTCTTCTTAAAATAATTGTCGTCTTCGAGCTCATCTCTGAGTTTTGAAAATTCTTCTCTGAAATACGCGTTGATTTTCTTGGTGCGCTCAGAATAATGAGTACCGAAATTTGCGTCGTCTTTGAGGATTCTGTCACCTACTTTTACTGTGATGCTTCCGTCATAGATGATAAAATCACCTTTTGGCAAAACTTCAGAATTTCCATGAATATAGACCGGAACAATATCCAGCCCGAATTGCTCTGCGAGGTAAAACGCGCCTTTGTGAAATCTTTTGATGTCATTGGTAAACGAACGCTCGGCTTCCGGAAATACCATTAGAGAATAGCCCTCGTTTATTTTTTCTCTCAGCTTATCCATCCCATTTTCAATGCCTTGAGAAACCGGGAAAAACCCTAAAGCTTTTACCAGCTTTCCGAAAACCGGAGAATCATACACCCAGTCATTCACCAAATAAACGATTTTGTGTGTTGCCATGGCCAATGCCAAAGTATCGAGAAACGAAGTGTGATTAGCAATAATGACAGACGGTTTTCTAAAGTCTTCCTGAGGATTTCCGATAACTTTTTTCTTTACGAATGGATTTCCGTACAGCACAGAGGTTAAAAATTTAGCTAAAATTAATTTAATAATGTTTAACGTTTTCCCTTTTGAATTCTTCACAAAAAAGCTGCCGATTGCAGAAAAAACAATCCCTCCCAAACCGTAATAGATAAAAAGGATAATGGAGTGTATAAACAATCTGAACGTAATGGGAGAAAGCCCTTTCTTTGCGCGGTTGGTGATTAATAACCTGAACCAGAACGGGTATAAGGTCGAGGTAATAATAATCACAGAAAACATACCAATCAAGGCGACCAAAGCCAAAGAATGCAAAGCAGGGTGTTTTGCAAAAATTAATGATCCGATGGATAAAATGGTGGTAAAAACAGCTAAAATAATAGAAGTTCTGTAGGTTGGAAGCTCGTTTTTTCCGGTTGTGTGCTCCTTCTGCATTGCTTTGGTAAGGAAAATACTGAAATCATCTCCCACACCGAAAACCAGGGTACAGACTACCGTACTGAAAATATTCAGCTCGAGGCCTAAAAAATATAAAATTCCCGCGGTGACTACTCCTGTTAAAACAATCGGGAACATGGTAAGAACCGTTAATTCAAAATTCCTGAAGAACACAATTATCGTTAAGACAATAGCGAGAAGAGAATAATTAATTAAAGTTGAAAAATCTCTTTTTAACAATCCTAAAAAGTTTTCATTCATTTGCTGACGGTCAATTGCCAATGCATCATGTTTTTTCTCAACGTCTTTGATAAAAGTGTTTCTTTTCTTCTCATCAACTTTTACCACGTTGGAAACCGTATAAAAACCTTTTTCATTGCTTAAAAACTCAGAAATCTGCAAGGCCTTTACGGATGAATATTCTTGTAGGCTTACAGTTGAATAATTTTTATTTAAATTTTCATGAAACCGGTCAAACGCAGAGCTGTTGAAGCCATATTGATTTCCGGCATCGTTTAAATTTGAAATGACTTCATTTTTTTTACGGCTATCCCAGAACACATTCCAGGCTTCAATTTTTTTCTGTTGATCTTTTTCTGATAAAACAACATCTCCCAGTGAATTGTAGCTTAAAATTTTGCCTTCTTTTTTTTCTTTTTCCAAAAACTGATTCAGCTGGGTATTTCTTGTTAAAGCTTCCTGTTCAGAATTTCCGTAAGAAATGGTGTAAATAGATTTTGAAGTGATGTCTGATAATTTTTCAAGCTTAGCCTCACTGATTTTCAATTCTTTCGGAATATAATTCAGGTCGCCGATATTTTCGTTAAAACCAACATGCCTGAACCCGAAAAGGCACGCAATAATAATAATGGAACATCCAATCACCAAAGGTTTGTTTTTCTCGTACGGATAAGAACCGATTTTGTCGATAAAATTCACGTTTACATGCTGCTTTTTCACCTTTGGCCTGTACAGTTGAGGTACCATGATTAAGGCCGTGACAGACGATAAAATAACCGTGATTGCCGCAAAAAGCCCCAAATCTTTTAACGCTTCGGAACGTACAAAAACAAGGCATAAAAACGAAACGGCGGTTGTGGCGCTGCTCAAAATGATAGGTTCTGTAATCTCTTTGTACAGCTCTTCAATATCATTGTTGTGTTTATAATGCGTGAGAATATGAAGGGCGTAATCTATCGTAATTCCTATTAAAATAGCACCCACACTCAGTGAAATTGCAGAAATTTTGTCTTTAATAAAATATAAAATCATTAAAGCAAGCAAAACCGAAAAGACGGTGGGAAGAAAAACAATAATCGGCGTAAAAAAATTCCTGAAATAGTACATCAGCAAAATTAGAAGCACCGTCATAGAAATGATCACCGTGTTTTGAATGTCTTTTTTGATCTGTTGCGCATTGGCAACGGCAATCACGGGTGACCCGAAATAACTGATCTCTGTTTTTCCTTTATACCGGCTGTTAAGATGATTTTTAATGTTGTTTAACTGATTGATGAAGGCCTCATTGTTTTTTGTGTCATTGCTTTTGTTCTTCGGATCGATGAAAAGCAGCAGGTTTTTGCCATCTTTGGTAACAATATAATTGTCTTCCAGCTTAAAATCTTTGCTGAGGTTAAGCGCATTCAGTTTTTTGAGTCCTAAAAACGTAATTCCCAGCGGATCTTTTTTGATGAATTCCTTTGTCACCAAACTGGTGGGCGAAATTAAAGATGCATAATTGCTTTCAACCTGTTTGGCAATACTGTCTTTATTAATCTTTTTTTCGATTTCATGATAATCGTTTTCATCTAAGAACAGAGGAAGGTTTTGGTTTACAAAATCAAAGGTTTGTGAAATTTCGTTATCATTGATTTTCCCCTGGACGGAGCCGATATATTTTTGCAGCGGTACTATTTTGTGCAAAAAATCATCGGCGGTTTCTGAAAGCTGAAAGTCATTTTCTGCAGATTTGTTTTCGATAATGACGATAATTTTATCAGAAAAATTAAGCTGTTGGAGTACTTTGGCGGTAAGGTCAGACTTTTCGTTTTTAGGGATTATCTGATTGATATCTTCTTCAAAATTAATTTTTGAAGCAAAAAAAAGGCATATCAGAACAACAGCCATAGCGGTTGCTACGGAAAACACTCGGTTTCTGGAGATCAGATAATATAAAAAAATAAAAAAATGATGCATCTTCTAACGTGTGCAAATTTAAAGCTTTCGGATAATATATGGATGAGTTTGAATTTTAATAGCTGTATTTTACCGAATGTGAATAAAATATTCCGTATAAAATGAAAAAAACTTTACTTTTGTAAAAGTTTTCCTTTATTTAATAAATTTCAGGATTTGTTTTACAAGGAATACTGCTTGATACTGTTTAAAATGCGTGATGAAAAATTAACCGGAGTATTATTCGTAATAGTTTTCCCTTTTCTGCTTTTTTTTATTTCCTACTACGGGTTTGAATCATCCTATGTAGAGCTAAAGTCTATGGAGAAGGCTCCTGATTTTATGTTTACTTCAGTATATGCCTACAGAGTGATTCCTAATTTTTTGATGCTCCATGTAACCGATGCGGTAGAAATGATCATTGATCAATATCTTTTTTCTTTTAAAAATTTCATTCTTAAAAACGGAACGGTATTTTACCACAGTGTTTTTTTGATCAATGCGTTCTTTTTTATTTTATCATCGATTATTATAAACAAAATTTTAAAGCTGAGACCTGTAGAAATGCTTTCTCATCCAGATATACAGAAGGTGATACATCTTGTAGCCATTTTTTTTATCGTCATTATACAATATGTTCCCACAAACTGTGACTGTATTGCTGTTTTCTTTTATGTAACAGGGGTTTTTCTCACACTCCGGTATTTTCATTACAGAAAGATCACAGATTTTATATTGCTTTGTCTTGTTGTCTTTGTGTCAACTCTGGTGCGGGAAACAGCGTGTCTCAATATCGCCTTTTTTGCTGCGGTTTTTATTGATCCTGAAGAAATAAAAAAGAAAAATTTCCATGGGATACGCGAAATTATATTTTTGATTCTGTCTTTCATTTTGCCTTATCTTGGCCTTAAAATGATGATTACACAGAATGCGTCTTTTTTTGAGGGGGTTTATCTGGTTAAAAATTTTACCAGCCCTTTTAATTTAGCCGGATTGCTTTTTGGAATACTCGGAATGTATTTTACTTTTAGTCTCTGCAATAAAAACGGGCAATTGATCCTGAAGAGATATTTGTTTTTTTCTTTGCCGTATTTGATGATGATTACATTTGTGGGGCTTTTCTGGGAAACGAGGCTTTTTATTCCGTTGATTCTTTCGGGAATTGTTGTGGCTTCGCATCAATTTAAAAACATCAGCACAGCATCATGAGTTTACTGCATCCATACTATATTATTGCCATTCTGTATATGCTTTTTTTTAGCTTTCAGGAGGTGTATTCTGGGAAAAGTAATAGAAAAGCGCTGTATGTTTTGGCAGTATATCTAGTCATCATTGCAGGATTCCGGGACAGTGTGGGCCCTGACTACGGGAGTTACAGAGGCATTTATGCATATTCTGATACCAAAGATTATGTAAGTATTTTTTATGCTGCATTATCAATGGAAGGAAAGCAGCCTATGGAGCTGGAATGGCTTTTTGTACTCATTAATAAATTGCTTCTTAATATTTTTAATGCTCCTTTTTATATGTTGACATTTGTCGTTGCGGCACTTGTTACTTTTTTTAAAACAAAATTTGTTGAAGAAAATTCCTATTATCCTTTTACCTTTCTGCTGTTTATATTCATTCCGGGATTTTTTATTGGAGAATGCGGACAGATCCGGCAGAATTTAGGCTGTTTTATGGGATATTATGCGATACGCTACATCAAACAGAGAAATCTCTGGATGTATCTTTTATGGATTTATCTGGCGGCGGGAATACATAATGTATGTTATCTTCTCATCCCGATGTACTGGATAGCCCGTATTCCGTTAAATAAAGCATGGATGTTGATTTTAATTTTAATCTCAATTTTCATGTCACCTTTTGAGGTTTATCGTTATTTTGGAACTTTTCTGGGAAATATTGCCCAGGGAAATGTTTTGGTGGAAGGTTTTAACGGATATGTAAATGAAGGGATGGGTATTGAAAGGCTAAACGGTGGATTTGGAGTTCCGGAAGCGATGATGGCAATATGTACTACATTTTTATTTGTATTTGATTCTGCCATGAGAGAAAAATATCCGTATTACGAATATCATCGTAATTATACGGTAATAGGAATTTGTTTCTACTTTATTTTCCGGAATAACCCGATATTCTCTTCCCGTTTGACAGGGACGTTTTTTGCATTCGGCTATCTGCTCGTGCCCAATACCATGTATGCGGTCTCTGAAAAAATGCGTAGAGGCATCCATCTATTCATTATAAGTCTGGTCGTTTTTTATTTCATTGTTTTTTCCAGTTTTAAAAATATTACAGCAGGAAGATTTACCATCGATCTGTATAAAAACCACATACTTCCTTAATATTTAAATATGATTAATCTTTGATATTCCAATTGATATGTCTGGTGAGAAAAATAACAGAATTTTAGTTTTAGATGGTCTTCGCGGATTTGCCATTTTACTGGTTTTCCTTTTCCACGGCTATTATATCTGGAGCAAACGCTATCCTTTTGGAATGCTTTATAAGGACAATATTCTGGTAAAGTATGGAGATTTGGGTGTTCAGCTGTTTTTTCTGATCTCGGGTTTTGTGATTCTCATGTCAATGGAAAATACTTCAGGGTTTTTCAAATTTATCAAAAAAAGATGGATAAGGCTGTTCCCGAGTATGCTTATATGTTCTATTATTATTTATGCTACTGCGGGATTTTTTTATGAAAGGCCTTTAGGAATTCCGGATTTAAAATCTTTATTGCCCGGGATTTTATTTGTAGATGAAGGGTTATTAGAAAAAATATTTAAAACAGATTTTCCCGTTTTAGAATCTTCATTCTGGTCACTGTATATAGAAGTAAAATTTTATATTATTTTTGGAATTTTATATTACCTTTTCAAAAGAAATATTGCGCTTTTGGGTATATTCATCATCTATATTATTGCCGTTGCTTATCAGATTTTAGAGTTTCATCAGCTGTTGCCTTTAAGCCTGTTACCTTTTAAAGCTTACATTGGCAATTTTGTATATTTCGGGTGGTTTGTTTCAGGAGCGATGATCTACATTTATTATAAAGAACGTAAGAAAAAATACCTTCTGGCGTTCTTTATTGCTACTATTTGTGCCATGTTTTACATGTATAAACTTCAGGACGCAGTAAGAAATATTTATCTGCTTATCATCATTTTCATTTTTGTAGGTTCCTTATTCTGGAAGCCGCTAGAACGATTTTTTTCTATGAGAATCTTTACTTTCATCGGATTTTTGAGTTATCCTTTGTATTTATTGCATGAGAATATGATGGTTTCGGTCATGATAAAACTCAGCAAATATGTTGCAATACCATATGCGGTTCTACCTATCGTTTCTTTTTCTTTCGTTATACCCATTGCCTACATCGTGGCCACTTATCTTGAGCCCTATATTCAGAAAAAAATAAACCGATCTTAGTTTTCTTTACTGAATGCGGTATTAGAATACGGTTAAATGTTGATTTTGAAACATTTATTTATCCAATCTGTTGATAATTTTATTTAAATAGTGCTTATGAGTGTTTTTTTTTGTTAAAAATCGAGGTTTTGTCATTTATAGTTTCTATAATAAATACATTTTTCATTTTATTATCTTCAATATTTCAAATCACTATTCTTTAATTCTTTTTAATATTAAGAAAATATATTCTATTCATATTGCATTATAGATAGAATATTGTATTTTTGCTCACGTGTGATTTAAAGATAATTATTTACGCATTAGCGAATATCGATGTTTAATATTTAATATAATTAATTGAATTTTATTGATATTTTAAATAATTAAGTTTAATTATGTATTAATTCTTAATTTAGTTTGAATTACAAATCATTAATTATGGATAGAAAATTTACTCCTTTTATAATGGCAGTTTTCTGCTCAGTATTTACGCATGTATATTCTAAAAATGTTTTAGAATTCCACAAAGACTTAAAAATCACCAAATCGGTATATAAAAATCATATACAGCAAGATTCGTTAATTAAAATTCCAGGAAATATAAGCACACCATCTTTTGGATTAAATTCAACAAGAGATATTTCAAAAGACTGGACAAAAGCGCCCAACAGCTATATATTCGATCCTGGCCAGAATAATGAAGGCTTGTATATTCCCGTGAAAAAAGCCTATGCAATGTGGCGGAATTATAAATACCTTGCAACTTCACCAATCCCTTCCGGAAAAGTGAGTGCTGATGTTTTGTGGGAAGACACTCCAGGGCTGATTAAAGCTGAAATAGGATATTCATTGGCAATAGTAGATTCTGGCGAAGATGCCAAAATTAAAGTTCTTGTCAATAAGTCTAAAAAAGGAAATGCAGTCGTTGTTTTTAGAATAAACGGTGAGATTTTCTGGTCATGGCATATTTGGGTCACCGATGATCCTACAAATGGTTCCACATACAAAAGTTTTCCCGGGGTAAAAAGGGAACGTGCAGATGGTACTGTAGAGGCAATTCCTGATGCAGAATGGAAGTGGATGGACAGAAATTTAGGAGCAATATCCAATTCTAATACTGCTGCAGACTGGAATAAAAGTGGAGGTCTCCTGTATCAATGGGGAAGAAAAGATCCTATTCCGCCTTTGGTTTTAAAGGGAAATGATTTTTATGAAGTGTCGGGCTCCATTGGAAGAATAAGACATAGAGGGGCTAAAAACTTTACCAATGCAACCAATTTTGACAATCTTAGAAAATTTGTGCTGCTTTCCAATGCGACATTAGACAATAATATAAAGCTTTCCGTAAAAAACCCACTCAGTCTTATCTATGTTAATAAGGATGATAATTCCGGACCGGCGTATTATAACAACAATACCAGCTTAATGGTTAATTGGTTTGGAAAATCGGCGAGTTTGACGGACAGTAAATTGCCGGAACTCAACCTTTGGTCAGACAATTCCAAAGGCAGAATAGCCGTAGATTATAATAATGATACCAGCAATGCACCTTATAGAGACAAATCGTCTTTTGACCCATGTCCGAATGGCTGGAGAATCCCGTCAATGCTTGTGGCAAATTTAGGATCTGTGAATTATATTGATGATGTAAGAGTAGATTACTCACCTTTTGGAGTGAGAACCAATATCGGAAAAAATACATTTGAAGCTAACGGATATCATATTATTAAACCAAATGATACCGGTGTTCCTGCTTATATGACAGGTTTTAAATTATATCCCAATGTAGGTTTTGATTTATCCAATGTAGGAGGTTTTAATATGGGGATATTTCCAGGAACCGGTCAGTTAGCGCTTAATGCACAGGCAGGCCAATATACAGATCAGCACCATACCGCACTCTGGACGGCAACCATGACACGCTTTTTTGATGCCACACCTGCAGTCGGAGCCAGAATGTTATTTATGCTTCCGGATAAATATCAGGCAGATACGCCGGATCCGGCCAATCCTACTATTAAAGGTAGATATTGGTACATGCCTTTGTCTGCGGCAGCTACATCAGATGCCAACGGTTGCAGATGTTTAAGGGATCCTTTATATGTCGTTAATAATTATGATTTCCCAACACAGTACATAGCTTCTGCCATTCAATATACAGAAGGCATTGATAATCCGAATACTTATCAGGTTGTTAAAAATACCGTTACATCTACCTTAGAAATTCCTGTTACAAAAGCATTTTCTGCACAGAGTCAATTGCTTAATAATCCGGGTATTTTAAATCCTGCAAGTTTTAATAATTTAAAGGCTAATGTACTTTGGACAACTAATACAGGCCTGATTAGTACAATTACCGTGAGCAATTCTTCTCCCGGATCTGTTTCCGGGCTTTCCGCTTCAAAAATTCTGGTCACTTTAAACCCCAATCAAAGTGGAAATGCGGTAGTAACACTGCATAACGGAAGTATTGCCAATCCGGTATATTGGTCATGGCATATTTGGGTAACAGATTCAGCCGTAACCTCGTATACCTATACCACAGAAACTCCCAACGCTGTTGCAACCAATTATGTTAATTATGTTCCTAAAGGAGATGTTTTGAAAACCGAATTTATGGATAGAAATCTTGGGGCTACAGATGCTTTTCCAATTGTTGCAAACCCTTTAACGCCTACTACAGCAGAATATGCCAAAATACGCGCTTCCACAGGATTGCAATATCAATGGGGCAGAAAAGATCCTATTCCATCCTTTCAATATGCGGATACAAGAGCTTCTTACAATATATTTTTAGGAAACACTGCCGCAAACGGAACCGTTACATACACAACACTCATTCCAGGAGATTATAATAATACGGCCGGAAGCTATATTGTTCCTTATGATACGTATGCAGGGGCTTCCAATGCCAATGTGCTCACAACCGATAAACCGGCAGATAAAATATCGAAAATACTTTCATATTCGGTGAAAAATCCTTTGGTTTATATGATTCCAAGCTCATTTGCTGCTTACAATAGTGCCGTTCCCAATTATACTAATGGTACAGACTGGTTGTCAACAGAGCCCAATCTTGCTCCGGAAAGATGGGGAAGAGGCGGAAAAAAATCACCATTTGATCCCTGTCCTGAAGGGTGGAGAATACCGGACCTTACGGGAGTTGCCATTATTACCAACAGAGATTTCGGAATTTCACCATGGTACAAGAAAGATAAGAATGTTGCTACAAGCTACAGTGTAATTACTGATTATCTAGGAGTAAGAGTGAGGAATACCACTACAACCACTATTGGATATACGTATAATGATCCTGCCTATTTCGTAGGAAATTATCCTAATTCAGGTTCCCGTGGTTTTAGAAGCGTTACCGCAAACCAGTCTGCAAGTGGGACATATACGGTTAACAATTTCCAGTATCCGGGAGTCTGGACAGCAGCTTTAACATCAAATTATATAGGGAGACCAATCAATATCCTTTTCGATGCAGCTTCTACTGCAAACCGTATGATTGCATTTCATGACAATAACGATCCTTATTTTGGGATGAACTGCCGCTGTGTGAAAATTAAATACGATCAGAATGGTAAAGAAGAGGGCCCGATTCCTAGGCTTCCTGTCACAGCAGGAGCAGTAGTAAAAGCATCTGATGTTTTCAGTAAAAATCAAATTGCAGAAAAAGTAAAGGAAAACAAGATTATCCTGTTTCCAAATCCTGTAAAAGATATTTTATATATCAAAGCTGATGATGCAAAAGACTATTTTTACCAAGTGTACAATGTTTCCGGACAGCTTGTAAAGACAGGGAAATTTGAAAATACCCATGCAGATGTGTCTACTCTTATTTCGGGCATTTATCTGGTAAGAATCAATAATTCTGAGACTGTTGTAAAGATTATAAAAAATTAATTTCTATAAAAGAATAACATTATAAAAGAGAAATAAATAGTGCTTACGTGAGGGTAAATTCTTATTTTTGATTCTGCAAAATCAATGGGTTTGTCAATAGCTGTAAAAGCAATTTTGTTTCTCTTTTATTATTGAAATACCCGAAACACAAATCAGGTTGGAAAAAATCATACGTTATTTCAATATAAAAAACTGCATCTATTTTTTAATTGCCGCAACGGCTTTGTTTGCGCTCTTTTTCACCTATCGCCATAATGTAAAATCAGACGGCTATATTTTGGGAGACTGGCTTATCAATTATCAGGATGGTGGTTTTAAAAGAAGAGGGCTTTCGGGAAGTTTCTTTTTCCTGCTTCAGGATCTTACGGGGATAAAGCTGAATCTGCTGGTTTATTTCTTTCAGGTCATCATCATCCTGCTGTTTTTCTGGTATTATTTTAAACTGATCAAAAAAAAAGAAACACCCCTTTTGTACCTTTCCCTTTTATTATCTTCTATAGGATTTATTGGGCTTTTCAACTGTGTAGATTACGTTGGAAAAAAAGAATTCCTCGTTTTCTTTCTGTTTTCCTTTTTTGTGTATCATATTAATAATGATTCTTTGACGAAAACAAAAGAATATGGTATTGCTGCAGGGCTTTTCATTGCAATGTTCTTTCATGAGATTACATTATTTTTCACCTCATATTTTATTTTTGCTTTATATCTAAAAACCGGTAAAATTGAGCCTAAAAGGTATTTGAAATATATTGTGGCAGTGTTGATACCTGCAGTTTGTATCTATCTGTTCGGAAAAAATATCAATGAAGGAAACTCTTTGCAGATTCTTCAAGAGCGAGGTGTTATCCTTACCAAAGGAATTTTTTTCTGGAATATTGATGAGCGCCAATATATCAAAGATCATTTTAAAGAATATAGTTTATATATTGCCAGCTTTATTATTTCTGTTCTTCATGTTAGTTTTTATTTAAAATATCAAAACCACAGAACGATAATATCTATTTTATTAATTTTTGCTTTTCTTTTTTCTCTTCCTTTATTTTATCTCGCAATCGACTGGGGAAGATGGATGTACATCCATATGATCTTTATAATAATTCTTTTCGGATTGTTATTAAAGGAAAAAAAACCTCTGTACGAACCAGAGCCAGCGAGGTTTAATGCAAAATTCTGGCTCACAGTAGGAATTATTATGTTGTCATTGACGTACAGGGTAGAAATGTCTGGAAAAGGTTTTACATGGGAAGGTTTTTTTTACAGAGTTTTCATTGCCCCGGTAGAATTACTGAATAAAATGCTCTGATAAAAAATTGATGTAATAAAAAAGCTTTACTTTTGCAAAAATTTTAGAATGTCGAAAAATCTGGTAATCGTCGAGTCTCCGGCAAAAGCAAAAACTATTCAGAAGTATTTAGGGAAGGATTTCGAAGTAAAATCAAGCTTCGGGCACATCCGTGATTTGCCTAAAAAAGGAATGGGGATTGATCTTGCCACCTTCAGCCCGGATTACGAAGTGTCTGCCGACAAGAAAAAACTGGTTACAGAGTTAAAATCTGCCGTAAAGAAAGCCGAAATGGTATGGCTCGCTTCCGATGAAGACCGCGAAGGAGAAGCCATCGCTTGGCATTTGGCAGACGAATTAAAATTAAAACCTGAAAACAGGAAAAGAATCGTTTTCCACGAGATTACCAAAAACGCCATTCTGAAAGCTATTGAAAACCCCAGAGATATTAATCAAAACTTAGTGAATGCACAACAGGCGAGACGAGTTTTAGACAGAATCGTTGGTTTTGAAATGTCACCTGTTCTCTGGAAGAAAGTAAAACCGGGCTTATCTGCAGGAAGAGTACAGTCGGTCGCAGTAAGATTGGTCGTAGAAAGAGAAAAAGAAATTCGCGAGTTTACTCCGAAAGCAAGTTTCAGGCTCGATGCTGTTTTTTTAAACAAATCCGGACAGGAAATCTCTTCCAAACTTAAAAAAGAGTTTGAAAAAGAAGAGGAAGCTGAAAAATTCCTTGAATTGTCAAAAACCACCGAGTTTAAAGTCCTGAATGTAGAGACAAAACCGGGGACACGCTCCGCTTCCGCACCTTTTACCACTTCTACACTGCAGCAGGAAGCGTCATCAAGACTAGGCTACAATGTAACCAATACGATGCGTCTTGCCCAAAGACTGTATGAAGAAGGATTTATTACCTATATGAGAACCGATTCGGTGAATCTTTCTCAGGAAGCGATAGAAGGCGCAAAAAATCAGATCATCTCAGAATACGGGACAGAATATTCTGCGCCCAGAAAATATACCACAAAATCATCATCCGCACAGGAAGCCCACGAAGCGATTCGTCCGACAGATTTTTCGGTGAAGAATATCGGTGATGCGCAACTGAGCAAATTATATCAGTTAATTTACCGAAGAACATTAGCTTCTCAGATGGCAAATGCCAAAATTGAGAAAACCGTGATCGAAATCGGGAACGCAAAGCTTCCACAGCATTTTGAAGCGCAGGGAGAAGTAATTATTTTCGATGGTTTCTTAAAAGCGTACGGAATCGTAAAAACGGAAGATGAAGACGAAGAAAATAACGAAAAACTACTTCCGAAAGTAAAAGTAGGAGAAGTTTTGGACTATAAAAAAATCACGGCGGCAGAAAAATTTACAAAACCCGGAGCAAGATATACAGAAGCCGGCTTGGTAAGAAAGCTGGAAGAACTGGGAATCGGTCGTCCGTCAACCTATGCACCGACCATTCAGACCATCCAGAACCGTGAATATGTAGATAAAAGAGAAATCGAGCCGCAGACCAGAGAGGTGGTAAGGATTTCTTTAGCTAAAGATTCCATTAAAAAAGAAGTTCTCGAAGAAAAATTCGGGGGCGATAAGAATAAATTCAGCCCGACTGATATCGGGGAAGTGGTGAATGATTTCCTGACCGATCATTTCAAGGAAATTTTAGATTACGGCTTCACAGCAAGAGTTGAAGAGAGTTTCGACGAAATTGCAAACGGAGGCCAGAAATGGAAAGAGATGATGACCGATTTCTACTCAAAATTCCATCCGAGAATTGAAGATGTGGAAGAAAATGCAGACCGCGCCAATGGAGAAAGAATTTTAGGTACAGATCCTAAAACCGGGAAGAATGTCATGGCGAGGATCGGAAGGTTCGGGGCGATGATCCAGATCGGGGAAACGGAAGGAGAAGAAAAGCCGATGTTTGCTTCCTTAATGGCAGGACAGAATATTGCCACCATTACTTTAGAAGAAGCATTAGAACTGTTCAAGCTGCCTTTTGAACTGAAAGATTTTGAAGGACAGAGTGTTTCTGTGGGTGTGGGAAGATTCGGGCCTTACGTAAAGTGGGGAGAAACCTACATCAGTATTCCGAAGGGGGAAGATCCGCTTTCCGTAGATCAAAACCGTGCGGAAGAGATTATTAAAGAAAAGAAACAGGCCGATGCGCCGATTGCCACCTACAAAGGGGAACCGATCACAAAAGGAACCGGAAGATTCGGGCCGTTTATCAAATATCAAAGTATTTTCATTAACGTTCCGAAGCGGTATGATTTTGAAAATCTTTCTCAAAGTGACATCAACGAACTGGTAGATGCTAAACTTGAAAAAGAAGCCAACCGTTACATTCAACAATGGGAAAAAGAAAAAATTTCCATTGAAAACGGAAGATGGGGCCCATTCGTCAAATTCGGAAAAGGAATGTTTAAAATTCCAAAGAAAAAAGACGATACCAAATATGAAGCCGACGAGCTGAAAGAAGTCTCTTTGGATGAGGTAAAAAAATGGATCACCGCACAGGATCCCAAAGCGTTTGCTGAAAAGAAAAAACCGGCAGCAAAGAAGCCAGCTGCTAAAAAGGCGACCACTGTGAAGAAAACGGTGGCTAAAAAGCCGGCTGCCAAGAAATAAGAGTTTTAAAACTCAACAATAAACCCCTTTTGAAATTATCAAAAGGGGTTTGTCGTTAATTAGGACAGTGAGTAAGCTCCGTTAAATCTAACGATACTATGTTCATTATTTACTTTTAGGCTTTTTGTGCTTCCATGTTTTTATATTTTTCATCCATTTGATAACTGTATTCATAGGCTCTTCAGAATCTGAAAATGCAGTATTATGACCTAATAAGGGGAATAGCTTATATTCATAGTTTTTACTTTTAAGCTTCAAAGTATTTAGATTCTCAATGGATAAATTTACAGGTACTTGAATGTCTTTGCCTCCAAAAATCCATAGTCCGGGAATTGATAGTTTAGATAGGGTATCAAGAGGATTTGTATCTATAAACTCATATTTATCAGGATCATTCAGTATATGTTTACGTGCATCTTCTTCCGTATGACTATCCCAAAAATTTGTATTTCCATTTGTGTAAAACTGAAACCTGAGTTGTTCTTTCACAGTGATCAATGCGCCACTAAATATAGCCATAAATTTCACTTTTTTGTTTTTGTCTGCTGCCAAAGGAATTATCCATCCAGCTTGGCTCGCCCCAATTAATCCTAATGGTATTTGATTGTTTGATAAATATTCAGATAATGTAGTTACCGCGGCACTCGCATCTAGCGATAAAAGATTGAGATTTGAAAAATCAACATTATTGGTTCCTACTTCAGGTCCTGCATATATACCTCCAGATTCTCCTACACCACGTTTATCATACGTTAAAACAGCAATATTATTTTTAGCGAGTAGGGTAGCAAACTCTGTCATTCTTTTCTCTTGTCCCGATCCATGAACAATGACTACGGCCGCAGAAATAGAATTAGGTATAAAAATAGTTCCGGCAATTAAATCTCCTTCGCTTAGAAATTTTATATTTCTGGTGGTAAAGCTGCGTGGTGTTGCCAGTATGCAATTGATGTTCGCAAAAAGAAATAATAAAAGAAGAAGATTCTTGGAAAATTCTTTTGTACAGGATGTGCGTCCAAAAGCTTTTGATTTGTTTATAGTTTTCATTATTGGTTATTTATAATTAAAAAAAATCTTCAATCGTGTATCATATATTACAGACAAATTGTTGTAAGCAAAATGAACTTTTGAGAAGCATTTAAGAATTGAATCATTTTTAAATTTGTTTTTTCTTTTGTTCAACCAAATATAATCATTTCATCGGCTGTAATTTTTAAATCTGATTCCTAAATCCCTGCATACTCATTTAATTTTAATATTTTTGGGTTTTACTAAGCATATTCTAGAATGAATTTTGAAGATTTTATTATTTCGCCCCGAAATTTCAAGACTGAAAAATGGCAGATCGGAAGCCAGATCCGTAAAGAAATAAAAGAAGACAGCATTGTTCTTTTGTTTGTTTCCGATTATCGGGGAGCCAATGGTGATGCAGAAGTGCAGGATTTTACAGCAATCCGGAAAGAGTTTTACCAGCTCTCGAAGCTGGATTTTGAAGTTCCGCTGGTTGATCTGGGAGATCTGGTTTCCGGAAAATCGGTGGAAGACACTCACTATATTTTGCAGGAAGTTGTATCAGCCTGCCATTATAAAAGAGCGATTCCGGTGATCATTGGCGGGTCAAATGATCTTGCTTTTTCTTTATTTTCAGGATTGAATTTTCATCAGGAGAATATCAATTATACCCAAATCAGCAATATTATTTCGCTAAAGCAGAGTGAAGGGATCAATGAGCATACTTTTTTAAACAAAATTTTAGGCTCAAAAAATTTCTCCATCAAAAATTACCATCATTTAGGCTATCAGAAGCATTTGAATGAAGCAGATTCTGTAAAGCTGATCAAAGAAGTGGAATTTGATATCATCCGTTTGGCAGAAATGATGAATTCTACCGAAAAAACAGAGCCTTTTTTCAGAAAAGCAGATCTGGTAACCGTGAATTGTGATGCGATTGAAAGTTTCAGCGAAGCATTTTCAATGAATCCTCAGGTAAACGGACTGAACCGCCGGGAAATCTGTGCCTATATGAAAGAAATAGGCCTGAGCGAAAACCTGAAATCCGCAGGGATTTTCAACTATAATATATATTCTGAAAACCAGCTGAATCATCAGCTTCTGGCACAAATGATATGGTATCTTATTGAAGGCATCAATATCCAGAAATCTCATCCGAAAGAAAGACATTATGAAACGTTTTATGTATTGATTGATGAGCATCAGTATGCTTTTAAGCGGGATACGTTCAGCAATCTGTGGTATTTCGGAGATGATGACAATATAGAAAATTGCATTCCCTGTTCACGGAAAGATTTTGATGAAGCCAAAAAAGGTTGGCTGAGCCCACGACTCACGAAAAAATAATGTATGAAAAATGTTCCCTCAAAAATTTCTATCATTGTTCCGGTTTATAATGTTGAAAAGCATCTCGCAAAATGTCTGAATTCTTTGGTGAATCAGACGCTTCAGAATTTTGAGATTCTTGTCATTAATGATGGCAGCAGTGATCGTTCTGAAGAAATTATTCAGGATTTTGCCCAAAAGTATCCAAAAAAAATCCGGGCGTTTTTCAAAGAAAATGGCGGACTGAGTGATGCAAGGAATTTTGGAATCGAAAGAGCGACAGGAGATTATCTGGGATTTGTAGACAGTGATGATTACGTGTCAGAAACAATGTTTGAAGAAATGCTGAATCTTGCCCGAAAACATGATGCTGAAATGGTGATTTGCAATATTCAAAAAGTAGATGAGCATGGAAATATTACGCAGAAGCTCACACAAATCCCTAATATGCCGGAAAAAATAACTCTGAGAGAGCATTTTTCGGTTTTTTCAGATTTGAGTTATTTTGCCTGCAATAAATTATTTAAAAAAGAGCTTTTCTCCCAAAAGAGGTTTAAAAAAGGAATTCATTTTGAAGACATACAGCTTATTCCGCAGCTTTTGCTGGAGTGTACCACACTGGCGCAGACTCAAAAGTATCATTATCATTATCTCGAACGTACCGATTCTATTTCTAAAACCCACTCCGAAAAAGGGCTGGATATTCTAAAAGCAGTAGAAGATGTGGAGCATTTTTTTAAGCATTCTCAATATTCTGAAAAACATAAGGAACTGAAAAATTTTCAGATTCTTGAAGGCGTATATACTTTTCTTGCCTATACCGCATTTGTAAAAAATGATGCGATATTTTACAGGATGACAGGAGAATTGAGGGTTTTTATGCAAAAAAGAACAATAAAAATTAAAGATATATTGACTTACAGTCGTTTTGATAAGAATTATATTTTATCTTTGCCACTGAAAAAAAAGATTTTTTATCTGTTGTTTTTGTCCGGCCAGGAGAAAATGATAAAAAAAATAATGTAAAAACACAAATGAAAGTGTATTGTTTTAACAGTGAAAATCTGAAAACAATGATTTATAATCTGCGGAAATCATCTCCAATTTTTATAAATTTACTTTGAAAAGAAAAAAAATGAAGCATTTAGAGTTGTTCTTATTCGAAATCGGAGTTTCTATTTTTTATGTAAAAATAGTTTTAGGTTTCGTGTTTTCTTTCCTGATCACCTATTTTTCAATTCCTACCATTATCAAGATCTCCAAAAGGAAAAACCTTATGGATGAACCCAGCGTACGAAGCTCTCATCTGAGAAGAATTCCTAATCTTGGAGGGATCGCGATGTTTTATTCTATAGGGATCTGTGCTTCAGCTATGGCGTATGAACTTTTTGATATTTATAAATTTTTATTCGCTTCTATGGTGATTCTGCTCTATGTAGGAGTAATGGATGATATTGTGGTGATGAGAGCGTATAAGAAACTCGTAGCTCAGATTATTGTTTCAGGGCTTATTGTAATAGGATCAGACATCAGGATCAGAAATCTTTTCGGGATTTTCGGCATCTATGAAATTCATTATTGGTTAAGTGTCATTTTCAGTATTGTAACTTTTATCATTTTAATTAACGCATTTAATCTAATCGACGGGATTGATGGTTTGGCGGGAGGCTATTCCTTGATCTGCAGCGCATTGTTCGGAATCAGCTATTACAGGTTAGGAGAATATAACTATCCATTGGTAATTCTTTCGGTCATTATTATCGGCACTGTTTTGGCATTTTTATATTATAATTTGTCTAATTACAGGGCAACTAAGATTTTTATGGGTGATACAGGATCTATGCTTCTTGGTTTTTTGCTCGCTTTTACCGGGATCTGTTTTATAGATATTTTTATCGATAAAAAACTTCCGGGAATTCCCAGATATTACCTGCAGTCGGCTCCCGTTATTGCAGTTGCTATTCTTATTCTCCCTATTGTAGACACCCTGAACGTGATCATTGTGAGATTATATCATAAAAAGTCACCCTTTGATGCAGATAAAAACCATATACATCATAAGCTATTAAGGCTGAATCTTACCCACAGACGATCAAGTTTTTATATCATTGGCTATTATCTGATAATTGTAGCGACAGCCTATTATCTAAGACATATTAATGTAAATCTGTTATTACTGATAACCTTGTTTCTGGGTTTTTTTGGCGCTTATATTCCGGATTTCTTTTATAAATTCCAGAACGATAAGCTGAAAAGTAATATAATAAGCAAATCTTAATCTGAAACTCCATTTAATGACGATGAAAAAATTTTATAAGTATTCATTATTTTTAATTTTCCCCTTATTACTGGTCTCATGTATCACAACAAAAGACGTTAAATATATGCAGCCAAACGAAAGCCTTGTCATCAATGAAGAAGGCCTGATTCCTTACAATATTCCTGTATACAGAATTACTAAAAATGATATGCTGACGTTGAATATTGTAACAACACCCAAAGGTGATGCAGCACAGTTTTATTCAACCTTGAATACTTCATCAACCGGGCAAAGCAGTATAAGTATGACCAGTGGGGCCGGAACAGGAACCGGTGGAAATGCGATTATCTATTTCAACGGGTTAAAAGTGGATTCAAAAGGAGATATCAACATTTTTGGAATTGGATTTGTGAAAGCAGAGGGCAGAACAATTGAGGAAATCAGAACTGAAATTCAGGAGAAAGTCAACGAAAACTTTCAGGAAGGAAAGTCTGAGGTCAGATTAGATACAAACGGAATTACATATTATATTTTAGGAGATATTGAAACAACAGGCCTTACTGGTGAAAAGGTAGCGCACAAAAACACCCTTACTTTAACAGAAGCGATTGCCATCAATGGCGGCCTGAACAGAACAATTGACAGGAGAAATATTATCATTCACAGAAAACTCCCTGAAGGAATTAAGGTGGCCAAAATAGACCTTACCCGTGAAGACATTATGAATTCTCCTTATTACTATGTACAAAACGGAGACGAAATTCTTCTGACTACCAGCAGAAGAAGCCTGAACGGATTTGGAAAAGATCCTTTACAGACACTTCTCAGCGGGGTTTCTGTTATTACTACAGCTCTGTCTATCTATCTACTCCTTAAAAACCTTTAATTATGATTCCGGAAAAAGGCACAACTGTAGAAAAAAATGATGTTCAGAAAGATAAATACGGATCTTTTGCATTATTTGATATTGAACATTTTTTAAGAGGGTTACTGAGAAATTGGTATTGGTTTGTTTTTATGTTCGGGTTGGGATATACCATCTCTTGGATCTATGGTAAATATTATGCGCAAAGCATTTATGCATCTAACCTTTCATTGAGCGTGTCAAACAGTACCGCAAGTTACTTTACACCCAATCAGTCCATCAACTTTATTTGGGGGCAAGGTGGGAACCAAGATGGAGTTTATTTAAAGAAAATGCTTTTATCGCGATCACATAATGAGTTTTTGGTAAAAGAATTAGGCCTTTTTGTTAATTATCAGACAAAAGGAATTCTAAAGTCTACCTATCTGGATAAAGACGATTCCCCAGTATTTTTAGAAGTCGACAAAAAGCACCTTCAGCAGGTCAATTATCCCATTACCATTGTGCCTAAAAGAGGAGGCATGTATGAGATTGTTTTACCAAGCGAAGGAGAATCCAGAAATTTATACAGCTATCAGTCCGAAGGGTTTCAGTATATTGATAGATACGCTAAACCTGCTAATAAAGCTATAAAAATAAACGAATGGTTTACGACACCTAATTTAAGATTCAGATTAATTCCCAATCCTAATGCAACCACCATCCGCTTAGAAAATATTATAGTAAATCTGAATACGGTGAATGATGCCGTTAATAGTATTGTTTCCTCAATAGGAGTAGATTTTGATAAAGAAATCAATACCATTATGATCATTACCAAAACAGGGTATAATCTGAATGGGACAGTCAGCTTCCTGAATAAATCGGTCAGCGAATTACAGAAAAAAAGATATGCTGATAAAAATACGGTTGATAAAAATACGGATCTCTATCTGAAAGGCAGCTTAACGGCAATCAGAAAAAAATTAGACTCGAGTGCTGAGGTTTTAAATTATCTTAAAACAACTGAAAAACTTTACGATATTAAAGACCGCGACGAAAAGTCTTTACAAAGAATCAAAGATCTGGAATCAAAAAAAGCGGATTTATTAAGCAAGATGAATTCTCTGAACAGTATCAGGAATACCATTGAAACTCAAAACTTTGATAAGATGATCAGTACCAATGCTGCAGGATTTGAAGACGGACTTTTTTCTGCTTCTGTATCAGAATTAAAAGCCTTATATCTGAAAAGAAGAGAACTTGCATCGATCTATACCCCAAATTCGGAGCCGATGAAAGAGATCAACAGGCTGATAAACGACGCAAAAACAAGTTCCTCAGGATCTCTGCGAAATTATTACACGGTGTACACGACCGAAATCAATAGAATTGATCAGCAGGTGGGTGAGGCAAATTCTGAACTTCTTACTTATCCTGAAAAACAAAGGAAATATCTTGATGCCGAAAGAGGGTACAATATGATTGAAGCGACTTATAACAGTTTACTCTCTAGACAAAACGAAAGTCAGATGAGACTGGCTACCAATCAATCTGATGTTACGGTGATTGACCCGGCAAAAAACCTTGGTCAACCTCCGATTGGGCCCAATGTGAAAGGCACAAAAATGGCAATTATAGGAGGGTTATTATCTCTGCCTTTTCTAATTATTTTAGTAGGCGGATTATTAGACAATAAGATTAGAAATATTAAAGAATTGTTAAGCGCGACCAGAATTCCTTTATTGGGGGTTGTTGGAAGTAACAATAACGAAAATATGCTTACGGTCCTGGATCATCCGAAATCCTCTATCTCAGAATCCTTCCGGGGAATTAGGGCCAATGTGAGATTTTTAGCCAATGAAGATGATAAGAGTAAAGTGATCTTGGTTACTTCTTCCGTTGGAGGAGAAGGTAAAACGTATGTATCTATCAATTTAGCTTCAGTACTTGGATTAGGAGATAAAAAAACCATATTATTGGGGATGGATTTAAGAAAACCGAAGATTTTTGGAGATTTTAAAATTGATAATAAAAACGGGATTTCTAATTATCTTACCGGAGAAGTTTCCATTGACGAAATCATCAATAAAACCACCATTCCGAATCTTGATGTTGCTACTTCAGGTCCTATTCCTCCAAATCCTTCAGAACTTCTGATGAGTGATAAAAACATTCAGTTTATAGAAGCTCTTAAAGAGAGATATGATTTTATTATCATCGATTCACCACCAGTTGGTCTTGTAGCAGACTCTTATGAATTAATGAAGCATTCAGATGCAAATATTTACGTTGTACGACATGAATATACCGAAAAATACATGCTAAAAATGATCACAGAAAAGTATCATGAAGGAGATATAAAACATTTAGGGATTGTTTATAATGATTATGTAACAAAACAAGGTTATGGATACGGATATGGGTACGGATACGGATATGGGTACGGATACGGTTATGGATATTTCGATGAAGATAAGAATTATAAGGAGCCTTTACTTATTAAAATAAGAAATAAAGTAAAATCAATATTAAACAGATAATGCCTGAATACCCTCATTTGATGGGGGTTTTTCATTTAAGAGTATAATAGATTCTGATAAAAAAAGAATATTTTTATTACTTTATCGTTTACTTTATAACAAATTATGTTTTTTTGTTTATTTTTAACTAAACATTAAGATTATCATTAATATAAAAATGTTTTATATTTGCAAAAATTAAAATTTAAAATAACCATAAATCCATATTCTTCTATGAATAAAAAATTATTGTTTAGCTTTCTTGCCCTCTTAGGTACAATGGTAAGTATTAAAGCACAAAGAAATGAATTGGGAATTCGTCTGGGTATGAGTAACCTGGTGGGTGATATTGGTAATACCAATTACATTTTGCAGCAGCCGTTGGATTTAGACAGGGTTTCAGAATGGGGATTTCCGTTTTATGGTGGTTTATTATATAGATTTAATTTTAATCCGCATCAGACGGTAAGATTGGATTTAGGATATAATCAAGTGCAGTTCAGCGATAAGGCTGCAAAAGAAGAATATAGAAGAAACAGGAATTCATTTGGGAAAAATAATATCTACGAAGCAAGTTTAGTTTTCGAATATAATTTTTTTCCTGTAAACAATGAGCAAATGAGCATGCTCAGTCCGTATATTTTTGCGGGTGTGGGAGGTTTGGTATTTGATGCTCCTAAAGTTGAGCTTAATCACGATTACAGAAGAGATGCAGACGGCGTTGCACAGGCACCAATCAATGAGTCTGATTTTGTGACTACACCGGAATATTCTTTAGGAAAGAAAACAGTAGTGCAGATTCCTTTTGGAGTGGGTTTGAAATATAAATTCAACCACGGTTGGGCAATATTTGCAGAGGCAACCTTCAGATATTCTCTTACAGATCAGTTAGATCACAGCAAAGTTTTACCAAAAGATGTCGTATCAAATTATAATGCAGATATTTTAAGCCCTTCCACAGGAGGCTCTCTGCTTCAGACAGGTAATTATTTTATTGTTTCTAAAGAAAGAGAAAAAGAATTTTTAGGAAGAAGAAATGTGGGAGATCTAGAATCCAGAGACTGGATGAATACCTTCAGCTTAGGATTAACGTATTCGTTCGGAAGACCACCGTGTTATTGTGATTAATTTAAATATGTCGTTGATTAAAGATAAAATAGATTCTGAGAATTTACCGAAACATGTCGCCATCATTATGGATGGCAATGGAAGATGGGCAAAATCTCGTGGCGAAGAAAGAACATTTGGTCACAAAAATGCCATTAATGCAGTAAGAAATGCCATTAATGCCTGTAATGAGATTGATATTCCGTATCTCACTCTGTATACGTTTTCTTCAGAAAACTGGAAGCGTCCTACAGATGAGGTCAATACATTAATGAGTCTGCTCACAGAAACTTTACTGCTTGAAGCAGAAGAGATTTTTAGTAAAGGGCTCAGAATGCATGTGATCGGAAACTTAGATAAATTGCCGCTGTTGGTAAAAGACCAATTGCTCAGAGTGGTAGATTTAACCAAAGAAAACACAAAAGGGAATCTTGTTCTTGCCATTAGCTACGGGTCGCAGAATGAGATATTAAACGCCGTAAAAAACATCAGCTCCGATGTAAAAGAGGGCAAAGTAGATATACAAAACATTGATGAAAAACTATTTGAAAATTATTTATATACAAAAGACTTTCCTCCGGTAGATCTCTTGATCAGGACCAGTGGCGAAATCAGAATCAGTAATTTCCTGCTCTGGCAAATCGCATATGCAGAGCTACAGTTTCTCAACGTGTTGTGGCCAGATTTCACAAAAGACATCTTCTTTCAGTGTATTGTAGATTATCAAAACAAAGAAAGACGATATGGCCTTACAGGCGAACAAATTCAAATCCAGTAATTTTAGAAAAGAAAGACTACGATAAAATGAAGTTTAGACTATTACCCATCATTATGTTTGCTGCTTCTGCGCATTTTTATGGACAGGTGACTCCACAAGACAGCACCAAAGTAAATACCAGTATTCTTGCAGACAACCAAACAGGAACTTATACTCTTAAGGACATCGTTGTTGATGGGGTAAAAAAATACACACCGGCTCAGATTCTGAGATTCACGGGGCTTACCAAAGGGGAAGCCGTAGACATCCCCGGACAGAAAATCAGCAATGCCATTAAAAAACTTTGGGATACGCAATCTTTCTCGGAAGTTGAAGTGTACATTCAAAGTGTTGAAGGCCAAACTGTAGTTTTAAAATTCTACCTTCAGGATTTAAAAGAGCTGGGCGAAGTGAAATTTAAAGGAAAAGGAATCGGAAAGTCTAAAAACGAAAAACTCGCTAAAGACAACAATCTGAAACCGGGTACTAAAATTACCCAAAACCTGATTTCCAGCCTTAAAACCAATATTCCTAAAGACTATGTCAAAAAAGGATTTGCAGATGCTAAAATCAGCATAGAAGATAAAGTAAATGCAAATGATCCTAATCTGGTAGATTGGACGATTAATGTAGATAAAGGAAAAAGAGTTAAAATCAGCCATATCGAGTTTGAAGGAAACGAGAATGTTACCGATGCTAAGCTTAGAAAAAAAGCCTTCAAAGAAACAAAACAAAAAAGATTCGGGATCGGAGGGATTTTAAAATCTTCAAAGTTTATTGAAGAAAAATATCAGGAAGATAAACAAAGCCTTGTCAATTATTATAACTCTTTAGGATACAGAGATGCAGCGATTGTATCTGATTCTGTATGGAGAAATAAAAATAATAATTACGAGATCAACGTAAAACTGAAAGAAGGTAAAAAATATTATATAGGAGATATTTCTTTCACCGGAAATACCGTTTATTCTACAGAATACCTTCAGAGAATATTAGGATATAAAACAGGAGATATTTACGATGCAGTAGGCTTCAACAAAAAAGTTGGAGAAGATGGCGGTAAAGAAGACGATTCTGATATCAAGTCGATTTATATGAATAACGGTTACCTGTTTTCCAATGTAACTCCCGTTGAAAAGTCGGTTTCAGGAGATTCTATCAATCTGGAAATCAGAATTAATGAAGGTGAACAGGCAACCTGGAACAGAGTGACATGGGAAGGAAACACAACCACTCATGATCACGTGATTCTCAGGGCTTTAAGAACAAAACCGGGAGAATTATTCAAGAAAACAGAGATCAAGAGAACTTATTTTGATCTTGCAGGGATGTCTTTCTTCGATCCGCAGCAGATTGGTCAGGATATACAGCCCAATCAGCAAGACAATACTGTAGACATTAAATGGAAACTGGTAGAAAAAGGATCTTCACAGGTTCAGTTGCAGGCTGGTTACGGAGGAAACAGCTTTATCGGAACTTTAGGATTAACATTCAATAATTTCTCGTTAAAGAATTTCCTTAGATTTAAAGATTTCAGACCTGTACCACAAGGGGACGGACAAACGCTATCCATTCAGGCACAGGCAGGACAATATTTCCAGAATTACGGGATCTCATTTACAGAACCATGGTTGTTCGGTACAAAACCTACTGCTTTATCGGTGAGTTTAAATACTTCCAGAGTAAATTACAGCTCTGTGAGTGGTCCTGATCAGAGATTGAATATTTTCTCTGCAACAGTAGGTTTAAACAGACTTTTGAGATGGCCGGATGATTATTTCTCCTTATATACGGGGATTCAGTATCAGAAATATAACTTCAGCAATTATCCTTTCGAATTCGGAGATTCTACAGAATATTACGGAAATGCGAATAATTTAAGTCTCAACTTAGGACTAAGTAGAAATTCAGCGGGGATAGATCCTATTTTCCCGACAATGGGTTCAAATATAGAATTGTCAGCAAAACTGACGCCTCCATATTCACTGTTTAGTAATAAGGATTATTCTACAATGACCCCTACAGATAAGTACAAATGGATGGAATTCTATAAAATCAAATTTAAAGCAGATGTTTATAATGAGATTGCAGGAAAACTGGTATTAAGATCTTCCGCGGAGATGGGATTCATGGACGGGTACAACAAAGAATTGGGTGCACCGCCATTTGAAAGGTTTTATGTAGGCGGAACCGGCCTTTTCGGAGGAAGATATGACGGTAGAGAGCTTATTCCTTTAAGAGGATACGAAAATGCGTCTACTTACGGCGGAACATCAGAAGATATTACGCAAAGAGGTGGAGGTACTATTTACAACAGATTTACGTTAGAGTTAAGATACCCGATTTCAATGAGCCAGACTGCTAAAATTTATGCATTGACTTTTGCAGAAGGCGGAAACGTTTGGAACTCTTGGAGCACCTATAATCCTTTCCAGCTGAAAAGATCTGTAGGAGTCGGGGTAAGAGTATATATGGGAGCTTTCGGTTTGATAGGATTTGATTTTGCATACGGATTTGATAAAACAATTACGGGAACAGAGCCTTCAGGATGGAAAACCCACTTCTTAATGAATCAATCTTTATAACAATATGAAGAATTTTAAAATACTTTTCACCTGTATAGTAATCCTTTTTTTTGGCTTTACCAATGCGCAGAAAATAGGCGTAGTAGATACCCAATATATTTTGGATAAAATGCCTCAGTATAAGGAAGCGGAGGCAAGATTGAACGCTCAGATCGATACATGGCAGAACGAGCTGCAAAGTTTGCAGTCAGAATTTGATAAAAAAAGGTCTGCTTTTGAAAACGAAAAAGTATTACTGGTAGGAGATCAGCTGAAGTTGAGAGAAAAAGAAGTGATGGATCTTGAAAAAAATATTAAAACGACTACCAGTTTAAGATTCGGGACCACCGGAGAGATCAGTCAATTGAGAGCCAATCTGGTGCAGCCTTTTCAGGATCAGATCTGGAATGCCATCAAAACAATGGCAGAAAAGAATGTATTAAGCATCGTTCTGGACAAGACCAGCAACAATGTACTTTTTCTTCAGAAAAGAGCCGATTATTCAGATAAAGTATTGGATATTTTACTGAAAGGAACAACAGAAAAAGAGAAAAAAACAAATAAAAAATAGTAAAATCAACTTTAGGAGTTAACTTTTACTTAAATTTGAAATCTAAAAAAAACAAAATTAATTATTTATTACCCGTTATGAAAAAATTAAGTGTATTATTTGCAGCAGTGATGATGGTTGTGTCTGTAGGTATGGCAAAAGCTCAAAAGATTGCTACGTTGGATGTTGTAGGAGTTCTTAATGCAATGCCGGAAAAGAAAAAAGCAGATACAGATTTGAAAACTTTTGCTGATACCAAACAAGCTGAAATAAAAAAGAAAGCTGACGCAGGACAGGCTAAACTAAAGCAGTATTCTGAAGAAGCACCTAAAAAAACAGCTGAAGAAAACAAAGCAAGAGAAGGAGAATTACAGAAAGTTCAGGAAGAGATCCAGCAAATGCAGGAGAAAGCTCAAAAAGATTTCTTGGCAAAACAAGATCTTGCCTATGAGCCGATCGAGAAAAAACTGAATGATGCTGTTTCTAAAGTAGCTAAAGCAAACGGATATGATTATATCATGGATGCAAACTCTACTTCATTGGTTTACAAAGCAGGTCCGGATGCGACTGCAGCTGTAAAAAAAGAATTAGGAATCAATTAAGAAATTAACAAAGATTTATAAACTTTACCGTCTCTTTTAGGGGCGGTTTTTTTATTTTTGCGCTATGGAAAAAGAAGTTTCAACGACGGTAAAAGTAAGATTCAGCGATTGTGACCCGATAGGACATTTAAATAATGTGAAATATCTGGATTATATGTTCAATGCAAGGGAAGATCATGTAGAAACCTTCTATGGCTTTACTTACGAAGAGTATACCAAAAAAACCGGCTGCACATGGATCGCCATTCAGAACGAAATTGCTTACCTTAAAGAAGTGCGCTATAATACACAAGTGGTAATCAGCAGTAAAACAATCGAAATTCAGGACAGAACCGCAAAAGTTGAAATTTTAATGAAAAGTCTTGATGAAAAAACAGTCCATGCGGTTTTATGGGTCACCATCATTTACTTTAATGTTAAGACCAGAAAATCTGAAGTGCATCCGGAAGATATCAAAGGAGTTTTTCATAACTTTTATGTAGATTTAGACCAGAAGGATTTTCAGTCGAGAGTCAAATTTTTAAGATCACAAAACGCAAAAAATTCATAATGAAGAAAATATTGGTCATAGGAAGCAACGGGCAGTTGGGAAATTGTATCAGAAAAATAGCGCCGGATTTTGGGCTGGACTATGAGTTTATCTTTACAGATTCAGAAACATTAGATATCACAAATCAAAATCAGGTCAATGATTTCTTTGCGGAAAATAAGCCAAAATACTGTATCAACGCTTCCGCTTATACGGCGGTTGATCTTGCGGAGCAGGAAAAAGATAAAGCATTTGCTGTAAATGCAGGAGGGGTTGCCCATCTTGCAGAAGCATGTAAAGAGCACAAAACGCTCCTCATTCACATTTCGACCGATTACGTTTTTGATGGAGATACCAATTTAGATTATTCGGAAGATGATTTTACCAATCCTGTCGGAGTATATGGCCAGTCAAAAAGGAAAGGGGAAGAGCTGGCTTTGGAAATCAGTCCTAAAATAATCATTATAAGAACATCGTGGCTGTACTCAGAATTCAATAAAAATTTTGTGAAAACCATGTTGAATTTATTTTCGCAAAAAGAAGAACTGGGAATTGTGGGAGACCAGTTTGGGCAGCCTACCAATGCCAATGATTTGGCGGAAGCAATCATGGATATCATAGAAAATCCCGACAAGACTTTTGGAATTTTTCATTTTTCAAATTATCCTGAAACAACTTGGTTTGAATTTGCAAAAAAAATTGCAGAATTTTCAAAATCTTCTATAAAACTAAATGCTTTAACGACCGAGCAGTATCCGACTCCGGCAAAAAGGCCTAAAAGAAGTACAATGTGTCTCGATAAAATTGAAGAAATATATCACATTGAACCCAAACACTGGGAAAACAGTTTGGAAGAATGTATCATCACGCTTCAAAATAATCAAAAGTCATGAAGAACTTAGGAATTGTAATGATACTTTTTTGTGCTCACCTTTTTAATGCACAAAACGTGTATTTAACAAAAGTTGAAAAAACAAATAATAACACCGATAAATTTCTTTATAAAATAGATAAGGAAGTTAAAGATGCAGAGTATTTGGGAGAAGTAGAAGTGCAGGGCTTTTCAAATGATGACGCAGCGGTATTTTCCTTATTATATAAAAAAGCAAAAGAAATAGGAGCCAACACATTTACTTTAAAAAATTTCGAAAATATTGACGGAAGTTCACAAGAATTCAACCCTTCAAATTATAAACTTGCCTTATTTTATCTGCCTAAAGAAAAACTGGAAAATCAGAATGGACAGATTTATCTATTTGCATCTTCAGAAAAAAAGCAAAAAATAAGCATCAATAAAAAGGATTTTGAATTTTTACCGCGGTCATTTACAATAATCAAAAGTATTCCGGGAGAGCTTTATACTATTTCTACCAAAAAACTTTTAGGCTCAACCATTAAATTGCAGCCCAAATCTGATCAGATCAATCAGTATTTTGAAATTTCTGCTACCAAAATTAAACCTGATGAATCCGGAGTAGGAGGATTAAATTTAAAAAGTGGCGACATTGTTGGCTTGGAAAAATCGTACGGGGAATTTTTAAGCACTATATACAAAGAAATAAAGCAGGATAATTAATCCTGCTTTTATAATAATAGCTTTCATGGCGTTAACTTCTTAAGTTTTTACCATTTTTCTAAAAATCAATTTTTTCCGGGAGCTTTTTCCCGCTTTCCACTGTATCTTTTTTGCGGGGGATCTCCGCTTCGCTTCGTCCCCCGCAAAAAAGGATGCCGTTTCTATCGGGGCTAGGAAGGAACTTTTATAGGTGATTAGCCCAATCAATTACGTATTTATTATAGTCAATTACTCGTCCGTCAATAGTTTTGGCTTTCATAGCTTCATAAGATTAGCGCATAATATTATATATACTTCATATATATACTTCTAAACAAAAATCATTATTTATTTTTTAACATTCCGACTCTTGTTCAGTACAGTATTCAACTAAATTAAAACATCAGTTTAAATTTTGTATCAGTTATTCAGGGACTTATGTTTGATTATGAATTAAAGATGAATTTAATGTTACATAAATTTGGATTGTAAAGGGATAAGGTGCTACTTTTGCCGCACTGAAAAACTGATAAGTTTAGAGTAGCGAAGGAGAGGCCTTTCGGGGTGGTAAGGATTA
>NZ_JAOTEN010000003.1 GCF_025628965.1 Chryseobacterium gilvum
TTTGATGATCCAGTAATCGCCTTCCCCGAAGTTTTCGGTTTTCTTAGAACCTCCCACTATACTTCTGGAATAGATGCCGAGTAAAGCGCCACCGTCTCTGGTGGGAATCATTTTCTCTACCTCATCCACCCCTTTTCCGCCTATGATCAGTTGGGAGGTTTCTTTCCCGTTTTTATCGAGTTTTGTAATCCACACATCTTTCGAACCGTAGCCTTTTGAGGAACTCTGAACGTTTCCAGCCACCATAAATCCTAGATCTGTGGTCTGGATGACGGCTTTGGCTTCTTCATCGGAAGTGCTTCCCAAAGTTTTCTGCCACAGTTCGTCCCCGAATTCATTCAGCCTGATCAGCCATGCATCTGAGCCGCCTTTCGAGTCTTCTTTCTTATCGAATGATTTCCCGGAAAACGAAGTTCCTGCCAAAAGAAATCCGCCTTCCTGCGTCGCTACCGTTGCTGAAAGAAAATCATGGTTCTGGCCTGAGAAATATTTTTCCCAGACTTCTTCACCCTGTTGGTTGAGCTTTACAATATGGAAATCGTAGCCGGTATTCTGCTTGCTTTCTGAAGAGATTTTTTTTGATTGAATGGAGCTGCCGGTAATGAGGTACTGCTGGTCAATGGTGGTTGTCACCTGCGAGAGGAAATCTTGCGTGGAAGACGCAATATCTTTCTGCCAAAGCACTTCTTGTGCAGAAATAAAGGCAACGCTGCATACAAGCAGTGCACTGAAGATGTGTTTTTTCATCATTATGTATTGTATTGGTTGTTATTAATTTTTTCGCGAATTTAACTTTTTTTAACAGATACCACAAGGGTTTTAATTAAATGTAATATGATGATTCTCTAATGCAAAGCTATTACAGTATTGCGACAAAAGATGACGTATAATAGTATATTGTTATAAATATATGCTCAGCTTCGGAATTTTATTGACACAAAATATTATTAAAATTGCGGAAATCTTTTTTCATATTGTTAGTGAAGCAAGTATAGAAGAAAGTATGATATGATATATTATATTTAATAAACTTTTAGCACTTATCAACAATTGGCTTTGTTTTTGCCAAGCAACGGTATGAAAACAATTTTTATCGTAGAAGATGAGACAGGCATTAGAGATGCATTACAATTGCTCCTGTCATTTGAAAATTATGATGTGCGTTCTTTTTCCAATGTAGATGCATTCAACAAAAGAGACCAGTCTGTAAATCCTGATATTTTTATCCTGGATGTAATGCTTCCTGACGGATCCGGAACAGACGTATGCAATCAGTTGAAAAAAGACCCTAAAACTTCTGGAATTCCGGTAATGATTATCAGTGCACACGCGAAATCTGAAAACGTAACGAAAGCATGCAATGCAGATGAATTTATCGCTAAACCGTTTGATATTGATGACGTTCTTCTTAAAATCGAAAATTTAATCTCTTTGGCAAAATAATTTTGATGTTTTAAGAGAAAAAGTTATATTTCGGTGCAATTCAAACTGTGAATTGATAAGTGAAATCAAAAAACAGCAAACGATTCGCCATGAATAAGTTAAAACTTTACGGCAGCCCGGATTCTTCTGAAATTTATGCGATCAGAGATTTTTTAAAAAGAAGTGTTGTAGATTTTGAATGGTTTGATATTACCAATAATGATCTCAAACCTGAAAATACCATTTCTAATCCTGAAAACCATCCTGTCATTGAGTTTCCTGACGGAAAAATAGTTGTAAACCCAACATTGGAACAGATCGCGTGTAATCTGGGATGGATTACCAAACCGAAATACAAAGAGTATGATCTCTCCATTTACGGCGCCGGACCTGCCGGTTTGAGCGCTGCCGTATATTCCGCTTCAGAAGGGCTCAAAACTATTTTGATAGAACGGGAAGCCGTCGGCGGACAAGCCGGTACGAGTTCGATGATTGAAAATTATCTGGGGTTTCCTGAAGGAATTTCCGGTGCAAATTTGGCAGAGCGCGCAAGACAGCAGGCTTTAAAATTCGGTGTCGAAATACTCCTTTTAAAAGAAGGGATAAAAGGAACGTTTTACGATAATAAGATTCACGTAGATTTTGCGACAGGTGAAAAACTGGTGGCTAAAACCAATATCTGCGCCACAGGTGTAGAATACGCGAGGCTCAATCTTCCCGATGAAGCACGGTTTTTCCACAAAGGAGTGTATTACGGTGCGGGTGCAAGCGAAGCCTCTTTCTGCAAAGATAAAGATCTCTATATTATTGGTGGCGGAAATTCTGCGGGACAGGCAGCGGTTTATTTTTCCGGTTTTGCCAAACGTGTTTTTATGGTGATCAGAAAAGGGAACCTTTCGGATACTCTTTCCGATTATCTTATACAAAGAATTACAAGCATTAAAAACATTGCTGTACTGTATCATTCACAGGTCACCGAACTTGAAGGAGATGATTATCTGCAACGGATCAAAATTGCCAACAGTAATCAAGGAACAGAGCAATGGCACGAGACTTCCAAATTATTCATCTGCATAGGTGGGAAACCCAACACAGAATGGGCATCAGAAACTGCAATATGCAGAGATCCGAACGGATATCTTTATACCGGCAATGATCTGGATGGGCTTGATCAATTCCTGAATTGCTGGGAACTCGACCGGCCACCGTATCATCTGGAAACCAGTGTTCCGGGTTCTTTTGCGGCAGGAGATGTGAGGTTTAATTCCGTAAAAAGAGTGGCTTCTGCCGTTGGAGAAGGCGCAATGGCAGTAACACAAGTTCATCAATATTTATCAAAACTATAATAGTCTAGAATCATGAAAAACAAAATTTGCGCCCATATTTTGGACCTAAAAGAACTAAAAACAGCAAAAGAACACGTTTGCGAAGAATGTGTAGAACAGGGATCTCAATGGGTACATCTCCGTACCTGCCAAACCTGCGGAGTGACTTTATGCTGTGACTCTTCTCCTATGCAGCATATGTCTCATCACTGTAAAAAAGAATCTCATCCTGTGATCATCTCATCAGAACCCGGCGAACAATGGATCTATTGCTTTACCGATGATATTGCAGCAGAATATTAATAAAAGATTTACTTAAATAGTTAACGTTTAAGAGTTAATACAAAGTATATCCAATCCAGGAAATAGATTTTAATCTACATAAAATTAAATACCCATTTCAATTTACATCTCTTTATTCAAGTTTGATGCAATTTGCGTGTTTAATTAATTTATGTTGATATTGTGATGTTTTTTTGAAAAAGATTCTAGATATTTTACTTCGAAAATTTAAGTTTACAGCAAACCATCAATCGGCAATTTTAAATTAGAATACTTTTATACCCAGTTCCCGGGCTAATTCTGAAAAATAGCCATCTCGCTGCATAATTGAACGGCTTTTTTCTTAAAGGCTATATCCCTCCCCTTTTAATTGCTTTAGATTTTATAAACCAATGATTATATTACACTATATCTTTGGTATTGTAATATTGTTCACTTAAAAATTTTACAATGGTAAAAAAAATAAACTCTCATTTCTGAGAGTTCATTCATTCAAAAAATTATTAAATAATTGTTATTCCTTAACGGATTTCTTCTGAATCGAAGTTGTGAAATCTTGAATATTGATTACATACAATCCATTAACAAAAGTAGGAGAACATATTCTTTAAATTTAAATAGTTTGCTAATTTTTAATAAATTTAGATTTAAACAAATCGTTTGCTTTATCTTTAATAACAATCACATAAGTACCTTTTGTCAATGCTGAAACATTAATTATTCCACTCTCCATACGTCCCTCACTTACAATCTGCCCTGCAACGTTATAAATTTTATATGTTGCTTTATCTGAAACTTTTGTTACGTTTAAGAAATCTGTCGCTGGATTGGGATAAATACTTATATCATTCTTTCTGCTTACCTCAGCTGTTGACAAAAAATTAGTAATATTAACCCTCCCGTTACCCGAAGTATCAGGATTAGTAATAAAACCTGGCTGACCAAACTGTATGGTTACGCCACCTGTCACACCGCCAACGTACGAAGAACCACCGCCGCCGGCTCCTCCCCAGTGCCCACTGCCACCACCATAATATCCGCCGCCGCCGGCAGTACCACCCAAAGTTCCTGTACTTGAATAGTTTCCACCAATTCCTAATGCTCCGGCTAAAGAATAAGAGGTTATCCCCCCGGTTGCTGATGTACCTCCTGCGGTTTGACTTCCACCACCACCTACATAAGTTGCTCCGCGGCTACTTCCTCCATTACTTCCAGTAGCACCGCCTCCATTACCTCCATTTCCGGTATAAGTACTATAACCGGTACCACCGCCACCGCCGCCAGCAACAATTATTCTGTCCGCATACGTCGTATTTTGAGTAGTTCTGATATCAGTTCCACCACCGCCTGTTCCTCCATTATAACCGGTAGTATATGTGCCTAAGCAGCCACCGCCTCCATTCCATCCACCTGGTGTCGAACTCGTTACCGTGGCTCCTTTACCTCCAACATAAATATAATAAGTTGTAGAGGTAGTAACTACTAAATTTCCTGCACTATATCCACCTTTACCGCCTGTTCCCTTAAGTGCATCACCTCCATCAGCTCCCCACATCTCTATCTGATATGAACCTGGAGTCAGGGTTACCGATTGTACAGTTCCTGTATAAGAGAAAGTTTGTGCTTGTATTTGAGTAACAGACAAAATAGCACCAAATAATATTAAAAACGAGGCTTTAGTTTTCAATCCCAATATCTTAAGCTTCGATTGTTGTGTAATTTTTTTCATAATTTTAAATTTAACGTATTAAACATATGCTTTAAACCCACTGCTCCCATTTTCACCGGTAAATTGGTGATTTGGTTATGCTAAAGGCTTTTGTATAGACAGCTACTATATTCCTGAAGGTTATACAGCTGCACAATCAGATGGAGAATATATCCTTTATATAAATTCGAAGTTATCTTACTTGTAAATAATATCGTATTACTTGTACAATGAGCACTACCATCATTCATACTGCACCCAAAACTTTACATTGATAGTAAAATAGCTGAGAAAATAACTAGAGTTTTTTCACATTTATATAATTTTTATTAATTAAACAATAATTCATTATTTGTTTATTTAGATAAATGTGTTTTTAACTGTTATTGATTTTAGGTTGAATTAAAGAAAAAAGGATTTGTAATATTGTAAAGATGTTGTTTCATAGGCTATATTATTTAAATGCTAGAATGCTAAATTAATAAATATTTAAATAATATCTAAATAAAAATTATATATATCTCTAAAAATATTATCAAATATCTAACAAAAAGACAAACCTTCTATTTTCCTTAATTCTGTTAAATTTATGAGAATCATTGGGGTGATGAAGGTGGCCTTCCTCCCGAAGCATAATTTATTGAAATTGGATATTTTAGATCTCCTATACTTATGTATAGATTGGAACCGAGCAATGGCACGAAACTTCCAAATTATTCATCTGCATAGCTGGGAAACCCAACACAGAATGGGCGTCAGAAACTGCAATATGCAGAGATCCGAACGGGTATCTTTACACCGGCAATGACCTGGATGGGCTTGATCAGTTCCTGAATTGCTGGCAACTCGACCGGCCACCGTATCATCTGGAAACCAGTGTTCCGGGTTCTTTTGCGGCAGGAGATGTGAGGTTTAATTCCGTAAAAAGAGTGGCTTCTGCCGTTGGAGAAGACGCAATGGCAGTAACTCAAGTTCATCAATATTTATCAAAACTATAATAGTCTAGAATCATGAAAAACAAAATTTGCGTCCATATTTTGGACCTAAAAGAACTAAAAACAGCAAAAGAACACGTTTGCAAAGAATGTGTAGAACAGGGATCTCAATGGGTACATCTCCGTACCTGCCAAACTTGCGGAGTGACTTTATGCTGTGACTCTTCTTCTATGCAGCACATGTCTCATCACTGTAAAAAAGAATCTCATCCTGTGATCATCTCATCAGAACCCGGCGAACAATGGATCTATTGCTTTACCGATGATATTGCAGCAGAATTTTAATAAAATTGCTATGCTACGTTGGGATAAGATTATTTTAGCTTACATCAATAAATCTGAAAATATTTTATTAAACATATGCTTCACGTGTGTATGATGATAAAAAAAATACTTCTGCTGTTGCAGAAGTATAATAAAATATAATTTTATTTATCAATCTATATATGATTTTATATACATTGAATAAAGAAAATGCCCTATAACAATTGTCCAACTAATGACGGCAATATAAAAGAAGATTGTAGTCATTACATTGCTGCTCGTTAGGAATTTCAATACAAGCATTAATAACAACGATACCAAAGCAATTGCTCTGAATATACCTATATATTTACTTAAATTCATTAACAAAATTAGATATTATGGGCAGCAAAAAGATTGTCTAGCTATTTTCACAAATCCCAAATTTGTCTCGGTTATGCCACCTAAAGAAACACAATTATGAAGTGTCCCATCATTCGCAGCCTGAATAGTAGCATTGTATAAATCTGCTTCTGCTCCACCCGATGTAGCTCCTATTCCCATTACAGTCATTGTATTCCACCATGCACATGGACGAGTAGCCAACATTCTACTAGAATAATCCGCAAAGTCTGATTTAGGATCTGAAGACATTATTTCGTCAAAAGCAAGTAAAATGGCCATCGTATTGATATCGGTGTCAACAATATGGTCTGTAACATCATCTACTTTAATAATAATAGAACCTCTCACTAAATATGGAATTCCCTGCTTGTATGTGATTTTTATATCACCGAGAATTAATTCATTATTATCGACCGTAAAATGAAAATCTTTAAAATCGTAAGGAAGGCCTCTAAAAATAAAGCCTTTTTCAGTTACAAAGTCAAAAGAATCAACTCCGTTCGTTTTTGTTTTGGTTATACCATTTACCCCTAAATCAAAGAAAAGGTCAGTGTATTCCAAGTCAACCGCTCCCAGCTGCTCAGATAAATCGGTTGATGCGATTCTGGCAAAATTTTGACTTTCTGAACCAATTTTTTTTTGATTTATCTCATCATTCGATGAAATATCTGACTTGTTTTCACAAGATACAAGTAAGCACGCAACCGCAGCTGCATAAAAGATTTTTTTCATAGTAATTAGGATTTGTTAATTCACAAATCTATGAATAAAATTGAAATACACAAATATTTTTTTATTTTTTCTGAAATAATTTTACACGCACGCCATGTACTAATATTAAAGCAGATTACTATAAAAATTGTAGTGAGATAAAAAAACCATGACTTTGAAGTATAAGCTACCATAGACATTGAAACTTTAACAAACATGGTATGTTATTAAGTCTGTAACATAATTATATTTGTTAAGTTTAAAGAGCAGAGGAAATTACTTATGGTTTAATTACTTAGAAGAAAAAATTTGTGAAATACCTATTTTTCACTTATTAATAAAAAATATTTTCCATTGACACAAGATACTAAAAGCTCTTTATCACTAATAGTAAAATTCGTTCTTATAAATGCTTTATTTTGTGAGATTAGTTCATTTAAAGCAATTAAGTTAGGTTTGTCATAAAAATTATCAGGTAGAACCGATTGATCAGAAGTAGGATTTTCAACTTCAGATAACATAAGGATGTATTTTGAGAGGTCAATAATATTTTGCAGTCCAGATGCTGTTGTAGGAAAATTCATATAATATGAATTCTCATCATTTTTAATCCAAATGTAATTTTTATCCTTAACACTGTTGTCCCCTTGATAATAGGCATATATATTATAATCCTTTGTCAATCTAGTCTGAGAATATACAGTTAATGACACAAAAAATAAGATAAGAGATAATAGATTTTTCATGGTTTGAATTATTAATAATTAGTTGTAATAAAAATAATAAAAATATTTCTGAATGAAAAAATCCTCGACTCAAGGAGAATAGCAGTACTTATATGAGCTTACAGGGATAGGTTATTTCCCGATACAGTATCTAAAGAAGTGTTTATTGATGGTGGTTTAAGCAGATCAAGGTGTACAAAAGTGGTACACGATTAAGATGCTGCAACATCTTTTTTTTCTACTTTTCCGCACGAATCTCGTCATGTTAAGTACTTGTAAAACAGTATTTTACAATGTTTGATCATAAAATTTAAATGCACATTTGTACTACTTTTGTACACCTCCAACTTTATAAGTTACTAAAAATCAAATATTTAACATTTCCCGAATGCTACAGTGATAATGGATACATTTCATCTGTACACCTCAATCTTCATATATTTTTAAGGACAAAATTAAAGTTAGAATCCTTATAAGTAAAGCTTAAATTTTTTATTAAAAAGTTTTAATTAATCTAATAGTTTAATTCTCCCAAAGCTCGGAAGGAAATCTTAAGTACCTTTTCCTAATAAAAGTTTGATGTGCAAACTGTTGAATTTGCGGAACGATTTCGTGATTATCAAATACGAATTGCGGGAAATCTTCTAATTGTCAAATATATTCCATGAAGTGATTAAACAATTTGTTCCGCACAAATACACTAAAATGTATGAGCCGATTAATGTTTTTAATCGGCTCACTGTAATATGTTTTGATAATTAGGTATATTTTAAAACTATCGTTTTTTGAGATTTTAATAGCACTTAACTTATTGAGGGTTAACGAAGGCGCCCAAAATGGGAGCTGAATTTTCGCTGTCAATATAATAATTCTGCGTGAAATAAAACGTCCGGCTTTACAAATTGGCAATTTCGCTTACCATTTGTTGCAGGAAATTTTTACTATTACGGCGCTTCAAGCATCTCCGGCTCTGATTTAGTGTTCTGAATTTGTTCAACCCTTTTTTCAGACTTTTCCATTGCTTCTTTTACAATTTGGTCAATCTTTTCATCCATCGAGCTTTTCATTTTCTCAATATCGTTGATTCGATCATCCCATTTTTTTCCGTAAAATTCTTTCTCAGCCTCTGTTGTAGCACTTTCTTCCTCTTTCATTTTCCATTTGCCCATTTTTTCTTTAGTTAAGTCAAGAAAATATTTAGATAATGCTTTTGCAACATATCTAATTAAGTCTTCAGATAGAGGTAGAAGAATTTTCACAAATATCCATTTGACCAGTGTCTTTTTCATAGTTTATAGTTTTCAGTAAAAATGCGAATAAATTATTCAAAAACACAATTTCTTACCGTTTTTTTCTTCGATTCTGAAAAATTGCTTACAACGTCCCAGTGCTTGACGAGATCGCGAAATACTGAACCGATAGTTTCCTGTTAATCATAAAATTTCTTGCTAAACATGAATATGATTTCACCATTAAATCAGCAATCACGCCAAACGCCTGTTATGCCCGCGCTTCAATTTTGCCCTTCCATTGCAATATGTAGCTCGGCAATGCGGGATGTCAGTGTTTTTGTTGCGAAGTATCTTATTGATTGGAAATTCAGCGTCAGTTCCTACGGAGGTGGTGCATAACGTTTCGCCTGTAACCGTCATTCTTGGATTAAAACGAACCGAATTCTTTCTACCTAAGATAAACTTTCTTCATAAAACTGCAACTTTCGGCTACCGAAAACTCCGCGATTATGGTTAAAGGCTTTTAGGTAACGTTTTTATAATTGCATATAAATTTCTTCTAGATTAGCTAGTAAATTTGTTACAACTTTTTCTTGTATTTCTTTTTCATACGGTTTTCTTATCGATAAGAGAGAATTCCAAAACATGTCAAGACTTTCATATAGTTTTGGAGCTAATCTTGAAAATAATTTTAATTCTTCATCATAGTTTATACTAGAATCGAGTGTTCCTTTAATTAAGAAAAACTTGGCGGTTATGTACTTGTATGAATGTATACTTGGATGTGAGCAAAAATTCATTTCGATGTTAATCTCAGTTGCTGTACATTTTCGTTCGTAAAAGTCACCAACAAATTCATCTTTTTCAAATCCCAATTCTAAATATTCTAGAAACATTTTCTCGTGGTCAACTATGTTACCAACTAAATTACGGAATGGACGATCCCAAGTTTGAGCAACGACGGGAAAATTCCAAAATAATTTATCAATCAATTTTGAAACTATATAACCTTCACAGTTAATTTTTACATGTAAAAGTTCATGAGCAAAGTAGTCTGGACGCAAGTTAAATTGATTGTACCAAATCGTTGCTAAATTTGTTTTAATTTCTCGCTCGATAATATTGACAGAATAATTGTAGTCAGATACAAGTTTAACCTTGCATTTAGAATTTACAAAATCCCAAATGGCAGTTGTTTCTTCATCCAATAGTAATTTTAAAGCTTTGCTCATAAAATGTTACCTAACGTTTCGGGGCTTTACGATGTTGGGGTAATCGGAACACAAATCTTCAATTTTGTACAGAATTTCTTTCAATCGAAGAAAAACCGTTAAACTTTGCAGTTTCGCCCCACTATTGCAAAACCCTTCCTATGTTTGCAATTCCTTAAATTTATTAAATATAAAACTATAAAAAAGAAAGAACAAATGAGCAGAATAAGATAGGCAAACCCTTTAAGCATTTAAGCTTCACTAACATGATTATCCCTGCTCATTTTCTTGCTCGAAACCGTACAGTTTATTTGAACATAAAGTTCGTGTTAGGATCGTTGGTTGCAGTCAAGAATTGTTCTCTCAAGAAAGAATAAAAGTATAAAAAATGGAAGAAAAAAACAACTACTGCGGTATTGATGTTTCCAGCGAGACGGTAGATCTTTATTTTAAAAATAAAGAAGGAAATCTTCAACATTTACAGGTCACAAATACGGTTACCGGATTTCGGAAAATGATCAGATCAGCAGGCCGGGAAACTCATTTTGTGATGGAAGCTACGGGAGTTTATCACCTACATTTGATTTTCTTTTTGAAGGAACAGAATATTGCTTTTAGTGTTGTGAATGCGCTGCAGATCAAGCGCTACATCCAGATGCATTTGGAACGTAATAAATCAGACAAAAAAGATGCAAAACGAATCTATGAATATGGTATTGAACGCCGACCTGAAATTTACGCAATGCCCGATACAGAGTACTTTGAGTGCCGTTCTTTAAATAATGCGATCCATGATCTGACGAAAGAAATTACCAAGTTCAGCAATCAGATTCACAGCATTAAAAAGTGTCCTTTTGACACAAAAACAATTGAAAAAAGCTTTGAGAAAATCATCAAAAAACTTCGAGAAGAGAAGCAGAATTTAGAGATAATTCTGCAACAGAAACTCATTGCCTGGGAAGCAGAAATGTTGAAACTGGTTACCAGCGTAAAAGGCATTGGAAGAAGAGCTGCAGCAGAGCTGATCATCTATACCCAAGGTTTTAAAGACATGAATTCGTATAAACAATTGATCTCTTATGCAGGTCTGAGTCCCACAGAATATCGGAGCGGAAGCAGCATCCGTGGACGGGCTCGTATCTGCAAACAGGGCGGAAAACAGTTGCGCCATATTCTGTACATGTGTGCCCTAAATGCGAAGAAAACCAATGCTCAATGTAAGACCCTTTTTGACCGACTGGTAGAGAAAGGAAAAAACAAAAAAGCAGCTGTAATTGCAGTGTGCAACAAGCTGCTCAAGATTGTATTTGGGGTAGTAAAAAACAAAACAGCGTACCTGGATAATTTTATTGTAAAAAGTGCTTAAAATGTTTGGTTTTTTACACAGTTCATGTTAGCAACAGTTTTTTTTCAGAATTCCTGTGTCCACTCGTTTGTTTTATTTCCCTTTTTATAAACTTCAATCAAACATTGTTTTTCCTTAATATTGAGTTCAATATAATATCCTAGAATATAACCACAAACGTGTTCAGGAAGTGTAACACCATCATTAGACCAAATATCATCATAACTTTCTTTAGTTAATGCTCTAAGTCTTTTTTTGTCAGTAATTTTTTCTTGTTCGGGTCTATTTGATTTTTTCATTTCAATTGCGATCAAATTGTCAGCAGAAATATTATTTCCCCGACTATGAACAATAATGTCACAATTTATATTAATTATATTAAACTCATCATCTAAGATTGTTTTGACTTGTCCATTTTGTTTTCTGTTGTATTCAGTGTCTACAAAATAGTCAATCAACTTATTTTCTCTAATTTTATCATTCAAGTATATTGCAAGTCTTCCACATAAATTTCGTTCAATGACATCATTTGAAATATTGTCCATTTCTTGCTCTAAGAACTGGTTATTTGATTCTCGAAATATATTATTTAAAAGCTTCTCCATATTAGTTAGTAAGTTTTATTTCTTCAACTTGTGTATTCATAATTTGTCGCATTAGGATAAAAGAAAATTTTACACCTTCTTTTTCTGTAATAACGTCTTTCAAGAAAACTTTAGAGTCATTCAAATATTCCGGTGGAAAACTTACTGTTAAATATGTCATCTTCTTCTTTTCGGGTTCCCAAAAACGATATTTAACTTCACTATGTCCTTCATATTTCTTTAAAAATTTGTCGATTGTCTGACCATCTTTATACCAGTTTACGAGGGAATTATTTACCCAAACATCGTCCCAGCTTTTGTAAAATGGAAAGTGTGCAAGTACATTCCGAACAAACTTAAACAGCTCACTGCCTATTTCAGATTCCATCGGTGGTCTGGCTGTCTTTAGTTTCTCTATTACCCATTTCAGTGGTTCATAATTTAACAATTCTGCATATATAGAAAATGCCTGTTTGATTTTAGAAAATCGTTCCCATTCGTTTTTATTCCAAAATGTATCATCCATTATTTCCTCATATATATCGTAGAAGCGATTATATGCTAAAGTTAAAAATTGAAGTTCTTTTTTATTTGGTTCAATGTCGCTCATAAAATTGGTGCTAACTTGATTATATCTGATATTTAGTAGCGCATATCCATCCAAATTCGCAGGGATATACACTAAAATACAAGCAATCGTTTTTTGATAGTAGTTAATGGTCGAATAAGGATTTACCAGCTTTAACTTCTTTCATAGCTTAAACAGTTTCAGTATTTGGTTTTTGAAGTTTGAAAAACAATTTTAGCATTAAACTTTTTAAATTTGCGTAAAGTGTTTGATTTCTTAACTTGGTACGTCAACTATTACTGTTTCCATTTTTTATCATTAATTATCTTATTAAAATTTATCATAATAAAAATTTAAGAGCTATCATAATATCTTTTGGTATGAGTTTTTTGCTTTCATAGTAAGTATTATCTAAAAATGTTATTTTTGGAGCTAGCTCTTTAAAAAATTCACTTAAATACCTTATAATAAGAAATTATAAAACTAATCTAAATTCTAATAAATTCAGATTTAGTACCTACTCCGCTCATCCATAATCCTTGAACTGCTCTACTAACTGCTACATAAAAAAGTGATTTTTCCGCTTTGATGATTTGTGATTTTTCAATGTCTGTTAAAGAATTAAAATCGAACGGTAATTTTGGTAACGTTCTATCATTAATATCCACTAAAAATACGTGTTTGAATTCCAAGCCTTTTAATCCGTGAAAAGTGGCAATTCTTATTCCTTCGTTTTTAACTGTCAACAAATGTTTATCTACATAAGGTATGTTGTTCTGGTGAAGATAATTTCTAAAATCATTTGCACTATCTCTAGTACGTGCAGCAATTACAATTTCATTATAATGTACGCTGGCATCCAAAAGAGTTTGAATATGATCTTTGACAGCCTCCAACTCTTGTTCTTTGGATAAATAAAGATGGTACTCAGGCCGTTTGCCGTGAAATAGCGATAGATAGCCTGCTTTGGATTCTTCTTCACCGTCAAAATTGTCATACTTTTCATCAGCAATTACAGATATGGCTAGATTTTTAATCTCTTCTGTTGTTCGATAGTTAATACGAAGTCGCTTACTTCTTTTGCCACGGATATTTATGCCTGCTTTTGAAAAATTGATAGTTCGTTGATAGATATTTTGCAGCGGGTCGCCCACCAGAAATAAATCATTTTCACCCTCTTGACAAAGCGAACGGATAAAGCTTAATTCTACATTAGAAAAGTCTTGCAGCTCATCAACTATAATATGAGAAAATACATTTTTCTTTTTTTCTTGCAGATAGCTGGACACCATATTATAAATCTCTTCTTTATAATATAAATTCCGTTCTAATTTCTTTTCTAAAAACAATTCTATGAGTTTCCAAATTTCTAATCTTTGCTTTCTGGAAATTGCTTTTCCTCTACCAATACGGCTTGCTCTTAGATATTCTTCTACAGATTGTATGTTTTGAACCAACACCACTGTTTCGAATTCCTCTTTTAAAAAAACTTCATCAAACGTGGCTAGGTTTTCGCCTACTACTTCTTCCCAAACTTCTTCAGGACTTTTCACGGCATTCATTCCAAATACTTTATCTGTTGGTTGTCGCAATCCAAATTCCTGAGCCAGTTGAAATGCCAATGCATCTATATTCAGAATTTTATATTGTTGTTGAGGAATGTCTAAATCGTTTGCTAAACTGGCTAAATTTTCGCTTAGTTCTTTGGTATAGGTTGTAAATAAAATAGGCAGATCTGTATTACTTTGAGTTGCTAAATATTTTAAACGATGCAATGCTGCAACGGTTTTCCCCGTGCCTGCTCCTCCCGACAGTTTTAATGGACCTTTAAAATTTCCGTTTACAAAAGACGATTGTGATGGGTGCAGATAATATTTCCACTTTTGCAAAGAACCTCGTAGTGCTTCATTTAAAATTTCATCATCTGTATATTCAATAAAAGAACGAGCGTTGTTTTTGCTCATTAATTGATTGTCGTTATACTGACCTTCAAGAATATCCGTTTTCAAGCTTTCTAGTGATGCCCCATCTAAGAGATAAAATAAATTTTCAAAAGCATCTGTAGGAAGATACGTTTCCAGTTTTTCTAATCCTGCAATATCTTCTACTTTAAAAACTGATGGCATCAATACTTCTGGTACACCGATGGCTAACAAATCATCTTGCATATATTTCCCCATAAACAATGAATTCTCTGATGTTTTTGGAATTGCTGCAGAAGTTGCCACCACTTCATCAACACTGAATACCTGATACGCTTGGGTTTGCTCGTTCCAATCAATTATTTTATTTTTTGCCCAATCCATTGCCTCATCGTGATTATCTACCCAAACCAATAAGTACAATTCTCCGGGAGATACTTCTTTCAAAACTGCACGATACTTTTGGTCGATTCTTGCGGTGCGAAGTGTTTGGTCTTTAAAGATATTAATGGATTCGAGGTTCAGTGCAGCACTTTTAGAATTGGTTCTAAACTTGCTGATAAACTCAGTGATTTTACTTTGAGTTCCTTTATTAATGTTAAGGAATGCATCCCAAAATTTATCATATATAAATAATTTCATCTTTTTTTTGTTTTGTTCTTTTGTCGTGGTTTATAATATAATTGAACCAACCTCTTCTTTACTATAAATTTTAAATCCTGCATTTCGAAATACTTGTTCAGATTCCAATGTACTGGGCTGTATGGCTATTTTCAAATCAGATAATACTAAATCTGCATCTGCCAAAACGTTGCCTTCTTCATCTAACCATGAATCTAAATAATCGGCATTGCTTTTCGTTATAAATCCTTTTTCTATCGCTTTTTTAATAATAGAATGAAGATAAGATTCATACATGCCGACCACTTCATTTTCCCAATCAACTATTATTTCATCTTCGGTCTCGTTATCAAATTTGGTTTCATCTGAAGACTGAAAAACATTGAACAAGCTCCAATACAATTTCCATTGAGATTTATCTATGTTTTGAAACTCATTTAAAGTAATGGTCGACAAGACTTTTTGCTGCCCGATATTTACCCAAATATTCCATTCGCAAAACAAAAATGTAGCATCGTATTGAACAGGAATTAAAGCATTAAAATCTTTAATTCTGTTTTCTTTTATATAGCTATCCTGCGTAAGTTTACCTGTAACAACTAAAGAAAATTGTTCTGGATTAAAGGATGGTTCCATAAATTTTTTAGTCCAGGAACCCAGATACAAATGCCAGGATTTATTCCAAATAATACTTGGTTGCGTCATTCCCTGTAACAGTCGCTGTACATTATTTTTTCCTAAAGCATAATTCACACGTTCTTCGGCAGTGAGGGTCTGCAACAATTTTTGATAATTAAGAGAAAAATTGGTGTCAAACAATTGCGATAATTCATCTTCTGCCTTTTTATCGCCATTTAATTGTTGTTGAAAAAGATTCAAATCATCCCAGGTAAGGGTACAAGTGGTGTATTGTTGTTGTTCCACAATCGCCTTTCTGATTTTAATATCTCTCTCAAAAACATTATGTTCTTCGGAAGCATGATACTGGAAACCATCTAAATAAACAGCTATTTTCTTAGTGGAATCTCTGTATTCTTTTCCCTGATAATTATAGCTTCCACACACAATCAAAAAATCGGTTCGGGTGCTAAATTCAATTCCATCCTTGGGTCCCAAAACAACTTGTGGTCTTATCCAGTACAATGCTTTGGTGTCGCCATCATTTAATTGCATCTCATAATAAACCGTTCCATTTTCCTTCTTTTCAATAAAGCTGCATCCTTTTTGCTGTGCTATGTAAATAGATAATAATTTAATAAATCGCTCTTCCAGCTCCGATTCTTCAATTTTTCCAGAATTTGTAATTGAGGTGAGGCCATTATTATTCAATACCCACTCTTCTGTTTTTTCATAAATTTTTGCAAACCATTTTTCTGCTCTGCTCCGGCTTAAATCGGCTCTGTTATATTGATTTCCGTAGCTATAAATACATTTATAACAACCATCATGAGCATCCAGTTGGCAGCTACAATCCCGAATCGCTTCATAACCCAAATGCAACAACAAGGTAAATTCTTTGTAATCAAATAATTGCTCTAAATAGCCTGTTCCACCAGGAATGGTATCATACAACAACAGAAAGCGGTCAAATTTATCGGTATTTTGATTAAATTCTCTGTAGGGTTGAATATGAATATGGCCCGGATTTCCTTTAAAATATTTCTTCAAACCAAGCTCCAATCCAGCTTGAAACATCCGAATATCGGCTTCACTATTAAATTCTTGAATAGGTAAAACTATCTTAAGCACCTCTGTTTGCATTTCCCTAAAAAAATACAACTCTTCAAAAACAGCTGTATTACCTGCATCATATCTCACCCCTTTGTGCTTGCAATAGCCATAATGGAAATCTTTTGTTTCTTGTATCAAGTGGGTCGCAGAAACAGATTTGCCACAGTGCTTGCAGGTAACAAATCCTTTAGTGAGTGCTTCTGTATCATTTATTCTTATTTTTCTGGCATCGTTGCCATCTTTTCTTCCATAGTTGACAGATGTGATGACGGCACTTTTCACATATTCTATCCCGAAAGGAATATCTTTCAATATCCAAGCACCTTCCGAGGTTTTAGTGTCTAGCAACACGTGATCCATCACTTGATATTGCTGTTTGTCTCGTTCATCATTGGTATCGCTTAATGATGCTTTGGCTGCATTATTAAATGATTTCACATTGGTCATTTTCAGAAAACGGTGTACGTTGGATGATGACGACCAAGAGGCATCGCCGCATTTGGGGCAGTTGCTAGCTTTACTTAATGCTGCAGTTTCAATGTGGTCGCATTTTGAGCAAAATCTCTTTTGGTGAAAATTGGCTTGGTCGCTCCAGTCAAAGGTATTCACGCCCGAAATCTCAAAACGGTAGCCCTGGGTGTAAAAATAATTCTCTGGTGCCAGTTCTTTAATCGCTTGAGAAGCAGAACGCACTATTTCAAAATCCTTGTCGGGGTTCAACGTGGTACTTTCTTCTACTTTTGAGCTTAAAACATGGGCATTTAAACGCACTCCTGTTTCTGGAAAAGCATAATTAGGCAATACACCCTCATTGGTCAAATGTTCTAAAACATTGCGGGCAACAATAGATTTTTTTATACCATTAAGATTTTTTTTCTCTTTTACATATTCATCAAACAATGGGTCGCCTTTAGCTAAACTCAAGGTAGTTACCTCATTATCTATATCTTTTTTACGCTTTTCAAGGAAGAAAATTTCTTCTTTTATTTGAATAAAAACATTCAGCAATTCACTATAAAAACTACCCGATTGCAGTGCTGTTTCTATTTCCGGAAAAATTTGTTCTTTGATGCGTTCATCATATTGTTTCAGAAAATCGGTCTTTAACAAAGAAGAATTCTCAGCAATAAATTTAGACAAGCGATTAATAAAAAACGTTTCGCCCAGCAAATCCTGGCTTTGTACTTTGAGGTCACGCACAAAGGTTGGAATCCCGTCTTGATTGGGATTTTGTGAAGTCCAGCTATCAAAGCAATAAGCAGTAAAATGCCTTCTCAAAATATCTTTTGCTTCCAGATAACACCCCGGCGTATTTACTTCTCCGGCCATCATTTCCATGGGGTCGGTAAAATAATACAAATCGTGATTTTGATTCTTTGCAAAATTCACAATCAATGCAGCACCTGAGCTACGACCGGCACGACCCACTCGCTGCAAAAAATTAGATGGCAATGGCGGAATGCTGTTGTTGTAAGCTGTATTCAGGTTGCCAATATCAATACCCATTTCCAAAGTGCTGGTTGCCACCAATGCATTTACGGAGTTGAACTTGGGTCTTTGTTTAAAGTCCACTTCCAATCGTTCTCTTACCTTTCTTTCCAGCAAACCGGTATGTTCCCTCGCAAAAACCCTTGGCGTTCGGTTTCTGTTGTAAACTTCTTTGTAATAATTGTTTTTTACTTGTGTGCTCAGTTGGTAATGTCCTGTACAACGATAATTCACACAGCTTCCATCTACAATTACGGCTGCATCATCATAAGTATATTGAGCGTCTTCGCACACATCGCAATGGTACAGTTTTATGTTTTTATGAATCCAAATGGCATCTGGAGCTATACTATAATTTTCTTGTTCGCCTGCAGTGACGGTATTGAAAATACCTACTTTCACAACTGCCTGCGTCCATTGTTCAAAAAACTCATTTACAAAATCTATTGTAACGGCGGCTTGCGGAAAACTTTTTTGAAAATAGGAATGAAACCAATTGGATGTTTTGGCACGGGTGGTATCCAGCAAATTTTCTCTGGCTTGCTGATTCGTCAATACCCGGGGAATACGAGAATATTTTGCGAATTTTTGGTTCAGAAAATGGCGGCCATCTTTCTCCCAATTTAAATTCCATATCTTCGGCTCATTTCTAAATTTAGAAAGATACAAATGGTCTATCGCACCACGATTACGGGCTCTGTGCAAAATAAGATTGGTGAATTTTATAAATGCATCTCTACCAATTGTACCGCTTACATCGTTTTGGGTAATCCAATTTGCAACCTCACCCCAGGTTTTGTGTAGTTTTTCTTTATCAAAATAAACCGATGAGGCACCTGTTTTTTCCAGCGTACGACCAATTTTTGAGTTGAAACCAAACTCTGAGTAAATTTCCCATTGTATCCTGCAATCAAACTCTTTTAAAAAATGAGGAGCATATTTTGTACCGAGCAAAAAATCTTTGGGAGAAGATTTCCCGATATAATCTTTTGGAAAAAAACGATAGAGATAACCATTCAGCGATTCCTTCCCGGTTTCGTCGCCATTTTGTTTCCAATATTCTATAAAAGCATTGGCCAGCTCATCTAAACGTATAGCTCCTTCTTGCTCATTAATCACTTTTTGTACCGAAGCTCTTAAGGCAAAACGATAATTTCTGCCTTCCACAAAACCAGCCTGGTGTGCCGCATCCTGCACAGAATTGGTAAATGCCAGAATTTTCCGCTCTTGATCGGTTGCCGCATCCAAATCGGTGGCCAAAGTTTGGCTAATGGCAATGGAGCTTAATGTAGGGATTTTGGTTCCCACAATAGCCATAGTTCCGCTGGTATTGCAACATGGGCAAATGTCTTCTATTTTATTTTCTTTAAGTTTCCGTAATGCCTGTATGCCCAATCCTTCATCGTCTTTATCCAGAATTTTGAGCGTGGTGGCATTTATTTTTATAGAAAGATTATCGTCGGGTTGATAGCCCGTTGCCGAAAAATCGTCGTAAGAAAGCTCATTTTCCTGCAATAGGAAATAGACATTTTTATTTTTCGAAAAATATTTTTCGTACACCTCGTTGATGTCTTTTGTGAAAGCATCACTGTTTTCCAGCTTCACACCCAGCCAGCCAGAGCTATTGCATTCCCGGCAATACCAAGGTGGCAAGGCAGCTATTTCTTGCTTTGCATCCACCTGGTCTCTAAACGAAAATGCGGCATTTTTCTCCAGCGTATATTGTACTCCGCTCAATTCCCGCACCCAAAGTTGCACCTGCAAATACATAAATGGCGACCGCGGATTATCAATATCTTTTGCTTCAGAAATGATGGCGAAGAGCGATTCTAATACTCGTTCTTTGGGATTATATTGATGTGTTTGGTTCCATTGTGGGATGCTTCGGTAGGCTTCGTTGAGTATAGATAGCTCCCGGATAACATCGGCTACCAGTTGTATGCCTTTATTTTTATTGATAACCGAAACCAAATCCCGTACAATTTTCAGCTTCAATAATCCTTGCGATAATTTGCTTTGGTCAAGTTTCCAGATTTCGATATTTTGTTTGATGAAGGCTTCAAAACCATACTGTTCTGTATAAACCAAATCATCTAAAACTGCGGTATCTGGAATATAATCATCCAAATCTGATTCTGCTTCAAAAAATTGTTGTGGCGTGATTCTGTTTTCGGTAATGATGGCATCAGTGGTAATGGCTTCGCCAAAAACTTTGGAAGCATAGTCTGCCAACAATGCCGGTGCGTCTGCTCCTGAACCAATGGTAGCCGAAGTTCCCACTGCACACAATTGGTGTGGCGGCAGTTTTAATTTTAATTTAAGTCTTCTTATTAAATTGGCAACGTCGGTTCCTTGTGCACCATCATAGGTGTGCAATTCATCTAAAACCAAAAACTGAAACAGGGAAGTATCTTGCAGATTATAAGACCATAATTTGTGAAAGTTATGCTTCATCAATGCATAATCCAACATTTTAAAATTGGTCAAAAGAATATCGGGTGGCGAATCTAAAATACTATCTCGGTGTTCAATAATGTGGTTTTCGCCCATCACTTTTGGGAACTGTCCTTTTGGGCCATTGCCTTCGCCAATAAAAAGTCCGGCTCTTATTTTTCCTTTCAGGCGGTCATCTTCGGCTATCATTTCGGCCAAACGTTTAGCTTGGTCGGTAGCCAAAGCATTCATCGGGTAGAGAATAATCACTTTCACACCTGGACGATGCTGATGCTGAAAACAATAATCTAAAATAGGGTAAAGAAAAGATTCGGTTTTTCCCGAGCCTGTTCCGGTGGTTACAATGGTGGCTTCGGGCAATTTTCCTTTGGTCGCCAATTTTGTCCAGGCTTTTACCTGATGGTCATACGGTGGCCATGTTGGTTTTATGGTCAACGGGATTTTTTCAATTTCGTGGGCTTCGGCTTTTACAAACCGGAGTTTTAAAGACACAAACGGCCCTTTGAACATGCCTTTTGTGGGGTGTTCTATAAAATCTTCAAAAGCTTTTGCCACTTTCTTTTTACGGAATGTAAAAGTAGCTTGCAGATAAGATTTGATAGATTCTTGTATTTCTATGGCTTGTTGTAGGCTCAGCATTTCTTAATCTTTGTTTTCATTATCGTTTAATTTATAATGTATCTTGTATTCCGTTGTTTCAACAGTAAACTTATCATTACTTTCAAAACGTTCGTCACCTAAGTTAAATAAACTTTTTATAATGTAAATTCCATTTTCATTTACAATTGCAACATCATATTTATCAGCATTTTCTGTACACAATGCTGTGTTTTTTTCGTCTTTACTTAAGAAAAAATATCCGCCGGAATCTTTTTTCACTTCCAATAAACGCCATTGCACATCATCATCCTTTTTATACTCAAAATCATAATGTTTACCATCGGTTTTTTTTGAAACATGATTGACTACATAACCATTTTTTTCCAAAGATTTCTTAACCCGATTTTCTTGCTTCTTTCCGGATGACGCATTCTGTCGATTTACTTTCGATGTATGTGATCCGCCTCCACTAGATCCGCTATTGGTTGCAGAAAACGTGATGCCTGATGCGCCAGTTGTTCCTTCGAAAATAGCTAAGATATCCTCCTCATCATCTTCCAATTCATTACTTAAACTCTCTGAATTTTCTTCTTGGAAGGTATCACAAACAGATTCAACCTGTTCTTCAAATCCTTCAAAATGCATCAAACTGAACAGATAACGATCCTGATTTTTAATTAATTTAATCATGTCTTCCAAGCTGTCACCAAACGAATATTTGCTGATCAAAGAATCATATTTTGCACTTATATGCATTTTGTTTGTCATAACATCATCCAAATTCACAATAAATTTTTCAAGTGAAAGTTGTTTGATTGCAGCTAAATAATTACTATTTAAACATACTTGTTCATGCAATTGCAAAGAGCTATAAATTTCATGTTTACTATCTTCAAATTGACGCGCTTTTTCATAAAAAGTCTTTTTCAATTCATCGCCGGAACTATCGTTGGCTTGTTTCCAAAGCAATTGCTCAATATGAGATAAATGATCTTTTATCAAGTTATCAATATTATTAAGATGCCATGACTCTATAGCTTTTGGATGAATAAGTTCGTTTATGTTTACATTACAATAATCTTGTACCCATTTCAAAAAATCAATGGCAATTGAATGAGACCAATTTTCAAAATCTAATTTGTGATAACCTTCCGGCAATGTATTTTTAGCAAGTTGTTCTATTGCAATTTGCATTTCTGAATCTGTATCATAATCAAAAAATTCATTTGGAAAAACTTTTTTCCAAAAATCTGTTTCTTGTTGGCTTATGCCTAACAATTGTTGGGCTGATATTATTAAGTCATCTTTTTCATCTGATTTCAAAATATGCAGCGTTTCCTGAATCCCATCTTTAAAGATTCTTCTAAATGTTTTATTTTGATCAGCTATTTTAAATGTTACACAAATAATCTCTGCAATTACGTCGCAAAATAGCGGATCTCTCTGCAAGTTTTCCAATTGAACATCCGTAGAGTAACGAAGTATTACCTCATTATCTTTCGGAATAAAATCAAAATCTTTAAATGGAAATATTTCATCGTTAACGCTATAATTTGCTTTTTTAACGAGATGAATTTGCAGTTTTTTTAAGTTCTTAGCTGCATCCTTTTTATCGCTATCTTTTGTCAACATATCTAACCGATAACAGAGCAAATACGGTTTTAACTTTGTGAGATAACTAGATAATTCTTTATTAAATGGGTGTTCTTGTTCAATGTCGAACTGGATGTTGTTTACAATATCCTTAATCAGTTTTACTCCAAAGAATTTCGCTACTCTATTTTCGCCTGTACGTTTGGGCAAATTGATAAACCAATACTGATTTAGTAGCTGTTGAGGAAGCATTTTATTATCAGAATAATATACTTCTTCTACTGGTCTCGTTTCATAATCCTTTCCTAAACCACCTTTTCTTGAGATATAATTTATGCCATCAAAATTTATTTCATAATCTTTTAATTGAGTTTCTTCATTTTCTTTGAAATACTCATGCAAGAGTTTATAAAATGATTGGCTATTCTGTGAAATATCATTTTGCTGATTCTTTAAAATTGAATATACCTGATTTGGCTTTAGATTGTTAAAAGAACTTTTGATATACAATAAGTCCAAAATTTCTCGAACTTTGTAGTCTGGAATAGTTAGTAATTTGAAAAAATCGTCATCAACATTTATGCTTTTGAATGAGCTAATTCCGTCAATCGAATTAGAACCAAAAATATTTTTAGTTATTCCTGATTTTAAAATTGTATGTAGGATGTAAGAGGGCTTTTGTTCAATGTATTTTTTGTCCCTTCCAAATTCAAAGGAAATTTCATCTTTATTAATCCACCTCAATTGTTCTAAGAAAAAATCATCTTTTGCTATCCATACAATTAATTTTTCTATCGAAAAATAGTTGTTTTGTAAAATGTCAAATAATTTTGTGATATCTGTAACTTGATATGTTTTATATACATCATCTCTTTGACCTTTTTGTAATGACAATATAAAATTGCTGTAGTCATCTGCTTCCCATCTACCTAAGCTTTTTGAAATTGTTTGGTATTTCGTCATCCGATTCACATTCAACCATGTGAAAAAATTAGAGATGGTTTCTCCATTATTATCCAAACCATATGCTTCAGCCGATGCCAGATATTGATTATTACCAAATACGCTTTCAAATATGAACTCTGTATCCGTTCCACATGGAAATTCTTTACCAAAATAGAGGTCTTCAGAATGAACAATACTTCCATCCCTCGCAAGCAATGGGATTTTCTCAATAGTACTTAGATTTCCTTTTCTATCTTCATTGGTTTTATAAATGGAGAACAAAGACATTACCATAAGTCGCACTATTTCCGAATCTTCATCTACAGCTATTATTTTCTTTGTTTCGCTTATAATATGTTGTATAACTCCTGTTATATCATCCAAACCAATATTTACCACTGGGTCTAGCAAACGTTTTATAGCTCTTGCATCGCCACTTTCATTTTCTCTTTGTTCTTGTGTTATTTCATCCTTAAATTCTTTTCGTATGCTGTCAAAAAGTTCAACAGAAATAAACTCTACATCATTGATATAATCAGGAAAAATAAATTCTGTACCCTCTGTATTTTTTGTAAAGACTTTTATTTTTTCCGAAACTACTAATTCTTCTTTATTGGTAAGGAGTGGCAACAGCATATTGGAGTCATGTAATTCTTTGAAATGATATTGCTCTCTTATAGCTAATATTCCTATTAATGCCACTCTTTGATTTAAAGTTAAGATTTCTTTAATCTCCGATACAGCATGATAAAATGCATGAGGAGTAAATCGTTTGTTTAAATGTATTTTTTTTTCTTCGATTGGTAATCCTAACTTTCTAAAAGCGTCACCATATCCGTTATCAATCACCCATTGCGAAAATTGTTCGCCATGATAAATCACTTCTTCCTTTTTCAAATATTCCTGATTTACTGTTGGATAGACGCTTATTGTTTCCCTATTTTTAATCAATTCAGCGTAGAATAGTTCCAGCACCTTACGTTTTGTATTGTTGGCAGCTGTTAAAAATTGATAAGCTTGCCAATCTGCTGTTTTCTTCTTCAATCGTTTATCAGCAATATCTCCCAAACTGGTAACAATCTCATGCAAAATATATTTATTCGCATTTGTTTCATTAATTTCCTTTCTACTGCTGTTCAAATCAAATGTAGCATGTATAATGCAGGGCAATTGCGTGTAAATATCAGTAGGAAAATAGTTGTAAAATTTTCCTTCTACAGACATATCATCTTTCCATGCTATGGCATACTTGAACTTACTCGTCTTTGCGTTATCATCGAAAGTCCTGCTTCCGCTTCTATAAATATTCCAATGGCTATTGTTGATGATGATTTGGTTTTCTTCATCTTTTCTTTTTTGTAAATCAATTTGCACCACACCATCTATCAATACTATCAATTGTTTGATATTGGGTAAGAATAATAAAATTTCTTCTGTAATTTCTGCAATCTGCTTTTCAATTGCTCCTATCTCTTCTTTTTTAACATTCAACACAATATTTGTAACCACATCCTGGTTACTATCGTTATCAATCATTTCTGGAAATGCCAGTGCCGCAATTGGTATTTCATCTGGTCGCAACTTTTTTGCCTTTACTTCAGCGTTGATTGTGAGGATAACTTTTTCAGAATCTGCAATATGCTGCTTAAAGTATGTTTGAGAATAACTTTCAGAAAATCGAAAACTTACTGTTTGGGTGTGAATACTTACTGTATTTACCCAGCTTAATATTGATCTAAAACCTAATCCTTTATTACCAATATATTCTTCTTTGTTTTTTGTAGAATTGCCCGTAAACATTAGAGATTTTACACCTTCTAAACTGAAGGCATCTCCATTATTTTTAATACTTAATACGCAATTTGCTGTATCAAGTTCGATTCTTAAAATATCGCTTTTGGCATCATCAGCATTTTGCATCAACTCTAATAATTGCCTCCCTTCGTAATCTTGCACAGTTTGTTTTTCTTGGTTGTATCCAGAAAGTAAAATGGGCGGATCATTACGATATGTTTCTGTTCTTGTCTTTATTTCTTCTTCAATCCCTTGTTTGTTTAAAGTATTCATATAGTTTTTAGTTATTAATTAGCTTTGAATTTCTCCTCAAAAAACGTCCACGCTCGTTTGTAATCTTCCACACGGTCGCATTTGGTGAATGGTGCGTGGTAGATGGTTTTTTCGCCGTGGTAGAGTTCGCTTTTGGTGATGGTGTGCTCGTAGGTTTCGCCGGCGGGCAAATTTTTTATTTTGTCCCAATCTGCACGATCGAGACCAACACCAACTAAACCTTTGCTGCAGGTAAACGCTATATTTCCTTTGGTATCGTACCAAGTATCGTCTTCGTTTTGTTGCAACACGGGGAACTGAATATTATACATCAAAATCAATTCTTCTACACTGAGGTTGAGTGCCAAAGCGGTAATGACATCTATTTCTACCAAAGCCATTCTGCGCTCAAAATAATTGCGAAGTGGAGTTTCCCAAGTCCATTTGGGGCTTAAGGAACTAAATGGTTTTAAACGATTATCCTCTAAAGACCATTGCTCTTTTGCAAAAGCTTTTTGAAAACTTTCTTCCCACAGTGGTATGTAATATTTGTTAAGACAATTGAGCTGCAAAGTGCGGACAAACAATGCCGTTTTAAATTTATTTTCTATTCCTAAAGGTAAAGATTGGATTCTGCTACTTGCCAAATTTGCAGAACCCAATGTTTTAATATAAAAATCAAAAACCAATGAACTCGTCAGCCCAGTAAATTCTACCAGTTCTTCTTCTTCTTTGAAAATAACACTTATGATTCCATTAATATGTGAAGTTTTAGGAGGAATTATAGCACCATTTAAAGTTCGTTCTCCAGATTGACTTAACATCGCTCGGAATGCCAACTTATAATAGTTTAACCAACTATCTGAGCTGCCGTCTTTATGCTGAAAACCTTTTAGAAGATCTGCATATCCGGCCATTAATTTTTGCGGAATGTAATTTGTTCTTGCGAAATAATTAATATTTATATCTGATAAATTGATGGTGTTAAAATCATGGTGAATGTTGGATATTTTCTTTGGGCTTTTATAGAGCGGATTTGAAACATAAATATGTGGCCCAGAATAAACCATTTCAAAGTTATCTATATTGGGGTATTGTGTTACTCGCTTAATATTCCCATTATTTACGTCTGCTGTTTCATCCCAACACACCGAAATTTTTGTGTCAATGTTTTGTAAAGATTTTGGAAACAACCCAATTTTTCTTATGACGTCTACAATTTCTTTAGCATGAATACTTACTAATTTAGCACCTTCCCAATTCTCATGATTTTCAAAAGTATTCGAGAATAATTTCAAAATTTCTTCGTCTGTACGAATTAATCTGTTTTTGTGTCCGTTAATGTTCCAATCATATTTGTCATCTGTCGTTTTAATTTTCAGACCTCCACATAATTGATTGCCTCTATGAATCAAACTTGCTTCAATAGTTGATGGATGGAAAAGATTATTAATTGTCAAAAATGATACTCTATCTTTGGCTCCACTATAAATATTTATACCGTAAGTCACCCAGTGCAATATTTCTGGAAACAGTTTCTTCACATTAACAAACTGAAAATGAAATTTTAATCTTTTGTAAATTTCTTTTCTTAATTTATATCCACTTGAATCATCATAAGGACCTTCAGGATGGATCAACCCCAGAAATCCACTACCAGAAATCCAATGAAATCCATTTTCCAATATACACAGATACAAGTTTGATTTCATACCTTGCAATAATTCGTAATTTTGAAATCCGCTCATAAAAGTCACAATAGATTCATTTTCTATGCTTTCGGCAAAATAAAGGTTTTGCTGATGCGGAATTTTAAGAAAATCGGCTTGCAGTTTTTTCACGTGAGGTGCGGTTACTTTTCTAATTTCCAATTCGGGATAAATCTCACTCATCAAACCTTTTTCTTCAAAAGCAATCTTTAACCATGGTGGATTTCCCACGGCTACATCAAAACCATTACGTTCTCTAAAAACTTCTATAAACTCCAGCTCATAATGGAAAAACTTGTATTGCCCGGCATATTGCTGTACAAGCTCAGCCCGCTCATTGGTAAACAAAGATGCAGTAGATTGTTTCAGTGCTGCTGCCAATTGTTTTTCCAGCTGTTTTTTGTCCTTTCGGTAATCACGAACGGTTTCGTCTGCTGGTGCTTCTAATATTGTGTTTTCTGTAATAGTAATGTTTAGCAATTGCTCCAAATCATTGTACCACTCATCTCTTGTGGGCAAATCTTGTGCATTGCGCACATCCCAAAACCATAGACTGCACCAATAGTCCATCATTAATTTTAGTTTGTAATACGGTGCATTGGGTTTTAGGCGTTCTTGGGCAAACTGTTGTTTTTGTTCAAAAGTATAAGACTGAAAATCGATTTGCATTATCGCATTCGGGTTTCCAAAATACTGCGGATTGGTTTCAGTAATCAATCCAATATTTTTCTGAATATCGTAATGTGCCAACAACAACGCATCGATGGCTTTTGATAAACGTTGCACCCGCTGAAACTCGTCTTGCCGCAATGGTGCACAAAAATCACGTCGCCAATCGCTCATGCGTTTTGCTTTTTCGGGGAAAGCGTCTTTTAATAATTTGATGTTTCCAGAAGAAGCCATTCCTGCATCAGGCAAAAGGAAATGGTAAATTTCATCGTCTTTTCTAATGATTTTTTCCTTCCCAAATTTCAAGTGTTTGGGTGCTAGCAACCACCATTCTTTTTTCTCAAATCGGCTTCCGGTTTTTCCGATAGGTTCGTAAGAAAAATCTTTGTGTTTAAAAACCTTTAACCAAGAGCCAACCACGGCATTTCCTACACCCAAACGATAACCAAAGAAAGGTGTTTGCATATCTTTATGAATCACATTGAGCCATAAAGAAAGTTTGCCCAGTTCTATGGCAGTAGGATTCAAATCGACCCCATACACATTGTTGAGGGCGATGTAGGCTTTTATTTTTTGAATTTCTTCCTGGTATTTGTTGGGGTCAACTTGCTGTTTCAGTTCCTGTTGTCGATAGGTGAGATACGCTTGTGCCAACTGGTTAATCACCTCATTATGAAAAGCGGCGGCTCCCATTGCTGGTTCCAAAATTTTGAGTTGCAAAAGGTCAAGTGCTTGTATTTCGCCTTTGTCCAAACGTTCCAGAATAGGTTTCAGTGTATATTTTACGGTGGTTTGTGTGAGCACTTCCGGCGTGTAATACGAAGCCGATTTTTGGCGGTCGCGACCACTCAATCTATAAATAAAGGTTCCTGTCGGAATAACTTTTAGTTCGTCTTCACCATCGGCTTTTTCGGTATGAAAAATTTCTTTCAGGTCAAAATCATCTAAACGATGGCGAGGCACCAAATAAGAACCGTCGGTATTCACTACTTTTTCTGAGCTTTCGTTTGCTTTACGCTTGCGATGCACTTCTATATATTCGGTCTCTGCCAAAAAACCACGAAACGCCAACAAACTTTCATACACCGAACCCAATTGGTTAATGCCCAAATTGGCGTAGGAAATACGACCCCGATTTTTTTTGTTTTGTTTTTTAGATAAAGACAATTCGCAAATCACATCTTGCCAAACCTGATTGCGAATCTTCACCCGATGCAGATAATGCAAATGGTTGGCATCAAACATCGGCGAATCCAAATGGCGGATTTTGAAACTTTTGTTCTGGCCTTCGTTTTCGTGGTAACCATTATTAAGCAAATCAAACAACTGAAACAAGGATTGATGAAAGAAATAACCATTAAGGCTAGATTCTGTTACCAACGGAACTTGCTCCAAATCCCGAAGCATTTCCAAAGAATAGCCACGTTCATACACTTCATCATTAGAAGGTAGAATATCTAAATCTTCCCGGGATTCTGCATAAAACAGAAACAAGAGACGATAGACCATATTTAAACAATCGTCTTTTAGCTTGGCGGCATCAATATCTGCGTGTTGCACACCTTGAGCCATCAAATCTTTCACTGCTTCGTTTGCTAAACTTTCCACGGCATGAATTACACCTTCTTTTAAATCTTTGGTTACTTCATAAGCAGCTTTGTGCGAATCTTCATCCAGCTGTTCCATCAGCACCATTTCGGCAGTGGGTGCTAAAAGGTCTTTCCCTAAAAGCAAATAAAATAAGCTGTAATAATCTTTTGTTATGGCGGCATCATCAAACAAAGCTTCCAAATCAAGTTGCAAATAGGAACCACGGAACCATTTGTCTGCTTCCAACAAAAAATATTGGTTGCCCGCACAAAGCAGCACATAATGCGGACGTCGATGAGTTGGAAGCAAAAAAAGTTCGTTTATCGCCTGATTAATAATCATTGGCGAAATGCTGGAACCTTCTTCTACCGTGAAAATATCTGCCCATTGTGAGCGGTGGTATTTTTGTTCTTTTGTTGATTGAGGATTCTCGTCCTTATCAGTATTATAACTCTGCTGAAAAAGCCCATCAGGTTCTTCTTCATCCTTGGTTTTAATCATGGCGTGCATTTCCATCACCATAAGGTGTGGTTGTGTGCCCCGGTACAAAATATGGCGAACCGGCAATACCGATTTTTCGCTGATGGTTAAAAGCTCGTGGTAATTGGTGTTTTCGGCATCAAAACCCAAAGCTTTCAACACCTTGGTGTGAAAAGCGTGCGAGAGATTGATTTTATCTTTTACCCGCAAATGATTTTCTATAAACCTTTGTTTGAGTTTGAAATACTCTGGTTTTAGCTGATTGATTTGTTGGTTAAGTTGCTTAATGGCATCAGCACTATATCCCGATTTTTCGATGACCTTTTTAGTAAAGTTTTCATCAAAATAATTGGAAGCAAAAAAATCGCCGATATTATGAAGGAAATGAATCATTGTTTAATCTCTATTTATTATAAAAAACAGCCACCACTTTCAGGTAAGGATTGCCATTGAGACTGGTTAGGTCTTTAAAATACTGGCTGGAATTGTTGAGAATCGTTTCGATATCGTATTCTTTGTCCTTCATTCTTTTTTTTACAGAACCAGTGATATTTTTATCTGCAAAATCTAACTGCATTTGTTGTTGTTTGCTTGCTTGCCAGTTATTGAGTTTTTCTTGATAAACCGCCATTTTTTTCTCCATCTCATATTGCAGTTTATCTTGCTCACGAACCATGTGCAGCTGACGGGCAAAATCAATGGCATCGGGCAATATTTCCTGAATTAGTGCTATATCCGAAGTAGGAATATCTAAGGTGTATAAGTTTTCCTGCAGTTTATGTTTCGCTAAAAAATCTTCAAAAGGCAAAGGTTTTTCTTTTAATCCACCGTTGATGCCCATGGGCACCACAAAAAAATCGGAGAGAATAGATTGCCCCAAATTGTTTGCAACAGTACCTTGAATAAGAAAATACGCTGTATCAATTGGTAATTTATCTATTTTAGAAACCAAGGCTACATCTTTGTCCACAGAGGCTTCCAACTGCGTCATCAAATATCGAACAACGGGATGCAACTCATATAATATTTGAAATTTCGCCCATTCACCTTTTTTCTTTCTGGCTTCGGTAATGGCTTTTTGCACATCGTCTTTATCCAAAGAAAGCTGATAAACACCACCCATTTTATCGGGTTTTGCCTCAGCCGGAATATCATACAAAATACGATTGAGTTCTTTGGTTTGTTTTACTTCCAAAATATTGCCTTCAAACTGGGCATCATCATTTTTCAGGTAGCGGTCGGTTTTTAATTGCTCTACCAAAGCTTGATAATAAGCCTTGTCATTTTCGAAGAAAGATACATTTGCAGCGATGGGATTTAAGTGTTGCAGTTTGGGTGTTGCATCATCAAACAATGCATCAAAAAGCTCATCGCTCAGTTCTTGCGTTGCAGCGTCATTTAAAATATCGGGTTGATTTGCAGCCAAAGCTTTTGTTACCAAATCTTCTTCGGCATTAGAGTCGTACAATTTGTAAACAGATGCCGCATCTCCCAAGGATTGATACACAGTTTCTTCTTTTTCTTTCAGTTTGTTTACAATGTATAAATCATCCTTTAATCCATCCAAATCTGATTTTGCAATCATGTAATGAATATAAGGCGTCTTGGTTTGTCCATAACGGTCTATACGTCCATTTCGCTGTTCCAAAGTAATCAACGACCAGGGAATATCGTAGTTGAACATGTGATTACAGTAATAATGCAAGTTGACCCCTTGAGAACCGGCATCGGAAGTCAATAAAATGCGACAATCTGAATCTTCCTTTCCGAAATCTTCAATAATTCGCTGTTGCTCCATATCGGTAAGCGAACCGTTAAAATCTGCAATCGCTTTGTCATCCAAGTCAAAATCTTGCTGCAGTTTTCTTTTGAGGGCTTTCAAAGTTTCTATACGCTCAGCAAAAACAACGATGCGGAAATCTTTTTTTCTTCCGCTCCATTTTAGGCGAATCAATTCGTCTCTAAAAGCCGTGTACTTCCCATCTTGTCCAACTTTAATAATGATTTGTAATTTATCTTGCAAATTTTCCAGCACTTCCAGATTTTGCTCTGCAATTTCTTCTCTGTCGGTAATATCTTCTAGTTTCTTAATTCTATTTCCTACCGAACTCAAAGCTGCCTCAGGCGAAGACATATAAGATTTGAACAAGCCTATGGCAAATAATAAATCTTTTTTCTTGCCGTGTTTGGTTTTTCTGCCGAACAAATTTTCGATAACATCTTCTTGATTTAAGCCTTGTAATGCTGCAAATTTTATTTTTTGTTGAATTTCTAAGAACTCATTTTCTGCTTGCGTTAATTCTGCATGAATAGAAACAATTTTTCTTTCCTGAAAATTAGAACGAACTGCTGCGTCATCAATATCATTTTTGAAACGGCGTACATAATATGGAAGAATATCATCTTTGGTGTAATTTTGCTCATCCTTAATTGCTAAAGGCTCTATCATGTTAATCAGATTAGCGAAATTTTGCTTTTTACCATTGTGCGGCGTTGCAGAAGTAAGTACCAAAGATTCGCACTTACTGCTTAGCAATTGAGCTAAACCGCCCCGCAAAGAGCTGGAATTAGCTACAGTGTGGCATTCGTCTATCACTATTATATCCCATTTTGTTTTCTCTATATAATGCTGAAATTTAGCGTTATTTTTCAGCGTATCAATGGAAACTATTGTTTTGTCGTAATAATCAAATGGATTTTTATTGGCTGGTAATTCTGATTTAATTTTAGAAATCCCTTCAGAGTCTAACCTCACCAATGGAATGGCAAAACGATTCCAAATCTCCTGTTGAAATTGTGATAAAATAGATTTTAAAGCCAACACCATAATACGTTTTCCTTTACCACGCTTAATCATTTCTGCAAGAAAAATACCTACTTCCACTGTTTTACCCAAACCAACGCCATCAGCGATTAGAATTCTAGGTCTTGGCAATTCGAATGCTTTTAGGGTAGGTTCTAATTGATATTCCGACAAATTGAAAGCTGCTTTTTGAGCAACTGTAATTTGTTTACTGTATATGGATGAATTGCGAATTTGATTTTCTACAAATAATTTTGTTTTTCTGTAACCATAGTCTATATCAGCAACCAGTTGCGTTTTCTTTGGGTCTAAAACGCGAATTTGCGTGTCTATATTGGTGTCAAAAATATATCTTTTGCTTTTTACTAATTCTGAAATACCTTCTACTTTTAAAATCCATTTGCCGTTGTTTTCGAGGGCATCATTGATGATAAAATCTTCATCACGATTGGTAATTCTTTGTCCGGGAGTAAAGTTCATTGTCATATTTAAATTTCCTTACTTGAGTTAATTAAATCCTTTACATCTATGTCCAAAAGTTTGGCTATCTCTAAGAAAGTTTCCATTGAAGGCTGAATTTCATTCGTTACCCAACGAGAAACCGTAACATCGCTTTTGCCCAACTTTTCCGCCAACCATTTATTGGTTTTTTCTTTCTCAGCGAGGACGACTTTTAATCTGTTAATTTTCATTAGATGTTGTTTGATTAACATTTGGTGTTAAATTTAAACAAAAAAATATCTTAATTATACCAGAAATACTTTTAAAACATTGTTTTCTCCAAGATAAAGTTCTTTCAAACTTTATCTTGGGAGATTTAATTAGTGATTTTTCAGCACGAATTAAGTTTTCACATAATTCATGTTCTTCAAGATTAAAAATCATCGCTCCAGTTTTTCTGAAATTCTCTAGTTTAAAGTTGATTTAAGATGAATTTTTTGCTTTTTTTAATAGTATTTAATTTTTTTTGCTTTAATGAAATATTACGACCTAAATCCTATTCTTGGTAAGTCATCAATATCTCTTTGTTCCCCTTCCATTTTAGCCTTAATTACTAAATAATTATTCAATTCCTGCAAAGAAACTGATGGTTTATTATTTTTTATAGTGTCCAAAACTATCGCTTGCGTAATTCTTACATTATCTTTCAATGCTTTTCGTGAAGCTTCGTCACTCAAAAATTTAATGTCGCTTGAAACATAGTTTTCGGTTGCTTTGGCTAATTCTTCGTAATTCAAACCGATTTCTGTCGGACGTTTTTTTAAATACAATTCAAACATCAATTTTCGAGCATCAAAGTCAGGCGGTGGCAAATAAATATGCTTATCTAATCTTCCAGAACGCAAAATTGCAGGGTCAATAGCATTGGGTCTGTTCGTTGCACCAACAATAAAAATTCCGTCTTCTCCAGAGTTATTCATCTGTGCTAAAAATTCATTAACTGCACTAGTATTCATATGACTAATATTGGAAGTGTCTCTGCTCGGAACAAGTGCATCTAATTCGTCGATGAAAATTATACTTGGTGCATTTTCTCTTGCTTCATCAAACAAATTTTTGATATTTTCCTGTGAAGCATTCACCCACTTACTTTGAATATCTGACGGTTTGATTTGGTAAAAATTGAAACCAATTTCTTCCGCCATTTTCTCTGCAAAAAATGTCTTCCCGCAACCTGGCGGACCATACAACAGCATTCCATTTGGAATTGTTAAACCATATTCTGCATACCGTTCTTTTTGATTTAAAGCATCGATAACATCTAACTTAATGGTGTTTTTTAATTCTTGCATTCCTGCAATGGCTGAAAAACCTTTTCCTTTTTTATTTTCTTTGGATTGAATTTTGGCAACCTTTTCTTCTGGAATTGAAAGTTCAACTTCTAATTCTCCGTTCAATGTTTGGATAAATTCTTTTACAGATTTAAAACGGTTTTCTGCTTTTGGCTGTAATGCTTTTCGGATGATGTTTTGTGTTTGCTCGTCTATCTTATCAGAAAACTTTAAAGGTTTTTTTCTTTCGTCTAAAATGACATCTTCTAATTGTATTTTATCGGATTTGTATTTTGAAATTTCAATAAAATAAGGTGGTAAACCTGTCAGTAAATGATAATACAATGCACCAACAGAATAAATATCGCTTTGGAATGAAAAGACTTTATTAAAAGTTTCGTTTGCTGTGTAGAATAAATTTAAACCGTCTTTCAGAAAATCTTTGTTGGATTGTTTTAAAAAACGAGCATATCCAAAATCTATAATTTTTGGAATGGTAACTTTGCCTGATAAATCTAACATTACATTTTGGTTGGTAATGTCGTTGTGAATGATTTGTTTGTTGTGTAGATAATTCAAACCATTTAAAACACTCAAAACAATACTTTTTGCTTCATATAAATCCAACGTGTTTTCACGTTTCATTTTATCCGCTAAAGTCTCGCCACTTATAAAATCCAACAACACATAAGCCAATTTTTGGTTGTCAATTACTATATTTCCATTATCGGTGTACTTTACCAAATTTGAATGCTTAATTTGTTTTAGCATTTCGATTTCCAAAATTTCACCACTTTCTGTAAACTGTGTACGATGCAGTTTTGCGAAGTCAAAAAGTTTCAGAAGTTTGGTTTGTTTCGCTGCATTTTGTACACGATATGTTTCGGCATAGTTTCCTTTTTTCAGAAAGAAGCTAACCGAATATTTGTCGTCAACGATTTGACCTTTTGTTAGTATGGATTTACTCATATTTTCCTTTTTTCAATAAACTCAGCAACAAACCAATTCCCACAATCACATCAACAATATTCCATAGTTCTCTACCCAAAGCAATTTTGAAAAATGGTTGAAAAAGCAATGCTAATGCACCACAGATAAACATTTCATTTTGCCTACATTGTTGATTAGCTTGATAAGCCAACACGCCAAAACCAATTAACGCTATAAAACGCACCAGTTGATAATAACCATAAGGCACATCCAGAAGGCACCCAAACATTAAAACAGCTAAGCCAATTTTTATGATTTTTTCCACTATCTCTAATTTTGGTCAAATTCCGTTTTAGAAATTTGTTTTCCCCCTGTTACTTGTGGTATTGCAGACTCTGTGATGCTAAAAGTTAAAGTCATTACAGAATAGCCTGTTTCATCATTTGTGACAGCGAATGATTTTCCTTTTTAAAAAACCGGATTTCTTCCTTTTAGCACACCTTTCGTTTTGGTAAAGTATTGACCACTTTCGGAGAAGTATATAGTGTCGGCTCCATAAGAACTAATAGTAACTACTTTATGTAGTTTCCCTTTTCCTGCGCCTTTCATTACTTTGACCGTCATAGTACGTTGTGAATTATTTTCAATCGTCAGGCTGGCTTGTTGTCCACTTATTTCTGTAGTCACTAGAAACATAAAACTGACTGATAGAATTATTTTTAATATGAATTTCATAATTTTTAGTTTATTTTTTATCCTACCAAAACAGAATCATCTCCACTTGGTTTTTCATCGTTTGGCAATAAATTGATTAAGTCAATAACTATAGGGTGTAAATCCTTTGTAGTTGGATTTTCCCCGATTTGTTGCAAACCTTCATTTAGCAATTGTCTTGCTCTGTTGCTGTCTTTCCAATGGTAAGAACCAAAATTTTGATTGTGTTGTCTAATGAAATTAATAAGTTGATAAACCAAAGTAAGCTGTACAAACAAAGAACTTATTTCAGAAAATAAATGTTTACCAATTTTAATATCCTGCGTTTTCAAAACCTCTTCTAACTGGTTTTTCAATTGATTTACGACTTGTGTTGAGTCTTCATTTCCAAAGTCTTTATTGGCTTTCTCTAATCTATAAAATTCATCTTTTAATTCTTCTTCTAATTTTGGCCATTCTGTAGTTTCACTTAATTCATCAATAGTTTTAAGCGTTTTTCTAAGGTTCGTAAGAACTTCTTGTTTGCTGTCAACATCGTTTTTGTTGTTTTCAAACTTCTTTTCTAAGTCAGCAATTTCAGTTTCAGCTTTTTGAACTTTGTCAGTGCTGACACCTTCGTCTTTTAATTCTTCGATGCTTCCTTTTGCTTTACGGATTTCGTTGGATAGCCAGCTTGTACTAATTGTTGAGATTGTTCTTTCAACATTAGCTTCATAAGAAAAATCTAAGTATGGAAAATACACTGTAACCGTAATTTGTTCTGATCTATCTACATTTACAGTCAAATCTACATCGCTATTTTGGGGAAGCAATGCAGGTAATTCTGCTCCGCTTATGATGATGTCAGTAACGTGATTATTATGAATAGCTCTTGTTCCTTCTGCTTCGTGTTCTCCTTCGTAAATTGGGATTTTAATAAAATCAGATTCCATTCCTGGACGGATTTGTTTCTGAGTTCTTAATCCATTTCTTGTCCCAACCGCTGGAATCGACTTGTTTTTCTCCAGATTTTTTAAAGTTTCAAAAACAATTTTACCAGATTCTCTTTTCTTAATTTCAATTCCAAAATTATAAGCTAGTGTTGCGCTACCAATTTTAGAACCTTGAATTACGGTAAATTCTTTGGGTTCACTTTCTAAAACATTTCCTTTATCATCAAATAAGATAATTTCAAAACTATTGGTTTTGCCCTCTATTAATTGGGTTTCAATTACTTCTCCAATTTCATTGATTTCAACTTTTCCACTTGACCAAGCTTTATCGCTTCTGGTTATTTCTGCAAGCACTTTTTCGGGAATTGTTCCTTCGGTTTTATCGGTTAGAATTTTTAATGTAACGAATTCCTCCAATTCCACGGTTGATGCTTCGTGACCGATTTCGATTTGAATTTTCGATTTATCTCTCGTTTGTTCTTTTATTTGATCTGAAATTTCAACAGTTGAAGCGTATAAAGCTGCACCTTTAGATACAACCGTCATTGGGTCAACACTTGTGTCGGGCTTACAGATTTGCTGCTCGAGCATTTTTCTGACAACTGGCGAGAATGTTGGTCCTCCAACTAAAATTAGTGAATCCAAAGACGAACCTTTTAAATTTTTACGTTCTAAAAGTTTTTTACAAATATCAATGGCTTTCTGGAAAATTGGACCTAAAGCTCTTTCCATATCACTTTGGGTAACCGTAATATCTAATTCAAACTCTTCTCCATTATCATCTTCTCCTTTAATAACTCCTAAATCAGATAATATATTTGCTTCATCTTTAAAAGACATTTCAATTTTAGCAGTTTCAGCAAACAACTTCATTGCATCACGCAAAATTTGTTTTTTGTTGTCATCTGCTAATATGGAATTTATCTCATAATTTTCTTTGATATAAGGCAGGATGATTTCATCCACAATTGCTAAATCCAGATTTTTCCCGCCAAGATAATTATCTCCCTCTGTATCAACTACGTTCATAATGCCATCTTCTACTTTGAGGATAGCGGCATCAAAAGTTCCGCCACCAAAATCGAAAACCAACCAAAAGCCGTCTTTCTTTTTGCTGTCTAAACCATAAGCCATTGCAGCAGCAACTGGTTCTTGCAACAATTCTATATGGTTAAAACCAGCCAACTTCGCAGCTTCTCTGGTAGCTTCTTTTTGATTATTACCAAATGCAGCAGGAACAGTAATGACAACGGCATTTACATTTTCATCTTTAATAAAAGACTTTAAGGTTTTTAAAACTTCGGCAGATAGTTCTTCTGAATTAAACTCTTTTCCTAAATTGGAAGTGATGTATTTTTTATCTGTTCCCATTGTTCTTTTGAACTCTATGAAAGAATTGTCGCCTTCTCTTGACCAACTTTGCATCGCAAAAAGTTTCTCTCGTCCCAATGCGTTGTAAGCACTATCTCCGACTTGAATTGCCTTTTTCTTGTTTATATAAACACAAGATGGAATAGTATCTTTTAATGTATCGGTTTTTTTAATGGTAGCTTCTCCATTTTCTATTCTGGAAATAGCCGAATTTGTTGTACCTAAGTCGATACCATAATCTATTTTAGTCCTTGTCATAGTTTTAATTTTTTATTCTCCAACACTTACTTCAATTTGTGCAGATTGAATCATTTCGTTTTTAAAATTCACTTGAGGTTTGATAATTCTTGTAATAATCTGTTTTCCTGTTTCCAAATCCTCACTAGGGATGAAATTGGCGATAACTTTCATTCCTTCATTATATTCTTTGCCTAACATTTCAACCAGTTCATAACCATTAGATGCAAAGTTGTCTTGAATACGTTTTACCGATCCCGAAAGTTGTTTCAAGCCTTTTGTATTTGCGTCCATCTGTTGCAGGTTTTTATGAATACGTACAATTTCATCAGCCACTTTCAAAGCCAAAGAATGGTCAATTTCAATAGTTGAATTTGCAGAAACCATTTGTTTTTCTTCTTGTTTCAATTTCAATTGAGTGTCCAAAACTTCAACTAATTTGCTGTCTAATTTAATGCTTTCCTCTTCCAAAGATTTTTTGGTGTTTTTTATCTGAGTTTCCACATCAATTTTGCTGGTTGCAATACGTTTGCCCAATAACCAGTATAAAATCCCACCTAAAATCAAAGTTGCTAAAGATGCAATAATCCAATACAAACGGTTTGTATTTACGTCTTTGTCCAACTTAGAGATACTGTCTTTTGCAGTAGTTTCTGTTTTTTGGATTTTCGTACCTAAATCATTAGCAATTTTCTGAATATTTTCAATATTTTGACTTGTTTCTGCCTTAAGACTATCGATTTGTTTGTCCTGATTTTCGGTCTTTAGAGAAAGTTTTGCAAGTTCAGTTTTTTGCTTACTAATAACTGATTGCTGTTTATTAACTTTTTGTTTTAATGCTACAAGTTCCTGCTGTTGCTTTTGCATTTCTGTGTTTTGTTTTTGTGCAAAAATTGTTGTTGCACAAAGAAGAATGGTTAAGAGTATTAGTTTTTTCATTTATTCATTAAAGTTTGGTTAGCTATTTTGATTTTGTCTTGAACGGTTTTGACCTCTCTCTGTTTAGTTTCAGAAGACCTAAACCATTGAAATTTTTCAACTTCTCTTAATTGGTCTTGCAATACTTCGATTTTTCTTTTCAATTCAACCTTCTTATTTGGTGACCAATCGACTTTAAACGTTTTTGTGAATATTTTGTAATGCTCTACATAGATTTCAATTTTGTGTTCACCGACCATATATGTGCATTTGTTTGCGTTTCCATATCCTCCTAAATCAATTGATTTGCTTTCTGGTGTAATGATTATCTCATTCAGGCTAGTATATCCCTTTGGTGAAGTAGAGCTATTACTATATTTGTTTTCTGGATTTACATATTTTTTATGAATTGTAACTTTTTGTGATCCTGTCGAACGAATATTTAATTTTAACCCTACATACCTAATATCTTCTACAAAAAATGTTTTTGTAAGAGGTTTTAAGTTTGCATCAGTATTTATTATTTCCGCAGATAGAACTTCGAAATAGATTTTTGGAGAAATATTTTTATAATTCTGGATAATTTGTAATATTTGATTATTTAGTAATGATTTTTCTTTTATCCAATCTAGCAATGTCCAAAATTCTTCTTTTAATTTAGTTTTATCACTATCTTTAATTTTCTTTAAATTTGCTTGTGACAATATATCAACTAGTAATTCATTTACATTTATCCAATTAATTGAAGTTTTTATATTATCTTCTACTGCACTCCAATTAATTGATCGGTGACCCATTCTTATCATAATGTCTGTTTCTTTCATTCGTATCACCTCTTGTCTGATATTCCTTTCATTTTCTTCATAGGCAGATTTAATAGAATTTAATACATCTATCGCTTGCGAAAGCTCTTTATCTTTCATCCCTTCAATTGTCTTAATATCTTCTCTGACCTTAGATTTTGTGGCTTCGCTAACAGCTATGCTTTCTGCCCATTTTGATATTTTTAAAGAATCTTCAAGGTAATTGTTACTTTTTTTTAATGCTTGGCTTTCGTTGAAATAGTCGACTGAGCATTGCAGTAATTCCTTAGCTATGTTATCAGCCAAGATTTTATATTGCAGATTGGTATTTCCTAAAATAGATTTTATGAGCGTTAAATCATTTTTCGTATTGTCATATAATTCCCTTCCAAAACGGAAACTGTCAATTTTGTTCTTGCTACGTTTGTTTTTCGTTTGTTCAATACGATTTTCAATTTTGTGAATAGGTTCTTCCGTAAATTTTTTGGAAAGATAACTTTGGGTAGATCCATTGCAATTGCTGAAAAATTCTATTATTTCGGCAGTTGAATACTGGTTATCGAATTGGGACAGAAACTCATCAATGAAAATTTCAATTTGTTTGTTTCTATCAATAGAAACCGTTTCATCGGCAACCGTATGCACAAAATCTTTAAAACTTTCCGATTCTATCAGTTTGATTTTGGCTATAAGTCCTTGTTTAATTTTTAATTTGGAATTTTCCAACAAATTGAGCGTTCCAATGTTATTAAACGCTGAAAAATTTTTGGATGTAATCTCTTTTTCGTCTGTCAATTTGCCCCAAATCTCAATAGCCTTTTCTTTATTTCCTTTAATTAGATGTTGGATTGCAGTATTGTCAATAGGGTTCAAATTTATAAACCAAAATAAAGAATGGACAACTTTGTTCTGATTTTGTTCTATATCAGAAAAAGCTTGGTCAATTATGCTATTTGTTCTGTTAAGCGACTTGAAAAAAGGAAAATCATATTCGGAAGTTATTTCTTTACCAACTTTTGCGTAAGCGGTGACTTTACTTTTTCTGCTCTGTATTTCTCTTGCTGAAGCGTTTGAGAGTATTCCAGTAATTCTGTAAGGATTACTTAGTATTGATTTCATCTATAATATTTACGGTTTACAAGTTAAATTAGTTTTTTTAATCATTTTTACGGTTTTCCGTAATGTTCTTTAATATAATTTGTCGAAGAGCTGGAACCAAAAACAAATATGTTGCAAAGGGTGAAATATCTGTACATTGAAACGATAAGCTTAACGTTTCCAAATTCATTTTTGTTTGTTAAAGTAATTTTTATTTTACTTAATCTCTAATATTAGTAGAGCAAGCCTCAAGGAAACATCATTTTCAATATAATCTTATGATTTTTACTAAATAACAAAAAATATCGACAAAAGTCGATATTTTTATAATATAAAAGTCTACAAAATTGTTATTAAATAATTTTCATAGCCAATCAAATCTTTATATTGTTTCAACAAAAATTCTATATGTACATCCAATCAATTTACTAAAATTTAGGCTTTTTTCATAAAAATATGTTTTCGTTAGGATTTTCTCTTATTTTGATTTTTAAATTTTTCTTCGAGAAGTTTTGTCTCGTTTATCATTGGATCAAGTTGAGACTGACTTATTTTAGAAAACACGAGAAGTAAATCAATTTCTAAAAAATTACAGATAGCAATAATAATCTCAATCGTTGTATTGGTTTTTCCTCTTTCTATTCTACCAATGTAATCTTTAGAAAGATCTATCTCGGTTGCTACTTGAAATTGTGATAGTCCTTTTCTTAACCGGTATAATTTAAAAATTATTCCGATTTGATTTTTTATTTCTTCAGACTTCCATTTATACATTTAGTAAATTTTATAAATAATTATGTTTTTCATAGAGACTTATAGTGCGCTTTGAATATTTTTTTTATATTTGTAATACAATTTACAGTAGTGTAACATTGTGATAGTTCAAAGAAATATAGAAGCTATTGCTTAGATTCTCGATTAGAAGATTTGCACTTTTAAAAGGCAAAGAGTCAATAATACGAGTTCCAACCCTTTTCTTATGGATTGTTGGTAGGGAGTTAACGTTATAAATGATACAAAGAATTCACCTTATTGATTTAAGCAATCCTTCCAGCAAAAATTTGCTAAAAAAACTGCTTATGAAAAGAACAGACTCTTTGCCACGAAAGTTGAGCAATCTGCAATTGTACGAACTGCTGAAAAAAGGTAATCCGACCGCTCTCGAAAATATTCATCTTCGCCACAAAAGACTTCTTTTCTGGGTTGGATGGCAGGTGCTGAAGGATGATTTTGTAGTGGACACCATTGTTCAGGATACCTTCCTTAAATTGTGGCTTCACCGCGACACCATTGAATCGCCTGATCATATTACCGGCTTTTTACGCTTTGTTATGAAAAGGGATTGTATCGCGTATGTGACTGCCCCAAGAAATAAATTCACCCGCCTGATGGCTTCTCTCGACAGTTTTGAGAATTATCAGGAATATCTTGCAGGTTACGACCCATTGAAAGATAAAGAGTATTTACATAGCCAGGAATCCGACCAAAACAAATTCGATGAAGTTAAAAAGGTGTTACCCGTTCTGAATCCCAAAAGGAAACACCTGATAGAACTTTGCCTGGAATATGGTTTCCAATACAAACCCATTGCAGAAGCTATGGGAAGCAGCGTGACAGGCATCAGCACGGAGGTGAGCAAAGCCATAGATGAGCTTCGGAAGATACTTAAAGTCACCTCTTTTGAGCAGCCGGAGGAAAAGGTCTTTGATAAACAAGAGCAGTCAGAAAAACTCAGCAGTCAGCAGCTCGAAATTATCAAAAGACGGTTTGAACAGAAATCCTCTTTTGCGGCGATTGCAAAGGAACTGCAACTACCGGAAAAAGAAGTCCATCGGGAATTTCTGTACGCCTATCAGCTTCTGCAAAATCAAAACCGACATGAAACATCCTTTTGATATGGAAAAATCCACGATAACCCTCACCCGGAAAATTCAGCTGGTGATTGATGTTCCAGCCGATAATAAAAGCCAAATGTGGGAAAAACTCTACCGATATCAGAACCGCTGTTTCCGGGCGGCTAATCTGATTGTTTCCCATCTGTATGTACATGAAATGATCAAGGATTTCTTTTACCTCACCGAAGACATCCAATACAAGCTGGCTGATGCAAGCAAAGACGAAATGGGCATCTTCGACCGTTCAAAAACAAACACTACGTCGCGCCTGGTCTTTGACCGTTTCAAAGGAGAAATCCCCACCGACATTCTGGGATGCCTTAACAATACAATTCAATCCACCTTTTCTAAAAACAAAGCAGACTATTGGCAGGGATCACAATCACTGAGGAACTTTAAAAAAGACATTCCTATTCCGCTTCCGGTGAAATGCATAAGCAAAATGAAGTATGACCCTGACAAGAAAGCGTTTAGTTTCAATATGTTTGCGATTCCTGTCAAAACCTATTTAGGAAGAGATTTCTCTGATAAACATTTTGTCCTGGAACGGCTGTTAAGAGAAGAGATCAAGCTGTGCAACTCACAGGTCCAGCTTAAAAACGGTAAAATCTTTTGGCTGGCCGTCTTTGAATTTGAAAAGGAAGACCACCGTTTAAAACCCGAAATCATTGCAGAAGCTTCTTTGTCTCTGGAACATCCAATCGTTGTAAAAGCCAACAATGTGCGATTGAATATTGGTTCGAAAGAGGAATTCCTCTACCGCAGGCTGGCAATTCAGGCCAGTAATAAAAGGATTCGAGCCGGAGTAGTTTACTCCCGTTCAGGACATGGAACCAAACGGAAACAGAAGGCACTGCAGAAAACAGAGAATCTGGAAAACCGTTTTGTCAGTCACCATCTTCATCTGTACAGCCGTCAGCTGATTGATTTCTGCATCCGGCAGCAGGCGGGCACCCTGATTCTTAAAGATCAGGAAGACAAAATAGGGATTGCAAAAGAACAGGAGTTTGTACTTCGCAACTGGAGCTATTATGAACTGCAGACCAAAATAAAATACAAAGCAGAAAAGGCCGGTATCGAATTGATCATCGGATAGTTAAAAAATTGAGGGTGCTTGTTAACCCGTAGGGTGAGGTTTTGAACACTCACTAAATACTGGAAACTGAATAATTTTCCGGTGTATACAACGGCGTGGGTTTCTTTTTTTTCAAAAACAAAGAAAGCATAACCTAAAAAGCAAATTGCAATAGGAGAATCCTACATCATCAAAGGTGTCATCAATCAATCTAGCGAAATGGCTTGCTTGATTGGTAGCTTCCTTGCTTTCTTGAAATCTTGCTTGCTTGAAATCTTGCTTGCTTGCCATCAATCAAAAGAGATTCCCTGCAATACATCGCGGTTATTAGAGTCTTTTTCTCTTTCTTTTATTTTGAATTGGAATATCCTCAACCTCATAATTTGTATTATTATTACCGAATTGCAACAGAGAGAAAAGCTGATTTGCAGTCTCATTATCTTTAAAAATCTCATTGAAGGCTGAAAATGGAACCGTATTTTCCTGTGAAATTTTCTGTGCTATTTTTTCCATTTCCGATATGAGCTTTTGCTTATCTGTTCTATCCAGGTGTGGATTTCTAAATCTTGAAAATTTGATTTCCCTCTCAACAATATTAATAACAGAATCCAGATATTTTTTCTTTTCAGAAGCAAAAACGGTCGGGTTGGACAATAGAACAGCGTTTTTGTTTTTGGATAGATGCACCTGCTTTTTTAAATCATCAACCTTTGTATTGAGCTCAGTAATTTGTTTTGACTTAGATTCCAACTCACTTTCATTTTTTAGAATTGTGCTTTTGTAAGTTCGAAATGCTTTTTCATAATTCTCAATGGTCTTGTCAGTCTTAATTTTTTTAAAACCTAAAAAATCATTTTCCTTTACAACCAGCTCCTCCGATTTCTTCGAACCCATTTCAGACTTCATCAAATCATACCTTTCTTCCAAAACTTTCAGATCCTCTTCTTTCTGCTGGATCTTATACTCAATCGCTTCCAATCTTCCTTTGGAACCAGAAATCCCTCTTTCCATATTCAGGCATTCCGCTGTCAGATCCTGCATTTTTGAATAATGGAAGGACTGGTGTTTGAGTGTTTTACCAGTATTCAGATCCTGCCAATCAGCTACCAAATGAGCGTGGTGATTTGGTTTCCATTCTTTCGTGTCTTTATCTGTATGACCTTCGTCTTTGTGAATGGCGATCTGAAATACACGGATGCTCAATTCTTCTTCCAGTCTCTTGGCTAAGTTTTGAAGTTCCAGCATCGTTGTATCTTCTTTGATAACAACGACCGCTTCCCGAACAGGCATTGCATTCTTCTGTAATTTCCTTCCGGATTTTTCTTTGCAATACGCTTCGATCTTTTGGATCCTGTCAGTTATTTTCTGTTCCATCCAGTATTCATTCTTTGGTGTAAGATCTTTCCGGATGTAATCAAAAGTTTTCTTCCTGAAATTATGGGTTTCAGAATCGGATTTAACAGCTTTGAAATTAATAGAGGTCTTCATTCCTTTTACATCTTTAAAGTCTTACACTTTTATTGTATTATGCATTTAAATTTTTGCTGAAGAGTGCTGTAGTTATATTACTCAGCATTAATTTTTACCTGTGTTTATTTTACACACCTTCGATAAAAATAGCCCTGGTGTTTTTTACACAGGTTCAAGAAGCTAACCTGATATTATTTTACTCAGGTTAAAAGCCTCGCAGAGCGTATTAGAAACTTTGTTGGGAGGCACGACCTTCAAAGTTGCGAATGCGCTCCTAACTTCTGCGGGTAGTTGGTAAAAAACACAGCACGTTTGATCAGCGTTTCCTTTTAAAACCATTTGATTTTTTTATTTCCGGTTCCTGATCTGTTACTTGTTGTTTTTTCTGTTCTGGAAATTTCTCAGATTGTTTTCCTGTCTTAATTGATACGTCATTTTTAATTCTGTGTATCAAAAATTCGTTGAGATCTTTATGATTGGAATAAACTTCGGAATGATCTTTTGCCTCTGGAAAGAATTTTGTGATCTCATACCTGCATTTAATACCTGCATTATCGTTGTCCAGAAAAAGATGGATATCGGGATAGTTTTTCAGATGCTCTATAGATTTATTTAAAAGAGCAATGGAATTCATCACAAGGATATCTCCAGCAAAAGACTTTTGCAATTCTATAAAAGACAGTGCATCTATAAACCCTTCAAAAACGGCTACACCTTTGACGTCTCTATCTTGAATATTTGATTTATTTTGACCATTGATGCTGAGATCTATTATTGAAACATCCTTTTTCAATAGTGAACCTTTGTAAAAAGCATTACGCAATTCAAAACCGCCAGATAAGTTCTCAAAACCAATGGCATAGAGTTTCTTGCTTCCGATGGTAAATCGTACTTCTTTTATATGATCATAAACTTTAGGACTTAATCCACGTCCCTGCAAATAGTATTTCAGGTTAGGATTCTGGAGATCGAGTATCTCATCGATTCTGTAATTTGGTTCTGACTTCTTTACCTGTGGTTGCTGATGAAAAGAAGAAAAATTCTGCTTCTCTGCCCATATCAAAACTTCATTGACCGAGGTATTTAAATACTTCTTCATAAAGTCGGTATTGTTCCCACCGACACCTTCTGAATGAAGATACCAGGCATTAATTCTTTTATCCAATTTGAAAGAGGCTTGGGATTCGCTGGCAAAGGGGTTGAGATACCAAGCTTCTTTTTCATTTTGTTTCGTGGGAAGGTGTCCGAGAGAAAGGAGGACTTCTTCCAACGATATGCTGTTGAATTGTTTGCAGTTCATTTTTGTTATGTTTTTAATTAAAATACTTACCTAGTTACCGATCTGTTGATCATCAAATAAATAATCCTCATTTTGCGACTACCTGGATCTACCTACTTACACAATTTTCTAATAGAGGTAACTTAGGTAGGTTTGGATTTATCTACTTACCTAATTAAAACATTCACGTTGTGTCACTTAAAGCTCTCAGGTAGGTTGGTAGAATAATTCTGTCTAATTATTTTATGGTCTTCAATCGAATGAGATAACCGTAGATCTGTCTTTGGGGATGTTTAACCCTTGGAAATTTGAAAGAGGATAAAGCTCTCCCGATCTTTAAATGATTCAACCGGACACCGTGAGCATTCAGATCGATCATCACTTCTGTCGCAGTCATAAATTCTTCCAGATTATCGGAGGGTTCGTAGAACTTGTTCACGATCTCCTGTTCCAAGGTCATTTGCGTAAATCTTTCATTGCGTTTTTCATTCTCCAGAATATCTGTAACAGACAGTTCCGGATTATAATTTTTCCTTTTAAAAGCGTTGTAGTAGGCCTGCGCCCAAACCTTATCAATAATGATCTCTGACGAATAATTAAAGTTGATCTTCTCGATCACTTCGAAAATGATCCACCTTACACTTCCCGAGTCATCGGTTAAAAAATCTGTTTTATTGGTAGAACCCACAAAGCTGCAGATCCGCTCCAGGTATTCTGATTTCCTTGCGTAAGGCAATCTCTCGTTAATATGCGTTTTGGAGATGTAGGCCTTCAATGAATTAATATCTGCTTTAGCCAGAACTGACAATTCATCCAGATTGATGATCAGATTCTTGCACAGTTTGATCCTGCTGTCCTTGTCAAGACCTATGTCTTCTGAAATATAATTCATCAGTTTTTCAGGAATAAAAAATCTTAAAAATGTGGATTTCCCGCTATTCTGGATGGCATTCGCAAGAACCAGACAATGTTTGTTTATCTTTTCTTTTTCCAAAGCACATAATACCGCTCTGGTAAACCATTTTTCGGTATGGTAGAAAAATGAAGCGTCATCATTGGTTTTCACATAAGAACAAAGCTTCCTGATATGATCTTCACCATCCCAATCTTGCAGACTTTTAAAATATTCTGAAATGGGATCATATTTTTCTATCAAGTGACTTCTGACCAGGATCTCCAATTTATTGATCGGGATATCAACTCCTGACTGAATAAGTTCTATAAATAATGAGTTCAAATTTAGATCTGACCATTTTTTATTTGACCTCAATTTGATCTCAAACTCCAGAGATATGGTATTAAATCGAATTGAATATTTAGAATTGAGATAATTCAATGCCCGGTCAAAGATGGTTTTAGTTTCTGTACCGGTCTGATACAGCGTTTTATTCTCTTCCATAAACATTTGGGATTGTGGAAACGGAACAAATAATTTTTATATCTGAACTCTACTTCCAGGTAAAACAAACATCTAAAACCTAACTGCTGCCACAGTCAGGTTTTATTTTTTGCGTAAAGAAAATTCTATGGCTTCCTGTTGAATTTCATCATTTGATTTATGGCTGTTTTTCAACAACCATTCATCAATTTTTGTTCGTTCAAAGAATAGAACTTTCCCATTAGGTTTAGAAAAAGGAAGACTGTTGGTATGAACTAATTTATAGATATAGGATTTTTTAAATCCTGTATAATCTGAAAGTTCTTCAACATTAAGAATTGATTTGAGACCGACAATATGCTTTTCAATTCGGTTCAGCTTGTGAAGGATAATTTCGTTTTCCATTGCTTTACTATTTTAAAATTTGTGTGGCAAAGGAAAACAAATGACAATGTCATTAAAATACTCGGATAGTCAAAACACCTTTTAATAAAGGGTTTTACAGTATAGAATTTGAATATGATCGATTTTATAAAATGAAATTGGTGTATGCACTGTTTAAACTGCCATACGGAATTTGAGAAATTTCTCCTTTTTCATACTTTACGAAGTTTGCTATAATGAAATTCATCAGGCTTTTTCTCTTCGCTCTCTCGAATTTGATGTCGCCTCCTTCCAGAATTGAATGCAACAAGGAAAATAATTCAGTGTAGGTAATTACATTTTTACCAGATGTCCCGACCCATCTAATTTTATTCTCAACTTCTTTTCCTTTCAATAGATCTTCAAGATCACCCAATGAACTCTCCTCAATATTTTTAGTATTTGATCTGATGACCTCTTCAATTTCGGATAAAGTCATTTTTCGGATCGAAATACTTTGATTGACAAAATTCTTGATCTCCGGCAGAAGCGCAGATTCAAATTTTTTGGTCCAAATCAATCTTCCAAGCATAACAGCACCAACCACTAAATAGAACAGGATGGAAAGACGATAGAAGAACAGTACATATTGATTGGAAATCGTTATATCTTTCAGCATCATCAGTAAAATACCAAAATAAATAATGTAGATGAAAATTCTCGGCCTTTCGATCCGCGCGTTCCACCAATCACGATCTAAACAGAAAAAATAATAAAGGATCCATTTTACATTTACTCTACAAAATGGATAGAGAATAAAAATGATCGAAATAAGGAAGATGCTTTTTAATAAATAAACCCTGAAATTTTCAGGAATTAAATAAACGCCCAACAAAATTATTACTGAGATAATAAATGCCAGCAGAATTAATAGGGATGGTCTACTTTCTATATTCTTTTTCATCATAATTCAATATCTAATGACACAAAAAAATAGTTTATTAAGGGACGTATACAGCTCTAGACGTAAAATGTGCTATAAAAAATCAACTGTTCTTGAATAATTGAAATCTATAATTTAGTAGATCTTTATATATCACTTTGTTTTCCTGCATGAGGAAAGATATATCAATCAATGCCATCATCTTTTTTTCTGCCATTATAAACCTATTAAAGATGTTTGCAATTTGTTTATCAGACAATCCGAATTTTAATCCTAAGTTAATGAAATCAGCTTTTGTCAATCTACTTTTCTTTCCTCCGATCGTCAATGCTGTTTCTTCTTTATCTTCTGGCAAATGAAGTTGGACATTCAGCAGATCATAAGCCGGTGAAAAAACCCAATTTTCGCCTTGTAAAATCATAGAGAAATTCTTCAGGTGCATATCATTATTCCCTGTAATATAACTGAAAATAACCACTTCATAAAGTCGTAAAACATCAAGTAAAGTATTAGAAGAATACTCATTCACAGCTTTGCCTACTTTCTCCATGGAACTTTTATACTTGTCGAAGGCCTCCGTTATCTGAAACATATCCAACATATGTGTTTTCCCGTTAGATGCTGTTCTGTCAATTCTTTTTGTGATGTACGAAAGCTCTCCCGATTTTAATCTTATCAGTGAAGACACCACAGTCTGAATTCTTAATAACTCTGCCAACCGCATTGTCAGATGTTCGTTTTCCGGCATTTGAGGGAAAGCCATATTCTGAGGTTTCAGGATATAATTCCCTCCTAAAGCTTCCAGAACTGTTAACCTACCCTTAGTCCCATCTTCTAATTTTTCTTTTGTGAAGTTTAAAGACAATTTTGGTTGGACGCCTGGTACAGAAATAGATGTCTCTATAACTTCCTTAGCTAAAATTTCCATTTCGCTCAAGGAATAGTTAAGCACTGGAGCTGTAGCTGTTCCGAATATTTTCTTACTGCAATTCGGATGAAAGTCAACTTCATTGTCTTTCAACAGTTGATAACAAAAAAGACACTTATTCATCTGTAGATAGATCTAAAGGTTCAACACTGACCGCTCCTATACAGTTTTTACAGCAAGCTAAAAGCAAGCCCATACGGTCGTTTTTATTGATTTTCCAGTTATCTGACGCAATATCCAATAGCCAGCCTTCTGGAATCAATCCTTCAAAAAAAGGAAATAATCTTCTGTCCCTGTAAATATTGTCCTTTACAGGCATTGAAAATGTAAGGAATTGTGTTGGATGTTCTTCAATATAAGAGTGCTGATATGCAAATGTATATTCACCATCATCAGTTTCGGAAACGATCCCTGCAAAAATATCTTTATAAAAAACCTTACCCTGTCTCATTCTTCGACTTCTTTAGTATTCATTGGTATAAGTTTACTGCCAAACATCAGAAGCACCTGATTCACCTTTGCTAAACTCAGATTATCTTTCCCCTGTTCTATTTTACGAACTACTGTAAGTGCAACGCCAGTTCTATCAGCAAATTCCTCTTGGGTCAAATTTGCTTCTTTACGTTTTTGCTTTACAAAATTTGAAAGATTGGTATACATATTATATGCTTTTACATCGATTATGTAGTAAAGTTATAAAAATATATGCAAATAGATATAAAAATTAAAAATAAATAAGTATTATATTTAAATACATATAACCATACTTTTATATGTGATGCTATTAGTAATGGAAAAGAAAGAAGTTCAATTCTTTAAGCAATTGATTTTTTACAATTCAATATTCAGTTCCGGGATAATCTCCGCAGCCTCTTTCATTTTGCTATCCACAATTTTTGCATAGATCTGAGTCGTTCTCAATTCTCGGTGCCCTAATCTTTTTGAAACCGTGTAAATATCTGCACCATTTTCCAAGAGTAAAACAGCATTTGTATGTCGAGCTGAATGAAAGGTAATATGTTTGGGAACCGCAGCACGATTACACCAGCGGATAATTTCAGTATTGTAGGTCATTCCATATTTTAAGCCTTTGAAAACTCTTTCTTGGGGATTTTGTCTTTCGCCCAACAATTCTCTGGCTTGTTTTGAAATATAAAGATATTCTACACCCTCTGTTTTTTCTTGTCGGAAATTGACTCTAGAAATATCACCTTCATCACGGACTTCTTTCCAAATCAAAGTATTGATATCCGACCAACGTAATCCTGATAAACAAGAAAAAAGAAAAGCTTTTTTCAAAACCGGGTATTTACATTCCGCTTTTGCTAAACGTTGTAATTCATCAAAAATCAGATATTCTCTTTGGCTTTCTGCCTGCTCAAATGATTTAATTTTTGCTGCGTAATTTATTGTCAAATATCCATTATCGAAAGCATATCTAAGTGCAGCTTTAAACTTGTTGAAGTAAGAATACTTGGAATTTTGAGAAAGAGGTAAATCACTCTTACTGATTGCATCCTTCTCAAAGTATTTCCGGACTTTTTTAATGAAAAATTCATCAATCTCCTCAAAAGTTAAATTCTTTGGAACCACTTTTTTCAAATGCTGGTAAGTAGAAAACCAATTACCATAATTATTTGACGAATCGAGCGTTCGTTTTTCCTCAGCAAGATCAGCGAAGAAATTTAAAAATACCCGTTTAGCTTTCGCAGTATTTTTCAACTCAAATCTTCCTTGAGCATATTCAGCTTTTCGAATTGAAATTACATTTTCTGCAAATTCCAAAGCTTCTTTATTTTCTTTTTTTTCTTTGGCAGTCTTTGGATCTATAATTAGATAGGTATCTAAATTCTCAAAATTTCTCAGATGCTTTCTTTTTCCGTCATCAGTAATTTCTGAACCACGGTAAAACTCGATTGACAAACTAATCCTTCCGTCCTTTAATTTTCTTTGAATAAGTGATATTTTCATAGATTCGGTTTTGTACTACTTTGTACTACTTTTGACTATTTTTGAAGTCTGAAGTTGTACAAAAGTGGTACAAATATACAAATATAGTCTAATAAGAGAAAATAAACTTTTGCTAAATATCTGATAATCAACTAAAAGAAAGAAAAAGAAACCAAAGAAAAGCTAATTTATTTCCCGATACAAAATTTAGAAAAAATATTCCCCAACACTTCATCATTTGTAACTTCACCGGAAATTTCACCGAGATGTTCCAGAGCATTTCTCAATTCGTAAGCCAGCAATTCTGTGGAAATCTGAAATGTTACCGCTTCTTTTACTTTGTGTACGGCATCAAGTGATTTTTGTAAAGCTTCGTAGTGGCGCTGATTGGTAATGACAATATTATTTTCTCCGGCTTTTAACTGCTCGACGTAGGAAGAAAGCTCATTTTTCAAATCCTGAATATTTTGGTTTTCTAGCGCAGAAATAGTAATAAAATCGAAACTATGATTGATTTCTGATCTGAATATATTTTCTACCTGATTGTACTTGTCAGGAGAAACTTCATCAATTTTCGTAGCACAGATAATGACTTTCAAATCCTCTCTAAGTAAAGATGCAATCATCTCGATATCTTCTGAAAAATCTTCTGTTGCAGCATCAGCCAGATAAACAAGAATGTTTGCTTTTTCTACTTTTTCTTTGGCCTTTTTAACGCCGATTGCCTCTATCTCATCCTGGGTTTCGCGCAGTCCTGCCGTATCGATCAGCCGAAAAGCATGCCCTTTAAGATGCAGAATTTCTTCAATGGTATCTCTGGTTGTTCCGGCGATGCTGCTTACAATTGCCCTTTCTTCTTTAAGAAGGGCATTCAGCAGAGTAGATTTCCCGGCATTGGGTTTTCCGATAATGGCGACCGCGGTTCCGTTTTTAATGGCATTTCCGTACTGGAAACTTTCTATAAGTGAGTTTAATTTTAATTCAATCTTTTTAAGCAAGATATTGAGAGCCGAACGGTCTGCAAATTCCACATCTTCTTCGGCAAAATCGAGCTCCAACTCAATTAATGATACAAAATTCAATAGATCTGTCCTTAAAATGGATATTTCATTTGTAATCCCACCTTTTAACTGACTGATTGCTACTTTTCTTGATGCCTCATTTTCTGATGCAATCACATCGGCTATCGCTTCAGCCTGAGAAAGGTCGATTCTCCCGTTAATAAAAGCACGAAGCGTAAATTCACCTGCTTTTGCCATCCTTGCTCCGTTTTTGATTAAAACCTCAAGAATGCGTTTGGCAATATGCGGAGAGCCGTGAAAAGCAATTTCTACCGAATTTTCTGTAGTGAAACTTTTTGGGGCTAAAAACAGAGAAAGCATAACCTCATCAATCACTTCATCCCCATCCATAAAATATCCGTAGTGAATTGTATGAGAAGGCTGCTTTTCAAGTTTTTTCGACGGAAAAGACTTTTGCACAACGTTCAAAGCTTCATTTCCGGAAACTCTTATAATTCCTAAAGCGCCTACTCCATTCGCTGTTGCGAGTGCACAAATAGTATCATTATTCATGATACAAATTTACGATTTTCCCTCCAAATTAAATTGATGTTTAATTCAGATTATCTATGATGAATTATTATTGAGAGATGAGGTATTATCGAGAGGATCGTATTCTTAAATAAAAAAAATCACCCCAAATGAAACTTTTTGGGGTGATTCCGAATACAATTTTAATTAACTAAGTATATGAATATGTGAGTGGTGTCATTTAATAATACAAATGTACTATCAAAAACTCCGGGATCAATCAGGGGAATCCCTGAAAAACATCCGTGATTATACGGTGAAAAACACAAGAAGCTTTACTAAAATTATTGACAAAGCTTCTTTCCATATACTCTATAAAACTTTTAAATCGGGCTCACAAGATCTGAGAACCATTCTTTCACTTTACCATCGAGATAAGGGCCTATTTTTTCTTCACAGGTTTTGTGATACCGGTTGAGCCAGTTGATTTCATCTTCTGAAAGAATTTCTCTGACAATGGTATTTTTAAAGAAAGGGCATAACGTCAATGTTTCAAATTCATAGAAAATTCCTGAAGAGGTTTCTTCTGATTCTTTTACAGCAATCAGGTTTTCATGACGAATTCCGTATTCCCCTTCCACATAGAAACCGGGCTCGTTTGAACAGACCATTCCCAAAAGAAGTTCCTGAGGATTCAGGTCTTTTCTGATATTTTGCGGCCCTTCATGAACATTCATAAAGCTTCCGACTCCATGACCGGTTCCGTGGTTGTAGTCTTTGCCATTCATCCATAAAGGCATTCTTGCAATGGCATCCAACTGAACCCCTTTCGTTCCTTTAGGAAATTTTACCATGGATAAACGAATCATACCCTGCAAAACCAGGGTTGAATTTCTTTTAAACTCATCAGAAACGGCACCTAAAGCCAAAGTTCTGGTGATATCTGTAGTTCCTTCAAGATACTGGCCGCCGGAATCTACCAAAATACTTGCTTCATTGGTCACTTCATTGCTTCCTTCGGCCTTTGCAGAATAATGAATGACTGCACCGTTATTTTTATATCCTATAATACTTCCGAAGCTCTCCCCTACAAAATTTTCTCCTTCCTCACGGAAATTTTTCAGTTTCTGGCCGATAGTATATTCATTCATCGGTTCCTTACCCGCATTTTGAGTGAGCCAATACAGGAATTTCACCATAGCAACGCCGTCTCGCACCATTACTTTTCTGAAACCTTCCAGTTCAGTTTCATTTTTCTGGGCTTTCATTAAATTTCCAGGAACGGCTGCTTTTACAAATTCATTCCCGATTTTGAGCGCTTCAAAAATCGACTGGTTACTGTTGGGAGAAACCAATACTTTTTCATTTTTGAATTCTTTTAAACAGTTATAAAACTCTTCATAAGGCATCATTTTCACCCAGGCTTCGTCCATCTGTTTTCTGGCTTCCACATTCATTTTTTCAAGCTCAGTAAAAAGTTTTGCATCATTTTTTGTAATGACAATATATCCTAAAAACACGGGATTGCTTTCTACATCGCTTCCCCGCAAATTCAAAGTCCAGGCAACATCATCCAGGCTTGAAATGATATGCACGGTAACTTCCATTTCCTCCATTTTTTGACGGATTGCGGCTATTTTTTCAGCAACCGACTGTCCTGCTCTTTCTACAGGATGTGTATAAATCGGATTTTTTGAGGCAGTCCCTCTTTCTTTCCAGACTTCTTTCAGGAGCGGAAGATCAATTAAGGTTATATTTTTCAAATGAAGCTTTTGATACAGCAATTCCCAGTTTGCATGTGAAGTAGCCAAAGCATTGACGGCAACTTTCCCATTTTGAGGAATTTCGGAAATGATCCAGTCGATATAATGGGGAGTTCCTTCCATTCCGTCTTTAAAAAGATCAATTCCGGATCCTTCCAGTTCTATGGGAGCCTGGGTAAAATATCTTCCGTCTGTCCAAAGTCCTGCTTTATCTTTTGTAATTACCACAAAACCGGCTGATCCCAAAAAGCCTGAAAGCCATGCTCTTTCCTGCCATTCCTGAGGAAGATACTCGCTCATATGCGGATCTGCAGAATATACGATGAATGCATCTACATTATTTTTCTGCATTTCTTCGCGAAGCGCAGCTACTTTTTCCTTTGAAGTCATTTTTAAATTTTTAATACCGAAAGTTACAAAAAATTTGATTTTAAAGGATGAATAAGCTTCATCTGATGATTTTATAAATAATCTGCACATCGAATCATGATCAGCATTCCTATTTTCTGATGGTTACCAATTACTTGTCGTTTTGGAAAGATTATTGCTATGATCATGATATGAAATCACAGAATTATTCTAATCACAGAAAATTTTATCCGCCCCATCATTTTATTTATCTTCCCATGCTTCTTGTTCTTGAAGTCTTCGGAATTTATAAAATTTTTAATGATGAGGGAAATGAACTTATCTGGAAGCTATTTTCAGGGATCATTTTTCTGCTTTTGTATCTGGCAATCATGTTGCGGCAGCATTATGCATTAGGAATTCAAAACCGTTTGGTAAGGCTTGAATTTAAGCAAAGATATTTTGAGATTTTTGGAAAAAGATCGGATGAGATTGAAGAAAAGCTCAATTTCGGTCAGATTGCGGCTCTCAGATTTTCGTATGATGACGAATTTAAGAAATTGTTGCAGAAGGCACTTACAGAAAATCTTTCAGGAGACGACATCAAAAAATCAATCACCGCCTGGAAACCTGATCATCACAGAATCTAAACCTATTAAATATATTATCATGAAAAAATTTACATTGTACACGCTCAGTTTGCTCAGCTTTTTACTTCTTACCAGTTGTGAAGCGGTAGAGACCATCTTCAAAGCCGGAATGTGGTGGGGAATTATCTTAGTAGTAGGTGTTGTAGGACTTTTAATATGGCTTTTTACAAGAGGTAAAAATTCTTAACCAATCTTTTATATGGATAATTCAGATCTGGAAATTATTTCCCACTTAAAACCGTCGAAGATCATCAAAATAATGAAAGATCCGGTAGCTTCTGCAAAGGCAGTAAATCTTATTTACACTTCGGACGCAGAAACTGCCGGTATTATCCGTAAAAAAAGAGGAAAAAAGTATTCGTATTTCAAAGACGGAGAAAGAATTAAAGATAAGGAAGAAATATCCCGCATCAATAAACTCGTGATTCCACCGGCATGGGAAAACGTATGGATCTGCGCTTTAGACAACGGTCATCTTCAGGCAACCGGATTGGATGCGCGACAAAGAAAACAGTATCGGTATCATCCATTATGGAGTGCTTTAAGAAATCATACCAAATTTTACCGGATGCTGCAGTTCGGGTATAAACTTCCTGAAATCAGGCTGCAGCTCGAGAAAGATTTAGCCTTAAGAAATTTCGAAAAAAGAAAAATTCTTGCCCTGATTGTAAGTCTCATGCAGCGTACAAATATTCGTATCGGCAATAATATTTACGAAAAATTATACGGTTCTTTCGGTTTAACCACCTTAAAAGGAAAGCATGTAAAAATAGAGGGACAAAAAATTAATTTTTCTTTTAAAGGTAAAAAAGGGGTCATGCACAATGTAGACCTAAAAAGTAAAAGACTGGCAAAACTGGTTGCAAAATGCAAAGAAATCCCAGGAAAAGAGCTTTTTCAGTTTTACGATGACGAAGGAAACCGCCATACGGTAGATTCCGGAATGGTGAATGATTACATCAAAGAACTGAGTGGCGAAGATTTTACCGCGAAAGATTTCAGAACATGGTCCGGAACAGTCAACGCTTTAATTGCATTTAAAGAAATCGGCTACGCTGAAAACAATACCCAATACAAAAAGAAAGTGAAGGAAGCCTTGGAAATCGTCGCTTCTCACCTCGGAAATACAAGCACAGTCTGCAGAAAGTATTACGTACATCCTTTGGTGATTAATCTTTATGAAAACAATACCATTAAAAAATATCTGGATGAGCTCGAAGTGATTGAGGAAAATGACGGCAAAGCCGGTTTAACGCACGAAGAAAAACTGGTTCTGAAAATTCTTGAAACCGAAAAAATGTAATTTCTGAAATTTTGGATTCAATTCGATGAGCTCTGCTTCACCTTTTCCATATTAGTACGATTCACAACCTTTAAAAAACTGTTAGCAGTTTACTTTCAGGATAGTTATATTTCAATTTATATTGGGAGAGCAACCTCCTGTATTTTCCGTATAATGCTGTGCAAAACGGTTTAGACAAAAGCGGAAAAATTAACAGTACTTAATCATACTCTGAATGGTGTGATATTTCAGATATAATCATTCTAAAATGCAAATAGTCTCTATCGATTTTTTGTCCAGATTAATTATTGTAAATTTGTATCATTAGCAAATTAAAAATAATACAACGTAATATGTCTAAAGCAATTTCGCAAGTACCATTTGCAGTAAACGAGCCAGTCAATTCTTATGCACCCGGAACTCCGGAAGTAAAAAGCCTTATCGCACAATACAAAAAGATGTGGGCTGAAAAGATAGAAATCCCAATGATTATAAATGGTAAAGAGGTAAAAACCGGCGATACGGTTCAGCTTCAGTCGCCACAGGATCATGCGCACGATTTCGGTTTTTACCACAAAGGAACCATGCAGCATGTGGATGATGCCATTAATTCTGCATTAGCGGCTAAAAAAGATTGGAATGAGCTTGGATGGGAACACCGTGCAGCGATTTTCTTAAAAGCAGCTGATCTTTTGGCTGGTCCTTACAGAGATGTAATCAACGCTGCCACGATGATCGGACAGTCAAAAAATGTGCATCAGGCTGAAATTGATGCCGCTTGTGAATTTATTGATTTTTTACGATTCAACGTAGAATTCATGACAGAGATGTATTCTGAGCAGCCGATTTCTGATGCGGGAATCTGGAATCGCGTGGAATACAGACCTTTGGAAGGATTTGTTTTTGCAGTTACCCCGTTCAACTTTACTGCAATCTCAGGAAACTTGCCGACTTGTATGGCCATGCTTGGAAACGTTGTCGTTTGGAAGCCTTCTGATAAGCAAATCTATTCTGCGAAAGTAATCATGGATGTTTTGACAGAAGCCGGACTTCCCGCAGGTGTGATCAACATGATTTTTACAGACGGAAAAGAAACCGCCGAGAAAGTTCTAGCACACAGAGATTTTGCAGGCCTTCACTTTACAGGTTCTACAAAAGTATTCCAGGGAATGTGGAAAATGATCGGTGATAATATTCATAACTACAGAACCTATCCGAGAATTGTGGGTGAAACCGGTGGAAAAGATTTCGTTATTGCACATCCTTCTGCCAATATAGAAGCTGTTGCGACGGCTTTGGTGAGAGGTTCTTTCGAATATCAGGGACAAAAATGTTCTGCCGCTTCAAGAGCGTATATTCCGAAATCTCTGTGGAACGATGTAAAAGCAGTGATGGAAAAACAGATTAATTCAATTAAAGTCGGTTCTCCGGAAGATCCTTCCAACTTTGTGAATGCGGTGATTGATAAAAATTCTTTCGACAAGTGTAAAGGGTATATCGACAGAGCCAATGCATCAAGTGAAGCAAATGTAATAATCGGTGGAAAAGTAGATGACTCTAAAGGATGGTTTGTATATCCTACTGTGATCGAAACGACCAATCCTCAATACGAAAGTATGGTTGAAGAAATTTTTGGGCCGATTTTATCTGTTTTCGTTTATGAAGATCAGGATTGGGTTGAAACCTTGAAACTGGTTGACTCTTCTTCCCCTTATTCATTAACGGGTTCTGTATTTGCACAAGATCGCTATGCGGTAAACGAAGCTTTTAAAGCGTTAGAAAATGCATCCGGAAACTTCTATATCAACGATAAACCTACCGGTGCGGTAGTTGGCCAACAGCCTTTCGGTGGTGGCAGAGCTTCAGGTACGAATGACAAGGCAGGTTCTAAAATGAATTTACTGAGATGGACTTCTGTAAGAAGTATCAAAGAAACTTTTGTTTCTCCTAAAGATTATAAATATCCTTATTTAGGATAAGATCATTATTCATCAAAAAAAGCTCTGAAATTTTCGGAGCTTTTTTTATTATAACACTTTCATAATTAACATTTTTTAATAATCATAAAAAGTAATTCGGAATAATTATTGAATAGTCATTAGCGCACCATAAAAAATAATTATTATGAAAAAGTTAGTGTTATTAACCGTAGGTTTAGGATTATTTGCAGTAAGCTGCGGAACAAAAGAGTCGTCGATGTCTACCAACAATACCGATTCTGCGGCAGCAGATAACTCTGCAACAGCCAGAACAACAATGCCGCCCGCAACAACAGATAGTATGACTACTACAACTCCGGATAGCATGAAGATGAGAACAGATTCTGCTGCTTCTCCTACTACCCGATAGGAAGTTTATCTTAAAAGTAAATAAATCCACAAATATATTTGTGGATTTATTTATATTTGAACCAATAATTAAAATTGACTATGAAAAAAATATGTATAGGAGCATTTTCAGCATTGTTATTTTTAGCAAGCTGCGCTCAGAAAAAAGAAGGAAGAGAAGAATTTAAAGAAGAGCATAATAAAGATTCTTTACGAAATAAAATGGGAGATTCTGCAGTAGCTCATTCCGAACATGCGCAAATCTCTGCTCAGGACACTTTGCAAAAAATGGATACCGCTCAAACGCCAACAAATTATAAGAAGCTGAAGCCCAATACCGCAGTTGGAGGTAACCGATAAACTATAATCCGCTTTGTGCGGATTTATTTTTTATATACCCCGAAATCAGATAATCTATCAAAAAATAAACTCGGGTATCTGTATAATTACTACTTTTATAATCAATAAAAATTTTCATGAAAAAAACAGCAATATTATCATTCCTTTTCTTTACCGTAATTGCATTCGGACAGGGAATTAAATTTGAAGAAGCAAAATGGAGCACTCTTTTGGCAAAAGCAAAAAAAGAAAATAAATTAATTTTTGTAGATGCATATGCCGTATGGTGCGGACCTTGTAAACTGATGGTAAAAAATATTTTCCCCTTAGAATCGGTAGGGAATGAATACAATGCACACTTTATCAATACAAAAATTGATATGGAAAAAGGGGAAGGAATAGATCTGGCTAAAAAGTACAATGTAAAAGCTTTTCCTACCTATTTATTCATCAATGGTGACGGTGAAGAAGTTCACAGAACGTTAGGTTATGTAGAAGAAGGAGATTTCATACAATTTGCAAAAGACGCTCAAGATCCCAACAAAAGACTTTCTGCTTTAAAACAAAAATTTGAAAAAGGAGAAAATTCACCTGAATTTCTTAAAAATCTGGCCGGTCTTACTATGTATAATGATGCCGAGTTTTCAGGGAAAGTAATGCAAAGGTATTTCACGGTAAAACCTGCCTTGGATCAGGATGATGTACAGATGCTTCTTACCGGAATTCAAAGCTCGGAAAGCCCTGCATATACCATTTTTAAAAACAGAAAGGAAGATATCGTCAAAATATTTCCGGCAGATAAATATGAAAAATTTGATAAGAGCATCAGGCTGAATACGATCGCTAAAAAATCATATAATGCAGAAACTAAAAAATTTGATGATGCGTATTTTCTTACCGAAAGCCAGAAATTTTTAGGCAAAGAAGAATCTGAAATGTTTCTGAAAAAAGTAAAATCAAGCAGAGCTTTGAGAGATAAAGATTTTGCGACGTATGAAAAGATGAATCTAGAATTATACAAAGATTACGCTGCAGCGACTTCAGAAGAATTAAATTCTCTGGCCTGGAATTTCTTTGAAAACATCAATACCAAATCTTCTTTGGAAATGGCCGTAAAATGGGCGCAGGAATCTGTAAAGAAAAATGAAAACTACGCCAATACAGATACTTTAGCCAATTTGTATAACAAGATCGGGGATAAGAAAAATGCCAAAATATGGGCAGAAAAATCGATCCAGCTGGCAAAAAGCTCAGGCGAAGATGCTGCTGATACAGAAAAATTATTAAAAAGCTTATAAGCTTACTTAAATACAAAACCGGCGCGGAAAATGAAATTTTCCGCGCCGGTTTTGTATAATAATTGCAACTCTAATTTTTAATATTCAAATAAAACACTTCCCCAAGTAAAGCCGCTCCCGAAAGCTGAAAGAAGAACCAGGTCACCCCGTTTTACTTTTCCAAGCTCAATGGCTTCACATAAGGCAATCGGGATTGAAGCTGCCGTCGTATTTCCGTATTTTTGGATATTATTATGAATTTTCTCATCCGGCAACCCGAATTTCTGCTGTACAAACTGGGCAATCCTAAGATTGGCCTGATGCGGAATAAACATATCCAAATCATCCACTGTTTTCCCGGCTTTTTCCAAAGCTTCCATCATGGTTTCCGGAAACCTGGTTACGGCGTGTTTAAACACAAAATTACCGTTCATGATAGGATACACTTCTTTATCCGTCACGTTTTCAGGTTCTTTTCTCATCCGGTCGCTCCATCCGTATTTGGATCCCGGAAACTGCGTACACAATTCATCAGCATATTTCCCTTCAGAATGCATATTCATAGATAAAATATCTCCCGCATTTTCATCTTCCGTTGCAGAAAGGATGATTGCGCCTGCTCCGTCACCGAAAATCACTGAAACGCCTCTTCCGGCATCAGAAAAATCTAATCCGAATGAATGTACTTCTGCTCCTACTACGAGAATATTTTTATACGTTCCTGATTTAATAAAAGCATTGGCAACACTCATAGCATACACAAATCCTGAACACTGGTTTCTTACATCCAGAGCTCCGATCGTATCACAACCCAACATATCCTGAAGCAAAACCCCGCATCCCGGAAAATAATAATCCGGCGAAAGGGTGGCAAAAACTATATAATCGATGTCTTTTACTGATAAACCAGATTGCTGAAGCGCTTTTTCAGAGGCCTTAAATCCTAAATAAGCGGTCGTTTCCTGCGCATCATTCCGGTTGATCCGGTGTCTTCTTTCTTTAATTCCCGTTCTTTCTGTGATCCATTCGTCATTGGTGGTCATTAACTGTGCTAAATCATCATTGGTGACAACATGATCCGGAACATGAAATCCGATCCCCTTGATTGTACTTTTAATCATATAGTTTGTTTAATTTTGGTAAAGATAAAATTTATTTAATACATACTATTTTCAAATTAATACTATTTTTACAGTATGCCAATTGAAACACTTTACAGCGGTTCCGGATGTGAATGGGTTGACGTAGAAGCTCCTACGGCAGAAGACATGAAATTTCTGCACGAAAAATATGAGATCAATAACCTCCTTTTGGAAGATACGCTGGATCCCAATCACCTGCCGAAATATGAAGAAGACGGAAACGTGAAATTTTTTCTCCTGCGGGAAAGCACCGAGCTGGAAAGAAAAAACCTGAATACAATAAGTGACATCAGTACAAAAATCGGGATTTTCCTTGTCGGCGATACGATTATTACCGTTCACAGGATGAAAGCGAAAAGCATTACCGAAACAAAAAAGCAGCTTTCTGAAGATACCAATCTTACCAGTGTTTCGCCTGAAAAAGTGGCTTTAATGATCACCATAATCATAATGAAAAGTTTTGATGATGAATCCATCAGTCTTTTTGAAACGATGGATAATATCGAGAATGAAATTTTTCTTAAAAATACCAATCATACCACACAGATCAGGAGATTATACAAGCTTAAAAGAAAATCGGGGCTGAATTCCAGGGTGCTTACGATTTCGAATGATCCGATTGAGAAATTCAGGCTGCTGAAACTGCAGGATTCTGAAGTGGTCGATCTCAAAGACAAACACCGAGATGTGGTGGCCGATTTTGAACATTTAAACATACAGATTACCAACCTGATCTCTATGTTTCTGGCACTGTCTGATCAGAAAGCCAACCAGGTGATGAAAGTGCTTGCGATTTATTCGGTGTATTTTTTACCGATCACTTTTATTGCCGGTTTATACGGGATGAATTTCGATAATATGCCCGAACTTCATACGAAACACGGTTATTTTTACACATTGGGATTAATGGCGGTCATTGTGATCTGTACGTTCATTTATGCAAGAAGAAAGCAGTGGTAATGATTTAATCCTCATCCTATAAAAAGCACCAAACCAGATCATGAAAACCGAAATCCTTCAAAAAATTCTTGATGAAAATCTCCTTTCCCGGGAATCAAAAGAAAAGCTTACCGCACTGCATGAACAAATTTCAGCCAAAACGTTTTCTGATCTTTTGGATGCGGAAGGAAATCAATATATAGAATTTGTACAGGAAGGAGGCGGAGTTTGGGGCAGTGCATTGGTAGGATATTTATATGGACTCGAAATTTTCGGGATCCGGTTCCTGAAAATAGCGGGAACAAGCGCAGGAGCCATCAATACGATGCTTATTGCAGCCTGCAAAACGAAAGAAGAAGCCAAAAGCGAAACCATCAGAGAAATTCTCCTTAATTGGAATTTTGCAGACTTCATGGATGGAAAATCGTATGTAAAAGCGACGATTCATGCTATTTTAAACGATAAAAATTTCCTGAAAACCAATGCCATTATCGCAGCGATACTAATGGGGATTCTCATTATTGCTCCGTTTGCGATCCCCTCAAAAACCATCTGGGAAGCCAAGCTGCTTTTTTTGGTTCCGCTGATTCCGTTAATCATCGCGTTTTTCTATATTAAAAAGCTGTATCATAATTTCCGGAAAAGCAATAGCGGACTTAATCCGGGCAATGTTTTTTTACAACAAATGACCGAAGTGATGAATGGTTTCGGCATAAAAACGGTAGCCGAACTCAATCAGAAGTTCGTCCAAAAGGAGCTGCATCTCAATCTTGATTACCGGTACGGAAATGATATGGAATATTACACCAATGCCCTGAATGCGATTGAAGATATCAGGATGAACAATCTTGAGCATATTGATGAAACCCGATACAGAATATTTTTTGAAGGTGCTGAGAATAACGATTATTACAAACACAATCCTTTTTACCAGTTGCAGTCAGAATATATTGTCATCACCACCGATATCAATGCCAAAATAAAGGTCGAACTGCCTACAATGGCCAATCTCTATTGGTCTGAAGAAGAATTGAAACACATCAGTCCGGCTGAGTTTGTACGGGCTTCCATGTCGGTTCCTTTTTTCTTTGAACCTATGCAAAAGCTCATCAATAAAGATGATGATTCTGTACAATACGCCTGGAAATTCTGGATGAATACTCAGAAAGAAGATATTTTTCCTGTCGGGATTTTCATTGACGGCGGAAGTATTTCTAATTTCCCAATTGATGTTTTCCACTCAATGGATATTTTTTATCCGAGAATGCCTCTTTTCGGTGTACAACTGACCAGTGATTCTGAAATTTTAGGAGAAAAAGGAAAAACGAGCCAACAAATTTTGAAGACGCCCCTCTCCTATGCCGGAAATATAATCGGAACACTAAAAGGGTTTAATGATAAATCTTTCCTTACAAAACACACTTTTTATCATCTGTACAGTATTAAAACCGTGAATTGCGGAACCAGCAGCTGGCTGAATTTTTTTATGAAAAGAGATGAAAAAGAACAGCTTTTCAACGCCGGGTTTCTCGCTGCTTTAGATTTTCTTAATCAATTTGACTGGGAAAAATATAAGTACGAGCGAATGATGGTCGCGATGAAAGAGAAAAAGATTTTAAAGGAAGAAGATACGAAGACGGTAGGGTGAGTAATTTTGAGCTTTAAGGTTAATATTGTAAATTTAAATTTAAGTACTAATTTATATGAAATACATCTGTGAATGTTGTGGCAAAGAAAAAGAAGAATGGCCTGCAATAGCTTACAATTCTCCATCACCATATATGAATCTTACTGAGGAAGAACAAAAAAATTCTGAATTGGGATCTGATTTTTGTATTATAAGATATGATGACGAAACCTGCTATTTTATCAGAGGAGTTCTGGTTCAAAATGTAATTGATGATTGTCAAAACCTTGAATATGGAGTTTGGGTTTCTTTGAGTGAAAAAAGTTTTAAGGAATATGTTGAGAATTATGATAACAAAGAATTTACTGCAGTGTACTTTGGATGGCTATCAAATTATCTACCGGATTATGACTATCATTCAATCCCAACAAATGTTGAAGTCAACAGTTCTTTGGGGCGACCATTAATACTTCCACATAGTTCCCATGATGATCGTTTTGTAAAAGATTGCTATGATGGGATTTCTAAAGAAGAAGCTGACAAAAGAATTGATACTGTTTTAAACAAATTATGAATTGGATCATCCGAAGTACAAAAACGGTAAAGTACCATACAAATCTACAAGAAGTGCTAAAACCGATTTGGGAAGTTTTAAAAGAATATAATTGGGTATTAACTGATCTCGATTTTATTAGCGATACTGAAGTTCCAATTAATTTTGATCATGATTATTTTATACTCAATCATGATGAATTTGAAAAAGTCTACAACTCTGAGACACAAATTATTTGGGGCATTATTTCAGCTGTTCCAAGAAGTCACGAAATAAATCTTAGCTTAATTTCAAAATTTTCAGCAGAAAATGAAAAAGTATGGAAACCTGACCAATTTTTAATTCCAGAATCATTTTTAGAAATCATTGCGTTTGATAGTGGCTATACTATTGTGAAATTTAGGAATAAGGATATGTCAAATAAGTTTAAAAATCATTTTGGAAGAGAAGCATTAAGTTTAAAAAAGTTTAATGAGAAATATAAGTAATAAAATACTGTAATATGTCAATTAAAAAGCCGACATTAAATCATAAAGCATGACAACAAAAATACACCTTAGAGAATCTCTCAACCTACCCAATTCAGAAACAACCACTCCCGCAGAAGTATTTCAAAACCAAACGCTGCGTCCCGTTCTAAAATTACAGAATGAACTTTACCTGTCGCTGTTTACAAACTATATTGTAAGGCAGAAGGCAGATTTTGAAGCCAGCTCTCTTCAGAAAAAGCATATTTTTATTGAGCAAAGCCTGCAAAAAGATGCTGTGCTGAAAAATACTTTTATCGGAATGACGATCGGAATGTTCACCCTTCAGGAATTGGAAACCTACCATACTGATCATAAAGAATTTAACAGAAGAATCATTACAATGCTGATTGAGCGATTGAAAAGTCAGATGAAATAAAAGTTTATTTTTATTTAAAAAACTGCAGCTGAAAATAAAAATGTAAAAGAGTCTTCCTTCGTCAGAATGACAAATTACGAAGGATTAATCTTTCCTCCACATCGGATCATGCTTCAAAATCTCTTCATTTACCACACAACCTTCGGCATGCGCACCTTTTAAAAAACCAATGCTCATCAGAAATTCATTTACAATTTCTCCGCCGGTGAATTTGAAGGTTTTTTTGAAAATTTTCATCCATTCCGGTAAGGTTTGAGGATGATGATGCTCCAACCATTTTTCAAACGATCCGAATTCTTTTTGCAGCGCAAGTATGGTTTTGGCATTTTCGATGGCTGCATTGACTTTCAATTTATTTCGGATAATTCCGGGATCATTTAATAATCTTTCACGGTCTTTTTCTTCATAAGCCGCAATTTTTTTGATATTAAATTGATCATACGCTTTTCTGAAGCCTTCCTCTTTCTTCAAAATAGTTTCCCAACTGAGGCCTGCCTGATTTATTTCCATAATAAGCCTCCCGAATAATTCATCATCATTATGAATCGGAAACCCGTAATGATAATCGTGGTATTTTTTATGCAGTGCTTTTCTGGTTTCAGGCTGCATTTTTTCGATGGCTGAACAATAGCTCATGATTTTATTTTATAGCAAAGATATGACAGACCGATGACAAATGTATGTCATGAACAAGAGCTTAACAAAAAAAACCTCTGAAAATTCAGAGGTTTATATTTTTTTAGTGCATCGCTTCACTCAGATCTATTTTTTCCTTGCTTTTCCGCTCTCTGATAAACAGAATAAACGGTATACAGATTAAAAATGCGATTCCGAGGTACAGGAATACATCCATATAAGAAAGCACGGTCGCCTGTTTGGTTACGGTCATGTCAAGAATTTTGTAGGCCGCATTTCCTGCCGCATCGGGAGTCATTCCTTTGGCTATGAAATTGGCTTTTAATCCTACCAATCTTTGCTGAACATCGAAACTGTCGCTATCTAAATGAGATATTAAATTGACCCGGTATTTCTGGCTTGCATTGGCAATGAATGTGGTAATCGCCGCAATCCCGAAAGAACCGCCCAATTGCCTCATCATTCCTGTAAAAGCCGCTCCCTGACCAATTTCCTGGCCTTTAAGTGTACTTAATGACAGCGAAGTTATCGGAATAAAAAGCAATCCCAATCCCATTCCGCGTACGATCAGCATCCAGAAAAAAGCTTGTTTGCTGGTGTCGGGAGTCAAAATTTTGTAGCCCCAAAAACTGTATACAAAAAATATAAACAGTCCCAGGGAAACCAAAATCTGCTGTTTCGCCCCTTTTGAAAGCAATTTCCCGATAATAGGCATCATGAAAGCTGTTGTTAAGGCTGCAGGTATCATTAATGCTCCGGACTGTAAAGCCGTCCATCCCAAAATACTCTGGGTATATAAAGGAACAATAAAGGTTGAACCATACAAACCAAATCCTAAAACAAAACTCATGATGGTTCCTATCCTTAAATTCCCGTTCTTTAAAACCCGGAGTTCTACGATAGGATATTTAAAGGTAAGTTCCCGCCAGAGAAATAAGATAAATCCTAAAACAGCTGTAGTGGTAAAGGTTACGATCATTCCGCTTTCAAACCAGTCTTCTTCGTGCCCTCTTTCCAGAATAAACTGTAAAGATCCCACAGTAAGTGCCAATAACATAATTCCCAGCCAGTCGACATCTGAAGCTTTTCGTTTTTCCGAAAACTTCGGACTCTTTACAAACTGTAATGTCATTAAAGTTGCTGCGATACCGATCGGAATATTGATATAAAATATATAAGGCCAGCTGAAATTATCTACAATATATCCTCCCAATGGCGGACCTAAAGTAGGGCCTATAATCACACCCAACCCATAAATTGCCTGTGCCATACTTCTTTTCTCAACCGGATATGACTCGGTGATAATGGTTTGTGAAGTTACAAGCAGCGCTCCTCCCCCAATTCCCTGACAGAGCCTGAAAAACACCAGTTCCCAGATATTGTCTGCATTTCCGCATAAAAATGAAAATAGGGTAAATATGATAATGGAAGCAGCAAAATAATTTCTTCGTCCAAACTGTTGGGAAAGCCAGCTCGTCATCGGAACTACGATAACGTTCCCAATGGCATAAGCGGTGATTACCCATCCTACTTCAGAAAGTGTGGCTCCCAGATTCCCTTTCATTTCGTTCAGGGCAACGTTCACAATCGTGGAATCCACAATTTCAAGCAAAGCGCAAAGAATCGCCGTGATCGTAATGATCACTCTTCGGGCTCCGTATTCTACTAATGAATCTTGCATTTGATATTTAATTTAAAGATTAAAAAAATTAAAGGATTAAAAGATTACTGACCCGCATAATTATTATTTTATCTGTCCTGTAATCTTTTAATATTTGAATCTTTTAATTATTTAATCTAATTTAATGATACCTCTGCTTTCACATTCATCCCGGTTCTCAATCTTTTTGCGATATTTTTATCAAGATGCACAAAATCGATTTTTATAGGAAGCCTCTGTACTACTTTTACAAAGTTTCCGCTTGCATTGTCCGGAGGCAAAATAGAAAACGTAGAACCAGTAGCCGGAGAGAAAGAACTTACTACGCCTTCAAAATCTGTATTGGGAAAAGCGTCGATCTCAATTTTCACTTTTTGTCCTTCCACCATTTTAGCCACCTGAGTTTCTTTAAAATTGGCGATTACCCATTTCTGGTCATTTTTCACAAGGCTGAATAACTGAGATCCTGCCTGTAAAAACTGTCCTGCCTGAATAGGGACTTTTCCAACAAAACCATCTTCCGGAGCTACAATTACAGTATATGAAAGATTTAATCTTGCGCTTTCTACATCCACTTCTCTTTGTTTTGCCACAGAACCCGCTACTGAAATCTGCTGTGAGCTGGCTGCAGTTTGCGAAGAAGCAATCCCAGTCTGTTGCGCGATCTGGTTTCTTTGCTCTACCAAAACCTGCAATTGTCTGTCTGCAGATTGTTTGGCGGCTAAAGCCTGCTCATACTGCTGTTCTGTAATAGAGTGATCTTTCACTAATACAGAATATCTTTTTAAATCCTGAGAAGTTTTCCAGACATTTACTTTTGCGGCTTCAATCTGAGCGTTTGCAGTCGCAACGGCTGCCTGTGAGCTGTTGATGTTTTTTGAAGTGGCTGTAGTGGCCGACTGTGCTGATGAAATATTGCTTTTTGCCGTAGATAACGCAGCCAATGCCTGATCGAGAGCCATTTTCTGATCTTTGTTATCTAAAATGACCAGCGTATCTCCTTTTTTTACAAACTGGTTGTCTTTTACTTTTACTTCGGCCACATATCCTGAAATTTTAGAAATGACGGGATTCATATTGGAAGCAATCTGTGCGTCATCGGTTTCTTCATGATTCTGTCCGTAAGAATAGGTTCTGTATCCGAAAATTCCTCCTACAATGATTACTACCGCTAAAATGATCGGGAAAACTAAGCTTTTTTTCTTTTTAGGTTCAGTTGCTGGTGTTGTATTATTTTCCATTTGGGTATATCGTTCTTTATTATTTGATTGTTAAAGTTCCTGTTGTCTGTAATAATTTTCTGTATGCCAATGCTGCATCTGCTTTAGCGTTGATCACGCCTACATTGGCCGCAATCTGCGCCGCATCTGCATCCAGGAGTTCTGTCATGGTTGCTAATCCATTGTCATATTTATTTTTGGTAATTCTGTAGTTTTCGTTGGCCTGCTCAGCAGATTTTTCGAAGACCGCAATTCTTTTTTTAGAATAATCTGTATTCTGATACTCTCTGTTGACATCGAGCTTGATATTGTCATTCAATAATTCATTGGTTGCAGACAATTGCATTTCCCTGGCTTGAGACTGTTTCAGAGAAGAATTTTCTTTCCAGAGATTAGAGAGATTGTAAGAAATTCCTACCCCTACATTGACAGCATTGTACAAAGTCAGAAATTTTGGAATATCTGCAGCTACATAGCCTCCTGTAAATGCTATTGAAGGAAGGTTTTCAGCTTTTGCCGATCTGGTTCCCAATGCGGCCGCTTTTCTTTGCTGGTCTAAAGCCTGAAGATCTTTACGGTTTTCACGGGCTTCATTCAGATAAAAATCAACGGGTTTTACATCATCCGATTCATCAATATAATTTTGATCTATTTCTATTTCTGTGGTTTCCGGAAGCCCCAATAAAAGATCCATATTGATATTGGCAATATTGTAATTGTTTCTCGCTTCCAGCAATTGCAATTCTATATTTGAAGTCTGCAGGTTTGCTTTTAAACGGTCGTTTCTTGCAATCACTCCGTTATTTTCTAGCTTAAGAAAAGTTTCGTCCCTTTTTTGAGAGGCAGAAAGGTTTTCTTCCAAAACCTTAATCGATTGGTTGGCTTTGAATAAATTATTATACGCCTGTGCCACATTGTATGCAATAGAAACTTTATCGTTTTCGGTGCTTAATTTTGATGCTTCCACCAGATATTTTGCCGATTGGATGCCGTACTTTATTTTACCGCCGTTGTAAATCGGTACACTAAGATTTGCCGATCCGTATGCTACCTGATGAACTTGAGGGCCTCCTGCAGTGGAAACTCCCGGAATTTTTAGATCAATAGTCGGTTTGAGCGGGAGGTAAAGATAACTTCCTGAAACAGAAAGTTCCGGAAGCTGCCTGTTTTTAGCTTCTAAAAGATCAGCGGTCGCTTCTTCAATTTTTGCGGCATCAATTTTTAAACTTTTACTGTTCTGGATTCCCAGCTGAACGGCTTCATCCAAAGTAAGCAGCTTTTTTTCCTGAGCATGTACATTGGCAATCCCTATAAGTAAGGCAATTGCAATCACGGAATTATTTATTCTCTTCATAACCTAAAAGGTCTTTTAAAATATGTTTAATATGCTTATTGAGTTCTGTATAGTATTGTTCTTCAAAAACTTCTTCATCTTCTGTGTTATTCAGAAATTCTTTATACATGTCTTTGCCATTCGACGCATAGAACAAGGTTCCGCTTATGGTAGAATGCAAAAGATAAATCGGAGGATTTTTGGTAAAAATCCCATTTGCCAAGCCGCTTTCCAGAATTTTTGAATACATAGATAAAAAACCCAGTTTGGTCTGCTTGAGAAATTCTACAATTTGTGGATTTTCTGTATGAAGCTGCTCTCTCTGCATAATTCTGTAAAAACATTTCTGGTGTCTTATTCTACCGGCAAACTGATCTACTATTTTCTCTATTTTTTCCCATTCGTTAATATCCGTTCTCTCTAAAGTGTCTTTTGAAAAAAACTGGCCTTCATTCATCCTGTATTCTACCAGCTTTTCATAAAGTTTTTCTTTTGAACCGAAATAATAAGAAATCATAGAAATATTCACATTTGCCGCTTTGGAAATTTCTCTGGTGGAAGTTCCCTGAAAGCCATTTTCAGCAAACAGTTTTTCTGCGGCAAACAATATATTTTCTTCTTTCGAAATCATATGTTCATTTTTCACGGGGCAAATGTACAGCAAATTTTAATAAAATCAAACGATTGATTGATTTTTAATTAAAATTTAAGTTTTTGTTAATATTGGGATTTATAATTTTTGATCTACAATTGAAACAGGTACATCATTGACATACCAATCAATGACTACAAAAGATTTCTGATTGCATTTTAGAAAGATTATGACAAATACGAATGAGTTTTAAAAGGCGTTATTCTTTTATACGCTTTTATGGATGTATCTTGAAAGCTTGATTCCCAGATCTGTCCAGATGATTTTAGGATTTCCGTTTCGGGTCAAATGATGGTCTGCCGCATTGATTTCTTCTAAAATACTGATGATGTTTGCGCCACTGATGAATTTTGAGAAACCTTCCCAATTAAATCCGTTGGCATCAATTTTTTTATATACAAGATCATGAGAATGGTAATTCTGAAGCAAAGCCAGCCTGAAAATTTCAGAAGCGTAATTCAGGAAATTCTTTTGCTTTTCCCGGTTCCATCCGGCGATTTCTCTTGCCCAATGAATGATATTTTTGAGAAATTCAGGTTTCTTTTTTACCTGAAAAGCATCACGCACCCATTGTATGAATAATCTTTCAAATTCTGCATTTTTGTTTTCAGAATTTAAAAGCCTTATGGCTTCATTCAGGTCTCCCTGCGCTTCATGTACAACAATTTTTGCCTGATCTTCGGAAGCGGCAAAATGGTTTTTAAGATGAATTTCCAGATCGTGATCGCTGATTCTGGGAACTTCTATCATCTGGGTCCGGGAAATAATAGTGGGTAAAATATCATCTGCACTTTCCGCTGTGAGAAGAATAATCGTTTTTGCAGGAGGTTCTTCCAGAAACTTCAGAAATTTATTGGATGCTGAAACATTCATTTTGTCGGCTCTCCAGACAATCAGGATTTTGGTTCCGCCTTCAAAGCTTTTCAGTGCAAATTTTTGGTTCTGGTCATCAATTTCGTCAGCGGAAATAAATAGCTGCTTATTTTCTGAATCTAAAAAAGCGGCCCAATCATCATAACTGGCATACGGAGAAGCCAAAATCATCTCTCTGAACTCTTCAAACTTATTTTTACTTAAAGAGTTTCTCTGGTCTGTAAAAACCGGTAAACTGAAATGCAGATCAAGATGATTAAGATGGTCTACTTTTGAAGCGGCGTGGTCATTTTCACGGCTTAAAATTTCTCTGGCATACGCCAAAACCATCGGCAAAGTTCCGTAGCCTTCTTTTCCGATAAAAAGCTGGGCATGACTCACTCTGTTTTCAGCGATGCTGTCTTTAAGGAGTTTTTTAAGATTTTCCTGCCCTGCAATGTTTTCCCAATTCATGTTTCAAAGATAAAGAATTTTGTAAAAATAGAATTTTCCGTCAACAAAAATTCACAGCTAATTCATCATTAAATTATTAATCCTAAAAATAAAAAATGATTTCTGCAAACGATTTATTTTCCACGGTTTTAGCCCTTAACAAACTTTAACCTCATATAACTTTTACAATTCATTAATATTTAAGATATTTGCGCATTATTTTAAAAATCTAGAATGAAAAAAATTTTTGTACTATCATTTATTTCGGTTGGGTATTTCCTTAATGCGCAGAATCTGAGCAATTCACCTTATGCAACTTACGGAATTGGAGATGTAAAATATGATAATACGATTGAAACGACCTCTATGGGAGGCATTTCTACCGCTTTTATAAGCGACTTCAACAGTAATTTTAACTTTGGAAACCCTGCAAATAACAGTAATTTTGAATTAACAAGCATTAAGCTGGAAGCTACCAACGAAAATAATTACTTTAAAACCGATTATAACAATACAAAGTCTACCAAACATTCTACGTATTTATCTAATATTTCACTGGCTTTTCCTATTTCTTCGAAAATAAAGATGGGGATTTTGTATCAGCCTTACAGCTCAAAAAGCTATGATATTGTAAATACAGAGACTCAATTAGACGGAACCACTGTCTATGCAAATCGTTTTAACGGAAAAGGAACACTTAACACTGCACAGGCAGCACTTTCTTATAAAATAAATGCCCAGTTTGCGGTAGGAGTAAGAGCCAATTTATATTTTGGAAATCTTTATGATGTGAATGAATTTACGACATCAACTTCGGAACTCATCAACGGATATGAAACCAAAAACAGTATTAAAAACTTTAATTTTACCTTAGGTGCAAGTTATCAGCATATCAATACCAGTACTGATCGCAAGCTTACTCTAGGAGCAACAACTACGTTCGGAAATACCAGTAATATGACGACTGATTTTAAAAACAGTACCTATTATTATACCGACGGGGAAGTGAAAGCAAACGAAACTATCATTGAGCAGAGAAGCTCAAGCTCAAAAAACCTTCTTCCTTTGCAAGCTTCATTTGGCGTAGGTTACGGAAGCGAAAATCAATGGTTTTTATCTGCTCAGCTGGATTATAAAAAGGGAGAAAACATCAGTTATTTCGGTAAGACCTTTGATTTTAAAGATTCTTACAGAGTTTCTGCAGGAGGTTGGTATCTGCCAAATTATAATAATTTCAGAAATTATTTTTCAAGGGTAATCTACAGATACGGCGCATTCTACGAAAAAGGAAACATCGAGCTTTACGGAAACAGTATCAATAAATTTGGTATTTCTGCCGGTGTGATGCTTCCATTCAAAACAAGCAGCATCAACAGAATGAGCGGCCTGGAATTGGGAGTTGAATTAGGAAAAAGAGGTACGTTAAAAGACAATCTGATCAATCAGAATTTTGTTAATCTAAAAGTAGGATTCAATTTTGCTGATAAATGGTTCAGAAAATCACTTTACAACTAATGAAATGTTCTTCAGACATATCATATAAAATTATAGCATACCTTTTTAGTTGTGCTATATTTTTTATGTTTATATCCTGCGAGGAAGATCTTACCAAACAAAACGGAAGTCAGAACAAAAATTTCCCATCGCAGATCATTAATAACGCTAATATTATTCAGAGAGATTCCGGATTTATAACGTTAAAGGCAAAAGCGCCGATTATTGAAAAATATGAATTGATTGACAGCCCTTATATAGTGGCAAGAAAAGGAATCGATATAGAGTTTTTCGATAAAAAAAAACCTAAAGTCCCCGGAAAGATTACCGCTAAATATGCGAAGATTTTTGATTATAAAAAGTTTTATGAAGCGAAAGGTGATGTAAGAATTACCACCAATGAGGGACAAAGATTTGCGACCCAAAGTGTTTACTGGGATCAGAAAAAGAAAAGAATTTATACCCGGGATACGGTTTTTGCAACCATGGAAGACGGCTCTACTCTAGTTCATGCCAACGGAATGACAGCGAAAGACGACTTCTCAGAATATACGTTCTACAATAATTCCGGAGATGTGAGTGCCGGTAAAATATCCAAACAATAATTCTGCAATGATCTTTCGAGCAATAGGATTAATGTCCGGAACAAGCTTAGATGGTCTTGATATTTGTTTTGCGGAATTTGAAAAAAACAATCAAAACTGGTCATTTGATATTGTAAGAGCTGAAACAATACCCTATTCTAAAAGCTGGGAAAACCGGTTACGAAATTCGATTTATCTTTCTGCAGAAGATCTTCTTGCCTTGCATTCTGAATACGGTTTTTATTTGGGTAACGCTGTAAAAGAGTTTATTGACCGGCACAGTCTTCAGAATATCGATCTTATTTCTTCCCACGGTCATACCGTTTTTCATCAGCCGGAGAAAAAATTCACCTTACAGATTGGTGATGGAAGAGCCATTAAAATAACAACCCAAATCCCTGTAGTTTATGATTTTCGCTTACAGGACGTTCTGATGGGCGGAAACGGCGCACCACTGGTTCCGATAGGTGATGAGCTTTTATTTTCAAATTATGACGCATGCATAAATATAGGGGGTTTTTCAAATATTTCCTTACGGCTGAATAATTCGAGAATTGCCTTTGATATTGCTCCCGTGAATATTGTTCTCAACAGATTGGCTCAGGAATTTAATCAGGATTATGACTTCAACGGAGATTTAGCTAAAAAAGGGAAAATACATGATGATCTGCTTAAAAAATTAAATGCACTTCCGTTTTATCGCCAATCGCCACCCAAGTCATTGGGAATTGAATGGTGCAACGAAAACATATTCCCTTTATTCAATGAAATTCATTCTTTAGATGTATTATCAACCTATACCGAACATGCGGCTGTTCAAATCTCCAGCGTTTTACAAAACTACAACCTGAAAAGCGTGCTTTTTACAGGCGGTGGAACGCACAATCAATTTTTAATTGAAAAAATCAGAGAAAAAATCAACTCTCAAATCATTGTTCCTGAAAGAGAACTGATCGATTATAAAGAATCGCTGATTTTCGCATTAATGGGTATTTTAAAGCTCAATAATGAGATAAATGTATTTGCTTCTACTACAGGAAGTTCATCGGATCATAGTTCCGGGCTGATTATATAAAAGTTTTTCTTAATACTTAATTTCCCTCAGTACTTTTGATTTCATAACCCTTTCAGGGTTTAACCCCTGAAAGGATTGAAAGATTAAAAGTCTATAAATTTATATTAAAAAAAGTCCTGAAAATATTCAGGACTTTTTTTATTTATAAGCTTCAATCTTATCCGTCAAAGTATTGATAAAATTTTGGAGTGGTTTTTCGACCATCATTTTGATGAAAGGGTTAAATTTTCCTTCAAACAGCATTTGTACCTCCGTCTGATTTTCGCTGATTGGCTGTAAAGTGGCCGTCAACGAAAAGTCTAAGCTTGAACTTGCAGATGTTAAAACTGCTTTCTCTTCTGTCACTTCATCAATCTTGAGAGCAATTTCGGGCATCCCCTGAAGTCCGAATTTGAACCCATCTTCCCTGCTTTCAAACTTCTGAAGACCATCCGGCATGAAATTTTTGTAATTTTCAGGTGATTTTAGCAATTCAGACAGTTCTTTGGATGATTTATTGACAATTATTTTTCGTCCTTCTAAATTCATTTTTTATTTTTGTATTTAAATTCCTACAAATGTATAAAGTTTTTGTGAACGAAAAAAAATTATTACTGTCTAAGCATCCTGAAGGTTTAGAAAAAACCTTACCATATGACGGTTTCACAACTTTAGAAATTGCGTTGGATCTTCTGCAGAATACTTCAGTGAAGGAAATGAATGTATATGATGAGCGCCTTGATGAGATGTGGGAAGAGTTTAAGAAACTTTTCAGGATTATTGAAGCTGCAGGCGGAATCGTTAAAAATCCTGCCGGTGAAATTTTATTCATTAAAAGATTAGGAAAGTGGGATCTCCCGAAAGGTAAAATGGAAAAAGGAGAATCCCGCGAAGAATCTGCCATACGAGAAATTGAGGAAGAAACCGGTCTGAAAGACGTAAAACTTCTTGATTTTATCAATACGACGTACCATATTTATATCGAAAGGAACGGTGACAGGGTTTTGAAATACACCCACTGGTTTGCCATGAGCTTTGATGGTGAAGATACATCTAAACCGCAGATAGAAGAAGGCATCACTGAAGTGGCATGGAAAACGACCTCACAAATAGATCATGAGGTTTTTCCGAATACATTTAAGAATATCAAATTAATTATCGGGGAATATTGGCAGAATAATGCTAAATAAATTCAATTGCTTTTTCAAGCGAAATTCCTCTTGAAGCTTTTAACAATATATTAGAAGAATCTATCGAATTCGATTTCAGATATTCAATCAGTTCAGATGTATTTTCAAACGAATTGGCAGAAGAGTTAACCTGTTTAAAATATTTTCCCACGGTAATAATCTGGTTAAAACCCAACTCTTGAGCAAGGTTAAGAATATTCTGGTGTTCTTGTCCGCTTTCTTCACCCAATTCCAGCATGTCTCCGATAATAATGGCTTTTGAGCCATCAAATGTGACAAAGTTTTGGAGAGATGCAGCCATGGAACTCGGATTGGCATTATAGGTATCTAAAACAAGCGTTTTATGATCTTTAACCACAATTTGTGAACGCATGTTGGTAGGCGAATAATTGTTGATGGCACCTTTTATATTCTCAAAGTCAATTCCGAAATGCAATCCAAAACTTGCGGCAGCACAAAGATTGGTAAAATTATAATCTCCAGTAAGCTGTGACAGCGCTTTTCCATCTTTATACTGTAATCCCACACAATTTTCTTCCGAAAATAGTCTGAAAAAATAATCGGATTCGTCTTTTCCGAAGGTTATCTTATTTTCATAACCGGATGTTTTTTCCATCTGGATCTGATCATTCTCATTAATCAGAATAGTCTTATGGTTTATTTTAATATAATCATACAGCTCAGATTTACCTTTGATTACTCCTTCAAAACCGCCAAAACCTTCTAAATGGGCCTTTCCGAAGTTGGTAATATATCCGAAATCGGGTTTGGCAAGCGTACATAAAAATCCTATTTCTTTCTGATGATTGGCTCCCATTTCTATGACGGCCATGTTATGTTCAGGTTTAATCGATAAGAGAGTTAGAGGCACACCAATATGATTATTGAGATTACCAGCAGTATATTGTACATTGTATTTTTGAGAAAGTACGGCATGGATCAATTCTTTTGTGGTCGTCTTACCATTGCTCCCGGTAAGCCCGATAACGGGAATTTTCAGCTGATCTCTGTGAAAAACTGCGAGATTTTGTAAGAATTCTAACGTGGAGGGTACAAAAAATATATTGTGGTCTTTATTTTCAAAATCTTTCTGTTCTACAATGACCGCTAAAGCGCCATCAGAAATAGCTTTTTCGGCAAAAATTGCTGCATTGAAATTATCGCCTGAAAATGCAAAGAAGATATCATTCTTTTCGATTGTTCTGCTGTCGATGGTTACCTTATTTGACTTTAAAAATAATGGATAAAAATCTTCTGTATTCATGGTTCAAAAATAAAAAAACCTTCCGGAAATCCGGAAGGTTTTGTAAGTATTTTGATAAATATTTATCTTCTTGTTCTGCCCTTATCGCTTACTCTAGCATCTTGAGCAACACGGAATCCGATCCAACCATAACCAGAAGCCTGATTTTTGTATCTTCTCTGTCCCGGGTCTAGCCAATATGCAGAATCCTGCCAAGAACCACCTTTTACAACTCTGATATCATTAGACATTGCCGAAGTTCTGTCTTTTGTATCTTTCTGCATAATTACTCTTCCGTTTCCATCTACAATAAATCTCTTTGCAGGAGCATTGTACATGTTGTAAGAAGTTGCAGAGTCGCTTGCATTTCTGTAGTCAAGTGAAGACATTCTGTCACCGTCTCTATAATTTCTATAGTCAGCGATTGTCTCTCTTTCAAATTGACCAGGAAGGTTTTTAGCCAAAAGTCTTCCGTCTGCTAACGTATCATATTTGATATTGCTTTCGTCTACCATTTTGTAAGTTCCGTCTCCGTTTCTTACGATAGCTTGAGGCATATTTCCTCTATAGTAGTTAAAATCGCTTGCGTCTTCATCAATGATTGGTCTGTAAACATCCGCAGTCCATTCAGCAACGTTTCCGAACATTCCGTAGATTCCGATATCATTTGACGGGAACTGTCTAACGTCTGCAGTTTGCGCTGCTCCGTCATTTTTCCAACCTGCAGGCCCAGAATAATCTCCTCTTCCTTGTTTGAAGTTTTCAAGGATCATTCCTCTGTTTTTACCTTTGGTTCCTCTTAGATCTTGTATTTCAGGTCTTTTACCTAAATAATTATTATACTCTCTGTTTTTTTCCATCCCAAGAGCTGCATATTCCCATTCTACTTCTGTAGGAAGTCTGAATTTGGTCACCATCGCTGCATTAGGAGCTCTGTTTGCGGCAAGGAGTCTTTGGTTGGTTGTTTTCATACCACTCTTTTGCTGCATTCTTTGTTCGTTGATATATCCTTGCATTTCCGGATCATTCGATTTGAATTTATCCATATTGAATGCAGTTCCTCCCTGATTATTAGATTCGTTGATATACAAATCTTTGGCAATAATTCCGGCACTCATTAATGCTTTTTCGTTCGCTCTGTCGGTCAACCATTCACAGTATCTGTTGGCTTGCGTCCAGGAAACTCCTACTACAGGATAATAATCGTAGTTCTGATCTCTGAAGTACGTCTCATTAAGATCATTTCTAGATAATTTGTTATCCCATAACAAAGTGTCTGGTAATGCACCGTTGTAGATCTCCTTAAAACTAGGATCACTTGGAGGGAATACATACTTCAACCATGTAAGGTATTCGCGGTATTCGTAGTTAGTAATTTCTGTTTCACCGATAAAGAATGAACTTACCTGCATTCTGCGTGGCGAGTTATTCCAATCGTGCATTACATCATCTTTCACTAATCCCATCGTAAAAGTTCCACCTTCTACATATACCATTCCCGGCCACCCTTTCTGCTTTTGTTGCTTTCCTGCAAAAAACCAACCCTGTTTTTCGTTTGGTTTCCAGCCTGTCTTGCTGACAAACTTTTTAGTACCTCCACCACTGTTGGTACCTGAACCACCACAACTGGTTAATGCAAGTGTAGAACTTAATGCTATTAATGAAAACAACTTTAGTTTTTTCATAGTCGATATAAATATTATTCAAAGTACAAAGAAAAAATAAATTATTCAATAAATCAAGTAAAGATTTGATTTTTTTGAAAAACGTTAACAAATTAATTTTATTGTATTACAATTTAATTATAATTTTTCATTTATTTTGTAATTTAGCAATTTCAAATACAAACATGAGACTGAAAATTACTTTACTATTCTTATTTGCTTTTGTATCAACGATTTGGGCTCAAAGAACTTCCATACAATGGGAAGGCTCTAAAACTGAGGATTTCGGCGATACAAAAAGGATTTTACCTAATTTTAAAAATGAGGGTTTTTCTTACAGCCAAAATAACATTTTTATTGTTAACAAACAAAAAATTGGTGAAAACCAGCTGAAAGTTTCAAATCTTGTTTGGGAAGCGGTTTCTGGTAAAGATTTGTATGAAATCAGTAAAGAACTTTTACCGGATTATGATATTGCAGATATTAATTATTACTATCTGGAAGGGCAAAAATATGCCAATATAAGTGTTGCTCTGTTTAAAAATGTGAAAGGGAAAGTTTTGAGGTTGTCATCTTTTGATGTATCTGAAAGCAATTCATCCGCAAACTTCAATGTCAGTAAGGTTGGGACAACCACAAATCCTCTTTCCTCAGGAGGTTTTTATAAAATCCGGGTTGATAAATCCGGTGTTTTCAAAATTACCGCCCAGTTTTTAAGAGATATAGGGATTAACCCTTCTAATGTTAACCCAAAAAATTTCAGAATTTATGGAAACGGAGGGATCATGCTTCCGGAATACAACCAGGATGTAAAATACAGTGCGCTTCAGGAAAATGCAATTCAGGTAGTGGGTGAAGATGACGGTATTTGGCAGGATTCTGACTATGCATTATTCTATGCTCAAGGCCCGAACGGATATAATCTGTATGATGCCGGAAACGGAAACGGCTTTAAAAGAGTAGATACAAGAAATGACCGCGCCAATAATCTTAAAAATATCTACGAAGATTATGCGTATTATTATATTAATTATGACAAAGGCTTAGGAAAAAGGATACAGCCGGTTGATATCAACTTACCGGCAAATCTGATTACACGGTACGACAATTATCAGGTTATCAACAATGATCAGAAAAATCTTTTAAAAGTAGGAAGAATATGGGTAGAAGATCAGCCTTTTTCTACCAATAAAACAATCAGTTTTACTACAAACTCTCCTATTCAGGGTTCAGATGTGATAAAATACAGAACTCAGGTGATTGGGTATAAAGCACAGCAGAATACATTGGGCTTCAATATTAACAATCAAAATCCCCTCACATTCTCTGTACCTCCCAATGCAAGTAATTATGTATACGATTTCTTTCCGTTACGATACGACGGAACGATTACCAATGCGAGCGGAACTCAGATATCAATAAATTACACCCCAAATATCTCTACAAACCCCAACGGAGCTTTTTATCTGGATTATGTAGAAGTACAATATAAGGAAGATTTAAAATTCAACGGTACCCAGATGAATTTCAGGGATTTTTCTCTGCAAAGTGGCAGCAATACCAACTACGGATTCAGCATTTCCAATGCAGCCAATATTGAGCAGGTTTGGGATGTTACGGATATCACGAATGCCAATAGAAGAGTCAACAAATCAGGAGGAAGCGGAGCTTTTAATTTTGCTTACACAACCTCTAACCCGAATTTCAACAATGAATTTGTAGCTTTCAGGGCAGATGCAGCCTATTCTCCGCAGTTTGTGGAAAAAATCGCGAATCAGAATCTTTCTGCGTTGCAAAATGTAGATTACCTGATTATCACCTCTCCGGAAATGATGGCTCAGGCACAGCGATTAGCCACTTATCATCAGACGAAGAACAATTACAATGTACAGATTGTAGATGCTACCAAAATTTATAATGAATTTGGCAGCGGAAGCAGAGATTTAACGGCAATCAGGGATTTCGTCACTAAACTTAATACTCCACTGGGAAGTTTGAAATATGTATTTATATTAGGTGATACTTCATTCGATTATAAAAACAGGGTTTCAAACAATAACAATATAGTGTCGAGCTATGAGAGTGAAGATTCGGCAGACTTTATCAGTTCGTTTGTTACAGATGATTACATTGTCATGACCAAACCTCAGACAACATCATTTATTACCAACAACCTTCCGGATCTGCCTGTCGGAAGAATCCCGGCAACCAATTCCACGGAAGCCGCCAATATGATAGATAAAACATTGGCATACTATAATTCTTTACCGGGACAATCAACACCGTTCGGAGAATGGAGGATGAAGCTTGATTTTGTAGTTGATGATGATAATGATGGTGGAACTCCGTTTCATACAATCATGAATAATACATTGGCAAGCACTTTTGAAATTGCAGGAAACCCCAATCTTAAAGAATATAACCTTAGAAAATTGTACTTAGATGCCTTTCAGGCACAAAGTACTTCCGGTGGACAACGATACCCGCAGGTAAATCAGGCCATCTCCAACGATATGGGGAACAGCCTTTATCTGTTTTATTTGGGACATGGCGGGATCAACGGCTGGTCACAGGAAAGGGTTTTTACGCTTGATGAAATTCAGAACGCCAATAACTTCTCTAATGTATACAGCAGATTTCCGTTTGTATCTACCATAACCTGTGAATTTACTTTATGGGATGAGCCGGGAACCGCTTCTGCAGGAGAACAGCTGATAAAATTAAAACAAGGCGGCGCAGCGGCGATGATTACCTCAAGCCGTGCTGTTGGCGTAGGATACGGACTTGATTTCACCAATCTTTTTACCCAGGATATATTCAAGTTGGTAAACGATGATTTTGAAACGCTTGGAAATGCGCATCTTAATGCTAAAAAACAAAGAGGAGGTGATTCAAACCATTTAAAAGTAAACTTTCTGGGAGATCCTGCCATGAAAATGAGCAGGCCAAAAAGGCTCCTGGTTATTGATAACATTGAAACTCCTGTTCCTGGTCTGATCAGAGGGCTGGATTTTGTAAAAGTGAAAGGCCGTGTTACCAATCCCAACGGAACAACCAATACAACATTCAACGGAAGAGTGGTTATCAATATTTTTGATAAAAAATTCAATAAAAATACCTTAAACAACGACGGCAACCTTACTCCAATACTGAATTATTCTGAAGAGGGAAGCGCTATCGTTAAAGCATCCGGAACTGCAGTAAACGGCGTATTTACCGTTGAATTTTATGTTCCGAAAGACATCAATTATGCAGTAGGAACCGGAAGAATACTGGGTTATGCTGATAATAAATCGATTGATGTATTTAATAACCAAGCGGTACAGGTAGGCGATATCAATCCAAATGGAATTAATGATAACGAACCTCCGAAAATTAAGCTATATATGAATAATACCAATTTCGCAGACGGCGGAATTACCGATCAGAATCCTATGCTTTTAGCCTGTGTTACAGATGATACAGGAATAAATTCTACAGGTTCTGGTATTGGTCACGATATTACTGTATATTTGGACGGACAAATTATTAATACCGTGGTTTTGAATGATTTCTTCGCTTCAGGAGAAGGAAACGGATGTTTAAGCCCGAGTCTTGCAGATTATCAGAAAGGAAATGTAACGTATCCATTCAGAAATTTAGCATTGGGACAACATCAGTTAACATTTAAAGTTTGGGACATAAACAATAATTCTTCCACTGCTACGTTAAACTTTGAAGTTAAGGACGAAGCTAATCAGCACCTGGTTATCAACAGACCGCTGAACTGGCCAAACCCTTTTACCAATAAGACGTATATTCATTTTGAGCACAATTGTGATGATATTTTAGATGTCAATGTTCAGATCTATACCATAACCGGTAAACTGGTAAGAACATTGTCTCAGGCAGTAGTTGCAGAACCATTTTTACAGGGATTCAGAACGCCCCGTCAAGCGATCGAATGGGACGGAAAAGATGATTTTGGGGACACAGTAGCAAAAGGTACGTATATTTTTAAGATATTTGCAAAAAGCCAGAATCAAGAAAAATGCAAAGGAAGTGCTACAGCTGTAGAAAAAATGGTACTTTTGAAATAAATAGATACATAAAGAATACAATTAATAAAAAACTGATAATATATTAAAGACAACATATATGAATTTAACTACTAAACTGCTTTTAGGGATTGGTTTGAGTGCTGGTTTTATTGCCTCTGCACAAGATTTAAGTCTGATAAGACCCGTATTAACCGGAGCTCCATTCCTGAGAATTGCACCTGATGCAAGAGCCGGAGGTATGGGAGATCAGGGGGTGGTTACTTCCCCGGATGCTTTCTCACAGTTCTGGAATGCAGCAAAATATCCTTTTAGCAGAACAAGCTCTTCTGTAGGGGTAAACTATACACCTTACATGGGCAAACTTACCAATGATGTATTTTTACTCTATGGAGCTTTTCATAAATTTTTAGGACAGGAAGAAAGATCCACAATTTCTGCAAGTATCTATTATTTCAACATGGGTGAGGTAGATCTTACACAGTTGGTAGGTAATGAAGTTGCTTCTTTAGGTACCTCAAAACCAAATGAATTCTCCCTTGACGTTGCATACGGTCTGAAACTTTCCGATTCTTATTCAATGGCAGTTACCGGTAGATTTATCCGTTCAGATTTAGCCGGAGGATTCAACACAGATACTACTTTAAAGCCAGCCAACTCATTTGCAGTTGACGTTTCAGCATATTATACATCACCAAAATTCTCAAGTTTTGGAGGATATGACGGTAAATTAAATGCAGGTCTTGCTATTCAGAACTTAGGCCCGAAATTAGACTATACCGGAAATGAAGAATCAAGATCTTATCTTCCTACCATGGCAAGATTAGGAATTGGATATGACATGTATCTGGATGATGTGAACAGAGTGGGGCTTTCTGTAGAAGGTTCTAAGATTCTGGTTCCGGGATCAGAGCTTGTAGGTACGGATCCTAACACAAGACAACCTGTATATGCAATTCCAAACGTAGGACCTATCGCAGGAATCGGAAAATCATTCAAAAACCCTAATTCTATTATGTACAGTGGTGCATTAGAATATTCTTACGACAATGCATTTGCAGTAAGAGGAGGATATTTCCATGAAAGTGAAGAGCAGGGAGCTAGACAATTTGCCACCGCAGGTATTGGTTTAAAATACCGTTCTTTTGGTCTTGATATTTCTTATCTGATTAACATGTCTAAAATTAATACCGCTTTAGATAACACCTTACGTTTCGGGCTTACCTGGAATATCGGTGATGAAACTTCTAATGTGGATAATTAAAAAACAACTTATAAAATTTTATAAAAGTCTCATATTTATGAGGCTTTTTTTATTTTCTATAATTAATTTTGTACCATGAACTATTCTGCGGAGCTTAAAAAATTTGTAACCAGCCAATATGTATATTCTTCGATAAGAATTACATTGGCAACGGTACTCCCCTGTTTGGTTCTCGCCCACTTCGGAATATTAAAAGAGTATTTCCTTTTTCCTTTAGGAACCAGCTTTGTAGCCTTGACAGATCAGCCGGGGCCATTTATCAGACGAAGAAATTCACTCATATTAGCTATTTTCTGTTTTATCCTGGTTGCCTTAATTGCAAGTTTAGTCAAAGGGATTTTCCTTCTGGTTCTATTGGAGATCATTGCTTTCGGAATGTTTTTTTCGTTAATCGGCGTGTACGGACAGAGATTAGCCGCAGTCGGCTCATTATCCTTAGTCGTTTTAGCAATCTTTATTGACGGGCATCTTACCGGAGCCAATATTTTTAAAAGTTTATTGATTTTTGCAGGCGGGTGCATTTGGTTTTTATTGATTTTCCTTATTGTCACCACGATACAACCCTACAAACTGGCAAGTCAGATGATCGGTGAAAATTACCTTCAGCTTGCCGAATTTCTTAAAATCAAAGCCAATTTTTATCAGAAAAATCCCGATTTCGACAGACTGAATATCCAGGTCATTGCCAAACAGGTAGAAATTAAAAATCTTCAGGAAGAAACCCGGGAAACCGTATTTAAAACCAGGGTGATTGTCAATGAGTCTACTACACTCAGCAGATTATTAATGCTGATGTTTCTGAATTCCTTAGATCTTCACGAAAAACTGATGACTTCTGAAAGTGACTACAAAAAGCTCCAGAAAAGTTTTGAAGACACCTCCATTCTGGTCAATATACATGATTATCTCAATATCCTGTCTGAAGAAATTACCAATATCGGGATCTCTCTTCAGAGCAGCACCAGAGCAAGGCCTGTTTATAATCTGGAAGCCCAGTCACAGGATCTGAATTCCCATTATTTTGAATTGCGGAATAAAATCATGACTCCCGATAATCTTGAAGATTTTATGATCTTGCGTCAAATCATGATGCGCATCAACGAAATTACAAAAGAGATCAATGAAATATATAAGGTTTTTTCGCAGAACGTAAAATTGGCAAAAAGCCTTTCTACAGGATTAGATCTGAAAAAGTTTTTACCCAGTCAGGAAAAAATCAATTTTAAAGTTTTAAAAAGCAACATTTCGTTTACCTCATCTCATTTTCGCCATGCAATCAGAATTACCATTGCTTTGCTGTTGGGTTACTTGGTTTCAAGACTACCTTTTTTGGTCATCGGACATGCGTACTGGATTTTAATAACTATAGTAGCGATTTTAAAACCCGCCTACTCTATCACCAAGCAGCGAAACTTGCTGCGTTTCTACGGTACCGTTGTGGGAGCTGTAGTGGCTTACATTATTTTATATTTTATCAATATCAATGCAATTCTTTTTTCGATTTTATTGATAAGCATGATCCTGTGTTTTAGTTTATTAAAAGGCAGATACTTTTGGGCAGTATTATTTATGACGATGTATGTTTTTCTGAGTTTTAATTTTTTAAATCCCGGAAAAATCAATATTATTTTCAAAGACCGTATTATAGACACCTTTATTGCAGGAATTATTGCTTTTATCGTTTCCTATATTGTGCTTCCGGTTTGGGAACACACACAGAATTTAAGTCTGATGAGAAAATCTGCAGAAAGTAACCTTACGTATTTTCACAGTGTCATGTCAAAATTCCTGAATGAAGATTTTGACCTCGAAGAATATAAGGTAAAACGTAAAAACGCGATTATCTCATTAGCCAACCTCTCGGATAATTTCCAGAGAATGATTTCGGACCCCAAAAACCAACGTAAAAAACTCGAAGTTGTACATCAGTTTGTGGCAACATCCCATCTGATTACGGCGTATACGGCCTCCCTTTCGCAATATTCTCAAAACGATGAAAAATACCCTGAAATTGATTCTGAAAACTGGACTAAAAAAATAGAAGCCGAAATGAATCAGGTTTCTGCCTTACTGAATAATGAAAAAATTACTGAAAATTTAAAAATGGACAGCCGTCTGGAACCCGAAGATTCGTCCGTTGAAGATTTGCTGATCAAAAGAAAAAATGAGCTTTTGGAAAATGAATCGTATGACCGAAGAGATCCGAATAAAATTTCCCATTTAACGCAGCTGAAAAATATTCATGATGTACTGGAATTGATTTATGATGTGGCAAAAGAACAGAGAAAGGTCATCGAAAAGTATAAAAACGAAGAACTTACTCTTCCACAATCGTAAAGCAATAATCATCGAAAAATTTCACCCGTGCTTTGAATTCATCAGAAAACGCATCATCGTACACTCTGCAGCTGATATCGAAAAGATGCTTCAGCTCAAAAGGCTTTACTTCATAATTTTTTTTCAGGGACCAGTATTTTGAATGATGTATTTTATACATGCTTTCTTTTACGCTCCAGATAATGGTGTAAAATGTGACCTCATTATCCGAAGGAATAAACCCTCTTTCGTGTTCGTACGTGAATTTATCAATGACCCTTAAAATTTTAGGATTAAATTTTTCTAGATCAATTCCGATCTTATTTTGTGAAATGGCAACAGCTGCAAATGGGAAAGAATGGGTAATTGAAATCTCAGCATCATTCGGTTCTAGAAAAGGTTCCCGGTCTTTATATAAAATTTTAGATTCGGGTTTTAAACTTTTTAAAAGTTTACGGACCATTAAAACCTCCAATAATTTTTTAGGATGATAATCAGCCACTTTCGTTACATTTTCTGGTTCAAGAAGGTCGTTTATATGTAATTCTTCTTCCTCATCGTATTTCCAGATCAGAATGGTCGCATTGTCGTCAGAAAAATCGCGGTAAAGGGGCATATTTTTGGTCAGCAGGATATTAGTTTGTAAATTTGCAAAAAATTTTTCATATAAATGGAAACAACAACACAATACGTTCCTTATAAAGTTAAGGACATTTCCCTTGCAGAATGGGGAAGAAAAGAAATTACACTTGCTGAAGCAGAGATGCCGGGATTAATGTCAATCCGTGAAGAATATGGTCCTTCTCAGCCTTTGAAAGGAGCAAGAATCGCAGGATGTCTTCACATGACTATTCAGACGGCTGTACTTATAGAAACTTTAGTGGCTCTTGGTGCCGAAGTAACCTGGTCTTCTTGTAATATTTTCTCGACTCAGGATCATGCTGCCGCTGCGATTGCCGCTGCAGGAATTCCTGTATATGCCTGGAAAGGCCTTAACGAAGAAGAATTTGACTGGTGTATCGAGCAGACTATTTTCTTCGGAGAAGACAGAAAGCCGTTAAACATGATTTTGGATGACGGAGGAGATCTAACCAATATGGTTTTTGATAAATATCCTGAACTGACTGCCGGAATCAAAGGTTTATCTGAAGAAACCACCACCGGTGTTCACAGACTGTACGAAAGAATGAAAAACGGAACCTTGGTAATGCCTGCAATCAACGTAAACGATTCGGTAACCAAATCTAAATTCGACAACAAATACGGATGTAAAGAATCTGCAGTAGATGCTGTAAGAAGAGCTACAGATATTATGCTTGCCGGAAAAAGAGTGGTGGTTTGCGGATACGGAGACGTAGGAAAAGGTACTGCTGCATCATTCAGAGGAGCGGGATCTATTGTGACCGTTACCGAAATTGATCCTATTTGTGCTTTACAGGCTGCAATGGATGGTTTTGAAGTAAAAAGATTAGATACTGTTGTAGATAATGCAGATATCGTAATCACGACAACTGGTAACTTTAATATTGTAAGAAAAGAGCATTTCCTAAAATTAAAAGATAAGGCAATCGTTTGTAACATCGGTCACTTCGACAACGAAATCGATATGGCTTGGTTAAACGAAAACTACGGCCACACAAAATCTGAAGTAAAACCACAGGTTGATATCTATACCATTGAAGGGAAAGAAGTGATTATCCTTGCAGAAGGAAGATTGGTAAACCTTGGCTGTGCAACCGGTCACCCAAGTTTTGTAATGTCTAACTCATTCTCTAACCAGACTTTGGCTCAGATCGAACTTTGGACCAATGCTGAAGCATACGGAAACGAAGTATACATGCTGCCTAAACATTTGGATGAAAAGGTTGCCGCTTTACACCTGAAAAAATTAAGTGTTGAGCTGGAGACGCTTTCTCCTGAACAGGCTCAATATATCGGTGTAGACGTAAAAGGACCTTACAAACCGGAATATTACAGATACTAAATTAATTAGTAATTAGTAATTAGTAATTAGTAATTAGTAATTTTAAAAAAAACAGTAAAATAAAAAGCCTTACGATTTGTAAGGCTTTTTCTATTGGTTATACATCGTAAAGATTCGGATGTTTAGCTTTTACGTCATCTACGGTTCCTAAAACTTTATCTTTCAAGGTCTCCTGATAAATCTGTAACTTTTCAGCGATTTTTTCGTCACTGCTTCCCAGTATTTTGGCTGCTAAAATTCCTGCATTCAGCGCTCCGTTTAATGCGACGGTAGCTACAGGAATTCCGCCCGGCATTTGAAGGATTGATAAAACCGAATCCCATCCGTCAATGGAATTGCTTGATAAAATAGGAACACCTATTACAGGCAAAGTAGTACAGCTTGCCACCATTCCCGGAAGATGGGCCGCTCCACCTGCTCCCGCAATGATCACATGTACTCCCCTTTTCCGTGCTTTTTTTGCGTAATCAATCATTCTTTCCGGAGTTCTGTGTGCGGAAACCACTGTAAGTTCATAAGGAATGTCTAAACTTTTCAGAAAATCTGCTGCAAGCTCCATGATTGGCAAGTCGCTTTGACTTCCCATGATAATTCCTACCATTTTTCAATTTTTATTAGAAATCAAAGATAAGAATTTTACGGCAGATCATTCACTTTCTCTTAACAGTGCATTTTTTTTGAATATCACTTTCGATTACTTTGTTACACGTAAATTTCATTATGAAATGGTTTCAAATCTTTATCTTTGTCATTCGATTCATGATCTTGAAAAACTACAAACTTACCTTCGCCGTTCTTACTGTTGCCGTTGTCTGGGGAACCACATTTTTAGCTATTCGTGTTGCTGTTGAAACCATTCCGGCTTGGTTTGTGGCGGGAATCCGTCAGTTTTTAGCTTCGATGATTATGCTGATTATTCTCCTGTACCGAAAAGAATTCAGATGGATCGGCTGGAAAAATCTGGGTTACCAGTTGATTTTTTCTACCTTAATGCTCATTATAGCCAACGGAATGACAACCGTCGCAGAAGAACATGTAACAAGCAGCTTAACGTCTCTTATCAGTGCATGCTCTCCTATTATGGTTTTTCTGGGAAGTGTTGCCGTAGGTTTACAGAAATTCAGTTTCAGGGCATTAATCGGGATTTTACTGTGTTTCAGCGGGATACTTTTTATTTTTTCAGATGGTTTTGCCGATTTGGCGAACCCTGATTACAGCAGAGGGATTATTTTTTTATTTATTGCGATCGGAGGATGGGCTTCAGGAACTATTTTTACAAAAAAACTTAATGTACAAAGCCGGAATATTACTTTAAACCTTTTTTACCAGTTTGCTTTTGCGGGAATTGTACAGCTGTGTTTTGCTTTTCTTTTTTCAGAAAATTATAATTTTGGAAACTGGAGCATCATCAGTATTTCAGCAATGTTTTATCTCGCTGTTTTCGGTTCTGTGGCTGCTTTTTTTGCCTTTCATTATGCTCTGACAAGAATTTCGCCGGTACAGGTTTCTATTTTGGCGTACGTCAACACAATTATTTCTATTTTCCTGAGCTGGCTTATTTTAGGAGAACATATTTCTGCACAGTTTATCGTAGCAGCCGTTTTGATTATTGCAGGGGTTTTTATCATTAATTACAATCCGCAAATGTTTAAGAAACAAAGAATTGAATGATTATTATACTATCTATCTTTTAATTTAGCTATCTTAAAAATTCGCATACCATACAATGAAAATTTTAACTGTTATTTTTGTTTTTCTAATTTGTTTCTCTTGTTCAACATACAAAGTAAATCCAATTGAGAAAAAATATCTTTTGAAGGATGAAGGAGATGCAAAATATTATCTTGTAGAATTAATCAGAAAAGCACAAATTGAACATAAGCTGGGTGAAGAGCCTATGCTGATTATTGATGGAATACCGGTTTATTATCATTATAGAAAAGATTTTGTATCCATTAAAATTATAAAGGATCAGATAAAAGAAGTAAGAATAACTGAAAGTTCAAAATGTGTCTCTCTGTATGGAAGTGCCTGTAAATATGGTTTAATAACTTTAAAAACGTATTCAGGAAAATATATTGATTGATTTTAAACAAAAAAGACCGCAAAAGCGGTCTTTTCAAATATAATGAAATAATTATTCAGCAATCACTCTCACCATCGCTTTCACTTTCACCAATTTCTCCATTAATTCTTCTTTTGAATCTGCCAAAACATTAACATGGCCCATTTTTCTGCCGGGTTTGGTTTGTGTTTTTCCGTAGAGGTGGACGTAGGTTTTAGGAAGTTTTAGAACGTCTTCCATTCCTTCATATACCACTTTTCCGGAAAACCCTTCCGCTCCCACCAAATTCAGCATTCCGCTGAATGTGAAAGCGTCCGTATCAGCTAAAGGTAAATTTTTTACTACACGGTACATCTGCTCAAATTGGGAATTGGCGTTACCTTCCTGACTTTGATGCCCGGAATTATGCAATCTCGGAGCCGTTTCGTTTACCCAGACTTTGCCTTCTTTGTCTAAAAATAATTCAATGGCAAAAAGCCCGGGAGAATTTACGGCAGCCAAAAACTTATCGGTAATCGATTTGATTTGCTGATCAACATCTTCACTTAAATGAACCGGACAAATATTAAAATCAAGTAAGTTTAATTTCGGGTCGGCCACCATTTCCGTTACAGGGAAAGTCTTTGTTTCTCCGTTTTCGTTGATGGCAACAATCACTGAAAGCTCTTTATCAATATCCACCAGATTTTCTAATACTGAATCCTGGGTCCATAAATTTTTTAAATCTTCAGCTGAACGAATAATCTGAACACCCTTTCCATCGTAACCACCGGTATTGAGCTTTTGTACAAAAGGAAAATCTATTTTTATTTCGTCTGAACTTCCATCCATAATCTCAAAATCCGGGCTTGGAATATCATGCGCTTTATAAAATTCTTTCTGCAGTATTTTCTGCTGAATAGTTTTAATGATTGCAGCATTCGGAACCACTTTAATTCCTTGACTTTCAAGTTCTTCCAAAGCTTCAGCATTCACGTGCTCGATCTCGATAGTTACAACATCTTTATCTTTTCCGAAATCAAGCACCGTTTCAAAATCATTAAAATTCCCTTGTGTAAAATGCGAAATATTGTGACACGGTGCATCTGCAGCCGGATCCAGCGTGTAAAACTCATCATCATATTTCAATGCCTCCTGAATCAGCATTCGTCCCAATTGCCCACCTCCTAAAATTCCTATTTTCATTGCTATCTTTAGTTAAATTTTATCAATTTTAAAATACCCCACTTCCAGAATATTTTCCTGATTGGGTTCGTCTGACTTTTGTAAAATTATGGAATATTTCTCCCTCATTTTTTTAGGAAGAATATCGTTTACCGTAAAAATATCATCAATATCTACCCCGTGTTTATCATCGATATGGCTTACCGCTTTATCAAATCCCATAGTTTTATAGAATTCGGTCTTTTTCACTCTTTTTATTACTTCAGCCATTGAAGTTCCCACCATAAGATGCTGCTCATGAAATTCTGCAAAAAAACCTCTCTTATAACCTCCGAGATTAATAAAAAACAATTGGTTTTCCTGAGCTTCATCAGTTTTTTCGACAATTTTTACTTCATATCCGTCTATAAATTTCACTTCCTGATACGCATCTAGATGAATTTTCCCTTTTGCTTCTTTCCAGAAATCTTTCATATCCGGAACCAGATCATGGAGCGTTTCGGCAATACCGAAGAATACATCATGCTGCTCGATATTCCTTCCTTTTGGAGTTGCGCCTAGAATGATATAAAATAATTTCATTATCCTTTTTATTTTTGCAAAAATACGGCAAAATAATCTTTCGCTAAAGTTTGTCTGAAAACGGCAATAGTTTTATATTTGTACCATGTCGGAAATCATTATTCTCTTCCTGGGTGCCATCTCTGCAGGCCTCTTAGGTTCACTTACCGGTTTAGGAGGAGGGGTTATCATCATCCCTTTATTGACGCTTGGTTTCGGGGTTCCAATGCATTATGCGATCGGGGCTTCGCTAATTTCTGTAATCGGAACTTCATCCGGAGCAGCGGTAGCTTTTGTGAAAGAAGGTTTCACCAACATGAGAATAGGGATGTTTCTGGAGATTGCCACGACTGCAGGCGCAATTGCCGGAGCTTTGATTTCCGGAATGCTGAATCCCAATACCATCGGGATTATTTTTGCAAGCATATTGCTTCTGACCGTAATTTTAAATCTTAAAGGAAAACCTGATCATCAGGAACCATTAATACAGGGAACATTAGAAGATAAACTGAAACTGTACGGAACTTTTCCGGACAAAGGAATTTTGAAAAATTATGCTGCAAGAAATACGGTTCCGGGATTTTTTATGATGATGTTTGCAGGCGCAATGTCCGGACTGTTGGGAATAGGATCCGGTGCTTTAAAGGTTTTGGCGATGGATAATATGATGAAACTGCCTTTTAAAGTTTCCACCACAACCAGCAATTTTATGATCGGTGTTACGGCTGTCGCAAGTTCATTAATTTACTTTCAGCGCGGGGAGATTATTCCTGTAATTGTAGCTCCCGTATTGGTAGGAGTGGTTGTTGGTAGCTTTATAGGATCAAAAACGTTAATGGTTTCTAAAACGAAAAAATTAAAGACATTTTTTGCCATTGTCATTACGATTCTTTCTATTTATATGATGTATAACGGGTTAAGCAGTAATTTTTCATGAGAAAGAATTTTACAGATGTAGATCTGAACCGATCTGTAGGAAATCTCCTGAGACTTGGTGTTATTTTATCTGTTTTTATATCATTGGCGGGCTTCATCAAGCTTTTTTTTGAAGGTTTTAAAATGCCTAAAAAATATTCGCTTCTGGATATGGGAACTTCATCTGAGAAAGTATGGGGACAGTTTTGGAATTCTCTTTGTAAAGGAGAAGGAATGGCGATTATCCAGCTGGGAATTCTGGTGCTGATTTTTACTCCGCTGATGAGAATAATATTTGCATTAATTGGTTATCTTAAAGAGAAAGATTACCTGTATGTTACGATTTCATCTATTGTATTAGCAATTATGGCTGTTAGTTTTTTTGCCGGTTATGCCCATTAAAGAATATTTCGATTACATTTCATAAAATTCCAGCGGCAACTGATCAGGATCCTGAATAAAGAAAAAAGGTTTACCGGTAAACTCATCGATCCGTATTTCTTCACAGACAATTCCTTTTTCTATTAATTTCTGACGCTGATCAAATACATTCTCTACAGAAAAAGCCAGATGTCTCAAACCGCAGGATTCCGGTCTTGAAGGTCTTTCCGGAGGATCAGGAAATGAAAACAACTCGATGACATAATGATTGTCAATTGCTAAATCCAGCTTATACGACTGCCGTTCTTCCCTGTAAACTTCACGAATGACATTCAATTCTAAAATTTCTGTATAGAACTTCTTTGATATTTCATAATCTGAACATATGATGGCAATATGATGAATTTTCATGATTTTATTTTTTATAGTTTTCTTTTCTTCGGGTGTCGATGAGGTACTGAATTTTCCAGCTTCCGTTCTGTTTCACCATCTGAAAACTGTTGACCCCGCAATGAGAGAAATTTCCTTTATAATAAAATTCATAAGGGGTAAAAACACTAGCCAGATTATCATCAATGAGGACCGATTCAAAAGTGATTCTTTCATCAGCATCATTCTTTGACAGCTTTGAAATAGAAGCAATAAATTCAGCGATATTTTCATTTTTTACCGTTCCGTTTTTGGATACACTCTGTAAAATTGCGTTCTCGGTAAATGCAGTCTTTATCATTTCAGGATCTGCATTTTTCATTCCTGTAAAAAGCTGCTGTATTTTCGCTTTTATAAGCTCATTGTCTGAAGTTTGCCCAAAACAAAAACTACTAATAAATAAGGCTAAAACCACTATATTTTTCATAAAATATTCTTTTAAACATTTAAAAATACTGAAAATTTAATTTAATTACATCTCATGAGCAAATTTAAAGGTGAACCTTATAATTCTTCTGAAAAAAAACTTAATTTTAAGGGTTTATTTTAAATTATATGTGGGAAGCTTATCTGGCAATTACTCTTTTACTGTTGGTTTTAACCATTTTACCCAAAATCCCAAATTCGCATTGGGTTTTTCGCTTTCCGGATTTTGGTAAAATTCAGATTACCTACATTACTCTTATTGTTTTCGCAGCAGGATTTTTAATCGAAAAAAACGCATATTTCTGGTATTTTCAGGGACTTTTGCTGGCGATGTTTATTTTTCATGGTTTTATCCTGATAAGATACACACCGCTATACCGGGTTAAGAAACATCAGCAGGGAAAGAACTCATCAAAAAAATATCATTTCATTTCGGCCAATGTGTATCAGTTTAATAAAGAATATGATCAATTTATCAGCCTGATTGAAAAAAACAAACCGGAAATGTTTCTTACGATGGAAAGCAACGGTGACTGGGAAAAAGCACTGCAGGTTTTAGAAAATGAATATCCTTACCAACATAAAGTAACGCTTGAAAATACGTACGGAATGCACTTCTACTCCAAAATAAACATTGAGCATTCTCAGACACATTTTTTCGTTGCAGACGACATTCCCAGTATTGAAGCTCATTTAAAAACAGAAGATGGATTTTCATTCGTGTTTTTCGGGGTTCATCCTCCTCCGCCAAGCCCCACAGAAGAGGAAACATCCAAAGAAAGGGACGGCGATCTTCTGAGCACCGCAAAACGGGTTCAGGAAATAGACAAACCGGTGATTGTCGTAGGGGATTTTAATAATGTAGCTTGGTCAAAATCATCCATTCTGTTCAGAAAGACAAGCCATTTGATCGATCCGCGGGTCGGCCATTCTTTTGTCTCCACTTTTCATGCAAAATACAGGCTTTTACGATTCCCGATCGATCTGATGTTTCACAGTGAAAATATTTTCATTAAAAATCTGAAAACGCTGGAAAATTTCGGTTCAGATCATCTCCCGGTGTACTGCCAGTTTTTCATTGACCACCAAAACGATCAGCAGGAAGAACGCGTGGAAGAAGCCAGTGCGGACGAAAAAGCGGAGGCCGAAGAAATAATTCAGGAGGGGAAAATGGAAGATGGGGAACGTAATGCGGTAGTGACTGAGGATTGATAATTATTTCATTCACTTAACTTCGAGAAGATATAAAATTACATATAAGTATAATAATTAATCTAAAAATAAAAATAAAAATTGGCAGAGCAAAAAATATTGAAAGATACTTTTCATGTACATTAACTCGTTGTTTCCAATTGCTTTTAATTCTTATTAATGCAATTAATGATAAAATAGATGCAATAATAATTAATGGCAATATGAGCAAAAGATTAAACCCAAAATTATGGGGTGCATAACCTGGCAATATTCCAAACCATTCTTTTCGGTAATAGCCAAATATAAAAACCAAAGTAAAACATAAATTGGATATTGTGACGAGAATAAAATTCCAGAACTGATCTCTGCCTTCTTTCATTCTAAAATTTCATCACATCCTTCACCACTCCATTTTTCTGGGTGTGCTGCATCAATTCTGTTTCTATAAAGGTTTTGATCTGTTCTTCCGAACCATTATTCGGAAATAAAAGATGAACATTCGCACCTGCATCCAAAGTAAAGAATAAAGGCAACGCGGTTTCTTTTCTGAAATCCCAGATTCTATTGATTACTTCCATAGTTCCGGTTTTCATCAAAATAAATGCAGGATCGCTCATCATCATCATTGCATGCAGCGTTAACGCTTCGTGTTCAACTAATTTTATAAACTGCTCCAGATCACCGTTTTTCAGAATTTTATTCATAGGAACAAAATTTTCCCTCGCTTCCTGAAACCTTCTTTCCGCATACGGATTGGTTTTCATCAAACCATGTCCTACAGTGGAAGAAACGCTTTTCTGACCCTCATGAATTAACAAAACCCAATCATTAAAATCTTTAAATACTTCATGAATTTCAGCGTTTGGATACTGCACGGCGAAAAGATCTGAACTTCCTTCAACCTCATCGGTTTCGCCCCATACAACTAAACCTTCATAAAGGCTTCTGCATGCACTTCCGCTTCCTAATCTTGCCAAAAATGAAGCTTTTTTCAAAGAGGCTTCGTCTGAGCTTTTCTCTGAAAAAACCCCATCCAATTTCATTAAGCATTTTGCAATAGCCCCGAAACCGGATGCCGAACTGGCAATTCCCGAACTGTGGGGAAATGTATTTTCTGTTCGGATGACATATTTTCCTTTTAAGATCCACGGAAGGTACTGTTCTATATTTTTAAAATACTTTTCAATTTTTTCAGCAAATTGCATTTCTTCTTTTCCTGATAAAAAAGTCTGCACAGAAAAAGATTCATGGGCCGAAAAATCTATTGTGGTATTGGTTTTACAATGCGTCAAAGTATAACTGATGCTTGGATTTGCAGGGATCTGATCTTCATATTTTCCCCAATATTTAATCAAAGCAATATTTGACGGGCAGCTTTCTGAAACGGTTTCTGAGCTGATATTATATTTTCCTTTTCCTAAAAAGTTTTCCATAATTATTTTTCGTGTTTTTTGATATATTGATTCAGTGAAAATTGAACATGCCATATTCCTACAAAAAATGTCCAAACCGGATTGATTTTTATCCCTGTCAATTTTTCGGTAATCTTTTTTCGGAGGGAAAAAATACAAATCAGGAAACATACAAAATAACCAATTTGCCCCAGCCAATACAAAATCGTTAAAATAACCTTATTTGAACTAGAAGAAGGGCTGAATATATCAATTAAACCTACATGAATACAAGAAAGGAAAAATAGTAAGAGGATAATCCATACATTAAGTTTTGCATTAAATTTAATATCTTTTTTAATAAACCAATACGGAACATAAAGTCCAAAACTTATAATAGAATAGACAATGAGAAGAAAAATATTTTCTCTTTGTATTTCATTTTTAAGAATCTCAAGTTTTAGCAAATAAACGATTATACCATAAAATATAAGCTTATAGCCAAAACCTCCAATCAGACTGATTAGAGAATACCATTTCATAATTTCTATTGAAGTATTATAATTCGCTGTTAAACGCTTATTTACATAATATTGTGAGATATAGTTTAAAATAGTGAAAACAAGTCCTACAACTAAATAATAATTCACTTTATCTTTTGAAGTTTTATCAGAAAAATAAAGATAAAAAATAATGATGATAAGACTTAGTACAGGGAAATAGTTTAATAAATCTGGAATAATTTTTTCCATCATAAAATTTTAGTTTAAATGAAAATTACTCTAATACATTTTCTCAATAAGATCTGCATATTTTTTAAGCACCACATTTCGTTTTACTTTCAGCGTTGGCGTAATTTCTCCGCTGCTGATTTCAAATTCTGAAGGCATCAACGTGAATTTTTTTACTTTTTCATAATCTGAAAGCTCATGCTGCAATTCTTTTACCTTTTCTTTATAGAAATCAACAATTTCTTTTTTCTGAACGATTTCTTCCCAATTTGTAAATGCAATAATGTTTTTCTTAAGATAGTCTTTTAAAAATTCAAAATTCGGGACTATTAAGGCAGAGACAAACTGTTTTCCTTCTGCAATTAAAACAATCTGCTGTATAAAATTGTTGTTGGTCAGGAGATTTTCGATCTGTTGCGGGGCAATGTATTTTCCGTTGGATGTTTTCATCAGATCCTTGATTCGGTCTGTGATAAATAAGTTTCCATTTTCATCGAATCTTCCTGCATCACCTGTTTTGAACCAGCCATCGTCGGTAAAAACCTTTTCTGTTTCTTCCGGCTTCTGGTAATACCCTTTCATAATTCCTTTTCCTTTAGCCAGAATTTCATCATTTTCACCGATTTTCATTTCTATGCCCGATAAAGGTTTTCCGCAGCTTCCGTGTACAAAATGAGTCAGCGGAAAAGCAGTTAGTGTAGCGGTCGTTTCCGTCAAACCATAGCCTACCGTAATGTGAAGACCCATTGCTTCAAACAGCTCGGTAACTTCAGATGAAATAGAAGCGCCTCCGCAAGGCATAAACCATAATCTTGCGCCGAGCTTTTGTTTTACTTTATTGAAAACCAATGTATTAGCAAGCGCATATTTCAGCATCAATCCGATAGGAACCGGCTGTTCTTTTCTTCTCAGTTCTGCGGTCTGCTTTCCGGTCTGTATTGCCCAGTCGAATATTTTTCTCTTAAATGATGAACTTTCTTCTGCTTTTTCCAGGACTCCTGCGTAAACTTTCTGAAAAAATCTCGGAACTGCACACATCATGGTGGGTTTTACTTCTTCTAAAGCTTTGGCAATATCTTTAGGATCTTCGAGAAAATAAACCCTTGCTCCGCCGTAAAGACACAAGAGGCTCCAGCTTCTTTCGAAAACATGAGTGAGCGGCAGAAAAGCCAATGACAGCTCATCCTGAAAATTTTTAAACTTAAAAAATTCAAAGTGGGCATCAAAAGCACTGATGAAATTTCCGTGTGTTAACATCACGCCTTTCGGAGTTCCTGTCGTACCCGAAGTATAAATAAGTGTTGCAATATCGTCATCTTCTTTTTTGCAGATTTCAAATTCGGGAGAAGATTTGGCGATGAAGTCTTCGAGATAAAAAGTATGTTCCTTTTTTACCCAGACTGCTTTTTTGGAAACCACGACGGTCTGAAGGGTATTTTCTTTTTGTACAATCTCAAAACAGGCATCGTATTGCGCCTGATTTCCTACGAGAATTACTTTTGACCGGGAATCATTAATGATATATTCTGCCTGATCTGCATTATTGGTAGAATAAATAGGTACCGTAACTGCTCCTACTGACATCGCGGCCAGATCAAAGATCATCCATTCTGCAGAGTTGTCTGCATAGATTGCTACTTTATCATCCTTTTCCACACCTGCATTTCTGAGTGCATTGGCGGTTTTGAAAACCATATCACTCAGTCTTTTCCAGCTCAGCTCTTTCCAGCCTTCTTTTTTTCTGAATCCGATGGATGATTTAAAAGGATGTTTTTCTGCATTTTTCGTGATAATAGCCTCTGCAAGATTCATTATATTTTCTTCCGCTTTTTGTCGTTAATATAGTTATTGAGATGAAAGTCTATACTTTCTTGTACCGGTATAAACTGATACTTTAACACCTCTTTTATTCTCTGATTTGAAATTGTATTAAGCGCCTTTACTGCATCAATATTAGACTTTGTAGCCATTCTGATGGGCGGGATAAGCCATCCAAAGAATATATTCAGCCATCTTCCCAGATTTAATAAAGAGTCTGAAAGGATTTTTGCCTCCTTCAAACCCAGCTTTTCTCTGACATAGTTTGCCAGATCAGCATATTTTTTATTCTCGGAAATAATAATAAACCGTTCTCCGAAGATATTCTTTTCCATAAGCTGTATCGCAATCTTAGCGACATCTCTTACATCGACGTAGCTTGTACCGCCGGAAAAAGTAAAACGGTTATTTTCAAAAGTCGGAAACAGCTCGCCGCTGCTTTTCCCCCAGTTTCCGCTTCCGACGATCATTCCCGGATTAATAATGACAGTATTAAGCCCTTCTGCAGAAGCCCGCCAAACTTCCATTTCGCCAAGATGTTTTGAAATTGAATACGCAGAATGCTCATCTTTAGGATTAAAGTCGGAACTCTCATCCAGTTCGCCATTTTCATTATATAGATCTAAAACTGCGATTGAACTGACATGGAGAAATTTTTTCACACTTGAATTTTCACAGGCAAATAAGAGATTTTCTGTGCCTTTTACATTAGTCTGGTACATCTCCTTATTATCTTTAGGATTAAAACCCACTTTTGCAGCGCAATGATACACTTCTGAAACTCCATTTAATGCATTTTGCAGAGCATTGATATCCTCAAAATCTACATTTACCCATTCAATCTGACTGAAAAATTCTTCCGGCGTATCGGTAAAATACTGATAGGAATGTTTTACTTCATCCAAATTACTCGTAGGTCTTTTTGCAGCACGCACAGTTTCCCCTTTTTTCAAAAGTTCCAAAGCGACTATTCTGCCTAAAATTCCTGTTGCACCTGTTACAAAAACCATGAATTATATTCCTACCTGATTATTGACTAAATTATAATAATATTTTTTACGGCTCATCAATTCTGCGTGACTTCCGTTTTCTACAAATTCTCCATTGTGAAGCACCAAAATCTGATCTGCATTTCTGATCGTACTAAGACGATGTGCAATGATAATCACGGTTCGTCTTTCAAAAAATTCAGAAAGATTCTCCATGATTTCTTTTTCATTTTGGGAATCAAGCGCGCTTGTTGCTTCGTCCAACAGAAAAACATTCGGATTTTTATAGACCGAGCGTGCAATTAAAACCCTTTGTTTCTGCCCTGTGCTTAGACTGATTCCGTCATTTCCTACCACTGTTTCCAGACCTTGTGGATATTGGCTTACAAATTTCTGCAAATTTGCAACTTTTACGGCATAAGTCAAGAGATTTTCGTCAACATTATCGCTTTTCAGGGTAATATTTTTCTTTATAGAATCTGAAAAAATAAAACCTTCCTGCATGACGGTTCCTGTGGTGTTTCGCCAGCTGGTCAATGGGATATCGGAGAGTTTTCTGACACCGGACCTGATCATCCCCTGATCCGGCTCATAAAATCTGAGAAGCAGTTTAAAAAGCGTTGTTTTCCCGCTTCCGCTTTCCCCTACAATAGCGGTCACCTTTCCTTTAGGTATTTTAGCATTTAAATTTTTTAAAATCTGAAAATCACCGAATCCGAAACTGACATTTTCTATCAGAATATCTTCATTGGAAAGTAATTTTTCATCGGACGGTGTATGATCTTCAATAGGTTTTGTATGAACTTCGGCAATTCTTTCCAGACTCAGTTTGGCGTCCTGAGAAATCTGAATAAAATACAGGAGCTGATCAAAAGGGGAATTCATCTGTCCTACGATGAAACTGATGGCCAACATCATTCCTAAAGTGAGACTGCCGTCAATCACGGCATACGCAGAGAAGCCCGTAATGAGAATATTTTTCAGCTGTGAAATAAACCCTGAACCAATCATTTGATACTGTGACAGTTTCAGTGCTTTTTTATTCCGGTCAAAAAGCTCGTTCTGAAGATGCTCCCACTTTGATTTCTGGAAATTTTCTGACTGATTGATCTTGATTTCTGCCATTCCCAGAACCATTTCGTTGAGAATATTCTGATTTTTGCTGTTCAGGATAAATTCTTGCTGATCTAAAATTTTTCTTTTATTCAGGAAAATAAAAATCCATGCTACTGAAATGATGCTGAACGAGAAAAACAACAATAAAATAATCAGATTATACGTTCCTAATACAGTTGAAAAAACAATCATATTAATAAAAGAAAACAATATGGAAAGTGTGTTGGTAGAAAGAAACGAGCTGATTCTCTGATGATCTAAAATACGTTGCTGAATATCCCCTATTCTTTTGGATTCAAAATAAGAAACCGGAAGCATAATGAGTTTTTCAATAAAATCGCTGATCAGCTTTATGTTGACTTTGGTATTGATTTTCAGCATGATCCAGCTTCGGATAAGATCCATCAAACTGTTTCCTAAAAATAAGACAATCTGTGCCGTAATGATCATCATCACGAGATTCTTGTCTTTAAATTTAATCGCTTTATCTACCAGATTCTGCGTAAGAAAAGGAAAAACTAAAGTAATTACACTGGTAATCAACAAGGTAAAAAGCAGCAAAATCAAAGATTTTCTGTACGGTTTTATGTATTTAAATAAAAAATTAAATCCGTTGACAGGATGCTCTTCTTTCTGGCTAAAAAACGTTTCAGACGTTTCAAAAAGCATTGCTTTTCCCAAACCGTTTTCCTGAAGCCAGCTTTTTTTGAATTCTTCGTCGCTTACTTCTAATTTTCCGTATTCAGGATCTGCAATAATGATTTTATCTGATTCTTTTTTAGGGACCAATACCACGAAGTGCTCTTTTTTCCAATGCAGGATGCAGGGTTTTGGCGCTTCTGAAATTAATTTTTCAAAACTAATTTCTACAGCAAGCGTTTCCAGTCCTAAAGTTTCTGAAGCGGAAATCAAATCATGAAAACTTACTCCGGTTCTGGATTGAAATGTAAGAAGTCTTAAATATTCCGAAGAAAAGTTTTTACCGAAATATTTTGTAATTATCCTGAGACAGGTCGGTCCGCAATCCATAGAATCGAGCTGTCTGTAATAGGTAATTTTCGCCACGTTTTACAATTATATTAATACTCCATTGTTTCTTCTCGGTGCTTTATCGCACAATACATCGGCAATACTTTTTGAAATTATATTGTTGTCGGTAAGATTATCCAGCCAGAAAAATTCTCCCGCCGCGTTGATTTCAATAAAATAATAATCATTTTCTAAAGATACAATGATATCTATGGCGCCGTAATCTACATGATAAACATCCAGAAGCTGTCTTAGTTTTCCTTCAACCTCAGCAGGAAGTTCTGTCTGAACCCATTTTTGCAATAAATTAACCCCGTCTTTTCGCCAGTCTACTTTAGATTCTTCAGATTGTTGGGAATCGATCTCGAAGGTAAAAATATCCTGACCTACGACGGTTACACGAAGTTCTTTTTTCTTCTCGATTTTTTTTTGAAACTGCATCGGACAATACAGCAGATTGTCGAGCTGATCAATATTATCTTCTTCTATTACATTCGTAAACACTACATTTTCCACTCCATCCTCATAAATCGCAAAGCCGGTCTGCATTTTTGCAACAACGCTTTTATGCTTCAGAATAAATTGTTTCGCTGCCTCAGGATTGTTTGTAATACAGGTTTCAGGAACGGTAAGCCCCAATTTATGCGCTATTTTCAACTGCTCTTCTTTGCTGTCCAACCTTCTGTACACACTCGGTTTTCCTAAAGAATAGCAATCTAAAGACTCTAAAAAACCAAAGAGCGTATTTCTGATTTCGCCCATTGCGGCACCAAAAAACTTGGGTTCAAGCTCCTCTTTCAATCCGCTGCCGATATTGTATGCTCTTCTGTACCAGACTGCTGCAACATCATCTATTCTGATTTTTCCTTCTTCATTTTCAAGGAAGCTCATCCATTTCCCATCCTGAAAGATGGTGGAGAGTTTATTGGTAAGCGGGTAAAGGTCTACATCAAAACGGACGACTTCAAAACCGTTTTTAATGATATATTCCGTTACTTTATCAATTGAGAAATTATCTTCTGTGTGGGTGATGATTACTATTTTTTGGGTCATATGTTTATTTTTTTTAAAAGATAGTCGGCGATTTTTTCAGCGATCGGAAAATGGAGCTCTTTTTGCAGCATTCCCCATTCTCCCTGCGGATTGACTTCCAGAAAATGATAATTCCCGTCTTTTCCTTTGATCATATCGATAGCGCCGAAAATGAGCTTCATTTCCTGCATCATATTGGTAAGTTGGCGTTCGATATCTTCCGGAAGCCGATCAACAGACCAAAAATAATCATCCTGAACCAGACGCCAATCTGTATTTTGATGATTATTGATTTTTCCCGTGAAAAATTCTCCGTCGATATATACGATCCTCAATTCATATTCTTTTTCAATATAAGGCTGAAAAATCATTGGACAATAGGCAATATCCGAAAGATTTTCCAAAGTGTGTTCGTCAATAATGGTAGTGGAAATCATATTTTCCCCATCCATATTTTTTGAAATAACACCATGAAGTTTTGCAATCGCTTTTCCATTACATTTTTCTTTAATAAATGTGAGAATTTCATCTTCATCATTTGAAAATAATGTTGCAGGAATTTTGAGCCCGTTTCTTTCAGCTAATTTTAACTGATGCATTTTATTCCCGTCTATTTTCTTTTCGTTTTCATAAGGATTGATCCATGGAAGATGTTCTAAAATCGTATACAGATTATATTTTAAGCTTTCATATTCACTAATGAAAATTTTCAAATATGCGGTATCCAACTCTTCAGGAACATTAACAGACCACGATTTTCTGTGCCAAACTGCAGTAATTTCTGCGGAGCTGACTGAAACTCCGGACTGATCTGTAATGGTAAAAGAATTTTGACTAAGGCTTATTTTCTGTTGATGATTGAGCTGATCTGAATTCAATCTGAAATAAGGAATATTTTTAGAAGAGAGATATTCAAAAAACAGATCAACCGTATAAAAATCCTGGGAATGGGTAATGCAGAGAATCATTTGGAAGCTATTAAAAAAGGAAACTTAGAAATTAAGTTTCCTTTCAATATAAATTTGTTAAAATGTTTATTAATTTACAACATTTAAACTCCTACACCTTCATCACCGTCAGAAGGGTATTTCATCGTCTGAGCGGTATCGTAAATAGGTTTTGTAACGCCGTCACCCAGTGGTGTCGTTGCTGCAGAAACTGTACTGCTTCCTCCTTTTACGTTCTTCGTTTCTTTAATCTGATTTTCTAAAAATGCAGCAAAGAAAGGTTTTTTTGAATTTTTCTTTTCCATAATATAATTTGTTTGATGATTTGATAAATCTAAATTACATAAAAATAGATCACAAAATCATTAAAACATAATTATTAAGAAAATTTTAACATTTCAATTAATAATTATCCAGCCCTAAAAATTCTTTAACCACCTTGCTGAACTCCACGGGATTATCTGCCTGAACCCAATGCGCCGCATTTTTAATTTTTACAATTTTCGCTTTTGGGAATTGCTGTTTAATTGAGTATTCGTCCTGCGGTAAGATATAGTTGGATTTCTCGCCTGAAATGAATAATGTTTCGCCTTCGAAAACTCCAAATTTGATGGCATTTGATACAAATTCGCTGTATTTTTCGGATAACGTTTTTAAATTAAATCTCCAGTTCAGTTTTTTATCATCGGTCCAGTACAAATTCTTCGCAAGAAACTGAATGGTTGATTTTTCAGGAATATACTGGCTTAAAATAGCTTCTACCTCATTTCTTGAATTCACCGTATCGAAATCAACGGTTTCCAACGCTTTGATAATTCCCTGGTGATGCGGCGGATACGCTTTTGGGGAAATATCTACCACCATAAGATGATCCACCTTTTCAGGAAAATTCATTGCAAACTGCATCACCGCTTTACCTCCCAGAGAATGGCCTAAAACATGCGCTTTTTTAATCCCGTAATGATCCATATAACGGGAAATATCATCCGCCAAATCATCGTGAGACATGTGCTCTGAGTGAAAACTTCTCCCGTGATTTCTCAGATCGATTAAATGCACCGGTAAAAACTCTCCCAAATCTTTCCCGAAACTGCCCCAATTGTCAAGCATCCCGAAAAGCCCGTGAAATACAAGAAGCGGAGTTGACGAAAGATTTTCGCCAAATATTTTTGAATTTAAAATTTCCATTTTTTAGATTGTAAATTGAGGTTAATTACAGTTTACTGTTACCATTTAGCCAGTCTTTTCAAATAAGCCTGAACCGTGTTTTCCATCCCCATATATAGTGCTTCCGAAACCAGAGCATGCCCGATGGAAACTTCGAGAAGATTCGGAATATTATCAGCAAAATATTTTAAATTGTCTAAGCTCAAATCGTGTCCCGCATTAATTCCCAATCCAAAATCAGCCGCTTTTACCGCCGTTTCATAATAAGGTTTTATCGCCTGTTCTTTATTTACAAAATAATGTTTTGCATAGGCTTCCGTATACAATTCTATTCTTTCGGCACCGGTTTTAGCGGCGTATTCTACCAGTTCCGGAGTCGGGTCCAGGAAAATTGAAGTCCTGATTCCCGCATTTTTAAATTCGGAAATAATTTCTTTCAGAAAATCAAGATGTTTTCTCGTATCCCAACCCGCATTGGACGTAATGGCGTCATCTGCATCGGGAACCAAAGTAACCTGATCCGGTTTTACTTCCAAGACCATATCAATAAACGAACGGTGCGGATTTCCTTCAATATTAAATTCTGTCGTGACCAAAGGTTTCAGATCGTACACATCTTTCCTGGTAATATGCCTTTCATCGGGTCTTGGATGAATGGTGATCCCGTGAGCGCCAAATTCCTGAATTTTAACTGCCGCTTCCGTCACACTGGGTGTTTCACCACCTCTTGCATTTCTGATTGTAGCAATTTTATTGATATTTACACTTAGTTTAGTCATTTTTTAATCTTAAAAGTTCGATTGAATTCATTCTAACGCTCACTGATTACACTTTTACGCTGACCTGCATAATCTGCAGATCAAATTCTTGGGAGGCCACCAATAAATGATCAAAAATATCTGCCTGAATCTGCTCAAAATGTTCCCATTTCGAATCATTCGCAAAGCAATAGATTTCCAGCGGCAGACCTTGCGGAGTAATTTCCAGCTGGCGTACCATTACGGGACTTTCTTTATCAATATCTGCATTATGCTCAAGGTATTTCTGGGCATAATATCTGAAGACTCCAATATTGGTAAGCTGTCTGCCGTTAATGATTTTATTTTTATGTTCTATTTTTTCTTTTTCTTTTACAATTTCGGCAATTTTCTCTTCCAGATAACCGGTGATCAGATTAATATCTTTTAAACGTTCAATTTCTTCATCATATAAGAATTTGAAGGAGTTGATGTTAAAAAAAATAGATTTTTTGATTCTCCGGGTGTTGGATTCTGACATTACCTGAAGATTTTTGATTTCCGTGGTGAGTAAATCATACGTGGGAATTGAGGAAACGGTTTTATCAAAATTGACAATTTTTGTCGTCAGAAGACTGATATCTAAAATATTCCCTTCAATGCTGTATTTAGGAATCCCGATCCAGTCTCCTACCTTGAGGCTTTTGGAAGTAGCCACATGAATCCCGGTCACAAAACCTAAGATGGTATCTCTGAATACCAAAACCAAAACTGCTGTAATTGCTCCCAAACTACCGACAATAGTCGTTCCTTTAATCCCGAAAATGACACAGATGCTTACAATCGTAAACAGGAATATCCCTAAAATTTTCACCGTTTCAGAGATCGCATTAATGGCCATGATTTTATAATAATCCTGCTTTATGGTGAAATAATTCCGAAAAGCGGTCAAGGCTCTGTACAACATTCCGGCAAGAATAAGAACCAGCCCTAAATTGACACACCGGATGATAAATAACGTGGTCATCTTTAAAGCGCCAACAAAAATTGAATCATGAATCCCGCCAATGACAAGTAAAGCCGCGAAATGACCTAAAGAATTGGTAATTTTTGAACTTCTTATCGAATTTATTACCGGATATTTTTCTTTATTCCGGAAAATCCTAAAACTGTAATTGATGATAATTTTAAAGAAAGAATCGAAGACAAAAAAAATGGCGATAAGTAAACCAATTTTTACGATAATATGAAATACCCAGTCAAGACCCAAAGGGGAAATTTTGGATATATACATATAGAGCTGCTCGCTCATTTCCTGAAAAAAACTTTTGGTGTCCTGTATTTCGTCTTTCATTACGACAAAATTACAAAATATAAAATTTCAAATCTAAGAATTATTAAATTTAAGCAATTCCGCATGAAAAGGATATAATTAAGAAAATTTGAAAATAAAAATCAATTTTTAATACATTATTGATAATTATTTTTTATATTTGATACATACTAACCATTTAAATAAATGATAAACTATGAAAAAAAGCTATCTTTTTATTGTGATGCTCCTGTTTGCTTTTTTAGTAAGCTGTACCGGAGAAGAAACTTTTACTCAGCCTGAAACATCGGTTGCAGCTTTACAGACCGGGAAACTTTCCGGGAAGGTAATGTCTCAGAACGGAAATAAGCCGATTGGCGGTGCTTCGGTCTTTACTTTTGATGATCAATACAAAATTTACTACACGACTTCAGATGCTTCCGGAAACTTTATTTTGGATGCACCGGTAGGAAACCAAACTATCTATATTCAGACCGGAAACGGAAGTAATTTCCGTACAGAAGTTACCGCAACGGTGAAAAATAATGAAACAGTAAATCTAGATGCTTCTCAAACCAAACTTACACAGGTGGCAAAAATAGCCTATGTAAAAGGCTCTTATGATAAGATCGAAGATATCATCCAGACGTTAGGATATACCGCTACAGAAATTACCAATGCCGATCTGGCCAATATGAATACATTAGCGCAGTATGATATTGTATTTTTAAACTGCGGTTCCAGAAAATATTCTCAGTATGCTTCATTATATCCGCTTATCGAAACCAATTTGGGTATTTTTGTAGCCAACGGAGGAAGTATTTATGCTTCAGACTGGGATGTTTCTTATTTAGTAGGAGGTAACGACAATACCAACAACTGTTCTCTAGCCGGCGGATTTATTCCGGATACTAAATTATGTTCTAAAAACACCGGAAGCTCAGGAATGGTTCCCGGAACCATCAACAGCCCGGCTTTGGCAACTGCATTAGGATTTAATACACTGAATATTGATTATGATCTAGGAGCTTGGCAAAAAATCATTAATTATGACCCTGCTTATTGGGAAGTTTTGGTAAAAGAAACCTCAAGCAATGACGCGCTTATGCTGAGAACCAATCATTTTACGAGTACCAACGTTCCAAACACGCCAATCGGTAATGCTCCGACTTCACAGTTTGTAACGATGTGTGTAACGCTTCCAAGCAATGTGCAGATCACCATTACCGTTCCACAAGCAGCAGTTCCGTTCTTAGTGGCATTGGGTGCAACAGTAGGCCCTTGTTCAGGAGCCTCAAACAGTGGATATATTTATTATACAACGTTCCACAACCATGCAACAGGAAACATCGGAAATGCTGGTTCTATTCTACAATATGTAATTTTGAATCTTTAATCAATAAAAAATTTAAAACTTACAAAGTGGCTTTATTAAAGTCACTTTTTTTATTCATAAATTTGAGTTGAAAAATTATTCTATGGACATTACACTCATTAATATCATCTGTATCATTCTTTTGATTTTAGGAATTCTGGGAACATTCTTACCCGTTTTACCGGGACTTGTGCTGAGTCTGGCCGGATTATTAATTTATAAATTCGGGACAGACGCAGATTTATCCATACTTTACATTTGGGTATTTGTCATTCTCACAGTTGCCTCTGTTGTGCTGAGCTATGTCATACCTGCAAAGACCAACCAGAAATATGGCGGCACACGTTGGGGAAGCATAGGATCTGTGATCGGAACTATTGTGGGGATTTTTCTGCCTATTCCGCTGGGTTTTTTAATCGGAATGTTTGCCGGAGTTTTCATCGGTGAATTATTACACGACAGCAAAGACATGAATAAAGCACTGCGATCTACTAAAGGCGCTTTTATCGGGTTTCTTTATGGGACGGGCTTTAGTCTGGTTGTAGGTGTGGCAATGTTTTTGGTAGTAGTATTAGATATGATTAATTTTATTTAGAAAATATGTTTTACAAAACCATCATCCTCGGATTAGGAATTCTGACATTAGCCAACTGCAATGCCCAGAAAAAAAATAAAAATACCTCGAAAACTGAAACTTCGACAGTGCAGAGTCCTGAAAAAACGCCTATGAAAGAAGAAAATATTATCTACCTGAATGAAGGTGAAAGAATGCTGTTTAAGGAATACGAGATGAATATTGGATTTAAAAACATTTCTGAAGACAGCCGATGCCCAAAAGGAACAACCTGTGTTTGGGAAGGTGTTGCGATTGCAAATGTTGAAATTATTGGATATTCTTCACGACCGATGATCGTAAAATTGGCAACCACTGAAAATGCGGCAAGAAATTATCATAGGTCTGTAGATTTCAACGGAGGGACGATTTCGCTGGTAGAAGTTACGCCTTATCCTACGGCTCAAAATAACTCAAAATCACTTGCAGGAAAATACAGAATAGGAATTAAAGTTTCCAAAACAGAAGAAAAGAATTCTACCACTCGATAGGCTTTTTTCCTTTTGAGATCAGATATTCATTAATTTTTGAAAAAGGTTTGCTTCCGAAAAACCCTCTGTGAACGGAAAATGGTGACGGATGTGCCGATTTTAAAATAAAATGTTTAGCCGGATTAATCAGTTCGGCTTTTTTTTGTGCAAAAGCACCCCACAAAACGAAAACTACATTTTCTTTTTTGTCTGAGATTTCTTTAATAATAAAATCGGTGAATTTTTCCCAGCCCAAATCTTTGTGAGAATTAGGTGAGTGCGCACGAACCGTTAAAGTGGCATTCAGTAATAGCACACCTTGTTTCCCCCAATCATCTAATTCTTTTGAAGTTCGTTCTATGCCGATATCGTTTTTAAGCTCGATAAAAATATTTTTGAGTGAAGGCGGAGCAGTAACTTTTTCGGAAACAGAAAAACACAGTCCGTTTGCCTGAAAATCGTTATGATAGGGATCCTGACCTAAAATAACCACCTCAACATCATCAAACGGCGTAATTTCCAAGGCTCTGAAAATCTGGTTTCTTGGCGGGAAAACTTTAGTGGCTGCGTATTCCTGTTTTACTTTTTCCCAAAGTTGGGTAAAATACGGAGTGTTTTTTATGGGAGCTAAAATGTCTGTCCAGGTCATAAGGTGCGATTTGAAATTGTTATTGTATAAGTTTCAATCTTAAATATTGATCTTTTCCAAATGGGATATAAAATAATGCCAAAAAAAGAAAAATTATACGTTTTTATTTATACTGAAAACTATATTTTCCGGAAAACCATCATCTTCCACCCCTTCCTGCAAAGCAAAATCATGCTTTAAAAGAAGACTTTTCGAGTTTTCATTAAACTTATTGGTGATTGCTACAATCTCCTGTAAATGTAAATCATTAAACCCAAAATGTAAAATAGCTTCCAAAGCTTCCGACATGATTCCTTTCCGGTGAAATTCAGGTAATAATTCATACCCGACTTCAGCTTGTTTCCGGTCTTCAGAAAAATTCCAGAGACAGATGGTTCCGATAAGATGTTGTTGATTTTTATACGTGATTCCCCAATACAGAGATTCATTATTTTGAATTCTCTTTTTAATGGTTAAAATAAAATCCAGCGCATCGTAGTTGGTTTTTGGAGGGATTCTTTTTATATACTGGTTGATGATTTCATTACTCCTGATTTTTAGAATATCCTCAACATGGCTTTCATCAATTTCCTTTAAAATCAGTCGGTCTGTTTCTATTTTCATATTTCAAATGTACTAAAAAACGTATTTGAAGTAAAATTAATTTACAATTGAACCATTAAGGAGAATTAAGAAGTTAAGATTATTAAGAAAAATCAAATAGAGTTTTAAACAGAAAAAGAAAATCGAAGCTTCACTCATATTCTTAATTTCTTAATAAAATCTTAATGGTAAAATTTAGATACATTTTCAAATTTCCAAATTAACTCATTTTCAAATTAATTATCTTTGCATTGTGTATATAAATAAAGAAGATTTAAACGAATTAGAGTTTCCGCAATTGCTCGCGGAAATTGCTCCATTTGCCTATTCTCCGAAAACGAGAGAAAAAATCCTTCAGCTTCGTCCGATGAACATTGATGAGGCAGAACTTTCTCTGAAAAAAACCTCAGAATATCTATCGAGTTTTGAAAGTTCAAACGCGATTCCGTTTGATGAATATGAAGATATTGAAAGCGAACTTAAAGTAATGCTGATTGAGAATTACCGTCTCGAAAACAGCGCTTTCATCAAAATAAAAACCATTACCGAACAGATCGGAAAACTCCAGAAGTTTTTCCCGACCATGTCTGAAACGTTTCCGAATCTCCTTCAGGAAGCCTCCGTTCTGGAATTCAAAAAAGAAATCATTGATAAAGTAGATAAGGTTTTCAACCGTTTTGGTGAAGTAAAAAGTGAGGCTTCACCGGCTTTAAAGATATTAAGAACGGAAATTCAGCATGCTAAAAAAGCCATCCAGGAAAATTTTAACCGCGCGTTATTCAATTACGGACAAAGCGATTTTCTCGATGACATCCGTGAAAGCATCGTGGAAGACCAGAGAGTTTTAGCGGTAAAATCAGGCAGTAAAAAAAGAGTTCCGGGACGGGTTTTGGGAATGTCAAAGACAGGTTCCATCACCTACATTCAGCCCGACAGTGTCGTAAAACATTATTTCAAACTTAAGGAAAATGAAGAAGAAGAGAAAAAAGAAATTGATAAAATCTTAAGACAGCTTACGGCTGAACTGGCTGTGTTTCAACCGCAGCTTTGGAGATATCAGGTTTATATTTTTGACCTTGACCTTACAAGAGCAAAAGCCAAATTTTCTGAATCGATAAACGGCGTTTTACCTAAAATCAACCGCCATAAGACATTAAGGCTGAAAGATGCGTATCATCCTTTATTATGGCTGAGAAATAAAGCTGAGAAAAAGACCATTTTCCCTCAAAGTCTTACGCTTACAGATCACAATAGAATCATCTGCATTTCCGGGCCGAATGCGGGAGGAAAATCGATTACCTTAAAAACAGTCGGGTTGCTTCAGCTGATGATTCAGAGCGGGATTTTAGTTCCTGTGCATCCGAAATCCGAAATGTTTTTCTTTGATAAAATCATGACTGATATTGGAGATAATCAGTCTATCGAGAATCATCTTTCTACCTATTCATCAAGGCTGAAAAAAATGGGCGGCATCATTCGTGAATCTGATCCGAATACCCTTTTGCTTATTGATGAGTTCGGAACAGGATCTGATCCGGAATTGGGCGGTGCTTTGGCGGAGAGTTTTCTAGAATTTTTCTACGATAAGAAGAGTTTTGCGATTATCACAACCCATTACACCAACATCAAACTCGTGATAGAACAACTCCCAAACGCTGAAAACGCCGCCATGCTGTTTGATGAAGAAACCCTGGAACCCATGTACAAACTGGAAGTGGGACAAGCCGGAAGCTCATTCACCTTTGAAGTGGCAGAAAAGAATAAAATCCCGAGATTTATCATTCATTCTGCGAAGAAAAAAGTAGAACATGATATTGTAAATCTTGATAAAACAATTGTAAAGCTTCAGCAGGAAAAATTTGAGGTTGAAAAACTAAAAACCGACCTTGCCGAAAGAAAAGAATCGGTAGAAGACAAAAGGGATAATTTGCAGAAACTGAATGAGCAACTACAGCAAAAATTATTCAATTTCCAGAAATTATATGAGGATGAGCATCGCAAGCTGCAGTTCGGAAACAAGATAGAATCATTTATTGACGGATATATCAAAGGAAGATCCAGAAAAGACGTGGTGAAAGATTTCGTGAAAATCCTGGAACAGGAAAAATTCAGGAAAATAGGCGCGGATAAAGATGAAACCAAACGTCTTCAGGTGGTCAAAAGAAAAATTACCCAACAGCTGAAGAAAGAAGATATTATTGAAAAAATATCCGAAACCAATGATAAAATAGAAGAGAAACGCAAAACCGACCGCGCCGTCTGGATGAAAATCGGACAACGGGTACGGATTATCGGAAGCACGAGTGTCGGAACCATTGACAGCATTTCTAAAAATAAGGTAACCGTGAATTACGGAGCTTTTAAAACTTCGATTGATGCGGATCAGCTGGAGAGAATTTAATAGTCATATTTATATAAGATTTAACAGAATTGAAAAAATTTAATTACCTTCCAAAAAACATTTAATTTATATCTTTGAGCATAAATATTTTATTCATGACTTTCATTCACAAAGCAATTTGTTTATCCGTTTTCAGTATTTTTTCTTTTATAATGGTTCAAGGGCAGAATAAAGTTCCTTTCGGTGTTGTAAAAGCAGAAGAAGGCTATGCGATGGTGCGTGTACATAAAGATGATTACCGAAAAATCGTTGACAAGATCCGGATGAAAAGAGGAGATGTTTTTGTATATGTAAAGCCTGCTCCCGGAGAAACCGAATGGATCTGGATCAAATATCCTGAAAAACCGGAAATTGAAAAACCATTTGTACGATATGACAACCTTACCAAGGAAGGTATGGTCAATAAAGACCGTGTCGCTTTTATTGATCAGCTGCCGCAGTATACTCCTTCTAAATCTAAAAACGGGAAATCTTTAATTTTTACAGACAACACCAATTCCAAAATTCCGACGGCGCAGAGATCTAAAGTAATTATTGATATTTATCCTTCCAATGCGGGTTTTCGTAAGCAGGTAAAAGATACAGAAGGCAATATTATTTCTATAGATAAGGTTAAACCTTGGGGAATTGATAAAGAGTTGCCGCAAGGAATGACCGAAATCAAATCAATCCGCGTACAGCAACCCGGAAGAGGCTCTGTATTTGTGAGAGAAGCCATTAAAAATATGTTTCAGCCCACAATGGATTTCGAAAACATCGGTGTTACTTCTATTGATGATGACCATATATTTTTATACATGATCAACGGTTCAGGCCAGAACCGATATACGACACTTTGGACCATTAAAGAAGGAAAAGTAATCAGCCAGATTATTTATAAAAATCCTGAATAATGGTCATTTTTTATTCTTATTATTCTTAATTTTGCTTACGAATAGGGTGAAAACTTATTCATCAGAAACCGGTTCTGCATCACTGCAGATGAAAAGGGGAATTCGTGTGAAATTCATGAGCTGTCGCGCAACTGTAAGCCGCTGAAATCTTTATTAAGTATTTTTTAATAAAGAAGCTGCAAGCCAGAAAACCTGCCTTTTTCTTAAGACAAAAACTTTCGCGATCTGAAGTTTATTGATCTGATGGTTTTTTCAGGAATTATTATTCCTGTGATTTTCTGTTGGCTCCCTATATTTCAGATTCGCATTAACTATAATGAAATATGACTACAGAAAAAAGAATTGCAAACTCTGAAACCCGGATTTTTAAAGCCGTTTTTCCCAATACGACTAACCATTACGACACTCTTTTCGGCGGTACCGCGATGCAGCTCATGGATGAAGCGGCTTTTATCACCGCAACACGCTTTGCCAGAAAAAGGGTGGTAACCGTAAGCAGCGATAAAATTGATTTTAAAAAACCAATTCCTGCCGGAACTATCGTTGAACTCATCGGAAAAGTGACACATGTTGGGAAAACCAGCATGAAAGTAAATGTTGAAATCTATACCGAACAAATGTATTCTTATGAAAGAGAAAGGGCGATTGTAGGTGATTTTACTTTTGTAGCGATTGACGAAATGAAAAAGCCTGTTAAAATATTGTGAGCCTTTTGATTTGATTGCGGCGGGCTTTGCCCGCCGCAATCAAATCAAAAGATATTTTTTTAACGGGTTTCGGCGGGCTTTGCCCGCCGAAACCCGTTCTATACAGAACACTATTAATATCACCTATTTTCCGGGTAATCATCTCTTTCTTATTTCAAAATTACTCTTAGTTTGAGTCAGAATTTTCTTTCTTATTAGCTGAAAATGTTTCAAAATCAACTGTCAAATGTCTCTTTTAAGTCATAAATTTATTTTTTATTAAAATTATATAACTGATTATCAATGATTTAATTATATTTATAAAATAATTTCACTACTTTGTATTGCATATTACCATTTTAATTACATATCTTTGTAATGTAGAATCGGAAGAAGTTCAGCTAGCTAGGAACGACAACGATTTTCAAATAACTATTTAACAAAAACTTATTAAAGATGAATACCGAAAATACCAAAGCGCAAATGCGAAAAGGAATTCTGGAATTCTGTATTTTAAGTCTCATCAATTACCGCGAAATGTATGTTTCTGATCTTATTGATGAACTGAAAAAAGGAAAACTGGACGTCGTGGAAGGAACCCTCTATCCTCTTTTAACCAGACTCAAAAACGGAGAATTTCTTTCTTACCGATGGGAAGAATCTACAGGAGGACCCCCAAGAAAATATTATCAGATTACAGAAAAAGGCAAAACTTTTTTACATGAACTGCAAAATACCTGGAAAGAACTGACAGAATCTGTCAACCAAATCACTCAAAAAATTTAAAAACAAAGCTATGAACAAGACACTCTCAATAGGACTCGCAGGTTTTTCTTTTACCATAGAAGAACATGCATATATAAAGCTCAGCGATTATCTGAATGCTCTTCGCAGCTCGTTAGATGCCGCAGAAGCAGATGAGGTAATGCACGACATAGAAATCAGAATGGTCGAAATATTCCGAGATTCTTTAGGAAAACGTGAAGTAATCAATGATATCGATGTAGAAAGAGTCATTGCACAGATCGGTTCTCCTGAAAAAATCGAAGAACAGGAAGAAGCTTATTATTCTGAAAAGAACAGTAAAAAAACCTACAGTTCAGGAACCGAATATACCGATAAAAAACAGTTGTTCCGTGATCCTGAAAGACAAAAAATCGCAGGGGTCTGTGCAGGATTGGCTCATTATGTAGGGATGGATATTACAGCGATGAGAGCCATCTGGTTAGGAATTTTTGTTTTAGGAATTTTTACGGCCGCTATTTCTTCTACTTTGATCGGGCTGCTTTATATCATTCTGTGGGTAGTTTTGCCAAAAGCAGAAACAGCAGCAGATTTTTTGAAAATGAAAGGGAAACCTATGAACTTTGACAATCTGAAAAGTGAGTCTAACAAACTTGTTCAGTTTGCCAATGAATCTACACAGCGTGTCGGGGAAATCTATATTGAAAGCAAACCCTATATCAACAATGCAGGAAGCGGAATCTGGAATGTAATCCGTTATATTTTAGGAGGAATTTTTGCACTGATGGCCTTCGCAAGTCTTATGGGATCATTTGTAGCATTCGGTTTTATGGGAAACAATGATTTTCCGCCAATCAATGAGATGAATTATCTTTTCGATGACGGAAATATGAAGTATATCTTAATGGCCATGATCATTATCGGAAGTTTAATTCCTGCAATTATTTTTGCTTTATTGAGTATTAAACTGATCTCCCCTAAAACAAAACTCAGAAATATCGGATGGGTAATCGGAGCATTGGTATTGGTTTTAATAGGTCTGAGTACCTATTTTGGAATCAACATGGCAAAAAAAGATATGTTCTTGAAAGGTCATAAGGAAGATACCGAAGAAATTGCGATTCCTACTACTTCAGACAGTATTTATGTAGATATAAAACAGGTTGTGATACCTCAGAACTTTACAGGCTATGAAGATGATCTTTATTCTGACAAAATAAACGTATTCGAAAAAGACTGGATTCACGTAGACGTTACCAGAAAACCGGATGTAAAAAGCCCTTACTTAATCATTAAAAAAGAGGCGAAAGGATACAATATTCCACTTAATGTAAGCATTCCGGTAGAAGTTGTAAATAATAAAGTGATCCTTCCGAATTATATTAAATTCCCTTATGAACACCGTTTCAGAGATTACAGTGTAGATTATGAACTTGTTATTCCTCAAAATGCGGTAGTTATCTCTTTGAATAAGGACGGAATTAATTTTGACGGCGATACAGACGGAAACGGAATTAATGATAACGATGAAGATAACGGTGATGACGAAAACGGTAATATCACTATCGAAAAAAACAAAGTCTCCATTAACGGATCTACCATTGAATATAAAGAAAACGACAGAGACAGTGTAATTATCAACGGCAAAAAATATCCTAAAAATGAAGCTAAAAAGATAATGGATTCCATGAAGGTAGATTTTGAAAAGATAAAAGATGTTGACATTAAAATAAAAGACGGTAAAAAAGAATTTTCTATTAAAACCAAATAATTAACTTTAGAGAGTGGCAGAAGGTGTGGATGAATAGCAACTGTTTGAAATTCACACTCTTCTTCTCTCAAAATTGAAAAAAAGATAAACATTTCATCTTGTCATACAAAAAATATTGTTTATCTTCGTAAAAACTTTAACACATCATCAAACGCAAAAAAAAATTAACACCATGATACAACTTGTTTTAGAAATCGTAGTAAAAGTTGCAGATTTAATCAGCAGTTTATTTTAAGAGCCATAATATTTCAATATATTTGTAGAGTATAACCAAGGTTGGTTATACTTTTTTTTGGTATAAATTATAATCTATGAGAAAACTTCTGAGCAAATTGATATTAAAAATTCTGGGTTGGAAGGTAGTTCTTCAGGGCGATGTCAATGTGCTGAACAGATGCATCCTCGTTGTGGCACCTCATACGCACAATATGGAGTATTTATTGGGGAACCTTGCGTATTGGTCACTCAAAAAGCCGTTAAAAATTATCATTAAAGATGCTCATACCAAAGCGTGGTACGGATTTTTAGTAAGAGGTTTAGGAGGAATAGGCATTGACAGAAGCCAAAAAAACGATCTGGTAAATTTTGTGGCCGATGAATTTAAAAAAGATAATTTTAGTCTTGTGATTACCCCGGAAGGAACAAGAAGCTGGGTTCCGAAATGGAGAAAAGGTTTCTATCACATGGCTCTTGCCGCAAAAGTACCCATCGTTTTGGCAGCGGGAGATTTTAAGAGAAAAACCATGTATTTGGCTTACACCATTCCTTATGAAAGAATCGCATCGGTTTCGTATGCTGAACTTATGGATGAAATTCAGGAGTATTATATCAAAAATGACATTGTTCCGAAAATTCCCGCCAACTGGAATCCCAATATTAACGGAAACGACTAATGAAATGTAATTAGTAATTAGTAATTAGTAAAATTAATTCTCCATCATTTATCATTTATTAGACCACTTATAATGAAAGGAACCAAAGGCGAAATACTCGATTTTCTCAATAACTGGGGAAAAGACACCATGGCAAAAACCATAGAGATAAAATTTACAGATGTAGATCTTGATAAAGAAACCCTGACTGCAACAATGCCTGTTCAGCCAAAAGTACATCAGCCGTTCGGAATTTTACATGGGGGCGCAAGCTGCGTTTTAGCAGAAACTTTAGGATCATGCCTCTCTAATATTTTCATTGACGGTGATCTCTATTATGGGGTCGGAACCAATATCAACTCTAATCATCTTCGCAGCAAAAAAGCGGGAATGGTAACAGGAACTGCCCGTTTTATCCGCAAAGGTAAAACAATGCATGTCTCAGAAATTGAAATACGCGATGAAAAAGGGGAGCTGATCAATCATACAACAATGACCAATAATATTCTTAAAAAATAAATTATTTGATGATTTATTTCAAATTTCCTTTTGATGAAAAACTGTATTCTACAGACAGGAATAATCAAACTCAAATGATCAGTTTTCAATCATTTAATCAGCCTGAGACCGTAGAATTTGCCGGAAACATCATAGAAATTGATTCTTTGTCGAATGAAGCGTTAAACACTGATTTATTGTCAAAGAGTAATGCAGATTTTGTTGCGGAAACAAAAGATGAATATACCCGAAAACTTCAGGAAATTATTGAGATTATTCAGCAAAACAAGCTTCCGAAAGTGGTCATTTCAAGAAGAAAAATCGTACAATTAGATCATGAAATCCATTTGAAAGAAAGTTTTCAAAACCTTTGTAATTCTTATCCGAATGCTTTCAGATATATTTTTATAAAAGATGGAAACGCATGGATGGGCGCTTTCTCAGAAGTTTTAGGAAAATTCAACAAAATCACGCATCAATTTGAAACCATGAGTCTTGCCGGAACGCTTCCCGTTTCAGAAGCCTGGTCGGGAAAAGAAATAGAAGAGCAAAAACCCGTATCTTCTTATATCAGAAATATTTTACAAAAATATTCCGGTCAAAATCAATTAAAAGAATCTGAAACATACGATCATATTTCAGGAAATATCAAACATCTGCGAACTGATTTTAAGGTTAAAATAAATCCCGAAAATGTAGACCAGATTATTCATGAGCTTCATCCTACTCCCGCTGTTTGTGGCATCCCGAAAGAATTTTGCAAAGAAATTATTGAAAAATACGAGAAATTCCCAAGAGAATTGTACGCCGGATTTATCAAAATAGAAACTGATGACTTTATACAGTATTTTGTGAATTTGCGCTGTGCAAAATTATATCACAATTCTGTGCATCTCTTTGCCGGTGGTGGAATTACGGCCCAAAGCAATCCTGAAAAAGAATGGACTGAAACCGAACTTAAAGCCGGAGCAGTACTCAATAATTTGAGCTTTATCTAAGTCTGAGATTAACTATTGCTACAATAATAAAATATCATCAATCCTTATTTGTATAAAAACAAAGCCCTTTCAGGGTTGGAACCCTGGAAGGGTTAGTTCAGAAAGATCAAAATAACATAAAAAAAAATCCTCTTCGGTTGAAAGAGGATTTTATAAACTATTGTAAAAGATTATTTTTTAACACCGATCTTGCTCCAGGTATTTAAAACTAAAAGCAAAATAACCCCCAATGCAGCTGCAGCAATGGAGAAGACAAACTTAAGGTTATCTTCTGATAATATTTCAGAATTCCAGTCCAGCGCGTACAGATTGATCGCGATAAACACAATAAATACTACTAAAAATACTTTATAAAACTTTTGCATGACTTAAAAATTAATATATGCCTGCACCAACTGTGCAAAATTTGCGGTAAATAATTTAATTGAAATTGCTAGAAGAATGATCCCGAAAACTTTCTGAAGAATTGACAACGTCGCATCACCCATTTTATTTTCAAGCCACGGTGCAGATTTCAGCACCAAATATACGAAAATTGTATTGAGCACGATTCCTAAAATGATATTGATATCATGAAATTCTGCCCGCAGAGAAAGCGTAGTCGTAAGAGTTCCCGCACCGGCAACCAGCGGAAAAGCAATGGGCACAATAGATGCAGCCTTAGCCTCGGTAGTTTTATTGATTTCAATTCCTAAAATCATTTCCAGCGCAATGATAAAAATCACCACCGCACCTGCAATCGCAAATGAATTAATGTCTACGCCGATAAATTTTAACAGTTTGTTCCCCACAAAAAGAAAGACGATCATAATTAATCCCGCCGTAATAGATGCTCTTTTTGCCTCGATCTGACCGAATTTCTGTTTTAAGCTTACAATAATAGGTATAGACCCGATAATATCGATTACTGCAAACAAAACCATAAAACATGTGATTACTTCTTTAAAAGAAAAATCCTGAAAAACCTCCATTCTCTTATAATTAATAATTTCGCAAAATTATGAATTAAAAATGGTTATTTGCTAATTTGAGAATACAAATAGACAATATCTTTCAGAAGTTCACTAATTCCTTCCTTAGATTTGATAGGAGAATATTTTTCGATCTGAATTTTCTGAGAAATCTTCCGGTATTCTTCAGCCAGAGTCAGACCTTTTAAACCTTCTATATATTGACGGAAATCGTCGGCAGAACCTTTTGAATGTTGATTTCTGATTTCAAGGTCGAGTTCTTCCACTGTTTTAAAGAATTGCCCGAAATCTTCTTTTTCTTTCAAAGTTTCAAGATAGGCAAAATAATCCCGCACATCAGTCTTTAAATTTTTTCTGATCTCGTTTTCTGTTTCCGCCACCGATCCTAATACTGGTTTTTGACTTACATTTTCTTTAATTGTAATTCGCTTTTTTTGCCAACTTTTAAATATAAGATATATAAAGAATAATCCGAGCAGTATTCCCAGATTGATAAAAAGTGTATTCCAATTAAATTTATCTTTTTGTTTGATTTTAAACGATGTCGTCTTTAAAACCGGGCTGTTAACGGTTTCTAAAAAGCTGTTAGTATATTCATTTACTTTTTCTACAGTAGACTGAGCTTCCAAAACCTGATCGTGTGACATGGCATTCAAAGAAAGTGTCTGTTCTCCTAAATCCGTATATTCTTTTGCTGCAGGATTAAAGAAAGCGAAATTTTCAGTCCTGATCAAAATGTCACCCGCCTTGTTTGGAATGATAACATAATTTGCCAATATCTCTCCTTTGATCCCGGCCTTTCCGGGCATAACTTTGGAGGTAATTTTGGGAGCAAAAACTTCATAATCCGGAGATAGCTGAATTTTTGGAAGATGCAGATCTGTAAGATTACCTTCCCCCGAAACCTTTACAACAATATGAATAGGTTTTTTAACTTCTATTTTTTCCTGTGAGGCATTGTAAACATTAACACTAAAGTTTCCTACTGCATTTTTAAAACCTACAGGAGCATTGTCGGGCAGTTTTTTTACGCTGAGTTTTACTTTATTGGAAAGTATTTTATTCTTATGAGAGAATGTGTTCACAGAAGCTGAAACAGACGGCACTTCAATATAGCCCGCTTCATTAGGAAAAACCATAAACACTGCTAAAATCTGGGAAGCCATGTTTCCGTATCCTGAAGGATCAATATCAGATTTGATAAAGTTTACAGGATGTACAATGATGTTATCCTGTTTAGGAAGATGAATGTTTTTTACTTTACGGAAGTTATCAATATTTTTCGAGTAGACGCGAAGTACTGCAATTGTCGGCTGATCTTTGTATACCTCTTTATCTTCAATTTCCATATTAAGATAAACATCATCCGAAGCCAGTGTTTTTCTCTCAATATCTTTTACAAAAATATCAAAAGGTTCTGTTTTATATCTTTTATCACTTACGGTCACTAAAACAGAGCCTATTTTTATTTTTCCTTTTTTCTTTGGCTCAAGGGCAAGTCTGGTGATTTTCTGAATGATTACGGTATTGGTTTCCGGGTCTACTAATGTATTGGTGACCGATCCGCTTCCGATAATAGTAAATTTTGATAGATCGGGAAGCTGAAATGCGGTCTGCTGCTCATATTCACCTCCATTCAGTTCCAAAGTAACGGTAAGATTTACGATATCTCTTCCGTTGTATTCATATTTATCTGGCTCTAAGGAAAGATTTACCTGCCCGTAAGTAATTACGGAAGTGCATAACAGGAATATGTACAATAATCTTTCTTTCATCACCAATCTTTCTCGTTGCTGTCGGGCACCGAATAAGATTTTTTATTTAAAATTCTGGCTGCGGTTTCTTTTTCTTTATCCCCTACTTTATTGAGTATCGCTTTTTCAAGGTCTTTCGGCATTTTTCCTTCATCATTTTTGTTGGGATCAGGATCGTTTCCGTCATCACTTTTCCCTTTGCTTTTATTACCATTTCCCTGATCTTTGGGATCGCCTTTCTTGTTGTTGTCTTTCTGTTGGTTTTCTCCGCCGCCGCCTTTGCCGGATTCGTCCTTTTTATTTTCTTTCTTCTTCTGTTCTTTTTCTTTCAATTTGGCAATTTCATAATTCTTTCTGGTTGCTTCATTGTAAGGATCCTGTTTCAGAGACTGTTTAAAATACTCAGCCGCTTTCTCTGGATTATTGGTCTGCATATAGGTATTCCCTAAGTTGTGAAGTGCAGCCGCCTTATCAGGAAGAGTCTGTGATAACTTCTCTGCTTTTTCAAACTCAGCTTTTGCCTCATCATATTTTTTGCTTTTGTATAGCGCGTTTCCCAAATTATAATGTGCAGCAAAATCTTTTTCGTCAGATTTTATGGCTTCCATATATTTTGAAGATGCGGCATCATAGTTTTTACCGTTGAATTTTTGATTGCCTTCATACACCAATGTTCTATAGTTTTCCTGTGCATACAGGAAAGTTTTAAACGAAAAAGCAATAAAAAACGATAAAAATATAATTTTAGTATACATCTTATGCAAAATTATCGGTTTATATGTTAATAAAGCGTGTACAATCTGTTAAAATTGGGTTAAAGTATTGAGATTAAAAATCAGGTTATCAAATGTTGAAATCTCTTTTAGGATTTAATAAAAACAAAAGAAGAAAAAAGAATATCGAAACAGCTAAAAAGTACTGATAATAATGGTTTGCGTTTTGAGACTTTACCATCACTTCACTCGAAGATGACTTTTTACTGAGTGCATCTGCAATTTTATCCGGCGCTTCATTCAGATTGTTTCCGTCAATATATATGCCATCTGTAGATTGTGCCATTTTTACAAGCGCTTCCGTCTGCCTTTTTGAGATCACAGTCTGCCCGTTGCTGTCATTTTTATACCCCATTAACTGACCGTACTCATATTCCGGAACAGGAGCTCCTTCATCAGAACCTATACCGACTGAAATAATGGAAATCCCTTCCTTATTCGCCAATTTTATAGCTTCATTGTCATTTCCTTCGTTATCTTCTCCATCGCTGAAGAACACCACTTTCCTTGAGCCTTTGCTTACATTTTTAAATTTTTGAACCGCTATTTCCATTGCTTTCAGGAAATCTGTTCCCTGGCTTTGTACAGATTGGCTCTCAATGGCATTAATATACGTTTCTGCAGAGTTATAATCAGTCGTAAGAGGCATTATAGAAGTTGCCTGACCTGCAAAAATCACAATTCCCACTTTATCATTTCTGAGTTTATGCATTGTGGCGATCATTACGTTTTTGGCTTCGTTCAGACGGCTCGGCTCAATATCTTCTGCATTCATAGAATTGGAAACATCCAGCATAAAAATAACATTATTCATTTTCTGCTTCGATTTTACTTCTTCCGATCCGCTCAAAAGATCGATGATCGAAAAAATTAAAAATAATGTTGCCAAAAGATATAAAGTCGGAAAAAACTTTGTAAATCCGGATTTTTTCTCAAATAAGGCATCATGAAACTGAAGATCGGCAAAAATCTGCTTCCGCTTCTTTTTCCATTGTAGAAAACGGATCATAAAAAATGCTAAAACCGGCAACACCAATAGTAACAACAAATACCAGTAATTTCCCAAATACCAATTCATCAGCTTAAAAATTTATATAAAACCCATCTCAATATGGCATCGAACAAGAGCATTCCCAAAGCAATCCAAAGAAAAATTTTAAACAGCTCTTCGTAATGATACATATTAGAAACCTTCACATCAGATTTTTCAAGCTGATTGATCTCGTTATATACTTCTTCCAAGCTGCTGTTGGAGGTCGCCCTGAAATATTTTCCGCCCGTATTTTGGGCAATTTCTCTTAAGGTGGCCTCATCAATAGTTACCGGCATTTCTTGGTAAATAAGCCCAAATTCGTCTGCATTTACCGGCATCATGGCAAAACCGTTGGTCCCGATTCCTATGGTATATACTTTTATATTGTTGTTTTTAGCCAGTTCGGCCGCCACTAAAGGAGGCATGACATTAACAATATTACTTACGCCATCAGTCATCAGAATGATAATCTTGCTTTTTGCCTTGCTGTCCTTGATATGATTGACAGCTACTGCAAGACCTTCTCCCACTGCAGTTCCGTCCTGTAATTCCAGAGGATCGATATTTTCAAGTTCATTAATGACGGCATCATGATCAAAAGTAAGCGGAATTTTCGGAAAAGCTTCCATTTTATACGTGACTAAACCGATTCTGTCATTCGGCCTTTTTTTGATAAAATCAACGGCTATTTTTTTTAAAACCGATAAACGGTCCGGGTCAAAATCTTTCGCAAACATACTGAAAGAGACATCTACCGCTAACATAACATCAATTCCTTTCGTCTCATCACGATCCTGTGAAATGGTAAAAGTCCGCGGTCTTGCCATGGCAATAATAAGACCGGAAAGTATGATGTATTTTGACAGTTTCAGCAAAAAAAGAACAGGAAGAATTCCTTTATTGCTATCCATATTGGTGACAGCAGGAACTTTAATACCTTTTCGCTTCCGAGTACTTATATCTTTAATAATAAGCGGAATAAACAGTGCGAAAAGCGCAAGAAACCACGGCGTATAGAATTCAAAATTAAACATCTTTTCTTAAATTTTCAAATTCTAAATCTTTGGAAGACCGTTTCACAAATTCTTTAATATCAATAAAGTCTTTCTCCATGGTCTGCTGATCAGGAAAAGTTTTGGCAAATTTCACCAGGTCTCCGCGGAAAAATACATCTTCAATCACTTTTTCGTTATCCTGAGAAATGGTATTGTTTTCCTTCATTAACTGAACTAAATCATCCGTGAGCAAAACATCCGCAGGAATCTCATATTGTCTGGAAATAAACTGTCTTGAAATATCAATAAGTTCCACATAAAATGAGCGGTAATTTCCGGCTTCTATGTATTTTTTCTTTCTGAGAGACTCCAGTTCTTTCAAGGTTTGATTGGTAGCAACGACAGGTGATGATTTTCTCCTTTTCCCCCATTTTATAAACATGATTACAGCAATAATCAGGGCAATTAAAGATAAAGCGGCTAAAATATACCATTTATACAGCTCCCAATAATCTTTAACATCGAGCTTTACCTCTTTGTTGCTCATAATATCATTAATCTCATCTCCCTTTTGAGCAGTATTTACAACCTCTACTTCGTAGGGAATCGTCTTTAAAACTTTATTTCCTACTTTAAATTCAAGCTCGGGAATTGTAAAATTTCCTTCATCATAGACCGAAAATTCAATGATCCGTTCATACGAATTTGCGTTGATTCCTATACTGTCATTAATTTCTTCAAAATGAAACGGAAGAAGCTCGTCTTTTTGAGCGGCAACGACACCCTGGCTTTGCAGATTATCAATTTTGATTACCATTCGGTTGATTTCCCCTAAAGCAAGAGTTTTCTTTTCCAGATTTGACGAAAGTATCTGTGAAAATGCATTGCCACAGATTATAAAACATAATAGTAAAAGTATTTTTTTCAATTTCTTCATTAGGGCAAATGCCTGAATATTTTATATTATTTTTTCTGAAAATAGCCGTAAAGCAATTTTGAATAATCTTCACCGGTATTGATGTTCATAAAACTTGCAGCGCTATTGGCAAAATCTTCCTCCAGCGTTTTTAATTTCTTTTTCTGCGTTTCGGCAAAAGTGTATCTCCATCTTGCATTGGATGTATTGGCCCAGATTTGTTTACCCGTTTCAGAATCAAATAAAAGGGCATATCCTATATCCGGTATTTCATTATCTTTTTCATCATAAATCCTCATCCCCAATAACTGGTGTTTTTTGGAAGCGACTCTCAATATTTTAGAATCATAATCATCTTCAAAATCTGAAAGCATGAAAACCAGCGATTTTCTTTTAAAAATTCCCATCATATATTCTAACGCCTTATCAATTTTTGAAACTGCAGGAACGTAATCTGCTGTCAAAATATGGCTTATAATGGTAAGAATATGCTTCCTGCCTTTTTGCGGAGGGATTACTCGATATACTTTGTCGGCAAATAAAATCAACCCTACTTTATCATTATTCCCTGCGGCGGAAAATCCCAAACTTGCGGCAATTTCCGCGACATATTCTCTTTTGAGCTGATTTTTTGTTCCATAATCCATTGAGGCTGAAATATCTACCAGAATCATCATTGTTAATTCTCTTTCCTCCTCCATCACTTTCACAAACGGCTCACGAAAACGCGCGGTTTTATTCCAGTCGATTCTGCGGATTTCATCTCCAAACTGGTAAGGGCGCACTTCCGAAAACGTCATTCCCTGCCCTTTAAAAGCACTGTGATATTGTCCCATCAAAGAAGCTTCCGTTTTCTTACGAGTACGGATTTCTATTTGCTTTACTTTTTTGATGATATCTTTAATCTCCATAATCAATTTGAAAATGTGCCAATTTGAGAATTTGAAAAATGATATGGTATTTATAGAAATTTTAAATTACCACATTTCTGAATTTTCAAATTTTATTTAAGGTGCCTGTATTTTGGCTAAAATTCTGTTTACAATTTCTTCAGAAGTAATTTCTTCTGCTTCTGCCTCGAATGTCAAACCGATTCTGTGTCTTAACACATCTTTCGCCAGTTCTTTGACATCTTCAGGAATTACAAATGCTCTTCCTTTCAAAAATGCATACGCTCTGGAAGCAATTGCCAAGTTGATTGATGCTCTTGGAGAAGCTCCAAAACTTATATAATTTTTAAGATCAGAGAGTCCATATTTTTCGGGAAAACGAGTTGCAAAAACCATATCCAGAATGTATTTTTCAATCTTTTCGTCCAGATAAATCTGGTTGACTATAGATTTTGCGGTTACAATATTTTCAAGAGAAATAACCGGTTTTACTTCATATTGATGAGAGGTTGAAACCATTCTCATCACCTTTCTTTCATCTTCAAATTCAGGATAATCGATCTTGCATTTCAGCATAAAACGGTCACTCTGCGCTTCCGGTAAAAGATAAGTTCCTTCCTGGTCAATCGGGTTTTGGGTTGCCAACACCAAGAACGGTTTTGGTAAAGGCATGGTTTCATCTCCGATGGTAACCTGTTTTTCCTGCATTACCTCCAGAAGAGCCGACTGCACTTTTGCCGGAGCACGGTTGATCTCATCCGCCAATACAAAATTGGCAAAGACAGGACCTCTTTTTATAGAAAAATCATTTTCTTTAATATTGTAAATCATCGTCCCAACAACATCTGCCGGTAGAAGGTCGGGCGTAAACTGTATTCTTGAGAAATCACCGTGCACTGCTTCTGCCAAAGTTTTTATGGCCAAAGTTTTTGCCAATCCGGGAACTCCTTCCAGCAAAACATGGCCGTTTCCCAAAAGGCCTACCAAAAGCCTATCGATCATATATTCCTGTCCAATGATGACTTTATTGATTTCCTGCCTTAGAAGGGAAAAGAAATAATTTTGTTCTCTTACTTTTTCTGTAAGCTGGCGAATATCTTCTGCTTGATATGAATCTGACATAATAGATTAAAATAATTGGTAAATTTCTGATAAATACTTGCATTAATAAACATAATTAATGCCATATTTAAGTTAAAATTTGTTAAATATTATCTCCTGTTTATTAGATTCGGAACAGATATACCCAAACATTATATTTTATTAAATTCAAAAACTCATAAAAATATATAAATTTACTTCAAACTCTTATTCAAAAATTGTCATTTCCAGTTTATTAAACTATTTTTGGTGATTAAATTTTTGCAAAATGAATTATCATTTTCAGGCTCACCGACAGGTCAGAAAAAACCTTCTGGAGATCCTGCAGAATACTTCCCATGAAGATCTCTTATTAATTCCGGATGGTTTTAATAATAACCTGTACTGGAATATCGCGCATACCGTTGCCACACAGCAGCTTTTGCATTACTATCTAAGTGGAAACCCTTTCAGAATAGATAAATACTGGATCGAAACCTATAAAAAAGGGACTCTTCCTAATCTCAATGTGCAGAAATCTGAAGTGGAAGATCTTGAATTTCTTTTGACAGAAACTTCGAAGATTCTGATGAAAGATTATGACAGCGATTTCTTTTCAGATTACACTCCCTATACGACAAGTTTCGGGATGGACCTGAAAAGCATTCAGGATGCCATTATTTTTAACAATATGCACGAAAGCCTGCATTACGGATATGCAATGGCACTGAAAAGAGCAATTTTAGGAGAAAAGTCCTAAAAGTACAAGGAAAAGAATCAGGATAAAGAGAAAAAGCATTTTATTCATTTAAAAATAAAAAAATAAATTTTGGACGATTTTCAACATAAAAATTCAAAACCTGAATTCAGAAATTCAGAACCTAATAAAAAGGATGATTTTATCTTCGGATTACGTCCCGTTCTGGAAGCAATAGAAGCCGGAAAAACCATCGATAAAATTTTTGTACAGAATGCGTTGCAGGGAGAGATCTATGCAGAACTGAAAACGGCTTTAGCCCAATATAAAATACGCCCGAACTACGTTCCTGTTGAAAAACTAAACCGGTTCACAAGAAAAAACCATCAAGGTGTCGTAGCGTTTATTTCAGATGTTCCTTTTCACCGGGTAGAAAACATCATTCCTGAATTATTCGAAGAGGGAAAAGTTCCGTTTATTCTGATCTTAGACAGGTTGACTGATGTAAGAAACTTCGGGGCGATCTGCAGAACTGCAGAATGTGTGGGAATTCATGCAGTGGTGATTCCTGAAAAAGGCGGCGCACCGATCAATTCTGATGCGATAAAAACTTCGGCCGGAGCCATGTACAATATTAAAATCTGTAAAGAACCGAATCTGGCGCATACCGTAGATTTTTTACAGCAAAGCGGAATCTCTGTATTCTCAGCAACAGAAAAAGCCCAGAAACTCATTTATGATGTAGATTTTACAGAACCGTGTGCCATTGTAATGGGAAATGAAGAAACCGGAATTTCAAAAGAAGTCCTGCATCATTCTGACGAAAAAATAAAGCTTCCGATCGAAGGAAAAACCCAGTCTTTAAATGTCTCTGTAGCATGTGGCGCCATTCTATATGAAGCGGTAAGACAAAAAATAACTAAAATCAAGTAATCCATTTAATATCATCCAATGAAAAATATAGCAGCATTAGCATTCATTTCTATAGCCCTCATTTCTTGTAAAAAAGAGACCGCCACCATCACCAAAGTAGATCCTAAAACCGGAAAAACCATTACGGTAGAAGTTCCTGCAGATTCTGTAAAAGAAATAACGGCAAATCCTGCCATTAAAGATTCTCTCGGAATTTATACGCAGACTTTCAAACTTGAGAAAGGAAAAACATATCCTTTGACCACTTATCAGAGAGACGTAAAAACCATGTCTGATCCCCAAGGAAAAACCATTAACGGAACCAGCGAATCAACTGACGAAATGAGCTTTACCGTAAATGATGTAAAAAACGGAATTTATGACATCACCATCAACCTCATCGGGAAAAGAAACTCCCAAAGTGCAGAAGGAAAAACCATTGTAGTCGATACCAAACAGCCTATTCCGAAGGAAGATAACCTGAAAATGATCTGGAATGTGAACCGCGCGCTTACCGGTAACAAACTGAATATGAAAATGGATACCAAAGGAAATGTCATATCAATTACAGGTTTCGATGCGATTTATACCAAAATCACAAATGCACTGGGAACTTTGATTAAAGATGCGAATCAGAAAGCAAGTGTAGTTGCAAGCCTTAAAGAAAGTTTTAATGAAAAAGTATTAAAACAGCAATTCGGAAAAAACCTTACGATTATCCCTAAAAAAGGAGTCAAAATAGGAGAAAAATGGTCTGAAAGTGAAAATGCCGATCCGAGCGGAAAAATAAAGGTGACTTCTAATTATGTTTTGAAAAGTGTAGGAAACGGTATTGCTGAAATTTCTGTAACCGGCGGAATTCCTAAAAAAGAAGAGAAAAAAACTCAGGGTCCGATGACGCACAGCATCAGCAGTGAGCTGGCTCAGAACGGAACCATAAAATTTGATCAGAACACGGGTTGGATTACCAATCAGAATATCAGCGTAAAAACCACGCAGATTGAAACGATTTCTGACGGAAAACAGTCTCAATCGATGAAAAGCGTTTCCAATTCGTCGGTAATGGTAAACCCGTCTTCAAAATAACTGACGTTCATTAAAATTTAAGGATATGAAACTCATTTTTGAGCTTATACTCGCAGCGATTATTATTTTCTTTGTCTGGAATATTCTGAAAAGGATTTTCTTTACGGCATTTTATAAATACACCGGTTTTAAACCTAATAATCAGCAGCAGGACATTAAAAACTCAAATAAAAAAGTTGAAAAAAAAGTAAACTGGGACGCAGAAACTGTGGACTATGAAGAAATAAAGGAAAATCAGAAAAGATAAATTCCGTTACAATAAAAGAGCAAAACCCGATATGGCGAAAAATAAAAACTTGATTTATATTGCAATTTCAATTGTTGCATTTTTAGTTTTGGCATTTTTATATTCCACCCCCGTTCTCACCGGCAAGCAGCTTTTTCAGCACGATATCGTTCAGTATAAAGGAGGCGCGAAAGAACTCCTGGATTACAGAGCGGCGCATGATAAAGAAACGTACTGGAGCGATTCTATGTTTGGCGGGATGCCTACGTATCAGATGGGAGGCCGTTTTGATGGAGATATTATCAAAAAAATCGACAGTTACCTAAACATTTTGCCGAGACCGGTCAATTATCTTTTCCTTCTTTTTGCAGGTTTTTTCTTATTAGGAATGGTCGTGGTCAGAAACTGGAAATATGCGCTTTTAGGAGCTACTTTTTTCGGTCTTTCTACCTATTTTTATATTATTATTGCAGCCGGACACAACGGAAAAGTAAATACCATTGAGTATTTTGCGCCTCTTCTGGCCGGGATTCTTCTAGTATATATCCGCAAAAAATATATTACAGGATTTATTATCACTACCCTTTTCTTCGGATTGCAGGTAGCTGCCAATCATCCGCAGATGACTTATTATCTTTTTCTTGGCTTAGGATTTTTATTTTTATCTGAATTAATCAGAGCTGTTCTTAAGAAAGTTCCGATGAAACATTTCCTTATTTCATCAGCAGTGATCGGTTTTTCACTGGCAATCGGTGTAGGAATGAATTCCCAGAGAATCATGGCCAATTCAGAGTATATCAAAGAAACAATAAGAGGAAAGCAGATTTTAACTAACGATGCGAACACTGCAGGAAATACCGGACTCGACAAAGAGAGCATTCTTTTATGGAGCTATGGAAAGCTGGAAACCTTAAATCTCTTTATCCCAAGATTAATGGGAGGCGGAAGCCAAGAACCTGAAGCCGCAGAAATGATGGGAAAAGTTCAGGAGTTGGTTCAGGAAAATGTCAGTTCCCAGGAAGAGATGAATACGATGTCTGAGAATATTTCCAAAGGATTTAGCGGAGCTACGTATTGGGGAGATCAGCCGGGAACTTCCGGGCCGGCTTATCAGGGAGCCGTTGTTTGTTTCCTTGCTATTTTAGGATTCTTCTTTGCCGGAAAAAAATACCGTTACTGGATTTTGGGAGCCACCATTTTGACGATTCTTCTCGCATGGGGAAGCAATTTCATGCCGCTTTCGAATTTATTTATTGATTTCGTTCCGTTTTACAGCAAATTTAGAGCGCCTTCTTCTATTTTGGTGGTCGTAGAACTATTATTTCCATTAATTGCCATCATAGGATTATACAGGTTTTATACAGACTCAACATTAGAACAGGAATATAAAAAGAAGATTCTTTTGTATGTAAGTGGCGGAACTTTAGGCTTACTTTTAATCTTGCTGCTTTTCGGAAAATCTTTGTTAGGGTTTCATACCGATAACGAAAAAGCCTATTTCCCTCCTTTCCTTCTGGATTATTTTGTGGAAGAAAGATTTAAATTATTCAGGATTGACGCCATAAAAGCATTCATTTACGTTTTGATTACTGCCGGAGTTTTATTTTTAAGCTTAAAACAGAAGCTGAGTCAGAATTTCGCATTAATTATCATCGGAGCTGTAAGTTTATTTGACCTGTGGATGGTAAACAAACGTTATCTGAACGATGAAAATTATGTTGATAAAATCTTTGCAGAAAATCCTTTCCAAACGGAAGGTTCCGATTATCTGGCTGAAAAAGTAGGAAACAACCCGAATCTGCAATCGATATTATCAAGTATTCCTGTCAATAAAACACTGGAAACCATTTCGGAAAAAGACAAGAATCATTACAGAATCTACAATCAGGTTCTGGGTGTTTCTGGAGAAACCAATACTTCCTATTTTAAATCTTCAATCGGAGGGTATCATGCCGTAAGACTCAGACGCTATGATGATGTAATGAATGAATACATTACTGCAGTTGATAGTATTAAAACCCCAAAAATCCTGAATCTTCTGAATACCAAATACATGGTTTTCGGAAATCCTGAGCAGCCGCAAGTGGTTCCTAATCCCAATACTAACGGTAATGCATGGTTTGTTTCAGAAGTCAGAGTGGCCAATTCTCCCGATGAAGAGCTGAAATTAATAGGGGAAGTAGATACTAAAAAAGTTGCAATCGTGGGAAAAGAAGATGGAAAACAGTTTCTAAACAGAGACAAATATATCTTGCCCGATTCTACAGCTTCCATCAGTCTGACAAAATATGAAGCCAACGAACTGGAATTTAAATCCCGTTCAAAAACCCCGCAATTAGCTGTTTTTTCGGAAATTTATTATCCTCACGGCTGGAAAATGTTTGTGGACGGAAAAGAAGTTCCTTACCTTAAAGCAGATTACTTGTTACGCGCAGTACATGTTCCCGCAGGAGACCACAACATCAGAATGATTTTTGAGCCCGAAGTGATTGAAACCGGAAAATGGATTTCTCTACTATGCTTTGCCGTATTTATATTATTAAGTGCTTTCGGAATTTTCTGGCTGAATAAAAATAAGAAAAAGGAAATTACGCTTGACAGTCAAATTTAGTATTTGTTATTCTGAACGAAGCAAGGCGCAGTGAAGAATCTTAAATAACTAAAAACAATCTATCGAAAACACACAATATGAAAACTTTAGGTAGTCACAATTATTACGTCTATATTTTGACTAATAAAACAAAAACAGTATTATACTGGTGTAACTAATGATTTGAGAAAGAGATTATATTGGCATCAAAACCCAGAAACTATAGAAAAAAGCTTTACTTATAAATATAAATGTTTTTTCCTGATTTATTACGAACATTTTAGCGATGTTGATACGGCAATAAACAGAGAAAAACAAATAAAAGGTTGGGCAAGAATTAAAAAAGATAATATAATTAAAGGATTCAATCCAAGCTGGAAATTTTTGAATGATGAAATTTAACGAGATTCTTCATTACGCTTTGCTCCATTCAGAATGACAAAGAATTGATATTAATGGAACCAAAAAAAATCCTTATCATCACTTATTACTGGCCTCCTGCAGGAGGACCGGGAGTACAGCGATGGCTGAAATTTGCAAAATACCTTCCTGATTTTGGCTGGATTCCTATTATTTACACTCCTGAAAACCCAAGCTATCCATTATTGGACGAAAGCCTGCTGAAAGACATTCCGGAAAATATAGAAGTTATAAAAACAAAGATCTGGGAACCCTATCAACTGGCAGAAAAACTGAATAAGAGCAATAAAAAATTTAAAGCCGGGCAGTTTGACGTAGGGCAACATCAAAGCTGGAAATCAAAACTTTCAATCTGGGTGCGCGGAAATTTTTTTATTCCGGATGCGCGGATTTTTTGGGTAAAACCTTCCGTGAAATTTTTAGAAAAATATTTAAAAGAAAATAAAATCGACGTGGTGGTTACTTCAGGGCCTCCCCACTCTTTGCATCTGATCGGTTTAAACTTAAAAAATAAGTTCCCAACCTTAAAATGGATTGCCGATTTTCGTGATCCGTGGACGGAGATTTCTTATTACAAACATTTAAAACTTACTCAAAACTCTGATAGAAAACATCGTCAATTAGAAAGTGATGTTTTTAAAAATGCAGACATTACCTTGGCAACAAGTTACACCGATGCCGAAAATTTCAGAAAAAACGGTGCAAACGCGTTTTGTATTACCAATGGTTTTGATGAGAGTGATTCATCAGGAAACGCTATAGAGTCAAATACTGAAACATTTAGACCCTCAAATACTTCTGCAAAATTTACCTTAAGCTACATCGGTGTTCTGGAACAGCTCAGAAACCCTGAAAATCTCTGGAAAGCTCTTAACGAATTGATTAAAAATAGTAAGGAATTTGCAGAGAATTTCACTTTGAAGTTTGTGGGAAGAATTGATGATAAAATTCTTAATTCGATTGACAATTCATTATTAAAAGATCACATACAGAATTTAGGATATCTTTCTCATGACAAGGCGATTGACGAAATGGCTACCTCTTCACTGCTATTAATTACCAATTTTCCAAATGATTCGTCAAAAGGCATTATTCCCGGAAAAATATTTGAGTATTTGGCGACCGGGAAACAGATTATTTCATTTGGGCCATCTGAAGCTGATGTTTCAAAAATTTTAAAAGAAACACATGCCGGGAAACATTTCAGTTATGAAGATTCTGAATCTGTTAAAAGTTTTATTATGGAAAAATTTGACCTTTGGAAGAATGGCCAATTGGAAAATAATACAGGAAACATCACACAGTTTTCCAGAAAAACACTCACAAAGAAATTGGCGGATATTTTAGATTAAATCGTCCATTTATCATTGATTACCGCAACCAGATAATATTTTCCCTGAAATTGCTCAAATACCAGACGAAGGGTATTCCAATCCAGTTCATTGTTTTTTCCGACCGGCTTGATATAGTTTTCGGTAAAGTCGGTATCCGGATAAATCTCTTTTAAATTATTAAGCGAATTTCCTCCTGCCTGAAACGCATTGAGAGTATAACTTGACTGCGTAAAATCTTTGACAAATACCCAATTATTTAAATATTCTTTAATTGTGGATTGGTGTGCATCACCCGATCCGTCTCGCGCTCCCCACGTGAAAACCGTTTTTGTCGGCAGATATTTTATAAAATCTGCTTTAGAAAAATTTTTATCTTCATTCACGCTGATGAATGCATACATCGAGAAACGTACTCCTTTTTCAGGATGTATAAATTCTGCAAAGTGTTTGTAATTTTTGGTTTTTAAAGCATGAAGAATTTCATCATTTATTTTTTTTACGCTTTCTTCTTTAGAGGTAGAAATTTCAGGCTTATGATTTTTAACCGAATGTTCCGTAAGAGAATCAGAATGATTCTGAACCGGCTTCGGCTCATTTTTCTTACATCCTATTATTGTTGATATAATAATAAAAAAAAATACTCTTTTCATTTTGAATTTTGATTGACAAAAGGACAAAACCGATGCCACTTTTATGATCCCTATTCACAAATAATAAAAAAGCGAAATTTGCCCGAAACTGAAAATACAGGTTTGACGCAATTCCGTACATTTGTGATATGGAAATTCTGGATATTCTCATCATCGGAGCCGGACCTATCGGTTTAAACTGCGCGCTTGAAGCAGAGAAAAATGATCTCACTTACATCATCATCGAGAAAGGAACAATTGTTAATTCATTATACCGTTATCCTTTATATATGAGGTTTTTTTCGACCGCAGAAAAACTGGAAATTGCAAAAATCCCGTTCATTTCGACCGCTCCAAAACCTGGAAGACAGGAAGCCTTAGAATATTATCAGGGAATTGCCAGACAAAAAAACCTCAATATCAATTTGTATGAGAAAGTTGTAAACGTGACCAAACAAAATGATATTTTTCACATTGAAACTTCAAAAGCAGAATACCGGGCAAAAAACGTCATTATCTCAACCGGTTTTTACGACATCCCGAATATGATGAATATTCCGGGTGAGAATCTCGATAAGGTAAAACATTATTACACGGAACCTTATCCGTATGCAAGACAGAAAATTGTGGTCATAGGATCGAGCAATTCTGCAGTGGATGCCGCATTGGAAACCTACCGTAAAGGTGCTGAAGTCACCATGATTGTACGGCATTCTGAGATTTCGGAAAGTGTAAAATACTGGGTAAAACCCGACATTGAAAACAGAATTGCTGAAGGAAGCATTACAGCGTATTTTAATTCTGAACTGATGGAAATCAAAGAGCATACTGTTGTTTTTAAAAATGAAAAAGGGGAAACCAACGAAATTGAAAATGATTTTGTACTCGCAATGACAGGCTATCTTCCCGATTTTGATTTTTTGAAAAATTCGGGAATCGAGTTGCAGGGAGAGTGTCTAAACCCTCTGTATCATCCTGAAACGATGGAAACGAATGTAAAAAACCTCTATTTGGCGGGTGTGGTCTGTGGCGGAAAAGACACGCATCTCTGGTTCATCGAAAACTCAAGGATTCATGCGGAGATGATCGTGAAAAGTATTCTTTCTAAATAAATATTCTATCATTTGTCATTCTGAGAAAACTGGATACGATCTTTAATTAAATCGTACTTTTTATTTTTCAATTTCCCATTCAAATACTTTTTCTAATCCCGGTCTGTATTTGGGTTTGCCAGATTCCATTTTAGTACCTTCCGGCATTTTGGCAAGAATGTCAGACATTTCTTTTTTCTGTATACCTTCTTTAATTTCTATAAATTCCTTCATGTTTATTTTAGGATAATTATTGAATTGAGGATTAAAATTTATTTTAGTATCTATATTCAACTCAACTTTTTCAGCTTTCCAGATATTATAATTATTATTGTCTTCCCTGATATCCAAAATTACTCCAGGTAGACCATAAAATTTATATGGACCTGCAGAATATGGCAATTCTTTTGTGAAATATGCAGTCACATTAGTTCCTCTGAATTTTGCAGTTGCTTTGAGACAGCTATATCCCAATATTTTTTTTGTTTGAGCCTTATCTATTTTCCAATTTGGAATTGCCACGTTATCATGTATGAAATATTCAGTATCTCGTATATCAGCCGTAAAAAAGAAATCTTTCACTTTATCACTATTTTTATTTTTAGAAATAAAATAATTTTTAGTAAAAGGTTTATTGCTTTTTCTGATAGCAGACAAAGTCCCTGAAGTATTTATATTTATGATGGAATCCTGAATAGAAATTACATGATCGCCTTTAATGTATAAATCTTCATATAAAGTAGCAATCGGCGACCTTACGTGAAGATATTTTACATGGACTTGCTGTTGTGCAAATCCATGTAAAAAAAATACCGTGAAAAAAATTACTGAATATATTTTTTTTAAAGTAATCATTGGAGTACGATTAAGGTTCAATTGTAAATCCAGAATTTGCCAGATTCCACTGTACAAAAGATTGATAAGCTTGACAAGAACTTATTGTCGGTGCATCTGTTATAAACCATTGCGTACCTGTAACGTTGCCTTTAGGATCATAAAAAGTTACGAAAACTCCACAAAGTCTTAAAGTCTTTTCACTTTTTTCGGTTTTCAATTCTTGTACTTCTTTTGGTACTTTAGTTTCTGCATTTTTAGCATTTACCAATCCCGCAGCTACGAACGCTGCCATTAATAAGATTTTTTTCATTGTGTTTAATTTTAATTGTTTGAACACTTCAAAATTAAAAAATAAATTATTTAAAAAATGATATTCCTTTTGCGATTTGATTGCGATTTTTCGCAAAAACTTTATCTTTACGCTAAACTTTATAAAAATGGAGAAAACAAAACTGATTGAAGTTCGCAAAAGAAAAAATATGAGTCAGGAGAAAATGGCGGATATTCTTTGTATGGATGTTTCAAACTATAACAGAAGAGAAAAAGGAACAGCCAAAATTTCTTTACAAGAATGGCAGAAAATTGCAGAAACTTTAGAAATTCCATTGGAAGAAATTTACGAAAACGAAGAAAGTTTAGTTTTTATTTTTAATGATAATTCAACAGGAAATGGAAATGGAGTTGGAAATATAAATAATTATAATATCCCGCTTTCCATTTGGGAATCTCAGAAAAAATATATCGAAAAGCTGGAAGCTGAAATCGAAAGCTTAAAAGCGGAAATCGATAAAAAATAACGAGTATTCATAAAAAGTTCGGCGAAATCTTCGATTTCGCCGAACTTTTTATTTTCAGCTGAAAAAACACAAAAGATTTCTTAATTGTTACACCCTTCACAATGACATTAGAATTCGGTTTTCACGCCAAAAACAAAATTTCTTTTCGCAGCAGGATTATAATATCGGTTTCCGAAAGCGTTGATGTCAAAACCTGAAACATATTCAGTATTATACACATTCTGGATCTGCAGGGATAAGTAAAATCTTGACTTTTCAAAATCTACCGAAACCCTGAATTGAATATTTCCTACAATGCTTGATTCTGACCATACGGAATTAGCATCATTCAGAGGTAATTTTGAAGTATAAAAATGAGAATACTCTACGGAAAGCTTTTTAAAAAACGTAAAATTCAGCAAACTATTGATCGTCGTCCTGGGAACTCCCGTGATATCATTTCCTGAGAAGTCATCTGCATTCTGCCGGTAATTATTAAATTTGAAATGATAAAAACTCCCCGAAAATCTGAATTTAAAAAAGCTCAAAAAATCATTTTTAAGATTAAAATTTTTTGATTCCAATAAAACTTCAACGCCTTTCTGCACTGTTTCACCGGAATTGACAAAATACTCCTGTCCCGCTTCATTTTGCCGTCTTACAATGGCATCTTTCATCCTGAAATCAAAATAATTTGCTTCTGTAAAAATAAAATTTCCAAACTGTTTTCTGATTCCGATTTCTTTGTTCCAGCCGGATTCCGGATCTAAATTGATATTAAATTCCTGACTGGAAGAACGGATTTCTTCATTCGTGGGTGCAGAATTTCCCTTCCCTATTTTTCCTCTTAAAGAAAATCCTTTGGCAAAAAGATACGTGATCCCAACATTGGGAAGCCATTGGTTTTTAAATGTCTTATTTCCATACTGGGAATTAGGAAAAACCCTTTCAAACTGATAAGAAGCAGCGTTTAAGCTGACAGATATATCGGTAAATAACTTTTCATTAAAATTTAATCTCTGTGAAAGAAAATAAAACCCGGAAGTATATTTTAACCGGTCAAAATTCTGCGGTTTTCCTTCTGTCCCTTTATTGTTATCAAAATTTTTAATGAAAACAGATTGCGTTCCGCCTTCAAACCCGAAACGCCATTCTGCCATCAGGTTTTGCCAATCTTTTTTGTAATTGAAATGGGTTCTTACTGCAAAATTACGTTCAAAGCGATTTTCAAAATTGGTAATAAACGGATTCTCAAAATCTACATATGAACCCTGAATCATGATAAAATGTGATAAGCCCGGAGTAAGATCGATATGATGCGAAATTCCTGCTAAAATCATCTTGTTCCGAATCCCCGCATCCTGCTCTATGGCTCCGGGAACTGCTGTTGTGGAAGGTCTCGCCTGCTTTCTGTTGCTCTGCATTTGCGCTAAAGTCAAACCACCCGGAGTTTCATAATCGAGATCAGAAACCACAACCATCGCTTTTAAGTCTGTCTTTTTTGAATAGTGAAAATGGTCTTTAATAAAAATTTGTTTCCTTTCCACAGCCGACTGTTCGCGGTAGGAATCTGTGCGGTAATAGTTCTGAAAAATCTGAAAAAAGTGCTTTCCAAGCTGTTTGGAAAAATTAATGCTTTCATTAAACATCCCATAACTTCCGGTTGAGAGATTGGCCGATAATTTTTCTGAATTCGCAGTCTGCAATAGTACTGTTCCGCCGGTAACGGCCCCGAAATCACCACTTTCAGGACCTTTGAAAATCTCTATCCGATCAATCAACTCAGGAGAAATCACATTAAAATAGGTATTTCCTGAAGCATCTGAAACTATAAAATCATCCAGATATACTTTAATATTCCTGACTCCGAAAGGCGATCTCAAGGTACTTCCGCGAACAGAAATACGGTAGCTTCCCGGTGAACGTTCTTCCATTCTTACTCCTGCAATCTGATTCATAGATTCAAGCATCCTTTCGGGTGTGTTTTGATGTAATAAGCTTTCGGAAACAACAGCAGCCGATTTGGTAGAAGATATAAATGCTGCCGGTTTTTGATAGGCATCAATCTGTACTTCCGGGATCGAAACCACAGAGTCTTTCTTTTGAGAAAAAGCGAGGGAAGCCAAACAGATAAAAGTTGCACAATAGAATCTGATCATTAAAAAAGGGGTTGTCTCTTATATTAGCAAATAGCGTACAGTTTAGACATAATCATGGCAAAACGAAAAGAAAGTTGCAAAAATTTACAACTTTCTTTAATTTTTAAAATTATTAAACCGTTTTTCTGTCTTTCAGCATCCATGGAATAATTCCATAAAACGCAATCGCAATGAGTGTTGCCAAAACCCCGGTTGCGATCCAAAGCGTAGTAAACCCAAACTTTTCGGCAAATAAGGTTCCGATATAAGGCGTAATGATAAAGGCAGCTGAAAATGAGATTCCGTTCAGCCCCATATAAGCACCTTTATTACCATCTCCTGAGCGTAAAGCGGTAATGGTCGACATGAAAGGCAGTGTCCAGATTTCTCCTATGCACAATAAAGTCATGGATAATACTAATGTTACAATGCTGTAATCAAATGCCAACATCGCATAAGAAAGTCCACAGATAAAAGTTCCCAGAAGCATGGTAACCGCAAGGCTGAAATATTTTTCTGCAATCTGAACAAGGCCCATCTCTAATAAAACGACCAGAAAACCGCTGTATCCCAAAATATATCCGATATTCTGCTGACTGAGATGTGCCGTATCTTTGTAAAATATAGTCAGTGTACTGAACAGCTGAAAAAATATAATCGAAAACAGCATACAGAAAAAACAGTATACCAAAAACTTACCATCCATGTAAGGTGAATTTTGCTTTTTAATATCAACGGCATTTTTTACCTTAATCGTTTTTGCTTTGGCCATTCTGTTTCGCTTTGCAAAGAAAGAAATGTATAAAATTCCCGCCAATAATGCAGCTAAAGCATTGCTGTAAAATAAAAATGAATATGAAATTGCAGATAAAATCCCTCCTAAAGCCGGGCCAATTGAGAACCCCAGATTTACCGCCATCCGGTTTAAAGAAAATGCCCTTGTTATATTTTCAGGTTTTGCATACTTAGTAATCGCCACAGAATTGGCCGGCCGGAATGAATCACTTACAATACTTTGAAATAAAATGATCATCGCAACACCGGCTTCTGTTTTGAAAACAGGAATCAGGCAAAACAAAGGAACACTCAGCAATAAGCTTACAGACTGTACTTTATATTCCCCAAATTTATCGGTAATAAAACCTCCCAACCATGAGCCGATAACCGAGCCCATTCCGAAAAAGCTTAAAACAATTCCTGTATTTTCTATCGTAAAATGCAAATGATTGGTCATATACACTCCTAAAAACGGCAGCACCATTGAACCGGAACGGTTTATGAGCATTACCAAAGCGAGCATCCAGCTTTCTTTTGAAAGCCCTTTGAAAGAACTTGTATATATTTTAATTAGTTTCACAATTTTGATTTTAAATAAAAAAACAGGGCTTACATAATTAAGCCCTGTTTCATTTATAATGATATAAATAAATTTTTACTCCGGCTTATAAGAGTCTTTTAACGTAACCGTTCTATTGAATACCAATTGGGTATCCGTAGAATCCTGGTCTTTCGTGAAATAGCCAATTCTCTGGAACTGAAGCGGCTCTCCGACCGCAACATCCTTTAAAGCAGGCTCACCAAATCCCTTGATCGTAGAAACAGAATCCGGGTTTACAAAATTCAGGAAATCTACATCTTTCTCAGCATCGGGCTGTTCTACAGTAAATAAATGGTTATAAATTCTCACATCAACAGGAAGTGCATGTTTTGCAGACACCCAATGTAATGTACCTTTTACCTTTCTCAGACTTTCCTCGGTTCCGCTTCCTGATTTCGATTTTTCATCGTAGGTCGCATAAATAGTCGTGATTTCTCCGTTTTCATCCTTCTCTACCCTTTCCGCTTTAATGATGTAGGCAGATTTTAAACGGACTTCGCCTCCCAATTTTAATCTGAAGAACTTATTATTGGCTTCTTCCTTAAAATCTTCGCGCTCGATATATAATTCTCTTGAGAAAGGAACTTCCCTCGTTCCTGCATTTTCCTGTTCCGGATTATTCTCAGTTTCTAACCATTCTTCTTTGTCTTCAGGATAATTTTCAATTACTAATTTGACCGGATCTACCACTGCCATCACACGTTTTGCGACCTTATTCAGATCTTCACGCACACAGAAATCCAATAATTGAATTTCAATTAAATTTTCTCTTTTGGCAACCCCTACTTTATCGATAAAGTTCCTGATAGAAGCTGGTGTATAACCTTTTCTTCTCATTCCGGAAATCGTAGGCATCCTTGGATCATCCCATCCGTTCACTACATTTTCAGCGATCAGCCTTTGTAGTTTTCTTTTGGAAGTAATCATATAAGAAACATTCATCCTTGCAAATTCTCTTTGCTTCGGCGCTATTTTAGATTCGTCATACACCTGCTCCAGATACCAATTGTATAAAGGCCTGTGATTTTCAAATTCCAAAGAACATAACGAATGCGAAACCTGCTCTAAATAATCAGATTCCCCATGCGCCCAATCGTACATCGGATAAATTTTCCACGTTGTTCCTGTTCTGTGGTGTGGCCTGTTTAAAATCCTGTACATTACAGGATCACGCATATTCATATTGGGTGAAGCCATATCGATCTTTGCACGCAGAGACATGGATCCTTCCTCGAATTCACCGTTTTTCATTCTTTCAAATAAGTCTAAAGACTCTTCTACAGGGCGGTTTCTGAAGGGAGATTCAATTCCCGGTTCTGCAGGGTTTTTTCTCTGCTCGGTAATTACCTGAGAAGGCTGTTCATCCACATATGCTTTTTCTTCTTTGATCAGCTGAACTGCCCAGTCATAAAGCTGCTGGAAGTAATCGGAGGCGTACAAAACTTTATCCCATTTGAAACCCAGCCATTCTACATCTTTCATAATAGAATCTACGAATTCCTGCTCTTCTTTTTCAGGATTCGTATCGTCGAAGCGAAGGTTTACGGGAGCATTGTATTTTTCACCCAAACCAAAGTTGATGCAGATCGCTTTGGTGTGACCTACATGCAGATAACCATTGGGTTCAGGCGGAAAACGGAAACGGATCTGATCATTTCTGAGACCGTTTGCCAAATCATCTTCGATAATTTGCTCAATAAAATTGAGTGATTTTTTTTCTTCTTCCATTTCTGAATAATTCAAGGTGCAAATCTATGTAAAAATAGCGTAAAAACCATAAAATACGAAGCTTTATGGTTTTTACTGTTCATCTTAAACGATGTTTATCTCCTGTTTTTTTACTGGATTTTTCTTTTGGTTCCGAGCCCGCTAATAAAGGAAATTGCTGCAATGGCATTCCCTTTTTTAATAATTGTATTGTCAAAATCTTTTCCTAAAGAAAGTGTGATATGCTGGTTGGCCCAGATTTCATAATTCAGATTAAAAATAAATTTCCAGTCGGGTTTATAATCTGCTCCGCTGATGAAACTTCTGTAAATACCTTCCACACTTCCTGTAAATTTTGAATTTTGCGGAGAATACTGATATTTCAAACCTGCATCAAAAGTTGAAAAATTACTTTCCGTTACAATACCCTCTGTTGTCATCCGTTCAGAATCAGGATTATACATATATCTTAAAAGAAAAAGCGGAGTTCCTTCTTTTTTGAAAGCATAGCCAAAAACCGACCAAAGCCCTACATTATACACTTTAGAGCTGTTAAACATCTTATCCCGGAACTGAATGCTTGTTCCTCCGGCAAAATCTAAAAGAAAACCCGTTCTCTCTATTTTAAAATCACCGTACAGTTCTTTTATCCTTTTGAGATTTTCGGCATATTTCTGACGGGTGAGTATTTGGGTATCAACCACTTCTTTTAATGTATTCAGTCTTTTTTCAATCGCTGCCGTAATCAGTTTATATTCTGTTGACTGTATAACAATTTCCTGTTCTGAAGGGGAAAGATCTTTAACCAACCGTGTTCTTTTTGCTTTTAGATCGATTAATTCCTGGTCTTTCTCAATGATTTCTTGTGAAACCTCATCAATATTGCTAACATTTTCATTTAAAAGATTTTTAATCTGCTCGTAGACAATTTTACTTTCATCAGTTGCTTTTCCTCTCAAAACAGAAAATTTGAATCCTATTCCCGTATATATTGAGTTCACCGGTAAATCTGTGGAAGCGCTGTCTGTATTTTTGATGGCAAGTGACAATACGAAAGTTTGAGGAACCGTATATTTTTCATCAAACATCTGTCCAATGGTTTTATTTTTGGTTTTGCCGGGAAATATCCAATAGGGAGCAAAATCCATGGAATATGCTCCTTCTTTCAGAAAATTATCTGACAGATTCTGCAAACCCAACATGACATCTGCAACATCCGTCGGTTTGTTGATCTCACTGCTTGCAACGCCCAGAAGATTAGATGCAGGTGAAGCAGGTGCTTTTAGTAAATCTGTATTGATTTCCTGTCCAGAAAGTGCGGACACAAGGAGGACGGTTAAAAATTTAATTTTTTTCATGGCTTCTGTTTTAAATACATTCTATATAAACGATAAAAAACAAACCGTTTTCACCAACCTTGGAAGACAAATGAAACACCATATCTTTATATCCTCCTTTCAGAATCACCGAGAATACACATGAAGTGTCTTTTTCTGCAGTGACATTCTGTATAATTTTTATTTTCTTGTTATTCAGATCCTTATTAGTTCCTAAGATCTTTGAATCTGAAAGATCGATTGGGTTTCCATCCAGATATACAGCGACATCACTTCCTATTACCAATCCTGTAAGAGTGGTGGTGAGTGTAACATTCTTTTCACTGTCATCGCAGATGTAGTGCGCATCAAGAATAGAGCTGTCAACATCAATTGTATTGATTCTTTCCTGTAAAAATTTTTTGCTTGAGATTTTGGACGAAACATCCATAAAACCGGGTTGTAAATTTAGTTTTTTCATGGCTGTGATTTGGTTTATTAATCTAAGTTAAATTTACTTAAATTTTTACGAATTCCTAATTTTAAAAATGACATTTTAAGATAATATTTTGAAAATTAACGTATTCGTAAAAGTAAGATTTAGAAAAAAAACCAAATGAAATATTATTTACCAAAAGCGAAAACAGAATGGGATATTGCAGAAAAACCCTTTCGGAGCGGATGTTTAGGAATAGGATAATTATAAAAAAAGAGCATAAATTTTAATTTTTATTACGGAATAAACAAAAATTATCAACAATAATATGAATATGAAATAAATATTGTACTTTTGTACATTATAAATAAACCATAACTCTTTATTATGAAAAAAATTAGAACACAGTTTTTCAATATTTTGGAATACATAAAGAAAACAATCTTCGTGAACGATGTAATCTGATTACTTTACAGATTGTAAAAATTGTATTATTTGAATATAAAACTACATTATTTTCTAAAAACCAATCTTTCTCCGATCAGCTCTACATGAGCATCGAAATTATTGGTAAAAAGACCCCCCGTTCCTAAACCCTGAGGCATTTTATTGTTCTTGGTAAAAGTGTATTGAGCAATGGCATTAAGGCCAATATTGCTTTCCAAAGCCGAAGTAATCCACCAGTCAATATTTTGTTTTTCAGCGAGAAAAATCCATTCATCTGTACCGGAAAAACCTCCAACCAATGAAGGTTTTAATATGATATAGTGTGGTTGTATGATATCCAAAAGCTGCCTCTTTACATCATAATCTATAATTCCGATAAGTTCTTCATCCAGAGCTATTGGTGTTGGAGTTTCTGCGCATAAATCTGCCATATCGTTCCAATTTCCCGCTTTAATAGGCTGCTCGATAGAATGGATTTTCAGATCTGAAAGCTGCTGCAATACCTGTTTTGCCTCATTTTTTTGAAATCCTCCATTGGCATCCACCCGCAGTTCTAATTGTTTGTCCGAAAATTTCTCTCTTAACTTCTGAAGAATCTGATGTTCCGATTTCCAGTCGACCCCGATTTTCAGTTTAATACAATGAAAACCTTTTTCAAGCTTTTCCTGAATTTGCTCTTCCATAAAACCGATATTTCCCATCCAGATCAGTCCGTTGGTAATTATAGAAGCATTATCTGTGGTAAAATCACTTGGAAAATACAGATTTTCTCCATATTTTAAGTTTAACCTTGCCTGTTCATAGCCTATCCAAATGGATGGAAATTCTTTCAGTTCTTGTTTTAAAATTTCAACATCTTGTTGAATATTTTTACAAAGCCACTGCAGTTTTTTTTCATAATCAGGACGGTCATCAAAGCTGAGGCCTCTAAAAAGAGCACATTCCCCGATTCCTTTTTTTCCGTTTTCAGAAATTTCAAGAAAGAAGGTTTCTTTTTCATGCAAAACGCCGCGAGATGTTCCACTCGGGCGTTTGAATTGTAATATATATTTAGAATATTCAGCGGTCATTATTTTACACTGTCGATGCGCATAAATTCCTCTGCCTTTTCTACCATATCTGTACTTCCACAGAAAAACGGAATTCTTTGGTGCAATTCTGTCGGTTCAACCTCCAAAATCCGTCTGAAACCGTCTGTTGCTTTTCCACCGGCCTGTTCTGCCAAAAATGCCATTGGATTACATTCATATAACAATCTCAGTTTTCCGTTTGGAGCCTGTGAATAAGACGGATAAATATAGATTCCTCCTTTCAGCATATTCCGGTGAAAATCTGCCACTAATGAACCAATATATCTTGAAGTATATGGTCTGTCGCCTTCTTCCATCTGGCAATATTTAAGATAATTTTTAACTCCTTGGGGAAATTTGATGTAATTTCCTTCGTTAATGGAATAAATTTTACCGGTTTTCGGAAATGTCATATTAGGATGAGAAAGATAATAGGTTCCCAGGGAAGGATCCAGAGTAAATCCGTTAACACCGTTTCCGGTAGTGTATACAATCATCGTAGAAGATCCATAAATCACGTAACCTGCCGCAATCTGGTTAACCCCTTTTTGTAGAAAGTCCTCCAGCTGAACAGGCGTTCCGGGTTCTGTAACTCTTCTGTAGATCGAAAAAATAGTTCCTACAGAAACATTCACATCTATATTTGAAGATCCATCCAAAGGATCAATCAGGACAACATATTTACTTAGATGACCATTTTCGCCACATTTGATATCTATGAAATCATCATTTTCTTCAGAAGCTATCCCGCACACTACTTCTCTTTGTGAAAGCGCGGTGATAAAAATGTCATTGGCAATCACATCTAATTTTTGCTGCTCTTCTCCCTGAATATTTTCATTTCCTGCTTTTCCGATAATATCTGCAATTCCGGCTTTGTTCACTTCCCTGTTGACTACTTTAGAAGCTAATCTTATGGCACTTAAAAGACGCGAAAATTCACCTGTAGAATATTGAAAATCGTCCTGCTTATCGATAAGAAATTCTCCTAAAGTCTGTAATGGCTGATCTGACATATTTAAGTTTTACGTTTTTCCCAAATTTCGGAAAATTTATAACAATAAAACGAATTTTCTTTTAAAATAGTTTACTATTTGATTTTCAAAATCTTACAACAAAAAGAGGTATTAAAAAAGACATTTGTTTATAATTCTTATTCACCAGATTCTGCACTTTCATATCTCATTGTAAATTTATAATTTTGACGATTCTAAAATTATAATTATCTAACCGATTTATCTCTGATATTTTAATGAAAATTTTCAAGTTTGGCGGAGCTTCTGTAAAAGACGCCGAAAGCGTAAAAAATGTGTCTGTGGTTTTACAAAGCCAGGGATTTGAAAAATGTCTGCTCGTTATTTCAGCAATGGGCAAAACAACCAATGAACTGGAAAAAGTAGTAGAATTTTATTTTAAAAAGCAAGACTATCAAACTGAAATTGAAAACATTAAACAGAAACATATTACCATCTCAAAAGGATTGTTTAAGGATGGCCATTCGGTTTTTACAGAGATTAATCTGTTTTTTGACGATATCATTTCTTTTCTGAGAAGAACCAAATCACCCAATTACAATTTTGTCTACGACCAGGTGGTAAGCTGTGGTGAAATGATCTCAACAAAAATTGTCAGCGAATACCTGAATAGCATGCAATTTACCAATCAATGGCTGGATGCAAGAGATTACATTAAAACTGATAATTCTTACCGGGACGGAATCGTAAACTGGAAAAAAACGGAAGAATTGATTTCAGCACTAGATCGCTCAGTTTGTTATGTAACGCAGGGTTTTATCGGGTCGGATGATAATAATTTTACCGTGACGCTGGGAAGAGAAGGTTCAGATTACTCTGCCGCAATTTTTGCATACTGCTTAAATGCAGATGCAGTTACAATTTGGAAAGATGTTCCGGGAGTAATGACGGGAGACCCCAGAAAATTTAACAACGTGTCATTACTCTCCAACATTTCTTATGAAGAAGCCATTGAAATGGCCTATTACGGCGCAAGTGTGATCCATCCGAAAACATTGCAGCCATTGCAGCAAAAAAACATTCCTTTTTATGTAAAATCTTTTATTGATCCTACACAGGAAGGAACCAAAGTGGGTGTATCAGAAAAAAACCTGCATGAAGAATCGTATATTCTGAAAGAAAACCAGACCCTGCTTAAAATTTCAACCAGAGATTTTTCTTTTATTGCAGAAGATCACATGAGTCTGGTTTTCGGATATTTATCAAAATATAAAATTAAAGTTTCGTTGATGCAAAATTCTGCCATCTCATTGGCTTTATGCCTGGAAGATCAGTTTTCAAAAATAGATGAGCTGAATGAAGAGCTTCAGAAAGTATTTAAGACTGATGTTACAAAAAATGTATCTTTATTTACCGTGAGAAATGCAAAAATAGAAAACATTGGCAAATTTTACCAGGAAAAAAGTGTATTATTGGAGCAGATTGCAAAAAATACACTTCAAATGGTAACACAGCAAAACTAATCACGACTTAAAACACATGAGCTTAATATCGAAAAATGATTTAATCAAAGCTTCTGGCTTAAACAAAATGGGATTTCTTAAAAATCCTATTGCTTCAGCCGTGATGAGCCTTGCTAAAATAAATGAAGTTAACAGATTATACGATAAATTAAAAAATAAAGAAGGTAAAGATTTTTTCGATTCATTTGTAAGAGAGCGAAATTTAAGCTATATCGCTTTTGAAGAAGATCTGGCAAAAATTCCGAAAACCGGGGCTTTCATCTTGGTATCCAATCATCCTCTCGGTGCGATTGACGGGATTCTGATGTGCAAAATCTTATCGGAAGTACGTCCTGATTTTAAAGTAATGGGCAATTTTCTTTTGGAAAAAATAAAACCCATGGAACCGTATGTAATCGCTGTAAATCCTTTTGAGAACAGAAAAGAAGCACACAGCAGCTCTTCCGGAATGCGAGAAACGCTGAAACATCTTCAAAATGGAGGCTGCATAGGAATTTTTCCGGCGGGGGAAGTTTCCAATAAAAATAATCCGTACAGTGAGATTTTAGATAAAGACTGGGAAAAGCCTGCTTTAAAGCTTATAAAAATGGCAAAAGTACCGGTTGTTCCTATGTATTTCCATGCTAAAAACAGCAGCTTATTTTATCAGATTGCCAAGCTGCACCCGAATTTACAGACGTTGATGCTTCCTGCAGAAATGATGAATGACCGTGAAAAACCTATTCGGATACGGATTGGAAAACCAATCATGGTAAAAGCGATGGACGAGATGGAAACCATCGAAGAATTGGGAGAGTTTCTGAAAAGGAAAGTCTACATGATGAAATCGTATTATGAAAAAAGAAAATCTCTTGCACAGGCCATTAATCTTAAAAATTTATATGTAAAATTCCCGCTGTTACGGGAAGAAAATATCGTTCAGAATATTATTGATGAAACGCCTAAAGAAGATATTCTAAAAGATATCAACAAGCTGAAAGGCACCGATAAGATGCTTTTCAGCAATGGTAATTACGAGATTTATTTTACGCCTTATGAGCAGATCCCTTCCATCATGAGGGAAATTGGGCGCCAACGCGAGCTTACCTTTCGCGCCGTTGGAGAAGGAAGTAATCTCCCGTTTGACCTGGATGAGTATGACAAGCATTATCATCACTTATTTCTTTGGGATAATGCTGCCGAAAAGCTCGCAGGAGCCTACAGAATGGCTCTGGGAAAAGATGTCATGAAAAAATTCGGGATTAAGGGGTTCTATACTAGTTCGTTATTTGAGTTCGAGCAGGATATCCATCCGTTTTTTAAAAAAGTAATCGAAATGGGAAGAGCCTATATCTGTGAAGAATACCAGCAGAAACCGCTCCCTCTCTTTCTTCTCTGGCGAGGAATTGTACATGTTTGCCTCAGAAACCCTGATCATAAATTTTTGATGGGAGGCGTAAGTATATCTAATAAATTTTCTGAGTTTTCAAAATCTTTGATGATCGAATTTATGCGGTCTAATTATTACGATTCTGCAGTAGCACAATACATTACCCCAAAAAATGAATTTAAAGTAAGATTGAGAGACCGCGATAAAAATCTTTTTCTTAACGAAATGGAATCTGATCTCAATAAGCTGGATAAAATCATTGATGATCTGGAACCTGAATTAAGACTGCCCGTTCTGATCAAAAAATACATTAAACAAAACGCAAAGGTGATTGCTTTCAACGTAGATCCTAACTTTAATGATGCGATTGACGGATTAATGTATATCAGGATCAGTGATCTTCCTGAAAATACGATTAAACCCGTATTGGAGGAGATGAGCGAGCAAATCAGAAAGGAGCAGGAAAATAATTCCCCTGAAAATCAGTAGGTTTTTATTTTTGTTTAAAAAAAAGAGGGTAATATTTGCTTCATATACGAAAACTTACTACTTTTGCATCACTTTAAAACAACGAAGTCATTCAGACAAAAATATAATGGTTTCTTAGCTCAGTTGGTAGAGCAATGGATTGAAAATCCATGTGTCCCTGGTTCGATTCCTGGAGAAACCACAAACCACCTTTTTCGGGTGGTTTTTGTTTATAATACATTTGCGAGGTAAAAGAAAAAATATTACTTTTGCCCCACTTTACAATACGAAGTCATAAAAATCAATGGTTTCTTAGCTCAGTTGGTAGAGCAATGGATTGAAAATCCATGTGTCCCTGGTTCGATTCCTGGAGAAACCACAAACCACCTTTTTGGGTGGTTTTTTTATTTACCATTTTTTAACAGGTGTATAAATTCAAAATTAAGTATCTTCGCTTTTTTAAAACATCACATTGAAAATGAAAAAAATTATCTCCGGATTATTTATTTTTTGTACCTTATTTTTACAGGCCCAGGACGAAATTCAATTTCAGGCCTTACCTTTTAAAGATCTTGTTTCTAAAGCAAAAAAAGAAAACAAACTGGTTTTTATTGATGCATATGCCTCATGGTGCGGTCCCTGCAAAATGATGGAAAAAAATGTTTTTACAAAAAAATCAGTGGGTGACTTTTACAATAAAAATTTCGTAAATGCACGGATTGATATGGAAAAAGGTGAAGGAAGAGAAATTGCCCAGAAATTTGGCGTTCGCTCCTATCCTACTTATTTGTTCCTCAATGGTGACGGTGAATTGATTTCTCAGAACGTAGGCTACATGGAAGAAAGTATTTTTCTCGCCATGGCACAGGATATTAACTCTCCCAGCAACAAAAAAGGATCATTAAAAGAGCGTTTTGAAAATGGAGAAAAAGACGCTCAGCTTTTGATCAATATCATGAAACTGAATTCAAGCTCAGATTACGAGTTTGCTAAAAAAGCTTCCGAAAGATATTTTGAAAACAGAAAGAAAACCGACGAACTTACCAAAGAGGATGTAGGATTTTTATTATTTTTCCTGAAATCAACACAAGATGTAAATTACAAAACATTTATAGAAAAAAAGGAAGATATCATTAAATATTTACCGGAAGAAAATTACAAGGAATTTAATAATCAGCTGTTGCTTTCACAAGCTGCGGAACAGTCAATTGATCTTAAAAATAAAGCCCTTAATGAAGATTATTTCATGAAAGTTGCAGAACCTTTGGTAGGAAAAGATAATGCGAAGATGAAATTTAATCAGATCAAAATGGGGTATTACGAGCAGACTGCCAATTTCCCCGAGTATGAAAAAGCAGCCTTAGAATATTACAAAAATTCGGATGCTTTTGAACCAAATGAATTGCTGAAAACAGCCTGGGTCTTTTCAGATCACATCAAAACTTCCTCATCATTAAAAAAAGCTGCAGAATGGGCAGAAAAATCGGTCATGAGAGGGGAAACAGCTGAAAATACCTACATTCTGGCAAAATTATATTCTCTGACCGGCAATATAGAAACGGCGAAGAATTTTGCAGAAATGTCAAAAAATATTGCCGTACAAACCGGTAAAGATTCAACTTTAGCATCAGATTTATTAAATAAATTAAACAGCAAATAGTCTTGAAACACAAAATTTTAATCGCGGCTCTGACTTTATTTTCAATACATTATATGAAAGCTCAGGAAGAGGCAATTTCACAGCCTACCGAAAAATCACTTTATGTAAAAGGAAATGCATTATTTATACCGATCGGAGTTTTAAATGCAGGTTTAGAATATCAGCTTAATCAAAAATACACCTTGCAGGGAGACGTTTTTATATCTCCATGGAAATCATTTGCAGGACATGAATTTCAGTACTACTCATTGTCTCTGGAAGGAAGATATTATTTTGACAAAGCATTTAAACACTGGTATGTAGGAGCAAATATTGCTACTGCTTCTTTTGTTTTACAAAAATGGAACTATTGGGATGATGGTGTTTACATCAATGACTTTGATCAAGAATTTATATCATCCAACCTTTATCAGAAAGGATTTTCTGTACTATTGGGCATTACTGCAGGATATCAGTTTAAAGTTTCCGATAACTGGAATATCGATCTGTATGTAACCGCAGGAACTTCACAGGATTTTTATAAAGGATATGACAGAACAACAGGACAGAGATATGATGTAGCCGTTAAATACAATAAAAGTGGCGAAGTGCTTCCTTACCGCGGCGGAGTTATGATTTCTTATAAAATAAAATAATACAATGAAATTATTGGGTAAAAACCATATCATCATCTGCATCATTACTTTTGTAATTCTTTTTCTGATGAATTTTATCGGAAATGATCAGCCGGATAAACTGTACAGGGCTTTATTGACTGCTTTTGCAGGCGTTATAGGATTGTCAATCGGGTTGTTAATCCTTAATAAAGGTAAAAACGATAAAACACCACCACATAATTTTGATTAAAGGTAAATCGCAAACATTTAAGATCAATGCCTAATCTTCGTAAACAATATATTTTGCCCTGATCTTGTTAAAATTTTCAAGATCATTCTTCCAGGAAGCTTTAATTTCAGAGATCGATTTTCCAGCAATTATCTGCTTTCTTAATTCATCGCTTCCGGCAAGCGTATCAAAAAACAGGTTTTTGAGGAAAAAGTCCTGCTGTGGATTTTTGTAATTTTTGTATGCTTTCATAAGCCAGTCTAGATTCAGTGCTCTTAAATCTTCGGAATAACCGGCAAGATTTTCGCCATAGCATAATTTTCCGTTCAAAAAAGGATCTTTTGCACCCGAATTGGGCTTCGGAGTAAATTGGAATGGTAAACCCTGCGTCCATGGAGAGCCATAGATCTGGAAAGGCAAATCGGTCCCTCTTCCTACGGAAACCTGGGTTCCTTCAAAAAAACACAAGCTCGGATATAAGTTGATCGCATGATCATTGGGTAAATTCGGGGACGGTTTATCTAAAATCCCATACCGCAACTTTTTATGATAATTCTGCATTGGAATCATCGTATATTTTGCCTCTACTCCATTTTTCAGCCATTTTTGCCCGTTTACCATTTTCCCGTATTCTCCGATCGTCAGTCCGTACACGACAGGAACCTCATGCATCCCTACAAAACTTGTCCATTTCTTTTTTAAAACAGGGCCGTCAACATATCCGTCATGCGGATTGGGACGGTCCAGAACTACAATTTCCACATTATTTTCAGCTCCGGCTTCCATTAAATAGGTTAATGTAGAAATATATGTATAAAATCTCACGCCTACATCCTGAATATCAAAAACAACAAGATCAATCCCTTTGAGCTGTTCCGGCTTCGGCTTTTTATTATCTCCATATAAAGAAATAATAGGAATTCCCGTCTTGGAATCGACTCCGTTCTTTACAGTTTCGCCTGCATCGGCATTGCCGCGGAAGCCATGTTCAGGCGCAAAAATGGCTTTAATCTTAATTCCGTTTTTTACCAGGTAATCTACAAGATGGGTTTTATCTTTCATCAGACCGGTCTGATTGGTCACAATGCCAATGGTTTTATTTTTTAATAACGGTAGATACAGTTCCGGACGGTCTGCGCCGGTTTTAAAACAATCTTTACTTTGAGATTGAGAATAACAGGGATTGAATAGTCCTAAAAAAATTAGGCAAATAAAAAGTAAAGTTTTAATTTTGAAATCTAAATTCATAAGCTTGAAGTTTCCTTTATATTTTTCTAGAAAAATAGCATTTTCCAAAGATAATAAAAATAACCTGTCACGGGTGATCATCTTTATTGGCAGGCTTTCTGTGGCTTTAGGGATTATTGTTTCGCTCATTACCGTTGCGACCGGCTTCGGATCCAAAAAAGCAATTAAAGAACGGCTTGCAGATTTCAGCGGACACATCACCGTAAAATCTGTGAAATCAAATTCTTCCTACAATACTTCCATACTCGATAATCAGGGATTAGATTTAAAAAAGATACAGGAACTTCCCGATGTAGAGTCTGTACAGAAATATGCTACCGTAACCGGAATCATGCGTAACAAGCACAGCTTTGCCGGTGTTATTTTTAAAGGGGTCGGAAAAGATTTTGACAGTGTGAGATTTAAAAAATTCCTGACGGAAGGCAAAATTCCCATCATCACAGAAAAAGGGTATAACAACGGCGTTGCCATTTCACAAAAAATTGCAGGTGATCTTCAGCTGAAACTAAAAGACAGCATTGTAACCGTTTTTTCTACCGCAGACCAAAAACAGATCTACAGGAAATTTGAAGTGGTAGGAATCTATAAAACTGATATCAAAATGATTGACGATCAGTTTGTGATAGGAGACATTAACCATGTAAGAAAAATTCAGGACATGAAACCTGAAGAGATCGGCGGAATAGATATTTTCTTTAAAAACGTAAACGATATCGACAAAGATTTCCCGGAGATTGAAAAATTGATCGGGTACAAGAATTATGCGGAAAAGGCAACTGATAAATTCCCTCAAATCACAGACTGGATCAGTATTTTCGACACCAATATTGCTTTGATCATCATCATTATGCTTATTGTGGTTATCATCAATATCATTATGGTTTTACTCATTCTGATTATTGAACGCACCAACTCCATCGGCCTGCTGAAAACATTGGGGGCCACAAACGGTCAAATCCGGGCTACGTTCATCAATTATACTTTGATTATTATGGTTCCGGGATTACTGTACGGAAATATAATTGGTCTCGGTTTACTTTTGCTCCAGAAATTCTTTGGAATTATTACTTTAAATCCTGAAAATTACTACGTAAGCACGGTTCCGGTAGATCTTAATCCGCTGATTATACTGGCGATTTCTGCAGGTATTTTAATTATTTCTGGTTTCGCACTTATTATTCCGAGCTATCTTATAAGTAAAATTTCCCCGGTAAAAGCGATTAAGTATAATTGATCAATAATACGGTTAACGGTTGATGATTACGTCTATTAATTTTGTTACAGATGAATATTCAAATCATATTTATTAATTATCTGAAAGCTGTATCTTTGCCCCGCATATAAAAAACATTTATGAAATACGCAAAAAACATCCTCGAAACGATAGGAAACACGCCATTGGTAAAGCTCAATAAAGTTTTGGGAGAAGATTTTCCGGCATTGGTTTTGGCTAAAATAGAAACATTCAACCCCGGAAATTCTGTAAAAGATAGAATGGCCGTGAAGATGATTGAAGATGCAGAAAAAGACGGAAGATTAAAACCGGGCGGAACTATCATTGAAGGGACTTCCGGAAATACGGGGATGGGATTGGCTCTTGCCGCAATTGTTAAAGGCTACAAATGTATTTTTGTAACCAATTCTAAACAGTCTAAAGAAAAATGTGATATCCTTCGTGCAGTGGGTGCGGAAGTAATTGTGTGTCCTACGGATGTAAAACCTACTGATCCGCGTTCTTATTATTCGGTTTCTAAACGATTAGCTACTGAAACAGAAAACGGATGGTACGTCAACCAATATGATAATCTATCAAACAGGACCGCTCATTACGAATCTACCGCTCCGGAAATCTGGGAACAGACTGATGGAAAACTGACTCATTTTTTAGCCGGCGCAGGAACCGGGGGTACAGTTACCGGTTGCGGGATGTTTTTTAAAGAAAGAAATCCGAATATAAAAATCATCGGTGTTGATACCTACGGTTCTATTTTAAAGGAATACCATGAAACAGGTGAGCTTCATTACGATCATGCGTATACATATGTTACAGAAGGAATCGGGGAAGATATCATTCCTGAAAATTATGATATGTCTGTAATTGATCATTTTGAAAAAGTAACTGATAAAGACGGCGCTATCTACGCCAGAAAACTGGCAAAAGAAGAAGGGATTTTCTGCGGATATTCTGCAGGAAGCGCCATTGCATCGCTGATCCAGATGAAAGACCAGTTTACGAAAGATGATGTGATTGTCGTATTGCTGCATGATCACGGCTCAAGATATGTAGGGAAAGTGTACAACGACGAATGGATGAAAGAAATGGGTTGGCTGGATTAAGCAATCTTCTTTATAATAAATAAAAAACTCAGAGCTTAGTACTCTGAGTTTTTTATTTATTGAACGTTTTTCTTAACTGCCTGTTTCAGCAAATCATAATCTGATGCACGCATTGATTTTTTCGGAAACATATAATTGAATTTCCCTTCTAAGGCAATGAATTTTTCATCAATCTCAGCGGCAGTAAATTCTGTCCAGAGACTCGTTTCTTTGTGATGATTAAGGTTTACTTTAAAAACTTTAGCATTAAATTGAATCTGATATATTTCAGCGTTTTCCAAAGTCTTCAGATAAGCAACTACTTCTTTTTTCCATTTCGAAACCTTGTTGACCGCCAAAGAAAGATATACCGCACAAAGCAGAAAAAGAAAGCTTACAAAATATAAAATCCCGAATTTCTCCTTGCTCAGATCATCTTTAAAGAAAAACAGGATTACCAAGATGAAAGCCATTACCACAGTGGTAATAAATTTTCCTTTTACGGAAGGCGAAAAAAACAGGCTTCCCTGATTTCCATGAAGATACACTTCTTCAAAATCTTTCCTGTTGACCTGTAAGCTGATAATTTTATCGTCATTCATTCCCTGAAATATTAATTGATCGTATGCATATACAAAACTAAATCAAATATCTTCATATTTACCACGGATTACAGAAAGTTTATGCATTAATTCCCGATTTTTCTGATGCATCTCTTCCATCTTTCGAAGCATATCATGAATCACTTCCAGACCCGGAAGATTGATCTCGAGATCATAATGCCAATTGATAAATTTTTCAAAAACCGGCAGATCATCATACAGCAGATAACGGGTTTCGTTTTCCGTTTCTACGGGCAATAAGCCTCCAGTAACCAATTCATCAAAAAAGGTAATTTCAACATTGTATATTTTTACGAGTTCTTCCCGTGATATTCTCTCGCTCATGATCAGGAATTTTTAAGTTGTTTAAAAAGTTCTTTCTGTTTCTCGGTAAGATGAGTGGGCAACTTCACTTCATACGTCACAAAAAGGTCACCAAATTCACCCTCTTTTTTATACACCGGAAATCCTTTTCCTTTCAATCTTACGGTGGTTCCGTTTTGGGTTTCGGGCTTTACTTTCAGGTTCACGCTTCCGTCCAGCGTTTCTACTTTTACATCACCACCCAAAACTGCCGTATAAAGGTCAATACTGATTTTCGTTTTCAGGTCATCTCCTGCTCTCTCAAAATCCGGATCTGCAAGAATATTGAACGTGATATACAGATCTCCATTCGGTCCGCCATTAAAACCAGGGTTTCCGTGGCCTTTCAATTTAATCTGCTGTCCGTCATACACGCCTGCAGGAATGGTAATTCTCACTTTTTTACCATTTATATCAAAAGTTTGCTGATGTGTCGTCGCAGCATCTTTCAAATGTAAATCTAAATTTGCATGAATGTCTTGGCCTTTAAATTTCCCTGAAGCGCTTCCGCGTGAACTCCTTCCGAACCCTCCTTCTCCACCAAACATACTTTGGAAAAAATCTGAAAAATCTTCACCCTCTCCAAAATCTGCTCCTGAAAATCCACCTCCGTAATTTTGTCCCTGATATTGTTGTTGCTGTCTCGCTTTTTCGTATTCTTCGCCATGCTTCCAGTTTTCGCCGTATTTATCGTATTTACTGCGGTTTTCAGGATTACTGAGCACTTCATTGGCTTCATTCAGCTCTTTGAATTTTTTTTCAGCTTCCTTATCATTCGGGTTAAGATCAGGATGAAGTTTTCTCGCAAGTTTCCTGTATGCTTTTTTGATGTCTTCCTGCGTTGCGCTTTTGTCTACGCCTAAAATTTTATAATAATCTATATAAGCCATAGAAACAATGTTTACTCAAATTTAGAAAATTTAAAGCAGAAAATAAACGGTAAAATTGTTAAAAAATAGATTTATCTTTGATAAAAATCATTGCATGAAAGAGGTTTTAAAAAACTATTCGGGAATTATTTTTTTGCTTCTCGGGATTGCCTTTGGAAGCATTTTGGGTATTGTGGCTCCGCAGATCGTTGAGTACATAAAACCTTTGGGAGATATTTTCCTGAACCTCCTTTTCGTAAGTGTGGTTCCGCTGGTATTTTTTGCCGTATCCAATTCTATTGCTTCACTAGAACAGCAGGCAAAATTTGGAAAAATCATTTTCACCATGTCCTTTACTTTTCTTTTTTTTATAGTTATTGCCGCGGTTTTTACCATGATTATGGTGTATCTATTTCCGGTTTCTTCCATACCGGGAAGTTCGGAAATCCTGATCGAGCAAAGTTCAAAAGAAAACTGGGGCGACAGGATTGTAAGCTTTTTCACGGTAGGAGAATTTACCGAAGTTTTTTCGCGTAAAAATATGCTGGCTCTTTTGATTTTTGCTTTTCTGACCGGTTTTGCAGCCAGAAAATCGGGAGACAACGGAAAACCTTTCCGGCTTTTCATCGCATCCGGATATGAAGTAATGAAAGAATTGCTTCTGATGATCATGAAAATCGCACCTATCGGTTTAGGAGCTTATTTTGCGTATCAGGTTGCAACGTTGGGACCACAGCTTTTCGGATTTTATGCAAAACCTTTAGGATTGTATTATATTGCAGGAATTATTTATTTTTTGGTATTTTTTTCTTTGTATGCTTTTATCGCAGACGGACAGAACGGCATCAAAAGTTTCTGGAAAAACTCAATTTATCCCACACTTACCGCTTTAAGTACCTGCAGCAGCTTTGCTACAATGCCCGCAAATTTGGTAGCGGCTTCAAAAATAGGAATCCCGGCTTCGATTGCTAATCTTGTGATACCGATGGGCACTACTTTACATAAAAACGGGTCTTCCATGTCTTCTATTATTAAAATATATATTGCGTTTCAGATTATCGGAAGAGATTTTTTTGAACCTTCCAATCTTTTACTGGCTTTAGGCATCACGGTTTTTGTAAGTATTGTTGCAGGAGGCATCCCAAATGGAGGCTATATCGGCGAAATGCTGATGATTTCTGTATATCATCTGCCTCAGGAAGCCGTTCCTGCCGTGATTATTATCGGAACGCTCGTTGATCCTCTCGCGACGGTTTTAAATGCTGTCGGAGATATTGTCGCGGCGATGTTTGTCAGTCGGTTTGTCAAAGTTTGATGCCTTATAATTCTTAACAATTTGATCAATCATTACAGATTTAATTTTATTATTATGAACTCTTTTTATAAAAGTATTGGACTTTGTGAAGAACTAACTTTAGCTACAGAATTAAACAAAACAGAGTTTGTGTCGGATCTGGAAAAGCTAATCTACAAAAGTAATTTCGGTATTTTTGAAGTATCTGAATATTCAATCCCAAACAGATACAAATATAGAGGAATTGTAAATGATCATGATTTTATAATAAGACGAAGAAAACGTTTTTTTGAAAATACGATTCCCAATCCAAAAATCAAAGGCCGTATTGATGAGAAAAATGGCGAAACTTACATTACGGTAGTGTTTACGCCTTTAACATATCATTTTTTAAGAATCATGTTTTTAGTAATTGTCTTTTCTATAATTATTGTCAATATGAACCATTCAAAAAACAACGAGATGATTTTTATGATTTTGATTCCTTTATTTACACTACTGACGCAATATTTCATTGTAAAAAGAGGGATCGCAAAGGAAAAATATAATTTCGTCAGAGAATTAAATTTTATTATTAATAAAAGAAATCAATTTGCCATACAACAAGCTGAAATATTTTAATTTCAAAAAGTGATGTTAAGACATTCAGATTGAATTTTTAATTATGAGGCATTGAATAATTCGTAGGTTTTGTGTTGTGGTCTTATGATTTCAAACCAAAATTCACCTTAAAATGGAAAAAATCACATAATATTTTTATCATTATCATTATTTTAACGCATTGAATTACTTTACAGTAAGAAAAATGATTATTTTTGTATACAAACAATTTAAACAAAAGTCTATGAAGAAAACTTTTACTTCTTTTATTCTTCTCTGTTTGATCACTCTGGGCTTTACAGCACAGCTATACGGTCAGACACCCGCACCTTTGCCTTACACGCAAAATTTTTCCGGCATTAATGATTTTACCTTTGTCAACGGAACCCAGACCAATAAATGGGCATTCGGAGCAGCAACAGGGAATGCCGCAAATTCTATTTACGTGTCTAATAACAATGGTACAGCCAATAACTACACGGTTACAGCAACAAGTGTAGTTCAGGCATACAGGGATATCGCAATCCCTGCGGGTACAACAGCTGCTACACCGGGAACGTTATCGTTTGACTGGAAAGCAGTGGGAGAAGCATGTTGTGATTATCTGAGAGTCTGGCTCGTTCCAGCAACATTTACCCCTACTGCAGGTACACAAATTACAGCAGGAACCGGAAGAATTCAGCTTGGAGCCAATTACAACCAGCAGGCTGCATGGCAGTCATACTCAAATACGGCAGTGAATCTTGCAAGTTTTGCAGGATCTACCATGCGTCTTGTATTTGAATGGAGAAATGACGGAAGCTTAGGAACAGATCCTTCCGTTGCGATTGACAATATTAATCTATTGATCCCAACGTGTAGTGCACCTACTGCACCTGCTGTAAATGCAATTACCGCAAACAGTGCTACAATCAGCTGGACCGGGATTACTCCTGCACCGGCAAACGGTTATCAGTATTATGTTTCTACAGTTTCTACACCACCAACACCATCGACGGTTCCTACAGGAACGACAACGGCGACATCAGTACCTTTAAGTCTTTTGACGCCCAATACTACGTATTATTGGTGGGTGCGTGCAATCTGTAGCCCTACAGATTCAAGTACATGGACTGCAGGAACTACTTTCAGTACCACTCAGATTCCAGCTACCCTTCCGTACAGCCAGAACTTTTCAACAAGTAATGGTTTCGGATTTGTAAACGGAACCCAGACCAATAAATGGGCATATGGAGCAGCAACAGGAAATTTAGCCAACTCGCTTTATATTTCTGATGACAACGGAACGACTAATAATTATTCAATTACCTCAACAAGTGTAGTTCAGGCGTACAGAGACTTTGCTATCCCTGCAGGAACTACGGCAGCTTCCCCGGCTATTCTTTCATTTGACTGGAAAGCAATGGGAGAATCTTGCTGTGATTACCTTAGAGTATGGCTTGTCCCTACTTCCTTTATGCCTACAGCTGGAACGCAGATTGCAGCAGGTACAGGGAGAATTCAGTTGGGAGCTAATTTAAACCAGCAAACAGGTTGGCAAAATTATCTGAACACAAATGTGAACCTTGCAAGCTTCGCAGGTACGACAATGCGTCTTGTTTTTGAGTGGAGAAATGACGGAAGTATAGGTACACAACCTCCTGGAGCAATTGATAATATTAATTTACTGATTCCTACCTGTAAAATTCCTACAGCAATGGCGGTAACCGGAGTCGCAACTAACGGAGCAACTATCAGCTGGACGGCAACTACGCCTCCTCCTGCAAACGGATATCAGTATTTTGTATCAACTAGCCCTGCCCCACCTATCGGAACGACCATTCCTACAGGATCTACTGCAGGTACATCCGTAGTTTTGAATACATTAACACCTAATACAACGTATTATTGGTGGGTTCGAGCAGTATGCAGCCCAACGGATTCAAGTATATGGGTAGGCGGACCAAGCTTTACCACAACGCAGATTCCTGCTATTATCCCGTATGTTCAACAATTCAATACAAATGATTTTGGATTTGTAAACGGAAGCCAGACTAATAAATGGACATTTGGACCGGCAACAGGAAATACTGGAAATTCTATCTATATTTCAAATGATAATGCTACCACCAATGCTTATACCATAAGTTCAACATCAGTAGTTCAGGCATACAGAGATATTGCTGTACCTGCAGGAACTACCAACGCAGCATTCTCATTTGACTGGAAGGCACAAGGTGAAAGCTCGTTCGATTATTTAAGAGTATGGTTGGTACCGGCAGGCTTTATGCCAACTGCGGGCACACAGATTACCGCAGGTACGGGAAGAGTACAAATAGGAACCAATTATAACCTTCAGGGAACATGGCAGTCTTTCCTTAATTCAAATTTGAATTTGAGCAGCTTTGCAGGAACTACCATGCGTCTTGTATTTGAGTGGAGAAATGATGGAAGCGGAGGAACTCAGCCACCTGCAGCGATCGACAATGTAAAATTGCTGATCTGTAGAAATAATACTCCTACTGTGACGGTAAGCGGTGTTACTCATAACAGTGCAGTTGTTACCTGGAATCAGGATCTTGGAGGTGCATCTTATACGATAAGATACAGACCGGTAGGTTCTACAACATGGGCCACAGCTTTGGTTGCAGCAGCACCGTTCCCGGCAACAACAAATACTTACACACTACCGTCTCTTTTATCTGCAACGCAGTATGAAGTAGAGGTAGCCGCAGTTTGTAACAATACACCGGGGATTTATTCACACAATGTATTTACGACACGATGCGATCCCACTCCTCCGACTGTTACCGTTACCAATATTACTTCAACGTCTGCTGTAGTAACCTGGAATCCTTTAGCAGCTAGTTCAACATATATATTAAGATGGAGAAAAGTAGGAGATCCTACATGGAATACCCCTACTGTACCTGCTCCACCGGCAAACTCTTATACCATAACTGGTTTAAGCTCATTTGTAACCTACGAAGTGCAGGTAGCGAATATATGTAATGGTGAAACAACACCGAACCCATGGTCTAATCCACAGGTATTTACTACGGTAAGAATCTGTCAGATTCCGCCTCCGGGACTTACCATTACACAACTTACGCCTACAAGCGCACAGGTAATCTGGGATGCTTTCCCGGGCGCTACCTATATTCTGAAATACAGAAAAGTGGGGATTCCGAGCTGGACTACAGTTCCTGTGGCCGTGAATGCATATACCATTACAGGATTGACAGAATTAACTCAATACGAGATGCAGGTTGCCAACGTTTGTAGCGGTACTCCGGGTAATAATACCCCTCCGTACTTGTTTACAACTCCTACGATAACGTATTGCAGCATGTCATCCACCAATTCTGTGAATGAATATATTTCAAAAGTTACCGTAACCCCGAATGGTAAACCGGTGATGGATAATCCTTCCAACGCTTCGAATTATTCTGATTTTACCGGTAACCCGGCGAAGTTTATTCAAATGATTCAGGGTTCTTCAAATAATCAGATTACGATTGAGAAGAAGCTTAACGGTACATCAAGCGCAGGATTAGCAGTATGGATCGATTTTAACAGAAACGGTTATTTTGATATTGACGAAAGAGTTTTAGTTTCAGGTTCTAATACAACCCAAACGATCTCCGGAACATTCTCTGTACCTGCCAACGCTTATGTAAGCAATACCAATTACCAGTATGTTACCATGAGAGTGGCAATGCAGAAAGGCGGTATCCCTGTAAACTGTACCAGTTTTGCCAATGGTGAAGTTGAAGATTACACGGTAAGAATTTCTAAACTTCCTATACCAAATGCTATTAATCAAGATGAAATACTGATCTATCCTAACCCGGTAAAAACAGTATTGAACGTGAAAAATATCAGCAAAAAAGCGAAGTACAAAATCTACAGTGTTTCAGGACAGCTGATATCAAGCGGAATGATTTTAAATAACAAGATCGACGTCAGCAGACTGACCAACGGATTATACGTAATTGACATCGAAGATGCTCAAGGAACTGTACAGAAAAAATTCATTAAAGAATAATTGTACAATAATTAATTTAATACAAAGAACCACCTATTGATTTAGGTGGTTTTTTTAATATCTAATTTTAAACCAATACATAAAACTGCCAATAAAAACGAGACCGTTTTTGCCGTTACACTGATTCTTAAGATCAAAAAATCTAATGTTCTTTAAACTCAAATACAAAAAAACAGCAGCGAAAATCTGCTGCTGTTTTTATTATACATTTAATATACGCTTATTTATAATCTTCGATTGCTTTATTAAGAGAGTCAATCTGAGAATTGATACTGGAAGCTTTCTGAGGATTCTGCTTCAGCAATTCCATTTTCTTGTTTAATCCTTCTTTCAGCATCTGAGAAATCATCATTTTCACCTGCGGATTGGCTCCGATCTGACCTTTTGCCTGACCGAGTACTTTTGTAATGGCTTCAGTCGCTTTTAGATTATCAGAAGTCATAATCCAGTTAAACCCTTCTTCAGCTGATTTTCCCAATTCTGGATTCTGAAACTTTAAAAATGGATAAAATGCCACCATCTGAGCAATATTGGACATCTGAGATTCTACTTTATTTTTTACGATGATGGGTAACATCTGTGACAACAATTCTTCTGAAGCGCCGTCTAAATCTACTTTGTCAGCAAAAGCACCCGCTTTTGAAGGATCTGTGGAAATTATTGCTCCGATGGAATTTCCTTTTACGGAATTAGAAACCGCATTTGCCCCTTTTTCAAAGATGGGCATATACTTTTTGTCTTTAGTTTTTGCCAATGCAGCAATTGCAGCCGCTTGTACTAAGGTTTTAGGATCATTGGAAGCCAGTTTTTCAACTTCATTTCCTAATGCTTTCATTTGCTCGGCATTCGATAGATCCATCAAATCCAGTGCTTTCATTCTTACTCTGAAATATGGGTCTTTCAGAGCAGCAACCAATAATTTTATTGCAGTTGGATTTTTTCCAACCTGATCTTTAATTGCGGCTAATGCAGAATACCTACTCTTTAATTCTTTAGAATTGGTAAACTGCATGAAGTTTTGCTCAGGCGTTTTGGTATCTGTAATTTCTGCCAGCAAAACTCCGTCAGGATTTATGTTAATCAAATCAGGATTTTTTGATGCCTCAAAATCAAACGTATTTTTTGCCGCTGCATTTACCCAAACCTGATATCTTTTCGGTTTTCCATTATCATACACATCTATGGCTAAAGGAAACTCAAACGGAACCTCCTGAGACTGATTAACGGTTACCGTCACCTGCTTCTTAACAGGTTCAAAAGTATAGCTGTAATTTACTTTTGGGTGGCCGCTTCCGAAGTACCATTGATTGAAAAACCAGTTCAGGTCTTTGCCCGAAACTTTTTCAAAAGATAATCTTAGTTGATGTGCCTCTGCATTTTTATACTCATTGGTTTTAAGATAATCGTTCATTCCTGCAAAAAAAGCATCATCACCCAGATAATTTCTCAGCATATGAAGAATTCCGCCTCCTTTTTGATAAGTCACCAGATCAAAAACGTCTTCTCTGGAATCATAATTAAATCGTACAAGGTCTTTTTTAAAATCTGACGGATTGTGAATATACATATTCACATCACTCATCTGGTGATAATCTGCCTGATCTTTTCCGTACTTATATTCGTTCCAAAGGTATTCTGAATAGTTGGCAAAAGATTCGTTAACGGTAAGGTTGCTCCAGCTTTCCGCGGTTACCAAATCTCCAAACCAGTGGTGAAACAATTCGTGGGCAATGGTATCTTCCCACTTGTTTTCGTCAATCAGCTGTCCCGGTTTCTGTAAAATATCGCTTCCGTGAAGTGTTGCCGTCGTGTTTTCCATAGCGCCGCTTACATAATCTCTCCCGGAAATCTGAGCGTATTTTGCCCACGGATAATCATAGCCTAGTTTTTTGGAAAAAAATTCGATCATTTCCGGTGTATTGCCGTAGATCTGTTTTGCGTAAGGTTCGTATTCTTTTTCAATATAATAATCGACCGGAATATTTTTCCATTTGTCTTTCACAATGGCATATTCTCCTACTCCCATAAAGAAAAGATAGGTAGAATGTCTTTTATCCATCACCCAATGATCGGTTCTTAAGCCGTTGGATTCTTTTTGAGAATCTTTCAGAATTCCGTTGGAAAGGGTTACATATTTATCGGGAACAGTCATAAAAATCTCCTGAGTGGTTTTCTGAACTGATTTATCGATCGTTGGAAACCACGCTGAAGAAGATTCGGTTTCACCCTGTGTCCAGATCTGGGTAGGTTTACCGGCTTCTTTTCCTTGTGCATTGATAAAATATAATCCTTTTGCATCACTGATAGCCGCACTTCCTTCCTGCTTTACTTCATTGGGACGGGCTGTATATTTAATATAAACCGTATAATCCTGGTTTTTTTGATAGACCTTATCCAGACTAATCTTTAAAACCTCATTTTTATAGTCATATTTTAAAGGTGATTTTTTGCCGTTGTTGTCTAAAGCGACCTCATGAATCAGCATTCCTTTTGCGTCAAGAATCAGTTCATTGGTCGGATAAAAATAAGGTGAAGCCGTTACCCACTCTTCCCCGTTCATCTGTTCTTTCTGATAGTCAAAATTTACCTTGAGCTTGGTATGCTTCAGTTCCGTAACTTTTGCAGGCGTGGCTCGGTATACTTTTTCTCTTCCTGAAGTTTCGGTTTGTGCCGATACATGTGCGGAAAACAAAGCTCCGAGTACAGCGACAGATAAAATGATTTTCTTCATTTTTATTAATTATTTTTTAGGATTATTTTTTGTGATGATATCAAAAATATCGTTGACCAATGTTTCGTAATCGCCTTTTTTAAGCTGCTCTTTGGTTTTGACAAACGCTTTTTTCAGTTCGCTCTCCGGATTTTCATCATCAATGATTTCTACAGAATATACTCCTTTTAACTGGAGAATTGCATTTTGAAGCAATTCCAGATCGGCTTTTTCTTCGGTATTTATTTTCAGATATTTCATTATTGTTTCGTAAATGTAATGTTATTGGCTCCTTGTGAGAACTGCATTGTTTTTTTATCGGCATCAAATTTTGTTTTTATTCCTGCCGTTTCAAAGGTAAATTCAGTTTCAGATATTGCTTTTAAAGGAAATGCACCTTGTCCTGTAGCCTGTCCGTTCAGCATTCCGTTTTCAACAAATATTTTAATATCCAAAGGAAAACCGGGCGCTTTATAATTTCCTTCGTATTTTTTCAATATGCTTTCACTGACAGAAATTTCTTTAAAGCCGGGCATTTCAAAGTCTTTTCCTGAAGCAGCATTCATCATTTTCGTTAAGATATCCTGATCATCACCAGAAGATTGATTGGTAATAAAACTCACGGCGATTTTGGATTCCGGGAAGTAATATATTGCTGAATGGAAACCATCGATTGCTCCTTCATGCCCAAAACCATGATATTGACCAACATTGGCTTTAATTAAACCATATCCGTAATCATCCACAAAATTTTTCATTTGTGTAAGGCTGTTTTTATTGATCAGCTTGCCATTTTCAAGGCCTATGATAAATTTTAATAAATCTGAAGGGGTTGAGATTACACTTCCTGCCCCGATCGGAACGCTCATATCAGTTTCCGGCAAAGGCTGATAAATCCCTAAAAACTGATATGATTCTGCCTGATTTTTATCAGAATCTATTTTCCCTCCAACTTCTGTTAATGATAGTTTTAAAGGTTTTGATATTTTATTTTTGATTAAATCTGCATACGATTGTTTGTACACTTTTTCAAGGATCAATCCTAATAGAATATAGTTTGAATTGCTGTAACTGTACTTTGATCCGGGAAGAAAATCACTCGCGTATTTTTTGAGGTATGATAATAGCTGATCCTGCGTCTGAGGTTTTGTATAGTAATTTAAGTATTCTGCTTCATCGGTGATATTGTGGATTCCGCTTCTGTGCTGCAAAAGGTTTTCTATCGTAATTTGGTTTGCGTTTACGATTTCAGGGAAAAAGTCAGACAGTTTTGTCTTGAGCGATAGTTTCTTATCTTCTACCGCTTTCATTACCAAAACGGCCGTAAAAGTTTTTGATATGGAACCGATGCGATACTGCGTATTCATATTGGCTTTCTGCTGCTTTTCTGCATCTGCGAAACCGGTTACTTTTATAAAAGTCGGCTGATCATTATTCGCAAATGCAAAGCTTCCCATTACTTTATGATGGGCATTCAGCGAATCGAGATAATTACTGAATTTTTCTTTTACGTTGCCTTGGGAAAATGCCGCTGATGAAAAGCTTACAGCGAAAAGGAAGTAAAGATTTTTGATCATAACAGAATTTTATGATAAGTTGATGAAACTGCTGAAAAGTTACAAAAAAAGTGAAGTTTTCACTTCACTTTGATATTATTATCACCGGTCTAAACTGCTACAGGAGCTTTAATTCCGGGATGCGGATCGTAATTTTCTAAGGTAAAATCTTCGAAGCTAAAACCGAAAATATCTTTGATTTCAGGATTCAGCTTTATTGTAGGAAGTGGTTTCGGATCTCGTCCCAACTGTTTTTCTACCTGCTCAAAATGATTGTTATAGATATGAACATCTCCGAAACTGTGAATGTAATCCCCCACTTTAAGATCGCAAACCTGTGCAACCATCATCAGTAACAGTGCATAACTTGCAATGTTAAACGGAACTCCCAGAAAAACATCGGCGCTTCTCTGGTAGAGCTGCAAAGATAGTTTTCCGTCTGCCACATAAAACTGAAACAAGGCGTGACAAGGCGCTAAAGCCATATTCGGAATTTCGGCAACGTTCCAAGCGGAAACGATAAGCCTTCTGGAATCCGGATTTTTTTTAATCTGATCGATTACTTCTGAAATCTGGTCTACCACTTTTCCGTCGGCTCCGCTCCAGCTTCTCCACTGCGCACCGTAAACAGGGCCTAAATCGCCATTTTCATCTGCCCATTCGTCCCAGATGGATACCCCGTTGTCATTTAAATATTTTACATTGGTATCGCCATTCAGAAACCACAGCAGTTCATAAATAATAGATTTTAAATGCACTTTTTTGGTGGTAACCAACGGGAAACCTTCAGACAGGTCATATCTCAGCTGATATCCGAAAATGCTTCTTGTACCGGTTCCGGTGCGGTCGGTTTTATCGGTTCCGTGGTCTTTGATATGTTTTAAAAGGTCTAAGTAGTTTTGCATGTTTATTTAAGATTATTAAATTTAATAGTTTTCTAAAACCCTTCCAGGGTTTAAACCCTGGAAGGGTTAAAAAAGAATAATAAGTTTAAATATAAATAGAATTTTATTAAAAATGTGCTCTGTATTATAAGAACATTTATTTTTTTAAAGTATTCTTTAAAGTTTCATTTTCATGCTTCAAAAATTCAATCATCAAATCTTTTTGATGGAGGAGTTCTGTATATAGATTTTTAATTTCTATTAAAGCATCTTTATTATTATCAGTATATAAATTATTTACATAGCCATTTCCAGAAGCGTATTCTTCATTGGTATTTGTAATATTAAAAATGTGTCCCTTATCAATTTCCAATAAATCTAATATTTCTTCTACTTTTATATCTAAAGTTTCTGGTAATAATTTCAGTTTATCAATTTCAAGGTTTCTTTGACCCTATTCTACTCTCCCATAAGTGGTTACATCCATTCCTAACAAATCTGCCACTTCCTGTTTTGAAAGTTTTTTTGAGGTTCGCATGGTAAATAATTTATCTGAAAGTTTCATTGCTATTTTTATTGCAAATATAGTTTCTTTTTGAAATTTCTATATCCTGATCATTATAAAATTTAAATTGTTCAAAATTGAATGTAAGTTATTCAAATTTGAATTGCATTCCAATCCCTAACTGTATATATTTGCATTGCAAACAAATTAAAAATTACACGATGAGAAATCTGAAAAACTTTCAAGAAATGATTTAAAAGTAATTTCTGGAAGAGGCCCTCAAAATCCCACAAGTGAAATTGGCGAAGTAAAAGCATGTACAAAATGTCCTTCTGGTGTAACATCCTGTTATACAGATCCTGAAGGAGATTATAATACAGCATTAAGAATGGCTAAATCCCTTTGTTAAAATTATTATATGGGATGAATTTTAAATTCATCCTATATTTATGTAACATATTTACTTATGAAGAATATACTTATTATAATTATTACGCTAATGTATTGCGGATTATCTGCACAAAATTACAGAGCTACATATAATTTTGAATATAAGAGAGACTCATTATCTAAAGATAAAATCAGAAAAAATATGACTTTAGATATTTTTGAGAATTATACTAAGTTCTACTTTGAAAAATTATTATCATTAGATTCTTTAAAAAGAAAAAATCTTAATGTAAGCTTTTCATCGCCACTTCAACAGATTGTAAAAAGAAAAAGAAATACAGTTCAAAATCAAAATTTTGTGAGTGTCGATGATATATATTATTCTTTTTTTACAGAAGATATAATAAAATGGAAAGTAACCGACAGTATAAAGATTTTTGATCAATACAAAGTACAAAAAGCCGTTGCTTATTGGAGTGGAAGAAATTGGAAAGCATGGTTTTGTTCAGAAATTCCTTTACCTGAAGGTCCTTATAAATTTACTGGATTACCTGGACTTATCATTAAGCTTGAAGATGATAAAAATAATTTTGCCTACACGTTAACATCTTTAAAAAAAATTTCTAAAACTGATGAGACGAAAAATATTGTAGAAAAAAACCTTGGAATTACTCCAATACAAATAACATCTCAAAAGTATAAGAAATTACTGATGAACGCTTATAATAATCCGTTTGAAGAATATAAAACCATGAAACAGGGAACTTGGGTTTTAGATCTATTTGATAAACAAATAAACACTATAGAAGGACTAAAAGATATAACGAAAGAATATCAGGAAGATATTAGAAAAAACTACAATCCCATTGAGATAGATCAAGCTGTTCATTATAAATAGTTTATGCTCACTATCAAATCTTATTCATCCTTATTTATGATAACGCCTTTCTATAAATAAAAAAACGAACCGAAGTCCGTTCTTATAAATATTTCTTTACATTTAAACTGAAGAACAGCTTATTCTTCCCATGCAATCGGAACATATACCGTAACATATCCGTCTTCGTCAATCTGCGCATCAGAAACAGTTCCTATTACGCTTCCATATCCAACCCAACCTCCTTGTCCCTGTTGAGCTGAAAACTCATACGTTCCTGCAGGTAATCCTTCAAAATATTGTGGTACCGACTGAAAACCGCTTCCACCATACGTATAATACTCTTCACCAGTTACTGTGTTGGTAGCCACAAAGCCTCCCAGATCATAGCTGCCTGAAAGTATTTTTGTCCCGTTCTGAGATAACAGACCGAAACGGATATCGTACGTCTGTGTTTTAGCCGTTTGAGATTCTTTTGAATTCTGAGTCTGAGAATGCTCCTGATTGAAAGCCATGTCGTCATCTGATGAGCATGAAATGACAGCTCCTGAAACCCCAACCAGAAGCAGGGTTTTGAAAATTAATTTTTTCATAATAAAATTTTTAATTTGGTTATTTCAAAATTAAGTAATTATTATGAATTGAATAAAAATTAAGAATTAACTAAAAGAAAATTTTACCCTCTGTTTTCACCAAATTCGTTCCACGGTCTGACTGATATTGTTGATCATAAAAACTTCACCCTTTCCTTTCCCCGACATTGCTTTTGCTAAAGGCGATTCGTTTGACATGGTCATAATTTTTCGGTCCTCAAAAATAATTTCACCTAAAGAAACTGATATATAAAACCATCCTTTATCGGTCTCCACCAGCGCTCCGTTCTGAACTTTTTTACACGGTTCAGTATTTAATTTTTGTAAGATATTCTGTTGGCTTAAACTCTCGTTAAGCTGTCTTTGGATAGTATTTATTTCCTGCTGCAGCATCTCACGGCCCGTCTCGTACTTATCCCCCATTGAGCTTTTTGTATCATTGCTAGACGACCTCGTTTCGGTGATCAGGTTTTCAAAAAGTCGGATTTTTGTGGAGATTTTATCTCTCAGGATTTGCAGTATATCTTTTTTATTCATTTTTCAAAGTGATCTATTGATCTGTAAAATTAAATATAAGTTGCAGACCAGATCGTATTTAGACTTTAAATTTTGGCTGAAGCCAACTTCTGATTTTAAATCGAAAGCGGGCTAAAGCCCGCTCCTATTGATATTTTAAAGTATGTTTTTACTACTCAATTTACTTTTCAAAAACTGCAAAATCCGAGACTTTAAAATGAAAGTCCTTACCATCATTGAAATTACGTTTTGTATTATCAAAAATATTTTTGAAATCTCCGGTTACATTTTCATCCTGAATGGTAAAGTTCACAGGCTCTTTTGACATATTAAGAACAACAAGAACCTCATCTTTACCATTTTTTCTTAGATAGGCAAGAATTTTATCATTTGCGGAGGTGTTGAGCATGTAGGTTGTGACGTTGGGATCTCCGCCTCTTAAGGCCGGGTTTGACGATTTTAAATTCAATAAAGTTTTATAAAAATCAGCCATTTGATATTGGCCATTCCATTGTATAACGTCTTTTTCAAAAAACTCCAGTCTTTTCAGATTGGGAAGTTCCTGGCCGGAATACAGAAGCGGAATCCCGTTCCAGGTTGCCGAAAATACAGCCATTGGTTTTGTAATCGCACCATATTTTTCATATTCTGTACCATTCCAGGAGTTTTCGTCATGATTGGTGGTAAACCAAGCTCTCATAGAAGCATCTCCGATTTGGGAATATTGGTTTAAAAGATCTTTCAATTCCTGCAGGGGTTCATTTTTCTGATAATAATCAGCCGATTTGTGCATCCATTTCCAGGAGTAGCTTGCGTCGAAAACTTTACCGTATTCCGGGCTTTCCAACTCATCAAACTCACCGATCCAGAAAAGGGGTTTCAATTTCTCTACTTCGGGTCTTGCCTGTTGCCAGAAATCAACTTCAACCCAGGAAGCAAGATCGCATCGGAAACCGTCTATATTGGTTTCTTTTACCCAGAATTTCATAGCGTCGATCATGGCTTTTCTCATCTCCTGGTTTTTATAGTCGAGTTCGATAATATCATCCATTCCTGATGCGATATGGAATTTTCCGTCGGGATCTTTCAGATAAAAATCGGGATGCGTTTTTGTCCAGACATGATCCCATCCGGTATGGTTGGCAACCCAGTCTATAATGACATGAAAGCCAAGTCTGTGCGCTTCTGCGACCATATGTTTGAAATCGTCCATCGTGCCGAATTCCGGGTTGATCGAGGTGTAGTCTGCTGCTGCATACTGACTTCCCAGGCTTCCTTTTTTATTTTGCTGGGCAATAGGCGTTACCGGCATAAACCATAAGGTTTTTACACCCATGTTTTTCAGTCTTGGCATTTCTTTTTCAAATGCTTTAAAAGTGCCTTCCTGAGAATATTGCCTTAAATTTACTTCATAAATATTGGTAGAATGCTTCCATTCCTGAGGTAGAGTCATAGTTTTAGCGGTATTTTGAGTAGTGCAGGATAAGATTCCCAACCCTACGATTGCGAGCAGGATTATTTTTTTCATTCATTAAATTTTAACAAAAGTAAGAATTGTATTTTAATCTTCCGCACATAAAAAAACCCCTGAATGAGAATCAGGGGCTATATAGTAAACAGTTTTATACTCTGTCGTCATCATTGTCATCTTCCTCATCGAAGATGTCATCATTGTAATCGTCTTCTTCTTCATCATCGAATGCTTCATCATCATCGTCAAAATTACTGACTGCTGCAAAATCATCCTCAAACCCAAAATCATCATCCATTAAGGGCATGATTGATTTTTTATTTTTAGAGCCTTTTCCGGGAGCACTTTTGCTTGGTGCTTTCAACGGTGCATTTCCGAATCTGTACACGGTAATAGGATAATTAACCCCTTTTGTTTCATCGATTATTTCTACCAGTTCGCAGAAAAATTCCCAGAGATCCAAAAAGCCATATTGGAACTGTGCTTTTGTTCCGGCCGTTTCAAATGCTTCATCAATGTAAACATCTGACATAATTTCGCCATCTCCATCATCACTCATATCTTCCAGAGGAACACTTTTTATGATTGTGCCGTCTTCTTCCAGGAGATTAAAGGTAGAAAGCTCATCACCACTCAGATTGAAAGCACTTTTAATTCCTAAGTGTAAGTTCCAGAGCGTTTGTTTTCCTTTAATTTCAATATCACGGAAAATATCTTCTTTTGTATCTAATATTACACGGATTTTGTAAACCATATCATTACTTCAATTACTTTGCCTTATTCTATTATGATAAATTTCTGCTGCAAATATATAATAAATGAGATTTTACAAAGAAATATTTAATTGATTTTTTAGATTTTTTTTTGCTTACATTTTAGGGGCTATTTGCTTTTCTCAAGCATAAAACTGAATCTTGTCCCTTCCAGGTATACGCTTTCTACCGTAATGTTTTCGTTATGAGCTTCTAATATGTGTTTTACGATAGCAAGACCCAATCCGGAACCGCCCTGTCTTCTGCTCCGGCTGGTTTCTACCCGGTAAAACCGTTCAAATATTCTTGGGAGCAGTTCTGCTTTGATGCCCATTCCGTTATCGATTACTTCAATCAATACTTTATTTTTAAGGACACTCGTTTTCACAATGACTTTTGCCTCCTGTCTGTTGGCATAATGAATGGCATTGGAGATGAGATTAATAAAAACCTGTGAAATTTTCTGTTTGTCTGCTTCTACAAAAATCTGCGGATGTAAGGTCTGTAACTGTAAAACAGTATTGTTTTTTTCAGCTTCAAGATCGAGAAGGTCAAAAATTTCTCTGATGAGAATATTGACATCAAATTTTGAAACCGTAAGGTTGATTTCGCCGGATTCTAACCTGTTGATCATATCCAGATCATTCACAATGGCAATAAGGCGTTCAACGGAAATACCGATCCTTTCTAAATATTTATCCCGAATACTTAGATTTTCCACTCCTCCTTCAATTAATGTCTCAACATATCCCTGAATGGAAAAAAGCGGGGTTTTCAGCTCATGGGAAACATTGCCGATGTATTCTTTACGGTAGCTTTCCATTTCCTTCATCATATCCATCTCGGTTACCTGCTGCTGGTTAAAATCTGAAAATCGCTCCCCCAATTCTTTCAGGGTGATATTTTCCTGATTGTCATAGACGATTTCTTCGGGGAGGATTTTTGAAATGTTACGAACCTGCTTTTTGGCATAATACCCGAAAAGCAGTTCCAGAACAATATAATTGATTACAAACATGGCGATAATGCACAGTATAAAACCAATTTTAAAGAAAGAATTGCGGTAATATTTATCATTTAGCGCATCAAAACCGATCACTAAAACAAGCATTACCAATGTCAGAAGACAGGATGAGATAAAACTGAGTCTGTAAAATTTCAATTTTACAAATATTTATAGGGTGAAATGTAAATATAGTCTTTTGAATTAAACAATCAGCTTATATCCTATTCCTTTTAAGGTCTGGATGGTATTGATTCCTAATTTTTCGCGGAGTCTGCGGATATGCACATCAATGGTTCTTTCGCCAACGATGACATCATTCCCCCAAACTTTTTCCAGGATTTCTTCTCTTTTGAATACTTTATCGGTATTGGAAGCTAAAAGATATAACAGATCAAATTCTTTTTTGGGAAGTAAAAACTGCTGTCCGCTTTTTGAAACCCTGAAATTGTCTTTATCAATAATAAGATCTCCTATTTCAATCAGCTTTGCGTTATCAGAAACCTGTGAGGTAAGCTGTAATAAGGCATTCACTTTTGAGATCAGGATCTTCGGCTTGATCAGCTTTACAACATAATCATTGGCTCCTGCCTGAAAACCTGCCAATTGGGAAAATTCTTCACTTCTTGCGGAAAGGAAAACAATAAGCGTTTTCTGTAATTCTTTTACCTTGCGAAGTTCCTGGCATGTTTCTATACCGTCTTTTTCTGGCATCATGACATCTAGCAAAATCAGATCCGGGATAATTTCTTTGGCTTTTTCTATACCCTCGTTACCATTGGTAGCAGTATATATATCGTAGCCTTCTTTTTCTAGATTGTATGAAAGAATTTCTAAAATATCCAGTTCATCATCAATTAATAGAATCTTTTTTTGGTTCATTTTCAATTTTTACAATCCAAAGTTAACAAAATTTAAATAACATGATTGATAATAAGTTTTCGTTCATGCAAACTTAATATAAAAGCATATTTCGTAATGTTTAGTTAAGAAAAATTTAAAATTAACTAAACCAATAAGAACCTTAATGTTTTATTCCTTTGCAGCGAAAGTAATTAGTAAAAAAAGAAATGAATTTTAGAAAACTCAGTATCGCTGTTTTATTCCTGACAACCTCCGGAACTTTAGTGTATGCACAAGAAAAAAATGATACACTGAAAAACGAAAAAAAGATTGAGGGAGTAATCATTAAAGGTTCAACCAAAAAAGGGACCGAAGCCAATCTTATCAATGTACAAAAAAAATCTGTAGAGGTCATAGAACGTGTAGGTTCTGTACAGCTTGCGAAACAAGGCATCGGAGATGTTGCTGCTGCAGTAACAAAAGCAACCGGAACTATAAAGCAGGAAGGAAGCGGACAGATTTTCGTAAGAGGTCTTGGCGACAGATACAACAGTACGACATTGAACGGATTACTGATCCCGTCTGATGACCCTGAAAACAGGAACATCGATCTTTCTATCTTCAAAACTTCAATGATAGAGTATATTTCGCTCGATAAGGTATATAACCCGAAAATGCTTGGTGATTTCGGGGGAGCAAGTATCAGTATTGTTTCAAAAGAATTTACTGGAAAACCTTATTTTAAAATAGGATTAGGAAGCAGCATTAATCTTCAGACGTTTGACAACGAAAAATTCAAACTGCAGGATGGTGGTCCGGGATTCTTCGGATTTAAGGAAACCAAATTCATTAAAGGAAATCCTTATCAGACGTATCCGTTTACTACAAAATGGAATTTCAAAAAAGCGGTTAATCCATTTAATTCAGAAATGAATATTGAAGGAGGAGCCAATTTTGGAAAATTCTCATTATTCGGTTATGCAGGGTTTGAAAACTCTTATGAGTATAGCCAAGGACAGGAGGGCTTCTATTTTGCAGACAATACACCGAACAAAAAATTTGATGTTGAACGTTCTAAATATGAAACCAATACCACTGCGTTGCTCAATTTAGGATACCGGTTCAATGCCAATAATAAAATTAATTTTACTTCAAATCTGATCCACTCCTCAGAGCAAACCGCTAAAATATTCACAGGATATTCTTACGATGTCGATAAAAATGTGATCATTAACAGAGGAGACAACAAAATTACCACGACCTTGATCAACCAATTGTTCGGTACGCATAAATTGGGTGAAACATGGGTTGCAGACTGGGCAGTAGGTTATAATATGCTGAACAGCAAAAGACCTGATCGTCTTCAGAACACCATCGATGCTACGACATTGCAGCTGATTACGGGAAGTGCGATCAATAACCACAGATATTTTGATGAGCTGAAAGACAACACGGTTTTAGGACACGCTTATCTTTCTAAAACGTTAGATAAATTTAAAATCACCGTAGGATACGATGGTCAGTATAAGGACAGAAAATTCGACAATACCACGATTGGGATGAATTTCAGTCTTTCCCCGCAGGTAGATCCCAACAATATCGACGGATTTATTAATGCATCAAACAACGCTTTATTCTCTTACCAGACATTCCAGCCAAGTACTAAATTATTCAAGCCTTTCTACTTTAATGTAGAGCAGAATATCCAGTCCGGATTTGCCAATGTAGATATCAACCTTACTGATAAATTCATCGTACAGGTAGGTGGTCGTTTCGATTATATAGATATGCAGTTGAAATGGTTTGATTCTGTTCAGCAAGAGGGTAAGAAAAGCAAGCAATACAACAAGTTTTTACCTGCTTTGAATGCCAAATACAGCCTAAGCGACAAGCAAAACTTAAGATTATCCCTATCTAAAACTTATACGCTTCCTCAAGCTAAAGAACTTTCGCCGATCGCCTATTATGATGTAACTACGAACGTGTATGGTAACCCGGATCTTTATCCTTCAGATAATTATAATGCAGATTTGAAATGGGAATACTTTCCTAAATCCGGTGAAGTGATTTCAGCAGCAGCTTTCGGAAAATATATACAAAATCCGATCGCGAGAACCACCTTCGCAAGTTCTGCACCAAGTGATATGACGTATTTTAATATTTCAGACTACGGATATATTGTAGGACTAGAAGTAGAATTAAGAAAAGATCTTTATTCCTGGAGCAATTCTAAAATCTATACTTTCCTCAACGGAACGTATATGCACTCTGAGCAGGAATTTAAATCTGAGGATGATATTGCAAAAGAAAACAAAGGTAAAAGAGTGGTGTTTACCAATGCAAAAACTGAACTTCAGGGAGCTGCAGACTTTATTGCCAACGTAAACTTAGGCTACAATTACAAATGGAATAATAACCTAAACAGTTTAGATTTTGTAGTCGTGTATTCTCATATCGGGAAAAACCTTTATTCTGTAGGGACTACCTCTATCGGAAACTTCTATGAAGCAGCAAGAGATCTTTTGGATCTGAACCTGAACTTCACATTAGACAAAATAGGAATTGGTATTTCTGCTAAAAACCTGATCAACCCTCACATCAAAGTAGAGCAGGAAAACAAAACAGCAACACTCATCAACAGTGACTACACCATGGGTCGTGAGGTTGGGCTAAACTTATCATACAAATTTTAATATAATTAAATCTAATAGTACTTATGAAAAAGTCATTTTTTAAAGCTGCCCTTTTCTTATCATTAACTGCGGCATTTTCATCAACTGCAATCTCTTGTAGTGATAATGAAGACGATACAGACGACACGACATCATCTGTAGATCCTAATAACTTTCAAGGAAAAATCGCTGCAGGAACTACTGTAACTTTAGATCCATCAAAAGTATATACGATCACCGGAAAAGTTTTGGTAGAAAACGGTGCAAACCTTATCATCCCTGCAGGTACAAGAATTACCGTAGCTGAAGGGGCAAACTACCTTATCGTTGACAGAGGCGGAAAATTATTCGTGAATGGTACCGCTTCAAGCCCGGTTGTATTCGAAGGAACTACCCACAAGCAAGGACATTGGGGAGGAATCGTACTTTTAGGGAACGCTCCATCAAACAGAAGTGCTGCAGGAACGTCTACTTCAGAATTGGGAGATTTAACATACGGAGGTACCGATAATAACGATAACTCTGGTGTTATCAAATATGTTGTTATCAAAGACAGCGGATTCAAATACAATCCAGAAAAAGAGTTCAACGGACTTTCTTTATTCGGAGTTGGTAGCGGAACTACTATTTCTTATGTATTCGTTACAGACGGTGCAGATGACGGTATAGAATGTTTCGGAGGAAGCCCGAATGTAGATCACATCGTAGTAACAGGAGTGGGCGATGACGGTTTCGACTGGACGGAAGGATACAAAGGAACTGCAAGCTTCCTGTATGTTGCCAGAAAAAAACAATATCAGACTAATACGGAGCCAGGAAACAGAGGTATCGAAGCAGATACTCAGGATACAAACGCAAATACAACTTTCGGAAACGGAGCTTCAAACCCTACTATTAACAATGCTACTTTCTTAGGAAATACAGGAGGTGCAGAATCTCAGGGATTAAAAGTAAGAGCAGGTTCTAACGGTAAATTTGATAATATCGTATTGGCTAACTATTCTACAGGTTTGGATTTTGAAACAGACAGAACATTAACTTGGTTCCAAAGCGGATCATATGTTAAAAACCTGAAGTTTGTAAACGTAGCAACTAAATCTAAAGCTAAGAACACAGCAGGAACAGCAGTAGATATTTCTACCATATTTACTGAGAACACTGCAGCAGTAGGTGCAGGAAGCGGAACTGCTTTACCAGACTGGGCAAAAGGCTGGACAGGTATGTCAAGCTTTGACACTACTGATGCCATGAATTAATCAACACAGTTTCTTCATATCAAATTGAAATCCCTCAGGAAATTTCCTGAGGGATTTATTATTGTTTTGGTGTGAAAACTTTCAGTTTCTGACGGTGTGTGACTATGTTTTAATCTAAGCTAAACATTATTTTTTATCTAAAAGGCTTTTTAATAAAGCAATCTGCTCATCTTTATCCTTAAGTCTTTCTTCATATTGTTCTACAACTTTTTCTGAAAGATATTGATTTACTATATAACCAGCATTATTAGAATATTCCCCATTATTATGATTTATTACAGTCATTCCTTCAGGTAATAAATCATTTAATGTTTTATCATACACCTTTGCAATTTTATCTAAAATAAAAATATCAGGAAAACTTTTATCACCTTCAAATCTTCGGTACGTAGATTCTGAAATATCTAATTTCTCAGCAACTTCAATCGTTGAAAACCCTTTCTCTATTCTCATTCCTTTTAATTTTTGGCCAATTTTCATCTTACTATGTGTTTAAACAAATGTACTTATTTTTTATTAAAATTTTCAGAATTGATATTTTCAAAATTGACTAAAATTGTCAAAAACTGAAGAATCTTTTGTCAATTTTGACTGTATAAAATACAAATTATCACATTATGTTTGCAATATGTTCTCGAGAAAACATAAATGTGAAAAAAAATTTAATCAAAAAAACACTTAACAATTAAAAAACAATGAAAAATTTATTTAAATTTACAAGTATTATTGCATTTCTTTTTGCAAATTTTATTTTTGCGCAGCAAAAGATTGACGAGACATTCATAAAAGAGAATATTGCCATAATGGATGCCCGTATTCTTAGTGTTTCTGAAAAAGATTTTGCTAAACAATTAGTGGTTGTTAATTTTTCAGAAGAGATAAAATTGCCCAACCAAATAAATTTTTCAGAAGAAGATTTTTTTGATGATGGCAAAAATAATGATAAGTTTGCGGAAGATGGTATTTACACTTCCAAAAAAGTGTTTTCTCATTCAGAAAAAATTCCTTTTGTGACAATGGATAAGTCTTATTCAGTTTTAGACCACATTATTATAGATAAGAATTTTAAACAAATAGAAAGTTTAGAAAAAAAGAAAGGATCATCATTATCAGGAGGACCTACTGCAATATTAGATTGTGACATTAAATGGGTATGTGGATGTATGAGTTCATGTTGTGGTTTTATTATAAGTAACTGTCATTTTACAATAGGTTGGGGTTAAATCTTAATCAGTATAGGAGATGACAATATCTTAAGATGAAAAAGACGATTTTTTTAAGCGCAATAGCAGGGGTTTTATTTTGGGGATACATTAGGTTCTTTTTAAAGCTTTATGAAATATTTGAAATAGAAAAATATTTAAATAAGGATATTTTTTCAACCGGTGTAAAAATAATAGGGATTTGTTTTTTGTTACTGTGTTTTAAAAAGATCAAAATTTTAATGAATTTTCATCCAAAATATTTTGTATACCTTTTTCCAATATTACTTATAGATTACTTTTGTTTCACGGATATTGTCAATTTCTTTTCAGGCGATAAGAATGATTTCAAAAGTCATGATATAAAAATAATAACTTATTTTATAAATGCTATTGTGGAAGAGGTTTTATTTAGGGGAATTGTATTATCACTTTTTATAAAACATTTTGTGGATAGCAATAAAAAGCATTTTATTTTATATTCTTCATTCGCTTCCTCTCTCTTATTTGGTCTTTTTCATACAATGAATTTTTTCACAAATGAATTCGAAATGTCTGGAAAAGCTATTGTTTATCAAGTTTATGCTGCTTTTTCTATTGGATTTCTGCTAAGTATCATATATCTTAAAACAAGAAATCTTTTATATATTATTTTGTCTCATTTTATCTATAATTTTTATATTTATTTACAAAATATTGATAAACATACTGAAGTCCAGAGTTCACAAAAGAGCGCTACAATAATTTCAATTTTAATTTCATTAATTTATTTTGGGTTACCATTATTTGTCAGCATGATATACTTTTATTTTTTTGTAAATAATGACGAGAATTTAAAAAAAATACTTCGACAAGTTTAGTGTTCCAAAACTGCAATTAGCTCAATTTATGAAATGTGATTAAAAATTATTTATAAATATGAAGTTTAACGTTGTTCTTCTATTTTTCATTTTTCCCATTATTTTAAAATCTCAAACACGACATCAGGTTTAGCAATGATAAAAGATAAATAACAATAAATTATTAAAACCCTCTCACAGCATTCTGTGAGAGGGTTTTTATTTTAATTAAAATACTCAAATTTTCTTACCGCTTCCAGCGTCATATCAATTTCTTTTTCTTTAATCGCATCGCTGATAAAATACGTTTCATATCCGCTCGGAGGAAGATAAATCCCATTGGTAAGCATCTGATGAAAGAAATTATTAAAGAGAGAATGATTGGCTTGCTGCGCCTCATCAAAATTAGAAACCCTATTAATATGGAAAAATACCGACATCATCGATCCTTTCCTGTTGATCTTATGCGCGATCCCTTTTTCATTTAAAATTTTCCCGATTTCAAAATCCAGTGTTTCTGTAGTTTTGCTCAGATTATTGAAGAAATTGTCATCATTTTTAATCAATTGGAGCGTTTTCAGGCCTGCTCTCATCGCCAAAGGATTTCCGCTTAATGTTCCGGCCTGATAAACACCTCCTTTCGGCGCAAGATGATCCATGATCTCGTTTCTGCCGGCAAAAGCGCCCACTGGTAAACCACCTCCGATCACTTTTCCGTATGTTACCAAATCTGCTTTCACGTTATACAGTTCCTGCGCACCCCCAAAAGCCAGTCTGAAACCCGTCATCACCTCATCAAAAATCAGTAATGTTCCGTTTTCATCACAGATTTTTCGTAAATTCTGAAGAAAATTGTTTTCAGGAAGCACACAGCCCATGTTTCCAGCTACAGGTTCAATAATGATGGCCGCGATTTCTCCCTGATTATGTCTGAACAGATCTTCAACCTGCTCAAAATCATTATATCTTGCCAGAAGGGTATCTTTTGCAGTTCCCTGTGTAACACCCGGAGAATTTGGGTTTCCGAAAGTAGCTGCACCGCTTCCCGCTTTAATCAAAAATGAATCTGAATGGCCGTGATAACATCCTTCAAATTTAATAATCTTATCTCTTCCTGTAAAACCTCTTGCCAGTCGTACCGCGCTCATACAAGCTTCCGTACCGGAAGAAACCATTCTGATCTGGTCGATATTCGGAACGTTATCTACAATAAATTTTGCAATTTCCGTTTCCAGTTCTGTTGGCGCTCCGAAAGAAAACCCTTTTTCGGCCTGAATTTTCAGTGCTTCCAAAACTTCAGGATGGGTATGTCCTAAAATCGCAGGTCCCCATGAATTGATATAATCGATATACGTATTTTCATCAGCATCGGTAAGATAAGCACCTTTTGCAGATTTCATAAAAACAGGAACGCCGCCTACAGACTTAAACGCTCGGACAGGCGAATTGACACCTCCCGGAATGTATCGGTACGCTTCATCGAATAAAGCTGAACTTCTTTGATATTTCATATTATTTACAAATGCGCCTCACAGCGCATTTTTTTATTTTATATTGATACTCTTTTAATTTTTTGGTTTTTTATCAATTAAATAAATCAATTGCCCTGCAACAGGCTTTTGCCCTTCATCCATCCTGTTTTTGGCATAAAGTTTAGTTAATTTGATCCCGAATTTTTGCGCGATATCATGCATGTTTTCCCCGGATTCTGCTTTATACGTCGCGGTATTTCCGTCAGAATTTTTTGATTCGAGGAAGACGATATCATTTTTGTGAAGAATGTCGGTTTCCAGCTCGTTCCATTTTACCAGTTTGCTTTCACTGATTTTGAATTTTGCGGCGATAAATCGTACCGTTGTATCTTCAGGAATCACAATGTATTTTAACCCTTCATTCGGATGGCTTTTGATTAAAATTGAATTCAGGATTTCTGCGTTGGATTTAATTCTTTCCACTCTTTTTTGCTGTTCTGCATAAGAGGTCTGCTTGTAAGGGACTTTTACGGTTACCGGTTCTTTTTTGATTATTTTTGAAGGTTCCAGCTTGGCCATGAAAGCTTTGTCATCTTTGAGATCAGGATATTTTCTTAATACCGCATACAAAACTTCCTTAGAATTGGTATTGTCAAATTCATACAGTTTATACCGTTCAATTTTACCGATAAGAATAGATGCATACCGTGGATTGGTCGCATAACCGGCTTTTTTAAGTCCATTTGCCCACGCTTTATAATCTTTCATGTCAAGCGTAAAAAGATTGGTGTAATATTTTCTGGTTGCCAGGAATTTGGAATGGTCTTCATATGACTGTTTAGGATCATCATATACCCGGAAACATTCATTGGGCGCATCATCGGTATGCTTCATCGTTTTTCCTGTCCAGTCTTCTTTACATTTAATCCCGAAATGATTTTTCCCCTCCTGAGCCAATATGCTTTGTCCGCCACCGGTTTCCAACAGACCCTGCGCAAGAGTGATCGAAGCCGGTATTTTATATTTTTCCATTTCTTCTACCGCATACTGAGCAAATCTCTGAATGTACTGATCTTCGGTAGCCCAGGTCTGAGCCGAGAATTTTGATACGACTAAAATGCTTATGAGTAAGAAAAGTCTTTTCATGTATTTAATTTTTTAAGGTCAGACGAAATACACCATTATTGATTTTTTAAATTAAATGATAACATGTGTGTTCCGTGTATTCAACTTTATAGGATTAAATTTTTATTCTGTTTGTGTAAAAGCAAATTTGCTCCCTGTATTCCCTGCAGGCCACCGGTGTGAAAACACAAAATCCTGCTGCCTTCAGGAAAGTACTCCTGGTCTATCATTTCAAAAACCTTCTGCATCATTTTTCCCGTATATATCGGTTCCAGAGGTATTTGGTATTTATTTTTAAAGTTATTGATAAAACGAATGTTCTCATCATTTATTTTACCATAACCTCCGAAGTGCGCTTCTATGAGATGCCAGTTTTTCTTTAAAGTTAATTCAGATATTTTATTTTCAAGCGATGCATCTTCTACCACTTTAAAACCTATAATCTTCTGATCATCTTCGCAAAATTCCGAAATCCCTGCCATTGTTCCTCCTGTACCTACTGCGGTGCAAAGATAATCAAAATCTTTTGTATCGTTATTGAGCATCATTCCTATTCCTTGAACGGCATTTTTATTCGTTCCCCCTTCCGGAATGACAAGAGCACGCGGGAATTCAAGCTGCAATTTCTCTGTAAGAAGGTCTTTATTCCGGTACTCTCCACGGGTGACAAACCTGAAATTCATTCCGTTTTCCGAGGCAAAAACTAAGGTAGGGTTTTGGTGCCATTTATCCTGAAGCTCTTCACCCCGTATCAACCCTAAAGTGGGTATTCCGGCTAATTTTCCGACTGCAGAAACAGCGGAAATGTGGTTTGAAAAAGCGCCTCCGAATGTTATGATAGAAGGATTTTCAGATTGTACCTCAAGATAATTATTGATATTGTAAAAAAGTTTCCAGAATTTATTTCCTGAAATCTGTGGGTGTATCAGATCTTCTCTTTTGATAAAAAGCCTGACTTTTTTATTGATCTTGATTTCCTGGATCGGAGCAGGTATTGTAGGAATTTGTAATAACATTTTACTGATTTTTCAGGTATTTCCAAAAAGCCCAGGGTTTTCTTTTTTTAATATAATCAAGATCATGTTCCATTGCGTATGCTTCTTTTTCAAATGAGATAGAGCGGTATGCTTTTTCAGCATTTTTTAACCTGAAAAAATGATAATAATATTCTGCAACATACGCCAGATAAAAGAAAATAACAAGCAGCTCTAGCTGTTGCTTCAAATGTATTTTTTCATGATTGATGAGTACCCTATTCCGCTTATCTTCAGGATTTTTGATGAAAATAAATGGATAAAGCGTAATGCCGTTTATTTTTGTATTTTTGAGAAGTTTTTGGCACACAATTATCATGATAACAAATATAAAAGTTTTTGATTTAACTTATGGCACATTTTGACATCCAAGAGCACGAAGACTTTTATTATAATGAGCAGGGATACAAAGTTTTTACAGAAAAATTTCATTTAAAAAGAGGATATTGCTGTAAAAGCGGCTGTAAACACTGCCCTTACGGATATGATAAAAAGACCGACACATTTATAAAAACCAATAAAAAAAATAAATAAAATGAAGAAATATATTTTTATTTTGCTTGCCGCAACGTTAGGTTTATCTTCATGCAGTCCGTTTCAGGTGCGTTCAGATTATGCTGAAACAGCAAATTTTAATGCGTACAGAACGTATAAAATAAGAATTGACGATCTGAAACTGAATGATATTGATAAAGACAGAGTGCTGAATGAATTGTCTAAACAGCTACAGGCTAAAGGCCTTACTTCTGGTCAAAATCCGGATCTGATCATTAATGTAAAAGCCAACCATAAGAAAGTAACCGATATTAACAACAGCTCACCATACGGAATGTGGGGATGGGGTGGCGGTTTCGGATGGGGAATCGGGATGAACAGAACCTGGACGAGCAATTACAACGAAGGCGCGCTAATTGTAGATTTTGTTGATGCAAAAAACCAAAAGCTGGTATGGCAGGGAATCGGAAGCGGAATTTCCGTAGATTCTCCAAAAGCCAAACAAAAGCAGATCCCTCAGATTATGGCGGAAATTATGGCCAATTATCCTCCGGGAATGAAAAAATAAATTTCTTTCACATTTCATTATGGAGATAATTGAAATATTAACGGCTTCTCTTTAGTAGAGAAGCCGTTGCTTTTTGATTATTACAAATTAGTTAACGGCCCATATTTTTTAGTTCATTCATTTGTTGCATATAAGCTTCCCATCCACCTGTTGCAATCAATATTATGATACATAGAATATTCAGTGCACTTAATGCCAAACCAATAATGCAAAGTATTCTACCTGTATTAAGATTGCTGTAATTTAAATATTGACTTGGATTTTGAAGATATAATGTTTTGTCTTTGTTATAGAGCACAAGTCCGATAATTCCAGCGATAATTCCTGGCACTCCATAACAACAACAACCTACTATTGAAAAAATTCCTAATACTAAGACGGCTGTTGCATTTGGTAAATTCTGTTGATTCATAATTTTGATTTTTTTAATGTTTATATTTTTAATAAAAATGTTTATAAAAATAAGAAAATACCATGATAACCGAGTTAAGAATGGCTAAAAAAATTAAAATCTGACCGTAATTCCGTTTCTTGTCGATAAAATTAACCGCCACAAATCCGAAAAACAGCAATAATGTGTAGACTGCAGGAAACATATGAAATGCATCCGCAAACCTGCCTTCAAAAACCAAAAGAATGGCTCTTTGTGTTCCACATCCGAAGCATTCGATCCCCAGAAATTTTTTACTGGGACAGGGCAGCATAAAATCTTCTATTTTCATATTTTTAATACATAATTACTCAGATTAAGAAGAAATTTTTGCTCTTAAATACTGATGCGGGAAAAAGTTTTCTTCCTTCATTTCAAAAGATCCCTGCACGGCAATATAAGGATTTCTTAAAATCTCCCTTGCCACAAATATAAGATCTGCCTCTCCTTTCTGAAGAATTTCTTCTGCCTGTTTTACTTTGGTAATTAATCCCACAGCTCCGGTCTTCGCATCGGCATCATTTTTTACCTGTGAAGAAAAAGGAACTTGATATCCTTCGAAAACTTCAATTTTTGCGCCGTGAATATTCCCGCCGCTTGAAACATCAACAAGATCTACAGAATGCTCTTTTAAAATTTTTGTCAGCCTCACACTGTCTTCCACATCCCAACCGTTTTCGGCGTATTCGGTACCGGAAATTCTTACAAAAAGTGCTACATTTTCGTCAAGTTCTTTATTTACCTCATCTACAATTTCCAATAAAAACCGGATTCTGTTTTCAAAACTTCCGCCGTATTCATCTGTTCTGATGTTGGAAAGCGGCGATAAAAACTGATGGATAAGATAACCGTGAGCACCATGAATCTCGATCACATCAAAACCTGCACCCACCGCTCTTTTTGCGGCATCTTTAAAGTTTTGAACAATTTCTTTAATTTCTTCCGCCGTCAATACATGAGGGATTCTTTCCGTCGGATGATAGGGAATCGGGCTTGGAGCTACGGTTTCCCAACCTTCTTCTATAGAAATCTGTTTATTTTCCCAAGTGGAACCTTTTCTACCGGCATGCGCGATTTGAATTCCTATTTTGCTTTCAGAATTTTGATGTACAAACTCAACGATTTTCTGAAGTTTTTCTGCCTGTTCGTCATTCCAGATTCCCATGCAATGATTGGTAATTCTTCCGCGCGGCTCTACACCGGTTGCTTCTACGATAATTAAACCTGTTCCGCCCTGTGCACGGCTTCCGTAATGGACATAATGAAAGTCATTGGCCAAACCGTTTTCGCAAGAATACATACACATCGGTGACATTACCCAGCGGTTTTTTAATTCTACATTTCTGAATTGTATAGGAGAATATAACATTGATCTGAATTTTTAAAGGCTTAAAATTACAAAATTAGTCTCAGTAAAAAGTCTTGTCTGCCTGACGAAAAAAGTTTAAATTTATCGCCCTTTGCACGAAACAAAATGAAAAAAAATATACAGATCAGTTACCAGCAATTTGCAGACCGCAATGCACTGGATGAAACGGAAAGAATGCTTTTTGAAAGAGCAAAACAGGCACGCGAAAATGCCTACGCTCCTTATTCTAATTTTTTGGTAGGCTGTGCTGTGCTGCTGGAAAACGGAGAAATATATTCCGGGAATAACCAGGAAAATGCGGCATTTCCTTCCGGGCTTTGCGCGGAAAGAACGACTCTATTCTGGATAGGTGCTAATTTTCCGCACGAAAAAATCAAAAAAATATTTATCATAGGAGGACCCAGAGCTTTTTCAGAAAAAACCCCTCCCATTCCACCATGCGGAGCATGCAGACAAAGCCTCATTGAATACGAAACGAAACAGAATGAAAATATAGAACTCTATTTTTCAAACCTGAATGAAGAAGTAATAAAAGTACATTCCATTAAAGATCTTTTGCCGTTTTATTTTAATGCTACTTTTTTGTAAATTTTATCGATTGAAAGTATATCATCGGTTTTATTTATTAAATTAATCTGACACTTCGCTGTTTGCTCACTGAATTTAAAAAACTATATTTGCAAAAATTTTGGTTTCCATTATTTGGAATTAATAGGGAATTGGGTGAAAATCCCAAGCTGTCCCCGCAACTGTAAATCGCATTACCATTCTCTACAAAAAACCACTGTCAAAAACGGGAAGGTGTAGAAAAGCGAAAGTCAGGAGACCTGCCACGATTTAAATCATTAATAATTGCTTTCGGAGGAAAAGTAAAAATATTATGAATATAAAAAGGTCTTTCGTCTTATTTTGCGCATCATTTACTGCGTCTCTTTACTTTAGTCAGGAGAAAAGTATAGATACAGTGTATGTTTTTGACAACCAAATGAATAAGGTTAAACTTTTTCATAAGGTTGCTACTTTATCTTCTGCCGATATTCAAAAAAACGCATTCAATCTTTCTGAAGTTTTACGTTTCCAGTCCCCTGTTTACATTAAGGAAAACGGCCGCGGTGCAGTCTCTTCCCCGTCATTTCGCGGAACAACGGCGCAACAAACTGCTTTTGTATGGAACGGAATAAATATCAATTCCACTTTTTTAGGACAGGGAGACGTCAACAATATTGCACTTTCCGGATATGACCAGATGGAAATAAAAGCCGGCGGTGGAAGTGTAATCTACGGAAGCGGCGCCATCGGAGGAAGTATTCATCTTAATAATGATCTCAGTTTTGATCAAGGTTTCAGCGGTATGCTGAATTCTGAAATTGCTTCTTTTGGTACCTATACTAATTTTGCGAAAGCCGCTTTCAGCAATGATAAGTTTAGTTTTAAAGTTTCGGGAAATTACCTGATCAGCGAGAATGACTATAAGGTTCCGGAATCAAGAGAGTATATTAATAGAAACGGAAAATTTTACAATACCACCTATAATGTGGGTATTTCATATAAAATTGCCAATCATCAAACCATTTCATGGCAAAGCCAGTTTTATAACGCGATACAGAACTACCCTATTTTTGAAGAGACGGGAAACAAAACCAAATACGGATCACAAACCGTAAGAAGCCTCGTTTCCTGGGATGTGAAGAACCCTACAATTTCAAACAGCTTAAAAGCAGCATATACGGAGGAAAATTTTCAGTATTTCGGGGTTTTTAGTGCTCCGAAAACCAGTGGCGGAACCGGTAAAAATTATATTTTCAAAAATGATTTCAATTATTTTATCCATCCGAAACTGAATGCCAATGTCATCGCAGAATTTCAGGTGAATACAGGAGAAGGGTATAAATCCGGAATTTCGGAAATCAGCAGAAATGTAGGTTCGGCGGCAGGTTTACTGAGATATTTTCCTACTAAAAACCTTCGTTTTGAAGCCGGAATAAAAAAAGATTTTGTAGAGAAGATCACATCACCGGTTTTATATTCTTTTTCAGGAAAATGGAATACCACCAAATGGTATAATATAAATATTAATTTTTCAAAAAACTTCAGATTTCCGTCATTTAATGACCTTTACTGGGAACCGGGAGGAAATCCTGACCTGAAGCCGGAAACTTCAGTTCAGGGTGATATGGATCATGAATTTAAAGCCGGAAATTTCACCTTAACGGTAAGTCCGTACTACATCAAAATCAAGGATATGATTCGCTGGGCAAATACTTCTCTGGGATATTGGGGAGCTTTCAATACACAAAACGTAGAATCTTACGGCCTTGAATCTCAGCTTAGTTTTGAAAAACAGCTTCATAAACATCATTTGAAAATAAACGTGGGATATATTTTCACAAAATCAACCGATCTCGAGCTGAGTAAACAACTGATGTACGTACCGCTGCATAAGGTATTTGCCAATGCAGATTATCAGTACAAATTCCTGAAACTGTATGCTCAGGCAATGTTTAACGGGCTTACATACACGACTTCTGATGAAAGCAGGTATTATGCATTAGATCCTTATTGTGTAATCAATGCCGGAATTTCAGCCACCATTCTGAAAAAATATATTTTGGGCATCAAGATCAATAATATTACCGATACCATCTATCAAACTGTGGATTATTATCCGCTCCCAAAAAGAAATTACAGTGTAACAGCAACAATCAATTTTTAAAAAATTAAAATTATATTATGAAAATCACAAGACTTTTACAGCTTGTTCTGGCTTTAACCTTACTTTTTAATATCTCGTGCAGCAGCGATGATGAGTTTGAGAACCTGGTTCCGAAAGGCGCCTATGAAAATGGCATTTTCATTACCAATGAAGGTAATTTTGGGACACCCAATGCAAGTGTAACCTTCGTATCAAAAGATCTGAGCATCATTGAGCAGAACATTTTCTCAACCAATAACAACAATGCTATTCTGGGAGATGTATTGCAGACCATTGCTTATAATGGTGACAGTGCTTATCTGGTGTTGAATAATTCTAATAAAGTACAGATCGTAAACCGTTATACGTTCAAAAAAAGCGGCGAAATTACCAATCAGATTACTCAGCCCCGTTTTATCGCATTTGCCAACAATAATATTTATGTAACCAATGATCAATATGGAGGAGGGAAATATGTGAGTGTTTACAAGTCTTCAGATTTATCATTTGTAAAAAAGATTGATTTTGCATCAACTTCTACGGCTGAGAGAGTGGTAGAAGCCAGCGGAAGCATCTTCGTTCAAAATGCATCGTATGGTTTTGGAAATACCTTAACCAGAATTAACCCTTCTACCAATGAAATTGCTTCTGTAGTAACATTACCAAACGGAAATATCAACAAAACCATTTCTAATAACGGAAGTGTATATGTAATTGCAGCAGGAACCACAAATTCTTATATCTACCAGATTTCCGCTGCAGGAAGCATTGTAAAAACCACTACCCTTACAGGAATTGCCAATGCGACGAATCTTGAAATTGACGGCGGTAAATATTATTTCAGTACCGATAATAAAGTATATGCAATGGATATGAATGCAACAACAATTCCGGCAAATCCTTTGTTTACGGTCGCGTCAAACTCTTATTCTACCTTATACGGATTCAGTGTTGTAGACGGAAAGATTTTTACGTCTGATGCCAACGGATTTACCCAGGATAGTAAAATTACTGTATACTCTACGACAGGAGCCATTATTAAAAACTTTACGGCAGGAAAAAGTTCGAACGGATTTTATTTAAATTAATCTTAGCTTTTTAAGATATTAACATTTTTCATCATGTGTTTTTTCCGGGCGGTTTCTTCGAAACCGCCCGGAAATTTATTTTAATTTCCTTATCTGAGATTTCAAAAAAAAGACTTCTAAAACTCCGATGCCCCACCAAATCGGAAATCTGAAATAAGTATAAAGCAGCGTAAAACCATCAACATTGGTTTCCCCTTTTGTGGCTTTACTAATCTCAATACCCATAGAAAAAAACGGGATGACCAATCCGAAAAGCAAAAACGCAATCAGATACAGTATCCAATTGCGTTTCTTTATGATTTTATACTTAAAAACACATATATTAAAGATAAAAATAAGTGCTGAAATGAGATAATCAAATGTCCCAAAAAACATATTAAAATAATGCTTTCAAGCCTAATTTTTCCGCTTCTGCAATCACAAAGTTTTTCGCTTCATGGCTATCATTGGCAATTTCACCTTCCAGAATCGCTTCTTTTACCTTTTCTTTTAGAATCCCGATTTCTCTTCCCGGTTTGAGGTCAAACATCGCCATAATCTCTTCTCCTGAAATAGGCGGCTGAAAATTTCTTACCTGATCTTTTTCTTCAACCTCTTTTATCTTAACAGCTACATATTCAAAATTCTTTTTAAACTTTTCCTGTTTTTTAGAATTTTTAGTAGTGATATCAGCTTTACAGAGCGTAAATAAGTCTTCCATATCTTCACCGGCATCAAACAACAGCCTTCTGAGTGCAGAATCGGAAGCGTCATCGGTAATTAAAGCAATGGGGCGTGAAGAAAGCTTTACCATTTTCTGAACATATTTCATATCACTTCCCAATGGCAATTTAAGCCTCTGAAAGATTGATTTGGTCATTTTAGAGCCCAGAAATTCATGACCATGAAACGTCCAGCCTGTTCCTTCTACGAATTTTTTTGTAGGTGCTTTTCCGATATCGTGCAGCAAAGCCGACCAACGCAGCCAAAGATGATCTGTGTTTTCAGAAATATTATCTACGACTTCCAGTGTGTGGTAAAAATTGTCTTTATGAGTTTGCCCTTCTACCTCTTCTACTCCTTTAAGCTCGATTAATTCAGGAATAATTAATTTCATCAATCCCGTTTCTTCCATCAATCTTAAACCGACTGATGGTTTTTTAGAAAGCATGATTTTATTAAATTCAACCATTATTCTTTCCATAGAAACTATTTTGATTCTCTCTGCTTCCTTCCGGATAGCGTCTAACGAGTTTTTTTCTATGGTAAAACCTAATGTTGATGCAAAACGGATGGCTCTCATCATTCTCAAAGGATCATCGGAATATGTTTGCGCCGGTTCCAGAGGCGTCTTTAAAATTCCTTTTTGTAGGTGATCAATCCCGTTAAAGGGATCGATCAGCTCACCAAAATGATCTTGATGTAAAGAAATTGCCATTGCGTTAATGGTAAAATCTCTCCTTTTCTGATCGTCTTCTATGGTTCCGCCTTCCACTTCCGGTTTGCGGCTGTTTTCGTGGTAACTTTCCTTTCGTGCTCCCACAAATTCCAGTTCAAGGTCTTTATATTTGATCATGGCTGTTCCATATGTTTTAAAAATGGAAACCTTTATTTTAGGATCAAGTTCCAACGCGACATTCTGGGCAAGCGCTATGCCGTTCTGCTCGGTCACAAAATCAATATCCGTAGACGCTTTTCTTTTCATCAACAGATCACGGACGTACCCCCCGACAATATACACCGACTGATTATTTTGAGCAGCAACCTCAGAAATGAGTTTAAAAAGTTTTAGATTTTTATTTTGAGTAAGATTAATTTTCATCGTTTACAATTGCATCAACAGCTCATATTAGTCATAATGAGCGTACATTTTATTAATTTTTCCTTCTTCATTAAAAAACATTACTTCCACTGCATGTTTATCCATAATAGATTTATAAAATAAAGCCACAGAATCTACTCCTCCTGTAGAATGTATAAGCTCAAACTTTAGATCCGGAAACTTATCCAGCGCTTTTCTCCAATATTCCCGGACAGCATTTTTGCCGCTTAATGAGCTTTCTTTACCTCCTGTAGCGATAGAAATCATGGGAGTGGTGATCACAATATCGTCAGAATAATGAGAAAGAATATCTTCCAGATGATGGGAGTTCCATACAGAAATCCAATCGATAGCAAATTTTTGATGATCCATATCACTATATTACAGTTGAGTTTTGCAAAGATAGGATAAAAAAGAAATTTTGCCGTAATGCTCAGAAAAAGGTTCATCTATAAAAATGAAACCATTTTATTCGCGCAGCACTTTTATTCGGTTATCGCTCCAGATTTTTATAACCGATGAGCCGGAATATTTTGAAACCTTTTCCCGGTCTTCTTCCACCGCAAAATCTACCAAATCAATGATTTCAGGAGAAATATCTGAAAACTTCAACGGACTTTTATCTCCACTGAAATTGGCCGAAGTGGACACTAACGGCTTATTTAATTTTGTGATCAATTTTTTACAAAAATCATTTTTTACCAGCCGGATTCCGATACTTCCGTCTTCTGCCAATAATTCTTTTGGCAACCCTCTAGGATTTTCATAAACGATGGTTACAGGTTTTTCGCTTAGATCAATAATTTCCCAGGCCATTTCCGGTACGTCTACCAAATCCTGAAGTCTTTTTTCATTTTCCACCAAAATAATCATGGATTTGTTTTTTTCGCGTTTTTTGATGTCAAAAATTTTATTAATCGCTTCCATATTGGTTGCGTCACAGCCGATTCCCCAGATGGTGTCTGTGGGATAAAGGATGGTTCCGCCGGATTGTAGTATTTGTATGATGTTTTGCATGTTTTCTGTCATTGCGAGGAGCAAAGCGACGAAGCAATCTTAAAAAGGATTCATAATATCCTTAATATCTTCCGCTAAATCTCTCCATTCCTGATTAAGTGAATTTATTAAATTTATCTTTTTCTGCCGAGAACCCGCTTTAATTTGTTTTTCTCTAAAAATCGCATCTCCTATTTCCTGAAAAGATTCCCAATAAACTAATTTATTGAGATTATATTTTGAAGTAAAACTCAATTCATGAAACTTTTCTTTATGTTCCTGAACTCTTTTAGGCAAGTTTGATGTCACACCTGTGTAAAGTACAGTATTATTTTTATTTGTCATAATGTAGATAAATCCTGCTTTCATTTGTGTAAATCCTTAAAATTATGTGATTGCTTCGTCGCTTCGCTCCTCGCAATGACAATAAAATTAAAAAATTTTACAATCTCGGTAAATACCTTTCCTCAATAATATTCAAATGATGCACATTATGCCCAACAATTAATTTTCCGATGGTTTCGACCGATATTTGGTTACCGTTGGCGGTTCCGGTGTTGTTAAAAACAGAAGTATTTAAAGTTTCTAAAAAAACTTGGGAAGATGCTCTTACCGATCTATACTCGTCCAGTAATGATTCTAAAGTTCTATCATTTGCGAACGAGTTTTTAGCATACATTTCTTCATCAAAGCCTGGCAAATTGGCTGTTTCACCTCTTGCAAAAGCCAACATTCGATATTGAAAAACTCTTTCTGTGTCAGATAGGTGTAGAAGCAATTCTTTCAAGGTCCATTTTCCTTTTTCATAGGTGAAAAAAGATTGTTCTTCTGAAAGATTTGAATATATTTCAACCGTTTTTTCTCCGGATTTTTTTAATTCTTCCAACCAGTTTTCGGAGCGAACAAGATCTAAATATCTCTGAATATATTTTTGAAAATCAGTCATAAATTTAATTTAGAGTATAACAATGTTACTATTAAAAAATATTGATTCATTATTTATTTGTCCATTCATAGAAATTTACGGAATCATACAATTCAAAGCCGCAAGACGGATACAATTGGTTCCCAATATCATTGCTTTTTCCTGTTTCCAGTAAAATTCCACCAGCATTTGTAGATTTCGCCAATTCTTTCGCTTGTTCAATTAATTCTTTAGAATACCCTTTTCCCCGATAATTTTCATTGACGTAAAGATCATTCAATAACCAATACCGTTTCATTCTTGTGGACGAAAATAAAGGATATAACTGCACAAATCCAACTACATTTCCATCTTCTCCAGCAACAAAAATTTCAGAATCTTTATGTTCTATTCTTTCAGTAAGAAAACGTTTTGCTGCAGGAATATCAGAATCCTTATGGTAAAAGATCCTGTATTGATCAAACAATTCAGCCAATTGAGCCAAATCCTGAATTGCAGCTTTTCTTGTATTTTTCATGTGAAATTTATTGATGATCATAACTTAAAACCCTTTTCATTTTCCAGTCTTTGCCGTCTAAAATCCATAGAATGGTAAATTTTGCACGGCTTCCTCTGTTCCATTTTCCCTGATACCATTCGGAAAAATCATGTTCACCCTCCTCAATAAAAGCGTACAACACCTTGTTTTTGTACAAAGGATACACTTTCATGCTATTGGGAATCAATTCACGTTTTACTTTATTCGGTCCGCCGCAAATGTTGTTTTTTATGGAAGCGGTAAACGCTTTTTCACCGGAAGTAATTCCGCCTTTGTCATGATAAAATTCCAGATCATCACTGATGATAGCATGATAATGAGAAAGATCACATGCATTAAATCCGATATCGAATATCAAACTGTCTAATTTTTTTGCCGTTTTATATAATTCATCGGTTTCTTTCACCTGAGAATATACAATTTGACTTAAAATTAACAACAATAAAACCTGAATCTTTCTCATATTTTTATTTTTTAATTAATTTTACTTTCACACTTTGTGTTTATTTTCCAAATGTTTAAATAAACGACTACAAACCTAGCCCCGATTGCAATGACATCCTTTTGTGTAGCGAAGCGTAACAAAAGATATAGTGGAAAGCGGGAAACAGCTTCTAAAAAAAACTAAATTATGAAAAGGCTCTTTCTAAATCTGCGATAAGATCTTCTGCATCTTCGATTCCAACGCTGAGACGAACCAAATCGTCTGTAATGCCCAGTTCAGCACGTTTTTCAGCCGGAATGGAAGCATGTGTCATCAAAGCCGGGTGATTTGCCAAAGATTCTACACCGCCCAGAGATTCTGCCAACGTAAAAACTTTTACTTTCTCTAAAAACTTAACGGCATCTTCTTTTTTACCAGATTTAAAGGTGAAAGATACCATTCCCCCGAAATCCTTCATCTGAGTTTTGGCCAACTCATATTGTGGGTGAGATTTCAATCCCGGATAAATTACCTGAGCAACTGCAGGGTGAGTTTCAAGATATTGTGCTACTTTCATTCCGTTTTCTGAGTGTCTTTGAACTCTTAACGCCAGTGTTTTAATCCCTCTCAACACCAGATAAGAATCGTGAGGTCCTAAAATTCCGCCGCTTGCAAACTGGATGAAATGCAATTTTTCTCCTAATTCAGCATCTTTTGCAATTAAAGCTCCTGCAATAACGTCAGAATGCCCTCCTAAATATTTTGTTGCAGAATGCATGACGATATCTGCGCCCAAATCGATCGGCCTCTGCAGATAAGGTGTCGCAAAGGTATTGTCAACCGCAACCAGGATGTTTTTTCCTTTTGCAACTTCTACAACGGCTTTAATATCAACCAGTTTCATCAACGGATTGGTGGGTGTTTCAATCCAGATTAGTTTTGTTTTATCAGTAATTACGTCTGCAATTTTTGACGCGTCATCAAAATTCACGAAGGTAAATTTCAACTGATATTTTTCGAAAAGCCTGGTAAACATTCTATAGGTTCCGCCATATAGATCATCAACCGCAACTACCTCATCTCCTGGATTTAATAATTTTAAAACACAGTCGATCGCAGCCAGACCAGAACCGAAAGCCAAACCTCTTGCTCCGTTTTCGATACTTGCCAAAGAGTCTTCCAATGCCTGTCTCGTGGGATTGGCAGCTCTTGAATATTCATATCCTGAATGCACTCCCGGACTTTTTTGTGCGAAAGTAGATGTTAAAAAAACCGGAACATTCACAGAACCTGTTGCAGATTCGTGGTGTTGTCCTCCATGGATAACTTTTGTATTAAAATTCATAATTTGTATAATTTACCAATATAAAAATTTACCAGTTTACCAATAATTGTTACATCGTTACATTGGTAAATTGTTATATTTATTATTTACATTTTTATCGCAGATTTAACTGCAAATTCTTCTGCCATTTGCTCGATCCACTGTGCAACATCTTCTTCTCCTGTTGCTCTCTGATACGTATTCCCAAGAGAAACCAGAATCTGGTGCATAAACATTTTCATTTGATCAACCGGCATATCTTTCGTCCAAAGATCAATTCTTAAAGCTTCTGATGTTTTTTCGTCCCAAACGGAAATCATTACTGCTTTGGTTTCTTCTTTTTCTACTCCGCCATCAGCTGCATTCCAAGTCATCAATTCGGGAATGTGGTTTTCATCCAGCTCTACATCTATCGTTATCTGAGTCTTTCTCATTGTATATTCTAATTTTATTATTCTTCTAATTTCGGTTTATAGCTTGCCTGATTAAAAATCTGGGTTGCATCCAGTTTTAAAAAATCGGTAAGCTTTGTTTCAGGTTTATTCTTAAAATATTCTTTGCAGATCTGCCATCCTGTAAAAACGCCTACCATCGGAGATGACTGGTTATCTATTTCGGTATAAAATTTCGAAAACGGACCCGGATTGATAAACCGTTCTGCCAATCGGTGGTCATCACCAAAAATCAGGTTGCTTTCAACAAAATAATTGTAAATATTGGCTTCGTTTGCTACAGCCCAGTCGTACTGCTGCTTTGTATAATCCATTTTCAGATAATCCGGAGTATTGGGTAAAAACGCATCCTGAAGCATCATTACTTTTCCGTTGTACACCAATAAATCGATAAATTTCTGGCTTTCCCCGGAAAAAGGGACAATATTTTCCGCAAACATCCTCGATACTTTCGGAACGATATTATTGGGATTCATTGATTTCTGAAAATACAGTTCCAGACCTTTATAATTAGGATTTTTATCTCCCATAAAACCGGTCATATCTATAAACAGGAAATTTGTTTTTTCGTCATAGAGAATGGGATCCTGAACCATTTGTAATGCCGACGAAAAAAGAAAAACTTTCGGGGTTTTAAACTGCGGGAAATAATATTTGATATGAGAAAACAATTCCTGCAAATTGTTTTTCAGCTTTAACTGGTCTATTTTTGCTGCTGCTTCTTTATAGATTCTCACTTCTTCAGCATCTGTTCTTCTTTTCACAAAATCTTCGTCCGGAACGGTACCCTGAAACCACGGAAATTGTTTTGTAAACTGTTCTAAAGGAATCTTCGGATCGTAAAATTCTTTGGAAATATCAGTCATTTCCACCTTTTCGGCAGGATTTTTTATTTCTACTTTCCAGAGTGTTTCCTGATCTTTTTTACAAGAACTTAAACTTACAACTAAAAGACAGGAAAGTGCGGCAATTCTAAAAATCTTCATTATTTTTACATGAAATTTAAGGATACAAAAATAAGGATATAAAAACAAACTCCTGCTGAAAAAGAATTTTTTTAGAGCCTATAAACAAGAAATTAAATCCTGAAAAAGAATAGAGTTTTGCGAAATCATCTTTTATGGAACTCAAGTAATTGAATTATCAAAAAAATATAAAATGCAGACACAAAAAATAATAGATCATATCGTAAGCTGGCTGAAAGAATATGCTCAGAAAGCAAATGTAAAAGGGTATGTAATCGGGGTTTCCGGAGGGGTAGATTCCGGAGTGGTGTCTACTTTGGCAGCCATGACAGGTTTGAAAACGCTGTTGATTGAAATGCCGATCCGTCAGAAAGAAGACCAGGTAAACCGTGCATGGGAACATATGAATGACCTGAAATCAAAATTTCCGAATGTAGAAGCAATATCAGTAAATTTAACGCCAGCTTTCGAAGAACTCCATAAAACATTTGACGTAAAAGACGATGAGTTTCCCAACGAAAAACTGGCTTTTGCCAATACAAGATCCCGTCTGAGAATGCTCACCTTATATTATTACGGGCAGATTAACGGTCTATTGGTGTGCGGAACCGGAAATAAAGTGGAAGATTTCGGAATCGGCTTCTATACAAAATACGGCGACGGCGGTGTAGACGTCTCTCCCATCGCTGATCTTTATAAAACAGAAGTCTACGAACTGGCAAAAGCCTTAAACCTTGTCAAAAATATTCAGGAAGCCATTCCTACAGACGGGCTTTGGGATGTCGACAGAACCGATGAGCAGCAGATCGGCGCAACGTATCCCGAATTGGAAAAAATTCAGAAAGAATGGGGAACAAAAACCGAGTCGGATTATGATGGAAGAGATCTGGAAGTGTACAAAATTTTCAGCAGGATGAACAAAGCTGCGCAACATAAGATCAATCCGATCCCGGTATGCGATATTCCTGAAGAATGGAGAAATGCATAATCATTAAATAAAACACAATGAATGGTAAAATAAGATCCCTGTTTTTTATCTGTCTCGGGCTTTTGTTCGGAATGTCGGCGATGTATATTTACAGCAATTTCATTGCTGACAAAAATGAAAATAGCTTGGTAGATAATCGTCCAAAATATAATGCTCCCGGAGAGTTTAAAGATACAACACTAAAGCCTGAATATTCTAGAGAACAAACCATAGATCAGCTTACAGAAGAAAAAATGGTCATACAGTATGTAAAGCAAAACCATCATCTTCCCGATTATTATCTTACCAAAAACGAAGCAAGAAAACTAGGCTGGAATCCTTCCAAAGGAAATCTTTGCGAAGTTTTGCCGGGAAGGGCAATTGGCGGAGATCATTTCAGCAACCGAGAAAAGCAGCTGCCAGAAGGACAAAAATATTTCGAAGCCGATGTGAATTACCATTGTGGAAACCGAAATGCCGACAGAATTATTTTCACCCACGAAGGTGAAGTTTATGTAACCAAAAACCATTATAAAAGCTTTGAAAAGCAGTAATCTAAGGTTGAAGCAGATTATCTATAAAAAATAAACTATGAAAACAATATACATCGATTTTACAGCTCTTGGAGATTACGAAGATTTTTATGCGCAGCTCAAAGAAAAAATAAAGCTTCCCGATCATTTCGGGGACAATCTGGATGCGCTTTCAGACATTATTTCGGGCGAACTGGAAATGCCGCTTCATCTCGAATTCGTGAATATGAGTGTCGATCAGCTGGAAACTTTTGAGGATCTTTTAACTACTTTGGAAGATGCAGAAGATCAGGTTGAAGATTTTACATTTACGTATTTTCTTGAACAGTTTGAAGATGATGACGAGGAGGAAACGAAAGAAGAATAATTCAGGTTTGCACAAAAATAATCCCTACAAATAATATTTTGCAGGGATTCTATATTTAATAATCTATCCTGATTTTATTTCCCTAAAACCTCAGTGATCGGATTTCCGATATTTCCACTTGGGAACTGTATCTTTAATAACGAAGAAACTGTAGGTGCAATATCGGTCATATGATACGGTGCATTGCTTTCACCGTGTTGAATTCCCCATCCCATAAAAATCAGAGGAATGTGTGAATCATAAGAATTCCATACGCTGTGCGTTGTTCCTGTTTTTGAATAGGTCGGAAGCATAGAATCATGGGAAATCAACTGAATATCTCCGCTTCTCTGCCTGTTGATTCCGTTGATAATCCTTTGTTTGATAGGTTCAGGAATGGTTGCTTCCTGCACTTTTTCTACTGAAACGGCGAATAAAACCGTCGGATCTTTTTCCAGTTCTTTTATAGTGAAATCTCTTACATCATCAAGTTCAAGCTTATTTTCTTTCAACAATTTTCTGTCAAAATATATCTGATAATTGTCAACAGCATTAATCAGCTTATCAACACCGAATTTCGCTTTTAAATGATCATTAATATTTTTTTCCATCCCCTCTCCAAAAAATCCGGTGGTTATTTTATGTTCCTGCAAAAAGCCTTCAGCATGGGATGCACCGTGATCAGCCGAAAGAAAAACAGTATATTGATCTTTCCCCACCTTCGAATCCAGATAGGTAAAAAACTGAGCCAGATCCTGGTCTAATCTGAGGTATACATCTTCCACTTCAATAGAATTGGGCCCGAATTTATGCCCTGCATAATCTGTCGAGGCCAAATTGATCGCTAAAATATCGGTAATGTTGTCTTCTCCCAATTTTTCACCTTCTATAGAAGCTTCAGCCAATTGTAAGGTGAGCGTATTTCCGAATGGTGTATAACGGATATTGTCTTTTTTAGCCAAATAATCGGCCGCTAAATTACTGTACGGAAAAGTGGGTGTTTTTGCACTGCCCAAAAGCCCTTCCCAGGAAGAATTATCGGGAGAGCTTTCCGTATACTGATTAATCGGAAGCAAAGTATTCCAGCCATTGGCGACCAGTTTATCAGGTAAATTCCGGGCATTAAAATCTTTCATCCATTGCGGTAAATCTTTCATATACCATGTACTCGTTACAAAATTCCCTGAAGAATCGTCAAACCAGTACGCGCCGTTTGGGGCATGACCTGCCGGAAGAATTGACGCCCTGTCTTTTAGGGAAACCCCGATTACTTTTCCCTGAAAATTTGTTGCCAGTCGAAGCTCATCGGTAACCGTAGTTGACCAAAGGTTTTTTGGGGAATGGCTTCCTACCTTTGTATTGGTAGTTCCCACAGGTTGTACATTTTCGTCAGTTGTACAATACACATTTTTACCGGTCTCTTTATCATTCCAGTCATTTCCCGCAATCCCGTGAATCGCCGGAACAGAACCGGTATAAATCGAAGTATGCCCTAAAGCGGTAACCGTTGGAATGTAATTGATATGAACATTATTCAGCGAATATCCTTTATTGATTAATCTCTTAAAACCGTCATTCCCATATTTACTGTAAAAACGGTACAAATAGTCCCATCGCATCTGATCAACCACCAAACCGATGACCAATTTGGGCCTCTCTACCTGAGTATTTTTATTTTTCTGAGCATTTATGGTGATGACCGACAGAAAAGAAGCTGCCGCAACCGTTATTTTTTTGAACATGAATACCTTTTTAATAACGCAAATTTAAGGGTTTTCGGGGTTTTGGTATATGAAATTTTATTTAAATTTGAGGCTGATACTTTTGGTGAAGATTACTGCTGAAAGTCATTGCATCATCATACCCATCACAGTACAAATCCGAATAGTATATGAAAAGAACGGTTATCATCTTAATGTTGTTTTTTTTCCAGCAATCGCTGTCTGCGCAAAAAGAACAGCAATATATTTTTCTTAAGACATGGAATTTTCTTAAATACTATCATCCCGATCTTGCAGGCGGTAAAAAAGATGCCGACAGTTTATTTCTGGCTACCATTAAAAGTGTTGATTCGAATGATGATTTTAATTCTATTATTTTGAAATTATCAAAAGATTTAAAAAAAACATTGACCAATCTTGCTCCTGCAGAGACTTCAACAGATATTCTGACAAAAAATCAGAATTTTGACTGGTTTCAGAAAAACTCAAAAATAAGTTCTGAAAACAAAGCTCTGCTGAATAATATCTATCATCACCGATACAATTTTGAGCTTTTAAAAGAAGGAAAATTAGTAAGTGATGAAAAAAAATATTCATTCCCGAAAAATGAAAATCTACCGCCTGAATACCGTTTATTAGCGTTGGCAAAAATTCAGGGGGTTGTTGATCATCTTTTTCCTCACAAATATATTATGGATAAAGGGTTTGATGATTTTTTCAAGAAAAGTTTAGAAGAAAATTCAAGAATAAGCTCAAGAAAAGATTTTGAAATTGTATTGGCAAAGCTCGTTTCAAAATTGAAAGACAGTCATGCCTTCAGTTTTTATAAACAACTGAATTATAAGAAAGATATTTTTCATGGTGATTATCTCGCCCCGTTTGATTTTCAGATTGTGAATGATCATATTTTAATTACAAAACTTATTTTTCCGGAAATCTGTATGAAATCTGAAATTAGCGTGGGGGATAAAATTATTTCCATTAACGGCAAAACTATTCCACAGGTTATTAAAGAAAAGGGAGAATTATTATCGACTTCCAATACTGAGAAATTGACCTATGTACTTTCAAAATATGAAAACAACCTCATCTGGACCGGTGATCAGCAACAAAAGAGTCTGGAAGTGCGATCAGGAAAAACCAATAAGAAATTTTCTGCGAACGTGGACATGATTGATCCTTCAGATCAGGAAAAATATGAACTGATTGTCAATTATTTACAGGATAAAATCAGAAAATCAGAAAACCGCAAAATTATTCATAAGGATGTGGCTTATTTTAACGCTAATCGAACTTTAGCATTTATTGATAAGGTGAATGATGATAAAATAGATGCCGTGATGGACAGTATTCTAAGCGATGCCGCCCAAAAAAAGGCAATCGTTTTTGACATGAGGGCGTATCCGGATTGGGGCGGATTCTTTTTTCATTATCTCTACAAATACTTTTCTCCTGCTGAAAATTATTTTGGAAAGTATTATCAGCAAAACTTAAAAAATATCGGCACATTTACGTACAAAGATCAAAGCATCACGTATTTCCCTACAATCCCTGGCAAAACAACCCATACGTATAAAGGGAAAGTTTTTATTCTCGTCAATCCCGACACACGGAGTGCAAGCGAATGGTATTCGATGAGTCTTCAGAAAATTTTTCCGCAGTCGCAAACTATTGGTCAGCAAACTTCTGGTGGAGACGGTGATTTGGTAAAAGTGAATCTTCCGGGCGATTATCTTCTGGAATTTACCGGAAACGGAATTTTTTACCCTGATAATGCGCAAACCCAGCAAACCGGAATCAGAATCGATGAACTGATGAAATATCAAGATCAGGATTTTCTCAACAATCGTGATCTTGAATTTGAAAGAGTTTTAGATTTGATGAAATAATCTCAATATAACTTTATTGATAAGAGCTATAAAAGAAATAGGAAATTTTATTTTGTACTGATTAGTACAATTATATATCTTTGTCTCATTAAAATAAGAAATGGCAGGAAGACCAAAAATATTCAACGAAAATCAGGCAATCGAAAAAGCTACTGAAGTTTTCAGAAACAAAGGTTATGATACCGCTTCTGCAGACGAGTTGTTGACTGCGATGGGAATCGGGAAAGGAAGTTTTTATCTTGCCTTCAAAGGTGGAAAACAGGAATTGTATGTAAAATCGATCGAGCAGTTTTCTGAAAGTTTTTATAAACAATTGTCTGAAGGAATTGAAAATGCTGAAAACGAAATTGAATACATCAAACAGGTTTTTTTAAGTCAGGCCCATTCTCCTGACTGTGAAAAAGAAAGAGGCTGCTTTTTAGGAAATTCTTTGGTGCAATTGTCCGAAAAAGATATGCAAATAAAGAAAACGTCTGTTAAAATCCTTAAACAGCTTCATCATCTTTTTGCAAAAGTCATCGAAAAAGCACAGAAAAACAATCAAATAAACACAGGAGAAAATCCTGAGATTCTTGCTTGGCATCTGACCAATCTTTGGAACGGGATTCACATTACAAGACGTATGGAAAATTCTTCGGAAATTCTTAAAAGCATTATTGAACTGAATTTAAAAGTACTCGATTAAATTTTTTTCCTATATTTTGTACCAAATAGTACAATATTAAATTATTATTATAAACATTTAAAAAAAACGTTATGAACATTACAAACAACACTATTTTAATTACCGGCGGAGGTTCAGGAATCGGTTTAGAAATTGCAAAAGCATTAAACGCCACAAACAAAATCATCATTGTTGGAAGAAACAAAGAAAAACTAGACTCCGCAGCGCAAGGTTTAGAAAATGTATCCACCATTCAGGCGGATGTAACCCATGAAGACGATATCAACAGACTATACGAAGAAGTAAAAACGACCTTCGGCAGATTGAATATTCTCATCAATAATGCGGGTTTTGCTCATTATTATACGATTTCTGAAAATTCTCAAACGCATGACAAAGCATGGGAAGAGTTTACCACCAACTATTTTGCGCCGATCAGAATGACCGAAAAATTTCTTCCCCTCCTGAAAGAACAAAGCGAAGCCGCTGTTGTGAATGTTTCATCGATTGTAGGATTTGTTCCGGGTGCAAGTCTACCGACGTATTCAGATTCAAAAGCGGCACTGCATTCTTATACTCAGGTTTTAAGACATCAATTGGCAAAAGACACCTCAGTAAAAGTTTTCGAATTGATGCCGCCATTAGTCAATACCGATTTTTCTGCAGAAATCGGAGGAAAAGAAAACGGAATTCCGCCATCTGTTGTTGCCGATGATTTGGTAAAGGCACTTCAGGAAAATAAGTATGAAGTACGTGTCGGATTTACAGAATCGCTGTATCAAAATTTCTTTGCCGGAACGGAAGGTGCATTTGATGCTTTTAACAGTTAAAAATTTCTTATCAGATATTTAATTTATTTATCTCTCACAAAGTTATGTGGGAGATTTTTTAATGATGATTACAATTGCTTTATTGAACTTCTCAACAAATAAAAATTGGCCTCCACAACAAAATTTTTGTCCGAAATAAGCCCCAACTTTGTCCTGTAAAATATAAACAAAATGGAAAACGTACAGACAAAGAAAACAGTCTTGGTAACGGGAGGTACAGGATTTTTAGGAATTCATACGGTTCTGCAATTATTGCAACAAGGATATCACGTAAAAACTACCCTTCGCTCAATAGCAAAAAAAGAGCTCATTGTAAAAGCATTAAAAGAAGGTGGAGTTACCGATTTCTCAAATCTCACTTTAATTGAAGCAGATCTTACAAGCGACCGTAATTGGGAGGAGGCCGTAAAAGGCTGTGAGTATGTCCTTCATGTAGCCTCACCGTTCCCTGCACAGGATCCGAAAGATGAAGATGAACTCATCATTCCTGCAAGAGACGGCGCTTTGCGCGTTTTGAAAGCATCGCGTGACGCGGGTGTGAAAAGAGTGGTTTTAACTTCTTCCTTCGCGGCAGTCGGTTACAGTAGGGATGCAAAAAATCATGTTTTTACGGAAAAAGACTGGACAGACCTCGATGCTCCACTTCCGGCATACATCAAATCAAAAACCGTTGCTGAAAAATCTGCCTGGGAATTTATTGAAAAAGAAGGAAACGGATTGGAACTTGCTGTCATCAATCCGGTCGGGATTTTCGGTCCCGTTATCGGCGGAATTACTTCCGCTTCGTTGGATATCGCAGTTTCAGGGATCCTTAACGGATCGATGGATAAAACTCCGCCTTTTACGATGGGTGTGGTCGATGTGAGAGATGTTGCCGACCTTCATATCAAAGCAATGCTTTATCCCGAAGCTAACGGAGAACGTTTTATCGCAACTTCAGACGTTGTGATGAGCTTTTATGACGTTGCCGAACTGTTCAAAAAAGAAAGACCGCAATATACTTTTGAAATAAAAGAACTGGAACCCATCAGCAAAGAATTCTACAAAGCAATGTCTAACCAAAAGGCAAAAACCATCTTAAACTGGATTCCCAGAAGCCATGACGAAGCTTTGTTGGCCAGTGCAGACAGTTTAATGGGAAAGTCATAAATTTGTGTACCGCAGTTATTCACAGCCCGACTTGAACGGAGCTCTTTTTGTGCAGCGAAGCGGAACAAAAAAGCGGGAGTGGAAGGCGGAAAAAGCTGCCATAAAAAAAATGAAAAATGAAATTCAACAATATACAGTCTTGTCATTTAGGCCCCGAAATTTCTCCGGAACAGTTTATTCCGGAGCATTTCTTTTTGTTTCTGCTGAAAGGTTCGATGGTTGCATACGATGGATACAGGCATTACAATATGAAACCCGGAGATTACTGTCTCGCTCGAAAAAATCATCTTGTGCGGTATACAAAATATAAGGAAAACGGAGATTTTGAAAAAGTAATAATCGCTTTTGATGAACCTTTTTTAAAAAAATTTCTGGAACGCCATTCGTATCAAGCTGAACCGACGGACAATGAGGATTCTTTTCTGTTCATTAATGAAGATAAACTGATTAAAAATTACATCCAATACCTGGAACCTTATTACAACGGAACCGAGCAATTGGACAGCCATTTTGTTGACATTAAGCGTGAAGAACTGCTTATGATTTTACTGAAAAACAATCCTGACCTGAAAGATATTTTGTTTAATTTTAATGTCCCGCACAAAATTGATCTGGAATTGTTTATGAATCAAAATTATAAATTCAACATCAGTCTGGAACGTTTTGCCTTTATGACAGGACGAAGCGTATCAACTTTTAAAAGAGAATTCAACGCGATTTTCAACACCACACCGGGAAAATGGCTCCTCCATAAACGTCTTCAGGAAGCCTACTTTCTTCTAGACAAAGAACATAAAAAACCAAATGAAATCTATCTTGATCTTGGCTTTGAAGATCTCTCCCATTTTTCTTTCGTTTTTAAGAAAGAGTTTGGGATCTCGCCGTCGGAAGTGTGGAGATTAAAAACCTAATTGACTTTAAAGAATAATTCACGCCTTATTTTATCTTTACTATTGAAGATCAGTTCATTAATTTCTCTAAGAATTTTAAGGAATTATTGCCTTTATATTTATTTACAGAAAATGTGCATCTTTGAAAATTAAATAACGATTTAAATTTATGAGACGTACTTATTATGTTTTTTTTGCCCTTATATTCTTTCAGTGTATAAATGCACAAAAAAAAATCTTTAAATGTGAAAAAATACATGATGCAATAGAACTTATTGATAGTGGAAAATATGATGAAGGTATTACAATTCTTAAAGAATGTGAAAAGATAGATCCCACAGATTCTACCTATCCTTACGAAATAGCGTATGCATTTGTACAAAAGAAAGAGTACAAAAGTGCTATTTTACAGCTTGAGAAAATAAAGAATTACAATAATATTGATGATTACTATTTTTCTCTTCTTGGAAATACGTATGATTATGACGGCAATCCCAACAAAGCAATTTCTACTTATAATGAAGGATTAAAAAAATTTCCGAATTCAGGAAGATTACATTTAGAAAAAGGGGTAGTTTATGAATTTGATAAACCTTCAGAAGCAATGAAAATCTACGAAAAAGGAATTCAGGTTGATCCTTCTTATCCTTCGAATTATTATAGGGCTGCAAAATTATCTCTTGACTCTGAAAATAAATTAGCAGGGCTGATCTATGGAGAAATATTCATGAATCTGGAAAGAACGACAAAGAGAACAGGAGAAATAAGCCAGAAATTGTATGAAACCTATAAAAACTCAATTGATCTTAATGATAAGAATAATAAAAATCTTGCATTTTGCAAACTGGTAAATATTAATCCGGATATGATAGGAAAAGGCAAACTCCCTTTCTGTACAATCTTTGAAATGAATTTTGTACTATCACTTCTGGATCAGAGCGAATTTACCCTGAATGCGCTCTCCGATATGCGAGAAAAATTTCTGAAACAATATTTCACTAGAGACTCTAAAGATTACCCGAATATTTTACTTGATTACTTCAAAAAAATGGCAGATAATAAAATATTTAATGCTTACAATCATTATATCTTTCAGATAGGTGATCAGCAAGCTTTTAGCAACTGGAAAAAAAATAATCAAGCAGAATATGACAAATTTGAAATATGGTACACTACCGATGAAAATATTTTTAAACCCGATGCATTAATAGTCACACAAATTAAATAGCAAAAAGCTTTATTACGATAGAGTTTTTTTCGGCTACGCAAAAAATAAATCCGGCTATATCCAGATTATATGAAACCCAGAACTTTATTACAACAGAATCAAACTAAAGGAAAATTGTAAATTTGTCATTTATAGTGCTGAACGACATAGGTGAGTTAAACGAATTCTAAAATCATGACTGAAAATAAAACGTACGATGTCATTATTATAGGCGGAAGTTACGCCGGGCTTTCTGCTGCAATGGCACTGGGAAGATCATTACGAAAAACTCTGGTGATTGATAGCGGTAAACCCTGCAATATTAAAACTCCGCATTCTCACAATTTTTTAACGCAGGACGGAAAGTCTCCCAAAGAAATTTCAGCTATTGCCAAACATCAGGTTGAGCAATATGACACCGTCCATTTCTATGAAGGAATAGCCGATTCTGCAAAAAAAACAGATGGAGGATTTGAAATAATTACCCGTGACGGGAAACAATTTATAAGCAAAAAACTTATTCTGGCTACAGGAATTTCAGACCTGGTTCCTGATGTAAAAGGGTATAAAGAATCCTGGGGAATTTCTCTGATTCACTGTCCGTACTGTCATGGCTATGAATACCGCAATCAGAAAACTGGCATTATCGCCAACGGAGACCGGGCTTTTCATCTTGCATCGCTGGTTAAAAACCTGACTTCAGAAGTAACAATTTTTACCACCGGAAAATCAACTTTCAATGATCAGGAAAAAGAAACACTGAAACAAAATGAAATTGATATTATCGAAACAGAAATTTCAATACTGAAACATCAAAACGGATATATTGAAAGCCTTATTTTGAGCGACGGAAGGGAAATAAAGCTGAATGCAGTCTATGCCGGATTTACTTATAAGCAGCATTCGGACATTGCTGAAAACCTGGGTTGTGAATTTACCGAAAACGGCCATATTAAAACTGATCATGCGCAGAAAACAAACATTCCCGGACTTTTTGTATGCGGTGACAACTCTTCCATGATGCGATCCGTATCCAGTGCGGTAATGACCGGTAATGTAGCCGGAGCAATGGTCAATATGGAACTGGTGACAGATCGTTTTTAAATAAAATTTGTCTGCTCATTTTTGTAGATTTGTTAATTATCAGATACTAACTGCATCAATCATCATTTTTATTTAATGAATATGCTCAGGAATCATATCGAAAAAATCGTTGCGCTTACAGACGAAGAATTTTCTTTGATCGAATCCTGTTTTCATCATAAAAAATTTTTAAAAAAAGAATTTGTCATCCGTGAAAACGATTTTGTTAAAGAAGTTTATTTTATTGTTTCAGGTTTGATGAAACTTTTCGTTAATGATCCTGAAGCCCAAGAACACATCATTTCATTTTCCATGGAAGACTGGTGGGAAACCGATTACATGGCGTTTTACACCCAATCGAAAGCGACACAATTTTTACAGTGCTTAGAGGAAACAGAAGTACTCTCTTTATCTTTTAATAACTATGAAAAACTCTGCAGCCAGGTTCCTAAAATGGAACATTTTTTCCTGAAAAAAGCACTGGGTGGACATATTTCCAGCCAAAGAAGAATACTTTCACTAATGACTATGAATGCAAAAGAACGGTACGAACAATTCATTAAATTGTATCCATCCTTAATTCAACGGGTTCCCAAAACAGTTTTAGCATTGTATTTAGGGGTTTCCCGGGAAACACTGAGCCGCCTTGAATCAAAATAAAGTTGTGACACACCTCACACAAAAAATTCTTGCAGCTTTAAGAACTTTGCTCCATTGTTTAACTAAAATATATTTAACATGGAAAAAAGAATCATTAATCCCTGGACATGGCAGGACGACAGAAATTATGCACAGGCTGTAGAAGTGAAAAAGGCACAAAGCACACTATACGTTTCCGGACAGACCGCGATCGACGACAACGGAGTTACAAGCAATGCCGACATGAGAACGCAGATCATCAAAACATTTGAGAATCTGGAGAAAGTTATTTCACTGGCAGATTTTGAAGTAAAAAATATCGTTCGCCTGAACGTTTATACGACAGATCATCCTGCGTTTTTTGAAAATTTCGACATCTGGCAAAGCTGGATTACGAAGCATGGCATTCAGCAGGCGAGTAATGTAATAGAGGTAAAAACATTATATGAAACGCTGAAAGTGGAAATGGAGGCAACGGTGGTAAAATAGTTTCTAAAAATCTTTGAACATAAAAAACCGCATCTCACGATGCGGTTTTTATTTATATCAATTTAGTACATTAAAATTTCAAATCACCATTTACTTCTCTTACCGCATTTGCAGCTTCAGCAAATTTCAATTGTTCGTCTGCAGTTAAAGTAATATTTACGATTTTCTCAACCCCGTTTTTCCCGATAATGGCAGGAACACCAAGACAGATATCATTCTGACCGTATTCTCCTTCAAGCATTAATGAACAAGGGATCATTTTTTTCTGATCACAAGCAATGGCCTGAACCATTACAGAAACCGCTGCACCCGGTGCATACCAAGCTGAAGTTCCCAATAATTTTGTAAGAGTAGCCCCACCCACTTTCGTTTCTTCAATTACATATTTCTGTTGTTCATCATCTAGAAATTCAGTTACAGGAACTCCGTTTCTTGTTGCTTTACTTAATAAAGGAAGCATACCGGTGTCACTGTGAGCCGCGATTACCATTCCGTCAACATCAGAAATCGGAGCATCCAATGCTTCAGCCAATCTGTATTTGAATCTTGCAGAATCTAATGCACCTCCCATCCCGATGATTTTATGCTTAGGAAGACCTGAAGTTTTGTGAACCAGATATGCCATCGTATCCATTGGGTTAGAAACCACAATGATGATCACTTCCGGAGAATTTTTTACCAGGTTTTGAGTTACTTCTTTTACAATTCCTGCATTGATCCCGATTAATTCTTCTCTTGTCATTCCCGGTTTTCTTGGGATTCCTGAAGTAATTACAGCTACGTGAGAACCTGCTGTTTTGCTGTAATCTCCTGTTGTACCCGTAATTTTGGTATCAAAACCGTTCAGTGATGCGGTCTGCATCAGATCCATTGCTTTCCCTTCTGCAAAACCTTCCTTAATGTCTACCAAAACCACCTCTGAACAGAAGTTTTTCATTGCGATGTACTCTGCACAGCTTGCTCCTACAGCACCTGCTCCTACTACGGTTACTTTCATAATATATTTATTTATTGTTTTTACTGGTAATATGGAACTTTAAAGTTTCATATGTTTTTATTAAATTATTTATTGATGTAAAATCTGAATTTTAACTCCCAAATTTAACAATTCCTGAAAAATTGAGCAATCTTTCAGGAATTTTATTATTTATTTGTGACAAGATCATCAATAAGAATGACTGATCAGTTGACGCTGAGTAAAAAAGAATATATTTTTCTGGCGCCCGATAATACTTCAGAATACTGCTCTTCGGTAACTTCATGGTCCAGAATCTCTTTAAAATTTTTCCACATAAGACCTGTATTTTCGTGATAACACCCGAAAAAATTAAATGTAACCTCACCGAAACCTTCTGTTTTGGATAGTTGTTTTGCGATCACATTTCCGCCTAAAGTAGAGCCTTCAATGACATACATTGCTCCTAAAGCTTCGTTTTCACTGCTAAATTTAAGATCTTCAGATGTTGATTTATTTTCCAGCGAAAGGCTTTGAAGGTCTTTTTCAATTAAAGGAAGTTTTATTCTGTCGCTGAGCTGTAGTTTATGGGAAAAATTTTCTGAAAGACTGTTGAAAATATTTTTTTCTGAGTGAAGAAGCATCAGATAATTGGCACTGATTATTTTCTTATAATCTTCTAAAGTGAATGTTTTCTTGAAAATTTTATCAGAATTGAATAATTTTTCTGCTGCATCGTGATATTCAGCGGTATTTTTTTTGAGATATTCGGAGACCATCGTATAAAATGAATTTAAACTTTTTCTAATTGAGGTTTTTGAAAGGTCAGGATAAAACAGGTTCCGTCTTCATCACTGATATAATCTACGTTTCCTCCTATTCTTTTCATGATTCGATGAACAATAGAAAGACCTATTCCGTTTCCTTTAAATTTTTTGGCATTATCCATTCTATTGAAGATCTTAAACATTTTATGTTTATTTTCAGCCGGGATTCCGATGCCGTTATCTTTAATTCTGTAAATAATTTTATCGCCTTCTTCAGAACCCTCGATCTCTACGACCGGATGATCCTGATCGGATGAATATTTAACCGCATTGTTGATTACGTTTAAAAATACCTGATGAAGCATCGTCTGATCTGCCAAAACTTCGGGACATTTTTTGATTACAACTATACTTTTTGGAGTATCATAGGTCATCTTGGCATTTTCCGTGATTTTTCGAATCGTAAGATCAGGCTCAATAGGTTCAAGCTGTATTTCGCTGTGTTTTGCACGGCTAAGCTGAAGAACGTTATTCATCAGATCTGCCATGTTATCAATTTCATCGATGATAGAATTAAGCTTACTCCTGTTTTTCTCAGAGGCTTCCGTCATACTTCTGAGCAGCATTTGGGCATTCAGTTTCATTACCGTGAGTGGCGTTCCCAAATCATGCGAAATGGTGTATGAAAAACTGTCCAGCTCCTCGTTCACCTTTTTCAGCTGCTCATTCAGTTTTTTAATGGTAATATATTGTTTATGAGACGTTTCCAGTATCACATCACGAATTGAGTGCACTGCAATCTCATCTCTTTTGCTCCATCTTTTTGAATTGCCTTTTATTTCTTCACTGAAGATCTTGAAAGAAGTTCTCGGGGAAAAAATCTGTTTGTCTTCTCCATTTTGCGAAAAAGTACCCATTTCCTTTTCAGGATTTCCTGCCCAGTTGATGTGTTCATCAAACTCTTTTCTGAACCAGATCAGAATCTCATTTTTACTTCTTTCGACAAAATATATGATTATTCCTGATGCATCATTATTTAAGCCTAATTCTTTACCATAATCCTTCAGAAAGCTGTTGCTTATAAAGATATTGTTTCTGGTGTTTTCGTATGCCCAGCTTACGATTTTTTGTAATACAGCTGCATTAGGGACATTTCCGTCTGTAGTAGTCTTATTATCTGAAACAATAGCGATTCCGTCTGCTTCAGGCATCATTCTGAGCTGAGATTTGTTGGCATCCAGAGATTCAAACAAAGTTTCATGCTCTAAAAAATCTGATCTTAGATGATTTAGCTTTTCATTGAGGTTTACTCTGTATTCGAGTTCTTTTTTAGCTTTAAAAGAAGAATATGCGTTGGAAGCCAAAACAGTAAAAATCCCTGCCTGTACACGGTCTTCAAGATCAATATGTTTTGCTTCGATATTCTGACAGGTTACCAAACCCCAAAGCTCATCATCAATGATAATCGAGATGCTGAAACTTGAGGATGCTCCCGAATTTTTCACATATTGTCCGTGAATAGGCGACATTGCTCGTGATGCAGTAAATGTAAGATCGATGTCCTGTTGTGTACGGCTTAGAAGACGTACCGGCTCTGAGTGTACATTTGAGAAGATTCTTTTCCTTTTCTTTTTGTACAGTTCCCTTGCCTGTCTCGGGATATCATGTTCCGGATAATGCAGCCCGAGATAACTTTCTGCTTTACCATTTGTTTTTTCTGCAATCACTTTTCCTGAACCGTCGCTCATGAATTTATAGACCATGATCCGGTCATAATTGATGATGCTCCACAGAGTACCCAGAAGCTGATCCCAGATTTCCTGCTCATTATCAATGATGTAAAAGTTGTCGTATTTATTGGTAATATGCTTTCGTAAATTGCTTACGACTTCTTCAAATTCAAGAAAAATATGATTATTGGACCTGAAAACGGAAAAATGATATTGCTTTCCTGAAATATATATTTTGTCAAAATAGGTTTCGTTTTCTCTTCTTGAAAGAAAATCTACCCTTTCAAAAATATCTGAATCAAGAACAGGTTGAAAAATATGGGGATAATCTGCAATTTTTTTCCCTAAAAGGTCTTCTGATTTTTCAAGATCAAAAATATCGGAAATATTTTCGCTCAGAAAATCAATGGCATGAGATGTTGTATCAATGCCAATCAGGTATCCAAAACTCTGTATACGGCCCGGAATATGAATGGGCTCATCATGACATTCTACAAAATTCATAACTGCTATTAAATAGTCAAAGGTAAGGAATTTACATCATAAAAATCAATATTTATTTTATGCAGCAAATTTGTTATTAATAATTAAGAAATATTATGAATATATTAAGATTTATTAAAAATACTCATAATTCATAAGATAATGACAAAATAATAATTAAAAATCACTTCGTTTACTTTTACATAAATCACAGATTTTAATTAAGATATAGATAATAAAATACGATTATTTTCACGAAAGATTTATTCACACACCGGAGGTATCATTTATACTTCCTTGTCAAAATACAGCCTGTAGTATTTTCCTTTATCATCCTGCCCCTGTTCAAGCATTTTACGATCGCCGTGAATATAAATATGGAAGTTCTTATCCAGCTTAATGATGCTCTTAAAATGTCTCTGTGTTTTTTTTACCGCCGCATCACTGATCGGGAATTCTTCAGCAATATTAATCTGCATATCCTGTTCGTAATCGGTCTTAAAATTATTAAAACTTTCGATTACATGCTCGTCGCCCAAAACTTCACTTGCAAATTCATCAAGCTTAAATTCTTCTTTTTCTTTGAAAAAATTGATGGATTTATTTAAAAAATCTGCCTGATCTGCTTTTGAAACCTCAAATTCCTGCGGGAGCTGTTTGGTAATGTAATCTTTATACACCATCAATGCTTCCTGGGTATGAAAGTATTCGTCGTCGCGCTGTTTTACTTTCAGAAAATCTTCAAACCAGTAATACATATCTCCGTTTTTGTTGTTATCAACTACAGAAAGGATATATCCGTTTTCTTTATGGTTATTGTAAATCAGAGCTGCTTTATCAATCTTTGACAGGCTGATTCCCTGATCTTTTTCAAGTTCAAAACTTTCATTTTTTGGAAAAATTTTAAGAAATGAATCTCTTTTTTCCGTTTTAAAAATTCCTATTTTATCGACTTTCTCATCACCTTCTCTTTCGTCTTCAAAGTACACGACAAACAGCTCACCTCCCTGAACCCTTGGATTTTCCGCAGCTTCAAAAAGATGTTTCGCAAGGTTTTCAGATTCCCAGAGAAACTTTGCTTTATCATCAAATATTTCTGAAACCGAGCTGTAAACAGGATTATTCACCAAATAAGAATCACTGTAAAACTGGTAGGTTTCTTCAGTTTTGAAAGAGCCCAAAAAATAATTTTCCAGCATTTCTACTGTTCCCTCGTCCAGCTCAAGCTCTTCCTGGGAAAGAATAAGAGATTCTCCGTTGATCTTGTTGCCAACTCTGTGTACTGCGATTTTTGAAAACATTCTTTATTTTTTGTGGACTGCAAATATATTAATTAAATCAAACAATAAGCATCATTTCGTTCTGATAAAAAGCCTATCATTTTGAAAGGGTATTTTGCAGACTTGTAAAAAATTTAATTATATAAAATATTGATTATCATTTAATTAAAAAAATACAATCAATAAGGAACACGATTAGCATCTGCAATATTAAATAGTTAAAATGGATTTAAAAACATTAAACAGAATTAATACTCTGAGAAGATTAAGAAGTAAAGGACCCGAAACTCCAAAATGGGCCAAATCGTATCTATTACTGATTGCCATCTCGGCCATCATTATTTTCGTTGTTTTTATTACAATTGTAGAACAAAACCAAAATTAAAATGAATTATTTAGAAGCCACACAGGAGATCGCAGAGGTAATTCCTGATCTGCAAAGCAAGTCAAAAGAGATTAACAATTCATATGATCTCATAATCACTTTTACAAACAGCATCAAAATGATGATTCAGAATAATGATAATCCTATATTATTAAAAAGTCTAAAAAAAATGAATCTGATTTATAAAAACGGAGATCATTTGCTAAGGAGTGCCATTGAAAATTCATTTATTTACTCTCTTGACAGTTGCACGTTATTTTGCTCTACGACTGATAGAAACAATATCCTGAGAACTCTTTCGCCGGATCTTAAGAAAGTTTATGCAAAACAAATTTACAGTCATGGAATATGAGTGTTTTAAAATTATAACCCAATAAAAATATAATTCAGTTTTATTACATTTTACAGGTATTTCATTACAAAATCACAGGAAAGCCTTTAAACAAAACCTTTTAAAATCAATACATTATGAAAACAAAGATCAGAAGACAAACAGACTGGAAACAGTGGAAAACCTCGAATTATAAGCACAATGCGGAGATTTTGATCACTCACATTGCCGTGATCATCGGTGTATTTATTTTTGCTGCCTGTCTGTAATTTGGTACACTTTTAGTTACCCATATTGTGTTTTGAAAATTTTTAATCTTATGGAGACTGCAGAAATGAACGCTATTAATGAAAATCTAGCGACTGAACATTTAAAAATATTCTATCCTTCCCTTCAGAACGAAATTGCACAGCTTTCTGCTCAGGGTAATTTCGCGGGAATTATACAGGCAACCGTTGATTATCTGAAAATACTTTTAAAAGAATCAAAAATCAACGTGGTAAACCACAACATCAAAATGATGGAATGGCTTTATAAAAACGGAACTTTCAGCGTAAAGCATATTATTGAAAATTTATTCATCCGGTCATTCGGAAGCCTAAGAAAGCAAACTGATGAAAATCAATGGAATCTTCTGTATCAATATATGCCGATCGAGTTTCAACAGATCTATCTCAATCAAACCAGATTAGATGAGATTATGTTTAAAAAGAATTAATTGATCTTATATTATAACGACCTCGCCCAAGCTTTAGCTTGGGCGAGGTCGTTTACAGGCATTAATCTTTGAGGATTATAGAACCGCACGGTTTGACACATCTCGTTTATGCAATTACAAATGCTTTTAATTCAGCCATTTTTCCATTCTCAAATCTCCATATATCACAGTAGGAATACTGTATATCATCTCCGTTCTTATTTTTTAAACTGATTTTCCCTGTTGCCACAACATAATCATTATCCTCAAGAATGGTTTCGATATTAAATTTTGGGGGTTCCAGATAAGCATCCTTCATATAAGCTCTTACATTTTCTTTACCGATAAGGGTTTGATCACCAATAAAAATCCATTTGGTATCTTCTGTACAGTACTGTAAGAATGTTTCGTGATCGCCTTTTTTTATAGCTTCGTTGGCGGCCTGTAAAATTTCTTTATTATTCATGTGAAATATTTTTAATTGAGAAAAAACTTTAATTTTATCAAAGCATTTTCCACAAAACCTATACCAGTTGTCCGGAAATTTTTATTTGTTTTGAATAAGAATATTGAATGACTATCTTTACTTTCACCAATAAGCCACATTATGAAAAAATTAATATTCCTTTTTTTAATGACTTTTATTTTGGCAGGCTGCGGAGATAATTGCTATAATCCTCCTCAACCGATTGTTTTTGAGTTCGTTAATGAAGATCATGAAAATCTGCTGACAAACGGAACGCTTTCTCAGCTTTCAATTAAAGACGAAGATCAGGCCGAGGTTCCGCTGACAAAAACAGATGACGGAAAAATCATTTTGGAAAACGTAGGGGCATATAATGGTACAAAAAACTACACTTTTTATTCATCTGTTAAATCTTTTGAATTTTCTATACAGTCATCCGAATTCGACGGAAAAGGATGTGATGGCTATCAAATCGATCAATTAACTTTTAAAGGGATTGGTATTGATGTGACAGATGAAAAAGGATACTATAGAATCATCTTTAAATAAATAAAAAATCCCCTCGCTTACGCTCGGGGATTTTATTTCATCAGTTTTTAACTGCTTATTTTACTTCTTCAAAATCTGCATCCTGTACATCTTCTGCACCTCCTGCATTTCCTTGATTTTGAGCTCCTGCATCTGCACCCTGACCTTGCTGTCCTGCTGCATACATTTCTTCAGAAGCTGCCATCCAAGCTGCATCCAAAGCTTCGGTTTTAGCTTTCACATCATCACCGTTTTTCGCTTCATAAGCAGTTTTCAGTTCTGCATGAGCAGCTTCGATCGCTGCTTTTTTATCAGCAGATAATTTATCGCCAAATTCTTTCAGTTGCTTTTCCGTCTGGAAGATCAATCCGTCAGCTTTGTTGAAAATTTCCACTTCTTCTTTTCTCTTCGCATCTGCTGCAGAGTTTTCCTGAGCTTCTTTTTTCATTCTTTCGATTTCCTCTTCAGAAAGACCTGAAGATGCCTGAATTTTAATAGACTGCTCTTTTCCGGTACCTTTATCTTTAGCAGAAACGCTTAGGATTCCGTTTGCATCAATATCGAATGTTACTTCAATTTGAGGAACACCTCTTTGCGCTGGTGGAATATCTGTTAAGTCAAATCTACCGATCTCTTTATTATCGTTGAACATGGGTCTTTCACCCTGTCCTACTCTGATGCTAACTGCAGGCTGATTGTCGGAAGCGGTAGAGAATACTTCAGATTTTTTGGTTGGGATGGTCGTATTCGCTTCAATTAATTTAGTGAAAACAGAACCCATTGTTTCGATCCCCAGAGAAAGTGGTGTAACGTCTAATAAAAGAACGTCTTTTACATCTCCTGTAAGAACTCCCCCCTGAATAGCTGCACCGATGGCAACAACCTCATCCGGATTTACTCCTTTTGAAGGCTTTTTACCAAAGAATTTCTCCACTTCTTCCTGAATGATCGGGATTCTTGTAGAACCACCTACCAAGATTACTTCATCGATATCGTTGATGGAAAGACCTGCATCAGAAAGCGCTTTTTTACAAGGTTCCATTGATCTTCTTACCAAATCTGCAGATAACTGCTCGAATTTTGCTTTCGTTAAAGTCTTAACCAAGTGTTTAGGACCTGTAGCGGTAGCGGTGATATAAGGAAGGTTGATCTCAGTTTGTGGAGAAGAAGACAATTCAATTTTTGCTTTTTCAGCAGCTTCTTTTAATCTTTGCAATGCAATTGCATCAGATTTAAGGTCTACTCCTTCTTCAGCTTTGAATTCGTCTGCCATCCAATTGATGATCACATCATCAAAATCATCACCTCCTAAGTGCGTATCTCCGTTGGTAGACAATACTTCAAAAACTCCGTCTCCTAAATCCAGGATAGAAACGTCAAAAGTACCCCCACCAAGATCGTATACTGCGATTTTTTGGTCTTTATGGGATTTATCTAATCCATAAGCTAAAGCTGCTGCCGTAGGCTCGTTGATAATTCTTTCTACAGTAAGACCTGCGATTTCACCTGCTTCTTTTGTCGCTTGTCTCTGTGCGTCGTTAAAGTATGCAGGAACAGTAATAACTGCTCTTGTAACTTCCTGACCAAGATAATCTTCCGCAGTTTTCTTCATTTTCTGAAGCGTCATCGCAGAAATTTCCTGTGGGGTATATTCTCTGTCGTCAATTTTTACTTTTACGGTATCGTTGGGTCCGGCTACCACTTCGTAAGGAACTCTGGAAATTTCTTTCGCATCTTCCTTAAAGTGCGTTCCGATAAATCTTTTGATAGAATATACGGTTTTCTTCGGGTTGGTTACAGCCTGTCTTTTGGCAGGATCTCCCACTTTTCTTTCACCATCCTCTGTAAATGCTACAATAGAAGGAGTGGTTCTTTTTCCCTCTGCGTTAGGAATAACAACAGGGTCTTTACCTTCCATTACGGCAACACAAGAGTTGGTTGTACCTAAATCTATTCCGATTATTTTACTCATAATATTTATATTTTTTCTAATTTTTAATTTAATTTACATTCACTAATTCTCAATATTTGTACCATTGAAAAATTTGTGACAAATTGACACAATCAATATTTTTTGGAGCGGTATAAAAATATTTATGTGTCACAAAAGCTTTATGTACCGGTTAAATTTAATTTAAGCTTAACTTTGCCTACCACGCAAAAGGATCATTTATTAGTATTTTTGAAAAATTTTATAAAAGTATATGTCGTTACATTTTAATCCAAGGGACGTTACATGGCTGGCTTTCAATGAGAGGGTATTACAGGAAGCCATGGACGAAAATGTGCCTTTGAATCTCAGAATCCGGTTTTTGGGGATTTTCTCTAACAATCTGGATGAATTTTTCCGGGTGCGGGTTGCGGGTTTGAAACGCGCAATGGATTTTAAAGAGAAAGTAATTGCTGAATCTTTTTATCAGCCCCCGTCAAAAATATTACAGAAAATCAACGATATTGTCATCAGACAACAACAGAATTTTGATAAAACCTGGAAAAAGATACAGTCGGAAATGGCAGATCAGCACGTTTTCATCAAAACTGCTAAAAATCTAACCCTGAAACAGAAAGAATTTGTCAGAAATTATTTTGATGAAGTGGTGGAATCAAACGTGATCCCGATTTTACTGCATGAGAATACTCCGATGCCTTATCTAAGAGATAAAAGTCTTTACTTAGGCGTTGCGATGAGTAAAAAAGACTGGCAATATCAGAGTAATTACGCTATTATTGAAATCCCTTCTCGCTTCGTTGGAAGATTTGTGCTCTTGCCTACCGAAAATCCTGGAGAAAAAAATGTCATGCTGCTGGAAGACGTGATCACTTTTAATCTTCCGCATATTTTTTCATATTTTGGATACGACGAATTTTCTGCGCATGCATTTAAAGTAACCAAAGATGCGGAACTGGATCTGGACAATGATATCAAAACCAATTTTGCTGAAAAAATAGAAAAAGGGCTCAAAAACAGGAGAAAAGGGAAACCAACCCGTTTTGTATTTGATAAAGATATGGACAAAGCTTTGTTGGAACTTTTGATCCGCAAGCTTAATTTATCTAAAAAAGACAGCATCATTCCCGGAGGTAAAATTCATAACTTCAAACATTTTATGGATTTTCCGGATGTTTTTGAATATTATAAAAAACCTGCCGAGAGAACATCCTTCACTCATCAGGCTTTTGAACACGGCGAAAGAGTAACGGATGTAATTATGAAAGAAGATGTTTTGCTGACGTTTCCGTATCATACTTATACTCCGGTTATTGATCTTCTTCGGGAAGCCGCTATGGATCCTGATGTAAAATCAATACAAATTACCGCCTATCGCCTTGCAAGCAATTCAAAAATTATCAATGCCTTGATCTATGCCGCAAGAAATGGTAAAGAAGTAACGGTAATGCTTGAGCTTCAGGCACGATTCGATGAGGAATCAAACCTCAAATGGAAAGAAATGCTGGAACCGGAAGGCATTACGGTTCTTGTGGGAATTCCGAACAGAAAAGTTCACGCCAAACTCTGTATCATTAAGAAAAGATCTCATAACAAAACTCTGCAATACGGTTTTGTAAGCACGGGAAACTTTAATGAAAAAACAGCTAAAATATACGGGGATCACCTTTTAATGACTTCAGATCGCGGTATTATGGCCGACATTAATAAGGTCTTCAATGTTTTGAAAAAGCCAAAAGAAGATTATACCGCCGTTCTTAAAACCTGCAAATCACTGATGGTGTGCCCGCAGTTTATGCGTGAAAAAATAATGCTTTATATTAGCAAAGAAATTGATGAGGCACTCGCAGGAAGAAAAGCAGAAATCATTATCAAAGCCAATTCGGTAAGCGACCGACTTCTTATTATGAAATTATATGAAGCCGCCCAAGCCGGAGTGGTAATCAGAATGATTGTAAGAGGGATCTATTGTGCTATCAATCAAAAAGATTTTAAAGAGAAAATAAAAGCCATAAGCATTGTAGACGAATATCTGGAACATGCGAGAGTGATGTATTTTTACAATAAAGGAAGTGAAGATTTGTATATTTCTTCTGCCGACTGGATGACGAGAAATCTGGATTACAGAATAGAAGCGGCTGTTAAAATAACCGATAAAGATCTTAAAAAAGAACTGAAGCACATTCTGAACATTCAGCTGAGCGACAATGTAAAAGCAAGAATTTTGGATAAACACCTTAATAATGAATATGTAAAAAATGATCGTGAAGAATGCCGTTCTCAGATCGAAACCTACCAGTATTTAAAAAACAAAACTACCGCACAATGAAAATTGCAGCCATAGATATAGGAAGCAACGCAGCCAGATTACTAATCAACGAAGTGAAAATCCGTAACAATGAGCCGGAATTTATTAAACTGAATCTTTTAAGAATTCCGCTGAGACTGGGTATGGATGTTTTTACACTTAAAAAAATCGGCAGTGAAAGAGAGCAGATGGTGATTGATTCTATGAAAATTTTCAGTGATCTGATGAAGATTTATCAGGTCGAACATTACAGGGCATGCGCAACCAGCGCCATGCGAGATGCAGAAAACGGCCAAGAGATCATACAGAAAGTAAAAGAAACTTCCGGGATTGATATTGAAATTATTTCCGGGGACGAAGAAGCTGCTTTAGTTTTCGAAAACCATATTGCAGAAGGCCTCGATAAAGATTTTGCCTATCTCTATGTAGACGTAGGAGGCGGCTCTACCGAACTTACTTTTTACGAAAACGGAGAAATGCTTTATGAAAAGTCCTTCAATATAGGAACTATCCGACTTCTCAACAACCTTGTGACGGAAGACAACTGGAAGGAAATGAAAGCCGAAATAAAACAAAATATTGTAAGCAAAAAACCCATCGTAGCCATCGGTTCCGGTGGGAACATCAATAAAGTGTTTTCTATGAGCAAAACCAAAGACGGCAAACCTATGGTGCTCTCTTATCTTAAAAAAACATACAAAGAGCTGAACGACCTTTCTGTAGATGAAAGAATGACCAAGTATAATCTGAGGATCGACCGTGCCGATGTAATGCCTCATGCGTTGAAAATATACAACAATGTAATGTTCTGGGCAGAAATCAATACAATTTTTGTCCCTAAAATATCAGTTGCCGATGGGTTGATTCACAGCATTTACAGTAAATTAGAAAATAAAGAATAATTAAAACCAATTGCTTCAGCAATTGGTTTTCTGTTAACATTACCATAACAGATAACCATAAACCGCAGCATAAAACATTATTCTTAAACATTTGTTAAAACTGAGTTAAAACCATCCCACAGATTAATCTTCATTTTTGCACCAATCTAAATAAATGTGTAAAATGAAAAACAAATACCTTTTAAGAGGTTTATTACCAATTGCGGCATTATTTTACGGTGCCGTTTCCGGACAAACCTTGGTTCATTACTGGAATTTTAATAACAATGCATCGGTTGCGGCCATTACAGCTCCTACAGTTTCACTTTTGAACGGATCGATCACCGCGGTTTCTACCGGAACAGGAAGTACTGATACTTTCGTTGATTTTGCGGGAGGAACAGCACAGAATTTTAATGTTGAAAATTTAAACGCAAGAAACGGAGATCCATCCGGAACGCACCTGAGATACAACTATCCCATCAACGGAAATTTACAGTTTTCTCTTCCCACTACAGGTTACAATAATGTTAAGGTAAAATTCTCAACCAGAAGATCAGGTTCAGGAGCGGGAACTCAGACCTGGTCTTATTCTTTAGATGGCACAACTTTTACGCAATATCAAACCATTGCGCCGCAAGACGCCAATCCGCAACTGATTACGTTTGATTTTTCTGCGATTGCAGGTGTTTCAAATAACCCCAATTTTAAGCTTAAAGTGGAATTCTCTACCGGAACCGGCGGGAATGTAGGAAACAACCGTTTTGATAATTTTACGGTAGATGCTACAGCTTTAGGCGGATTAGACACAACTCCGCCCACCGTTGCTTACCTCCCTGTCAATAACACCAATAATGCTTCCACAACAATAAATCCTACCATTTCATTCAATGAAAATGTAAGATTAACTGACAATTCTGCGATTACCAATACAAATGCCCAAAATCTTGTAGAATTACGCTTAGGAAATTCAACAGGAGCTTTGGTACCTTTTACTACTACTTTTACTAACAATCAAATCACCGTAATTCCTACATCGGGGTTACTTCCTAATCAGACGTATTATCTGGCGTTAAAACCAAACCTGATTGAAGATCTGAGCGACAATGCGGTGACAACTACAACTTCAAGTACTTTTACCACTGCAGGAACTTCTATTTCTTTAGACAAAACCTTTATCAAGGTTAATGAAAACGCGGGAACTTTGGCATTTAAGATCAATGTGAACAACCCTTCCAATGCAACCGTAAATCTTGCCGTAAAAGCTGCCCCGTTCAGCACCGCAAACAGCAGTGATTTTACCGTGAGCAGCCAGACCATTAATATTACACCGACTACAACGAGTTATACCGTTAATATTCCTATTACAGATGACAATCTGGAAGAGCAGCAGGCCGAATATTTTGTTTTAAGCCTAGAAAATCCGGTGGGTGCAACAATTTCAGGTGACGCATCTTCTACGATTTATATTGTGGATAATGATAAGGCAGCTCCGGCTCCGTCAAATCAAATCCAGCTTAATTATATCGGAAGTTTTGATCCTTCCGGAAGCAATAACAGTTCTACGGAAATTGTCGTGCATGATCCTTCTACCCAAAGATTATTCACGATCAGTGCTTTAACCGATGTTTTTGATATCATTAATTTTGCCAATCCTACTTCTCCTTCTGTAATCAGCACCGTGAATATGGCTCCTTATGGCGGAATTACCAGTATTGCGGTCAAAAACGGAATTGTCGCTGTCTCTTCACCCAATACCAATCCTCAGCAAAATGGTTCAGTCGTATTTTTTGATACCAACGGAAATTTCCTGAAGCAGGTTTCTGTGGGCGTTTTACCGGATATGATCACTTTCACGCCGGACGGAACCAAAGTAATGACTGCCAATGAAGGCGAACCTAATGATGCGTATACCATAGATCCGGAAGGTTCAATCAGTATTATTGATATTTCTGGCGGAATTGCCGGTTTAACGCAATCTAATGTTACCACACTTTCGTTTACCCAATTCAATGGGCAGGAAGCTTCTTTAGCTTCTTCAGGAATACGAAAAGTAAAATCGACAAGTACCCTTGCCCAGGATCTGGAGCCGGAATATATAGCGGTAAGCACAGACAGTCAGAAAGCATGGGTTTCCTGTCAGGAAAATAATGCAGTAATAGAAATTAATTTAGTTACAAAATCAATCAACAATATTTGGGGATTAGGGAAGAAAGACATGAGCCTTCCCGGAAACGGTTTTGACGCTTCTGACAATAATGGGGAAATTGTAATTGCTAACTGGCCCGTAAAAGCATATTATAATCCTGATGCTATGCAATCTTTCAAAGTAGGAAGCACCAATTATATTGTTACTGCCAACGAAGGAGACGAAAAAGATTTAGGCGGGTTTAGCGAAAGAACAACAGTAGGCGCCAATGGATATACCTTAGATTCCACCATTTTCCCTAATGCTTCTGTCTTAAAAGCTTCTCATAATCTAGGAAGATTCCGGGTGACCAGTGTCAACGGAAATACAGATGCAGATACAGATTTTGAAGAAATTCACGCTTTGGGAGCACGATCTTTTTCCATTTTCAATGCAGATACGAAACAAATCGTGTATGACAGCGGAGACCAGTTTGAAAGATATATTGCCGCCAATCATCCATTAATTTTCAATGCCGATAACGAAGCCAACGGAGCCAAAAACAGAAGCCGTGCAAAAGGGCCTGAACCGGAGGGAGTGGCTTTGGGCACCATCAACGGACAGACTTTCGCCTTTATTACTTTAGAAAGAACAGGTGGTGTAATGGCATATAATGTAACAGATCCTAACAACGTCACTTTTACAGATTATAAAAACTCCAGAACCACATCGGCTTTTGGAGGTGATAACGGACCGGAAGGAATTATCTACATCGCTCCTGAAAATACAACGACTGGAAAAGGATATGTCATTATGGCCAATGAGATCAGCGGAACTTTATCAATGTATGAAGTTAATCTGGGACCAACTTTATCGACAGGCGAGGTAAAAACTGAAAAAGCAACGTTTAACATCTTCCCGAATCCTGTCAATAAAGGAAATATTTTATACTTCAACAGAGCGCAAAGTTATGAGCTGTACGATATGAGCGGGAAACTTCTTGGAAAAGAGAAAAACGCTTTGACCATTGATACTTCAAAACTGAATACAGGAGTTTACTTAATTAAAACTTCTGAAGGTGAGGTGAAGAGAGTGATTGTGAAGTAATTTTTATCCATATTTGATTTTAATAGCCCCGGTTTTTCCGGGGTTTTTTTTGCGGAATATCGTTAACATGAATCAAAGTTAATAAGCAGGCAGATGATAACCTTGACAAGGTTTTTGGGGATAAATTAGTGTATATTCAAAAATCCCTATTAACTAAATAACTGGAATTCGGAAAGACTAAAGAACTTTGTATATTTAGAACTTTAATAATATTATGAGAAAGATATTTTTATTAATTTTTATACCGTTAAACACTTTTCTTTTTTCACAAGTCGATCAAAATAATGGTTTCTCTACAATACCAGCAATAAACATTAATGAGTTGTTAAAAAAAATAAATCCAAGTGAAAATTATACTGATTGGGCATTTGTTCATTATGATTTTAAATCAAATAAAATCATATTTAAAAGAGGTATAAAGAAATTATCTCCAACAAGATCGGAAAATGACTATTACGGGTTTTTTCCATGTGTTCCTGATGGCTGTTATTCTTATTTTTACGCCGTAAATAGGAACAATAAGCCAGAGTATATAACAGACACAAACCAAGTGATCAAGTTTTTCGGAAAAATTGATTGTATGGAAGAGTCCCTTTTTATTGCAATGTTAAATAATTATAGCGTTGACGAGGATTATGAAAAAAGAAATATTTATAAGGAATTTAAGGATGAGTTTATATTATATTTATCAAAAACTTCATATTCTCCGTATAAAAAAGAAGCATTTATCATTACTGTTAAAAAGAGTGGAGAATTTAGTGCAAAATCTGATGGTGTTTATATGTACGATAAGAATGTTCATATTGATATATAGAAAAAGACAGACCCAAAAAAGCCTGTCTTTAAAAAATATATCTGATTATTTTTATTCTACGCTTACCACTTTTTCAATTTCCGGGGCATGTTGCTTAATTGTTGTTTCAACCCCTAATTTCAGCGTTGAAAAATTTAAAGAACAGCCGGAGCAGTTACCTAAAAGTTTTACATAAACGGTATTTTCTTTCACATCAATAAGCTCAATATCTCCGCCGTCTTTATTCAGAAACGGACGAATGCTTTCCAAAGCTTCCATTACCTTTGTTACAGTCGCTTCGTGTGTTGTATTTGTCTCCATATTTGATTTGGGTTTCAAATTTAATTTGAAATATTTAATTTATTTTTTGGGTGAGCATCCCGCCATGGTTGTGATTTTCACCGCTTCTGTAGGGGGAAGAAACTTATTTCTTTCCACCAGGCTTTCGACCATTTTTCTTGCAGTATCTGTGTAGATTTCTGCAATTTTGGAATTTTCCTGAAGCGCTGCAGGTCTTCCTACATCTCCCGCTTCCCTGATACTCTGGATCAAAGGAATTTCTCCTAACACAGGAATCCCTAAATCATCCGCTAAATATTGTGCGCCCTGATTTCCAAAGATATAATATTTATTGTCAGGTAATTCTTCAGGAGTGAAATATGCCATATTCTCTACCAATCCCAGAACCGGAATGTTAATACTTTCCATCTGGAACATTGCAATACCTTTTCTTACATCTGCCAAAGCAACGTGTTGAGGGGTACTTACAATGACCGCTCCCGTTACCGGAACTTCCTGAATAATAGACAAATGAATATCACCCGTTCCCGGAGGAAGATCTATGAGTAAGAAATCCAATTCTCCCCAAGCCGCATCTCTGATCATCTGGTTCAGAGCTTTCGACGCCATCGGTCCTCTCCATACTACTGCCTGATTGGCTCCTGAAAAATATCCTATTGACAGCATTTTCACGCCGTAATTTTCAATAGGTTTCATCAGGCTTTTTCCGTTAACCTCTACAGAAATCGGCTTTTGGCCTTCTGTATCAAACATAGTAGGAACAGACGGTCCGTAAATATCGGCATCTAATAATCCAACTTTAAAACCCATTTTTGCTAAAGTTACTGCAAGATTAGCGGCAACGGTAGATTTACCGACGCCGCCTTTTCCGGATGCGATGGCAATGATATTCTGAATTCCTGGGATTTGCTTTCCTTTAATCTGGCTTAGCTGTACTTCACTTGGTTCGGGAGAAACTATTTTTAGTTTTAAATTGATCTCTTCTCCGAATTCACTCGCAAAAGCCTGCTTCATTGCTGCTTCAAGTTTCTTTTTCTCGTGCATTGCCGGTGAATGGGCGGTCATATCGATGTACACATCATTGCCCATTACCTGAAAATTAGTCACCAAGTCATCTACTTCTATCTCTTTAAGGAAATCCTGAACCTTTTCTTTAGTCAACATATACATATAAATTGTCCACAAATTTACGGAAATTTTAGTGATTTTAAATATGCAAAAGCACTCATAGATAAATTCTTTTGTAAAACCATTTTTTGTAGTATTTTAGGGGGATTTTAATTTTAATGACCATGAAAAAAATAGTAATTGTACTTTTAGGATTAATCACCCATAGTTTCTTTTCACAAAATTATTCACAATATGTAAATCCTTTCATCGGAACGGGCGGTCACGGCCACACTTTTCCGGGCGCAATTGTACCGTTCGGGATGGTACAGCTTTCTCCAGATACGAGAATCGACGGAAGCTGGGACGGCTGCAGCGGCTATCATTACTCAGATTCCGTGATTTATGGTTTTTCCCATACGCACTTAAACGGAACGGGAGTTTCCGATTACGGAGATATTATGCTGATGCCGACCATGGGAAATCCGGGTTTAAGCCCAAAAGAATATTCATCTAAATTTTCACATCAAAACGAAAAAGCAACCGCAGGATTTTATTCGGTTAAATTGGACAAACACAATATTGACGTCCGTTTAACAACAACAAAAAGAGTCGGCTATCATGAGTATACATTTAACAAAGCCGGAAATGCCAATATTATTTTAGATTTAAATCACCGGGATAAATTACTGGAAGGCGAGATAAAAATCATTGACAGTAAAACCATCGAAGTCTTCAGAAGAAGTGAAGCCTGGGCAACCAATCAATATATTTATGCTCGAATTGAGTTTTCAAAACCGATGAAAATTTCAAAAAAGAAATTCAACGGAAAAGAAGAAAATAATGCTTTTACAGGTACCGAACTTGCCCTTGCTTTTACAGCTTCAGTGAAACAGGGAGAGAAAATCAGCGTGAAAGTTGCGATTTCCCCAACGGGTTATGAAGGTGCAACAAAAAATATGCTGGCTGAAGGAAAATCCAATGATTTTGCATCCATAAAAAAACAGGCCGCTGCAGATTGGGACAAAGAATTATCAAAAATTGAGGTAAAATCTGCTGACAAAGATAAACTGACTGTTTTCTACACCGCTTTATATCACGTTTTCACCCAGCCAAACATCAATATGGATGTGGATGGAAAATACAGAGGGCGTGATAACAAGTTTTACATGGCGAAAGATTTCGGGTACTACTCTGTTTTCTCACTTTGGGATACATTCAGAGGTGCACATCCTTTAATGGCTTTAATTGATAAGAAAAGAACGGCAGATTTTGTCAATACATTCATCAAACAATATGAACAGGGCGGAAAACTTCCGGTTTGGGAACTCGCTTCCAATGAGACGGAATGCATGATCGGCTATCATTCGGTTTCTGTCATTGCCGATGCGATGGCAAAAGGGGTTACAGGTTTTGACTATGAAAAAGCGTTTGAAGCGTCAAAAAATTCTGCCATGCTGGATATTTTCGGGTTGAATGCGTACAAGCAAAAAAACTACATCAGTATAGATGATGAGCATGAAAGCGTTTCCAAAACTCTGGAATATGCCTATGACGACTGGTGTATCGCTCAAATGGCAAAAATTTTAGACAAAAAAGAAGATTACGAATACTTCATGAAGCGTTCTCAAAACTGGAAAAATCTTTATAATCCGAACAACGGTTTTATGCAGGCGAGAAAAAACGGAAACTGGTATGAACCTTTTGATCCGAGTGAAGTCAACAACAATTATACGGAAGGAAATTCATGGCATTACTCCTATTCCGTTATGCAGGATATTCCGGGATTGATTGCGGCACACGGCGGAAAAGAAAAATTTGAACAATTTATTGATGCGATTTTTTCAGCTTCAGATAAAACGACGGGAAGGGAACAAGTGGACATTACCGGATTAATGGGACAATACGCACAGGGAAACGAACCGAGCCATCACATCGCTTATCTGTACAATTTTGTGGATAAACCTCAAAAAACGGAAGAAAAAATAAAATATATCCTCGATCATTTCTACAAAAACGCTCCCGATGGTTTAATCGGAAACGAAGACTGCGGACAAATGAGCGCGTGGTTTATTTTAAGTTCTATGGGAATATATGCGGTCACTCCCGGAAAACCAGAGTGGGAAACGGTAACTCCTTATTTTGATGAAATTAAACTCCATTTAGAAGACGGAACCACAAAAATTATTACTAAAAAGACTCCGAAAAGTGAGCTTAAATATTTAGGTTTTGAAAATGTGAAAACAGCAAAAGAATTAAAATATACAGAGCAAACCGCTTCTCCCGTCATTGCTGCAGACCGGTTGTTTGATTTTACTACTCAGGTTAAAATTACTCCCTTGAACGAAAAAGACAAAATCTATTACATGACGATGGATGAGGATGATAAAAACGTCAGAAAAACATTTAAAGCATATAAAGAGCCTTTCACCATCAGTAAAACCACGCAGGTTTCTACGTATGCCGAGAGAAATGGTGAAAAAAGCTCGATCACGACATCGGATTTTAACAGAAGGCCTAATCATTGGGATATTACGATTAATTCTACTGTAAACCCGCAATATACTGCGGGTGGAAAATTGGCTTTAATTGACGGGATCAACGGAGATATCAACTGGAGAAAAGGTGAATGGCAAGGCTACCAAGGGCAAACTGTAGAAGCGATTATTGATTTCAAATCGCCCCAACCGGTCAACCACATCTCTTCGACCTATCTTCAGGACAGCAGGGCCTGGATTTTAATGCCTAAAAAAGTAGAATATTATGCCTCCATGGACGGAAAAACATACATTCTTCTGAAAACCCTCGATAATACGATTGATCCTAAGGACACGAATGTTCAGGTAAAAGACTTTGCGACAGAAGTTTTACCGACGGAAGCACGCTTTATCAAAGTGAAAGCCTACCACTTTGGCAAACTCCCGGAATGGCATCAAGGTGCAGGTGGAGATGCTTATGTTTTTGTGGATGAAATTTCGGTGAAATAAGCTTGTAATTAAATATTTCAACTTCGGAATTTCCTTTAAAAACTGTCGTATGGCAAAAAGATCTTCTGATTTCCTAAAGGTTTCTTTTGAGGGATTAATAGAATAAATAATTTCACTTATTTTTTCGGTTTCTTCCGTAGAAAAAACATTGCTGATAATAGAAAAACCTTTATCAGCAATGATATTTTTATGCTGTTCTAAATTCAACATGATGATTATAACTTTTAATTACTAATTACTAATTATTACAGATCTCCACCATGATTATCCAGCTGCCTTTCCCATTTCGAAACGGCAGAAGTTGCCAGAGCATTTCCCAGAACATTCGTCATACTTCTCCCCATATCGCAGAAATGATCGATCGGTAAAATCAGCGCAATCCCTTCCGGCGGAATCCCAAACATAGAACAGGTTGCCACAATAATGACCAGCGAAGCTCTTGGAACTCCCGCAATTCCTTTTGAGGTAAGCATCAATACCAAAAGCATCGTAATCTGCTGTCCTACCGTCATTTCTATTCCATAAATCTGAGCAATAAAAATAGAAGCGAAAGTCATATACATCATACTTCCATCCAGATTAAAAGAATATCCTAAAGGTAAAATAAAAGAAACTACTCTATTATTACACCCGAATCGTTCTAGTTCTTCCACCAGTTTTGGAAACACCGCTTCGGAACTTGTGGTGGAAAAAGCGATTAATAAAGGTTCCTTTATTCTTTTTAACAGTTCGAAAAGACGGTTTCCTAAAATAAGATAACCTACCAGTAGCAAAACCAGCCATAAAATACCTAACGCGAAGAAAAAGTCTCTAAGATAAATCGCGTATACTTTAAATATTTCAAAACCATTGGTGGCAACAACTGCAGCAATTGCTCCCAAAACTCCAAAAGGCGCAAACCACATGATATAGCCTACCATTTTTAAAATTCCGTGCGCAATGATATCAAACAGTTTAATCACAGGCTGTGCATATTCTTCTCCTAAATTTGCCAGAGCAACCCCAAACATTATGGAGAAAACCACAATTTGCAACACTTCATTGGTGGCAAAAGCTTCAAAAATACTTTTGGGAATAATATGTTTTACAAAATCTTCCAGAGAAAACCCTTTGCTTGTTTTTAAAAGCTCTTCCGCAGAAGCTGCATCCTGAATAGGAAGCTTGGTAACGTGTCCCGGCTCGAGCCAGTTAACCAAAATCAAACCTATAAAAAGAGAAATCAAAGACGCTGAAATAAACCATAGCATCGCTTTTGTGCCTACTCTTCCAATCATTTTGATATCGCTCATCTTCGCGATCCCAACAACGAGGGTAGTAAAAACCAGCGGTGCGATAATCATCTGAACCAACCTGATAAAAACAGTTCCTAAGAGCTTTATATTTTTAGAAAAAGGCTCCGCACTTTCCGGATATTGCAGATGAACGAATCCTCCAATTCCTACTCCCAACAGAAGAGCAATGATGATGGCAAAAAATAATTTGTTTTGTCCTTTCATAATAATGTTGAATAGCCACAAATATAATGGTTTTTCTGCTGAACCTTAAAGTTTTGTGAATTTCATTAAAATTAAGAATTTATAAAATTAATATTCACATTATTAATCTATTGAAGAAAAATCTTTATAAAATTATTCATTTTTCAGATGATTGGTATAGATTTTATTATTACATTTGAGTGTATTTAAAACATTAAACAAACAATTATGAAAAAAACAATCGCAATGTCTGCCTTAGCTTTGGCAGTATCATTTGGATCTATTTCGTGCAAAAAAAAGGTTTCTGATGCTGATCTTCAGACTCAGGCGACCACTGTTGTCACTTCAAACCCAAGCGCAACTGTAGAGATGAAAGAAGGTGTGGCACATCTTAGCGGAACTTTTGCGACGCAGGCTGAAAAAGACGCTGCTATAAAATCCCTTAAAGAGATTAAAGGAGTAAAAGATGTTATGGATATGGCAACTGTTGTTCCTGCACCTATTGAAAGTCCTGTAGAGACTGCATCAGCGGTAGATCCTATGGTTCAGCAAAAAGTACAGGACGCGGTGAAAGATTTCCCTTCCGTAAAGGTAGAAGTGATAGACGGAGAATTGACTCTTACCGGAAACGTATCTTCATTACAGGCAAGAAAGATCAAAGAATCTGTAGATGCCTTGAAAATCGGAAAGTATAACAATAATTTAGTCGTAAAATAATCAAGATGAGCACATTACAAGATAAATATTCAGGAGTTATTTCTGCAGCTCAGTCTGCAGGAGTTTCTAACCTTCAGGTTCAGGAGCAGGACGGTATTCTGTATGTAACCGGAAACGCTGCCAATACCGCTACAAAAGATGCGGTTTGGAATGCATTGGGAGCGATTGATTCTACCTATTCTGCTACCGATATTAATATCGATGTACAGGTTGCAGGCCTTTCTTCAGGTGCCGCTCTTACTGTAGCAACAGAAGATTCTAACCTGAACATCAGACAGGAGCCTTCTACAGATGCTGCTGTTGTAGGAAAAGCTTCAAAAGGATCTTCCGTAACGTTGATTGAGCAGACTTCGGACGATTGGTGGAAAGTGAAAACCGATGACGGACAGGAAGGTTATGCGTATTCAAGATATTTAAGAGCTTAATTAGAAGCTAAACATTCAATAAAATCCCTGAAAGAAATTTCGGGGATTTTTTATTGTGCTTTGCAAAATGATGAAGCTGAGATGTTTTTTATGTTTAAATTAGCGTTAAATTTTTTTTATGAAAATCCATATTTCAATTTTATTCATTTTCTTTTTCATTCTCGGAAATTCACAGTCAACAGATACTTTTGTTAAAGACAACTTTACCAAAAAGGAAATTTATATCCCGATGCGCGATGGAACAAAGCTTTTTACGGCGGTGTATATTCCTAAAGATATTTCTAATAAAAACAAATATCCGTTTTTAATGCAGAGAACGTGCTATAGCATCGCTCCTTACGGTGAAAATGAATTTAAAACCAAACTCGGTCCCAACCAATTTTTAATGAAAGACAAGTACATTTTTGTGTATCAGGACGTTCGAGGAAGATATATGAGTGAAGGGACTTTCACCAATATGACACCACAAGTTGAAAGAAAAACCAAAAAAGATGTTGATGAAAGTACGGATACGTATGACACCATCGATTGGTTATTAAAAAATATTACAGATAACAACGGGAAAGTCGGCCAGTTCGGGACTTCTTATCCCGGATTTTATACTGCAGCCGGGATTTTAGCAGAGCATCCTGCTTTGGTGGCTTCATCTCCACAGGCTCCCATTTCAGATTTCTGGAATGACGATTTTCTTCACAACGGAAAATTTATGTTGGGCTATTTCAGGACATTTCCTGTTTTCGGAGTTCAGAAGACAAGGGCCGAAAACAAAGCTTGGTATTCAGATTCTATGATTAAAACCACTTCTGAAGACGGCTTGAAATTTTACCGCGAGATGGGAACTCTGAAGGATGGCTATGATAAATACTATAAAGATAATTTCTTCATGACTGAAATTATGAATCATCCAAACTACGATGAATACTGGCAAAAAAGAAGCCTCCTTCCTCATCTCAAAAATGTAAATCATGCGGTAATGACGGTCGGTGGTTGGTTTGATGCTGAAGATCTCTCAGGACCGCTAAATATATATAAAACAATTGAAAAAACCAGCCCGAAAGCCAAAAACACAATTGTAATGGGGCCTTTTTCTCATGGAGCATGGGCTCAGGAACAGGGAAAACATTTTCATAATCAAATTTATTTTGGAGACAGCATCGCAACGTATTATCAGAAAAATATTGAGACGAAATTTTTTAATCATTATTTAAAAGGAAATGCAAAGCAGGATGCAGGTTTACCTGAAGCTTTGATGTATGACACCGGCGCAAAACAATGGAGAGAATTTGCCACTTATCCTCCAAAAGAGGGTCAAAAAATAAATTTCTATTTATCAAACGGAACCTTAAAAAGCTCAGCAGGACAAAGCTTTTCGGAATATTACAGTGATCCGAATAATCCGGTTATAAGTTCAGATAACCTAAAAGATTTCAATGGTTTTACTCCAAAAAATTACATGTCTGAAGATCAAAGATTTGCAGAAGGAAGACCGGATGTTTTAACTTTTACGACAGATGTGTTGACAGATGATATGACTTTCGCAGGAGAGATTATGGCTAAATTAAACATCGCTTCAACCTCTACAGATGCAGATTTTGCGGTAAAACTAATTGATGTTTATCCCGAAGATTTTAAACCTGTTGAGAAAAAAGAGGGAGTTGTTTACGGAAATTATCATCAAATGGTGAGAAGTGAAATTATGCCTGCAAGATTTAGAAATTCAAGAGAAAAAGCAGAACCCTTAATCCCGAATCAGAAAACGGCAGTACATTTCAGATTGCAGGATGTCGTGCATACTTTCAAAAAAGGACATAAAATTCAAATACAGATTTCTTCAACCTGGTTCCCGCTTTTCGCAGTCAATCCTCAGAAATTTATGGATAACCCGAATTTTGCAACAAAAGAAGATTACACGAAAGCACTGATCAAAATTTTTGAAGACAGTGCAATTGAAGTTGAGGTTTTAAAATAAATATAAAGGCTGTTCAGATTTGAGCAGCCTTTAAAATGTGGAGATTTAAAACAGAATATTATAATAGATTTACTTAAATACTAATTCTCAATCGTTCTGAACGTCAGATTCACTCTCGGAGTTTTCACTTTTGTCGTTGGCGGAAGCCGATGCATCCAATGGTCTTGTGTTTTACCTTTCATGACCAATAGACTTCCGTTTTCCAGAAATAGTTCTACTTTTTCTTTGGATGTTTTATGTTTAAATAAGAATTTTCTTTCTGCTCCGAAAGTCAGAGAAGCAATTGCGCCATGTTTTTTCAGATCTTTTTCACCGTCGCTGTGATACGCCATTCCTTCACTTCCGTCATGGTATAAATTCAGAAGACAGGAATTATAGGTTTCCCCCGAAATTTCTTCACATTTTTGCTTTAATTTCAATAATTCCGGAGTCCATATTTTTGCATATTTTGTCCGTTTTGAGTACGTATATTCAAAGGGTTTTTCTCCGAACCAGGCAACTTTTCTTTTGGTTAAAATCAATTTACCAAAAATCACCGCTTCATCATTTTCCCAGGGAATTTCGTTGAATAAATATTGGTAAAATCGTTCGCAATCAGCATCAGAAAAAATTTTTCCGTAATATTCTGCGGTTCCGTCTTTTGGAAGTATGTTGACAGGAAAACCTGATATTTCTTCGAATAGGCTTATCATTTTTCTTTAAGTTAAGATTGTTTAATATTTAAAATAAGTTTGGCTAAAGCCAGTTGATCATACTCTTTTTATAAAACGGACTAAAGTCCGTTCTATTGATAAAATCCATGCTTATTTCGTATGAAATATCTGTATTAATTTGTGTGTAAAGTATCTGAATACACTCTTGAACTTTCCCAGCCAATCATCAGTTGTTTCCTGTCACTTCCCCACATGTAGCCTCCCAATTTCCCGGATGACTGAATGACACGATGGCACGGAATTAGAAATGCCACAGGATTACTTCCGATTGCAGTTCCCACCGCTCTGGAAGCTTTGGAATTGCCAATTTTACCGGCTAAATTTCCATAGGTAGATAATTTTCCCATCGGAATAGTCAGCAAACTTTCCCAGACCTTCAATTGAAAATCTGTGCCTTTTAAATGCAACTTAATAGTTTCCGGATGAGACCAGTCTTTTTCGAAAATCGACAATGCATTTTTCTGAAGATCATTATGTTGTTCAGAAAAAGATGCATTGGGGAATTTATGGTGTAATTCCCTCAATGCATGTTCTTCATTCTCTTCAAAAGCCATGTAGCAGATTCCTTTTTCGGTGGAAGCGACAATGACTTTTCCAAAACAGGTTTCGGAAAAACGGTATTGAATGATAAGGTTTTTTCCGCCGTTTTTATATTCCGCCGGAGACATCCCTTCAATCTTTATAAATAAATCGTGCAGCCTGCTTGTACTGGAAAATCCTGTTTCAAAGGTAGCATCAAATAGGCTTGCTTTTTCTTCTTTCAATAAACTTTTAGCATGTTCGAGGCTGATGAACTGTAAAAATTTCTTCGGACTCGTTCCCGCCCAATCCGTAAATATTTTCTGAAAATGGGCCGGGCTCAGATTGATTTTCTCTGCCACTTCATCCAGATTGGGCTGAAGCTTAAAATTGCTCCGGATATATTCTATCGCTTTGGCAATTCTGTGGTAATCGATTTGATTCTGTGTGGACATTGTTTTTGATTTACCTCACAAATTTCCAGAAAAAATCTCCCCGAAAAAATCCGAATCTTGCGAAGTTTAGTTTTTATTAATGTGATAATACGCTAACATTTTATAATACAGTTTTGCTGCTAAAAAAGCACTTGGTTTTGCATACGGAGAATCCATTAATTCTACAATATCAAACGCCACTACATTGCATTTTTCAAACACTTTTCTCAGCAGTTCCAAGGTAGGATACCATTGCAAACCTCCCGGTTCCGGCGTTCCTGTAGAAGGCGCAATTGAAGGATCAAATGCATCCAGATCAATCGTGATATACACATTCCCGGAAACTTTTTCTAAGACATCATTCACCCAGTTTTCATTATTGGCAATTTCGTGCGCGAAAAATACCCTGCCTTCCGGTAAATATTCAACTTCTTCCACATCCATCGAACGAATTCCAACTTGTACCAAGTTATGCTTCTGATTGGCTTCAAAAACCGCACAGGCATGATTGGAAGTAGAACCATGAAATTCAGGACGAAGATCTGTATGCGCATCCAGCTGAAGAACGGTAAGATTTTCGAATTTCTCTCCCACCGCACGGATGGATCCGATGGAAACAGAATGCTCTCCTCCGAAAAGGGTAAATAATTTTTCAGATTCCAAAAGTTCTTTTGTTTTCTGATAAACAGCTTCAGTCATGGCTTCAGCAGAAGAATTTTCAGAAATTTCACCTGCTAAATAAACGCCTTCCAGATAAGGTTCGGTTCCGGTTTCGATGTCGTAAAGCTCCATGTTTTCGGAAGCATCCAGAAATAATTCCGGGCCTTTATCGGCACCTTTTCCCCAAGTCGACGTTCCGTCATAAGGAACAGTGATAAGAACTACTTTTGAATTTTCCAGGGTTGCGTTTTCTTCAGGAATTCCTGCGTATGTTTTCATGTTTATTTTAAAATTAAATGATTGCCGCAAAGATAAGAAGAAGTTCGGAGATATAACTTCTGCTTTCCGGCTTCAGCTTTTAAGCTAAATTATTACCTTTGTAAAAATTTAAATATGTCATTACAGGCGGTGCTTTTCGATATGGATGGGGTTATTGTAGATACAGAGCCGCTGCACAGAAAGGCTTATTTTAAAACATTTAATCAGCTTGAAATCGAGGTTTCTGAAGAGCTTTATACTTCTTTTACCGGAGCCTCCACCAAGAGAGTTTGCGAAACTTTAATCAGTGAATTTAATCTTTCTCATACACACGAAGAAATTACCTATATTAAAAGAACCCACTTCAAAGATTATTTTTACAATGATGAAGAATTTGATTTAATTCCGGGAGTGAGGAAATTGATCGAGCATTATTATGAAAATGGGATCAAACTCATTGTCGCTTCTTCTGCGAGTATGACTACCATTAATATGGTTTTTGAAAAATTCGGGCTTGAAAATTATTTCACCGGAAAAATAAGTGGTGCAGATCTGAAAGAATCAAAACCTCATCCTGAAATTTTTCTTCTGGCTGCAGAAATAGCAGGTAAATCGCTTGAAAAATGTATGGTAATTGAAGATTCTACCAACGGAATTCTGGCAGCACACCGAGCCAATATTTTCTGCGCGGCTTACAAAAGTGAGCATTCCCATAACCAGGATTATCGTTTGGCCAACATTGTAGTTTCAGATTATGCCGAACTAGAAATTGATGAAATTTCAAAATTTTTTCAATAAAAAAACAGTTCCCGAATAGAGAACTGCCGTATTTTAATGGATAATTGATTATCTGTATCCTAATAATTTCAAAATATCTTCGGGTTCTTGCTTTTCCCGAAAAACTTCATACTGCAATTCTCCATTTTCATCTTTCTGAATCAAAATATGCCTCGGTTGCGGCATCAGACAATGGTGAACGCCGCCGTAACCTCCAATCGTTTCCTGATACGCTCCTGTATGGAAAAACCCAATGTATAATGGTTTGGTATCGCTGAAAACCGGGAGATAAATGGCATTTGTATGCTGTTCAGAATTATAATAATCGTCAGAATCACAAGTCAATCCGCCTAAGAACACTCTTTCGTAGGTATCTTCCCAACGGTTGAGCGGAAGCATGATAAAATGTCGCGAAATCGCCCATGTGTCAGGAAGAGTGGTCATAAAAGAAGAATCAATCATGTTCCATTTTTCTCTGTCATTCTGGCGTTTTTGGGAAATAATCTTATAAATGTTCGCACCGCTTTCTCCTACCGTGAAACTTCCGAATTCCGTATAAATATTGGGTTCATCAACGCCTTCTTCTTCACAGAATTTTTTAATCTGCGATACGATTTCTTCAATCATATACTGATAATCATAATCAAACTGCAATGATGTTTTAATAGGGAAACCGCCACCAATATTCAGTGAATTCACTTCGGGAGCAATTTTTTTCAAACGTGCGTATACGCGAAGACATTTGTATAATTCGTTCCAGTAATAAGCGGTATCTTTAATTCCTGTATTGATAAAAAAATGAAGCATTTTCAGCCTTGCATTGGGATGCTCTGCGATTTTCTGGCTGTAATACGGGATAATATCTTTATACCCGATTCCTAATCTTGAGGTATAAAATTCAAATTTCGGCTCTTCTTCGGAAGCAATCCTGATTCCGATATCAAAAGTAGTGTCGATACTTTCGGTCAATTTATCCAATTCACGATAATTGTCAAGGATGGGCGTGATATTTTCAAACCCGTTATTGATCATATCTGAAATTTTCGCCAGGTAATCATCGGTTTTAAAACCATTACAGATCACTTCTATATTTTTATCTACTTTACCTTTGTCATATAGCGCTTTTACAATATCCATATCATAAGCGGAAGAAGTTTCGATCGAGATATCGTTCTTCAGTGCTTCTTCGATGACAAAATTAAAATGGCTGGATTTTGTACAGTAACAGTAGGTGTAATTTTTTTTGTAGCCGGTTTTTTCAAAAGCTTCTTTGAACCAGCCTTTCGCTTTCTGAATGTTCTGTGAAATTTTCGGCAGGTAACTGAGCTTTAAAGGAGTTCCAAACTTTTCAACCACTTCCATCAGAGGAATATCATGAAACAACAGACTATTCTCAGACACATTAAATTCTTCCGTAGGAAAATATAAGGTTTGATCAATAAGTTCAGAATATTTTATTTTCATTTTTCGATAAACATTTTAGAGTGCAAAATTGCTAAAAAAGATTGATTTTTTTGTTTTAAATTGTATTAAAGTTTCTATAAATAAATAGCACTGTAATAACAGGATTTAAAGATAACTTCCACCAATAAATATAAGCAGATCACCGTCTCCATATTCAACCTGCACCTCATCTTCCACTGCAAAATTACGGGTGCCTATTCTTGATGTGATATTTAGGTTTCCTTTGTTTAAAGACCAGTTCAGGCCTTTTGTGGTCACATTTTCCGCAGTCGGAAAAGGATATAATGAGATCATCTTATTCTTAACCTGATTGAGCGTGGTATTTTTGGGAATAAAAAAATATTCTGAAAACTCGTCATAAAATTTAATATTCAAACTTTGCTTAAAAGAAAAAGCCACGGTAAGATTTCCTAAAAAATGATCCTGCTCTCCTCCGCTTGCTCCTAAAACATCAATATTCTTAAACCCTTTTTGGGAAATAATCTCCAATGCTTTATGAAAATCTGTCTTATCCTGATCCGGTGTGTAGATGAATTTCTCTTCATATACATTTTCGTCTGCTCCGGAATGAGAATCAAAATCTCCCGAAATAAAATCCAGCTTATCTAAAGGGAAACCCATTTCTTTCAGATAATGAAAAGCGCCGTCTGTACAGGCGATCAAACTGTAATTTTCTACATTCGGGAAAGATTTCGGCGGCTGTCCGTTGATGAATAATAAAACTTTACTGCTCATTTTTTGTTTTATTAATCAATTCTCCGATATTCTGTTGTGTGGTGATGATCCATTTTCCGACATTTTTGCCGGGTCTTTTCTCTTCCACTTTTTTAATGAAACTTTTTACATCAATATGATCTTCTGCATCAGGCTGCAATTCCAAATATCTTTTATAGGTTTCCAACATCCGGTCAACCTCCTCATACGTAAGACCTTCTGTATATAAAAGCTTCCGATATGATTTCCCGATATAATAATTTACCGCAAAATATTGTTTGGAATTCGGGTCGATCAACTGATATGCCTTTTCAAAATAAGAAACTGCTTTCCTGAAATCAGGTTTATTTTTGCTGAAATTATTGATCCCACCATACCAAAGTGCAGCGGTAAAATTTGGCTGTTTGGCTAAAACTTCGTCAATTATGCGCTCTGCAATGTCATTTTTATCCTGATTAATAAGCGTTAAAGCCAACTGGGACTTTAAGATCGGGTTTTCCGGGTCCTCTTTTAACCCTTTCCGGAAAGTATTTTCAGCATCAGAAAACCTGTTTTTTGAAATAAGATCGTTTCCCTGATCAAGATATACGGTGATATCCTGAGAAGAGACTGTCTGAAATAAGACCAACAGTAAGAGCAGAACTATTTTTTTCATTTATCTATCGTTCGGATTCCAGTATTCTTCCGGTTCGTTATTTAATTTTGAAATATATCTCGCCAGAATAAACAGATAATCTGAAAGACGGTTGAGATATTTAATCAGTTCCGGACGTACTTCTTCAGATTCGTTTAAGAAAACGAGAGACCGTTCTGCTCTCCGGCAAATTGTTCTTGCCGCATGTAAAAATGTGGCCGACTTTCCGCCTCCGGGAAGAATAAAATACTGAAGCGGTGGCAATTTTTCGTCAAATATATCCATCCAATGCTCCAGTTCCTCAATCTCGTGGTCTGAAATGACAAGAGATAGACGGGATTTTCCGTTGGCCAACGTCAGTTTGTCAACCGGAGTTGCCGCTTCCGAACCTACTGTAAATAAATCAAACTGGATTTTCTTTAGCTGTCTCAACACTTCTTCATCACCAATATGGCTTTTTGCAATTCCTATAAACGAATTCAGCTCATCAATATTTCCATAACTCTCAACTCGTGCACTGGCTTTGGAAACCCTGGTTCCGCCGTATAAAGCAGTCTGCCCTTTATCTCCTGTTTTGGTGTAAATTTTCATAGAACTAAAATATGATTATTTGCACAAAGTACAATGATAAAATGTAGGAATAAACTTTTAAAAGTGACCTTAACATTAAAACTTACTTATTTATTGATCTGTTTCTATGTATTGTAAAACAGTCTGATTTTTAGGATTGTAGATAATTGTACTTTGATAAGGAAATCTGCTCAGCTTATAATATTCAATATTCTTATCATTCTTGATATCATCCAGAAATTCTGTATCTATGGTATTTGCCGGAAGAAATTTTTCCGCGAAACGTATTTTATTTATAATACTCTGTCCATCAATTTTACGAATTTTTTGATCTGATCTACTTTCATCTGTTGTTGGCTGATTTTCCAGAAAAGGGATGAGAACAGATTTTTCAGCTTTGTATTTAAAAAAATATCCTTTGGTACCATTCGGAAATGTAAACTTCTTGCCTTTCTCATCTGAAACAATGCTTTCACCCTGATTTTCAAAAACGTCATTCATTTTTACATCTTCAGCATGAGTGAAAGAATTGACAGATTCGCTTACAGTCTCCTCCACTGCTTTTTGCGCTTTCTGACGTACTTTTTCCTTTGTCTGCTCTACCGTTTCGTTGATCTTTTCTTCGACTTTACTGCAAGACCATATAATAGAACCAGCTATAAGAGCAATAATATATTTTTTCATTGAGTACATCTTTTGATTGTACGCTTCAATTTTGCTGCCAATTGCTTTCATTCAATAACAGATCTATCATTATCATTAATTTTTAAATATTTTTTAAAACACTGCTGACAAACTGTTGTCATCGAACCGAATTATCTTTGCTTTAACATTAACCAATACATTAAAAATTATGAACACAACAGCAACAGGAACCAAACAGTTTATCACTTCAGAACAACTTCTGGGACATTGGCAAGGACATAGAAACCTGACGCGAAGAGTCATTGAAATGTTTCCTGAAAAAGAACTGTTCGAGTTTTCTATCGGAGGTATGAGACCATTCGCAAAAATGGCGGTCGAGCTGATCAGTATGGCAGGTCCTGCTCTGAAGGGAATTGTAGAAACACAGACTGATGCCTATTCAGAAGAAGCATTTAAACCTGCAACCAAAGAAGAAATTCTTAAAAAATGGGATGAAGAAACTGATGAGATCAACCGTTATTTTAATCAGATCCCTGAAGCGCGTTTTCAGGAGACCTTCAATTTATTCGGACAGTACGAATTCCCTGTTTATCAGAATATTATGTATTTTGTGGATAATGAAATCCATCACCGTGCTCAGGGATTTGTATATCTGAGAGCATTGGGAATTGATCCGCCGTTTTTCTGGGAAAGATTTTAAGACCTTCTTTTTAGGATTAAAAATAAACCTGGCAATTTTTGTCAGGTTTTTTGGATGATGCTTATTTTATCAATCAATTCCTGTAATGAAATTTTTAAAGATTCCGGTTCCAGAATCTCTGCATAATCTGCAAAGGTAATCAGCCAGCGTGGAAACCCGTCTTTGATCCATTCGGTTTCAAAAATCATTTCAAAACCCTTTTCTCTCTCAATTTCCTCAATCAGACCATAATATTTTTTAGAATTGACAAGATGCGGAATGATCTTTTTATTGACTAAAAGCCGCACCCTGGTTTTATTTCCATTAGAATTTCTGCGGTATTCATTAATCTGGCCATACTCCTGTAAAAACGGGTTTTGAGTTTTGAAAATTTTCCGGACACGGTCTACGCGAAATTGCCTAAAATCATTTCTCAGCGTACAGAAAGCCATAATGTACCAATAGTTAAATTCATAGAAAACGCCCACTACTTCAATGGTACGTAAAGAAATCGCGGAATCGGCCGTTGTATATTCCAGGGTTAGTTGGCGCTTTTCTGCAATACTTTCTAAAATAGTCGGGATGATATTTTTTATGGTGTCTTCTGTTTTAGGATGATAATTAAAAATGTCGATTTGCTTTTCAATATTCTGAATCAGATTTTTATCCGAATGTTTTAATACGGAACGTACTTTTTCCATAGCGGTCTGATAATGGGAGCCCAAACTGTCGTGAGAAAATTTCTGCATGAGCTTTTCGGCGGTGATAAAGCTTAAAATTTCTTCTTTCGTAAACATTACAGGCGGCAGTTTGTAGCCATCCATCAGTGAGTATCCGCTTCCGGCTTCCCCAATAACAGGTATTCCTGCGTTTTCCAGAGTTTTAATATCCCGGTAAATCGTTCTTACGCTTACTTCGAATTTCAGGGCTAAATCCTGAGCTCTTACCAGCGGTTTAGATTGCAACTGGGTAAGAATAGCCGTAACCCGGTCGAGTTTTTTAAGATAATAATCCTGCATTATTTATAGGTATTGATAAGGCGGTCCAGATTCAGGCTTCGTGCCGAAGCGTCAAATATCTCCCTGTAAGTTCCTTCTTTTTCAAAAAGCTCATCATGGGTACCACTTTCTACAACCTCCCCTTTTTTCATCACATATATTTTATCTGAATCTAAAATCTGAGACAGGGAATGCGAAATGATTACTACTGTTCTGCCTTCCTTTATGGCATCTAATGAATTTTTGATCTGTTCTGTTGCAATGGCATCAAGGCTCGCTGTAGGCTCATCAAGAAAAATAATCGGCGGATTTTTTAAGAACAGTCTTGCAATAGCAATTCTCTGCTGCTGTCCGCCGGAAAGTTGTGTGGCGTCATGCTTATAGTGCTCCGGAAGGTCCATAATCTGGTCATGGAGATACGCTTTTTTTGCGGCGGCTTCAATTTCTTCAAAACTGGCATTCATATCGCCATATCGGATATTGTCTTCAATACTTCCCTGAAAAATATGGTTTTTCTGAAGCACCAAACCCAAGTCATCTCTGAGAAAAGTATTATCATATTGATTCAGATTCACCTGATCCAATAAAATCTCCCCAGAATCCGGAAGATAAAATTTACATAAAAGATTAATGATGGTAGACTTCCCCGCTCCGCTCAATCCTACCAAAGCAGTAGTTTTTCCATTTTCAATGCTCATGGAGACGTGATGTAATGCTTTTGTACCGTTCGGGTACGTAAAATCTACATTTTTTAGCTCAAAATTTCCTGTGATTTTATTTTCTTTAAAAGTTCCGTTCTGCTCAGTTTCACCTTCGGCATTTAAAATATCAAAATAGCCTTCTGCGTAAATCATCGCGTCATTCATATCATCATAGATTCTGTGCAGCTGACGAATGGGCGCTGAAACATTATTAAACAACAAAATATGAAGCATAATGGCTCCAACAGTCATTTGCTGGTCCAAAACCAGATAAACGGTCAGTAAAATAATCAGAACTACTCCAAACTGCTCGATAAAGGTTTTCAGGCCGTCATAAATGAAATTGGTTTTTCTCGTAAATAGCTGGCTTTCCATCAGCTGCATCTGAAGATCATACTGTTTTTTGCCTTCAAATTTTTCACGGACAAAACTTTTGATCACCATAATAGAATTGATCAGGTTTAAAAGTCCGGATGTTTTCTGCTCCCGCTGATTTCGCAATGTTCTTCGTACTCCGCCCAGCTTTTTAGCCTGCAAAGAACTGATGTAGAAATAAACAGGGACAATAATCGTAGAAACCAACCCAACATAAACATTTTGCATATACATGATAATCAAGGCAATAAATGCATTTGAAAAAAGGGGAAGCATATCAATAAAAAAATTCTGCACCAGTCTGGTTAAACTTTCGATGCCCCGGTCTATCCGGATCTGTAGTTTTCCCGATTCGTGGTTTTCATCATTAAAATAGGCAACTCTGTAACTCAGTATTTTGTCGATGGCAGATTGCGCCAGGACCGAACTTACATTGATCCTGATTTTCTCCCCATAAAACTTCTGCCCGAAATTAATGAAAATATTCATCAGCTCTTTTCCAAGTAAAATAATCGAAATAATAATTAGAATATGCACACCTTCTGACATCGGATGCGGCAGATGGGTAAGTTTTGTCACCTCATCAACGGTATATTTCAGCACCAAAGGATTGACCTGTGCCGCCAAAGCACCGAGAAATGTGAGCAGCAGGGTTCCGTAAATCATCGGTCGGTACGGCTTGATAAAAGGAATCAGCTGTTTGTAAATTCCGAATAAAGTAACTGTTCTGTTGAAAGGTTTTGCCATGAAATGATATTAAAAGAAAAACGTACTGTTTCTGAGAGAAAAGGTACGTTTATTATAATTTTTAAGCAACCAATTATTTGTTTATCCCATTTTTAAACTTCCATCGTCATTGATATATTTAAATTGATGACTATTTTCTATAATTATGCCGCCGGCTTCTTTAAAAATTCCAAACATACCAATCCAGTTTTCTTCATCAATTGCTTTCGGAGTATCCCATCTTATAATGCCACAATTATTATCATTTTCATTTTTAATTACAATTCCACATTTATTGTTTAGAAACACCTTAGTTCCTGAAATAAAATCATCATCTACTTTCCAAGCATTTGTAATATTGAAAATTTTATAACCTATTTCAATGCCTTTAGATTTAGTGTATTTACTCCATTCATTTTCTGGTTTAAACCAATTCCAAATTCTTGTGAAATCTGCAATATTATCGCCTTTAACTTCATAAATTTCTTCGAAGAGAACATCTTTAAAATGAATGAATTTTGCATCTGAATTTATTATTGCAATCTCTTCAATTAATTCCATTGCCTCTCTTAATAAGTCGAATAATTTTATAAGGTGATATTTTTCAAAATATTCAGCCTTAGAAAGACCATTTGTTTTTGAATATAAAGTTTTTTTCTTTTTAAAAAAGTTTGTAAAAAACATTTGTTTTTAAATTTTATCCTTCAAACACGTATGTTGTCAAATAATGCAGTTCCGGTTTACCAGCGGCTTCCGATTCTGCCTTTGCTTGTTCTAAGGAATACTGGGAATTAATTTCTTTTTTCTGAAACACAAAAGAATTGTTGGCATTCTTATCCACGACATCTGCAAAAATATGCTCTATTTCTGAGTTGGCTAATGAAGCAAAACTGATATCTTCAAAACCGTACATCAATCTCAAATCGTCAAACTGAGAAAACTGATCATTCACAAAATTTTGCAGTTGGGATTTGGAATCAAAATTTCCTGCCCACATATTGTATGCATACGTTTTCTTGCTCGGTTTGTCATAAATATTCTGGTATACGAAATTTTCTCCCAAATATGCTTCTCTTACCTGCGGATCATTCGCCAAATCTTCAGGAAGGCCTTCCTTCAGGATCTTTCCCTCAAACATGATATAGGTTTTATTGGTAATGGCCAAAGTCTGCTGAACATTATGATCGGTAATCAGGATCCCGATATTTTTATCAACGAGACTTCGTACGATTTTCTGAATATCTTCTACGGCAATGGGATCTACTCCGGCAAAAGGCTCATCGAGAAGAATAAAATTAGGGCTTGTTGCCAAACATCTTGCAATTTCAGTTCTTCGTCTTTCTCCTCCCGAAAGCAGATCTCCCCTGTTTTTACGAACGTGCTGCAGAGAAAACTCTTCAATAAGCTCGTCACATTTAATCTGCTGTTCTCGCTTGGAAAGTTTGGTTAGCTGTAAAACTCCCATGATATTTTCCTCCACGGAAAGTTTTCGGAAAACGGAAGCTTCCTGCGCAAGATAACCAATCCCTTTTTGTGCTCTCCGGTACATTGCATCAGTGGTAATTTCCTGTTTATCCAGAAAGATTTTACCGGAAGTGGGTTTTACCAATCCTACGATCATATAGAATGATGTAGTTTTACCGGCTCCGTTCGGACCGAGCAAACCTACAATTTCTCCCTGCTGCACTTCTACGGAAACGCCTTTCACCACTTTTTTGGGACCGTATTCTTTGATTAAATTTTCTCCTCGTAAAATCATGGAAGCAAAGATAAAGTTTTTTTGAATTTAAATTTCAGATAAAAATGATTCCCCGTATCCGTTAAAAAATCGTTATTCCAATATTTAAACTATTGATTATTCAGTAAAATGGCTGCTTCTTTTGCCGCATAGGTGAAAATCATATCGGCTCCGGCTCGTTTAAAACACGTTAAACTTTCAATAATGGCTTTATCATTATCCAGCCAGCCGTTTTGGGCAGCCGCTTTCAGCATGGCATATTCTCCGCTTACATTATAAACCGCTATAGGCAGATCAATTGCTTCACGCACTTTGGCCACAATATCCAGGTATGGGAGACCCGGTTTGATCATAATAATATCTGCGCCTTCTTCTACATCTTTAAAAACCTCATTTAACGCTTCCCGGGAATTATGAAAATCCATCTGATAGGTTTTTTTATCTTTTGGAATATCCATATTATCTTTCGGAGCACTATCTAAAGCACTTCTGAATGGCCCGTAAAAAGAACTCGCGTATTTGGCAGCATAGCTCAAAATCCCAACATCAGTAAATCCGTTTTCTTCCAATGCTTCACGGATGGTCAATACTCTTCCATCCATCATATCACTTGGCGCCACAATATCGGCTCCGGCTTCTGCATGGGAAACCGCCATTCTTGCCAAAGCGTCATTGGTTGCGTCATTGGCAATTTTTCCGTTTTCAATAATTCCGTCATGGCCGTATATAGAATACGGATCCAAAGCGACATCGGGCATAATGATCATTTCCGGAAGCGCATCTTTAATAGCTTTGATGGTGTTCTGCATCAATCCGTTTTTATTCCAGGCTTCTTTTCCGGTATTGTCTTTCAAATCTTCAGACACTTTCATGTACAGATTGACTGCTTTTACACCCAAAGAAAATAATGTTCTGCACTCTTTCACCGTAAGATCAATACTTCTTCTGAAAATTCCGGGCATTGATGCAATCGCTTCTTCTTTGTTCTCACCTTCCATTACGAAAACGGGCATCACAAAATCACTTGTTGAGAGTATATTTTCCCTTACCAGACTCCTCATTGACTCACTCACTCTAAGCCTTCTGTTTCTTGAATATATCATCTTTGGAATACTTTTTGAATAATTTATTGCAAATTTAATATAACTTCTATAAAAAACTATTGCAGATGAATAGAGAATTTATTATTTTTGTTTGTAACAATTATGCAAATTTATCGTTGATGAGAAAACTTTTACTTTTATTCATATTTATGGGCGCTTTTGTCGGGTTTTCCGGTAATCTTAAAGCACAGCTAAAAGAGCCCAATTCCATCTCACAGAAATCTGATGACGGTGTTTTAGCAGCGTATCCGAATCCTGCTAAAGATTTTCTGGTTGTAAAAGCAAAAGATGCTGCTCTAAAAATAAAAAATGTTACTTTTTATTCCATTTTGGGAACTCAGGTTGCCAATTATTCAGTGAATGCCAACAAAGCGGAGATTAACATTGAAAAATTAAAGCCCGGAAAATACCTGATCCGTTATATATTAAGTGACAATACGCAAAAGGTTACTCAAATAGTAAAACAATAATATAGGAATCCTGATAATCATCAGGATTTTTTCTTTTAGATTAATTCTGTTTCAATAATTCCGTAACTTTCGGATTATTTTCTCTACTAACCGTAAAAACAAATTAATGCTAAAAGCCGAACATATTACCAAAACCTACAATGCAGGAAAAAAAACAGCATTGGATGACTTTAGCATCAACGTTCCCCAAGGAAGCATCTATGGTCTTTTAGGACCCAACGGAGCCGGGAAAACTTCTTTTATACGAATCATCAATCAGATTACACAGGCAGACTCCGGAGAGGTTTTCATCAATGGAGATAAACTGAATCCCAATCACATCAGAGACATCGGATACATGCCTGAAGAAAGAGGCTTATATAAAAATATGAGTGTCGGAGACCAGATTCTTTACTTTGGAGAATTGAAAGGAATGCATAAAAATGATGCGTTACATGAAGCTAAAAAATGGTTTGAAAAACTTCATATCGATCAATGGTGGAAGAAAAAACTGTCTGAGCTTTCAAAAGGGATGGCTCAGAAAATACAGTTTGTAGTCACTGTGCTCCACAGGCCCCATTTATTGATTCTTGATGAGCCGTTTTCCGGTTTTGATCCTGTAAATGCCAATTTAATTAAAGATCAGATCATTGACCTTAAAAATAACGGAACGACCATTATCTTGTCTACCCACAGAATGGAAAGTGTAGAAGAAATGTGTGATTATGTCGCATTGATAGACAATTCTAAGAAAATAATCGATGGGAGGGTTTTTGATGTAAGGGAAAAATTCAAGAAAAACATTTTCGGGATTACTCTTTCTGAGATAAAGGATGATGAGCTTCAAAATTTTAAAGGTAAATATGAGATTTTTAATCTAGCTACGGAAAATAGCCTCGTTTCTTTCGATCTTAAAAATACGGCCAATCAAAATGATATTTTACTGGATCTCATTCAAGTAGGAAAAGTAAGATCCTTTGACGAGAAAATTCCCAGTATGAACGAAGTATTTATAAATGCCGTAGGTAATCATTCTTAATTATGAATAATATTTATTTAATTACAAAGAGAGAATTTCTTACCCAGGTGAAGAAGAAATCTTTCGTTCTATTGACGCTGCTTGCACCATTAATGATTATCGGTTTTGGAGCAGTAATCGGTTTAATGTTTAAAGCCAACGAATCTCATACAAAAATAGAAGTTGTAGATAATAGCGGGCTTTTTAAAGGTCAAATAAAATCTAATGAAAAGCTAAATTATATTTTCGTTTCTGCTTCGGATGAAAAATCTAAGATAAAACATCTTAAAGACAATGAATCGGTTGATGGCATTCTGGTTTTACCTTCAATAAACGAGCAGAATTTTGATCAATTCCAAAAAAATACCCGTTTAATTATTAACAATAAAATAGGTTTTGATACAAAGATGCAGATTGTTTCCGACATCAATTCTGTGATCAGAAAAGAAAAAATCAAAAAGCTCGGTATTGCAGAAACTCAGCTTGAAAATTTAGATAAAAGCTTTGAGCTGAAAACCATTAATGTTTCTAATGACGATAAGGAAGATTCTGACCTTACTTTTGGTGTAAAAGCAGGTTTAAGCATGGCGTTGATGTACGTAACATTTATGTTCATCATCATTTACGGCGTGCGTGTGATGAGAAGTGTTCTAGAAGAGAAAAACAACCGTGTTGTGGAAATCATTATTTCTTCGGTAAAACCCTTTGAGCTGATGATGGGAAAAATTCTGGGCGTAACGCTGGTTGCGTTGACCCAGTTTATCGTCTGGATTACCATGTCGGTGATCGGAGCATTGTTTCTGAATACCGGTTTTTCTTCTATTCAAAAAAGTATTCCCGGTGGTGACCAGAGTATGATCAATAAGCTTGATATTACACAAATTGCCACACAGGTTTCTCACAGTCTGCTAGAACTCAATTTTCCTTTGATCATTTTCGTTTTTATCGTTTTTTTCCTCTTAGGCTATATTTTCTACAGTTCAATTTACGCTGCGATCGGCTCTGCAGTTGATAATGAAACGGAAACGCAACAATTTACTTTATTTGCCATTCTTCCTTTAACTTTAGGGATGTACGGAAGTTTTTCTCTGATGAATAATCCCGACGGACCTTTGGGTTTCTGGTTATCAATCATTCCATTTACCTCACCGGTTGCAATGATTGCAAGAATTCCTTACGGTGTTCCTGCATGGCAGATTGCTCTTTCAATAGGATTGCTTTTGATAACAACTGTTTTTATGATTTTCCTGGCCGGAAAAATTTACAGAGTAGGAATTTTAATGTACGGAAATAAAGCCACTTTGAAAGAGCTTTGGAAATGGATCAGAAGTTAGATTCAAAATAAATAATTAAAACAAAAATCCCGGGATATGTATCCCGGGATTTTTTTTATATCTGAATGTCTATTATTCAAAGATGTAGCTTAAAGTTAAGCTCAGAACCTGTTCTGATTTTCTTTTCTTAGAATTCGCATCAAGTTTTGATTCATCCAAATCCGGATAGGTGTTGGTGAGACCTAAGTCATATTTTAAAGCCAGCTCTAGCTGTCTTTTATAACTATATCCTATTCCAAGACCCACTGCAAAATTGAATGAGCTAGCTTTTCCTTGCTGGTCAAGCTTATATATTTCTCTCGATTCATTTTTAACTTTCTGATTCAGTAAAAAATTAAATCTCGGACCGACCATTCCAAAGAATTCTGATTCTGCTTCAGAAAAATATCCTTTAAAATAAACAGGTACACTGATGTAGTTATTTGCATACACAGCATCATATCCTTTAATGCCTTTAGCGTCTTTATCTTTTCCAGACTCTCCGGCTCCGTAATAGGTCACCTCCGGCTGAAGATAAAACTGATCAGCTCCTCCAAGTGGAATCAGTGCCAAAACACCTCCCTGAAAAGCAAATCTGGGTCCTGAAGGATTGTGAGCATTCTTAACGCGGGAATAATTTCCGCCCACGGTAAGACCAAATCTTGTACTGCTGAGATCGATCTGCGCAAAAGATAACGCAGAAGAAGCCACAGCAGCGAGTAATAAAATTTTTTTCATATCATTTGTTTTTATATTATCCCAAAATTTTAGCAACAGTAACACCAATGTCTGCAGGGGAATCTACCACATTGATACCGTTTTCTCTCATAATTTCCATTTTTGCCTGTGCTGTATCTTCATCACCACCTACAATTGCACCAGCATGACCCATTGTTCTTCCTTTAGGAGCAGTCTGTCCTGCAATAAAACCAACAACCGGCTTTGTAGAACCACTCGCTTTGTACCATCTTGCAGCTTCCGCTTCAAGGCCTCCACCAATTTCACCGATCATCACAACCGCTTCCGTTTCAGGATCATTGATGAATAATTCTAATGCTTCTCTTGTTGTCGTTCCGATAATTGGGTCTCCGCCGATCCCGATTGCCGTAGAGATTCCGTAACCTGCTTTTACAACCTGGTCTGCAGCTTCGTAAGTAAGTGTTCCTGATTTTGAAACGATCCCTACTTTCCCTTTTTTGAAAACAAAACCTGGCATAATACCAATTTTAGCTTCATCAGAAGTAATGATTCCCGGACAGTTTGGCCCGATCAATCTGCATTCTTTGTCTGCAATGTATGATTTTACTTTTACCATATCTGCAACAGGAATACCTTCTGTAATACATACAATTACTTTAATCCCTGCTTCGGCAGCTTCCATAATAGCATCTGCAGCAAATGCAGGGGGTACGAATATAATACTTACATTGGCACCTGCTTTTTCCACAGCGTCTGTAACAGTGTTAAATACTGGCTTACCCAAATGCTCGCTTCCTCCTTTTCCGGGAGTAACACCGCCCACTACGTTGGTTCCGTATTCAATCATCTGACCTGCATGGAAAGTACCTTCGTTCCCTGTAAATCCTTGTACAATTACTTTAGAATCTTTGTTTACTAAAATTGACATTTTATTGTTGTTTTAATTTATTTTTAACTTTTTTAATGCTCACAAATTTACTTATTTTTCTTTGATTTCAGATAAAACCAGATCATTTGTTTATTTGAGTTTTCTCAGCTTCACTTCTTTTTTAAGATAGGTTTTAAAATCTTCAGCAAACATTCCGATGTAGGTGCCTTTTTTAAGGTCTCTGTTGACACCGGTTTTCCCTAATATGACAGATCCTGCTTCAATAGAATTTCCGGAAGCAACTCCTACCTGTCCCCATAGGGTGACTTCATCGCCGATGATACAGCAACCCGCGATTCCTACCTGAGAAGCAATGAGGCATCTTTTGCCGATGATGGTATCATGACCTACCTGAATCTGGTTATCCAGGACAGAGCCTTCCCCAATAATAGTAGAATCTGTCACCCCTCTGTCGATGGTACAGCCGTTTCCTATTTCTACATTGTTTTCAATAATGATATTTCCCACAGAAATTAATCTGTCATAATTTCCGTTGAGTTTTCTGTAGTAAAACGCGTCGCCGCCCAAAACCGTATTAGACTGGATAATGACATTATCCCCGATTACCGTTCTGTCACCAATTACCACGTTTGGGAAAATAATGGTATTTTTTCCGATCACGACATGGTTTCCAATAACTGCGGAAGGGTGAATTTTTGTGCCTTCCCCAATCTCCACATCGTGTAATGTTTCCGTAAAGTTGTAAATTTTTGTGAAATGGGTATTGATTCTATTAAAATCCCTGAAAGGGTCATCTGAGATTAAAAGTGCTTTTCCGGGAGGACATTCTACTTCTTTATCAATTAAAATAATAGTTGCGGCAGAATGAAGTGCTTTATCATAATATTTAGGATGATTGACGAAAACAATTTCGCCGGATTTTACCCGGTGAATCTCATTGGTTCCTAAAACCTGAAAATCTTCGTACCCAATAAATTTTGCTCCGATCAGGTCTGCAATGGTTTTTAATTTCTGTGGCTGATGAAATGTCATATAGTATAGATACTTAATTTTATCAACGCTTTCAGGGTTTGGAACCCTGAAAGCGTTTTATTCTCCCAAATGTTGCAGCCCGACCTGAGTGGAGCTCTTTTTGCAGATTTTACAAGGAAAATGCATTGCAAAATCTGCAAAAAAGCGGGAACGGAGGGCGGAAAAAGCTGCTATAAATAAAATGGAAGCATAAAGATGACTTCAGGCTTCCAATGTTGTACTGTTTTATTTTACCCGTTCCAGATAAGAACCGTCTTCTGTACTTACTTTGATCTTGTCTCCCGGCTCGATAAACAAAGGAACCATTACTCGTGCACCTGTTTCTACGATCGCGTTTTTCAAAGCGTTGGTTGCCGTATTTCCTTTCACACCAGGATCTGCTTCGGTAACTTCTAAATAAACTGATTGGGGAAGTTCTGCAGAAAGCGGAGTTTCATCGGCTTCTTTCAGAATAATCGTCACTTCTTCTCCAGCTTTCATCAACTGGGAATTTTCGATCATTTCTTTTCCTAAGTAAAGCTGAGAAAAATCTTCATTGTTCATAAAGTGGAAACCATTTTCATCATCATACAGATATTGAAATTTTCTGGTAATCACTTTTACCTCATCAATTTTATGACCTGCAGAGAAAGTATTGTCCAATACTTTTCCGTTGGTTACTGATTTTAATTTTGTTCTCACAAATGCGGGACCTTTTCCAGGTTTTACATGCATAAATTCGATCACTTTGAATATATCATTGCTGAATTCTATGCAAAGCCCTTTTTTTATATCGTTACTCGTTGCCATGAAGGTATTTTGTTTTATTTTTTTATTATTCTTTTCCTGTTCCGTATCCTTTTACAATCCCTCTTGGAGAATTCTGGATAAATTGTAGAATTTCATCTCTTTCTGCGGTAGAAAGCATTTCTTTTTCGATGTGGGAGACGGCTTGAGAGACGTTCATTTTCATCTGAAAAATGGCTCTGTATATTTTCTGGATTTCAAAAATCTTTTCGTTGGTAAATCCTCTTCTTCTTAAACCTACGGAGTTGATCCCTGCATACGCCATCGGTTCTCTTGCTACTTTTACATAAGGCGGGATATCTTTTCTTACCAAAGTACCTCCCGAAATCATGACGTGTTTCCCGATTTTCCCAAACTGATGAACGGCACTGAGGCCTCCCATTACGGTATAATCGCCAATTTCTACATGTCCTGCAATACCACAACCGTTTACAATAATGACATGATCACCAATAATGCAATCGTGAGCGATATGTGAAGTTGCCATAATCAGGCAATTGGTTCCTATTTTGGTAAAACCCAGTGCTTTGGTCCCCCGATTGACGGTAACACATTCTCTGATTGTGGTCTCGTCGCCGATGATGGTTTGGGTATCTTCCCCATCGAATTTTAAATCCTGAGGAATGGCGGAAATTACAGTTCCCGGAAAAATTCTGCAGTTTTTACCAATTCTAGCACCATCCATGATGGTCACGTTTGATCCGATCCAGGTACCTTCCCCGATTTCCACATCACCTGCAATGGTTGTAAATGGTTCTACAATTACATTTTTGCTGATTTTTGCGCGTTTGTCAACGGCAGCCAATTGATGAATCATTTAATCAACTTTATTTTTTGCAACCTGAGCCATCAGTTCTGCTTCCACAGCTACCGTATCGCCTACATACCCGTATCCTTGCATGTGAACGATCCCTCTTCTTATCGGCTCAATTAATTCAATTTTAAAAATCATGGTGTCTCCCGGAACTACTTTTCTTTTAAACTTTACCTTATCTATTTTGATAAAGTACGTAGAATAGTTTTCAGGATCCGGAACACTTGCCAAAACCAGGATTCCCCCTGTCTGTGCCAAAGCTTCTACCTGTAAAACTCCGGGCATTACAGGTTCTTTAGGAAAATGTCCCACAAAGAAAGGTTCATTCATGGTGACATTCTTCAACCCGACTACATGAGAATCTGACAATTCAAGAATTTTATCAATCAATAAAAACGGTGGCCTGTGAGGCATAAGCTTCATAATACCGTTGATATCAAAAACCGGTTCTTTGGTCAGATCAAAATCCGGCACATTTTTTTTCTTCTGTAATTTCCACTGACGATTGAGCTTTTTTGCAAACTGGGTGTTTACAAAATGTCCAGGCTTATTGGCAATGATTTTACCTTTTATTTTAACTCCAGCCAACGCTAAATCACCAATTACATCTAATAATTTGTGTCTCGCGGCCTCGTTGGGATAGTTTAAGGTAAGATTATCCAAAATTCCGTTGGGTCTTATAGCAACATGATCTTTACCAAATGCTTTTTTTAGTTTTTCGGTTGTCTCCGGAGTCAGATCTTTATCTACATACACAATTGCATTGGAGATATCTCCTCCTTTAATCAGGCCATGATCAAGAAGCATTTCCAATTCATGTAAAAAGCTGAATGTTCTGGCTGATGATATTTCTTCTTTAAATTCTGAAATATTTTTAAGCGTGGCATTTTGCGTTCCCAAAACTTTGGTGCCGAAGTCTACCATCGTAGTAATTTCGTAATTATCGGAAGGGATAATGGTAATTTCTGAACCTGTTGCGGGATCATTATAGCTTAGAACATCTTTAATAACCAAATATTCTCTGGCGATATTTTGTTCTATAACGCCCACAGATTCGATTGCTTCTACAAAGAATTTTGAAGAACCATCCATAATAGGCGGTTCTGAAGCATCCATCTCAAGGAATGCATTATCGATATCACATCCTACCAATGCCGCTAAAAGATGTTCGCAGGTATTGATTTTGACCCCCAGTTTTTCTAATGTAGTCCCTCTTTCTGTAGCGATGACATAATTGACATCTGCTTCAACCTGAGGATGCCCCTCCAAATCAGTTCTTACGAAAATAAAACCTGTATTTTCTTTTGCAGGCTTGATGGTTAATTTTACTTCTTTACCAGTATGAAGGCCAATTCCGGAAAGCGTTACGGCTTCCTGAAGTGTTTTTTGCATATCACTCATTAGTATGATCTTTTGAGTTATTCTCAAGATTATTTATTTTTTTTACGATTTCAGGTAAATTCCTGAAATGAACGTAGCTTCTAAGGTAATCATTATAAGGAATAGCTGGAGAACCATAGACTGTTTCTCTATCATCTACACTAGAATTTACACCACTTTGCGCCTGAATCTTAACCTGATTTCCTATTTTAATATGGCCTACAATGCCTACCTGACCTCCGATCTGGTTCCAGCTGCCTATTGTAGTAGATCCTGCAATACCTGTCTGTGAAGCAATGACATTATTCTGTCCTATTTTCACATTATGGGCAATCTGAATCAGATTATCTATCTTAGTGCCTTTACCGATAATGGTTGAGCCAATGGTTGCTCTGTCAATACTGCAGTTAGATCCAATTTCAACATCATCTTCGATGATTACATTTCCAAGTTGGGGTATTTTTTTGAATCCATCCGGTGTGGGCTGAAAACCAAAACCGTCTCCTCCGATCACAGTATTAGAATGTATGATACAATTATCACCAATAATACAATAGTCATAAATTCTGGCTCCGCTATCAATTTTACAGTTTTTACCTATTTTTACACCCTTTCCGATATAAACCTGAGGATAAATCTGGGAATTTTCACCAATTTTTGCTTTTTCAGAAATATAGGTAAATGCCCCTACATAAACGTTTTCTGCAATTGTGGCAGTATCATGTATGGAAGCACCATCCTCAATTCCATTTTTTTTCCCTTGCATTTCCTGATATAGATTCATCAACACCTGAAAAGAAAGATAAGCATCTTTTACTGCAATAATGGTTTGATTATAGCTATCTCTGTTTAAAATATCTTCTGAAACAATAAGAACGGAACATTTTGAAGTATCCAAATGATGCGAAAAACGTTCCTGAGCAATAAAAGAAAGATGCCCCGGTTCTCCGTTTTCAATAGGTGAAACTCCGTTTATAAGCGCGTTTCCGTCGCCTATAATTTTTCCGTCAATAAAACTCGCAATTTGCGAAGCTGTGAATTCCATATCCTGCAAAGATAAGAAATTCTGTTATTCGCAAACATTTTTTAGTTTAAGGAATGTTGATTTTTATAATTTTAGCAATAAATCATTATTGCTGTCTGGGGAATGTAAGGATGTAGCGTGTTGTCTTATGGGCAATTAACCCTGATAAAAGCTGATCTTCCGATTCTTCTAACCGCAAAACTTTCCCATTTTTCTGCAGGAGATAGATTGGCTGTTTATCTGTATTATAAGGCAGCAGGCTTCTTTCAATTTCATATACGAGCTCATGCGCATTATTAATTCCAAAAAATTCGTTGGTATTTTTTATCTTTTCATCAATAAATTTCTGATCAAAAGGTTGTGACGAAATGATTGTTTTCGGAAGGTCACGCTTAATAACGCACTGACACCAATAGGAAAGGATAAAATCATCAGAATTCTGCCAAAGTTTCATCGCCTGTATGATATCGTTGTCATCAATCTGTGTAAATCGCTCGATATCTTCGGCTGTAGCCTGGCTTTTCCCTCTGTTGAGAAAATATTTTAGATTTTCCGCAGCCGGCAAATCTATTCCCTGAGAGACTAAGTATTTTGCTCTTGCTAAAATTTTAACTAAAATAAATTCTGCCAACGCTGAAGTTTTGTGATAATACACCTGCCAATACATAAACATTCTTGCCGTTAAGAAATTTTCAATAGAATAAACTCCTTTTGCGTCAATTACCAGTTCGTCTTCACAAACATTCATCATTGAAATTATTCTCTGCGTATTGACATTACCCTCTGAAACCCCGGTAAAAAAGCTATCTCTTTTCAAATAATCCAAACGGTCGACATCCAGCTGGGAAGTGATCAGCTGATTGAAAAATTTCCGGTGATATTTTCCCTGGAACATTTCTATCGCTACCGATAAGTGACCATCAAACTCCTCATTTAATTTATTCATTAATAATAACGAGAGCGTTTCGTGATGCCAATCATCCATCAGCATATTTTCTAAAGCATGAGAAAATGGCCCATGTCCAATATCATGCATCAAAATGGCCAACATGGCCCCTTTTTCTTCCTCTTCAGAAATCTGAACCCCTTTCTGTTTTAAGGTTTCCAAAGCGGTAAACATGAGATGCATTGCTCCTAAAGCATGATGGAATCTTGTGTGGGTAGCACCGGGAAAAATTAAATTTAAAAGACCGGTTTGCGAGATTCTTCTCAATCTTTGAAAATACCGGTGTTCTATGATATCAAATAAAATTTCGTGAGGAATTCTGATGAATCCATGAACAGGATCATTGATTATTTTTAACTTATTTTGCATATAAATATACTGTGGTGCCTGCAAAATTAAGTTTTTAAAACTAACACCAGAAATATTACAAATTATTATTCCTTAATCTTCACTACAATCCCGTGTTTTTACCGTATCTTCATGCTTTAATTTGCGTAAACACAACAACTCAAAACCTTTAACTTACATTTAACCTTTCCGGGGATTAATTTGGCTTTCATAAAAAGCTTTTGGTTACAGTTTTGATACATTAATAACAGAAAAAAAATAAAATTTATGTCGGAAAAGATATTATGGATTGATGATGAAATAGATTTACTTAAACCCCATATCGTATTTTTGGAGAAGAAAGGCTATCACATAACGCCTGTAAATAACGTAAATGAGGCTTTGGAACTGATGGATTCTGAAAAATTTGCTTTAACGCTTATTGATGAGAATATGCCCGGAATTTCCGGACTTGAAGCCATTCCTATGATTAAAGAGAAAGACAGCTCCTTAAAGATTGTAATGGTAACCAAGAGTGAAGAGGAACACATTATGGAAGAAGCAATCGGTTCCCAAATTGCCGATTATATTTTAAAACCTGTGAATCCTAACCAGATTCTGCTTTCATTAAAGAAAAATCTGCAGGAAGACAATCTGGTAGAGCAAAAAACTATTTTACAGTATCAGCAGGAATTCAGAAACCTCTCTATGGAACTTTCTTATATGAGAACGTATCAGGATTGGGCAGAATACTATAAAAAAATACTGAACTGGGAGATTAAATTTGATAAAGTTGCCGATAATGAGTTTGCAGATCTCCTGTTGTCACAAAAGGAAGAAGCCAATATTCAGTTTGCCAAGTTTATAGAAAATAATTACGAAGAATGGTTGAATGGCGCAGACAAACCCATGATGAGCCATACTTTATTTAAAGATAAAATAAAAGCTGAGGTAGAAAAAGACAAGGTTCTTCTCTTAATGGTAGACAACTTACGATACGATCAATGGAAAGTAATCGAACCTCTTTTCACCAAATATTACAATAAGGTATCTGAAGATTACTATTACAGTATTCTTCCCACTGCAACCCAATATGCAAGAAATTCTTTTTTTGCAGGTTTGCTCCCATCTGAAATTGAGAAACGTTTCCCGGATAAATGGTTTAATGATAATGAAGACGGCAACAAGAATGAATATGAGCGTGATTTTTTAGAAGACCAAATGAAAAGAATCGGGTTAAGTTCAAAATCAATGAAATATCTTAAAATTCTGAATGCTGATTTTGAAAAGAAAATCTACGAAGATTTTAACCAGCATAAGAATAACGATCTATTGGTAATTGTTTACAATTTTATCGATATTCTTTCTCATGCGAAAACCGATAATCATATTGTAGATCAATTGATCAGAGATGATAAAACGTTCCGTTCTCTTACCTTGAACTGGTTTGAAAATTCATCTTTAATAAAAATCATCAAGCTGGCTGCAGAAAGCGGATTTAAACTTGTGATTACTACAGATCACGGAACCGTTTATGTAAAAAAACCGAGCCGTGTTGTAGGAGATCGGGAAACTTCTACCAACATCCGCTATAAAACAGGAAAAAGCTTAACCTACGACAGCAGTGATGTGTGGGCAGTTACTAATCCTGAAAAGATATTTTTACCGAAAGGCAATTTAAGCTCAAAATACATCTTCGCCAAGAATAATACATTTTTAGCATATCCTAAAAATTACAATCATTTTGTAAATTATTATAAAGAAACTTACCAGCATGGAGGGATTTCTTTAGAAGAATGTATTATACCGATCAGTATCTTGGAGCCAAAATAGCTTTTACGATAATATATTATGACATGGGGCGGAAAAATCGTAGATTTTTCCGCCCCATATCTTTTTATTTTGAATAAGATATTTTTGAATGTATTTTTACAAACTCCAAATATTTGAACTTTACATTTTATCATGAAATTAATTACTTATAATGTTAACGGAATAAGGGCAGCTTTTACAAAGGACTTCTTGGGCTGGCTAAATACAGCCGATCCCGACATTATCTGCATTCAGGAAAGCAAAGCAGGAAATGATCAGATCGATATTAAAAGTCTCGAAAACGCCGGATATTACAGTTACTGGCATTCGGCAGTACGTAAAGGGTATAGTGGTGTAGGAATTGCTACAAAGATAAAACCCAATCATGTAGAATACGGCTGCGGAATCGAAAGCTATGACAATGAGGGCAGGGTTATCCGCGCAGATTTTGATGCGTTTTCTGTAATCTCGGTGTATGTTCCTTCAGCATCCAATATTGAAAGACTGGAATTTAAAATGCAGTTCTGCCATGATTTTTTGGCATATATTAAAAATTTAAAAAAAGAAATTCCAAATCTTATTATTTCTGGGGATTTCAATATCTGTCACCAAGCAATTGATATTCATAATCCGGTTGGCCTGAAAAATACATCCGGATTCCTGCCTATGGAAAGAGAATGGTTGACGAACTTTATTGAAGAGTGTGAACTAATAGACAGCTTCAGGTTTTTCAACGACCAACCAGACAATTATACGTGGTGGAGTTACAGGCAAAATTCGAGAGCTAACAATAAAGGATGGAGGCTGGACTATAATTTTACTTCCTACAGTTTAAAAGACCGGCTTTCGAGAGCGGTCATTTTAAAAGAAGCGATGCATTCTGATCATTGTCCTGCATTGGTAGAAATTACCATCTAAAATAAAAAGCCAGCTGAATCAGCTGGCTTTTATGAATTTAAATCATACGTTAATTGACAATTTCATATTCTACGGGAATCGTGCCTTTTGCAGTTCCGTCGATTTCGTCGAACGCGGCTTTAGACATATCTAATGCTCTTGATGAATGGAAAGGACCTCTATCATTAATTGTTACGATCACCTGTTTTCCATTGTTCAGATTGGTTACTCTAATTTCAGTACCAAAAGGAAGCGTTCTGTTTGCGGCAGTAAATTTAGAATTGCTAAATACCTCTCCGCTTGCTGTTTTTCTACCATTAAACTTATCGTGGTAGTACGATGCATAACTTGTTTTCTTCGCATCTTCGGTATTATTCTTGAAAGAATAAACACCTAGTGTTGAAATCATCATTATGATTACGAGAATGAATCTTTTCATCATGTTGAACTTTATTTGTTTGACGAGGCAAAAGTATACGGAAACTTTTTACTCACCTATTCCAAATGTTAAATACTGTTAACAAAAACTTAAATAAAATATAAATAAGCTTGTAAGTTACTATGAATAGGGAAATTAGAGGTGTGTGTTAAAGAACGTTAAAAATTAACGTAATATGTTAACGTTATTAACTATATTTATCCGTTCGTCATATATCTTAATAAAAACATCATTGATTATCAGTTAATTATAAATTCAAAAAAAAACAACAATTATATGAATAACTGTTGTTTTAATCTATATTAAAAAATGATGGTTTATATTAATTCACCATACAAATCAAATTCTTCTGCGGAAGTAATTTTTACCAAAGCAAATTCACCAATAGATATATAGGTGTTTTCTGCTGATACGAGAACGGTATTGTCTACATCAGGCGAATCATATTCTGTTCTTCCTACAAAGTAATTCCCTTCTTTTCTGTCGAAAATGCATTTGTAAATCTGACCAATTTTCTGTTGGTTTTTTTCCCATGAAATCTGTGACTGCAATTCCATAATTTCTTCAACACGAGCTTCTTTTACTTCCTGTGGAATATCGTCTTCTAAAACATAAGCTCCTGTATTTTCTTCATGAGAATAGGTAAAGCATCCTAATCTGTCAAATTTCTGTTCTCTTACCCAGTCTTTAAGTTCCTGGAATCTTTCTTCCGTTTCTCCCGGATAGCCTACAATTAGAGTAGTCCTTATCGCCATATCAGGAACTTTTTCACGGAATTTTGATAACAAGGCATCTGTTTTTTCGTGAGTAGTTCCTCTTTTCATAGATTTCAGCAAATCTGAATTGATGTGCTGCAGCGGAATATCAATATAATTACACACTTTAGGCTCTTCGCGTATAATATCCAACACATCTTCCGGGAAACCGCTTGGAAATGCATAATGCAGACGAATCCATTCAATTCCTTCTACTTTTACCAATTCGTTTAGAAGTTCTCCTAAAGCTCGTTTCTTATAAATATCAAGTCCGTAATAGGTAAGATCCTGAGCAATTAAAATTAATTCTTTAACGCCAACTTTAGCGAGTTTCTGCGCTTCTCTGACTAATTTTTCGATCGGTGTAGAAATATGTCCTCCACGCATCAGTGGTATTGCACAAAAAGAACAAGGCCTGTCACAACCTTCCGAAATTTTGAGGTATGCATAGTGTTTTGGTGTAGTTGTCAATCTCTCACCCACCAATTCATGCTTATAATCTGCCCCTAAATGCTTTAACAAAATCGGTAAATCTCTTGTTCCGAAATATTGATCAACATCAGGAATTTCTTTAATCAAATCCGGCTTGTATCTTTCTGACAAACATCCGGTTACAAAAACTTTTTCTACTTCACCTCTATTTTTTGCCTCTACATAATCTAAAATGGTATTAATAGATTCTTCTTTGGCGTTATCAATAAATCCGCAGGTATTGATCACTACTATATCTCCTTTATCCTCATGCACCACTTCTTTACCATTGGCTTTCAGCTGGCTCATTAATACTTCTGAGTCATAAACATTTTTGGAGCATCCAAGTGTTACAATATTGATTTTCTTTTTACCTACAGATTTTGTGCGCATCTTTTTATTTTGAGTGTGCAAAGATACAAATATTAAGAGAGGTTATAATAATTAAAAAACCACTATAAGTAAGTGGCTTTATCTATGAGATTAATAATTCTTCTCTTTTAACAAAGGTGCCGTCTGATCTTTTTCTGAAAGAATAATATCATTTTCGTTCAGCTTCCAATCTATTTTAAGGTCATTATCATTATACCGTACGCTTCCTTCAGAATCTTTATGATAAAAGTTATCACATTTGTATGCAAATATTGCATTTTCGCTAAGGACGGAAAAACCATGCCCAAAACCTCTTGGAATATAGAGTTGAATTTTATTCTCTCCGGTAAGCTCTATTCCAAACCATTTTCCGAATGTGGGGGAATCTTCACGAAGATCTACCGCTACATCCCAAACTTTACCTTCTAAGCAGGAAACCAGTTTGGCCTGCGCGTGATCACCTTTCTGCAAATGCAATCCTCTTAATACCCCATAAGAAGATTTTGAAACATTATCCTGCACAAAATGACCGTTCATCCCGGTAAGTTCTTCAAATACTTTTTCGTTGAATTTTTCAAAAAAATATCCTCTATCATCTTCAAAAACTGTAGGCTCTACGATGTAACAGTCTTTTAACGGAGTTTCTTTTATTTTCATAAATCTTATTATAAATTTATATTGATTTTATTGATCGTACGTAAATATGAGAATATCTCCGGGTAAGATGGTATCATTATATTTTTTCAGGGTAGAAACTGCTAGTAATTTTCCGGTATTGTTATTTACTTTTTTCATAGAAAACTGCAATTGATACTTAAAATCTAAATTTTCATCTAACGATTTATTTTGGATGATTACAAACCTTTTATTTCCATTTGACATCAATGAGACCAAAGCATTTTTACCGAATGTAGAAAAAAATTTAAATCCTTTTGGTATTGAATTTAATTTTTTTGTTCCTCGCGGAATTTCATTTCCCGTATGATAAATTTCTTCAGATTTTGCACCCGCAAATATCCAAGCCAGTCTCTGGATCTGCTGATTAACGGTTTTAACCACATTATAAGTGGGGGTCGGGTTTCCCTGATCATCCACAATGGCGTATGAATAGTTATCTTTCTTCCAGGTGATATCAGATTTCATGGTCCAATAAGTGAAATATTGTAATCCCTGAGCTCCATAAAGTAAATTTGCAAAATGTTGTAATTTAATTCCGGATATTTCAGGCTTTAGATAATCAAAATGAATTGTTGTACAGGCAAATCCCCAAAAGGGCTTGTTAGTAAGCTTAGATTCCCTACGAATGAGTTCTAAATTTTCGTAAAAATTTTCTCTGACTTTATTCTTGATTAAGGGATAATGATCGAAAGAAATAAATGATATAGGCAGATCGCTCACTGCTTTTGAGATATATTTATTATATGATAGATTTCCTATATTTTGTGGTAAGACATAGTTTGGAAAAAGGTTTGCGTAAAAAAAGTGTGACTGATCATATTTTTTTATTTTTTCAACGAATTTAATATAATCCGGGAAGTCTGTGGGTGGTGGTTCATCTCCCATATAGTAACCTTCTAATGAAGAATGATTTTTTATCTCTGGAACCGCTTTTTGTGGTTCCGAATATAATTCAGGATAAGAAAGTATTAATTTAATGCCGGTTTGCTTTGCTGCATTTAATGCTTTCATTGCATTAGCATGATTAGAAAACGTCATTAAACTTAAAGAAAATCCTGCTTCTTGCATTATTTTATAATTTTTGGCAGTCGCATCTGTTTCCGGAATTCCGATAAATCCAAGAATTGGGATTTTTTGTCCAAAACAAAAAAAAGAAATAAAAAGAAATATGATTAATGTAAAACCCTTTCTCATTATGTTAATTACTGTTGAGTGTAAGGACAACACTTATTGTTCTTAGCAGTATTTTAAAATCTAAAACTAAAGAATAATTTTTAATATAAAATAAATCATATTCTAATTTTTCCAGATTATCTTTAGGAGTTGCTTTTGGAAGATTAACTTGAGCCCATCCTGTTACACCTGGTTTTACAAGATGCCTTAGGTCAAAATAAGAATTTTCATCAATAGATTCTTTAACGTATTTTGGACGTTCAGGCCGAGGTCCAATAATACTCATATCGCCACTTAAAACATTAAACAGCTGCGGGAGTTCATCAATTTTTGTTTTTCTTAAAAACTTTCCTACCGGAAAAAGTCTGTCATCCTTATCTTTCGTATAGCTGCCATTATGCTTTTTAGTCATTGTCCTTAGCTTATAGATTTTAAATGTTTTTGAGTTTTTCCCAACTCTTTCCTGGGTAAAAAAAACATTGCCGGGAGAGCTAATAAAAACAAGGATACAGCCCAATAAAATAATAAGTAAGGCAAAAGGAAGAAGAATTAACGATATTAACACATCCACAATTCTCTTGAAAACAAAATCAAACTGGTCTAATCCTATTGAAAATACATCATCTGCCAAATATTCGTGCGAATTAAGTTTTACTAATGGGATTCTGCCGTTGATTTTTTCATAAAATTCGTGAATTTCAAATACTTTTACTCCTTTTAATTTTGCTTCAACAATCTCACCTGTAAGTTTTTCAGGCAAATAATTTAGATCTGAGGTTTCAATAACTATAGTCTTAACATTAAATTTCTTGATATATTCTGAAATTGTTCTATGGTCTTTATCTGAACTGAAAAATACAGATTTACGAGATTTACTAAAGTTTTCCTCTGTAAAAATTTTTTCAGAAATACTGCTAACATTAATAAATAAATATCTTTCGTTATTTGAAAGATTAAAGTAATTTTTCATCATATCATATTCTCTAGTCTTTCATAGATAAAAATAATCTGCACAAATATATGAAATACTGTAAAACTACATACAGTAAAAAAACATTATTTAATCATTAAAAAACATTATCAGTAATAGTAGAGACCTAAGCATATTTTTTTGAAAAAAAATTATTTAATTATGAGAAATAACTAAATAATTTTCATTTCTTGTATAAAGATAAACTACTAAATTATGATGTAATTTAACACTGTTTATACAAATCTATGTATTTTTCATACATTTTTGAAATAGTAAATTCTTTTTCATATTTTAATCTTGCTTCTTCACTATAAGTTTTATATGTTTCTTTATTAACCATTATTTTTCTAATTGCTTCTTCAAATTCTTTAACCTCATTTTCGACAGCAAAACCATTTTTATTATTAAGAATTTCCGAAATACCTCCTACATTCGATGCTATTACAGGAATTTCACAACACATTGCCTCAAGTATAGAGATAGGCAAACCTTCATAATTACTAGGTAACAAGAAAAGATGCGCATATTTTAAATAGGCAGAAGCATTAATTAATTCTCCCATCATTGTAATATTCTGTGAATTATCCCCTTTTCCCTGTTTATTCCCTATCCATATGAAATGGAATCTTTCATCGTGCACAAAATGTGCTGCTAAGCTACAGAAGAGATCATATCTTTTTGGGGGACTTAATCTGGCAATTGTCATAACGACAATATGTTTATCGTGAATATTTTTTAAATATTCTGATGTTAAATCGAAAGGCAATATATGAAGATCTGCATCATTTATACCATTATATATCATTTTAACATTTTTACGAATGCCTTCCAATGCTAACTTTTCTCTATCGTATTTGCTGACAGCAACGATAAATTTAGCTTTATTCTTAAGTAGCTTTTCTAATACAAGAAATTTTCTATTTGCAATTCTCACTGAATCAAAACCATGAACGGTGTATATGATTTTGTGTACAGGAAATGCCAATCTTCCGAGAACACCTATTTTTGAAGAATGCAGATGAACAACATCCGGCTTTATTTTTTTATATATTTTCCGTAACGCAATTAGGGTCGAAAAATCTTTTTTTATGTTTATTTCTCTCTGAAGCTGAGGAATTTTTATCTGTGTTATGTTTTTATCCAGCTGTTTCCACATTGGGCCATTTGCTTCAGACACAACATAAACATCATGCCCTTCCAGAGCAGCATTATTACAAATATTAATCAATACGCTTTGTGCACCTCCTAAATCTGCCAATGTTATGGCGTGTAAAATTTTCATAAAGCAAAACTATAAACCGAACTTATTTATCATTTTCATATGACAATATGCTTTAATCACATAAAATCTATATAAAAATTTGAATAAAATTGAATTATTATTTTTCGGAAGATTATTATTTTTTTCTACCAATAAAGAACTGGTTGCAGATACATTATTATCATGCCTTCTGTAAAGAATTGCAGGAGTATGTAATAATTTAAATATCCCGATATCAGAGGTTATAAGGCCAATCCATAAATCGTGTGGCACATTTGCGGGTATTGGTAAAATATATTTTAGGATTTTTCGGCGAAATGCCATACAACATCCCAGGTATCCAGACTTATATATATTCCTGTAAAAACCAATTCTTACATTTTCTAATGTGAACTTTGAAGAAGATATTAATTCTAATGAATCATCAACAATTTTACAATCAGACATTACTAAATCAGCATTTTTAAGAGCTGAGATCATATTTTCTACCTTTGTAGGAAGCCAAATGTCATCTTGATCTGCTAAAAAAATATATTCTCCATTAGCTTTATTTAGAGCATTTTCAAAATTTTTCGCAACATATACGAAACTAAATTTCTGCTTCTCTTTTTTATGATGATATATTTTAATTCTCGTATCGTTAAAACTATGTATAACTGATATTGTATTATCCAGTGATCCATCATCTGAAATAATAATTTCATCATCATCGGCAAGCTGAATAAGGATCGAATCAAGCTGTTGCCTTATATATTTTTCACCATTATAAGTAGCTATGCAAACGGAAATCATATGTTTCTAATAATTGTATATGTTATTTTATACCAATAAAACTTTAGCAAAGATCCATATTCAATTTCCTTTAAAAATTGATACATCTGCAATTGATTGTTAATGGTTTTTTTAATTTTCTTCAGTTGTAAAATAAAGTAAGCATTGTTCGTCTTCTTAGCCCCCACCTCGTTTTTACTGTGTTGTCTATATAAAATTGTAGGGGTATTAATATATATAATTTTACCCATTTGGGCAACTTTTAGTGCAATCCAATAGTCATGCATCGGAACTTCTTTTTTTAAAGGTAATGAAACCTCTTTGGCTTTATTATTTATAATTACCGTGCAGCCTGTAACCCCATTGCAGACTCCTAGATAATTAAACTTAGATAAAAATTGCTGTTTTAATTTTGAATATTTCCAAAATGAAGGATAAATTTCTGTTAATTCCTGATCAACCACCTTCAGATCAGTATGCACTAAAATCGGAATATTTGAATTGGCAGCTTCTGCCTGCTGAATTTTTTTGACTGACATCTGAATCTTTTCCGGTAACCAAATATCATCCTGGTCACAAAACATGTAATAATCTGAATTTATATTTTCCAGCAAATAAAGAAATGACTTGCATGCACCTTTTCGGTAAGAATCTTTAATGAAGTGAATATTATGATATCTGATAGAATATTCTTCAATGATTTTCACTGTATTATCTGATGAGCTATCATCTCTAATATATAAATCCCAATTTGTGTATGATTGTTCTAAAATGGAATTAATTTGTTGTTTTAGAAACTGATCACCATTGTAAGTGGATAATAATATGGCTACATTTATCATCTTGATACCAGTTTTATATAATATATATCTATTAGCAATAATCCAAGTGCTAAACACCAAACTATCAATTTTCCAATCCACATGAAGCGTGCTGAGAAAATGAAGATGATTGATGGAAAAAGTATGATTTCAACCACTCCGAAAAGTTCTTGAATCCTAAATGCAAAAACCGGAATATCTGAAAAAAACAGAAAAGTAAATAGAGAAATTGCGTATGTTTTTATTAAAAAAAAGAATGATGGCAAATGAATGCTTATTCGATCTTCAAAATAAACCAGAAGATATAGAATAGCGATTCTCAATAAAAATAAAATATTAAATACATTTATGGTCGAATCTTCAATAAAGCCAGCCTCTGTAGCTTCTTTATATACTTCAATTTTACTCTGAAAATAAGGGATCGGTATAGATAAGTTAAAATAAGTATTTGAAAAATATAATAAATACCCCGCAGGAACCAAAAAAAGATAAGGCTTTAAATTTTTCTTCGTATTATTTACCAAAATCAGAAAAAGTGCCATTGAGCTTGATTGATGAAAAAAGATAGCAATTATCATAAATACAAAAAAATTCACATAATCATTTTTTGATTTATAATAGAAAGAAATTAATAAAAACCCTGTTGCGACACCAATTCTAATTTGTGTGATTTCGTGCAGAATATAGTAATGACTCAAATAGATTAAGATTGACCCGTATAAAAAAGGACTTAACTTTTTGATTCCGTGTAATTTTGCAACAACGCCTAAAGTAGCATACGTTAATAATAAATAAATGAAGCTTAGGTTAAAATGGTTTTTGATGATATCTTTTATAAGTATAAAAGAATATTCGACATCGGCTTTCATATTATTTGTTCTCCACTTGTCAAAATATATATAATAATCGTTGTCAATATCTTTATCTCTAAAGCCTGCAGTAAGAATTAATAATATTGCCAATACAATTATAATACTTATACTAACTACTTTATTTTTTGTATCAATTATAAAAAAAATTGATACTATTGTAAATAAAATGAAAAGTAATAATATCATTTTTGTATTTTAATATTTATTAGTTAAAATGTCTAATTTATCGTTATCTCGTCTTGATTATAATCATTATTATTATCGCTACAACTTATTATTTCACCGTTTTTATCAATCTACCCAACATATGGTAAGTTTCTTTTTCTTTTAATAAAATTAATGTTAACAGGTAAATGCCCCAAGAACATAGAGAGATCAACACAAAGTACAATATTCCTTTCTGAAAAAATATAATTAGGGGTATAGAAACCAACAGCATAGCAAAAGAAGCTGTTATAATTTTATAAAAATTTCCGGAAAATAGTTTTGGCAGCATTGAGTTCTTTTTTAAAAAGAAAGACATAATTATTATTGCTAATAATTCAGATAAAACTCCAACAACCGCTGCGCCATTTTGTTGATAATACTTTATTGCGAAAAAGTTAACTGCAATACTAAATACCGCAGATATCAAAGTAGCATAGGTATATATTTTCTCTTTGTTTTGAGGATATAATATTAAAAAACCCATGAAATAAGCAATACTTACTATAATACACAGAGGAGAAATAATTCTCATGGTTAATATAGATGACTCAAACCCCTTGCCTGCAATAAGATTTATAATAGGCTCTGCAAAAACTAAAAAATAAACTGTAAATGGCAATGATGCTAAAAGTAGAAAAGTAAAACTTTTATGAAGGTATACAAAGTATAATTCTTTGTCTTCTTTATAAAGAAAGGATAATCTGGGTAACATGACGGCTCCAATAATGGTAATAAAACTAATTACAAATCTAACCAATCTGTTGGCCACAGAATAATATCCAATATTTTTGTCGTCCGCCAGCATTCCGATCAGCAGATAATCTAAATAGAGATAAATACTAACAGAAATTGTTGCTATAAACATTGTCAATATAGGCTTAATATGCCTTCTAACATTTAAGAGTTTTATAGATTTCCGTTCTCTATAAATAATCTTAGATAATACGTAAAAATTAAGAATGTTTGCACCGCAGCTTGTAAGAACTATACAAAAAGCATAAATATCAGAATCGTCTGAAGATTTAATAAACAAAAACATTAATATAACCATCAAGATTCTTACCCCCACATAGCGCAGAGTAATATATAATTGGTCTTCAACTCCCTGAAAATACCATTCAGCTCCGATATTAGTTAAAAATATCATAGAGCTCATAATAAGAATAATATCCCTATAGCTCGCAAAATAATTTAAATTATATAATACCCCGAAAAGCAGTAAATAAGAGATGATACTGGTCACTCCCAGTATAATTAATAATTCAGTAAGAATCTTTGCCCTGACTGCAGGTTTATTTCTAACTTTTGAAATTTCCCTTATACCATACATTGGGATTCCCAATGCGGTAAAAAGTAAAAAATAATTGATAATTGTGTTGATATATTCTACTTTACCAATATATTCTGGACCCAAAACTCTATTGATATAAGGCATGGTAAGAAGACCGACAGCAGCACCAGATCCCATTCTTATTACATTAAGTATATAATTAGATTTTAAACTAAGAGTCCTTTTCAAAATTCAATTAATTACCCAGAAATTTCTGCCACCATTTTTTATCTTCAGCTTGATAGCCGTAGCCATATTTATTGCCATATCCGAAATTTGAATCAGATATCCCGTTTAAAACAATACCTACATTTTTAAGTTTGGATTCTTCTACAGAAGTATTTAAAAACTCTATATAGCTTTTTTCCGTAACCTCAGATCTAGTGACAAATACAATTACATCACTCTTATCTGCAATAAGGAAAGAATCTGTAACTAATAAAAGCGGCGCTGTATCCAAAACAATATATTTATACTTATTTTGAGATTTTATAGAATGTAAAAGTTCATCTAATTTGCCATTTTGCAATAGATCTGTAGGATTGGGAGGTATAGAGCCTGAATAAATAAAATCACAGTTTTCATTATATCCGCTTGGATGAATTATTTCCTCAATTGCAGTTATTTCTCCGCTTAAAAACTCGGTTAACCCCTTTGCAGCTTTCATAGAAGGATTATATCGCTGTAACTGCGGATTTCGTATATCTGCTCCGATGACCAAAACTTTATCTCGAGAAGACGCTAATATAATTGATAAATTAGTTGAAACAAATGTTTTGCCTTCTCCCTTTACAGATGAAGTAACCAAAATAGTTTGAGGCGTATCTTTTACTTGTAAGAGAAATCTTAAGTTAGTCACAAATATCCTAAATGATTCAGCCATCGGAGAAACATCATTAAATGCAACTAAATTGTTTTGTCTATTCTTAAACTTAGGAATCTCTGCAATTACCGGCAGTTTTGTGAGCTTTGACAGATCTGATCTGTTGATGATTGTACTTTGTAAAAGTTGTTTTAAATAGATGAAGATAAATGGAATTAAAGCACCTAATAAAAAGCATACACCCAAAATGATCATTTTTTTAGGAGCTACAGGTTTTTTAAAAACGAATGCTTTATCAATCACTCTTGCCTTTTCAGCAGTGATTTCCATAGTGATCGCAGCCTCTTCCCGCTTTTGCAGAAGCAATAAATACAGATTTTCTTTTATCTGCTGTTGTCTTTCTATGCTTCTGAAAAGTTTTTCCTGGGTTGGAATCTTTCCGATCATTTGTTCTGACTCTCCTAATTGACTTTCAACTTTTCTCCTTGCAAATTGTAAAGAAATAACATTCTTCTGTAAAGATTCCGTTAATGAAGATTTCATTTCTTCTATTTGCTTATTGGCAATTTTTACTAAGGGATTATCTGGTGTAGCTTCCTGCAAATATTTATTTCTTTGCAGAACCAGTGAATTATATTCTTGAATTGCCTTTCCTGCTGATTCATTATCCAAACCTATATTAAGCGGCAGAACATCACCTGAACCTTTTTTATCAAGAGAATTCTGTAGAATCTTAGTTAATTCCAATTGTGTACCTATCTCTAATAATTGAGTTTTGCTTTGTTCCTTAAGCTGAAGATTTATTTTAGCTTCTGTAGGCAGGTCAACAATATTATTACTCGATTTAAATCCTTCTTTTTGAGTTTCTACACTACCCAATTCATTCGATATAAGCGCTATTCTTTTATCTATAAAATCTTTGCTTTTTTTAGACTCAATATTTTTATCGTTAATTGCATAAATGTTATATTGTCTTACCAACCCATTAAGAAAGTCTTTTGCTTTATCTTTATTTTGAAAGTCAACAGAAATATTTATTATTGTACCATCTTTATCCAGCAAATCTACCGTTAATGCTTCCTGAAAATCATTAACAGTGCTTTCAAAATCACTATAATTAAAATAAATTTTTGATATATCTGTTTTATAAGGCGCTTGAAAATTGGGATTTTTACGAATCATTATAACTGCAAAAGGCAGGCTTGTTGTTGTATTGAATGACGTTACAATATCTTTTTCCCATTCTTTGGAAGACAGTATTACATCATTATTTTTGGTTTTAATATACACCGGCTCTTTAGGCAAATCTATATTCTTTTTTTCTTGGATTACATTTATTATATAGGGATTGGTGGTCCCATAAAGTTCTAAATCGCTAAATCTTTGCTTAGAATAAGTAGAAATTTGAAAATTATTATCTTTTAAAACATCTTCCACAATAGTTTTAGAACTAAAAACCCCAAGTTCATTTTCAATACTATTGGTACCCATTCCGGAAAAAGCACCAAAACTTTGTAAAACACCAAAATCTCCAGATGCAGAAGACATTTTTTTAGCATCCTTTATTAGCACTGATGTTTGAATCTTATAAACAGGGGCTATAGATTTTATGATAAAAATTCCTAATAGCAACATTGTGAAAATTATAGCGACAAAGTATTTCCATCTCCTTAAATAAGGAGCTAGTATTTCGTTGAGGTCAGTTTTTTCTTTATTATTGTAATTCTTATCCATTTTGAAGGATTGTTAAGTCAATTTAAAATTTAATTTTATTTTAAACGTGCAAATATATTTATATTTTATAGAAACTGTGCAGTATTATCAATTAATTGTTTAATATTTGTTTTTCAACTTCTTTGTTATTTCACCTACTAATTAACAAACATATTCATATTATTTTTAATTTTTTGTTAAATTAAACCAGAATAATCAAGATGTTCAAATCATATTTTTAAAAGTTTTCATTAATATCAAAACATCTTTTTGAAAAGAAAAATGATGATAGTATTCCAGATTCATTTTTATTTTTTCAGGAAAAATAATTTCGTCATTATATTGTAAAGGATTTTCCTGCAGACTTAGAATATAGTCTTCATTGCGGAACATTATTCCCGCTTCACTCGTAAGTCCCGGTTTCAGGTTCAGAATAAGACGCTCGTTTCCGGTGAGCCGGTCATAATAGCCTTCAATATCCGGTCTCGGTCCTACCAGTGACATATCGCCTTTAAGGATATTAAAGAGTTGCGGAAGCTCATCAAGCTTGGTTTTTCTTAACCAGATTCCGATTTTTGATTTATGAGAAGTGACGGGATGATAGGTCCTGAATTTATAGATAACAAACTTTCTGCCGTGCCTCCCAATTCTTTCCTGACTGAACAGCCCCGGAAAACCCGTATCCCATGATGATATGATGATTAAAATCAAAAAAAGCGGCAGCAGGAGCACAATTGCAATGGAGGTTAACCCATAATCCATCATTGCTTTCCACCAAGGATATTTTTTCACACGTGTTGTATTGGATGGCAAATATAGGTAAAAAGTTGAATTTTTCTGCTTCCTTTACCACCTACAATTTTAAATTTCAATACCGGAATATATGTAAAATATCCCGAAAAAAAAATCTGCTTATCATCAAGACAAGCAGATTTAAAGTGATTAAGCAAACAATTGCTTGATTATTTTTGAAATTCTGTCGCGATCTTGATCGGACAAGTTTGATCCGGAAGGCAAACATAATCCGTTTTCAAATAGTTTTTCGGCAACTTGATCTCCGTAATAAGGAGCATCTTCAAAAACAGGCTGCATATGCATCGGTTTCCAAAGCGGTCGCGATTCTATATTATCTTCCAGAAAAGCCAGACGTACATCTTCCCGGTTTTTTCCGGTTTTTTCTTCATCAACAATAATAGCAGAAAGCCAGTGATTGGAATAATAATCATCCGCAGGTTCTGAAAAAACGGTCACCCCGTCAATATTTTTAAACAGATCTACATAAAAATTATGCATTTTTCTACGTGCTTCCACCCTGCTTTTTAATACTTCCATCTGACCACGGCCGATTCCTGCTACAATATTACTCATACGGTAATTAAACCCGATGTGAGAATGCTGGTAATGGGGAGCGTTGTCCCGTGCCTGAGTAGAAAGAAAAACCGTTTTATCTTTATCTTCCTGAGTGTGACAAACCAATGCGCCGCCACCGGAAGTGGTGATGATTTTATTTCCGTTGAATGATAAAATACCGAAACGCCCGAATGTTCCGCATGATCTGCCTTTGTAGGTTGATCCTAATGCTTCTGCAGCGTCTTCAATAACCGGAATCTGATATTTTTCAGCAATTTCTAAAATTTCATCCATTTTAGCAGGCATCCCGTATAAATGGACTACAATAATGGCTTTTGGCTTCTTACCTTTTGAGATTCTGTCTTCAATCGCTTTTTGCAATGCAACCGGACACATATTCCAGGTATCTTTTTCTGAATCAATAAATACCGGATTTGCGCCGCAATAAGCAATAGGGTTTGCGGATGCAGAGAACGTCATCGACTGGCAAATGACCTCATCACCATACATCACACCACATTCTATTAATGCTAAATGCAATGCTGCTGTTCCCGCTGAAAGGACGGCTACTTTTACATCATCATTTAAAAAAGCTTCCAGATCTTTTTCAAAACCATCTACATTGGGTCCTAAAGGTGCTACCCAATTGGCATCAAAAGCTTCGTGAATATATTTCAGTTCGTTTCCTCCCATATGAGGTGATGAAAGCCATATTTTGTCTTGCATAGTTCTATTTTTTAGTCGTGAAATTTTATGGGTTTTGCAGGAATTCCTACAGCGGTGCAGTTCGGGGGCAATGATTTTGAAACTACAGCTCCGGCCCCTACAATGGTGTTTTCTCCTATTTCTAATAAATTGATAATTTTAGCGCCCGTTCCTACATAAACTCCCTGTTCAATTTTTACTTCACCGGAGATATTGACTGAAGGCATAAACGAACAATACTCTTCAATAACAGTATCATGTCCTACGGTACACATCAGATTAAGGATCACAAAATCTTTGATGGTAATATTGCAGGTAATAATGGTTCCTTCACAGATGATACAGCCTTTTCCTATGGTTACAAACTCATCGGTAACGGAAGCTTTCGGATGTTTGATGGTAGGAAATAAAATATTCTTATTATTAATTTTAGAAATGATTTTCTTTTTTATTTGGGGATCGCCGATACAGATAACAAGAGAGATCTCTTTTTCGTATTGATTGACATCATGAATACCTCCCAAAACAGGGTAATTATTAACAAAAGATCCCTTTTCCAGCGCATCATCAAAAAAACCGATGAATTGATAAGTGTCTGAATTTTCTGTATTGATTGCGTCAATAATTGTTTTTACTTCTCTTCCAAATCCTCCTGCACCAAATATGGCAATATTTTTCATGTATTTAATTTAATTATATCCATTAAAAGGCTCTGCAGTTGCCTGTCCTCCCTGATTGATCCCTTCACGTTTAAAAACTTTTTTAAATGTATTTAAAAAAACTTTAAGATCTGTTGCAAACGAGAGATGGTCTACGTACCAAATATCCAGTTCAAACTTTTTTTCCCAGGAAATGGCGTTTCTTCCGTTGATTTGCGCCCATCCTGTAATACCGGGACGTACATCATGTCTCCGCTTCTGAATTGTATTATACAAAGGTAAGTATTGTGGCAATAACGGACGTGGTCCTATCAGAGACATATCTCCTTTAAGTATATTTATCAGCTGCGGTATTTCATCTAATGAGGTTTTGCGTACAAAAGCGCCAATCGCAGTCAGTCTTTCGGCATCAGAAAGCAGATTTCCGGATGCATCTTTTTTATCGTTCATCGTTTTGAATTTGATGATCTTAAAAATTTTCTCTTTCAGCCCCGGTCGCGCCTGAAAAAAGAAAGGTTTGCCGTCATTCGCAAAATACAGACCAATGGTCACCACAATAAAAACAGGACTTAAGATCAGCAATCCTACGAGTGCGATCATGAAATCTATTATTCTTTTAATATAATTTTTATACATCACTCTATTTTTTCCATAATCAAATGATAGGACTGATCTACTGTATATTTACTCAGCAACAGCTTTTCCGCGCGTTCTCCGATTTCCTTTATATTGCTATTCAGTATCAATTTTATTTTCAGCTGCATTTCATCCTGATTTCCTGCCATTACTTTATACCCGCAGTGTGCTTCTTCAATAACATCGCCAATATCTGTATTAGGATCTGTCGCTGCAATGACCGGCATTTTCATTTCCAGATAGGATAGTAAACGGGAAGGAAAATTAGGAATCAAAAAGTTTTTATCTAAAAATATCAATCCTACATCACACGATGCCAAAAGCTGATCGTAATCTTCCTTCGGCAAACGCTGCAAAAGTTTTGCATTGGCAGGTTTCTTATTATTAAACCATTCCTGAATTTTCTGAAATTCTGTGCCGTCGCCTATTATCAAGAAAAATACATCTTGAGTTTCAGTTGCCAGAATAGTTTCTAATAAAAAATCCAAACCTTGTGGTTTCCCCAGATTTCCTCCGTATACAAATACTTTTTTATCGGTCGGAACCTGATATTTTTTACGGATAGCTTTTTTCTGCAGGTCAGAATAATTAAAAACAACCGGTTCTATCGTATTGGGATTTACCTCAACTTTATTCTTACTGATTTCCGGATTGTTTTGCAGTACAAAATCTACATTTGCCTGAGACATACAACCCACAGTATCTGAAATGTGATAAAGTTTTTTTTCTTTTTTTAAAAACTGCTTATGTAAAAAACCGCCTTCTTTCAGCATTTTCATATCTACTGCATTCTGAGGGAAAATATCTTTTAAAAGAAGATACGATTTTGCATGGTCTCTCTTTTTAATATATTCAATGACTTTTGCAAAAGTAATCGGCGGTGTGGAATACAGCACAAGGTCAAACTTTTTACCGGTAAGATGTTTTTTTATAGCTGCAAGATATTGGTATTCAATGGCAATAGTACCGATTCCTTTCTCTATAATATTGGTTTTCTGAATATTTAATGTTTTTACCTGCAGTATTGAAACCCCTTTTTTCGTATTGAAATTAGTAGCAATCCCCTTCCGTCTTTCAACGGGTGATACAATGGTAACATCATGACCTTCGTTACGGAATTTACGCAACAGATCCTGATAAATACCCCGTTCTTCCACAGAGCTAATTTCAGCTAAAGTCAGAAAAAGCAAATTCATTTTATATTTCTTCCGACCAGACAGTCCTTTTAATATAATCGGTATATGAAATAATAATTCTCACCACTTTTTCAGACACATTCGGCATCGAATAATCAGAAACAGGCCTGAAATTTCTCTCCGATCCTGTTTTTTGCTGTAAAACCTGCGTTAAACCTTGCAAAATGCGTTCGGGAGACAAACCTACCATCATTACACTTGCTTCTTCCATCGCTTCCGGTCTTTCGTGCGCCTGACGAATATTTAATGCTCTGAAATTCAGTATTGAAGATTCTTCTGAGATGGTTCCTGAATCAGAAAGTACAGCATATGCTCTTTTCTGCAATGCATTATAATCATGGAATCCTAAAGGTTTCAGAAACTGAATTTCGGGACGCATCTCGATCTGCATTTTATCAATCATATTCTGGGTACGCGGATGCGTAGAAACAATAATCGGATATTGATATTTTTCTGCAATGGCATTGAGAGAAGTCATTAATCCTCTGAAATTTTTCTCAGAATTGATATTTTCTTCGCGGTGAGAAGATACGACGAAGAACTTTCCTTCTTCAAGATTTAATTTTTTAAGAACATCGGAAGCGTCAATCTGAGGCAAATAATGATTCAGAACCTCAAACATCGGAGAACCCGTTTTAATGATTCTGTCTGCAGGAAGCCCTTCTCTTAGAAGATATTCTCTTGCAATATCCGAGTACGTTAAATTAATATCTGAAGTATGATCTACGATTTTACGATTGGTTTCTTCCGGAACTCTCTGGTCAAAACACCTGTTTCCTGCTTCCATGTGGAAAATAGGAATATGTCTTTTCTTTGCAGGAATGGCGCACAAACAAGAGTTGGTATCTCCTAAAACCAAAAATGCATCAGGCTTTAATTCTTCTAATAACGGATCAATTTTAATTAAAATATTCCCTACTGTTTCTGTAGCTGTTTTTCCGGCAGCTTCCAGGAAATAATCTGGTTTACGAAGTCCTAAATCTTCAAAAAAAATCTGGTTTAATTCGTAATCATAGTTTTGTCCTGTGTGAACAATGATATGTTCTACAGCTTCGGAAGCATCTAAAGCATCTAACACGCGTGATAATCTGATGATTTCTGGCCGTGTTCCCACAACCGTCATAACTTTAAGTTTTTTCATTGTATGGTTTTGCTCCTGCATTTCAGCGATCGGCTTGTATAGCAGTGTTTAAGGTTATTATTTAACTAAACTTCCAGAAAATAAGTATCTGAATCTTCAGGATTAAAAGCTTCATTAATCCAGAAGATCGTATACAATTCTTCTTCTCCTATATTTTTAATATTATGGGTGTACCAAATCGGCATATCTACATAAGCAGGCTCATTTCCGTCAAGATAAAAATCTAAGACTTCATCGGTATCTATTTTTCTCAACTGAATCAAAGCTTTGCCTTTTATTACGGCAAAACGCTCAATTTTTCTCGTGTGGTAATGATTTCCCCTTGTGATATCCGGAACTGTAGTTGAAAAAGAACACTGCCCGCCAATTCCTAGTCTGATTACTTCTACAAAAGCGCCTCTCGGATCTTTATGTTGGGTAAATTTTACGGGAAAATGGCTTTTATAATCAATATACGAACGATAGGTATTGAATAGGTTATGTTCAAAAGAATCATTGATTACAGGAATTTCCCCACCATCAAAATATTTGGTTTTATAATCATTGAGTAAAGCTAAAACCTCGGAAACCTTTTTGGTTGCGGTAGGTTCTATGGAAAACTCAGCTTTACTGTTGCCTTCTCTGATTTCTCTGATAATCATATCAACCAATTCCTGCACATAAATCAATTTCACCTCCCCATCATTGGCAATCGTCGGAGTTTCTCCGTGTGTTAACTGATAGCAAAATGTAGCAACGAAAGAATTGTAGAAAGGTTTCCCGAAAGCACCGAATACATTTGGAATGATCAATCCTGTAATTTTACCTCCATTTTCTCCGGCCCAGTTAGCAAGAGCTTCCCTGCCTTCTTTTTTGGATCTTCCATATAGATTGTCTTTTTCTTCCTGAGTGGAAGAGGAAATCATCACGTGTGCTTTTGAATCGGTTCTTTTTAAAGAATCAACCAATTTTTGAGCTAAACCTACATTGGTCTCATAGATAAACTGCTCGCTTTCATGGCGGTTCATGGCTGCAAGATGTACAATAACATCACATTCTGCAATAAACTGATCCAGCTGATTCTGATTTTCAAAATAGTCTTTATTGAAATCAACTCTCTGAAATTCTTCAGGAAATAAACCTAACGTATTGTACAAATGTCTTCCGACAAAACCATTCTGACCGGTGATTCCGATTTTTTTCATCTTTATTCGCTTTTGCTGACTTTCGGCGCAACCGATTATCAATTATTGTATCGTTTTAAAATAGTCTAAACTGTATCTGTATTCATCATTGATTTCTCCCAGACTATAATCTGCTAAAACCAACAGCTTGCTGTTTTCTTCTTTTGCCTGAATGGCCGTGATGCAGCCAGAAGGAATGTGCAAATAGGTCAATACATCATCTTTTAACAGATATTTCTGAATGGTTACCTTTCTGGAAGGATATATAAAATCATCCACAATGATCACTGAAATTTCAAAGCTTCCTTTCATACACGCAAACCAGCGCTGTTCTATCTTATGGCCCTGCCAACCACGAATAAAATCTGTAGAATGATTTTCTATGGTATAGATTCTTTTAATCTGTGAGAGATCAAAATCATTATTGTAGGTAATGATGCCTCTTTCATCCTGATGACTTTTTCCTTCCAGTAACATGCTTCTATCAGATTAAGGATATTGCATTACATCTTCTCCGAATACCTCTTTACGGATCAGCGGTAATGTAGAAATCAGTTTTTTCAAGCCTTCTACACCCTGCTGTTCTGTATTATGAGAATGATAGTCTTCAATATGCGCTACTTCTTCTTCCCCTTCGGAAAAATACTGTGCATAGTTCAGGTCACGGTTATCTGCAGGAACACGGTAAAAATCTCCCATATCTTCCGCTTTAGCCATCTCTTCACGTGTACATAAGGTTTCGTACAGTTTTTCACCATGACGGGTTCCTATAACTTTTACAGGGACTTCTTTCCCGGTAAGCTCAATTAAGGCTTTTGCCAAGTCACCAATTGTTCCTGCAGGAGCTTTATTTACAAATAAATCTCCGGGATTTGCATGTTCAAAAGCAAACAGAACCAAGTCTACGGCATCTTCCAATGACATAAAAAAACGTGACATATTCGGATCGGTAATCGTGATAGGTTCTCCTTTCTGAATCTGATTTAAAAATAAAGGAATTACAGAACCTCTTGACGCCATCACATTCCCGTAACGCGTAAGGCAAACTACTGTTTCCGTTGTATTTCTGGATTCTGCTACGGCTACTTTTTCCATCATCGCTTTGGAAATTCCCATCGCGTTGATAGGATAGGCTGCTTTATCGGTAGATAGACAGATCACTTTCTGCACTTTATTAGCCGTAGCGGCACGAATTACATTCTGCGTACCTTCAACATTGGTTTTAACAGCCTGCATCGGGAAAAATTCACATGAAGGGACCTGTTTTAAAGCTGCGGCATGAAAAATATAATCTACCCCTCTTGTTGCCGGTTCTACACTTGAAAAATCTCTTACATCACCGATATAATATTTTATTTTATCGTTTTTGTACAAATTTCTCATATCGTCCTGCTTCTTTTCGTCACGGGAAAAAATACGGATCTCTTTAAAATGATCAGTATGCAAAAATCTGTTTAATACGGCTGTTCCGAATGAGCCTGTACCTCCTGTTATAAGAAGTGTTTTATTTTGAATTTTCATAATTTTTAATCAGTTTATTTATAATATTGAGATACTTATTCGTTCTATCCATGCTTGAGCCAAAACGTTTTAAATTTTCTGTTCCTTTACTTACCAAATTATTCCTGAGATGATCGTTATTCATTAATGAATGAATAGCAACTGCGTATGACTCAGCATTTGTAGGTTCACAAAAATAAGCAGAATCTCTGCAAATATCACGAGAAAATCCTAAATCTGATGCTACAATCGGTTTTTTCATCCGCATAGCTTCTAAATAGGTTGCCGAGAAAACCTCTAATAACGTAGGAATAAACACAATATCACTATGCATATATAATGACGGAATTTTTTCTAATTCTACTTTTCCCAAGTATTCTATATTTTCATTAATTGCTTCAGGAAAATTCAGATCTTCTTTTTGAAGGGTAATGAGAAATTTAAAATCTTTTGATTTCAGCTTATTCCTGAGGATTTCAATAAGCTCAGGAAGGATCTGCATATTTTTGTGCGGATAATTGGCCGTTAAAAATAAAATATTGCAGGATGATGAGGGCAGACTTTCAAAATCAACCCAACATTCCGGTTTTAAAAAAATTTCATTCAGTGTATTTCCTACTGTAAAACTATCTTTTTTGAAGCGTTCTCTTTCCGTAAAGATTCTTCTTGCATTTTCTGTTTCAAAAACCAATGCATCAGAATATTTTTTGAAGCTGTAGATCTTTATTACCGACAGAATTCTATAGTAGAGATTTTCTTTGAATGAAGTAAGTTTGAAAAACGGAGAATCCGGATAAATAATAAAGGGAATGGCAAAACCTACCAGTTTTGGAAATCTACTTTTATGATATGAAGGCCCGAAAAGGGTAAAAATACAGTCTGGTGCAATGGCGTTTTCGATTCTTTTTACACTTTTGATTCTTTTTGTTTTAGAATTTTCTTCAGTTTTGTTCAGGTTATAGAAAGTAAAATTATCCGGAAAGATCTCATCTCCAATAATATTGGCGCAATTGACAGACTGGATCACGTGAAATTCATCCGAGAGATTACTTTTCTTTAAATCTCTTAAAAATGATGCGGCCACCTGTAAGCCGCCTCCTGCGAAAAGATTAGAATTATCTATAATCAATTTCATTTTTTTATTTTTTGTAAAAATGAGATTAGATTTTCAGCTGCTTTTTTTCTTGTAAATGATGCTGAAGCAATTCTGAAAGATTGTTCACCCATTTCCTCTAACTGAGCTCTACTTGTTTCTGCAACAGTATTAATACTTTTCGTCAGATGTTCCTGAGTGATTTCGCTGATAATCCAGCCATTTTCATTGTTGGGAATCAATTCCTTTGAATTCCCTGCTTTTGAAGAAATGAGAAGTGCTTTTTTTAGAAATGCAGCTTCTATGGGGCTTAAAGGATTCGGGTCAGACTTGGTAGGAAGTGCAAATACATCTGCTGCAACCAGATATTCTCTCACCTCTTTTGCTTCAAGCTGACCGGTAAGCATATAATGATCTGAAAGCCGGTCTTCTTTTATTTTCTGCTGTAATGTTTCGTAGAACTCTCCGGTTCCAATCTGTACGACATACAGGTTTTCAATATTGGATTTTTTGAAAGCTTCGTAAAACTCTAAAACCCCTTTTCGCTGATCTAATGATGAGACCAAAACAATAATAGTTTTATCTGAAGGCAGGTTTTTTCTGTTTCTGCTCTCTGCTTTGGAATCACTCTCAGAAAGTGAGAAAAATTCTTCATCTACCGTATTGGGTAAAAAATCTGCAATAGCATCTGTATTATAGTGATGAATATATTCTTTTGATTTTAAATTGGGAACTACAAAATAATCAATGTTGCGTAATATTTTTTTTCTTAAATAATCCACGTATTGATTAGAGCGTACCTGTGCGTCAATATGTCCTTCACTCCAGAATAAAACAGGGATGTTTATGTTCTTTTTATTAAGAAGAACATTGATTGTTGCGGGAGCATTCCAGCTTCCTGCAAGCAATACCCAATCGGGCTTAAGCTTTTTCAGGCAGGAAATAAGCCCAAAATTAATATGAGGATAAAAGCCTTTAAATTCCGGATGAAAACCTTTTAAAAAAGTATAAGGGTAGGTATTTTCATCGGGATTAAATTTCCAATGTCTTCCGGTTTCTGTTTTTGCACAATAAATAACATGAAGGGAATCGCCCTTTTTCAACAATTCCTGATTCAGGATATTAAAAAAAGCGGTTCTATACGGCGTTGGTATGTTGGTTACTATTGCTAACATATTGTTTTTTATAAAATAATTTTAGAGTAATGAGCAGAAAAACCAGTAAGGTAACATTCTGAGGCAAATATCCCCGGGTAATTTCCTGAAACATTACCATTGCAATCAGTACAATGATTACACGGTCTCTGGGTACATTCAGATCTGTTTTTTTAGAAATATATCCCAGAAATATTCCTAGTACAGTCATAAAAAATATGATCCCGAAAAGACCGAAGGCGATATAATATTCAATGACATTAGAAACGGCAGCTCCAGCATACCTTCCTTCTTTAGAATTAAATGAACTTTTAATGATATTCATCTGAGGAATTTCCGGCTTCTTATTTCCTTCAAAAAAAGTTGCCGGGATAATTCTTACCAAGATATGGACAAACATAGATTCTCCGTAATCATACTCCACATTATTATTTCTCATATGATTGACGATCATCATTTCGGTTTTGTAATTATCAGTCTGATGCATAACCAATTGATATGGAGACAATCCATTTTCTACTTTTGACTCAAAGGTTACATCACTGAATTCTAATGTTTTAAGCGCGGTTCTGTTTAAAGTAATAAAATTAATTGCATATGAAATTGCCATCCCTATAAAAATCCATTTTATAATAGTTTTACCAGAAAGTTTATTGGTGATTACAAAATGATAAATAATGCCTATGATGAACAATAATATTCTGTATCTGAACCCTAAGATCATATAACAAAGCAGGGATGCTGCCAAAAGGACCCACAGCCAAGGTTTGTTGAATTTTTTCTCATAAATTAAAATGATAAATGCTATGATAAGAGAATCTCCCAGAAAAACCAAATAATTGAAAAAACCTCCACCATAAACACCCTCACTTACATTCCGCCCGATCATTGAGACCAATGATAAAAAGAAGAGCCACATGTAGTATTTATAATTGGGATTTAAAACAAATTTTTTTCTTTTATCAGAAATTCTTTTTTTAGAAAACCTAAAAGCAAGACCATACCCTGTTAGCAAGCAGAAAATCCCGATAGAATATAAATCTAAAGTGTCATAAAATCCATCAAAAAAATTACCGCCAAGATGGGTATATTTATTAAGATTGACAGAATTCAAAGGCCCCAGAAAAAAACATATAAAATAAATAAGTAAAATAAATAAAATAAGAAAATGTTTGCGAAAATCTCTCGCAACCATTAGAAGACCTAATAAAAATAAACTTCCTAATATATAAAACTCCATTTTCACTTTTTATAATAAAGACTTTTAAGATCAGTAATTATTTGCGCCCTGAAAGTTTTCCAATTTAGCTTTTCAGAGGTTTGAAATCCTGCATCTCCTATTATTTGAACCCTTTCAGGATGATTAATCAGCATCTGTATTTTTTCTCTAATTGCAGCATGGTTTCTTATGGGTATCAAAAATCCGTTTTCCCCATCAATAATAATATCTGCCGCAATTGTATTTTCTGATGCAATTACCGGAATTCCTGTAGCCATTGCCTCAAGAATCACCTGCCCGAAACCTTCTACCAGCGAAGGTAATACAAAACAATGAGAATTCTGTAAAATAGAAATCATCTCGTCATGCGGTATGTTTTTATGTATGCTGACTTTTACCCTATACTTGCTGATCAGGTCCATATCAAAAATACCTCTACCAATAATATGAAGTTCTACATTCGGAAGGCCATCCAGCGCTTCCAGCAAATAGGTAATTCCTTTTCTCTGGTTTAAACTTCCTATAAAAACTACTTTAAAAACCGATCCATTTTCACGTATTTCTCTTTTTTCATAAGGATAAAAAGAGGTATCAACTCCGTATGGAATGACTTTAATACGATCTTTTGAAACCCGTTCGTTTAGTAAAGATTTTGCAGTAACGCCGCTAGCGCAAATAATATGATCTGCCAGATGAATCTCTGTCGAAAGGTGTTCTAAAATTTCATCAGAAACCGAAAACTCATATTCCTGCAGTAATGATTTTCTGGAAATGGGATTAATCTCCATTTCTTCCGTTAATATTTTTTTTACAAATGCAGTATGCGGATGAAACTGAAATAAAACCTTAGGATGTATCTTATTTCCTTCAAAGGCATATTTTGCATAGGTATTCATACTTAGAACCGGTATGCCATGCTTCACTGAAAGTTTTTTGGCAGCATTTCCCAATGCTTTGTCCTTATGTGTACTGTATTTGATATTTCGGGTAAGAATATATAATATTTCGTAAAATATGGACAGGTAACTGATAAAAACCAATGTGCTGCTTAAACCCGGTTTGTATCTTTTTAAAAATTTGGACTGAATCGATTTTGGTAAAATTTTTATCAAATTACCTATAAGAATACTATCGTATGGTGCATAAAAATCTGTAACCAGAAACTTTAGGGCATTTTCTTCAGCAAGCGCCAAAGCCACCTGATAATCGTCTCTTCTACCTGCATGCACTACGATATATTTCATATGGATCTTTTCTTTAAAAATTTCGCAGGAATACCACCCCAAATCTCGCCTTCTGGAATATCTTTTGTGACCACGGCTCCTGCAGCAACCACTGCGTGATCACCTACTTTCACACCCTGCAGGATAATACAGTTCGCAGCCAGCCATACATGATTTCCAATTTCTGCTCTCCCTTTACTTTTCACAAAAGATTTGCTGTCATAAGTACTTGGATGAGTAGAATAATTATCGGCATCGTGCTCTTCCAGACCAATTTTAACGCCTGGTGCAATGCTGCAGTAAGATCCTACGGTTGCGTGCTGAATATATGCATCGGTCATATAAGTATGTTCTCCAATAACCGCCTCATCCAGGACTACGGAATTTCCGAAAACCGAGCAATTTTTCAAAGCGGCTTTTTTAGAAACATATGATGATGTCACTACTCTCACTCCTTTCATATTCCAAAAGAAGTAGCCTGTCATTTTTGACAGTGAATTGTATATATCAGACAGTAAAAATTTCATCAAACAATTTAATTATGGGTTAATTCTTTTTTTGCTTAAAAGTTCTTCGTAAAACGTCAGTGTTTTTTCTGTCATTGAAGAAATTGAGAATTTCTTTGCTCTTTGAAACGCATTTTCGCTGTATATTTTCCAGCGTTCTGTATTAAAGACATTATCAATCTCTTTCGCTAAATCGATAGGGTTGTTATCCTGTATCATGATCCCTGTTACATCATTCTGGTGCATATCAATAAGGCCACCTTCTACATTAAAGCTGAAAATAGGAATCCCAACAGATAAGGCTTCCAAGACATTATAAGGAAAGCATTCTTTCCTTGAAAGCATTAAAAAACCCTGAGCGTTAAGAAGTTCCGGTATTACATCTTTCTTCCATCCTGCAAATGTCACATATTGTGAAAGTGAGTGTTCTGCTATTGTTTTTTCTATTTTGCGGATATATTCTGTATCGTCCACATCTCCTTCGCCTACTAATGTAAGATGAAAGATGCGGCTGCTGTTTTTTATGAGATAATGAATAATTTCTATCGCGAGATCCGGCTGCTTATCCTGCGCAAGCCTTGATACCATGATTAAATTAATGACTTCTTCCGGTTTTTTATAAAGATTTTCGTTAAAATTGACAATTCCGTTATTGATAATTTTTCTTTCTGAAAAGGGTAAATAATTGATGTTTCTATAATATCTTTCTACATTTTCAGACAAATAGATGACCCCATCAATAATTTTACTGAAAAACTTATTCACTTGACGGTTTTGGTCTAACTGATGAATCGTATATATTATTTTACCGTTATAAAAAGTAAGCGGCAATACACTTAGAAAAGGGATGACGTTCAAGTGAATAATATCTGGTTTGAGGGTACGGATGATTTTATAAAAGGAATAATTCATTTTAAGATCTCTTCCGTTTTTTCCGTTCAGCTCATAAATTTTTATATTTTTAGATCTCAAAAATCCGATATCATCATTTTTTATTTTATAAAATACCAGCAGCGAAACCTCAATATTTTTTTCAGATAAATTCACTGCCAAATCGTGTACATATTTCTCAATGCCACCCATATAATATCTTCCTGTACAGAGTAATACTTTCACAATTTTTAATTTAAATGATATAATTAAGCCAGTTTATAATACAGTTCAACGGGCAGCCTTAAAGTTCTGAATAAAATTTTCGTGGGAACCGAAGCTTTACTTTCAGCAAAGAGATTCTTTAAAAAATAATCATATTCTGTAATATTCTTTTGGAATGAAGATACGTGATCTTTAATATATTTTTCAAAAATAATTTTTTCAGTTCTAAAAAACGGGTGGATATATAGTGCATTTTTACCTGATGAATACGTAGATTTTCCATGAATTCTGTAATAAATCAAAGCTTCATCGATGTAATGAAATTTTGTTCCGTTTTTGGTTATTTTTAACCAATACGGCCAGTCTTCACAGTTTGGGATAGTTTCGTCCAAATTTCCGTTTCTTTCAAACAGGGATTTTTTCATTATTACAGATGGTGCATTGATGGGACACGCCATTGATAATATGTGAAACTGTTTTTCTGAACTTACATCCCTGTTTAATTTTTTTTCATCATCAGAGGTGGGATACATCAGTTTCTTTGAACCGTCATTTTCTTTGCTGAATTTGATAACGGGACTGTGGATAATTTCACAATCAGGGTGATTTTTACTATACCCCATCATTTTTTCGATGTATTCTTCTGCAAGTAAATCATCTCCAGCAATAAGCTTGATCCAGCTGCCTTTTGAAGCGTTGAAACCCCGGTTGCAATTGGCAGGAATTCCGGTGTTTTTTTCAACAGTGATCACTTGCATTGCAGAAAATCTTTTTTCATTGTCTCGAAACCAATTGTTGCACAATTCTATTGTACTGTCTTTAGAACCGTCATCAGAAACAATAAGCTCTATGCTTGGATAGGTTTGCTTTTTGATACTTTCAAGAGTTTCAATAATAAATTCTGATGAATTGTATGTGATAACAACTACAGAAACCAATGGCATTTTATCAAAATTGTTTTCCAGCATACATCATGGTTTTTTACGTGAAAATTTCTGCATTATAAAGCTCTTTATATCGAGCCTTTTGTTTAGGTGGTGATAGCTGTAGGCTGCATTGAGTAAAAACAAAATGATGGAGCTTCCGTACGCTATGTACTGATTGGATATATAAAAACTAAAAAAAACAAGAAGTATAAATGCAAGTGAAATGAAGAAAAAACGACTGCTTTCTTTATCTATTTTAAAATTGTATAGCTTTCTGGTAGTTATAATTATCGCAGTAAAATAAATAATATATAAAGCTAAATACCCTATAGCAAGACCAAATAAACCATAAAAATAATATAAAATTAAACTCAGGATAAGATTGAATAAATTTCCTACAAGTCCTTCCATAATTAAATATGTTTTTCTATCATTTTTTGCGAAAGAGATATATCCCATACAATAGGATGCCAACTGAAAAAATGACCCAAAAGCTATAAATCTAATAAAATCGGTAATGGCAAAAAAATCTTTGGTCAGCAAAATTTTAATTAAAAGCGGAGAGGTAATAATCATAATGATCAGTAAAGGCGTTGCAAGCAGCAAAACTATTTCAGTCTGTTCGTTTACTACTTTATTTACTGCGTCTGTATCTGAAGAAACGGCAGCAAGCCTTGGAAAGTAATCTACTCCAAGTGAGGCTAAAATGAAACCCACATACTGACCACTGATGCTCATGGCAGCAGCATAAAGACCTACATCTTTTACATTACCGATTCTAGCGACACCTACACTTATAAGATATTTTACCAATAACCCTACAAGAATAGAAAAAACCAGCATCAATCCTAATTTCATCATTTGTTTGCCTTCCTGCCAAACTTCCCGATTAGTGATTTTCAGTTTTATTTTGGGAATCTTGCGGTAATAATACCATGATAAAGTTAAACTGCTCAATGCTGTGATAATCATTGTAGGAACAATCCCATTTATCCCGAAGAAATAATAGAACGGAATTGAAATGATAACCCCCGCTAAAGTACCATAAAACCCCGATTTAATTATAAAATTAACTCTTCTTAATCCTCTCATTACAGTTTGTTGGCCTTTTGAAAGAGTGGTAAAAAATACAAAAAGAGAGAGCAATAGATAGGAGACGGTATAATGGTAGTTTCCAAACGTAAAATGACTCAAGAGAGGAGAAAACACTGCCGAAATCATTGCGCCCAATAATGCCGTATAGAAAAACAGTTTTTGTACTATGGTAACCGTTCTGTTGGTTTGCTCTTCGTTTTCAGTTTCATGGGCCTCCGAAAGGCTACGCACTGCACTAAGATCCAGCCCCAAATCATTGAAAGTGGTAATCAAATTCATTGTTGTAAGTAAAAGATTATTAATCCCTATTCCTACCGGTCCCAAATAAACAGCAATAAATTTGCCTTTAATCAGATTAAGAAAAATAGTAATTATTTGTAATCCTCCAAAAGCAAGTGTGTTTTTAAAAGTTGATTTATATGATTTTTCCAAAATAAATTTAGTTTATAATTCTGTACCTCCAATGCCATATTTTTTTTGCAGTTCTTTACCACTATCATTAAGTGTGTAAAGTACTTTCTCTTCAACATCATTATAAACTTTAACTTCATCAGGTATAAGATTAACTTTATTTATACTTGACATAAGCTTTAGTTTTAGTCTGAATCCTCTGACAAAAAAATCATTTAAAATTTTAGGATCTATATCTATGGTAGGATTATTAACTATTTTTGATACCTGATTTAATAACGTTCCTACAGCTATTGACTTAATAGGTCCCAAGCCAATGCCGAAAAGCTTATTTCTCGTACAATATCCCATAACATTTCCTTCCAAGGATACAGGATTGTGGTATGGTACATTACGCAATATTTTCAGAAGTGTTTTACGGTGATATACAGTTGCATCAATGGCAAAGTTGTAAGACCAATGTGTAATATTTTTATCTACAAAATAATTCCACAAATAATTGTCTCCCCATCTTTTTACATAGGACGGAAAATCCTCTAAATTCTCCCCTACATACGCCCTATAGCTCACATTTTTCGGATTATTGCGTATTAACGAATATACATCTTCACCAATGGTCAAATTATCTAAAAAAACACCGTCATCTGTATTGAACATTATAAATTCACAGTCACTTTTTTTAATTTGTTTTTCCAGGAGTGCTTTAAAATTATCGGTATTTTTTTTAAAGAGCCGAGAATGCATTACGACAAATTTAAGATCAGATTTATTTCTTATCGCAAAAAGACTGGCAGTATCTAAAAGATTGGGTTTTCTTTCTACAAAAGAAAAGTTATCATAATTCTTATATTTCTCTTGTAGGATTTTATACCCTTCATGATGATTTCCTGTAGTATGATATAAAATTAAGATTTTATATTCAATTTTATAATTATCGATTATCGACTGCAAAAGATAATCTAATTGCATAGCTCTATTGAACGAAAAAATTATATTCAGAAGCATGCTATATTTTATTTATAATTCCTATGATATGACTCACGTCTTCATCAGTCATCACCGGGCTTATCGGTAAGCTCAGTACCTCATCATGAATTTTTTCTGTAATCGGGAAACTTAAATGATTCATTTCTTGATAAGCGCCCTGTTTGTGGGGAGGAATAGGATAATGAATTAAAGTCTGGACGCCGTTTTCTGTGAAAAAATTTTGTAGTTTTTCCCTTTCCTGCGTTCTGATCACAAAAAGATGCCAAACATGTTCCTTTTCATCTTTAGGCAATTCGGGAAGAATAATATCTGGATTTTTAATTTCAGAAATATATCTTCTGGCGATATCTTTTCTTCTTTGGTTTTCTGCATCGATATATTTTAGCTTCACATCTAAAGCAGCAGCCTGTATCTCATCAAGGCGCGAATTTAACCCTTGAAAAGTGTTTACATATTTTTGATTAGAGCCATAATTTGCCAACGCTCTTATGGTTTTTGCCAATTCTTCATCATTGGTTGTCACCGCACCCGCGTCACCCAAAGCGCCCAGATTTTTACCCGGATAGAAGCTAAACCCGGAAGCATCACCCAGATTTCCGGTGTTCACACCTTCGTATTGAGCACCGATTGCCTGCGCATTGTCTTCTATAGTCTTTAACTGATATTTTTCTGCCAGATTTTTTAATTCCTGAGAAAAAATAACTCTTCCGTACAAATGCACGATCATGATCCCTTTTGTTTTAGGAGTAATTTTCTCTTCAATTTTAGCAGAGTCAATATTGAAGGTATTGTTATCAGGTTCTACCAGAACAGGAACCAATCCATTATCTGAAATGGCTAAAACAGAAGCAATATAAGTATTGGCAGGAACGATGATTTCATCACCTTTCTGCATAATACCCAATTCAATGTATGCTCTGAGAATCAACCTCAAGGCGTCCAGTCCGTTTGCTACACCAATGGCATGCTTTGCACCTATATAGTTTGCTAAATTATCTTCAAAATTTTTCGCTTCGTTTCCTAATAAATACCATCCGGAACGAAATGTATCCAAAATTCTTTTTTCAATTTCTTCCTGATGTACCAGATTGATTTTCTGCAGGTCTAAAAATTTTATCATATTATGTTGATATTGTGGTAATTTTTAAATTTTTTTAATAAATCATTAAATAATGTTTTCTTAAATTTCAAATGAACAAGGTTTCCTGAAATTTTATAAATTTCACAGCCATATGACAGATGAAAATTTAATCCCTTTATATTTTCTGTTCTTACTTGAAAATCAGCAGTGGAAAGTTTTAGTATATTAAATCCAAAATTATAAACCATTACTAAACTTTCAACAGCAATGGTCTTTGGCGCAGTGCGTTTTACAATCCATCGACCTACATTAAAATTTTTATTAATGATATCATATGCAGCAGCTGTACCCAGCAATTCTTCCTTATTATTCATGATCATAAAATAATAATCACCATTCTTTTTTCTTTGATCATCAATCCATTCTTTCTGTTTCTGAAGTTCTGAAGAAGTTTCATTGATGAATTTTTTTAATTCCGGATCTAATCGAAGATCTAAAATAAACTGTGCATCATCAGTCGTTGCTGATCTCATCTGAATATTTTTACCTATCAGAACGTTGTTTAAAATCATAAGTTGATTTAAATGAAAATTATATATTTTATAAATATGTAATAACTCCATTTTCATCAATTGTGCCTCTGTGTTTTGCGGGATTTCCAAACCATACGGTATTGTCCGGAATATTTTTTGTTACTACGCTGCCCGCGCCGATTAAGGCGTTTTCTCCAATTGTATTTCCTGCAACTATTGTGGCATTAGCTCCTATTGAAGCTCCTTTTTTAACCAATGTTTTTGCAAAAGCTTCAGGATATTTTTTTGAACGCGGGATCAGATCGTTTGTAAAAGTTACATTGGGGCCTATAAAAACATTATCTTCTAAAGTAACCCCATCCCAGATCTGAACACCCGGCTTTATTGTTACATTATTTCCGATTACAACTTCATTTTCAATTAAAACCTGGCAGTTGATATTGCAGTTTTCCCCAATAATAGCGTCTTTTAACACGACACAATATTGCCAAATCATCGTATGATCTCCGATGTTTTTACTCTGAACATCAGATAAAGCATGAATTTTAACCATTTTTTCTAAAATTTAAAAACTGATTGTATTCTCTAATATAATCGCTTTCTGCATATTCTATAGAAGCAAAGACAAGACAAATACTCCCGCTGGAAAAGTCTTTCATCTCTCTCCAAATACCGGGAACGATGTGCAGTGCTTTATTGGGATGATTAAGAAATACTTCTTTTTTGTTTTCACCGTCATCTAAAATAAAGGTGAAAGATCCGCTTGCTGCTACTACGTATTGCTGCAATTCATAATGTGCGTGGCCGCCTCTTTCTGCTCCCATAGGAACATCATACAAATAATATATCCTACGAATCGCAAAGGGAATGTTCATATTGTTTTCCATCACGGTAATATTTCCGCTGGCGTTATGAACAATAGGTAATTCTACAACTTTACAATCATCAATACTAAATTGCATTTTTTATATTTTTAAATTGTTCAAAATCTCTGATATAATCACCTTCATCATATAATCTGTCTGAGACAATCAAAGCCAGAGAATTGGTTGAAAAATTCTCTAATTTCCGCCAATACATGTTAGGAATATATAACCCGTAATAAGAACGGTTTAATGAAAATCGTTCCTCTTTTTCACCATCATTCAGTACCACATCAAAACTTCCTGAAAGAGCAATGATAAATTCCTGCTGCTTTTTAAAGGCATGGCTGCCTCTTACTTCACCCCCAGGTACATCATAAATCCAATAGGTTCTTGCGATCTCGAAAGGAAGCTGGCCGGGATGCTCAAAAAAAGATAAGTTTCCCCGTTTATCCAATATTTTCGGAAGATCAATGATGCTTGGGTTCATTATATTTGCTTTTCAAAGTTTCTGTACTGATCATTTTATCGTAGTGTAGACTGATATTTCTCTAATTGATTATACACTTTTTTGACATCTTGGGATTTTTCTTTCTGAAGAATAAGTATTGCATCACTAGTGTGTACCAAAATGCAGTTTTTCATTCCTACAAATGCCGTGAAAATATCCGTACCGATGATCATGTTGCCGTTATCATCCACAAAATGCCCGCTGGAACGTAAATAATCATATAAAGACTCAAAAGATCCCAGGTCATTCCAACGGAAATGTGCCGGAATTACTTTTATCTTTTTAGAGCGTTCCATCACCGCATAATCGATGCTGATAGAGGGTATTCTTAAAGATGCATTAGAATCAATTACATTATCTTTGGAAAGTTTCCAGGTTTCCAGACATGTGTCGTAGACTTCCGGCTGCCATTTTCTTAGCTCATCTAAAAGAATACCTGCTTTAAAGCAGAACATTCCGGAATTCCATAAAAAAGTTCCTCGGTCTAAAAATTCTTGTGCTGTTTCTGTATTGGGTTTTTCCCTGAAAGATAGTACATCTTTTCCTTCGTATTCTATGTACCCGTATCCTGTTTCAGGTTTTGAAGGGACGACCCCGAAAGTGACCAGAAAATCTCTTTTAGCCAAATCAATAGCTTCTTTAATGGCTCTATCATAACTTTCCTGATTTTGAATCAGATGATCTGAAGGGGTAATGATTAGAATATCATCATGTCCTACCGCTAAAGCTGCAAAGGCTATCGCTGCTGCCGTATTTCTTGCCTGTGTTTCGGTGATAAATTGCTGAGGTAATGCAATATCTTTCAGAAGCTGTCTGCTCAGTTCGATATGATCTGTATTTCCTACCACCATTATTTCGTTCACTACAGAAGAGTTTCTCTCTGCTGTAAGTTCAAACAGAGATTTTCCCGAAAACAGCTTAAGAAACTGCTTCGGGTGCTGTTTGCGGGATAGTGGCCATAAGCGGCTACCTACTCCTCCGGATAATATGACATTAAAAATTTTCATGCGCGGTTATAATCATCTTCAATTCTTACGATATCATCTTCTCCAAAATAGCTTCCGTACTGTACTTCAATAAAAACCACGGGCTCTGTTGTTTTATTTTCTATCCTGTGATGTGCTCCTAAAGTGATCTGTGCAACTTGTCCCGGCTCATAATCTTTGATATCGTCATTAATGGTGATCGTTCCTGTACCGGAAACGATCGTCCATACTTCTGCACGATGATGATGATACTGAAGAGATAAACGTTGCCCGGGATTTACTAAAATTTTTTTCACTTTATGTGTGGCAGCATCTTCCAGCACCCAATATTCTCCCCAAGGTCTTACGTCGTGTTCTAACATTTATTTTGATTTTAATGATTAGTTTAACCTGAAACTATCTAATTGTTTATCTGTTTGCAAAGATAATGAGATTTTAACAGTGTTTAGGTTAATAAAAATTAACTATAATCTCTTATCTACCGTATGCTTTGGCAGTGCACCTTTTACATCATATATCAATCCGTCCGGCTTCAAATAGGCGATGAGGTCAAGATTAAGAAACTCTTCATGAGCGACAGTAAGAATAATGGCATCAAACTTTTCTTTAATCATATCCTGGGAACCTACCATATGTATTCTATATTCCCGGTATACTTCTTCCGTATCTGCCCACGGATCAAAAGTCACTACTTTTACGCCATATTCCTCTAAATTCTGAATTACATCAATCGCTTTTGAATTACGGATATCCGGACAGTTTTCTTTAAAAGTAATGCCTAAATTCAATATTTTTGCTTCTTTAATCTTGATGTCTTTCTTGATCATCAATTTGATTACCTGAGAAGCCACGAACGATCCCATTGAATCATTAAGCCTTCTTGCTGCCAAAATAAGCTCTGAATAATATCCTATTTCCTGAGCTTTCTGTGCCAGATAAAAAGGATCTACTCCTATGCAATGACCACCGACCAAACCTGGCTTGAAGGGCAGAAAGTTCCATTTGGTTCCTGCAGCTTCTAAAACGTCATGCGTATCAATATTCATTAACGAAAATATTTTTGCCAATTCATTAATAAATGCAATATTAATATCGCGTTGCGAGTTTTCAATAACTTTTGATGCTTCCGCCACTTTGATGGTCGGTGCCAAATGTGTCCCTGCAGTAATTACAGATTTATAAAGATTATCCACTTCTTTGCCTATCTCCGGGGTTGAGCCTGATGTTACCTTTAAAATCTTTTCTACCGTGTGTAATTTATCTCCCGGATTGATTCTTTCCGGGGAATACCCCACATAAAAATCTTTATTAAATAGCAACCCAGAAACTTTTTCCAGAACCGGTACACATTCTTCCTCCGTTACTCCGGGATATACTGTAGATTCGTAAATAACAATATCTCCTTGTTTCAATACTTTTCCAACTGTTTCACTTGCTTTGTAAAGTGGTGTGAGATCAGGATGATTATGTTTATCAACCGGTGTGGGAACGGTAATGATAAAAACATTTGCATTTTTTATATCTTCAAGTTCTGAAGTACAAAACAGGCCTTTGTTAATATTTTCGGAAACAGATCCCGTATTTTCAAACGGATTTTTTTTAATTAATACTTCCTGTAATATATGATCCTCTATCTCTAAGGTGGTATCCTTTCCATTGTTCAATTCGGCAATTCTGCCTTGGCTAATGTCAAATCCCACTACGGAATATTGAGTGGCAAATAAGCGTGCTAAAGGCAAACCTACGTATCCTAAGCCCACTACTGCAATGTTGTGTTTTTTATTCATTTTTTTTCATCTCTGTCTAATAAAGCTATCTATTGAATAGTTTGCTTATAAAAGATTTTTTACTATGTCCTGCTCCATAGCCGTACCCATATTTATAGCCGTACCCATAACCGCTATGGATTCTGTTTACATCATTCAGAATGAAACCAACATTTTTAAGTTTCTTTTCTCTAATCTGTTTGTTGGCAAATTCTATAAGCTCTTTTTCTGTGTAGCCGGATCTTGTAACATATACTGTGAGATCGGCAATGTCTGCAATAAGGAAAGAATCTGTTACCAACATTAAAGGAGCAGTATCTAATATAATATAATCATATAAGGGTTTCAGACTTTCAACCAATTCATCATATCTTCCGTTGGATAACAATTCTGTAGGATTTGGAGTGATCGCACCAGAATAAATAACATCACAATGCGGGTTGAATGATGTGGTATGAATAATTTCAGATACTTTTATCTGATCGTCATACATGAATTCTGATAACCCTACCAATCCTCTACGGCTTTCATTATATCTTTGAAGCTGTGGGTTTCTAATATCCGAGCCAATAATAACTACTTTTTTACGTGGGGTAGCTAATGTTAATGCCAGATTCACAGAAGTAAATGTTTTTCCTTCTCCTTTAACGGTTGAAGTAACAAGAACCACATGCCCTTTTTTGTTTTTGGGCAACATGAAATTAACATTGGTAATGAGAATCCGGAATGCTTCTGCTAATGGAGACTGATCATTAATCACCACAAGTTCAGGCTCGCCTTTTTCCAATGATGGTAATTCTGCAATAACCGGAGCTGCTTCTGAGAGCTTTTCCAAATCATGTTTGGATTTGATTTTATTATTGAACAGCTCCATTAAATAAATAATGATAAGCGGAACCAAAATACCGGCAATCAGAGCTCCTAGAAAAATCAACTGCCTTTTTGGTGAAACCGGGTTATACGAAGTTAAAGCATCATCTACGATTCTTGCTTTCGGGGCTGCAATGGCAAGTGAAATAGCTGCTTCTTCTCTTTTTTGCAATAAAAGCAAATAAAGCTGTTCTTTAATGTTCTGCTGTCTTTCAATACTTCTGAACAATTTTTCCTGTACAGGTATTTTTGATATTCTGCCGGATAATTTATTTTGCTCCCCTTGTATCGCATTTCTGCTAATTTCCAATGAAGATCTACTTTTGTCCAAACTTTGCTGAACAACATTACGCATGCTGTTGATCTGTCTTGTAAGATCCTGTACCACAGGGTTTGTATTGGTGGAATTTTCCAGCAAACGGCTTCTTTCTACGACGAGCTGATTGTAGGTTGCTATTTCAGCAGATGTACCAGAATCAGCCAACCCTACATTTAAAGGGAGCACCTGATAACTGCCTTGTCTGTTTAGATAACCTATTAAACTTCTTATCAATTCCAGTTGAGATTCAACCTCTAGCTGTTTCTTGCGGGTATCCATAGAGTTTTCCAGCGAAAGAGTGGCTTCTGTCTGAATATCAGCAATGTTATTTTTAACCTTAAATTCTTCTTTTTCTGTTTCTACTCTGCCCAACTCATTCCCAATGATATTGATTCTCTCATTAATAAACGCAGCTGTTTTCTGAGACTCAGAATTTTTATCTAAAATGGCTTCACGATTGTAATTTACTGCCAAACGATTCAGGATGTCTTCCGCTTTTTCAGGAATTGTATAATTGAGACTTATCCGCAAAACGGTAGCATTTTCCTGTATCAGATTTACATTCAACTGAGATAAAAGAGAGATCGCTCTATTCATCCCTGACATGAACTGTAATCTGTATTCTTTACTGTCTGAATTAGAATTAAAACTAGGATTTTTCTGAAACATGATAACGCCAAACGGCATGGCCAAAGCTTTATCGAATGAAGTTTCTATCGGCTTTGCAAAACCTTCTGACTCTATAATAACCCTATTTCCTTTTATCTTTGCAATAACCTCTTTACCAGGATATTGACCTTTATTCTTTTCACTGATGACCCGTACCAAAAACGGGGCCGCTTCTTTATACAATTCTGTGTCTTTAAGCTGCCCTTTTGAATAAACATTGGTTTCCAGTCCCAATTCTCTTACCACTGACAGCATCAGTTTTTTAGATTTGAAAATTTCAATTTCATTATCGACAGAATTGGTTCCCATTCCCCCAATGCCACCTATTTCGGAAATTACCGACATTTCGGGTTGAGAAGAAGAAGATTTTTTCACCTCTTTGATCAATAACGTTGATTCCGTTTTATAAACGGGTATGCTATACCGCAAAAAAAACCAAGCAGCAAAAACTGCTATTACTGCCCCTAAAACGATAAAATACCAACGATATAAATAAGGCTTCAGTATTTCTCTAATATTTATTGACTGTTCTTGCGTCTGTTCTTGTGTTTGGTTCTGATCCACTATAAAATTGGTATAAAATAAAAATTAATTTCTTGTAAAGGCAAGAATTCCCAGTGTTATTGAAGCAATAACTGAAGCAACGGAAATGTACAATCCTATATTTGGATCTATTCTTGCAGATTTCTCTCTATTGGAATTGGGCTGAACATAAATGATATCATTTTGTTTCAGATAATAGTATGGTGAATTGATAAATTGGGCACTGGTAAGGTCTATCCTGTCTTTGGTCATCTGACCGTCAACAGTTCTCACAATTAACACATTATTTCTGAGTCCGAAAGCAGTCAAATCACCTGCCATTCCCAAAGCTCCCAATATAGTACTGTTTCCATCCGGAATAACATAGGTTCCCGGCTTGTTTACTTCTCCTAAAACAGAAACTTTAAAATTGATTAACTTAATATCAACTATAGGGTTCTTTACGTAGCTGCTGATTAAATCCGCAACTTTTAATCTGAACGATTCTACATTTTCATTTTTGGTATTGATTTTTCCGATCTGCGGAAAAATGATATTATTATCTAAATCTACTGTATATGTGGGGCCGCTTGAAGGAACCTGCTGAAATTGTGCATTCCCAGCTGCTGCAGAATATTGAGCTACTGTTGCGGTAGAAGAATAATTTTGATTAAATGGTTTTACAACATCCATATCTTTTGCAGTAACCGTAATGATCATCTGATCACCAGGCTGTAATGTACTTCTGCTATTGATAATTGAATTTTCTAGTGCTACACTTTCGATATCTTTCATATAAGAAATCTCCTGTTTAGCGGTACATGAAAAGACGGTCAGACTCAATGCTGCGTACACAAAATATTTTTTTAAAATCATTTTTTATAAATTTTCACAAAAATAGGATTATATTTTTTAAACAAAAATATATTTTTTAACGTTTAATTATTATGGCTTTTACTGAATTCAACTTATATCATCAATCAATATTTGTTGTAACGATATTATCTACCGAATCATCCTGCTTTTTATCCAACACTTCAAACTCAGAATTATTACTAATAAACTCAGGAACAATATTTTTCAATAATCTTACAACCTGTAGCTTATCTCTTTTTACAGCAGATTTTATAATTTGCTGGCATAAAATTTCCACTTCTTCAAATCCCATCAGCGGATCTTTAGAAATCATAATTTTCTCGTGGTGTGTAGGAACGGTAGTAGAATTGTTACTTAAAAGCTCTTCATATAATTTTTCTCCCGGTCGTAACCCGATAAATTTTATTTTAATATCAACGTCCGGTGCATATCCAGATAATTTAATCATTCTTTTCGCAAGGTCTAAAATTTTAACAGGCTCTCCCATATCAAAAACATAGATTTCCCCTCCTTTTCCCATGGTTCCTGCCTGAAGCACTAATTCACAGGCTTCCGGAATGGTCATGAAATAGCGTATAATATCTGGATGTGTAATGGTAACAGGTCCTCCTTTTTCTATCTGCTTACGGAAATGAGGAATGACAGATCCGTTTGAACCTAATACATTTCCAAAACGCGTAGTAATAAATTTGGTGGTATTGCCTTCAGAATTCTGCAGCGACTGTACAAATAATTCGGCAACACGCTTTGAAGCTCCCATTACATTGGTAGGATTTACTGCTTTATCTGTAGAAACCATTACAAAACGATTGACCTTGTATTTTCTGGAAAGCATTGCCACATTCTTAGTCCCTAGAATATTGACAAAAATAGCCTCATGTGGATTTTCTTCAATTAAAGGCACATGTTTATATGCAGCCGCATGATACACCATTGAAAAATTATAGGTTTCGAAAAGCTTTTCAAGACGGTAATTATTGGAGATGTCAGCAAGAACAAATTTGAATTTCTGCTCCGGAAATTTTTCCAGAAGCTCTAATTCAAGTTCATAAAGAGGTGATTCTGCCTGATCAAGAACCACAATAAGCGATGGGCTGAATTGTGACACCTGCCTTACAATTTCGCTTCCGATTGAACCGGCTCCCCCGGTTACCAGAACATTTCTTTCGGAGTGCCTGCTTTTTACTTCTAAACTCTCAATTTTGATAGGTCTTCTATTCAGCAAATCTTCAATCTGAAGCTGACGAATCCCTCCAACAAGATCAGAATCTCTCATTTTACTGAGTGTGGGTGCCTTTAAAATTTTTAATCCTTTATCCAAAGCCAAAGTCATCCATTCCTCCAGCTCTCTTTTGCCCATTATTTCTTTAATGATAAGCACAGCATCAAAACGGCTTATTAATTTTTCATTTTTAAAAAAATGCTCACTATTATAAATTTTATGACCCAGCAATATCGCTTTATTTGAATCTGATCTTTTGGTAAGAAAACCTTCTAATCGGTAAGGATAATTAGGATTATGCATAATTGCCCTGGCTAAAGATACGGAAGCGTCTCCCACTCCTACTACCGCAACCCTTACTTTGGTTGAAGATCCTTTAAAATCTATCAAAATATTAAAAAACTGCTTGGTAAACATTCTGAAAAAAAACATTAAAGTAACCGAAATAAAGAAATACAGAAAAAGATTAGGATAGAGATAGAGCGGTTTTCCTAGCCAGATTTCGGTTCCGTAATTAAATAGGGTAATTGCGATCAGAGTGCTTCCTGAAGATAAAACAATCTTAAAAAAATCGAAAAAAGTAGAGTGTCTTATAATCCCTGCATAGGTTTTAAATACGAACATAAACAAAACATTCACCGCCACAATAATTAACGTATTTTCGGTACTGTATTGCGGAAAATTATTTTTTACGTGAAGCTTTTGTAAGAAAAAATCAGCCAGTAAGATAGAGAAGACAATGATCAAAACATCAAGTAAAATAACCAGCCATCTCGGAATATATCTCAATTCTGTGATTTTCACAATGTTATCGCCGTTGTAAAGCGCACTAAAAGCATCATAGAGCTTCTTCATTCAGCATTGGGTGTTTTATACATATTATCCGGCAAAGTTAATGATTATATTTACATTCTATATATTCTCTTAATATTTTTTTTATGTTAACAATAATACAAGTAATAAAATAAGCATCTTACGCTTTGAATAAAAAATATATCATTAGTTATTAACCACTTACACTAAATATTACAAAAATAAAAAATGATTTAAAAAAAAGAAATTCATAATTATTCGGTGCAAATACCAAATTTATGTTATTTAAATTAAAAAGTATTTATTAACTTTTAAAAGAAAATCTTTTATTTGACACTCTTTGATAACTCATTATAAACAACAACTCCTGACGCTTGTATCAGGAGTTGTATATTATGATAAAAAATTGCTGCTATACCGCTGTCTTTTTTCTTTTTGCAAAAACGACGACCATTCCTATTGCCGTTAATAAAAGAACAGGAACATACTGATCGATAGGTGCTGCTGTAGGATCTCCGGGATTTCCGGGAAAAGTATCTCCTTCCGTTACTTCCGGCTCATCATAAACATATGAGTTTTCGGAAGATTGCTGCTGTGAAAAAGCTAAGCCTGAAAGTACAACCGAACCTATTATTAATATTTTTTTCATTATTTATTATTTAATTATTTTTTTAGAGTATTCTTTGCCTTCTGAAACTGCTTTTAAAATATACATTCCTTTAGCACTTACCGGGATACGGATCAGTTTTGAATTTGCTGTGATCTTTGTGATCATTCTTCCTGCTGCATCATATACTGTTACCGAATCAATATTTTTCGTATTTCTTACGACAAAATCCTCCCCGTCTCTATATACTTCAAGACCTGCTTTTTCTACTTCAGTGGTAGCAAGCACATTAAGCTTGTAAACGATTTCAAAACGTTCTGTAAATTCACCTGAATTAGCAGTAAAGCTATATGTTCCGTTTTGTAGATTGGTATAGGTTCCCGATACTTTATCGTGAAGATAAACCGGCTGCCCTGCATTGAAAATCCCTTCTTTCTGAATAAGGCTGATCACAAAGTTTCCATTCTGGAAATACTTGTTACCCACTGGTACCACATCATCAGTATCAAAACCTGCCTTCCCCTGGATCAATAATTTCTGAGCATCTGCCATCGTGTAGAATGCATCAGATCCTGTAGCGATTGCTTTAGAATCATAATTATCAAAAGAATCAGAAGCCGGAGCCAAATATGCTACCGCTAAAGTATTGTTGGTATTGTATGAAGAATTGATTCTTAACCAGAATTTACCTTCCGTATTGTTGGTCGTCTTGTTAAAAAATGTTCCCGTAGTGGCAACTCTCATATCATTGGTAAAACTTAAAGATGTATCGGTAGGTGTTGCAAGGGTCTGAACAAAGAATCCCTGTCCTATATTGGCGCCATTTCCTGCAGGAGTAATTCCACTATTTGGTGCAGCAGCCCATGTTTGTGATAAAGCATTATACGTTGCATATCCTATATTTACAGAAGTTGTCCCTCCTTGAGTCGTTACAGAATTACTGGTATTATCCCAAAAATAGAACGTACTGTTGATTCTTCCTGAATTTGCATTGTAAAATGCTACCAAATCAAGATTTGAAGGGTAAGGGTTTCCAACAAGATTATGACCGCTTCCTGTAGTTGCTAACGTATACGTTTGTGCTCCGTTGTTAGGAGTTCCGATAAAAATACCGGAAGCTGCTGCAGCAGGAGTTTTGATAGAATATCCTTTCCCAACTACCGATGTGTTGGAAGTAGCGGTTACAAAATAATCTGTCGCGGTGTTATATTCCGTGATAAATGAAGGAGTAAGCCCTGCACCATACATGGTAGCAAGATTCTGTGATGCTACCGGAGAAGACCAGAACGCGTATTTATCCAATGCGCTTGCACCGTTTTTATTCACCGTAAATGTTCCTGTTCCAGAATATGTTCCTGCTGCAGTCTGAATTAAATTTCCACCGTCATTTACTATAACTGCACCGTTATTGGTAAGATTACCGGTCGTAACGGTTTGTCCTGAGTTAATCGTTAATGTAAAACCTGAATTTACAATCAAAGTCTTTGCGGTAAATCCTGTTCCAGTGTAATTATCATTAATAGCAGCATTTAATGTAGATGATGGCGTTCCATTAGACCATGTCGTACCGTTCCATACAGTTATATTTGATCCGCTATAAATTTTCAAATTATCAATATCCACATTTGCTGTTCCATTAGAAATAACAAATTTAAAATCTGTTAAGCTTTGTGTTGCGGTCGTTGCAGGGAGCGAAGTTAATGCTTTTGTGGTTCCAACCCATAAATCAGCCTCATCATTAGATAGTGTACCTACAGTATTGTCAGGCGCAAGATAGAATGCTGTCGCCCCTGTGTTGTTTATTACCCAAAAAATATTTTGAGTACCACTGAAAACTGAAGAATTTAATGATCCGCCAATGTCTCTCAACGAAAAGCTGCCATTGGTAGCTGTTAAATTTAAACCAAGTCTGGAATGCACAATTGAATTAGCTTCTGTACTATTGCCGGTTGTAAAAGCTGAACCAATCTGCCAAGTAGCCGCATTTGTAACAGCAGCTGTATTATTTGAAACTGCTAAGTCAAACTGATAAATCATCAATTGAGGGGTTGGTGTAAGATCTGTCGTTCTTGTATATGCACCAGCATTACCGGTTCTTGCAAATCTTAATTTCCCACCATTAATACTAAGTACAGTTCCACTTCCCGAAGTACTAATTGCATTAAATTGCCCAGAGTTTGGAGTTGTAGCGGAAACATAGGAACTAACAGTAGAAGAAGAATTAAAATCTTGTTCAAAAATTTGTGCCCAGCCCGATATTGAGAATAAAGCCATCAAGAACGTCATTGACGCCTTTGATACATGTTGTAATTTTAAATTCATATAAATTATTTTTTCTGGTGACAAAACTATAAAATTTTCTCTGAAAAAACCAGAACTTAAAATTACATAAATGTTAATTGTCAATTACTTGTAAAATATTTTCATACTCAAAACCCCTGCTTAAAAGATATTTAACAGTCTTTGATTTTCTTTGATATAACTGCAATCCTTTTAATTTTGAAAAGTAATTTTCGTAGACTTTTCTTATTATGTTTGTATAATCGTCATCATCTATTTCATCAAAACATTTGGATATTAATTTTTCTGTAATTCCTTTTTGTTTTAAGTGTATCTTAATTTTCGCTTTACCCCATTGTTTCATATAAAACTTTCCGCGAATGTAGCTTCTGGTGAACCGTTCTTCGTTGAGATAATTTTCTTTAAGCAGATATAATAAAATTTCTTCTTTGGCTTCAGGAATCAATACGAATTCTCTCATTTTCTGCTCTACTTCAGAATGACAGCGATCCTGATACACACAATAATTGACCAGTTTCTGTTTGATTTCGGTAAAAGTGAACAATTTCTTTTCGTTTTCCATAGCGGTCTTTTACAAATTTAAATCAAAAAAGGCGCAAAAAATTGCGCCTTTATATTATATAAGATAAATATTAATAATTAAATAAGGCTTTCCCTTCCATTAATGCATTCACCTTTTTTCTGACTTCAGAAATCGTCTCTTCGTTTTTGATATTGTCGACTACTTCAGAGATTAGTTCTGCAATTGTTTCCATATCATTTTCTTTCAGGCCTCTTGTAGTGATCGCTGCAGTTCCCAGTCTGATCCCGGAAGTGGTAAAAGGAGATTTGTCATCAAAAGGGACCATATTCTTATTACAGGTAATATCTGCCTTCACTAACGCTTTTTCGGTTTCTTTTCCGTTCACGCCTTTATTTCTTAGATCTACGAGCATCAGGTGATTATCTGTACCGCCACTTACAATGTTAAAACCTAAATCTACCATTGCTTTAGATAAAGCCTGAGCGTTAGATTTCACTTGTTTTGCATATGTTAAGAATTGATCTTCAATTGCTTCTGCAAACGCTACCGCTTTTGCTGCGATTACGTGTTCCAACGGGCCACCCTGAATTCCCGGAAAAACAGCACCGTCTAAAACCTGGCTCATCTGTTTGATTTCTCCTTTCGGAGTTTTATGACCGTAGGTATTTTCAAAATCTTTCCCCATCATGATCATCCCTCCTCTCGGGCCTCTCAATGTCTTGTGCGTCGTTGTGGTCACTACATGACAATGCTCGAATGGGGAATTTAATAATCCTTTCGCCACCAAACCTGCAGGATGTGCAATATCTGCCCAAAGCGTCGCGCCGATCTCATCTGCAACCGCTCTGAATTTTGCATAATCTAAATCTCTGGAATACGCTGAGAAACCTGCAATAAGCATTTTCGGCTTTTCTCTCAATGCTACCTCTCTCATTTGGTCATAATCGATCAAACCTGTTTCCTGTTGTACACCATAAGAAACGACATTATACTGAATTCCTGAGAAATTCACCGCAGAACCGTGTGTAAGATGGCCTCCCATAGAAAGATCCATCCCCATGATTTTATCTCCCGGCTTCAAAACAGCAAGATATACCGCTGCATTGGCCTGAGAACCGGAATGCGGCTGAACATTCACGTAATCTACCCCGAAAAGCTGTTTTGCTCTTTCGATGGCTAAAGTCTCAACCTCATCTACCACTTCACAGCCTCCGTAGTATCTTTTTCCCGGATATCCTTCTGCATATTTATTGGTCAACACGCTTCCCATTGCTTTCATGACGTTTTCGGAAACAAAATTTTCTGAAGCAATCAGTTCTAATCCGTGGGTTTGTCTTGCTCTTTCTTTTTCGATAAGGTCAAAAATAATGTCCATTTATTTTTTAAATTTAGATTTTGAAGTCCAAAATTACGGAATTTCATATAGATTATAGTATGGATGTCCTAATTTTTTAATGGAAAAGATTCTAGATAAATTATGATAAGGATGACAAATTTTCATCAACAAATTGTCGGCAGTACATTTTAATCTGTTCTCTTACGAATTTAAACTCTTCATTAATTTCAGATTCTGTACCAACCGCTTTTGCAGGATCCGGAAAGTTATGATGAAATTTTTTCGCAGTAGAAGGAAAGTATGGACAGTTTTCTTTGGCGTTGTCACAAACTGTAATTACAAAATCAAATGGAAGATCTTCATACTCACTGATAAGATTAGAAGTATGGCCGGAAATATCAATTCCGTCCTCTTTCATTGTTGCAATTGCTTTGGGATTGACTCCGTGCGTCTCAATTCCGGCGCTGTAAACATCTGCTTTATCAGTAGCAAAATATTTTAGATAACCATGTGCAATCTGGCTTCTGCAACTGTTTCCTGTACAGAGTACCAATATATTCTTTTTCATAATTTAAACGAATAACCAAATAATATTAATAATACAGAATTTGGGATCAAAGCCGAAAATGAGCTGCAAAACTATCACAGAAGCGGTTATAATAATCGGTTTTTTATATTGTATCAGTTTTTTCATGAGCAACATCCTGAGTTTGGAGTACAGCCGGATTCCGGACTGCTTCTTAATTCGCTGAGATTCAATTTTATTTTTTCTCCCGGAATGCCACATGCTTCTTCAGCTAAACAGGTGGTTGTTTTGTTTATTAAAACAAAATTTTTCCCATTGAAATCCAGATTATATCTGCCTATCGTTCCCGATTGGTATTCTACTTCGATTTCAGAATCTTCAATTCCCAATTTTTCTTCAGCGAGCCGGATGATTCCTAAAAGTTTTCCGGGTTTTAAGCGGTGTTCAAAATCATCGGCGTTCCACAATTGGAAACCAACCGCTTTTTCTGAACGGATAGCGCCGCCACAATCAATAAAATTTTTGACAACCTGCCCTACTTCTGTTACATGAAAATGTTCCGGAACAAAAGTTCCGTCTTCTAATTGAAACGCCACATTTTCTAATTTGGGCACAATTTGTTTTAGATCTGAAAGTTTCATAGTATTATTTTAAATATATTAATGTAATATTGCTATATAACGATGATATTGTATAAAATTTTAACAACAAGATTCAGAAGTTATATCCTGAATAAAAAAAGAGCCTAATTCAGCCTGAATTGACTTCCAAACCGTATTATCAATACAATAACAGACTGATTTTCCTTCAATGGAACCTTTGATGATCCCTATATTTTTAAGTTCTTTTAAATGCTGGGAAATGGTAGCCTGCGCCAATCCCAACTCCTCTACAAGATCATTGCAGATGCAGGCTTTCTGATTGATGATATGCTGCAAAATCGCAATTCTTGCAGGATGTCCCAAAACCTTAAAAAGCGTGGCCAATCTGTTTTGCTTTTGTGTGAAAATTTCAGTCTTAGTAAGTCCCATTTGTATATTTTAATATTGCAATATTACGATAATAAATTGATTTTGAAAAATTAATTTAAAGAATCTGGATATCGGGTTTTAAATTTTTTAAAAAATTTAGACTTAAAAAAAATAATAGTTTCGATGAAAGAGATATATTTGTAGACCTCTTAAAAATAGAAAAAGTTTGATATTATGGGAAAGAAAAAATATAAGAAACATTTGCTCAAATCTTTAAAATCTCTTGGTGAATCTGAATACCTGATTCTTAAAAGCATGACCAATCTGATGCTGCACAAAGAATTGAAGAAAAATAATATTGAGTTTAAAGATGGCGACACCTTCAGCTTTAAGGATAATATCTTTGATTACAGCGAAGATAAAAATGTGAGAAAACTTGCAAAACTCCGCAGATCAATGCTGAAAACCGTAAATAAACTGGTGAGTAAGAATAATTTTAAAGATAAAGAAATTAAATTTTTAGGCTAAAAAAAATCTAAATCTGATTATCAGATAAAAAAAGTCCCGGAATAACCGGGACTTTTTATTTTTATATCAAGCCGAATCTACTTCTTCGCTTTTTCCTTTAATTCTTCCTTATCTTTATCAGACGGGTTCCATACTTTTACTTCCGCATTTTTATCGATTCCTGAAAGCACCTGTACATTGATTCCGTCACTTGCCCCCAATTTCACATATACTTTCTTAAACTTTCCGTCCGGTTGTTTTACCTCAACGAAAGGCCTGTCTTTTCCGTTATTTTTCTCGTACTGAACAAGAGATTCGTCCAATAATAATGCATTTTTCTGTGAACTTAAAACAATCTCGCCATTGGCAGAAAACCCGGCTCTGATGTATTCGTTATCCGGATTGTTTACATCACCTTCTACAGGGAATTTGATGGTTCCGTTGGTATCCTTTCCTTTTGGTGCAATCATTGTCAGCTTTCCGGGAAACGTTTTATTCTGTAAGGCACCGATGACGATGTTCATACTCATTCCCTGTTTTAGTTTTCCGGCTTGAGCCTCATCAATTTCCCCTTGAAAAATCAGTGAATTCAGATTTGCAATAGAACAAATGGTCGTTCCTGCATTGAAGGAGTTGGCTTCAATAACCTGACTTCCCACTTTCACGGGCACTTCAAGCACGGTTCCGGCTGCTTTTGAACGGATCTGGGTTGTTGCCAAACCCTGCAGTTCCGGAGTGGCTCCCGTTTTTACGATCTGTAATCTTTTCTGAGCGGTCTGAAGCTGCTGATTGGCATTTTTCAGGCCTTGTTGGGTAGAAAAGAGCTGCTGTTGGGAATTCAGATATTCCTGTTTTGAAATAACGCCTTGGCTGTAAAGTTTTTGCTGCATCGCAAACTGTTTCTGCATATTGTCAACATTCATTCTGGCATTGCTGATCTGAAGCTGAGAATTAAGAACTTCCTGCTGCGCATTGTTTACTTCAGCGATATTCGGGATGATTTTCACAGTCGCAATCAGCTGTCCCGCTTCTACCCGGTCTCCTTCATCGACCAAGATTTTATCGATAATCCCTGCAATATTAGGTTTGATTTCAATCTCTTCTTTCGGAATAATTTTTCCTGTTGCCATCACTTTGTCATCCATATTCTGAATGGTTGGTTTTCGGGTCAGAAAAGCTTCACTTTCTTTAGAATTAGACTTTACAAGATAGCCGATTCCGGCAAATAATGCTGCGGCAAGCAACAGACCCAGGAATATATAAACGGCTTTTTTCCAGGTAAATTTCTTTTTCATTGTATATAGTTTATTTTTTTAATATTATTTAAAGATTATTCGCTTCTCAGCGCTTCAATCGGTCTTATTTTTACGGCTCTCTGTGCAGGAATCATTCCGATAATCAGTCCCAGCAAAATCATCACGCCCATCGCGGCAAAAACGTCTCCGTAATTAACTGTAGGATTGTAAAAAGGAAACTTATCTTGGTTCTTCGTGAGAATATCAATAATCATCAACAGCAATATCCCGAAAATAAAGCCCAGTAATCCTGAAGCTAAAGTAATGACAACACTTTCGAGCAATATCTGATTGCGCACTTCTGATGGTTTTGCGCCCAAAGCTCTTCGGATACCGATTTCTTTTGTACGCTCTGTAACTGTGATCAGCAGTATATTTGAAATGGCAATAACTCCTGCGATAATAGTTAAAGTTCCTACAATAATAGTTAAAAGCTGCATCCCGGTAAGAAATCCCGTAACTTTTTCAAACATTTTACCCAAATTGAAGGTTCCGAAAGCATTGGTATCTTCCGGAGATACATTGTTTTTCTTTTTAAGTTCTGTTTTGGCGAGATTTTCTACCACCGTAAGATCTGCATCGGGTTTACTGACCACTGCAAAAAAATCTACCTTATCCCCGTCATTAAACATTTTTGTGAATGTTGAAAGCGGTATAAATGCCGTTGTATCGTTGTTGTTGGGACCTCCTGCCTGTGCAACTTTATATACGCCAATCACATTAAAAAACAATCCTTTGATGTTGATCGATTTTCCGATAGGATTTTCATTCTTTTTGGCATCAAAAAAGTTTTTATAAATAGCTTCTCCAATTACCACAACATTTTTGTTTGCCGTAACATCGGCATCATTGAGATAGCGTCCGAAAATCAGTTTTTTTTCTGAAATTTTATTTCCTACAGGATAATCACCGGTCAATGTATAAACAGAGTTTTTTCCGTTTCTGCTCATCTGTTCGCCTGCATTTCCGAAACTTCCCCTGGAATTCTGAGGGGAAATATAATCAATCTGCGGAATTCTTCTCTGAAGCAGATCCATATCCGGCAAATGCAGGCTTACCTGTCTTCCTTTAGGGAAACCGTTGTAGGGAATTGATGTATTCTGAGCCCACATAAAAATAGAATTGGTGGCAAAGCCGGAGAATAATTTATCAAAACCATTCTCCATTCCTTTTGCAGCTCCCAGAAGGCTTACGAAAAGGAACATTCCCCATCCTACGCCGATCATGGTAAGAAAGGTACGGAGTTTATTATTCTTCAGTGAATAATAAATTTCCTGCCACGTATCTTTTTTAAATATAATATTCATTTCTAACGTATGACTTTAATTAAAAATTATTGATCATCCCGGTCTATTCTGTACGCAGAGCTTCGATCGGCCTGATCTTGGAAGCGCGGTATGCAGGGATAAATCCGGCAATCAATCCTGAAAGGACCAGGCTTACAAATGCCGCAAAAATCAATCCCCATCCCACACTCGGATCTTTGATAAAATATTTTTCCAGGCTGTCTCCGATCAGTTCCAGGGTTAAAACCCCAATTCCTACGCCCACAAATCCGGAAATTACCGTAATTACGATACTTTCCTGCATAATCAGTGCTACAATGCTTCTCGGTTTTGCACCAATGGCTTTTCTGACCCCGATTTCTTTGGTTCTTTCTTTTACTATATAAACCATGATGTTGCTGATTCCAATGATTCCCGCGAGTAACGTACCCATCCCAATAAATCCTACAATCATGGTAATTACGAACAGGAAAGTGAAAGAATCTTGCAGACCTTCCGCTCTATTATTAACCCCAACTGCGCTTTGATCATCCGGAGAAACTTTTTTTCTTGCCCTCAATTCTTTTTCCAGATCTTTTCCATATTTGATCGCCTCATCGGGTTGCATCTTTTCATCGTATGCAATAAATACCGTGCTAAGTGTATCCGATCCTTTTTTTACCTGCTGCAGGGTAGAGATCGGCACGCTGATCATTCTTTCATCCCAGTCTCCCCCATCATCACTGAAAACACCGATCACTTTAAAGATGCTTCCGTTGATTTCCAGATCTTTCCCTACAGGATCTCCGTTTTTAATCAAATCACGCTGTACCATTCTTCCGATGACAGCGACGTATTGATTATTGGCAATATCTCTTTCGGAAATAAACCTTCCGTTCATCAGTTTTCTGTTTTCAATAAAAGATTCCTGATCATTGGCTCCTGAAATCTGGTAACTCCCGCTTTCCTTCCCATATTTAACGAGAAAATTGGTAGAGTATCGTGGCGATGAATACTGTACTTTTTCAGGCTGAGCTTTGATGAGAGCATCGTAATCTGAATTATTGAGCGTAATATTCCGGTCTGCCTGCAAACCGCCGTACGCAATATTGGCACGTCCGGTAAAAATCGTGATCAGGTTTTGGGCATCTCTTGTAAATCCTTCCTGGAAAGCATTCTGCAAACCATTCCCGATCCCGAAAAGCACAATGAAAATATAAAGTCCCAACGCGACTGTAAAACCGGAAAGTACCGTCCGCAATATATTACTGCGAATCGAACTGAATATTTCCTGCCAACGATCTAGGTCAAACATTTTTTTAATTGATTTTAAATTTTATGAGTTTATTTACAAAACAATCTGCTTTATAAATTCATCGCTTTCTATAATTCCGTCTCTCAGAATGACATTTCTTTTGGTTTGTGCGGCAACGTCGGGTTCATGGGTTACCACGATAATGGTTTTTCCTTCATTGTTAATATCCTGCAGCAGTTTCATAATGTCGTGAGTAGTTTTTGAATCCAGCGCTCCCGTAGGTTCATCGGCTAAAATAACTTTAGGATCCGTAATTAATGCTCTTGCGATGGCTACTCTCTGCTTCTGCCCTCCGGAAAGCTCATTCGGGAGATGATTGGCCCATTGTGTCAAACCAACTTTTTCCAGATATTCCATCGCTCTTTGATTGCGCTCTTTTCTGGGAACATTTTGATAATATAAAGGAAGCGCCACATTGTCCAGAGCAGTTTTGTAGCCAATGAGATTAAAGGACTGGAAAACAAACCCTAAAAATTTCGAACGATATTCTGCAGCTTTTATTTCATTAAGATGTTCGATAGGAATTCCGTCTAAATCATATACGCCACTGTCTTTTTCATCCAAAATCCCGATAATGTTCAGTAATGTAGATTTTCCGGAACCTGAACTTCCCATGATAGAGACAAACTCACCTTCCGTAATGTTGAGATTGATGCCTTTAAGAACATGCAGTTTACTCTTTCCTGTATCGTATGACTTGTTTAAATCCTGAATAACTAACATTAATGATGGATGTTTTTGTTCTCAATAAGTAGCTTATCTTTTACATTTGTTACAACAATCATAAATTCTTTAATGAAATTACTGTTTAATACATATGTATTTAAAAATCAATAATTTAATCAACATCGTTTAACATAATATGGATTAAAACATTTAATTGCGATTGGTAATCATCATGAAATCAATATGACAGGCGTTCTTATGTAAATGTGGAAAACTTTTAGGGCTAAAACTCAGCCAATTACTCATTACCTCTTTTAAAATCAGTCTTTGTTTTCTAACTTTGTAATTCACAGAGATGAAAAAAAATGGCTTTTGAGTTTAACAGGTTAAAGACGTAACATTCATACAATTAAATAGTTATGAATTTTTATATCCTATAATCATTTTTTAATTATAAGAATTACAATTTTTAATATGGGAATTTTTGATAAAAGAGTAAGCTACAAACCATTTGAGTATCCTGAAGTTCTTCAGTTTACAGAAGCCATCAACAAATCATTCTGGGTACACTCTGAGGTTGATTTTACCGCAGATGTTCAGGATTTTCAGTCACAGCTGGAGCCGCATGAGAAAAACGCAGTAAAAAATGCACTGTTAGCCATTGCCCAGATTGAAGTCTCTGTAAAATCTTTTTGGGGAAATCTTTACAATCATTTACCAAAACCTGAACTCAATGGCTTAGGAGCTACTTTTGCAGAATGTGAATTCCGCCATTCGGAGGCGTATTCCCGATTGCTGGAAGTTTTGGGATACAATGAAGAATTCCTTCACGTGGTGGAAGTTCCTGCCCTGAAAAAGAGAATTCAGTTTTTATCAAACGTATTGAAACATGCCAATTCTGCAACACCGAAAGAATATGTTTCCTCTTTGCTTTTATTCAGTATTCTGATTGAGAATGTATCTTTATTCTCTCAATTTGCCATTATATTATCATTTACCAGATTCAAAGGTTTCCTGAAAAATGTTTCCAATATCATTGCCTGGACGTCTATTGATGAGCAGATTCACGCCAATGGCGGAATTTATCTGATCAATAAAATCCGCGAAGAGCAGCCGGATCTTTTGACAGATTCTGATATTGAAGATATTTATACTTTGGTAGATCAGTCGATCGAACTGGAAGGAGAAATTCTGGACTGGATTTTCGAAATGGGCGAACTGGATAAATTTTCTAAAGAAGACCTTATCAACTTTATGAAATACCGTGTTGACGAAAGTCTGACGAAAATCAACATGGAAAAACGATACAACACCACTGCTGAACAATACAGCCCGATGAAATGGTTTGAAGAGGAAGTTTTTGCCAATTCTATGGACGATTTCTTTGCCAAAAGACCGGTGGATTATACGAAGCATGATAAGAGTATTACGGCGAATGATTTGTTTTAAATTCTAACAAAAAGCTTAGTTAAAATGTCAAGATGTACAGCACCTCGTTATGGACACCGCACGGCAAGTGCAGCAGCAAACTGCCCTGCGTGTAGTAGTCGTAGTAGTCGTAGCTATTATTCTTCTTACTCTTCACCATATTCTGATTCCTCCTATTCTTTTAATAGATTAAGTAATAGTAGTTCAAATAGTGGTGGTGGAAAATCAAGAAGTAAAAAAGCTAGTTGGTCTTCAATCAGTTCAACTATACTATATACATCAGAAGAGATAAAAACTCTTACACCTGTTCGTGAGAATGTTGAAAAACGTTCTAGTTTACCAGACCTTCGTGATATTTTTCTTTGTCATGCTTGGGATGATCGTAAAGAATCGGCTAAAGAATTGCACGATTTATTGGAATCGAAAGGTGTTTCTGTTTGGTTTAGTGAAAAGGATGTTGTGTTAGGCTCACCTTTAATGCGTGAAATTGATAGAGGCTTAGCCAAGTCTAAAGTTGGAATTGTTTTAGTCACACCTTCATTTCTTAATCGAATTAACAATGCAGGCATTGCTGACAAAGAATTATCTGCTTTACTGGCTCGCGATTTATTAATTCCAATTGTACATAATACAACTTATGACAATCTACGTGACGTTAGTCCTTTACTAGGCTCAAGAAGCGGCTTAAATACAGCTGAGGAAACATTGGCGGAGATTGCCGCTAAATTAGCAGAACTGGTTGCTCCAGAAGATACATTAATTGAAGCATAAATACTTTAGATTGCTTCGTTCCTCGCAATGACAAGATTCAGAAGTAAAGAAAACAAGAAGTCGTCTTAGCCCTGATTGCAGCGGCATCCTTTTTTGTTTGAAAAACAAAAAAGATACAGCGGAAAGCAGGTACACCCGTGAAGAGAAAACAATATTTCTGCTCATGAAAAAAAATTAACAAACAATGCATACGTTGCATTTTACAATATATACACATGGAAGAACAAACCAACAATATCTGGTGGCTCAACGAAGAATCTGAGCAAATGTTGAACAGAGGATACCTCCTCAAAGGGGAAACCGTAGACGGCGCTATTGACAGAATCACGATGGCAGCGGCAAAACGACTATATAAACCAGAACTGCAGCCCGCTTTCAAAGAAATGATCACCAAAGGATGGATCAGTTTCTCATCGCCGGTTTGGGCCAATATGGGAACGCAGAGAGGGCTTCCTATCTCGTGTTTCAATGTTCATATTCCGGACAGCATTGAAGGGATAACCCACAAAATGGGCGAAGTCATCATGCAGACAAAAATCGGAGGCGGTACTTCAGGTTATTTCGGGGAACTTCGTAACCGGGGAACTGCCGTGACCGACAACGGAAAATCTTCAGGAGCCGTATCGTTCATGAAATTATTTGACACTTCGATGGATGTCGTTTCTCAGGGCGGCGTAAGAAGAGGTGCTTTTGCAGCCTATCTGGATATTGATCATGGCGATATTGAAGAATTTTTGTCCATCAAAGATATTGGAAGCCCGATTCAGAATCTTTTTACGGGAGTTTGCGTTCCGGATTACTGGATGCAGGATATGATCGATGGAGATGCAGACAAAAGAAAAATCTGGGCACGGGTTCTGGAAAGCCGTCAGCAAAAAGGCCTGCCTTATATTTTCTTTACCGACAATGTGAACAGAAACAAACCTCAGGTTTATAAGGATCTTGGATTAACGGTAAATGCAAGTAATCTTTGCTCCGAAATTATGCTTCCTTCTACAAGGGAAGAATCATTTATCTGCTGTTTATCATCTATGAACTTAGAATTATATGACGAGTGGAAAGATACCAACGCGGTACAGTTGGCGATTTATTTCCTGGATGCCGTTTTATCAGAATTTATTGAAAAAACGGAGGGAAATTATTACCTTCAGGGCGCAAGAGATTTTGCGATGCGACACAGAGCACTTGGTTTGGGCGTTTTAGGATACCATTCTTATCTGCAGAAAAATATGATTCCTTTCGAAAGTTTTGAAGCGACACAGTTTAATGCAAGAGCTTTCAGACATATCAGAACTCAGGCCGATATCGCATCTAAAGAACTGGCCAACATCTATGGTGAACCGGAACTTCTGAAAGGTTACGGGATGAGAAATACCACCGTAATGGCGATTGCTCCTACCACTTCAAGTTCGGCCATTTTGGGGCAGACTTCCCCTGGAATTGAGCCTTTTGCATCCAATTATTATAAGGCAGGTTTGGCGAAAGGGAATTTTATGCGTAAGAATAAATATCTTGCAAAATTACTGGAAGAAAAAGGCCTTGATAATGAAGAAACATGGAGAACGATTATGTTGAATCATGGTTCTGTACAGCACCTGAGCGAACTGACCGACGAAGAAAAAGCAGTATTCAAAACCTTTAAAGAGATTTCTCCGATGGAGATCATTTCGCAGGCTGCACAGAGACAGCAATACATTGATCAGGCGCAGTCTCTGAACTTACAGATTCCGTCTACAATGCCGGTAAAAGACGTCAATTATCTTTACATTGAAGCCTGGAAAAAAGGAGTGAAAACATTATACTATCAAAGAAGCTCATCGGTTTCTAAAGAAATGATGGTGAACTTTGTGACCTGTTCGGCTTGTGAAGCTTAAACCATAAATCATTAAACCGTAGAAGTCTACGGTTTAATTTTGAAACAATATGTAAAATAAACTTTACATATTGTAAAATATTTTTTACATTTGTTGTATTAAAATTACAACTATGAAAACATTACAACTTTTTCCGAACCGCTTCAAAAAAACAGGTTGGTTTATTTTTATCACTTCATTACTTTTGGGAATCGTATCTCTTACGGGTGCATTTAATTTCCCTTCGGTCACTTTGCCGGTTTTCTATAATTCAGGATTTCCTCTGAGTAATGAAACGTCCGGATTATTCAAGAATACAGAAATAGAACTGTTTCCTAATCTTTTTGGAGTTTTAATCATCATTGGCGGAATCTTAGTGGGATTTTCAAAAGAGAAAATTGAAGATGAATATATTTCAAGCATCCGATTAAAATCGGTATTCTGGAGCCTCATCGTAACCTATTCTATCGTTCTGATTCTTTTTCTAACTGTTTTCGGAATCCTTTTCTTTACATTAATGATTCTCATTATGTATTTACCATTGGTACTTTATATTTTCAGATTTAATTATTTACTGCTTAAAAAATGAAGAACACCCTAAAAGTTAAGAGAGCCCAGAAGAATATTACCCAGGAAGATTTGGCTCGGCAAATTGGCGTTTCCAGACAGACCATCAATGCGATGGAAGCCGGAAAGTATATTCCTTCAACGGTTTTGGCTTTAAAAATTGCAAGATATTTCGGGAAAAGAGTTGAAGATATTTTTGAATTGGAGGATAGCGATTAAGTGCTCTGTTGAATTGCTAAGGAATTAATCATTATCTGGAAATATTGTCAGATTATTTGGTAAAATCTTTCTAAAAATAATTATGATTATTCATTTTCAAAATTAAATAAAACGGCATTTATTATTATATTTGTTAGAACCAATCCTTTCAAAATTATTAAAACGACATCGTATGCAATTCGGAAAAGTAGAAGACCCTTCAAAAATAGATTTCACCTTACCCAAAGACCATCCAAAAACCAAAGAAATTTTAAAGCAAAATAAAAAAGGGCTTGAAAATATCTCCATCGGATGTGCAAAATGGAATAAAACAGATCTGAAAGGTTTTTATCCGAAAGGCACAAAAGATGAGCTGACCTATTACGCGACTCAATTCAACTCCATAGAATTGAATGCTACTTTCTACGGAATGCCGACTGCTGAACAGGTGCTTACCTGGAAAGAAAAAACCCCTGCCGATTTTAAGTTTTTTCCAAAAATCACCAATACGGTTTCCCACTTCAGAAGACTCTTGAATATTGATGATGTGGTCACCCAGTTTGCTACAGCAGTTCTTAATTTTGATCAGAAACTGGGAATGGTTTTCCTGCAGCTTCATGATAATTTTAAGCCGAAAGATTATGAAAGACTGGAGCAGTTTGTCAATAAATGGCCAAAAGAAGTTCCGTTGGCTATCGAGCTCAGAAATACAGAATGGTTTACCGATGAAGAGATTTTTAATACCACCTGCAAGCTTTTTGAAGAGCATGACATTACCAATATTATTGTAGATACCGCCGGAAGAAGAGACATGCTTCACATGAGACTCACAACGCCCAACGCTTTTATACGATATGTAGGAGCCAATGCAGAAAGTGATTACGAACGACTGGATGACTGGCTGAAACGTCTGACTCAATGGAAAAAAGAAGGCCTGCAGAATGTATACTTCTTTGTGCATCAGAATATTGAAAAAGCTTCCCCATTATTGTCATCGTATTTTATCGAACAGCTGAACAAAGAATGGAAAACTGATATTACCGTTCCTAAAATGGGACAACCTACACCTTTAAGCTTATTTTGAAAATTCTTTTCTGACTAATAAGCTGAGATTTAAAAACATCAGGAGAAAGCAAAGCGTGACCCAGATTCCCAGCTGGATATTTTCAAAATTATAGGTTTCAACATATTTTTTGGCAATTTCAGACAGTTTTTCGCTTTGATTGATGTAATTCTGGACCTCAATCATCTGATCCATATTTTTGTTGGGCACCGAATGCTGCGAAAAATAGACGAGATTTTTCTTCCCGAGGTATCCCACTATCCAATATTCATCAGAATTCTTCATTTTCAGATGGTCTGTTCTAAAATATTCAGGACGTACTTTACCGATATGCTGCGTTTCCAAATCAGAATTTTTATCAAGATTATTCAGATTAATCACATAAAAATCCAAAGTCTGCGGAAGCTTATTAATGACCTGGATTGAGACTGAATCATTAACAATACCGATAGAACTTTTTTTGATAAACCAATACGTAAAAAGGGAGATCGAAACCACCAAGGTAACAATACGGAACAACTTTGCCCATTCAGCGCCTTTGCCCGACATTACCTTAGATAAAACAAGTGAAAAAACCAGGGCTAGAAAAATGATAAAAATGATGAATCCCATGTGACAAAGATACAGAATAATGATGTTTTTAAAAAAGCATTACTCTACATTCCATTCTTTAAAAAACCGGTCGAGGAAAGTCAGCATAAAATCATGTCTTTCTTCGGCTATTTTTTTACCTTCATTGGTTTTCATCAAGTCTTTCAGCAACAGTAATTTTTCATAAAAATGATTGATCGTAGTACCGTTTGATTTTTTATATTCCTCCTTCGGCATATTCAGTTTCGGTTCAATATCCGGATGATACATAAGATTATTTTTAAAGCCTCCGAAATTGAATGTTCTTCCGATGCCTATTGCCCCGATTGCATCAATACGATCTGCATCCTGTACGATTTTCAGCTCAACAGGCAAATCTTCCGGAACGTCACCTCTGTTTTTAAATGATATATTTTTGATCACAAATAAAACCTGCTGAATCACATCTTCATCTACTTCTTCATGTTCTAAAAACGCACGGGAAATTTTTAAAGCCAGCGTTTCATCGCCATCATGAAATTTCGGATCGGCAATATCATGAAGCAAAGCAGACAATTCTACTACTTCCCGATTACAGATTTCAGTTGCTGCAATTTTTTTTGACAGTTTCCAGACTCTTTCGATATGAAACCAATCGTGTCCCGCTTCTGCACCTTCGAGCTTTTGCTTTACAAATTCTACTGTTTTATCAATACTATTCATGAGTCAGTTCTTTTAAAATAATGTTCCAGAGTTTTTTATTATAGCTTCTGAAGAAATTAATATGTCCTATTTTCCCCTTTTCAGATTCTGAAGTTCTGATGAATCGGTAGGAAGGTGTAACGTTAGGATAAGTGTCATTTAATAAAGACATTACTCCTTTTTCTGTTAACCACGCATCATCTTCCGCCCGAATTACCAATACCTTCTGGCTCAATTCTTTAGAACAATCAGCCGTTTGCTCCAACAATCTGTTGGTAGATTTACGGTTCAAAATTAAGGTTCTCCAGTCATAAGCGCAATTTTTCGGAAGACTTTCTCCCAAACCAAACCACTGTGCAGGAAAATATCCCAAAAGCTCGGTAACAAATGGCTGAACAATGCCGAATCCAAAAAAAGCTTCCACTTTTGTACGCCACTTTAAGTTCCCGATAAAAGCGTTCTGGGTTCCTACAAAAACAAAAGCATCAAAAATGATTGAACCTCTGCTCATTCCAAGCAATAAAGCTCCTACTGAATGTCCCAGACAGTATTTCTTATCATTCGGAAAGTTTTGAGTGATATAATTAGTTAAACAATGATAATCTTCTGTTCCCCAGATTTTCATCGAAGCTTTACTTTTTTTAATATTTTCAGGTTCTGAAAGCCCAATTCCTCTGTAATCATAGGTAATTACCGTGAAGCCTTTTTCGGTAAAAAACTGCGCAAATGAATAATAAATATATTGCTTTACGCCGGTTGCGGAATTAATGAGTATAATTTTGTGATTGCTTTTTTCTGGCCGGAAAACATGTGTAGTGAGAGCAACATGATCATCTGTGGTGAGAATTACTTTTTCCATGGAATTAAAATGAAATATCCACTTCAAAAGTGGATATTTTTATTCACAGTCTGCTTATTGATTTCTGATTTTCAATATGCAGCAAATAATTATAGTTATACAAAATCTGAAAGTCTGGGCAAACGTGTTTGCGCGCCGGTTCCCAAAGAAACTTTCGAGGAGACTTCATTTCCGAATTTTACGCAGTCTTCGATCGTATTTCCATGACACAATGCAATAGCAAAACCTGAGGTAAATGCATCTCCCATTCCCATTCTGAAGACCATATTATCATTTTCGTATCGGAAATATTTCATTTCAGTCCCGTCAAAATAGATGGTAGAATTGGTATCATCTCTAATAAAGACTTTGTTAAAGTATTTGGTAAGGATAATTTCTTTCTGATTTTCACCAAAAACCACCTCCAGTTCTGTACTTTTAACGACAATAAAATCTGCACCGTCAATGATTTCCTCACTCAGCCTTCTTCCGGGAGAAGCATAAATGCCCACCATTTTACCGTATTTCTTTGCTTTTTTTACCGTATATTCTATGACATCTATCGGAATCTCCAACTGTAAAAGGACAAGGTCTGCAGAAAAAATACATTTATCTGCTTCTTCGATACTTTTCGGGCTAAGATGATTATTCGCCGCAGGAACAACAACTATGGAAGCATTACCCGTAGAGCTGGTTACATAAGCAGTACCGGTACAGTCTTTTTCAGTTTCAGATACATAGGTGACGTTTACCTCTTCACTCACCAGATTTCTCATAATCTGCTGTCCTAAAGGGTCCATCCCCACACATCCTACAAAATATACATTTGCGCCCAATCTTGCAGCTCCTACTGCCTGATTGGCGCCTTTTCCTCCGAAATAACTCTCGGAATGCGTTGCCAAAACAGTTCCGTTCGAGCATGGAAGCCTTTGGGTATATAAAACCAAATCTAATGAGCAGCTACCCACAACTACGATTCTAGGTTGTGTAGAAGAAAAATTCATCGCTTTATTTTTAATTAAAAATTGTCTGTAAAGGTACTTTTTACTCTACAATAATTTCAATAAACTCAGTAATTATTTTTACAGGATCTCTGCCGTTTTTACCAAACGCGATGTAGCTTGCGTAAAAGCCTTCTCCATAACCGGTTTCAAAAGCAAATATATTTCCGGGAAAATCTTCTGACGGTTTTAAAAACGCAAACTGATCAATGGCTCCGTTTTCGTCAAAAAAATGCTCATGAAAAAATTCTTCATAAATCCCCATAAAATCTACTCCTTTGCTGTGGTAGAGTCTTTTTTCAAGATCGGTAAGGTGTTGCTGAGTTTCTGCATCCATAAAACAGCCCATTCCGCTTTCAACAGGGTATCCGAAAATTTCTCCTTCCGAGAGATCTTTGATGTTCTGATCGCGGGTTATTGCCATTTTCCATTCAGAAATTTCTGAATCGCTGAAAACGATCTCTGCGTAAGCAACACAATTGCTTTCTCTTTCTTTATGTAACAATACCGGAAAACTTCCTGTAGGAAAAGAGGTCGAAAACGCATCCATATCATTGGTAATCAAAGGATCGCACGCTACCAGTTTTCCGGTTGAAAGATATATTTTTCCTGCGTCGAAACTTTCTAACAAAGGGCTTTCTACGAAATTCTTTGAGAATAGTTTCTGTATGTTCTGTATGTGTGTCATTCTGTATTTTTAGGTTAAAACTGAGCTTAAGGATATCACCCGGCTTTAATCTTAATCTTTTATAAGCTTTTAAGTTTCTCTTCTAAAATTGCAATCTTATCCTGCGCGTCTTTTTGTTTCTTTCGCTCAACTTCTACCACCTCCGGTTTTGCATTGGCAACAAATTTATCATTAGAAAGCTTTTTGTCCACAGAAATTAAAAATCCTTTCAGATACTTTACCTCTTCTTCCGTTTTCTTTTTTTCTTCCTCCAAATCTAAATTTTCACTTAAAGGAATTGATACTTCAGTAGATCCAACCAGGAATGTAAAGCTTGGCTTATCGGTCTTTTCACCAAAATGAATTTCAGAAATATTCGCTAATTTTCTGACAACGGCTTCGTTTTCGAATGTCATTGCATTGGTATAAACTTCGGCAGTTTCCCTTGGTGATATTCCTTTTGTCTGGCGGTAGTTTCTGATTCCTGAGATCAGTTCTTTAGCAGTTTCAAAAGATTCAATTTTTTTAGTATCAAAATGTTCTGCTTTTTTCTGCTGAGCAATCACTAAAGCATTTTCCGGCGTTCTTTGTGAAATTAACTGCCATAATTCTTCTGATAAAAACGGCATGAATGGATGAAGCAGCTTCATCAGTTCTTCAAAGAAAATAATCGTCTGATCGTAGACCGCTTTAGAAATCCCTTCGCCGTAATTAGGTTTGATGGCTTCCAGATACCAACCACAGAAATCATCCCAAATCAATTTATAGATTAAATGCAGCGCATCGGAAATCCTGAATTTGTCAAATTGCTGATCGATTTCTGTAATCGTTTTATTTAATTGATGCCCAAACCATTCGATCGCTTCGTGATCTGAATCAATAAGCGGCTTATCTTCTTTGTTCCAGTTTTGGATCAGACGGAACGCGTTCCATATCTTCGTCATGAAATTTCTTCCCTGAACCATTAAATCTTCATCAAACAGCAGGTCATTTCCGGCAGCGGAACTCAACAAGCTTCCAACACGTACTCCATCTGCACCGTATTGAGAAATCAGATCTAAAGGATCCGGTGAATTGCCTAGTTGCTTAGACATTTTTCTTCTCTGCTTATCTCTTACAATTCCCGTAAAATAGACGTTTTTAAAAGGAACTTCACCTTTAAATTCCAATCCTGCCATAATCATTCTGGCAACCCAAAAGAAAATAATATCCGGACCGGTAACCAGATCTGAAGTAGGGTAATAATAATTGATGTCTTTATTTTCAGGATCAAGCAAGCCGTCGAAAACCGACATTGGCCATAACCATGATGAAAACCAGGTATCAAGAGCGTCTTCGTCTTGTTTTAGGTTGCTGGTTGCTAGTTGTTGGTTATTCGTTTTTTGTTTTGCGAGTTCTAATGCTTCTTCGATGCTTTCTGCAACAACAAAATCATTTTCACCGCCACCGTAGTAATATGCAGGAATTTGCTGCCCCCACCAAAGCTGACGTGAAATATTCCAGTCGCGGATGTTTTCCATCCAGTGTTTATACGTATTTTTAAATTTTTCAGGATAAAATTTTACGGTGTCATCCATTACAACATCCAGTGCGGGTTTTGCAATATCAGACATTTTCAGAAACCATTGTACAGAAACTTTAGGCTCGATAACCGCTCCTGTTCTTTCCGATGTTCCCACTTTGTTTACGTAATCTTCCGCTTTTAATAAAAGATTTTTTTCTTCAAGCTCTTTTGCGATCTGCTTTCTTACGTCAAATCTGTTTTTTCCGGCATAGTGTAATCCGTGGTCATTCAGGTTTCCATCATTGTCTAAAGAATCTATCATTTGAAGATGGTGTTTTTGTCCGATTTCGTAGTCATTGATATCATGAGCCGGCGTAATTTTCAACGCTCCCGTCCCGAATTCAATATCTACATATTCGTCTTCAATAATAGGAATAACTCTATTGACGATAGGTACGATCACGTTTTTACCTTTCAAATGCGCATATCGCTCATCATTTGGATTGATACAAACTGCAGTATCGCCGAAAATGGTTTCCGGACGTGTGGTTGCTACCGAAAGGAACTCCTCTGTTCCTTCGATCTTATATTTTAAATAATATAACTTACCATTTTGTTCTTTAAAGATTACTTCTTCGTCAGAAATATTGGTTTTGGCTTCCGGATCCCAATTGACCATTCTGTAGCCTCTGTAAATCAATCCTTTATTGTATAAATCAACAAAACTTTTGATCACCTGCTGAGACATTTTATCTTCAAGGGTGAAGCGAGTCCTGTCCCAGTCGCAGGAGCAGCCTAACTGTTTGAGTTGTTCCAGAATTGTCCCACCATATTTATCAGTCCATTCCCATGCATGTTTTAAAAATTCTTCGCGTGTGATCTCAGATTTATTGATGCCTTCAGATTTTAGCTTGGCAACTACTTTTGCTTCGGTAGCAATGGAAGCATGGTCAGTTCCCGGAACCCAGCAAGCGTTAAAACCCTGCATTCTCGCACGGCGTACTAATACATCCTGGATGGTATTATTCAACATGTGACCCATATGAAGAATTCCGGTGACATTAGGCGGTGGAATGACAACAGTGTAGGGTGGCTTTTCGTTGGGCTCTGAATGGAAAAATTTATTTTCAAGCCAGTAATTATACCATTTTTGTTCTGTTTCCTGAGGATTGTATTTTTCTGAAATCTGCATAAATTCTAATTTCTTATCTTATCAAAGTGCAAAAATAGCTTAAAGTAAAAAAATTATAAGTAATAATTAAAATAATTTTTAACTTTGTTTCTTTAAGTTTATCTAACAAACATATTAACATTCAAGAATATGAAAACATTATTTGCAGGAATTGCATTATTCGGAACATTTGCTTTGGCATCTGCACAAACTATTACCTTCGACAAGACTACTTTCGATTATGGCGATATCAAGCCTAGTTCTGACGGTACAAGATTTTTTACGGTAACCAACACCGGAGATAAGCCTTTGATCTTATCAAATGTAAAACCATCTTGTGGGTGTACAACTCCAGAATTTAGCCAAGATCCTATTATGCCAGGAAAATCTGCTAAAATCAAAGTAGGTTACAATACAGCGCTTAACGGACCTTTCAATAAAATGATTGAGGTATTTTCTAATGACCCTGCAAACAGCAGAAGCGTAATTTATATTAAAGGTAATGTAGATGCTAATGCTCCAGAAGCAGTTGTAGCTCCTGCTGCACCGGCAAATACAAAATCTGCGAAAAAAGCAGCAAAAAAAATGGCTAAAGTAGCAGCAAAAAAATAATCTCTACTTAAAAAAGCAAAACCGTCTCCTTCGAGGCGGTTTTTTTGTTATATTTAAGTAAAATAAAACTGTACATGAGCAATAACTTTTCGGAAGAATTTAAAATTCAGGGAAAATTTTCCATAAAAAATACTTCGACAGAATATAAAGGCAAACTTACCAAGGAAGAAGGCGAACAACTGCTGAATAAGGAAAAAGAAAAACTTCGCGCTCTTCAGGAGCAATTGTATGCAGATGGAAGCAAATCTTTATTGGTTGTTATTCAGGCAATGGATGCGGCAGGAAAAGACAGTTTGATTGAGCATGTTTTTGGTGGTGTGAATCCTCAAGGCTGTAATGTAACTAGCTTCAAAACCCCAAGCTCCAAAGAATATGAACATGACTTTTTATGGAGACATTATATTGCATTACCTCAGAAAGGGATGATTGGTATTTTCAATAGATCGCATTATGAAAGCGTTTTGGTCTGTAAAGTACATCCTGAATATAATTTAAGCGAAAAAACATGGAATTCTGTGAAAGATTTTGATAAAGAATTTTGGCAAAACCGTTATGAAAGCATCGTAAATTTTGAAAAACATCTATCGAAAAACGGAACGAAAATGATTAAAATCTTCCTGAATGTTTCAAAAAGTGAACAGAAAAAAAGACTTCTGGACCGAATCAACGAACAGGAGAAAAACTGGAAATTTTCATCTGCCGATCTTCCTGAAAGGGCGTTATTTGATGAATATATGAACTGCTACGAAAAAGCAATTAACGAGACTTCAAAAGATGATGCGCCTTGGTATGTGCTTCCCGCAGATAACAAATGGTTTGCAAGAGTGGCTGCAGTACAGATTATCATTAATGCTTTAGAAGAAATGAAATTGAAGTATCCAAAACTTTCAGAGGAAGACAGACTGAGTCTGGATGCGTCTAGGAAACAGCTGGAAAGCGAGTAAGTATTTGTTTCAACAATAATTTTAAAAACCACGAGAAAACCTGTAAGCCGGATTTTGTATCCCGAAAAATCGGGTGCCTGTTATTTATCTGCGTTGTACATTGCTGCACAGCTTGAGCTGATTACCCCTCGGTTTTCAGGACGAGCCGCCCCTATTTTCATTACTGAAAAGAACCGATATACTTATCATTGCACCGCAAAGAGTTTACCTGGTTTCACTACAGCCGAACTGTACCTGCTTTCTGTTGCACTTGTCCTGATCTCGCGACCGACGGATGTTATCCGCTTTGCTGCTCTATGGTGTCCGGACTTTCCTACCCTTGCCGAAACAAGAATCAACAGACCGATTTTCTCGTGGCTGCAAAGATAATTAAATCTAACAATGTATCGTTGTAACAATTTACCAATTCAATAAAATATAAATTTTCTCATTGTTACACTGTTAAATTGTTAAATTATTAGTTTATATTATTATCTTCGTGGCAATTATACATTATTTTGATTTCTAAAGAGAAAGAGTTTGCCCAGCTGATAAAAGATAATCAAGGTTTGATTATCAAGGTTTCCCGGCTTTATACCAATTCTCTCGAAGATGAAGAAGATCTTTTTCAGGAGATCGTTTTACAGCTCTGGAGAAGCTATGATTCTTTTAAAGGAAATTCTAAAATCTCAACCTGGATGTATCGTGTAGCCCTTAATACCGCGATTACCCTTTTCAGAAAAAAAAGCAAAAGCCTTCCCACAAATGAATTGGATATCAATCATAAAGATTTTGTGGAAGATGACGATGACAAACAACAGCAAATCTCTTTATTATATACCGTAATCAAAACATTACCCAATGTAGAGAGAGCCATTGTAATGATGTACCTGGATGATTTACCTTATAAGGATATCGCAGAAAACCTCGGAATCACCGAAGTAAATGCCCGTGTGAAAATGAACAGATTAAAAAAAACCCTTAAAGAACAGATGCAAAAATATGCCTGAATTTGATTTAGACAATTTTAAAAAGACATGGCAAGAGCAACCTGTTCAGCCTAAATATAACGATACCGAAATCCTGAAAATGCTCAACCGGAAGTCGCGCAACTACATGAAGTATATTTTCTGGATCAGTGTTGCAGAATTTCTGTTCTTTTCTATTTTTGGATTATTTTACATTGTACAAAGTAAGCAATCTAATAGTTTTATGAGCATTCTTGCGAGGCTGGGTGTACAAAAAAATGCGCAGCTTGAAAGTGATCTTGAAATAATCTATTTAATAATCAAGCTGGTGAGTCTTGCTGTAACAGGATATTTCGTTATTAAATTTTATCAGAATTACCGTAAAATAAAAATTGAAGAAGATCTTAAAGAATTTATTTTAAGAATTATTAAATTTAAGAAAACGGTCAATGCTTTTATTTTAATAAATATTATTCTGGTTGTTTCGTTTACAATGATTTTGACCTTTTTTGTATTTTATGTTTTGAAATCACAAAATATCACATTAAGCAATTCTTCCATCACTGGTTTTGCCATAGGACTTATAATCAGTACCTCGTTATGTATTATCCTGCTTTGGACCTATTACAGGCTCGTTTACGGAATCCTTATTAAAAGGCTTGATAAAAATCTAAAACAGCTTAAGAATATAGAAGCACAGGAAATTTAATTTTTACCCTTACAATAAAAAAAGCATTTCAATTTGAAATGCTTTTTGTTTTATAATTCTTTTCTAAGTCTTGCAACGGGAATATTCAACTGTTCCCTGTATTTTGCAATCGTTCTTCGGGCAATATTGTATCCCTGCTCTTTCAGCATTACGACTAACGCATCATCTGTAAGCGGTTTTCTTTTATTTTCTCTACTGATAACCTCCTGAAGATGCATTTTAATTTCTTTTGTAGAAACTTCTTCACCATCATCGTTGGTTAAGCTGTCGGAGAAGAGATCTTTAAGATAAATAATCCCATTCGGTGTATCTGCATATTTGCTTTTTACAACCCTTGAGATGGTAGAAATATCAAACCCGGTAATATCTGCGATGTCTTTTAAGATCATTGGTCTCAAAGATTTTTCATCACCGGTAATAAAATAATTTTTCTGGAATTTTACAATAGCCGTAATAGTCTGTAATAGGGTATTCTGACGCTGATTAATCGCGTCAATATACCATTTAGCCGCATCCAGTTTTTGCTTTATAAATAAAGCGGCCTGTTTATGCTCTGCAGAATTTTTATCGTGAGAATACGTAGATAAAATATCTTTATATTCTTCCGAAACTCTTAAAGTGGGAGCGTTTTTACTGTTTAATAGAGGAATTACATGGCCGTCTTTTACCTGAATGACAAAATCGGGAATTATTTCCTGGTTTATGGTAATGGTTTGCGTATCAAAATTTCCACCTACTTTCGGGGAGAGTTTGGAAATTTCTTCCAAAGCATCCTTTAGATCTTCCTCTTCAATATCGTATTTTTGAATGATCTTATTATAATGCTTATTGGTTAAAGCATCAAACTGATATCTCAAAATATTCGCTGCTAAAGATACTGCTTTATCAGAGGTTACTTTTTTCTCAATCTGCAAAAGCAAACACTCTTGTAGACCTCTTGCACCGACTCCTGAAGGATCTAATTTCTGAATATAATTTTCCAGAATATCAGTCACTTTTTCTGTTGTCGTATAAATACCCTGAGAAAAAGCGAGATCATCGACAATAGATTTAATTTCTCTCCGTAAATATCCGTCTGTATCTAAATTTCCAATAATGTATTCGGCAATTTTAAGGTCTTCTTCATTGATATTAATCAGATTAATTTGCTCCATAAGGTAATCATAAAGAGATTGTCCCTCAGTAAGCAAGCTTTCGTTATCAAATTCTTCATCATCTGCAGAATAATTGCTTGAAGCCGTTTTATAATTTGGCTCATCGTCGTAAATATAATCGTTTACATCAAAATCGGTTTCTATACTATCAGTTCCTTCATTTTCATACGTTTCATCGGTTGAGGTATATTCATCTTCTTTAGATTCTTCTTTGGCAATTTCCAAAGCAGGATTCTCTTCTAATTCTTTTTCCAGTTCTTCTTCAAACTCTAACGTATGAAGCTGAATTAACTTCATCAGTTGTATTTGTTGAGGGGCAAGTTTTTGTCCTAATTTAAGTTGTAAATGTTGTTTGAGCATAGCTACTTTAGGTTAACATAACATATTCTACGAATTTAATAAATTTAATTTGATAAAAATAATTTTTAGCACGATTTTTGCATTAAAGAATATAAGTAATCCTATATCATCGATGTAGGATTTTTTTTATATGATAATCTTATCGCTAAACATTATCATAAATAATAAATTTTTGTGAATATAAATAAAAGATTTATTATTACTGAAAATTGATTCTATATAATTCTTATATGATATCGAATTATATGTGAGTTATTTTAGATAAGTATATCTTTATTTATAAGGGAATAGCATGTAATAAATTATACAGTTGAGTTTTGCGTACGATTACAATATATTCTACTTTCTGTTACGAGGTAAGATATATAAACGAAAAAGCTCATCAATTGATATTGATGAGCTTTTAAAAAAGACTGGCGGCGACCTACTCTCCCGCTTTCGCAGTACCATCGGCGCTGGTGGGCTTAACTTCTGTGTTCGGAATGGGAACAGGTGAGCCCCACCGCTAAAACCACCCTAAAGAAGGTA
>NZ_JAOTEN010000004.1 GCF_025628965.1 Chryseobacterium gilvum
AAATCCTTAAACCTTACAATCATTACCCACTCCTGCGCCCCGTTTTACCGGACTGCAAAGATACAAACCTTTTTATCAATACCAAATTTTTTAACCAAAAATTAAATATCTATTTTAAATCCGTATCCCATTATATCACTATAATAAAGCTCCCCTAATCCTTACAGCCCCGAAAGGCCTCTCCTTCGCTTCCTCCAAACTTCTCAGTTTTTCAGTGGGGCAAAGATACGGCAGGCCTCTACACAAAGCAAGGGTTTGGGAATCTAATATTTTGATTGTGGAAAATTATAAAGTTAAAACACTGATGGAATATTTGTTACCCGCTGCATTATAGTTATCCACAATGTACAATGATTGAACATCAACAGCAAATTCATCTCATATAGCTTATATATTCCGCTCATAAGTACATTATAATATATTGTAAATAGTTATTGATGTATATATTTCAATAATAAAATTAGCCATACTTATTTTAAAAATTCATGAGTATTGTTATTATCTAGCCCCGATAGAAACGGCATCCTTTTTTGCGGGGGACGGAGCGAAGCGCAGATCCCCCGCAAAAAAGATACAGTGGAAAGCGGGAAAAAGCTCCCGGAAAAATAGGATTATAAATAAAAAATGTCCCTGAAATCAGAAACATAATTTATATAAGATAAAATTGAATTAAAATTCCGCATTTTTCGGAGTCCTTGGGAAAGGAATCACGTCACGAATGTTGGTCATACCTGTTACAAAAAGGACTAATCTTTCCAGACCTAAACCAAAACCAGCATGAGGAACCGATCCGAATTTTCTCGTGTCAAGATACCACCAAAGCTCATGCTCGTCAACATGCATCTCCTTCATTTTATTTTTTAATACCTCTAATCTTGCTTCTCTTTCTGATCCGCCAATGATTTCGCCAATTCCCGGGAAAAGCACATCCATCGCGGCAACGGTTTTGTTGTCATCGTTCAGCTTCATGTAGAACGCTTTGATTTCTTTTGGATAATCAAAAAGAACGACCGGACATTCAAAATGTTTTTCAACTAAGAATCTTTCGTGCTCAGACTGAAGATCTGCTCCCCACTCTTCAATAGGATAAACAAACTTTCCTTTTTTATTTTCTTTTGAATTTAATAAAATCTCAATCGCTTCTGTATAGCTTACTCTTTTGAAACGTTTTGCAATTACATTTTCTAACTTTTCAATCAAGCCTTCTTTGGCTCTTTCTTTTTCCGGTTTTGTTTTCTGTTCTTCTTCAAAGCGTTTGTCTAAAAACTCGAGGTCATCTTTACAGTTATTTAAAACATACTGAATCACATATTTCAGAAAATCTTCTGCCAAATCAATATTATCTTCAAGATTATTGAAGGCAACTTCCGGCTCGATCATCCAGAATTCTGCCAAATGACGGGTTGTGTTGGAATTTTCTGCGCGGAAAGTTGGACCGAACGTGTAGATTCTTCCTAATCCCATTGCTGCGGTTTCGCCTTCCAACTGTCCCGAAACTGTCAAATTGGTTTTTTTTCCAAAGAAATCCTGAGCAAAATCGATATCACCCTGCTCATCTCTCGGAATATTGTTCAGATCAAAATTGGTAACGCCAAACATTTCTCCCGCCCCTTCTGCATCTGCACCTGTAACAATGGGTGTATTAATATAGAAAAACTGATTTTTATTAAAGAATGAATGAATAGCAAAGCTTACCGCATGACGTACTCTGAAGACTGCCCCAAATAGATTGGTTCTGAATCTTAAATGCGCCTGTTCTCTTAACACTTCCAATGAGTGTTTTTTTGGCTGAAGAATCGTTTTATCTCTTTCTTCGGTAAAGTTATCTCCTAAAATGATGATTTTTTTAGCAATAATCTCTACGGTTTGACCGGCTCCCTGGCTTTCTACCACCTCACCTGTTACTTTTAAGGAAGATGCAGTACTTATTTTACTGATTATATCTGCATCAAAATTTTCGAAATCAACAACAATCTGCAAATTATTAATCGTAGAACCATCATTAAGCGCAATAAAGCGATTTGAACGGAAGGCTCTCACCCAACCGTACACGGTAATGTCATGATGTAATACTTTTTTGTAATCCTGTAGAACTTCTTTAATCGTCTGCTTTTTCATTTGTTGATTGATAAATTTTATATAAAAAATTAATGTGTGCAAATTTACAAAAAACGTGGGAACTTTTAGTTTTATTTACACTGACAGATTTTGATTACGTTCATTTAATTAATAAATCTTTTTAGAATAAAATTTTTGTAAATTTGGTAATAAGTAAATTAAACTATGAATATTACATTAGAACAGGCTCTGCAAGCCATCAAAGCGGCCCTTGAAAAATCAAGTGAAATGAACGTGAAAATGAATATTGCTGTAATGGACAGCGGCGCTAATCTGGTCGCTTTCGCCAAAATGGATGATGCGTGGATCGGCTCCATAGATATTGCGCAGAAAAAAGCAAAAACAGCACGATACTTTAATATGAATACGGGTGAAATCGGAAAACTTTCACAGCCGGGTCAGCCTTTATATAATATTGAACATTCCAATAATGGGTTGATCTCATTTCCGGGAGGGGTTTTGATTAAAGATCCTTCAGGTAATATTATTGGCTCTATCGGTGTGAGCGGAAGTTCGGTTGAAGATGATCATGAAGTTGCTTTAGCGGGAGCTGCTGCCGTAATATAAAATCTGAATAGATTGTAAAAGTAAAAGTTGGTTTTCTTGAAGACCAGCTTTTTTTATTTTAATAAACTGTTATTCGTCTTTTTTGGAAGGAACCAAGAAAACGTCAATTAAACCTTCCGGAAGCTGCATCTTGATGAATCGTTCTTCACGGTCAACTTCAAGAATCCAGTCTTTAATGATGGGGATAACCACTTCTTTTCCGTCTAAATTGGTCACAAAATAATTCTGAGCAGTCTGATCATTAACAGAACGGATCACACCACAATTATTATTATCCTGATCAAGAATTTCGAAGCCGATAATTTCGTGGTAATAAAATTGTTTCCCTGAAAGTTTCGGTAAAGTAGTCAGCGGTAAATACACATTTTTACCCAGAGACTGATCTACCAATGCTTCAGAGGAGTTTCTAAAAGCAATATTAAGAGCATCCAGTTTGCTCCAAGATGATTTTTCAATAAAAAAAGGAACCAATAATCCGTTGATTTCAACGAATATTGATTCCAATTTATTATAAAGCTCGGGTTGGTCAGTATCCAGTTTCAGGATAACATTTCCCGCAAGTCCATGTCTGCGTGTGATTTTTCCTAAAAAATAGCAATCTTCTTTACGCATGCAGGGAGTTTTTTAAGCTTCAGTGTTTTCTTCTGTTTCAGCAGCAGGAGCTTCTCCTTCTGTAGCAGCTTCAGTTTCAGCAGCAACTTCTTCTTCAGCAGGTGCGTTTGCAGCTTCTTCAGCAGCTTTGGCATCTGCTTCTACTTGTGCAGCAGCAGCAATTCTTGCTTCGTTTACTTTAGTTTCAGCATCAAAAGCAGCTTTTTTAGCATCAGCCTGCGCTTTAGATAATCCTTCTACTTTACCTAATACTTTTTGTTCTTTAGATTCTAACCAAGCTGCAAATCTTTTTTCAGCTTCAGCCTCATCAAAAGCACCTTTAGCAACACCACCTTGTAAGTGTTTTTTGTAAAGTACTCCTTTATAAGAAAGAATAGCTCTTGCAGTATCAGTAGGCTGTGCACCGTTATTTAACCACTTTACAGCAGAATCTACATTAAGATCGATTGTTGCAGGGTTTGTAATTGGGTTGTAAGTACCTAGTTTCTCGATGAATCTACCATCTCTTCTTGCTCTAGCATCTGCAACCACGATGTGGAAAAAAGGCTTACCTTTTTTACCGTGTCTTTGTAATCTGATTTTTACTGACATAATGTTTGAATTTTAAGGGAGCTCGTCCCGATTAAATATTTAAGTCTGCAAAGATAATCAAAATATCGGAAGTTCAAAGCGTATAAATGATGTTTTATAAAAGAAACAGGATTAATCTTTATAATCGCTTAATCCTTTCTTATAGGTTTCCAGCGCACGGTTTCTGGCAAAGGTATGTTCTACCATTCTCTTTTCCGGGGTAGAATTTTCATACCCGGGATTCCATTTTTTAATGTATTTAAAATCTTTATCAAACTTTTTGGTCTGCTCATCCGGATTAAAAACCCTGAAATAAGGTGCGGCATCGCATCCACAACCTGCAGCCCACTGCCAGTTTCCATTGTTGGCAGAAAGATCATAATCCAGAAGTTTCTTCGCAAAGTATGCCTCTCCCCAACGCCAGTCGATCAAAAGGTGCTTAGTAAGAAAACTAGCCACTACCATCCTGATTCTGTTGTGCATTCTTCCTGTTTGATTCAGCTGTCTCATTCCTGCATCTACAATAGGATATCCTGTTTCGCCGATGCACCATTTTTTGAATTCTTCTTCATTATTCCGCCACGGAATATGTTCATATTTTTCTTTAAAACATTTTTTAACCACTTTTGGGAAGTGAAATAAAATCTGCATAAAAAATTCTCTCCAGATCAGCTCACTCAGCCAGGTTTGGTTGTGTTGTAAGGCAAATTTTACACATTTTCTTACAGAAATGGTTCCGAAACGAAGGGCAATTCCTAAATGAGTCGTGCCGTTCAGAGCCGGAAAATCCCTTGTTTTGTCGTAATGATCAATTATTTCTGATTCCAGTTCAGGTTTTTTAAATTCGATATCGGTTTTTTCAAACCCTATTTTTTGTAAGCTCAGAATATTTTTAAACGCAAGTTTCTGAAAATTTTTATGATTAATCTTTACGGATTTTACATGATCTTCATTAAGCTTTTGCTTCCATTTTTTAGAATAAGGCGTATAAACGGTATACGGTTCACCATTATCTTTTGTGATCTCATTTTTCTCAAAAATGACCTGATCTTTATAATCACAGAATTCAATATTGTCAGCATTGAGAAATTCTTTTATTTCAAGATCTCTTTTGATTGCAGCCGGCTCGTAATCTCTGTTGCAGAAAACCGACCGTATATTGAATTCTTGTTGTAATTTTTTAAAAACATCCAATGGTTTACCATGATAAATTTGAAGACAGCTTTCGAATTTTTTCAGTTCAGCATTGATATTTTCTAAAGCCTGGTGAATGTAATCTACTCTTCTGTCACTTTTATCTTCCAGCTGATTTAGAATTTCGGTATCAAAAATAAAAACCGGAACCACACTGTTTCCCGATTGTAATGCTTCAGACAAACCTACATTGTCTTCCAGGCGTAAGTCTCTGCGGAACCAGAAAATTGAAGTTTCTTCTTTCATACGTAAATATACTGTTACTCAATATTTCCCATGTAAAAAAGGCCGAGACATTTTTGGTTTTCTTCAATCTGCAATGTATTTTTAAGATGATCCACCAATTTTGGAGAACTCCAGTAACAGCCGATTTTATTTGCGGTACAGGTAAGATACATGTTCTGGACAGCCATTGAAACCGCCGCAATTTCTTCCCACTCAGGAACTAAGCTGCTAAAATTAACGACAATAGACATTATCGTATCGGCTTTATTGATCTTGAACCCGATATCCTGATATTTTTTCTCTAAAAAAACCTGCGGAGCCTGGGTTGATTGATAAATCTCCTGCATTTCCAAGGCGAGTTTTGCTTTTTCGTCGCCTCTGAAAATTTTAAAGCGCCATGGTTTTGTACGTTTATGATTGGGCGCAAAGGTTGCCGAATTTAAAATTTCATCAATAATCTCCTGTGAAATCCCGGTTTCGGTATAGTCTTTTGGAAAGATGCTTCTTCGCTGTTCTATAATTTCTTTTAAAACTTCTGCTGTATTCATAGATACAAAATTACGCAAAAAAGAGAAAAGTCAGGAGCCACAAATCCTATAAAACCTCAACAATCTGCTGATGGATTTTGTTGAGCGTAAATTCTTCGCCCGGTTTCATTCCCATCATTTTTTTTGCCATCGGGCTTTCAGGGGATATCGCATAAAACCGGTCACCCTCAAAAAAAAACTCACCCAGAGAAACAGAAATATAAAAACGTGCTTTATTAGTAATAACCAAAGATCCTAACTGTACCCTTGTCGTTGCAGCGGGAAGAACTTTTGCCATATTTTGTTTCAGCTCATTGAGCGCGGCAAACTGTTTCTGCATCTGGTAAATCTCTTCCTGCATTTCTTCGCGCATACTGTCATACTTCGGGGTCTTTTTGATATCGCGGCTTGCTTCTAATGTAAATTCTATAAAGTTTTTCAGTTTTTCAATTTTCTCTAAAATTACGGTCTTAACGTAATTTCTGATATTATTCTTTTCAAATACAGTCTTCTCCATACTTCGTTAACTTTACATAAAGATAATATTTTTAAAATAAATTTTACTTTTGCAGTTCAAAAAAATTAAACCATGTTTCAAAACGTATTTTCAAATTCAGGAAGAATCACAAGAACTGAATTTGCACTAACTTATGTAATTTATATCGCTGCTTTATTCTTTACTATTATTTTAGCAGCCATTACCCGATTTTCATTATTTTATCTGATCACTATGTTTGTATGGTTTGCAGGGCAAGTTTTTAGAATTATACAGGGTGCAAAAAGGTGCCATGATTTAGGCAATAGTGGCTGGTTTCAGTTTATTCCATTTTATATTATCATAATGGCTTTTGTAGACGGTGATCCTGGAAGAAACAGATACGGAGACAACCCCAAAGGCAATAAAAATTACTATACAATTGACGAAATCGGTAAAAGAGAATATTAATAAAAAGAGCCTTGAAAATTTCAAGGCTCTTTTTATTATTGCTCAATGAGTTTTTTAAGATTCTCAAGACCTTCTCCGTAAGATTTACCCATTTGGTAATCCATTACCGGCCGCATAATTTTCATCATCGCGTCCTGTTCGGTATCCATCGTCCAGATGACTTTTGTCCCATTTCCTTCGGAAGCAAGCCTGATATCTGATGTAGCATCCCCTGCAAAAGGTTTGAAAAAAGTCATTTGCGTTTTTTGCTTTTCATTCATGATCAGTTCTTTAATTTCCTGACATCCTTTCCCGGCTGAATCATTTTTGCTGTCCCAACAGTATTTATCTCCAACTTCCCCTGAAGTTCCTGTATAGGCAATTTTCATGTTTTTATCTAATTTCATCCAGGGATTCCACTGATTGAATGCTTTCATAGAACTTACCTGCTGCCACACTTTTTCTTTTGGAGCATTAATCACCATTGATTTTTCAAAATGATAATTTTTACTGAAAGCCAACATCGCAATAACTGCATATGCAATAAAGATCAGAATAATTATCCCCAGAAATTTTAAGATTTTTTTCATAGTTGTTGTTTACTAAGTTATAAAATTGATATTATTTATGTTAATTTTTTTCAAAAATAGTTAATCTATCTAAAAGTTTTCTTTCCATATGACAAGATTATCTGTAAAAAAGTATTTTTGTTATGCTCTATGCACAACATTGCTATTAAACACCAGATTGCTTAGGCAAAATTAATATAACACATCATGAATATTTTAACGGAAAATTTTACTCCTCCATATCAGTCAGCTCCTTTCAATGAAATTAATAATGAAGATTATTTCCCTGCGTTTGAAAAATTAATCCGGGAATCTGAAGATGAGATTGATTCTATTGTTAAAAATCCTTCAGAACCTGATTTTGAAAATGTGATTGAAGCTTTGGCGTATTCGGGTGAAAAACTGGATCGGGTATCCAACATATTTTTCAATTTAAATTCAGCTGAAACCAGTGATGAGCTGCAGCATATCGCTCAGGAAGTGTCGCCGATCCTAACTGAATATTCATCAAAAATTTCTCAAAACGAAGCTTTATTCCGTAAAATCAAAATTGTTTACGACCAAAAGGATCATTATAATCTGAATGAGGAACAGCAAATGCTTTTAAATGAAACCTACAAAGGTTTTGTGAGAAGTGGTGCCTTACTAAATGAGGTGGATAAAGAAAAGCTGAAGAAAATCAATATGGATTTATCTTTAAAATCACTTCAGTTCGGGCAAAATGTCCTGGCTTCTACCAATAATTATTTTAAACATATTACCCGCAAATCAGATTTAGCTGGAATTCCTGAAACCATCATCGAGCAATATGCCGAAGAGGCAAAAGAAAGAAACCTTGAAGGATGGGTGGTGACACTGCAATATCCAAGCTACATTCCGCTAATGACCTACGCCGAAAACCGTGGACTGAGAAAGGAACTTGCCTTGGCAAACGGTAAAAAATCATTCGATGGCGGTGAGTTTGACAATCAGGATTTAATTAAAGACCTTCTGCAGTTGAAACAGCAAAAAGCAGAATTGTTAGGATATGAAAATTATGCAGAATATGTTTTAGAAGAAAGGATGGCAAAATCTCCTGCAAAAGTTCTGGATTTTTTAAATGAACTGCTGACCAAGGCGAAGCCTTATGCTGAAAAAGAAATTGAAGAATTAAAATCTCTTGCAAAAACAGATGGAATTGATGAAATACAGGGATATGACCACGCGTACTACGCCGAAAAGCTCCGTAAAGCAAAATATGACCTGAATGATGAAGAATTAAGACCTTATTTTCCGTTAAATCACGTCCAGGACGCTGTTTTTGGCTTAGCAAATACTTTATTCGGTCTTACTTTCAAAGAAAGAAATGATATTCCTAAATATCATGACGATGTCAAAGTATATGAAGTAAAAGAAAACGACGAATATAAAGCGCTTCTTTATGTAGATTATTTTCCGAGAAAAGGAAAAAGAGCCGGAGCCTGGATGACGAGCTACAAAAATCAGTACAGAAAAAATGGCGAAAATTCACGTCCCCATATTTCTATCGTCTGCAATTTTACCAAACCTACAAAAGACACCCCGAGTTTACTGACGTTTCAGGAAGTGACCACATTATTCCATGAATTTGGCCACGCTCTTCACGGAATATTAGCCGATACACAATATCCTACCCTCTCCGGAACTTCTGTAAAATGGGATTTTGTGGAACTGCCTTCTCAGTTCCTGGAAAATTTTTGCTATGAACCCGAGTTTTTAAAAACTTTTGCAAAACATTATCAAACCGGTGAAGTTCTCCCGAATGAAAAAATTGAAAAGATCGAACAGTCTAAAAACTTTATGGAAGGATATCAAACCATGAGACAGCTCGGTTTCGGAATCTTAGATATGAATTATCATACGAAAGTGGGTGAATTGGCAACGATGAGTATAAAAGATTTTGAAGACAAATACACAAAAGCGATACAATTATACCCGTCAAATCCTGAAACTGCTATGAGCCCAAGTTTTTCACATATTTTCCAGGGCGGTTATTCTGCAGGATATTATTCTTATAAATGGGCAGAAGTTTTGGATGCCGATGCATTTCATTATTTTAAAGAAAACGGAATCTTCAACCCCAAAATTGCCGCAAAATATAAAATTCTTCTTTCATCCGGCGGTACAAAAGATCCTATGGAACTGTATAAAAACTTCAGAGGAAGCGAGCCGAAAGTAGAGAGTTTGCTAAAAAGAGCATTTGGTTAAAATGCCTGCAGATTAATTTAAAAAACAGTGGTGGTGGAATAGAAACTTAATTAAGAAGCGCTGTCGTCAGAAGATGAAAACCTTCCATCTATATTTCTTACAGTACTAAAAAGTAAAAATCTATTTACACAACCGGATTTTCAGCTACTTTCGTTCTTGCTTTTGCCAAAATAGGAATTGAAAGCAAACCGGTTATCAGCATGATTATAATCTGTAGTGGTAAAGAAATAAAGGAATAGGTAAGCCCGATCTCGCCGCCAAATTCTGCACTTTTACCCATCGAAAGAAACAGGGCCATAAAACCGAATTTCATGGCAAGATTAAATGCGCCGATTCCGCCACTTGCCGGAACAATCATGCCTAAAGTTCCTACTACAATAATGAAAAAACCGTCTGCGATGGTGAAATCTGATGTTTCAGGCAGTGCAAAACAAACGAGATAAGTTGCCATATAATAGCAAACCCAGATTCCGATGGTATAGAGAATGAATTTTCCCTTTTTTTGCAGTTTTGAAATTGAAGCAATTCCCTCCCAAATTCCTTTTCCGAAGTTAATAAGCTGAGCCTTTTTAAATTTAATTAAATAGAAAATTACACCTGCAATTAAAAGTAAAATACAGACCTTAACTATCAGATAAAAAGAATCAAAATCATTAATTCCTAATGACAGTAAAAATTTTTCAAAACCATTAGGAATATGCTTTTCTGTACTTATCTTCTTTTTTTCAGTGACGTAATCGTAAAATGAAACGATAGCATCAAATTTAAAAATAACCGTTAGTATAAGAAAACCCATCATACATACAAGATCAATCACTCGTTCTAAAATAATGGTACCAACCGATTTACTGACAGGCACTTTTTCTACACCATACAAAGCTGTAGCTCTGGCTACTTCCCCACTTCTCGGAATCGTTAAATTCATTAGATATCCGAAAGAGATGGTCCAAAATGCATTAGAGGTTGAAATATGGTATCCCATCGGTTCCAACAGAAGATTCCATCTAACCGCTCTGAACCAATAAGCGAGAACACCAAAAACGGCTGCGAATACAACCCAGAGATAATTCGCTTTTACTAAAGATTTCTGAATCTTGGGAAAATCAAAACCTCGTAATGCTAACCACAGAAAAAATCCTGCAAAAGCGAGAGAAATAATAATGGTAAGAACTGATTTTACAGGACTAGTCGATTTTTTTTCCATACATCAGGTAAGAAGGTTGGTTTTCTCATCCGGGAAAACAATTTTTGGCTGGAAATCTCTTGCCTCTTCCGGCGACATCTGTGCATACGCAATGATGATAATTATATCATCTCGCTGTACTTTTCTGGCAGCGGGGCCGTTTAAGCAAACTTCCCCCGATTTTCTTTTTCCTTTAATCACGTAGGTGTCAAAACGTTCACCGTTATTTACATTAACGATATATACTCTTTCGCCCACCACCAAACCTGCAGCATCGATAAGATCTTCATCAATGGTAATACTTCCTATATAATTGAGGTCTGAAGCGGTGACTCTGACCCGATGAATTTTAGATTTAAATACTTCTATAAACATAATGCAAATTTATTAATAATATTTAATAAAATCATTCTTAAAAACTATTCAGAAATACTATTAAAACAGAAGATGAATTCAATATAAAGTAAAGATTTTTAATATGATGTAATAAGTTGATAACAATAGGAGAAAAATCATTAATATTTAATATCGCATTTTGGAATCAATAAAAATAAAAATAAATTGTCCTTTTTTAATAAAGCCAATATACATAAGCAGTTGGCATGATTTTAGTTCCGTGAAACCTTGATTTTTGGTCAAGATATAAATTATCAAATTTTGATTGTTTTTTAGAAAAAATAAAAATATTTACAAGTTTTTAGAAAAAATTTGCACAATTTGAAAATTGTTTTATATTTGCTACAATAACTAACTTTTAATATAAAAATTATGAACAAGTCTGAATTAATCGACGCAATTGCTAAAGATGCCGGAATTACTAAAGTTGCAGCGAAAGCTGCATTAGAATCATTTATGTCTAATGTAACCAACACTTTAAAAACAAAAGAAGGTAAAGTATCTCTTGTAGGATTCGGTACTTTCTCAGTTTCTGAAAGAGCTGCAAGACAAGGGATCAATCCTGCAACTAAAAAGCCAATTAACATTGCTGCTAAAACCGTTGCTAAATTTAAAGCAGGTGCAGATTTATCAAATGCTGTTTCTACTGCGATGACACCGGCTGCAGGGGGAAAAAAGAAGAAATAAAATTTCTTAATAAAAAAACAAGGCTGATCTTTTTTAGGAACAGCCTTTTTTTATGTCAATTTATGGAGCAAGCCGGGAAATTTCCCAGTCAACATCTTTTAATGTATACAAAATCCTGTCATGCAATCGATTGGGCCTTCCCTGCCAGAATTCTATCTCATACGGTTTTGCAATATATCCTCCCCAGTTTTCAGGTCTGGGAACTTCAGCGTTTTCAAATTCAAGTTCCATTTTTTTCAGCTTTTCTTCTAAAAAAGCCCTGTCGGGAATGATCTGGCTTTGCGGCGAAACCGCTGCACCGAGCTGGCTTCCTTTGGGTCTGGAATGGAAATATCCGTCACTCATATTTTCAGCGATTTTTTCCAGATCTGCTTTGATAATAATTTGCCTCTCTAATCCCGGCCAGAAAAAATGAAGACATGCTTTATGGTTTTTCTCAATCGACCTTCCCTTCCTGCTTTCATAATTGGTATAAAAAACAAAACCCTCATACGTATATTCTTTAAGTAAAACCATTCTTGTGCGCGGACAGCCGTCTTCCTCAACCGTAGCAACAGACATCGCATTTGCTTCAGAAATCGACGGATTTTCTGACGCTTCTGAAAACCAGTCTCTGAACTGCTCAATAGGATTCTGTTTGATCTCACTTTCAATAAGTTGGGATTTTTCGTAAATTTTTCTTTTATCGTGAAGGTTTTCCATAAATAATTTTTATTAAATTTGAGTATGAATTACTCATACAAAGGTAAAATATTAATTTCCACACCGGATATCTCGGGTGATATTTTTTCCAGATCGGTAGTGCTCATTATTAACCATGACGAAAATGGTGCGTTCGGATTGATCCTCAATAAGAAAAATGCCAAAGTAAGTGATAAGTTTAATAATTTTTTTGACTTCAAGATAGAAGTATACGACGGCGGTCCGGTAGAAAATGATAAAGTCCTGATGCTGATCAAAGGAAAAAAAATTACAGAAGAGTTTACCGAAATTAACGATGAGTTTTATCTTACCGAAGATATCGAAAAAGTAATAACGGCTGTTTTAAATAGTGAGATCGCTATTGAAGATGTAAAAATATTTTCAGGCTATTCCGGTTGGTCTGCATCACAGCTTGAAAGTGAAGTTTTGCGCAAATTATGGACGGTTGTAGAAGTGTACAATTTGGATTATACACTTCCGAATGACCAGACTTTATGGAAGTCAATCATGCAGAACCTGGGTGGCGAATTTCTGTTATGGGCCAATGCTCCGGAGGATATTTCACTCAACTGATTTTTATTACAACAATATTAACATTCTTTTAGGATATATTAGACAATTTTACCTGACACCGCGCGTTGTTTAATAATAAGCATTTCACTATGAACCTTAAAAAACTACTTTTTGTACCGCTTTTTGCAGCTGCTTTTTTTTCCTTTAAGCCTGTTGACAAACCGGTTATTGTTATCGATGCAGGACATGGCGGAAATGATATGGGAGCTGTTTACGAAACGATATCTGAAAAGCAAATCACGTTAAAAGTGGCTTCTCTCATCAAAGAGATGAGTACTTCTCAGGATAAATACGAGATTATGCTTACAAGAGGCGATGATTCTGACGTAAGCCTTGCAGAAAGAATTGAAAAAATAAACCGCCTGAATCCTAAAATGGTCGTTTCTCTGCATCTCAACAGCAGTCCGGAAAAAGAATCGACAAAACAAGGACACGAAATTTATATTCAGAATTCCGATTCATCAAAAAAAATTGCTCAGAAAGTTTCTGAAAAGTTAGGTCAGTGCCCTGTTCAGACAAAAGATCTTAAAATCCTGAAAGAATCTAAATCTCCTGCTGTACTGGTAGAAATGGGATTTATAAACAGCACTAAAGACAGAGACTATCTGAACAGCGATCTGGGACAGAAAGAAACGGCACAAAAATTTATTGAAATTTTTAACGAACAGTAATCGTTTATAAATACAATATTCTGATCATTTCAGAATAAAACCCGATAAAGGACTTATCTTATAGGTTGTTTACCGGGTTTGTCAATTTTGGGAAGGTTTAAAAACTGTTTTTCCAGCTTTCTACCAGTTCTGAAAAACGGGATGTTTCAAAAACTTTATTCCTAATTTTTTTTACCGAAAATATCCCTTTTTCGTCGGAGATTAATAGAATTTCTTCTGCTTTCTGAGATTCAAAAGCAATCAATTCATGTTCCTGAATATCTGCAAGATTATTTTTATGAAGAAAAGTAACAAAATTTTCCATTAAAGGCGATATATACGCTCCTTCAGACTGTTTGGCAACTTTAATGATATTCCCTTCCATAAAAAGCAGATTCCCGGAAGCAGCACGTGCTATTCTTTTATTTGGATTCAGGAGAATGACATCATCAAGATCGTTTTCCTGTGCATAAATTCCTGCATAGATGTTTTCCGGAGAGTGTACTCTGATATTGCTCAGAAGGTTATTGTTAACATTAATTTCTTTTATTAAATCCAATTCTAAAGCTTTGGAATGAATTTCTAAGACATCATGCATCTCAGTCACTTCAAAATAATACGCCACCGAAGATTTCGCCAGTGAAGACCCATCTGAATTTCTGAATACCAGAAAATGAATGATCCCGTTTTTTATATTTCTCTGCTGAATAATATTCTCATTAAATAGAGCCTGAAAAAACTCTAATGTATAGGTGAGCGGAATATTCATACGCATTTTTCTCATGGAGGCCATCAGGAAAAAATAGCATTCTTCATCCATAATCAACATAGAATTTCTTATAAAAAAAGAAACCCGTACTGCATCTCCCGAAAGAAAAGCCCTGTTTTTCAATTCTATATCTTCCGAAGTAAAATATGTGTTTTCCAATGTATGATGATTTTATAAAAAAATAATGAACGATAAATCGTCCATCAGTTTTTGTGTTTATAATCCTGCAGCTTTATTAAGCAGCACCTAATTTTATTCTAAGATTTTCGATAAGATTTTCCCAATACAACGCATTTTCTTCCTCATCTCCTTCTTCACAGAAATCGGTAATATTCAGAGCCAGATCTTCAGTAATATCATCAATGGTGATGGTCATTTCAAAGAAATTTTTCGTCCCTTCATCTTCTTCCCATCTGAAACGCACGAAACCTTCGGGCTTATATCTTATTAAAGTTGCCTTTTCTTCAGAACCTCCACCCCAACTAAAATAGAAATCGTCACCTTTCTCTACTACATCATCTGCAAACCACTCCGATAAACCTTCCGCACTCGCAAGATATTCATACAATATCTCTGATAGACAGTGCATTGGAAATTCGTAATGGACTTTATGTTTCGCCATATAACTTATTTTTAACGTCACGCAATATATAAATTAATTTTTTTATTACACAAAAATGTATTTATTTTTTTATATAATAAGGATGATATTTATCAGAAGCTTTTGAGCTGAGGTTTTGGTGAGCAGATTATGATTTTTCTTAGAAATAATTCATCAGATTTCATTCAAAACATTTAGAATAATCTGACATCCTTCCGCAATTTCATTTTCAGAAATTGTCAAAGGCGGAGAAATTCTCAGATATTCATTTCTGTACAGCTGCCAGAAAACAATCAGCCCTTTATCCATGCATCTTTTTGCCACCTCTAAAGTAAATTCCGGCGAGCCTAAATTCACGGCAAGCATCAAACCTTTGCCGTTGATATTTTTAATTTTGGGATGTATCAGAAGTTTTCGGTAAAGCTGCTCTTTACGGTCGATATCATTCATCAGACCGCTGTCTAAAACCTCTTTTAATGTCGCATGAGAAGCCGCCGCAATTAACGGATTGCCGCCAAAAGTAGTGATATGACCCAACTTCGGAGAATGAGAAAGCGTTTCCATGATTTTTCTTGAACTCATAAATGCGCCTACCGGAACACCACCTCCCATTCCTTTTCCCATCACCAGAATATCCGGAACGATACCGAAGTGTTCAAATGAAAACAGTTTTCCTGTTCTTCCGAATCCGGGCTGGATCTCATCAAGAATCAACAAGGCCCCTACTTCTTCACATCTGGCTTTTAGTTTTATCAAATAATTACCATTAGGAACTAAAAAACCTGCCGCACCCTGAATGGTTTCTAAAATAACACAGGCTGTTTTTTCGGTAATTTGATCAAAATCATTTTCATTATTGAATTCAATAAAAGATACCATCGGAAGCAACGGCCGGAATTCTCTTTTGTGGTATTCATTTCCTGAAACACTTAAGGCTCCGTGTGTATTGCCATGATATGAGTTTTTGAAAGAAATGATTTCTTCTCTTCCGGTATATCTTTTGGCGAGTTTCAGGCTTCCGTCAATAGCTTCTGCACCACTATTGACCAAATAGGTAATTTCTAAAGGATCCGGAGTAGATTCTGCTAGCAACCTGCATAATTCAACAGGTTTTTCCTGTGCATATTCTCCATACACCATCACGTGGAGATATTGGTCTGCCTGTTTTTTGATGGCATCTATAATTTTAGGATGCGAATGCCCTAAAGTATTGGCAGAAACGCCCGCTACGAAATCAAGATATTTTTTTCCGTTTTTCCCGAAAATATAGCTTCCTTCTGCTTTTTCAACTTCAAAACCTGCTGCAAATGGCGTAGTCTGCGCCTGATACGTGAAAAAATCTTTTTTGATTTCCATGATATGAAAAATTTCAGCAAAGCTAAAAAACATTCATCAGATGCCGAAATGAATCGTCCATAAAAAAGACCAGCTTTACACTGATCTTTTTATTATTTTCTGACTCTTTTCGGCTTTTTGGCTTCTTCTGCCGCTTTTTGTTTATTAATGGCTTCCTGAGCCTGATCGTAGAGTGAATTTTCGGATTCGTATTTTATTTCCTCATAATTGGGCGTATCTACGAGAATATCCTGCCATTTCCTGATCCGGTCGCGGGTGTTCCAGTTGAAATCCGGGAATTTTTGTTTTTCAGGTTCTATTTTACTCATCGGAAATGTGGAGGATAAAGCGCCGATGCTGCATGAGATAATTTGCAATTTCTGCTCTTCAAACAAGGCACCGATAATTCCGCAGGATGAAAGAGTGACGCCGATCCTTTCGTTCTGTTTTGTTTTTTCATTAAAATCATCTGCATAGGTAATCGCCTGTGCATTTCCGATTACTCTTACATCTTTGATCTGTTTGCCTTCGTAATACACCGTCATGAGTTTTCCTTTCACCTGGTTAAACTCGTCTTTCATATTAAGCGAATCTGCTTTGCTGATCGCAAAACCGTTTCCGATCACTTTCAGGGAGTCTATATTTTCGGTTTCCGTATTAAAATAGGCTTCAACTTTATCTCCCGTCACTTGTTTTTGTCCACTCCACAAGATGGGTTTGGTATACATATGCATAATCCCGTCGGTTTCATTAAAAGCGATGGAGTCTGCTCTTCCCTGTGCATTTGATTTGTATATCCTGGCTTTTTTAAACGCTCTCAGATAGCTTTTTTTAACGTTTGCAGCATCCAGTTTTTGGTAGGAGAGAATTTTTTCGGCAGCAAAATAAATAGAGTCTTTCTCGAGAATTTTTACGGCATAAGGATTTTTAGTCATCATCGCAGAATCTTTCTTTTCAAAGATTTCTCCGTACCCACCTTTCAGGTATCTTTTTTCGTAAGGATCATCTAAAGTAACATTCCCTGTAGCGGTCCCGAAACCGGTGAGTTGATTGTAATACATCTCATCTCCGGTAAGGATTTTATCATTGTAATAAATCCGTGAATTTTTAGTAAGAAACGATTCTTTTGTATTGAGATTGTGAGTCCCTTTATCGGTAATAATCCTGTTCTTTGGATTTTTATTATTGGTAATAACCGTATATCCGTTGATGGTAACAATATTGGTATTCTGATTCTGAACCACATTATTTCCTTCCAGTGTATATTCCCGGTCTACAATTTTAACGGTTCCTGTAAGATCAACCGTTCTGGTCGTTAAAAAATAAGTCGCTGATTTTGAATAGGTAGTGCTTTTTCCGTCATTAATGGTTCCTCCTGTATTATAATACGCCTGGTTTGAAACCCGGTCATAATACATGATATCGGTTTTGATAATCGTACCTTTAGGATCAGTAAGAACTACATCTTTTCTGGCCACTCCTTTTTGAGTATCTGCATCATATTCCATTTCACCGGCAGTAATAACAGATCCATCAGAATTTTGCAGTTTTGTATTACCGATTGCTCTCACAAAGTTTTCTTTATCATACACAACCAGTTCATCAGCATATAATATTGAGCCCTGATGTTCTATCTGTACATTTCCCACAAAATATCTGTTCCCATCATACTTTGTATCTTTTTTAATTTCATCAGCATGAATTATCCTCACTTTATCTCCCGGTTTTGCCAACTGTGGTTTGGCAGTAGCGGGTTTTTGCAAATAAGGATCCCGCTGCGCAGGTTTTGGAGTGACCTGTGCAAATGTGATTGCAGATAAAAAAGTAAACAGAAAAAGAATCAGTCTCATTGATCAGTCATTCTTGGTGCCATAAAAATACAGCGAATGAGAATTAATTTTAACATTGAATGCTTCTTCAATAGCTTCTTTAATCCCCTGAATTCTGGGATCGCAAAATTCTATAATCTCCTGAATTTCTTTATCAGAATCTTTCTTATAAATCACCAGGTGATCGTGCTGCTTATCAAAATACGATTTTTCATATGATGATGAAGTCAGTGTTTTTTCACCAAACTGGTGTTTACGGATCAGCCCTGCATCCAGGAAAATTTCAATCGTATTGTAAATTGTCGCTTTAGAGACATGGTATTTTTTCTGCATCATTAAAAGATACAGATCATCTACATTAAAATGATGATCCATATTATAGATTTCTTCTAAAATAGTGTACCGTTCCGGAGTGTTTCGAAATCCTTTTTCTAAAAGATAATTTCTTAAAACGTCTTTTATTAAGGTTATATTTTTTTCTTTTTGTAAAGTATCCATTAAAAAATTTATACTACAAATTTATCGATTTTTATTTAAATAAAAACGGCCAGGATTTTATATCCCATTAACTGTTGTGACGCAAAAATTCTGCCTGTTCAATTTTTTTGTCATAGACGGTAAGTTCTGTGATAGGTGCAGATTCTACCACTACGTTGTGCGAAGTGACTCCCCAAGACTTAAAGTCATCACTTCCTATGTATTTTACGAAATTGTAAATGTTAAGCGTTATTTTTTGTTTTACAGTCAATAAAATATCATTAATATATGTATTATCAATCACAACGTATTTAAGATCCGGCGGAATATTATGGGCCCGTAAAGAAGGATGGCTGCTTCTGGAAGGAATTACTCCATCTGCCATTAAATCTTTTAAAACGATATTAAAATAATCATTGATTCTACGGTCTATTTTAAATCCTAAGAGGAAATTGATTTTATACACCGTTCCCGGTAGAATTTCATCAACCGTATATTTAAAAGTATACGGATCTTCCTGATTTACAATACTTAAAATAAAATAATGATCTGCTCTTTTAGGCTGCTTTTTAATGATGGAATAGATGATTTTTGATTCTACTTCATCATGTCTCTTCGCTCTGCTCAGATATGCAAGATTGGTAGCGTATTTAGGAATTGTTTCGTCTAATTTCATATCCTTAATAATGGATACATAACTGTCGATTTTTACAAAATTGATGAATTTGGTTTTGATAAGCCTTCCGTTGTACCATGCGTACATGCATACTCCGATAAATCCTCCTAAGATAACGGTAATCCAACCTCCTTCAAAGAATTTGATAATATTGGCACTGAAGAATCCTAATTCGATCGCCATATATACCAATGCAAAAACCAAAATCAACAGTTTATTTACTCTGCGCTTGAGAAGCCAGAACACAAGCAGCATCGTAGTCATCAACATGGTTACGGTAATGGAAAGTCCGTATGCGGCTTCCATTTTTCCTGATTCTTTAAAATGAAGCACCACAATAATACATAAAATCAAAAGCCCCCAGTTGATTCTCGGAATGTACATCTGGCCTTTTACCCCTGAAGGATAGTCGATTTTCTGGTTTGGCCATAAATTAAGAGACATTGCTTCTGAAAATATGGTGAAAGAACCTGTTATCAATGCCTGACTTGCAATAATTGCCGCTGCCGTTGCTAAAATAACGCCCGGTAAAATCATCCAGCTTTCCATAATACCAAAAAATGGATTGATGGTGGATAATCCCGCTTTTCCGTAATTGCTTAAAAGCCAGGAACCTTGCCCTAAGTAATTTAGAATCAGCATTAATTTCACAAATGCCCAACTTACTCTGATGTTTTTTGCCCCGCAATGTCCCAAATCTGAATATAATGCTTCAGCTCCTGTCGTACAAAGAAAAACCGCACCCAAAATAACAATGGCACTTGGTGAATGGGCAATTAGTTTATACGCGTAATAAGGATTGAATGATCTTAGAATTTCAAAATTTTCGCTTAAATGAGAGATTCCCAAACCTCCTAAAATAAGAAACCAAATCACCATAACAGGTCCGAAAAATTTACCGATAAAACTGGTTCCGAATTGCTGTACTACAAATATGACAATCAGTATCCCTATCGTAATCGGAACAACCGGGGTATGCGGATTATAAATTTCAAGACCTTCAATCGCAGACATTACCGTAAGAGACGGTGTAATAACTCCGTCAGCAATCAATGCAGCTGCACCCACAATAGCAATGAGATAAAGCCAGCGTTTCTTAAGGTTTTTAACCAGAGAAAACAATGCTAAAATACCACCTTCTCCTTTATTATCGGCTCTTAAGGCAATAATAACATACTTTATCGTCGTCTGGAGAGTCAGTGTCCAGATAATACAGGAAAGCGCCCCCTCAATATATTCATTAAAAGGCATCGTACTACCTGCCTCTCTTGCATTTACGATTGCTTTCATTACATAAAGGGGTGACGTACCAATATCTCCGAAAACGATTCCCAAAGAAACCAATACCCCTACTAATGAAAGTTTTTTAAGATCCAGGTGGTGACCTCCTTCCGTTACTTCTGCCATGTCAGCTAATTATTTTTGAAAGCGCAAATGTATACTAAATTTATGACGCGAAGCTCAATTAGTTATGCATAATATAAATGAAAAAGCTTCCTTTCGGAAGCTTTTTTCTATGATTTAATATACATTGCTTTTTTAATCTCCTCTTTCACCTTTTCAAGCTTCGGGAACCATTCTGCAAACAATGCTGCAGAATACGGTGCAGGAGCATCAGGAGTGGTAATTCTTTTGATTGGCGCATCTAAATAATCAAACGCTTTTTGCTGTACCATATATGTGATTTCTGAAGATACTGAACCAAAAGGCCATGCTTCTTCTAAAATCACCAATCTGTTTGTTTTCTTTACTGAAGTTAAAACCGTATCAAAATCTAAAGGACGAACCGTTCTCAGATCAATCACCTCGACAGAAATTCCCTCTTTAGCCATATCTTCAGCTGCCTGAATGGCTAATTTCATAATTTTTCCGAAAGAAACCAATGTTACATCAGTCCCTTCACTTTTGATCTCGGCTTTTCCGATCGGGATATAATATTCTTCTTCAGGAATTTCCATTTTATCTCCGTACATCTGTTCAGATTCCATGAAAATTACAGGATCATTATCCTGGATAGCCGTTTTTAAAAGGCCTTTTGCATCATAAGGATTGGAAGGAACGACTACTTTAAGACCCGGAACATTGGCAAACCAGTTTTCGAAAGCCTGTGAGTGCGTTGCTCCCAACTGTCCTGCAGAAGCAGTAGGACCACGGAACACAATCGGACAGCTCCACTGACCGCCGCTCATCTGGCGGATTTTTGCAGCATTATTGATGATCTGATCAATCCCTACAAGCGCAAAATTGAAGGTCATATATTCTACAATCGGTCTGTTTCCATTCATTGCAGCTCCTACGGCAATACCGGTAAAGCCAAGCTCTGCGATGGGAGTATCGATAATTCTTTTAGCACCAAACTCGTCCAGCATTCCTTTTGAAGCTTTGTATGCACCATTATATTCCGCTACTTCTTCTCCCATTAAAAAAATGGATTCGTCTTTACGCATTTCCTCGCTCATTGCCTGTGCAATTACCTCACGAAAAGTATATTCTGCCATATTTATTTGAAAAATTTAGACTACAAAAATAGTGATTTTATTACAACGCAACAAAAAAGACATCTCTGATGAGATGCCTTTTTTTAAATTATATAAGATTTTTTAATTTACTTTCTGCCAAACCTGTGTTCTTCCTAAGATAGAAACTCCCATATATCCTCTTACATTCAGCTTATCACCGATTCTTGTAATGGTACATTTGTATGTTTTACCGGTTTTAGGGTCAGTAATAGTACCGTCTGTAAATTCAGCGCCATCTTTTTCTAATCCTCTGATAATTTCCATTCCAAGGATTGGTTTTCCTTTACGGTCGTCTTTACAGCCTACACAATTAGGATTTGCGGGTTTAATCAGAAGCTGGGAAACTTTTCCGTAATATTTTCCATCCGATTTTTTAAAGATCTCTACGATCGATTTTGCCTGTTTTGTTTCGTCATCTATGGTTTTCCATTTTCCTTCGATCTGGGCAAAAGACATGACGCTGCAAAAAGAAAGCATCAGTACTGCTAGTAATTTTTTCATATTTCTTTAGTTTAATTTTAGATATAGATACAATATCTGTTCGATAGTTAAAAATATAAATAAATTTTAAACAAACCACTATTTTTTACTATCCAAAGCATATATCATAGAGTTTTCGGCAATTCAAAAATTAAACAGTATTAAAATCAGTTCAGTTTTCTGTTCATCACGCGGTCCATATAATCCTGATACCAGGCTTTTGCAACCTGCTTTCCTTTTTCTGCTTCAGAAGTTTTAAGCTGGTCATTCAGGTTTTTTTCAAATCCAAGATCGTTTTTATCATAAATTCCGATGATGCTTTTACCGTCAAAACGGTAGATATAATTCCCGATGATAAACTGTTCTGAAGTACCGTCTGAATTGACAATCAAAGAAGGATATTTTTTATCACTCACTAGACTTGTTCCCCAGCTTCTGATTTTCTTATTATATCCTATTAAATCTGCTAATGTCGGATAAATATCAATCTGCTGTGCCCATTGATTATTGATGCCCTTTAAATTATACTGAGAATTGGGTGAATAAAAAATCAGCGGAACTGCAAAACGGTTCATTGCTTTTTCATATTCCGGATAAAAAATTTCATTGGTATGGTCTCCCGTGAAAATAAAAATCGTATTGTTGAACCAGGGTTGTTTTTTAGCCGTTTCAAAGTATTTTTTAATGGCATAATCGGTGTATTGAATCGGTTCATGCATTTCAATTTTGCCTTTTTTGAATTTCCCGTTGTATTTTTCAGGAATCTTAAAAGGGTGATGTGATGAAGCGGTAAAAACTGTTGCCATAAAAGGCTGTTTCTTTCCTACATTTTTAGCGAAATACTGCAGAAACGGCTCGTCCCAAATCGCCCACATTCCGTCGAAATCTTGATCATTTTGATATTCATCTTTTCCGAAATAATGTTTAAACCCTAAAATATTTCCAAATCCTAAAAAACCCATCGAACCGTTGGGAGCGCCATGATAAAATGAAGTATCATATCCCATCTCGTTACATACCGAAACAATAGACTGTATTTTCTGATTGGAATATGGTGAACTGGTAAATGCATCTGTCAAGCTCGGAATTCCCGCCAAAATACTGCTCATCCCATGAATCGACTGTCTTCCGTTGGCAAACGTATTCGGGAAAATCAGGCTTTCGCTGGCCAAACTGTCAATAAAAGGAGTGTATGAAACATAATCTTTAATATTTTTATCTTTATTAAAAGCTCCGGAATATTCTCTTCCGAACGATTCTACAATAAAAATAACGATATTGGGTTTGCTCTGAACCTGCCGCTCATAGATTTTATATGGTTGAATATTATCCTCGATAAATTTTTCGTCCACGAAATGAACTTCCTTAAAATTGTTGGTTCCCAAAGTCCGGAAAAATGAAAATGTGCTGTTTAAAACCACATTTCCCTGCAAAGGCGTTTTTACAAACTTATTGGCATCGACCAGATTGATCGGTCTTGTACTATGCTTAAAATCCCCGCGAATACCGCCTACCGCCAAAACTGCGGTTATACAAAGAACTATGACAGACAAAACAAAATACGGCAACAGTTTTACCGGCTTTCTTTCCGTTACTTTTATTTTTTTATAAAGATACACCCAGAAAAACATTAGAACAACAAACCAAATAATGACAAAAGGATGTTCTTTGACAGAAACCATAAACACTTTGAAAATATTGGATTCATGCTGCGCTACCTGAAACGCGGCAGAAGTAAGTCTTGACTGCGAAAATCTGTAATAAATAAAATCACCGAAATTCATCGCATACGCAATTCCGTTGGTGATAAAATACAGCCAGAAAAGCATTTTCTGATATATTATTTTGGTATTGATTACAATAGGAATAAGACTGAGGAGAATAAATAAAGAATTGACATACAGAATCGCCGTTGTATCAAACGCAATCCCATGGTACGCGAGACTGGAATAATCTCCCAAACTGTCAATTTTTATAACATCTTTATTAAAAAACCAAAACAGGAATCTTGCTGCCTGATAAAAAACGAAAGCCAAAAAAATCCTGTAGCCTAAAACCAGGATTTCTTGTTTTCTCAATTCTTTAAAAAAAACCATGCGCAAATTTACGGCAAATTCGCAATAGGATGATTTTTAGTTCGGAAATTTTTGACATAAAATTGTGAAAAGCTGTACTTTTGTCTTATGAGTTTCATTAAAAATAATCTGGCCAATGCCATTACACTGGGGAATTTATTTTCAGGATGCATCGGGGCTATTCATCTTATCCTAGGAGATTACCAAACTACCGCGATCTGCATTATTTGTTCTCTGATATTAGATTTTTTTGACGGTTTCGTAGCAAGAGCCTTAAAATCCAATTCTAATTTAGGGACGCAGCTTGATTCTTTGGCAGATATGGTAAGCTTTGGTTTGATTCCGGGATTGGCCATATTTATGATGCTTGAGCCTTTCGGAAATGAAATTTCAGGACTGCATCTTCCTTTTCAGATCAAATATTTTGGATTACTCATCACTCTTTCCTCCTGTCTGAGACTGGCAATTTTTAACCTGGATGAAGACCAGAAGTATTATTTTAAAGGATTGAATACACCTTCCAATACCATTTTAATCTTTGGATTACTTTATGCTTTTAAGGAAACGCAAAGCTTTGGCTTTCTATTCAAAAATGAGGCTTTATTATTGGTTCTAACCATTACTTCTTCCTGGCTTCTAATCAGTCCGATCAAGATGATTGCAATGAAATTCAAATCGATGAAGCTGCAGGATAATTATCCGAAGCTGGCTTTAGTAATCGGTGCGATTCTGATTTTGATTATATTTCAATTTGTCGGAATTCCGCTTGTGATTCTCTATTATATCTTTATTTCACTTCTATTCCAGAAACAGCTTAAATAGGAAGATTTTGAGTTCAATTATAATTCATAATCTCTAATTTTCAATACACTTCTTACAATGAATTTAAAACTTTATAAACCACTCTGCATATTTGACCTTGAAACAACGGGAACCAATGTCGGAAGAGACAGAATCGTTGAAATCTGTATCTTAAAAGTTAACCCAGATTCTTCCAGAGAAAGTAAAACATGGCGCATCAATCCTGAGATTCCTATTCCCAAAGAATGCAGCGAAATTCACGGGATTTATGATCAGGATGTTAAAGATGCTCCTACATTCCGGGAAATTGCTCCAAAAGTAGTGGAAATGATTACCGGTGCAGATTTGGGAGGCTTCAATTCAAACAGATTTGACGTTCCTTTACTTGCGGAAGAATTGCTGCGTGCCGATTTCGATTTTGATCTGAATAAATTTAAACTTGTTGATGCACAGACAATTTATCACAAAATGGAACCCAGAAACCTGGGTGCGGCATACCAGTTTTACTGTGGCAAAACTCTGGAAAATGCCCATTCTGCGGAAGCGGATGTTTTGGCAACCTTTGAAGTTCTGGATGCACAGGTCGGAAAATATGAATCGGTTCCTAAGGAGATCAACGCATTAAGTGAATTTAGTTTTCACAATAAAAATGCAGATTTAGCAGGAATGATCCATTTTAATGATAAAAATGAGGAAATTTTTGCTTTCGGAAAATATAAAGGACAAGTAGTAAAAGAGATTTTTAAAAAAGATCTCGGCTATTACGGATGGCTTCAAAATGCTGATTTCCCGCTGTATACTAAAAAGATTTTTACAAAAATTCAACTTTCCAGTAAATTTTAGTCTATGAATGATTTAGTTAAATTTAAATTCTACGAAAACGCCATTGAAGCCAATCGCGATAAGCAGATCTTAGCCGAAAATAATATCCAGAGCTTTATTGCCAATGAACAGACGATACAGTCTGACTGGCTCCTGTCTCAGGCTTTAGGCGGAATTCAGCTGCAGGTTTTCGAAAACGATTTTGAAAATGCCGGAAAAATATTACAAGAGTATAATGAAAATGATAAAACCGCACTCGAAGTAGAACATACTGTTGAAGATCCGAAATTTGATTTTGTATGCCCGAAATGCGGTTCCAATCACATTTACAGGGACGACAGCGCAACGAGCTTCTTCGGTATCTCTCTGATTACCAGTCATAAATTTATCTGCTACTACTGTGAGAATGAGTTTATGCATAATTAATGTGCAATTATCTAAAAAATGTAGTAAGTAACCCTTAACATACAACCCTTCCAGCGTTCTAAACGCTGGAAGGGTTTAAAAATTTAAAATGATTAAAAAATAATACGGTATGAAAATAATCTGCATAGGAAGAAATTACAGCGAACACGCAAAGGAACTAGGAAATGCCGTTCCGGATAAACCGGTTATCTTTATGAAGCCTGATACGGCAGTTTTAAAAGGAAATGATTTTTATATTCCTGAGTTTTCAAACGATGTACATTATGAGCTTGAAGTGGTGGTGAAAATTTCTAAAGGCGGAAAATACATCCAAAAAGAAACCGCTCATAAACATTATGAAGAGATCGGTTTAGGAATTGATTTTACGGCAAGGGATCTTCAGAGTGACCTGAAATCTAAAGGTTTGCCGTGGGAACTGGCAAAAGGTTTTGACGGCTCTGCGGTAGTTGGAAATTTCTTTAAAAAAGAAGAATATAATCTGGAAAACCTTCAGTTCTCCCTGTTAAAAAATAAAGAGCAGGTACAGCTCGGAAATACCAAAGATATGATCTTTAAAATAGATGATATTATTGCATTTGTCTCCCAATATTTTACTTTGAGAGTGGGAGATCTTATCTTCACAGGTACTCCGGAAGGGGTGGGAAAAGTATCTGAAAATGACGTTCTGGAGGCTTATCTGGAGGAAGAAAAAACTTTGGATCTTAGAATATTCTAATTTTTACCTTCCTTTTCTTAATTTTTCTTATCTTTAAAAGACCAATAAAATGAAAGATATGATCAATATAATATTACCGGTAGATTTTGGCGAAAAAACAGATCGCCTTGTAGAAGCTGCTGTTCAGTTTGCCAAGCAGGTAAACGGAAAACTGAATCTGATACACGTTGCACCTACCGATATTGGCTTCGCCATAGGAGATATGGGATATCAGTATTTCCCGGAAGTGGAAGAAAACGAAATAAGACAAGAGCTTATTCTTCTTAATAAAATCAACCAGAATATTCTTGCGCAGGATATCGACTGTGAGCATCTTTTGAAACAGGGCAATGCGGTAGATGTTATTTTAGATTATGCCCAAACCAAAAATGCCGATTTCATTGTAATGGGTTCTCACGGGAGAAGCGGAATATATGATGTTTTTGTAGGAAGTCTTACGAAAGGCCTTACAAAAAAATCTACTATTCCTGTACTGGTAATTCCTATTCACGATTAAAAAATGTTAATTGTTAGATACCAAAAAAATCCGATCAAATTTAATTTTGATCGGATTTTCACTATATAACCAATTAATTAACCTTCTTTTTTATAGATCTTCGGATCGTAGTACGGGTTTTTACCTTCCGTAGGAGAAAAATATTCTTTGTCTTTGTCTCCGCCTAATTTTACTGCCAGTACATAGCACCAGTATGTAAAAAGTACGCAGCAAACTACAAATAGAATCCAGTTTAAAACATTTCCAAAAATTTCGTAAAAACCGAAAGACCATTTGAAAACTTTGCTTAAGAACAGAAAGAAAGACGTCATTTTTTCCTTTTTTAAATTAACTTTGCACAAATTTATAAAAAATGTTTAAATTACTTTCAAAAGAAAGCAATATTTTTTCAATTCCTGTTTATATTGGTTTTCTTCTTTTAGTAGTAATCATCTTTAATATACTGAATTTCAACACTTATGAAGCTGTTATCGCAGGCATTACATTTTTAGGAATTGCACTGGGATATTTCTGCTTTAATACAATTGCTCTGAATTACCATACTCATTTACCGTTATTCCTGTATACATTTTTTATTTTCGGGCTTTATCCGGGGAGATTAGACATCGGCATCGCCGTTGCACTGCTTACCAACTCCTTTCTTATTTTGCTCCTTACAAGTACCAACGAAGACATCCGGAAAAAATCTTACGTTCTTGTAGGATCTATTGTTGCACTCAACTTTATTTTTCTCCCTGCGACATGGCCGATGGCTTTTTTTGTGCTGATCCATTTAATCGCAACTTCAGAAAGAATAGGACTGAATATTTTCAGGTTTATTCTGGGCAATATCCTGATTGCTTTCAGTTATTTTTCAGTAATGCTTTTTTTGGGGTATAATTCCTGGGATACTTCCTATTTACCTTTCGGGAAAATGGAATGGGTTACCGATTATAAAGAACTGTATCCTCTCATTCCGATCTTTCTCATGCTTGTTTACGCCATTTATGACCACTTCCGCCATTATAATAAGAAAAGCTTAACAAGCAGATATAAGTATACTTTTTTGCTGGTTTTTTCGTTTGCACAGATGGTCACTATTATTCTTTACATGAATACCAGTTATGAGTATCTTTTACTTCTTGCTCTTCCTGCCACGATTATTATAAGCAGGATGCTGAAATTTTTACCCAAATTCTGGATGCGCGAAGTCAGTATGTGGCTTATTATTATCAGCTTAATCATGTTTAAAGCCGGTACTTTTTTAAATTTATTTTAAATTATGATTCAAATAGACGATAAATTAATTTCTGAAGATATTTTCTCCGAAGAATTTGTTTGCAACCTTACCAAATGTAAAGGCGCATGTTGTGTAGAAGGTGATGTAGGTGCTCCGTTAGATAAAGATGAGCTGATTATTTTAGACAATATTTTTGATAAAATAAAACCCTATCTTACCCAGGACGGCATCAAAGCATTGGAAGAGCAGGGAACCTGGACAACAGATCCTGTTGACGGTATGTATGTAACTCCCATGATTGAAGATGCAGAATGTGCATATGTCACTTTTGATGAGCGTGGAACCACAAAATGCGGAATTGAAAAAGCGTATGAAGATGGGGCAATCGACTGGCAAAAGCCAATTTCCTGTCACCTCTATCCTATCCGGATTACTGAATATTCCAGTTTTACTGCTTTAAATTATCATGAATGGCCTATTTGCAATGATGCCTGCGTTTTAGGAAAAGAATTGAAAGTTCCGGTATATAAATTTCTTAAAACACCTCTTACTAGAAAGTACGGTGAAGATTTTTACAATACACTCAGCAGTGTGGCGGAAGAGTGGAAAAAAGAATATGGAAGTTAAGATTTCAGAAGAAGCTGAACTACAATATAAAAAAAGACCGGAATGTGTATTCCGGTCTTCGTTATTTAGAGTGTATTTATTTATTGAAAATCGGCATCGCTCACACCGGAATTGATCACTACTTTGGTTGTTTTGATCACCACCTGCTGTCCGCCGCCTTCTGCAGCAATTTCTGCAGGGAATTTAATTCCATCTACCGTCATATAGCTTTTTACAACAGCTGTTCCTTCATTGGAAATTGATTTTGACAATAATCCTGTAGAAGCATCAAAATAGAATTTTCCTTTTTTGGAAGACAGAACATTGTAGTCTTTTCCGTCAATCTTTTCAACTTCTACGGTAGAGAAAGTGGCAGGATCATACGCAAGCGCATCAATTGGCCTTCCTTTTTTAAGATCTTCGATTTTATCTGCAGGAATATCGTTTTTCTTTCCCATCTGGTCAAAATATCCTTTTTCCCCGTCGAAAAGCTGGGTCATCTGTTGTCCCATCACGGTTTGTACAGATTTAAATTTATTTCCCATCTTTTTGGTAGACATGGTAATTTCCATCCCCTGTACAGCAATCGTGTTTTCTGTAACGGTCGATTTTACAGCTTCTAATTTTGCCTTACCGCCAAGTGCTGTAAGATAGTTATCAATCACCTGTTTTGGAGTGATTTGTGAGGTAGAAGCCGCCGTTTTTACAGTAGCCGTAGATGTTTTTTGAGCCATTGCAGGAGTAGAAAAAACCACTGCGCAGAAAAACGGAAGAATTATCTTTTTCATATTTAAAATTTTCTTTTTTGAAGCTGTAAATATAAGGATATTGTCTAAGATGGAATTATTTTGTTCTATATAATATAAAAAAGTTATTGTATTGTTATTCTTTAATAAATCTTGCAATACTCGTATTTCCGTTTTTATCAATCATCTGCAGTATATAATTACCTTTTGCTAAATTGGATACATTCAGCTGCGGTTTTTCTGAATTATTCTTTTGAGAATATATTTTCTGGCCTACCATATTAAATACATGAAATTCTGCAATATCTTTTGCTGATTTCACATACAGATTATCTTTTACAGGATTGGGGTATACCGATACGCTTTCATCGAGTTCTACAGATCTTACGCCCAGATTATTTACGGAATTGATTTTAACAAAAGAAAAATTCGCCTGCGTCACGCTTCCTGTACCTTTCCAGCATGCCGTAAATAAGCTTCCGTATCCGGATGCACTTGTAAGGGCAGAATGTGTGGAGACGCTTGATACATTATTTCCCGTATGTCGGATTTCGATCACAAGATTATTTCCTCCGGTATAGAGATAAGGCGTATTAAATGTAATATCATACGTAAACGCATTAGGATCAGAACCCGCTGTAAGTACACCGGCGGGAACCAGCATACTTCCGGATCTTACCTGAGTCTGGGTACCTACTACATTGGCGGCAAAATCAAGCTGTCTGTTTACCGGATCTACTCCGTTGCTAAGGAAAATTTCATAGCTCGGAAATGTAGCATCTGAAGCGGGCCATGCAGCAGTAGCACTACCCGGAAGTCTGAATGAAATTGAAGTAAGATATTTCCCGGCTAGCGTAGTGAGCTGAGAATCATCAATAATCATCTGATAGGTTCTGGCTGAATTTACAAAAGGTCCTAAAAAAGTTCCGCTCGTATTGTTTTCAGGGATTACTTTTGAAACTTGCGCTCTTAATGTATTAGTACTGAAATACATTAAAACCAAACCGAATAAAACAGCAAGTGCTCTGCTTTTATTTATTCTGGACCAGATGCTGATTTTCACATTCTCCGGTTTCATAAAAAATTGATTTGCTTTCATATAGTAAAATTTTGATTATCATAAAGATATAAAAATATTTAACTTCATAAAACTTCAATTCTACATCATTTGGAATACTATTGTATATAAAAAAAACCACCAGAATCTGGTGGTTTTTTTATCTATTGTAAACTTAATTACTTTTTAAGCTCCTCTAAAAACTCATCGTGAGAGATAGCCGTTTCTTTTTTGGTTGCTTTTTCAAGAATCACATCTTTCAGTTTTGCCATGGCTACTTCTGAAGATATTTGTCTTACCTGCTCCTGGTCTTTCAGCATTTCAACGGCATATTTCTGGATTTCTTCATCTCCTAAATGGTGAATTCCGTAGATTGCCAATTGATTTCTTACCAATTGCTCAGCCTGCGCCAAAACATCAGCATATTCTAACTGGATATTGTTATCATTCATCAATTTACCCTCGATGATCTGATATTTTAACTGGTTTTTTTCAGCTTCAAGAATTTCTTTTGCCTGCTCTTCCGTCTGAATGTTCTGATTAGAGAATACCAACCATTTTGTAAGGAAAGATTCGGGAAGCTTCACTTCTTCTTTCTCAGTGATCTGCTCCAATACTTTATTTACAAAATGTACATCTGCATTCTGCTGGAAATATTCGTCTAATTCAGTTTTTACCTTTGCTTTCAGCTCGTCCTCAGATTTTACATTTCCTTCACCGTATACTTTATTGAAAAGGTCTTCATTGAGCTCAGCCAGATTTAAGCTGTAGAAATCTTTTACCTTTACTTCTACTTCGTTGTGGTGCAGATGCTCTACTTCTTCTTTGGTAAATCCTAATTCTTTAGCCAGATTCTCATCAGAAGCAAGCGTTTCTTTAGAAACTTTTACAGAATCATCCATCTTCAAAGATTTTACCAATTTGAATGCTTCTTTATTTTCAGCAGTAATGGTCGCATTCTTTGGCTGATGGTGGTGCTCTCCTTCGGCATCGTCTTCCACTACCTGAGAAATTTCTACATTGATATAAGAATCTTTAGAGATTTTGTCTTGCGGAACCTGCTCTGCAAAACGCTTCTGCATATTCTCAATGCTTTTATTGATTTCTTTTTCAGAAGCTTCTACTTTGTAATGTGCCGCTTCATATTTAGCCAAATCTATCGTGAATTCTGGTTCGAAACCAACTTCAAAAGCAACTTCCAGCTGCTCTGCATTATGATTAAAATCATTCACTGGCTGCGGAACTGGCTGACCAACTAATCTTAGTTTGTTTTCGTTGATATAGTTATTCAAAGCATCAGAAACTTGTTTATTGATCTCTTCGAATGCAATCCCTGCTTCATATTGCTTTCTAACCATACTCAAAGGCACTTTTCCTTTTCTGAAGCCAGGAACCTGTGCGTTTTTAGCATAATTAATCAATTGCTTTTCTACTTTTTCCTTGTAGTCAGATTTCTCCAATGTTACTGTAAGCAATGCACTTACATCATCATGGTTTTTTGCGGTAACCTTCATTATTGATTAAAATTTTAGGTTGCAAAAATATGAATTTTTTATTAAAACAAACCATGAAAGATAAATTCTTCGTCATCAAATCTTTAGACGCAAAAGCCACTGAAAATTTCAATGGCATATTAATCGGAAAGTCTTTTATCAATTTGTAAGATAAAAAGTAGCTTCAGCATCGGTTTCTCCTCCTGTTACACTTCCCCATGCAGTTCCTGATTTTGCTTCGTTTACACTTTGAGGAGAATGGATCAGATCTAGTTTTAAAAATGGGGACGGAGAGTCTACTCCATTTACAACTTCCCATTTTGTTTTTAACCCTACTCTTTTCCCGTCATTTCTAAGATCGTTCCCGTCTAATCTGGTGATATTAATGGTAGATTTCGGGAAATCAAAAATAAGAAAGTGCTCATCTTTAGCATCAATAATTTCATTTGTAGCGTCCTCATTTCCGTTTCTGAATTTTGCGTCAACGATATAAGATTTCCCGTTGGTAAGAGTAATTGTAGGTATTCCGCCTGCGCCAATGCTGTAATTATACTCTATGGTAACTGCTCCCGGAACATCCTCTTTTACCAATAATATAATATTCGTGAGTTCTTCCTGCGGAAGATCATCTTCCTCTGCCGAGCCGTTTCTCTGGCAAGAGACCACAGCAATTGTAATGAGTAAAACCGTTAATAATCTGATAATATTTTTTGTATTGAATAATGTGTTCATTTTAGTAAATTTAAGATTGATAATTTTATTGAATAATTTTTAAAGCCTTAGAATCTGTATCTAAAGTTTAAAATAATATTTCTTCCTGCCTCATCTGCGAAGAATCTCAAACGATTCAGATAATCTCTGTACGAAGTATTAAATAGGTTATTTACGGTAAGACCCGCAGAAAGATTTTTACTGATATTAATCCCTGTCTGAATATTCCAGAGCGAATATCCATTGGGAGGTGTATTGAAATCGACTGTTTTGCTGACCAGTTCTCCGTTTTCATATATTTCTAATTCGGCATTTCTGACCGGAAACCTGGTTTGCTTTAAAAACGTTTGATTTTCTAGTGTAAAATAGAAATAATTCCATTTTTCTTTTTTAAACTGCAATGCATTTGAAAAATTCGGGGGCATCATTAAAATTAAGGGTTCATTGTTGGTTTCGTCCTGCCCGTAAACATAGCTTCCTTTTCCAACATAGGTAAGATCATTAGTGATTTTAAAATTAATATCCAGATCCAAACCATACATTTTGGCATCAATCTGTTGATATGCCCATTCGGGAAAAACCCCTCTTATTGTACCTTTGATCCCGACCGGAACTTCATTAATGAAATTTTTAGTCATAAAAAAATAAGGGTTTACAGAAAGATTCAACCCTTTCAAAATATTCAATTTTGAATCTGCCGTCAGATTAAACTGATGTCCCTGCTCGTTTTTCAACCGCATATCTCCGGTTTCAATAATTCCTGCGGAATGATGCAACCCGTCAGAAAACAGTTCTGCAACATTCGGAGACCTTCCTACTTTCGCATAATTGAATTTCAGATTAAAAACAGGACTCGGGTGATATTCCAGACCTGCATTGAAGGAAACATTATTATAATTGAATTTGGGACGTGTTAAAACCCTGTTTTGGTCAGTTTTTACATAAAATTCCGGAAAAACGTCTGCATATTTTCCTTCCCAATCACTTTTGTCATACCATTTGGTCACATCATACCGGGTAAAGTCGTATCTCGCTCCCGTTTCAAAATTAAAATCACCGGAAATTTTATATTTAAAAACCGAATAAAACCCTGCAGCATATTTATCATAATTCGGGATCAGACGTCTGGCTTTTGTCGCAGGATCAGAATAATTATTTTGAAAGCTCCCGTCAATACCGGTTTCCAGAGACCATTTTTCTCTTTCCAGCAAATCATTCAGGTTAAACTGATGCGTCATCAATTCCAGATCCAGAGACGGGATTTCCTTGAGCTCTCCCCTTCGGATGTCATATTCCTCTCTGTGATTGTATTGATAACTGTATGTTGCAGATATCTTTCCTATATTTTCGAATCTTTTAAAGGCAGAAACTTTGGCAATATGATGTGCAACTACCTGTCTCGGATTATCAATATCATAACTGAAACTGCCCGAATATATCGGTGAAACAGCTGTCATCGCTCTGTTATAATCACCTGTTGTAGAAACATGAGAATCTCTCAAAATCCCGATGTTCTGATTCGTAAGATAATAATCAAACGAAATTCCTTTATCATACGCATTATTCTGAACTGTAAAATTAAAGGCAGAAAAATCCATCCCTGTATTTTTAAGGTTATAATCCGGTGCGCTCTGATCACCTGATTTTTTTATACTTCCGCCAGATTTTACAGCCCAGCCGTTTTTCCAGATTTTGGCGACATCGGCGTCCAATCCCATACCTCTTCCGTTTGAGATGGCAGATAGATTCACAGAACCTTTTATCGTATCTTTTTTAGGAAAAATTTCAGGTTCCATAACGACAACCCCTCCGATCGCGTCGCTTCCGTATTTCAATGCAGAAGCTCCTTTGATCACGTCAATATGCTGAAAATTATTAATATCCACATTCGGTGCATGTTCTACTCCCCATTCCTGTTCGGCAAGTTTTACCCCGTTATTCAAAATAGAAATTCTGCTTCCGTACAACCCGTGAATAATTGGTTTTGAAATATTATTCCCCGTTTTCAAAGTAGAAACTCCCGAAATTTTTGACAATACATTTCCAAGATTTTCAGTAGAATTTCTCTCTATTTCCGATTTGTCGAGTGTTTTTACAATTAAAGAGCCATTGCTTTTGTGATTTCCGTGAATGGTCACCGTTTCAATATCCTGAATATGATGTTCCAACATGATCGACAGGTGAACATTTTGTGTAATATCAATATTTTTGATGTAATCATTACAGTCAGGATGTTTTGCGATGAGCATATAATTCCCGGGAGGAATTTTATTAAATAAAAAATTTCCTTTTTGATCTGTTTTTACGGTAAAATCTCCGATTTTTACGACTGCGTTTTCAAGCATGGTTTTGTCGTGAAAATCCTGAACGGTACCCTGAACCACAAATGTTTTTTGTGCACTTGTCATTGCCAATCCACAGAGGATGAGCAATATACTATATATCAGTTTCATTATAAATAGATTGAATTGACTTTATTAAGCTTGCAATAGGCAACCCCTGTAAAGTTTGTTTGTTTAAAAAAAATGATTGGATTTTAAATGTAAAATATCAGCCTTGATGATGAATTTTAATCATTAAGATTTGTTTTAAGAATTTAGAATCATAGTAAAATCTCCTTGATATTTTTAATGAAGCTTAATTCTAAATTCACCTTAATGGTTCATAACATCATGTTGATTGATTAAATTACCTCATGCATTTGAGTATATTTAAATTCTAAAAAATTTAAATAAAAATCCGTTAAATAAATCTATAAATTATGAAATTGTAGGAGGACCCCGAAGCTGAAATGTAAATTTTGTCTGGGACCAGATTTTTTCCTGAACAGCAAGAATTTGCTCTGCTTCATGAGTATGATTCTCAAAGTGAAAGCTGAATTCTTCAGGAACTAAGGTATTTCCGTTTGCCAAGAAATGACAGGCCAAACAATCGGCGGCTTTTTCTTTTGCTATATTTTTGCCGACTGTATTTTCTGATTTTTTGAAATTGAAATTTTTAAAAACTTCTTCAGAACTGTGATTGTGAAAATTTTGAGAAAACAGCGCAATGAAGTAGATCCCAAACAAAAGTTTGGAGATCAAGTTCTTCAGATTTCTGCTTTCTTTAAAAATCATCATTCAAAAATAAGAATAAAAATTGAAATCTTATACGGAATAATACGTGTTGTTTTTAGATGATGTTGGATTTTCGTTTATGAAAAACCCCTCCAGCGTTTAAAACGCTGGAAGGGTTAATGTATTGATAGATTACCTTCTTGTAATTTACTCCAATTGGGTACCCAAATATTCCCATTCTTGTAAGGCAACATCCAGTTCTTCTTTGGTTTTGTTGTATTTTTCCAGCGTTTCGTCAGAAGGATTTTCTGTGGTGAAAGAGGCTTCCATCTTTTCAATGGCGGTTTCCAGTTCGGAAATTTTTTCTTCCACTTTTTTTAATTTGTTCTGTATATTTTTCTGTTCTTTGCTTACGATCTGAGTCTGAGATTGTAGTTTCGGCTCTGGTTTTACTTCTACTTTTACTTCTTCATCATGAAGCTTTGCTTTTTCGGCGGAAATTTCTCTGATGGATTCTTTCTGTCTGAATTCCAGATATTCATTTACACTTCCCAAGAATTCTTTCATTCTTCCGTCCCGGAATTCATAGATTTTATCACACAGTCCCTGTAAAAATTCCCTGTCGTGGGAAATTACGATTAAAGTTCCTTCAAACTTCTGCAAAGCCAGCTTGATGATCTCTTTAGACTGAATATCAAGGTGATTGGTAGGCTCATCCATGATCAGGGTATTGAACGGACGAAGCAACAGCTTACACAGTGCCAAACGGTTTCGTTCTCCTCCGGAAAGTACTTTAGTCTTTTTATTGACCGCTTCACCCTGAAAGAGGAACGATCCTAATAAATCTCTTACTCTGGGTCTCGTTTCTTCGGTTGCAGAATCTTCAGCTTCTTCCAGAACGGTTTTATTGGGTGTTAAAACCTCTTCCTGATTCTGGGCAAAATATCCTATATTTACGTTATGGCCTAAATTCCATGTTCCTGAATAATCTTTGATATCGCCGGCAAGAATTTTGGCTAAAGTAGTCTTTCCCTGCCCGTTTTGTCCCAGAAGCGCAATTCTGTCTCCCCGCTGAACGATGAAATCTACATGATCGAAAATCTGTTTTTTGCCGTAGGCTTTTCCTAAATTTTCCGCTTCGAAAATAACTTTTCCCGGAACGACAGACTGTACAAAACGGATATTGAATTTAGAAACGTCTTCATTATCTACTTCAATACGGTCGATTTTGTCTAATTTTTTTATCAATGACTGTGCAAAAGATGCTTTGGTCGCACTTGCACGGAATTTATTGATATTGTCTTCCATCTGCTTGATCTCTGCATCCTGATTTTTTTTAGCCTGAATCAATTTTTCACGGCGCTCTTCACGCATCACGAGATATTTTGAATAATTGGCCTTATAATCATCTACTTTTCTGTTATTGACATCAAAAGTACGGTTGCAGACTGCTGTCATAAACTGTTTATCGTGACTTACCAATACGATCGCTCCGGGATAATCTTTTAAAAAGTCTTCCAGCCAGATAATAGATTCCATATCGAGGTGATTGGTGGGCTCATCCAGAAGCATCAGATCGTTTTTCTGGAGCAGCAGTTTTGCCAGTTCGATCCTCATTCTCCATCCTCCGGAAAACTCATCGGTAATTTTATGAAAATCATCTGCTTTAAAGCCTAACCCGAACAATACTTTCTCCACATCTCCTTCCAGATTATAAGCATCATGATGCATAAGAAGATCATTCAGCTCAGTCATTTTATTAATGATATCGGTGTAGGCATCACTTTCGTAGTCGGTTCTGGTGGTGAGCTGATTATTCACTTCTTCCAGTTCGTTTTTCCAGGCATTGATCTGCTCAAAAGCCTGCATGGTTTCGTTCCAGACTGTTCTTCCTTTTACAAAATCAAGATCCTGTTTCAGAAATCCGATGGTAATATTTCCTTCCGGAACCACCACCCCTTCAAAGAAAGTGATTTCTTTGGAAAGCATTTTGAGTAAAGTGGATTTTCCGGCACCGTTTTTACCTACCAATCCGATTTTATCATCTTTTTTGATGGTAAAATTGACATTCTGAAATAAATAAGTACCTGAATGATGTAATCCTAAACCTTGAACCGAAAGCATCTCTTAAATGAAATTAAAATGAATATTGAGTAGTGAATCTTTTTCGGGTGCAAAAATACATAAAAAGAAATGAATGCGCCATAAATAAAATGAGCCGGAAAAATGACCAATCCTGTTTTCAGTTAATATAATTTCTTCTACATTTATAATCCTTCCAACGGATAAATATGATTGATTATTGCATAAATAACAATTCCCACTGTATTTTTGGCACCTATCTTTTCTACAATTCTCTGACGGTGGCTTTCTACAGTTCTCGGGCTGATAAATAACTTTTCGGCAATTTCATTATTGGTGAATTCTTTGCAAATGAGCTTTACCACGTCTTTTTCCCGCTCCGAGAGATCATCATCCATATCAAATAGTGATTTTTTCTTTGTAGAACTGTTCATATACGAAAACAGCATTTTGTGATCTTCTGCAGTGAAGAACACGCCGTTTTTATCAACCATTGTAATGGCTTCGATAAAGGTTTTTTTATCAGAATTCTTCGGAAGAAAAGCTGAAACACCCAGTTTTACCATATAGCCCAGAATGGTCGTTTTATAATGGGAAGAAAGGATAATAATTTTAAGATCCGGGTATTTTTCTTTAAGAATTGCTACCACTTCAAAGCCGTTCATGGGTTTCATCTGCACATCGATAAGCGCAATGTGCGGGAAATCTTCCTGTGACAGTTTGCCGAGCGATTCGATAAAATCCGGGCCATTATTTGCCGTCAACATAACCGATAATTCTTTTTCACCTGACAACAATAGTTTTACGCCTTCAAGAATCAGCTGCTCATCATCCAGCAATGCGAGTTTAATTTTAGTTTCCATTTTCTTCAGGAATTATAATGATTAATCTGCTTCCTTTCTGGGTTGCACTTTTCCATTTATACTGGGCATTAATTGATTTTATGCGGGATTCTATATTTTTTATACCCATTCCTTTTTTTACGGTTTGATACTCAAAACCCTGTCCGTTATCTGAAATAATCAGCACAAGATGATGAGAATACTCTTTGATATAGATTCCTATTTTTGTAGCTTCAGAATGCTTGATAACATTGGTGGTGAATTCCTGGATAATCCTGTACAGCTGAACTTCCGTAAAAATATCTTTCTTTTTGTACTTTGGGCTTACCTGTAACGAAATCGCAATTCTCTGGGATAAATTGATCACCAGTTCTTCTATATACAAAACCAAACCTACCGATTCGAGATTGACGGGATATAATGAATGCGAAATATTTCTCGCAGAGTCGATCAAAGCCGACATCTGATCTGAGATGTTTTTCCTGATCGCTTCATCACCTTCAGTATTGAGATTATTCAGCCATAAAGAAAGGATATTAAGCCTGTTTCCGATGTCATCATGTACCAAAATAGCAATTTTTTTCCGTTCTTCTTCCTGCGCTTTTGTATTTTCCAGAGCCAATTGCTTCTGATGAAAAACTTCTGCTTCATGCTGCGCATTTTGCTCTTTTATTATTCTTGTAATAAATGTTTTATACGCTAAAAGAATAAAAAATACGATAATTGCTATGGTAACAATTATAAGGATAAGAAAACTGATATTTAGCGTTATTTCTTTAATGTGACGAAGGTATATAAAAATGAACCATATAAAATACTCGACAGGATATTATTGGTGCCTAAAATCATATAATAATTGTCTTCCGTAAGCGATGCAATCTGATGCTGAATGATGAAAATAAATACCGATACCGAATAATAAAAAAAAATACAGGCATCCGGAAATGTAAACCGGTTTACCGTTTTGCCGTTTTTAATCTGCTGTAATAATAAATACCCTGCAAAAGAAATAATAATGATATTGGAAATCACTTTGGCAATATCATTATTAAATGTATCAAAAACCTGATCCCCCCCTAAAAAAATTAAAGAAAGGACTAAAACAGGAAGCATCCAGTATTTTGAAAGATGAAGTTTTCTCATTAATAAAGTGGTTAGCAAGAAAAACTCTCCCGCGATATAAACCGGATATAAAAATGAAGTATTCTTGTAATGAAAAACGCTCGTTAAAACATTTGTTATTGCTTCAATAAGGAATAAAAAACCCAGATAATAAACATATTGCCTTTCTTCGCTTTTTAAAAACGGAAATTTTATACTTCCCGCCAAAGAAGCGATAAGCAGCAGAATGTTGGTAATTCCCCAGGTAATTATAAAATAGCTGTGCATTTCTTTTAAAGCTCACAAATAGGAGGACACGGTCTCGACCAGTCGTAGGTATTTGAAATAAATGAGTTGCTGGTAACATCATTTCCCAGATTATTGTAAAACGAAATAAAAATCATGCTTACCAACATCCTTTGATACACATCAGAATATTTCATCGCAAAAGTACATACAATTGCATTCAGGCCTTCCTGTGGAAAAGTAAGATCTTCTGCCGGAACATAAAACCTTTCAAAAATCCTGCTTCCGTTAAAAGGGGCATTGCATTCTACCAAAAACCAGTTTTTTCCTTCGCTTCTCCAGGATTCTATCGCAGTCAAAGCTTTATCCTGTTCCATTACAGGCTGATTGGCAAAAGGGAAAGCAATATCAGAATTGCTGTTTGTCTGCATTAATTCTTTAGAAAGTACCGACGTTTTCACAACTGTATATTGCTGTTTTTCAAAAAGCTGAAGGTCTTTATCAAGTACCGTGAGAATCACATAAGGATAGTCTTCCAAAACTATTTTCTGCCCGGATTTATCAAGCGGACAAAGGATCATAATCACCTGATTGTTATATACACCGATATCACTGCAAAATTCTTTGTATTCGTTTTTACTCTGAAGCCAGCTGATTTCATCAAAATTTAAAATGAAAACCTGATTGGGGGATATCATGCTTTTGATCGCAGAATAATCAGATAAAGAATCTTTCCAGGCATTCGTTGCGATTCTGCATTCTGCAATGTTTAATTTTCTCATAGTATATAAGGTTATTTAGTTTCTTAAAATTATACAAACTAAACATGCTACGCAAATATTTCGCAGGTATATAAACGCTTAATAATTTTTAACAGTCACATGATAGCAGCTTTGCTGTTTTTCTTTAATATAAAATATTCTCCCATTATCGGCATAGTATTTTAAAACTTTTTCAAGAGCAATTTCCAGCTTAGAATCAGGTCTTAAAATATCGTTAAATCTTACATAAGAGATATCGAAAGAATTGCCGTAATTATGAGAACTTATTCCAAGAGAAGCATTTGAGTTTACCTTTCTCAGTCTGCACTGGTCTTCCAATGTTCTGGTTATGGATGATATTGTCAGTGTACTTCCTTTAGTTTCTTTGCTGAATTTTGAACTTATTTTTTCTAGGGTTGATTTTGCCTTGGAAAGTAAATACGGCCTGCTGTAATCCAGTTTCTGAACACGGTAGCCTTTCCCTGATTTTTTGATTTTATGAAATTTTCCGTTGTTAATGTATTTCTGTACCGTAGAGGTTTTTTCAAGAAGTTTTAATCCGAAACCTTTTGACGCATCCAGATGCATTTTATAAAGCGGAGTGGGCTCTACTTTTAAGACTTCTGCAAGATCATAACAAGGCAATGTATTCTTTGCGGCCTGACTTATATAAAACTGGTAAAAAAACAGAGGAATTAAGTACAAAAACTTCTTCATTCAAGGCAATTTTAAAATTTTACTTTAAAAAAGTGATTAATGAACGTCAAAGATATTAATTTTAAGTATTGACATAATATTTTATGAATAAAAAATAACTCATAAAAAGCGTTAATATTATTATTAATATACAAATAAAATAATCAAAACTATTATAATCATCATATTTTTAGATATAATTATGAATAATTAATTTTTGTACATTCGCCGTTAAATTAAAAACATAACAAGATGATTACAAAAACTTCAAAATTTATAGCAGAAATGTTCGGTACTATGGTACTTATTCTTATGGGATGCGGAAGCGCGATTATTGCAGGAGCAGACGGAACTACAGGAGTCGGCCTTTTAGGAATCTCATTTGCTTTCGGCTTAAGCGTTGTGGCAATGGCGTACGCAATCGGGCATATTTCCGGATGTCACATCAATCCCGCGATTTCCATTGCAATGGTTGCCGCCGGAAGAATGAAAATGGATGAGGCGGTGCGGTATGTTATTGCACAGATTATCGGAGCGATTATCGGAGCCGGAATTCTCTATGTGATTTTTATGAATCATCCCGGCGCGGAGATGAAACCATGGGCTTTAGGTTCTAACGGTTGGGGAACGGGATATTTGGACGAGTACAATACCACTGCGGCTTTTGTAGCAGAATTTGTATTTACCTTTATCTTTCTGATGGTGATTTTAGGCGCTACTTCGACAAAAAACATCAACGGCGGATTTGCCGGTTTGGCGATCGGTTTTTCCCTGGTTTTGATCCATATTGTAGGAATTAAAATAACAGGAGTTTCTGTAAATCCCGCCAGAAGTATAGGCCCTGCTATTTTTGCAGGAGGTGAAGCGCTGTCTCAATTATGGCTATTTGCAGTAGCGCCCATTCTCGGAGGAGTTGCTGCTGCGCTTACTTATAATGTATTGATTGAGAGACCTGAACAGATAAAATAACATTAAAAAATAAATCCTGTCATTTGGCAGGATTTATTTTTTCTTTTTTATTTCAAACGGATTTTTGAAAATAAGCTCTTCGTGCCTTCCTTTGATTTCCATTTTACGCTGAAGAAGATTCAGGGCCATTTTTCTGATGAATATATCTTTATCATTGAGTTTCCAATATGAATCATTATGTACTTTTTTGGGTGGACGGATGACATAGAATTCGGTATTCCAGTTATCGGCATTGTGATAAAATTCTATAATTCCACAATGTTCCGGAATCACAGAATGATCGATCATTCCCATCGGAAGCAAAAAGCTGAACGCATTGCATACATAATCGCCACAGCAGATTTTATCGTGTTTCAGAAACTTTTCGCCTGTTTTGGAGTTGACATATGATTTTTTAAAATCATTTTTGAAATCACTTTTAGAAAGTTTAATTTCAATTTCGTGACTGAAGCCATCCCGGTCAATCAAAAGGATATCGGCTTCCCAATCGGAATGAAAATGATTGGAAAGAATAATTTCTTTTTCAAAATCGCAATGCGTGTGAATGAATGCGTGAACTAATTCTTCTATTTTAAGCACATTTTAAGTTTTTATTTAAACGCAAAGTTCGTTAAGATCTTTTTTATTATTGTGTATATTTTTTCGTTTGCAAAGGCGTTCCACTCAGCAAAGAACCCAAACCCTGAACTCTACAACTTTCAAACTAATTAACTAACCAACAGGCTGCATCCCCGAATATCCGAATGATCAATTCTGCCTAAAACCTCAAATTGTTTTTCATTTTCTGATGATATTCTGCCTAAATCCTGTGTTGCGATGAATGCGCACGAATGAATGTTGGCGAGATCTATGATATTAATTGCCCCGGTTCTTCCGGCTATTTCATAACTGAACGGATCTTCTGCATTTCTTACCAGAACCCTCATCCATTTCGGGCATTCATATATATTTTGACCTAAAGAATACGCTTGCGACAGCAATTCTGTCATTGAATATTCTGAGTATATTTTTTCTGTTTTAAAACCGTTCTGTAGAATTTTCAGCAGCTCGGCTTTTGTCATCTCTTCTTTTCTGCCTTTCATTCCGCCGGTTTCGATGACCATTAAATTTTGAGATCCTTCAACAGGAATATCAAGTGATTTACAGGCATCCAAAAAGTCCAGAAGCGCAAATGAAACTCCGAAAAGAACCACTTTCTTATCTTTTAAAATCTTTAAAAGGGCATGTAATTCCTGATGATTGTATAAATAATAGCCGTTTTCAGGTTTGTCTGATCTTTGCATCAGAAAATTGACCATATAAATCAGAGACGAATTTTGTTTCTCAAGATAACTCGGAAGCAGTCCTAAAAAGATAAATTCTTCGGGGTTCCCGATAAACTGTTGAAAACTCTTCTCAATGCTTTCCTGATAGATCTTTTCATCGGCAATATAATGGGTGGAAAGATTCATCTGCGTTGTTCCTGAACTTTGAAAAAAAAGCTTTGGCAAAGCGTTTCCCTCTACGACCTGATGATTTTTAAACATTTCGATCGGCAGAAAAGGGATCTTTTCCAGCGTTTTCACTTGATCAACATCAATATTCAGGAAATCTACAAATTTCCTGTAGACCTCAACATTTTTATATTGATACCGAAAAGTGGTTAATGCCACATCCAGAAATTCTTTTTCTGTCTGTATGTCAAATATATTTTTTAGCATTTTTTCTATTAATAGTAACAATTACAAGAATATTGTTTTCTTAGAAATTATTCGGTTTTTTCGAAAGCCTTCAACTCAAATTCTTCCTGAAAAACTCCGTAGGTATAATAAGAAATCCAGTCGCCCAGGTTGATATATTTTGCCTTCTCGCTAAGATTCAAAACCATTGGAAGGTGACGGTGCCCGTAAATAAAGTAATCGATGTCTTCCGTTTCAAGCTTCTTTTTAGAATAAATAATCAGAAATTCTTTATCTTCTCCTAAAAACGACTTGTCTTCTTCTCCTGAAATCATTTTGTTTTTTAGTGAAAAATATAATGCAACCTTCATTGCCAAATCCGGGTGCAGCCATTTAAAAGCCCATTTTGCAAGCGGATTGGTAAATAGCTTCTTCATTCTTTTGTAGCCTTTATCTCCGGGTCCTAAGCCATCACCATGCGCGAGTAAAAACTGCTTACCGGAAATTTCAAAGTATTGCTTTTTGTAGAAAACAGTACAGCCAATCTCTTCTTCCAGATAATTCTTCATCCACAGATCATGGTTTCCGACAAAAAAATAAAGATCAATACCGCGGTCTTTCAGCTCTGCAATCTTTCCTAAAACCCGAACATATCCTTTAGGGATTACGTATTGCCATTCGTGCCAGAAATCAAAAAGGTCACCCATCAGAAAAAGTACCTGCGCATCATCTTTTATTTCATCCATCCATCGGATGAATTTTTCTTCTCGTATTTTACTTTCCTTCGGATTGGGCGCACCAAAATGCTGATCTGAAGCAAAATATATTTTTTTTCCGGGTTGTAAATCAATGATTGTTTTTGACACTTTATTCTAATTTATATAACTCCCCTTAATTATCTTCTGCAAACCATTCTCCATAAGAGTTTTCGGTCTCGTGAAGCTTGAGGTAAGCGAGAGAAACTTCGGCCGGAAGCTTCGATTTTATTTTGGCAGCAATAGCGTAGAGCATATTTTCACAGGTAGGCTGAAAGGTGCAGTAGATCACTTTCTGCCCTCTTTTTTCAAGATCTTCCCCTAATTCTTTGTGGGGTGAAAGACCATTGATCAAGACCGCATGATCCCAAACATCAACAATTTCAGATTTTACAATGGTTTTAATATCTCCAAAATCCACCACCATACCATTTTTAGGATTTTCCAGATCATTGATGGGTTTCCCTTTCACTGTGACATACAATTTATAGGAATGGCCATGCATATTTTTACATTTTCCATCATAATTATACAGCACATGTGCCGTCTCGAATGTGAAAATTTTCGTAATCCGTATCATGGTGCAAAGATAGCGAAATTGGCTATAAAACAGGAATGTAAATCTTCTGTGTTTGCGGCAAAGATTTTTTTTACTAAATTCACAGGTAAACACGTATGATGATTTTAGATATCTTATTCCCGAACCGCTGTATCAGCTGTAACCGTATTACAGACGCCGATTTAATTATCTGCAATCTTTGCTTTGAACAGATTCATTTTACCCATTTCGAATACTGTGGTGAAAACATCCTTAAAGAAAAATGCAAATTACTTTTCCCTGTTGAAAACGCCTTCGCTTTAATGCAGTTTGAACAGGAAAATCTCAGCAGAAAAATCATTCACGAGCTGAAATACAGAGGCAGAGAAAAAACCGGAAAAGTAGTAGCAGACTGGGTGACAGAATCTTTAGACTTTAAGGAGGGTAAACCTGACTTATTGGTAACCGTGCCTTTACATCCTAAAAAGCAAAGGGAAAGAGGATACAATCAGCTTCATCTGTTTACCAATACCTTGTCTGAGTTTTATCAGATTCCGTATGATCATGGTTTACTGAAAAGAAATTCTTACTCTAAAGCACAGGCTTTAAAGGATAAAAAACACCGCCTGGAAAATCAAAATACATTTTCTCTGGATAAAAATATTTCAAACCAACATATCCTGCTTATTGATGATGTTTTTACAACCGGAAATACATTAGCTTCAATAACCTGGGAAATTTTGAAAGAGGAAAACAACACCGTCAGTGTTTTGGTCATGGCGATGGATGAATAATTAATTTTTAATTTTTAATTTTTTTAAGTATTTTTCTTACTTTTCCGTCAAACGATCACCCATGAAAAATCTGATTTTACTCCACGGCGCTTTAGGCCATACTGATGTTTTTCAACCTTATTTCGAGAAACTTTCCGGAAGGTTCAACATTCATACGCTGCTGTTTTCCGGACATGGAAGTGCAAAGATTCCCGAAAACGGAATTACGATAGAAAAATATACCCAAGAATTGACTGACTATATTGAAAAGAAAAATTTACAAGAAGTGCATGTTTTCGGACACAGCATGGGTGGTTACGTGGCGCTTTGTTATGCATTACGACATCCTGAAGCTGTACATTCAGTCATGACTTTGGGGACAAAATTTGACTGGACGGAACAACAGGCACTACAAGAAAGCAAAATGCTGAATCCCGATGTGATCGCAGAAAAAGTTCCGAAATATGCCGCACTATTAGAATCTCAACACGGGTTAAAATGGAAACAGCTGCTTCCTGCCATTGCTGAAATGATGATCTCCTTAGGAAAAAATCCGCCATTGAAAGATCATGTTTTGAACAGCATGCAAGTTCCCGTTCAGATCATGGTCGGAGATCAGGATCAAATGGTAACGCTTGAGGAAAGCATTGCCGTGTACAGGAATATTCCCAATGCGCGGTTTGCCGTACTTCCCGACACCAAACATCCTATGGAAAAAGTACGTCCTGATTTATTATTAAATATAATGAAAGATTTCTGGGATTTTAATTGATTATCGCTGAAGCTTTTCACCATAGCTCAGATCTCCTGCGTCTCCCAATCCGGGTGTAATATATCCTTTGGTCGTTAAATTTTCATCCAGTGCTCCGATCCAGATCTTTGCTTCCGGATATGCATTTGCGATGGTTTCAACGCCCTGTTTCGAGGCTATTGCCGCAACAATATGCAGCTGAGAAGGATTTCCGTTGGTTAAAAGATCTTTTAAAGCTTCAATTAAAGAAGCTCCCGTCGCCAACATCGGGTCTGCAACAATTAAAGGCCTGGCTTCAATATTCGGACAGGTCAAATAATCCTGCTTGATGGAAAAATAATCGTTGGCATCATGTTTTCTGTACGCTGCGACGAAACCGCAGTCTGCTTTATCAAAATAATTTAAAATGCCTTCAAACAGAGGAACTCCGGCTCTGAGAATCGTTGTTATCACCGGCTGAACTGCAATTTCCTGAACTTTTATCGTGTCTAAAGGTGTCTGTATTTCAGTTTCTTAGGTTTCAAGGTCTTTACTGATTTCAAAAGCAGCGATCTCGCCGATTCTTTCCATATTTCTACGGAATCTCATTCGGTCCTGCTGAATATCTATATTTCTAAGCTCATTGATCCATGAATTGACAAGTGAAAAATTGTCTGATAAAACGGTTACCATCTATTGATACATTATTTTTGTAAAGTTCGTAAATTTCATTTTAATAAAAAACCCTTTCAGAATGAAATCCAAAAGGGCTGTTATTTTATTTTTGTCTGAAGTATACTTCAATAGGAACTCCGGTAAACCCGAATTCTTTTCTCAGCTGGTTCTCCGTAAACCTTTTGTAAGCTTCTTTTACATACTGTGGCAGATTACAGAAGAAAACAAACTGCGGTGACGGGGTTGGAAGCTGTACGCAATATTTGATTTTAATATATTTCCCTTTATTGGCAGGAGGCGGAGTACGTTCAAAAATAGGAAGCATCACTTCATTTAATTTTGATGTTTTTATTTTTTTCTTACGGTCTTCATACACGAGCATTGCCATTTCTACCGCCTTTAAAATTCTCTGTTTCGTTAAGGCAGAAATAAATAAAATAGGAATATCACTGAACTGGCCGATCTTATCTTTAATTGATTTTTCAAAATCCCTGATCGTATTGGTATGTTTATCTTCCACCAAATCCCATTTATTGACAACGATCACAATCCCTTTTCTGTTTTTCTGCGCCAATCCGAAAATATTCATATCCTGAGATTCCCAGCCAAGTGTGGCATCTACCATGATGATAACCACATCAGAATATTCGATGGAACGAATGGATCTCATTACCGAATAAAATTCCAGGTCTTCATTCACTTTAGCCTTACGACGCATTCCTGCAGTATCTACCAACACAAACTCATACCCGAATTTATTATATAAGGTCTGAATACTGTCTCGTGTAGTTCCTGCAACATCGGTCACAATATTTCTTTCAGCATCAAGCAAAGCATTGGTAAGTGTAGATTTTCCTACATTCGGGCGTCCTGCAATGGTAATTTTCGGCAAACCTTCGAAAGGATCTTTATAATCTGTCGTAGGGAAATCCCTCACGATATCATCTAAGATCTCTCCTGTTCCCGAACCTGTAGCAGAAGACAGAGTATAGTATTTTTCAATACCTAACTGGTAAAATTCTGTTGCCGCTACTTCTTCTTTGGCAGAATCTACTTTATTGATAACAATATATACCGGCTTATTTGATCTTCTTAACATCTCATGAATCTCGTAATCGGTATCGGTAAGGCCCTCTTCTACATTCAGCATAAAAATAATTGAAGTCGCTTCATCAATGGCCAACTGTACCTGTTTTGAAATTTCTTCCTGGAAAACATCATCATTATTTACTTCGTAACCACCGGTATCAATTACGGTGAAGTCTACCCCATTCCAGTCAGATTTTCCGTAATGGCGGTCTCTTGTAACTCCGGCTGTAGAATCTACAATAGCTTCTCTTCTTTCCAGAAAACGATTAAAAAGGGTGGATTTTCCTACGTTGGGACGCCCAACGATTGCAACAATATTTGACATAAAAAATGTTTAATAATCCTTGAGCTCTACTCAGGATCAGATTATCAATGGGTTACTCCAACGATTGGAGCCCAATTTTTTGCAAAGATACTGTTTTATTATTTAGAAACAATAAGCCTCTCATTACAAGCTGTTTAATTACCTGATAGAAGAAATATTTTCCGTATCTTTATACTATCTGCCGATCTATTTTTCTTGGAACAATATTTGTGAAATAATTTTTAATTCAATTTAAATTAATGAAAAAAGTACTGGTTATTCTGTTAGTTGCATTTATTATTATTCAGTTTTTTCCGATTGATAAAACCAATCCTGCCGTTAATCCTGGAATGGATTTTTTAAAAATTAAAAATATTCCCCCGCAAACTGCAAAAATGATCAGCACTTCCTGCTATGACTGCCATTCTAATGAAACAAAATATCCTTGGTATTCGAACTTTGCACCATTCTCCTGGATTTTGAAACATCATATTGATGATGGAAGAAAGCACCTTAATTTTTCTATTTTCGCTACTTATGAACCCGAAAGACAGATTCATAAAATGGAAGAATGTGTAGAAATGCTCGAGAAAGGAGAAATGCCTTTAGAATCGTACTTTGTGGGACATCAGAATGCAAAACTAACTGATGTGCAAAGAAAACAGCTTATTCAATATTTCAAAAGAGAAATTGAAGAAACCAAAATTAAAATGCAATAATTATAAAGTAGAATCATGCAGGAAAACTGGAAAAATAAACATATTGTATTTTTTGACGGCGAATGCGGCGTCTGCAATTTCTGGGTACAGTGGATTTTGAAACGAGATAAAAATGACCAATTCATGTTTGCCTCACTTCAATCTGATTTCGGACAAAAATTTTTATCCGAAAGAAATCTGGAAACCAAACAGTTTAACACGATGTATCTCTGGAAACCTGAAGAATATTATTTGATCAAATCACGTGCAGTTTTAAAAATTGCACGTTTATTAGGCGGAATTTACCAGGTTTCTGCGATCGGAAGTATTATTCCCGCTTTTCTGAGTGATCAAGTTTATGATATCATTTCAAAAAACAGAATGAAAATGGCTAACCAGAAATGCTATCTTCCAACCCCTCATCAAAGAAAAAAATTTATTGAAGTTTAATAAAAAAATAAAGAGTGTTCCGATTTGAAACACTCTTTTTTTCAATTTTATTGATTTAATGACCAAACAGAGTAGCTTTTTGGGGCACACTGTATTTTCACCCATTTGTCACCTTGGGTTGTAGGATGCCATGATGAACTGCCTGTAAAATCTTTAATCTGCTGATTGCTCCAGTTGGTCTGGATCCATCTCTCCTGCCAGTTTGAGGAACTGTTAATATAAACGACCAATCCCGGATTTCCGTTGTACCCGTTTCTTCTGGCAATATATTCATCGTTATCGGTGTACAGAATGGAAGTGGTCCCGGTTGCTTTATTGTTGTGAATCCAGATCAGATTATTTAACCTTTCTTTATTGAGCCATTCTTCATAATCTCTGTAGAAGATAGTAGGATATCCTTCATGCGTCAAAATATAAGCATAAGCCGGCATTTTATTATAAATCACATCAGTATCATGGTTTGCAACAAAGGTTACTGCTTTGTACGGGTTCCTTTTCCACATCATGTCATCATTCAAAGCATTTAAGTTTCCGTTGTCAAAAGCCTCATCCATTTTGTAATAGGCTGCAAAATCAAAGACCGAACTGTTGGCGTTATTGGCCCACCATTCAAGCGTATTTACATTAGAATCCCATAATTCACCCACAGAAAACCCACCGATATTTGAATTCCAAGTATTGACCACCCACGGTCCGAAGCCTTTCACATAATCAAATCTCCATCCGTCAAATTTCATGACGTTTTTATAGTATTTTCCTACAGAATCTTCACGCTCCCAAAGCCAGCTTTTCACGTATGGATTGGCATGGCAAAGATCCGGAAAACCGCCGAAGGCCCCTTCATCATTGTTTCCGTAAGAATTTTTGTAAAAATCGTTGTATGTTCTCTGAAACTTGCCAGAAGCCACTCCGGAAAAATCTGTCCAGGTATTTGTGCCCGTAAAAGGATTTGCCTGTGACTGCCCTCCACTGTTATGATTAATGACAATATCGGCATAAACCTGCATATTTTCAGCATGCGCTTTGGTAATTAATGCTTCTAGTTCGGCTTTTGATCCGAAACGGGTTTCTACACTGCCATTTTGATTGTAATTTCCAAAATCATAATAATCTGTAGGATCATATCCCATTGAATAGGCACCATTCTGTGCTTTAGAAGCCGGAGGGAGCCATACTGCGCTTATTCCTGCATTGGACCAATCGGTTAATTTACTATTCACGGTATTCCACCAGTTTCCGCCTGCCGGAACATCCCAGTAAAAGCCCTGCATCATCACGCCACCACCCGGTCCTGAAACAAATTTTCCGTTCACAGAAGTGCTGTTTCCGGTACTGAACGGTCTGCCGTCGTGGGTAACATTTACAATTTTATCATGCACTTCCAATTGTTTTGCGGAAGCATCCATGATTTCGTCATTATTCTGACAGGAACCTACAAACGCTAAAGCCAAAAGAGAAGCCCATAAACGTGTTTTTTTCATATAAAATGTTTTTAATTATTAAACCAGCAACTAAATTACATATTTTACGGAATAAATTTCATCTTTTTAAAAAATATTTTATCAAATGATTTGAAAATGGTCTGAAAATTGACAATATTAATTTTTATAATAAAAAATTATAAAGTTTTAAGATTTTCGGAGCAATTTTTCTATTAATCCATATATTTGCATACTATGGAATATAATACCCAAAAAACCCAGCTTAATATGCCGGAATACGGCAGAATCATCCAACAGCTGGTTGAGCGTTGCAAAGAGCTTTCCACCAAGGAGGAAAGAAACGAAATGGCTGTGGCAATCATCGATTTTATGGGACAGAGAAACCCGCAGCTCCGTGATGAAGAAAATTATAAACATAAACTTTGGGACCACTTATATATATTAGCGAATCATGATCTGGATATAGATCCGGTATATCCTTTCCCTACCAAAGAAGAGCTTGAAGAAAAACCGAAAAGAATGGAATACCCGAAACTTCAGGGGGAATTTAAGTTTTACGGAAAAAGTATCCTTCAACTCATTGAAAAAGCAATAGAGCTGGAACCCGGAGATGAAAAAGAGGCACTGATAGAGGTTATCGCCAATAATATGAAAAAATCTTACAATGTTTATAATAAAGAACATGTAACCGATGATGTCATCTTCCGCCATTTAAAGGAATTATCCGAAAACAGACTGGATCTGACCGGAATTGAATCTCTGGAAAAAAGCAAAATCTATTATGCTACTGCCAACCGAAATAATAACAGTAGTAACCGTAATGTAAACAACAAAAACCAAACGAACAAAAGAAGATTCAACAATAACAACAATAATAAGAACAGAAGATAATGAGTGGGACATTTCAAATAAGAGGAGGGAAAAGACTGCAAGGTGAAATTACTCCACAAGGAGCAAAGAATGAAGCTCTTCAAATTTTGTGTGCTGTTTTGCTGACCGATGAGGAAGTAAGAATCAATAATATTCCAGACATTCATGATGTCAACAGACTGATTGAGATCTTGGGTGATTTTGGTGTACAAGTGACCAAAAACGGACATGGTGACTTTACCTTCAAAGCCAATAATGTCAACTTCGATTATATCAAATCCAACGAATTTAAAAAAGACGGTGCAAAGCTGAGAGGATCCATCATGTTGATGGGCCCCATGTTGGCGCGTTACGGGGAAGCTTATATGCCGACTCCGGGTGGTGACAAAATCGGAAGAAGAAGATTAGATACTCATTTCCAGGGATTGGTAGAGCTTGGTGCAGAATTTCATTATGATGAAGAAGAATGTTTTTATTCATTAAAAGCAAAAGAACTGAACGGAAAATTTATCCTTTTGGAAGAAGCTTCCGTAACGGGAACAGCCAATATCGTCATGGCAGCTGCTCTGGCCAAAGGAAAAACAAGAATTTACAATGCCGCCTGCGAACCTTATCTTCAGCAGCTCTGCAAAATGCTGAACAGAATGGGTGCCAATATTTCAGGAATCGGCTCTAATTTACTGACCATTGACGGAGTTTCTTCTTTAAATGGAACAACGCACACGATGCTTCCCGATATGGTGGAAATCGGCTCCTGGATTGGTCTTGCCGCAATGACCAAATCTGAAATTACCATTAAAAATGTCAACTGGAACCATCTTGGTGTTATCCCCAATACCTTCAGAAAATTAGGCATTCAGCTTGAGCAAAGTGGTGACGATATTTATATCCCTTCCCAGGAACATTATAAAATCCAGAAATTTATTGACGGATCTATCCTTACGGTTTCAGATGCACCGTGGCCGGGCTTTACACCCGATTTGCTTTCTATTATTCTGGTGGTGGCTACACAGGCAAAAGGAAGCCTTCTGATTCATCAGAAAATGTTTGAATCCCGATTGTTTTTTGTCGATAAACTGATTGACATGGGTGCACAGATTATTTTGTGTGATCCGCACAGAGCAACCGTGATCGGAATGAACCAGGAAACGCCGCTTCGCGGGACCACTATGATTTCACCCGATATCAGAGCCGGAAATGCGCTCTTAATCGCCGCACTTTCCGCCGAAGGAAAATCAATTATTCATAATATTGAGCAGATTGACCGGGGTTATGAAAATATTGACGGCAGATTAAAAGCGATTGGCGCAGACATAGAAAGAATTTAACCTATTTAAAAATAAAAAAAGCGTTCAGAAATTACTCTGAACGCTTTTTAATTATGGGTTTTCTGAGTACGGGTTACCAACCGCCGCCACCACCGCCACCGCCGCCACCGCCGGAGAATCCGCCGCCGCCGGAACCACTGCTTGAGCTTGAAGGTTGTGTAGCTGCAGATTTAATAGAATTGGTAAGACTTGAGTTTAGTGTATTTCCAAAACTTAATTGATTGATAGAGCTTCCCATATACCATGAATGGACATACGGTGTTCTGTCTGCCATATTTTTCATCATCGTTTCAAATTTCTCTCCCCAAATCTGATCGACTCCTAAAACCATTGCATAAGGTAGCAGAGTTTCGAAAACCTGTGGCGTCATCTGAGGAGGATTGTGAAATTTCAACTGCTCGTTTTCAGCAGCACCCATGTACATCCTGAAGCCTTCGATTAGAGATTTTTTCCTTAATTTTTCTTCTGACGGTCTTCTGATTAAATATTGATACATCATTAAAGAAGTAAATGCTAAAATGATAAAGAAATAACAAACACTAAAATTAATGAGCTCACCTCCACTATTTCCGACCTTGATGAATCCTATCAATCCAATAATAACAAAAATAGGAACAGGAATTAAAAATTTCCATGAAACCCGGTTTGACAAAAATGATATTACAAAAAATAATACTAAAGAAATCACATATATCGCAATTCCGCCAATCATTTTTTCCGGTTCTGGATCTATTTTATAGCCTATAAATAAGCCTAAAGCATATATAACCGTTATGATTAAAATCGGCACAACAACTTTTGAGAAATTATTTCCTTCATTTAAAAATTTATCATGCTGAAATTGCAGTGCTCCTTTAAAACTACTGACTACCGTTTCGATTTTTGAATTATATTTCCCATCGAATTTTATACTGTCATTATCTGTAAAAAGCGTATTCATTACATTGATCTCCTCCTTTGGTAAAGACTCATCCGGATCTTTCAATTTATGTAACGTAAATGTTTTTGTATTGAAAAAACCTAAAATCCCGGAATCTTCGCCTTCAATTATTTTTAAAAAACCTTTTACCGCAAGATTAACAATAGCAGCCGTTAGAAATTTATTTTTAAAATTTTCATTCTGCAAATATCCTAATGAAGCCGGCGAAAGATTTTCAGGAACGTTGAATTGAGGATAAACTGTCGGCTTTTCTGGATCTACACCATATTTTCTCCAGGTTAAATAATAGTAAAGGATTAACCCTAAAAATATAAAAATCGCCGTGATAAGAATTCCAAATTTTTCAAGAAAACCGGGTGGCGGTGGCGGAATCATGATCCCCTTCTGAAATCCTGCGGCAATGGTTAATCCTTCTCCTGCAGCTAAATCTTTAGCGCTCCACTCCATCGAATTATCAGACAAGATTTTAACATTGCATTTTTGAGAATTATTTCCATAAGAACCTGTATAACAGGAATTTTGCAGAATTTTTGTTCCTTGAGGAAGCATAACTTTCGCTGAGATACTATCTATCGCAAAATCCCAGACTGTTCCATTGACATTCCAATAGATTTCATCATATCTATTAAAGAATCCAATTTGATTTTCCGTTTTATATGTTATTTCATACTGATAATTACCCGGACTTAAGATGATATCTTTGTTTCCCACATATATTTTCAGATAGCCTTCTTCATTTTCTTCATGGTAATCTTCTTCTACACCGTCTTTTTTTACGGAGATGATATCATATTTTACTTTCTGGGTTTTATTATTTAAATTTCTTGATAAAGGAAGGGCGCGATAAATCCCTCTTTTAATATTGATACCGAGGCTATGAACATTGATGTGTTCCGTAACAGTCAGCGCAGATTTATTATCAACATTCATATCAGAATGAAAAGACGTTATCCGTTCAACTCCCGCTTTAGGATCTTCTATACTATCATTCTCCTGTGAAAAAATCAATGTAAAAAAGAGCAGATAAAAAAGCAATAAAAATCTTTTCATTCCTTAAAATTTTACAGTGGGAACCTCTCTTTCTGCCATATTTTCAAGCTCAAAGAATGTAGATTTTTCAAATTTGAACATATTGGCGACTATATTGCTTGGGAAAGATTCCACCAGCGTATTATTTTCACGAACGGTGCCGTTATAATATCTTCTTGACTTTTCGATATCTCCTTCAATTGAAGTCAATTCAGACTGCAGCTGCTGAAAATTGGTATTTGCTTTAAGATCAGGATATTGCTCTGCAACAGCAAATAAATTGACCATTGCCTGATTCAGATTTTTTTCTGCCGTTTCTTTTGCTTCCAGAGAATCTGCTCCTACCGCAAGATTCCGTGCTCTGGTAACATTTTCCAACGTTTCACGCTCATGGGTTGCATATCCTTTTACAGTTTCTACCAGATTCGGGATCAGATCATGGCGTTTTTTGAGCATCACATCAATACTGCTCCACGCTTCCTGTACGAGGTTTTTGAGTTTTACAAGGCGGTTATATATTGAAACTGCGAAGAGAATCGCCAATACCAGAATTCCGAGAATAATAAGTGCAATCATAATTTTGTAATTTAATTTTGCTTAAAAATAATCTTTTTAAGGCAGATATTACACAAAAAGCGCTCATTAAATGAGCGCTCTTCAACTATATGGACAAATAACTATGAATATTTTCTGCAGACATATTCTACAGTGGTATTCAACAGTTTATGGGTATTCAGAAAAAACTCAAGCTCTTGAGATTCTTCGTGAGTGGCATTGATGTACAATTGAAATGATCCGAAATTGTTCCCGTTTACATACTCCACATTTGCGCTTAACACTCTGTAACAGATTCCCATCTGCTGATAGATGACATGTAGAAGATGATCAAATTTCACTTTTCCATTCAATTCTACTTCTAAGATCAGTTCTTTTTTAATAGGGTTTCCGCTTTTGGGTACAACCTGCAAATTTGGCGTCGTCATCATAACAATTTTTTGATTAAACAATTACATATTTGAAATGTTTGATAATTAATTCCTGACAAAAGTATAAAAAAATATTAGTCTACCAAATTAGTAGGATAATAATTTAGATGTAGAGATAAAAAAAAGAGAAGCATATGACTTCCCTTTTTTTATTTTAAAGTTCTTTTATACGATCCAGTTTTTCTGAAGCAGCCAATCCATTGGGATTACAGCCTGGCTCTCCTTCCGGAACCTTGAGATTTTTCTTTTGGTAAAACGCTGCCCAAAATTCATTGGTTTTCCCGGTTTCGGGATCAATAAAAGTCATAGGCTGTAAAGTAAAAATATGATCTTTTCTGAATGCTCTTTCGACAAAATCTGAGCAATAATAAGAATTTTCGTCTAAGATATAGTTAAAATTATACGGTTTACCCAACATGGCATTGGCCTTTTCAACAGCGTAAGGTATTGATGCCCGGAAAGGAGCTTTCAATCTGTAAACAACTACTTTTTGACCGTCATTTGACTGATCTTTCAAAAAATCCTGGAGATCCTGTTTCTGAGAACCGCCTTTTGGCGCTGCATGCAGAACAAAAGTCCCGTTTGTATCTTTCTGCAGAATTCCGATATGGTCAAAAGAAGCGTTTTTCTGTTTTTGGGTTACGTTGTTGATAGCTCCCGAAAGCCCTGTTTCTTTTGCGGTTACAAAGAGTAAATCTCCGTTTTTCAATCCGGATATTGCTGAGTTTTTACAGCTTAGCATAAGAATAAAAGCCAAAAAATAAGCGATAAGTCTGAGAGAAAAATTATTTTTTAAAATTGCTTTCATAGGTGGTAATCCATTCTTGTACAGTCATTTTTTTACTCAGTTCGGCAATCAGGTCAAAAGGGATGTCATCTGCTTTTTTGAAGCGGACGCAGGATTTTCCCATATCCAGCTTTCTTTTAGAGTGCTTTGGATATTCTGCCACAAACCACTCAAGAAGTTCTGGACTAGCGTACATTCCCATATGATATAAGGCAATAAAATTTTTCTGTGAAGCTATAGACATGAAAGGAAGCGGTGATCCCGGTGTACAATGATATCCTGCAGGATATGTTTTCAGCGGAACTCCCCAACCTACCATTCCGTAGCTTACGTTTCCTGTAAAACCTTCAGGCAAATTATCATTCACAGTATCAAACAGCTTTTTAAAAGCTTCCTGTCTTTCTTCAGGGATTTTTGAGATATAATCTTCAATGGATATTGCCGGAATCTGCATAAGAATTGTTTAAAGTTTCAAAAATAACAAATTTAAATATAAAAAATCGGCTATACCAAAAAGGTATAGCCGCAAAAAAATAATTCAAATAAAATAGTTTATTTCTTAATTGCTTTGGTAACAGATTCTGAACCGTCTTTAAAGCTTACTTTAATCATGTACATTCCTTGTTTCAATTCACTGAGATGAATTTCTTTAGAAGCATTCTCAATCGTTTTTACGACACGTCCTGCTACATCATATACGGTAACAGATTTGATATCTTTCGATTCTGAGATATAAATAACATCACTGAAAGGATTCGGATATATTTTGATTTCTTTGTTCTTTGCAGATTGTTCTGAAGTTCCCAAAATATCGGTAACCTGGAAATTAAAATCAAGATATTCACCTCTAGTCGTCGGTCCGCATGGGTTACTAGGCGCAGAATTATTAAAATCACACATCGCTCTCATTCTGTAAGTTCCAGCCGGTGTACCTGCCGGAATTGCAATGCTTGCCGTAGAAGGCGTAGTGGTTACATAACCGGTTGTAGCATACACTCTTTCGGTTGTACTGAAAACCAAATCATTGTTCCAGTCAACCCAGATGCCAATACCGCAAGTAGGGCCACCTGCTGTTAAAGAAATTGAAAATGAAGTTCCTGCAGGATTAGAAATTGTATTGGCGCTTGCCGTTAAGTTCTGATAACCTCCGGTTCCGGAAACAGCTGCTGCTGAAGCATATGCCATATTGGTAACCGCACCTGTTGAGCTGAATGCAGAAATCCAAGAGCTCTGATTGGTAGATGATGGTTTGCAATATCCTGTATATCCACTTACTGAACCTAACCAAATACTCTGATCTGTAGCAGTACAATGCGATCTTACCCAAAAATAATAGGTAGTTTCCGGCATCAAACCGCCCACTGTTGCAGTGCCAGAAGAAGAGGTAACAGAATTCGAAGCATTGAGTACTGTAGTTGAAATAGGCGGAATATTGACAGTGCTGTAATATATATCATAATTATTAACAGGAACGGTTGCATTATCTGTCCACGATAAGCTTACTGAAGTCATCGTTTGTCCTGTCATCATCAGCGAAATAGGCTCTACACAAGAAGGAATTGCTTCTACTGTTATATTGTCTAAATAAATCCCTCTGTTGGTACCTCCTAAATTATGTCTGAATGCCAAATAAGCACCTCCACCGGATGGAATATTCACGGTATATGGGCTTTGCGTAGTCGTTAAAGTAGTGGTATTGAATGAAACAAAAGTAGAGGGGTCTGCAGGGTTGGTTAAAGTCCCCACTTGTACCGTGTATCCTGCCGTTGAACTTTTTGCGTAAAATTTAACTCTTTTTGTGCCGTCTGATAAAGCCGTAGTTTGTGGAGAAACCAACAACTGATTTCCAGACGTTGCTGAAGAGTTGTATAAATAATAGCTGTTTGCAGCAGAAAATGCATTACTGTTGGTAATATAACCATATCCTGTAAAACCTGTAGCTTCAAGATAAGACCAGCAAAGCGGTGCATTTGTATTGGTTGTAGAACCAGTAGGAGTCGAATCAAAATTTTCAGAATAAGGAACAGGGAAGGTAGAGCATGGTGTTATGAAACTTGTTCCGTACGCCCATTCTCCTGGTACTCCTCCACATTTTGATCTTATCCAGACATGGTATCTTGTCGTTGCCAATAATCCACTCATAGCTGCCGTATTGCCGGTAACACCCGTCATAGAAGGTGTAGTACTGCTATTGGGAGCATATGTAGATGAGGTATAATAGATATCATAGCTTCCCGGAACAGTTGCAGGTGGAGTCCAGCTTAAAGTTCCCGAATTTACTGTAATGGCAGAAGCCGTTACAGCAGTTGGCGCTAAACAGATGGTATATTTATCTGCAGAAACCGCAAAAATATTAATAAATCCTGTTCCCGAAGTTTTAGTAAACGCAACGTTCTGAATGGTTTTAGATTGATTGGAAGCCGTTATTGCTAATGGTATCTGATAAATTCTCGGGTTGATCCCTCCACCGTCTTCAAATGCATTTGTGGTAATCTTGATTCTTCCGATACCCTGGATTGCAAAATTCGGCTGATCATACCAATCTCCCACATTTAAACCAGTAAATGACTGTGAAGTTCCATCTGTAAAATTTACAACCGCGCTTAATACTCCCGAACCGCTTCCGCCGGTTGCTAAAAAATATAAATTATAGGCAGCGGTAGGCGTACCGAAAGCAAGCGTTCCTGTGTCTGCAGCAGCACTTAGTTTTAATGCATTGCTGCCACTGTAAGAAGCTAACTGATACGTAAGACCCGCCGTAGTAGTAACAGCTGTCATAAACTGGCCCGTTACGGGAAGTCCGTAGGGAAGCGCGGGATTTCCCGCAACTGCCTGAAAATCTTTGGATACATATGCATAATCTACAGCATCTACGGAAGTCGTAGTACTTGCACTTGCATTTCCTACGCCATTGGCAATAACATCCTGTGTAAAACCGCTCACCGTAACCGGATAATAATACTGTGCGGTGACCGCCTGAGCGCAGAAAACAGCAAACAAATTAATAATTCCAAAAAATAGTTTATTTTTCATATATCTTATTTTAACGGCTCTAATTTAAATAAAAAACAATATAAAACAATTTAAATTACATAATCAATGTTAAATTAATTGTAATTAACAGATTTAGCATAATTAAAAAAAGTTTATAATATTTACACATATATTACCTAAACTAAATTACAATAGAATAAACATATCGATATTGTTAAATTTTTAAATAAAATTAAATAATTTACAAAATACCACATTACACCTGAAGTATTTCACCGATTGAGAATTTAATCCTATTTTTGTCATACAAATTTTTAGAATAATGCCCAATATATCAAACAGAGCACAACAGATGCCCCCATCGCCGGTAAGAAAGCTGGTTCCTTTTGCCCTCAAAGCAAAACAGAACGGACTGAAAGTATATCACCTCAACATCGGGCAACCCGACATTGAAACTCCGGAAACAGCATTGAATGCTTTAAAGAACATTGATTTAAAAGTATTGGAATATGCTCTTTCTGAAGGAAATATCGAATACAGAAAAGCACTTACAGATTATTATCATTCTTTAGATTTTACAGATCTCACCCCTGACCATTTTATTGTTACCAACGGAGGTTCGGAAGCATTGAATTTTGCAATTTCCACTCTTTGCGATGACGGAGACGAAGTCATCATCCCGGAACCTTATTACGCAAACTACAATGGTTTTACAAGCACATTCAACGTTAATGTAGTGGCAATTCCATCAACCATTGATACAGGGTTTGCACTTCCTCCGATTGAAGAATTTGAGAAAAAGATTACTGCAAAAACCAGAGCCATTATTATCTGCAACCCCGGAAATCCTACCGGATATCTTTACACGCGTGAAGAATTGAAACAGCTTGCAGATATTGCCTTGAAATATGACATCGTGATTATTTCTGACGAAGTATACCGTGAATATGTATATGACGGGAAACAGCAGGTTTCTATGCTGGCTTTTCCGGAACTGGGCGAAAACTGCATCATCATTGATTCAGAATCGAAGCGTTATTCAATGTGCGGCGTAAGAATAGGATGTTTGATCACGCGCTCAAAAAAAATCCGGGATGCCGCGATGCTTTTTGCACAGGCAAGATTGAGCCCGGTTCTTCTGGGACAGATTGCAGCAACGGCAGCACATCAAAATGACGGCGCCTACATCAGGGCCGTAAGAGAAGAATATACCCACAGAAGAAATATTCTCGTAGATTTATTAAACGCTATTCCCGGAGTAATCTGCCCAAAACCTAAAGGCGCTTTCTACTGCGTAGCCGAGCTTCCTGTAGACGATACCGAAAAATTTGCACAATGGCTTCTTGAAAAGTATTCTTTCAATAACGAAACCATTATGGTTGCTCCTGCAGGAGGATTTTACAGCAATCCGGAATTAGGAAAAAAACAGGTAAGAATAGCCTATGTTCTGAAAGAAGCAGATCTTATCAAAAGTGCCGAAATACTAAAGAACGCCCTCGAAAAATATAAATTAGAATTTAATCTCTAATCCCTTATGATATCAGCAATAAAAAGGTACGGTCAGAAATTATCTTTTCCGGTATTTTTATTGCTGATGTTTTTTTCCTGCAGCCCGTCAGAAAAAGAAAAAAAAGTTCTCGAAACCGGCAACAGCATTACACAGGTCAATTTATCTTATATCGGCGGAAGCGCAGGTGATTATAAGATCATTAAAATCACTAAAGATTCCATTCATTCTGAGAAAGGCACTACCCTAAATAAAACGCATAAAGAATGGCATGCTGCAATCAGCAAAGAAACCTGGAAAAAGCTTATCGCTCTTATTGATATCAAAACACTTGACGATATTAAAAGCTCACCGAGCGCCCAGTTTGTAGACGGAGTGGATGAAACCTTTCAGATTAAAACACCTAAAAAATCACACGTGTATGTAAATGCCTATAAAGATACGGCCAACTACAGACCGCTGTACCATTTTAAAACCCAACTCAAAAAAATCCTTCCTAAAGAATATAAATAAACCGATGCAAGAACATTTTTCCCTAAAACCTTACAATACATTCGGTGTAGAAGCAAAATCCCGATATTTTACAGAAGTCTATGATCTGGAAGCACTGAAAGACGCTATTAGTTTTTCAAAATCCCGACATCTTAACATGCTCTTTCTGGGAGGCGGAAGCAACATCTTATTAACTCAGGATTTTGACGGATTGGCTATTAAGCTTAACCTGAAAGGCATTTCGGAAGAAATTTTAAATGAGAATGAAATTTTGGTTACCGCAAAAGCGGGGGAAAACTGGCACGAATTGGTTTTGCACTGTTTAGGAAAAAATTACGGCGGGCTAGAAAACCTTTCACTAATACCGGGTAACGTAGGAACCTCACCTATGCAGAATATCGGAGCGTACGGAACAGAAATTAAAGATATTTTTGTAGAATGTAAAGTTCTCAATCTCGAAACCCTGGATATTGAAACCTTTGATCTTGAAAAATGCAGATTCGGGTACAGAGATTCTATTTTTAAGCAGGAAGGAAAAAGAAAATACATTATCTTGGAAGTGACTTTCAGGCTTACCAGAAAAGATCACCTCATCAAAACAGAATATGGCGCCATTAAAAACGAGCTTGAACAGCTGGGAATACAACATCCCACCATTCAGGATATTTCCAAAGCGGTGATCAACATCCGTAAAAGCAAATTGCCCGATCCGAAAATTATTGGAAACGCCGGAAGCTTTTTTAAAAACCCTACCATTCCTTTGATACAGTTTGAAAGGTTACAGCAGAAATTTGAAAACATTCAGGGATATCCGAACGGAAATTCTGTAAAAGTTCCTGCAGGCTGGCTGATTGAGCAATGCGGCTGGAAAGGAAAACAGATCGGAAATGCAGCTTCCCACCAGTTACAGGCTCTCGTTATCGTCAACGCCACCGGAAATGCCACCGGAAAAGAGATTTTTGATTTTTCTGCGATGATCATTGATTCTGTGAAAGAAAAATTCGGGATTGAACTGGAAAGGGAGGTGAATGTGGTGTAATCAGTTTAATTATATTGTTAGCTAAAAAAGCCTCCGAAGAGGCTTTATATTATCACTTTGTCAAAATTATAAATGAAAAATGGTTTTGAAAAAGGATGAATTCTATACTTCAAATTGTTGTTTTATTTGATAACGGTAATATCAAGTCCTGCAGAATTTGTGATCAATTCACAGACATGATAAAAACTACTTTTATAATCTTTATCAATAACTTGGGAATAATGTTTTATAATCACACTTCCTTTTCTATATTCAATTATATTAGAACCTCCGTCTGTATAAACCATTGTTGAATCTTTATCTTTTTCTTTGATTTTTAAAACTAAATTGATAATATTTTGATATTCCTCTTCGCTAATAGGTTTTCTCATATATGATTTACCATGATATGTCAATCTACAATTCTTTGTTGCGTTTTTTCTGAGAAGGAAGAATTCTAACTAAGATTTTATCGCTTATTTTTCTTATTGAACATTCATGCTCAAACTCTACATATTCGATTTCATTTTTTTGAGATGCACAAGAAGATACTATAAATAAAATGGATAAGCAAAAAAGTCGAATATTCATATCATTGTTTTACCAGAGTCATTTTCTGAATAGGCAGTAACGGAACAAACGTACTATAGTTAGGACATTTAGCAGGATTTAACAATCCATCCCTGTCCTGATAATAAGATAACAGCATCTCATTAGGATTATTGGGTTTTATTTCTACTGATACATTTCCAGATTCTAAACAATCATAGTTGCCTACGAAATGCATTTGGTATACTCTTCCTCGAAAATTATAACCCCAAAAATGGGTATCATTATCGGACTTGTTCATAGAATTATAAATAATATTTCCCGAACTATTTTTTATCAATATTCTTCCTCGTATCATATCCCATGCAAGCTCATCTGAAGGTTTATCTTTATAATTGACTTTTTTTTCTAGTCTTATTTCGTATTGTTTTCCTCCGTAATTTCCTTTCCAAATCCCCACAAACTGATCAAGCCTGTTATTGGTATCTTTTACATAGGTGATGTTTTCCAGATCAGGGCAGCCTTCTGCATTATGATTAGGACGCATAGAACATTCCTCAAACTGTTCTAAAGTGCCTATGACCTGAGCTTTACACGATAACATTGTAAAAAGTAAGGTGGTGATTAAAATTATATTTTTCATCACTGTTAGTAAATAGAATATCTTCTTTAGGGAAATTAATAGGTAAGCTTCCACCATTCTTGATGAGGTTAGCATATTGACAGTCTTCTTTTAACAAACTTGGTTCAAAACGAAACTTCATGAGCATTTGGGTTTTTTTGCAGTTAAACTATATCATATACGTTTACACTATTCGGAAAATAAAAGATAACAATTATCAATATCTTTTTTACCGGAAACTATTTTTGCATTGCTATAAGAAAGGTTAAAGTAAGTATAATTGGAGTCTTGTTTTCTTAACTTATTAAATTTCCTTTTACTTATGCTTTTTCCATTAAAATAATAATAATCCGGATAAACTGGTATCAGTGGCTCACCATAAAATTTAAGATCAATAATATATTCTTTATTAATAACAGCTTCTTTATTAGAAAATATTACGTAACGATATCCATACTCATCTGCAAATAATGGTCTATCTAATTCTAATACTCTCTTCTGAGGCTGCTTTGGCATATTATTTACTTTGTCAAAATTAAAATACAGAAGGTTATAATTTTTTATATATTGTTGCGGAACCTCCAATTCAAAATATCCGTTTTCGTCAGTTACTGTTTTTATGTATTTTTCTTTACTTATAAAAAAGATATCTGCATTTGCTATAAATATTTTATTGTATTTTGAAAAAAGCTTGCCTGATATTTTGACGGGTACTATATTGTTTTGAACCTGTGCTATTACAGATATCGTAAAAAATAAAAATAATATTAAAAATATGTTTTTCATCACTGTTTTATAAATATAATATCCTCTTTCGGCCAATTAATAGGTAAGCTTCCACCACTTTTAATAAGATTAGCATATTGACAGTCTTCTTTTAACAAACTTGGTTCAAAACGAAACTTCATGAGCATTTGGGTTTTCTGCACATTGAGAAATTTTACATCCAGATTTGCGTATTTATTGCAAAAATTTTTAGGAAAGAAAGTAATAGTTTCATATTCTGGCGATAATAAGCTTTTAGAGATTCCCCAAAATTCTGCATTAATGTTATCAAAATTCGTTATTCTGTCTATTTCTACTACTCCATTGGCATTGATAATTTTCCGCTCTCCCAAAATTCTATCACTGTAATAATAAAAAGAACTCATTAAGGAAGTTGACTTTCTCTTTATTTTTCTAAAATCTAAGTAGACCGTTTTTCCGTTCCAGTTGGCTTTCCATAAACCAATATATGGGTTGAGTTCGTTATTAATGTCTTTTATATAAGACCCGCTGGGAACATCTCCCGGAGAAGTATCAAGAGGATAAATTTGTGCTTTACAAGACATTGTAAACATTAAAATTGCTATTAGTATTATATTTTTCATAATCTTTTTTAAATTGATTAAGGACAAGGATATTCTTTTCTTATGTTGTTTTCAAGCCGTAACTCGGTACGTTCATTATCATTGATTCTGAAAACTTTTAATCCATTCATTTTAAGATTTTTATTGATGAACTTTAAAAATTCTCCTTCTACTTTTACTGTATTATAGGTATAATTACCGTTTGAATCTGTACCTGTTACTCCTTTATTTATAAATTCAATATAGTCCTTGATTAAATCATCAATTTGAGTTTGTGTAATAGCCGGGAATATATTAAAATCTGTAGCCCCGTCAAAGGTAAGCATATAACTTCCCTGCGAAGTGACTACTGTATAAGAAATGTTAGTTGCATTTGGTAATGGGATATTGTCCGGATTCGGAACTGCATTGTTACTATTGACCCAATTCACCCATTCGTTAAAACGAATCACATCTTCAGGTGAAAAAATAGGATACATCTTATCAATATGAGAATGTATAAAAGTTTGTGAAGTGATATAAGCATTAAAATTAATAAAAACATCATTCGGATATAAATCTAATGTTCTATATTCTCCTCCAATTCCACCATAAGGAAGCTCATAGCTAAAACCATATTCATGATCTTCATGAGTTTTTGTGGCTAATGTATCTTTTTTAACCTTAAATTTTAAATTATTTGTTGTGGCTTTTACCTTTTCACAGGTAGTAATATCTTCATTTGATATAATAATCACTCCTGCTCCTTCTCCGTTACAATCAGGCGACAAGTTAGGGATCTCTCCTGTTGTCGTTGTTTTATGAACATTAGGATTGGGATAATAGTTATTGTTACAGTGGTCATACCAACCTTGTGTATTGCCGTGGCTGTCCAGGATAATGTCAGTACAGTCTCCGGGAACATTACTGAAAGGGACGGTGTTATTGTTACTTCCGCCTTCTTCCCAGTTATACCATCCTCCGTTTGGTGGAGGAAGATCAATAGGATTAATTCCGCCTCCTTCTGAAGTATTGTTCCCACCGGGAACTCCTGTTGCAGGAGAACAATTTCCTAAACCGTCATTATAATTCACCGTAGAAATTGCTTTTCCGTCTAAACCGTATGAACTGATGCTTCCCGTAAAATGCTGGAAATCTACGGTAGTTCCGTCCTGTGGATCGTATTCAATAATTTCCGCTGTTACCGGGATTCCGTCCGCTTGCTTTACTTCCAGATTGTACACCGCGTCTCCGGAATTCAGGTTCTCTATTTTGAAGACGTAATATGTTTCACCTTCATTCACTGTTTCTACAATAGTGGAAATCTCTATAACACCTACGGTAAGATCTTTCCCGGTAAGGGAAGCTTCACTCAGAGGCACCTGAAGATCTGCTCTTCCGGATTGCTGATGGATGAATTGTTCAACATTCGGGATGTCTTTCAGCTTGACCATCCTGAATCTGGAAGCGTTGGGATTTTGCAGATTGTTATTTTCAGGAAGAAGGTCGTTCCTGCAGGAAAATAGTGACAGCATCACTGCCATCATCAGGCAAAGCCTGAGTATTAATTTTTTGATCATTTGTGTTGTTTAAAAAGTTAAAGATATTATTTTTTCAACAATATCTGTTACATGGGTTAATATTTTTCAAAACTAAAACCTATTTATGAGTCTACCAACAACCAACAGTTATAAAACCAACAACCTTTGGTTGTCAATTTTAAAAACAGTACTTTAGCTGTAAAAATTCGGTATTGTATGAGTTTATCAGAGAAAATTTTAAAATTAAGAACCCAGAAAGGATGGTCTCAGATGGATGTAGCCCATCAGCTGGATATTTCACAATCTGCCTATAACAAATGGGAAGCGGGACAGGCAAAACCTACCCTCCCTAATCTTCAGAAATTAGCTGAGATATATGAGATTGATTTTTTAGACTTGGTACAAGCACAAATTCCTAATGTAGATTTGTCTAATGCAAAATTTGAAAATTCTTCTTGTCTGGCTTTTGACTCTACAATTAATTTTCAATCTCAGGCACTCATCGATAAGATTTTAGACAATCAGCAGCAAATGGCAAAGCTCATAGAAAACCAAAGCAAGCTGATCGAGAGCCTATTAAAAAAATAGCCTGCCTGAAATACTTGGGCTAAAGTAAACCTAACGGGTTTTAAAAACCCGTTAGGTTTCACAATCTACTATAAAAAACACAACATAAATGAAAATTGCCATCATCGGAGCCGGAAACATGGGCTTATCTTTCTCAAAATCTTTTCTGAAATACGAATTGATACAGCCGGAAAACCTGCATCTTATTACCAGAAACCAGTCTAAGATTTCTAAAATTTCAGAAGCGTTTCCAAAATCCAGAATTTCAGTCTTTGAAGAGCTGAATGAACTGGAAGCAGATCTCATCATCATCGCCGTCAAGCCTCAGGATTTTAATAAAGTGGCCGAAAATATTCATTTTAAGCTCAAAGAAAACCAGATGGTTTTATCCATTATGGCAGGAATCAAGATCGGAAAGATTCAAACCATGCTCAATCATCCATTAATTGTACGTGCGATGCCCAATTCCCCTACTCTTTTAGGCATGGGAATTACCGGATATACTGCCGCCGAAGGAATTTCTTTCAGCCAGTTAATGAATATAGAACGTCTTCTCAACAGCACCGGAAGATCTGTCTATCTGGAAAATGAAGATTTGCTGGATGGTGTTACTGCCCTTTCCGGAAGCGGGCCGGCCTATTTTTATTACATCGTAGATGCGATGATCAAAGCAGGAACAGAGATGGGAATTGATGAAAATTTATCCAAATTATTTGTAAAGCAAACCATGTTAGGAGCGTATCATCTGATTAATAATTCCGAGAAAAACCTTGAAGAATTGATCAAAGACGTCGCTTCAAAAGGGGGAACTACGGAAGCCGCGTTAAAAACATTTGAAGACAGCAATCTTAAAGAAATTATACAGAAAGGCATTTTAAGCGCCGAGAAACGGGCTAAAGAGCTGAACGGCTGATCCGTTTTTCGATACCGCGGCAGAGCAGCCATCCCAGATAGACTCCCAAAGTATTCAGTAAAATATCATCCACTTCAAAGATTCCCATTCTGGTAAAATACTGCAGCCCTTCCACAATGGTAATAGCTGAAACAAAGGTGTACATCAGATTTTTAAGGTCTTTCAGCGAAGGAAAACACCACCCCAAAAACCCGAAAGGCATAAACATGATGATATTTCCTATGACAATTTTCACAATATCTGTCCACAGGATGGTTTCCTCTATAAACCATAAGGTGGAAAGGATCGGTTTTAATCTCACTGCATTATCTTCCATCATGGATCTGCCCATTCCTAAAAACATAAGGTAAAGCAGAAATAACGTATACGGAAGAATTAAAATTTTGTATAATTTCTTTATCATGATTTGCAAAGTTATTCATTTCAAAAACATTAAATTTGTATGTCAAATTAATGTAATGAAATACATCCTGCTTACGCTTATTTCGGCAATGCTGCTTTCGGTTTCCTGGCCGACTTACGGTATCCCGTTTTTTATATTTATCGCCCTTGTTCCTCTACTGATGATGGAGCACAGCGTATCCAAATTTTCAAAATTCAAAAGAAAAAGCTGGGTGGTTTTCGGGCTCTCCTATCTCTGCTTTATCATCTGGAATATCGTTACCACAGGCTGGCTCTACGGTTCAAAAAACCCGGACGGAAGCCATTCTCTGCTTGCTGTTGTGTTTCCGGTCCTGGTGAATTCTTTTTTGTATTCTCTGGTTTTTCAATGCTATCACTGGTATAAAAATGCACAGGGAAGCTATTGGGGATTGGCATTTTTAGTCGCTATATGGATGAGTTTTGAGAAGTTTCACATGAATTGGGAGCTGACCTGGCCCTGGCTGAATTTGGGAAATGTATTCTCAGAATATCCTAAACTGATTCAGTGGTATGACACATTAGGCGCAACTGGGGGAAGTTTCTGGATTTTACTGATCAATGTCCTGATATTTTATACGATAAGAACGTGGGAAGCCGGACGAAAGAGAAAAGATCTTATCAGAAATGTATCTATCGTCTCGGTACTCGTTATTGTTCCGATGGTGATATCCATGGTAAAATACCATACTTTTGATGAAAAACCGACAGGACAGGTAAATGTGCTGCTGCTTCAGCCTGCACTTGATCCTTACGCTGAAAAATATTCTAAAGACAGTATTACGATTGTAAACGACCTTTTGACACTCGCCGAGCAAAATTCAAATGTAAAAATCGATTATTATATTGCTCCGGAAACGGCAATTCCCGGGAGAGGTTCTATCTCGGAAACCGCATTTGAGAAGAACGGATTATTAAATCATGTCAAAGGTTTTTTAACACAGCATCCCGGATCGGTATTTGCGACAGGAATTTCGTCACACCGATATTATTACAGCAAAGAAAATCTTCCGAAAGAGGCTTATCAGCTGAATCCGGGACTTTGGGTAGAAAGTTACAATTCTGCGATACAGCTCGTTTCCAACCAGAAAGTTGAGGTGTACCATAAAGGAAAACTCGTTCCCGGTGTTGAAATTTTTCCGTATATGAGTGTTTTAAAACCGCTTTTAGGGGACGCCATGCTTAATATGGGCGGAACGATCGCTTCTTTGGGAACAGATCAGGAAAGAGTCGCTTTTTCAAATCCTTACAATAAAGGGAAAATTGCTCCTATTATCTGTTATGAAAGTATTTACGGGGAATTTGTAACGGATTATGTAAAAAAAGGGGCAAATTTTCTGGCCATCATGACCAATGATTCCTGGTGGGGAGTTACAGAGGGTCACAAACAGCTTTTATCCTATGCAAAATTAAGAGCTATCGAAACCCGAAGAGAAATCGCACGTTCTGCCAACAGCGGGATTTCTGCGCACATTGATGCCAAAGGCGAAATTGCAGAAGATACTTTTTATGGGGATAAAACAGCATTATTTGCCAAGATCAATCTGTATGAAAAAGAAACGTTTTATGTAAAATCGGGTGATTTGCTTACGCGGTTTTCTATATTTTCTTTAGGCTTCCTGCTTTTCTATTATTTGATTAATTGGTTTCAAAATAAAATACAGAAAAAGAAGGCCTAAATAAAAAAACTATGATTTTACAAGCTGTATCAGAGTTAAAAGATTTTTAAATTCAAATTAACCCATGGTTTTTATAAAATATTTTAAAGAAAATATAATTAAAAACTTGTCTGTCTAAAAAATTATCCGTTATTTTGCAACCTCAAATATTATACAAATAAGAACATCGAGATATGTCAAGAATTTGCCAGATAACAGGAAAGCGTGCAATGGTTGGTAACAACGTTTCTCACGCTAATAACAAAACGAAGCGTCGTTTTGAAATTAACTTATTGGAGAAGAAATTTTACCTTCCAGAGCAGGATAAGCACGTTACGTTAAAAGTTTCAGCTCATGGATTGAGAGTAATTAACAAGATTGGAATCGAAGAAGCTATCGAAAGAGCGACTAGAAACGGATTGATTAAAAAGAACTAAATCATGGCAAAAAAAGGAAACAGAGTTCAAGTAATTCTTGAATGTACAGAGCACAAAGAAAGCGGTATGCCGGGAATGTCGAGATACATTTCTACCAAAAACAAAAAGAACACGACAGAAAGATTGGAATTGAAAAAATACAATCCTGTTCTTAAGAGATCTACCCTTCACAAAGAAATCAAGTAATTTATAAATATAATTTACCATGGCAAAGAAAGTAGTAGCAACCCTACAAAGCGGACAGTCAAAAAAAATGACTAAAGTTGTGAAAATGGTGAAGTCATCTAAATCAGATGCTTACGTTTTCGAAGAAAAAGTAATGAATGCAGACGAAGTGGATGCTTATTTGAAAAAATAATCTTTTACTTTATTTACAATATAAAAAACTACTCATATTTTGGGTAGTTTTTTTGTTATCTTTGCTTTAATAAGCTGATTACGAATTAGGAATTACCAATTACATACAAGATACTTGAATGTTTTTTAGTCCTATTCGTAATGTATAATTTGTAATTCATAAAAATGAGTTGGTTTAAAAATATTTTCAAAAAAGAAGAAAAGGAAACCTTAGACAAGGGATTAGAAAAATCAAGCCAGGGTTTCTTTGAAAAAATGACAAAAGCCGTAGTCGGCAAAAGCAAAGTAGATGATGAAGTACTTGATAATTTAGAGGAAATTCTTATTGCTTCTGATGTAGGTGCCTCTACGACCATCAAAATTATTGAAAGAATTGAAGAACGGGTTGCAAGGGACAAATATGTAAGCGTAAGCGAGCTGGATGGCATTCTGCGTGAAGAGATTTCAGGCTTATTATTAGAAAACCCTCATGCGTCTACCGGAAATATCGATACTTCAAAAAAGCCATACGTGATTATGGTTGTCGGTGTCAACGGAGTAGGAAAAACCACGACTATCGGAAAACTGGCCCATCAGTTTAAATCCGAAGGTAAAAGTGTTGTTTTGGGAGCAGGAGATACTTTCAGAGCTGCAGCAGTAGATCAGCTTACGATCTGGAGCGAAAGAGTGGGCGTTCCTATTGTAAAACAGGAAATGGGATCTGATCCCGCTTCGGTTGCTTTTGATACGGTACAAAGTGCGGTTGCGCAAAATGCTGATGTCGTAATTATCGATACAGCAGGAAGGCTTCACAATAAAATCAATCTGATGAATGAACTTTCTAAAATCAAAAGAGTGATGCAGAAAGTAATTCCTGACGCCCCCCATGAAATTTTATTAGTTTTAGACGGATCTACCGGTCAAAATGCATTTGAACAGGCAAAACAGTTTACAGCGGCTACCGAAGTTAATGCTTTGGCTGTCACAAAATTAGACGGAACTGCAAAAGGAGGTGTAGTGATCGGAATCTCAGATCAGTTTCAGGTTCCCGTAAAATATATCGGTGTTGGTGAAAAAATGCAGGACCTGCAATTATTTAATGGTACAGAATTTGTAGATTCTTTTTTCAAGAAGAGATAATATCAGTTATTGATTCTTGATTAAACCAATTCAGTAATATTAAAAAATGTAAAACTATGGGAATTTTAGCTTGGATCCTTTTCGGATTAATTGTAGGAGCAATCGCGAAATTTTTAATGCCTGGAACTCAGGGTGGCGGTTGGATTGTAACAATCATTTTAGGAATTGTAGGTGCATTAGTGGGTGGCTTTATTGCCGGAGCATTAGGCATTGGTGACGATGGAAATCCTTGGGATTTGGGTACGATCGGTATCTCAGTTTTAGGGGCTGTGCTGGTTCTGTTTATTTATGGTGCTTTAACCAGACAGAGGTAGTTAGAATACAAAAAAAAATAAAATCCGGATCTGAAATTTCAGATCCGGATTTTTTTATGACTTTGTTATTAGTTTATTTTTACCTGGTAAGGCATTTCCATTTTCACTTCAGATTTCAGTTTTTTATCGGTCATCTGCTGTAAAATTTCATAATTGGATTTTCCAATTTTATTTTTAATCACTTTTGCAGAGATATCATCTTCATTAAGGTCTTCAAAAATCTTTTCAAATGCGGTCATCTTTTTAGGATAAGAAGCGACTTCATAAGATTTTAATCCTGCTTTCTCAGCAGCAAACTTTACCGCGTCGTGCAGACTTCCCAATTCATCCACCAATCCTATTTCTTTAGCACGGGTACCGCTCCATACTCTTCCCCCACCAATGTTGTCGATCTGCTCAAAAGTTTTCTTTCGGTTTTGTGTTACAAAATATACAAATCTTTTGTAAGTGCCTTCTACACTTCTGGTCATTAAGCTTACTCCATAAGGCGTAACTCCGTTCAAAGAAGAATAAAATGCAGAATTTGCATTAGTGGAAACGATATCTGATCGTACTCCGTTTTTATTGGCAAGATCTTTAAAATAAGGTAAAACGCCGAAAACACCGATAGAACCTGTAAGCGTATTAGGTTCAGAATAGATTTTATCTGCAGCCATCGCAATATAATATCCTCCTGATGCGGCATAATCGCCAAATGAAATAATCAGCGGTTTTTTCTTTTTAAGCTGTTGAAGTTCAAATAAAATTTCATCGGATGCATTCGCACTTCCTCCCGGAGAATTAATTCTCAATACAACGGCTTTTATTTTTTTATCATCCTGAAGCTCTTTAATATAGTCTATATATTTTTGAGAATAAATATCGTTATATTCATCACCGTTATTAATAGATCCTGAAGCATATAAAACCGCTACTTTTTCATCTGACCGGTCTTTGTCTTTAAAAGAATCCATATATTTAGATAAAGAAATCTTTGTTAGTTTATCCTCTTCTTTTAAGTTAAGTTTTGCTTTGATGAGTTGGTCGTATTCTGATTTTTGAATCAGTTTATCTGCTAATTTATATTTTAAACTTTGATCCGGGATCATCCCGTACAAACTGTCTACAATGGTTTTAAACTGACTGGTATTCATTTTTCTTGAAGCCGCGATTTTCGAAGAAGTATTTTCCCAGATGTCATTTAAAAGGGTGCTTAACTGTTCTTTATTTTCCGGAGATATGTCATTTCTTAAAAAAGGTTCAACCGCAGATTTGAATTTTCCATGGCGGATTACTTCAATTCCGATCCCATATTTTTCAGCAAAATCTTTAAAGAAAGTAACTTCAGTAGAAAGCCCTTTCAGTTCAATACCACCGGATGGATTCAGATAATACTGATCCGCAACCGATCCCAGATAATAAGAAGACTGGGAAACCACGTTACCATACGCATACACAAATTTTCCACTTTTTTTGAAATCTTCAATAGCACTTCGAAGATCATCAATCTGAGTGATTCCTGCGTTTAAATTATCAATTTCAATACTGATGCCTTTAATATTATCATCAGTTTTGGCTTTTTTAACAGCTTCTATAACGTCATAAATTAAAACATTCGTATTTTTATTATTAATACCAAAAATATTCTGTTGGTCTTCAGTAGGGCTGTCTATAATGGTGGTTTTAAGATTAATCGTTAAAACAGAATTCTTTTTTACCGTCACCGATTTTTCGTTACTCATGGATCCAAACGCAATCATCATAATAAAAAAGAAGAAAAATACAGCACACAATATCACAATTGCAACTATATTTGCCAATACATTTTTAAAGAAACTCTTCATAAATAATCATTTTTTCAATATGTCGCAACATAAGGTCGTTTTGTTACTAGGAAGTAATATCGGGGACACAAAAAGTAATATAGATACAGCGATTAACAGGATTAAAGAGGTGAATTTTATTCTTAAAAAGAGTGAATATTTAACATCTCTTCCCGTAGAATTTGTCAGTTCCAATATTTTTTGTAATATTGCAGCAATAATATTTACACATTTTTCACCAGTCCAATTATTAAATTTTATAAAAAAAATAGAATTAGATATGGGAAGAGCTAATGATTCAAAAATATTCGGAGTTTACACTGATAGAATTATTGATATTGATATCGTTAGCTACAATGATTTAAATTTTATTTCAGAAAGATTAGAAATCCCTCATAAAAAACATCTTTTTGAAAGAGAATTTTCGAAAATATTATTAAAAGATTTTATCAACACATAAAAACATAATGTATGAAATTAGGTTTATTATTAATGGCCATATTGCCTATAGCAACTTATGCTCAGGACAGTATTGCTGTAATTTCTTCAGACCAGTACCCAAACACATTCTCTTCGGGCTCGGCAAACATTCACAAATTTGACAACAAAGCAAGAAGGTTCAACGACTGGGCGGTTTCAGTAGGAGGCGGCGGCGCTTTCATGACGAATGCAGATCTTACTTCATTTTATGACAGAAAAATAAATTGGGGATACAATGCATACATCAGCCTTGATAAGCAGATCAGCCATACTTTCGGTCTTAATCTACAATATCAGATGGGAAAAACCAATCAGCAGGCCCATCTTGATACCAATCCTTTAGCGGGAGTAGGAGTTGCATATACTAAGTATCATCAGATATCCTTGCTCGGAGATATCAATTTCTCAAATCTTCTTAGAAGAGTTGACAATCATTCTCCTTTCAGATGGGCACTTCACGGATATGCAGGAATAGGATTTCAAGGATATAAAACATTATTGACAGATGATGATTTATTAAGATTTGCTCCCAACAGACTTCCTGTTATGATTGATCAAAAATTAGGCATCGCCTCTTTTTTCTACCAAGGTGGTGTAGGCTTAAAATATAATGTTTCAAAACTAATAGATGTTGAAGCGAGAGTAATGTATATCATCAGTGGTGATGAAGAATTTGATGGCGGCGGAGAAGGTAGAGCATTAGAAAATTCTTTAGGCGACAGAATCAATTATAACTTAATCAATGATTCTTACACTGATAATATGATGACCGTTAATTTAGGCTTATCATTCAAATTAGGAAAACACATGACCCATTTAGCATGGCATGATCCTTTACAGGAAGTATATTACAGAACCAATATACTGGATAATGCAACTACTGAGCTTGTCGTATGTGAAAAAGGAGACAATGATAACGATGGTGTTTGTGACGACTGGGACAGACAACTGGATACTCCTGCAGGCGCAAGAGTTGACGGTTCCGGGGTAGCTTTGGATATGGATCTTGACGGCACTATTGATCTTTATGATAAATGTGTAACAGATCCAGGACCTCCTGATAATAATGGATGTCCTATAGCTCCAGAACCCTCACATTTATTAGACCCGAGCAATGAAGTCGTAGAAAATATCAATAAGGATTTTGAAGGAATTGAATTTGAACTTAACAGTGATAAAATCAGGCCTCAGTCATTCGATAAATTAAATCATGCTGCAGACATTATAAAAGGTTTGAATTCCAGCGATCAGTTTTTAGTAATCGGTGCTACTGACACAAGAGGTTCTGCTGCATTAAACCAGACCTTATCACAGAAAAGAGCCAATGCTGTTGTAAAATATCTTACCGGCAAAGGTGTTTCTTCCGGTATGCTTACTGCTGAAGGAAGAGGAAAAACAGATTTAAAATATCCGGAATGTGATCCTGCTACCAAATGTCCTGAATGGAAGAATGAAGCCAACAGAAGAGTATATTTCAAATCAAAATAAATATTAAAATAACTAAATAAAAAATACACTATGAAATTAAGTTTAGCAATTGTCGCATTAGCATTAGCTGTACCTACAGCTGGTTTTGCACAAGACTCAACAGCAGTTTCAAATGAAAAATATCCAAACACTTTTTCATCAGGATCTGCGAATGTATCGCCATTTACACAACAATCCAAAAGATTCAACGACTGGGCGATTTCATTCGGAGCCGGGGTTCCTTTGGTACAGTCTGCAGATTTAACGTCTATTAAAAATGGAAATGGAAATGGTAAGGATCTAGTAGGATACTCTGCTTATGTAAGTATTGATAAAGCGATTACCCATGCTTTCGGAATCAATCTTCAGTATGACAGAGGGGAAACAAGACAGGGATGGTTTAATACCAAAGATTCTGCACCTACTAATGCTTCTGTAAATCAGCAGGTAGGAGCCAGAACGCAATACGATGCAATTTCCATTTTAGGGGACATCAATTTCTCAAACTTATTGAGAAGAGTAGACAATAAATCTCCTTTCAGATGGGCATTACACGGATATGCAGGGATTGGTACATTATCATATAGAGCTTATCAGGAAGATCTTGCCGGACAAAGACTGATGACAGAAGTTAAACCTTTTAAATTAGGTTCAATGTTCGGACAGGCAGGAGCAGGTCTGAAATATAAAATCAACAGAAGATTAGACCTCGAAGGTAGAGTAATGTATATTGTAACCGGTGATGACCAGTTTGATGGTGGCGGAGCTCAATACAGCGATATCAACAAGAGAGAAGACCAGGTTTCTGACAACTTCTTCAACGCTACTTTAGGATTATCATTAAAACTAGGAAAACACGAATCTCACCTGATGTGGCATGACCCATTGCAGGAAATCTATTATAAATTAGATGTTTTGGCTAATAAAAATCAGGATATCGAAGTTTGTAAAAAAGGTGATGCAGATAATGACGGTGTTTGTGACGATTGGGACAGACAACTTGATACTCCTGCAGGAGCAAGAGTTGATGGAGCAGGTGTTGCATTGGATGCAGATTTAGATGGTGTTATCGATCTTTACGATAAATGTGTAACGGTTCCCGGACCTGTAGAAAACAACGGATGCCCTACAACAACCGCTGCTGTAACACCTACAGGACCTGTTAATGAAACAGTAACCAATATGGAAGGAATTGAATTTGATTTAAATTCTGACAGAATTTTACCTTCAAACACGCCTATTCTGAACAATGCGGTAAATTACATCAATTCTTCTAACGGATCTTATAAAGTAATCGGAGCGACCGATACAAGAGCAACCGATGAATATAACCAAAAGTTATCTGAAAGAAGAGCAAACAGCGTAAAAAACTATCTGATCAAAAGCGGAGTAGATTCTTCAAAACTTTCAGCAGAAGGAAGAGGTGAAAAAGACCTTAAATATCCTGAATGTGAGCCGGCTACAAAATGTCCTGAATGGAAAAACAGAGCCAACAGAAGAGTATTCTTTGAAGCAAAATAAATTGATTTTTACATATGTAAAGTCACGCCATGCGTGACTTTTTTTGTTCTCTTACTTTCCTTATTTTTACAGTATGATTTCTCACCAAGATCTTCAAAAATTAAAACATAAAACCCTTAAACATTTTTGGGGGCACGATAGTTTCAGAGATCCTCAGGAACAGGTGATTGATTCTGTTTTAAATCAGAAAGACACTTTAATCTTACTCCCGACAGGAGCAGGAAAATCATTATGTTATCAGCTTCCCGCACTGCTAAGAGAGGGAGTTTGTCTCGTTATTTCTCCTTTATTGGCATTAATGAAAGATCAGGTAAATCAACTAAAATTCCGGGGAATTGAAGCCGAATATTTATCATCGGAGCTCGATGATTTTGATGCAGAAGTCATTTATAACCGATGTAAAGACGGTCTTACAAAATTACTGTATGTGTCGCCCGAAAGATTGACCAATATACAATTTTTACGAAATATTGAAGAGATACAGCTTTCTTTTATTGCAGTTGATGAGGCACATTGTATTTCCGAATGGGGGCAAGACTTCAGGCCAAGTTATCAGAACATTAAAGATTTCAGAAAAAATCATCCCGGAATTTCATGTCTTGCGCTTACGGCAACGGCAACCCCGAAAGTTTTAGATGAAATAAAAAATAAATTAGAGCTGAAAAATCCTACTATTTTTCAGAAAAGCTTTAAAAGAGAAAATATAAAAATTTTCTGTGAAGAAATTTCAGATAAATATCAGCGGATTTTTAACATCCTGAAATTTGCAAAAGAATCTGGAATTATCTATGTAAGAACCCGAAAAGAGGCAGAGCAACTCACAGAATATCTTCATAAAAAACAAATACAACATGTTGATTTTTTCCATGCAGGATTGACAACAAGTGAAAAAAACAGCAGGCAAAACCTGTGGAATAACAGCAGTAATCATATATTAATTTCTACCAATGCTTTTGGGATGGGTATTGATAAAGACAATGTGCGTTTTGTGATCCATTTTTCGCCTTCACCGTCCATCGAAAATTACTATCAGGAAATCGGAAGAGCAGGAAGAGATGGAAATGCGAGTTATGCATTTTTACTTTGGGATCAGCAGGAAATTTCAAATTTTGACCAGATTTTAAAAAACCAGATTCCGAATAAAACTGAATTTGAAAAAATAATTACTTACCTCTACTCTATTTTTCAGGTGGCAGAATTTGAAATGCCCGAAAAAGTATTTCAGCTCAATACAGCGGGAATTCAAAACTTCACCAAGCTTTCAGCTGCGAAAATCAAAAATGTACTGAATTTTCTTCATACTCAGGAAATTATCTACTACAACAGCAATAAAAGCCTGTCATCTCTGGAATTAAAAATAAAAGCAGACGAAATAGATCAGCTCCCGAAAAAAGATGCTTATTTTATTGAGCTCCTCTTACGTACTATTTCAGGAATTACCACTCATAAAGTTATGTTCAGTGAGCAGAAAGTAAGCGCTAAACTCGGAGTAAGTCAACATTTGATTAAAGAAAGATTAAAAGAATTACAGCAAAAAAATTATCTTGAATATATTGACGGTGCCCTGTCTAGTGTAAAATTTCTCAAGCCACGCGATGAAAGATCCAATGGCGGAATCTATTGGAAGATTTTTGAGCATATTCAAAAAAATAAAATTCAGAAATGGGAAGAAATGAAATTTTATGTAGAAGATAAAACCTACTGCAAGATGAAACTGATTCTTTCTTATTTCGGTGAAAAAAATGCAAAAAACTGCGGTACATGTTCTGTCTGCGAAAAAAACAGGCAAACTATTTTCGGAAAAAACATCTCTCAGGAAATCCTTAACGTCTTATCCAAAAACTCTTCAACCATAGAAGAGCTTTCTGCGCAGCTTCAATATCATCAAAAAGAAAGCATTTTACAACATCTGATTTTCCTTTTGGATTCAGGAAAGATAAAAATGCTCAATTTCCGTACTTACGCACTCGTATAAATTGGTTGATCATTCATCACTATAATGTAAAGAATTTTATCTTTGCACTATGAAATCATTGAAAGTCGTTTTCTTCGGCACTCCCGAGTTTGCAAAAACTTCTCTGGAAGCCATTCATCATTCTCATCATGAAGTTGCAGGTGTGGTAACCGTTGCTGATAAAGCAAGCGGACGCGGACAAAAAATCAATCAGTCGCCGGTAAAAGTTTTTGCCGTAGAGAATAGCATTCCTGTTTTTCAGCCCGAAAAACTGAGAAATCCTGAATTTCTTGCTCAGATAAAAAATTTAGATGCAGATATTTTTGTGGTGGTTGCCTTCAGAATGATGCCAAAAATCCTTTTTGAAATGCCAAAAATAGGAACCTTTAACCTTCATGCTTCCTTATTGCCTGATTATAGAGGTGCGGCTCCTATCAATTATGCCGTCATCAACGGAGAAGAAAAAACCGGGGCCACTACTTTTTTTATCAATGAAAAAATAGATGAAGGAAATATTTTGCTGCAGGAAGAAATAGAAATTTTACCCGATGAAAACGCAGGAAGCTTACATGACAGATTAATGGAAATGGGAGCGAAATTAGTTGTAAAAACGTTAGACGGCCTGTCTGAAAACGCGATTAAAGAAAAACCGCAGCCGCACGTTGAACATCCAAAAAATGCGTTCAAAATATTTAAGGAAAATACAAAAATAGACTGGGCAAAAACTTCGAGAGAAGTTCATCAGTTTGTTTTAGGAATGTCACCCTATCCTACCGCTTTTACCACTTTAAAAATTGGGGAAGAAGAAAAAGGATTAAAAATCTACCATGGAAAGTTTGAAATTTCAAATCATGGAAAAACTCCCGGAAGCCTTGAAATTTCAAAAAACGAATTTAAAATTTTTTCAGGTGATGGCATCTACTTTCCTTCAGAACTTCAGCTGGAAGGAAAAAAAAGAATGAACATCAAAGATTTCCTGAACGGTTTCAGAAATTTTGAAGAAATAAAAATGGCTTGATATTTTATCAAGCCATTTATTATTTAAAAAGCTACAGTTATTTATAGTTGAACCATTTCTGTCACCTCCACATCATATCCTCCAACCTGTGGTTTTACACTTGGATTCTGCGTAATTACTTTAAATTTATTGATTCCCAGATTCTTTAAAATCTGAGTTCCGATCCCGTAATCTCTATAATTGAAAGCGGCGGTAGGATGTTTTTGCTGACCGTCCTGATAATTCAAAAACTGCTGCAATTTTCTGAGTGTATTTTCAGAATTAGATACATTATTAATAAAAATAATGGCTCCTTTCCCAGCCTCATGAATCATATTGGTCACCTTCTCCAATTGAGGCTTTTCACCGTTATTTAATCTTGTTAAAACATCAAAATAAGAATCTGAAGACTGTACTCGTACTAAAACCGGCTCATCTACCGTCCAAGATCCTTTAGTTAACGCAAAGTGGATCTGGTCATTAGATGTTTCCCTGAAAGCAAGAAAATCAAACTCGCCAAAAGCGGTATTTACTTTTCTTTCTTCTATTCTTTCAATAAGATTTCCTTTTTTGAGCTGATAATGAATCAAATCTTCAATGGAAACAATTTTCATATTATGTTTCTGGGCAAAAGCATATAATTCCGGCAAACGCGACATGCTCCCGTCTTCATTCATAATTTCACAGATGACCCCTCCTTCTTTTAAACCTGCAAGACAAGTAAGATCAATGGCTGCTTCCGTATGTCCTGCTCTTTTTAAAACGCCTCCTTTTTTGGCACGAAGCGGGAAAATATGGCCAGGTCTCATAAAATCTGTAGGCTTAGATTTTTCGTTCATTAATGCTAAAATGGTTTTAGCTCTGTCACTTGCAGAAATTCCTGTAGAAGTTCCATCGCCCAAAAGATCCACAGATACGGTAAATGCAGTTTCTTTAGGATCGCTGCTTCTGCTTACCATAATATCGAGACCAAGCTCGTCACATCTTTTCTCAGGAAGCGGCATACAGATAAGGCCTCTTCCGTGAACCGCCATAAAATTGATCAGCTCGGGAGTTGTCAATTCGGCAGCACATAGAAAATCCCCTTCATTTTCTCTATCTTCATCGTCTACCACTATGATTATTTTACCATTTTTAAGGTCTTCAATAGCCTCTGGAATAGTATTTAATTTAATATCAGACATTTTACTTTAAATTTTTGCAAAGATACTATAAATATAAGCATCCTCAATTAATATGATCGTTTGTTACGCCTCAGATAATGACTTTACCGCTCTTTGAATGATCGCGTAAGAATCTAATCTTTTTTGATGGTCATAAATATGAGAATTGATCATTAATTCATCTACCCGGTATCTTTCCTGAAAGCTATTAAGCTGCGCTGCTATTTCTGGCTCGCTTCCGATAAAGCTGAATTTCAGTTTTTGTAAAACCATCGATTTTTCCATCGGAGACCAGATCTCATCCATCTCTTTTACCGGTGCCGGAAAAGGCTTTCGGTCGTTCCTGATAATATTGATAAATGCCTGAAACAATGTAGTGGAAAGAAAATGCGCTTCTTCTGAGGTCTCTGCCGCAATTCCGTTTACACAGGCAATGATATAAGGTTTCTCTAAATATTTTGAGGGCTCAAAATGTTCTCTGTAAATGTTGAAAGCCAGTTCCATCTGTTCCGGTGCAAAATGTCCTGCGAAAGCATACGGAAGTCCCAATTCTGCAGCTAACCAGGCGCTGTCTGTACTTGATCCTAGAATATACAGCGGAATATTCAACCCTTCACCTGGAATTGCACGCACTAAAGCATTGGCATTTTCTTTAGAAAAATACGTCTGAAGTTCTAGAATCTGCCTTGGAAACTGCTCATTAATAGTCATCGGATTTCTTCCTAAAGCTTTCGCCGTCAAACCGTCCGTTCCGGGAGCTCTTCCCAATCCCAGATCAATTCTTCCGGGAAAAAGGGATTCTAAGGTTCCGAACTGCTCTGCAATAACCAGCGAGCTGTGATTGGGTAACATGATTCCGCCCGATCCTAATCGTATTTTTTGGGTTCCGTTAGCAATAAAGCCAATCAGAACTGAGGTTGCAGAACTGGCAATGCTTTCCATGTTGTGATGTTCGGCAAGCCAGAATCTTTTATAGTCTAAACTTTCAGCAAAATTAGCCAAAGACAGGCTGTCCTGGAAGGTATCGTAAATGCTTTTCCCCTGCTTTACGGGAGCAAGATCTAGAACAGATATTTCGAAGTTTTTCATTGTATACTATTTTCTGGTAAGAAATAGGTACAAAGTTAAAGCTAATAGATTGCATTGGTTACTTTTTGTAATTGATAGGAATAATGATGATTGTATGAAAAAGCTATTGAATCTATTACGTTTGATTTCTTGATTTTACAAATATAAAAAGGACTACATATCGTATATTTGATTTAAAATTCTTAAAAATTTAATCTTTACTCAAATGAATATTTTCAAATCAATCTTAAATAATTTAAAAGTAATTTCTATTAATGCAAATTTGGAAAAGAATTTAGAAAAATTCATTGCTAAACAAATAACGATCAATGATTTATGTCACCAACTAATCTTATTAAATGAAAATAAAACAGAATTTGGATTTATTGGAATTAATTCAAATAAAAACGATTGTATTTATTTTACGAAAGAAAGTAATAATAATTTCAACATAGAATTTGAAGCTGTGGAAAAAAGTCAGATTCCTTATTTTGAAAAAGTAAAAAACTTTGCTGAAAAAAATAATTACAGCTATAAAGAAAAAGCTAATAATATTCCATATATACAAATTATGACCGAAACTGATATTGAGCAGACAATAGAACTTGCTAAGCAAATTCAAAGTGAGATATTCGGAAATAATGAAAATACTAGATATAATGTAGTTCCTTAATCTATTATTTCCCCCTATTCTTCAAATAATTATAATGATTAATTAAAATCCTGATTTCATTAAACTCAAAATCATTGGGAAGTGCTGTTTTCCATTCGTTTAATGTTTCTTTTGGATCGTTTTTAAATGCTTTTTCGAAAATTTTTATTTTATCCGACGTAATGACCCTGGAAATATCCAGCAAACCCTGTTCGGCAAATTTTGCCAGATGACCGATTACCGTTTCTTTTACCAAACCTCTTTCTTTGGCAATTTCAGAAATCGTTTTTCCTTCTTCAAACAGTTGAAATGTCAAAACCTGAGAAGGCACTTTTGCAATTTTCATGCTGACTTCCTTGTTGTTTTTTTCATCTAAAAGTTGAGTTTCCAGAAGATGGGCAGATTTCAAGCTATTCAGATATTCTTCAATATCTTCAAGCCAGTTTTTAAAATCTTCATTATATTGCTTTAAGCCTTTTACGCCTTTGATTTCAGAGTAAAACTCTTTTAGCGGACTGAAAATTTTGTCTTTTACCTCATTAAAAAAGAAATTCACCGCGCCTTTGGTTTTATTTTCAATCTCACTCCATTCTTCTTTCTGATCAATAAAAAGCTGAACTTTTTGGAACAGAATTTTTTCCAGCTTTTCAAAAATCTTTCCGAGCTGGGTAATTTCATGTTTGAGCTGTATATAAAGTTGATTGGTTTTTACCCTGTCAATACTTTTAGTGGTCAAAGACTGTTTATTCCACTCTTCGATTTCATTCAAAAACCAGCGTGAATCTAATGTACGGAGTACTTTTTTGATGCTGTAATCGTATTTTTCCTGATTCAGGATCTGCTCCACCGAATCATTGGCAAACGTATCACCCTGAAACTGCAGGATTCGGTTGTCTTTAAAAATAACTTCAGGCGTGATTTTAGATTTCAGTACAATTCCCTCTAAAGTCCTGCACCGTGACAGAGCCACGTAAACCTGACCGGCTGTAAAACTTTTTCCGGCATCAATGATGACTTTATCAAATGTTAACCCCTGGCTTTTATGAATGGTTACCGCCCAGGCTAATTTAATCGGGAACTGCTCAAAACTCCCTAAAACTTCTTCTTTAATATTTTTTTCCTGGTCTAAAGAATATTTTTTCTGCTCCCAGACTTCTCTTTTTACGGTAATTTCTCTTTCGCTTCCTTCGAGAATGACTTTAATTTCGTTTTCGTCCAAAGCGGAAATTTCACCCAGTTTTCCGTTAAAATATTTTTTCTCTCCGGAAATGTCATTTCTGATAAACATTACCTGAGCGCCGATTTTTAACTCTAAAAACTGCTCGTTCGGATATTGATTTTCTTTAAAATCTCCAAAAAGTTTGGCTTCAAAAGTAGCGGGATTTACCTTAATCTCGGCCAGTTTCTGCTGATTGATATCGTCGGCTAATTTATTATGTGAGCACAGGTAAATGTAAGACTCTTCACCGGAATCAAAATCAGGATTGAATCTTTCATTCAGCTGTTCAAAATCAATATTGGCGACATCACCGTCACGAATTGCATTTAAAATTTCGAGAAAATTTTCGTCAGACTGGCGGTACACTTTGGTCAGCTCAATCGTCAACAGAGGAATTTCTTTAATCGCAAGACTGTCGAAAAAGAAAGGAGAATTGTAAAACATTTTTAAAATATGCTCATCCCTTACCACCGGCGGAAGCTGATACAAATCTCCGATAAACAGCATCTGAACCCCGCCAAAACGCTGATTGTTTCTTCTGACAAACCGCAGTGAAAAATCCATCATATCCAGAACATCGGCTCTGAGCATAGAAACCTCATCAATAATCAGCACTTCAATCTCACGCAAAAGCTTAAGCTTATCTTTGCGGTATTTAAAATGAGACATCAGATCTGCAATATTATTTCCCAGACTGCCGTCAATTCTTTCGGTAGTCGGTAAAAAGGTACGCAAAGGCAGGCCAAACATCGAATGAATGGTTACTCCGCCTGCATTGATGGCAGCAATTCCCGTAGGTGCTACAACGATATGTTTTTTTTTGGTTTTCTGTACAAATTCGTTCAGAAATGTGGTTTTTCCCGTTCCGGCTTTACCGGTAAGAAAAACGCTTCTGTTGGTGTGCTCTATTAAGTCAAAAAAATGATTGTTCATCGGACGTCAAAATTACGGAAAATGTGAATAAGGCATAAACTTTGATGCCTTTAAAAAAAAATTTATGAAAAACCGGTTCGTTATACTTCCTACAGCTGCTCTAATTGCAACACTTACAATCATTTCATGTAAAACTGCAAACAATGATACTTCTACGCTCCCAAAAGATATTGCTGAAAGACCTGTAGATGAAAGCAGCCAGAAATACGACGAAGCAGCGCTTGATAAAATAAAAAGCGGGATCGAATCTGAAATAGCCAAGGAAAAATGCACAAATGCAGCAGATTGGGCATTTGCGCCAATAGGATCTAAAGCGTGCGGCGGACCAATGAGTTACATTGCTTATCCTAAAAAACATGAGACTTCTATTCTTTCAAAAATAGAAAATTATACCCAAAAGATGTCTGAATATAATAAAAAATACAGCATCACTTCTGACTGTATGATGGCTGCTGAACCCACATCTATTAAATGTGATAACGGAAAAGCGGTTTTGGTATATGCAGGAATGTAACTGAATATAAAAAAGCTCTGTAAATGATTATGGAGCTTTTTACTTAATCTTTATACCACGAAGAATATTTCACATAATTATCTGCAATCCTGTTGACTTCGCCTTCCAGAAGCGCAGAAGAAATATCTTTGATTTTTCTCGCAGGAACACCGCCCCAGACTTCGCCGGATTTGATATGAGTTCCCTGTGTAACCACAGAACCTGCTCCAACAATTGAGTTTTCTTCAACCAGGCAATCATCCATTACGATAGAACCCATCCCGATCAAAACATTATCTTTAATTCTACATCCGTGAACGATCGCGTTGTGGCCGATAGACACATTATTTCCAATTTCTAAAGGAAACTTTTCGTACGTACAATGCAGCATCGCATTATCCTGCACATTCACTTTATTTCCCATTCTGATGTAATTTACATCACCTCTGATCACCGCATTGTACCAGATACTGCAGTCATTTCCCATGACCACATCTCCAATCACAGTTGCTGTTTCCGCTAAAAAGGTATGATCTCCGATTTGAGGTGTTTTTCCTAAAAGTTCTTTTATAAGTGCCATACTGTATTTCAAAAATTATTATAATTCGCATCAGAAAATGAAACTGAAATATTTTATCATTCCTATCTTTTAAATCACAGCGATAGCAAAAATCTAACTTCATATCTCCTGCTTCTAACTTCTAAATGCGTATTTTTGTATCTCAAATTTAAATAAAAAATGCATACTATTCTCATAGAACCAACAGAAAACCCGAAAGTGATCAAATTTGTGGCAGATTATAATTTGATTCCCGGATCTTTAGAGTTGGACCGAAATTCAGATATATCAGAAATTCCTTTGGCACAGGAACTTTTTAACTATCCTTTTGTAGACCGGATTTTTATTACCGCCAACTTTGTAGCCGTTGCAAAACAGGACACTGTAGAATGGGAACATGTTGCCGAAAGCCTGAAAAACGTAGTTGAAGACGAACTTTTGGCCAACCCGAGAATTTATCTTCAGAAGAAAAAAGAAATGTACCAGATTTATGCAGAAATGACGCCTAATCCGAATGTGATGAAATTTGTTTCCAGCAAAATGCTGATGGATGGTTTTGTGGAAGTTAAATCAAGAGAAACTTCAGACGGTGTTCCTTTGGCTCAGGCAATTTTTAACGAATTCGATTTTGCCAAAGAGGTTTTTATTTCAGATAATTTTGTGGCCGTTACAAGGGATAATTCTGTAGAATGGCATCAGATCATGATGGCGGTGCGTGGTTTTATCGCAGAATATCTTCAGAATGGCGGTGAGATTTCTACGATTACAGCCCAAAAACATGAAAGCCCGGTTGAGAATATCATTAACAGGGATTATACTGATAACGAACAGAAGATTTCTGATATCTTAAACGAATACGTGGCTCCTGCCGTAGAAAATGACGGTGGAAAAATTTCTTTAATAGAATATGACGAAGTAAACAAAACGGCAAAAATGCTTTTACAAGGCGCTTGTTCAGGCTGTCCAAGCTCTACCGCGACTCTGAAAGGTGGAATTGAAAGTATTTTAAAACAGTTTGTTCCGGATTTGGTAGAAAAAGTGGAAGCCGTAAACGGATAATCATTTACATGAAAATAGTTCTTTTTCTACTCTGTTTAAGTGCAAGTCTTTTTTCATGCAAAAAAGAACCACAGCTGAACGACGGTATTCATGATGATTTGGTGGAAATGGGCATTGCAAAAGACAGCCTCCAGAAAATGGACCTTATTCTGGAAAAATTAAATAAGAAAAACACAACCTTCCTTGATTATTATTTTCACAATTATTATATTCTTGATCAAGAATCTCATGATGAAATAAAGCAATTAAAAGGAGAAGAATTCGTTTATGATGCAGATGAAGAGTACCAAAAGATGTTTACAAAAACAATTACTCAAAAAAGTGATCAATACGTACAATCTTTCGGAATTACCGATGAAGAAAAGCATTTAGCACTTGAAATCTATGTCTTACGCCTAAAAAAGAAATACGGTCCTACAATAGACTCACAACTGGAAAATCTAAATAAGCAATGAAGGGAATTTTATTAGTCAATCTCGGCTCGCCGAAATCTACCGCTGTACCGGATGTAAAAGAATATCTGGACGAATTCCTGATGGATGAAAAAGTGATTGATTACCGCTGGTTTTTCCGTGCATTGCTGGTTCGCGGGATTATTTTAAACACAAGACCTGCAAAATCTGCCGCCGCATACAAAACGGTCTGGACAGATGAAGGTTCACCATTAATTGTAATTACTCAAAAGATCCGTGAAAAACTGCAGAAAGTAGTAGATGTACCGGTAGAAATAGGAATGAGATACGCTCAACCTAGTATTGAAGCAGGAATTCAAAAACTTGTGGATCAGGGTGTTTCTGAAATTGTACTGTTTCCGCTGTATCCTCAATATGCAATGAGCACTACAGAAACGGTGATTGACAAAGCGGAAGAGGTCAGAAAAAAGAAATTTCCGGGTATTAAGATCAATTATATCCAGCCTTTTTACAACAGAGAAATCTACATCAATTGTCTTGCAGAAAGCATTCGGGAGAAGCTTCCTGAAAATTTTGATGCGTTGCAGTTTTCTTATCACGGAGTTCCGGAAAGGCATATTTATAAAACCGATCCCACTAAAACCTGTAATTTAAATGACTGCTGTACCCGAGAAAACAACCCGAGTCATCAGTTCTGCTATCGTCACCAGTGTTTTAAGACAACGGAAACCGTAATTGAAAAATTGGGACTGCCGAAAGAAAAAGTAATTGTTTCTTTTCAGTCGAGATTAGGAAAAGATAAATGGATTGAACCGTACACCGATGAAACTCTGGAAACCATTCCTAAAAAAGGAGTTAAAAACCTTGCGGTAGTGTGTCCGGCTTTTGTATCAGACTGTCTGGAAACCCTGGAAGAAATTTCTATGGAAGGAAAAGAACAGTTTTTACACGGCGGCGGAGAAAATTTCCATTATATTCCCTGCCTGAATGATGAAGACCGATGGATTGAAGTGGTAAAAACGCTTTGCGAAGAAAAGCTTCACGAATTTTATCTGGTTTAAATATAACTTGAAATAAAAAGACATTTGATATCACAAATGTCTTTTTTTATTAATTATAATAATTTTTATTCAAAAAATTATTTCACTGGCGTTCTGAATTCCCCATATCCAAGCAAGCCATCATAGTTTCTTCCGAAAGGTTTGTAATATAAAAATGCCTGATACAGATTTTCGGTCTGCCAGAAATTTCCGTTAATTTCTCCAAAATTCAATGTCCCGTCATTTTCTTTGGTAGCAAGAATGTAATTATAGAAACCCTGTTTCAGATATATTTTAGCAATATATTTTTTTTCAGCGGCATCGTATTGCATCTGATATTCTTTGGTGGGCTTAAAATCATTAAATCCTCCCAAAACATACAGTTCTTTATCCATTGGTTCAGAATCAAGAGAAAAATACACCCACGAATAATCTGCTTCTCTTTCCGCATTTCTTTCGATTCCTATATCGTTTCTGCGATAATACCAAGCGCCATTTACGTCCGGCTGATACTGATAATTAAGCGGATATGCCCAAACCGGATGAAGATACGTCTGATTAACCCCATCTTTTACTTCTGTTGCCCTTACCATATCTGCAGCCAAATTCATATTTTTATTATCGAAATAATAAAACTCATTGTTTCCGGGAAACGTGAGATTCATCTGCTGAAACAAAATCTGGCTTCCCAATGTGGAACTGGGTTTCAGATTAGTCACCGTCATATTGGGATTGTTGTTCTGAACGACATTAAGAGTCATCGAGTTTACGTTCGACGCTAAATCTCCGCCTTTTGAAACGGCCTGTACTTCAACTCTCTGATTAATATTGGGATTTTTGGCATCTGCAATTCTGGAGACATTTAAGCCTACATTGACCTGGTCTTCAACAATGCTGAATTTTCTGATAAAAAGTGGTTTATCGGCAGAATCTTTATACACGATAATCGCGAAATTGCCTGAAATCTTAGGTCTTATTTTTTCATTAGGGAATTGTAACCGGTAATGCGTATACGATTGCAAAGTATTAAAAGAATATTGAAACTGATCCAAAAGCGCATTCATACTTCCGTCTGCAATTTCTGTAAAAAAAAGATTGTCATCCTGCCAGTTTCTGTCGTAATGTTTAAGCGTATACCGATATACTTCACTTGAATTGGTAAGATCATCAAAACTTAAAACCAATTGCTGATTAAATCCGATAACCGGAGTTTCATCATTGGTTTTCGGGTTGAATAACTGAATGCCCTGGATGTTTTGTCCGAAAGCTAAAGAACTTAAACTGATTAATAATATTTGCAACGTTTTCATTATGACGAAGATAACGAAAAATCATTTTCAAATCGTAAAAGATCTGAAGTTTATTAAATCCTGCCTCAATATTTCTCTCTAAATTTGCATTATCTAATATTCAGAAATATGTTTCAGATACAGGCTTTTGTATTCAATTTTGCGAGTGAAAATACCTATGTGCTTTTTAATGAAGATAAAAACGCATGGCTGATTGATCCCGGAAATATGAATGATCAGGAAACCAATCTTCTGTACAGCTTTATCAATGAAAAAGGCTTAAAAATTCAGAAGATACTTCTGACTCATGCGCACATCGATCATGTTTTGGGATTGCAATGGGCATTTAACATGTTTAAAGTCCCCGTATTGATGCATCAGGAAGACAAAGAAGTTCTGGATATGTTTCAGATCAGCGGCATGAGATTTGGGATGCAGCTGGAGCATATCAATGTTGACCTTGAATATATTAAAGAGGGAGACGAACTTGATTTTGACGGTGAGAAATTCAATATTTATCATGTTCCGGGACATTCTCCGGGAAGCGTTGTGTATCATAATATGAATCAAAAATTTATGATTTCCGGCGATGTTCTTTTTGAAGGAAGCATTGGAAGAACAGACCTGTACAAAGGAAATTACGACCAGCTTATTGACGGAATTAAAAACAAGCTGTTTATTTTAGATGAAGAAACACAGGTTTTTTCAGGACACGGAAATCCTACGAAAATCTGTTTTGAGAAGAAATATAACCCGTTTTTCAAGTCATAAAAAATCATTTGAAATAATATCATAAAAAAAACCGCCAGAATTTCTAGCGGTTTCTATTTATAACGAATTTTATTTCCATTTGATATTACAGCCCATGCTCGGACGTTGAATCTCTTCCTGCGGTTCTCCGATCAGAAGGTTTTCAAAAGCAATAATCAGATCTTCGCCGGTAACTTCTTTGTGATTTCCCGGCCTTGAATCATCCAGCTGACCGCGGTAAATGAGGTCTAATTTATCATCGAAAAAGAAAAAATCCGGGGTACATGCCGCATCATACGCTTTTGCTACAGCCTGGCTTTCATCATATAAATAAGGGAAATCAAATTTTCTTTCAATCTGGAATTCGATCATTTTTTCCGGTGAGTCTGCAGGATATTTTTCTACATCATTAGAATTGATCGCAATAAATTCAATTCCTTCTTCATTATAATCTTCATACAGTTCTGTAAGCTTATCAATTACATGAAGCACAAAAGGACAGTGATTACACATAAAAATGACCAGAGTTCCTTTCTCTCCCTTTAAATCTTCCAGAGATTGTATTTCATTGGCTTTAGAAGGATTGGGAAGTTCGAAAAAAGGAGCTTTCGTTCCCAATGCTAACATATTTGAAGGCGTATTCATATCATTTTATTTGTATGACCAAAGATAAAACAAGTTTTAGGATTTGCCAATTCCACCTTTTATAAACTTGCGTTAAATGTTAAATATAAAATATTATTTGGTTCGTATGGTAAAAAGTTTGTAGTTTTGCTAACACTGTTAGTAAACAAAAAATAATGGGCTTACACGAACGCCGTCAAAGAGAAAAAGAATCTATTCGCGCCAATATACTGGATGCGGCATTTTCTTTAGCTAAAACGGAAGGATGGGCCTCACTTTCAATCCGTAAAATTGCAGACGCTATTGAATACAGTGCCCCTGTAGTTTACGATTATTTTGAGAATAAGGAAGCCATATTGTATGAAATTTCTTTAAACGGGTTTCACTGTTTACATATAGAATTGTTAAAAGCGCAGAAAAAGCATGATACTCCAGAAGACCAATTAACCGCTATCGTAGATGCTTACTGGAAGTTTGCCTTTAATAATAAAGAGTATTATCAGCTGATGTTTGGTTTAGGAATGCAGTGCAGCGGCAAAGGGATGATGAAGGAAGAGTTTTCATCTTTTCAGGATATGATTTATGATTGCACATATGAAATCATTAAGAAAAAAGGTTCTAATGCAGATAATGCCTGTCACTCTTCACACGCTCTTTTTTCAGCAGTGCACGGCTTAATTTCTATTATGATGATGCGGAACGATGATATTCCTTCAACTATGAATAAAACAACTTTAGACGAAACGGTAACTGCCTTTGTTAAATCTTTGTAAATTTTTTTTGAACCAAAAATTAACACCGTTAGGAAAAGTAACATATAATATTCAAAACTACATTAAAAAAAATTAAAATGAAATTTAACTTCATCACTCTAATCCTCGCTATTCTTTTTCCTTATCATTAACGCCGTTAGGAAAAATAACATCTTTTTTTTAAACTAACAACCTCAAAAATTATTGCCATGTAAAAGAATATTTCTCAACAAAACTGATAGCTCTTACATAAAATATTAACACTGTTAGGAAATATCAGAATGTAAATTAAACAACATTTATTGCATTACATTAAAAAATTAAACTCACAATGAAAATACCTGCTAAAACAAGGATCATTATACTGATATCAAGTATTATCCTTTTACAGAATTGTACAAAAGCCGCAGAAAATACCAACGCGGCTCCCCCTCCGCCAGAACTTCCCGTTTATACCGTTATCACTTCTCCTGCTACGGTTTACCAGGAATTCCCTACTGCTTTGGAAGGAAAAAATAACGTTGAGATCAGATCTCAGGTTGATGGTTATTTAGATAAAATTTATGTGGAAGAAGGCGCTTATGTAAGAGCCGGACAGCCTTTATTCAAAATAGATTCAAGAGCGTATGGTGAGCAGATGAATATGGCACAAGCCAATTTACAGGTTGCCAATGCCAATATTCAGAAAGCAAAAGTGGAAGTTGACAGACTTCGGCCCTTGGTTGATGCAAAAGTAATCTCTGATGTACAGATGAAAACGGCAAAAGCCAATTACGCCGCCGCTGTTGCAGCCGCATCACAGGCAAAGGCGTCTGTTGGAGGAGCGAGAATTAATGTCGGTTTTACAACCATTACTGCTCCGGTAAGCGGATACATCGGAAGAATCCCGTACAAAAAAGGAAGTCTCATTTCAAGAACAGACCCAAACCCGTTGACTTTATTATCAGACATCAGCGAAATCTATGCGTATTTCTCTCTGAGCGAGCTAGATTTTATCGCCTTCCAAAATAAATATGAAGGGGCAACTTTACAGGAAAAACTGAAAAATATGCCGATGGTAGATTTGGTGATTGCAGACAACAGCACCTACTCCGAAAAAGGAAGAATGAGCATTGTTGATGGGCAGTTTGACAAAAGCACAGGAGCAATAAGCGTTCGCGCGGTTTTCCCAAATGCCAACGGAACCCTGAGAACAGGAAATACCGGTAGAGTGCGTATGCCGCAGCTCTTCACCAACACGCTGGTTATTCCACAAGAAGCAACCTTTGAAATACAGGATAAAACCTATGTGTATGTCGTTGGAAAAGACAAAAAAGTGACCGGAAAACCGATAACCATTTCAGGCAAAACCGATAATTACTATTTTGTTTCTGATGGGCTTTCAAAAGGTGACAAAATTGTTTTTACTGGAATCGGAACTTTGAAAGACGGGGTGTCTATTCAGCCGAAAATGATTTCTTCAGACAGTCTTCTCAGAGCCAGACCTTTGTAGAAACCTATATAATAACGAAGACTTAAAAAAAATAAACTTCTTATGTTAAAACAATTTATAGATAGACCCGTACTCTCAACGGTAATCTCCATCATCCTTTTACTTTTGGGTGTGCTGTCGGTCTTCAATCTTCCCATTACTTTGTTTCCGGATATCGCTCCACCAAGTGTACAGGTGACTGCATTTTATCCCGGTGCAAATGCGGAGGTTGTAGCACGTTCCGTAGCCGTTCCTATTGAGGAAGCCGTGAACGGTGTAGAAAACATGACCTACATGACTTCAAACTCAAGTAATGACGGTACCATGACGTTGAGCGTGTTTTTCAAACAAGGTTCAGATGCAGATAATGCAGCGGTAAACGTTCAGAACCGGGTTTCAAAAGCGATGAGCCAGCTTCCGCAGGAGGTGGTACAGGCGGGAATTTCCACTCAGAAAGTTCAGAACAGTATGATCATGTTTATGGGACTTTCCAGTGATGACCCTAAACAATATGATGAATTATTCTTACAGAATTATTTAAAAATCAATATCATTCCGCAAATACAGCGTATTCCGGGTGTTGCGCAGGCTCAGGTTTTCGGAACGAGAGATTATTCAATGAGAATATGGTTAAAACCAGATCGTTTAGCCGCCAATAATCTCTCTCCACAGGAAGTGATGGCAGCAATTAAGGACCACAATCTTGAAGCTGCTCCGGGACGTTTGGGACAGGGAAGTAAGGAAACCTACGAATACATCCTTAAATATAAAGGTAAATTAAATAAAAACGAAGACTACGAAAATATTGCGATCAAAGCCAATAATGACGGTTCTTTTTTAAGATTAAAAGACGTAGCAAGAGTAGAATTCGGTTCATATACCTATACCGCAGCAAACAGAGTGGATGGTAAACCTGTTGCAGGTTTTGCGATCCTTCAAACTGCAGGGTCCAATGCGAATGAGATTTTAACTGAAATTGAAAAACAGGTTGACCAGTTTTCAACCACACTTCCAAAAGGGGTAAAGCCGATTATCATGTATAATTCCAAAGACTTTTTGGATGCATCGATTCATCAGGTGGTGGAGACTTTAGTGATTGCATTTGTTTTGGTATTCATTGTGGTATTTATTTTCCTTCAGGATTTCAGATCTACATTAATTCCGGCGATTGCGGTTCCGGTTGCGATTATCGGTACGTTTTTCTTCCTTCAGCTGTTTGGCTTCAGCATTAATATGTTGACATTGTTTGCATTGGTTCTGGCGATCGGGATTGTGGTAGATGACGCGATTGTCGTCGTCGAAGCCGTCCATTCCAAAATGGAACAGACCGGAATGCCGGTTGAGCAAGCAACTACCAATTCTATGAGCGAAATTTCGGGAGCTATTATTTCCATTACGTTGGTGATGTGTGCTGTATTTATTCCGGTTGGCTTTATGCAGGGTCCTGCAGGAGTTTTCTACAGACAGTTTGCTTTTACCTTGGTTATTGCAATTTTGATTTCGGCGGTAAATGCGTTGACCTTAAGCCCGGCTTTATGTGCTTTAATTCTGAACGATCCTCAAGGTGAACATGGAGATCACGGCCATAAAAAAGGATTTGGAGCGAAATTTTTCCACGCTTTCAATGTGGCCTTCAATAACATGACCAGAAAATACATTCACAGCCTTAAATTTTTAATTAAAAATAAATGGGTTGCCATCGGAGGTCTGGTTTTACTGATTGCAGGAAGCGTTTTCTTGATTAATAAAGCTCCTACAGGATTTATCCCGACAGAAGATCAGGGCTTTGTTTTGTACGCTGTGAATACGCCTCCGGGAAGTTCATTGGACAGAACGCACAAAGCAACCGAGCAAATTGATAAAATTGTAAACGGAGAAAAAGCTACCAATCACCTTTGGGTCGCAGACGGTCTTAACTTTATCAGTAATGCCAATGCATCGCCCTATTCTGCAGGTTTTATTAAACTTAAAGATTATGAAGATCGTGGTGATGTGAAAGATCCTGATCAGATTGCAGCAGGATTGACAGGAAAAGTGGCACAGGTAAAAGATGCGAGTGCATTCTTTTTCAATTTCCCTACCATTCAGGGTTTTGGTAACGTTTCCGGGTTTGAATTTATGCTTCAGGATAAAACGAATGGCTCTTTTGAACAGTTAGGAACAACGACACAGGCGTTTATCGGAGAATTGATGAAACGTCCTGAAATTGCATTTGCTTTCACTACGTATGCTGCCGGAAATCCACAGTACACAATTGAAGTTGATTCTGATAAAGCCAATCAGCTGGGAGTTTCTGTAACAGAATTAATGCAGACCATGCAGATTTATTATGGTAGTAGTTTCGTCTCAGATTTTAACAGATTCGGAAAATATTATAGAGTGATGGCACAGGCGGATGTTCCTTATCGTACGGATGCCAATTCTATGGAAGGAATTTATGTTAAAAATAATACCGGCGAAATGGTTCCTGTAAAGACTTTAGTGACTTTAAAAAGAACTTTCGGCCCTGAAACCGTTACCAGAAACAACCTGTTTAATGCCGTTACCATTAACGGAACGCCAAAACCTGGTTACAGTACCGGAGACGCGATTAAAGCGGTGGAAGAAACTGCTCAAAAATCACTTCCAAGAGGGTACGGATACGAATGGACCGGTATTACCCGTGAAGAGATTAAAACCGGTGGGCAAACCGCTTTTGTGTTCATGTTAAGTATTTTATTCGTTTATTTCTTACTGGCAGCTCAGTATGAAAGCTATATTCTCCCGTTTGCTGTTATTTTAACGGTTCCTACAGGGATTTTCGGAGTTTTCTTTTTCACGGGATTAGCAGGAATTGATAATAATATTTACGTTCAGGTAGGATTGATCATGCTTGTCGGGTTATTAGCGAAAAACGCGATTCTGATTGTAGAATTTGCGGTACAGAGAAGAAAAGCAGGAAAAACACTGATTGAATCTGCGCTTCAGGCATCCAAACTACGTTTAAGACCTATTTTGATGACTTCATTTGCCTTTATCATCGGGATGCTTCCGCTGGTTTGGTCGCAAGGTGCAGCAGCAAAAGGGAATCATTCTATCGGGATCAGTACCGTTGGAGGAATGTTGACCGGTGTTGTATTCGGAGTTTTTATCATTCCGGTGATGTATGTGATCTTCCAGTATCTGCATGAGAAAATGCCAAGCAGAAAAAAGAAAAGACTGCTAAAACAAAAACAACAGGAAGAGCTTTTAGCATCTGCTCATTAATAAAATGATTTACAAAACTTTGAGAGATGGAAATCACACCAATTTTTCTTCAATTTAATTTGTGATTTTCTAAACAAGCAGAGTATTTTCTCCTACTAAAGACCACTTTGCCTGCACCTCAAAGTTTTGTATTCAACTAAAAGTTTATATAAACTATGAAAAGAATAAAATATATTATAATCGCATCTTCGCTCGCGCTGGGTTTGGTTTCCTGTGTGTCAAAAACGGCATACGCAAAACCGGAACTTGAGCTTCCGGAAAAATTTCAGTACACGGCAACTGCAGATACCGCAAGTGTTGCCAATCTGGAATGGAAAGAATTTTTCAGCGACCCGATTTTACAGGGTTTGATTGAAAAAGGAATTAAAAACAATTACGATTTACAGATTGCTTTGAAACAGGTTGCTTCTTCACAGGAAAAACTGAAACAGGCAAAATATCTTCAATATCCTGATGTAGGTTTCGGCGTTTCCGCGCAGATTTCAAAACCTTCAAAAAACAGCATGAACGGACAGAGCTTAAATTTATTTTTAGGTCAGAACCACGTTGAAGATTACAATGCAGCATTCAATTTATCCTGGGAAGCCGATATTTGGGGTAAAATAAAAAATCAGCAGGAAGTTTCAAGAATGCAGTATCTGCAAACTTATGAAGCGACAAAAGCGATTCAGACACAGGTGGTTGCGGCGATTGCACAAGGATATTATAATTTATTGATGCTCGATAAACAATTGCAGATTGCAAAATCAAATTTGGAGCTCAGCACCAATACGCTTTCTCTTACCGAAAAATTGTGGCAGAGTGGCGATACGACATCTTTAGGCGTTCAGCAGGCAACCTCTCAAAAACAATCGACAGAACTCCTGATTACCGAATTGGAACAAAATATCGCAATTCAGGAAAATGCATTGAGTATTCTGGTGGGTGAAAATCCACAAAAAATCGAAAGAACGATTGAAATGACCGACTCTTCTTTGCCACAGGAAATTTCCGCAGGCCTTCCTGCAGCGATGGTAAGCCGCCGTCCTGATGTTCGTCAGCAGGAATTGGCTTTACTGGAATCTAATTCACAGGTGGGAATTGCTCAGGCAAATATGTATCCCGCATTAAGAATTACGGCAAACGGAGGGGTCAATTCATTTAAAATTGACAACTGGTTTCAGATTCCGGCATCATTGTTCGGTTCTGTTTTAGGAGGATTGACGCAGCCTATTTTCCAGAAAAGACAGTTAAAAACAGATTTGAATGTTGCTAAAATCCAAAGAGAGAAAAATGTTTTGGCGTTTCGCCAATCTGTTTTGAATGCAGTAGGTGAAGTTTCTGATGCGTTGGTTTCCAATGAAAGCCTAAAAGTTCAGGAACAGAAAGCAACCGAACAGGTAGCCACCCTGAAAAATGGAATTAAAAGTGCCGAAATGCTCTACAAAGGCGGTTTGGCCAATTACTTGGAAGTGCTTACCGCCCAGGGAAATTCTTTGCAGGCTGAATTGAATCTTGCGTCTGTAAAAAGACAAAGATTAAGCAGTATTGTAGATCTGTACCGGGCTTTAGGAGGTGGATGGAAGTAGTAAATTAATTATATTGTTTGATATGCGGTCTTTCGGGATCGCATTTTTTTTGCTTAAAATTAAATCTGAATTAATAATGATTCTTATGGAAACAAGATTCTTCCTGCGTCAGAATGACAATGTATTAAACCATTAAGGGTATTGAAGGAGTTAAGTTTAATTAAGAAAAAATCAAATAGATTTTTAAATCTTAAACTGAGCAAAACCTAATAATCTTACCTCTTAATAAAATCTTAATGGTTAACTCATATTTATTTTTGAAGATTAATATATTCAATCAAATCCTCAAAATCTTTCTGAGCATATCCCAACTGCAGATAATAAATATCATCCGCTTTCCGATACCAAGTCAGTTGACGTTTTGCGTATCTCCGGCTATTTTTTTTAATTTCTGAAACCGCAAAATCCAGTTCCCATTCACCTTCAAAATATCTGAACAATTCTGAATAGCCAACGGTATTCAAAGCAGGCAAATGTTTGAATTTTTCCAGGCTTTTTGCTTCATCCAGTAAACCACTCTTCATCATAAGATCTACTCTCCTGTTGATTCTGTCGTACAATTCTTCTCTCGGAGCTTCAATCCCGATTCTGATCACCTTAAAATCTCTGGAATCCTGTGCAACCGCAATTAAATCTGAATATTTTGTATGGGTTTGCCAAATCACATCAATCGCCCGTAAAAGCCTTCTGTGATTATGAAAATCAACGACCGCGAAATATTCCGGATCGAGTTCTTTCAGCATTTCCTGCAGTTTTTCAACCCCTTCTATTTCGAGAATTTCCTGTAATTTTTTCTGATGGCTCTCATTTGCTTCAGGAAGATCATTTAACCCCTCTATAACCGCTTTTTCATACATCATGCTTCCGCCCACTAAAATGACGGTTTCATGATTTACAAAAAGTTCGTTGAGCTTTTTCAAAGCATCTTCTTCGTATTGCCCGATCGAATAATATTCTTCAACAGAAAGATTGCCTATAAAATGATGAGATGCTTCCGCAAGTTCTTCTTCAGACGGTGAAGCGGTTCCTATTTTCATTTCTTTAAAAAACTGGCGCGAGTCGCAGGAAACAATTTCTGTGTCGAAATGTTTTGCCAGATCAATTGCCAGTCTCGTCTTTCCGATTCCGGTGGGGCCTACAACAGAAATTAAATTTTTCATCTGTAGAATATTAGGATTTTAAAATGTAAAGAAAACTGTTGTGTAAACATGTATTGCAAGAAGTGAAGTAGATTTTACAGTGCTAAATTAAATGTTTATCTTTGTATGACAATAGAAAAGTATGATTTTATCAATGACAGGCTTTGGTAGAGCCGAAGACGTTTTTGAAGGAAAAAAGATTTCAGTAGATATTAAATCATTAAACAGCAAGAGCTTTGATTTGAATATTAAGGTTCCTTTACGATATAAAGAAAAAGAATTTGAGATCCGGAAAATTCTTAACGACCGTATCATCAGAGGAAAAGTAGACTGTTATATCAATTTAGAAAATCTCGAAGAGTCTAATGATGTAAAAATTAATAAAGGGCTCATCGATTCCTATATGAGAGAACTGCGGTCTATCGCTACAGACGGTCCTGACTATGAGTATCTTAAGATGGCGGTACGTCTTCCCGATGCCATTACTTCCAGACCGGATGAGCTGAATGATGGTGAGTGGGAAGCCTTGGCGAAAATCGTCAATGCCGCTGTTGATAAATTTGACGACTTCAGGACTACCGAAGGAAAAATTCTTCATGATGAGCTTGAAAGAAATATCAAAAATATAGACCAATATCTTTCAGAGGTTATTCCGTACGAGGAGGTGAGAATCAATTCCGTAAAAGAGCGGTATCAAAAAACGCTGAAAGAATTTGAAAATGTAGACGAAACCCGTTTTTATCAGGAAATGGCCTATTTCACAGAAAAGCTGGATATTTCTGAAGAAAAAGTAAGACTTTCCCAACATTTGAAATATTACAGCGAGGTGATGGAGAACGAGAAATTTAATGGAAAAAAACTAGGATTTATCTCACAGGAAATCGGACGGGAAATCAATACTTTAGGTTCAAAAGCCAATCATGCAGAAATTCAGAAATTGGTAGTGATGATGAAAGATGACCTGGAAAAAATTAAAGAACAGACCCTAAATGTACTATAATTAGTTGCTAGTTAGTTGACGGTTGCTAGATAAACCTGCATCCAGAAACAAAAACCAACAACCATATGAATAAAGTTATTATATTTTCGGCACCGTCGGGAAGCGGGAAAACCACCTTGGTGAGACATTGTCTTAAAGTTTTCCCCGAGCTTGAATTTTCAATTTCCTGTACCACAAGACAGCCGCGGGGAACAGAAGTGCATGCTGCAGACTATCATTTTATTTCACCTGAAGAATTCAGACAGAAAATTGCTGAAGATGCTTTTGTGGAATACGAGGAAGTATATACCGATAAATATTACGGAACGCTAAAATCTGAGGTTGAAAAAATATGGAATCAGGGGAAAGTCGTTATTTTTGACGTCGATGTAAAAGGAGGAATTTCCCTGAAAAAATACTTTGGTGAACAGGCATTGTCTATGTTTATAGAACCCCCTTCTATTGAAGAATTGGAAAGAAGATTAACCTCAAGAGGAACTGATGATGCAGATACCATCAAAACCCGTATAGAAAAAGCAGAGGAAGAGCTAACCTATGCACGAGAATTTGATACAATTGTCATTAATTCTGACCTGGATATTGCCAAAAAAGAAACAGAAAGTTTAATAAAAAAATTCATAGGGATATAAACAGGAGAACAATTGCTGTTTAAACAAAACTCCTGATTTAAATTCCAAAATAACAAAAACATAAAGGCTGAAATGAGCACAGAAAATATAGAAAAAGCCAAATCTACTATCCCTGTAAGAGGGTATTTGCAGATTAAAGACCTTATTATTCCTGAAGGTGAAGAATTGGTGAAAGCCATTCTAAAACTGAAAGAAGAAAAAAATGCCGTTATTCTCGCGCATTATTATCAACCGGGAGAAATTCAGGATATTGCAGATTTCCTGGGAGATTCTCTGCAATTGGCAAGACAGGCAAAAGATACCAATGCCGATATGATCGTATTCTGTGGAGTCCATTTCATGGCGGAAGCAGCAAAAATCCTTAATCCTACTAAAAAAGTAGTTCTTCCTGATACATTGGCCGGATGCTCTTTAGCAGACGGATGCAGCGGTGAAGGCCTTAGAAAAATGCGTGAGCAATATCCCAATGCGCTGATTGCGACATACATCAACTGTAACGCAGAAACAAAAGCCGAAAGCGATATTATTGTTACCAGCTCAAACGCTGAAACCGTGATTGAAGCGCTGCCGAAAGACCGCCCGATTATTTTTGCCCCGGATAAAAACCTGGGAAGATATTTATCTCAGAAAACCGGTCGCGATATGATCCTGTGGGACGGAAGCTGCATCGTACACGAAGCATTTTCTATGGAAAGAATCGCGCAGCAGATGGCAGAAAATCCAGATGCGAAACTGATTGCCCACCCGGAAAGCGAAGAAGCGGTATTACAACTGGCTCATTTTATAGGTTCCACTTCTGCCCTTCTGAATTTTGTGGAACAAGATGACTGTCAAAAATTTGTCATCGCAACAGAAGAAGGAATTCTGCATGAGATGAGAAAGCGTGCTCCGCATAAAGAACTGATTCCTGCTTTGGTTTTTGATGAAAGCTGCAACTGCTCAGAATGTTTTTACATGAAACGAAATACCATGGAAAAACTGTATCTGTGCATGAAATATGAACTTCCTGAGATCATTATCGATGAAGAGCTCAGGTTAAGAGCCTTAAAGCCGATTGAAGCTATGCTCGATCTGTCAAAAAGCATTAAATAAAATAATAAAGCGGGTGTTTAACTCGCTTTTTAAGTATAATAATATGAGCAAAATATTTTTAGAAGACGTCAAAATCTATGCTTATCACGGTGTGCTTCCTGAAGAAAATATCATCGGTACCTATTACATCATCAATGCAGAAATCCATACTGATTTGTGGGATGCTGCCGATTCTGATGATGTAAACGATACCGTAAGTTATGCAGACATCAATGAGATCATTCATATAGAAATGAATATTAATTCTAAATTGATGGAACATGTCGCAGGAAGAATTATTTCAAAAATTCATGAAAAATTTGCCCAGGTTTCTTATGTTAAATTAAGAATAACGAAAACAAGCCCGCCTATGAAAGGTGAAATGAAGGGCGCAAGTATCGAGCTGGAAAAAAGCTTTCTTCTGGGTGGAATTACAGAAAATCAGTAATTTCAGCATCAAAATCAAACACAGTGAGAATATTCAGCTTTATATTTTTATTAGTTTCGTTCAGCTTTTTCGCACAGAATGGCGCTTCCGGAAATGCTGTTTACAGTTTTCCGAAAATAAAATCCAGCATCACGATGCCGGTTACGATTCCGTTGTCAGAAGTTACCAATATGATCAATGCCTCCGTAAAGGATCTGGTTTTCCAGGATGATTCATACACCGATAATAATAATGATCAATTTAAAGTAAAAGTCTGGAAAACGCGTCCGATCAGAATCGTAGGAGACACCCACGAAAATATTTTAATTGAAGTTCCCCTGAAAATCTGGGCAGAAAAAGGCATCGGAACGTTGGGCGTTTATACCTATCAGGAAACCACTTTTGAAACGGTGATGTATTTCAAAACGGGAATAAGTTTTAAAAACAACTGGTCTGTAAGCACTTTTACTCAGCCAATGGGTTTCAAATGGGTAAAAAAACCTGTATTGGATTTTGGAAAAATACAGATTCCTATCACTTCTCTGGTTGAGAAAAGTCTCAAAGAACAGCAATATAATTTCTGTAAAACCATAGATCAGCAAATGGCTGCACAATTGAATTTTCAGCAATACGCCGTTTTGGCCTGGAATGCTTTTTCGCAACCTTTTCAAATTTCCGAAGAATACAATACATGGCTGAAAATCACACCCATCAATGTTAATATTACGCCTTTAAAATTTTACGGGAACCAGATCGACACCAATATCGGGATTGATATTTTTTCAGAAACATATACCGGTACAAAGCCTGAAGCTTCCCAGCCGGTAAAGACAGTGATGAACTTTAATTTTATCCCACTTCTCGCCGATCAGTTTGTATTGCAGACCACTGCAAATATTCCATTTTCCGAAGCGACAAATATAGCCAGGAAAACTTTTTTGAATAAGGAATATGATATCCGGGATTCAAAAGTGAAAATTACCGATATTAAAGTATATGGCGAAGAAAACCGGATCATGATAGAAGCAGAAACAGTAGGCTATGTGAAAGGAAAGGCTTTTATTTCAGGAATTCCGGTGTATGATGAAATGAAAAAGAAAATCGTCTTATCGGACACAAAGTTTAAGCTTAAAACCTTAAACATCATCCAGAAAACTGCTACGCTTTTATTTAAGGGAAAGATCGTAAAAATGATCGAAGATGAATACGGCATTCCGACAGAAGAGCTGGAGAATACTTCAAAAAAAAGTATTGAAGAAGCATTTAATAAAGAATATTATAAAGGCCTGAAACTGAGCGGCAAGGTCTTTAAACTCAAACCCAATCAGATTCTTCTCAATTCATCCGGAATTACGGCCGTTATTGACACCAATGCAACATTAAGATTTACCCTAAAAGGCTTTTAAAAATAAAACAACCACCATGAAAAAATATTTACAGATTGTCGACCGGCATAAGGCGTCATTAGGAACCAGATTTGTTAATAATTTTATTGACACAATAATATTATTGATTATCAACTTCATTTTATCATTTATTTCTGCAGTTATCTACAATGTTACATTTATCCATTTCTTTTATTTCTACAATAATGGTGGATTTTTATGGAATGTGTTTATGGGAAGTGTATTTGGATTTGTCTATTTTTTCTTTTGGGAAAATTTTACGGATGGCCGAACTCCGGGGAAATATATTACAGGAACGAAAGTAATCAGTACCGATGGTAAGAAACCAACTACAAGACAGATTGTTTCGCGAAGCCTTTACCGGTTAATTCCTTTCGAAGCCTTTACATTTTTTGGCACAGACGGATGGCACGACAGTATGACAGATACGCGTGTGATTAATTATAAGAATTACGAATCTGAAAGACAGTTAAAAGATGAAATCAACAGCATTGGAGTAAAAGAAACTGCTTAAAAAATTTGTTTGAATAATAAAAATATTTATATTTGCACACCCTTAAAAATGGTACTTTGGCCGAGCGGCTAGGCAGTGGTCTGCAACACCATCTACAGCGGTTCGAATCCGCTAGGTACCTCAAAATCTCCAGTCAACATGATTGGAGATTTTTCTTTTACTAATTTCATCACTCGAAACGCCTATGGTTATTGACTTCACGGGTTTTAACATTTCATTAACTAAATTTTGGCTTCATAATTGAAATATTAGGGTTAACGAGTTTAATGCTTTTTTAATTTTAAAAATCTGAGTTATGAAAAATATAGTGTTAGCAGGTTTAGTTTCAGTTTTTGTACTGACTGCCTGTAAGAAGGATGATCAAGTTGCAGAAAAATCATTAGAACAACAGAAGATTGAATTTCAGTCAAGACAGCTTGAGATAGAAAGACAAAAATTAGCAATTGAAAGAGAGCGTTTCGCATATGATGCCCAGAAAAAATCTGACAGTATAGCGGAAGCACAGAAAGCCAAAACAGCTGCTGCAAACGCTCGTCCGCAAGTAATTAGAGAAACGAGAACGGTATATCGTGACAGATCTACAAGTTCAGGAAACGGAACATACGCCAATACCGGAAGCAGCTCTTCTCAAGGAACCACTGCCAAGAAAAAAGGAATCAGTGAGGCCGCGAAAGGTACCGCAATCGGAGTAGTAAGTGGAGCCGCTTTAGGAGCGATTGTTAATAAGAAAAACCGTGGTGCGGGTGCCGTAATTGGTGGTGTAGTCGGTGGTGCAACAGGATATACATTGGGTAGAGCACAGGACAGAAAAAGTGGAAGAGTGCAGCCAAGATAATATAATTTATTACAATACTATAAAAGATTGCTTATTTTTAAGCAATCTTTTTTTATGCTGATACTTTTATTTTTAACAATAGTAATGATTCCCACTCTTTCCGGATGGGGAAAATTCTTTGAGTCTGTTTTCAAAACTCAGCTTTTCGACGGAATTTCAGGAAAATCTTTAACCGGTATCTTTGTAATAACGGTAATCTGGACCATACTTGCATTTTTTATCCCGTTAAATATATATGTAGAAGTTCCCACAATTCTCGTAGGGTTATTTTATTTTTTTAAAGAAAAACTTTTTAAAGAATTTTATACTTTCACACAAAAGGAAACAGTATTATTAGTAACTATATCTTGTGTTATCCTCTTCTGCGGTTCTTATTATCCATTTATTTTGGATCATTACGGATATTATGTGCCGACAATTAACTGGCTAAAAGAATATGGACTGGTAAAAGGAATTTCAAATCTTGATCTCACGTTGGGACAGATGTCTTTATGGCATATTTTTCAAGCAGGATTTTCTAATTTTTCCGATCCTTTTTTAAGAATAAATGCCATACTGCTCATTATTTATACCTTTTACATTATAGAAAAGAAAAGCTGGGTTCAATTGTGCTTTATCCCCTTTTTCTTATTTTTCTGTCAATCGCCGAGTCCGGATCTTCCGGTTCTTATATTTTCATTGATTATTTTGCGTGAAATCTTATCCGGAAACACAAATGCCACTTTTATATTTGCCTTTTCAGTATTTGTATTTGCCATAAAACCAACGATGATCTGGCTGCCTTTTTTAAGCTTTTTTTATTGTGCTTACATTACAAAAGCACATTTTAAGGTATTTTTTTTCGGAATTCTTATTGCCCTGCTTTTTTTTATTAAAAACATCTGGACTTTCGGATACCCTATATTTCCGGTAACCTTTTTTGATCTCGGAATCTCATGGAAACCCAATCCTGTACTTTTACAGTCATCTTCTCAATATGCTATCCTTAAAACCTACGATGCGCAATATTCTTATAAACAAATTCAGCATTTTTCAGCATTTGACCTTATTAAAAACTGGCTTTTCCTTACCGGGATTAAATCATATATCCATATATTTTTTATTATAAGCTTAATCATTTTTACGCTTTATGCGGCAATAAAAAAGAATAAAATCATCACATTTATCTGGGTTTCATTAATCATAAAAAGCATAATGGTTTTAGCATTTTCAGCGCAATACCGTTTTTTTATGGATGTTTTTTTTGTGATCTTTTTTGTTATGCTTTTTGATTTTTTCACCCCAAAAAAATCACTCGCAGTTTTCTCCGTACTCTGTTTAATTTCTGTAGTTTTTCTATCATTTCCGGGGTTGCTTCAGACCTATATTCCGAGTTTTAAAGTCGGTGGTTTTATGGGTAAATTTGAAATCAAACAGCTATACAGACCTTCCATTTATCATTACAAAAAATATAATTCTTTTAAAATTGGGAATTTAAAATACCATGTTTCTGAGCAATACCCTTTTAATTTTGACACTCCCCTTCCTTCAATTTCAGAAAGCTTTATTTTTGACGATCACAATGCGGGAATTTTCCCTCAATGCATCGATTCCAAAAACATACGAAAAGGATTTATCTGGAAAAAAATGACACCCGAAGAAAAAAAGGAAAGTCAAACAGTGATCGATAAAATCAAAAATACGTATTCACACTAACCTTTCACAGACTTTATTATCTGGATAAAAAACGGTAATTTTGTATCATGTTCAATACTCTAGGTCATCTTTTAAGTCTTACCACATTCGGAGAAAGTCATGGTGCGGCATATGGAGGAATTATCAATAATTTTCCGGCCGGTTTAGCGCTTGATTTTGATAAAGTACAATATGAGCTGGATCGCAGAAAACCCGGGCAGTCTTCTATCGTTACCCAAAGAAAAGAAAGCGATACCGTTACATTCCTTTCAGGGATTTTTGAAGGAAAAACAACGGGAACCCCTATTGGTTTTATGATCGAGAATGAAGATCAGAAGTCAAAAGATTACGATCATATTGCGCAGTCTTACCGGCCGAGTCATGCTGATTTTACTTATGATCAAAAATTCGGGATCAGAGATTATCGCGGCGGCGGAAAATCTTCTGCGCGGGAAACCATCAATTGGGTAGTTGCAGGTGCTTTGGCAAAACAGCTTTTATCCGATATTGAAATCAACGCGTATGTCTCTTCCGTCGGCGAAATTTTTTGTGAAAAGCCGTATCAGGCTTTAGATTTTTCTAAAACGGAGAGCAATGAAGTACGGTGTCCTGATGCAGAAACCGCTGAAAAAATGATTTCAAAAATCAAAGAAATCAAAAAAGAAGGGAATACGATCGGAGGAACGATTACATGCGTTATCAAAAATGTACCTGCCGGAATTGGCGAACCGGTATTTTCAAAACTACAGGCAGAACTGGCAAAAGCAATGCTTAATATTAATGCCTGCAAAGGTTTTGAATACGGAAGCGGTTTTTGTGGGGCAAAAATGACCGGCAGTGAACACAATGATGCCTTTAATACAGATTTTAGTACGAAATCTAATCTTTCAGGAGGAATTCAGGGAGGGATTTCAAACGGAATGGATATTTATTTCCGGGTAGCTTTCAAACCTGTTGCGACCATTTTAAGACCGCAGGAAAGTGTAGACCAATATGGCAATGCAGTAATTTTGGAAGGAAAAGGAAGACATGATCCCTGTGTCGTTCCGCGTGCTGTACCCATCGTAGAAAATCTGGCTGCATTTGTACTGGCTGATTTATTTTTAATAAACAAAACAAGAAATTTAAATACTTTTTAGTGATGAAAAACTACTGGGATAAAGCAATTACTTTCGAAGAATATCTTCAGATCGCCCATAACAGGCTGGAATATCCTGTGAGCGAACACGATCTGGAGTACAAACCTTACTATGAGCTCGGAATCCAGAGAATGGACAGAACCCTGAAAAAAATGGTTATTGATGAAGCGCAGAAAGATCAGCTTAAATCAAAAAATTTCAACGGTAAAATTCTGATTATTTCTGAAGCGTGGTGTGGCGATGCAAGTGCGACCGTTCCGGCATTGGTAAAGTTTTTTGAAGGGCATAATGAGGTAAAAATATTTTTACGTGACAGTGATAAAAGCCTTATCAGTCAATTTCAGACCAACGGAACAGAATCTATCCCAAAAGTGATCATTCTGGATCAGGATTTTAATGTAAAAAATTCGTGGGGACCACGTCCTAAATTCGGGCATGATTTACTTGTAAAATATAAAACAAACCCGGAAGCATATCCTAAAGATCTTTTTTACAATGATTTACAGGTATATTATTCCCGAAACAGAGGGAAGGATTCTATTCAGGAAATTTTAGAATTATTATGAAAAAAGTAGTTACGTATCTTGTTATTCTTATTGTTTTAGGCGCTGTTTTTCTTGTTCCTGATATAAGAAATTTTCTTAAAAACCAGTTTTTTCCTGTAGCCGCTATTGAAGATGCAGTACACATTGCTCCGGAAGATTATGATATCGATTTACAAGGCATTAATACAGCAAGTACCAATCTTAAAAATTTCAGAAACAAACCCGTTTTTTTAAATTTTTGGGGAACATGGTGCCCTCCTTGCAGAAAAGAGTGGCCTTCGATCCAGAAACTATATGAAAGCAGAAAAGGAAATGTAGATTTTGTACTGATTGCCATGAAAGATGAAGAACCTGCCATCAGAAAATTTTTACAGGAAAATAAATATACTGTCCCCGTTTATATAGCCCAAAGTCCGATCTCAGAAAAATTGCTTCCAAAAGTATTTCCCACTACTTTTCTTCTGGATCAGAACGGCAGAATCATTATCAAAGAAGATTCTTCAACAGACTGGAACACAGAATCTGTTCACCGTTTTATTGATAATATGATCAAATAATTTTTTTAACTCAATTTTATAAGTTCTTGGTACAGAATTTGCGAAATATACTGGGTCGAATTATTTTAAAAAAAAACACACAAAAATGAAATACTCAAAAATTAATTTAGCTAAAGAGGCTATCAGTCATAAAGGATTTGTCAAGAAAATACCCGATATTTTCAGAATGGTCAATATGTGGAGAAAAGGGACTTATCCTACAAGATCTCTTGATATCATATTACCGCTATTAGGACTTTTGTATGTGATTTCTCCGATCGATCTTTTACCGGAGATTGCAGTTCCTGTGATCGGTGTTCTGGATGATCTGGCGATTTTATCATTAACGATTCCTAAGCTGATCAGGGAAGTTGATAAGTTTCTACTTTGGGAAGCAGAACGGCAATACCGTACAGATGATTCCAAGGTTATCAACGCAGAAGTTGTAAAATAAAAGATAAAACATTCCTTCACCGGAGTGTTTTTTTGAATTATTATTAATAGACTTCGAGTATTTACCTGATATCAGTTTCCCATTTTCCTTTCAAATTCCTAAATTTGCAATATTCTAATAAAAAATAATGGAAAGTAAAAAAGAATTCTTTTTAGAGTGCTATAAGCTCGGCATCATCAAATTCGGAAGATTTACCTTAAAAAGCGGAATTGAAAGCCCGTTTTATGTAGACTTAAGACCTTTAGCCTCAGATCCTAAGATTCTAAAAAATCTTGCAAATTATCTATTGGATATGCTTCCTTTAGACAATTTTGATCTCATCTGCGGAGTTCCTTATGCTGCTCTTCCGATGGCTACGGCGATGTCGCTGGAAAGTTACATTCCATTAATCATAAAAAGAAAAGAAGCCAAAGAATACGGAACCAAAAAAATGATCGAAGGTATTTATCAGAAAGGGCAAAACTGTCTTCTGGTAGAAGACGTGATCACGTCCGGGAAATCTTTAGTAGAAACCATTGCCGAAATTGAGCAGGAAGATTTAAAAGTTGCTGATATTGTAGTGGTTCTCGATAGAGAACAGGGCGGAAAACAGCTTCTGGAAAGCAGAGGTTACCGGGTTCATACTCTGTTCAACATTTCAGAAGTATGCACCATTCTTCAGGAAAATGGCGAGCTTTCGGATGATGAGGTAAAAAGAATTCAGGATTTTCTATTGGGAAACCATATTCAGTTTGAAGAAAAAACAAGATCATCTTATCAGCAGAAATTTGAAAACGCACAGCACTCTGTTTCCAAAAAGTTATTAGAAATTGCACTGGCAAAAGAGTCTAACCTTATTGCATCCGCAGACGTTACCACAACAGCGGCATTATTAGATTTAGCCGAAAAAGTAGGCCCGCATATTATTGCTTTAAAAACTCATATCGATATTATTTCAGATTTTGAATATGAAAAAACCATCCTTCCTTTAAAGCAAATTGCCTTAAAACATCAATTTTTACTCATGGAAGACCGGAAGTTTGCAGACATTGGAAATACTCAGGAGCTGCAATTTACGAGCGGAGTTTTCAGAATCACAGACTGGGCAGATTTTGTGACTTCTCAGGTGATTGGTGGTTTTGAATCTTTAGATTGTTTTAAAAATGTGGGAGTTGTAGCCATCGTCGGAATGTCTTCAAAAGGGACGCTTACTTCCAACAGTTACCGCGAAGAAGCATTGAAGGTTGCTTTATCCCATCCCAATGTGATCGGCGGAGTTTCACAAAACCCAATTCCGGAAGAAATCCTGCTGTTCACTCCAGGCGTAAACTTGGCAGATTCCGGAGACGGAAAAGGACAGCAATATAATACACCCGAACATATTTTTAAAACCCTTCACACGGATTTTATGATCGTAGGACGTGGCATTTATCAATCTGAAAATCCTGAACAAGCTGCTCTGATATACAAAAATGAAGGATGGAAATCTTATTTAAATTCATTGGAAAAAAATCCGGTAGAGCATTAATCTGCCGAAATGTATTCTAAATAAGTTATATTTGGCACTTTATCATTATCATTGAAAAACGTTAGCATTTGTTTTATTCTGTTTTGGGGCATTGTACAGGTTTCTGCACAAAGAGACAGTATTGCAGTGACCGCAAAGTTATCTCCCGACAAAAAAATACTTGATGTCACCCAGATTATCACGTATTACAATCATTCCGGAAAAATGTTAGACAGCATCAAACTTCTGAATTGGGTTGCTGCTTATCAAAAAAGAGGAACTTCACTGGTTTACCGAAAACTGGAAGACCGCAACAACAGTATGCATTTTGCAAAACCTGAAGAGCTGGGTAAAGTTCTTTCTCTAAGCATTAAAAATTCAGAAAATCAGGCATTTGTTATTCGTCAAATTTCTGAAGAAAATTTATTTTTAGCGTTAGAAAATCCACTTGAAGACGGTAAAAGCACACAATTACAATTGCAGTATCAATTGCAGCTGCCTGATAAAAAATTTACCGGCTACGGAACATCAGATCAAACCATTGCATTAAAATATTTATTTATTGTTCCGGATCATTTTGATCCCGAGAATAATACTAAGCGCAGTTATCACGATATTGAAGAATCGGTAAACTTTAATACATATTGGACATTTAATTTTGATCTCCCCGAAAATCAATTTATTGAAAGTAATCTTCCTGAGAGACAAAACCATCTTTTTGAAGGGTATTCAAATACGGATCCTGAATTTGTCATTGCCCAACGTCAGTTTCCTGTTATAAAAATAAACACCGAGGATATCCGGACCGAAATACAGTTTGGATACGAAATCAGTCCGCAGGAAATACAGAATTTAGAATTTTTCCTTCCTCTGCATCTGAAATTTATTAAAGAAAAAGTAGGTGATATTCCTGAAAGATTATTTATCTCGGAAAAGTTCAGAGCTAAAGAAGATTTTTTCGGAAATAACGATATCAGCTTCTGGAAATTCAGATTTAAGCTTTTCACAGATGCAGAAAAAACAGATCTTGACTATTTCGGAATCATTACAAAAAAGATTCTTGATGAAAATATAATTACAGATAAGGAGGATAATCACTGGTTTAAGAACGGGTTAAAATCTTATCTTGAAATTCAGTATCTCAAAAAGTTTTACCGGGATACCAAACTTTTAGGAAATCTTCCTGAAAACAGGATCATCGGAATCAAACCTTTAAAGATTTTCAATGCTTCAAAAGTGAAATTAATTGACCGTTATGGTTTGGCATATCAATATATCATGTCTCAGAATCTTGACCAGAAAATTGATGAGCCTTTTTCGGTTTTAAGTAATTTTAATGATATGGCAATTAGCAGCTTTGAGACGGGAAGCCTTTTCAATTTTTCTGCAGATAAAATGGGAGAAGAAAATTTTAATAAAATAGTAAAAGAATATATTTCAAAAAACAAAGACAGACAGACAGATCCTGAAGATTTTCTACAAAAGATTGCCCAAGAAGATCATTCCGCGTCTTACCTTACCGATTTCCTGAAGCAGAAAAACAGAGTTAATTTTAAATTAAAAAATGTAAAAGCGAAAGATGGTTCGCTACATATCAAAATAACAAAAAATACAGATAAGGCAATTCCTCTAAAACTGGAAACCCAGACTAAAGAAGGTGAGAAAACCTCGTATTGGTTTGAGACGGAAGAAAATGTGAAAGAAAAAATAATTACACTGCCCGCTGAAGATATTTACAAGATAACCCTGAATAACAATTATATCTTTCCGGAGGCCAATTACGGTGATAATTTTCGGTATACAAAAGGTTTTTTTTCAAATGCCAAAAAAATTAAATTTAAGCTGATTAAAGATATCCCCAATCCTGAATTCAGTGAAGTGTATCTGAATCCGAGAATACGTTTCAGCAACACCTATGATAAATTTCTGATCGGGATGAATTTTAAAAATCAATCGCTGTTTGATCAGAAGTTCCTCTACTCGATTACTCCGTCTTTCAGCACCGGCACAGGAAAATTTACGGGATCAGGAGCAGTTTCTTATTCTTTTTTACCCGCTGAAAGCATTATCCGGAGCCTTACTTTTGGAATTTCAGGTTCTTATTTTCATTATGATTATGATCTTGCGTATAGAAAAGCGTCTCTGTATTCTAATATCAGTTTCAGAAAAAACCCAAGAAGCACAGTAAGCCGTGGAATTGCTGTTTCTTACAATTATTTTGAAAAAGATCTTAATGAAAAAATGATTGCTAACAGAGAATACGATAAATATAACCTCTGGAGTGTAGGATATGGCTACACAGACAATCAGATGATTCATGAAAAAAGCTTCAGCATCAGTACTTTGGGAATGCAGGATTTTAATAAAATTACAGCGGAAGGTTTTTACCGGTGGGAATTTGCTCCAAGACAGAAGCTGAGTTTGAGAGTATTCGGAGGATATTTTGCCAGAAATGAAACCCGCAACAATACTTTCGATTACGGGATTTCTAAAGTTTCAGATTATTCCTTTTCCTATAATCTTCTCGGGCAGAGTGCAACAGGCGGAATTTTGTCGCAGCAGTTTATTTTGGCAGACGGTGGCTTTAAATCTTTTATTCCCGGAACTGCCAATCAATGGATTACCTCATTCAACGTAGATTCAAGCGTCTGGAAAATTTTTCATATTTATGCCGATGCAGGACTGTATAAAAATAAAAACAGCTCTACTCAGTTTATCTGGGATAGCGGTGTGAAAGTACGAGTGATTCCCGATTTTCTTGAGATTTATCTTCCTGTGCAGTCGTCATTAGGTTTTGAACCCGGTTTTAAAGATTATGCAAAACGCATACGATATACGTTGGTTTTAAATTTAGGCACCATCATCAATGCCGCAAGAAGGGGTTGGTATTAAATAAGAAAACAGCTGTCTATCGACAGCTGCTAGCAATTAATTAAGTTTTTACTCTAATTAATCTTTTAAAATCTTTTGAGAAACCGGTTGATTGTTAACTGTTCCTGTAATGATATAATTTCCTTTCGCCAGTTCGCTTACATTCAGTGTTCCATTGTTTTTCACGGAAGAAGTTTTCACCAGCTGACCTGATAAAGTATACACTTTGATATCTTTAACCTCTGCTCCAAAAATAATTTCATCATCTTTTACCATAGAATTTTTAATAAAAGTATACCGCGGAGTATTGCTGTACATATCATTTACTGCTAAAGTTCCAGCTTGAGGCGATGCAAGTGCAACTGTAAAATCTACACTGTTGTTGTTTGTATCACCCGTAATTCTCGAAATTGAATTAAGAATTGACGGTGAAGGTGCCGCTCCAGATCCTTCATATTGATTTGCCAAGCCATAGCCTACAAAATCTAACACATTGGAAGCGGTAGGTCCTGTCACCTGTGTTGTATTACTTGCCAACGCAACTTTTCCTGAAGTTAATGCAATTCCCAGTCCTACTCCCACAACAGGACCTGATCCGTCAAAATTAAGGACTGTGTTAACAATTAGGTTGGGATTAACCAGATTAATAATACCACCGCCATCTGAACCTTCCTGAATCAAATAGGTTTGTCCGGGAGGAAGCGTAATATTCGGTAAAGTGTGGTATTGTGTAAATGCACCGGTAGCGGAACCATACTGTATGGTTGCCCCGTTGAGAGAAGCTGTGGTAGAGCCAATATTTTTCAGCTCTATGAAATCATTCGTAAGCGTGGCTCCTAGAATTCCTCCGCCTGTATAAATTTCATTAATTACAATCTGAGCATTAAAAAATGCAGCTATCGGAACAAGCCCGATAAAAGTAAATACTTTTTTCATAATAATAATATTTGGTTGATTTGATAAAAAAACAACAAATACAATACCATATATTCATAAATACCACATTATAGTTAAATTATATTAAAAATTAAATATCTATACAAAAAGCAAATATTACATAAAAAACGTAAATATTACATAAAAAGAGGCCACTTCAATGAAGTGGCCTCTTTTTTAATTTGAATTTTTTAAATTAGTCTTTCAAGATTTTTTGAGAAACCGGCTGATTGTTTACCATTCCTGTTACGATATAGTTTCCTTTCGGCAATTCAGCAACATTTAAAGATGCGTTTCCTTTTACAGCTGCAGACTTTACAATTTGACCAAACATATTATATACTTTCACCTCTTTCACATCAGATCCGAAGATAATTTCCTCATTCTTCACGAAAGTATTTTTGATAAAGCTTGATTTTGATTTGTTAAGATCTGAAACTGCTAATACAGTACCTGTAGCTTGAGGAGTTGGAGCTCCGGCCGCAAAGTCATTAACATTGCTATTGGTATCACCGCTTATTCTAGCAGTAGAGTTTGTTGCCGATGGAGCGGCAGCGGGAGCAGTCCCTTCATACTGGCTTGCTGTAGTACCGTAACCTACAAAATCAAGTACATTTGTACTTGTAGCAGCAGTTACCTGAGTAGCATTACTTGCTAAAACAACTTTTCCTGCAGCTGCAGCCATGGCTAATCCAACATTTGTATTCGTAGTTCCATCAAAATTAGTAATTGTTGTCGCTATAAAATTTGGTGTTGGCAAAGCAGCTGTCCCTCCAGTTCCGGCAGCTTCCTGAATCAGATAAGTCTGTCCCGGAGTCAAAGTAATTGTTGGTAATGTATGATATTGATTAAAAGTACCCGCAGCAGATGCATATTGAATGGTAGCATTCGTCAAGGTAACTGAAGAAGAACCTATATTCTTCAACTCAATAAAATCATTAATTAAAGTAGCACCACTATTACCACCTCCACCATACACTTCATTGATTACTATTTGTGCGTTCGAAAATGCTGAAATAGCAACCATTCCTAAAATTGTAAAGATTTTTTTCATAATATCTAATTTTAAATTTTAATTATTAATAATTTACACCGCAAAATTACTGCTATTTTTTTTATTTAAACAATAATCAGGTTAATTTTCTGTTAATAATGCTAAAGTCGCTACTGTTCACATTTTTTAGTTATTTTTACCACTTATTTTGGAAAACTTGCGGAATTCTGTTCTGATTTTCTTATTTCTTTTCATAGGCTTATTTACCAGTAAGGCTCAGATTTTCTCTTGGAAAAATCCAAATATTCCACAAGACTCTATAAAGAAAGACAGCATTCTCGCCGCAAGGCTTGAGCAGGATATTTTTGCGAAAGACACGATGGATTTTGTAAAGACCAGCAACAGAATTATTGTAGACGAAGCTGTTCTTGCCAGAAATGATAAAAAAAGATTTTTAGGCGAACTGAATTCTAAAGGTTCTATTATCCGTGGGATTACCTTTGGGAATAATCAGGGACAGTCGGTACAAAGTTCGATGGATCTGCAGATTTCTGGCAGATTATCAAAAGATGTTACCATTTTGGCAAGCATCTCAGATCATAACCTCCCGATTCAGGCAGATGGATATACCCAGACTTTAGAAGAGTTTGATAAAATCTATATGCAGCTTAATATAAAGGATAAATCTATTCTCAGAGCCGGACATCTGGATCTCGTTGATAACAAAAATTATTTTGCCAAATACCAAAGACGAAGTATGGGGCTTCAGTTTCAAACCGAATTCGGAACTGAAAACAAAACTTTTGTCGATGTATCAATGGGCGTTGCCCGAAGTGAATTTCACAGAATCCGTTTTCAGGGAGTGGAAGGAAATCAGGGACCGTATCGGCTTACGGGAAAAAACGGCGAACAGTTTATCACGCTGATTTCAGGTTCGGAGCAGGTTTTTATCGACGGTATTTTGATGAAACGCGGTGAAAATCAGGATTACATTATTAACTATAATACCGGAGAAGTCACTTTTACTAGCTTCAGGCCTATTTTTCAACAGAATTTTATTACAATATCATTTAATTATACCAACAGAAATTACTCCAGATATTTATTTACCGGAAGACTGGAACATCAGCGCGAAAAATTCATAGTTGGTTTGAACTGGTTTATGGAAAATGACAACAAGAACGCTCCTTTGGCTCTGAATTTATCCAAAGAAGACGAGCAGATTCTTGCCAGTGCCGGAAATGACCCCAATCTCATGTATGCACCTTCGGGAGTAGTGTCGGAGTTTGATGTGAATAAAATCCTGTACAGCCTTGTTCAGGACAGCAATGGAAATCATTATCAGTTTTCTACCGATGTAACCCAGACTTTATATCAGGTTTCTTTTACTTATTTTGGAGCCGGTTTGGGAGATTACAAACTTACCCAGACTACTAATAACGGAAGGGTTTTCGAATATGTAGGGCCAAACTCAGGAGACTACAGAGCAGTGAGAAAACTGCCCTCTCCACAAAAATCCCAGGTATATACCTTAAATTCTGAGTACCTTTTAAAGGATGGAAAAATAGGTGCCGATATTTCTCTGAGCAACTATGATCTCAATCTATTTTCTTCAAAAGATTCTGATCAGAACATAGGATATGCCGCAAGAATTTTCGGAAATAAAACCTTCACCAAAAACAATTGGAGAGGTACGCCGAGCTTTGAATATCAATATATCGACAGTCAGTTTCATATTCTGGACCGCATCAATGATGTAGAATTCTCCAGAGACTTTAACCTCGCGCAGGAATTTAATGGTAGAACCCAAAACAGATTCATTTTCAGCTTTTTAAATAAATGGAAAAACAATTCTGTTATCAATTACCGTCTTAACTATCTTGATGAGCAGGATTCTTATAAAGGGCTAAAAAATGATCTTGATTTCGGCTGGATAAAAGGTAATTTTTTCACCAAAGGAAGCATATCCTATCTTAATACCACTGCCACTTTACAGGATACAAAATTCATAAGAGGCGGTGCATCAAGTGAATATACCGGCAAAAAAGGAAGCTGGACACTGGGTGGAAGCATGGAACATAATGAGAAGAAATACAATGACACCCAATTGATGGATGTTACCAGTTTCAGCTGGAAAGAACTGTTTGTACAAAGAAAAATAGGAGACAGTACGAGAACAAAGCTGTTGTCTAAAATTTATATGAGAGACAATGATTCCGTGCGTGACAACAGGCTCCAGAATATGAACAGGATTTTGGGCTTCATGGCAGAAAGCCAGATCATTAAAACCGAAAAAACTACCTTAAACGCATTGCTTCATTACCGCAAATTCTTTTACAGAAACGAAGATGCAGATGTGAATCAGAATAAAGATTTTGTGGTTGGGAATATTTTGTACAACCAGCAGCTTTTCAAAAACGGAATGCGGCTGCAGGCTTTCTATGAGTTAGGAAACGGGCAGGAAGCGCAGCGGGAATTTCAATATATCAAAGTAACTGACGGACAGGGAATTTACAAATGGACCGATTATAACGGCGACGGCGTTCAGCAGCTTGATGAATTTGAAATTGCAGAATATTCTGATCTTGCACAGTACATCAGAATTTACACCAATTCTGTACGCTACATCCCTTCTAATAAAAACAAATTACAACTGGCGTTATTTGTGAATCCTTCTATTGTATTCAATTCTGAAAATAAATTTTTAAAACGCTGGAATTTTAATATTTCCCTCAACTCTCAGAATTCTTATTTTAAAAGAGACAAAGTTCTGGTATTTAATCCTTTCGAAAAAAGCGAAGATCAGATTCTTAAAAACCAGAATATTTTAACCTCCGTACAGTTTAACCCTACTGAAATATCCGGCTGGAACGGAAACTACCGCTTTATAAAAAATGACAACCTCATCAATGCCAATTTCAGCAATGAAGAAAGAAATCAGGTTTCGCATTTTGTAAACGTCGGGTATTGGTTTAATAAAGAATTCCGGGTAGACTGGGAAAATTCTGTGCACGAACTGGAAAATTCTTCCCAGCTTTTTGCCACAAGAGATTACAGGCTGCACAATTTTGAAACCAAGCCAAAAGCAACCTATAAATTCACAGACGCGATCCAGGCAGAGTTTTCTTCCGCCTATCGTGAAAAACAGCGTGTAGACGGTGAAGAACTTTTAAAAGCATTCGATATTACCGGAACCATACAGTGGGAACGTAAAAAAACATCAATCAGAGGAAATTTTTCTTTTATTAATAATAATTTTACCGGAAACAATTTCAGCATCGTCGGCAACCAAATGCTTGATGGTTTAAAACCCGGTAAAAACCAGGTGTGGAGTGTATTTGTACAACAGGCAATCAACTCTTTCTTACAGTTAAATTTAAACTATGAAGGCAGAAATTCCGGCGACAGAACGATTCACATCGGAAGCATGCAGGTAAAGGCGAGTTTTTAACAATAATTTTAAAATTAGCTATTCGCTGTTTTTCAAGCATAATACCCATAGAAATTTTCAAATTCATTAAAGTTCAGAATTTCATTATCTTTGCACCATGATAAAAATAGGCAATATACAACTGCCGGAATTTCCGCTTTTATTGGCACCTATGGAAGATGTAAGCGATCCTCCGTACAGAAGGCTGTGCAAAATGCACGGTGCAGATTTGATGTATTCAGAATTTATCTCTTCCGAAGGGCTGATTCGTGATGCAATGAAAAGCCGAAAAAAACTGGATATTTTTGATTATGAAAGACCAGTAGGAATACAGATTTTTGGAGGTGATGAAGAAGCCATGGCGATGTCTGCAAAAATTGTGGAAACGGTAAACCCTGATTTGGTAGATATTAATTTTGGATGCCCCGTAAAAAAAGTAGTCTGTAAAGGAGCCGGAGCCGGAGTTTTAAAAGATGTTGACTTAATGGTGCGTTTGACAAAAGCTGTTGTGCGTTCTACGAGTCTTCCGGTTACCGTAAAAACACGTTTGGGATGGGACAGTCATTCAATTAATATAGATGAAGTAGCAGAACGCCTTCAGGAAACGGGTATCAAAGCTTTGACCATACATGCAAGAACGCGCGGACAAATGTATAAAGGCGAAGCCGACTGGGAACATATTTCAAGGATTAAGCAGAACCCAAATATTGAAATTCCTATTTTCGGAAACGGTGATATCGATTCTCCGGAAAAAGCATTAGCATACAAACAAAAATATGCCTGTGATGGAATTATGATTGGCCGTGCCGCGATTGGATACCCATGGATTTTTAACGAAATCAAACATTTTTTCGAAACCGGTGAACATCTTGATGCTCCTACGATATCAGACAGATTACTGGCTGTGCGCCAACATGCAGAGTGGAGTGCAGAATGGAAAGGAGAAAAACTGGGACTGATTGAGATGAGACAGCATTACAGCAATTATTTCCGTGGTATCCCGCATTTTAAAGATTTCAGAAGAAAATTTTTAGAAGTCTATTCTTTGGTTGAGATGGATGAGGTGATTAAAGAAACCGAGGCATTTTATGAAGAATATTCTGAGAAAGTATAACCATTCTTTTAATAAAAAAAAGACTCATTCAAATTGAATGAGTCTTTTTTATTAATATCCCTCTGAAGAGCTTTCATGTTTGATGAGATCTAAAGCTGAAGAAGTTCCTATTCTTGCAACACCCAGCTTAATCATTTTCTCGGCATCTTCAAAAGTTTTTACACCGCCCGCCGCTTTTACAGGGAGTTTCCCTGCATTTTCAAGCATGATTTTGATTCCTTCAAAAGTGGCTCCGTTTGACTTTCCGTCTTTAGTTTCATAAAAACCTGTAGAAGATTTTACAAAAATCTGAGAAAGATCATTTTCAGAGAAGTTTGTTTCTGCCCATAAAGAGATCTGTCGGGTAAGATCTGCAATTTGGGAATCTGTCAGCGCAGCAATTTCAATAATCCATTTGGCTGTTTTATGATGCGTTATGCACAATTGCGTACATTGTATAAACTCCTTTTCTACTAATTTCAGATTTCCCTGAAGAAACGCGTTATAATTAATTACAAAATCAAGCTCATCTGCGCCGTCTGCAATGGCTTTGGCGGCTTCACTATATTTTTCATCAATAGAATATGACCCTTCATGAAAGCCAATCACTGTTCCTACCTGAACATCTGATTTTTTTTTCAGAATATACTTTTTGATTTCCGAAACATAATCCGGACGGATCATTACTGCAAAAATGGCATGATCAATAGCTTCCTGAGCAAGATCGATGTCTTTCTGCAATATTTCTTCTTCTGAAAGCCCGGATTGAGCAGGCGTTTTCAGATAAGTGGAATCCAAATAGCGGGCAATATTCATTGTAATTATACTTTAAGCTGTCTCTGGATGCTTTGTTCAAGAGAGATAAACGTTTCTGTTCTGGTAACGCCTTTCAGTTTCTGAAGCTGATTCAGAATTTCCATCAGGTGATCATTGTCTTTACAAAGCACTTTCAGGAAGATAGTATAATTTCCTGTGGTATAGTGTGCTTCTACCACTTCATTTACATTCTGCAGCGATTTGATCACATCAGGATAATGACTTGGCTGATCCAGAAACATACCAATATAAGACACTACCTTATATCCGATTTTTCGGGGATTAAGAAAAGAGATGGAGTTTTCAATCACTCCTGCCTGTTCTAATTTTTTGATTCTTTGGTGAACCGCTGTAGTCGAAATCCCAACTTGCTTTGAAATATAGGCCAAAGAACTTTTGGTATTGTCCATCAGCATATAAATAATTTCTTTGTCAAGCGGATCCAGATGATAGCTTACATTGGTTGAATTCTTCATTTTTAATTTATTTATGATATTTTATTTTTATTAGGTATTAAATACGATATATACCGGAAAGTGATCACTGTAACCTCCTAAATACCGCGTTCCTGCATACGTTCTAAAAGGCCTGCTGGAAAACATTTTGTTTCTGCTCCTGATTTTTTCAGGTTTAAAAACTCCGGCATCGTCAAAATATAAAGCACTGCTTTTTTCATATAAAGAAGATGAAAGCATGATCTGATCAAATAACAAACCAGATTTATAATGAAATGCAGAAAAATTTTCTTCAGAATACAATTTTTGAAAAGGATTTTTCAAAATCTGCACGGCATTGTGGTCGTAAAGAATGTTTTTGATGTTTTCTTCATCGGGATTTTCATTAAAATCACCACAGAGAATCACGCTTTCTTTTTCAGTATTGACAATATTGATGATCTTTTCCCTTAGCTGACTGAGGATATACGTGCGTTTTGGCAGATTAATGTCTTTTTCTCTTTTGGAAGGAAGATGTGCCACAAAAACATTGATGATTTCTTCCTTATATTTTACTTTTGTAAAGAGTACATCTCTCGTGGTATCGTAATTCTCTACATTCTCATCTATAATTTCAAAAAAGAAGGTAATTGCTTCGGAGTGTAGAATTTCTATTTTTGACTGATCATACAGCAGTGCAACATCTACTTTTCTTTCATCCATAGAATTATAATGCACAATGCCATATCTGGAGCCGAAAGGTTCCGTCCCGGTGAGTTCTTCCAAAACTTTTTTGCCTGAGATCTCAGATAACCCGATCATAAACGGCAAAACTCCTGCTTCCTCTTTTATTAACTGAAAAACATGCGCAATTTTAAAAAGCTTGTTTTTATATTTCCTTTCGTCCCAATTTCTAAGTCCCGATTTTGACGGGTCCGAATGGTGAACGGGAACAGGATCTGGTAAAAATAAATTTTCTACATTATAAAAAGCAAACAATTCCATTTACACAAATTTCTAATATTTAATTTAAAATGTAAATTTATTATTTTTTTAATGATTATTAAAGAATAAAGAGTTATTTTTTATATAAAACATTAATATTTATAATTATTGAAGTTATTTTATAAATTTTAAGGTATAATTTCAATGATTTTTTAATAAATTCTGCCATTTGAATGCAAAATAAAGAAAAAATAATCTTTAAAAAACTAATGAAGCGGTAAAATTATCGTATAGATTCTGAAAGATTACAGTAAATCGGGACGTTTTTCCTGAGTAATTCTTATGGCTTCCTCATGTCTCCACTCCTCAATTTTAGAAAAATTTCCGCTCAGGAGAATTTTTGGAACTTCCAGGCCTTTGTACGATTCGGGTCTGGTATAAATAGGCGGAGAAAGCAGATCATCCTGAAAGCTGTCTGTCAAAGCACTTTGTTCGTCATTTAAAACTCCAGGAACCAAACGAATAATAGAATCAGCCAGAACACAGGCTGCCAATTCGCCTCCTGTTAAAACATAATCACCAATTGATATTTCTTTGGTAATATGAAGGTCTCTTACCCGCTGATCAATCCCTTTGTAATGACCACACAAGAAAATAAGGTTATTTTTGATAGAAAGTGAATTGGCGATTTTCTGATTAAGTGTTGTTCCGTCGGGAGTCAGATAAATAATCTCATCATATGACCTTTGAGATTTAAGTTCAGAAATACATTTGTCTAAAGGCTCGATCATCATCACCATTCCTGCACCGCCGCCGTAAGGTTCATCGTCAATTTGTCTATGTTTATTGACCGACCAGTCTCTTAACTGATGAAAATGCACTTCCACCAAACCTTTATCTACAGCTCTCTTCAATATGGAAGTTCTGAACGGGCTTTCCATCAATTCCGGAAGCACACTTATAATATCAATTCTCATTGTTGGGTATTATTTCTCTTATTGGGCGAGATGATTAAACGTAAGGATGAATCTTTATTAAAATAGCTCCACATCCAGTTAAAAAACACGGCCAATTTATTTCGGACGCTCAAAATAAGCATTAAATGTAAAAACATCCAAAAATACCACGCTAAAAATCCCTGAAATTTAATAAAAGGTAAATCTACTACCGCTCTGTGTTTCCCGATCGTTGCTAAAGATCCCTTATCTTTGTACTCATATTCATTCCACTTGTCGCCTGCTTTTTTCAATAAATTTTTTCCTAAATTTTTTGCCTGATTGATGGCAACATTGGCCACTTGCGGATGAGATTGGGGATATTTAGGAGTTTCCATATAGGCGATATCACCGATGGCATATATATTTTCGTACCCTCTTATTTTATTGTATCGGTCAACAATATATCTGTTTCTGATCAGCTTTTCTGCAGAAAACCCTTCGATCACATTTCCTACCACTCCGGCTGCCCAGATTACATTATTAGAAGGAATCTGTTTTCCGCTTTTCAAAAACACTTTATCACCGTCATATTCGGTAACCACTTCCCCACTCATAAAATGTACCCCGAGTTCTTTAAGATACTGTTCAGATTTAGCCTGTGCTTCAGGGCTCATTACTGCCAAAGGTTTTTCGGTAGAACTTACCAGAATGATTTTCAGCTGGTCAAAATTCATATAAGGATAATCTCTGGGAAGGATTTCTTTTTTCATTTCTGAAAAAGCGCCTGCAAGTTCTACTCCGGTCGGACCGCTTCCTACGATAACGATATTCCAGTTTCCGTCGTCACTGCGTTTTTTTTCAAGAATCAGTTTCTCAAAAGTCATCAGAATATGATTTCGGATTCCGATGGCTTCCTGTGTATTTTTCATTCCGAAAGCTTTGCTTTCGAGATCTTTATTTCCAAAAAAATTGGTCTTACAACCTGTCGCAATAATCAGCTGATCGTAAGTGAATTCTGCACCGTCTGTAATCACTTTATTCTGCTCGGGAAGAATTTCTTTCACCTCTGTAAGTCTGAATTGTGTATTTCTGGATTGCTGAAAAATTTTTCTGAACGGGAAAGAGATATTGGAAGGTTCTATTCGCCCACACGCAACCTGATAAAAAAGCGGCTGAAACATATGGTGATTCACCCGGTCAAGAACGATTACCTTTTTATTTTTATTATTTAATGTTTTTGCAAGCTGAAGACCTGCAAAACCGCCTCCGATGATGATAACCTTTTCGCGTGTTTCCATAATACACAAATTTACAGATTTTATTTAGCATTTTAAAGCGCAAAAAAGTTAGTTTTGCAAAACTTTATGGCCTTAAAAAAACACTCCAAAAAAACTGTCAGAAACGTTCATAAAACCAGACGGAAGAATTATTTTTTCCGGCGTAAGGTCGTATTGCTCATCCTCGTTATTGCGCTTATCGGGACAGGATTGTACCTGAAGCAGTCGATCAGCTATTATTATGCATTGTACTTTAATAAATTCAGTCATAAAAAACTTCATAACAGTGAAAAGGAGGCTTTCAGAATTCAAAAAATTGTAAGCAATAATCTGGACAAAACCTATGGTTTTGATATCTCACATTATCAGAATAAAGAAGACATTAGCTGGGACAGCTTGAGCATCGGGAACAAAACCATCCCTCTGGAATTTGTGGTAATGCGTGCAACAATGGGAAACCGGAGTGCAGATAAACATTTCAGTGAATTCTGGCAACAGGCGAAAAAACACAATCTGATCCGCGGTGCTTATCATTTTTACAGGGCAGATGAAGATCCTGTTTTTCAGGCCAATAATTTTCTGGAAAACGTGAAGCTGGAGAGCGGTGATCTGCCACCTATTTTAGACATCGAAAAAATATCCCGGCGAAAATCTAATAAAAAACTGGTGGAAGATCTTAAAATATGGTGTAAAATTGTGGAGGAAACGTATGGTGAAAAACCGATCATTTACACATATTATCATTATTATAAAGATTTTTTGAAAGGAGAATTTGATGACTATCCGCTTTGGCTTGCCAATTATAATGATGTTCCTACCCCATCTCCTGATGACGAATGGAATTTCTGGCAGTTTTCCGAAAACGGAATTGTATACGGCATCAATACCAAAGTAGACCTGGATCTGTACAATGGCGGAATCTGGTCGCTTAAAAGGCTTACTTTGGATTAAATAGATTTGAAAGGTTTTCGCTGTATCCATTCAATTTTAGGATTCAGAAATGGGAATATCTTTTCCATAAAGCGGTTGATTAATCGGTTGTTATGTTTTATAAATCCGAAAATCTCTACCGGTTCTGCGCCAATTGTGGATTTTATCTCTAAAGCAGTTCTCCCGAAAATAATGCGGTGAAAGTGTTGATTGATCCCAAACTCTGTCATATCCAAAAGCATATTCAGATAGATTTGTTTTTCTTTCTGAATTTTTTTATCATACCCTAAAAAGTAGGTGTCAATATCCTGGTTATTAAGAATTAAAGTATAAAAACCAATCAGTTTTTTGTTAAAAAAATACCCGAAGACTTTGAAGTTTTCATTCAGAGATTCTTTAAGATTCTCAAAATGATCTTCGGGAAGAAAAAATGTATTGAAAGGAGCATTTTCAGCGACATTCTGATACAGAATATTCATTTCTTTCTGATATTTTCTAAGGTCTTCAATATATATCTCTGATTTTTCTATCCCCATGCTTTTTTTCTTTGCAGACTTGGCCCTGGTTCTGTATTTGGTTGAGAGAGCATTCAAATAATCATCAAAGCTAATCCATCGGTTTCTCAGATTGAGAATCATATTCGGCTGCACAGAAAATCTGTAAAACGATCTGATATTTTTACTTTTAAAATGGGTAATAAAATTTTCCTGATAATCTTTATACGTAATCAAAGATGTTTTTTTTCTTTTCTGAAGCTCAAAAGATGCTTCTGCGAGCAGATCAACAGTGTGAGTAATGGCAATTTCCGCCGGATCAAAGTAGAACCCGTTTTGCCCGGTCAGCATATTGTTTCCCAGAATCAGGATATCTTCTGTAAATGTTTTGGTAATATAATTTTTAATATTAAAGAAGGAATTGCCTTTCTGAAATGTTTTATGTTGTACAAAATTCAGATACTGGAATAACGCACCGCCAATAAGCCGTTTTTCTTTAAAAAAGGCAACAAAATAACACTTCATGTTTTCCGGGCATGCAAACTCTAAACTGTGAAAATACTCTCTGGATAGCAACACATTATGTTGGCCAACAATGGTATTCCAATTGCCGGGAAGTTCTTTGGAAGAAGTAAATACTGTAAATGTATAGATCATAAAAAAGGCTACTGGATATGCAACCTTATTATTTATTAATGGAAATTATTTCGGAGTGACCATATTGAAACCGTCAATGGCGTACCATCCACAGATAATTCCGCCCATAATGGTAATGGTAATCGTCCAGTAAGCAGAATTGATCATCACATATTTCCATGATTTTCTTTCGAACATTGCATTGATTGCAATTAATGGAAAGACGAAGAAAATCCCGGACATGAAAGAATGCAGCGCACCGTGGCCGAATGAACGGTATGCAGTGCCATAATCATTCATAAATGCCATAAAAGATGGCTTTGCCAGCTTTTCATCTCCCCCGATCATTCCCAGTGCTCCAAACTGATGTATGGTTACAAACTGTAAAAAGAAACCGATAAGCGCTGACAAAATAATTGAGAAAATAAACACAAGTCCCATGTTTGCGCTTTTCATCTTTTCTTCAGTGAGACCGCATTCTTTCATCCATACTTTTCCGAAAATTTTCGGGTTATACCAAATAAATCCCATCACTAAAGGAACAACAGATGCAAATAATATTGCCAAAAAGTTAATTTGTATCATAATTTTATGTTTTATTTTGTTTTTCAAATCTACATTAAAAATGGTTAGCAATTTATATTTATCATCTTAAACCTTTAATATTTCGTATTTTTGCCCCACAAAATTTCTATATCAAATGAATTACGTTGCGGCTGAGAATCTTACAAAATCCTACGGAATAAAAACTTTATTTAAAAATATTTCTTTCAACATCAATGAAGGGGATAAAATTGCCATTGTTGCCAAAAACGGAAGCGGTAAATCTACTCTCCTGAAAATCCTGATGGGAAAAGAAATTGCAGACAGCGGAACGGTAATCATTAATAAAGACATTCAGGTGGTTCTTTTTGATCAGGAAATTGATTTTGAATCTGATTTAACGATTGAAGAATTTATGATGACCTTAGACTCGGCTCCGATCAAGGCACTGAAAAATTACCATCAGTCGCTCTTGTCAGACGACCCTGATTTTATGGAAAAAGCTCTGGCTGAAATGGAAGTTCACAAAGCGTGGGATCTGGAAAATGAAATGACGCAGATTCTCTCTCAGCTGAAGATCACGGATCTCAGTGCCAAAATGGGAATGCTTTCCGGGGGACAGATCAAACGGGTGGCTTTGGCAAAACTTTTAACAGAAACCAGAGCAGAGCACCGACATACCCTCCTGATTATGGATGAGCCTACCAATCACCTTGATGTAGAAATGGTAGAATGGCTTGAAAATTATCTGAATAAAGCAAAAATAACTTTGCTTCTTGTAACGCACGACCGCTATTTTCTTGATGCAGTCTGCGGCATTATCTGGGAAATGGAAGACCAGAATCTGTATTTCCATAACGGTTCCTACGCGACGTATCTGGAAAATAAAATGATCCGGGAAGATAATATGAACTCCACCATCGATAAAGCCAACAATCTTTACAGAAAAGAGCTGGAATGGATGCGAAGACAGCCGAAAGCGAGAACCACAAAGTCCAAATCCAGACAGGATGATTTCTACGAGACCGAAAAAATTGCCAAAACCGATACCCGAAAAGAATCTCTGGAACTCGATTTTGAGATGAAAAGACTGGGAAATAAAATCCTGGAACTCAGAAATATTTCTAAAAGCTTCGGAGATAAAGTATTGCTGAAAGATTTCAGCTATCAGTTTCAGCGCGGTGAAAAGGTAGGAATTGTAGGAAAAAACGGTGCCGGAAAATCAACTTTATTGAATATCATCCAGGGCTTTGAACCTAAAGATTCAGGGGAAATTGAAACCGGAGAAACCATCAAATTCGGATATTTTTCCCAAAAAGGGCTTCAGTATAAAGAAGATGAACGCGTTATTGATTTCATTAAAGAAATTTCTGAAAATTTCCCTTTAGCCAACGGTAAAACCATCTCTGCATCGCAGTTTTTAAGACTATTTTTATTTGATGACCAAACGCAGTATTCTCCTATTTCCAAACTTTCCGGTGGAGAAAAAAGAAGGCTGCATCTGATGTATATTTTATATCAAAACCCTAATTTTTTGATTTTCGATGAACCTACGAATGACCTGGATCTTCCTACACTGACGGTGTTAGAAAATTTCCTGCTCAATTTCCAGGGAAGCCTAATCATCGTTTCCCACGACCGGTACTTTATGGACCGTATTGTAGACCACATTCTCGCTTTTGAAGGTGATGGAAAAATTAAAGATTTTATCGGAAATTTCTCAGAATACAGAGAAAATCAGAAACTGGAAGATAAAAATCCTAAACCTGTTGCTGAACAAAAAACCGCAGCTCCGGTTGCTGTACCTGTTGCCAAATCACAGACACCGAAAAAGAAACTGTCTTTTAAAGAGCAACGTGAGCTTGAAACAATAGAGAAGGAAATTCCTGATTTTGAAGATAAAAGAGCTCAAATATTAGAGCAGCTCAATAACGAAACAGATTATGATACCATTGCAAAACTTTCTGCCGAATTGGAAAACCTTTCCGAAAAACTGGAAAATCACGAAATGAGATGGCTGGAAATCCAAGAAATGATTGGGGAAGCGTAAGGATAAATCATATTAAAATATTAACAGCTGTTCAGATTTAATCGACAGCTGTTTTTATATTTAAGTTAATAATGATCCTCTGTACAAACTTATTTTTTAATCATTGCAGAAATACTGTACAGCAATAAAGCAGTTCCTAAGATCAGAAAGCCATACTTCAGATATGGATTATCTTCGACGAGTGTAATCCCTATTCCTACAAACAGTAATCCTATAATCGTAAAACTCGAACTTCTTTTTTTCATATTAGCGATTTTGTACATATTAGATTATAAATCAATTATTTTTCCTTTTTCTGCACTTTCAAGGGCTGCTTCAATGATCTTCATATTTTTTACCACTTCATTTCCCAATGATGGCAGAGCGTATCCGAATACGATATGTTCATAAATCTGCTGATAATAATTCATATAATTTCCGGGCAGACTCTGGGTGGAAAGCTTCATGGTTTCAGAATTTTCATTGAGATAGCTCAGTAATCCGTCAGATTCTGATAAAGGCCGTGTCCATTCTTTTCCGTATACAGGGATTGCTCCGGCTACAAGCTCGCTTTCCTGCTGGTCTGTTCGCTCCTGAAGAAAACTTCCTTTATCACCATGGATTTTATAGGCAAAATGATCTTCTTTCGTAAAAACAGATGATTTTAATCTTACCCTCAAATGATCTTTATAATAAAGCAGAACTTCGAAATAATCATTGGCAAACTCTTCTCCTTTCATGGAAAAAACATCTGCAAAAACACGTTCCGGAATCCCGAAAAGCTGTGTAGCCTGATCAGTTAAATGTGACCCTAAATCATGCAACGAGCCGGAACCCTTCTGTTCCGGATTTTCTTTATGGTCTTTTCCGCTTGGCGTGGTACGGAACCGGTCAAAACGGATTTCTACTTCTTTTAAATTTCCTAAAATACCTTCAGACAAAATTTTCTGTACCTGAAGATAATCTCGGTCAAACCTTCTGTTTTGATAGACACTGATAAAAAGATTCTGATCATCTGCAATCCTGATCAGCTCTTCAGCTTCTGCAACCGTTACGGTAAAAGGTTTTTCGACGATTACATTTTTCCCTGCCTCAAGAGCCATTTTTGTATATGCAAAATGAGTCTGCACCGGAGTATTGACTATAACCAGTTCTAGATCTGCATATCTTAGCATTTCTTCTACTGATCTGAAGATAATAGCATCCGGATATTTCTCCTTTGATTCTTCTTTGCTTCGTTCCACGACCGCAGACATAAAAAATCCCGGATGTTCTTTTAAAAAGGGAGCATGAAATATTTTTCCGCTCATACCGAATGCACAAAGCCCAACTTTCACCAATTGCATACTGTTATTTTTCAACAAATATATCTATAAAAAAATGTTTCACCGAGTGATCAAAACCCTTTATAATGATTCAATATTAAATAAAATGACAAATATCACAATATTTGTTTTTAATAATTCTAAATAAAAGGAAACAAATACTTACTTTTGCCGCATTATTTAAAATCACTCTAAATAAAAACAATGAATAAACCACTGATAACTTTAGGATTTCTTGCGCTTTCTCTATCATTATCTGCTCAGATGAGATATAATACGGAAAGCGATACGATCAGAATTCAAATCATTGAAGATGTCAACCTGCATAAAACGGGAAATCCCAACAAGGCAACTCCCCAATCTACTAAATCTAATCTTACGGTTATGGAAATGCCGCAGCCTATTGCGATAGTAACCCATGAAATTATTGAGCAGCAGCAGGCAAAACAGCTGAGTGACGTTTTACAGAATGTGAATGGTATTTACATAACCTCATCCAGAGGAAATTCTCAGGACAGCTTTGGCGGACGTGGTTTTATCTTAGGAAATGACAATATTTTCAAAAACGGATCCAGAGTAAACAGTGGAGTCTTCCCTGAAATCAGCGGTTTAGAAAGAGTGGAGGTTCTTAAAGGAGCCAACGCAATGCTGTATGGAAATACTGCTGCAGGTGGCGTCATTAATATGATTACAAAAAAACCGAAATTTAATTTTGGAGGAAGCATGGGAATGAATGCCGGAAGCTGGAATTCTTATAAACCAACGGTTGATATATATGGACCTTTATCTAAAAACATTGCATTCCGGGTAAACGGCACTTATGAATATGCGGAAAGCTTCAGGGATGTGGTACAATCTGAAAAATACTATTTCAACCCTTCATTTTTATTTAATTTAGGTTCAAAATCACAATTGATTGTTGAGGCAGATTATCTTAAAAATGATTTTACTCCAGATTTTGGAATCGGGTCTATTACTGAAAAAGATCAAAGCTACAGATTGAATGATGCGGTATCCAGAAATGTTTTTTTCGGAACAGACTGGCAATATCAAAATGTACAGCAAGTTTCTACAAATGTTACCTTCAACCATCAGTTAAGCGAAAACTGGTCTTTGAACGCTACTGCTTCTTACCAGAATTATACGAAAGATTATTTTTCTTCTGAAAGAGTGCAATGGGCTTATAACGGTGCGAATGCAAACCGGCTTTCATGGAACAGGCCTTTTGGTAAAACATACAACGAGCAAAACTATACTTCCGCACAGGTAAATATTAACGGGGAATTCAATACCGGGAAAATCAACCATAAAGTTTTGATTGGTTCTGATGCAGATTACAGCCAGGCAGATTCTTATACCTATACTTTAAGCGCTACCTCAAATATTTTATATTTGGATGATCCTTCCACATGGGGAAGTATTGATATGCCAAATTCTACTCTTAATACCAGAAACAGAATCAATACAAGGAGAATAGGAATCTATGCACAGGATTTTATCAGCTTGACAAAACAGTTTAAAGTTTTAGCAGGTTTAAGATGGTCTTATGTAGAAAATATGCCGACATTAACCACGCGTTTTACATTTAATGATAAATTTGAAGTAGCAAACTCGGCAACTTCGGATAATGCATTTTCTCCGAAAGTGGGAATTGTGTATATGCCAAATGATAATTTTTCAGCTTTTGCCACTTATACCAACTCGTTTGTTGCCAATTCAGGATATACTTCAGATCAGTTTGGTACAGTAAACACTAATCAGCCTGTTGCGCAGGTTCAAAACCAACTGAATACTTTATCAAGACAAAGCATAAAACCCACAACAGTAGATCAGTATGAAGTGGGGATTAAAAAGAATTTCTGGAATAATGCTGTGGCGATCAACGTTACCGCTTATCAGATTATGTACAATAATTATTATCAGACCTATTGGTTTGCCTCTGTGCCAAATGGTTTGCCGGTCAACTCGTCTGACACCAATCTTAAAGAATATGCCGGAAATATGAGAAGCCGTGGCGTGGAACTTGACATTACAGGAAACCCGACGCAGAATCTCTCAATCATCGGAGGTTTTTCTTATAATAATTCCGTGTATGTAGACACCCCTGAAAAGGGATATGTGGAAAAACAAAGACTGGTAAGAACACCCGCAACAACCGCCAATGCATCTGTTTTTTATAAATTCACAGACTATGTAAAAGGTTTAAAAATCGGCGCGGGAATTTATTACATCGGAGACAGAATCGCAGGATGGAATGATTCAAAATCTACCGATTTGAGCAGAAATGGAGTTACCAGAATGTTTGACCTGAAAGATTACACCACCGTTTCGCTTTCCGCGGGATATGAATGGAGTAAATTCTCGATCCAGGGGAAGGTAGGAAATTTATTTGATGTGGTTAATTATAATGTTCATGAAAATTATTCTGTAAACCCTATTACACCACGCAATTACTATTTTACATTAACATACAGACTTTAATCAATAATAAACTATGAATAGAAGTGGAAACTGCGATTATGCAGTTTCCACTTTTGAAATTTAAAAACAAATAAGATATGGATAAAATCAAAGACACCAGAAGTTTTATGAGAGTTACGCACCGTTATCTCGGATATTTTCTTTCCGGGATTATGCTTATTTATTCGATAAGCGGAGTTTTGCTCATTTACAGAGATACCGATTTCCTGAAAAACGAAAAAAAATACGATAAGATTATTGCCAAAAATCTCGACGGCAAAGCGCTCGGAAAAGAACTTAAAATGAAAAATCTGGAAGTGGAAAAAACAGAAGGAAACATTTTAAAATTCAAGCAGGGAACGTACGATTCTTCTACAGGAAGGGCAAAATATACCAAAAAAGAACTGCCGTTTGTTTTAGATAAAATGACGAAACTTCACAAAGCACAGTCAAAAGATACGTTATCACCACTCAATGCATTCTTCGGAATTTCCCTGTTTTTCTTCGTTATCTCAAGTTTCTGGATGTTTAATACGAAATCCAAGGCATTTAAGCGCGGAATAAAATTTGCGGTTGCCGGGATTATTGTTTCTATTATCCTGTTGTTCATTTAAAGTATCAACTTCCCGAAAGCTTTATTTAAAGAGAAACTATGACCTATATCATCATTAAAGAATCCTGAGTGGCACATTTATTGAATTTACTGATTTGTCAAAATAATGAACATTAAATATTAAATTATAAATCTATGAAAAAACTAATTTTTACAGGAATATTGGCTGTTGCAGGATTAGCCGGTACAGCTAAAGCTCAAATTCAGCAAGGGAACTGGCTGGTTGGAAGCAGTTTGTTATCAAGCAATTTCGGATTGAATACCGGTGGTGGGTACAGCATCGCTTTACAACCAAAAGCAGCTTATTTTGTACAGGATAATGTTGCAGTTGGAGGATATGTAAACTTAGGAATCAGCAAGGTAACCAACGGAAGCCCGACAAGATTTGATTATGGCGTAGGAGCAATGGGACGTTATTATCTTTCTCCAGGTGAAAAAGGAGTAGATAATTTATTGAACCACGGTAGATGGTTTTTTGAAGGTAATTTAGGAGTAGGTGGTTCATCTGTAGAAAACGGTAACTCTACCACAGGATTAGACTTTGGAGTAGGACCTGGTTATTCTTATTTTATTACACCAAATATCGGTTTGGAAGGTTTAGTTAAATATCAAGGTCAATCAGGCTTTGGTAATGAAGGATTAAATTCAAACATTACGTTTAATGTAGGTTTCAGTATTTACTTGCCCACTTCTAAAGGAAGAGAAGTGATCAACGATGTGAAATAATTTTACCATCATATATACAAAAGCGGCCCGAAAAATTTTCGGGCCGCTTTCTTTCAATTAAACCAAACTATATAAATAAATAAAAAATCAAGCTCACTTGTTGGGTTGCGGCGTGTACCGCAGATACGGTTTTATTTCCGTCACTCCTTTAGGGAAAATAGTTCTGGCCTCTTCTGTAGAAACAGATGGCGGGACAATGACATCATCACCGTCGTTCCAGTTAACTGGAGTGGCAATTTTATAAGAATCTACCAACTGTAAAGAATCCAAAACACGGATGATTTCGTTAAAATTTCTGCCCGTAGAAGCAGGATACGTAATAATTAAACGCACTTTTTTATCAGGGTCAATAATAAGTAAAGAGCGGACTGTAGCCGTAAGAGAAGCATTGGGATGAATAAAATCATACAATTCTGATACTTTTCTGTCTTTATCTGCAATGATCGGAAACTGCACCTGCGTATTTTGAGTTTCATTGATGTCTTTGATCCAGTTCTTATGATCTTCTACTCCATCTACGCTCAACGCGATAACCTTTGTGCTCCTCTTATCAAACTCATCCTTCAGTTTTGAGGTATATCCTAATTCTGTCGTACAAACAGGAGTATAATCTGCAGGGTGTGAAAATAAAATCCCCCATGAATCTCCTAAATAGTCATAAAAATCTAAACTTCCCTCTGATGAATCTGCCTGAAAGTTGGGTGCGATATCTCCTAGTTTTATTGACATAATGATTATTTTATTAGTCTACAAATTTAATAGACTTTTTGATACTGGCAAAATTTTTGCTTAAAAATTATTTTAAATCTTAACGATCATATTCATGCAGAAAAAAGGATTGAGCTATCTTGAAGTTGTTTATAATGTTTTGGAAAACTGGTATCTGAAATTTGCAGAGCTTACGCCGAAATTAGTGGTAGGGATTATTGTATTTTCATTTTTTCTCATCACCAGTAAATATCTGAGTATTTTTGCCGTAAAAATTTTCCATAAATTATTTCCGAAGAGCAAAAAAGAAAGTTCATTGGTCACTTTAATTGGTGTTTTCCGCTTTCTGATTATGATTATGGGAACTTTCATCGCGTTAGAAATTATGGGTTTCAGTGGGTTTCTCTGGAAATTCATCGGAAGCTTAGGCGTTGCAGGGGTTATTGCAGGGGTTGCCCTGAAAGATCTCGTCTCGAGTATTTTCTCAGGAATGCTGATTGGTATCGACAAGGCTTTTAAAGTGGGAGATTATATCACCATCGGAAATCATTCCGGGACGGTACAGGAAATTGGTTTTTTAACAACCAAACTCATTACAGACGACGGTAAGAAAGCGTACATCCCGAATCAGGTCATTTTTAACGCTCCTTTTTACAATATTACAGCGTCTCCGCAGCGCAAAATTATTCTTGACTTTGAAATTCCGGCGGATGAAGACATCAGTACTGCTCAGAAAGGGATTTTAGAGGTAATAAAAAATTTGGAGCATGTAGACCGCTTAGAAAGTGTTGAGGTTATTCTTACGACCCTTAAGCAGGGATCTTTTAACCTGCAAGCAAAATTCTGGATTGAAGTGGGCGCAAATATGGGCCAGCTGAAAAGTGAAGCGCTGATCAGAATAAAACAGCAGCTTGATTCAGATAAGATCCTTTTAGTAACTCCAACAACGATCAACATTACTAATGGCGAAAGTTTATTAGGTGATACTACTACTCCCCAAAGCTAAACATTATAGTTAAAGAATCGTATTATTTTTTGCGTTTCAATTTGACGCTGTCTTTTTTCGGCATTTTTGCTACGGAATCATTCTGCATTAACGGTGCTCCCAAAACATAATTGGTATTTTTTATAGTATCCTGCTCTGTATCTGCGACTAAAACACCGGTTGTTACAGAACAGGAGTCGTCTTTTGGTTTAGAGCACCCTGTCAAAAAAAGAATAAAGGCAAGAACGGAACCTGTTATTTTATTATTCTGAAGAAAAGACGGGATATATTTAAAAAATCTGGCCTTGATTTTTTCTGATGGATTTGAATTGCTGTTCGTTAACTGATGATTATAAAACCTTCCGCAAAGGTGATCTTCGTTTTTATCTTTAAAAATTTGCTGAATTTCTTCCGGGGTTTTCTGGGTAAAGTCAATCACACATTTATTGCAGACATCACAGAATTTACCTTTTTCCTGAGAAGTCATTAATTCCCAGTTTTCTGAGCACGGATTTGGAATGTGTATATTTTTCATCAGATATGATTTAATGCTAAAAAATAAAAAACCGTTCCAAAAATGAAACGGTTTAAATGTATATCAAATTTCAGTCTTATGCTAAAACTTCTTTTACTTTATTAGCAGCTTCTTCCAAAGTAATTGCTGAATGTACAGGAAGGCCTGAATCATCAATTAATTTTTTAGCTTCTACAGCATTTGTTCCCTGCAATCTTACGATCAACGGAACAGGAAGGCTTCCCATTGCTCTGTACGCATCTACAACCCCTTGAGCAACTCTGTCACATCGTACGATACCTCCGAAGATGTTGATCAAAATAGCTTTTACGTTTGGATCTCTCAAGATAATTCCGAAAGCAGTCTGTACTCTTTGAGCATCAGCAGTTCCACCCACGTCCAGGAAGTTTGCCGGGTTACCGCCGGACAATTTAATGATATCCATCGTTGCCATTGCAAGACCGGCTCCGTTTACCATACAGGCGACGTTACCATCCAGTTTCACGAAGTTTAGACCTGCTTCACCCGCTTCTACATCGATAGGATCTTCTTCTCTTGTATCTCTCAACGCTTCAAGATCTTTGTGACGGAACAATGAGTTCCCATCCAAAGTTACTTTAGCATCTACTGCGATAATTTTGTTATCAGAAGTTTTTAATACAGGGTTGATCTCAAAAAGGGAAGCATCAATTCCTACATATGCGTTATATAGTGAAGTAATGAATTTTGTAAATTCTTTGAACGCATTTCCTTCAAGACCTAAGTTGAAAGCAATTTTTCTTGCCTGGAAACCTTGAAGACCTAAAGTAGGATCAATCAATTCGTTGTGGATTAAATGAGGAGTCACTTCTGCAACGTGCTCTATATCCATCCCACCTTCTGTAGAATATACGATGGTGTTTTTTCCTTCCGCTCTGTCTAGAAGAATAGAAACATAAAATTCTTTCGTTTCAGACTCTCCCGGATAATAAACATCTTCTGCCACCAATACAGAATTTACCAATTTACCTTCAGCAGACGTTTGTGGAGTGATCAATTGCATTCCGATAATGTTCTGAGCGTTTTCTTTTAGTTTATCCATGTTTGGAGAAAACTTTACACCGCCACCTTTACCACGGCCCCCTGCATGAATCTGCGCCTTTACGACCCAAGCTTTAGCTCCGGTTTCAGCGGTCAATTTCTCAGCAGCAGCTACGGCTTCTTCTACATTATTCGCTACAAAACCACGTTGGATTGCTACTCCGTACTTTGATAAAATCTCTTTTGATTGATACTCGTGAAGATTCATATTATTTTTATTATTTTATTTTAAAATTTAAAGGTTGACAAATTTACTAAAAAGACATGGAAGTTCAAGTTTATTGACTTAAAATTATTACGAATGATCGATTTCAAATTCCAGCATTGATATTTGAATTCAAATTAAGCAAAATGTAATTCATAAAAACTTTTAAGATGTTTCAAAAAGCTTAGCATTGAATTGCTAATACCAACCGTTTTGACGCTCGCTTCGTTCGCGCCTTATCCCAAATTATACTTTAAATTCTGTTTTTAGCAAAATAGAAATCAGCATTCCCCAGCTTACAATCATCAATAATCCTCCCAACGGAGTAATGGGACCTAAAAATTTCAGGTTAACGCCTAAATAATCCTGAAGACTCAGAAAATAAATGCTGAAAGAAAAAAGTATGGTTCCTGCAATCATAAAAATAGAGATCCATCTTTGTGATGAGGTGTCAAATTTTAGAATATACCCTATAATTAATAAAAAGAAAGCCGCATACATTTGATATCGCACCCCTGTTTCAAAACTTTCGAGTCTTTCTACAGATAAAATTTTCTTCAGAGCGTGTGCACCGAACGCTCCTAGAATCACAGACAGCATTCCGTACACGGCGCCAAAAATTAAAGTAATTGTTTTCATTTATAATGTATTTCAACAGGTTTTAATCAAACTTGTTTATTTATAATTTAAAATCTTAAATAGTAATGATACAGCTCCGATCGCTATAAAAATCCAAGCAAATTTTTTGTTTTGAGCAAATCCGGGATTTTGAGTTACCTTCAGAAAAATTCCAAATGCCAACATTAAAGCGGCGATAATAATCCCAAACATTATTGGTTTCTTAATCTGTTAAATTCATTGATCACCTCGTGGTGGGTAACCGTTTTATCTTTAAAATAGGTCACAAAATGCTGCTTTTCATCTTCTGTAGCGCCCATTTGATTCAAAATATTAAATAAATGCATTTTCATGTGCCCTTTCTGAATACCTGTTGTAACCAACGAACGCAACGCCCCAAAATTCTGAGCCAGCCCTGAAACCGCTAAAATACTCATCAGTTCCTGCGCAGATGGTTTTCCAAGAAGTGCAAGAGAAAATTTTACCAAAGGATGAAGATTGGTAAGACCTCCTACAACGCCCACAGAAATCGGAAGATCAATCCAGAACCTGAAAATCCCGTGATCTGTTGTACAATGGGTTAATGAAGAATATCTTCCGTTTTTCGCGGCATAAGCATGTGCGCAGGCTTCAGTCGCTCTGAAATCATTGCCGGTTGCAATCACCACTGCGTCTACTCCATTCATGATTCCTTTGTTGTGAGTGGTTGCTCTGAAAGGTTCTATTTCGGCAATCGTAACAGCCTGCTTGAATTTTCGGGCAAATTCTTCATTAGAAATTCCGCTGTCATCTTTTAAATCTTCAATGTTACAGGAAACTTCAGCTCTTACGATACAATCCGGAGTAAAATTGGAAAGAATATTCATCACAATCTGCAGAGAATCTTTTTCCGCCTGATCAAATGCCTCACTACTGGCAACTTCCTGCTTCAGGGTTTTACCAAACTGTTCGAGACAAGAATTGATAAAGTTGGCTCCCATAGAATCTACCGTATCAAAACTCGCTTTAAGCTGGTAATAATTTGGCATTTCGGCTGTTTTATCAATAAGTTTTATATCTAAAATCCCGCCGCCACGATTTCTCATATTGGCAGTAATTGCATCTGTAGCTTCCAGTAATTTTTTCTTTAAACTGAAATTAAAAAAATGAAGCAGCTTGTGAGGCTCCACATCAAATATAAAATGCGTATGTCCTAATTTTTCGGTATTGATAATGGTCGTTTTAAAACCGCCCTTATCGATCCAGAATTTTGCCGCTTTTGAAGCAGCCGCAACTACTGAGCTTTCTTCAACCGCCATGGGAAGCGCCAGTAATTTACCATCAATCAGGAAATTGGGAGCAATTCCGTAAGGCATGTAAAAATTGGAAATCGTATTTTCGGAAAATTCATCGTGAAGTTTCTGAAGATCGGTATTATCGTTCCAGTATTGATTAAGTATATGTTGATATTCCTGGTCTCCGTTAAGATATTCATTAACAAGCCAGTCAATTTTTCCTTGTTTGGTCAGTTTGGAAAAACCTTCAATCGGTGTATGATTCATAGGACACTTTTATTTTTACTATTTTTTAATGTGAATCGCTTATTCGCGATTTCATAGTTTAACTTAGTGAACCGTAAATATAGCGATTTACCACATACCGTTGTTGATAACTTCAATCAAAAAAGGTTGATATTTATCAATTTTGGACCTAACTTTGAGCAATAAATGATATCTAATTCTAACATTTTGAATCCAAATTCATGAATTTTGACCGCCTGAAAGAAAAACTTGAAATCCTTGCGGATGCTGCAAAATACGACGTGTCTTGCTCATCAAGCGGTGGAAGCCGAAAAAATAAAAAAGGTGCTTTGGGAGACAGTTCTGCAAGCGGAATTTGTCATACCTATACAGAAGACGGGCGATGTGTTTCGCTACTCAAAATTCTTTTGACCAATCACTGCATTTATGACTGCGCGTATTGTGTTTCCAGAAGTTCGAATGATATTAAAAGAGCTGCTTTTACCGTAGAAGAAGTGGTAGATTTAACTATTAATTTTTACCGGAGAAATTATATCGAAGGCCTTTTTTTAAGTTCAGGGATTTTCAAAAATGCGGATACCACGATGGAACGATTGGTACGTGTGGCAAAAAAATTAAGGCTTGAAGAAAATTTTAATGGATACATTCATTTAAAATCAATTCCCGGCGCAAGTGATCTGCTGATGCAGGAAGCTGCACTGTATGCAGATCGATTATCGATTAACTTAGAAATCCCTACCGAAAGCGGACTGAAATTGCTGGCTCCCGAAAAAAATAGGGAAGACATGCTGAATCCGATGAAGTATATTCAAAACGGTATTGCTTTGTACAAAGATGAAAAGAAAATTTTCAGAAAAGTTCCGAAATTTGCTCCAGCCGGTCAATCTACACAAATGATTGTGGGTGCTACCAATGAGAATGACCTACAGATCATCAAAGTTGCTGATCATTTTTATAAAAATTACAATCTTAAAAGAGTGTATTATTCCGGCTACGTTCCGGTTCTGGAAGATAAAAGACTTCCGGCATTGACTACCGAAGTTCCGATGCTTCGTGAAAACAGATTATACCAATCTGATTGGCTTATGCGCTTTTACGGTTTTAAAGCGGATGAAATTTTAGATCCGAATATGCCTTTTTTAGATCTTGAAGTAGATCCGAAAATGAGCTGGGCATTGCGCCATCTTGATCAGTTTCCTATTAATTTGCAGACTGCAGATTATCAGATGATTTTGAGAATTCCGGGAATTGGGGTTAAAACAGCAAAAAAAATCGTGAGTGCAAGACGATTTCAGGTTTTAAATATAGATCATCTTAAAAAATTGGGAGCAGCCGTAAACCGTGCTAAATATTTTATTGATTTTAACGCCGGAAATATATATTTGCGCCATTTGACAGATATCAATCTCAGAAAACTAATCATTGGCGGAAGTACTTCTAAATTCCAGAATCAGTTTTCGCAGCAATTGACACTTTTTTAATGACTACTGTACTCTACGATGGAAGTTTTGACGGACTTTTTACTGCCATATTCGAAGTTTTTGAATATAAATATAAAGACGTTGAAATAGTGAGCCGACAGAGATTCCATCAGGAAAATATCTTTGCCGATATTCATAAAGTGATTACCCAACAGGAAAAATCTGAAAGGGTTCTCAATAAATTAGAAGAAAACATCGGTAAATCAGGAATTCATGAGCTGGTTAAAGTTTTTCTATCAGAAGAGCCGGATTTAGAACAGCTTATTTTATCCGTAGTACGGCAATCTATGCAACATCCGAAAGAAAATATCCTTCAGAATTATACGGATAATGCGATTCTGAAAATATCAAAAATATCAAAATCAATTAGCAGGGAGCGACATAGGATGACTGCTTTTGTACGGTTTGAAAAAATGCAGGATGAAGTTTTTTTCGCTAAAATAGATCCTGATTTTAATGTATTGCCTTTAATCAGAAAACATTTTAAAGACCGTTACCAGGATCAGAAATGGATGATCTACGATCTAAGAAGAAATTACGGCATTCTGTATGATCTCGAAACCTGTGACTTTTTTTATCCCGAAGAAAAGATAGATTTAAACCTATATCAGCAGAAATTTCATAATGAAGAACAAAATTATCAGACGCTTTGGCAACGATATTTTACCAAGACGAATATTGTGGAGCGTAAAAATTTAAAACTTCATATTCAGCATGTCCCTCGAAGATATTGGAAGTATTTGACAGAAAAAAGTTAATTTTATACCTCTTTTTGTACTTCTTTAAGATTTTACGGAATGAAACTTATTTTCAAGTTACTACCGTTATCTGAACTTGTTTTCGTAAATTTGTGTTCGAAATTTTTTACTCAATGAAAGAAAGTGCTGTAAAAAAAATTGCAGTTCTTACTTCGGGAGGCGACTCTCCGGGGATGAATGCAGCATTAAGGGCAGTTGTAAGAACCGCTAATTATTACAATATCGAATGTTATGGCGTGAGAGAGGGCTACAATGGCCTTATTCATAATGATTTCCTGAAAATGGGGCCTCGTTCCGTAAAAAATATAATCAACCAGGGTGGTACTATTCTAAAATCTGCCCGTTCCAAAGAATTCATGACCGAAGAAGGCCGCCAAAAAGCGTATGATAACTGTGTAAGATTAGGCATTGACGCTTTAGTATGCATCGGCGGAGACGGTACGTTTACCGGCGCAAAGATATTTAATGAAGAATTCGGAATCCGGGTTATTGGTGTACCGGGAACCATTGATAATGATATTTTCGGGACCGATAATACAATTGGCTATGATACCGCTTTGAACACCGCAATGGAAGCGATAGACAAAATACGTGATACGGCAACCTCTCACAACAGGGTTTTCTTCGTAGAAGTGATGGGCCGTGATGCGGGATTTATCGCATTAAACAGCGGATTGGCAACCGGTGCTCTGGATATTTTAATCCCTGAAAGAAAAGACAGTATCGATGAACTTTTTACCAACTTCAGAAATGCAGAAAAGACAGGGAAAGCTTCAAGCATTGTTGTAGTCGCAGAAGGTGAAAAACTTGCTAACGTATATGAATTAGCAGAAAAAACAAAGCAGGAATTCCCGGATTATGACATTCGTGTTGCAATCTTGGGACATATGCAAAGAGGAGGTTCTCCGAGCTGTGCAGACCGGGTTTTGGCAAGCAGATTAGGATACGGAGCCGTTACCGGATTAATGGAAGGGCAAACCAACGTAATGGCCGGAATGCGTTCTAACGATTTGGTGTACACCCCCATAGAAGAAGCCATTAAAAAACATAACGAAATCAATAAAGACCTTTTACTGATTTCAGAAATCTTAGCAATCTAAATATTTTATATAATTAAAAAGTCAAAAACATTATGTCAACAATTAAAGTAGGTATTAACGGGTTTGGTAGAATCGGTCGTCTTGTATTCAGAGCAATGACTGAAAGAGACAACATCGAGGTAGTAGGAATCAACGACCTTATCAATGCAGAATACATGGCTTACATGTTAAAATATGATTCTGTGCATGGGATCTTTCCTGGTGAAGTATCTGTAGAAGGTAATGATCTTGTGGTAAACGGAAAAAAAATCCGTGTAACTGCAGAAAGAGACCCGAATAACTTAAAATGGAACGAAGTAGGCGCAGAATATATCGTAGAATCTACCGGTTTATTTTTAGATAAAGAAAGTGCTGCTGCACACCTTAATGCAGGTGCAAAAAAAGTAATTCTTTCTGCTCCTTCCAAAGATGACACACCGATGTTTGTAATGGGGGTAAACCACAAAGAACTTACGGACGATATCAAAATTTTATCCAACGCATCTTGTACCACAAACTGTTTGGCTCCTTTGGCTAAGGTAATTCACGATAACTTCGGGATCGTAGAAGGTTTGATGACTACAGTGCACGCGACAACAGCGACTCAGAAAACAGTTGACGGCCCTTCTGCAAAAGACTGGAGAGGTGGTAGAGCTGCTCTTAACAATATTATCCCTTCTTCTACAGGTGCTGCAAAAGCGGTAGGAAAAGTAATTCCTTCATTAAACGGAAAATTAACCGGAATGTCTTTCAGAGTACCAACTGTTGACGTTTCTGTAGTAGATTTAACAGTAAGAATCGAAAAAGCGGCTTCTTACGAAGAAATATGCTCAGTAATTAAAGCGGCTTCTGAAGGTGAATTGAAAGGTATTTTAGGATACACTGAAGATGCAGTTGTTTCTCAGGATTTCATCGGAGACAAGAGAACTTCGATCTTTGATAAAGACGCTGGAATTATGCTGTCTCCTAACTTCGTGAAACTTGTTTCTTGGTATGACAATGAAATGGGGTATTCTAATAAATTAGTAGATATGTTGATTCATTCAGCTTCTCTTTCTAACTAGAAAATTGAGCTTAATTATAAACCTTCCGAATTGGAAGGTTTTTTTGTTTAAATTTCATACAAAAATTAATAATCATGTTTGATGAGCTTATTAACAGATATTCTCAATATTCCGATAGTGAATTGATGAAAGTTTATTTGAATAAAGACGGGTACACAGAAGATGCTAGAAAAGCTTTAGAAATTGTTGTGGACCGCAAAGGTGGAATACAAACGCTTAATGAACGTTATGATAGAATTGTAGAAAAAGAAAACGAAAAATTGAGAATAAATGACGATGTAATCAAGTTTTATAAAAATGGATTTACTAAAAATGATATTAACTCACATTTAAAATCAGAAATATTGTCTACAAGTGAGCTGCAAGAAATTTTAGATGAGACTATTCATTCACTAGAATCAACAAAAAAAGACTTGGAAATTAATTCTGGCACCGTTATCGGAAGTCTTTTAGGGGGAACAATTGGTGGAATTGTTGGTGGGATTTTATGGGGATTACAAATGATCTATTCTGGTCATATATTTTACATTTTCGCGATAGGATTGGGAATAATTTCTTACGGTTTTATAAAACTTTTCACAAACCAAAGCAGAAGTAATACTGTGGTTTTTATAGCTATACTGTTATCTGTAATCTTTGCAATGTTTTTAGGATCTTTTATTTATGAACTTTTGGGTTATCAAGGTCCAGACAAATATTTGAAATAATTTGGATAAGTTTACAATTTCAAATTCAAAATCAAATTCTTCAACAATATATGCAATGGTTTCTCAGGATTCATTGGAGATAAAAAGATTCAGCTTCTTTATAATCAGAATTCAATCCATTATAAATAAAGCCTTCCCAATCGGAAGGCTTCTTATTACAACAATATTTAATGATTGTGTTATAATCATTAATTGCGTCTATTTTCGGCGTAAAACTTGCACTTTTAATTCAGATGTAAACCATGATGCTACAGCCAAGATTTAAAGATTCAATTCATTTTAAAAACTTTTGGGAAAAAGGAAACGGAAAACAACTAATCGATTTTTCCGGTGCGGAAGTCAGCTTTAAAAATTTTGAAAAATTTTCTCATTATTTTTATCATGTTGATGAATTAGGCGATGACGTCATTGCTGAAGTTTATTTTACCAAAAAATTTCACGAAGCATCAAAAGAAATTGAACAGTACATCCGGAACGGCGTTTCAGAAAATGACATTGCTCCCGAAAGTGTAAAAAAACTTTTTAAACAAACTCAAGCGAAGCCCGACTGGTTAGACTATAATCTGATTAAAAGCGGTGCAGAACTTTGTATGCGCTGCAATGTAGATTCACTGATCTCTTTACGTGATTACTGTTTAATGGGAGGATATGATTATGCCTACCTCAATAAACCCCTGATTGTCACCGAAGCCCTGAAAAAAGGAGCGGTGAAACGTCTTTCGGAAACGTTGGATTTTTGGGTAAATGTCACAAGGTATGATGCTTTGGAAATTCACAAAAAAGGATATGAATTTGCCATCAAAACCAGGTTGATTCATTCTTATGCAAGACTTTCCATTAAAAAACACTACAAAAACTGGGATACTGAAAATTGGGGAGAACCCATCAATTCCTGGGATATGATGGCAACTTATATTGGCTTCAGTCTTGTTTTTCTTCACAGCCTTCATAAACTCGGAAACACTTTTACCCTTGAAGAAGAAAAAGGCATTTTCCATCTTTGGAAATATGTGGGATATCTTTTGGGAATTCCTGAAGAACTGTTACCCGATCATAAAAAACAGGCTGTGGAATATTTTTATTTGTGGACATCTATTCAGCCGCCTTCCGATAAAGATTCCGTTTTACTGGCCCATTCCCTTCTTGACGAATCTCTGGAAAACCCTATCCTAAAATTCAAGTTTGAAAGAAGAAACCTGCGCTATCTCCATATTTGCTGCACCTGGTTTTTACTGGACCATGAAGTATGCAAAAGGCTTCAGATTCCTGATGTGCCCATGAAAAATGGATTTCCAAAAACAAAGAGAATTTTAAATAAAATCTTTGATTTTTGCATGAGCCGGGAAAGCAGGATACAGAAAGGAAATAATGATCAGTTAAAAGTTTTGAAGGATTATTTAAGAGTCGCCAAAGATTCAAATTTCCATTAAATCAATCCAATCTATGCTTTAAAGATTTTATAATTAAATCGTGAATTTTATATTTTTTTTAACGCTAAAATCATCATTCAAAAGCAAATATTATTAGCTTTTCACATTAAAATTTCGTATTTTTGATCCATTATTTTAACAACAATGAGCAATATAGACGATAAGAAAAAAGCACTTGCATTAGTGCTTGATAAATTAGATAAAACCTACGGAAAAGGAACTGTAATGACATTGGGTGACGATTCCGTAGACCACACCATAGAAGTGATCCCTTCAGGATCTTTGGGATTAGACATCGCACTGGGAGTCGGTGGATATCCAAGAGGAAGAATCATAGAAATTTATGGCCCTGAATCTTCCGGTAAAACCACTTTAACCCTTCATGCTATTGCTGAAGCTCAAAAAGCAGGCGGAATTGCCGCTTTTATTGATGCAGAGCATGCTTTTGACAGAGGATATGCGGGAAAGCTGGGAATTGACCTGGAAAACCTAATCATTTCTCAACCGGATAACGGCGAACAGGCTTTGGAAATCGCCGATAACCTGATCCGTTCCGGAGCTATTGATATCGTAGTGATTGACTCTGTAGCTGCATTAACACCAAAAGCAGAGATCGAAGGTGAAATGGGAGATTCTAAAATGGGTCTTCATGCGAGATTGATGTCTCAGGCGTTGAGAAAATTAACAGCAACCATTTCGAGAACAAAATGTACGGTAATTTTCATCAACCAGCTGAGAGAAAAAATCGGAGTGATGTTCGGAAATCCTGAAACAACAACTGGGGGTAATGCTTTGAAATTCTACGCTTCCGTAAGAGTAGACATCAGAAAAGCAAGTGCACCGATTAAAAACGGAGATGAAGCTGTCGGAAGCCGCGTAAAAGTGAAAATCGTGAAAAACAAAGTAGCGCCGCCTTTCAAAATGGCAGAATTTGATATCATGTATGGTGAAGGTGTTTCAAAAACCGGTGAAATCCTTGATGCTTCAGTAGATATGGGAATTGTGAAGAAAAGCGGATCTTGGTTCAGCTACGGTGATACAAAGCTCGGACAAGGCCGTGATGCCGTAAGAGATGTTTTAAAAGACAATCCTGAACTGGCTGAAGAGCTTGAAAATAAAGTGAAAGAAGAGATTATCAACAATAAAAAATAGTTTGTTGATTTAAATACTAAAAGACAGCCGCGGTGCTGTCTTTTTTTGTTATTCATAGAGATAAATATTGACAAAATGTCACGTTCATTCGCATGGTATTTTTTTTGCGAAGCTTACCACAAATTAAAACTAAATTATTATGACTAAAGGAAATATTAACGTATCAGTGGAAAATATTTTTCCATTAATTAAAAAATTTCTGTACAGTGATCACGAAATATTCCTGAGAGAATTGATCTCGAATGCAACCGACGCTACTTTAAAACTAAAACATTTAACGGGCATCGGCGAAGCAAAAGTGGAATACGGAAATCCAAAGATTGAAGTAAAGATCAATAAGGAAGCAAAAACACTTACAATCATTGATCAGGGAATCGGGATGACCTCTGAAGAGGTTGAAAAATATATCAATCAGGTGGCATTTTCGGGTGCGGAAGAATTTTTGGAAAAATATAAAGATTCGGCAAAAGATTCCGGGATTATCGGCCATTTTGGATTAGGGTTCTATTCAGCTTTTATGGTTGCTGAAAAAGTGGAGATTATCACAAAATCGTATAAAGAAGAACCGGCAGTTCGCTGGATCTGCGACGGAAGCCCGGAATTTACTCTCGAAGAAACCACGGATAAAACAGACCGGGGAACAGAGATCATTCTTCACATCGCAGAAGATTCCCTGGAGTTTTTAGAAGAAGGCAAGATCCGAGAATTGTTGTTAAAATACAATAAATTCATGCCCATTCCAATCAAATTCGGAACCAAAACCCATACGCTTCCTCTTCCGGAAGACGCTCCTGAAGGAACAACGGCAGAAACCGAAGAGGTTGATAATATCATCAATAACCCAACTCCGGCGTGGACGATTGCTCCGGCTGATCTGCAAAAAGAAGATTATACAAAATTCTATCACGAGCTGTATCCGATGCAGTTTGAAGAGCCTCTGTTTAATATTCACCTTAATGTAGATTATCCTTTTAACCTGACCGGAATTTTATTCTTTCCGAAATTGGCCAATAACCTGAATATCGAAAAAGATAAAATTCAGCTGTATCAAAACCAGGTTTTTGTAACGGACGAAGTGAAAGGTATTGTTCCTGATTTCTTAATGCTTCTTCGCGGTGTGATCGATTCTCCGGACATTCCGCTGAATGTATCACGTTCTTATCTGCAGGCAGATGGTGCCGTAAAGAAAATCTCTTCTTACATCACCAAAAAAGTAGCTGATAAAATGGCTTCTCTCATCAATGAAAACCGTGAAGATTACGAGCAAAAATGGAATGATATTAAAATTGTGATTGAGTACGGAATGGTTTCTGAAGAGAAATTCTTTGAAAAGTCTGATAAATTTGTACTCTATCCTACCACCGAAGGGAAATATCTTTTGTGGAACGAACTGGAAGAAAAAATCAAGCCTGCACAAACAGATAAAGACGGAAATCTGGTGATTTTATACGCTACGAATGCAGACGAGCAGCACAGTTACATCCAATCTGCGAAAGATAAGGGCTATGAAGTTCTTCTTTTAGACTCCCCTATTGTTCCGCACGTTATTCAGAAACTGGAAACGTCAAAAGAGAAAATTTCTTTTGCGCGAGTAGATGCAGATCACATCAATAACCTTATTAAGAAAGACGAGCCTGCGATTTCAAAATTAAATGATACTGAAAAGGAAACGTTGAAAAAAGAAATTGAAAATGCCGTTAATGACCAGAAATTCAGCGTTCAGCTGGAAGATCTTGACAGCTCTGAAGCTCCGTTTATCATTACCCAGCCTGAGTTTATGCGAAGAATGAAAGACATGCAGGCAACCGGCGGCGGCGGAATGTTCGGAATGGGAGGTTTCCCTGAGATGTATAATCTTGTAGTCAATTCCAACAGCGAATTGGCTTCCGAGCTCCTGAAAACTGAAGATACGGAAGATAAAACCTCAAAAATAAAGTATGCGTTGGATCTTGCAAAACTTTCTCAGAATTTGCTGAAAGGGAAAGATCTTACCGATTTTATACAGAGAAGCTATCAGCAATTGAGTAAGTAAATTTCTCAATATTTATATTTTGAGTTTCGGCGGTGGCTTTGCCACCGCCGAAACTTTATACCAACAAAATATATGAATCAATTGCATCAAAATTCCATATAAACTATCTTCTTATAAACTCCAGCATTACTTCCCACAATTGTATTCTTTTTCAGTGTACATTTTTACTCTGTAAAGAAATTCTTTTTCCAGCTTAGAGCTTTTGGTTATTTTTTCAACCTTTGTGAGCCAGTCATTACGATACGTCTTTGAAGTTTTATTTTTATAATCTTTTATGAGAATGGCATTTGTTTTTTCGTCCCAATTTCTTCCGCCTCTTTCACTGTTTTCACCGTAAGTTTCACTGATACTGTATAATGTGCGTATTGAATCATCTTCAAATATTATTTGTTCTTTAATAGTCGTTAATTCTCCATGATGCTCGATTTCTAAAAACTTCAACTTACAGCCTAAAAAATACGAAGCTTGTGGTGTAAGTCCGTCATATTGAAAATCAAATTTCCTAGCTTTTGATAATCGAACAGAATCTGAAAATCCTGAGCTTAAAGATTTAGATATTTCATTTGATTTTTTTATACAACTTAGATTAATAATTATTAAAAATAAAGCCAAGATGTTTAAAATATTTCTACTCATCTTAAACCTGTTATAATTCTTCAAGCGGATTCCAAAACAGCGTTTTGAAATTTTTGATCCTGAAATTTTCCACTACAATTCCTTCTGCTTCAAGCTTTTCCTGAAATTCAGGCACCGATAATATTCCGGAACTTGAAATCACACGATGCGCCGGAACATCTTTCGGACAGCCACCCATTGCTTTACCGACATGACGGGAATGATTGGGAAAACCCACTGCTTTGGCAATGGCTCCGTAACTTGAAACGCGTCCTTTGGGAATCAATCTGGAAACTTCCCAAACCTGCTGTTTAAATAGTTCGTTCATTTTTTAGATTTTTCTGAAACAAGCTTTCCAAATCATAACTTGCATTATTTTTGGATTCTCAACTATGCTAAAGATAAAGATATGAAAAAATCATTTTTCCGTCTGCTGAATAAGATCAATAAAAAAGTTTTGCCTAAACTAAGCGATAAAGATCCGTCGAAGCTTACTAAAATACAAAAAGCAATTGTAGCCTATCGTTATTTTGTCGTGATCAACTCTATGGACTGACTTCGCGTGAGGGATATGGAGGGCGCGAGCGAAGCGAGCGGTACAAAGTACCGGAACGAAGTGAAGCCCGGAGAAGCCCGACCCGAGCGTTGGACTTAGCATTGGAGCGGGACACGCCCAAATAAAATATATAAAAAAAACGCTCCAAATAAATGAAGCGTTTTTATTTCTTTTAAATGAAAATCTTAATTTTCTAAAATATAAGAGAACATCAAAGGTGCACAAATGGTTGCATCACTCTCAACGATAAATTTCGGTGTTGTAATATCCAATTTTCCCCAAGTGATTTTTTCGTTCGGAACCGCTCCGGAATATGAACCGTACGAAGTGGTAGAATCTGAAATCTGGCAGAAATAAGACCAGAACGGAATATCATGCATTTCCATATCCTGGTACAGCATCGGAACTACACAAATCGGGAAATCTCCCGCAATACCTCCTCCAATCTGGAAGAATCCTACTCCTTTTCCTGATGAGTTTTTCGTATACCAATCGGCTAAATACGTCATATATTCAATTCCGGACTTCATGGTTGTTGCCGTCAATTCTCCTTTAATACAATACGAAGCAAAAATATTTCCCATGGTGGAATCTTCCCATCCAGGAACCACAATTGGAAGGTTTTTCTCTGCTGCCGCAATCATCCATGAATTTTCTATCGGAATTTCGTAATACTGCTCCAAAACTCCGGAAAGAATCATTTTATACATAAATTCGTGCGGAAAATATCTTTCCCCTTTTGCTTCCGCGTCTTTCCAGATTTCAACGATATGTTTCTGTAGTCTTCTGAACGCTTCTTCTTCAGGAATACAGGTATCGGTAACCCTGTTTAAGCCTCTTTCCAATAAATCCCACTCATCCTGAGCCGTTAAATCTCTGTAATGCGGCACTCTTTCGTAATGAGAATGCGCAACCAGGTTCATTAAATCTTCTTCCAGGTTCGCTCCCGTACAAGAAATAAAATCTACCTTATCCTGACGAATCATTTCGGCTAAAATTTTTCCTAATTCTGCAGTAGACATGGCTCCTGCCAAAGTGATCATCATTTTTCCACCTTCTTTAAGATGGGCAACATATCCTTTGGAAGCATCTACCAAAGCGGCTGCATTGAAGTGCAGATAATATTTTTCTATGAACTCTGTAATCGGTTTGCTCATTTTTTTAAATTTTTACAAAGATAAAATTTAAAAACGGAAAGTGGCGGCTGCACTTAAAGAAACTCTGCTTAATCCTTCTTTCTGATCTTCATCAAAATTGTACGTGACACCATTGTATTTCATTTTACTGAGCGTTCCTCCGGTTAATCCTAGTTTTGGGCCGATTAGAAAGTTTCGGGAGATTTGATACTGATATGCAAAATCAATCTCCGCACCCAAATTGGAACCTGTTCCTTTTACAGAGCCAGTTTTTGTAGTATACGTAATAACTCCTAATGCTAAATCTAAAAACAGCTTATGTCTTGAAGGCTCGTTGTAATTTGAAATCAAAAAGCCAGGGCCGAAAAATGTGATATTATCTTTTGTGCTTACCGCCGCCGAAACGACATTTCCAGAGTTATTGACTACCGATATTCTTCCATTACTTGATGCGCTGTAATTGGAATATTTAACCCCAATTGCTACCGGTCCGTTCAAATGATAATATGCACCGATGTCAAAGTTGAAGCCTTTTTTCAGATCTTTGATATAATTTTTTTCATCATTGGTAAGTCCGCTTGGCAGCTCGGCAGTACGCCATCCAAATCCTACAGCAGGAATGATGGAGATTTTTGGTTGTTTTGAAGTTTCCTGTGCAGAAAATAGAAATGGGATCAGAAAAGCTCCGGGAAGCAATAGTTTTTTTAACATTATTTTTAATTTCCACAAAAATAATATTTTTCCTGAGATAGAGAATTAAAATTTAAAGCGCCTATTTTCTTTTTTGTCTGAATGCTGCTTTTTCTGTTGAATACGCTTTTCTACAGACGATCTTGTAGGCTTTGTTTTGGCTCTGAATTTGGGAATAATTAAAGCATTCTGAACGGTCTCGAGAATTCTCTCGGTCGCTATTTTTTTATTCTGAAGCTGGGTTCTGCTTTCTGACACATTAAAATATAAAAATCCTTCTGCATTGATCCTATTTTTTAATTTTTCGTGAATCAAAGATTTTTGCCTGTCATTGAAAAATTCGGAATCATCAATTTTCCAAAGTACTGTAACCGCGGTTTCTACTTTGTTGACGTTCTGTCCTCCTGCTCCACTGCTTCGGGAAGTTTTATAGCTGAGTTCTTTTGAAAAATCTATCATACGCTTAAATTGAGATCAAAACTGATCAGTACTTACTGTTTATATATTTTGTCAGTTCGGTACGGTCTAATTTTCCGTTTGGGGTTCTTGGAATTTTTTCAGTAAAAAAAATCTGTTTCGGTTTATGAAACTTCTTTTCAAATTGAATTTCTGATATTTTATTTTTCAGATCTTCAGATTCGATCCCTTCAACAACCATTACTAATTTTTGCCCTAAACTTTCATCATTCAGTGCAGAAAAAACAACTTCATTAGAAATTTCCTTTTTTACTAAAGCTTCCAGCTGTTCTGGAAAAATTTTAGCCCCTCCGGAATTGATTACGTTGTCTATTCTCCCCAAAAATCTAAACTGATCTTGATTTTTAATTTCAACTAAATCATTCGTTTTTAAAACTTCAGCATTCAGCATTGGCGCAAAAATAGTCAGGCAACCCCACTCATCTTGTGATATTTCTATATTTTTAAATACCGTGAAATAAGTATTGTCCGTTTTGGGGTACATTTCTTTTAATGCAATGTGAGAGAGCGTTTCAGACATGCCATACGTTTCATATATTTTTGTCTGAGCACCGGATTGTCTGAGCATCTGAACAATTTTTATTTTCAGAGATTCTGAAACAGCAGCCCCTCCAATAATGAGATTTTTAATATGGTGAATTTTATGCAAAGAATTTTCAACCTGCAAAGGCGTCATCGCACAAAAATCTATAGTTGAATTTAGATTTTCTAAAGGCTTGAGAAGCGGTTCAGCTATCATCAGATTCAGTTTTCTTTCAAAAGCCCGCACGATCATCATTTTCCCGGAAATATATTCTACAGGAAGACAAAGGAGCGCTGTATTTCCTTTTTTCAGCCCAAGAAAATCGCAGGTCAACTTTGCAGAATTCAGCATTTTACTTTTTTCAATCTCAAAAATTTTTGGAATCCCGGTAGATCCGGAAGTCTGTACAGGTACACATTCAGCATCTGAAAGCCATTCTTTAGCAAAAAGAAAGACTTTTTTTTCAAATTCTGTCTGCGGGTGTAAATTATTAATTTCGAGATTATTGAAACGGATCGTCATATTTTCTACAGCTAAAAACAGATGTAAATGTAAAAAAAAATAAAAAACGATTTGCATGTAAATAAAAAAACTGTAAATTTGCATCACCAAAATAAGCAGACCTATAGTGTAACGGTAGCACTCCGGTTTTTGGTACCGTCAGTCGGGGTTCGAATCCCTGTGGGTCTACAAACCATCCTTTTTCAAGGATGGTTTTTTATTTGAGTTCAAAAATTAATTGTCTATTTAATTTCATATTCAAAAAACAGAAAAAATTTGCACATCAATAAAAAAAGCTGCAAATTTGCACCACCAAAATAAGCAGACCTATAGTGTAACGGTAGCACTCCGGTTTTTGGTACCGTCAGTCGGGGTTCGAATCCCTGTGGGTCTACAAACCATCCTTTTTTCAAGGATGGTTTTTTTATGGGTTAAATCTCAATATTATTATTTTGAATAAAAAATTAATAAGCCCCTATTAAACAAGTACCATATTTATCAATATTCTTCTCAAAAATCTTCGGTTGGCAGGCATATTGCAGGTATTTCCAATGAAAGCCTTCAATCAAACATCATAAATAATCACAAAAGCACGTATTAATTTCCGAGTTTCATAATTAATAATTGTAATTATTTATATTTGTCTAAATCACAATACATTGAAACTGAAAATAAACAGAAGAAAGATTTTAAAAGGTATTGGTATCACGATAATTTCCATTATAGCACTGGTTATCATTTTGGTATTAAGTCTGCGACTTCCTGCCGTTCAGAATTACGTTAAAGAAAAGCTGGTTGTTTATCTCGAAAAAAAAATTAAAACAGAAGTAAGTTTAGATAAAGTATACATCGGATTTCCTAATAGTCTTGTGATGGAAAACCTTTATTTAAAGGGCCAAAAAACCGATACACTTCTTGCCGTCAGAAAGCTTGATGTAGGTCTAGACATGTGGCAGCTGATCAAATCTAAAGCCGATATCACCTCTGTAGATTTGGAAGGAGTACGTGCGAATATCGTTCGAAATCCGGGCGGAACATTCAATTTTGATTACATTATTGATGCTTTTGCCACCTCTGAAAAGCAGGAAAGCACTTCAAAGCCTTTTATCATTTCGCTGGATAAAATAAAATTAGAAGATATAGGATTATCTTTTGATGATCAGCAATCCCGTAATGACATCAATGTTTATTTTAAATCTTTTGACACAAGAGTCAAAACTTTTGATCTTCAAAATAATACTTATGCTGTTAATGACATCAATTTTGACGGATTAAAACTAAAGCTCAAACAGGATCTGGTAGAGGAAGTATCTAAAAATGTGGAGCAAAAAGTAGATTCGCTTAACCGTAAAAAGCCGATGAAATTGGAACTAAGCGGCATTAAGCTCACGAATTTTGATGTTGATTATGGTGACAACAATACCAAGACATTCGCAAAAGTTCTTTTTAAAGAATTAAGCACCAATATTAATAATCTGGATCTTGAAAATAATTCTTACAACGTTGGAAATATCTATTTAACCGGTGCAAATATCAATGCAAACCTGTTTCTTCCGGCTTCAAATGCAAATACTGAAGGGAATACAGACCAGAAATCATCAGCAAATCAGGGCGAGGAAAAAGCAATGAAGCTCCTTCTCGGTAAACTGATTTTTGATCAGGTAAAAATTGCCTATAACAATACGGCAGTCGCTCCTACCCGAAACGGAATGGATTTTAACCACCTGAATTTTGCCAAAATGAATCTCGATGTGCGAAATTTTAAAATGGAAAACAACCAGTTTGCGGGAAGTGTAAAATCAGCTGAAATTCAGGAACAGAGAGGGCTAAATATTCAGAAGTTCAATACCGATTTTGTTTACGAAAAAGAGCAGGCCTATCTTAAAAACTTATATCTGCAGACTCCAAAAACGGTGTTAAGAGATGAGATTATTCTCAATTATAATTCGGTTGAGCAATTATCTGTAAATCCGGGATCTGTAAAAATTTCAGCCGATATCCGGGATTCTAAAATCGGTTTTTCTGACATTCTGAACCTGGTTCCTACCCTGAGAAATACCGCTCCGTTTAATAAATATCCAAATGCTATTGTCAACATTAATGCTATCCTGAAAGGAACTATCAATGATCTGGCTATTCAGAATCTTAAAGTTTCAGGTTTAGACCGGTTGAAAGTTGCCGCTTCAGGAAGAATTAAAAATGCGATGAATCCGGATCAGTTGTATTATGACCTGAATATCGCAGAAATTTCCTCCTCCGCGAAAACCATTTTCAACCTGGTTCCCAAAAATACCATCCCGAGTACTATTTCTCTGCCTTCTTTCTTTACCATTAAAGGAACTGCAAAAGGCACAACCAAAGTCGTAGATACCCGTTTGAGATTGACTTCTACCCTCGGAAATGCAGGTATTATCGTTACAATTGATATGCGTAGAAAAAACCGTGAGCGATATGATGTGAAAGCCAATCTTCAAAACTTACAGATCGGAAAAATCATTCAGAATAAAGATTTAGGAGCCGTTACCGCACAGATCTCTGCAAAAGGTGAAAGTTTTGATTTCAAAAATGCCAATGCCAATCTGAAAGGTTTTGTACAGTCTGCCGTCTACAAAGGGTACCGTTATCAAAATATGAATCTTACTGGAAAAATCAATCGTGGTGTTTATCATATTATTTTAAATTCAAAAGATCCGAATGCCAATTTACAGTTAACGGCTTCCGGAGTGTATAATGACAAAAACCCGACAGTAAAAGTCAACGGAAATATCAACAAATTAGATTTAAATAAATTAGGATTCTACAGTTCTCCCATGATTATTGCCGGAGGAATTGACGGGGACTTTACAAATCTTGATCCTGATCATTTAAACGGATATCTCAATCTTAAAGATTTTGCAATTTCAGATACTAAAGAAGTGTATCCAATCCAGGAAGTGAATCTAAAAGCACTTTCTACAAAAGATTCTACAAAAATTACTTTCAATTCACAAATTGCAGATGTAGAACTGACAGGAAAATATAAACTGACTCAGATTTTTGGTGCTCTCCAACATACTGTCAATCAATATTACCAATTTCAGAAACCAGGTAAAACCCAGAAAATTGATGGCGGCCAGTATTTTACATTTAACGCTAAAATAAAAAATGATGACCTCATCAGAAAGTTTGTTCCGGAATTGAAAAGTTTTGAAACCATCAATTTGAATGGAAATTACAATGCAGATTCTCAGCAGATTTTGGTAGATGCACAGATTCCGCAGATTCTTTATGGAACGAATTCGTTAGAAAATACTTCGTTGAGGATTACTAATGAAAACCAAGCTTTACAATATAACCTTAATGTGGCTTCCTTAAAAAGTGAAAGTTTTGCCTTACAAAAAGTCAATATCAACGGAGATGTCGCCAATAATATCATCAATTATAACATTACTACAAAAGATGATAAAGACGCAACGCAGTTTTTAATTGCCGGAAATGCAAAATCGATGAACGATATCACAGAGATTTCGTTAAATCCGGATGGCTTAAAACTGAATTATATGGACTGGACCGTTGCCGAAAACAATAAAATACAAATTGGCAGCCGCGGAATTTCAGCAGATAATTTCAGACTATCCAGTGCAGGAAGTGAAATTCTTCTGCAGTCTGAAAGCAGTGCTCCTAATAGTCCGCTGAATGTTTCCTTAAAAGACTTTAAGATAGAAACCATTACAGAAATTATTAAAAAAGATTCGTTACTGGCAAAAGGAACGATCAACGGGACTGCGCAGCTGAAAAATATAACCAAAAACATGACCTTTACTTCAGATATTACGGTTTCTGATCTGATCGTATACGGAAGCCCGGTCGGAAATCTTGCGGTGAAGGTCAATAACAATGCTCCTAATCTTCTGAATGCAGATATTGCCCTTTCAGGAAATAATAATGATGTAAAAATTACCGGCGATTACAACACTTCTACTAGCCGTTTTGATCTTGATCTTAATATGAATCAGCTTCAGATGAAAACACTTCAAGGGTTTACTATGAATGCGATTACCGATACGGAAGGTTATATTTCAGGAAAACTAAAAGTGACGGGAGATACAAAAACTCCCAACATTTTAGGAAATCTGAAAATGAATAATGTAGGTCTGCAGATTGCAAAAACAGGAAGTGATTTCAGAAACATCAATGATGATATCGATTTTACAAACCGCGGGATTGAATTTGATCAGTTTAAAATCAACGATAAAGACGGAAATTCTCTTGTGATAGACGGGCAGGTTCTTACACAAACTTACAGAGATTTTGCATTTAATCTTGATGTAAATGCCAAAGATTTTAAAGTTGTAAATTCTGAAAAATCAAATGACGCGATGATGTACGGAATTCTTGCCATTGACGCGGCGTTACAGGTACGCGGAAATCTTGACCTGCCTAAAGTGGACGGAAGATTGTCTGTCTCTAAAAATACGGATTTCTCATTTGTTCTGCCGCAATCAAGTCCATCGTTACAGGAAAGAGACGGGATTGTAGAATTCATAGATCAGGATCAGGTTGCTTTAAATAAAACCATTACGACAGATTCACTCGATTCTCAGACTAATTTTAAAGGAATGGATGTGAGTGTAAATATTGAAGTTGATAAAGAAGCCAAATTATCAATCATCATTGATAAAGCCAACGGAGATTTCGTTAATCTTCAGGGACAGGCGGAACTTACCGGTGGAATTGACCCTTCAGGAAAAACAACTTTAGTAGGCGTTTATGAAGTGGAAAAAGGAAGCTATGAACTTTCCGTAAGCCTTCTCAAAAGAAAATTTGATATCGAGAAAGGAAGCACGATTACCTGGACCGGCGAACCTACAACAGCTACTTTAGATATTACCGCCGTATATAAAACCGAAGCAGCACCGATTGATTTAGTTGAACAGCAGATCGGTTCCATGACGGCCGCCGAAAGCAATATGCTGAAGCAACGAATTCCGTTTAATACGTTACTGAAACTGAAAGGCGAGCTTCTGAAACCGCAAATTTCGTTTGATATTACCACAGCAGAAAAAAATAATGCAGTCGCTTCTTCTGTTACTGAAACCGTAGATGCAAAACTCGAGCAGTTAAGAAGAGAAGAATCTGAAATGAATAAACAGGTTTTTGCCTTATTGCTTCTCAACCGTTTTATCGGTGAAAATCCTTTCCAGAGTAATTCCGGATTATCCACAGAAACTTTGGCAAGGCAGAGTGTGAGTAAGATTCTTTCGCAGCAGCTGAATAATTTAGCTTCTGACTTAATAAAAGGAGTCGACTTAAATTTTGACCTTGAGTCTACCGAAGATTATTCTACGGGTGTACAGAACACAAGAACCGATCTGAACATCGGCATCAGCAAAAAACTTCTGAACGACCGTCTGAAAGTATCTGTGGGAAGTAATTTCGGATTGGAAGGCGAAACAAGACAAAACGAAAGTGCTACAAATATTGCAGGAGACGTCACCGTAGATTACAGCCTTTCCAAAGACGGAAGATATATGTTGAGAGCGTATCGTAAAAATGATTATCAGGTTGCTCTTCAGGGACAGATCATCGAAACCGGTGTAGGATTTATCATCACTTTGGATTATGATAAATTCAAAGATATTTTCCGGAAATCAAGGAAAAATAAGAGACAGAATAAAGATAGCCAGGTTGTAGAATTTAAATAATTATTGTTATTAAATCAATATGAAAAGCAGACTCAACATATTTCTAAAATATTTTTTGATCGCAGGATTCGCCTTTGTGATTATTTCGTGCAGCAATACCAAATTTCTAAAAGAAGGGCAGTTATTATATACCGGAGCCGAAATTAATATTGAAAATGATACCCTTCCGAAAAAAGATAAAAATGAACTAAAAGCCGCACTGGAAGAAAATCTTACTCCAAAACCCAACTCTTCTTTTCTGGGACTTAGACCAAAACTTTATGCGTACAATGCAACCAAAGAACCTAAAAAACAAAAAGGAATCCGATATTGGCTGAAATATAAATTCGGGGAAGAACCTGTATTACTGGGAGATGTAGACCGGGAATTCAACAAAGATATTATTGAAAATTATTCTGAAAACAAAGGATATTTCAATGCAAAAGCAACCTACGATACGGTATCAAAAAATAAAAAAGCCAAAGTTATTTATACGTTAAAACCGGGAGCAAGATATTTAATCAGCAATGTGAATTTTCAGGCAGATTCTTCTGTTATCAATCAGGAAATTCAGAAAACGAAAGAAAAAACTTTACTTAAAAAAGGAAATCCTTTTGATCTTGATGTTATTAAGGCTGAACGAGAACGCATTGACAATAATCTAAAAGAAAATGGTTTTTATTATTTCAATCCGGATAACATAATCGTTCAGGCAGACAGTACGGTGAGTAAAAACCACACGGTGGAGATGAATGTGAAATTAAAAGAAAATACTCCGGATTTAGCAAAAGCACAGTTTACCATAGATAAAGTAGTCGTTTTTCCTAACTATAATATCCGTGATGTTAAAAAAGGAAAATATAAAATCCCGATGAATCCGGATTCGCTATCGGGCTACGCGTATGGCGATATTTTTGTAGTAGATCCTGATAAAAAATTTAAACCTAAAATTTTTGACCGCGCTCTTTATTTTGAAAAAGGAGACCTGTATAATAGAAAAGATCATAATCTTACGCTCAACAGATTGATTAGTCTGGGTGTTTTTAAATTTGTAAAAAACGAATTTGTCGTTTCAGATTCTTTACAACACAAGTTTGATGCGTATTATCTTTTGACCCCGAAAGAACTGCAATCATTACGTCTGGAAGCTTTAGGAAGAACCAATTCTGCAAATTACGCAGGAAGCGAACTTAACCTGAACTGGACGCACCGTAATTTTTTCCGTGGTGCAGAACAGTTTAAAGCTTCTGTTTACGGTGCTTTTGATGTGCAAATAGGCGGCCCGAAAGATGCTGAAAACATTTTCAGAGCCGGAACCAATGTACAGTTATCCATCCCAAGAATTGTCGCACCATTCCGTTTTAATTCTTCCAGCGCTTTTGTGCCGAGAACCAATATTATTTTAGGATACGAATTTCAAAACAGGACCACTTTATATACTCTCAATAATTTTAATGCATCATTTGGCTACACCTGGAAAGAAAATGTACGGAAAGAACATGAGCTGAAGCTGATTGACATCACCTTTGTAGATCCAGCCAATGTAACCCCGAAATATCTTGAGAGTATAGGAAACAGTCAATATTTAAAACGAGCTGTAGAACCTCAGCTGATCTACGGACCTACTTATTCTTATACTTACACGACCACCATGCTTCCGAGAAAAAATACATTTTATTACAAAGGTATGCTTGATTTGGCAGGAAATATTACCGGGCTTTTAACAGGAGCCAATTATAAAAAAGGAGAAGTAAAGGAGATCTTCGGAGTTCCGTTCAGTCAATATGCGAAGATTGAAAATGATTTCAGATTTTATCACAAATTTGCTGAAAAAACCTCTATTGCAACCCGGCTGATCGCCGGTGCCGCAATCCCATACGGGAATTCAGAAAACATCCCTTTTGCAAGACAGTTTTTTGTGGGCGGAAGCAACAGTATCCGTGCTTTCAGAGCAAGAACTTTAGGCCCGGGAAGTTATGACCCGAGAACACAGGAAGCCGGATTTTTATTTGATCAGTCGGGTGATATTAAGCTGGAGCTGAACGCAGAGTACCGCGCCAATCTTTATAAATTCCTGAATGTTGCCGTATTTGCAGACGCAGGAAATATCTGGCTGGTCAACGAAGATCCGGACAGACCCGGCGCAAAATTTTCAAAAGATTTTTTAAGTGAAGTTGCAGTAGGTGCAGGTGTGGGTTTACGGTTAGACTTTTCCATTTTACTATTGAGACTTGATTTAGCGATGCCGTTAAGAGTTCCTTATTATGAAAAAGGAGATCGATGGGCTTTTGACAGGATCAATTTTGGAGACGGAAGCTGGAGGAGAGATAATCTTATTTTAAATATAGCAATCGGATATCCTTTTTAATTATGATAAAAGAAATTCAGTTTTTTTGGAAGGCTTTAAAAGAAGCTTTTGCAGAATGGAACAGTTCTTCCGCATCTAATGACTCGGCTAGTTTAGCATATTATGCTATCTTTTCAATTCCGGGATTGCTGATTATTATCATCTGGATTGCCGGAAATTTTTTTGGTGAAGAAGCGATACGCGGACAAATTACTTCACAAATCAGCGGACTGATGGGAAAAGATGTCGCCAAAAGCATTCAGGATATGATTGCCGGAGCATTGATTGATAAAGAAAATATTTTTATGAAAATCGTGGGAATTGGATCACTTGTTTTTGGTTCTACTACCCTGTTTTTCCAGTTGCAAAAATCTCTTAACAATCTTTGGGATGTAGAAGCTGCTCCGAAAAAAGCTTTGGTGAAATTTCTTCTCGACCGGGCCAATTCTCTAGGAATGATTTTGATTTTAGGTTTTTTATTGATGATTACGATGGTTTTATCGTCATTAATCAGCCTGTTTAATAATTTTATCACCAATTATTTTGGTCTGGAAACTTATCTTATTGTAGAAATTATCAATTTCACCATCGGTTTTGGCATTGTTGTATTGCTTTTCGCTTTAATGTTTAAGGTATTGCCCGATGTAGAGATAAGCTGGAAATCGGTCTGGAAAGGAGCTATACTTACTTCGGTACTGTTTACGCTTGGTAAATTCTTGCTGAGTTTATATTTTAGTGAATTAAAACCTACTTCCGCTTTTGGAGCTGCCGGAACCGTTATTTTAATTATGATGTGGATCAATTATTCCTGCATGCTTATTTTTTTCGGGGCCGAATTTACAAAGGTGTATACCTACAGAAAAGGGTATAAAATTGTCCCTTCAAAACATGCAAAGTGGAGCAATTCAAAACTGTATAAAGACAGTCAGCATGTAGAGTCTGAAAATAAATAATAATAAAAAAGCCTCTTTATGAAGAGGCTTTTTTATTTACATTCTGTTAACCGTTTTTATTCCCAGCAAATGTAAAGATTTTTGGATAACTTTACCTGTAAGATCAGAGAGATTCAGACGGAACTGTTTTACCTCTTCATCCTCAAGCTTTACAATGACATTGCTCTGGTAAAATGAATTATACGCTTTCACCAGATCATACACATAATTGGCAATCAAAGCCGGACTTAATGCTTCAGCCGCTTTTTCTACTACCGTTTTATAATTGGCCAAAAGCATAACCAGTTCTTTTTCAAAATCATTCAGAACAACATCAGAAGTTTCCTTATACCTATAATCTGCTTTTGCTTTTAATGACTGAATACGTGCATACGTGTACTGAATAAAAGGGCCTGTGTTTCCGTTAAATTCTATGCTTTCTGCCGGATTGAAGAGCATTTTTTTCTTCGGGTCAACTTTTAGCATGAAATATTTTAGAGCACCGATTCCTATCGCTTCGTAAGATGCTTCTTTTTCTTCTGCAGACTGGTTTTCTAATTTCCCTAATTCCTGGGACTTCAGTTTTGCCGTATCGTACATTTCCTGCATCAGATCATCTGCATCGACTACCGTTCCTTCACGGGATTTCATTTTACCTTCCGGAAGCTCTACCATTCCGTATGACAAATGGAACAATTGCTCTGCCCAAGAATAGCCTAATTTATGGAGGATTTTAAATAAAACCTGAAAGTGATAGTCCTGCTCATTTCCAACCGTATAAATTAATTTCTGAATATTATTTTCTTTAAACCGCTCAACAGCCGTTCCCAAATCCTGCGTCATATATACTGAAGTCCCGTCTGAACGCAGCAGAAGTTTCTGATCTAAACCTTCATCCGTAAGATCACACCAAACCGAGCTATCCTCTTTCTGATACAAAATACCTTTATCCAAACCTTCCTGAATAAGGTCTTTTCCTAATAAATAAGTATTGCTCTCATATTGCACCTGATCAAAATCTACTCCTAATCTCTGATACGTTTCATTAAACCCTTTGTATACCCACGAATTCATTTTGTTCCATAGGTTTCTTACATTTTCGTCTCCATTTTCCCAATCAAGAAGCATTTTCTGAGCTTCCTTCATGATTTCTGTTTCAGGTTTACAAATTTCTTTTATATTAGATTTCTCAGCTTCAATTTTACCCTCAATATCTAATACATCTTTTAAAATATGTACAAAAGTTCCAGACTGCTGCTTAATAATTTCCAATTCTTGTTCATCAAAAATATCCTCTACCTTCTTGGCAACTGTAGAAATTAATAAATCGTTCTCTAATGTAATTTTAAATTGCTTATCAAACTCTCCGTGAAGTGTTGACAGCTGTGATAAATCTAATGCCTGGAGCAATTCTTTTTTCTTAGCTTCTAGAATCTTTATTTTTTCATTTAAAGCCCGTACTTCATTTTTCTTTGGGGTATCAAATTGATCAAATTGATTAACCCGGAAATCTTCATAGATCATTTGCGTCTGTATTTTCAGTTCTTTATCAAACGCAACGTAATAGTTTCCCACAAAATGATCGCCTTTGATATGCGTCGTTTCAGGAGTTTCACCGTTCCCGAATTTTTCCCAGGCCAACATTGATTTACAGATATGAATTCCTCTGTCGTTGATGATTTGTGATTTGATAACATCATATCCCGCTTCCTTAAGAATCTGTGCAACGGAAAAACCTAAAAGATTATTTCTGACATGGCCTAGATGCAGAGGTTTATTGGTATTGGGTGAAGAATATTCTACCATTACCGAAGAATTTTTCTTGTGGATGGTTTCCAGCTGATCATAAACCGCTTTAAACTGATCAACAAAAAACTGATTTTTCACCTTTACATTTAAAAACCCTTTTACGACATTGAAACTTTCAACCAAATCTGTCTGTGTGGTCAATGTTTGTCCCAACTCCATTCCTATGGTTTCAGGATTTTTTTTCAGCTGTTTTACCAGAGGAAATGTAACGATGGTAAAATCTCCTTCATATTCTGTTTTGTTTTCCTGAATTTCCAAATTAATATCTTTTAGCTGATATACATTCAGAATGACTTCAGCCAATTTTTCTTCAATACTATCTTTAATATTCATGGTCTAAATTATTTTTTAAAGGTTTTATAGAATAACCTTATTCATCTCTCACTTTGAAATACAAATATACGGAAATAAAAAAACCGCCCGAAGGCGGTCAAAATATATTAAAAATTTGTTTGCATTAGAATTTATCCCAGAAGATTTTTGTGGTTAGCAAATCTCCTCCGATGGCTGAAGATGCTGCAGCTACATTTGCTGCATTGGTTTGATATTCACTTGCAGGATAAGCCATGCGAACAGGAACACTGTTAATGGTCGCCGCGGTCGCTGGCTGTAATGCCGGAAAATCTAGTCTTCTCCAGAAATTCCAAGAGGTTAACGGCTGATTATACATAGCTACCCAGGCTTGGGTACCCACTGACTGTTTCCAGTTTGCAGAATTATAGGGATGAGCTGCAATGTATGCTGCAGCATCCGAACTAATTCCCCAATCTGCAAATGATGAAGTAATCGCATTGGTATAATTTGTAGTTGCACTACCTCCGATCCCCCAACGAGCACTTGCTTCAGTAAGATAAAATGCTACTTCCGTATAATTCATTAAAATTCCAGGTGTAGTAGTAGTATAGGCAAATGTTCCAGGTGCAGAAAATTGAGAAAAAGAAGCAGGTTGCCCAATAACTTGTCCGATATAATTGCCCGTAGTTCCTACCGGTTTAAAATACTTAGATATTCTTGTATCGTTATTGGCATTCATATAATCAATTAATGTTTTACCTCCTACAAAGTCATTTCTGTTGTTGGCTTTTACATTTTCATAAATTGGGCTATAGTTAGGTGAACCTGTTAAATATTGAAGCTTACAATCATCTGCAGATGATGTGATTACCCCATTATTGATTGCAGTAGTTGCAGTTTGCTGAGCTAATGTAGGGTTAGAGTCTGCAATCGCAATTCCTAATTTAAGTAAAAGAGAATTACCAAAAGTTTTCCAAGAATCCAGATCCCCTGAATAGAACAAATCTGCTGAAGAAAAATCATCGGAAGCAGAATTAAGATCACCTGTAACATCAATACTCGCAATGTCCTGTTGTAATCTTGTAATCAAATTAGTATAAATATCTGCACCATTATCGTATGCAGGTGCAACATTATTTCCAAGCTGGTTTGATTGAGAGTATGGGATATTCCCAAATGTATCAACTAGATTTTGATAAGTATATACTTGCATAATATCAATTACAGCCAACTGATTTTTCTTAATCGTAGGCCAAGTAAGTACTTCCGAAGGAACAGGCTGATAAGCATTTATTAAATCTTTAGCTTTAACCAAACTGTTCAGTACATTTACATAATTATCAATATAAATCTGGTTGGAAACGTTTCTGTTTGTAAAATTATAGTTACTTTCTTCCACATAAGTTGTTTCCTGCCAATATTGCATTGTCAATCTAAAATTATTTTCATTGACACTTGGTGTATTAACATAATCACTTAATTCTTTCTGAGCATTGGTAACTAGAGTAGATGGAATGGTTGTATACGCTGAATGGGGGTCAGTATTAATATCCTCTGTTGAACAACTGACTAATAATGTCCCTAATAATATCGGTATTATTATGATTTTTTTCATTTTCCTTTTTTTTAAAAATTAACTTTTACATTAAATGAGAAATTTCTCGTTGTTGGCATAACTCCGGATTGGTATCCTTGTAAATTCCCTGAAGACAAACCTGCTTCCGGATCGGCATAGGGTAAATTTTTATGAATAATCCAAAGGTTGCTGCCGATAACACTAAATGACATCCCTTGTATAAATTTAGAGCCTAAAGTTTCTTTTGACAATGAGTACGTAATTGATGCTTCTCTTAGTTTTACATAACTTGCATCATACACAAATGCAGCAGCAGGAGGATCGGTATTAAGAACCTGACTAGACTGTGATTTGTCTAATCTTACATTATTTACCGAATAAGTTCCGTTAGAATTCTGTATTACACCCGGTAATATAACCCCACCACCTTCTGCTAAAGTATTTCGCACAGGATTTCCTAAATCATTAAGCCCTGCCGACTCTGGATAAAGTCCTGTTCCATAACCATATGACTGATCTAAAGAAAATACTTTACCCCCTTGTTTGGCATCAATTAAGAAGCTTAAAGAGAGGTTTTTATAACTAACCGTGTTTCGTAGACCCCCGAACCATTTAGCCTGATAACTTCCCAAATTATTATTGGTACTTGTTGTTTTAAGATAAGCACCTGTATCAGGATCGATTACTTTCTGTCCGTCTGGTGAATATATAAAATCAGAACCGTAAATTGTTCCATATAATCCTCCTACAGGAGCATTTAAAGTAACTCCACCTTGTGAAGTATTGGTCTGTAAAGCTAAGTTATCTACTCCACCTTTAAGTGCTGTAACAGTTGTTTTAGGATTAGACCAGTTTGCTACTAAATTCCAGGAAAAATTTTGAGATTTAATTGGAGTCAATCGTAACGAAAGTTCAAATGCTTCTGTTCTCAAATTTCCAATATTTTGCTTTTGTAATGTAGTTCCTGATGCGTATGAAACCAATACATTTGAAATTAAATTTTCCGAATCATTCTTATACCATGTTGCATCAAATCCAATTCTGTTTTTAAGGAAAGAAGTTTCTATCCCAAATTCCATACTTTTTAGCTTCTCAGCTACTAGATCTGGATTTTTTAAGATACCGTTAAATTGATAAGTAGGTAAGCTGCCAAATGGAGAGCCTGCTAAATAAGTATCTATTAACTGATTAGCATCTGTATCATTTCCTACAATTGAATAGTTAGCACGTGCTTTACCAAAACTCAACCATGGTGCTTTGATTAAGTTTGAAAACACAACACTTCCCGAAATCGAAGGGTACCAGTATACATTATGCCCAGCCGACAATGCGGTTGTCTGATCTCTACGTACTGTTCCTTCGATATAATAAGTACTTTTATATCCCAAGCTTGCTTGTCCAAAAACACCTATGACCTGTTTGCTGGTATCACTGGTTAAATTAAGAGGTCGTTCTTTAGAATTTGAAATGTCAAAATAGTTGGGAACGCTCAAACCGCCTACAGTAGAATGTACATCTGAATAGGAAGAGTTATAGCGGATGTTGGTTCCTAAAACTGCATTCAAATTTAAATCTTCTGTAAGATCTTTTTTGTAAGTACCTATAAAGTCATAATTTCTTTCAGATAATCTGTAATTACCTATATTATATCCCGAAGGTTGAGCAGTGTTGATATTTAATCCAAAAATATTAGGAACAGATCCGTTTGCTTTTCTTTCTTCAGTAGTCATACTGTAGCTATCGTTACTTAATCTTACTAAGAAATTTAATTCTTTTGAGACATCATAGCTTAAAGCAACATTTCCACTAAATCTGTCTCTTGAATCATTCTGATAATTTTGATAGCGCTGAAAATAAATATTATCCCAATATTGTGGAGAAAGATCGGTAGGATCAGTAATATTCCATGTATAATTTTGATGAGATATATTGTAAAAGTCTTCTTGCTGCTTCAAATCAACATTGGTTGGCCACCATTGTCTGAAGCCAGACATAATATTTCCATTATATCCGGTATCATTACGACCTCTTGTTTTTTGTGTAATATAATTCGCATATAATGAAGCCGTTAAATTATCTGTTATTTTATAAGATGCATTACCTCCGAAATTATTTTTTACCAAAGAGCTATTCGGCATAATGTCTGTCGCATCCAAATTGGTATAGTTGATTCTATACGTTGCCACATCACTTGCTCCACTAAGAGAAAGGCTATTGGTAAAGTTGGTTGCATTTTTGAAAAACGTTATTGGACCATTTTTAGCCATTGTCCATGGAGTTGCTTTTCCAAAATTAGGAGATCCCGGTATAAATGCATCATATTGATATACCAACAAATTTGGATCATATCTCGGTCCATACGACGCATCACTTCCGAAGCCTACAGCAAGTCCTCCATTATAACTTCCCCATTCATCTTCACCGAAATATCCTTCTCCATATTCAGTTTGATATTTAGGAAAGGTCGATCTGTCGATAGTAGACATTGTTATCGAACTGGAATATTCTAAACCGATTCCTTTTTGGTTTTTTTTACCTTTTTTCGTAGTAATAATAATCGCTCCATTTGCAGCTCGGGAACCATACAAAGCAGCGGCGGCGGCACCTTTCAACACGTTGATCGTTTCTACATCGTTTGGATTTATATCCGAAGCCGCATTACCATAATCAACCCCATACCGACCAGTTGTCTGGCTGGAAGTATTGATATTGTTGTTGATAATCGGAACTCCGTCTACAACGAATAATGGCTGATTTGTTCCTGAAAAGGATTTAAAGCCTCTCAAAACAACATTGATAGATCCTCCAAAGTTTGTACTTTGTTTAATATCCATCCCAGCAACCTGTCCTGATAAATTGTTTAGAAAGTTAGGTGTCGGATTTTTATTTACATCTTCACCTTTTACTTCTTGAGTAGCGTATCCTAAGGATTTCTTTTCTCTCTTAATCCCAAGCGCAGTAACAACTACACCTTCAATTTCTTGTGTTTTTAAGGTATCACCTGGTTTTGTTTGTGCGTTAGCAACAATAAAAGACGATGACATTACTACAAGTAATATACCTGCTGTTAGTTTCTTCATATTATATTAATTTAGTGTTAACAAAGTTGTAAAACTTTATTGATATTTCAAAATAAAAAGATAAAAAAATACTATTTTATCCATATAGATTATATTTTTATTAATTTTACAGCTTCAAAAATGTTAATTTTTATGGAATTAATAAGAAAATGGTCTACATTTTACATCGAGGCAGGATGTGATGAGGTGGGAAGAGGTTGTTTGAGCGGTCCCGTTGTAGCTGCTGCGGTTATTTTAGATCAAAATTTTGAACAGGATCTCATTGATGACTCTAAAAAGCTTAATGCAAAAACAAGAATCAGCCTTGACAGCTATATAAAAGACCATGCAGTGTGCTTTGCAATTGCAGAACTCTCTCCGACGGTAATTGATGAGCATAATATCTTAAACGCAAGTATTCATGCGATGCATCTGGCTCTAGACCAGTTAAAAATAAGACCCGAATTTATTTTAGTAGACGGCAACAGATTTCATCCCTACAATTTTATTCCTCATGAATGTATCATCAAAGGAGATTCTAAAATACTGTCTATCGCTGCCGCATCTATCCTGGCAAAAAACTATAGAGACCAGCTTATGATTCAGCTTCACGAGGAGCATCCTGAATATGGCTGGAACACCAATTTCGGATATGCTACCAAACAGCATCAGGAAGCTTTAATTAAACATGGGCCTACCAAACATCACAGGCAGTCATTCAGGCTTAAATATGATTAATCTTTACTGATATCAATAAAAAAAGAGAAGCAGTTGTGCTTCTCTTTTTTTTAGTCTATTATTTCTTTTTCTTCTGCTCTACCGCTTTTTGCTGGTCCTGAGCTTTTTCCATCATTTCTCTCATCCTTTTCTGGAATTTCCCCTCAGATTTTGGCTTCTCTTTATTGGCCTGAATCTGAGCATGAATTTTCTTTTCGTCCAGAATGATATATTTAATGACAAAAATGATTAAAATATTGATCGCGTTTGATACAAAATAATACCATGATAAACCTGAAGCTGAAGTGTTCAGGAAGAATAAAAATGTAATCGGGAAAATATACATCAATACTTTCATATTCGGCATCCCTTCCTGTTGTGGCTGCTGCATATTTCCTGAAGTCATCACGGTATAGATCAAAATCACAATGGTACACGCAATTGCGAAAATACTTAAATGATCTCCTAAAAACGGTACTTTCATTGGTAATTTAATCAAATCATCATATGCTGTTAAGTCTTTGGCAAACCAGAATCCCTGTCCTCTTAAATCAATAAAATTTGGGAAGAAACGGAATAATGCATAGAAAATAGGAATCTGAACGAGTGCCGGCAAACATCCCGCCATTTGATTCACTCCGGCTTTCCGGTAAATTTCCATCGTTGCCTGTTGTTTTTTCATAGGATCTGCATCCTTAAATTTTGCATTGGCCTCGTCAATTTCCGGACGGATCACTTTCATCATTGCACTCAGTTTATGCTGCTTGTACATAATTGGCGATAAGATAAGCTTTACAATGATCGTCATTAAGAAAATCACCCAACCCGCTGTAATTCCCCAGGATGCAATAAGATTATACATCGGCATGAAGAATCCGCGGTTCATCCACCCGATAAATGACCAGCCTAATGGTAAAATATCGTCGAAGTTTTTATCGTACGTTTTTAATAATTTTAAATCCAACGGCAGAAAATACCAGTTAAAATCCTGATTCAGCTCATTCCCTGTCATTTGTACCTGGCCTGCATAATCCAGTTTTTTTAAATATTCTCCCTCTTCAAAAGCTTCCTGATTTCCTGTACTTTTTGTGAAACCATTTTTCGCTTCAATAACAGAAGAGAAAAACTGCTGCTTTACTCCAACCCAGTTTAGCGTTTCATCGGGTTCTTCCATCGTCGTTCTTCCATCATAATCATAGTCTTTATAATTATTAAATGCATAAGAAAATTCTGAATGCGATTGCTCCTGAGCTCTTCCTTTTTCTAAATTTCTTACCCTGTAATCCCAGATAAAATCAGCTTTCGTATCGGAAGTTACTTTTGCCAAGCCCTGACTTCTTACTTTAAAATCTACGGTATATTCATCTTTTAAGGTATAGATAAACTGAATCACCGCTTCATTATAATTGGCGGTCATGGTTACCGTATTTCCGCTTACAGAAGGTGAAAAGACCAAATCTTTGGTATTGATTGTCTTCCCGGTTTTGTCTTTAAACTGAAACCCGTAATTGGAATTATTTTTAGTAATCAGATTAAGCGAAAGATCTGCTTTATCGGTTTTGCGGTCATACGCTTTGTATTTCAATAGCTCGACCTTAGAGATTTGGCCTCCCAGACTTGAAAATTCCAGATTCAGCTCTTTATTTGAAAGATTTGAAACCTTAATGGCATTTGGCGTGACATTAGGATTGATATTAGTTGCCTGAGTTGGTTTTACGGCATTTTTAACCTGTTCTGTTTTTGTCTGTCCAGCTTTTACCTGTTCTTCTTTCTGCTGTTTATTCTGGAAATAAAACATAAATCCGAAGAGGACCAAACATAAAACCGCAAAACTAATAATCTGACTTTTATCGAGTCCGTTGTTCTGTTGCATTTTATTTTAATTAAAATTTTACTATTTAAAGAATAAGTAGCATGCTACTTATTTTGAGTCGACAAAAATACTGTTTTTTTTATCAAAACTCCATCTTTTATAGATTACTATATAATAAACTCAGGCTGATAATCATCAGCCTGAGTTTATCTATGACGTTTGTAATGATAGATTTACCTTACTTCTGCTCACAAGCTTTAATAAATGCGCGGAATAAAGGATGTGGTGTTGCCACGGTGCTTTTGTATTCCGGATGGTATTGTACCCCCACATAAAAAGGATGATCTGCAAGCTCGAGTGCTTCTACCAAACCGGTTTCAGGATTGGTACCGGTTGCCGCAAAACCATTTTTCTCAAATTCCTGAAGATATTCACTGTTGAATTCGTACCGGTGACGGTGTCTTTCAGATATATGTTTACTGCCGTAGATATCATGTAATTTTGAACCGCTTTTCAGCGAACATTTCCAGGCTCCGAGACGCATTGTGCCTCCTTTATCTACTACATTCTTCTGTTCTTCCATGATTGAAATCACAGGATCCGGAGTGGAGGTGTCAAATTCCATCGAGTTGGCTTTTGAATGTCCGAGAATATTTCTGGCAAATTCTATCGTCATAATCTGCATTCCGAGGCAAATTCCCAACATCGGAATTTTATTTTCTCTTGCATATTTTGCGGTAAGAACCTTTCCTTCAATTCCTCTGTCGCCAAAACCAGGTGCTACCAGAATTCCGCACACTCCGTCTAATGTCTGTTTAATGTTTTCCTGGGTTAAATCACCACTGTATACCCATCTTATTTTCACTTCGGTTTCCAGATCTGCACCTGCATGTTTGAAAGCTTCCGCGATAGAGATATAAGAATCCTGGAGAGAAATATATTTTCCTACCAAAGCGATTTCTACGGTTCTTTTAGGATTCTGAAATTTTTTAAGGAAAGTTTTCCATTCTTTCAGATCAGATTCTTTATCACTTTTCAGATCCAGGCCTTTCATCACCACCTCATCAAAATTCTGCTTTTGAAGATACATCGGTACTTCATAGATGGTTTCCAGATCTTTACATTCGATTACATTATCTAAGGATACATTACAGAACTGCGCTAATTTTGCTCTTTGGTCTTTCGGGATTTTATGTTCTGTTCTGCAGACTAAAACATCAGCCATAATTCCGCTTTCCATCAATTGACGAACAGAGTGCTGAGAAGGTTTTGTCTTTAATTCTCCGCTGGAAGCCAAATACGGCAATAAAGTAAGGTGAATCACCATCGAGTTTTTCTCACCCAATTCCCACTTCAGCTGACGAACAGTTTCTATATAGGGTAAAGATTCAATATCTCCTACAGTTCCGCCGATCTCTGTGATGATAATATCGTAGTTTTGCTTAGACAGAATTTTAATCCTGCGCTTGATTTCGTTGGTAATATGAGGAATAACCTGCACGGTTTTCCCAAGAAAGTCTCCTTTTCTTTCTTTTTCAATGACGGTCTGATAGATTTTCCCGGTCGTTACGTTGTTATTCTGAGAAGTTGGAGCATCAAGATAACGCTCATAGTGGCCTAAATCCAGATCTGTTTCCGCACCATCTTCGGTAACGTAGCATTCTCCGTGTTCATAAGGGTTCAGCGTTCCCGGGTCGATATTGATGTAAGGATCTAATTTTTGGATCGTTACATTAAAGCCGCGTGATTTTAGCAGAAGTCCCAGAGAAGCAGAAACGATTCCCTTTCCCAAAGATGAAGTTACACCTCCTGTCACAAAGATGTACTTTGTATTCTTTTTACTCATTAGATTAGGTTTGTGCAAAGTTAGGGGAAAAAGCAAAGCAAAGCAATTTTTAGATTTTTAAATTTAGAGAAGTCTGTGTCGTGCGGTGATTTAAATAATGTAGGGGTTATTCGCTCTGATCATTCTTAATAAAAAAGGTTTTCAAAATAAATTGAAAACCTTCCCTTAAACCAAATTGTATATATAAAAATTATTGCTTCACCAGTTCAAAATACAGATTCACCTCAACGTCTTTGGCAACTCCTGCACCGGTAGGATCATATTTAATATTATAATCCAGACGATTGACCGTAAAACTGGTCTGGAAACCCATCACTTCCTTGCCCTGTTGGTTTTTTGCTATTCCGCCATAGGTTACAGGAACACTGATTTCTTTAGTGACATCTTTAATCGTAAGATTTCCTTTAAGGGTATACATATTGTTTTTACCTTTCGTCAGAGAAATACTTTGAAATTTTATAGCAGAAAACTGTTCACCCGCAAAAAAATCTGCACTTTTCAAATGCGTGTCTCTCATTTCAACGCCTGTATTTATAGAATTTACATCTACCAAGAAAGACATTTTAGCATTATCCAAACCAGCTCCCGGAGTCACTACATTTCCCTCAAACTTATCAAATCTTCCCTGTACAAAGCTGATCCCCATATGTTTGATGTTAAAATTAACAGAAGAATGCATAGGATCTACATTCCAGGTAGACTGTGCGAAGGCGATGATGCTTACAAAAGCAAATACAAAGCTTAATATTATTTTTTTCATGTTTAAAAATTATGATGCAAATATAATTGATAATATATTGACATTCATTGATGTATGATAAGAATTTATTGAGTCTGAAATTTTAAAAAGTTTTTATAATTTTACAGTATGGCAAAACTTAGAACAGCATATTTCTGTCAAAATTGCGGATCGCAATATTCTCAATGGATGGGGCAATGCAAAAATTGCGGCGAGTGGAATACTTTAGTGGAAGAAATTGTAGAAAAAACTCCACAAAAAAGCTTATCTCTTTCAAAAGGTAAACAAAACGTCATCAATATTATAGAAGTAGAAACCAGCGAAGAGCCGCGCATTAAAACCCCTTCTGATGAGCTCAACCGTGTTCTGGGAGGCGGTATTGTTTTAGGCTCGGTTACGTTAATTGGCGGAGAACCCGGAATCGGCAAATCTACCCTGCTTCTGCAGCTTGCCCTAAAGATGAAGAAAAAGATCTTCTATGTTTCCGGGGAAGAAAGTGCTTCTCAGATTAAAATGAGAGCCGACCGATTGACAGAAGTACAAAACCCCAACTGTTTTCTGTACACCGAAACTTCCCTAGAAAAAATTCTGCATGAGGCTAAAAAATTAGAACCCGATTTCGTCATTATCGATTCTATACAAACGTTACAGTCTCAGCTGATTGAAAGCTCTCCTGGAACCGTTTCCCAGATCAGAGAATGTTCTAATGAAATCATTAAATATGCTAAAGAATACAATGTTCCGGTATTTTTAGTGGGACATATTACTAAGGATGGACAGATTGCAGGTCCGAAAGTCTTGGAACACATGGTGGATGTCGTTTTGAATTTTGATGGTGACCGGAATCATCTTTTCAGGCTTTTACGGGCCAATAAAAACCGTTTTGGCTCTACTGCCGAGATCGGGATTTATGAAATGGTTTCTCAAGGTCTGAAAGAAATCAAAAACCCTTCTGAGATTTTAATTACCAAAAAATTTGAAGAACTTTCCGGAAATTCTGTTGCGGTAACTTTGGAAGGAAATCGCCCCATGCTGCTCGAAATTCAGGCTCTGGTAAGTACTGCGGTATACGGAACTCCACAGAGAAGCTCCACAGGATTTGATGCCAAAAGACTGAATATGCTTCTTGCCGTACTGGAAAAAAGAGCTGGTTTTCAATTAGGTGCAAAAGATGTTTTTCTCAATATTACAGGAGGCATCAAGACCGACGATCCTGCTTTGGATCTTGCCGTTGTCGCTTCTATCCTCTCATCCAATGAGGATATTGCCATTTCGGAACATTTTTGTTTTGCAGGAGAAATCGGGTTAAGTGGAGAAATCCGACCGATTGCACAAGCCGAACAAAGAATTTCTGAAGCTGAAAAGCTGGGGTATGAGAAAATATTTGTTTCCAATCTCAATAAAATTCCGAAGAAAAAATACGGAATTAAAATTGAAGAAGTAAGCAAAATTGAAGATTTTCATGATCGTCTGTTTTAACCCATAAATTCATTTTAAGTTTACATTCTTATGTATATCTTTGTTTTTCAACATTTTTAATATAATTTTATGAAAATTAAATTTACCTTTCTTGTTATATTTTCTGCTGTTTTTGTTTTCGGGCAGAACAAAATTTTTCAGCATGCCGTTTCTGAAAACAGTCTGAATGCCCATCAGAAAATCAGTACAAACCTGGCTTCCACTTATGTTTCAACGAAGTATTACCAGCAGCCTTCTTTCGATTTAAAATCTGATTTACAAATTGTTTTACCGGATAATAAAGAAATCAAAGCTCAGTTCAGCAAAACTTTTACCTACAGCAATAAAAGCGAATCTTTTGTATATACCATTGAAAACGATGCAAAAGCAGAACTGGTTTTATCGAAATACGACAATATTGTAACAGGAATGTACGCATCCGGAACAGGTGAAAAAGTGATGTTTCATCAAACGGAAGGTAATATATTTGCGGTTTCTTCAGTAAATGAATCTGGATTGATTAACCAGGATGCTAAAAGTGATTTTATACTGAATGAATCTGGAATTTCACAGAAAGTCAATGCCAATGTCTGTCTAGACACCTCTCCTATCTGTCCCGCTACCACGATTGATGTAATGGTTGTTTTTACTCCTGCAGCAAGAACTTTATGGGGTGGCAATGCACAAAGTAATTCTTTCATTGCGACGGCTATCACCAATTTTAATACCGCACTTATAAATTCCGGAGTTACTAATGTGGCGATCAATTTAGTCTATGCCGGAGAAGTTGCATACACAGAATCCGGAGATATCAACACCGATTTAACCAGATTCAGAACCACCAATGATAGTTTTATGGATGACATCCATACCTTAAGAGCAACATACGGAGCAGATCTTTGTGGATTAATCACCTCAACGCCTACTTCAACCTGCGGCTTGGGATATTTAAATACCAATCCTGGCAATTACTCTGCAAATTCAGCATTCACGGTATCTATCTACAGCTGTGTAGTATCCAATTATACCCTTTCTCACGAGATGGGTCATAACATGGGTCTAAATCATGACTGGTATGTGAGCTCAAGCGCGTTGCCTTGTGAACATCATCATGGATACAGCAATCAGATTGCAGTCGCAGCCGGTGCTTCAAGTACCAACTCTCAACGTTGGAGAACCATTATGGCGTATAATGACGAATGTGCAGACAGCGGAATCAACTGCACCAGAATTAACAGATGGGCCAATCCTTCTATTAATTACAATGGCGCCCCCACCGGAATTCCTATCGGGGACTTCAACCCTTCTAACGAGGCGTATGGTTTTGTCCGTTTTGCCTGTGTTGTTTCACAGTTTATGCCAACTTCAGGATTGGGCACTTTTGAAATCAAAAATAATGAAGTAAAAGATTTTACGATTTATCCGAACCCTGCAAAAGAAGAAATCAATATCTGGATAAAAAATGATGAAAAATACAGGTTTAAAATCATCAATCCTGTAGGACAGATTGTTTTGACAACCGATAAAAAAACCATCAATCTGAGCGGGCTCTCTTCAGGAGAATATTTTCTAAGTGTGTACAGTGAAAATAATTCGTTCATTGGAAGCAAGAAGTTTATCATTAAATAATTTATTTATTTTCATAAAATGAAGTCCTCCGAATAATCTACTTTTATTCGGAGGATTTTAATTTATATGGTATCTTGCAGTATGAATTTTCTCGCCCATTCTTTTCTCACCTTTTCCGACGGACAGATTGTCGGGCAGTTTCTGGAAGATTTTATCCGAAACAAGGAGCGTTATAATTTCCCTCAGGATATTCAGGATGGGATTACACTGCACAGAGCGATTGATACCTATACCGACGCTCACCCCGCTATTCATGAGGCAAAAAAAGTATTCAGCCCTTTGGTGCGTTTATATTCGGGAGCATTTGTGGATGTCTCTATGGATTATTTTCTGGCAAATGATCTGAGTTTCCATTCATTAGAAGGCTGGAAACAACATTCTCAAAGAGTATACCGCGTTTTAAATGAACATCAGCAATTTCTCCCCGAAAACTTCAAAAGAATGCTGATCAAAATGGAACATGACGACTGGCTGTATAATTACCGCGAAGACTGGGGAATTAAATTCAGCATACAGAATGTTTTGAATAAGGCTAAATATCTGGATAAAGGTATTCCTGTTTTTCAGGCGTTTTTAGATCATAAAGATATACTTCAGAAATGCTATGACCAGTTTTTTCCGGATCTTCTGGCGCATGCAAAAGCGGAAAATGCTTTGCTACAGCTTCATAAATAATTTTAAAATTGCTGGTACAGATACCGATTGGGATAGGTAAGCTTTTCACTTTTACGCTTTCCTTTTACAATGATGTGCACAATATTGATCTGGTCATCAAAAAGATTGTACAGAAAACTTACGGCAGCTTCTATCTTTTTAGGATTTTCGATCTTTTCAGATTCAAGAAAAATATTGACCGACTCATTGTCTTCTTCATAGCCGATATAACTGACTTTTAAAAACTTATTGCCGGTTTTCAGCTTTAAATATTCTGAGCTGTAGTTTTTTAAAGCTTCGTTGAGCTGTATTTTATATTTTGCATCATTAAAATGAAGCGGTTTATCATATTTTTTATGCAGCGCATCTTCAAGATCATCCAGAAAAAAGCGGCCTGTAATCTCGAAGGTTTTCGATGTAGAATTATAATTGATTTCTACAGAACCTACATGATAAGGATGTTTTTCATCGGTGAATGATAAGAACAGAAAAAATGATAAAAGAAACAGACCTATATTCTTCATAGTAGTAATTAAGGAGTTCCGAAATTAATCATTATTTTCGTAATCCTTTATACTACCATGACAATGCAGGACTTCTTATTTTACCTGAAACTCGGTTGGGAACACATTATTTCGCTGGATGCGCTTGATCATCAGCTGTTTATTTTAGCGTTAATTGCTGTGTATTCTTCAAAAGACTGGAAAAAAATACTTATTTTGGTGACTGCTTTTACCATTGGGCATTCTATTACATTAGCATTAAGTATCTTAGATATTATTAGATTGCCTTCGAATTGGGTTGAATTTCTAATTCCGCTGACCATTGTCCTGACTTCTTTAGGAAATCTGATCATCAAAAATAAAAAAAATCAGCACGATAAAATTCATTATTACTTAGCATTAATTTTTGGGCTCATCCATGGGATGGGATTTGCCAATACCGCAAGAATAATGATCGCAAAAAGCCAGAGTATTGCCGTACCGCTTTTAGGATTTAACATCGGTTTAGAACTTGGGCAGATGATAATAGTTTTTGCAGTTTTAGCAATAGTTTTTATTTTGTTTAATCTTTTTAAAGTCAGACAGAAAGACTGGATCTTGTGTGTATCATCCGGAGTTTTTGCATTGGCATTAAAAATGGCTTTAGAAAGGATTCCATTGTAATACAGAAATTGTATTTACCAAATAATTAAAGCTAACCCTGAAACATTTTCAACTTTTCAGCTACTTATTATTATATTTGATCATTCAATAAAATCTTCGGCATGAAATTAAAAGTAACTACGCTTTCGGTATTTTTATACATCGGCGTATCAGCCCAGAATATTCAAAACAACCCCGGAAGCAACCATGGGAACAAATTTGAGCAGATGGGAACTATTCTCCCTACTCCCAATGTATACAGAACAGCTTCAGGAGCACCGGGCCACGCTTACTGGCAAAACAGGGCAGACTACGATATTTCTGCTTACCTGGATGAAGACAAAAGAAATTTAAAAGGTGCTGAAACCATCACCTATTACAATAATTCTCCCGACGATTTAGAGTATATCTGGCTTCAGCTGGATGAAAATCAGCAGTCAACTGTAAAAAAAGCAGATTTTCCGTTTTCATCTACTCTTCCGAAATCTTCGAATGACCAGCAGCTTAAAACAACCGATCTTCCTTCAAAAGACAACGGATATGGGGTAAAGCTTGAAAAAGTAACCGACGCTTCCGGAAATCCTTTACAATATACCGTCAATAAAACCATGATGCGGATTGATCTGCCTAAAGGTTTGAAAAAAGGAGAAAAAATTACCTTTAAAATAGACTGGAACTACAATATCCCTAATAGAATGAAAATGGGCGGCCGTGGCGGCTACGAAAATTTTGCGGAAGATGGCAATGATGTGTATACCGTTACCCAATGGTTTCCGAGAATGTGCGTATACAGCGACTTTCACGGATGGCAAAATCATCAGTTTACCGGAAGGGGTGAATTTGCTTTAGTATTCGGGAATTATAAAGTTTCAATGAATGTTCCCGCAGACCACGTGATCGGAGGAACCGGTGAATGTAAAAATTACGAACAGGTTTTAACGCCTGAACAGTTCTCAAGATATAAAAAAGCGCAAACCTCTGCTGAACCGGTAGAGATCGTTACTTTAGACGAAGCCAGAAAAGCAGAGAAAAACCACTCAAAACAAAGAAAAACATGGATTTTTGAAGCAAAAGACGTCAGAGATTTTGCATGGACAGCATCCAGAAAATTCATCTGGGACGGAATGGGTGTTACCATTCCTGAAAACAGCAATAAAGTAATAGCCATGAGCTTCTACCCTAAAGAAGCATACGGTTTATACAGAAAATATTCTACAAAAGCAGTTGCTCACACCATTAAAACCTATTCAGAATTTACCATTCCGTATCCGTATCCGGTTGCGCAATCAGTAGAAGCAGCCAATGGAATGGAATATCCGATGATCTGCTTCAACTTCGGGAGAACAGAAAAAGACGGAACCTATTCTGAAGGCACCAAAAACGGAATGATCGGCGTAGTGATTCACGAAGTGGGACACAATTTTTTCCCGATGATCATCAATTCAGACGAAAGACAATGGAGCTGGATGGATGAAGGGTTAAACACCTTCACAGAATATCTTACAGAAGAAAGATGGGATAACAAATTTCCTTCAAAAAGAGGACCGGCTTGGACAATCGTAGATTACATGAAACTTCCTAAAGATCAGCTGGAACCAATCATGAGCAATTCTGAAAACATCATCCAGTTTGGCCCGAATGCCTATTCAAAACCTGCAACAGGATTGAATATTCTTCGTGAAACCATTATGGGAAGAGAGCTTTTCGATAAAGCTTTTAAAACCTATTCTAAAAGATGGGCGTTCAAACATCCTGAACCCGCAGATTTTTTCAGGACCATGGAAGATGCAAGCGGTGAAGATTTGGATTGGTTCTGGAGAGGATGGTTCTATGGAACAGATCCTGTGGATATCGCGATTGATAAGGTAACCGTTGCGACTCCTGATTTAGAAGCAGTTCCCAAAGCGAATGAAACTACTTACAAAGTGGATAAACCCTTACAGAACGAATTTGAAGATGTATCAAAAATAAAAAACAGGGAAGATAAAAATATTACGTTTACCGTAGAGAAAGACAAGGAGCTTCAGGATTTCTATTACCGATACGACAGAGGTCAGGAAAAGATTGACAATAATAAAGAGTATACCATCAAAACTGAAAACATGACTTCTTTAGAGACAAAAGATAAAGACAAATTCAGAAATATCACTGCGTATCAGATTGACTTCAGCAATAAAGGCGGCTTGGTAATGCCACTAATCCTTGAATTTACTTTCGAAGACGGTTCCAAATTGAGAGATAAATCTTCCGCACAGATCTGGAGACAGAATGAGCAAAAAGTTTCTAAAACATATTATTTTGACAAAAAATTAAAATCAGTACAGCTCGACCCGATGCGTGAAACGGCAGATATCGACACTTCAAACAATGTATGGAACAATGAAAGCGGTAATGCCGAAACCTCAAAATTCCAGGTATTTAAGCAGAAACAGGATGGCGCTGTAAGAGGCGGAGCAAGCGGTAAGGTAAACCCGATGCAGGCGGCAGGAAAGAAATAATTCATTATCAAAGAATTTAATTAATTTCGATGAAAATTAGATGACTATGAAAATATTTTTTGTACAGAAACTGAAAAACTTGTTTTGTATTTTGCCGGTTCTGTTATGCAGCTTTATACAAGCACAAAATGTTAATATTCCAGATGTTAACTTTAAAAATGCTTTAATTTCTGTTGGGGTAGATACGAATAATGATGGAGAGATACAGGTAACTGAAGCGCAGGCTATTGATAATGTGCTCAATCTTGAAAATAAAAACATTTCAGATTTAACAGGAATAAAGGCATTTACAAATGTCAAAATTATGTATGGCAGGTATAATAATCTTACAAGTATTGATATGAGTGGGATGACAAATTTACAGAATCTCGGTTTAGCATACAATGATCTTATTACTGCTAACTTAAGTGGAATGACAAATTTAAAGGGTCTCAGCTTGGATCATAATAATCTTACAAGTTTTAACTTAAATGGCGCTACGAATTTAAGAAATTTTTATTGCAATAATAATCAGTTGACTTCTTTCGATTCTAGTAACCTTACAGGAGCAATATTATTAAATTATTTTAATATAGGTAATAATCCCTTATCGTCAGTGCACATTGCTAATTTTCCCAGCTTAACATATTTCACTTGTGCGAATAATCAGGTGCCTTCAACTTTTACTTTTAATAATTTGCCTAATATAAATAGAATTTATCTGGATAACAGCAAGGTAACTTCCATACAATTAGGTGGTCCACAAACCTTAAAAATTTTGAGTCTTCAGAATAATCTACTCGAAAGTATTTCTTTCCAGGACGGTTTTTTACAAAACCTCCAGTATTTAAATTTGTCATCAAATCCTATTCAGTTTATTTGCAAGGACAGTTATGATGTATTACCCGCAAACCCTAACATTCCACAATTAACAAGTGGTTGTATTTTATCAACACAGGAAGTCTTAAAAAAAGACAAGAATTTGATTATATATCCAAATCCTAGTAAAGATTATATTAATTTCAGTGATGAGGTAAAACAAATAAAAATATACAGCTCAGCAGGTACACTTGTATTTGATAAAAAAGATAATAAAGATTCAAAGATTAATATCTCTCATCTTCCGGCCGGCGTTTATTTTATAACAACCGAATTCGGAAACAGTAAATTCATAAAAGAATAAGTATTCTATAATTATCTTATAAAGTCATTCATTTTGGATGGCTTTTTTTCTGCCAAAATTTCATACCCTCAGAAAAAATCTGCCAAAATTCTCGTTTCGGGCCATTGGCATACATTTAGAGATTTACGAAACAGAAATAATTTAAAAAAATAAAAATATTATGTCAGTAAACTTTAAACCCTTAGCAGACAGAGTGCTTATTGAGCCCATCGCTGCCGAAACTAAAACAGCTTCAGGTATTATTATCCCGGATACAGCCAAAGAAAAGCCACAAGAAGGCACCGTAGTCGCAGTAGGTCCAGGTAAGATAGATGAGCCTACCACTGTGAAAGTAGGTGACAAAGTTCTTTACGGAAAATATTCAGGTTCTGAATTAAAATTAGACGGAAAAGATTTCTTAATTGTAAAAGAGTCTGATCTTTTAGGAGTAATTGAGTAAAAATTTGTAAAAAGTAAAATGTATTCATGTAAAATGACTTCATGGATATAAAATTCATTAATACATTGTACAAAGTACATTAATACAATCAAAATATTATGGCAAAAGAAATAAAATTCGATATCGAGTCAAGAGACGCTTTAAAAAGAGGAGTTGATGCATTAGCGAATGCAGTAAAAGTAACTTTAGGACCCAAAGGGAGAAACGTAGTGATCGAAAAATCTTTCGGTGCACCGCACGTAACCAAAGATGGTGTTTCTGTAGCAAAAGAGATCGAACTTGAAGACAGAGTAGAAAACATGGGAGCGCAGATGGTAAAAGAAGTAGCTTCCAAAACCAATGATATCGCAGGAGACGGTACCACTACCGCTACTGTTTTGGCACAGGCTATCGTAAGAGAAGGTCTTAAGAACGTAGCTGCAGGTGCAAACCCAATGGACTTGAAAAGAGGGATCGACAAAGCGGTAACGGCTGTTGTGGCTAACCTAAAAGAGCAGTCTAAGCAGGTTGGAGATTCTACCGAAATGGTGAAGCAGGTTGCTTCCGTTTCTGCGAACAACGACGAAACAATCGGATCTCTGATCGCTGAAGCATTCGGAAAAGTAGGAAAAGAAGGGGTAATCACGGTAGAAGAAGCAAAAGGAATCGATACAACGGTAGACGTTGTAGAAGGAATGCAGTTTGACAGAGGATACCAATCACCCTATTTCGTGACCAACCCTGAGAAAATGACGGTTGAATTGGAAAACCCATATATTCTTTTGGTTGAGAAAAAAATCTCTTCGATGAAAGAATTGCTTCCTGTTCTTGAACCGATCGCACAAAGCGGAAAATCATTATTGATTATTTCTGAGGAAGTAGAAGGTGAAGCTTTGGCAACTTTAGTCGTAAACAAATTAAGAGGTTCTCTTAAAATCGCTGCGGTAAAAGCTCCGGGATTTGGTGACAGAAGAAAAGCAATGTTGGAAGATATCGCCATCTTAACCGGTGGACAGGTAATTTCTGAAGAGCAGGGTTTCACGATGGAAAACATCTCTCTAGATATGCTGGGAACGGCTGAGAAAGTATCGATCGATAAAGACAATACAACCGTAGTAAACGGTGGTGGTGAAGACAGCAAGATCAAAGGAAGAGTAAACCAGATCAAAGCGCAGATGGAAACCACTACTTCGGATTACGACAGAGAAAAACTTCAGGAAAGACTGGCAAAATTAGCCGGTGGTGTTGCCGTATTATACGTAGGAGCTGCTTCTGAAGTAGAAATGAAAGAGAAAAAAGACCGAGTAGACGATGCCTTAAACGCTACGAGAGCAGCGGTTGAAGAAGGAATCGTTGCAGGAGGAGGTGTTGCTTTTGTAAGAGCGATCTCTGCTTTAGCAAACCTTGAAGGAATTAATGCTGACGAAAGCACAGGAATTAAAATCGTAAGAAGAGCGATTGAAGAACCATTGAGACAAATCGTTGCCAATGCAGGAGGGGAAGGTTCTGTGATTGTAGCGAAAGTAGCTGAAGGAACAGCAGACTTCGGATACAATGCTAAAACAGATGAGTATGTAAACATGTTGGAAGCAGGAATTATCGACCCTACAAAAGTAACGAGAGTGGCTCTTGAAAACGCAGCTTCTGTTGCAGGAATGTTGTTAACCACGGAATGTGTGATCACGGAAGTGAAAAGCGCAGAACCTGCCATGCCAATGGGAGGTGGAATGCCGGGAATGATGTAACGGTCAGCGACCGAGGCAATTTAATATATAAACCGCTCTGCTTTTGTGGAGCGGTTTTTTTGTTTAAATCGTAAGGAAATAGTATATTTAATGATTAACAAATATATAGCTAAAACCAAAACAACATTAACGCATATTGTCATAATGCGTAAATTTGGATTTTATCTGCAATAATACACCAACTTTATGGCTAGAGGAATTTACGCTGGAATGACAGATTATTCTCATCAAACTTTAGAAGATATAAGAGATGATTTAAATAATGAAATAAAAAGTTTAAAATCAGATATAGAATATTTAGAAACAAATATTCAAACCCTTATTTCAAATGATTATTGGAGTACTAATGTGCCAAATAATTTTAAAGGTCAAATCGGATATTGTTTAAGAGCTTATAAAACTGCCATTAAAGAGTTCAGTGAAATTTCAAAAGAAATAGAAATAAAAGTTGAACAACATCATGTTAATCGATTAAAAAGAATTGCTCAAACCGCAGGTGAAATAAATGTTACTATAGGTAGGTTATGGCATCAAGATTATAATGAAAGTTATAAAGATTATGGAAATCCAAACTTTACAAAAGTTGAACAAATTTATAGCAGAACAAGAGATGTAGCTGTAAATTTATTGGATTTTGACAATGCTGCATATAGACTTGAAGATTACATTGGAAAATCACAAAATATGAAAAAAAACAATCCTTGGATTTCAGGATCATTTTATTTATTTGTTGCAATTATAATAATAGTATTGATTGCTGTTTTATCACAAAATATTCCATGGTATACATTACCAATTATTATTATCGGTGGAATTTTAATTATTGGTATAATTGGAGCTCTTCAATTAAAAAACGATGATAAGTTATCAGATAAGAGTTTTGTAGAATTAATGACTGAAACATTTAAAAGTCTACCTCTTTTAAATAAAATGAAAAACAAATAATTACTGCGGATAATATTGTATTGGTAAAATAAGAAACTAAAGTCTGAATTGAAAAATCCATAACTTTTTTGCCATCAATATTTTTCCATTAAGGATAATTTTACAAGACTAATATGAATACGTTTAAAGAGTTTAAATTTGAAAGAAAAAAGGGAATCGTTTGGGTTTGTGATGTAATAAAATCATCCAGTTACTTAAACTCAAATGATTCTGTAGACGATATTGAAGAGTACTTACCAAGACTTTACTGGACAGCAAATAATCTTGTTAATTCATTTGGTGGAACATTTATTAAATGGACAGGGGATGGGTTTTTAGCTTGGTTTGATGTTGATTTGGACAGAAATAAAAGGAAAATTGCTAATAAAGTATTTAAGGCTGCTTGGCATTTAACTTTTTTAAATAATGTGACTCAATTAGGCGTAAAACCTCAAAATAAGTTTGGTATAAGGCATGGGGTAACTTATGAGAAAGATGGATTGTTATTTGAAATTCAAGAACATGGAGATAATCAGTCTCTTGACCTTATTGGACGAGCTGTTGTATTAGCCTTTAGACTTTCTGGAATACAAGCGAAATTTCCAAGCATAGTTACAGAAAAGGAAATTATTTCAGAAAATTCTTCTTATTGTAAATTTATCAATTGGAATCCAACTGAAAACGATATTTTAAAATTCTTTAAGGGAGAGAAATTAGGTATAGAGGAAATCATGATTTCCTCTGATAAAGTAGCAGAAAATAATTCAGAAAATATAGAACATTTAAAAAAGAGATTAAACAATTTAATTAATGAAGTAGATAATAATATTTCAACGGATAAAGAAATAGAAGAATGTCTTTTAAAATTTTTAGAATTAATGAAGAGTGGGCCTAACTGGTGTAACGATGTTATAAATTTAGAATTAGAGTTCAATAAAAAAATGCTAGAAACATTAAAAGAAACAAAAACATTTTTAATAAGCGATAAAAACTCATAACAACCATTTTGCAAAAGCTAAAGTTTGTGCAAATAAAATGTATTGCCAAAATTCCCGCCTTCGCAAAGCGCAATACGCTATTCTTTTATCTGATAAGTTAATAAAAACAAATCCCAGCTTTCGCTAGGATTTTTTCTTTATTTCTATTTCTTTCACAAATTCATACTTTTCTTCCAAAATTGACTGTTCTGGCCAAAAATCTTTTGGAGAACATCTCCCTCGCTGCCGCACGAATCCTTTCGTGTGGTTTTTGTAAAAAACAAAACCCGATGTCGCGGATTTGTAATCCGTAACTTTTCCCTATCTTTAAAACCAAACCTCCACACTCTTGAAAACAAAATCATTCCTCCTTTTACTTTTCGGTTTTTGTTTAGCCAATGCACAAATCCTGAATTTTAAACATCTTTCAGATATGTCTGTAAAAAGAGGAGCGATTAGCAGTGTTATTGCAGGTGACAATATCTATGTGAGCAATGGGTATAAAGATACGGATGGGTATGCAAATTTTATTGAGAAATACAATATTAAAGATAACCGCTGGAGCATCATCAACTCCAGTCTGGTTCCCAAAAGATTCGCCAATTCGGAGACGTACGATAATAAAATTTATATTTTTAACGGGTGGGGAAACAGCCATCTTGAAATTATAGACCTTGAAACTCATCAAAAAACGAAGGGAGCTGTTAACCGTGCCTACACAGGAAATGCCGGTTCTGCCATCCATAACGGAAAAATATATACGTTCGGCGGAAGTGGACTAAACAATGCTGCAACCACTGTATTTTCTGATAGATTCCAATATTATGACATTGCTTCAGATACATGGCATCCGTTACCAAATATGCCCAACGCCAGAGAAGCAAGGGGCAAAATTGTGAATGATAAGCTGTATGTCATTGGTGGGTTTAACGGTACATCGTCCCGTCTGGTCAATGTTTTTGATCTCAACAAAAATCTTTGGACTGAACAATATACGATGCCAGCTGCGATATCCGGCCATTCATTAGCCGTATCCGGTACTAAGATTTTTATTGCGGGCGGTTATAATAATCAAACTTTTTTAGCTTACTTTGATACAGAAACCAATACGTTACATCAGTTATCATCCAATATGATTCCCAGAAGACATGCTGCTGCGGAAATATATAACAATAAATTATACATCATCGGTGGAAGTACAGCATCCTCAACCAAATCATCTATAAAAAGCATTCAGGTTGCAGATATTAGCGAAGAATTACTTTCCGCTAAATAAACAAATGAAGATATATTTAAATCAACAGCGTGTCGCTGAAACTATATAAATTTAAAACCGTTCAGATTTTTCTGAGCAGTTTTTTTAATCTCTACTCGCTAGATGGTTTCGTGCTTCTATAAGAGTAAAGTGCTAAATCTCCGCCTCTTGCCAAGCGCTAAACTGTTACCCATCATTGTAATAAGACCCCGCAAACTAACAACTTACATACATTTTTTAAACTTTAAAAAAAATTCAACAAAAAATTGCGTAGCTAAATAACTACACTTATATTTGCAGTCAAATGACTACATAATGAATTTAAGACGAGACGTTTTTCAAGCTATTTCAGACCCGACAAGACGGTCAATTTTACTTTTATTAACATCACAGACGATGACAGCAGGTGCAATTGCTTCAAACTTTAACACTGCGAGACCAACAGTATCAAAACATTTACAAATACTCACCGAATGCGAATTGCTCAGCCAAGAGCCAAATGGCAGGGAAATTAACTATCAAATAAATGCCAGCAAAATGAAAGAGGTCGCTGATTTTATTGAGCCATTCAGACAAATGTGGGACGACAGGTTCAACAAACTAGAAACAGTTATGAAAAATTATCAATCCAAAAATAAAAACTAATGGAAAACAGAACAACAATAAATGCCGAAGAAGGGAAACAAGATATCTTAATTACGAGAGAATTTGATTTGCCAATTGAATTGCTTTTTAAAGCCTATTCAGAAGCTGAACTTTTAGAACAATGGATGGGAACAAAAGTCGTAAAATTAGAAAATAAAAATCACGGCAGTTTCGAAATTGAAACTACCTACAACGGAAATGTAATGTTTAAAGCAAATGGAACAATTCACGAATTTGTACCAAATCAAAAAATCATCCGAACCTTTGAAATGGAGAATATGCCAATTGGTGTTCAACTTGAATTTTTAGAATTTGAAAAACTAACAGAAACAACAAGCAAACTAAATATGCATGTTATCTACAAATCTAACGAACACAGAGAACAACAATTGAAAATGCCTTTTGCCAATGGCTTAAACATGGCACACGACAGATTACAGGAATTACTAACAAATAGAAGTTAAAAAGAATGGAAAATACGAAAAGTAAAAATATTGCCTATTGGGCAGTTACAGGTTTTTTGTGCTTTGGTATGCTATTAGGCGGTAGCGGACAACTTTACAGAGCAAGTTTTAATGTGGAAGGAATTGTTCATTTGGGCTTTCCTGTTTATGTATTAACTATAATTGGCTTATGGAAGATTCTTGCAGTTGTAGCGATACTTATTCCTAAATATTTATTACTAAAAGAATGGGCTTATGCAGGCTTGTTCTTTCTTTTATCAGGCGGTGTAGTTTCGCATTTTGCAAGCGGAGACGGAATTGTGGAAGCATTACCGATTTTTATGTTTACTTGCTTAACAGTTATTTCCTGGTATTTAAGACCCGCACACAGAAGATTAATTCCATTAAATTCAAAAACTAAAAGATGAACCCAGAAGTAAATTGGTTTTTTGACAAGTCAACAAAATGGCAGGAGGCATACTTAGAGTTAAGAAAACTTGCAGTTTGTTTTGATTTAACAGAAGAGTTAAAATGGGGTTGCCCTTGTTACACTATTGGCAAAAGCAATATTTTTTTGATACACGGTTTCAAAGACTATTGTGCTTTATTATTTATGCAAGGTGCTTTGTTAAAAGACACAGAAAATATTTTAGTGCAACAAACCGAAAATGTGCAATCGGCAAGACAAATTCGTTTCGCCAGTGTTGAAGAAGTATTAAAAAACAAATCCATCATAAAATCTTATATTAAAGAAGCTATGGGACTTGATAAGGCAGGGCTTAAAGTAGCGTTAAAAAAGACTGCAGAATTTAAAATACCTGACGAATTTCAATCAGCATTAAATGAAATATCAGAACTGAAAACTGCATTTGAGGCATTAACACCAGGACGGCAAAGAGGCTATTTATTATATTTTTCATCTGCCAAACAATCCAAGACAAGAAACGAAAGAGTTGAGAAATACATCCCCAAAATACTTGAAGGAAAAGGATTGGATGATTAAAAAGTGAAAAATAACAAACAACACTGCCCGAATATCTTTTTAATTATGTAAAAGAAAAACCACCCCAATAAAACATTCAACCACTCCAACATAACGTTTAACTTCTCCGTCGAAGACATCAAGACCTCCGTTAAGGCAATCAGGTATTCCTTTAATAAGATCAAGCATTCCGTTAAAGCGTTCAACCATTCCGAAGAGGCAATCAAGCATTCCGTTGACGCAATCAACCACTCCGTGAAGGCAATCAACCACTCCGTGGAGGCAATCAAGTACAATTTGTTGCATTTCAGTAGGTTACAACCCCTATTTCAAACCTGAAGAATATCCAAATATCAATAGTGGTTTTAAAAAAACACAATATCAAGCCAAAAGTTTTTTCAGGCACCGGTTTCCAGCCTATACCCTTTCCCGCGGATCACTACAATTTTGATATCCGGATCAATTTCCAGCTTTTTTCTAAGTTTTGAGATAAACATATCCAGGCTGCGTCCCACAATAACGCCATCATCTTCCCAGATTTCCCTTTGCAGGCGGCTTCTCTCGATGATTTCATTGGGAGACTCTGCGAAAATAAACAGTACTCTGCTTTCTGTTGCAGTAAGGGCTACCGTTTTTTCATTAATGTTGAGCGTTTTGTTTTTTGCATCAAACATTAGTGCACCCAACTTGAAAAGATCAAGATGCTGATTTTCGGGCAAACCCTTTCGTGATCTTCCCGATGCAGATCGCCAAAAAATGAAACCGACCAATGCCAAAAATGACAGTCCGCCCAGAAGATATCCACTCTTTGTGGTGCTTATTCCGGTGGGTTTGAATGTGATGCTGATCCGGTAACATCCTTTAGGCTGTTTTCGACCTATGCAGCTTACAATATCATCTTCTTGATGTCCGGCTACGGCATATCCATACGCAACACTGGAGTCGTCACAGTTCAGCACGCTGACAATATAATCACTTGCAGTCGGATCTTTCGCCAGCACACGCTTCGTAAGATTCACCAGGGAGTCCGGCTGAAAACTAAGTTCGTTCTCAAAACTGATCCGGTATTCATTTTCTGCAATCTTTTGTATCGGGAGTACCCTTGATGTACGGTCGCCCGACTGTAAAAGCAGCTCATGCCCTATCCTGCGAAGCAGCACTTCCCTTCTGGAATAATCAAACTTGTCATGATTACCTGTGCTGAAAGCGGCACAGATTAAAAAGATCGATGAGAGCAATAGGAAACCGAATATGTATTTGCGTTTTCCTGAAAGGAGATTTCGACTAAGAGGCATTGTGTCAACGTATTATTTACAAAGTTTACAATTTTATTTACAATCTGAATCCCAAAATCCGAAAAATATCAAAGTATTTTCGCTGAATCAATCTGATACTCTTTAAAAAATCAAAGCAGGCATTATCTGATTGATCAAGAATTAAATCTAATATAATACAACCCGAAAATTATGAAAAAAGTAATCTATACGCTAATCTTATTATTGGTTGTAGCGGGCGCAATCGTATTTGGTTATGCTCCGTTTACCAAAGGTGCCCATCGCGAAATAAAAAATGAAACTGTACAGAAGCGATTCTCAAAAAAGCTTTCTGCCGCTGAAGTACAAGCTGAAATAAAAAAATGGGAAGCCACCCCTGCCGGTAAGCATTTCAAAAAATGGGAAGCCTCTCCTGCAGGTAAAAAAGTATATGCCGCCGAAGATAAAATTTGGAAGCATCTTACAGAATATACTCCTATGGAAGGAGCAGTAACCTCTCTTTCGCTTCCGCCGGGATCAAAATTGGGTTTCGGAGTGATGGTTAAAATTAATGGGGAAGATTATATTCTAACATTTGATGCAGAAAAGTCTCAACGTAAAATTTTGAATAGCATTAAAGTCAACGACAAAATCATGATAAAAAGTCATTATGTATCGCATGCGCCGAAATACGCATATCCAATAATATCATGCGAATCTGCAACAATTGAAGGTAAAGTAATCTTCAAACGGATCCATCGAAAAGGAGGTTGCTGAGTAAAAGATCTGAACATTTAACCTTGTTAAAGCTGTAAGTTGACAAGGCTCAGTAACCTCCGGTTATAAAATGGAATTTAATTTTTAGGATCAACATAATTAACTTCACCCGCAGGATTTTTCTTGCCCGATTAATTGGATGTATGTATTATTGTAAAAAATACATACATGCATATTCAGGTTTCAAAAGATTTCAGGAAAAGAACAAAAGCTGCCGTTTCTTCGATCGTTATTTTTGTTTTTGTTTACGTCTTTATTTTTCTTTTTACGATACTTTTAGCATTGGCCTGCATCGTTGGCGGAGTGTGGCTGATTGCCGCAAAGCCGATGTTTCTTACCTTAATGGTGGGAGCCGGATTGGCCGGGACAGGAATTTTTGTATTCTTTTTTATTATTAAATTTTTATTTAAAAAGCACATCAACGATCGAAGTTATTTGACGGAAATCAAAAGAGCAGACGAGCCTGAACTTTTTACAATGATCGACGAAATTGTACAGCAGGCAGAAACCAATTTCCCGAAAAAAGTCTATCTTTCATACGATGTCAATGCAAGTGTATTTTACGATTCGAGCTTCTGGAGCATGTTTTTTCCCATTCAGAAAAACCTCACCATCGGGCTGGGTCTCATCAATACGACAACAAAACAAGAACTGAAAGCTATTTTGTCACACGAGTTCGGGCATTTCTCACAACGTTCGATGAAAGTGGGAAGCTATGTGTACAATGTAAATCAGATTATTTTCAATCTGGTGAATGATGATGCATCGTACCGGAATTCTATCGAAAAATTTGCCAGCTTTAGCAGTTATTTTTCAATTTTCGCTTCGCTTGCGATTTTTTTTACTTCAAAAATACAGTGGGTTTTGGCTAAGATGTATTCTTACATTAACATCCGTCACATGGCGCTTTCCAGAGAAATGGAATTTCATGCAGATGAGGTTGCCGCCCATATTGCGGGTTCCGTTTCATTAGAAGAATCGCTCTTGAGATTAGAACTTGCCAACAATTCTTATGATAATGTTCTTAATTTTTACGAAGCGAGAATTTCAAAAAACCAGTCGAGTAAAAATATTTACAGAGAACAGTTTTTTGTGATGAATTTTCTTGCGGAACAAAGTGAACTGGAAACTAAATACAACCTTCCTCATGTAAAACTCACAGAATCCGGATTGTTTAATAAATCAAAACTGGTCATTGAAAATCAATGGGCATCGCATCCTTCTACAGAAGACCGTGTCGCAAAACTCAGACAGCTCAATATCATAAAAGAATCAGACGATCAGCCGGCAAAAACACTTTTTAAAGATTTTGAAAAAACAGAAGAAAAACTGACGGCCAAGCTTTTTTCGAATGTAAAATATGAACGGGGCAGAACAGATTTAGAATTTGAAACTTTTAAATCTGAATTTGAGGCACAATATCAGAAAGAATCTTTCGACAAAATCTTTAATAATTATTACGACAACAAAAATCCTGCTGCTGAAGTGCAGGAAACTCTGCTTTCGGAAAATATTCAGTTTGACCCTCTTTTCGATAACGAAAAAGTAGAACTCGTCTACACATTAATCGCTCTTGAAAGTGATAAAAAAATCATAGAAGCCATTGCCAGTAAAGAGTTTGTCTTAAAGACATTTGACTACGACGGAAGAAAATACAAAGCCCTGGAAGCGAATAAACTTGTTCCGCAGATTGATCAGTCGATCATTGAAATAAAAGATCAGATTGCAAAAAACGATTCTGATATTTATAATTATTTCCTGAAAATCTCAGAAAACCAAGGCAGAAAATCGGGATTTGTAAGTACCTATCAATCTTTTTGCGAGTATGATAAGCAATATGAGAATAAGTATCAACTGTATACAGATTTGATAAATGAAACAGCTTTTATCAGCACACGAACTCCGTTTGAACAAATCAGAAAAAACTTTATCACGCTTCAGCCTCTTGAAGACAAATTAAAAGCCGAAATTGCATTTTACCTTCAAAATCCGCTACTTACCTCTCAACTAAGTGAACAGGACATAAAAAATTTAAATGCGTATGTCGAAAAAGAGCATATTTATTTCCGCAACGAAGAATATTTTGATGCAAATCTGCAATTGCTGATAAAAGCCATCAATATACTGCCCTATTTCCTTCACCGGAAATATTTTCTGATAAAAAAAGAATTGCTTTCTCTCATGAAGGATCTTGAAGATCATCATCGCCTAGTAAGCGTTACTTAGATTTATATGCGCTGCAGTATTTTATAGAGCGGCTTTTTTGATTCAGGAATAATTTATGTAAAGGTGTTGTACCGATTTACATAATAAAGTCAACTAAAAATTATTGATATATTAATAAAAATCATTAATTTAGCCATATAGCATCAGCTTTTGATGATGCCATACTAAACTATAAATACAAAAATATGAAAAAGAACATTCAAAAGGCGAATACTGCCATTCCCTCCGCTCCTATTATGATCTACAGTCCGGTTGTCATCAAGGTTCCAGGTAGGGAAGTAGACCTTCAGGTAAAAGTATCGATGCCGGCAACAGGAAATAATCTTCCTATAATCCTTCTATCTCATGGGCACGGACAATCTAATTTTTTATCCTCTTTAAAAGGCTACGGTCCGCTCGCAGACTTTTATGCTGCACAGGGTTTTGTCGTTTTTCAGCCCACTCATCAGGATTCAAAAATCTTGGGCCTTCAACAGGATGGACCTGAAGGCGCGCTATTTTGGAAATCAAGAGCTCATGATATGCATGTCATCCTTGATCATCTTGATTTATTTGAAGAAACTGTTCCCGGGCTAAAAGGCAGGTTGGATAAAAAACAGGTAACAGCTGTAGGCCATTCTATGGGTGGACATACCGTATGCATGCTATCCGGAATGAAAGTGGAAGATCCTGTAAGTGGTGACATCATAGACTTAAGAGAACCACGCCTGAAAGCAGGAATTATATTCGGTGCTCCGGGTAAAGGTTCAGATATCGCCGATTTTGGAAAAGAACATTATCCTGTATTGTTTAAAACAAATTTTACCGGTATGGATAATCCTGTCTTGGTTGTAAATGGCGATAAAGATGTTAATCTTAACTTCTCAGACCGTGCAGACTGGAGAGCAGATGCTTATTATCTGAGCGATAAAAATACGTGTTTACTCACTATCAAAGGTTCTCTGCATACTTTCGGTGGAATATCCGGCTATGATGCGGGTGAAACACAGGAAGAAAATCCGGATATGGTCGCGATGATTCAACAAATAACGTTAGCATACCTTCGTACTGCACTAAATCCTGAAGATAAAAGCTGGGAAAGTATTAAAAAGGAACTTGAAGAGAGTGATGATCCGAAAGCATCCATAGAATGTAAATAATTCTGCGATTAACAATACTAATATTTTTATCCTAAATCAGTAAATTATATGATTAACTTAAAACCTTTAGACCCCAATATAACTATCCTGCAGCAAATGAAAGATGATAACTGTAATGAACCTGCTGTATTATTCAATCTGTTCAGCGTTGCAGAGGAAGATATACCTGCCGTTTTAAAAGCATGGACTGCAGATGCTTTGTTTTTAAAAACCCAGCCAGGTTACATCAGCACGCAACTGCACCAGGCAACGGCAGGAAGTAATTTATTTTTTAATTATGCAGTCTGGGAAAGTGTAGCTCATTTTAAGGCAGCATTTAATCATCCGGATTTTAAGAAATCCATGAAAGATTATCCCGATTCTGCAGTCTCACAACCTCATCTGTTCAAAAGATTATCAATCCCTAATATTTGTGTAGGGCCATAATATTTTAATTTTTTTACAATAGACCTTAATATTAAACCGTTTTGTTTTTACAGGGCGGTTTTATTTTTCCTAAATATTTTACAATGCTGAAGCATATGCTATACTTAAGTGTTTGAATCAAAATAATTTTGATAAACAGATCAAATCCTTAGAAGGAGCACTTTATCACGGATACCATTGACCGATTGTAAATGATTTAAATAAGCCAGTTACTTTCTATTAATTCTTGTCAGTTTCCTATTTAAAAACAAATTCTTAAGTTTGCAGGTTGTAAAAAATCCAAATACACTCTCAAAAATGGAAAACAAAAAAGAAGATATTCTCGATAACGGACCATTCTACCACGGTACAAAAGCAGATATGCAAATCGGAGATTTCCTGACGGCGGGTTTCGAATCAAATTATTATCCTGAAATCATCATGAACCACATCTACTTTACCGCCTTGAAAAACGGCGCCGGATTAGCCGCTGCATTATCAAAAGGTGATGGCAAAGAACGCATCTACATCGTAGAACCTACAGGAATGTTTGAAAATGATCCCAATGTTACCGATAAAAAATTTCCGGGGAATCCTACCCGATCATACAGAAGTGCAGAACCCGTAAAAATTGTAGGCGAAGTAAAAGAATGGATCAGGCTCACCGATGAAGAGCTTCAAAACTGGAAAGAAAGAATCGCTGTAATGCGCGAGAATCCTGATGCAGAAATTATCAATTAACTTAATTTACCTATCATGGCTAAAAATAAAACCGGGGAAACACAAGTGGATGTCACTGAATTTATTAATTCCTATGTCGAAAACGAACAGAAAAAAGCAGACAGCTTCCAGTTAATAGAACTCATGCGAAAATGGTCCGGTTTTGAACCAAAAATGTGGGGACCTACCATCATCGGATTTGGAAGTTATCATTACAGATATGCAAGCGGACATGAAGGCGATGCTCCTATGATTGGGTTTTCACCGCGTAAAGCAGAATTTTCGCTATATGTCTATTCGCCCACCGAAGAAAACAAACCGCTTTTAGAAGATCTTGGAAAATTTAAAATAGGCAAAGCATGCATTTACATAAAAAAATTAGCTGATATCAATATAGATACCTTGGAAAAACTCTGTACAACCACCATTGCGTACCTTAACGAACATCATGAATGTGCCTGCAGAGAAAAATAGCAACTCTTCTGTGTACGTATTAACATAGCTCAATATAATTTCACATCTGCCGGTGAATATGCTACATATTATGGCAATATATTTATTCGATTAAATAAAAAAATAATTTGCTTTTTAATTATCTTTAGCAAAAAGTAAATATGAAAACAATTTTATTCATTTTAATCGCATCTACGGCAACATTCTCAGCGCAAACTACCATTACTAAGTTATTTAACGATCCTGTCATTGGCGAAACCGTAAATAATGTAAACGTTGTAGGGACTGTTGATAATTCATCAACAGGAGCCAATGCCACATTTTCCAACAGCAGCCTTACAGCCGGTTCTGCAACCACTACGGTCTATTCTGCGCCTACTGCAAGTGAGATTTCTACCTTTCCGGGAACTACGATAAAAATGGTCGGAAACGGCAACACGGTTTATTATAAGCAAACCGCGACAAAGCTGGAAATTACAGGATTGGTAACGCCGGATGCGACGCTCAATTTCTCCGGCAATAACGGGACATTCATCACTTATCCTGCCGCATTCGGGTATTCTGATAACGATACTGCCTCGGGAACATTTTCCGCTATGGCGGGATCAGGAAATTTCAGCGGTACCATTGCGATTACAGCAGATGCCTCCGGAATACTTTTAATCGGAGCCAAGACCTACACGAATGTTTTGAGAATAAAATCTGTTCAAAATTTTAATTTAACCCTATTTGGTTTTCCTGTAGGAAGCATTGTTAATACGACTTATGCTTATTATGACAGCACGCATAAGTTTCCGCTGCTGAATACCACAAATGCCGTAATCACTGTTCAGGGAAACGCACAGACCACCAATGTAGCTCAGGCGCTAAACGAAACGTTTTTAGCATCTGCAGATGCAATCAAAAAGGATGTATTTACCGTATATCCGAATCCTGCACAGAATGTTATAGAGTTTAAAGGAGAAGTATCAAAATATTCCCGAGCCAACATCTACGCTTTAGACGGAAAACTGATTAGAAGATCTGATATAAAGGCTGGAAAAGTAGAGGTTTCAGAACTACCACCTTCTGCCTACTTTATTGAGCTTTCAGGAAATAATTCTCAATCTAAAAGCATAAAATTCATCAAAAAGTAATTATCTTTAACCGATTTATAAATATACGCCTTTTACGTTTTAAAATAGTTTGTAATGTAACAATATGATAATAAATGATTCTTTTACATTTCATCAACGTCAGCTGCTTTTTATTTAACTTTAATCCAAATTATACTACGCCATGAAAAAACTATTACTCATTATTCCATTTATTCTGATCACGAAAGTCAGTGCACAACAGGAAGTCAGCCCTCCGCAAGTGACAATGCCTTCTGAAAACAAAATGAACATTATTAAAACCAATGTGACCGGTTATATTTTCAGAAATATCAATCTCTCATATGAAAGATCTATCAACCGGTGGTTTTCCATCAACGTAGGATTCGGTGTTATGCCTGAAGGAAAAGTAACTTTTATGAATGCTTTTTTAAGCGATGAGGATGATAAGAGATTTCAGAATTTAGAAATCAAGGCTTCCAACTTCACCATTGAACCAAGATTCTACATCGGAAAAGGTTACGGAAAAGGTTTTTATTTTGCACCGTATTACAGAAATTCTTCGGTAAGTACCAATGAGTTTGATTTTAATTATGATTATACTTTCAGCGGAACCACCATCCAGATTCCATTAAAAGGAACCGGCGATACGCACGGAAACAGCGGTGGATTAATGGTGGGAGCACAGTTTTTCCTGAACAAAAAGCAGAATTTCATCCTCGATTTCTGGATTGCGGGAGCCCATTACGGAAGCGGAAAAGGAGATTTTACCCTGACCAGCAATTATACCCTGACTCCGGAAATGCAGGCTCAGCTGAAACGTGAAATTGAAAATTTAGACATTCCTTATATTGATTATACGGTAGAAACCAATTCCAGCGGCGCAAAGATAAATGTAGACGGACCATGGGTGGGATTCAGAAGCGGCCTCTCTTTGGGATACAGATTTTAATTATTTCCCTATAAAAATTTCGGCTCGCCTTTGGCGAGCCGAAATTTTATTTATACGCATCTTTGAATTTCTCAATCAGGTGATCCAAAGTGTGACGCTGGACATATACTGTTTTCACGTCTTCGTACCTCGGTGATTTGTAAAAGACTTCATGGAAATCCATACTTCCGTTTCCTACTTTTACAATTTTCTGTACATCGATATTTAATTTTTTCAGTTCGTCTTTAAGAACCTGAAATTCATCTTGAATATTATTCATCTTATCATTCTTGTTTAACATTAAAAAATAAACGTTTCACACAGCTTATCAAACTTAACTTACCAATAAGGCTAATTATGTATAATTGAGTGATTTCTCACATTTAACAACAGAGCAGCTGGTTTTTTATATTTATTAAAGATAACAAATTTTATACCTAATTGCTTAGTTATTACGTAAAAATTAATTGAATGTGAATTTAATGTTAACAGAACAGTTTTGAAATAATACAATAGAGGCCAATTTTAAAGTGTTTTTTCCTCGATTTCAACTTCATTTTTTAGTTGAGATCTGTATAAAGTAGAATAATACCCATTTTTATTAAGCAGTTCAAGATGTTTTCCTTCCTCCACGATCCTCCCTTGATCCATCACAATAATTTTATCGGCTTTCTCAATAGTAGACAACCGGTGTGCAATGATAATGGAAGTTCTGTCTCTGGTAATTTTCTCCGTAGCCCTCTGAATCAGCTTCTCACTTTCATGATCAATAGATGAGGTCGCTTCATCTAAGATTAATATTTTAGGATCCGATAAATACGCTCTTAAAAAAGATAATAACTGACGCTGGCCCAAAGAAATGGAAGACCCTCTTTCACTCACCACATATTCATATCCTCCGGGAAGGCTTTCAATGAAATCATCTACTTCAATTTCTTTGGCTCCCGCTTTTATCTTTTCCAGTGTCACGGCGTCATCTCCAAAAGCAAGATTTTCATAAATACTTCCGTGGAAGAGAAAAACGTCCTGCAGGACCACTCCGATGTGGCTTCTCAGATTATAGAGTTCATATTTTTTTAACTCTATATCATCAATGAATATCTCCCCGGAATTGATGTCATACAATCTGGTAATCAAGCTGATAATGGTAGATTTCCCGGCTCCTGTTGCCCCTACAATGGCTACGGTTTCTCCGGGGTTTACCGTAAAATCAATTCCCTTTAAAACTTCCTGCTTATCATCATAGGCAAAATGAACGTTCTTAAATTCAATTTTCCCGTTAAAATGATCCTTAGAAACGGTTCCGGTATTGGGCATGGCAAAATCTTCATCCATAACACCGAGTACTCTTTCTGCCCCTACAATCCCGCGCTGAATATTATTAAAACGGTCTGCAATCTGTCTCAAAGGACGAATCAGCATTGAGATATACTGAATAAACGCGATCACTACTCCTGCGCTGATCGTAATATATCCTCCGTAAAACAAAATAAAACCTATGAAAAGAGAAGAGATCAATTCCACCACCGGGAAAAACAGCGAAAAAATAAATACTGTTCTTAAAAGAGCACCTTTTAAGGTAATATTAATATCGTCAAACTTTTCAAATTCAGATTTCTGTCTGTTAAACACCTGGATAATCGGCATCCCTGCAAGTCTTTCCTGAACAAATGAGTTTTGATTGGCAGTCCATGTCCTTTCGTCACCAAACGCTTTCTTCAGTCTCTTCTGGAAAAATCTTGTAATCAGAACCATTAGAGGTAAAATCGCCAAAGTGATATAGCTCAGATGCACATCGGTATTAAACATCATGATCAAAACAAAAACAATTCTCAGAATATCTCCGAACACCATCAGAAAACCGTCTGTATACACGGTTGCAATCGTCTCCACATCACCTACTGCGCGGGTTACTAGTTGTCCGATAGGCGTTTTATCAAAAAAAGAAGTCCTGAAATAGATGAGTTTGCTGTAGAGCCTTTCTCTGATATCCCGAATGACATTTTGAGAAATATAATTGGAAAAATACACCAGAAAGAAGTTTAAAACGGTTTCCGCAAATACCAATCCCACCAATATATAGACATGCTTCATCATTAAAGCTTTGTCATGAAGCTTGGTAATGTCGTGATCTACCACTTCCATCGTAAGATATGGCCTATACGTGGAAACTACTGCAAGAAAAATCGAAATGATTAACGTAATTATAAACCAGGAACGGAACTTCATCCCGATAAAGAATAATCTCTTGATAATTTCCCAGGTATCTTGTTTTTTCATTGTAAAATGTGACGAAAAGAATTAATTTGAAAAATTCTCTGCAAAAATAAGACTTTATAATTTCTCATCCAGAACAACCCAGATAGAAAAAATGAGATATCTGTTATTCATACTATGAATATTGATATTATTATTTTAAACTCAATTAAATATCATCTTTAATACCGATCTTATCTATTTCCAGAGTAGGTTTTTTAAGGTTTTCTTTGGTAAGTTTGTTTTCCAAGAGTTTATAAACGCCGTATACAGCAGCAATTGCAAATACCCAGCTTATGATATTGGCTACAGAAAAACTTGTATAATTGTTATCATTCAATGATTCAGGATGCGTAAATGCTTCATACATACCGTAACCGAATAAAAACATGACCTGAAAACCGATATAAATACCAATAGCGAGAAGACCGTAGTGCCATTTTGTTTTCCCAAATCTTTCGGCTAAACCAGCGTAATATCGGTACGCTCCTATCAAAATAAAAATTGACATCATAGTAATTCGTTCTTATTATTTTCGTTTAATTCATAGCCCACATCTGTCAAAAAAAGACCGTGAGCGGGCGCAGAAGTTCCTGCTGAACTCCTATCTTTATTTTCTATCACTTTTCGTAGATCTTCCGGCTGAATTTTTCCAGAACCCACCTCAACCATCGTTCCAACAATGGCTCTTACCATATTTCTTAAAAATCGGTCGGCAGAAATGGTAAATTTGAGTTCTGATCCGTTTCGTTCCCACTCTGCCTTATAAATGGTACAGAAATTTGTTTTATTGTCTGCGTGAAGCTTGGCGAAGCTCGTAAAATCTTTATATTCAAATAAAATCTTGCAGGCTTCATTCATTGCATTGATATCCAAAGGTTTTCTCCAGTGCTGCCACGCTGAATCCTGTGTAAAAGGATTTTTTTCCAGTGAAATATAATATTCGTACGTCCTGAAAATCGCATCAAATCGCGCATGGAAATCATCTTTCACCCTGAAAATTTTCTTTACCGAAATATCTGATGACAAAAAGCTGTTGAGATGATGAATGAGTGGAATGCTAAGCAATTGATCCGTATCAAAATGGGCAAACATTTTTTTGGCATGAACACCGGTATCGGTTCTCCCGGCTCCGACAATTTTTATGGTTTCTCTTAAAATGGTAGAAAGTGCTATTTCCAGATCTTCCTGCACAGAAATATCTTTCGGCTGAATCTGATAGCCAAAATAATTTTTACCGTTATAGGAAAATTCAATACAATATCTCAAATGAAAATTTTACCCTGCAAAAATACTTTAATTTAATAATAACACGAAGCAGAATTTTAAAATAAACCGCAAAAGTCATCTGTAAAATTGGGTAAAATACTTCTGAAAATTCCTATTTTTGCAAACGTATGAAACGATGGTATCTCTATCCTTTTTCTTTGGCCTACAACATGGTAACGGGAATCCGGAACAGCTTGTACGACATGGGAGTTTTAAAATCCACTAAATTCAAAACTCCGATCATCAATGTCGGAAATTTATCGGTGGGCGGAAGCGGAAAATCGCCTATGGTGATGTATCTCGCTACTTTTTTATCAAAATATTACAGAACGGGAGTATTATCCAGAGGGTACGGAAGACTTACAAAAGGATACGACGTTACCAACTACGACAGCAACTATAAAACTGTGGGCGATGAAGCCATGCAGCTTTTTGAGCGGTTTAAAAACCGGTTTGTGATCGCAGTTTCTGAAGAAAGAGTTCCCGGTGCAAAAAAAGTGATTGAGGATATGGATCTTGACGTTCTTATTCTGGATGACGCAATGCAGCACAGAGCTATTAAAGCAGGATTCAATATTTTAATGACTGATTTTAATGATCCTTACTTTAAAGATTATCTTCTTCCGGCAGGAGACTTGAGGGAATCCCGTGCAGGCGCAAAAAGAGCAGATCTTATTATGGTCAGCAAATGTCCTGATGAACTGACTGAGGAAACCAAGCAGTATTACATCTCAAGAATAAAGCCTTCTCTCCATCAGAAAGTATTTTTCTCATCTGTAGGATATGACGAAAATGTATACGCAAAAGATAAAATGCTTCCTGACAATAACCTGAATTATTACGATATTCTCCTGATTACCGGAATTGCCAATCCCAAATCTTTACTTGATCATCTCGCAAAGTTTTCACAGAAAGTAAAACACTTAAAATTCAGGGATCATCATAATTTTTCGGATGCAGATATTAAAAATATCATTGCCGAATACAAAAAACTGGGTGAATATAAATTGATCTTAACCACCGAAAAAGATTACGTACGTCTTAAAACCTTTGATTATCTTAGAGATCTGGTGTATTACTGGCCGATCAATGTGATTATTGACCGAAAAGAAGAATTTGATCAGATTATTTTAAATTTCGCGGCAAAACAACGTTAAATAACAATTACGATCTTTAGAAACAAGGATTTCCCATCCTGAAAGTTCTATAATTACTATTATCATCGTAAAAGTTTATATTCCGTTTATTAGATTTGTAAAAAATTATCATGAAAGAGATCCTGACATTTTTAATGCTGAGTATTTTCACATTAGGATGTTCACAAAAAAAACCAGACGTATCAAAAACCCGGTTTTCAGAAGAAGCGCTTAAACAAACCCTTCAAAATGAAGAAGGCAAAAATATGACGGTGCAGGAAATTCTGAAGCAGCATCAGGGAAAAATCGTGGTTATTGATTTCTGGGCCGGATGGTGCAGAGATTGCTTACAGGCATTTCCCAAGGCGCAGGAACTGGAAAAAAACAATCCGAATGTAGATTTTGTTTTCTTTTCGCTTGACCGTTCCAAAGAAGGTTTTGACAGAAGCCTCGAAAAATTCAATATGAAAGAAAAAGAAAACTACTGGTTTTCCACCGGCTGGACAAATGATTTTAATAATTATATTGAACTCAACTGGATACCAAGATATATGGTTATTGATCAAAAATCAAATATTGCAAAATACTACTCCATCTCACCTGAAGATCCGGAAATTCAGGCTGCGATTGATCAGCTTTTGAAATAAATACTACATTTTAATCAAATCCATATCTTTGTAATATGGATTCTCTTTTTCCGGTTCGCAAAATAATTCATGTCGATATGGACGCATTTTATGCATCTGTGGAGCAGCATGACAATCCCGAACTCAGAGGAAAAGCCATTGCTGTAGGCGGCGGACATCGCGGTGTCGTTGCTGCAGCAAGCTATGAAGCCAGAAAATTCGGTGTGCGCTCTGCAATGCCCAGCAAAACTGCCCGTGAAAAATGCCCCCATCTTATTTTTGTGTCTCCCCGGTTTGCACGGTATAAAGAAATCTCCAGAAAAATACGTGAGATTTTCTATGAATATACCGATCTCGTAGAGCCACTTTCTCTGGATGAAGCGTATCTTGACGTGACCGAAAATAAAAAACAGATAGAATCTGCCAATCAGATTGCAAAGGAAATCCGTCAGAAGATATTTGAACAGACGGGGCTTACTGCTTCCGCAGGAATTTCAGTTAATAAATTTTTAGCAAAAGTAGCCTCTGACATTAATAAACCTAACGGGCAAAAAACCATTCACCCGCAAAAAATAGAAGCTTTTCTGGAAGAACTTCCTGTCGAAAAATTTTACGGCGTCGGAAAAGTAACCGCTAATAAAATGTTTACATTGGGCATCTTTAAAGGAAAAGATTTAAAAAGCAGATCGTTGGAAGATTTAACGAGGCTTTTCGGTAAGTCGGGAAAATACTATTATAATGTTGTTCGGGGAATTCATAATTCTGAAGTAAAACCCAACCGAATTCAAAAAAGCGTGGCTGTAGAACGTACTTTTTTTGAAGATCTTCTGGATGAACAGCAAATTAACGAAAAGCTGGAAAACTTAAGCCAGGAACTTCATCAGCGTTTACAGAAAAACAACATTCTGGGGAAATCTTTAACCCTGAAAATCAAATACAAAGACTTTTCACTCTTTACAAGAAGCAATACACAAGAAGAATATTTCACATCCTGGGAAGAGTTTTTTAAGATTTCAAAAAAGCTATGGGAACTTCGTCCTTATGATAAAGCGGTACGATTATTGGGTTTGTCACTTTCTCATCTCAATACGGAAGAAAAAAAACAGATTTCCGTTCAGCTTAAAATCAGGTTTGAAGAGTTTGAGGAATAACGTAAAAATGTATCCTATTCACCAAATTTATTTTTTAGTATGAACCCAACCATGATTCAATTTTTCCACTGGTATTCGGAAGGAAACGGAACACTTTGGAAACACGCAGAACAACAGGCAGAATATCTATCCCAGCTCGGAATAACATCAGTATGGTTTCCTCCTGCTTACAAAGGCACAGACGGAGAAAACTCTGTGGGGTACGACGCATATGACCTTTACGATCTAGGAGAATTTGATCAAAAAAATACCATTCCCACCAAATACGGAACCAAAGAAGATTATCAAAAGGCTATAAAAGCTTTAAAAGACAATCATATTGAGGTCATTGTAGATATCGTACTCGGTCATAAAGCGGGCGGTGACGAGCTTGAAAAATTCAAAGTGGTGAAAGTAGATGAAGAAAATCGTGAAAAAGTAATTTCCGGAACGATTGAGATTGAATCTTTTACGAAATTCACTTTTCCCGGGCGAGGAAAAAAATATTCGGAATTTGAATGGAATTTTACCTGTTTTACAGGCGTAGACTATGCCGAAGGAAAAGAATCCCATATTTACAAAATACTCTCAGAATACGGTGAAGGCTGGGAAGAGATGATCGATGACGAAAAAGGGAATTATGATTATCTGATGTTTAATGATATCGAACACAGAAACCCTCACGTGCGGGAAGAACTGAATAAATGGGCAAAATGGTATTTTGACGAAACCGGATTTGACGGCGTGCGGTTAGATGCTTTGAAACATATCTCCTTTGACTTTTATAAAGAATGGCTCACTTTTCTGCGTGCCAATACCGGGAAAAATATATTTGCGGTTGGAGAATACTGGGCTCCCGGACAGTTGAGCTTGCTGCAGAAATATATTGAAACTACGGAAGGCTGTATGAGCCTCTTTGACAGCTCGCTGCAAAACAATCTTCACACGGCATCTAAAGAAGGAGATTCGTACGATCTGCGGAGAATTTTTGATGACACTCTTACCAATGCAGATCCTATGCATTCTGTAAGCCTAGTCGATAATCATGATACGCAGCCGCTTCAGGATCTTGAAGCCCCGGTTGAAAGGTGGTTTAAACCCCTTGCATATGCTCTAATTTTACTTAGGGAAAAAGGATATCCGTGTGTATTTTATCCGGATTTGTACGGTGCGCATTATAAAGATTTTGACAGAGAAGGAAATGAGCAGGAAATCTTTTTAGATAAAGTCGACGGAATTGAAGGATTATTAAAAGCAAGGAAAGAAAACGCGTATGGTATTCAGAGAGATTATTTTGAAGATGCTAATTGTCTGGGATGGATTCGGGAAGGCGACGACATCCATAAAGGCTGTGCGGTCGTTCTGAGTAATAAAGAAGCGTATCATAAACCTATGGAAATGGGTGAAAAATATATTGGCCAGACTTTCTATGATTTGCTGGGAAGATCTGAAGAAAAAATCATCATCGATGAACAAGGATGGGGAAACTTCCCGGTTCCTGCCGGAAATGTAAGTGTCTGGATCCCTGAATAATTGCTTGTCGTTAATTAATCTACCTCTTTTGTTGTTGTGATTTTCAGAATAACTAAAGAGGGTTAATTATATTTTTTTATTTCTATAATATCCGGTTTTTCTGTTTCATCAGAAACTTTCCCGGTTCTGGCAAATCCGGCCCACAGATTTCTCAGTTTTTGTCCGTTTTCGTGAATATATTGCCAAGGCATATTTTTTAAAATTCTTGTATTTTCCCAGGCAGAACGGTTTCCAAAGACAAAAGGCAGATCAATTGCATGAGCAGCGCCGAAAGGATGATCGCTAAATCTGGAATATAATCTGAACAGATACACATTACCGCCGGCTTGAGCTAAATTTTCTGCAAACGCTTTGGCAGGTCTTCCGTAAATAGTTTCGGTAGTGACACGAATCGCTTTATTCATTATTCTTTTAGGCAAAAACCGGTTCAGCTTTTCGGAAGCTTTCAGATAAAAAGCCGTTTCTTCATCATTAATTCCAATCAATACGTCAATCTTTTTTGCCGATTTTTTCCATTGGTCTTCCGCGTCACTTTCTTCTGGTAAAGGCGAAAAACCATATTGTGTCCCGAATCGCATGGCTGCTTTTAAACCGTATTTTGAAAAAGATGGTGAAAAATTGCTGTAGTTGTCAATAATCTCAGAAAGCTTCGTTTCTGCAGTATAGTTCTCTGTTTTCCTGAAAAACTCCGCCAGCATTTTCTGTCGGTTTTTTCGCAATCCCAATGGGGCGCTATGTATTATCACTCTTTGAAATAAATTTTCTGTTCCTTCGGAAATCATAAGATGGGCAATCGCATCACCTCCGGAAGACTGGCCGAAAAGCGTAATATTTTCAGAGTCTCCCCCAAAATCACTGATATAGTTTTTGATCCATTTCAATGCTTCAATCATATCAAATAATCCTAAATTAGGCGGTCGTAGTTCCGTTGAACCCAGAAACCCGAAAATTCCCAGCCGGTATGATACTGTGACCACTATGACACGTTGTTCTTTTACCCAGTCTGTAGGATCTGCGGTGGGAATATCTCCGCAGCCGATTTCATAGGAACCTCCGTGAATCCAGACGATAACCGGCAATTTTTCGTTCTCAGAACAATTTTCGGGAGAAAAAACAGAAAGATACTGTGGAGATTCATCCATTTCAAAATGATCCGGATTGGTTTCGCCAATCATCTTTTCCAGCAACGGACTTATATTTTGCGGGCATACAGGAGTTCGCTCAGGAAAAATAGTCTGCTTTTGTGAAGGCTGAACTGCAACCGGCTTTTTAAATCTTTCTGAATAGGCATAACGGATATGTTTAGCCTTCACTACTCCATTATCCTTTACTGCTAAAATTTCACCGAACGATGTTTTAAGCGTTTGAGTCGTTATGTTCTGCCTGTTTTTCATATCAAACGGAATTTGATTGATTTAATCTGATAATTACAATTATTTCATGGTTATTATAGAAGACGATCTTTATTCAATATTACTTTAATTTAAAATTACCTATAATTTTGTTTCCTGTTGATACTTTATCTATCATAAAAAGCACCGATTTTTGTATATTGAAAAACAATTTAAAATCAAAAAATGAATACATACTCAGTAAAAGCTTACGGTACGGAATCGAAAGACGCCGATTTAAAAGAAATGAACATCGAAAGAAGGGAAGCAACCCCAAAAGATGTCGAGATCGAAATATTATATTGTGGGGTTTGTCATTCAGACCTTCATACAGCAAGAAACGATTGGGGCGGGACAAAATATCCGGCGGTTCCGGGACATGAGATTGTAGGAAAAATTACAAAAATCGGAAGCGAAGTTTCCAAATTCAAAGTGGGAGATCTTGCGGGAGTCGGCTGCATTGTAGATTCTTGCGGAACCTGCGAAAGCTGCAAGCAAGACTTGGAACAGTATTGCAAAACAGGCTTTGTAGGCACCTATAACGGTAAAGACGAACATTTGGGAGGCCATACTTTCGGCGGATATTCTCAAAAAGTGGTGGTAGATGCAGATCATGTTTTACGAATTCCCGAAAATTTAGACCTTGCTGCAGTTGCACCTCTTTTATGCGCAGGAATCACGACCTGGTCGCCTTTAAAACATTGGAAAGCGGGACCGGATTCTAAAGTAGCTGTTGTCGGATTAGGCGGATTGGGACATATGGCAATTAAATTGGCAAAAGGTCTTGGCGCTGAGGTGACTTTATTTTCAAGAACTCCAGGAAAATCTGACGATGCAAAGCAACTGGGCGCAGATCATGTGGTGATTTCAACTGATGAAGAGCAAATGAACTCTGTATCCGGGAAATTTGATTTAATTATCGATACCGTACCTTACGATCATGATGTAAACCCTTATATTTCTACATTAAATATTAATGGAACCTTAGTATTGGTAGGATTTATAGGCAAAATGGATGAAGCGCTGTTTACACCGCCAATGATTTTGGGAAGAAGATCTGTTGCCGGATCTGTAATTGGCGGTATTGCCGAAACTCAGGAAATGCTTGATTTCTGTGGCGAACACAATATTGTGTCTGAAATCGAAATGATAAAAATGCAGGACATCAACGAAGCATATGAAAGAATGCTGAAAAGTGATGTGAGATACCGTTTTGTAATTGATATGAAATCTTTGTAAAAAATAGTACTTCATATAATTATCATCTAAGGTTAGCTAAAAAGCTAACCTTTTTTATGTCTGAATCTATTATTCCACATTCAGGAATTAAAGTTATGTAGTAAAAATTAAAGCTATTAATACATTTGAAATAATCAAATTCTTAGAAAACAATAAAATTTAAAAATTATTTATTTATTTTTGAACAGGATATATTGATATTTTAAAACAAGATTAAAAAACACAATTCATTATGTATGTAGGAAAAGAATTTAAGTTTTCATTGCTTTGGCATTTTGCACGTAAAAATTTGTTCAGAACATTTCTCTCTTCTACAGCGGTCTGTATATTGTATGAAATTGTTGGCTGGAAATGGTTAGGAATTTCTTTTATTCCCATTGCTACCATTGGTACCGCCGTGGCATTTTATGTAGGATTTAAAAATAATCAGGCCTACGATCGTCTGTGGGAAGCCCGGAAATTATGGGGAAGCATTACCAATACCAGCCGAAGTTTTGCTATGATGTTTATAGCGGTCGTTCCTGATAAAGAAATTCAGAGAGAATTTTTGTACCGGCATTTAAGCTGGGTAAATATTTTGAGGCTGCAGTTGCGAAAAACCATTCCGTGGGCAACCAGCAAAGATAATTTGCACCAGACATTCCTGAGTGAAAAAAATGAGCTGGAACAGTTTGAGGCCGGTGTAAAAAAGATATTTTCAGATATCGGCAAAATGGAATATTACGAAATGATGCAATCGCGGAGCAATATCGCCAATCATATCTTAAAAAAGCAGATTCATGAGCTGGGACGTTTAAAAAAGGCTTCCATTATTGATGAATACGAACACAGTGATCTGGTAAAACAGATTGTGGAATTACTCAACTATCAAGGGGGATGCGAAAGAATTAAAAGCACACCATTATACAGACAATTCAGTATTTTCAGCAGAATCTTTGTAATGTTATTCATCTTCCTTTTACCATTCGGACTGATCAATGAAATGGCAAAAATGGGCACTTATGGAGTTTGGCTCACTGTGCCTTTTTCCCTTCTTATTTCCTGGGTGTTTTATACGATGGAACAAATAGGAGAATTTAGTGAAAACCCGTTCGATAACAGCATCAATGATGCACCTTTAAATACCATTTGCCGAACGATAGAAACTGATATTAAAGAATTTGTAGGAGACACCGATTTGCCGGAAAAAGTGGTGCCTATTGATGATGTCTTATTGTAAAAATCATTCACATTGTGTAACAGCATATTTAGATAATAGAAGACATGAAAAAACCGATACTATTTAGTTTACTTTTTTTTATAATTTTCTCTTGCAAGGATATTAACAAAATTTCAGCAGGCAGTTACCCATATGCAGAAATATATATGCTTGATCATTCAGAGACTGACATCATTACTCGACTGATTAAACTTAAAGAAAATAATCCAGACTATATAGTTCCAAAATTGAAATGGGCAGGCAAAGAAACAGAATTAATAGACGGAAAAGATTCTCACTGGTATTTTTTTTATTTTTATTTTAAAGATACAAACGACATTGTTGAGTTTTGGACAAGAGAGGGGTATCAGCCAAACAAAACTAAAGTAGGTTTATTTAGAGTTAGTAACGGTTTAGAAGGTGCGTCACATTTTGTTAATAAGGATTTATCAGAAGAAGAAAATGAACAATTAAAAAAAGAATTTAAAAAGAATATTATTGATAAGATTCAATAATCCAGATATATTAGATTAAAATTAAGATCATAATATCGAATTCTGAAGAAAAACAAATGTGTTCTTTAATCAATTTTTCAAAAGATAATGTTCCGGCTTTCACATCAGAAACATTGATATTTAACTTTTTAATACTATCGATTTACTTTCTGCCTTTAGATTCGTAAGTATATTTAAATGTTTTAAGATTCATTTTACAATACATCTTTTTTATACACGTCATCTTTTGTCGCAATACTGTAATAGCTTTGCAATAGTATCAATAGTTAATATTTCATTTACCCTTGTGGTATCTGTTAAAAAAAGTTAAGTTCGCGAAAAATTAATAACAACCAATACAATACATAATGATGAAAAAACATTTCCTTAGTGCCCTGCTTGTATGCAGCGCTGCCTTCGTTTCCGCACAAGAAGTACTTTGGCAGAAAGATATTTCTTCCTCCACACAGGATTTCCTCTCACAGGTCACTACGACCATTGACCAGCAATATCTTATTACAGGAAGCAGTATTCAGGGAGCAGGAAAATCTGCCTCCAATCTCACCTCCGCTTCCTCAAAACAAAACAGCGGCTACGATTTCCATGTCATCAAGCTCAACCAGCAGGGTGAAGAAGTCTGGGAAAAATATTTCTCGGGGCAGAACCATGATTTTCTTTCAGCAACGGTAGCGACGCAGGAAGGTGGGTTTCTTCTGGCGGGAACTTCGTTTTCCGGGAAATCATTGGATAAAAAAGAAGAATCCAAAGGCGGCTCGGATGCATGGCTGATCAGGCTGAATGAATTTGGAGATGAAATATGGCAGAAAACGCTCGGAAGCGTTTCCGATGAAGAAGCCAAAGCCGTAATTCAGACCACGGATTTAGGATTTATGGTAGCGGGAAATGTTCAGAACTCCTCAAAAGGGTACGGTTCGAAAGATGTGTGGATTACAAAACTCGATAAAAACGGAAAAGAAACCTCCCAACTGATGATAGGCGGAAAAGGGATGGACGAGGTAGAGAAAATGATTCCCACCAGAGACGGTGGCGCTTTACTCGGCATCTATTCCAGAAGTATAGTGGGAGGTTCTAAGAAAACCGAAAACTTCGGGGAAGGCGATTACTGGATCATCAAA
>NZ_JAOTEN010000005.1 GCF_025628965.1 Chryseobacterium gilvum
CACCTGTTCCCATTCCGAACACAGAAGTTAAGCCCACCAGCGCCGATGGTACTGCGAAAGCGGGAGAGTAGGTCGCCGCCAGTCTTTTTTAAAAGCTCATCAATATCAATTGATGAGCTTTTTTTATTTATATACATAAAGGCAGTACTGATTAAACGTAGTACTGATTAAAGATTATTTATTATCCTTAATTAATAAAGAAACACCTTTTACTAACCTCAGCATGGAGGTTGACAAAGGGCTGTAAATGTAAATACTGAAATGTCATCAATAGTACTTGATTGCCTCTTCGAAGTGGTTGATTGCTTATTCGAAACACTTCAACGTCTCAACGGAATGCTTGAGCCCTTCAATAGAATATCTGATTGTATTTACGAATCTTTTAATTACATTCACGAAGGAATAAGCAGCATTGTTGAAATGATTACAGGTTTTGTTGAAATGGTTTTCGCAGGTTTTGCTTTAAATAGCTATGAACATTGAGCTAGACTACAGTAGTAGATGATGATAACTCTCACACCTAAAACCCAATCTAGAATCTACTTAAAATTCCCCAATGAATCTTGATATCATTAAATTTGAAAGGATTTCCGAACTCATTACCGTTAGACAGCTGGAAGCTCATTAAACCTATTGGAATAAAAAAGTTAAACCCGAGACCAACACTGTATAACTTTGGCTTTACATTCAGCGTTTTATTGTTAAGCTGCCCGTATTGTCCAAATACATCAAAAAATGCCTGATTTCCAATTAAATAACGGTATTCCAAACTTCCAAAATAATAAAAATCTGCAGCAAGAGAGTTTTCATTGAAACCTCGCAAAGAATTCCATCCTCCAAAACGATACAATTCATTGGCAGAAAACTCATTTTTTGAACTCATCATCGCACCTTCCCCTTTTATATTGAGGAAATGATTACCATTGATATGATAATTATGTTCTGCAAAAAGATAAAATTGATTTTGAATAGCATTCACATTATCTAGGGTGTAATTGGTCGTCAGATAATCAAATTCTGCCCGTATTTTAGTTTTGTACAGGAAAAGATCAATATCTGTGGGCTCTGTCATGTCATACCAAATACCGATTCCTTTTTTGTTATAATCTTTCCCCTGAACATATAATGTATCAATAATGGTTGATGTTTCAAATGTTCCTCTGAAACCGATTTTTTGACGGTTATTGATATGGTAATATAAAGCAGGCTGCATTTTAACATTGGCATATGTAGAATCCTGCCTGAAAATATTGATCTTCATATTTAAGCCGACATTGGATTTGAAAAGGTAGGGAATGTCTGTTTGGAGATCAAACGTCTGCCCTTTATCCGGGTTTCTCTGCCAATAAAGATTTATAGCTTCAAAACCATTAAACATATTTCTGAAATTTACATTTAAAGTTCCGTTTAGTGTAAATTTGTCTGTTTTATCATTCCCAAAACCGATGACACCGTCAAATGTATTTGTTTTCTTCTTCTCCATGAAAAGATAAATCTGCGTAGAATCTTTTGTGAAAAGTGTTTGTGGTGGTCTTTCCAGGCTTACAAAAGGATGGCTCTGAAAGTTTTTATTAATGGCGATCAGATTTTTGTCGTCGTATGTTTTACCTTTAAAATCTTTTTCAAGATTTTTCATAAACCGTTTTGGTACTTTATCATACCCTTTCACTACAAACCCGTTGATAATTCTTTTATCATTTTTATTAATATCAAGTTCCACGATCGGGAAGCCATCTTTCTGACCTTTATATTTTGTTTTAATTCTGCTGAAAGAATAGCCGTCGTCAATATATTTTTTATTGATGCTTTTTTTAGTGGAATCTAAATTCTTGGTAAAAAACTCTCTTTTAATTTTAAGGCGGTCAATAATAGAGTCTGATACATTGACAAAAGTTTGATTGAAGTTTTTTCCTTTATCAAAATAGATTTCTGTACTGTCTCCTTTTATTTTTACATCTTTCAATTGTGTAAAAAAGTAATTGCTTTGGGAGAGGGAATCTAAGAATTTTACGGCTGTCGCAGAATCTTTTACTTTTTTCCTCACATTGGTCTCCGTATCAATCAGAAAATAATGTTTTTTCTGCGCTTGTAAACAAACACAGAACAATACGAAAAATATTTTTAGGAGTAACTTCAAGCTTTCTTACAAACTGAAACTAAGCCAGTTTATTGTATTTTTTCATTAAATTTTCATAAGTTCCCTGCGGAAGGATCCATTTGAGAGGAACACCTATTTTCTGTCCGAATTTACCAAAATAATAATGAGCTTTCCACTTATTTTTTTGTAAAAGTGCGTCGATATATTGTGCGACTTCCAACGGTTCGGTTCCGTCTCCCACATGGGAATTCATCAAAGCATATACTTTATCAAAAACATTTTTATAAGGCTCGGAAACTTTTGTTCTCACTCTGTTTTCGGCAATATTGGTCTTTATATCGCCTAAATGAAGCGAGCAAACCGTAATATTCCAGGGATACACTTCGTATCTCATCGCTTCGGTAACTTTATCTAAAGCTGATTTTGATGCCGAGTAAAATCCTCGGAAAGGAAGCCCCATTTCGCTTCCAATACTCGAAATATTAATAATCTGACCGAACTTGTTATCCCGCATTTTTGGTAAAACAGCAGTCATCATCTGAACAGCTCCTACGAGATTCAGGTTAAATAATTTTAAAATATCTTCTTTTGTAGAATCTTCTACTGAACCTACCATTCCCATTCCCGCGTTGTTGATCAAAACATCAATTCCTGTTTCGGTTTTTAATATTTCTGCAATCGCATTCTGAACAGCGCTATTATCCGTAATATCTGTCGGAATAGATTTAAAATACTGACTTTCCGTATGTTTTCTGCTTAAACCGAAGACTTTATGGCCTTTCTTTCCAAAATATTCTGCTAAAACAAAGCCGATTCCTGATGAAGTTCCTGTAATGATAATAGTTTTTGACATTAGTAATATAAATATTTGTTTGAATTTGGGATTTTGATCTTATGTTCGCCAATCCTGAAATCGTTCATTTTGATGAGATCGAATGGATGAGTAAATTCTGTATGATTATCTTCCGGTAGATTTTTGTGCTCGTCATCGCAGGATGAATATTGCTCATCCACAATTACTTTTCCGGTCGAAAAATTAATTTCATTTTTAAGATTAAAATCGCAGGTATCGTCAAATTGGCTGACTATGCCGATCAGATAAAAATCACCATTCTGAAACCGGAAGGTATATTTTGACTGATCTGTATGTCTGGAATTGGTAAAATACATTTGCGAAATAATGAGACATTGATTCTTAATGGTTATATCAACTTGATTATCTGCAGGATAAAATCCGTATATACTGTCAATAATCAAAGAGGAATTCTTTTTCCAGACTTTTAAATTACCGGAGATGCTTTTTAGGATATAAAACTTTCTTTCATACCCTCCAGATTGATTTTTCTTATCAGTATTAAAAACAATAACCGTTTCATCTTTTCCGTCTTTGTCTAAATCTCCTTTAGTTTCAATAATTTTTTCGTACCCTTTAGGAATAACAAAATCTTTCAATATCTGTGTTCGAAATAGAGAAATCATTAAAACTAAAAATAAAGAGAACGTTTTTTTCATGACATCGTATTTAAAATCTCTGTCACATCCTTCCAAAACATGGGATACGATTTTTCTACTACCTTTTCATCTTCAATATGTAGTTCTTTGATCAGGCAAAAGGGGGCAAAACTCATAGCCATCCTGTGATCCTGATAGGTTTTAATGCTAATATTATCTTCGGGTTCATTAAAGCTGACAGATTGTATGGTAGAATCTGTAATTGCTGTCTCGGCTCCCAGTTTTTTCAATTCGTGATGCAAAGCCAAAAGCCGGTCGGTTTCTTTTACTTTTAACGTACCTAATCCTGATATTTCAAAAGGTATTTTCAATGCCACAGCAGTTACACAGAGAGTTTGTGCAATATCCGGACAATTATTCATATCCAAAATAATTTTTTCCGGAAATGAAAAATTGTCATTTGGCTGTAGTGTTATGGTATGATCATCCGAAAATATTGTTTTCACACCGAAAAAATCTGCATATATTTTTGAAATTTCTGCATCTCCCTGATTTGATTTTTTATAAAAGCTTTTCAAATGAATAATCTCTCTTCCGATGGCGCACAAAGAATAAAAATAAGAAGCAGAGCTCCAGTCGCTTTCCACTTCATAATTTGTTGAATAGTTGCTGATAAAATGCTCAACATGTATGGTATTTCCTTCAAATCTGTTTTTAATGCCGAATTGAGTCAGAAGATCTAATGTCATTTCAATGTAAGACTTTGAAGTAATTTCTCCGATAAGATGTATCGTTAAACCGTTTTCAAGTTTTCCGGCAATCAATAAAAGCGAAGTAATAAACTGGCTTGAGATATGAGCAGGAATATCAACTTCGGATTCTGTAATTTTTCTTCCTGTAATTTTTAAAGGTGGAAAACCTTCATTTTCTAAATATTCAATTTTAACACCTAAATTCTGTAAAGCAGTAACCAGGTTTTTAATCGGTCGTTCTTTCATTCTTTTGGAACCGGTAAGAATGGTTGTTTTTCCTTCCTGAATAGAGTAATAGGAAGTCAGAAAACGCATCGCCGTTCCTGCGTGGTGAATATCCACCGTTTCTGCACGGTCTTCCAATAATGCTTTTTTTAAAAGTTGGGTGTCCTGAGAATTAGAAATATTATTGATTATAACCGTTTTAAAAAGACTTTCCAAAATCAACAAACGATTCGAGATACTTTTCGAACCGCTGATCTGTATGGTGGTATTCCCAATTAATGTTGATTTGCCTAGCTTCATGATTGCATTCCGGATTAATAGACTGAAAATAAATGCTTTCTATTTCAGTTTTTCATTATTCTGATGACGGTCTCTATCACGCTCAGTCTTTACCTTGAGTTTTCTGTTAAAAGCTTCCTGAAGATCTACTCCCGTTTGATTGGCCAAACATAAGGTCACAAACAAAACATCGGCTAATTCTTCGCCTAAATCTTTATTCTTATCACTTTCTTTTTCACTCTGTTCGCCATATCTTCTGGCAATAATCCGTGCGACTTCGCCTACTTCTTCGGTAAGCATCGCCATATTGGTCAATTCATTGAAATATCGGACACCGATGGTTTTGATCCATTCATCCACCTGTCGTTGGAGATTTGTAATTTCCATTATTGGTACGCTCCAAGTGTAGGATTAGACGTTCTGGTTACATTGACGATATCGGTAGGAACTGTCGCGGCAACTGCGGTATTCCCTTTATTTCTTGCCGGTGAATCTGTTTTTACTCTCAGATTCATCTGTGCGGCAAAATAATTGGTAAATTTCGGGTCTTCATTTTTAATGCTCTGAATGACATTTGGAGAACTATCAAAAGTAAATCCTGCAGCAGAAGGTCCGGAATATTTTAGCAGTGAATTCTGGATCTGGAAATTATATTGTCCGGGAGTTAATTCAAGCTGTACCGAATTATCACGGTCAGAATATACAATACTGTTTCTTAGATTTAAAACTAATGGCCCTAATTCTATTTGTCCTGCCTGATTTTGATATTCATTGGAGGCAAAAAGGCCGTTCCTATTCAGAGAATTCATTGTTTCGGAATAATTAGCAATCGTAGAGTGCAGGAAGTTATATGTTCCTCCTTTAAAAATTCCGATGCAAGATTCACCACAGTTATTCATCACAAGATTTTTAGTATTAACGGTAGATTTTATAGAACGAATACCGTATTCATAAAAAGTATGGATGAAAGAATTGCTGATATTGGCAGTAGTTTCCGTCAGATCAAGCCCTCTTGTTCCGCCGAAAAGCCTTGCGTGATTCATATTCAAAGTTGACGCTGCAGCCATTCTGATAGAATTCCAGTTTCTGGGAATGGTATCGTAATATGGATCATTACGATCACCACGGAGAATAACCTGGTTGTTTTGGGTTCCATTGATATTCAATGTTGCTCCGGCAGAAACTTTCATACCGCTGTTTTTATGGAAATATACTTTGGTTCCTGCCTGAATATCTAAAGTTACGTTTTGATTCACAGTTAAATCTCCGTAAATAATTTTAGCTTTATTATTGGTCCAGGTGGTATTGCTGGCCAAAATATTTGGATTGGAAGGAGTCTGAATAAAAAATTCTGCATCCTGAACTACAGAAAACAAAGTAACATGTTGCTGTCCTGCAGGACTGGTGAAAATAACACGGTCTTCTGCAATTGCTTCAGGACCTGTTGCCTGTGGTGCAATTTCTACAAATATAAATAAACTGTCTTTTTTTCTGAGCGGAACATTCTGAAAGTCATATCCTGGCTTTCCGTCAACATTTATTTTATACAAAGAGGCGGCCCCTTTCTCAAGGTTGATTCTTGGGATCAGAATATCTTTATCTTCATTATTATATACTTTCACTGCGTATGTTTCTGAGCGCACCTGATGATAAACCGTATCGCAGAATACAGTGTCTTTGGAAAATCTGAGTTCCTGAGAGGGAGAATCAAAAGTGATCTCATCCTTATTACAGGAAACAACGATCAGAAGCATCCAGAAAGAGCAGAACAGAAGTAATTTGAATTTCATTGAAATAAAGTTTATATACGTTTCAAATTTAACGAAAATAGTTTAATTTTCTTGTCTCTGAAAAATTATTGATAAGGGATTTGTATATTATAAAAAATATTGTATTTTTGCAACCTAAAATTAGCAGAGAAATACCATTACTATTTCGAAAGCAAAAACTTTAATTTTTTTTAAAAATTGTATTATGAAAAAAGGACTTCACCCAGAAAATTATAGACTTGTTGTTTTCAAAGATATGAGTAACGACGAAGTATTTCTTAGCAAATCAACTGCTGAAACAAAAGACACCATTGAATATGAAGGACAGGAGTTTCCTTTAATTAAAATGGAAATCTCTTCTACTTCTCACCCTTTCTACACAGGAAAAACCAAATTGGTAGATACTGCAGGTAGAGTAGATAAATTCATGAACAAATACAAAAAATTCTCCAAGTAATTTTTTGTTTATAAAATAAGTAAGGTCTTCCAGTTTTTGGAAGACTTTTTTTGTGCCTTACAGAAATACTGGAGATAGCACAATTTCATTTTAGTATTTGTATTTTTGTTTTAATAAACGTAGAATTTTAAACATTTAAAAAAAATCCTGAATCATGCAATTGGTATTTTCAGATGCACAATACTGGGAAGATTTTCTTCCGCTTACTTTTACACGCCCGGTTGCAGAAATGCGATGTGGGATTCTCACTTTCTCCGAAAGATGGCAGAAAATTTTAGAAAATGAGGAAGTTTCTTTTTTTACCGAAACGTTCCTGCAGCATAAATTTAAAAATCCTGAAGAAAAGGAAAGCCTTTTTCTTGTTACTAACTTTTTGCCGACAGAAAACGTCACTCAGCAGATTAAAGATCTTCAAGTGGGGGAAGCTTTGGTGTATGAAGATGAATTGGTGGCTGCAAGAATCAACATGAAAGGGTTTTCTCTAAACCAGATTGAGAAAATGACTGACATTAAAGAAGACCTCATTTTTTTCAAAAAACCGACCGATCTTTTTACCTACAATCATAAAGCTATCGATTTTGATTTTGAACTGCTTACCCGAAACAGAGTTTCCCAAAAGTTGTCTGGAACCAACGGGTTTTTAGGAGATCAAAAAGATCTGTTCATTGAAGAAGGTGCGCAAATAGAGTTTTCTACCCTCAATACAATAACAGGGAAGATCTACATCGGCAAAAATACGGAAGTGATGGAAGGTTGCAATCTTCGCGGCCCGATTGCGTTGTGTGAAGAATCAAAATTCAATTTAGGCGCAAAAATTTATGGGGCGACTACGGTGGGTCCGCATTGTAAAGTGGGTGGAGAAGTGAGCAATATTGTTATTTTCGGATATTCCAATAAAGGGCATGACGGTTTTGTAGGTAATTCCGTAATCGGAGAGTGGTGCAATCTGGGTGCAGATACCAATTCTTCGAATTTAAAAAACAATTACGGAAATGTAAAACTCTGGAATTATAGATCCAAAGCCTTTGAAGACAGCGGTTTGCAGTTTGCAGGATTAATCATGGGAGATCATTCTAAAACAGCGATCAATACGCAATTAAACACAGGAACAGTGATCGGAGTAGCCTCCAACATATTTAAGGAAGGTTTCCCTCCGAACCTGATCGAAAATTTTTCATGGGGCGGATTTAAAGACGATGAAAGATTCAAATTAGATAAGGCCTACGAAGTCGCCGAAAAAGTAATGGCCAGAAGAAAAATCGTGTTAACGGATGATGATAAAGCTATTTTAAAATATATATTTAACGAGTATTAACCGCTTATACAGCAAAAACTTCAAACTTTTTTGAAGTTTTTTTTATTTATATGTAATAAAGTCTGTTTTTTAATTGTCTTACTAATAGAAACCAAACTAATGACTCAGGAAACTTTCAAAAACACGGTATTTATTCTCAAAAATGAGATGTATCGTTTTGCGAAAAGATTTGTCATGAGCAGCGATGAAGCAGAAGATGTGGTTCAGGATCTGATGATTAAATTCTGGCAGAAAAAAGAAGAGCTGGAAACATTTGGGAATTTAAAATCCTATGCATTGAGAGCCGTAAAAAATGAATGTTTAAACAGGCTGAAGCATCACAATGTAAAGCAGGGTTTTGCAGATTTGCAGCTACACCGGTCAGAGCTTTACAGCATGGAAGTAAATAATTTAAAAGAACATATCATCGGATTTATCAATCAGCTTCCGGAAAAACAAAAAATGGTTATCCATTTGAAAGATGTAGAAGAATATGACGTGTCTGAAATTTCCGGAATGTTGGAAATGGAAGAAAACGCAGTGAGAGTGAATCTTATGCGGGCAAGACAAAAAGTAAAAGAACAAATATCACAACTGATGAGCTATGAGCAAAGATCAATATCAGAATAAATACAACGAAATCTTAAAAGATTTAAAAGAAGAGAAAATGAACTGGGATTTTGAAGATTTTCTTCAAAAAGCAGATGGAAAAAGTACAGACGCAAAGATAATCTCAATTCATAAAAAAACATCGTTTCCAAAATGGTTTTGGATGGCAGCAAGTATTATTGTGATTTTCGGGATTGGTTTTATATTGAATTATAATCATCAGACCGGAAACCGGGCAAAACTGGTTGAAAATGAAGTTTTAAAGCAGAAATCAGATTTTATTAAAGAAAATCATGAAGTACAGCAACAGGTTGCAGTCAATAATCCGGATTCTTTAGCAGGAGCCAAAAAAGATTCCATCTTTCAGAATACTGATTTTGCAGAAAAAGATGTTCTGGATGAGATTCTCCCCAAAAGAGGAAGAATGAAAAAAGAATCAAGACCAAGATATGTAAGCAATTCGCCGGTAGCAATAGATTCTACAGGATATAAAGATTCTTATGTGATTGTAAACGGAAAAAGAATAGACAATATGGAGGAGGCAATTAATGTCACAAAATATTCCTTCCAGGTTGTTGCCAATAATGTGCATCAGACTTTGTCACAACCTAAAGTAATGGATAACGTAGATTATTAACAATAAAGATTATGCGACTGATCAGGCAGATAATCGTCAATTTAAATTAAACTCATGAAAAAAATATTCATCATACTCGCAGTGGCTTTTTCACATTTTTTCAATGTGTATGGCCAGAAAGATAAGCTAGACCAGCTTTTCGATAAATATCAGGAAGAGGAAGGAGTAACCTCTATCAAGATTGCAAAACCCATGTTCGGAATGCTCAGCAATCTCAATATTGAAGATTCTCAGCTGGAGCAGATTCAGCCTCTGCTGGCCAAAATCAACGGACTGAAAATTCTTATTTCAGAAAATCCGGAAGATAATAAAGGTGGAAATGCAAGAATGAATTCTATCAATAAAGAAATCTCATCTTACATCAGCAATCTGAATTACAGCGAAATCATGTCTGTAAAAAACGGGGGCAGTAAGATAAAATTCCTTTCTTCGGAAGCAAAAAACGGCATTCTGGATAATCTGTTACTAAGCATTCACGGTGATGACGGTGAAAATATTCTGGTCATGCTGGATGGGAAACTTTCTATGGATGATGTGAATAAAATCATCAATTCCAGCGAAAATAAAATCAACACAACTACGAATAATACCAGAAGCGGTTCTGCTTCAGAAAACAGCTCGTACCTTAATGGTGAAGCAAGAAATGTAGGGGAGTTTACCGGAATTCAGGTCAGTTCGGGAGTGAATGTGGTATACAAGCAGGAAAGTCCTATCAATGTAAAAGTAATCGCAGATGCAGATAAACTGAAATATGTAGTGACCAAAGTAGAAAATGGTATTCTGAAAGTATATGTCGATAATAAAGGGGTTAAAAATTTAAAATTCAAAAACCTGAATGTCAATGTTTCTACTCCGCGAATGGAAAATATCCAGACCAATTCCGGCGCCCGTTTTACGACAGTTAATTCCGTGAATGAAAATAATATGAATATCGAAGTTTCATCAGGCTCAGAAATTAAAGGAAAATTTAATATTTCAAATACGGTGAATGTTTCTGTTGATTCAGGCTCAAAAATGAAAGCAGACATTAATTCCGGTACATTTATCTTTAAAGGAACCAGTGGCTCCAATTCCAGCTTTGAAGGTAAAACAGACAGAGGGAATTTTGAAATCAGCAGCGGAGCCGTATGTAAATCTGAGAATTTTACCGTGAATGTGGCTCATGTTGAATCTTCATCCGGCGGAAACATCAGTCTGGATGTGAGAGAAAAACTGAAGGTGAGTGCTTCATCCGGAGGTGTTGTAAAATATAAAGGAAACCCGGAACTTGAGTCCAATATCAGTAAAATGTCCGGAGGAAACTTACAGTCAATTCAATAAAAACCTATCTGCCATGAAAATCTTAAAAAGTATTATCCTGCTTGTTTTTACGCTTTCTTTGATGCAGTCATGCATCGTCTCAGAAAGACCCGATATGGCTTTTTTTTCAAACTCGGAGTATGATTATAAAGATGCCAAATTTGTAAGCATGAATGTCCCTCTTTTTTTAGCAAAACCTTTTATCAGAAAAGCTTTAAGAGAAGATCACGAAGATGAAGAAGTGATTCATCTGATCAATAAAGTATCCAAAATAAAAGTTCTTACTGTAGAGAATGGAAATCAGTTGATGTTGAAAGATTATGCAAATTATCTCAGTGATAATGATTATGAAGACTGGGCAACCATTAAGCATGACGGAGACAAAGTCAATATCAGAGTAAAACAGACAGGAGAAACCATTAAAAATATGATGATCACGGTAAATTCCGATAAGGAGCTGGTTTTTGTAGATGTAAAAGGCAATTTCACGGCAGATGATATTTCAAGATTTATCAATTCAGTTTCAGACAAATAGTTTCATATTCGTTTTTTTATATTGTAAAAGCCGCAGTTATTATAATTGCGGCTTTTTTAATATAATCTGTTGATTATTAAATTTTATGTAAACTATCAGAAACCACTTTTTTATTACATTCAAATAGCCTAATTTTGCAAAGAAAGTAAAGATGTCTATTCATAACAAAATTGTAGAGACAGCCATCACTTTCGATGACGTTCTTCTCGTTCCTTCTTATTCAGAAGTTTTACCTAACCAGGTTTCTTTAAAATCAAGACTTACCGACAAAATTACGCTCAATGTTCCGATCGTTTCGGCAGCAATGGATACCGTTACAGAAGGTGATCTTGCAATTGCTTTGGCAAGAGTGGGAGGTTTGGGTTTCATCCATAAAAATATGACCATCGCCGAACAGGCTGCACAGGTCAACCGTGTAAAACGTTCCGAAAACGGGATGATCTCAGATCCTGTAACGCTTTCAAAAGACCATACTTTAGCTCAGGCAAAAGATACGATGGCCAAATATAAAATCTCAGGACTTCCTGTTGTTGACGAAAATAATATCCTGATCGGAATTATCACCAACAGAGATGTAAAATATCAGGAGAATCTTAATGTGAAAGTGGAAGAGATCATGACTAAAGAAAAGCTGATCACTTCTGACAAAAGCACCAATCTTGAAAAAGCAAAAGAAATTCTTCTTAAAAACAGAGTAGAAAAACTTCCGATTGTAGATAAAGAATACAAACTTGTGGGGTTGATTACCATTAAAGATATTGATAATCAGTTAGAATATCCCAATGCCAACAAAGACGAAAACGGACGATTACTCGTTGGAGCCGGAGTGGGAGTAGGGGAAGATACAATGGAAAGAATCGCTGCCTTGGTGAAAGCCGGTGTAGATATTATTGCTATTGATTCTGCACACGGTCATTCTAAAGGCGTTTTGGATAAAATTTCAGAAATCAGAAAAGCATATCCGGATTTGGATCTGGTTGGAGGAAATATCGTAACGGCTGAAGCTGCAAAAGATTTGATCAAAGCCGGAGCAAATGTACTGAAAGTAGGAGTGGGGCCTGGTTCTATCTGTACGACGAGAGTCGTTGCAGGAGTAGGCGTTCCTCAATTATCTGCAATATATAATGTCTACGAATATGCGAAGTCTAAAAATGTAGCGGTAATTGCTGACGGAGGTGTCAAACTTTCAGGAGATATCGTAAAAGCAATCGCAAGTGGAGCAGGAGCTGTAATGGTAGGTTCTCTTTTAGCAGGAACGGATGAGTCTCCGGGAGAAGAAATTATTTATCAGGGAAGAAAATTTAAAGCGTATCAGGGAATGGGAAGCCTTTCTGCCATGAAAAGAGGTGGTAAGGAAAGATATTTCCAGAGTGAAGCTAAAAAATTCGTTCCGGAAGGTATTGAAGGCAGAGTGCCGCACAAAGGGAAACTGGAAGACGTTATTTTCCAGCTGACCGGTGGTTTAAGAGCCGGAATGGGATATTGTGGGGCAAAAGATATTGAAGCGCTACAGAAAGATACAAAAATGGTAATGATCACCGGAAGCGGCCTGAAAGAATCTCATCCTCATGATGTGATTATCACTTCAGAAGCTCCCAATTATTCTTTATAAAAATTATTTTTATCATCATAAAAGCCATGTTTCGTACATGGCTTTATTATTTTGTGTAAATAAATTAAATTATTGTCAGCAACAGAAATTGATAATTTCAGTTTATTTTCTGATATCTGAATCTGCGTTTAATCACGGTGTTGAGAAACTGCCCTTTTGATTTCGCTTGCCTGAAATTTTCATACGTTTCTGGCGGAACTCCAAAATAATGATACACCGAACCCGACTGATATATGATTCTTAATATTTCAGTTTCAGGGAAATACACATATTGATGTACGACACTTGAAGGCATACGCATTTATAATCAAAAAATATTCCCAAACTTTTTCTTTAGAAGAATGCATCAAAAAACCTTTCATTTTTGGTGAAAGGTTGTGATCGTTATTTTTTTAAATTTTCCTTAAAATCATCGATCCGGTAATCGGTCCATGCGTTTCCTTTTTCTATTTTTTCTTTAGAGTAGAGACGGAAATCGTTTTCGGTTTTTTCTAAAAGATAATCATAAGGCCCTACTGCGGAAATGAGTTTTACCAGAACCGGAGAAATTTCCAGGCAGATGAAAAGCCCCATAATAAAAGCCGCTGCAGTAGCTATGATTGCGGAGTTTTTTCCCAGCTCATCCAAAGCCTGTAATCTTGCGGCAAATCCGTTGAATTTATCCTCAAAAGTCTCAGTAGATCTTCTTTCCGTTTCCAGGTTGCTGTAGACTTTGGAAATTTCTTTGTCAAGATAATCCAGTCTCGGAGCAGATTGTTTCTGGTAATTCTCAAGATCCTGTCTTCTCTGTTCTTTCAGTTGCTGCTTGCGTTTTGCATTTGGGCCGAAACCTTCTTTTCCGCTTGTTAATCCGGATTGTTTCCCGAGAATTTCTTTTTCCAGCTCTACCGCTGCAGAATCATATGATTTCTGATATTGGGCGGTTTTATCAGAGATCTGTTTTTTCTCTGTTTCAAAAGGTCCGCTCTGCTGAAGGATCCTTCCGCTCATCTCGCCCTGCAGCTGTTTTTTATTTCTCTGGATAATGGTATTAAGCTGCTTGTTGACTTCTTTTTCGAAAATTTTTAGTTCTAAAGGTTTAGAAATGATAATTCCTAAAAAAGTTGCCAGAACCAATCTGGGAATCGACATGATAATCTGGTTCCACCACGTTCCTGTTTTTTTAATGGAAGAAACGATATAACGGTCCAGGTTAAAAATCATTAATCCCCACAGAATCCCGAATCCTATTGAGATCAAAATATCATCAAATACGGTATACATTGCATATGCGGCTGAAAGTGTTGCAAAAACTGCCGTAAAAAGCACAATGCCGCCGATTCCTGAAAACTTATTCCATTCGCTGGGGGTTTTCCGGAGAATATGGATGTTCCCACCGGAACATACCATTAAAAATTTCTGAAACCAATTGATGCGGTGACTGGTCTGATTTATAGTTTGTTGTATGTTTTTCATCTACAAAAATTTATACAAAATTAGTAGTAAAAACCATACCATTGTTACAAATAGTAATATGTTTTACCAAGTAATTAGATATTTACTTATAATCAGTTGAATCACAATGATTTATTTTGTCAGAAATGAGAATTGAATTATTTAAGACGATCCGGATTTTGTTTCAAAAAGCTTTCCCAACCGGTATACGATTTTGTTTCAGACAAAGTTCCCGAATTAAAATGATGACAGACCGCTACTGCCAAACCATCCGAAGCGTCTAAATATTTGGTAGGAAATTCCTTTAAGTTAAGCAGATTCTGAAGCATTCCTGCAACCTGTTCTTTACTCGCATTCCCATTTCCGGTGATGGCCATTTTAATTTTCTTCGGAGAATATTCTGTAATCGGAATATTTCTGTGCAGGCTTGCCGCCATTGCAACGCCTTGAGCACGGCCCAATTTCAGCATAGATTGTACGTTTTTCCCAAAAAACGGGGCTTCAAGGGCGACTTCATCCGGATGAAACTCATCAATTAATGCTAAAGTCTTGTCGAAAATATATTTAAGCTTTGTTTCGTGGTTGGGATATTTTTTCAGAATCAGCTCGTGAATGGATATCATCTCCATTTTTCCTTTTATTACAGAGATAATTCCAAATCCCATGATGGACGTTCCGGGATCTATTCCTAAGATTATTTTTTCTGAAATCATGTACTGCAAAGATAGGTTTTCTCAATTTCAGAATGAAAAATGATACAAAACAATTTTCAAATAAAAATTTTATTAACTTAGTCAAAAACGATTATGAAAAATCACATTATCTTATTTCTCGTTCCGTTCTTGCTCTGCGGCAGTATGAATCAGCTTAGAAGCCAGGTTAAGAAAAGCTTTGCCAATGAGACTCGCACAAAAGATCAGATTGTATATCTTTTTTTTAAGGTTAATAAAAATAATTCCGCGTCAGAAAAAATAACTCTTGAAGAGATAAAGCGTGTTGACGGAAAACTGAAATCAAAACCGGAATTGGAAGAAAATGAAGTTAAAAAAGGAGATTATATCATAACACTCAAAAATGCTGACGGGAAATCAGTTGAAAAATATCATATAGAAAACCCTCTGAATCCGGAGCTTGAAAATTTTGCGGATCATTTGTCAAGACATACAGTTTCACTTACCCAGGCCGAATTCAGCATCAGATATTCATTTTCTGCAGATATTACATCAATCCAGATCGAAAAAGCTTCAGAAAAAGGAACACATCTGCTTTTTACCCAAAATATACAGCCATGAAAAAATCATTACTTTTTCTTTTGTTAAGCAGTTCATTTTGCTTTTCACAGGTATTTGAAACGGTTGCTGTTTTACAGAACGGCCCGAATGATAACCGGATCAATATTGCGGTATTGGGTGATGGGTTTACGACTGCGCAACAGCCTGCATTTCTTTCTGCTGCACAGTCTACCATTAATTATCTGTTCACGAAAAGTCCTTATTCTGAATATAAAAATTATTTTAATGCGTATGCGGTAAAGGTAATTTCTACCGATACAGGCGTAAAGCATCCGGGAACGGCAACAGATGTTACAGAGCCAGCCATTCCTGTTACCAATCCTAATAATTATCTGGGTTCTTCTTTTGATTTCGGAGTTCATCGCTGCATATACAGCAATACGACCAATAAAGTAGCGCAGGTTTTATCGGCAAATGTTCCGGATTATGATATTACTTATGTTCTGGGAAATTCTACAGAATACGGAGGTTGCGGCGGAACCTATGCATTTGCCTCTCTCAATTCTTCATCCAATGAAATTGTAGTGCACGAATTGGGGCATTCTTTCGGTAAACTTGCCGATGAATATTGGTTTTCGGGATCGGGAGAATCGCCTAATAAAACCCAAATTTCAAACCCGGCTACGATCAAATGGAAAAACTGGCTTAATATCAATAACGTTGGGATTTTTGCACATGCAGAAAGCCCTACATGGTTTCGGCCGCATCAAAGCTGCGAGATGAGATACCTTAATCAGCAGTTTTGTTCTGTCTGTAAAGAAGCAATTATAGAAAAAATTCATGCTCTTGTTTCTCCTGTAGATTCTTATGCCCCTTCCAATAGCAGTACTGTTGATGCAAATTCCAGCGTTACGTTTTCCGTGAACGAAATTTTGCCCATTCCCAACACACTGGTGAATTCCTGGACGCTGAATGGAAATCTGCAGACTGCAACCGGAAATTCAATTACAATTTCTCCGGCACAGTTAGTGACAGGCACTAATACACTTCTCTTTTCGGTAACGGATCAGACGCCTCTTGTAAAAACCGATAATCACAGTACCGTACATTTTACAAATGTCTCGTGGACATTGAATAAAAACGCATTGGGAACTTCTGAAATAAAAGTGGACGAAAGGAGATTCAGCATCTATCCCAATCCTGCAAACACGGAATTTTTTATCAAAGGCAAATTAAATTTCGGAAAAGATTTAAAAATAACTTTATATGATGCATCAGGGAAATTGGTGTCCGCGAAATTTGAATTGAGAGATACTGCAACAGTGTATGTTGATATTCATGATCTGCCTTCAGGTATGTATACAGTAACTGCAACTGAGGGCAAAAGCCTAATTATTTCTCAGAAGATCATTAAAGAATAATATCAGATATCAATAAAATAAAAACCGGCTTGTACAGTCGGTTTTTATTTTCCGGAAAGCTTCTTTTCAGCGATCGGTATCCATTTTCTGTCGTGACGCAACAGGGAAATTTTATCAACGGTAAATTTAGTTTTAAATTCTTTTTCCCTGTATATTTCCCATGCTTTCAGGTAATTTTCGAAACTGAGGTCTCTGTAACCTATTGTCATGTGAGGATTAAATGATCTTTTATTAAACGTAAATACTTCTTTAATATTTAAAAACAAGTGTTTTAGACTTTCATTCTCTTCTGGTTGTACAAATAGAACCGGGCTGTTTGGATTAGGAAAACTTCCGAAACCGTTTAATTCAACTTCAAAAGGAGAAATATCAGTATCAATTTTATCGAATGCCACATGAATATCATTTTCCATTGTTAACTCTCTCTCAAAAGGCGGGAGTAAAGTGATGTGAGCATCATTTTTTAAGGCTTTCGAATTATTAAAATTTGAGGCTAAATCTTTCTGGAAGACTTTTACCGCATCAATAATTTTCTGTGACGGATAGATGGCTATGAAATACATTTTTTTCATCCAGTAAAAATAACTTTTTAAAAATTATAATTATAATTTTATACATAAGAAAATTATACATAAATTTGTTATATATAAAATGAAGCATTGAAAAAAAACAGCCTTTATAAAGGAACATTACAGAACATCATTTTGAAACTACTTTCAAAAGAGGTAAAAATGTATGGTTACCAAATGACTCAGCGTGCAAAAGAACTTACAGAGGGCGAGCTTGAAATGACTGAAGGTGCGCTTTATCCTTTATTGCATAGATTGGAAGGTGATGGCATCATTACTTCTGAAATTCAGAAAATTAATGGGCGAGACCGCAAATATTATCTTTTGACGGAAAAAGGTAAAAAACAGCAAGCTACACAAGAAGACGAGATGAAAAGCTATTTGTTTAATCTAAATACTATTTTCAATATATGATAACTAAATTTCAAGAGCGTGAAATAAAAGATTTCCTACGCAAAAAAAAATTGAGTGCTGTTATTTTAAATGAAATTTATGATCATTTTCTGACGCAGATTTCAGAATTAATGAAAGAAGATATTAGCTTTCAGGAAGCATTTCTCACCACTAAAATCGGCTGGCAACACGAACTGGAAATGGTGAATGCTGATGCCCTGTCATTCAAAAAAATCGCAAGAATAGAGAAAATGATTTTGAAGTCCAGATTTAGAAATATTATTTTTTCTTCAATAGCTCTTTCTATGATGAGTCTGGCTGTATTTTTATTTTTTAATGATTATTTTTATATCGTGCAAATAGGTTTAGCATTTCTTTCTCTTGCGATGCTTGTATACAATTTTGTATTCAAAAAATTGAAATTCAGAGAGTATATCGAATTGAGCTTTCATCCTTTGATTTTGAAAAACTTTTTTATAGGAGGTATTTTATTCTTTGGGATAGGTTATATTTCTCAAAGTGCACATTTCTGGAATTTTGGAATAGGGCAGGCTTTTGGCGTCTATGCTACATTGGTACAGATTCAGCTGTTGTATTTCAGAAGTAAAAAAGTAAATGTTTTAATATAGTGCAAGCGGTGTTACCTATTAAATTATACGCTGACTTTGGATGAGATCACAAAACCAGAAAACATACTCATCATCTTGATCTTCAGGATTTAATTTTGGTTTAGGATACGTTTTTTTAACCGTTTCTCCAATTTCAAACGGTATGGGAGCTTTAAAAATAGGACCGTCAAAAGTGAACGTATGAAACTCTCCGTTTTCACCGCAGGGATCAACGTTTTTAGGAAGATCTTTAATTAAATCTTTATCAATAATTCTTCCAGCAAAACTTTTATCCAAGTAAGTCTCGTTGACACAGGTGATAATAGTTTTAAAATCGAGATCTAAAAATTCATCGATGAGGTCTGAAGTATTTCTTTTCCACAGAGGAAAAACAGCTTCCATTCCAACTTCTTTTAACTGATCTTCTCTGTATTTCCTTAAATCTTCAAGGAAAATATCTCCGAAAACAGAATGCGTAACGCCTTGAGATTGTATGGCATTCATTGTTTGAGCCATGATTTCGCGATATTCTTCCATGGAAGGTTCTCTCGGAAGTTCTATTTTGATTAAAGGAAATCCTAAACTTTCAGCCTGCTTTTCTAACAATGAAACAGGAACACCATGCATTGAAATTCGCCGGAATTCTTTATTGATGCTTGTCAACAGTGAAGTTATTTCAAACTTATTTTCCAGTAAGATTTTATATAATGCGAGTGCGGAATCTTTTCCGCTGCTCCAGTTGAAGATGGCTTTGGGTTTCATTTAAAATGATTGATCACAAATTTAATTATATGAATCTATAATTTCAATAATTATTTATTCTTAAATTATTTCTTAGGTTTTTTTATATTTGAAAACATGTATATTCGAAATGAAACAAATATTACTCCTGACTTTTCTTATTTCAACTTTATTTTCCTTTGCTCAAAGTGTTAAAATGCTAAGGCAGGAAGCTGTAAAAGCGATTAACAATAATGATTTTTCAACGGCTAAAACTTATTATGAAAAAATTTTAAAGAAAGGTCATAAAACCTGGGAGACTTATGTGCTTTTAGGAGACTGCGAGTTTAAATTAGGTAATGTTGATGCAGCTTGGAATTATTATCAAGAAGGATATAAAAAAGCTAAGGTTCAAGATTATGCAACTATAGATATTAGAACAGGAACAATTCTAATGCAACAAAAAAAATATGAAGATGCTTGGATAAGATTTCTAAAAGTAGAAATTACAAGACCAAACGATCCAGCCGCAAAAAAATTACAGGCAACGGCTCTGTATCATATGGAAAAATATAATGATGCATTATTTACTCTTAATCAAGCGGAAAAATATGATGATTCTGACTTAGAAATTAAATATTATAAAGGTTTGATTTTATTTAAACAAAATAAAATTGAAGATGCCTGCAAAAATTTTGAAATGGCAAAAGGTTTAGAGATTCCTGATTTGAAAATTTTAGCAGCACAACATTGTAGCAAGCCTTGATAAATAAAAAGCCATAGAATTTAATCTACGGCTTTTTATTTAATTGCCCGTCCGATTACGGGCTTACATGTTTCTTCTATATTTACCACCCACTTCAAACAAAGCATTGGTAATCTGCCCAAGCGAACAGTATTTCACGGCATCCATCATGACGTTGAATAAATTCTGCTGATTGATGGCTGCGTATTGTAGCGTTTTAAGTGCGGCTTCAGATTTATCTTCATTCGATTTCTGGAAATTATGAAGCGTTTCAATCTGTACCTGCTTTTCTTCCTCAGTAGAACGGATCACTTCTCCCGGACGAACCGTTGGGGAACCATCTTTTCCAAGGAACGTATTTACCCCGATGATTGGATATTCTCCGGTGTGTTTCAACCATTCATAATGCATTGATTCTTCCTGAATTTTTGAACGTTGATACATGGTTTCCATCGCGCCCAGAACGCCACCTCTTTCTGTAATTCTGTCGAATTCTGCGTAAACAGCTTCTTCCACCAGATCCGTCAATTCTTCAATAATAAATGAACCCTGAAGCGGATTTTCGTTCTTCGCCAATCCTAATTCTTTATTGATAATCAACTGAATCGCCATCGCTCTTCTTACAGACTGCTCAGTCGGCGTGGTAATCGCTTCGTCATAAGCATTGGTGTGCAGTGAATTACAGTTATCGTAAATCGCATACAAAGCTTGAAGCGTAGTTCTGATATCATTGAAATCAATTTCCTGAGCGTGAAGTGAACGACCTGAAGTTTGAATGTGGTATTTCAACATCTGGCTTCTTTCGTCTGCGCCGTATTTGAGTTTCATGGCTTTTGCCCAAACTCTTCTGGCTACCCGTCCAATCACTGAATATTCAGGGTCAATCCCGTTGGAGAAGAAGAAGGATAAGTTGGGAGCAAAATCATTGATATCCATTCCTCTTGACAAATAATATTCGACGTACGTGAAGCCATTTGCCAAAGTAAATGCCAGTTGAGAAACCGGATTTGCACCCGCTTCTGCAATGTGATAACCCGAAATAGAAACAGAGTAAAAATTTCTTACTTTTTCGGTGATAAAATATTCCTGAACGTCACCCATTAATCTTAAGGCAAATTCAGTAGAGAAAATACAGGTATTCTGAGCCTGGTCTTCTTTTAAAATATCTGCCTGAACCGTACCACGAACTGTTGCGATTGTTTTGGCTTTAATTTCAGCATACGCTTCCGCAGGAATCACTTCATCTCCCGTGATTCCTAATAGTTTTAAACCTAAACCATTATTTGATGGAGGTAATTCTCCGTTATATTTTGGTCTTTCTAAACCTTTATCGTCAAATTTTGCTTTTAAAGCTTTTTCAACATTCGCTTCCAATTGATGTTCAGCGATATATTTTTCAACATTCTGGTCGATGGCCGCATTCATAAAGAAAGCCAGCAACATCGGTGCAGGTCCGTTGATGGTCATGGAAACGGATGTCATAGCATTCACCAAATCAAATCCGGAATACAGTTTTTTCGCATCATCTAAAGTTGCGATAGAAACTCCCGCATTTCCGATTTTCCCGTAAATATCCGGTGGTAAAGCAGGATCTTGTCCGTAAAGCGTTACAGAGTCGAATGCTGTGGAAAGACGTTTTGCATCCATTTCCGCAGAAACGTAATGGAATCTTCTGTTGGTTCTTTCAGGTCCACCTTCTCCGGCGAACATCCTTGTCGGGTCTTCTCCGGTTCTTTTGAAAGGATAAATTCCTGCAGTGTAAGGAAATCCTCCCGGAAGGTTTTCCTGACCTTTCCATTTAATCAAATCACCCCAATCGGTGTATTTTGGTAAAGATATTTTTGGAATTTTTAAATGAGATAAAGATTCTGTTGAGGTTTCCACTTTAATTTCTTTTCCACGAACAAAATAAGAATAAAACTCAGCCTTAAAAGCCTGTTTAGTATCTTCCCAATTGTTCAGGAAGTCAATATTTTCCTGCTGAAGGTCTTTTTCGGCTTTTTGATATTCAGCATCTAATGTTTCATTGGAAAGGAAACTTCTTACCCCTTCGATATGATACATTTTTCTGGCTAATTCTGCCTGTTTTTGAACATTAGCGTCGTACTGTCTGTTGTTTTCAACAATTTCAGATAAATAACGCACTCTCTTCGGAGGGATGATGGTTACTTCTTCTGTAATTTCCTGCTCAACAAAACCCTGAAGATTTAAATTTGAATATTTTTCGTTTACTTTTTCGACTAATCTGTTGTACAATTCCGTGGTGCCGTGGTCATTGAACTGAGAAGCTTTTGTCGCATAAACCGGCATATCATCCAATGGGCTTTCCCATAACAGATGGTTTCTCTGGAACTGTTTTCTGACCGCCTGAAGTGCATCCAAAGCACCACGTTTATCAGATTTATTTAATGCAACCAGATCTGCATAATCTAACATGTCGATTTTTTCCAATTGCGTGGAAGCTCCGTATTCGGGAGTCATCACGTACATGGAAACATCTGCAAAATCAGAAACTTCCGAACCAGATTGTCCGATACCCGAAGTTTCCAGAATAATAACATCAGGATGAGCCAGTTTCAATACGTTCAAAGCAGAATGAATGAACGGAGAAACAGAAACGTTGTTTTCTCTGGTCGCCATCGAACGCATATAGACTCTTGGATCATTAATGGCATTCATGCGGATTCTGTCGCCCAATAATGCGCCGCCGGTTTTCTTTTTCGAAGGGTCAATGGAAATGATAGCGATTTTTTTATCCGGATTGGAACGGAGAAATCGTCTTACCAATTCGTCTGTTAAAGAAGATTTTCCGGCTCCACCGGTTCCTGTAATCCCGATGATTGGAATATTTAAATCTTTTGATTTTTCGTCAATGGCTTTTACCAATTCCGGTTTTTCTTCTGAGAAGTTTTCAACAGCAGAAATGATTTTAGCAATGCTGGTAGAATTTTCAAAACTGATTGAATCTAAATCATTAGCCGTAATATCTTTTCCCGTTGCGAAGTCTGATCTTTTTACCAGATCATCAATCATTCCCTGTAAACCGAGTTCTCGGCCGTCATCCGGAGAATAAATCCTGTCGATTCCGTAAGACATGATATCTTCGATTTCTTCGGGCAGAATAACGCCGCCGCCGCCGCCGAAAATTTTAATTTGAGGAGAATTTTTCTCTCTTAAAAGGTCATAGATATATTTAAAATATTCATTGTGACCTCCTTGATAAGAAGTTAATGCAATTGCGTTGGCATCCTCCTGAATAGCTGTATTTACGACTTCTTCAGCTGATTTGTCGTGGCCAAGGTGAATCACTTCGCATCCTGTACCCTGAATGACACGACGCATGATGTTAATCGCAGCATCATGACCGTCAAATAATGACGCTGCTGTTACGATTCTTACTTTATTGGTTGGAGTATATTTTTGGGTTTCCATAAAAAATCTTGAGAATTTCTGAATTTCCAAATATAATAATAAAATAAGAACATTTAATTGTTGTTTAACACTTTGATTTATATGGATTTAATCTATTCAAATAAAATAAATCTCTCCTGAAATGAGATACACCCATAAGAGATCACAACTAAAATCTTACTTTTGCATCATATTATATAAGGTATGAAAAAAGCGCTGCTCTATTTTGCTTTAGGAAGTATTTTAAGTTTCCTGATTAATTATTTTTTCTACAGTTCCGAGAATATCGCATTGGATATTTATTATGCTTTGGCGTTCGGGATTGCGTGGGGACTGGCTTATTATTTAGACACTCCGGATTTTACATTGCCCCAAAAGCTTATTTTCTCATTTGCAGCAATGGGATTACTGGTTTTAGCAGGAACGTTGATGTTTACGCTGGAACTGGCCATTCCTTCTATTCTTAAATTTTCTACGGTGTTTGTAGCGTATTACCTGATTGCAAGTTTCAGAGGAAGCAAATCGCTCCGAAATTAATGCAGCATCACAAAACTGATATACGCCAAAATCATCAGCATACAGGATAATCCTATACAATTGACGATAAAAAGTACAGACCCTTTAAAAATACTCATCCTTTTGCTGCTCTCATACACCCTGTAATGGGCAATAAAAAAGTAAACCGACATATATACAATAATGACCAGTGTGATAAGTCCGGAAAGAAAATTAAACAGCAGATAATCGGGAAGCCAGGCAAATATTTTCTTGACTACAATCAAAATCAGAATCGTTAAAAGTAAAAATGAGAAATAGTGGAGTGTAAAAATACCATGATCAAAGTACCACCATTTTTTCTTATTATGAAAAATCCATAAGAAAAATGCGAATACAGGAAGATAAATAAACAGTGCTTTAGGAATGGTGTGAATAAGCGTTTCAAAATATTTATTGACCATCTGTTTTTTACTCAGGCCATTTGCTTTCATTTCAAACATTTTTTCTGCCAACGGACGAAAAACGGTATACGTTCCGCTTTTATCAGTCTTTTTTATAGAATCATATTCTTTCATAGAATCTGCACCCATAATGGTGCGGCTTTTATCCGAAAACGTTTCCCGGATAATTTTGCTCTCATTGGTCATCGCATTACCGGTAGAGTCTGTAATTTTTACATAATCTTTTGAATCCATCTTTTTTTTGATCTTATCAGAAGTAGCTTTTGATAAAATACCGGTCTGCTGCATTTTTTCCAGTGTTTTTTTGGTGTTTTCTTTTTCGAGATTTAAATTAGTCTGTGTTTTGAAGGCAGGTGCCTCTTTCTTAGATTCAGGCAAGAGACCCGGAAGCAAAAAAGTGATAAAACTGATAAAGATATAAAGCTTTACAGGCGCTACAAATACCTGTCTTTTACCTGAAAGGTATTGTTTTGTTAATTTCCCGGGTTTAAAAAGAAGGTATTGTAAGGTTTTCCAGAACTGGCCGTCATAATGTGTGAAGTCTTCAATAAAATGAGTAAACAGAAAATAAAAAGGTTGTCGGCTTTCAGTATTTTCCTGGCCGCAGTACGGGCAGAATCTTTCTTCTACGATATGGCTGCAGTTCAGGCACGTTTTATCATCTCTTATTTTTCCGTGGCTCATTTTTTATAGTTTTCAGCAAATATAATTATTTGGAGTAAGATATAGATATTTTTATTATTTAGCATAAGTGCTTTATTTTCAATTCTTTTCTAGATATTAGATAAATTATACTTTTACAGTAAAAAAATAATTGTATCTTTGCACACCCGTAAAAGGGAAAATTATGTTTAATCTTTAACTAAAACGTGTGAATACATTAAGTTACAAAACTGTTTCAGCGAACAAAGCTACTGCAAATAAAGAATGGGTTGTGGTAGACGCTGAAGGACAACCATTGGGAAGATTAGCTTCTCAGGTTGCAAAGATTTTGAGAGGTAAGCACAAAGCAAACTTTACACCTCACGTAGATTGTGGTGATAATGTTATTGTTTTGAATGCTGGGAAAATTACGCTTTCCGGAAACAAGTGGGCAGACAAGACTTATATCTGGCATACAGGATATCCTGGAGGTCAAAAGTCTATGACGGCAACTGAACTTCTAAAGAAAGATTCTCTGAAAGTATTGGAAAAATCTGTAAAAGGAATGCTTCCAAAAACAAGATTAGGATCTGTTTTGTTCAAAAACCTTTATTTATATGAAGGAACTGAGCATAAGCATGAAGCGCAGCAGCCTAAAACAATTAATATTAACGAATTTAAATAATTAATATGTCTATAGTTCACAAAATCGGAAGAAGAAAGACTTCTGTAGCAAGAGTTTATGTAAAGCCGGGTTCTGGTATTATTACAGTAAACGGTAAAGAGGCTGCAACGTATTTCTCTACAGACGTAATGGTTTATAAATTAAATCAGCCGTTTATCCTTTCTGAAACTGTTGGTCAGTACGACGTTACCGTAAATGTTTTCGGTGGTGGAAATACAGGTCAGGCAGAAGCGATCAGATTGGGGATTTCTAGAGCGCTTTGTGAGATCAATGCAGAATTCAGGTTAGCATTGAAACCTGCAGGGTTACTTACCAGAGATGCAAGAATGGTAGAAAGAAAGAAACCAGGTCAGAAAAAAGCAAGAAAGAGATTCCAATTCTCAAAACGTTAAAAAAGCGTATGGCTATTGGCTTATGGCGGATAGCTTTAGAAAAATTTTTAAAATTATTTTTTAACCAATGCTGGAAAGCCAGTTGCCAATGCAATAAGCCAACAGCAACTTTGCCCGTTACGTTTAGCATCCAAACACTTCTCCCATCTAAAGAAGTTGTTGATTGTTTAAAAGACGGAAAGTAAACTAACAAAAACAGAAAACATGGCAAAAGCAAATGTAAAAGACCTTCTAGAGGCTGGTGTACACTTCGGTCACATGACTAGAAAGTGGAATCCAAATATGGCTCCATACATTTTTATGGAGAAAAATGGTATTCACATTGTAGACTTACATAAAACAGCTGTTAAATTGGATGAAGCGTGCAGCGCTTTAGAAAAATTAACTTCTGCAGGTAAAAAAGTTCTTTTCGTAGCTACTAAGAAGCAAGCGAAAGAGGTTGTTGCAAAACACGCTTCAGAACTTAATATGCCTTATATTACAGAAAGATGGCCGGGAGGGATGTTAACAAATTTTGTTACCATCAGAAAGGCTGTAAAGAAGATGAACTCTATCGACAAAATGAAAAAAGACGGTACGTTCGAAACTTTATCTAAAAAAGAAAGATTACAGGTTGACAGACAGAGAGCTAACTTAGAAAAGAACTTAGGTTCTATCTCTGATATGGTGCGTCTTCCTTCTGCAATCTTCGTAGTAGATATCATGAGAGAACACATCGCCGTAACGGAAGCTAAGAAATTAGGGATCCCTGTTTTCGGAATTGTTGATACCAACTCTGACCCAAGAAAAGTAGACTTCGTTATCCCAGGAAACGATGATGCTTCAAAATCTATCGATATGATCTTAAACGTAGTTTCAGATTCTATCAAAGAAGGTCAGTCTCAGAGAAAAGCTGATAAAGAAAAATCTAAAGAAGAAGGAGAAGTAGTATCTGCTGATAAAGATGCAGATTTCGACGCTGCTGCTGAATAATTAAAATTATCTTTAAAATAAAAAACTCCGCTAAACTTGTTTAGCGGAGTTTTTTATTTTCATGTGGATTAATTAAATTAGTTTGAAAGCTTTACAGAATATGAGTCGGTAACAAATTTTGTCTTTTGATAAACTGAATTGCATATCATTCCGGATAAATTGTAATTCTGATTTTTGGGAACCATAACCGATCCTGTTTTTTTTGCGCCAATCGGTATCTTTTTAAAATAATTATTTCCGCTTATCGTTAAAACCATGTTGCACGCAGATTGGTTTTCCGCAATAATTGAGGTCTTGGAGTTTTGGGATGAACCATTTAGCAAATCATTTAAAACATCTGCTGTTTCAGATTTATAGGTTTTTATTAATGTCTGATATTCTATTTCAGTTTGGGCTGCAGGGCTGGTTTTTGTTCCGGTGGTTGAGATTACAGGCGCAGCAGGTCTTTTTACAGGTTGTTTCGTATGGTGAATTGTACCTCCGCAATTGGTCAGGAACAAGATAACCAGGGTCGAAATTGAAAAAGTTTTTATCATATTAATATTTTCGTAATGTAAATTTAAATGTTATTCTTTTAAATCTGAATGTATCTACTTTCTTTTGCCAAAAAAAGCTGTATAGATTACAGCTTTTAGTTATTTTTTGATTCAGTAAAGATTAATTGATCTTGAATTTTATATACGTAATCGTTTTTCCTTTTGCCGAGAAAAGTTCTTCATAATGGGTTCTGATATCTCTTAAGTGTGGCGTATCCGGATCGTATTCCAATGCTCCGTAAATATCGTGGTGCGCGGAAATGATTTCGTATCCTGCGCCTTGTAAAAATCCTAAAGTATACCCGTGTAAGAATTCTGAATCAGTTTTAAGATGAATGATTCCGCCCGGTTTCAGGAATTTTTTGTAGCGTTCGAGAAAATCGGGATGGGTAAGTCTGTGTTTGGTACGTTTGTACTTTATTTGCGGGTCCGGAAAGGTAATCCAGATTTCGTCAACTTCATTTTCAGCAAAGAAATAATCTACCAGCTCAATCTGAGTACGGATGAAAGCAACATTATGCATGTCATTCTGAATGGCTTCTTTTGCGCCAAACCAGAATCTTGCTCCTTTGATATCAACTCCGATGAAATTTTTTTCTGTAAATGTTTTTGCGAGTCCTACCGTATATTCTCCTTTACCACAGCCTAATTCAAGCACAATAGGTTTGTCATTCTTAAAGAATGTTTTTCTCCAGTTTCCTTTTAATTCAAAACCGTTAAGTGCTTCTTCTCTGGTCGGCTGGATGACATTTGGTAATATTTTATTCTCAGCGAATCTCGCTAATTTGTTTTTGCCCATGAAAATGTATATGAAAGCCGCAAAATTAACAAAAATAAAACAGAACTTGCTTTTAAAGACTTTTAGTTTTAAATATTTATTTAGATGAAGAACTTCCCAAAGCGACCATTAATGGTTTCTGAATTGTTTTTTGGGAGGCATACTGAGCTCCGCAGACTATGCTTGTAAGCAAATAATCCCCTTTTTGTATTACAATAGAATTATCACCATGAGCAGGAATAGGAAGCCTGTATTTAGTATTTCCAATGCCATCTATTCTCATGATAATATTGCAGTCAGACTTATTCTCAATCATAATAATGCATTCTTTTGCATTAGGGTCATTATCAAACAGAGAGTTCAGTATTTTTACGGTTTTATTTTTATGTTCTACCGGGTTATCTGCCATAAGCATATTAAATTCTGCCGCTTCCGTATCTGCAATGGCAACAACGGTTTTTATAGCTGCTGTAGGGGCAACATAGACATTCTGAGGTTTGCTGGGAATATATACTACCGCAGACTGGCCAACCTGAAGCTGTTTCTGGTACTTTGCAATCTGTTTTTGCCTGATAATGGCATTCATCTCATCAAAAGTAATTTTTGTAGAAGGCTTCCTTTTCAACATGGCAAGCCATTCCTGAATCTGTTTTACTTTCTGATCTCCGGGCGGAGCGGTTTTGATATACTCTTTCATCATGTCCATTACTTTTGGTTTCAGGACAGATCTGCGTGGATCATCTGGATGCGCGTCTCTTAAAAAAGCGTTGATCTCGTAAATACTTTTGCTTTTCAAAATATTGCTGTAATCTTTGCCTTTCTGTTGGCAAAAAATGCTTACAGATAGTAAAGTGCAAAAGAATATAAGTAACTTTTTCATTGAATAATAATTATACGGTCAAAGTTATTTTTTTTAAGATGTTTTTGATTATCATCGATACAGTATCATTAAAATTACTTAAATGCATAATAAATATCAATATGAAAGAATAAAAATAAACAATTTTTAAATGTTATACGTGCATATTTTTTATCATACTTTTAAAATATCTATTTAATAATTTCCTGAAGATGAGAATTTTTCAGCCTTCGCTGATAGATAGGTACATATTTTTCAATAGGAATTTTTACTGCTTCAAAATTTCCGGACTGTACAAAAACATCAATATTTTCTGAAGTATAGACAAACTGCAAAAAATTATCAATAAGATTTTCAGGGATTTTAAATTTGGTAAAATACTCTTTTCCTAAATAATTCTTGATTTGAGTAACGGAAGTATTCATTCTTTCGTATGCGACATAGCGCTGCTTTTTCTTTCTCTCTCCCGATAAAATATCAAATATACTTTCTAAGCTGAACGTCAAACCACCGTCTCTGAAACCCGCAACCGGTAAAACAGGAGAACTGCCATCACCTTTCGGTTCCGGCAACCCGATTACCTTTTTTAAGGCATATGCTTTATCTTCTTTCCTTAAAGAATTCACATCATACCGCAAATTTCCGGTGGGCCGGAATCTGTTGATTACCACTTCCTGAATATCATGATATGCAATTTTCAGTTCTACTAAACTTTTAGCATTAAACATCTGCGGAGTAAGGATGATGTCTTTTCTCTCTGTAACAATGGAGGTGAAGCGGATTACATCTCCGGAAGTCGCTTCCAGGCTGAAATCGCCGTTATAATTCGTAAGAACGGTTTTTTGTGTGTTGAGATTGGTCACATAAGCCTGATTAAGATATAAAACGGAATTATCTCTTAAAAACACCTGTCCGGAAAAAGTCTGAGCATTAATTTCAGCAATAAAAATTAACAGTAAAAGGGTAATAAGGTTTTTCATATAATGTGCAAAATTACATAAGAATATATGAATACTTTATCACGAAATTTCAGAAAGCAGGTTAAAGTATATTAAACTTTCACCCGAAAATGTTAAGGAATGTTATAGAAGTAAGAATTTTTATATGATTAAGAAGAACAGCTTATTTATCCCACAAATTGTCATTTCGGTGTTTTACCAACAGCCAGCTCGAATATTTCACGGAAGTTATATTGTCGTCTTCTGTCCAGCTTATAAAATACCAATAGGTCGCTGTAGGTACAGGTCTGCCTTGCATATTGCCGTCCCAGGTCAGCTTATTTAATTTTTCACCTCTGAATACTTCTGCTCCATATCGGTCAAATATTCTGAACTCGATATTTTTCTTATTCATTAGAGAAGAATAATCAATATCATCATTCAATCCGTCTCCGTTTGGCGTGATGGTATTGATGAGGTTGATAACGATAAATGGTTTTTTTACAACCTCACATCTTTGGGAATCTCTTACATAGATCGTATTATTTCCTCTCGGAACATTATTAAATATATTAGAATCCTGCCAGCTGAAACCATCTAAAGAATATTCGTAAGGAGGTATTCCTCCGCTGACTCCAATTGTAACGGTAGTGCCGTTAATGTCTATGGATGTAATTGATGGCAAAGGAGATTCTGTAACACTTACATTTTGTCTGTAAGCGCATCCGTTGAAAGAAAGATCAACCCAATAATTCCCTACAGGGACATTGTTAATGCTTGGTGTAGTTGCACCCGTACTCCATAAATAACTGTCAAAACCGGGACCCGCATCAAGGTTGGTTAATGTATTGGTACATATCTTTTTATCGACAAGGATATCAGATTTTTTAGGCGTTTTTATGGTGATGCTGACTGACCCGATATTCGGACAGGCTCCTGCTTTTTCAAATCGTAAATAATAGGTCTGTGTTCCCGTAGCAGATACGGTACTTCCGATAGGTGAAACATCATTTTGAGCATTTGCTAAAGTGGTGTGATAACTTATAGTCACTAAAGGATCTGTAGTAAACTGACTGACATATTGTGCAAGATTGACCTGTTTAATGCCATCTAAATCGTCATCACAGAAATTGGTAATAACACTGCCTGTCAGCAAAGGAATTTTAGTGTTAACCGCAAAATTCAGATTGTCAATCACCGGAGCACACCCGTCCGGAGAATCTACGCGTATATAAATCGTAGTATTGGTGCTGTAGCTCCATGCATTAGGAAGGGTATTATTGTTTCCTACATTGGCATCAGCTAAAACTGCATAATATCTTACATTGGTAAAATAGGCCGGATTATTAAGCACCTGTTGCGTAATATCAGATAATAAAACATCTACAATCCCATCCACATTTTCGTCGCATAATGCAATAACGTTCAATGGAGCTATTACTGCTAAAGGATATACGTTAAGTGTAATTTGTGCGATATTTTTACAACCCAGCGAGTTTTTAACCACAGCATACACAATAGTTCCGCCTACAGCAGGATAATTAGTGGGCGTTGCAATAAGCGCGGCTGCATTTTCGGTCTGTGCATCTGCTAAACTCGGGTAATAGGTGATTGTTACAGGAGAATTCGACGTTACATTGGCTAATGTTAAATTAAAATTTCCCTGCCCGTTATTCAGATTACAAGAGTTGAGAGTAGCATTCGTTACGGTTAAAGCCTGAATATTTAGAGTGACGGTTACCGTTTCGCAATCAGGGAAATCCGGGTCGTTTCCACAAAATGTATAGGTAAAAGTATCTGTTCCTGTTGTCCCGGGATTGGTAACATTATAGGTAATAATTCCTGTTGTAGCGTTGATGGTTACAGTTCCCAAAGTTGGAGCCGTTACAATGGCTACCGTAGAAACTACCGGTGTTTGTGCGGATGTTGTAAATGTGGGTGTAATGGTTTTGGATGTACAGACATCATATATTGCCGTACTTTGCTTCGTACAGTTTAAAACTTTATACTGCTCGGTTACCAGAGGTGCACAGCTTCCCAATGTTACTGAACAGGTGTAATACCCTGATTGCGTAGGAGTATAGGATGCAGATGTTGCGCCGGGTATTAAATTACCGTTCCTGTACCATTGATACGTGTCATAAATAATAGGATCAATTGTAAGTACAATTCCCGGAACGCAATCTCCGCCTGATTTTAAGATGACCGGCTGCGTTGGAAATCCTGCAAAAAAACCTCCATATCCTACAGCATCACTTCCCGCTGTAATCCCCGCTGTAATCGCTTTGGTGGAAATTACAGTTATGGTTCCTACCGTATTCGGGATTCCATAGGTAACCCAATTTGGATTTCCCGTCATATCATAAGGGCCTGTAACAGCAGGCGGCGTGACACCGTTTACGGTAACTACTGCTCCTCTTTCTGTAATTAAATTCAATTTTGTCGGAATGTTTAATACCCCGGAAGGATTTACATTGGTATGAACAAAATTTTCATCAATCAATCCTATTTCATTAATTTGCTTCGGAAGATAACAGTTAAGCCCCGGAATAAAATTAAAACCGCCGGTTGCAATCTCATTTCCCACACTGGAATTTCCGGCAAGCATCTGATACACATAGGCATTTTTTGTGGTTCTGATGTACAGGTTGTAATGATTGGTACCCTGAAGCTGATATTTGGTATCGGGAATTACAAAGTATTGTCCCGTATTCAGAGTAGTAACAGGAGTAGCTTCATTGTTAACAAAAACCTGGGTATTATCTTGTGTGGCAATCACCAAAGCTCCCTCCATATTTGATCCTATGCTTCCATTGCCTTTGACCAGAGCAAACTGGTTTCCCAATTTCTCAACGGGTATAGACTGATCCATCAAAATATCAGAACTGTTGGGATTATTCCCTGCATACTGACCGTTAAAATTTCCGTTGGTGACATTGACGTCTTTATTGGATGTAATTTTTGCGCCGATAAATCCGTCAAAGTTTCCCGTAATATTTCCAATTCCGTCGATGATATATGATTGTCCCTTATTAAGGGTAAAAGTCAGGGTAGGATTGGTGGCTCCGGTGGTTCCGTTGGAAAACTGAACGGTCGGCTTATATCCCGAAACGGTAACCGTCGTATTGTCTTCCGTAGCCAAAATACTGGTCATAAAATTTAAAATCCCATTGCTCACCGTAATCGGTGCACTGGCGGTATGAAAATTTTTCCCGATGGAGGCAATGCCTTTAGAAGTGATAATTTCGGCATGATTAAAAACCGAAAATCTCAGATTGGCGTAAAAAGGAAATTCTGCTTTCACATATATCCCTTTTGTGGTGGGAGTAAATAGATCTGCCTGCAGTGTGGTAATAATATAATCTCTTAAAACATCAAATTTCTGAGGATTGTTTTTGCTGATGGTTACTGTACCTATTAAAACATTATTGTTATAAATGCTTACCGGAAAAGGAGTGGTGCGGTTAGTTGATAAGTATAGTTTTTGATAAGGATTGGGATTTCCCGTACGGTCTACCATAGGCGCAAACCAGTGATCTCTATCCAGCTGTGCGAATGTGATAGAGAATATAAAAAAAATAAGAAAAAAAGATAAAATTTTCTTCATTCAGGTATTGCATTGACAACAAATTTAATAATAAAAAGTATTATCTGCTAAAAAATAAACAAAAAACCGCGATATAAAATCGCGGTTTCATTTTAATATGGTAAGAATAACCTATTCTCTGTTTTTAACCAAGATCCAGCCCGAATATTTTACAGGAGTCTGATTCTTATTATTTTCGTTCCAGCTTATGCTGTACCAGTAGCTCCCTGTAGAAACTTTTTTGCTTCCGTTGGTGGTTCCGGCCCATTTGTATCCGTTTTCTTTATTTCCCTGATAAATTTTGGTTCCATACCGGTCAAAAATATCAAAGATCAGATTAGGTTTTCCCGCAAGTGCAGAATAATCCAGGATATCATTTACCCCGTCACCATTTGGTGTGATAACATTAATTAAATTAGGAACCGTAATCCCGATTTCTATTGGCTCACAATCATAAGCATCTTTTACATATACATTGATCTCTCCTCTCGGCAGATTTGAAAATACATTAGAATCCTGCCAGTTGATATTGTCTATTGAGTATTGATAAGGAAGGGTTCCTGAAACGACACTTACAGAGATTCCGTTATTGTCAATATTTACATTCGAAATAACCGGCTGTTCAGAAGCATATACTTTTACGTTCTGTCTTGTAATACAATCTCCTTTTTTTAAATTTACCCAATATGTACCTACTCCTACATTAGAAATAGACTGCGTAATTGCACCGGTACTCCAGAGATATCCGTCAAAACCGATTCCGGCATCTAATGTTGTTTTATCTTCTATACAGATAATTTTATCAACTAAAACGGTAGAAAATACTGGAGGGAGAACAACTAAAGTAACTTCGGCTACTCTGTAACATCCGTTAGCGTTGGTAACTCTGATGTATACCACGCCATTCGGGGCAATATATGCAGAAGGGTTGGTAATTTCGTTGGTTCCGTTTACCGCATCCGTAGGGGAAGGATAATACTTTTTAGTAACTCCGGGCTGCGATGTTACGGTAGCAACTGTAAGATTAAACAACGCGGTAGAAGGGTTGGCTTCAAGAAAACAGGATCTTAATATTGCACTGTTTACAATCGGGCTTTCTGAGACCGTAAGATTTAAGGTGATCTTTTCACAATCAATAAATTCGGGGGCGTTCCCGCAGAATCTGTAAACAATGGTATCTGTACCTGCAAATCCAAAATTCGGAGTATAGCTGATAATTCCTGTGGTAGGATTCACACTCGCCGTTCCATTGGCCGGTGATGTAAGAATCTGAACTGTTGCAGGAACAAAATTTTGAGTGGATGAGGTAAATTCCGGTACAATCGTTAAATACCCTTCACAGACCGTTTTAGCAATAGTCGTTTCTTTAAGACAGGTAAACACTTTATACACCGGTGTAAATACAGGAGGACAAGATCCTACTGTAATTCTGACCGTATAATTCCCTGCCAGATTCGGAGTGTAAGAATTGGTAGTTGCACCCGGAATCGGGGTGTTATTAAAATACCATTGATACGTTTCAAAACTGTCATCCACTTCTAGAACAATACCGGGAATGCAATCTCCCGTTTGCTTTGCGATAACAGGAATCGAAGAAAATCCTGCAAAATAACCACCATATCCTACAACGCCACTCCCGCCGGAAATTCCCGCGGTTACTGCTTTTGTGGAAGTAATGGTCATATTCCCCGAAACGTTCGGTACAGAATACGAAACCCAATTTGCGGTGCCTGTTACAGGATAAGGTCCCTGTACAGTGGGAGGTGTCGCTCCGTTTACGGTAACAGCGGCTCCTGCTTCCGTTAAGATATTCAGCTTTACATTATTCGTAGTGGGAGGGAGGATATTAATCAGCCCTATTTCATCAATTTTCCTTGGAAGATAACAGTTCAATGGCGGAACATAATTAAATCCTATCGTTGCGTTACTTGCTGCAACCCCTGCAAGAAGCTGGTAAACATATACGTTTTTCGTTGTTTTAATGTACATATTGTAATGCTCGTTGCCTTGATTGATATAATTGGTGTTGCTCAGCTGATTTACTCTATAGCTGTCGCCTTCGCCCAATGTGGTAACCGGTGTAGGATTATTATTGATGAAAACCTGTGTATTGTTCTCCGTCGCTACGATTAAAGCATCTTCCATTCTCTCATTGATGTTGCCATTTCCTTTTACAAGAACAAACTCGTTTCCTAAACGGTCTACGGGTACAGACTGATCCATCACAATATCTGATCCGTCAAATGAAGTGGTCAAGGCAAACTGCCCGTTAAAATTTCCATTGGTTACCGAAATGGGTTTGTTGGCAACAATTTTTGCTCCGATAAACCCTTTCCTGTTTCCCTGTTTATCTCCTACTCCTTCTATGACGTAAGATTGTCCTTTATTTAAGGTGAAAGTAAGGGTAGGATTTGTAATTCCGGTCCATCCGTTGGTAAAAATCACATCCGGAGAATAGTCGGAAACCGTCACCGTGGTATTGTCTTCTGTTGCCAGAATTCCGGTTGTAAAATTCAGGATTGTAGAAGGGTTTTCAATAGGAGAAACTACTGCGTAAAATGTGGTTCCGATCCCTGCTTTTCCTTTAGAGGTTAAGATTTCTCCATGGCTCAGTACTGAAAATCTCAAGGTAACAAAATAAGGCTTTGTACCTTTTGTGTATAAACCTTTATTAACAGGATTAAACAAATCTGAAGTATTGCTGACAATTATATTTCCTAACGGCACTGTAAATGTTTGTGGATTTCCCTTACTTACCGTTACCGTTCCTATCACCACATTATTGCTGAAAATCTGAACCGGGAAAGGGGTTATAGAATCGGTAGAAAAATATAAAGCCTGTTGCGGACTGCTGAGATTGGTAGATCTTGCTGCCATTGGTGCAAACCAATGATCTGTATCCCGCTGAGCAAACAGCGTATTAATTGTTGAAAAAATTAATAATAAAGAGAGTAAAAGTTTTCTCATAAGCAAAAAATATTATGGTTTTTACAAAAATAGCAGAATATTTATAATGTTTGCAATATTTTTTAGAATCTGTATTGCAGATATAAAAAAGCCACGATAATTATTTATCGTGGCTTTGTAGTTTATATTGAATTATTCTCTGTTTTTTACCAAGATCCAACCGGTATATTTTATTGGAGTCTTCGCGGCATTCGGCTCATTCCAGTTGATATGATACCAATATGTTCCGGTCTGTATTTTCTTGTCAAAATGCTTCCCGTCCCACTTATAATCGTTGAATTTATCTCCCGTAAATATCTTGTTCCCGTATCGGTCGTAGATTACAAAAGTAAGATTCAGTTTATAAGATAATTCGCTGTAGTCGATAAAATCGTTTACATTATCACCGTTTGGAGTAATGGCATTCAATAAATTAGGAACCGTAATTTCTGTAGAGGTTGGGGTACAGTCATATGCGTCTTTTACATAGAATGTATGCTGCCCTCTGGAAAGACCGGTAAATACATTTGAATCCTGCCAAACGGTAATTCCGTCAACAGCAAATTTATAAGGTGCTTTTCCGCCGTTTACCATCACTGTTGCAGTCGTGTTTGATATTTCAATAGAGGTAATTACAGGATCCGGAGTTTTCTTCACGTTGACGATCTGTGTTACAAAACATCCGTTATTTTCAAGTTTCACCCAATATTCTCCTACCGGAACGCCCTGAATGCTTTGTGTTGTTGCTCCTGTATTCCATAAATAGCTGCTGTAACCAGGACCTGCATCTAGATCTGTTCTGTCATCAATACAAATGTATTTATCAACCAATGTCGGCGATTTTTTAATAGGAATCGCAATCAGCGTAATTTTTGCGTTGGCAGAACATCCTTCGGCTGTGGTTACTTTTACATACACAAAGCCCCCTGCGGAAAGATACGTTGTAGGATTGGTAATGATATTTTGATTGGTATTCAGATCATTTAAAGTCGGGTAAAATACTTTAACAGCTGCATTGTAGGTTGTTACCGCTGCCGATGTTAAATCAAATACCGCTTTATCAGCAAAGTTACATGAGGTCAATGTTTTATCATTTACAACAAATGGAACAATATTTAAATTTAAGGTAATTTCTTCACAATCCGTAAATTCAGTGGCATTCCCGCAGAATCTGTATACGATTTTATCTGGTCCTAAATATCCCGCTGTCGGTACATAGGTAATAGTTCCTGTAGAGGTATTCAGAGTGGCAGTACCATGGGTAGGCTGTGTAAGGATAATTACCGTACTTGGAACCGGACTTTGGGTTGAGCTCGTAAAGGCAGGTACAATTAAAGTCGTTCCACAGATATTTAAAGATTTCGTAGTTAATTTCAAGCAAGGATATACCTTGTAGATAGGTGTTGTAACCGGCGGACAAGTTCCTACGGTCACTTTACAAGTATAGTTTCCTGCAGCAGTTGGTGTAAAGGTATGTGAGGTCGCTCCCGGAATGGCAACACCATTTAAGAACCACTGATAAGTATCATAGCTGTCATCCACTTCAAGAATAATTCCTGGTACACATTCTCCCGTTTGTTTAGAAATGATAGGGATCGAAGAGAATCCGGCAAAATATCCTCCATATCCTGCGGTGCTGTATCCTCCGTTAATTCCGGCAGTTACTGCCTTATTGGATTCAATGGTAACATTCCCTGTAATGTTTTCAACAGCGTATGTTACCCATGTTGCGTTACCGGTAAGAGGATATGGTCCCTGTGCAGCAGTAGGTGCGACACCATTTACAGTTACAGTCGCTCCTGCTTCGGTCAAGATATTCAGTTTGACATTGATCCCGCCGCTTCCAATGGTAGGCATTTCGTTAATTTTCCCTATCTCATCAATCTTACGAGGTAAAAAACAGCTTAAAGGCGGGATAAAATTATATCCTCCCGTATTATTGGCTGATCCTACTCCGACTAACTGATAAAGATAAATATTTTTTGAGGCAGTCACCAACATATTGGCGTGTCCGTTTGTGCCTTGATTTACATAATTTGTTTCATCAATTCTGTAAAATTGGCCCTCATTCAAAGTGGTCAGAGGAGTTGTAGATCCATTTACAAATATCTGGGTATTGTTTTCTGTAGCAATAACAATTCCACCTTCCATGTTTTCACTCGGTTCAGTCGATCTCGTTTTTACCATTGCAAAAGTGCTTCCTAATCTTTCCACCGGAACAGACTGATCTAAGATTAAATCTGAACCTGAGCTGCTGCCTGCTCCAAAATTACCATTTGAGTTACCATTGGTTACACTGATGGGTTTATCAGAAACAATTTTAGCCCCGATAAATCCGGTTCTGTTGGCAACTGTGGTTGTATTTCCTGAAAAAATGAAAGATTGCCCTTTATTTAAATTGATCGTATGAGTGGTTCCTGTAGGATTTCCATTGATAAATACCAATCCGGCAGTAGTCCATGTGGTCGTCACTACTGTATTGTCTTCGGTGGCAAGAATACCTACCGTAAAGTTATTTCCAGTAAAGTTGGTCGGTGTATAAGCGGCATAAAATAATTTCCCGATTCCAGCTTTTCCTTTGCTGGTCACAATTTCACCATGAGAACTTACCGCAGATCTAAGAGTAGCAAAAAAAGGTTTATCCCCTCTTACGTACAGCCCTTTTGTAATATTGGTAAAGGCATCCGTCAATGAGCTGGCTCTTATCAAGTCAACTCCGGCCGTAACCGGTAAAGTAAATACCTGCGGATTGTTTTTACTGATCGTTGATGTTCCTACCACCGTACTCCCTGTACCGTTGTAGATGGTAACAACAAATGGGGTTACAGAATCGGTAGATAAATATAATGCGTTGGTGTATGAGCTACCCGAAACATCATAATATGGTGCAAACCAGTGATCTGTATCTCTTTGTGCAAAAAGCGTACTTGCGGTACAGAAAAATAATATAAAACTGAGTAGAAATCTTTTCATGTGAAATTGAATTAGGATTTCTACAAAATTAAAACAAAATTTAATATATTGTTAATAAATCTTAAAGAATGTTGAAAGATTATTCTCTATTCTTAATTAAAAGCCATCCCGAGTACGAAACTGGTAATTTGGTATCCGGCTCAATCCATTTCAGAATATACCAATACGTACCTGTTGGAAGAGTTCTTCCGGCAGATTTTCCGTCCCAGATATAATTTTTATCTGAAGATTTATAAACTGCTGCCCCGTATCTGTCTACTATTTCGATGCTTACATCTTGTTTTATCCTTAAATCAGAATAGTTCAGTACATCATTCCTTCCGTCACCATTAGGAGTAATAGCATTGATGAGGTTCAGAACTAAAAATTCTTTGCGTACTGGCTGACAGCCGTCTGCCGACAAAACATATATCGTATGAATTCCTCTTGTTAAACCTGTAAAAATATTAGAAGTCTGATAATCATAGCCATTCAGCGAGTATTGATACGGTGCTGTTCCGCCGGAAACGTTAACAGTTGCATTAGGTCCTGTTACCACAATGCTCGTGATCGTTGGAGATTGTGCGGTGGTTACCGTTACGGTTTGTCTGTATATACACCCATTAAACCCTAAATCTACATAATAATTCCCCGCACCAACACTGATGGTCTGTGTCGTGGCACCCGTACTCCAAAGATAAGATGTAAATCCGGAGCCTGCATCCAAAACAGCCTGCTCACCAGAACAGACCACCTGATCTCTTAAAACATCAGATTTTTTCCCGGCTTTCAAAGTGATTTTAAGGGTTCCTATATTGGGACAGCTTGTAGGGCTTGTAAATCTTACATAAAAAGTACTGGTGGTTGTGATAATCTGTGAAGCAGCTATTGCATTTACACCAGCCTGTGCATCGGCTAATGTTGAATGAAAAGTTAGGACCACTGCAGGATCAGCAGTAAACTGGTTTTTGTAATCATTGAGATTGACTGTTTCAGAACCATTCAGATCAGTATCGCACACTTGTGTGTTAACAAGTGTGGTAAGTAAGGGTATTTTATTTCCGACTGTGAAATTTATCTGCCCAAATACGGGAGGACAATTGTTATTGCTGTCTACTCTTACGTAAACTGTAGTATTGGAAGTATAAGTCCAGTTAGAAGGAAGTGTATTGTTGTTTCCCGCGGTGGCATCTGCCTGAACGAGGTAGTATCTTACATTAAAATTAGCAGAATTCGAAACAATCTGCGGAGTAACCGTTGTAAAGTTGACGCTGATAATTCCGTCAAAGTTATCATCACAAAGACTGGCATTATAATTTGCCGTATTGATGTTGGGAGCAGGGCTTAATGTCAAAGTAATCTGAGCTGTTTTTGAACAGCCATACGCTGAAGTCACATTTGCATATACTATCCCTGAACCGGAATTATAAGCGGCCGGAGTTGTAATCGGTTGTGTTAATGCCGCATCAGAAAAATAACTTACAGTAGTTCCCGCATCCGGGGTGACCCCTGCGCTGGTCAGGTTAAATGTTCCGCTTCCTGAAGCATTGGTACACGAAGTAAGCGTAGCATTATTAGTCTGTAAAACATCAATATTCATATTGATTTTAAAATATTCAAAATCAGCAGGATTGCCATTGCCCTGGATGTAATAAGTAAAGGTATCGGTAGTATCTGTGGTGAGTCCTGGATTAGGAGTATAGGTAATCTGTCCGTTTGCAGGGTTAATTGTTGCCGTTCCTGAAGTAGGCGCTACAATGATGCTGGTATTTGCTGGGGTAACCATTTGTGTAGAAGCTGTAAAAACGGGGGTGATTACTTTTGTGTTGCAAGATCCTATCGTATATGTCGTTGTAGATATAGGAGGACAAACCGTATACGCGTACGGATTTGTCAGTTTAGAATCACAGTTGTTTTTAGTAATCAAACACGTGTAATTTCCTGCGCCATACAATTCCGGGTTGATAGAATAGGAGATTGCTCCGGGAATAGGATTTCCATTCAGAAACCACTGATAGGCATCATATGTATTATCTACCTGCAAAATAACGCCGGTATAACAATCCCCGGTTTTTGAAATCGAAGGAACGGAAGAAAATCCCGCAAAATAACCGCCATATCCTACCGCGCCGCTTCCACCGGTAATACCTGCTGTCACAGATTTTGTAGAGTTTACGGTAACATTTCCCGTAATATTCGGGATAGAGTAGGATACCCAATTCGGATTTCCTGTTACCGGATAAGGTCCGTTTGCCGAAATAATCGGGTTCCCGTTGATGGTAACTGTTGCACCGGTTTGGGTAATAATATTAAGTTTAGTATTGTACGTTTGAAAACCGATCCGGTTGATAAAACCGATCTCATCAATTTTATTAGGTAAAAAACAGCTCAATGGCGGAATATAATTAAATCCTCCGGTTGCGTAGATGGTCCCTGTGGAAACACCTGCTAGTAATTGATAAACATAAATATTTTTCGTTGAAGAAATACTCATGTTGTAATTATTATTCCCCTGATTGTTGTAGGCCGCTCCGGGAACCATAAAATATTCTCCTTCATTCAATGTAACTCCAGAATAAACACCGTTTACATTAACAGGAGTATTGTTTTCGGTAGCAATCACTAAAACCGTTTCCATTCCCGATGTTGCAGGTCCGTTTCCTTTTACCACAACAAAATCTTTACCGAGCCGGTCTGTAGGGACAGCCTGATCCATCAGAATATCATTATTGGTAAAATTCTGATTGGTATAAATGGCGTTAAAATTACCATTGGTTACAGAAATGGGTTTTGTAGATTCAATTTTAGCGCCTACCAATCCGTCAAAATTGGCGGTTCCATCTGTGCTTATGGCATCCAGAATGTAAGACTGGCCTTTATTCAGGGTAAAAGTTTTGGTAGCAGAAGAGGTTCCGTCAGAAAAAACCACGGCAGGATCATAACCGGAAACCACAACGTTTGTATTGTCTTCAGTGGCAGTAACGCCAATTGTTGAATTGATATAAAATTCACCCGCTGTAAGCGGAGCCATAGCGGCATAAAATTTTGTTCCTAATCCGGCTAAGCCTTTTGAGGTGATAATTTCAGCATGATTGGTGACCGAAAAACGGTAATTGGCAAAAAATTTCTTCGGCCCTTTCACATACATTCCCATAGAATTGGGTGTCAGAATATCAGACTGATCCGTAGCCAGTAAAAAATTACCGGGGATATCGACCTGCTGAGGGTTTCCTTTACTGATCTGTACGGTGGTATAAAGCGTATTGCTGTTATAAATCTGTACGGAAAAAGGTGTAACCTCATTTGTCGACAGGTACAAATAACTTTGTAACCCATTGGTACCGGCTCTTGCCGCCATTGGAGCAAACCAATGATCCGTATCCAATTGAGCATTCACGACTACACAAAGAAATGTAAAGATACTTAGTAAAAATTTTTTCATGCCTAAATTTGAAGGGCGACAAATTTAAGCATTAATAATCAAATTTTTACATAAATTTTTTAATCTATCGTTTGATGCATTAGGAATATCATAAAATTAAGATACAGGTCATAAAAAATTAATATAGCAATACCATCATAAAAAATCCCGGTAGAAATTTCCACCGGGATTATATTGTATAATAAAAGAAAGATTATGTTAAGCTTACTCTTACAAATCCTGTTACTTTAAGATCTCCGTTTACAGATTTTACATAATCAGCAACAGACATCCCGCCGTCTTTAATGAAAGACTGGTGTACCAGAGTATTTTCTTTGTAGAATTTTTGCATTTTACCTTTAAGGATGTTATCGATAATATTGGCAGGTTTTCCTTCTTTAGTCAGTAATTCTCTTTCAATTTCCAATTCTTTATCGATTGTCTCCTGAGAAACCATCGTTTCGTCAAGCGCAATAGGGTTCATGGCAGCAACCTGCATAGAAACAGATTTTGCAGCTTCGTCTGCACCGTCTACTTTTGCAGAAAGTGAAGTGATTGCAGCAATTTTGTTTCCGGCATGGATGTAAGCGCCTAAGTAAGGTCCTGTGATTCTTTCGAATGCACCGATCTCGATTTTTTCACCGATTACCCCAGTTTGCTCGATTAATTTTTCAGCAACAGTTACTCCGTGGAAATCTGTAGCCAACAATTCTTCTTTAGTTGCAGCAAAAACAGCCATCTCAGCCAATTCGTACGCTAACTCAATAAAAGCTTCATTTTTAGCAACAAAATCAGTCTCACAGTTTAAAGAAATGATCGTACCTAAAGTATTATCTTCGTTTACTCTTGCGATTACAGCACCTTCAGAAGACTCTCTGTCTGCTCTGTTAGCCGCTACTTTCTGACCTTTTTTTCTAAGGATATCTACTGCTTTTTCGAAATCTCCTTCTGCTTCAACTAAAGCTTTTTTGCAGTCCATCATACCTGCACCTGTTTGGTTTCTCAATTTTGCTACGTCTGCAGCAGCTGGTGTATAAGACATAATATTTATTATTTTTTTTATTTAAATTAGGATTAACTTTAATCGTTTATTTTTGAGCTGTGCAAAGATAATGATTTTAATGATAAACTAAAAAACGAGTTTTCACGTTATAGTATTTATTTAATAATTTTTTAAAAGATTCCGTTTAATGAAAAAAATATTTCTAATTATATTCTTATGCATATTCAGTCTGGGCTTCTCCCAAAAGAAGAAAAAAGCTAAATCTAAAGTAGTGGCCGAAAAGGAGACCGCGATTATATATACTGAAGCTGAAGCAGAAAGTACCAATGAAGCGAGAATTATCGCAGGTTTTTTGAAGCAAAACCCGGGTCATGCTAAAACCGATAAACTGAAAAGAAGATTGATCGATCTCATCATGGCAGATAATTCACCGGAAGCCAAACCGACGATCAAACCGATCAGTAAAGATAAGATTGCAAAAATTGTAAGCAATAGTGAACTTAACAAACCGGCCGCATCAAATTCAAAAGCAGCGACACCCGCAAGAGATGTTAGTTTTGCAAGTACAGGGACAGCTGTAAAAAAATCTGAACCCAGCGAGAAAAGCAAAAAGACTGCAGCGATGCTCACTCACCTTTTTAATAATGACCCAAGTGATAAGGAAGCATATATCAATATTAAAAATAAATCCAACTGCAGACTGATTGTAAAAATCAGCGGCAAAAAATATTATAATCTCGATGTTCCGGCAAAAGGGCAGAATTTTATCCTGATTGATAAAGGAGAATATATTTTAACAACCATGGTGTGTGATGCAAAATATTCTTCCCTCAAGAAGATTACGAAAGATATCGAGCTTGAGTTGAATGTGTCTGATTAAAACAAAAAAAGCTAAGAAATTGTTCTTAGCTTTTTTTATTATCCTTTAAACTGACCCATTGCAATAAATTTATCCTGTCTTTGGGTTTCCAGTTCTTTTCCTGTAAATTTTGAAAACGCTTTGATGTTTTGTAAAATGGAGCTTTTCAGATTGAGGAATGTCGTTTCCGGATCATAATGGGCGCCTCCAAGAGGTTCTTCAATGATTCCGTCTATGAACTTTTCTCTTAAAGCATCTTTTGGAGTAAGGTTCAGCGCGTTTGCAGCATCTTCCTTATGCTCCCAGTTTCTCCATAAAATTGAAGAACAACTTTCCGGTGCGATTACGGTATACCAAGTGTTTTCAAGCATGTATACTTTATTTCCGACACCAATTCCCAATGCTCCGCCACTTGCTCCTTCACCTATAATGTAGGTGAAAATCGGGGTTTTGAGCATCGTCATTTCAAAAATATTTCTGGCGATGGCTTCTCCCTGTCCTCTTTCTTCAGCTTCTAAACCAGGATAAGCTCCCGGTGTATCGACCAAAGTGATTACAGGAATTCTGAATTTTTCAGCAAGCTTCATCAGTCGCAAAGCTTTTCTGTATCCTTCAGGATTCGGCATCCCGAATCTTCTGTACTGTCTTTCTTTGGTTGTTCTGCCTTTCTGAGTACCGATAATCATGACTTTCTGGCCGTCAAGCGTAGCCAGGCCACCGATCATGGCAGGATCATCTGCAAAATTTCTGTCTCCGTGCAGCTCCAGAAAACTTCCTTTATCTACCATACCGTTGATATAGTCTATCGTATAAGGACGATCCGGATGACGGGACAGCTGTACTCTTTGCCAAGGCGTAAGATTTCCGTAGATTTCCTTTTTCTTTTCTATGATCTTATCTTCGATCTGGCTGCATGCTAATTTTACATCAACACCACTTTCTTCTCCTACCAGTGAACAGGTTTGGTACTGATCCATCAGTTCTTGTATAGGGAGTTCGAAACTTAAATATTCCATTCTTGAAGTAAATTAATCTTTCAAATTTATGAAAAATAATGAAATTTTATGAGAAATTATTGATTGCATTGTTTATTCTGGAGATACTTTCCTGTTTTCCAATGAGTTCCAATATATCCGGAACATCAGGACCTTTCAGTTCTCCCACCAATGCCAAACGTAGCGGCATCATTACTTTACCCATTCCTAAACCTTTATCTTCGGCAAAATCGTGGATTTGCTGCTTCAAGGCTTCCGAATTAAATTCTGTGACTTCCAATTTTTGGGCAAAATCTTTTAAAATGTCTGAAGTTTCATCATTCCACGCTTTTTTTGATGCTTTTTCATCATAAGAAACAGGCGCTTCAAAAAAGAATTTTCCGTTTTCATAAATATCTTTAGGGAAGGTTGCTCGTTCTTTCATCAGGTGAATAATCTTTAACAGTTTTTCATCTTCGATATTGAGGTTTAAACCTGAGCTTTTTACGATCTGCAGCAATGCTTCATCTGATTTTAACTGGATATACTGATGATTAAACCACTCTGATTTTTCTTTACTGAATCTCGCACCGGCTTTGTGAACTTTATGAAGATCAAATTCCTGAATCATTTCTTCTAAAGTTAAAATTTCTTTATCGTTTGCGGGAGACCAGCCTAATAATGCAACCATATTGATGAATGCATCCGGAAGATAACCGTTTTCTCTGTATCCTTTGGAAACCGTTCCGGTTTCAGGATCTTTGAAATCTAAGGGAAATACCGGAAATCCGAATTTATCCCCGTCTCTTTTGCTTAGTTTTCCTTTTCCTTCGGGTTTGAGAATCAATGAAAGATGAGCAAACTGTGGTGCTTCCCAACCCATGGCTTCATATAATAAAGTGTGCAAACCTAAAGAAGGCAGCCATTCTTCACCCCGAATAACGTGGGTGATTTCCATTTCGTGATCATCAATAATATTGGCAAAATGGTAAGTAGGCATTCCGTCGTTTTTTACCAGCACCTTATCATCTAAAGTATTGGTGTTTACCGCAGAATTTCCTCTGATAATATCTACCAGATTTAAGGTTCTGTCAACCGGCATTTTGAATCTGACAACATACGGTGTTTTTTCGTCAAGTAATCTCTGAACTTCCTCCTCAGAAAGCGCAATGCTGTTTCTCAGGCGGTTTCGGGTTTGGTTATCATAAGAAAACACTTCTCCTTTTGATTCATATTCAGCACGTATGGCGTCCAGCTCCTCTGATGTATCAAAAGCAAGATAAGCATAGTTGGTTTCTAAAATCTGTTTCGTGTACCGGTCATAAATGTCTCTTCTTTCCGATTGTCTGTATGGGGCAAATTTCCCCCCTTTTTTAGGGCTTTCATCCGGGATGATTCCGCACCATTCCAAGGCTTCTTCAATGTATTCTTCCGCACCTTCCACATATCTTGCCGTGTCGGTGTCTTCAATTCTCAATACAAAATCACCACCCTGGTTTTTCGCAAAAAGATAGTCATATAATGCAGTTCTCACTCCTCCTAAATGCAGCGGTCCTGTAGGACTGGGTGCAAAACGGACTCTCACTTTCCCCATTTTATCAAATTTTGGTGCAAATTTACTTAAATTATATTTTTTATTAGTTTTTATACCCGTTTTATCTTTGCTTTTCTTTGAGATAAGAATATTTAGCCGTTTTTAGTAAGCTGTCTTTTGTTGAGTATTTTATCGGTAAGGTTTAATAAAAAAAACCGGACGGGATATTTTTCTGCCATTCTCTTTTTAGCTTCATGGTATGCTTTTTCTATAAGCGGCAGATTTTTTTCTATAAAATGGAATTTCTGTTTATCCTCAACCTTAGACAACAGATTTTTTGTTTTCTGATGAGATACTGAGAATTTTTTAATGAGTTTTTTAAGCGATGAAAAATCCTGATGCTCAAGGCTTAAATCAAAAAACTGAATCAGAAATAATTTGTCGTCTTCGGTTTTTTTAAAAAAAACACCTCCTACCTGTTGAGAAGAATGCTCTCTGTAATAAAATAATTTATCATCCAGCATCTCAAACTTGTTTTCATATGAAGAAACCATCGCGATCCATTCATCGTGATGCAGACCTTCTACTGCAGGGAATGGAAGAATATGCCCCAAATAAGATTTTCTTATTGCCATACTCGCTCCTGTCGCAATATTAGACACATTAGAAATCATTTTAAAATAATCAGGCTTCTGATTTTTTTCACGTAAAAACATGGGAACATCCCATAGAGAATATCTTTCGATCAACTCATCCTGATCATTAATCGCATATCCATTGGTGGCAACCACAGTAATATTGAGGTTGGCGTTTAAAAAGTCGGTGATTTTTTCAACTTTATCATTCCTCCATTTATCATCCTGATCACTCAGAAATATAAGATCTCCGCTGCATAATGAAATTGCTTTTTCAAAGTTTTTGACGCTTTTCAGATTTTTCTCGTTAACAAATATTTTAAAAAGCCCGGGATGTTTTTCGTGATATTCATTGAGGATTTTTAGCGTGTCATCAGTGGAACGGTCGTCACAAACTACAATTTCGTCAATAGAAACAGTCTGATCCAAGATGCTTTCGATCTGCGTTCTTAAAAAATGTTCTCCGTTATAAGTACATAACGCTACAGAAGTTTTCATGATTAATTGATTTTAAAAACGGTGTTTATCCAATGGTCCAAAGTGTATTTCTGATAAATATCTTCTGGCAGTTTTTCATACGGAGTATCAAAAAAGTCTCGCTCGATGTTATTATACGATTCATTCAGGATCAAAATATTGTTAGGATTATAAAAATCGTAATTTTTAAGGGTTTCATTATCTGCAATGATCTTTTTTTCCAGCGCCATGGCTTCGAAAATCCTAAAGCTCAATCCGGTCTGGTTTTTACGCATGAGATCAAGAATTACTTTTGTGTTTTTGTAATAATCGGGAAGTTCGTGATGAGGAATGTTTTTAGTCTTAAACGTCAATATATCAGCATTTGTTTGATCAAAAATTTGCTGTACTTTATGCTTCCAGCTTTTTTTCCCAGCAATAATCACTCTGAATTGTATCGACAGGTATTTCAGCTTTTTGACTAAAACGTTGAGCCGGCTTATTCTGTTTTTGTCATAAGACGTAATATAAAATAAGTCATTTTCAGGGTTTTGCTGTTCGGCAGGAATGTATTTCAGATAATTATAATTGTTTATTTTTTCGAATCCGAAATTTTTAACATCTTCATCATCGAACGAAAAAACAGAATCGAAAAAATGAAGAATATGTTGCGCCGGATTCCGGGACATACTGTCATAGAGATAGGCAATATTTCGTTTTGCAAATTTTCGTATTTCCTGATGTACACGCTCTTCAATCGCTTCCGGATTGATCACTAAAATCTGATCCTGTTTCCCTATTGTATGTAAAGATTCTATGATGAAATTCTGTCGTTTTTCATGCTTCAGATTTTTGCCTGCGAAAATTTTGCTCAAGGTATTTTTTACTCTTTCTCCGAAGTTTTTGTGGGTGAAAGCGCCGATATTGATGTGATGTGCTTCAATACCTTTTTCCTTTAGCTTGCGGACAATATGCTCGTCGTAGTGCCAAAAGTCGAAACTGATTAAACAAATTTTCATCCTGTAAAAATAAAGATTTTAATTTTAAATGTATATTTTTGAAGCAAAGCAAGGTTTTTATATGAAAAAGAAAGTCCTTATCGATGCAGAGCGATTAAAATATCCAAGATCAGGAATTGCAAACGTATGCATTGCTTTGATAAAAGGGCTTGATGAAAAGACACAGAAATTTGCCTATACTATTTATGGCCCCAAAAAAAATATTCCTTCTATACGCTCTGATTTTCAGGTCATTAATTGGAAATTCTGGCAGAAAAAACTTCCGGTAAAAAAATCTTCCTTTTCACTTATACATACCACACACCAGCTTTCAGAATATTTTCACCGGATTCATAACAAACAGAAAAAAGTGGTAACGCTACATGATTTAAATTTTCTTCACGATCAAAGCTCAGAAAGGAAAATCAGAAAAAGTACGGCTCTTGTTCAGAAAAATATTGGCAATGCAGACGCGATTGTATGTATTTCTGAATTTGTAAAAGAAGATTTTTTAAGAAATAAGTCTCTTTTTCATTTAAAAAGCAATGTAAAAATTGAAGTCATCTACAATGGATTGATTTTTCCGGATCAGAATTGTTTTGAGTCTCAATCCGAATATCATTTTATCAATAAAAAATATATACTCAATATCGGGGTTTTATTTCCCAAGAAAAACCAGGAAGTTTTATTGGATTTGATTTCACAAACCGACAGAGACCTGGTTTTGGTCACTTCATCAGCGAAATCAGACTATAAGGAGAAATTCCTGGAAAAGATAAGGGTTTTAGGTCTTGAAAAAAGAGTTCATATTTTGGAAAATATTGAGAATGATGAAAAGTATAATCTCCTTCAGAACTGTGAATCGTATTGTCATCCGTCTTTGGCAGAAGGTTTTGGAATTCCGCCGGTAGAAGCCATGTTTTTCGGGAAACCTCTATTTTTAAGCCGTTTAACGAGCCTTCCGGAAATCGGGGGTGATCTGGCTTTTTATTTTGATGATTTTTCTGCCGAAAATATGAAAAAAGTATACGAGTCTGGTATGGAAGTGTATGATGCAAATAAAGAAGTATATTCTGCAAAACTAAAGAAAAGAGCCTTGGAATTCAGCTATACAAAAATGGCAGATTCTTATGAACAGCTTTACGAATCTCTACTAATTTAAAATTTTAATTTTCCCAATCTGAGTTTCCACTTAAATATTTTCAGGCTGTCACTGTATTTGATATTGATTCGGTTGATCTCAAATTTATTTTTCCAGGGAAAAGTTTCGATATTGTTCCCGATTCTCAAAGCAGCCATAATTCCCAGTTTTTCAAGCATAGAGAAGAATAGTTTTTTTTCAGTCTTACCTTTAGGAAACTTTCCGTAAGGATACGCAAGTACTTTGGTGAAAGGAATATGATGCTTTTTTAAAACCTCCATATTCTTCAGCAGGTCATTTTCGGCTTCTTCTAAAGTCAGCTGTGTGTAATTTGTATGGGAATGACTGTGCAGCGCGATTTCTATATATTCTGAGGGAAGAGCCTGCAATTCTTCAAATTTCATCAAATATCTTTCAGAGCTATTATCTTGATCTTCAATGAGTTTTGTAGGGATAAAAATGGTAGCTTTAAGCCTGTACTTTTCAAGCAAAGGGATTGCATATTGAAGATTATTATAATATCCGTCGTCAAAAGTGATGATGATCTTATTTTTAAGAAATGTATTTTCTTGTACATCTTTAAAAAAAACAGGATTAAAATGTTCCTTAATATATTTAAACTGCTCTTCGAGATTTTCTGCCGTGACAACCAGATCATTCTTAAAGCTGATACTTTGAGGTAAAACCTGATGGTACATCAGAATACGAACGCTTTTATGACGCTGAATTCCGGCAATATTTTTTAAAAAATGAAATACTATCATGGTCTGCAACGATGTATTTCGTGAAGTTTCTGGTATTTTAAAAATGTGTAAAATGCGGCTGTTACGGCGGCATAATATCCCACAAGACCGTCCAGAAAACCAAGTCGTATAAAGTAAGATTTGATAAACTGGTAGAACGGTTTGAATAAGATTTTAGCCACACTTGACCTCTTGCCGTTTTTATACATTTTCTCGGCCATCAGTGAAGTATATTTATTTGATTTTTCAATATGATGGTGAATGTCTTTATAGGTATAGTGATTGATTTTGCCTTCTAATTTACCTTTTTCCTGATCTGTGAGAAACTCCTCATGCACAATATCTTCAGAATATTTTCCTGCATTTTTTTTAAAAAGCCGTTCTCTTTTGACATTTCCCCAACCTCCATATTTTAGGTTTTTGCCCAAAAAAATGTTGTTAAACTCAATCTCATAAACAGAAAATTCGGCTCGTGCTTCAGAAACTATTTTTGCGATTTCTTTTTTTGCCTTTTCATCAGGAATTTCATCGGCATCCAGAAAAAGAATCCATTCTGAACTGCACAGACTGATGGCAAAGTTTTTTTGGCGCCCGAAACCTTCAAACGGATGTTGATAAAATGTAACATTCGGAAATTTTGCGCAGATTTCTGCAGTATTGTCTTCGGAAAAGCTGTCGACAATGATAATTTCATCCGCAAGGTCCTGAACCGAACGTAATGTTTTTTCGAGAATTCTTTCTTCGTTAAAAGTAATAATGGCAACAGAAAGACTCATAGATCAGTAACTTACTTCTGCAAATATTTAATTCAGTATATTTTAATATTATCTTTTATATTCAAGAATTGTTTTCTCAATAATTTTCACACAATCTAAAAGCTGCTCTTCGGTAATAATCAATGGCGGTGCTAATCTGATGATATTTCCGTGGGTGGGCTTTGCCAATAATCCGTTTTCTTTAAGCTGTAAGCAAAGATTCCATGCAGTAGAACTTTCCGGCGTGTCGTTGATCAGGATTGCATTTAATAAACCTTTTCCTCTTACCTTAGTAATGAGATCAGATTTTTCAATCAGTTTTTGAATCTCAGCTCTGAATAATTGGCCTAATTCTTCAGCTCTTTCTGATAGATTTTCATCTGCAACCACGTCTAAAGCGGCAATGGCAACCGCACATGCAATAGGATTTCCACCAAAGGTAGAACCATGCTGTCCTGGTTTAATTACATTCATAATCTCATCATTCGCCAAAACTGCCGAGACAGGGTACATCCCTCCCGAAAGTGCTTTTCCTAAGATCAGAATATCCGGTTGTACCTCTTCATGATAACAGGCGATGAGTTTTCCGGTTCTTGCAATTCCGGTCTGCACTTCATCCGCAATAAAAAGGACATTGTATTTTTTACACAGTTCAGAAGCGTTTTTCAGGAAATGATCATCCGGAACATACACTCCGGCTTCTCCCTGAATAGGCTCCACTAAAAATGCGGCAATATTCTGAGCGTCATTTTTTAAGATTTCTTCCAGTGCAGCAAGGTCATTGTAAGGAATTTTAATAAATCCGGGCGTGAACGGACCGTAGTTTTTATTGGCATCAGGATCGTTGGAGAAAGAAACAATCGTGGTTGTTCTTCCATGAAAATTGTTTTCACAAACGATAATTTTCGCTGCATTTTCAGCAATGCCTTTTACTTCATAGCTCCATTTTCGGGCTAATTTTACGGCTGTTTCTACTGCTTCCGCTCCGGAATTCATTGGTAACACTTTATCAAAACCAAAAAGAGCGGTAATCTTTTTTTCATATTCCCCTAAAACAGAATTATGAAACGCTCTTGAAGTCAATGCCAGTTTTTTAGCCTGATTTACCAAAGCCTCCACAATTTTTGGGTGCGAATGTCCTTGATTTACAGCAGAATAAGCTGAAAGAAAATCATAATATTTTTTGCCTTCCACATCCCAAACAAAAACACCTTCACCTTTATCCAAAACCACCGGAAGCGGATGATAATTGTGAGCACCGTGCTTTTCTTCAAGTTCGATGAAATATTGTGAATTTTTTGTTTGTTCTGCTGTTGACATAAAATAAGGATTTTGGCAAAGTTAATAATTTAATACGAAAAAGGCGAATACAAAAAAACTGCTTCAAAATGAAGCAGTTTCTGTTGTATTTAAAAAAAATCTTAGTGATTTTCATATTTTCTATCCATTACAAAATCTTCCATAAATTTTGTCGTGTAATTTCCTGAAAGATATCTTTCGTCTTCCATCAATTGTCTGTGGAAAGGAATGGTTGTTTTTACCCCTTCTACGTAGAATTCTTCCAGGGCACGTTTCATTTTTGCAATCGCTTCTTCACGGGTTTGTGCCGTTGTAATTAATTTTGCAATCATAGAATCGTAGTTGGAAGGAATGGTGTATCCTGAATATACATGCGTATCCACTCGGATTCCGTGTCCGCCTGGAATGTTTAATCCTGTGATTTTTCCCGGAGAAGGTCTGAAATCAGCATACGGATCTTCCGCATTGATCCTGCATTCAATAGAATGCAATTTAGGATAATGGTTGATTCCTGAAATAGGGGTTCCTGCTGCCAAAAGTATTTGTTCTCTGATCAAATCATAATCAATGACCTGCTCAGTAATCGGATGCTCCACCTGAATTCTCGTATTCATTTCCATGAAATAGAAATTTCTGTGCTTGTCTACAAGGAATTCGATTGTTCCGACCCCTTCATATCCAATAAACTCGGCTGCTTTCACGGCTGCTTCACCCATTTTCTCACGAAGCTCGTCGGTCATAAATGGTGAAGGTGTTTCTTCGGTTAATTTTTGATTTCTTCTTTGTACGGAACAGTCTCTTTCAGAAAGGTGGCAAGCTTTTCCGAACTGGTCACCTGCAACCTGAATTTCGATATGTCTCGGTTCTTCAATCAGTTTCTCCATATACATTCCTCCGTTTCCGAAGGCTGCAACAGCTTCCTGAATGGCAGATTCCCAATGATCTTTAAGGTCTTCTGCTTTCCATACCGCTCTCATTCCTTTTCCGCCTCCTCCTGCGGTCGCTTTGATCATGACAGGATATCCTGTTTCTTCTGCAGTTTTTACCGCGTGTTCGTAAGACTCAATTAATCCTTCTGAACCCGGTACACATGGTACACCTGCCGCTTTCATAGTAGCTTTTGCATTTGCCTTGTCACCCATTTTTTCGATTTGCTCAGGACTTGCACCAATGAATTTGATGCCGTTTTTCTGGCAAATTCTTGAAAAATTAGCGTTTTCAGACAGGAAACCATATCCCGGATGAATAGCATCGGCATTGGTAATTTCTGCGGCTGCGATAATGCTTGGAATTCTCAGATAAGAATCTTTACTCATTGGCGGGCCAATGCAAACTGCTTCATCAGCAAATCTCACATGAAGGCTGTCTTTGTCTGCAGTCGAGTAGACTGCAACGGTTTTGATTCCCATTTCTTTGCAAGTACGCAGAATACGCATTGCAATTTCGCCACGATTGGCAATTAATATTTTTTTGAACATCTCTCTGAAATTTTAAATTTTAAATTTTGAATTTTAAATTATTTTAAATGAAACAAGTCATCTAAAATTTATAATCTTTCATCTAAAATTCCTTAAGATGGGTCTACTAAGAATAAAGGCTGATCATATTCTACCGGAGATGCATCGTCTACTAAAATTTTTACGATTTTTCCACTGATTTCAGATTCAATCTGGTTAAATAATTTCATTGCTTCGATAACGCACACTACTTTTCCGGTTGAAACTTCATCACCTACGTTGATGAAAACATCTTTATCTGGAGATGGCTTTCTGTAGAAAGTTCCGATCATTGGAGATTTAATTGTTACATATTTACTATCGGAAGCAGCTTCTGTCTGTTCTGCAGAAACCGGTGCAACGGCAGGAGTTTGTGCAGGAGCAGCTTGTTGAGGAGCCGCAGAATGATACATTGCAGGTTGTGCAACATAGCTTACTTCATTCCCTCCAAGCGGGGTTTTAATAGTAATTTCGAAATCTTTAGTTTTGTATTTTACTTCTGAAACTTCAGCTTTGGATACAAATTTAATAAGATTCTGTATGTCTTTAATGTCCATAAAATTGATATTTAATTTGGCGTCAAAGATACCAAAAAAAGACAAAAAGCAACAAAAAACCACTCATTTTTATTAAAATGAGTGGTTTTTTGTATTAAATAGAGTTTTTTCAGATAAAAGCTCTTAGTTTTCTTCTGTAGTTGTTTCAACAGTTTTTTCCAATACTACTTTACCTCTGTAATATAATTTTCCTTCATGCCAGTGAGCTCTGTGGTATAAATGCATTTCTCCTGTTGTTGCATCTTTTGCTAATTGAGGAACTGTTGCTTTGTAATGAGTTCTTCTCTTATCTCTTCTTGTGGACGACTGTCTTCTCTTTGGATGTGCCATTTTGTAATAACTTTTTTAATTTGATGAGCGATGAGAATCTTTGCATCATCTCATCATATTATAATTATTTTTAATTTTTATCTTTTAATTTCTTCAAAGCTTCCCATCTCGGGTCTACTTCCTCTTCTATTTCAATTTCTTTTGGACTGAACTGTTCAAGTATTTTTAAATCTTCATCACTGATATTCGGTGATATTTTTTTCATAGGTATTGATAGGGCCACAATTTCATAAATCAGTTGTGATACATTGAAAGCATGGTCATTCGTAGGGATGGTAATCACATCTTCTTCGCTGTCATCATATTCTTCCCCGAATTTTACCAAAATACCAATCTCGTTTTCAATAGGATAACTGAAGTTATCGGTAGTGATATCACAAACCAATTCTACTGTTCCCTTTACCTTAATCTCAAATTCTAAAAATGTAGTATGTTTATTTAAAAAAACATGTACATTGATCTTAGGATCTGTAAATTCCTGTTCAGTGTCAAATAATTGAAAGAACTCTTTATCTATCTCAAAGCTGAACTCGTGTTTACCGGTTTTTAGTCCGGAAAAGCTTATATCATAGTTTCTTAACCTGTCCATAAAATGAGTGTGCAAAAATATGCATTTTTTTTAATATTGCAAATAAAATTGATAACTAAATTATTTTTAATTAGGATTGATTACAATTCGCTTTCAACAGGAAGATCTTCATCCACCCCATTATCGGCAGGCATTCTTCTTGGCTGTAGGCGGTTACTCATCATTTCGCTGTAATCGTTTCTGTTTTTAAATATCCTGATCGCGGCAAAAACAGCTTCTCTGAAACTCTGTTCGTCGGCGATATTTTTTCCGGCGATATCATAGGCAACTCCGTGATCGGGAGAGGTTCTGATAAACGGAAGTCCTGCAGTATAATTTACTCCTTCCTCATAAGCAAGTGTTTTGAAAGGCGCCAAACCCTGATCGTGATACATCGCTAAAACGGCATCAAAATTTTTGTATTTTCCGGGCTGGAAATAGCTGTCTGCGGGAAATGGGCCGAAAGCCAAAATGCCATTGTCAGAAAGTTCTTTGATCGCCGGTGAAATAATTTCAATTTCTTCATTCCCGATAACACCGCCGTCTCCGGAATGCGGGTTTAAACCCAAAACAGCAATTTTCGGTCTTGGAATGGAAAAATCTTCTATTAATGTCTGATTTAAAGCCCGGATCTGTTTTTTAATTTTCTCTTTAGAAATATTTTCCGCGACTTGGGAAATCGGGATATGGTGGGTGGAAACGGCTACTTTTAGATCGTCTGATACTAAAAACATCAGTCCTTTTTTATTAAATTTTTCTTCAAAATATCCGGTATGCCCTGCATGTTTAAAACCCATTTTCACCATTTCATCCTTATTAATAGGGGCCGTTACCAATACATCAATCTCTCCTTTCATTAAAGCTTCTGTTGCGGCTTCTAAAGAATCGATTGCCATTCTGGTAGAATCTTCTGTAGGTTTTCCCAGTTCTACGGTTACATTATCTTTCACAAGATTCAGCATATTGATCTTGCCGTTCTGTGCCTGCGACGGTTCTGTAATGTAATTAAAATTGATCGTAAGCTTAAATATATTTTTCTGATAAGTAAAAAGCTTTCCAGAGCCAAAAATGACGGGCGTAAAAAAATCGGTGATTGTTTTGTCCTGCAGAGATTTCATGATGATTTCCGGACCGATTCCGTTGAAGTCGCCAATTGAAATTCCTACGCGTACTTTATGGTTTTTTGGGCTCATTTTGATTATATTTGAAGATTACAATATTTTACAAATTTAGCAAAAAATAATATGTTCACAGGAATTATTGAAGCAGTAGGCGTGATCGAGAAAATTGAAGAAAAAGGAAGCAATATTAATTTTACTTTGAGCTGTCCTTTTACGCAGGAATTAAAGATCGATCAAAGTCTTGCGCATAACGGCTGCTGTCTTACCGTGGTTGAAATCAGCGGTCATCAATATGTAGTAACAGCAATTCATGAAACTTTAGAAAAAACAAATCTCGGAAAATGGGAGACGGGAAGTGTGGTGAATCTTGAACGGTGCATGAAGATGGACGGAAGGCTTGACGGACATATTGTTCAGGGTCATGTAGATAAAACCGGAGAAATTATCAACATTGAAAATAAAGATGGCAGCTATTTTGTTACAGTAAGGTATAATTCAGAAGGTAATTTTGTAACGGTACCTCAAGGTTCAATCACAATGAATGGAATCAGCCTTACCGTCGCCAAAAGCGAAGATTCTCAGTTTTCTGTTGCCATTATTCCTTACACATGGGAATTTACCAATATGCAGCATGCAAAAATAGGAGATCGGGTAAACCTTGAATTTGATATTATCGGTAAATACATCGCAAAATTAATACACAGGCAGAATGGCATTGAATAAATATAAGGGATATAGTTTAAGGAACCGGGTTTTTTTCGGTTTTTTACTTGTCTGTCTTTTAAGTATTGCCGCGTCATCGCTTGTTCCTTATTTCGTTTTAAAAAATAACTCTTCAGAACAGAGTACGATTGATATGCAGGAAAAAACCAATGCTGTAATGGGTTTTTTCGATTATGCACTCAGTAGATCTGCCGTTGAGACAAAAGATCTGCCTCAGGTTTTAGGAAATAAGATTTTTGAGATTGCAGATATCAATCATCATGATATCGTGATCTATGATCTTAAGGGAAATTATCTGCTTTCTAATAAAGATAAAAATCTCGTGGAGCAGAAACGTGTTCCTATCAAAATTGTTAATAAAGTACTTTCCAATGAGGCACGGGTTGACATCAGAGGATATGATGCTTCAAAAGATGCCGTTTTTACATCTTCTTATCTGTTGTTGAGAAATAATGTTTGGGAGCCCATAGGAATTATTTATATTCCACTTTACCATAATGAATCTGCTTATCTGGATGTTCTGCATAAATATGTAATGTATATCCTTCTGATTGATGTACTGCTTATTTTCTTCAGTGTCTGGCTAAGTTGGGTAACGTCTAACAATTTAGCGAAAACAATCACCAAATTTTCTGATATGATCACCAGAATCACGCTTTTCGAAAACGAAATGCATCCTATCAGATATTATAAAAATGACGAGTTGAATGCTTTAGCCAGAGCCTATAACCGGATGATTCTCCAGATTCAGGATCAGAAAGAAAGGCTTCGCTTTAAAGCTTCCGAGGAAGCATGGCGCGAGATGGCAAAACAGGTTGCTCACGAGGTGAAAAACCCTTTGACACCAATGAAACTTACCATTCAGAATTTTGAAAGAAAGTTTGATCCTCAAGATCCGAATGCCAAAGAACGGGTAAAGCAGATGAGTAAAACCATGGTAGATCAGATTGATCTGATTGCAACTGTTGCTTCTGCATTTTCGGAGTTTGCCAAACTTCCCGAAAAATATAATGAAGTGCTGAATCTTAATACCGAAATTGATGATATTCTGAGAGTATTCAATGATGATCATATTTTTGTTCATTCCAATAAAAGCAATATCATGATTAATATAGATAGGATCTACCTTTCCAGAATCATTACCAACTTGGTGACCAATGCAAAGCAGGCTCAGAGTGAAGATCGTGAACTGCTCGTGAATGTAGATATAGAACAGCATCAGAGACGTGTCATGATCTCGGTACAGGATAATGGGATCGGAATTCCGGAAGCAATGTTTGAGCGTATTTTCGAGCCGAATTTCACCTCAAAAAGTAGTGGAATGGGTCTGGGTTTATCGATGGTCAGAAAAATGGTGGAAGATTACAAAGGCGTCATCAGCGTAAAATCTGAAGTTGGAAAAGGCTCTACGTTTATCATTACTCTACCCACCAATTTATAGTGAAGCCTTTTACGTTTAAATATTTTGATATTCAGCAGTCTGAAAATGTTTTTCGCGTAGGAACAGACGGCGTGATATTGGGCGCTTTGGCTACTATCGATAATGCAAAAAACGTATTGGAAATAGGAACCGGAACAGGTTTGATATCGTTAATGTTAGCTCAAAGAAATCCTGAAGCCCAATTTTTAGGAATTGATATCAATACAGAAGCGGTACATCTTACCCGGATTAACTTTGAAAATTCAGTTTTTCATTCGAGATTAAAAAATATTTTGCAGGATTTTAAAACTTTTACATCACAGGAAAAATTTGATTTCATTGTTTCAAATCCTCCGTATTTCGAAGAGTCGGGGTCTGTAAAAGATAAAGTGGCACGACAGATTGTAGAATTAAATTTTCAACAGCTAATTTCAAAATCTTCAGAACTGCTTTCGGAAGACGGAATTTTTTCAGTGGTTATTCCTTTTGAAGCAGGGGAAGAATTTATTGGTACAGCTCGTAAGCATCAATTGTTTCTTATCCGTAAAATCAATATTTATGGAATTGAAAACTCAAAAGTAAAAAGACTGATCTTAGAATTTTCTCCTACTGAAAAACAATTTGAAGAGTCTGATTTTATTATAGAAAAAAGTCCGAGAAAATACTCGGACCAATATCTTAAACTTACGAAGGAGTTTCATGTTTTTAAAAAATAGAAATTAGATTAGAAATTGATTTAATTTCTCAATCCATTATTTATTCAAATAATTCTGCCGTATCCAATACGGAAACCTTACCGTCTTCACATCTGATCGCTTCTCCCGGAAAGTTCTGAATCATGTGGTAATCGTGCGTTGCCATCACCACTGCCGCTCCGTTATCTGCTGCTACCTGCTTCAGCAAAGTCATAATTTCGTTAGAGGTTTCAGGATCCAGGTTTCCTGTAGGTTCATCAGCAAGAATAAGATCGGGATGATTTAATAAAGCCCTTGCGATAGCAATACGCTGCTGTTCACCACCGGAAAGCTCATGAGGCATTTTATGTTTTTTCCCTTTCATATTCACGCTCGAAAGCACTTCATTGATACGCTCATCGATTTTCGTATTGTCGCTCCAACCGGTAGCTTCGAGTACAAATTTCAGGTTTTTTTCTACCGTTCTGTCCGAAAGCAGTTGAAAATCCTGGAAAACAATTCCGAGCTTTCTTCTTAGGTTCGGAACATCAGAAGTTTTTAATTTTGCAAGATCAAAGCCTACCACTTCGCCTTGTCCTGCCACCAAAGGAATGTGCCCGTATAATGTTTTCAGAAGAGAGCTTTTTCCGGAGCCTGTTTTCCCGATAAGATAGCAGAATCTGCCTTTTTTAATGTTCAGATTAACATCAGAAAGCACCGTGAAATTTTTCTGGGCAATTTTTGCATGCTGTAAATTGATGATGTTGTCTCCGGAGATATGTGTGTGTGGCATAATTTAATTTTTAGAGGCTTTTTCTAAAATATTTTTCAGATTTTAAAAATAGAAAAAAGAAGCTTAACAAACCTAAAATTTAGGAAATTTTAACAACAAAAAATGCCTGAAAAACTTCTTTTCAAGCATGATTTGTATATTGTAAGATAAAATTATCTTTTTGCTCTTGCGGAGCTGATCGATAAACTTTTTCTGCCTTTAGCTCTTCTTGCAGCCAAAACTCTTCTTCCATTTGGCGTAGACATTCTTTCTCTGAAACCGTGCTTGTTTCTTTTCTTTCTTTCTGATGGCTGGAATGTTCTTTTACTCATTACTATATTTTTAAATCGTAATTATTACTGTTAATTTTTCAGGTTGCAAAGATATATATTTTTTTATAAGATGCAAATTTATCAAGTCTTTTTTTAATATTATTTCAGATTTATGCAGTGGTATTTTGTTCTGTTTTATGTTGTTAAATTGATTCAACTTATCCTTGATTATTATTCTTGCATGCATATAAATACTTATCTTTGGAAACTCAATTTTAAAGAACAGACCGATGTTTACACCTGCAGAACTTTTAGAAATCAATACGTTACTTATTCCGGAAAATAAAATTGTCATTCTTACCCATTACAATCCGGATGGTGATGCGATCGGTTCAAGTTTAGGATTAAAACATTATCTGCATGCAAAAGGTATCGAAGCGGAGGTGATCACACCTAATGATTTTCCCAAGTTCCTGAAATGGATGCCTGAAGCAAAGAAAAATATTGTTGCCGAATACAAAAGAAAAATCGCATCAGATCTCATCAGAGATGCCGATGTAATTTTCTGCTTAGATTTTAATTCACCGTCCAGAATTGGTATTTTAGGAGATTGGTTAACCAGAGCCAAAGCAAAAAAGATTCTTATCGATCATCATCAGCAGCCGGAACCTTTTGATTTTGTATATTCGGATACCGTGATTCCTGCGACCTGTCAGATGATTTATCATTTCATTGAAGCAATGGGTGACGAAAATCTTGTTAATAAAGAAATTGCAGAATGTTTATACACAGGAATCATGACGGATACCGGTGGTTTCCGTTTTAGGTCTACCAGTGCGGCAACCCACAGGATTGTGGCTAATCTTATTGAAAAAGGTGCAGATCCTTCCATTATTACCTCTAATACATGGGATACAAATACGGTTTCCCGACTGCATTTATTAGCCCTGATTTTAGGGAGAATTGAAGTGGTGAATGATGGGAAAGCAGCTATTTTGTATCTAACAAGAAAAGAACTGAAAGAATATGGCTTTCAGAAGGGGGATACTGAAGGTTTTGTCAATTATGGACTGAGTATCATCGGAGTAAAAATGGCAGCATTTTTTATGGAAGATTTATATGAGGATTTTATCAAGATTTCTTTCAGAAGTAAAGATGATGTAGATGTGAACCAGTTTTCAAGAAAATATTTTAACGGGGGAGGCCACATTAATGCAGCAGGAGGGAAATCAGACGAAACTTTAGAGGAAACTATTAGAACCTTTACACAGAGATTAGCAGAAGAAAATATGTAATATTTAAATCAGATACTCACTCTTTTTATATCCTTTGCTTTCAAGCTCAGTACAGGTATATTCATAGACTTCAGAAAACATTTCGTCGAAAAACTTTTTGTTGAATAAACTGAATTTCGTCATTTTCGGCGGATCTAAAAATATATCGCACGATTTTGCCTTAGAGTACACCGATTTTGCAATGGCTAAATGTAAAATACGGTCAAATTCCTTCATAATACTCATATTTTCTAACCCGTCATAACTGATGGAATTCACATGGGAACCGATCAGGAAGTCACATTTGTCGATAATAGGTTCTATCGGAAGATTGTCTAAAACCCCTCCGTCTACATACACTTTTTCACCAATTCTTACAGGAGGAAGCACAAACGGAACACTGGACGATGCCAAAAGCGGCCCGAAAAGTTCACCTTCTGAGAAAAAATCGACAATACCGTGCGTAAGATCTGTTGCAGCAATATAAATAGGAATTTTTAAAACTTTAAAATCATCTTCAGGAAAATGATCGTTCAGGAGTTTCAGGATAAATTTTGAGCTGAAAATCCCGTTTCTGGATAATTTTAAATAAGAACGCGAGAAAAACGTGGTTTCTCTCACGATATCCATCATTTCATCCGGACTTTTCCCTAAGGAATAAAATGCAGCAATGATAGAGCCTGCGCTGGTTCCGGAAATAATTTGAGGCTTCAGGCTGTATTCTTCCAGAGCTTTTAAAACGGCAATATGGGCAATTCCGCGCATTCCGCCGCCGGAAAGGGTAAGCCCAATAACCGGTTTTTTCTTTTTAGATGAAAAAAATCCCATGATAAAATAAAACTAGAGGATGAGATTTTTGGGCATATTATGAAGCAGTTCTGTATTGATGATTTCCGCACAGATACGCGGTTTTTCCCAGTGCCCATTATGTCCGCAATCCAAAATATAAGATTTGATATTTGTCTTGTCGGGAAGATGTTTAATGGTATTTTCTGTTTTTACGGCATTATCATGTTTACCGGCTAAAACCAATATTTTAGCATTCAGGTTTTCCAGGACGTTTTTTTTATCAGTTCTGGCAACCATTCCTTTTACACAGGCTAAAGCACCTAGATTATTGGTAGAAAGTGCGATCTCAAGCGCGGTTTCAATTTTACCTTCCAGAATATCTCTTTCGTTGGGATTGAAAAGATTGGGAATTCCGGCTCTTGCATAATTTGAGTAGGCTTCTTTGATAATTCTGTAGCTTTTGATGCGTTGTTGTTTTTTCTCTTCATCATCTGCTAAAAAGGTTGAAAAAAATAAAGTAAGGCTTTTCAGCGATTCTGGAAATTTCTCGGCAAAAGCCAAAGAGACATATCCTCCCATAGAATGCCCTAAAAGATGAAATTGACCTACCTTCTCATGATCCAAAACTTTTTTTACTTCATCTGCCATCAATTCCATAGTATGAATTTCTGCCAGAATATCAGATTTTCCGTGACCGGGCAAATCTATTTTTATTAATGTAAAATCCTTAGAAAGACAAGATTCAAGATCATTCCATATGGCAATATTCTCCATAAAACCATGAAGAAGAACCAAATTTTGTTTTCCGTTTCCCTTTTTTTCGAAATTGAGCATAATGATATTTAAAAATGAATGTCAATATAATCTACAAAACCCGAACCATTTACCATATCCTGAAGTCTGTATGTTTTTCCGCCGTCTTTAGACATAAACGTTTTAGTGCCTTTTCTCGTGTAGGGTTTTCCGTGGTCATTTTCAGAAATATGTTGGGTGATATTTCCGGTAAAATTCATATGCTTTTCAGAAACAACGGCCATAAAGCCTTTAATCATAACAGAATTCCCGCCAGATTTAATATCTCCGGAAACATCGTAATGATCAGCTTCTCCATCAATTTTTTTGAAACTGACAGAGCCTTGCCTATCGATTAAATTATGGGTAAACTGATGACTTCCGCTAAAATCTCTGAAATGGTTTTTTGATCTGATGCTGTCATTTATTGCTGTTCTTACAGCATTAATAGAATCAATAATTTTGATGCTGTCGATGTTGTTTACTTTGCTTTGCCCATCTTTTTTTGAGCAGGAAAAAGATAAGCATCCGATAAGAAAGAGAAGGGTGCTATTTTTCATCAATGATTTAAATGATTCCCAAAATTAAATAAAAAAGAGCATTTAAAAAATGCTCTTCCGATTTATTTCGTCATGTTTTCATACACCTTCGTTTCCCATGGTTTGATATCTGTAACGCCGTACCTTTCTTTTTTGGCAATCGCAATATTATCGAGTATGTCTACAAAATTTTTGTAGTTGGCCTCATCAGTAGGCTTCACAATAACAGTGAAAATTTCTTTTTTTGGAGCCTTGCTGTAGGCTTCAGAAATGATCTGTGACACTTTTACCCCGCTGAAATCTGTTTCTTTTAGATTATTTACATTCAGGTCTTTTTCATTGCTTTGATGATAAAAAATTCTGTTGTCTTTCCCTAGAATAAATGTGATCTGATTTTTCTGGTCCATTACAATTCCTGTAGTTGGTCCTTTTGCGGGCAAGCCCAGATCCATTACATTGGGTTTTGTAAAATTGGTGGTGAACATAAAAAAGGTGATTAATAAAAATCCCAGGTCCACCATAGGCGTCATGTCTACTCTGATGGGTTTTTTCTTTTGTCGCCCGATCTGTTTCTCTTGTACTGCTATTTCCGCCATTTTGGTATTTTTTAATGTGAAACAAATTCTAATAAACTTTAAAATATTGATCTGTATTTGTTAAAATCAATGCAAAGTTTATACCTAAAATATGAAAATGGTTGTGATTTTATATTTAAATTAAAATGTACTGCATTGTATTAAATAAAAACTCACACCTTTCGATGTGAGTTTGTACGATTAGATTAAATAATTATTTGTTTTTCTTATAAAAATTGACCCCGCATTCCAGGAATTTTTTAAATTTTTCTTTTTCCATATATCCGGAAACAGGTGTATTGATAACCTTTCCATCCGGAGTGATCAGTACATAATGCGGTTGGGAATTGTTGTTAAAATTTACGGTTTGAAATAAACTCCAGCGGTCACCGATTGTGTTTACTTTTTTCACTTGTCCGTCGCCAAGATCAATTTTAGTTTTCTGATCTTCAGGAAGTTCTTCTTTATCATCTACATACAGAGACGCCAACACAACATCATTCTGAAGAATAGGTAAAATATCGGGTTCGCTCCAGACAAATTCTTCCATTTTTCTGCAGTTCTCACAACCGTAACCTGTAAAGTCAATTAAAACAGGCTTATTTTCTTTTTTAGCTAATTCAATGGCTGTAAAAAAGTCATGTTCAGGATGCATTCCCAAAATACCATCCTTTTCATCATGAAAGTAGCTTACATTTAATGGAGGTAAAATTCCGCTTAGCAATTGCAGTTTCGGGCGCTCTGCAGGAATAAATCCCTGAATTAAATAGATTACAAAACCAATTCCTAAAACCCCGAGTATTTTTCTTCCAATAGATAGTTTTGGTTTTTTATCATCATGCGGAAATTTGATCAATCCGAATAAATATAAGGCTAAACCTATAGCGACCACAATCCATATGGCGATAAACAGTTCTCTTTTTATTAAAAATGTTTTAGACACTAAATCTGCCTTTGATAAGAATTTTAAAGCCAGGGCCAATTCTACAAAACCCAAAACCACTTTCACGGTATTCATCCAGCCACCGGATTTTGGAAGACTTTGCAAAGCCTGAGGAAATAATGCCAATAACCCGAAAACAATCGCCCAAGCCAGACCAAATCCTGCCAAAGCAAACGTAAGCAACATCGGAACGTTGGCAGATCCTGTTACGGCGCTTCCTAATAAACTGCCCAAAATAGGACCTGTACAGGAAAAAGAAACGATGACAAGAGTTAAAGCCATGAAGAAAATACCGATCATTCCGCCTGCTTCTTCCGCTTTTGAAGATTTATTGGCAATAGAGCTTGGTAAAGTAATATCGTAATATCCGAAGAAACTTCCTGCGAAGAAAATAAAGATAATGAAGAAGACGATATTCAGCCATACACTGGTAGAAATCTGGTTGAAAATATTTCCCGCAATTCCGTCAACAATATGAAAAGGCACGCTTAATAAAACAAAAATCAACAGGATGAAAAAACCATACATCAAGGCATCTCTTTTTCCTTTTGCTTTATTTTTGTTTCCTTTGGTAAAGAAAGACACGGTTAAAGGAATCATTGGGAACACACAAGGTGTGAGCAAAGCAATCAATCCGCCAAGAAATCCTAATAACAGATACGTCCAGTAATTTTCACTGATTTTTGAAGAGCCTGTTCCACAATCGGTCAAAGGATTCTGAATATCAATCGATTTTATTTTTAATTCTTTGGGGTCTAATTTTGAAGTTTCTGTAATGGTAATTTTTGAATTTGCAGGCGCAACTACTGTGATTTCTGAAGTTTTAATAGAATCTTTTCCTTTTACCGCGGTTTCAGCAGTTAATTCAGGAGTTACTCCTTTTGGGGTAATCTTTTGGTTAAATTCTAAAGTATTCGGAGCGAGACAGACTCTGTCATCACAGGTTTGATAGGTGATTTCGGCAATCACATCTCCGGGTTTTGTGCCGTCTTTTAATCTGAATTTCTGTTTAAAACCTGCAGCATTAGAATAATAGATGATGGTTCCGCCGAAAGCCTCAGAAAATTCTTCATGTTTTTTTCCTATTTCCTGAAATTTTCCGATCAGTTCTATGTTTTTTCCGGATACTTTATATTCTGTAGGGATTCCTGTATCTTCCGGGATATCTCTTGAGTAAATATGCCATCCGCTTTCTAAAGTCGCATTCAGAACGGCTTCGTACTGATTGTTTCCTAAATCATTAACAGCAAATTTGAATTTTACGGGATTTTTAATTTGAGCGTTAATTCCTGTACATAAAAATAAAAGAATCAGTAAAAACCAGTTTTTAAATTTCATTTTTCTTTTCATTAAAAATTTTGAGAACGTACTTTGTTTTCTCATCTTTTGCATATCTCTTGTCTTGTCTGAATGGAAGAATACCTAAAACAATGTCGTTTCCGTCACTCAGAAGCCATATTTTTTGCTTCGCTAAAATAGACAATTTTTCGTCCTTAAAAAACTTGGATACCTTCTTTTTCCCCGAAAAACCTAATGGATAAAAGAAATCACCTTCCTTTTTTCTTCGCAGTTTCAATGGGAACACCATCTTCTCTGCATCAAACTCCCAATCTATATTCTTATGGATTTTTTCAATGCCTGTAATTCTATTTTCGAGATTAATGGTAATTTGGTTTTGGGAGAAGTCAAATTTTTCAGCCAGAATAATTTCATTTTGATCCTGTTTTTGCTCTTTTCTGATGAAAATCAGTTCGTTTCTGTTGATGATTACCTGAAAATCCTTTGAAAAAAAAGAACTTCCGGTTTCAGCAGTAAAGATTTTTCGAATTTCTTCTTCCTTTTCAAAACCATATTTTTTAAGAATCTCATATTTTACAAAACGACTTTCTTTATTAAGTTTTTCTTTATCTAAAACAATATTTTCATTATTTACAATCAAAATTCTGGCTTCAATTTTCTCAATCTGTTCCTGAACAAAATTTTTGGTCTGATCTAAAATGGATATGCTTTTTTTAAAGTTATCAAGAAAATGATCATTGGTTTCCAATAATTTCGGAACAATTTCATTCCTGATTTCATTCCTTAAATAATCATTTTTTTTATTGGAAAGATCTTCACGGTATTCAATTTTATTTTCTTTTGCAAAAACATAAATCTCTTCTTTTGAAAACGGTAAAAGAGGTCGGAGAATATTATTATCATTGGATGGGATTCCGCTTAAACCATTAATTCCGGATGCTTTGGAGAGATTAATGATAAAAGTCTCCAACTGATCATTCAGATGATGCGCGGTTACCAGAAAGTTAAGATTTTCTTTTTCCTGAATATTCCTGAAAAAACGGTACCGAATCGTTCTCGCCCAAAGCTGAACAGAATTTTCCGGCTGGTCGTCTTTTTCGGAAACTTCATACAGATGAAGTAGAATTTTATTTTTCACACAGAAATTTTCCACGGTTTGCTGGTCCAGATCAGAATCTTTGCCACGCAGTTTATAATTAACATGGGCAATCTGAAAATGAAGTCCTATATCCTGAAAAATGAACGCCAAAACCATAGAATCTGCTCCTCCGCTTACCGCTAAAAGATAAGTTTGGTTTTCAGGAAAATGAGTGAGATTTTCGAGTTGTTTTCTGACTTTTGATATTTCCAGCATAGTGCCCAGAATTTCTTTTGCGCAAAGATAAACCATAAAATTAAAATGAATTTTCCTAAATTTGACTAGTCTAAAAAAGATTATGTATGAAGATTATTAAAATTTTAGCAGTTTCTGCAATGGTGTTGGGAATGACATCTTGTGTAAGTAAAAAACAGTATGACGCTTTAAGCGGTAATTACAAACAGTGTATCGAAAATATCGGCGAAAGACAGAGAGAAATTCAGGATCTGAAGTCTCAGAATTCCAGTTTAGCCGGAGAAAATAATTTATTGAAAAGCCAGCATGATGCTTTAAAATCATCTTTAGACGCGTGTCTTGCCAACACCGGTAAAAGTTCTGCAAATATTGATAAACTGGTAGGAGAGATCAATTCTTCAAATATGTATATTAAGCAGCTGATTTCTTCTAATGCAAAAAATGACAGCTTAAATCTTGCCTTGTCAAACAAGCTGAAAAGATCTTTAGACAATGTGACGGATGACGATGTTCAGGTAAAAGTATTGAAAGGTGTTGTCATGATTTCATTATCAGATAAATTATTATACAAAACGGGAGATTATAATGTATTACCGGCTGCTCAGGAAGTTCTTGGGAAAGTTGCAAAAGTGATTAACGATTATGATAAATATTCGGTATTGATCGAAGGAAATACCGATAATGCTCCGTTAAGCTCTCCCAATTTGCCTAGAGATAACTGGGATCTTTCTGCATTGAGGGGTACTGCAATTGCAAAAGTATTACAGAGCCAGTTTGGGGTAGATCCTGCGAGAATTACAGCAGGAGGCCGTTCTGAGTACAATCCTAAAGCAACCAATATGAGCGTTTCCGGAAGAGCAGAAAACAGAAGAACTGAAATTATCATTATGCCTAAGCTGGATGAATTTATGAAACTGATGGACATCACTCCTAAAAAGTAAATAAAATAATTCTAATAAGAAAGTCCTGATCAATTGATCGGGACTTTTTTAATTCAGACTACATCTTCTCTTCTGAGAATAAGGATAATCTGATGTAAAAGAGACGTTCGTTTTTTCTTGAACTGTTTGTTTTTGATTGAAGAAACGATCTGTTGGTTAAATTTTTCTGTTTTCTTCATGTCATATACTTTTTGTTTTCTTATACAAAATTCCTGATAATTCTTGAGCCGGCAATCAGCACTTCTACGATTTTGGCGTGCGTACTTATACTGAATTTCATTTTAAATGCCATAGATTTTTTTTCTTTACATTTGAAAAATATTACAATCATCATGAGCTTTTTCGAAGAAAAAAATCCGGAAATGGACCGCTATCTGGAAAACCACGCATCAGCTGAACCGGAAATTTTAAAAAAATTAAGAAGAGAAACGTTTCAGAAAACCACTCAGCCGCATATGATTTCAGGATATCAGCAAGGAAGATTGCTGACCATTATTTCTAAAATCCTGCAGCCAAAAAACATTCTCGAAATCGGTACATTTACAGGATATGCGACACTGTGCTTGACGGAAGGACTCTCGAAAGACGGAAAGATAACGACATTAGACGTTAATGAAGACCTTGCTTATCTTCCTAAGAAATATTTTTCAGAAAGTGAATATTCCCATCAAATCGATTTCAGGCTTCAGGATGCCAAAGAATTCCTGAAAGAAACCAACGCGTTTTTTGATCTCATTTTTATTGATGCCGACAAAGAAAATTATGCAGAATATTTCAGACTTATAAAACCAAGAACCAAATCCGGATCTGTGGTGATGTTTGATAATGTACTTTGGTATGGGAAAGTGCTGGAAGAGCAGCCTAAGCAAAAATCTACCCAAATCATTAAGGAATTAAACGATTTGGCAGCAAAAGACGATGATTTTGAAAATCTTATTTTACCTTTGCGGGACGGAATAAATCTCTTACGCAGAAAATAGTTAGAAAATTGAATTAACGAATATGTAGATAAAAAATCCCATTGTTTTTTATTAAATCTCATCATCTTAAATGCTTATTATGAATAAAGGAGTTTGTACGGTTACGGTAGCGCCGGTTCGGGCAGAAAATTCTGACAGGGCAGAAATCGTTACAGAAATATTGTTCGGAGAGAGTGCAGATATTCTTGAAGTGAATAAAAACTGGACCAAGATAAAAATGCACTACGACGGATATGAAGGCTGGATGGATACCAAACAGATCAGACCCGTTACAGATGAATATTTAGCAGGGAGAAAAATTACATTGATTACAGAAGATTTTGCTTCGGTAATGACCAATGACGGTAAAACGCTGCTTTCTATGGGATCGGAAGTAGAATTTCCTGCCGTTGCATCCCGCAGAAGCCATGATGTGCGTGAAAGTATTGCATTAACGGCAAAAGAATTTTTAAACGTTCCGTATTTATGGGGCGGGAAAAGCTTCTTTGCGGTAGATTGTTCGGGTTTTGTACAGCTTGTTTTTAAAATCCACAACATCAAACTTCCCAGAGATACTTTTCAGCAGGCAGAAGTGGGAGAGGTTCTAAGCTTTGTTGAAGAAAGCAGGCCGGGAGATCTCGCTTTTTTTGAAAACTCTGAAGGAAAAATTATTCATGTAGGCATCATGCTTGATCATCAGAAAATCATTCATGCATCAGGAAAAGTGCGCATTGATACGCTTGATTCTTCAGGCATCTTTAATAAAGAACTGAATAAGCACACCCATAAACTGAGAGTGATAAAAAGTATTATATAATGGTTAAACTGTCCAGTATATTATTGATTTTTAATAGTCTCATACTTCTTTTTATCTGGGTTTTTACCGCGGTTAACTATACAGGATTACCAGAAACCATTCCCACTCATTTTACCATAAACGGAACGGTAAACGGGGAAGGAAATAAAAACTCTATCTGGATTTTACCGGTAATTTCCACTTTCATTTTTCTCATGTTGGTTTCAATCCCCAAAAATCCTGATTCTCCATTGCTGAACGTTCCCAAAAGTTTCCGCAATACAGAAACATTAAAGCTGTATATGTACAGTATGCTTTTTCCGGTGATGCTCTTATTGGGAGATACTGTGATGGAAAGTATTCTTGTATCCAAAGGTAAACTCAATACCATGACAGATGCAGTCTTTTTTATCCTTGCGTTGTTGTTTGGCGTTTTTGGGATCAGTATTTTTAGAATGATTAAAGGAAGTAAAGCAGAATCATTCAATAATTAAAAAAAAGTCTGAAATTTAAATCAAAAGTCTGAACAAAGAACATGAATAAAACATTACTCGAAATTTCCCATACTAAAAACGCAGGATTATCAGAAGTTTTGACCCATTGGAACAACTACAATGATGAAACAATTATCCGTGCTTTATCAGAACTTAAGAAAAGAAATATACCGATCAGCGATCAGTTGCAGAAAGCAATTTCAGAATTTTCTGCCCATAAAGGACAAACCATTTCAGAACTCGAAAGCAAGTTTTTTGAAAGCCAAGGGGTGAAAGATTATCATGAATATTCCTCTTCAAAAACAATGTTTTTAGAAAAAAGCGATGAAGAAAGAATTTATAAGCAGAAACTTCAGAGAGAACGCGTTGCCCAGATCGAACAATTTGAAAAAAAGAATGCCGGTAATGATGTTTTGTACGGCGGGTTATGGCTTGCTGGTGGTTTGATTGTAACTGTAATTTCTGTCGCTAGCGGAAAAGGCGGTATCATTGCGTACGGCGCGATTATATTCGGCGGAATCCAATTTTTCAGAGGTTTAATAAAAAGCTGATGAATGTAGTATACAACATATTCATCAGGCTTCTCATTTTCGGAATGAAAGTTTTTGCTGTATTTCATGCCAAAACTAAAAAAGGCGTTGAAGGAAGAAAGCAATCTATGAATATCGTTAAGACAGCTTTTTCAGCTTCCGATAAGATCATCTGGATGCACGCAGCAAGCCTCGGAGAATATGAACAAGGATTACCAGTACTGGAAAAACTGAAAGAAAAATTTCCTTCACATAAAATTCTGGTGACATTTTTCTCACCTTCAGGATATGAAAATGTGATTAAAAAGAAAAATATTGCCGATGCAATCTGCTATTTGCCGTTTGATACCAAAACACAGATAAAAGATTTTATATCCTGCTTTCATGCTGAACTATTTTTTACGGTGAAATATGATTACTGGTATAATCTTTTCCAGGAACTCAAAAATAATAAGGTAAAGATTTTTGTAATTTCAGCGTTGTTTTACGAAAGCCAGTCATTTTTTGCATCATATGGAAAATGGTTTGTAAAACAGCTGCAGAAAAATGTAGACTGGTTTTTTCATCAGACACAGCATTCATATCTTCTTGCAAAGAGTTTAGGGTTGCAACAGTCTTCTGTGACAGGAGATACAAGGTTTGACCGAGTTAAGCAATTGAGAAATCAGGATCATCATATTGCTTTTATAAAAGATTTTATCTCCGGAGACAAAACTCTGGTTTTTGGGAGTTCGTGGCAAACCGAAGAGAAAATAGCTCAGCTGATTTCTGAAAAAAATGAAAACATAAAAATAATCATCGCACCGCATGATCTGAAAAGAGTAAACATTTTAAAAAATATTTTCCCAGATGCTCTTTTGTACAGCGAATGTAAAAATACGCAGATAGGGAAGCCGTTAAACACGCAAATACTCATCATAGACAGTATAGGGTTGCTTTCTAAGCTGTATTCTTACGCAGATGTAGCTGTCGTGGGAGGTGGCTTTCACAATACAGGTCTTCATAATATTCTTGAGGCAGCAGCTTTTGGAGTTCCTGTGATTTTCGGAAATCATTACAGGAAAAATCCCGAAGCAGATGATCTGATTAAAGCAGATGGAGGACGGTCTTTTGAACATGAAAATCAGGCGGCAGAATATATTCTTGATCTTTTTAATAATGAAGAAATCCTTAAAGAGATGTCTGCAAATGCAGAAAATTTTGTCTTAGAAAAACCGGATTCTTCAGCCCTGATTATCAAAAAAATGATGTCATTTTAAAAATCCCTGGTTTCGGATATCTTTTACAATTAAATCTAAATGATCCGGAATCTGCTCGCACTTCAGCCAGTCAAAATCAAAGCTGTTGTTGATGCAGAGCTTTTCCAGATAGGTGTTCTCATGAATTTTATTTTTCAGGTCTTCCAGGTATTCATCAATTTCGATCCAGTAATCTTCATCCAGCTTTTTGATGAGAATCAAAGCTTTTATAACTTTATTAATTAAATAGATGTACAATTTATAAATATTATCAAACCTTTGCTGGTTAAGCTTTTCATTGCTGTTCAGAATGGTGTTGACCAAGATAAGATGAAGTGATACTTCCCCAAATTTATCGGTGGTAATTTTGACGTGCTCTGTGATTTCAGCGCTTAATTTCCGGATAATTACCAAAAAGTACTTCGGATTGCCAATGTATTTTGAGGCTAAAAGCACTTTTTCTGCAATATATTCTTCCATTTGGCTTCTTTTCTGATCGGCAGTTTCGGGATCAATCAGTTCAAAATACAGCTTTTTTGAGAGAAGCTTGTCTTTCTTCAATAGTCTGAAAATCAGACGGTCTTTTTCTACAGAAGAAAAATTGCTCAGCGCAGTTTTAAATTCTTTTGAATATTCCATCAGTTAAATAGTTTTGAATATTTCATAAATCCGTTTAATGCCCAGTTTGCAGTATAATATAGTGATTTTAGAATTGAAAATTTCATGAAATCCCTATATACCAAATATTGGTCTTTAATAATGTTTTTCTTTTTTCGGGATACACTTGTAGCGTGCATTCTGTATTTGGCCATCGTTTTTTTCAAAGGTTTACCCACAGTAATTTTCTTGAGCAGATTGAGCCACATAACATGATCTTCACGCTTACTTCCTTCTGGGAAATATTCTTTTCCCACCCGCTGAGAATCATACATGGAAGAGAGCAGAGAAAGACGGCAGGTTTTGAGCATATTGTTAAAAGTTACATCTTTGTCTGCCTGGAAATCTTCAAGTTTTGGAACTAAATTTTCGTCACATCTTGCATACGCAGAATAAGCAAGTTCAGTATTTTCTTTTTTTATAAAATGGACCATTTCTTCTAAAAAGTTGGGTTCCCAAAAGTCATCGGCATCAAGAAATGTGATAAACCTTCCTTCTGCATTTCTCAGGGAAATATTTCTTGCATGACCTGCACCGCCGTTTTTTTCAGCAATGGTGAGCTTTATTCTGGGGTCATTGATATTCTGAATAATTTCTACAGAATGATCCGTTGAGCGGTCATCCGTAATGAGCCATTCCCAATCGATAAAAGTCTGATTTATCACCGCATTGATGGTCTCCTCCAGAAATCGGGAAGAATTATAACAGGGAGTAATGATGGAAACTTCGGGCATGTGTTTTTTTGCAAATATAGGGTTTTGAAGAAAGAGTTTTGCAAGGCGATTTTTTAATAAATCCGAAATTATACTTCAATTTTCAAAAAAAATGATTGAGTTTTTAAAAAAAATCATAATTTTAGACCTTGAAAAATTTGATCATGAAGAAATTAGCTTTACTATTTGCATGTTTATCATTATTTATAGCGACAGGTTGTAACAACGATGACGAAGAAACTCCAATGGAGTACCCGCTTAACGGAGTTTGGCAACCTATTAAAAAAGTAGTCACCACCGTTGCCACAGGACAGGCTCCGGTTTCTGACGGTATTTCTTTTGACTCCGAATGTCAGAAAACATCACGATGGACTTTTGAAAATGGAGTAGGAAAAAGAAAAGAATTCGGAGACAGTGCAACTCCGGGAACGTGCAATATAACCTTTGACAGAAATTTTACATATACGTATGATAAAGACAGCAAAGCCATCCAGATAAAATATCAGGGGATTGTTATGGCTGATCAGGGTAAAATTGTGACGCTCAGCGATACTACTCTCAATCTGATGATTGAAGATAAAACAGATCCTACTAAATTTCGTTCTGAGACTTACACATTCAAAAGAATTGTTACACCATAATTTAATTATTATGTAAAATATAAATCTCGTCTTTGGACGGGATTTTTTTTGACCCATGGTGAATGTAACTTGAATAGTTCTTTTAAAATCATTATTTTTGTGAATCTTGATGTAGCATTAAAGTCTACATCAAATCTAACCTCTAATATCATAATAAAGTGTTTTACGATCATCAGCAGATAGAAAAAAAGTGGCAGAAATACTGGGAAGAAAACCAGACGTATAAAACTTCTGATAACACAGACAAACCCAAATTTTATGTTCTCGATATGTTTCCGTATCCATCGGGAGCGGGTCTTCACGTAGGCCATCCACTGGGATATATCGCATCGGATATTTATGCAAGATATAAAAGGCATCAGGGTTTTAATGTACTTCATCCGGTTGGGTACGACAGTTTCGGGCTTCCTGCTGAGCAATATGCCATTCAGACAGGGCAGCATCCTGCAGTGACCACAGAACAGAATATTACCCGATACGAAGAGCAGCTAAGAAAAATAGGTTTTTCGTTTGACTGGAGCAGGGAAGTAAGAACTTCTGATCCGTCGTATTATAAATGGACACAATGGATTTTCATTGAATTATTCCACTCCTGGTATAATAAAAATACAGACCAAGCAGAATCTATCAAAACATTGATTCAACACTTTGAAGAAAAAGGAACCGAAGATTTACATGCCAATCAAAATGATGAATTAAATTTCACGGCAGAAGAATGGAAAAACGCTTCTGACATTGATAAAGAAGATATTTTATTAAATTACCGTTTAGCATACAGAGCAGAAACTACGGTCAATTGGTGTCCAGCTTTAGGAACGGTTTTAGCAAACGACGAAGTAAAAGACGGAAAATCCGAAAGAGGAGGCTTTCCTGTTTATCAGAAAAAAATGATGCAGTGGAGCATGAGAATCTCTGCTTATTCTGAAAGATTATTACAAGGTCTTAAAACGTTAGACTGGCCGCAACCTTTGAAAGATTCACAGGAATACTGGATCGGAAAATCGCAAGGAGCACAGGTGAGATTCAATATAGATGGCTATGACGAAACCGTTGAGGTTTTCACCACGAGACCCGATACTATTTTTGGAGCAACCTTTATGGTTTTAGCTCCGGAAAACCCTTTGGTGGAAAAAATAACCACTCTGAAACAAAAAGCTGAAGTGGAAAATTATATTGAAGAAACGTCCAAAAAAACCGAAAGAGACCGAATGTCTGATGTAAAGAATGTTTCAGGTGCTTTCACAGGAAGTTATGCAATCAATCCTTTCAGTCATGAAAAGATGCCGATCTATATTTCAGATTATGTGTTGATGGGTTACGGGACAGGAGCGGTAATGGCTGTTCCGGCGCATGATGAGCGTGACCACAGGTTTGCAAAGAAATTTAATCTTGAAATTAAGAAAGTAGTTGAAACTGAAGAAGACGTTCAGGAAAAATCTTTTGATTCTAAAGATTCCGTATGCGTCAATTCAGATTTTTTAAACGGTTTGAATTACAATGAAGCCAAAGCATTAATCATTACAGCCATCGAAAAAAGAGCTATTGGTCACGGCACGACAAATTACAGACAGCGTGATGCGATTTTCTCAAGACAGCGGTATTGGGGAGAGCCGGTTCCTATCTATTATAAAGATGGAATGCCTTATACATTACCAACTTCTGCGTTGCCTTTGGAACTTCCAGAAGTTGAAAAATATTTACCGACGGAAGATGGAGATCCGCCATTAGGAAATGCAAAAACATTTGCCTGGGATGAAGCGAACCAAAAAGTGGTGGCGACAGATTTAATAGATGATCAGACGGTTTTCCCGTTAGAATTATCTACCATGCCGGGTTGGGCGGGAAGTTCATGGTATTTCCTACGATACATGGACCCAAATGACGATGAGGTTTTTGTGAATAAAGAACTTGCAGATTATTGGGGACAGGTAGATTTATATATTGGAGGAAGCGAGCATGCGACTGGACATCTATTGTATTCCCGTTTCTGGAATATGTTTTTAAAAGACAGAGGATATATCAATCATGATGAGCCTTTCCAGAAACTCATCAATCAGGGAATGATTTTGGGGATGAGTGCGTTAATTCATCGAGTTGATGGTACTAATACAATTGTGTCTAAAAGTCTTGCAAATGGATACAAAACTCAAAGGATTCCTGTTGACATTTCGATGCTAATTGGAACTACAGATGAAATTGATATTGAAAAGCTTAGAATTTGGCGACCTGAGTTCAATAGTGCAGAATTTATACTTGAAGACGGTAAGTTAATAACAGAGAGAGAGGTCGACAAAATGTCTAAAAGGACATACAACGTAGTCAATCCAGATGATATTTGCCAAGAATACGGAGCAGACGGGTTAAGATTGTATGAAATGTTCTTAGGTCCGTTAGAACAATCCAAGCCTTGGAATACACAAGGATTAAGCGGAGTCTACGGTTTCCTGAAAAAATTCTGGAATTTATATTTCAATGAAGATACATTTGAGGTTTCTGAAGAAGAACCTACAAAGGCAGAGTATAAAGTATTGCATACCTTAATAAAAAAGGTGGTATACGATATCGAAAACTTTTCTTTCAATACATCCGTATCGTCATTTATGATCGCTGTTAATGAGTTGCAGAAATTAAAATGCAACAAACGCAATATTTTACAACCTTTAGCCGTTATAATTTCCCCGTATGCGCCGCACATCTGCGAAGAGGTATGGAATTTGCTTGGTCATACACAATCGATCGAATTTGAAAAATTCCCGGAATTGGATGAAAGTTATCTGGTAGAAGATGAGATACAATATCCGGTAAGCTTTAACGGGAAAATGAAATTTAAAATGGCCCTTTCAGCGGCATTGTCTACACAAGAAGTTGAAGAATTAGTGTTGAATAACGAAAAAACACAACAGATTTTAGAAGGAAAATTACCTAAAAAAGTTATTGTTGTACATCACAAAATTGTGAACGTAGTAATTTAAAAAAAAATTAACATTGGTAAATTATAAATTTTAAGGCATTAAATTTTTTGATTTTTTAACGTAATGTCTGAAATTAACAATAATTAATAAATATTTAGAGAATAATTACAATATCGAAATCGTATCAAAGTTTCTTTATCAAAAAAAGGCGAAATGTTTATTTAAGACTATTGCATTTTAATTTATTTTGCCTTTATTTTACAACTTTAAAATTTTAAAACAATATAATTTAGTTAAATATGGAAATGAATGTTTCAAAAAATGAGGAGCAAGTAATTGCTAAAAAAGCAGGAGGTTTAAACCCGGCTGTAATTATTCCTATTCTATTGGTTATAGGGATTTGTATTTATTTATTCGTTCTTGGGAACCCAGGAAACTTCAAAGATGCAGACAAACTGGGAAGTGGTTCTGTTGCTTTTTCAAGTGTTGAAGGAAAAGACATTCATCCAGAGTCGTTTTTGGGTATTATCTACAAAGGAGGAGTTATTGTACCGGTATTGATTACATTTATGATCACGGTTATCGTTTTCTCTATTGAAAGATATTTCGTGCTTGGTAGAGCAGCAGGAAAGGGAAATTTAGACAACTTCGTAGTAAAGGTGAGAAGTCTTTTGAACCAAAACAGAATAGACGAAGCGTTAGAAGAGTGCGACAGACAGGAAGGTTCTGTTGGTAATGTTGTAAAAGAAGGTCTTACAACGTACAAAGCTCTATCAAATGATACGACTCTAAATAAAGAGCAGAAAATGGTAGCTCTTAATAAGGCTATTGAGGAAGCTACAACGCTTGAAATGCCAATGTTAGAGAAAAACATGATGATTCTTTCTACTTTAGGTACGGTTGCAACATTAATTGCACTATTAGGAACAGTAATCGGGATGATTAAAGCATTCTTCGCATTAGGTTCTGGTGGTGGTACTCCGGATGCAGCAGCACTTTCTACAGGTATCTCTGAAGCTTTGATCAACACAGCTTTAGGTATTGGTACTTCTGCTATTGCAATCATGCTTTACAACTTCTTTACATCAAAAATTGACGGGTTAACTTATAAGATCGATGAGATCGCAATGAGCATCCAGCAGTCTTTTGCAGAATTCAACTAAGAATTCCGCAAGAGTTTTGCATTGTAAATAGAAGTTTAATCAAAAATTATAAAAATAATGGCGAGAGTCAAACCAAAAAGACATGGAGTAGTGACGGATATGACGGCAATGTGTGACGTTGCATTCCTGCTGCTTACATTCTTTATATTGACCACTCAGTTTAAAAAACCTGACGTGGAGCAGATCAAGCCGCCATCTTCAATCTCAGAAAAATTACTTCCTGATGCCAGTTTAATGACTATTAATGCAACACCAGACGGAAAGTTTTACTTTCAGCCGGTAGATAATGCATCAGAAAGATTACAGCTTTTAGAGAAAATGGGGCAAAAGTATGGGGTTGCTTTTGACAATAAGCAAAAAGCCGCATTCCAGAGAGTTCAGGCAATTGGAGTTCCTATGAACCAGTTGAAAGGATATTTGGATTTGCCTGAAGATGAGCAGAAAAGTTTTAAAAGTCCTACAGGGATTCCTATGGACAGTACAAATAAACAGTTGGTAGATTGGGTACAACAAAGTTTGAGCGTAAACAAAGATTACAAATTAGCAATCAAAGGAGACGTAACGACAAAGTATCCTAAAGTTAAAAGTTTATTTGAGGGTTTAAGAGATATTGATTTTCTTAAATTTTGGTTGATAACGTCACAAGAAGGTAAACCTAATGAATAATATCATTTAGAGAAATGGCAGAAGTACAAGTACAGGAAAAAGGCGCCAAAGGCGGCAAGGTACGTTCCAAGAAGCAGAGTACCAGAGTAGATATGACTCCGATGGTGGATTTAGGGTTTTTATTAATCACCTTCTTTATGTTTACAACCACATTCAGTAAACCGAATGTAATGGATTTGGGTCTTCCGGCAAAACCGAAAGAAAATACTCCAAAACCACCACCAACAGAAATTAAACTTTCTAATTCAATTTCTTTATTATTAGGAAAAGACAATAAAGTTTTCTGGCACCAGGAAGATAATACGTCCCTGAATGATCAGAATCTGAACGAAACTTCTTTTGATAGAGAAGGAATTAGAAAAATAATTGAGCAGGCAAAATCAAGAGCGGCAGATAGAACAAAATTTACTGTTATTATCAAGCCAACTGATGACGCTGTATATAAAAACTTCGTAGATATTCTTGACGAAATGGCCATTACCAAAAGTGAACAGTACGGTGTTACTGATGTTAAGCCTTGGGAAAAAGCGATTTATGATAGAAAAGTGGGCAATTCCGGAACTCCGGCTGCTGCTACAAAGTAATTTTAACCATTAAATTAACACTACGATGGCAGATGAACATGTGTACAGTCAAAATCTTAGTTTAGATGAGATTGTATTTGAAAATAGAAATAAGGAATATGGTGCATATGATATTAGAAGTCAATATCCGAGATTATTGACGAAATCTTTTATCATTGGTACATCATTATTCTTAGTGGCTGCTTTGTCCCCTTTTATCTATCTTACCATTAAAAATCTTAATGCTCCTGATAAAATAGAAGTAAAGTCTGATTTGGTCAACATTATTGAAGAAGATCCGATCATTGAAGAGCCTAAAGAAGAAGAACCACCTCCACCACCTCCGAAAGAAGAAGAAAAAATCGAGGTTATTCAGAACGTAGTTCCGGAACCGGTGAAAGCGCCGAAAATTGAGACTCCACCGCCACCAATTTCTAAGCAGTTAGAAACAACGACAGGTTTACAGAATCAGGAAGGGGTAAAAGCTCCCGCTTATACACCGCCACCGCCACCACCTTCTACTGGTACCAGAACTTCAACAGCTGAAGTTAAACCACAGGTGAGTGATACGCAAGTGTATAGCGAGGTTGAACAAACCGCTGAATTCCCTGGAGGAATCAATGCATTCAGAAATAAAGTATCAAGCAATTTTGATGGCTCATCTATGAATGGTGATGAAGGAACTGTAAAAGCTGAAATCACTTTCGTTGTAGAAAGGGACGGATCAATTACGGATGTTAAAGCAAACGGTAAAAATTCAGATTTTAACGCTGAAGCTGTTAGAACGATTAAGTCTATTAAAAATAAATGGACTCCTGCAAAAATCAATGGACAATCCGTTCGATACAGATTCAGATTGCCTTTAACAATGAATTTTGAAGGATAATTTATCTTTAAATTATAATCAAAAAAGAGAAGCAATCGCTTCTCTTTTTATTTTTTTTAATACTTTTGTTATATGATGTTCAATTGGTTATCCTTAGTAACAGGATTGTTTTATATCGCTTTGGGAATTGTAATTATAATTTACAAATTCTTTTTTATTATTCTTGAACCTACCGTAGCTTATCCTTTAGGTGCAGTGGTAATGCTGTATGGTATTTTTAGAATCTGGAGAGCAGTATCAAGAATTAAAAATACAGGAAATGATGAATAATTTTAAATTGCTGTTGATTCTTTTATTAGTAACAGTGATAAGCTGTTCGAAAAAAGAAGATAAATCTCCATCCTATTATAAAGGAAATCTCACTATTTTAACTGATGAATCATTCAAAAGTGTCACCGAAGCTTTGGCAGAAGGATACATGATCAATTATCCTGATACTAAGATTAAGGTAATCACTAAGAAAGAAGATTTAGGTTTTTTGGATCTTTTAAATGATAAAGCAAGAATTGCGGTAATGTCTAAAGACTTGTCTGCTGAAGAAATTAAAGCATATGAAGAGCAGGTAGATTTAAAATTTTTACCTGCAAAATTTGCTGCTGATGCCGTTATTTTTATCGTTCCTAAAAATTCAGCTAAAGTGAGCATTACTATGGATGAAATAAAACAAGGAATGCAGTCTGAAGACAAAAAATTCATTTTTGATGGGGGTAATTCCAGCAATCTGAATTTTGTAGCTCAAAAATTAAAAAAGCAGCCTAAAGATCTGAAATTTTCCATTATTCCAGGAAGTGTCAATGTCATTGAAGAATTAAATAAATATCCCGATAAAATAGGAGTAATCGGCCTGAATACTTTCAGCCGTCCCTACGACGAAACTTCTGAAAAGTTAAGAGAAATGGTAAAAATTTTGCCAATCGATGTCAATGGAAAATTATATACGCCAAATTCCGACGGGTTACGTGAAATGAAATACCCATTTACAAGAGTTCTTTATTTCTTAACAAATGAAGGTAATTTTAACATTGCAAACGGCTTTATAAGATATTCTTGTACGCAGCTGGGCCAGATGATTGTTGAGAAAGAAGGATTACAGCCTTATAACATATACAGAAGAGAAGTACAGATGCGTTAAAAAATATTAAAATACACTTCAGTCCAGGATAATTATATTATTTTGGTCTGAAAATTGTGATTTAGTAAATTCAATTTAGAAAATATAAAATGAAAGATATAATGAATGTAAAGAAAATTGCTTTAGGAGCAGCCGCTGTATTTTATGCAAATTTTGCGTTTGCACAAACATTGCAAGATGGCATCAATAGTGTTGACAGTGATAAATATGCGCAGGCAAAAACAAACTTCACACAAATGATTGCCAAAGAGCCTAAAGCTGAAAACTATTTCTATTTAGGAAATACATTTTTAAAACAAGCTGAGCCGGATTTTGCCAGTGCAACAGAAAATTTTAATAAAGGACTGGCTGCAGACAGCAAAAGTAATTTAAATAAATTAGGTTTAGCGACTGTTAAACTAGGTAAAGGAGATAAAAATGCCATTGCTGAGATTCAGAGAATTGTTACCGATTCAAAAGAAAAAGATGCCGAAGTATTATTCAGAGCAGCTGAAGCTTTAACATTATTCGAAAAAAATAATTCGCCGGATCTTGCCATTCAGTTTTTGAATAAAGCTATTGAAAGAGCGCAGAAAAAAGAAGTTCCTGCACATTATTATTATACATTGGGGGATGCATACAGGCTGAAAAAAGTTCCTGGGGATGCAATGTCTGCATATGATAAAGCATTGCCTCTCGCAAAAAATAAAGCCTCTGTATACACCCGAATAGGTACGTTGTGGATGGCTGCGCAGCAATGGCAGCAGGCAAAAACAAGTATTGACAAAGCAATTGCGACAGACCCTTCTTACGCTCCTGCTTACAAGGCTTTAGCAGCTTATGATATACGATATCAGCAAAACGCAAAAGCAACTCAGGATTTGATCAATTATACGAAATATGCTGATGAAGATCCTTATACGCAGTTAGAGATTGCTAAGCTTTATTTTACCAATGAAGATTATGCAAACTCGAAAGCAATTTTGGATAAAATATTTGATAAGATTCAAGATCCTATCAAGTTCAAACTAAGAGCATATCAATTGTACGCAGATGGGAAATATACTGAGGCGAAACAAAATATGGATTCCTTTACTTCTCAGGCCGAAAAATCGAGAGTACAGCCTGCAGATCAGGGATTACAAGGTTTAATTGCTGCAGGATTAGCCAAAGATGAAAAAGACGCTGCAAAAAAGTCTGCTTTGATGGCAGAAGCTCAGCAAAAAGTAGCTATTGCGAAAGGAGCAAAAGATGAAACCATGAAATGGGATATGGAACTTGCTAAAATCGCAGGTGGAGGAGCTGCGTCACAATCTTCCGCAGATTCCGGACCTACCAGTCCAACAATTGAAGCTTTGAAAAAGCAGGTTGCAGCAAATGCTCAGGATACCGATGCATTGTATAAACTGGCAACAGCATATCAAGATGTTAAAAATTGGAACGGAGCTATTGTTACATGGCAAAAAATGAGCACATTGTTACCGGATTGGGCACCTGCATATTATAGTTTAGGGTATGCTTATCAACAAGCAACAAATAATGATGCTGCTAAGATTGCTTATGAAAAATATATCACCACTGTAAAACCTGCAGAAGTTGAAGCGAATAAGCAGACTTTAGCATATGCTTATTTTGCCGTTGCTTATTTGTCAAAAGATTCAGACTTGGCAAAATCAAAAGATTACGTAGCGAAATCATTACAGCTGGATCCTTCTTATCAGGATGCTGTAAAACTAAATACGGAAATTAATAAATAATATTTCCACAATAAACACTAACTTCCCATTCATACTGTTTGGGAAGTTTTCATTTTTATTTATATTTGAAAATATGAAAACAGATATACTTGCTTTTGGAGCTCATCCTGATGACATTGAATTAGGGTGCGGCGGTACAATTGCCAAACTAGTTGCAGAAGGCAAAAAATGCGTAATAATTGACCTTACAAAAGGTGAATTGGGAACACGTGGATCTGATGAGATCAGACATCAGGAAGCAACCGAGTCTGCAAGAATATTAGGTGTTTCTGCAAGAGAAAATCTTGGTATGAAAGATGGGTTTTTGATAAACTCTGAAGAATATCAGATGCAGATTGTTACAATGATTCGTAAATATCGTCCGGAAATTGTTTTAGCCAATGCCATTGATGACAGACATCCGGATCATGCCAAAGCAGCGAAATTAGTTTCTGATGCATGCTTTTTAGCAGGATTAAGAAAAATTAAAACAGTGAATGAAGGAAAAGAACAGGAAGTATGGCGGCCTAAACAAATTTTCCATTATATCCAATGGAAGCACATTCAGCCGGAATTTGTTATCGATATCTCAGAATATCTTGAAAAGAAATTGGAAGCTTGTATGGCTTTTAAATCACAGTTTTATGACCCGTCATCCAATGAACCGGTAACTCCTATTGCCACGAAAGATTTCTATGAAAGCCTGACGTACAGAGCTCAGGATTTAGGAAGATTGTCCGGCGTTGCTTATGCAGAAGGCTTTACATCTGAAAAATTAATCGCGCTGAAAAATTTTGAAGGAATTGTTTTGTAACTGAAATAAAATTTCTATATTTGCACCCACGAAACGGTGATTGTAGCTCAGTTGGTTAGAGCGCCGGATTGTGGTTCCGGAGGTCGGGGGTTCGAGACCCCTCATTCACCCTAAAAACACATTTTCTTTTGAGAATGTGTTTTTTTCTTTTAGTAACTTATTCTAATACAACAACAGTATTGAGTTGTATTTGTTAAAATGATTGCATAAAAAAAGCATCCTTTTTCCTCAAGATGCTTGTGTTTTTACTTATGACTAAGGACTAAATTTCTTCGTCAGAATCTATTGTGTATGTTCTGCTTTTAAAATCTTTATCATGCTTTTCAGATATTACATCCTCACCCTTTTCATTGATAATGAAATCTGTAGAGTCATTAAACATCTCCTGGAAACTCTTAAAATCTTCTTTGTAAAGATAAATTTTATGCTTCTCGAATGTAGCTTCTCCATTCTCCCCGAAATTCTTCTTACTTTCGGTAATCGTAAGATAATAATCTCCCGCTTTCGTCTCGCGCACATCAAAGAAATAAGTTCTTCTTCCTGCTTTTAACACCTTCGTAAAAATTTCATTTTCGTGGCGTTCCTTGTAATCACTCATTATTAGATATTTTTTAATCTTGTAAGAACAAATATAAAATTTTTCTTTTAATCACAAAATTTTTTTTATGATTTATTTAACAATTCCAAACAAATGTACTATGCCGTTACAGAATTGGTAATTTCGGTCAGGTTAATGATTTTATCTGCTTTCTGAGCGCTCGACTCCCGGTGAGTGATAATAATGGAAGAAGCATTTTTGATGTTCTTTTCAATATTTTCCAAGATGTTATGCTCAGTTTCGGTATCTAATGCAGAAAGAGAATCGTCAAAAATGATAATATTTGGCTTTTTAATTAAGGCTCTCGCGATGCATATCCTTTGTTTCTGGCCTCCGGAAAGCATTACACCGCGTTCTCCCACCATTGTATTGTACTGTTCTCTAAATTCGATAATGTTTTTATCGACATCGGCAATTTTAGCAAATTCTACCACTTTTTCATGGGAGGGATGATCGATGGCAAACCCGATATTGTTTTCAATAGAATCTGAAAAAAGATAGCTTTCCTGTGGGATATATCCTATAAAGTTTCTGTAGTTTTCTAAATTGTGTTCTTTGAGATTTTTTCCATCGATTAAAATTTCTCCTTCTGTAGGGTCAATCAATCTGCATAATAGCAATGCAACAGTCGATTTTCCGCTTCCTGTTTTTCCCATTATTGCTAAAGATTCTCCTGCATTGATTTTAAAGCTTAAGTTTTCCAACGCTTTGATTCCTGTATTTGGATAAACATACGATACGTTTTTGAACTCAATATCTCCTTTAATCGGATAATTTTCAAAATTAGTATTGACTATTTCAGATTTTTTATCTAAAAATTCATTGATTCTCTGCATCGACGCTTCCGCACGCTGATTTACAGAAGTTACCCAGCCTACCATAGAAAACGGAAAAATCAGGGTATTGATGTACATAAAAAAGTCGGCGATTTTACCGATGCTTAATTCGCCATCAATATATTTTTGTCCGCCAATGACGATAATTGTAACATTTAATAAACCTACCACAAACAGGATAATGGTAAAAAAATAGGCTTCCGTTTTTGCCAGGTCCAAAGCTTTATCCTGATAATCGGTTACTTTTACCCCGTAATTTTTTTTAATGTAGTTTTCCTTGGCAAAAAATTTCACCACTCTGATTCCTGAAAAACTGTCCTGCACAAATGTTGAAATCGCAGATTGGCTTTTCTGCATTATTTTCGACTTTTTGTTGATGATAGAACTTACCTTGTAAATGACAAAAGATAATATTGGCAACGGCAGTAAAGTCCAGAGTGTCATTGATGCATCGGTTTTCACCATATAAATACTGGTGATAATGACAAGCACCAATAGATTGACAACATACATCACACCGGGGCCCAGATACATTCTTACCGCTACAATATCTTCGCTTAAACGGTTCATCAAATCTCCAATCGTGGTTTTTTTATAATCTGTAAGGGATAATTCCTGGTAATGCCTGTAAATTTTATTTTTCAGTTCGTACTCAATTCTTCTGGAGGCTACTATAATGGTCTGTCTCATCATAAAGGTAAAAAAGCCGGTCAAAAGCGAGCAGCCTACAATGATACCAACATAAAAAAGTACTTGCTGATTAAAACCAAGATGGCCGCCTTTGGTAAGCTCGTCAACAGATTTCCCGACAAACTGTACTTTATAGGTATTAAAAAAATTACTGGCTATGATAAATAACAACCCCCAAAATAATAATATTTTGTGCTTCCAGAAGTAAGGGTTCAGAGTTTTTAAAGCTTTCATAAAGTTTTGCAAATTTACGAAAATAGCATCATACTAGGAATTCATTAAATTTTAAATTTTGTATCTTTGCGCCTATAAAAAGCTCTTTGAATGTTAGGAAGAAGACAAATCCGTGAAAAAGTAGTAGAAAATGTATATTCTTACTATCAAAATCCAATAAAATTTGACGTATTAGAGAAAAATATGTTCCATGGCATAGAAAAAATCTATAATCTCTATATTTATCAGCTTAACTTTTTGGTAGCTCTTAAAGATCTCGCAGAGCATCAGATGGAAATTGGTAAAAACAAGTACCTTAAAACCGCTTCCGAAATTGATCCGAATCAGAAATTCATCAACAATCAGATTTTAATTAAGCTTGATCAAAACCCTGAAAGACTGTATTTCACCGGACAGCATAAAGATCTTAAATGGGATCTGCACGATGATATGCTTGTAAAGACTTTCCAGAGAATGACAGCGGGAAAAAGATATCAGGATTTCATGAAAGAAGAAGAATATTCTTTTGAGGAAGATCAGAAATTTATCGGTAAATTATTTTTAAGGTATATTGCGGAAAATGACGATTTTCATGATTATATCAGCGACAGGGAACTCACCTGGTCCGATGATATTCATATCGCCAATTCAATGGTTCAGAAAACAATTGGATTTATGAAAGAAAATGAAGAAAGCAGAACGCTGATCAGGATGGTGAAAGATGATGAAGATAAAAACTTTGCCAGCAAATTATTAAGAGATACTTTGAATACCTGGGAAGCCAATGAGAAAAAGCTGAGCGAGAGACTTGAAAACTGGGACCTGGAAAGAATCGCATTGATGGATAAAGTAATTTTAACTACTGCCATTTCGGAACTTGACAATTTTCCTTTCACGCCTTCAAGAGTCATCATCAATGAGTATATCGAGATTGCAAAAGTTTTTGCAACAGACCGCTCAAATATCTTCATCAACGGAATTTTAGATAAATATTGTAAAGATCAAAATAGAATTTAATAAAATGAAAAAAACATTATCAATCATCGCTTTATCGGTTATAGGATTTGGTTTGGTTTCTTGTAAAAAAGAGCAAAACAAAGAAATGCAGAATAATTCAGAATCTGTGAGTTTAGATTCTACTAATGCACCGGTAACCTCTACCGATTCCAATTCTACTGCAGTATCTCCTGTAGCGGCGCCGGGAATGGAAGCAGCTCCTGTAAAATCTAACCAGCCTTTAACGACCATCGTATTGTCTCAAAGCAATTTTGATTTCGGAAAAGTTAAAAAAGGTGATAAAGTAGAACATGTGTATGATATTACCAATACAGGAAAAAATCCACTTGTAATTTCTGAAGTGAAACCGGGATGCGGATGTACCGTTCCTGACTTTACCAAAGAACCGATCTTACCGGGACAAAAAGGAAAAATCACTTTGCATTTTGATTCTTCAAACTTTGACGGAAATGTAAATAAATATGCGGATGTTTTTGCAAACGTAGAAAAAGCGCCGATCAAATTAACATTCACCGCTAATATTCAACCTTAATATGAGCGTACTGACAGTATTTTTGCAGGCAGCACAGCCTCAAGGCGGCGGTTCTATGATGATGATCATGATGGGAGTAATGGTGGTAGGGTTTTATTTTCTGATGATAAGACCGCAAATGAGAAAGCAAAAGCAGGAGAAAAAATTTCAGGATGACCTGAAAGTAGGAAGCAGGGTAGTACTTACTTCCGGTCTCCATGGAAGAATAGCTCAGATTCATGATGACGGAATCATTATCGAAACCTTATCCGGAAAGCTGAAATTTGAAAAAGCTGCCATTTCAAGAGAATTCACAGATGCCCGTTTTGGCGAAAAAGCAGTGAAAACTGAAAAGGCAACTGATAAAAAAGAAATTGAAACTGAAAAGAAATAATTCGGTTTAATATATTGATTACGGCGCGGTGAGCTTTGCTCACCGCGCCGTAATCTTTTTAATCATTTTTATTAAATATCTTTGCTCAATGAATCAAAACACAGATAAAACCATTCTCATTTTGGGAGCCAATTCAGATGTGGCAAAGCAATGCATTTTACAATATGTGGCAAAAGGATTTTCCGTGATTGCGGCATCACGAAATACAAAATCATTAGAGCAGTTGATCCTTCGCAATAACCTGGATCCTTCAAAAATTCAGATTTTGTACTTTGATGCTGCAGATTTTGCTTCCCACCAGAAGTTTTACGAAGAATTACTCACAAAACCAAATACCGTTGTGTATGCTGCAGGTTTTTTAGTTGATAATGAAAAGGCTTTAAAAGATTTTAAAGGAACGCAACAAATGATGGTTACCAATTACATGGGTGCTGTTTCCATCCTAAATATCATTGCAATGGATGAAAGCAACAAAAATCTGGAAAGAATCATTGGTTTATCGTCACTTTCGGGAGTAAGAGGAAGAAAAAGCAACTTCGTATATGGTAGTACAAAAGCAGCCTTTACAACATATTTATCAGGTTTAAGACAGGAATTGGCTTTAAAAAAGATAACCATCAATGTTTTGATCAGCGGCTATATCAATACAAAAATCAATGCCGGATTAGACCTCAATAAAAGTCTCTTGATGGAACCCGATTATGTCGCAAAACATATCGTTGGCGCCGGAAATTCGTTTATCATTGTCCCAAATTTTAAATGGAAATTGATTTATTTAATTTTAAAAGTTTTACCGGAGAGTTTGGTAGCGAAATTACCTTAATTCTAACAGCTAATTTTTCTTTGCTGAGTGAAACGCCTTTGCGGGCTAAAAACAAATAGTTTATAAAAAAACTTTGTACTCTTTGCGTTAAAAGTTTATCCGTTCTCCTGCAGCAATTCAAGGGTTTTCATCATATCAATTCCTTTCCCTAACACAGGTTTAAATAAATCTCCTTTCTCTTTAATTCTTTCTAATGCATTGTGAATATTAAAATCTGTTGGTCTCATGCCTGGTTTTACTTCATTCCATTCCAAAGGCATTGAAACGGATGCCCCTTCTTTTGGCCGTATACTGTACACACTTGCCAAAGTCTGGCCGGTTCTGTTTTGTAAATAGTCCATATAAATTTTCTTATCGTCCCGTTTCTGCAAGCTTCGTTCTAAAGTGGTGATTTTCGGAAGTTTCTCATTAACCTGTTTCATCAGGATGTGGGCAAAATCTTTTACCTGATCAAAATCGTATTTTCCGCCCATCGGAATATAAATGTGAATACCTGTACTTCCTGAAGTTTTGCAATATCCCCTAATTTTAACAGATTCAAGAACTTCATTGACTTGTAAAGCGGTTTCAATCACATCATCAAAACTGTTTTTCTTTGAAGGATCCAGATCCAAAACCATAAAATCAGGATGATCCAGATCAGGTAAAGCACTGTTCCAAGGATTAAGGTCAATACAGCCCAGATTATTCAGATAAGCCAGAGTCGCTTTATCGTTACAGTAGATATAATCGATGTATTTATCATTGGATTCCGAATAAACCTGGGTCGTTTTGACCCAGTCCGGAATATTGTCACTCGCGTCTTTCTGATAAAAGCTTTGCTCTTCAATACCGTTTGGATAGCGGTTTAAAGAAAGCGGGCGGTTTTTCAAATGGGGCAGAATATATTCGGCAACAGACTGATAATATTCTATCACATCACCTTTGGTAATCCCATCTTTCGGAAAATAGATTTTATCCAGATTGGTGAACTTTACAGGATGTCGGTTGAGTGTAATTTCTTTTTCTTTGTCAGAAAGTTTTGGAGTTTTTTTAAGTGGTGCTGTATTTTTCATATCGTTGGTCTTTTTGGTATTATGATTGTCTACTTTGTTGGCTGAAATATCAGTTGAACCTGTGATTTCTTCAGGTTCCTTATCCTCACGGATGGCTACAAAAACAGGATGCCTGAAAATTCCGTCATCTGTAATTTCTGAAAATTTTATTTCGCATACCAATTCCGGTTTTGTCCATGTGACCGGCATATTGGTTTTTGGTCTTTTATCAAATGGCGTTGTTTTTATAACCATTTTCAGTAATCGTTGGTGAAGTTCCAGTAAAGATTGTTTATTAAAACCCGTACCAGTGTGTCCTGCGTAAATCAGTTTTCCGTCAATATATTTACCTAAAATAAGGGCGCCGAAACCTTCTCTGGAACCACGGGGTTCTGTAAATCCGCAGATAATGGCTTCTTCGGTATTGGTAAATTTTACTTTAAGCCAGTCATTAGTTCTATGGTTTTCAGTATAAGGGCTGTCTGCTTTTTTTGCAATCATTCCTTCAAGCTCCATCTTTTTCATCTGATTAAAAAAATCTATTCCCTTTTCAGCAATATGATCGCAGTATTTAATGACATCGGTCTCAGTCAGAGCTTCTTTCAAAAGCTCTTTTCTTTGGATCAAAGGCAACTCTTCGGTGGAATGGCCATTGAGCCAGAGAATATCAAAAACCTGATATACCAAGGCTAAATTCGGATTGTCACCGATTTGCTGAAGAAGCTGAAAACTGGGTTTTCCATGTTCATCATAGGCTACGATTTCACCGTCCAGAATCATTTTATGCTTCTGATTTTTAAAATCCCGTGAAACTTTTTCAAATTTTGAAAGGAAGGAGATTCCGTTTCGTGAATAAAATAAAGGGTCATCATTGCTTAAATCAGCAATTGCGCGATAACCATCCCATTTGATTTCAAATACCCAGTCTTCATCGTCAAAAGCCTGTTCGGTTAATTTGGCAAGCATAGGCCGGATAAAGTTTTCTAATTTTTTTTCATCCACTAGATCATTGAATCTCTGAAATCTAGGCCTGGTTTCCGAAGTTATGCTTTCTTTTTGCTGCTTTTTAGGCTTTTTTTTTCCTCTAGAAATTGGGTAACTTCAGATTTCTCTGAGGTATTTTCTTCCGCATTGTAGGGGCTTTCTGCAAAATCATCTTTATGTTTGATAAGCAGCCACGCATTGTTGTCTGTATTTTTCATTTTAACTAGAGCAAATTCACCTTTCAGCTTTTTTCCGTGTAAAATAAATTTCAGAGAACCGGCGTGTAATTCTTTCAGAAGTTCTTTTTCATCAGAAAGCGTACTGGTTTCATCTAAAGGTTCATAGGTTCCGCTGTCCCAGACCTCGACTTGTCCGGCGCCGTAGTTACCTTCAGGGATGTTTCCTTCAAAATCCTTATAATCATAAGGATGATCTTCTACCATCATGGCAAGACGTTTGTCTTTGGGATCTAATGAAGGCCCTTTCGGGACGGCCCAGCTTTTCAGAACGCCTTCCATTTCTAGTCTGAAATCATAATGAAGACGTGATGCAGCATGTCTCTGAACAACAAAAATAAGCTGGTCTTTACTTTTTTTTGTTTTCCCTTTTGGTTCGCTTGTTTCGTCAAACTTCCGTTTATCGTTATAATCTTTAAGAGCCATTATGATGCGTTTTTAGATTTCGGGCTTTGTAAACTTGCTTTCAGCTGTGCCATCAGATCAATAACTTTACCTTCTTTAGCGGGCTCAGCTTTTTTAGCTTTAATATTTTTTCCTCTTGCTTTTTGTTTAATGATCTTCATTAATTCTTCAGAATAAGTGTCTTTGTACATAGAGGGGTCAAACTCCTGAGAAAGCTGTTCAATAAGACTGACTGCCATTTTGAGCTCAGCGGGTTTCGGGGCTTTTTTCTCAGGAATTTTTAAATCTTTATAATCTCTGATTTCCTGCTCAAAACGGAGCCGGTTTAAAATCAAGACTTCATTATTATAAGGCCGGATCATTCCTATAGCTTGGCTTTCGCGGAGTACAAAAGTTCCTACTCCTACCATTTTGGTTTCCGATAAAGCTTTCAGTAAAAGTCGGTAAGCATTTTCGCCATTTTTCTGCGGTTCCAAAAAATAAGGATTTTCAAAATAGACACTGTCTACTTCAACTTCTTTTACAAACTGGTCTATAGAAAGTATTTTTGACTTTTCGGGGCTTGCTGCTTCATAATCTTCTTCATCCAGAATAATATAGCGATCCTCCATAAGGTAACCCTTAACAATGTTTTCCCATTTTACTTCTTTGCCTGTACTTTCATTCACTCTCTTGAATTTGATATTGGAAAAATCAGTCTTATCCAGCATATCCAAGTCTAATTTGCTGGTCTCTGTTGCAGAATAAATTTTAACAGGGATATTTACCAAACCAAAGCCAATGGCACCGTTCCAAATTGCTTTCATTGTCTTATATTTTGTAAGAAAGTACAATCATTGTGCCGTTGAAATGGAATGATGGGAATGTAAAATTCATATAGCGGAGTGATTATAAAGCATCCACTTATTATTTGTACTTTAGTCATCAATTAAATATCTATAATGAAAACTTTTTTTACTGTATTGTTTATCCTTGGAATAAACATTTTCTCATCTGCTCAAAAGGTAGAGTATAAAAATAATATCATCACTGTTGACGGACAAAAAATAGGGAAGGTAGAAGTGCAGAAGCAAAATCTGGGACTTACCAAAAACTTTAATCTGTATTCTATGGAGGGTGAAAAGCTGGTGATTGCTGTTCTGAGTACAGAGTTTGAGGGAGACAAAAATGACAATACAAGTATGTATTATCGCTTCACGTTTTTGCCAACCAATCAAGTGGGAATTTTTAAAATTTCAACTTTAGGAATGGAAAAAGGCTTTGTAAACCTTATCGGGAAAGGAGGTATCATAGATGGAAATTCTCTGAAAGCCGATAAAATTACAGAACTGATTGCTTCAAAAGGAGTGTCCCCAAGAACCGCCGTAAACTATACATTGGTATCGCGCAATAAAAGCTGGCCGATCGAATTGAAAGAATCAAAGGATGTTGAACAGGACGGACAAAAAATAGGCTTTTTTACCTCTACCGGAAATAGGGGTGGCCAGGATTCTTATGAGTATTTTATTCCAGAGGGTATTTTGGTCGCCAAAGTCAGTTTTGCGGGCGGGAACAACGCGCAGAATTTTGAATTGTTCACTGCCAAAGATAAAGTTCGAAAAATAGTTTCTATACCGCAGAAAGAGCAGGTGAAATTTCTTTCATCCGCAGTAGATCCTAATGCGCTTACGCTTAAAAGAATTACGGCATGGCTGGTGCAAAATGGATATTTGTAAGATTTTTATATCAAATTCAAGAAAGCGGAGAAACACTTCTCCGCTTTTTATTTTCAAGATAGATTATGCCTTTTCAATAGTTGACTTAAAATCAGTAATATTGAATTCGTCTCACATATTTCTTTTTCTGAATCTCTTTTTTAGGAGCGTCGTTATTATATATTACGTTTATGATTTCTGAAATATTGATTTCGTTCCAGTTTCCTTTTTTATCATAAGAATAATGTGATTCTTTAATCGGTTCATTTTTATCATCGTAATATTTCTGTGCAACTAGTTTTTGGTTTTCATCATATTCATAAAGTGTTTTGTGACCAACTTTATTATTAGACACATTTTGTTTTTCTACTACTTTCCCTTTTAATTTGGGATAGGTTAATTCAATTTGATAAAGCTTTTTATCTTTTGGCGGACTTGCAGAATATTTTAAAACTTTTGCAGTATCTTTTTCTTTAATATATTCATAAGATATTTCGTAAAAGCTATTAGTATCGCTTTGTTTTTCCAGTTTTATTCTTCCAAGATTATCGTAGAAATAATTTATTTTTAATTCGGGTTGATTTTCACTTTTATTTATTTCTTTAGTTATTAAATTATTTTTGTTGTAGATATTTTTAATGCTCGAAAGCAATTTATTTTCATCATCATTACTTTCTTTTGAAAGAAGTTTTGATTGAGTATTGTAAGTAGATTTCGTGATAGAAATCAGATATCCATCTTCTGTATAATATTTTGCCAAAACAACATTACTTTTTTTATCAATGGTTTTGTAGGTTTTATTTCTTACGCTTGGTTCATTCGTTCCATAACCAGAATACGGATATTTCTGATTTTCTTTTATTGAAAATTTAGAAAAATACCGGTCAAAATTATCACCACAAGATTCGCACAGTGTGGTAATAATTTGATTGGATTTGTACTTATTTCGTTCTTCACTTCTGAGATATCCATCATTATATTTTTTTTCAACAAGAGGTCTTCCTTTAATGTCGAAAGTTTTTAGTTCAACAGGTTTTTCTTTACTACCATATTCGATAATAAATAAGTCAATAGATTTTATATTCCCATTTAATTTTTCATTTTCAACCATATAATTTTGAGCTGAACTGAAAAATCCTATTAGCAGAAAAAGATAATTTAATTTCTTCATATGAATAAAATAAAAAAAGCGGAGAATTTTCTCCACTTTTAATTTATGCTTTTATATTCAGTTTCAATTCCAATTCATCGAGCTGTTCATCAGCAATTGCAGCCGGCGCATCGATCATCACGTCACGCCCTGAATTATTTTTAGGGAATGCAATATAATCTCTGATTACTTCGTTTCCGTCAAGGATAGCCACCAAACGGTCAAACCCGAAAGCCAAACCACCGTGAGGCGGTGCTCCGTATTTGAAGGCGTTCATCAGAAATCCGAACTGAGTTTCTGCTTCTTCTTTTGTAAATCCTAACAGATCAAACATTTTTGACTGTAGCTCTCTGTCGAAAATTCTGATGGAACCGCCGCCGATTTCGTTTCCATTTAAAACCATATCGTACGCGTTGGCTCTTGCTTTTCCGGGATCTGTTTCCAGCAAATGAACATCTTCCGGTTTTGGAGAGGTGAAAGGGTGATGCATCGCGTGGTAACGCCCGCTTTCTTCGTCAAATTCCAATAAGGGGAAGTCAACCACCCAAAGAGGGGCAAATTCGTTGCCTTTTCTTAATCCGAGACGGTTTCCAAGCTCCATTCTCAATGCTGAAAGCTGGGTTCTTACTTTGTGCTCGTTTCCAGAAAGAATTAACATTAAATCGCCTTCCTTCGCACCAAATTTCTCGATGATTTTCGCTAAATCTTCCTCGCTGTAGAATTTATTCACAGAAGAAGTTTTTACACCATCGTGCTGGAATTTTACCCAAACCATTCCTGAAGCTCCTATTTGAGGTCTTTTAACCCAATCAACAAGCTCATCGATTTGCTTTCTTGTATATTCTGCACAACCTTCAACATTGATTCCGACCACTAATTCAGCGTCATCAAATATTTTGAAATCTTTTCCTTTAACCAAATCATTCAATTCCACGAACTCCATTCCGAAACGGATATCCGGTTTGTCGTTTCCATATTTCTGCATCGCATCCGCAAACGTCATTCTTGGGAAAGCTCCGAATTCCTGACCGGTGATATCTTTGATTAATGTTTTCGTCATTCCTTCAAAAACATTCATTACATCTTCCTGATCTACAAAAGCCATTTCGCAGTCGATTTGTGTAAATTCCGGCTGTCGGTCTGCTCTTAAATCTTCATCACGGAAGCATTTTACGATCTGGAAATATTTATCCATCCCACCCACCATCAGCAATTGCTTGAATGTCTGTGGAGATTGTGGCAATGCATAAAACTGTCCCGGATTCATTCTGCTCGGAACCACGAAATCTCTTGCTCCTTCAGGAGTAGATTTAATTAAAACAGGAGTTTCAACTTCGATAAATCCTTCATCTGAAAGATAATTTCTCACTTTTTGCGCCATCTTGTGGCGGAAAATCAGCTTGTCCCTTACCGGAGCTCTTCTGATATCCAGGTAACGGTACTTCATTCTCAATTCTTCACCGCCGTCCGTTTCGTCTTCAATTGTGAAGGGTGGAAGCTGAGATTCATTAAGCACGGTTAATTTTTCAACTAAAATTTCAATTTCTCCTGTAGGGATATTGGGGTTTTTGCTTACTCTTTCGATTACTTTTCCTGTCACCTGGATTACAAATTCGCGGCCCAGTTTTTTTGCCTCTTCCATCAATTGAGCCGATGAACGGTCCTGATCAAAAACCAGCTGTGTAATTCCGTAACGGTCCCGAAGGTCTATCCAGATCATAAATCCTTTATCACGAATGGTCTGTACCCATCCTGAAAGGGTAATTTCTTCATTAAGATGCTGAAGAGATAATTCTCCGTTAGTGTGTGATCGAAACATAATTATTTGTTTGAAATTTTCGTGGGCAAAGATAAGATTTTTAAAAAGGTTTAAAAGCAAAAAAACTTCCTGGAGGAAGTTTTTAAATACTATAGAATGTAATTTTTTTATTTTAAAAGCTCAGCTAAGGCAGAATGGTTGTTTTTTACTGCATAATCTTTTGCGGTAAGTCCGTTCTGATCTTTGATGTTTTTATCAGCTCCTTTTTTCAATAGCATTTTTGCCATGTCTGCGTTCCCGAAAACCGCTGCATTCATAAGAGGAGTCATTCCGTTACAAGCTTTGTTTACATCAGCTTTGTTAGCTAATAAAAAGTTGGAAATCGTTTTCTTATTATTAAGAGCGCTATATGACAGCATCGTGAAAGATTCACTTTTTACCCCAAAACATTTGTCATAATCTGCTTTTGCAAAAGCGGTTTTAAAGGCCTGTATATTGTCTGACTGGATAGCCTGTCTCTGTACTTTAGAAAGCTGCTGAGCAAATAAAACATTGGCAAACATAGAAATTCCGAAGATCAGAGTAGAAGTAATTATTTTTTTCATAGATTTTATTTTTCTAAACAATATACAAATCTAATAATTTTTTTGATACATCTTATTAATTACTCATCCATTTGATCTATTTTTCTGAATTTTATTTATAAATCGTTATTATAATTCTTAATTTGATCTTTAATTTATATTCTTAATTATTTTTTTGATTGTCAATATTAAATAGTTTACGCACGAAATTGTATTTTTGAAAATCTGCAGAAACATATGAAAAAATATCTCGATTTTCTCAAAAAAGCTTTTAGTAAAGAAGAAACCGATTACACAAAAATCAGTATCAGAAGTGCCGTTCTCCTTCTAGCGATTCCCATGATGCTGGAAATGGCCATGGAATCTGTATTTGCTTTGGTAGACCTATATTTTGTAGGTCATCTTAAAGAAAGTGGTTTTGCTATACAGACAGTTGGCCTTACAGAATCTGTACTTACAATAATTTATTCTATTGCAATCGGGATGAGTATGGCCGCAACAGCAGTAGTTGCGAGAAGAATTGGCGAGAAAAATCCAGAACAGGCATCCAGAAGTGCAGCGCAGGTCATTTCAGTTTCTTTTGTGATTACTTTAATTTTGAGCTTATTAGGCGTTATTTATGCTAAAGATATTTTAATGCTTATGGGTTCAAAACCTGAGGCGGCTTTTTACGGTCAAGATTTTACCAGAATTATGATGGGAAGCAGCGTAATTATTATGCTTCTTTTTCTAATCAACGGGATTTTCCGGGGTGCAGGAAATGCTGCCATTGCTATGAAAAGTCTTTGGATTGCCAATATTGCCAATATTATTCTCTGCCCCGTCTTGATCAGAGGATTAGGACCCGTTCCGGAAATGGGTTTAACAGGTGCTGCAATTGCAACTACGATTGGCAGAAGTATAGGCGTTTCATATCAGTTGTATCATATTTTTGTGGCAGATTCTTTAGTGAGAATAAAAACAAAATATTTTAAACCCGATGGTAAGCTTATTACATCCATTGTGAAAATAGCAACACCGGGGATTTTTCAGTTTGTAATCGCGTCTTGCAGCTGGATTTTCCTGGCTCAGCTGGTAGCTACAACGGGAGGGGAAGATGCTTCCGCGGGATATCAGACGGCACTCCGTCTGATGATGTTTTTTATGCTTCCCGCGTGGGGACTGAGTAACGCTGCTTCTACTTTGGTAGGACAGAACATGGGTGCCAATGAAATGGTGCGTGCAGAGCAGTCAGTTATGAAAACCGTAAAATATAATGTGGTTTTTATGCTTACTGTGAGTCTTATTTTTTTCTTCCTGGGAGATTTTCTGGTAAGCTTTTTTACGGATGATATTCATATTAAAGATTTTGCAGAAAGTGCACTTCATATCATGAGTACCGGATTTGTTTTTTATGGCATCGGTATGGTAACCATTAATGCTTTCAATGGTGCAGGTGATACCTGGACGCCAACCTGGCTCAATTTTTTCGGATTCTGGATGTTTCAGATTCCGATGGCATATGTTCTTTCAAAATTTTTGGGGATGGGGCCTAAAGGCGTTTTTATATCAATACCCGTTGCAGAAATTGCGCTTACTATTGCTGCGTTTATTTTATTCAAAAAAGGAAAATGGAAAAAGGTCAAAGTTTGATGCCATTACGAAATTATAATTTTTTAGCATATGAAATCTTTGACGTTTACATTCATATTTTATAACTTCGCACTTCACCAATAAATATTTCATTATGGGAAAAGGCGATAAGAAATCCAGAAAAGGTAAGATTACTGCAGGAAGCTACGGCAAAAGAAGACCAAGAAAAGCTTCAAAATCTACCGCCGCTTCATCTGAAAAAGAAAAAGCGTAAAAACAAAAAGACCGAAAGTATATCTTCGGTCTTTTTTATGTAATGAATTGTTAATTACTTTCCTCCCAACAGGTTTCCGAGAAGATCACCGATGCCGCCGCTTTGTTGTTTCTGCTGTTGACCGCCGCCGAGTACACTTCCTAAAATATCATTTAAAGGATTTCCGGAAGATTGGCCTCCACCGCCTAAAACGCTGCCCAAAATATCATTTAACGGACTTACGCTCTGATCCTGAGCTTGGTTGGATGCGTTTCCAAGAATTCCTCCCAACAAATCACCCAATCCGCCTGCGCCTACGTTATTCTGCTGCTTTTCTTTTCCGATATATCCCATAATAACCGGCGCCAACATTGCTAAAACGGGACCGATTTTATCAATTGAGATCCCCGTATTTTGAGATAACTGATTTTCAACCGTATTTTTCTGATTGCCAAAAATGTGCGAAAGAATAGATCCACCTTCATTCTGTCTGTTTTCAAGCTGCGAAGGGTCATCCAAAATGCTCCCGTCATGATCTTTATCTAAAGCTTTATTTAAGGATTCTGCTTCGTTGGCATCCTGAGATTTATTTCTGAGATAAGAAATAACAAGTGGAGTGGCTACCGCCAAAAGCGCGATAATCTGATTTTTACTGATGCCGAATTTGTTTTCTGCTTGTTCTGCAACCTGATTTCCGGTGTTACCTGTAAGTAGGTCTAATAAACTCATTGTGTTTTTTTTATTTGTTAGTTAGCCAAAGTTATCAAAAAATATTCCATTAACAATTTTTACACGGAATTTTCTCTAAATTTTAAATCGATATTATATTTTGAGGGCACATTATAATTTTCGAATTTCATCCAGTGTTTCGTTTTTTTTACGTAATTCTATAAATTGTCTAGAAGCTTCTCTCATTGCATCAACGTTATCATTGCATTGTATATTATCTAATGTAAATTCTATACAGCCCACATTATTATGAAGCCAAGGCAACATGTAATAGCGCAAACCATCTTTGTACAATTTTTCCTGATGAAATTTTTCACCGGCTTGGGTAAAAGACACCATGTAAAAACACGATACATAAAATAAAGGGATCAGCAAGGGGGAAAACCTTAGCTTTTTCAATTGAAACTTAGGGTCTAGAACCTTAATTCCTAATGCAATAAACACTACAAATATCAAATAGAAGGGAATGAAATAGACATAGTTATCGGAAACAGCATAGAAAGTGGCAAACCCAAATGTGAATAGCGAAGCGATAGCCAGAAAGAAAAATTGATTTTTAAAATTTCTGTACAAATAAATAATACCGGCGACGCAAAAGGTAATAAAAACATTAAAATTGTAGACCAGATAAAGAATTGATTTTACAACATCTTTACCCAAATCAAAAAAGCTTTGCGAAAATGTATTCTCCACCCAGGGTCCTTTCTTTGAAGTAAAAACATATTTAAATTCAATATCGTTAATATAATTTACAAGAAACATTAAAGAAAAAATAAAAAGAAAAGAGATCAACGACCATAAAACATTTTTTCTGTTATGTCTTACCAAATAGAGCAAAACCATATATGCCGGAATCAGCATGATATTCTGAATATGAATCCAAAAACTTACGCCCAAAAGAATACCCGAAAGTAGAATATTTTTTTGAGAATTATCCTTTAACGATCTAACTGAAAAGATAAAAAAAATAATTACAGCTAAGGAATTGAAGGTATAAACTTCTACCGTTTCAGCACTGCGCCAAAAAGTAAAACTCAGGCCAAATATGAATGTTGAGGTCACGGCGATCCAGTTTTCTGCAATAAATTCTTTTAATAAGATGAATACCAGACTCACTGTTAAAGCAGCAGGAATAACAGACATCAGACGCATTAGAAAAATGCTTTCAAAATCTAGAAATTTTGAGAAAAATATGGGGATATTAATGTATAAAAAGTGGTCAAGCGGAGTTACATTAGTGATAAACCTACGATTCTCAACATCTAAGACAAATCCTATGCAGTCTCCGAACGATATTTTAGAAAAACTTCCGATATCATAGATCAGGAAAAAAAGTAAAAAAATTAAGAAAGGAATAGCCCTACTTTTCATTCATTAGTTTTTAAAAATAGGGACATTAGAGCACGCTTCCCCGAACATCAGTGATTTCACAATAGGTTTCAGTTGCTCTACGAGTTCAATATAGGCATTTTCAGGAATTTCCTGATCAGAACATCCTTTTACCAAAACTCTTTTGTCTTTTAGCTCATCAAAATCATGAGTCTGAATCGCATTATGCATTAAAATCACTTCAAGATCTTCACGGGTTCCGAAAATAATTTTTTTAGTGATATCCGTTAATTTTGCCGTGATTAAGAAATAAGCCCAGAGCGGAACAATAGCATCTGCCGAATTATAAATATAGACATATGTGTTTTCATACTCTGCCGTAGGGATTGCTTCTACTTTTTCACGGAAATCTTTTTCTTTCAGGATCATTTCCATAAAAAGAAAATCTTTCAGGTCAATGCCTTTTCGCTCCCCTTTAGGAACCAGGTCAGCCAGGTCAAAATTGATAAGGCCACTGGAGGCTACTTTATTTTTTATTTCAAATTCTTCTGACATTTTTTATCATTATCTTTGAACAAATTTACAAATTAAGATTCAATAACGATTAATTTGTTCTCTATCCTTATCATAGAAACCTCCCATTATACATCATTTAATAGTACAATCGAGAGGTTTAGATATAAACGAATAAAGGTTTCAACAACATGAAATATTATATTATTGCAGGAGAGGCTTCCGGAGATTTGCACGGAAGCAATTTAATGAAAGCTTTACAGCAAAAAGATCCTCACGCAGAATTCAGATTCTGGGGCGGCGATCTGATGTCAAAACAGGGCGGAGCCTTGGTAAAACATTACCGTGACCTTGCTTTTATGGGCTTTCTGGAAGTGGCAATGAATTTACGAACGATTTTAAACAATATTAAATTCTGCAAAGAAGACATCAAAAATCATCAGCCGGATGTTTTAATTCTGGTAGATTATCCGGGGTTCAATCTCAGAATTGCAAAATTTGCGAAACAACTGGGAATTAAAGTAGTATATTATATTTCGCCGCAACTTTGGGCCTGGAAAGAAGGCAGGGTAGAAATCATCAAAAAATACGTGGATGAGATGATGGTGATTCTTCCTTTTGAAAAAGATTTTTATCAGAAACACGGAGTACATTCTCACTTTGTAGGCCATCCTTTACTGGATGCGATTTCGAGCCTTGAAGATCTTGATCCTGAAATATTTAAGTCCGAAAATGGTCTTAATGAAAAAGAAATTATTGCACTTTTGCCGGGTTCCAGGAAGCAGGAAGTAGAAAAAATGCTTGAAATCATGCTTTCTGTACGGCCTTATTTTAAAGAATATCAGTTCGTTATCGCAGGAGCACCCAGTCTTCCCAAAGAATTTTACCAGAAGTATGTGGATGAGAATGTGCATTTTGTATCCAATAAAACCTATGATCTACTGAGGTGTTCAAAAGCGGCATTGGTCACTTCGGGCACCGCAACTTTAGAAACGGCTTTGCTAAATGTTCCGGAAGTGGTTTGCTATCGCGGAAGTACAATTTCGTATGCGATTGCAAAAAGGCTGGTAAAAAATATCAAGTACATTTCTCTGGTAAATTTGATTATGGATCGGGAAGTGGTTAAAGAATTGATTCAAAATGATTTAAATACGAAAAACCTGATGAAGGAGTTGAAACTGATTCTAGAGGGAGAGAAAAGGGTAAAAATGCTTGACGAATATACCGTTTTGAAGGAAAAATTGGGCGGAAAAGGGGCGAGTGAAAATGCGGCTGAGGTTATTTTGAATATGTAACTGATTCTTTTCTGATACTTTATTGTAATTTATATAAATTTTTCGCAAAAAGCTTTATAAAACAGAATAAATTGCTTTATTTTGTTCAAAACACAAATTTTGAACAGACAGCCGCTATTCATTCTTGTCATTTGTTTCATCGCCGGGATTTTTTTTCAGGATCTTTTTTCTTTTGACCTGAAAATTATTCATGCAGTGGTAGGAGTAAGTTTTGCATTAATCATCTTGATTTTTTTCAACACTTATTTTATCAGCAAATGTAAACCGGTATTTCTTGCCGTTTCTTTCATCGGAATCGGTATGGCTCTCCACTGTATCAACAGCTTTGAAAACCAAAAATTGAATATTGGAAAAAACGAAACCATTGTTTTTAAGATTTCCAAAAAGCTAAATTCTACAGAAAAAAATAAAAAATATGAAGCGGTTGTTTCTCTGGATCATCATGTTTTTAATGCCGTCTTACTCATTCCTAAAAAAAGTAAAGAGCTTGATTTTAAGCACTATTACAAAGCTCTGTCCTACATAAGCGAGCCTCAGTCTCCGGAATATGATTTTCAGTTTGACTACTCAAAATATCTGCACCGAAAAAATATCAATTACCAATGTTATATCAATGAAAAAATTTCTTCCGCTCCAAGAAATGACCTGTCTCTGAACGAAAATGTTCTGCAGAAACGCCTTGAGGTTCTTCTGAATATCAATCGGTCAAAATTATCTGCTAAGACCCAGGAGTTTTTGAAAGGAATTATTTTGGCAGACCGCACGGAAATTGACTCCGGAACTTTACAGGATTTTAACAGATCCGGATTAGTGCATTTCCTGGCCATTTCAGGGACGCACATTGTGGTTATCTTTGGGCTGTTGTATTATTTCCTGGTCAGAATCATTCCTTTAAAATTTAGAAAATCAGCTGTTATGATCAGCTTAGGCTGCATTTGGTTTTTTGCCTTATGTATAGGATTCGGAAATTCGGTCGTGCGTTCCTGTATCATGTTGAGTGTATATTTTGGATATATTTTACTGCAGAGAAAACCAGATTTGCTGCATTCAATGGCTTTATCTGCTTTTATTATTTTAATCATTGATACCCAACAGATTTTTGATGTTGGTTTTCAGCTTAGTTTTTTGGCTGTTCTCGGAATATTCTGGCTAAACCAACCGATTTTATCGTATCTGCCGAAACAAAATAATTACTTTAAAAAGCTGATTTACAATACGGTATCGGTCTCACTTTCTGCTCAGCTCGCAACGCTTCCGTTGGTGTTGTATTATTTTCATCAGTTTTCATTCATTTCTATTATTGCTAATTTTTTTATCGTACCATTTTCAGAAGTTATTATTGTTTTTTCATTCATAATGACGGGATTGTTTGCAATAGGATTGGATTTTAGTTGGATGATCATTGTGTATGATGAGATCGTAAAAATATTACTGCATGTGATTCATTGGTTCGCAGATTTTGACCAGCTTTTTTTCGGGCATATTCCGATGAATTTGGCAGAGGTTTCAATACTGTTTCTTGTTCTGTATTTTCTAAGATGTATGATGGTTAAAAATAATTTTAAGAACCGATCTCATTTGTTAATGGCTGTAATAGGTTTTTGCATTGTAAGGATTTCCTGTACTGTATTAGAAAACCAGCAGTCGGAGATACTCATTCATCAATACCGAAAGCATAAAATTGTATCTGTAAAAAAAGGAGAAAATGCCAGTTTTTGGATTGCAAGTAAAGATGATCAGGAATTGATAAAAAAATATATTATCGATCCTTATCAATCTTCCAGAAGGGTGAAAAATGTTGATGTGAAAATTTTACCGACCAATGCTGGAAGTGTGATTTTTAATGGTAAAATTTATTCTTTAAAATGATATTTAATGTTATAATTTATTCTGATTTTATTATGTTTAGCAATCTTATTTAGAAACATTACAAACTGTCTAATAGTGAGATTTCTCAGTTTTTATTCTTGTTAACATTTCCTAATTTTGTACAAATTCAAATTTAAACTTAATATGGCAGGTTTAACAAGTTCTACGATAGGTAGAAAATATGCTATGGCATTGTCGGCTATGTTTTTGCTGATCTTTTTGGTGATGCACCTTTCGGTAAACCTTTTATCGGTTTTCGGAGAATCGGCATACAACAATGCTTCGCAATTTATGGGGTATAATCCTCTGATTCAGTTTGTAATGCAGCCCGTTTTGATGTTTGCGGTCATTTTCCATTTTGTGATGGGTTTTGTCCTGGAAATTAAAAACAAAAGTGCGCGTCCTATTGGGTATGATATGAATAAAGGCTCGGCCAATTCTACCTGGATGTCCCGCAATATGCTTATTTCAGGAGCGGTAATACTGGCTTTCCTGTTTTTGCACATGTATGATTTCTGGTTTCATGAGATGAATTACAAATATATTAATGGTCTTCCGATAGAAGAAACCCGTTTCTGGGGAGATCTTCATAATAAATTTAATGACATCTGGAGAGTGGCGCTGTATGTAGTTTCTTTTGTTTTATTGGGATTGCATTTAGGACACGGCTTCCAGTCTTCTTTCCAGTCGGTAGGAGCAAGACATCCGAAATATACTCCGGTAATCAAAGCTTTTGGAAACTGGTATTCAATTTTAATTCCGGCAGGATTTATTTTCATTGCTGTTTATCACTTTATAACTCAATAATATCAATCATACGAATATGAGTAAATTAGATGCAAAAATTCCGGCAGGTCCTTTAAAGGACAAATGGAAAAATCATAAAGACCATATGAACCTTGTTGCGCCTAACAACCGTGATAAAATTGATATTATTGTGGTAGGTACAGGTTTGGCAGGAGGTTCTGCTGCAGCTACTTTAGCAGAGCAGGGATATAATGTAAAGGCATTCTGTTATCAGGATTCACCAAGAAGAGCGCATTCTATTGCTGCGCAAGGCGGGATTAACGCTGCTAAAAATTATCAGGGTGACGGTGACTCTACTTATAGATTGTTTTATGATACAATCAAAGGGGGTGACTATAGAGCAAGAGAAGGAAATGTGTATAGACTGGCAGAAGTTTCTGCAGATATTATTGATCAGTGTGTTGCGCAGGGAGTTCCATTCGGAAGAGAATATGGCGGTCAGTTAGACAACCGTTCTTTTGGCGGGGTTCAGGTAAAAAGAACTTTTTATGCTAAGGGACAAACCGGTCAGCAATTATTATTGGGAGCCTATTCTGCAATGAGCCGTCAGATCGGGAAGGGCAGAATTAAAATGTACAACCGTCATGAAATGATGGAGCTGGTCATAGTAGACGGAAAAGCACGAGGGATTATTGCAAGAAATCTGGTAACCGGCGAGATTGAAAGACATTCTGCTCACGCGGTAGTCATTGCTTCCGGAGGATACGGAAATGTATATTTCTTATCCACAAATGCAATGGGTTCAAACGTTTCCGCAGCCTGGAAGATCCATAAAAAAGGAGCGTACTTTGCAAACCCTTGTTATGTACAGATTCACCCGACATGTATTCCGGTACACGGAACGCAGCAGTCTAAACTGACTTTGATGTCCGAATCCTTAAGAAACTCAGGAAGAATCTGGGTTCCTAAGAAAATTGAAGATTCAGTAGCAATCAGAGAAGGAAAATTAAGACCCGAAAATATTAAAGAAGAAGATAGAGATTATTATTTGGAGAGAAGATATCCGGCGTTTGGGAACCTGGTTCCCAGAGACGTTGCGTCCAGAGCTGCTAAGGAAAGATGCGATGCAGGTTTCGGAATCGAAAATAATGATACTCAGGAAGGGGTTTACCTCGATTTCTCTACAGAAATCATGAAAAAAGGTAGAGAAGCCGCTATTGAAAAACATATCAGCAATCCTACAGATCAGCAGCTGTATGATTTAGGAAAAAGCTGGGTCGAGGAAAAGTATGGTAACTTATTCGTAATGTACGAAAAGATTACTGCAGATGATCCGTATAAAACACCGATGAAAATTTATCCGGCAGTTCATTACACAATGGGTGGAGTTTGGGTTGATTATAACCTACAGTCTACGATTCCGGGATGTTTTGTCATTGGGGAAGCCAATTTCTCAGACCACGGAGCCAACAGATTAGGAGCTTCTGCACTGATGCAGGGTCTTGCAGACGGATATTTCGTACTTCCATATACCATCGCAGATTACCTTTCTGCAGACATCAGAACGGGTTCTATCCCGACTGCTTCGGCAGACTTTGATGAAGCAGAAAAAGAAATCAGAAGTAAAGTAGATTTCTTCCTGAATAATAAAGGATCTCATTCAGTAGATTATTTCCATAAAAAATTAGGACACATCATGTGGAATAAAGTAGGAATGGGAAGAACTCCTGAAGGATTGAGAGAGGCAATCAAAGAAATTGAAGAAGTAAGAGCAGACTTCTGGAAAAACGTAAAAGTTCCGGGAGATGCTGAAGGAATGAATACTGAGCTTGAAAAAGCTTTCAGAGTAGCAGATTTCTTAGAATTGGGTCAATTAATGGCTATTGATGCATTACACAGAAACGAGTCGTGTGGCGGTCATTTCCGTGAAGACCATTCTACTCCGGAAGGCGAAGCTGAGAGAGACGATATTAATTTCAAATATGTAGGAGCATGGGAATACCAAGGAGGAGACATCAATCAGGAGGTTCTGCATAAGGAAGATCTGATCTATGAAAACATTGAAGTGAAAACAAGAAGCTATAAATAACAGTTATGAAGAGTTTAAAAAAAATACTATTATTTGTAGTAGTTCTCTTAGGATTTTCTACTGTTTTAGCTCAAAAAGTGACCACGCAATCTATTGATAAACCATCAGAGGGAAAATCATTGGTATATATCTTAAAAACCGGAGCGGGTCTTTTAATTAATTTCAGACTGTATGATGAGGATTTGTTTTTAGGATCAGTTCCAAGCGGCAAGTATCTTGTGTATGAATGCGATCCCGGAAAACATTTGTTTTGGGCAGGTGCAGAAAACAGAGATTATGTAGAAGCCAATCTTGAACCTAACAGCGTGTATGTTATCAATGCAGAGGGGCAAATGGGCGCTTTTGTGGCTGGAGTTAATCTTAAGCCTATGAATCCTAACGAATTTAAAGATAAAAAACTTTTTTATCAGGTAATTAAAAATGATACTAAACAGATATATGCAAAGTCAAATGACGATAAATCTGAAAACATTGCCAAAGCAATGGAAAAGTATCAGGAGTTGAAAACAAAGAACTCAAATAAAATTGCCGTTTTAAATTCAGAAATGAAATTTCAAAATGCAGATAAACCAATAAAATAATCTCCAACCTATAAATATAACATTATGAGTGCAAAAAAAGGCTTACATCTTACGCTGAAAATTTGGAGACAAAAAAATAATAAATCTAAAGGTCAGTTCGAGACTTATAAAATATCAGATGTATCTACAGATTCTTCATTCTTGGAAATGTTAGACATTCTGAACGAAAATTTAATTAACGAAGGAAAAGAACCCATCGCTTTCGATCACGACTGCCGTGAAGGAATCTGTGGGATGTGTTCTCTTTATATCAATGGTAGAGCGCATGGTCCTGATACCGGGATTACAACCTGTCAGTTGCACATGAGAATGTTCAAAGACGGTGAAACGATTGTTATAGAACCTTGGAGAAGCGCTGCTTTTCCTGTAATTAAAGATTTAATTGTAGACAGAAGCGCATTTGACAGAGTAATGGCTGCGGGAGGATTTATATCTGTAAATACTTCAGGAAATACATTAGATGCCAACGCAATTCCGGTTCCTAAAGAAGACGCAGACAAAGCAATGGATGCTGCAGCCTGTATCGCTTGCGGAGCTTGTGTCGCTTCTTGTAAAAACGGTTCTGCCATGTTATTTGTAGGAGCCAAAGTTTCTCAATACGCACTTTTACCTCAAGGTAGAGTAGAGGCCAAGAGAAGAGTTCTGAATATGGTAAAAGCAATGGATGATGAAGGTTTCGGAAACTGTTCAAATACCGGAGCTTGTGAAGTAGAATGTCCTAAAGGCATTTCCCTGGAAAACATCGCAAGAATGAATAGAGAGTATATGTCTGCCATGGCAGATAAGGGATAAGATCAATCCCATATATAAATTATCGTCTTCCGCAGTGAAGACGATTTTTTTAGTTAAATCTTTCATAAAATACTTAGCAATATTGTATTTAGTATATTGAAAAACTTATTTTTGCTTAATTATTAATTTCAAAATGAAATATAAAATTCAATCATTTCAAAAAAATAATATCACAATAATGATTAAAAAATATCTTTTGTTGTTTGTCATTGCAGTATTTGCAATGTCTTGTTCAAAAAAAGTCGAAGTTAAAGGAAAAATCGCAGGCGGTTCTCCATTAGAAAGAGTGGAGTTTGTAGAGGCTTCAGGGGTCGCTACTTTACCGTTAATCAACGTAGGTGTAGATAAAGAAGGGAATTTCACCGGAAGTTTTGAAGCGCCTAAAAACGGAATGTATGTAATCAACTACGCCGGAAAACAAAATTTAATTTTCCTTAAAGGAGGTCAGTCGGTGACGATTTCAGGAAATGCCACTACGTTTCCAAATGAATATGTAGTTACCGGCGATGCAAAGAATGACAACGAATTCTTCCAGGCTTGCCAGAAATTCTTAATGACATATGGTCAGAAAGTGAATATGCAGGAACTAGCGTCCGGAGACGAAAACAAATTCCTTAAAGGGATCCAGAAAATTGAAGCTGATCTTAATAAAAATATCGATGAAAATGTTACCAAACATAATCCCGGTAAAGAAGTTACAGAGTGGAAAAGAATTGATGCAAGAACCGCAATCCTGAACCTTTTGGCAAACTATGAAATGAGCAAAAGACAAATGTCGGGCAATCCTTCATTCAAAGTTGGTAAAGCGTTTTCGGATTACGAAAACAAACTTCAGGATAACAAAGAAGAAATGGTAAAAATAAGCCCTTTCTACAGACAATATTTGTTGACTAAAATGAGCTCCGATTTCCAGAAATATGCAGAAGCCAATAGCAAAGGAAAAACAGATATTACCACTTCAGAATTGTTTAATCAGTATCTGAAAACCAAAAAAGAAGTGTCCCAGACGACAAAAGATTATCTTTTAGCATTTGTAATGGCTCAGTCAGACATTCATCCGCAAACTCCTGCGGCCACGACAGATAAAATTAAAAAGATCATTGAAGAAGATATTAAAGATGCCGGGATTAAGGCTGACCTTAAAAAAATGCAGTTTGCCATCAACGGATTTAAAATTGGGGATGATGCTCCTGCCGCAAACTTAGTAAAGCAAGACGGTGCCGCTTACAACCTTACAGACAATAAAGGAAAACCTTATATGATGGTATTCTACGCATCTTGGAATCCTTATATCAATGAAGGGACTATGCCTGTTCTTAAAGAAGTGGTAAATTTTTACAAGTCTAAAATGAATTTCGTATTTGTTAATGTAGATGATACTAAAGATCAGTTTGTAAAAACCAGCAACTCCATGTTTAAAGGGGTTCCGGGTCAAAATGTTTTTGGTGACGGAGGCCTTAATTCTGATGTTGCTAAAAAATACGGAATCTATGCTTTCAAATTACCGAGCTTTATTGTAGTCGATAAAAACGGTAAAATAGCAAGCAGAACATTTGTGAATCTCGGTGATGCAGAATTGATCTCAATCTTAGATAAACAGACCGGTCTTTCTGCACCTAAAGTTGCGCCTCAGCAAATGATGCCACAGATGAATATGGATCCTTCAGCTCAGCAGGCGCCTCCAGTTCAGGAAGCTCCTCAGCAATCGGCTCAGACAAAATAATAAAATTTGCACAATAGAAAAAAACCTTGTCTACGGATAAGGTTTTTTTTATTGTATTTTTGCAAAGTGAAGCCGATAGGTGAATCTGATATAAAAATAGAAATGTACGGAGTTAAAATAGAAAATTAACTTCGTAGTGATAGAAATTAATATGAAAAAGAAAAAAGACGTAATTCTTGAAAATATAAAACTTTTAACGGCAGGTGCAAAAGGAGTAGCGATAGGAAAAACCGAAGATGGAAAAACCGTTTTGATTTCAGGAGCAATACCGGGAGATGTGGTAAATGCAAGAGTGAAAAAATCAAAATCAAAATATTTTGAAGCGGAGGTAAAAGAGATTGTTGAAAAATCCCCATTCCGAGTTGAGCCGAAATGCATTCATTTCGGTGTTTGCGGAGGCTGCAAATGGCAGAATATGGCCTATGAAAAACAGCTGGATTTTAAACAGGAAGAAGTATATAATAATATCAAAAGAATCGGAGGAGTAGATAATTTTGAAACTGTTCGTATTCTGGGTGCCGAACAGCAGTACTTTTACAGAAATAAAATGGAATTTTCTTTCTCCAATTCAAGATGGCTGACTCAGTACGAAATCAGCTCTGAAGAAAATTTCGGAAGCAGGGATGCTTTAGGTTTTCATATTCCGGGAATGTGGAGCAAAATTCTTGATCTTAAAGAATGTTGGCTGCAGGAAGATCCTTCCAATGCAATCCGCTTGGCGGTAAGAAAATTTGGCGTAGAAAACGGGTTAGATTTCTTTGATGTAAAAAATCAGGAAGGGTTTTTGAGAACCTTAATGATGAGGCAGAATTCTCAGGGAGAATGGATGGTTTTATTCCAGCTCTACCGAGAAGAGAAAGCAAACCGCATACAACTCTTCGATTATCTGCTTGAAAATTTTCCGCAGATCAAAACCTTAGTATATGCCATTAATCCGAAGCAGAATGATTCTATTTATGATCTGAATGTCAATATATATTACGGGGAAGGGTTTTTAATGGAAGAAATGGATGGGCTGAAATTCAAAATAGGTCCGAAATCATTCTTTCAGACCAATTATAAGCAGGCGTTGGAATTATACAGAAAAACACTTGAATTTGCAGATTTGAAAGGGGATGAGGTCGTATATGATTTATATACGGGAACCGGAACCATTGCACAATATGTAGCAAGAAATGCAAAACAGGTGATCGGGATAGAATCTGTACAGGAAGCCATTGATGCCGCGATTGAACACGCCGAACTAAATGGGTTAACCAATACCACATTCTATTGTGGAGACATGAAAAACGTTTTTAATGATGAATTTCTGGAAAACCACCCGAAAGCCGATGTACTCATCACTGATCCGCCAAGAGACGGGATGCATCAGAAAGTGGTAGAACAGATTCTAAAACTTGCTCCGGAAAAAGTAGTATATGTAAGCTGTAATTCTGCTACACAGGCAAGAGACATCGCCTTAATGAAAGAGCAATATACTTTGGTAAAAATACTTCCGGTAGATATGTTCCCTCAAACGCATCATGTAGAAAATATTGCATTACTTATAAAAAAATAATTAATTACATTTGAATATAAATCAAACTTAATGAACATTTTTAAAAACTTTAAAACCGTCTCTTTAATAATTGCTTTATTATTATGTATTCAGCAAACACTTTCCGCGCAGGAAAAAGGTAAAGACTCTGCAACGGTAAAAACAGACACTGCGAAAGTAAAAAAAGATGATAAAAAGAAAAGCCTGATCAAGCCTTATAAAGAAGTCATTACCGATAAGGCTGTTTCTGATCAGGGCGTTTTCACGGTTCACAAAGTAGATGATAAATATTATTTTGAAATTCCGGATAAGATGCTGAAGAAGGAATTTCTTCTGGTAACAAGGCTTACAAAAGCTGCGGCAGAAATGCGTTCCGGAACTTCCGGATATGCAGGTGATCAGATCGGGCAGCAGGTAATCACTTTTGAAAAGGGGACCAAAGACAAGATCTTTGTACGTTCAATTTCTTATGTAGATTATGCAAAAGATTCTACATCAGATATGTACAATTCTGTGATCAGAAATAATGTGCAGCCCATTATTAAAGCCTTTGATGTAAAAGCCTACGGAATTCAGAAAAACTCTTCGGTGATTGAGGTGACCGATATTTTAAATTCAGACAATGAGATTACATCATTTTCGGTTCGTGCAAAAGACGATTATCGAGTGGGCGCTTTTCAGAAAGATATGTCATTTGTCAATTTCGTAAAATCTTTTCCTTCCAATATAGAAATCAATACCACCAAAACATTTTCCAGAACAGCCGGGAAACCCAATCCTTTAATTAAAGATGTTCCTAAAATCAGTGGGAATTATACTGTTGAAATCAATTCCTCATTTGTTCTCTTGCCGGAAAATAAAATGCAGGCACGATACTTTGATCCTCGTGTAGGCTATTTTACAGTAGGGTATACAGATTTTGATCTTGATCCTCAAGGCGTAAAAAGAATTTCGATTGCCAAAAGATGGCGCCTGGAACCAAAACCTCAGGATCTCGAAAAATACAATAGAGGTGAACTGGTAGATCCTGTAAAACCTATCGTATTTTATATTGATCCCGCAACACCAAAAAAGTGGGTCCCTTATTTGATTCAGGGAGTCAATGACTGGCAGAAAGCATTTGAGAAAGCAGGTTTTAAAAATGCAATCTTTGCCAAAGTTCCTGATCCTAAAATAGATACGGAATGGAGCCTTGAAGATGCAAGATTTTCAGCCATTGTGTATAAGCCTTCCGATGTTCCGAATGCTTCAGGACCATCTATTGCAGATCCCAGAACAGGGGAAATCCTGGAAAGTCATATCAACTGGTACCATAATGTGATGATGCTTCTGAGAAACTGGTATTTTGTACAGGCCGCTCCCAATGATCCGAGAGCCAGAAACCCTGAGTTTGATGATCAACTGATGGGAGAGCTGATTCGTTTTGTTTCTTCTCATGAAGTAGGGCATACTTTAGGTCTGAGACATAATTTCGGGTCGAGTTCTACAGTTCCGGTTGAGAAATTAAGAGATAAAAAATGGCTTGAGAAAAACGGCCACACTCCTTCCATTATGGATTATGCAAGATTCAATTATGTAGCGCAGCCCGAAGACCATATCGAAGAGTCAGGAATTATGCCGAGAATCGGAGATTATGATTATTGGGCAATTGAATGGGGCTACAGAAGATTTAATCAATATAAAACCCCGGAATCTGAAAAAGAATTCCTGAACCAGTGGGTAATTAAAAACCTGAAAAATGAGAGACTTTGGTTTGGTACAGAATCCAATCCGCTTGATCCAAGATCACAAAGCGAGCAGGTAGGTGATAATGCAATGCTTGCAGGCAACTATGGCATAAAAAATCTACAGAGAATCGTAGACAATTTGGAAAAATGGACCCAGAAACCCAATGAAGATTTTAGCAATCTTGAAACCATGTATGATCAGGTAACCGGACAGTTCAGAAGATATTTGGGGCATGTCTCAAAATATATCGGCGGACAGATGGAAACTCCGAAAACCGCCGAGCAATCCGGCCCTGTTTATCAAATTGTTGCTAAAAAAGATCAGAAAGACGCCATGAAGTTTCTGGATGAGAATATTTTTACCACTCCACAATGGCTATTGAAAAAAGAAATTTTTGAAAAAACCGGAAAAACACCCGTGAAAACTGTTGAAGATCTTCAAAATGCAGTATTAGACAGAATTTTAAGCCCAATGGTACTGCAGAATATGTACCAGATGGAAGCGGTGGACCAGAATTCTTATTCTGTGATTGAATTGTTTTCAGATCTCAATACTGCTATTATGACAAAAGGAGATACAGATATTTACAGAAGAAACCTTCAGAGAGATTATATCGATAGCCAGATAAAATTAATTGATAGCAAGAGTGATGACAAGTCTGATATTTCTGCGATTGTAAGAGGAAATTTAAATACCATTAAAAAAGAACTTTCATCAAAATCGAATACTGAAGATCTTGTAAACAAATATCATTATGACGATTTAATCTTCCGTATTGAAAAAGCTTTAGATCCAAAATAATTATGAAATATTGCCAGTTTTTTATATTCTTTTCTTTATTGATGATGCTCACATCATGCGGCGGAGACAATGATATCTGTGAGAGCGGGGAAGGAACACCCAGAATGAAGATCAGATTCAGAAACCTTATTGACAATAAGCTCAGAAAAGTAGACACTTTATATGTATATGCAGATTATGGTTCCGGGAAAGTAAGTCTGGGCAAAAATGCGAATGTAGATTCTATTTTAGTTCCGATACGCGTAGACGATTCCCCTTATACGGATTTGTATTTTAAAACAAGGCTCAATGAGCAGCAATCAAAAGTAAGGGTAAACTACACCACAAAATCCACCTATGTTTCTCCCGGATGCGGCGTAAAAAAAACGTATGAAAATTTAAATTCACAATTGCTGGAATCGATAAGTGTTAAAAAACTGGAATCCGGACAAAATTTTATTGAGAATGAAGACAAGACGAATCTATACCTTCTTTTTTAGCCTTTTCAGCCTGTTGAGTTTTGCTCAGCAAAACAAAGAAGTGCAGAAAGAAAAATGGAAATATGAACCTAATTTTATGGTAGGTTTAGACGTACTTAACACAGGTGTTTCATTTTTTTCAGACCGGCAATTGTTTCAGGGTTTTGTATCATCAAAGATTAGTAACAACATCCATGCAGTTATTGAGGCCGGTTTTGAAAGCAATATTTACCAAAAGAATGGCTATGATGCGAAAGCCAATGGTCCGTTTGCGAAAATCGGTGCTTTTTATATGTTGGCGAAAGACCGTGAAAATGAGTTCAACGGCTTCTACGCAGGAGGGAAATTAGCGGGTTCATTTTATACTCAGGAATATTTTGCAATTCCCATTCGTGGGTTTGGCGGAAGCAGTTCTTCTGTGGCGTTACCATCCTCTTCACAGTCTTCTTTTTGGCTGGAAGGAACCATTGGAGGGAGGGTTCAGCTTTTTGAATCCAATTTTTATATTGATGTCAATATGCAGCCAAGATATCTTATGGTCACTTCAAAACAGGATGAGGTTGTTCCTATGATTGTTCCGGGATTCGGGAGAAGCTCTTCAAAATTCAATATGGGTTTTGCATGGAATATTGCTTATAAATTTTAAAAATTCTGAAAGTGAACATTTTTACAAACACAGGAAGCTGTTAAAAATGTTTTCGGTGTATCCTAATCCGGTGACAGATTTGTTAAACATCACCAGGATTTTAAATATGACTACATTTGAAATATGCAATGCAGTAGGACAAATTGTAAAAGCAGGTATATAAAAACAATCGGGTGAAAGTTTCCGTATTTTCAAAGGTGTATATTTTATAACTATTAAAGACAATAACATCAAGGAAAGTATAAAGTTTATTAAAAATAATATTTTCTAAAAATACCTATTAAATCCTCAGAAAAGTCCTGGGGATTTTTTGTGAGATTACCATTTTAACACAATACGTATATTTTTTTTGAAAATAAATGAGACAATTTACTTATATTTGGCAATAAATATAATTTTTGTTTAATGAAGAAACTGATTACTGTCTTATTCTGTAGTCTTATTGGTGGCTCTGCTATAGCACAATGGACGCCGACTACAGTGAAGAGAAGTTCAAATGTTGAACTTTCTCAGATAACAACCTCGTATAAGCTAGACCTCAATAAAATGAGAGATCAGCTTAAGAATGCTCAGGAAACCGGTCCTAATGCAAAGCCTGTTGAGATTTCTTTGCCTACTCTAAAAGGTAAAATTGAAAGATTTGCAGTGTATAGTTTTCCTGTAGTGGTTAAAGAATTAGCTGATCAATATCAGTTAGGTTCTTATGTAGGTGTAGGTATTGATGATCCTACCAAATATGTAAGATTCTCTTTAGCACCAAATGATTTCCAGTCAATGATCGTAAGAGGAGGAGATTATGAATTTATCGAACCTACCTTAGCTGATAAAACAATTTATGGAGTACACGCAAAATCTAAGCCTACAGGTGGGAAGAGTTTTGTATGTAGTACAGACGAAACCCCTGCTGTAAAAGAGCAGATCGCTGAATTGCTTAAGAAAGGATCAACATTTACCAATCAGCCTACCGATTTTGCAAAATCTTCTGATAAGAAATACCGTACCATGAGATTGGTAATGTCTGTAACGGGAGAATATACAACATTTCACGGGGGTACAGTTGCTGGAGCTTTAGCGGCAATTAATGCAACGATGACCAGAGTAAACGGAGTTTTTGAAAAAGATTTCGCATTGCATTTAAATGTACAGAATTTCCCGAATGTAATTTATACTAACGGCGCTACAGATCCTTATTCGGATCCTGCTATAGGTACGGCTCCTGCAAATGCAAATGCTGCAATCGGATGGAATGTTCAATTACAACAAACATTAAGCGTGAATGTAGGAAGTGCAAACTATGATATCGGACACTTATTCGGAGATACCGGAGGTGGAGGTAATGCAGGATGTATCGGCTGTGTGTGTATAGACCCTACAGGAACTCCGGCAACTTCTTTATCTAAGCAAAAAGGTTCTGGATATACTTCTCCAGGTGATGGTATTTCTCAGGGTGATAATTTTGATATTGATTATGTAGCACACGAGATGGGCCACCAATTAGGAGGTAACCATACCTTCTCTCACGCTCTTGAAGGAGCAGGTGTAAATGTAGAGCCGGGTTCAGGATCTACAATTATGGGATATGCAGGGATTACTGGTGCAACAACAGATGTTCAGGCACATTCTGATGCTTATTTTCATATGATAAGTATTGTTCAGGTTCAGAATAATTTGGCCGCTAAGACGTGTGATGTAGAAACTACAACAACGAATAACCCACCGGTTATTGCTGCTTTACCAGCTTATACAATTCCTAAGGGAACAGCATTCGTACTTACTGCTTCTGCTACGGATCCTGAAAATAATCCGATGACATACACGTGGGAAGAAATAGACAATGCATCTGCAGTTATTAATAAAACGAATTTAGGTACAACTGCTGATGGTGCTACTTTCAGATCTATAGCGCCTAGTACAAGTCCTACAAGATATTTCCCTAAATTTTCTTCTGTTTTGGCAGGAGTGTTAGATAATACATTAAATACTTGGGAATCAACTTCCCAGGTAGCAAGAAGTTCTACTTTTGCAGTTACGGTAAGAGACAATAATCCAAACGTTGCTCAACAGCAGACTCAGTATGAAATTCAGTCAATTACAGTTGGAGCAGACGGGCCTTTTAAAATTAGCTCAGGTGCTTATCTGTTCTCAAATGTTGCCAATACTGTAACTTGGGATGTTGCCAACACAGCAGGTGGTGCATATAACTCTCCGAATGTTAAATTAGACTATTCTACGGATAACGGAGTAACTTGGACTGTTCTTGCTGCAAGTACTGCAAATGACGGAACTGAAAGTGTCAATATGCCGGCTTCTCTAAATGGTCAGACTGTCGTATTCAGAATATCTTCTATCGGAAACGTATTTTATGCGATTAAGAAAATGACGGTAGCTACTCAGGCAGCTTGTGGAAGCGCAGTTACAGGTGTTACTGTTTCCAATATTACGGCAACCGGTGCTACAGTAACTTGGGCTCCTATTTCAGGTGCTACTTCGTATGTGATTCAATATAAGAAAACTACCGATGCTACTTGGCAGACCACTACTTCTGCAACTAATACGGTGAATATTGCAAGTCTTACGTCTAGTACAGCATATGAAGTACAGGTTGCTTCTGTGTGTGGAACTCAGGGTCCATTCTCAGCAAGCACAACTTTCACAACACTGGTTACTGCTTACTGTACGGTTTCAGCAACGAACAATCCACAGTTTGAATATATCTCTAATGTGAGTATGACAGGTACTACTGGTACACTGTTGAATAACACATCGGGACCTTCTAACTATTCAGATTTTACTACCAATACTTCACTTCAGCCGAATTTAGCAGCAGGAAGTACATATACATTATCAATAACTGTTGCAACTGCAGATTATGATACAGCAGTTGTATTTATAGATTATAATAAAAATGGTGTATTTGAAAATTCAGAGAGAGTATTGAATTATCCTGTAGCACTTGCAACAGCACCTATTACAGGTTCTTTCACGGTTCCTGCTACGGCGATTACAAATCAGCCGTTGAGAATGAGAGTTATTTTATATTATGCTGGTCAGGCAAATGCAGGACTTTCTTTAAATACAACATATGCCGGTTGTGGAACAATCAGTTACGGAGAGGCAGAAGACTACAATGTAGTAGTTGCAAGCCCGCTTTCAACATCTGAAGTTCGTGCAAACAGTGGTATCCAAATGTACCCAAATCCTGCTACTGATGTATTAAATATTACTAAAGTATCTGACAAAGCGACCTATAAAATTTATAATGCAGCAGGTCAGCTTGTAGGAAACGGAAACGTAAGTGGCGGAAAAATTAATGTATCTGCATTAATTAAAGGTGCTTATGTAATTACTGTTGAAGAAAAAGGAAAAGATTCATTCAATTCCAAATTCATTAAAAAGTAAAAGATTATTCTCATCAATAAAAAATCCTCATGTATCATTACATGGGGATTTTTTGTGCAATCATAAAATTGAGTTTTTATGTAATTTGTATAAAAAAAATATTTGAACTGAGATTTTAATAATAAAAAATGATTAGATTTGTAATATTAATATAATATAATAATAACTTATGAAGAAATTTTTTACTTATTTGATTCTTCTGATGTGTTTGATTGATGTAGGCTTTATGCCCAAACTATTCGGTCAGACAGCTGCTACATTACCCTATACGCAGAATTTTTCGACGGGTAATGATCTTACTTTTATCAATGGATCAGCAACCAACAAATGGGTAGTAGGATCTGCAACAGGAAATGCTGCAAATTCTATGTATGTTTCAAATGATAATGGAACTACCAATGCGTATACCAACACAGCAACAAGTGTGGTCTTCGCTTACAGGGATATTACAATTCCTGCAGGAGCTACAAATGCAACTTTTTCTTTCGATTGGAAAGGCGTAGGAGAAGGTGGTTATGACTATTTGAGAGTTTGGCTGGTGCCTGCAACTTTTACGCCTACTAGTGGAACACAGATTACCGCAGGAGGGGGCAGAATCCAAGTTGGAGGAGATCTTAATCAGCAGACTACATGGCAGAATTATAATACAACAGCTTTAAATATAAGTACTTTCGCCGGAAGTACAATGCGTCTTGTTTTTGAATGGAGAAATGATGATATTGTGGGAACAAGCCCAGCGGCTGCCGTTGATAATATTTCTCTTTTAATTCCAACGTGTGTGGTGCCTTCAGCTTTAGTTGTACCTACTATTACGCCTAACAGTGCTACACTCGGATGGACTGCACCAAGCCCTGCACCGGCAAACGGCTACGAATATTATTATTCTACAAGCAGCACACCACCGGTTGCCGCAACGGCGGGAACTGCAATTTCAGGAACTTCTGTGAGTTTATCTCCATTGGTACCAGGAACTACCTATTACTGGTGGGTAAGAGCGGTATGTTCTGCAACAGATAAAAGTACTTGGGCAGCCGGCCCTGCATTCACGCCGGGACAAATTGGTTCTGGTACCGGAACAACAGGAAACTTACCGGTATATTCGTGCTACGGATATAACTACTCCCAACAAATATACACTGCTGCAGAAGTAGCAGGAGCGGTGGGAACCAATAACTATATTACGTCAATCAGATTTTATGTATCTGCGACAGCAGCTACCCAGGCTAATTACAACCAATGGGTAGTTTATATGGGGAATACGACTCAGGCAAATTTTGCTACGACAACCAGTTGGGTGCCTTTAGCGAATATGTCTCAGGTTTATTCCGGAACATTACCAAATATGACAAGCGGTACCTGGGTAGAAATCCCGTTAAGTACACCGTTTTTATGGAATGGGACCAGCAATATTGTAATTGCGGTTGACGAAAATGTTGCAGGATATTCATGTACTGCAAACTGGGGAAGTTATGCTGCAGGTACCAATAGAGGTATTTTGTATTATAATGATACTACAAATCCTAATCCTGCAAGCCCACCAACTGCGAGCAGCAGATATTCTGACATTCCTAGAGTTCAGCTGGTAGGAGTAAACTTACAACCTTGTACAACAGCTCCTCCTGCGAATATTGTCGTTAATAATTTAACACCTACAAGTGCTACAGTTTCTTGGACACCTTCTTTGGGAGCTACATACGTTGTAAGATATAGAGTAGCGCCAAGCGGACCTTGGATAACCGTAAATGTTACAGCACCTTTATCCAATAGCTACACGATTACTGGTTTAAATGAAACTACTCAATACGAAGTTCAGGTTGCTACAGTATGTGGTGGTACTACAGGAGCATTCTCTGCAAGTTCTACCTTTACTACACCTGCAATATCTTATTGTACAGCCGGACCTACAAGTACTACGGTTTACGAATATATGTCTAACGTAACGGTAACGCCTAATGGATTGGCACCTATGGTGAGTAACTCATCTACGCCTCCGCCATTCTATACCGATTATTCTGCTGATCCTACAAGATTGGTTACGTTAATCAGAGGTCAGGCTAATAACAGCATTTCGGTGACAAAAATATGGCCGGGAACTTCTTACAGTGCCGGTACGAAAGCCTGGATTGACTGGAACAGAAACGGAATTTTTGAAACTACTGAAGTAGTTCTCGATTCTCCTTCCAATACAACATCTGTAGTAAATAATACTTTCACAGTTCCTACCCTTGCTCAAGGAGTATATGCGGGAACCCAGAATATTAAAATGAGAGTGATATTGCAGGAAGGAGGTACTCCTAATGCATGTGGTACATTTACTTGGGGTGAAGTTGAAGATTACAACGTACGACTAATAGATCTGTTACCTTGTACAACAGCACCACCAACCAACGTAACGGTTTCTAATCTTACAGCAACTACTGCCGATGTATCTTGGTTACCTACTGCAGGAGCTACTTATATTATCAGATGGAGAGTAGGTGCTACAGGTGCTTGGTTGCCAAGTGCAGCAGGTTTGACATTACCTGCAGGGCAAAGTTACTACACTATTACAGGTCTTACAGAACAGACCGGTTATCAGGTTCAGATTGCAACAATTTGTAGCGGAACTACAGGAGCGTTTGGGGCATCTACAACATTCACTACGCCTACCTTATCATATTGTCCTATGACAGGAACAGGAACTAATGATTACATCTCGAATGTAACGGTTACTCCTACCAATCTTCCTGTGATGAACAATACATCTGTTCAGACAAATTATATTAGTTATACTACTCCGGCAACCTTAATCAATTTAGAAATAGGTTCTGCAAATAATAAAATATCTGTATCTAAAAGCTGGGTTGGTTCTACGTACAGTGATGCGGTTTCTGCATGGATTGATTATAACAGAAACGGATTCTTTGAAACTACGGAACAGATTTTAAATTCTGCGGCAAGTACGGTGACCCCAATAACGAACCTGAATTTCACAGTTCCTGCCGGTGCCTATAACGGACCTTTAAATACGACAATGAGAGTGGTATTGAAACGTACAAGTGCACCTGTTTTATGCCAGAATGCAACCGATGGTGAAGTTGAAGATTATGCGGTAAAATTAAGACCGTGCAGCAATGCAACACCTGGAGCACCTACATTTAGTGCGGTTACGCATAATTCAGCAACGATTAACTGGACAGGAGCAACAAATAATCTTAATTATATATTACAATATAGAGTTCAGGGAACTACTACATGGACAAGTGTAAACGTATCTACTCTTGCAGGTAACCCGCCTATTACCATTACAGGTTTAACTCCTGCTACAACGTATGAAGTACAGGTTGCGGCGATTTGTGGAGCAACACCCGGAACGTATACTGCAATTAAAACATTTAAGACAAGATGTGATCCTACACCTCCAAATGTTACGGTAACAAATATAACTTCTACTTCGGCAGTAATTACATGGAACCCACTTGTACCAAGTGCAACCTATGTATTGCGATGGAGAATTGTAGGAACAACAACATGGAATAATGTAACATTGCCATTGCCTCCTGCAAATACATACACACTTACAGGACTGAGTTCTTTTGTAACATATGAAGTTCAGGTTGCAAATATCTGTAACGGTGAAACTACGCCAAATACGTACTCAAATCCACAAGTATTTACGACTGTAAGAATTTGTGAGTTACCTCCTCCAGGACTTACGATCTCAGCAATTACACCTACCAGTGCAGTTGTTAACTGGGATGCTTTCCCTGGTGCAACTTATATGTTAAGATATAGAAAAGTAGGTATTCCGAGCTGGACTACAATTCCGGTGGCTACGAATACCTATACATTGACAGGATTGCTAGAATTGACAAAATATGAAATGCAGGTAGTGAATATTTGTAATGGAACTCCGGGTAACTATACTCCTCCATACTTCTTTACTACGCCTACAATTACATATTGCCAGATGTCTTCTTCTGCTTCTGCATCAGATTATATCTCTAAAGTTAAAGTAACGCCTAATGGTAAACCTGTAATGGAAAGTAACACACTTGCATCAAACTATTCAGATTTCACAGGAGTTCCTGCGAAGTTTATAGAAATGATTCAGGGGTCTGCAGATAATCAGATTTCTATAGAGAAGAAAACCGGTGCTACAACCAATACCGGAGTAGCAGTCTGGATCGATTTTAACAGAAATGGTTATTTTGATATTAATGAAAAAGTATTTTCTTCAGGTCCAAATACCAATGCTACGGTTAACGGAACATTTAATGTACCAGCGGATGCTTATGTAAGCAACACCAATTTCCAATATGTAGTAATGAGAGTGGCGATGCAGAAAGACGGAATTCCTGTAAACTGTACCAACTTCCAGACTGGTGAGGTTGAAGATTATACAGTAAGAATTTCTAAGGTTCCTGTGGTTAATCCTATTAACCAAACCGATATCTTGATTTATCCTAACCCGGTAAGTTCAATATTAAACGTTAAAAATATCAGCAAAAAAGCAAATTATAAAATTTATACTGCTGGTGGACAACTCGTATCAAGCGGAGTAATCTTAAATAATAAGATTGACGTAAGCAAGTTGATTAACGGATTATATGTATTGGATATTGAAGACGCTCAAGGATCTATACAGAAGAAATTTATTAAAGAATAATCAATAATTTTAAAGGAAATAAGCTCTCAGAAATGAGAGCTTATTTTTTTTTTGTTTTAAGGTAAAAAAAGCCGCAGTTATTGCGGCTTTTTATTCAATTTCGAAAATGATCCTTTCAGTTTGTTCTCTCAGATCATCAATATTGGTGTTGTTATAGATAATGTAGTCTGCCAGTTTTATTTTGTCTTTTTCAGGCATTTGCTTTTCAATGACAGACTGTACTTCACGGTAGGTTTTAGCATCTCTGTCCATCACTCTTTTAATTCGGATATTATCTTCAGCAGTAACCAAAAGTGACTTATAGCACTCCTTATGAAGCTTTAATTCGAATAATAAAGCCGTTTCTTTAAAGATCAGATATTTAGTCTGCTGCGAAACCCATTTTTCAAAATCCACACGTACGGCGGGATGAATGATGCTGTTTAACTGTAAAAGCAATTCTTCATCATTAAAAACTTTTTGCCCTACATATTTTCTGTTGTACAATTCATTTTCATCATAAGAATCGCTGCCTAAAAGATCCTTAATTCTACTTTTGAGCGCTTCATCATCATTTACAATTGTTTTTGCTCTTTCATCAGAATAATACACAGGAAATCCGCAGTTTTCAATACACTTTGCCACTGTAGTTTTTCCGGAGCCGATACCACCTGTAAGACCGATGATCTTGGGGCCGGGTTCAGATTCCTGAGCTGTTGTTTCTGAATTTAAATCTTCCATAATCAATATCCAAAAACTTCATTAAAGCTGAATGTTTCATCAAGACGTATCCCTTTTTCAGTCATTTTCAGACTTGCCAATTCGTGATGAGCATCATGTTCAAAAAACAACAGATAATCATTATCAATACATTGTTTCAAAAATTTCGCTTTTTCTTCTACCGTTAGAAGAGGTCTTGTATCATATCCCATTACATAAACCTGAGGAATATGTCCTGCAGTAGGAATGAGGTCGGCAGCAAAAACAATCGTTTTTTCCTGGTACTGAATGACCGGAAGCATTTGTTTCTCAGTATGGCCGTCAACAAAAATGACATCCATTTTCAAATCAGGTTCAAAACCGTAATTTCCGGTTTTCGGAAGAGAAAGAAAGTTGAGCTGCCCGCTTTCCTGTATCGGAAGAATATTTTCTTTTAAAAAACTTGCTTTTTCTCTGGGATTGGGTTCCGTTGCCCATTTCCAGTGATTTTCGTTGGTCCAGAACTGTGCATTTTTAAATGCAGGGCGGTAGCCGGATCTGTCATCATTCCATTCAATAGCGCCACCGCAGTGGTCGAAATGAAGGTGGGTGAAGAACACATCAGTAATATCTTCTTTTACAAAGCCGTATTTTTTTAAGTTTTTATCTAAACTGTCATCACCCCACAACGAATAATGGCCAAAGAACTTTTCATCCTGTTTATTTCCAAGTCCGCAATCAATCAGGATAAGCTTTTTACCGTCTTCGATAAGGAGAGACCGTGTTCCGAGTTCGATTAAATTTTTCTCATCTGCCGGATTCGTTTTTTCCCATAGACTTTTCGGAACAACACCAAACATGGCACCGCCGTCCAGCTTGAATTTTCCGCATTGTAAAGGATATAGTTTCATATACTATGTTTTATTTTTTTTTCTGTTGATTTGCTTCATTTTTTCGGCAATTTTCTTTCCATCATCGTCCGAATTTTCCAGCTGGATAATGATATTTTGAAAATCTGTTTCTTTTCTATTCTGGGAAAGCTTTTGTGCAATGAATATTTCAGTCGGTATTATTTTTAATCCAAAAGCACCTTTCATTTCTTTTTCAATAAATTCTTTACCCATATCTTTTACCATCATTGGGCATTTTTGCCATTTCTCGTATTTTGAGGTTAATTTTTCCAAATGATTGTAAAGATCGTCCGAATCCATCAATTCTACTTTTCCATTAACCTGAACGGCTTCATAGTTCCAGGTTGATACATTGACGTGATCATACCAACTGCTCGAAATATAAGCGTGGGCACCCAGAAAATCACACAAAACATCATCTCCGTTTTTCAATATTTTTGCCTGCGGATTTGCTCTGGAAATATGAGTTTCAATATACATGTTTTCCAGATCATCTTCATTCAGCAACATCATAGAATGCGTTGCTCTTATTTTATCAGCAGCGGAGATCAGTAAAGCGAAGGCATTTTCTCTGATAATTTCTTTCATCAGATTGTAATCTTCACTCCTGTATAATTTTGGGATAAACATGATTCGTTAAAATAATTCTCCCGGGTTTCTGGGGATTGCAATATTCAGATGACGGTATGCTTTTTCAGTCACTTCACGGCCTCTTGGCGTTCTGATGATAAATCCTTCCTGAATCAGGAAAGGTTCGTAGACTTCTTCCAGTGTTTCCGGATTTTCGGCGATAGAAGTTGCCAAAGCAGAAATTCCTACCGGTTTTCCTTTAAAGTTTTCAATCATGACCCGCATGATTTTGTTATCCATTTCATCTAGGCCAAACTCGTCTACATTTAAAGAATTTAAAGCATATTTTGTAATCTCTATTTCTATTTCTCCGTTTCCTTTTATTTCAGCAAAATCGCGTACTCTTCTCAGTAAGGCATTGGCAATTCTCGGGGTTCCGCGGCTTCTTCTGGCAATTTCAATCGCTGCATCTTCATAAATTTTTATTCCTAAAACCCGCGCACTTCTGATGATAATCATTGAGAGAAGCTCAACACTATAATATTCCAGCCTGCTCTGAATCCCGAATCTTGCCAACATCGGTTTTGTCAGCATTCCGCTTCTTGTCGTAGCGCCCACTAATGTAAAAGGGTTTAAGCTGATTTGGACACTCCTTGCATTCGGTCCTGTCTCAAGCATGATATCAATTTTAAAATCCTCCATTGCAGAATATAAATATTCTTCAACAATGGGTGATAATCTGTGGATTTCATCAATAAAAAGCACATCATTTTCTTCCAGATTGGTAAGCAAGCCTGCCAAACTTCCGGGTTTGTCAAGAACGGGACCAGAAGTGATTTTACAGTTCACCCCAAGTTCGTTGGCAATAATATTGGATAAGGTCGTTTTTCCTAAACCGGGTGGCCCGTGTAACAGGACATGATCGAGTGCGCCGCCACGGTTTTTGGCAGCAGCAACGAAAACCTCGAGGTTCTCAAGCGTTTTTCTTTGTCCGGCAAAATCCTTAAAACTCTGCGGACGAATTTTTTCTTCCTGTATGAGTTCCTCATCGGAATAATTTTCCTTATCAGGATGTAAAAAATCTGGCATTAATTCATTTCATTTACTTCAAAGATAGCAAATTTAGGTCAAGTCTGAAATTGTATTTGTAATTTAGCAAGCATGAAATTAGTAGGACCATTTAAGCAAATTATAACACTTGCCCATCTTTCTCTGAGAGGCAAATTATCGGATGATCAGCTTGAAATTATCACAGATGGAGGTATTTTAATACAAGACAACAAAATTCAGCAGATCGGAAATTTTGAACAATTAAAATCTGAAAATCCATATACCGAGATTGAAGAAATGGAAGGGACACAGGTTGTTCTTCCCGCGTTTATAGATTCTCACACTCATATTTGTTTCGGCGGAAACCGCGCCAATGATTTTGCCATGCGTAATGCTGGGAAAACCTATCTTGAAATCGCAGAAAGCGGCGGCGGAATCTGGAGCTCGGTACAGCATACGAGAAATGCGTCTGAAGAGGAATTGTTAAAAACTTTATTAGAAAGAATTACTATTTTAATTTCATTAGGAATTACGACAATAGAAGTAAAAAGCGGGTATGGATTAGACATTGAAAACGAGCTTAAAATGCTCCGTATCATCAAAAAAGCAGGCGAACAGACAGAAGCGACTTTAATTTCTACCTGTCTCTCTGCTCATCTGAAACCTAAAGATTTTGATGGGGACAACGAAGAATACTTGCAATATATTCTTACCGAAATTTTACCGAAAGTAAAAGAAGAAAATTTATCAAAGAGAGTTGATATTTTTATTGAAAAGTCGGCTTTTCAGCCGGAGGAAAGTAAAGATTTCTTGATTAAAACTAAAGGTTTAGGTTTTGAAATTACAGTTCATGCAGACCAGTTTACTCCGGGAAGTTCAAGAATTGCCGTGGAAGTCGGCGCAAAATCTGCTGATCATCTGGAAGCAACTATTAATGAAGATATTGAGTTTTTAGCACAATCGGATACGGTTGCTACAGCATTACCGGGTGCGAGTTTAGGATTGGGAGAAAAATTTACACCGGCAAGAAAATTGCTGGATGCGGGAGCAATTCTGGCAATTGCAAGTGACTGGAATCCGGGTTCCGCACCCATGGGAAATTTAATAACACAAGCTTCCATTTTAGCTACATATGAAAAGCTGACTACTGCAGAAGTTTTAGCAGGAATGACATTTAGGTCTTCTTTTGCATTAGGTTTGGAAGACCGGGGAAAATTGGAAAATGGTTTAAAAGCTGATTTTGTCACGTTCAAAACAGATAATTTTCAGAATATTCTGTATCATCAGGGAAGCCTAAAAGCTGAACATGTATATATCAACGGAAATAAAATTTAATTACATCACTTATACGTATTAATATGATTTGGCAAGGCAGATTAGACGGTGAAGAGCTTCTTTACCACAGGATTTTTCAGAGAGTAAAGGAAGAGACGCACTATGAAAACATTTCAACGAATGATTTCGTGTTACACGGTTTTGCCGTGGATGAAGGAGTCCGAAGAAATAAAGGCAGAGTGGGTGCAAAAAATGCTCCGGATATCATCAGAAAAAATATGGCTAATTTCCCGGTTACCCTTCCTGATTTTTCACTTTTAGATTTTGGAAACATTACCTGTGAAAACGGAAATTTGGAGCAGACACAAAATCTACTTGCTGAAAAAGTTTCGCAGGTTTTAACAAAAGGTGGAAAATCCCTGATTTTGGGTGGTGGCCATGAAGTGACTTTTGCCCATTATTCCGGAATAAAAAAAGCTTTTCCCGGTAAAAAGGTTGGGATTATCAATATTGATGCTCATTTTGACAACAGACAGCCAGAAAGTGGAGTGGGCGCAACTTCAGGTACAGGATTTTGGCAGATCGCGCAGGAAGGAAATATCCATTCATTACATATAGGGATTCAGAAAAATTCAAATACACTAAAATTATTTGATACTGCCCATCAATACGGGATGAAATACATTCTTGCAGATGAAATTTTTTTCGAAAACTTACCATCCATTTATCAGCGAATTGATGATTTGCTGGAAGAAGTAGATGTCGCTTACCTTACAGTTTGTATGGATGTTTTTAATGCTTCGATTGCGCCCGGAGTTTCAGCTTCATCGTATAACGGGATTTTCGCAGATGCCGCATTCATGCATTTTTACAGACATATTCTTAAAAATGATAAACTGATCGCATTGGATATCGCAGAAGTGAATCCGGAATTTGATATCCATGAAAGAACATCAAAACTCGCTGCAAGTCTCGTGAATGAATGGTTTATGATTTAACAAATTAATGCAAATCATAGAAAGTATCATCATTTAAGAACACTGTAAGTATACAAATTTTTGCAATTTTGTTGCTTCAGGTAAAAGAAAGAAATTTTTCTTTCCTCAATTATAATTAAGTATTACATGGATAAATCTATCGAAAATAAATTACTTAAAGCCGATGCCGCTTTTGAACAATGGAAAAAAGTTCCATTTGCTGAAAAACAAAAACTGATTGCAAAAGCAGCAGCATTTCTTAGAGAAAATGCAGAAGAGCTGGGTACAATTATCACAAAAGAAATGAATAAGCCCATTTCTCAATCTGTTTCAGAAATTGAAAAATGCGCTTTGATGATGACGTATTATGCTGAAGCTGAAAATGTACTTCAACCCGAAAAAATACAATCGGAGTATCATTTTTCAGAAATTCATTACGTTCCTAAAGGAGTGATTTTAGGAATTATGCCCTGGAATTTTCCATTCTGGCAGGTTTTAAGATTCGCAGTTCCGGCAATTTTAGCAGGAAATACCGTTGTGTTAAAACATGCTTCGATCTGTTTCGGAAGCGGGAATACCCTTGAAAAAATATTTACGGATGTAGGTTTCCCTGAAGGTATATTTCAGAATCTAGAAGTGGGGCATAAAGATGTAAAAGAAATTCTGGAACATGAAACAATTAAAGCAGTAAGCCTTACAGGAAGTGAAAAAGCGGGTGCGGAAGTGGCATCTATTGCCGGTAAAAAAATTAAAAAGTCTCTTTTAGAACTTGGAGGCAGTGACGCTTTTATTGTTCTGGATGATGCAGATCTGGATGAAGCAGCAAAAGTAGGCGCTTTAGCGAGGTTACAAAATTGTGGACAAACCTGTGTCGCCGCAAAAAGGTTTATCATTCAGGAACATATTGAAGCTGATTTTCTTCCCAAATTTATTGCTGAATATCAAAAATACATTCCTGCAGATCCTATGAAAAAGGAAACTAAAATCGCAGGTATGGCAAGACCGGATTTGGCGGATGATCTGGAAAAACAATATCACAGAGCATTAGAGAATGGGGCAGAAGTTATAATAGCTTTAGAAAGAATGTCCGATACCGAATTCAAACCCGGCTTAATTAAAGTGGAAGAAGGAAACCCAATTTTAAAGGAAGAATTATTCGGGCCTCTAGGAATGGTTTTAATTGCAAAAGATGACGCAGAAGCATTAGAAATTGCGAATAACGTCCCTTTCGGTCTTTCTAATGCAGTGTGGACTAAAGATCCCGAACGTCAGCAGTTTTTTATCAACGGCCTTGAATCCGGAACGGTGAATATCAACAGGATGACAAGTTCTGACCCGCGATTTCCATTTGGGGGAACAAAATCTTCCGGATATGGTACTGAGCTTTCTTTACTGGCCTTAAAAGAATTTGTTACGCCAAAAACGATTATAGGAAACTAATTGAAAATGAAAACGCCCGAAAATTTATTTTCGGGCGTTTTTTTCAGATAAAATAATTATATCGTTGTTAATCTCAGCGTATTGGTTTTCCCGCCTTCGTATGATGGTGTCGCATTGATATTGATAACAAAATCGCCGGTTTCAATGTATCCGTGATTATGCGTCAACATATTTACCTGAATTATCGTTTCATCAGTAGATTTATTCATATCATAATAATAGGCACGTACTCCCCAAAGCAGATTCAGCATTGTAATCACTCTCTTGTTTGAGCTGTAGATGATGATGTGAGAATTTGGTCTGTGCGCCGAAATCTGGAAAGCAGTATATCCGGAATGCGTCAAAGTAACAATAGCCGCAACATTGGTGCTTTTTGCAATTCTTACAGCGGCAAGGCAAACTCTGTTGGTAATGAATCTCTCATCGATGCAGTTAAAGTCTTTTTCAATAGGAGCATTTTTATGCTGATAAAAATTTGTCTTTTCAATATTCTTAACAATCTTAGACATATTCTCCACCACCTGAACAGGATATCTTCCTACAGAAGTTTCACCAGAAAGCATTACGGCATCTGCACCATCCAGTACAGAATTGGCAACATCGTTCACTTCCGCTCTTGTAGGAGTCAGGCTGTTGATCATCGTTTCCATCATCTGTGTGGCGATAATGACAGGTTTGGAGTAGAATCTTGCTTTTTCTACCAACGTTTTCTGAATTGCCGGAACTTCTTCCATCGGTACTTCTACTCCTAAATCTCCACGGGCAACCATTAAACCGTCACATTCCAATAAAATCTGGTCAATATTTTTTACTCCTTCCGGTTTTTCAATTTTTGCAATAATCGGAGTTTTGAATTTACCGTTCGGGTGCTTGGAAATCAATTCTTTAAGATCAATAATATCCTGTGCATGACGTACGAACGAAAGCGCAATCCAGTCGACCTCCATGTCAAGCATAAAATTGGCATCCAAAATATCTTTCTCGGTAAGTGCAGGAAGCGAAACATTGGTATTGGGAAGGTTAACCCCTTTTTTAGAACTCAATGGCCCTCCTTGTATTGTTTTTGCTTTTACGGTGTCAATCTGATTGGTTTCCAAAACTTCCAAAACAAGCTTTCCGTCATCAATCAGGATTCTTTCTCCTACATTTACATCCTGAGGAAATTGCTGATACGTCATATACACCTTCGTAGAATCTCCTTCAATCTTTTCATTCGTAAAAGTTAATATATCTCCAGGATTAAGGTAAGACCCTTCTTTTACAACACCTACTCTTAATTTTGGTCCTTGTAAATCTCCTAAAATACCTACAGAAAAACCATATTCTTTATTGAGTTCTCTGATGATTTCGATATTGGATCGCACCAAATCGTAATCTGCATGTGAAAAATTTATTCGAAATATGTCTACACCGGCTTTTATAAGGCCTAACATTACTTCTTTTGAAGATGAAGCGGGCCCTAATGTTGCGATAATTTTTGTTTTCTTTAAATACTTATTCATAATACTGGATAATTTGATACAGTTCTTCTTCAGAACTCAGTTGGTAATCTTGAATCGGAAAGACAAGATTTTCAGGGAGCAAAATTACGGAAAAATCAGGGAATTGTTCCGAACTGTGAATAATATATTCTACTTCAGTCTGATTATTTAATAAAAATTTAATGTTTTCTTCTTCTGAGAAAAGCTCAGTTTGTATTTTTTTTTGACTACTCTCAGATGATTTATTCGATATGAAAGTAAAACAGGTCTTTGTAAACTTATGATAAGCTTCAAATCTGGGAAAATAATAATTAAAATACGATCCGTGAAAAACAAAATCTTCAATTCTTGAAAAGTTAAGGTTGTTTTTCTCGTTTATTCTGAAAAAAAATTCATGATCAGGGATATGTTTAGCCAATCTTACCAAACCAATGGTAATATCCTCACATTCAATATCATCTATGTCATAAAGTTTTTGGATTTCCAAGTATATTTTCTTTTTTGTTTAAAATATAAAATGCTCTCTGTGCAGCTTTTTCTTCCGCCTTTTTTTTGGAGGTTTCCATGGCATTAGAGATTTTTTCTTCTCCGAGCCAGACGTGACAGCGAAAAACAATACTTTTATTCACCTGAATTTCTTCGCAGGTTTCATACTTTATATTCAGTTTTTTCTTTTGGCTCCATTCAAGAAGCAGGCCTTTATAGCTTACAATCTTGTTTTCCAGCTTATTGATTTCGGAAGGAGTCAAAAGTCTTTCCAATACAATTTTTTTACAGGTATCATATTGAAAATCAAGATAAACCGCGCCAACTAACGCTTCAAAGAGATTTCCTGAAATGTTTTCTCCCAAAGCCACTGCGTGGTTATTTTTTTGTAAAAGGTCGGTTAGTTTTAAATCTTCTCCTAATTTGTTAAGATTTTTCCTATTTACAATCTTAGATTTCATCTGTGTCATATATCCTTCATTGGCTGTAGGATAGGTGTGAAACAAATGGCATGAAACGATTGTTCCCAAAACAGAATCTCCTAAAAATTCGAGCCTTTCGTAATTACTGTCCTGGCTTTTAGAAGAACTTTTAATAGAAAACGCTTCACGGTAAAAGCTTATATTCTGAATTTGAGCGCCTAAAATTTTATTAAGCTCCATCGTCAGAAAATAATCCCTTTCCGTTAATGTTCTTTTTCTTTGTTTGAGAAGGAATTTAGAAAAGTATTTCTGTAACTCCATTCAGTAATAATTAGATTTTCTTAAACAGAACGCAAGCATTATGCCCACCAAATCCAAAAGTGTTACTCATGGCTACTTTCACATCTTTTTTCACAGCATGGTTAAAGGTAAAATTAAGCCTGCTGTCGATATTCTCATCATCAGTAAAATGATTGATGGTAGGTGGAACAATACCATGGATAATGGTTCCTACAGCAGCAATAGCTTCAATGACGCCTGCAGCTCCCAAAAGGTGGCCGGTCATTGATTTTGTAGAATTAATCTGAATGTCATATGCATGCTCACCCAATAATCTTGAAATTGCGCTGGATTCTGCAACATCTCCTAATGGAGTAGAGGTACCATGCATATTGATATGATCTACTTCATCAGCAGTTAATCCTGCATCTTCGAGGCAATTTTTCATTACTAAATAAGCTCCCAGACCTTCAGGATGTGGTGCTGTCATATGATGTGCATCGGCACTCATACCGCCTCCTAATAATTCTGCGTATATTGTTGCGCCGCGCTTTACAGCGTGTTCATATTCTTCAAGAATAATCGTTCCCGCACCTTCACCTAAGACAAAACCATCGCGGTCTTTATCAAACGGTCTTGATGCTGTAGTAGGATCGTCATTTCTTGTAGAAAGTGCCATCATTGCATTAAATCCTCCAACGCCACTTGCCGTGATAGCGGCTTCTGAGCCTCCACAGACAATAACGTCTGCTTTACCAAGCTGGATCAGCATTTTGGAATCAATTAATGCATTTGCAGATGAAGCGCAGGCAGAAACAGTGGTATAATTGGGACCGTGGAAACCATATTCTATAGAAATGTGTCCCGGTGTAATGTCCGCAATCATTTTGGGAATAAAAAATGGGTTAAATCTTGGAATTTCTGTGTTTGCCCACCCTAAAACTTCCGTTTCAAAGGTTTCTAAACCGCCAATTCCCGATCCCCAGATTACTCCGACTCTGTTTTTGTCTACTTGATCTTCCATAATTCTTGAGTGGGCTACTGCTTCTCTGGCAGCGACCATCCCAAGCTGAGTGTTACGATCCATTTTTTTTGCTTCTTTTTTATCAAAATACTGCAACGGATCGAAGTTTTTCACTTCACACGCAAACTTCGTTTTGAAATTTTTGGCATCAAAAAGAGTAATCGGAGCGGCACCGCCCTCACCTTTTACAAGGCTTTCCCAGTATTCATTCGCATTATTACCGATGGGTGTTATTGCGCCAAAGCCGGTTACAACTACTCTTTTTAATTCCATAAACTTGTAATTTCCTATTGAAGATATTATTTATTTACTACTTCTTCTATATAAGCAATAGCGTGCCCTACAGTAGTAATTTTTTCAGCCTGGTCATCAGGGATTTGAATGTTAAATTCTTTTTCAAATTCCATAATTAACTCAACTGTATCTAGTGAATCTGCTCCCAAATCATTCGTGAAGCTAGCCTCAGGAGTTACTTCTGTTTCTTCAACGTCAAGCTTATCAGCGATGATAGCTTTTACTCTTGATGCAATGTCTGACATAGTAAATATTTTTTTATTGTTAGATGGTGCAAATATATAAAATTCTTTACGATAAAACATTTTTTTACACTTTTTTGTCGGCAGAAGAGCGGTATTTTATGATGTCTGTGTTTAGTATTTTAATTTCCAGGTGTTTAGATTTTTTTTTATACAGTATTGTCAAATTTATGTTGGATTATATTATGGGTGTTACTTTGCAGAATAAATTAGATAACGAACTGTTTAATTTTAAGAGAATGGCCGATTACTTTTATTACCTTTTAATTCGATGCGTTGAAGAGACTACAGTTTTACATTGATATCAAGATTTTAATTTTATTTAATCTTTGTATCCATGCTTTCAGTAAGATAATTAGTAATATTTAAAAGTTATCTCGAACTATAGAATTAAACATTTTCAATAAAGATTCATCACCGTGTGAATCTTGATTGAATCATTAGATTAATACCTATTCTGAAAAACTCTTCATGAGTGCATTTCTTACACTATCGGATCAATTTTCAAGTATTTAACTTATGAAAAAATGTTATTTCTGATTGAGAAAGTCTGGTGGATAAACTACCTGTCCATACTTTAGCGCTGTAGCCTGTAAGTTTTCAATCGATTCGGGGCTCATCGGTGATGGCGGAAGAAATTCACCTGCCGCTACAGGATCGCCAATCTCTTCAAAAAACTCTTCTAGTCCCGCAGGAACAACCGTACAAAGCAATTGAGCCGTCTTATCACTTACATTTTTAAAATAATGTATGATTCCTCCTTTGGGTACCACTACAAAAGACCCTTTTTTTGCGGTGTAGGATCCGGCTTCGGAATATACGTTTACCTCGCCATCTACTACATAAAAGGATTCATAAAAATCGGCATGGGAATGAGGTCCCGGACCATTTTGTGGGGGCACTAGCATTTCAATAGCCGCAAATGCGCCATTGATTTGTTTGCCCGATACAAGTATGCGGTAATTACCTCCAGCAACAGATAATATTTCTCCGCCTGTCGGGTTTACTGTAATCGGAGTAGGTTTCAGGTTTTCCATATTGTTTTGTTTTTAATATTATAAATTTGGAACAGCATTTCATGAAGTTAAACAGGAGTAAACAATCTATTTTATAGAATACCGACACAATATTTTTGTGTTAATTCAATAAGTTTTCCCTTTTTAATAGCGGCTTTAGCAAAGAAGTTAAATACCGGCTCCGCTATTTTCCGAACCCCAACCATTCTGGAATTGCTTAAATATACAAACAATACTAAATCTATAAACCTCTTGGGTGTTCCTAAATTGTTGGTCAAATCATCGTTAGCAAGACCCTTTAAAATAAAAAGGGCAGTTTCAAAGTTTTTATTTCCGGGAACAATGGTGGTGGTTATAGTACATTTTTCATTAGAAACGTTATGATAGTAATGTTTTTCATTTGGCATTATGGTAGCTATGTCTCCCTGCTTTAAATGGAGGATATTTTTGCCTTTTCCTACTTCCAGGCATCCTTTTAGGATTTCAAATGTTTCTGAGAAGAAAGTGTGATAATGCCACGGAGTTTTTTCTCCGGGAAGAATATTCAGTTCCAATACGCTTTTATTATCGCTGTCAATTGAATGAATCAGCTTGATATATCCTGCTGCTGCTTTCATAGCGTTTTAGACTGGGATTTAGTGGCTAGTAATATTATCCCGAATACAGCACAGATTACGATGGCAACAATATGGGGCAGCGCCTGAAAGATACTGTTATAACTTTTGCTGAGCACGATAAGCATATCATTAAGTGGAATCATTGTTCCCGCTAACAGCGTTACTCCCAAAGCCCGCCGCTCATTTAATAGCACAAAAACACAAATGATCAGCCCGGAGAATATGTCTCTAATACCTTTTATATAATGAAATGAATAATCTCCCTGTACATTAAAATGGATGCCATATTCGGCTGTTGCTGTTTCGGGAGACCAAAAAAAGCGGGAGCCAAGAAAAATCATTCCCAAACCTAATAATAATGCGATCCCATAAGAAATTTTAGTAGTCATGCTATTTGTTTTACGTGTTAATAATGACACAAAATTAGCATAGCGGGACACGTTATTCGTGCACCTGAGTTAATAAATCAAATTCTACTTAAAAATTCTTTTACGAATGCGGCTTAGTGATTGTGGCTTTACACCAACAAACGACGCGATGTGATATTGTGAAATTCTTTGTTGCAAATCTGGATGGTTATTTAAAAATCTTTCATAACGTACTTGAGGTGATTCTGTATACAATGAATGGATATCCTTCAACATTTGCAAAAAAACCGTTTCAATAGCAATTCTGCCATAACGTTCCCCGTTACGTACTTTTTCATAGAGTATTTGCAGGTCACTATACGAAATCACTAAGACATCACTGTCTTCTAAAGCCTGAATAATCTTTGACGATGGGTTTTGAGGAAGAAAGCTTTCATAATTGCATGCATACTGATTTTCTTGAGAGAAAGCATATGTTTTTTCTTCACCATCATGATTAATGTAATACCTCATCAACCCCTTTGTAATAAATCCAACTTGTTTGCAAATTTCCCCTTCTTCTAAAAAGAAGTCCCCTTTTTTATAAACCTTCTCTTTAAATAAAGAAGTGACAATGTCTTTTTCGGATTGGTTTAATTCTATCAGATTTTGAATGTTATTAAGTAAACTTTTTATCATGCTATGTTTTCCTTATTTGAATTCCCTAAGCTTAGATTAAAATCATTAACTTCCCTCCGAATTTACTGAATTTTCTATTATGTTTGAGACCTCGTAAAATAAGTGAAAAATCAGGTGAAGAATTTTATAATTTTGTTCTTACGAAGCTTTTTAAGGAAACATATGGAAAGAACACGATACTTATAGTAGATTAAATGGCGTTAGATGACAGATGTGATGATTAAATTTTGAAAATCTCAAAAACGATAGAATGAAGTTAAAAGCAAAAGTGACCATCAGACAATATTTGAAAATATTATTTAGCTTAACCTATTCAAAGCCAATCATGATATTTCTTGTCTGTTTCGCGTTATTACTCGCGCTATGGATTGCGCTTTACCACTTACATATTTTAAATCTACCAGAACCTGTAATTTATCAATACATCACTTTACTTTTGATTGCCGTGATTCAGCCGACTGTGATATTTACTACCATTATAAGAAATTATTACTCGAGCAATCATCTACGGGAAACATTAGATATGGATTTAGCCCAAGATGAGATAAAAATCAAAGGCGAATCCTTCTATATGGAAATTCTCTGGTCGAAAATTTATAAAATCGTTGAAAAGAAAAATTGGTTTCTAATCTATCAAAACAATTTATCTGCTATCTTGATTCCTAAAAAAAATCTATCTCCAGAGCAAATAAAACACATTCAAGAAATTTTAGGGTCAGTAAAAACGATTAAATAAACAGAGATCTATATAATATTACCAAACGAAATGATTTTTGTAATGAATAAAGTTCTGCAGAACAATAACAGCTCATTCCAAGATTTTAATTTTTTTTAAAAAATCTAATTTTATCATAATTCGCATTATAAAGTATATTAAAATTTGGGTAGATTTGGCACATAAAAAAAAGAGAAGATGTAATTATTTGAAATTCAATAATTTACAAATTCTCTTTAATCATAATGTGGAGTTGGAGGGATTCGAACCCTCGTCCAAACAAGCAATACATAAGATTTCTACATGCTTATTCTGCTATTGGTTTTCGACTGGGGGCAGAGAGCAGACACCCAACTTCCAGCTTATCTTCTGAGGTTTTCGAGTTTTAGCCGAAGCGTCTAAAACCTTATTTCTACATTACTATATCTCAGGATCAAACGCCGTAGAACGGAGCATTTGTGAGACATCTTGCTTCCTTACTATCTTCGGGAAAGCGCTTAGAATCTTACTTTATTCGGATTAAGCTGCAAGAGCGAACTCTTCGTTGCCAGTTAAAAGTGTGTAGCAAGGGATTAAAGAGATCGCGCTACGGTTCTCTGCATGCTTACTTACCCATTGACCTTGCTGTCGAAACCAGTCAACCCCGTAAATAATGACTACAAATATACGAAATTTGTTTAAATTAGATTCATATTGAATTTATAGCATTAAAACGAAGATGCCGGAAATTAATTTCCGGCATCTCAAATTATTATTCTCTGTTTTTAAGCAAAATCCAGCCGGATGATTCTACAGGCTTTTTGGTTATTCTGTCCAGCCAAAATAACCTGTACCAATACGTGTCGGTCGGAAGAGGTCTTCCAATATATTTTCCATCCCAAATCGGAGTTTTTGAAGTCGGCTTAAAAATAACCTTGCCGTACTTGTCAAAAATATTTCCGTCAAAATTTCCGTATTTACTGATTTCACTAAAATCAATTACATCATTGATCCCGTCGCTGTTCGGAGTGATGACGTTAGACATGAAAAACGTATAGTATTCTGTACTTGAATCACAGGCAGCGCCTCTGTTTCTCACTTTGATGGTATACTGCGTATTTCTGAAAATATTGGTGAAAACGTTTGATGACTGCCAAGTTATTCCGCCATCAATTGAGTATTCCAAAGCGGTATTTCCGCTGTTTTTTACATTGATTGTCAAAGTATTGTTGTTATATACCACTTCAGTAATTTCTGGTGTAACAATATAAGAAACAATGGCTGTAAATGTTTTCGAACAGACTCCATTACTTATGGTTACGGTATAAGTCCCCGCTGTAGAAGTGCTGATTGTTTGTGTGGTGGCTCCTGTACTCCATACATACGTGTAGTTTGTACCTGATCCTGCGTCTAATATAGTGGTGTCGCCTTTACATATTTCAATATTGTGCAAAGAAGAAGAAATGTCAGGAACAACATTAATGGTAATGGTTGCAGCGGTTTGTGCAGCGCATCCGTTTGTTCCGACGCCGGTTACGGTATAAGTCGTTGTGGAGTTTGGTGCAACCGTCTGAATGTTTCCGCTTCCTGTTAATCCGGTCCAGGTGTAAGTGGCGGCTCCAGAAGCTGTTAGTGTTATAGACTGCCCTTTACAGATGGTAAGATTGGGGGCTGTAACCGTTATGGAAGGTGGTGTGGTATTCTTAAGAACAGTCACTGAAGCCTGTTTTGTGCATCCTTGTGGAGTAGGGCTTGTAATAGTAAGCGTATAAGTTCCGCCGTTATTAATGGTCGGTGTTAAAGTATTGGCTCCTGAAACGATGTTTCCGCCACCGGTTGCCGTCCATAAAAAAGTCGATCCGGCCTGATAAACTGAAGTTGAAGCATTTAGCACAATCTGTGGAGTAGTACAGGTAATCTGTGCAGGTGGAGCAATATTAATTGTAATGGCAGGATCCATAATAACGGTGACCGATTTTTGGTACTGACATCCGCTTGGAGTTGTAACGGTTACCGTATAAATTCCTCCGTTTGTAACGGTATTGATTGTTCCATTAACGCCATTGGACCAAGAAAATGTGTTTCCCGTACCGGTTGCAGTTGCGGTCAATGTAGTGGAATTTCCTTGGCAAAAAGTTAAATTTCCACTGATTTGCGCATTGGGATCTGTTCCGGCAGCTATAGTTATAGAAACAGGATCACTCGTACATGTCCCGTTATTATTGGTTAAAGTATAAGTCCCGGCGCTGGAAACAATGATGCTTTGCGTAGTTTGTCCGTTTGACCAAACATTTCCGGTAGCTAAATTTGAGGTTAATGTTACGGTATTTCCATTACAAATTGCCGTTGCTGAAGCAGTAATAACCGGCAGCGGCTTTGGATTGACAATTAATTGCAATTGAGCAACTTTAGAGCAGGTTGCAGATTTTACCCGAACATAAATAATGGCATTTCCTGAAATATAGGCAGTTGGTGTTGCAATGGTATTCGTATTTCCGGCTACGGCATCTGCCTGATTTACATAGTAGTCAAATGTTACTCCTGAAGTGGTACTGATATTGGTTTGTGCGCTTATTAGATTAAATGTTGCTGTTGAAGTCCCCGAACATTGGCTTAAAGTCGAATTCTGCACTACAGGAACAATACCTTGCGTCACGGTAACAGATTTCTGATATTCACAATTGGCCGGTGTTTTTACGGTAACGGTATAAATTCCCGGAGTTGAAGCTGAAATCGTATTTCCGGTGCTGCCATTTGACCAGGTGTACGTATTTCCTGTTCCGGACGCCGATGCAGTAAGTTGTGCAGGAGATTCACACAAAACCAAATTCCCCGCAATCTGAACATTAGGATCGCCCTCTGCAGTAATAGTTATAGATGCAGGTGTGCTTGTACAAAGTCCGTTTGTATTAGTTAAAGTATAGGTTCCTGCTGTTGTCACGGTAATTGATGGCGTTGTGGCACCGTTTGACCAGGTATTTCCTGTCGGTTGGTTAGAGGTAAGGATTATATTTCCTCCAAAACAAATGGTGTTTGATGAGCTGGTAATTGCGGGAGCTGCAAGTTGAGTAACAGTAAGCTGCAGTTGAGCAACTTTGGAGCAGGTTGCAGACTTCACCCGGACATAAATAATCGCGTTCCCCGAAATATATGCTGTAGGAGTTGCAATAGTATTGGTATTTCCTGCAAGAGCATCTGCCTGATTTACATAATAATCAAATGTCACTCCGGAGGTCGTGCTTATATTAGGCTGAGCCGAAGTTAAATTAAAAGTACCCGTTGTCGTATTGGAACATTGGCTCAAAGCAGCATTCTGAACTACAGGAATCACACCCTGTACAACGGTAACCGATTTCTGATACAGGCAATTGGCAGGTGTTTTTACTGTAACGGTATAAATTCCCGGAGTAGAGGTAGAAATAACATTTCCGGTAGCTCCGGTTGACCAGCTATAAGTGTTTCCTGTTCCGTTTGACGAAGCGGTAAGCTGGGTCGGCGACTCGCAAATCGAAAGATTTCCGGCAATCTGTACATTAGGATCTGTATCTGAAGCAATCGTTACGGAAGCTTGCGGACTTGTGCAGATTCCATTCGTACTTGTCAGTGTATAAGTTCCTGGGTTGGTTACGGTAATGGATGAAGTTGTTGCGCCTGTTGACCATGTATTTCCGGTAGCATTGCTTGATGTAAGTGTAACATTTCCGCCGGCACAGATGGTGGTCGCAGAAGCGGTTATGGTTGCCGTTAAGCTTTTGTTTTTAAACACTAGAGATCCGGTTTGCCGGCATGCGTTGATGGTCGCGCCCGGATTGTTCGGATCATGATAATTAATGCTGTAATAATAAGTAGCGATGGTATTTACAGTGGTGGGAGCTGTAATAGGATTGTTTCCTGTCGCCGCATCATTCGCATTGTTAAAATAAGTAACCGTAAAATTGGCATTCCCGTTCAGGATTCCTGAGCTCAAAGTTGCAAAATTGAAGACCGCCGTATTTCCGCAAATAGAGATTTCTCTGGGTAAATTTATATTGGCACCTGGATTTCCCGGTGGAATAAAAGGGTTTGGTGCAATGGTAGGGCTGTTGAAGGGAGAGACGAATGTAGCCGTTCCGCCCCAGGTTAAATTAAAGGTAAAAACCGTAGAAGACCAGTTGTCTAAATAAAGATAATATGTCTGTCCAGCGACCACATCCATATATCTGCAATAAGGAGTGGTGTTTCCTCCTGCAGAAGTAAGATTGGTATTGGTCATATTCATTCCCGTACTTCCTAAATCTCCTGAAGCGTTACATCGTATAGGATTGCCTCTGTTGGCGCAGCTTACATTCGGGCCATAAATTGCCCAGTCGTAATCTACCGCTCCTGCCGGAGTGAGGTTAAAGGTAAGCGTTCCACTGGTGGCAATGGTAAATTTATACCAAACGGAATGATGTTCCCCTGAAGATAAACATCCTCCAAGGCTTTCATTTACATTTCCGATTCCGGAAGGGGTGTAGTTAATGTTTGAATTTCCACATACTGTAATAGCAGAACTACAGTCTTCCTGTGCAAAAAAAGAAATGTAGAAAAATAATAAAAAAGAAAACAGTAGTTTTTTTACCATGAATTTATGTTTTATTAAAATAAATCTTTAAAATCAATGTTTAAAAAGTATAATGAAATAACAGGCTGATTGCGGTAGCATAAGCATCAAAACATAAATCAGAAATTTACCGTTCTTTTAGTTATTTGGTTTATAGTTTTTAGTAATTGCAAATCTAAGTAAAATTATAAATACAATAAACATCTGAATATTAATAAAATATTGTTTCTTTTTTTGAATCCTTGGAATGAATTAAACAAAGAATATAGAGCATCTTTTATGATGTTTACATTGATATTTTGTAATTAAAAAATAATATTCAGCCGAATAATTTGGAATACCAAAAAAAAGTTTTACTTTTGCAATCCAAAATGAGATGTAATATATGTTAATAATCCCGGTAAAAGATGGTGAGTCCATCGACAGAGCACTTAAAAAATATAAGAGAAAATTTGATAAAACTGGTACAGTTCGTCAGTTAAGATCAAGACAGCAGTTTATCAAGCCTTCTGTAACCCTTAGACAAGCCAGATTAAAAGCGGCTTATAAGCAAAGAGGTTTAAGCAAGGAAGAGCAGGCTTAAGAATTTTCTTGAAAAACATACATTATCACTTCTTAAATAATTATATTTGAGAAGTGATTTTTGTTTATATCATATGATAATTATGCACGAAAAATTCTTAGAGTATCTGCAGTTTGAGAAGAGGTATTCTCCTCACACCATCACAAGTTACCGGAAAGATCTTGAGGATTTTTGCCATTTTTATCTTGATACCGAATCTTCAGAAGATATTTCCAGGGCCGATAAAAAGATAATCAGAAATTTTATTGCAGATCTCAGCGAAAAAAATATTTCCAAAAGAAGTATCAACAGGAAGCTGTCTTCTCTTCGTAGCTTCTATCTTTTCCTTTTAAAATTAGGAGAAATCAAAGTTTCCCCTGTGGAAAGCATTCCATCCTTAAAGTTTTATCCTGAAAAACAGATTCCTATGTCGAAGGAAGAGATGATCACTCTACAAACCAAAATTCAAGATGAAAAAACTGATATTCTCGACCAGTGCATCGTAGAACTTTTATACCAGACCGGAATCCGAAAAGCAGAGCTTTGTGGCTTAATATTTGAAAGCGTACATATAGAAGAAAGACAGCTGAAGATTCTGGGTAAAGGAAATAAAGAAAGATACATCCCCATCTCAAAAGATCTTGCAGAGATCCTTGCAAACTATTTGAAAATACGAAAGCCGTTGGAAGAGTATGCGTCCTATTTCTTTGTCAATAAGAAGGGCAAAAAACTGACGGAAAAGTTTGTCTATTTAATAGTTAATAAGTACCTTAGTCTTGTTACTTCTAAAGAAAAAAAGAGCCCGCATATCCTGAGACACAGTTTTGCAACACACGTTTTGGATAACGGGGCCGAGATTTCAAAAGTAAAAAAAATATTAGGACATTCAAGCCTTGCAAGCACACAGGTGTACACGAATGCCAATATAGAACAGTTGAAAAAAGTGTTTAATCAGGCTCATCCAAGAGCAATTAAAAAAGAAGAATTATGAAGATTTCAGTACAATCAATCGGGTTAACTCCACACGAACCGTTAGAGTCTCACATCGAAAAAAAAGTAAGCAAACTTGAAACATTTTATGATAAAATTCTGGAGTGCAAAGTATTGCTAAAAGTTGAAAACCATTCGGATAAGGCAAATAAAAATGCGGAACTTATTCTGGTCGTGCCCGGTGAAGATATTGTTGTAAAAAAGACGTCGGCTTCTTTCGAAGAAAGTTTAGATATGTGCGTTGATGCCGCTAAGAAACTGTTAATCAAGAAAAAAGAATTAGCTTAAAAATTTAAATTAAAAAAGTCAATAAAAAGTTTGAGATTTCAAAAAATCTATTCTATATTTGCACTCGCAAAAAGGAATATCGATCTTTTGAAATCTTTTTTATTTTGCCTCCATAGCTCAGCTGGCCAGAGCACGTGATTTGTAATCTCGGGGTCGTGGGTTCGAATCCCTCTGGAGGCTCAATTAATATACAATGTCTGGGAAGATTCCAGAGTGGCTAAATGGGACTGACTGTAACTCAGTTGCTTCGGCTTCGCAGGTTCGAATCCTGCTCTTCCCACATTTATATTAAAAAAAGTCTTGCATTTCTTACTTGCTTTTTGTAGGTTTGCAGACCGTTACCAATAATTTTGGAAACAAAATTGCGGAAGTAGCTCAGTTGGTAGAGCGTCAGCCTTCCAAGCTGAATGTCGCGAGTTCGACCCTCGTCTTCCGCTCAATAAGAATCACACTGTAAAAGGGTGATTTTTTTTTAAACTGCTGAAAAATGTAGAGTAGAGTTTCTCTGTTATTTTCAGACCGGATAATTTAAAATGCCTCCATAGCTCAGCTGGCCAGAGCACGTGATTTGTAATCTCGGGGTCGTGGGTTCGAATCCCTCTGGAGGCTCTATTTTAATATAAACATGAGGGAAGATTCCAGAGTGGCTAAATGGGACTGACTGTAACTCAGTTGCTTCGGCTTCGCAGGTTCGAATCCTGCTCTTCCCACAGTTTATATTAAGAAAAAAACTTGCAAACATAAAAGGTTTTTCCTAAGTTTGCACAGCGTTTACCAATAATTTTGGAAACAAAATTGCGGAAGTAGCTCAGTTGGTAGAGCGTCAGCCTTCCAAGCTGAATGTCGCGAGTTCGACCCTCGTCTTCCGCTCAACAAGATCACGCTGCAGAGTGTGATTTTTTGTTTAAGGCCGACTTAGCTCAGCGGTAGAGTGCTTCCTTGGTAAGGAAGAGGTCACGGGTTCAAGTCCCGTAGTTGGCTCAGATTTATCCCGATTCTTTTCGGGATTTTTTTTGTTTAAAGCATACCAAATAACTACTATAAATCGGTATTGGCATTTTCGCAGATCCTGTCCTGAAATAATTCAAACTCAGATTGTCAAATTAAAATTTAATTAAAACTAACCCGTGATTAGTATAATCGTTACGGAATCCTATTAATTTTGATTAATTTCGTAATTAAATATACTGTTGATGAATATCCTTTTATTGGAAGACGATCTTATCCTTTCTGCCGAGCTCTGCAAGTTCTTGGAGGCAAATCATTTTGCCTGTGACAAAATTTATGATGGGGATACTTTTCTCCGACAGATTAAAGACAATACCTATAATCTGTATTTGCTGGATATTAATGTACCGAAAATAAATGGTTTAGACGTCTGTCAAACCATTCGTTCTTTTGATAAAAACACACCCATTATCATCATTTCAGCATATGGCGACCTTGCCGATAAAAAAGATGCGTTCACACGACTTGCGGATGATTATCTGGTGAAACCGTTTCAGTTTGAAGAACTACTTCTGAGAATCAACTCTCTTTTAAGAAGAAAATCTCCTTCCGACAATTCAGATCAGGAAATCATCAGAATCGATGATCTTATTATCAATAAGACCGAACAGAAAGTGTACCGAGCCGGGAACGAAATTGCACTTACCCTGAAGGAATTTCAGTTACTGGCGTATCTTGCAGAAGCACAGGGAAGAACGGTTTCTAAGCAGCAGATTACAGAAAACGTGTGGGAGCATAATTTTAACACCAATACCAATACGGTTGAGGTATATATTAATTTTTTAAGAAAAAAGATAGATAAAGATTTTAAAGTGAAGCTGATACACACACGTTCCGGATTCGGATATTACCTAAATCCTTTATAGATGTCCTTAAAAAGAAAAATCGCCCTTACACTCAGCATTTCCTTTTCGTTGCTGTTCGGGATTGTACTCATCATTATTTACATGTCTTTTAATGATTTCAGGAGAGATGAGTTTAAGAACAGATTTATTCAGCGCTTAGAATTTACTTCAGATTTTATTTCAAAATCAAAAAACTTTGAGCAGGAAGCTCCTGTTTTTTTCAGTGAGCATTCAGATAATTTTCTTTTAAACGAAACCATTCTTATTTTTAATGGTAAGAAGCAACTTATTTACAGCACTGTAAAAAACAGAAAAGTCAGCTGGGACAATGCACTTTTGAAAGAGCTGGATCAGAAAAAGACCATTTACAGCGAGAAAACAATTCCTGAAATCTATGCAGCATTAAAAAATATACACGGCGAAAATTATTACATTCTTACCAGTGCTTTTGATACCAACGGGCAGTCGAAATTGGCCTATTTAAAATATCTTTTGATTACGGCATACATTATGAGCACGCTTTTCATCGGGTTTTTAAGTTATTACTTTATGGGAAAATTCCTGCGTCCTTTGGAAGATCTTAATAATGAAATCTCTGAAGTTACTGCCCATAAACTTGCTACTCAGATCCCTGTAGAGCAGTCAAATGACGAGATCAGCATTCTTGCCCAATCTTTTAATACGATGATTGTACGGCTGAATGATGTTTTCCAGTCCCAGAAAGATTTTACCGCAAGTGCTTCCCACGAAATCAGGACACCGATTACCAGAATGGCTTTTCAGCTGGAAAATTTAATTAAATTAGAACAGCATTCTCCTAAAACACTTTCTGCTTTACAGCAAATGCTGAAAGATGTGTATCAGTTATCTGACCTTACCAATTCTTTATTGTTGCTCACCAAATTTGATAAAGAAAATATCCAGACCATTTATGAAGAGGTACGAATCGATGAGGTGGTTTTTGAATCTTTTGACCGGGTTCAGAAAAACTATCCCCACCTGAAAATGGATTTCCTGATCGCTGAAAATGAATCTGACCAGGATTTTTTGACTATAAGAGGGATTCATTCACTTCTGACCATCGTTTTTATCAATTTATTTAAAAATGCGGCAGTATATTCGGATCATTCCGAAGCAAAGGTATTAATTACCGAAAGCGAAACACAGCTTATGGTGGAAGTGACTTCTGTGGGAAATACCATCTTGCCGGAAGAGCGGCCCAAGCTTTTTGACGCTTTTATGCGCGGAAACAATTCTCAGAATATAACAGGATCCGGATTGGGGCTGAGAATTGCAAAAAGAATTTTAGAATACCATAATGCAGCGATTTCTTATCAGTCACCTGCAGAGAAAAAGAACCGTTTTGTTGTGGTTTTTAATAAATAATAAAATAATTTTTAAATAACCTAAAGCATAGTAATAAGAGAATCCCGAAATAGAATTTCTATCTCGGGATCCTCAAACTATATATAATTGAAATCTGTATTTCTAAAAACCTAAGCCAACCGTGAATGCTTTTACCGGATTTGGGTAATCTTTAAGAACGGTCGTTGATCCGTTAGATAAATTCACAGTATAGATTTTTGTGGTGGTTCCGATCATTGCCATCAGATAAGCCTTCTGGCTCTTGCTTCCGATATCGAATCCATTCGTACTGGTAATATTGATTCCTAAAGAACCTGTTTCTACTAAAGTTCCGTTGTTAGGAGGGTTTTGCTGATACAATTTGTCCGTATTGTGATCTATCACGTATAAGGTGGTTGCAGTAGTTCCTGCAAAATTATTGGTATACGCTGCAGCGCTTAGCATCGGTGTTCCAGGATTAATTACTCCATCTACAGCAGTAATGGTTCCCGTTACAGGATCTAATCGAAGATTCTGCCCCGTATTGCTTACTACTCTGATTTTATCAACCAAAGGATTAAAATCAAAACCGAAATCTGTTCCTGAAAGTGCGGTGCTAAAAGGCGCACTTCCCACAGCTGTAGCCGCTCCAGTACCAAGATTAATCGTGTACAGTCTGCTTGTGCTTCCCAATGCATATAATTGTCCGTTAAGCGGACGGAAATCAATTCCTAAAATATTCTCCCCTGTCTGTAAACCGGTTATTGTTTTCATGACCGGCATAGGATTGTTGGGATTAAAAATCTGTAACGCGTTTGAATTATCTATTGCATATGCCACAGCTTCTGTCGGGATCGCAAGATCGATTACTTTTTGTGACAGCGATGCAATACCTGAAGCTTTTCCTGTAATAAGATTTACGGCGTATAAACTGTTCTGTGATCCGCTTGTTGCAGCCATGAGCGCAACAGTATTATCATAATTAATGTCAAAGGCAGCCTGTCCCGTGAAGGTAACTCCTAAAGCTCCCACTTCTACTAAAGTTCCGTTATTCGGAGGATCCTGCTTAAATAGTTTTCCAGACGTTGCATCAAGATCATATAAAATCGTTGAAGATGCGCCGGATTTGCTATTGGTGTACGCAATACCGGAAACGGAAGATGTGTTTGCAACACTTGTGTCAGTTGCAGCAATGGCCCCTGTTTCAGGGTTTAAACGGAGATTTTGTCCGGTGTTTGTTACCAGTCTGATCCGGTCAACCGTAGGATTAAAGTCTATAGAAGCGATACTGCCTGAAATGGCGGGCGAGAAAGCCGTTGTGCTTACGGCTCTTGCAGATGCATTTGAAGTATTGATGATGTAAAATTTACTTGCGTCAGAAACAGCGTACAATTCACCAGTTGCCGGTCTGAAGTCTATGCTTAATAATTTTTCTCCGGACCCCAAACCTGTTACAGCGGTTTTTGAAGAAAATGTGGAAGCATTATTTGCATTGAAAAGTACAAGTTCGTTGGTTGCGGTAATTCCGTATACCATGAGATCCGGGGCCGGAATTGCCATGTCTGTCATCATATCATTATCATCATCATCAGAATCATTACATGAGAATAATGTTACGACAGCAAAAGCTGCCAGATAAAAAGTAAGTAGTTTTTTCATAAGTTTAATTTTTTAATGTTTAAATAGATTAATAATACTTACGAGGAAAAAAGCCTGCTGGATTTTGAAACAGATTTTCTCAGTTAATAAATTTGTGTAAATTTGCATCGCAATACTTATAAATATATAGGCAGCGGATACTTTGGATATGAAACTTGTTTTTTTTTACAGAAAAAGATTTTAGTATTTAAAAATTCATTATATTTGCACACTGAAAAATTGAATAAAACAATAAAATAAATAATTTAAATCATGGCAAAGGAAACGTTTAATCGTAACAAACCACACTTGAACATTGGTACTATTGGTCACGTTGACCATGGTAAAACAACACTTACTGCAGCGATCAGTGCTGTATTAGCGAGCAAAGGTCTTGCTGAGAAAAAAGACTTCTCTGCGATTGACTCTGCTCCTGAAGAAAAAGAAAGAGGGATTACTATCAATACTGCTCACATTGAGTACGAAACTGAAAAAAGACACTATGCTCACGTTGACTGTCCAGGTCACGCGGATTATGTAAAAAACATGGTAACTGGTGCTGCTCAGATGGATGGTGCTATCGTAGTATGTGCTGCAACAGACGGTCCTATGCCTCAGACTAGAGAGCATATCCTACTTTGCCGTCAGGTAAACGTACCTAGAATTGTTGTTTTCATGAACAAAGTTGACATGGTAGATGATGCTGAATTATTAGAGCTTGTTGAAATGGAACTTAGAGATTTATTATCTACTTATGATTTCGACGGTGATAATTCTCCAGTAATTCAAGGTTCTGCACTTGGTGCACTTACTGCTGCTACCGCAAGCCCTGTAAACTCTGATGATCAATGGTTTAAAAGTGTTGAAGCGTTAATGGATGCTGTTGATACTTGGATCGAAGAGCCGGTAAGAGATACAGAAAAGCCATTCTTGATGCCGATTGAAGACGTATTCTCTATTACAGGTAGAGGTACTGTTGCAACAGGTAGAATTGAAGCGGGTATTATCAATACTGGTGATCCTGTTGATATCGTTGGGATGGGTGATGAAAAATTAACTTCTACAATTACAGGGGTTGAGATGTTCAGAAAAATCCTAGACAGAGGTGAAGCTGGTGATAACGTAGGTCTATTGTTGAGAGGTATTGAAAAAACTGACATCAAGAGAGGTATGGTAATCGCTAAGAAAGATTCTGTGAAGCCACACAAAAAATTGAAAGCTTCTGTATATATCCTTTCTAAAGAAGAAGGTGGACGTCACACTCCATTCCACAACAAATACCGTCCTCAGTTCTATGTAAGAACTACAGACGTTACAGGTGAGATCTTCTTACCAGAAGGTGTAGAAATGGTAATGCCTGGTGATAACTTAGAGATCACTGTAGAATTGTTACAGCCAATCGCTCTTAACGTAGGTCTTAGATTTGCGATCAGAGAAGGAGGTAGAACAGTTGGTTCTGGTCAGGTTACAGAAATCTTAGATTAATTCTAAAATAATATAAAAGTTCCGTAGGGAAACTTACGGAACTTTTTAATCTACGGGCATCGTCCAATGGTAGGATACCGGTCTCCAAAACCGTTGATCTGGGTTCGAATCCTAGTGCCCGTGCAAAAAGAAAATAATGAGCTTAGTAGAATTTTTAAAAGGTTCTTATAACGAATTCAGACATAAAGTAGAATGGCCAAAATGGTCTGATCTGCAGTCTTCAACTATTGTAGTAACGATTGCAACGGTTATTTTAGCATTATTTACCTTCGGAATTGATGAATTGTTTTCTAAAGCAATCAGCAATATAATAGGGATGCTAATCAACGTATTCAACTAATAAAAGTATTTTCCCATAATGAGCGAATTGAAATGGTATGTGCTGAAAGCAATCAGCGGACAGGAAAATAAAGTGAAAAACTATATTGAGTCAGAGATCAAGCGCTTTGGGTTTGAACAATATGTGACTCAGGTGGTTATTCCTATGGAAAAGGTTATTCAGCTTAGGAATGGTAAAAAAGTACCTAAAGAAAAGCCTTATTATCCTGGTTACTTAATGGTAGAAGCAGATTTGATGGGTGAGATTCCTCACATTATCAAAAATATTCCCGGAGTAATCTCTTTTTTGAGCTTAACCAAAGGCGGAGACCCTGTTCCAATGAGAAAGTCTGAAGTCAACAGAATGCTCGGAAGAATGGATGAGCTTTCAGAATTTGCTACAGATGCCGAAATCCCATTCATCGTTGGCGAAAACGTAAAAGTAATCGACGGTCCGTTTAACGGATTCAACGGTACGGTAGAAAAAATTCTTGAGGATAAAAAGAAAATCGAAGTTTCAGTATTGATCTTCGGAAGAAAAACTCCGATGGAACTAAGCTTTATGCAAGTAGAAAAAGTATAAATTACTATAAAAAATAAAAAATACCGTTCAGAAATGAGCGGTATTTTTTATTATTAAAAAGAAAGTTTTGATGAGCGTTATTGTTCTACTGTAAAAAATTGACTAATAAATATTTATTTTATCTGAAATTTAATAAGTTATGTATTTGCTAATTAAAAAATATTTCATAATTTTGCAGTCCGAAAGTAGGATTACTATTTGTGAGTAGGTAACCTGCTGAATAATAAATGCTTCCAACTCATTAATTATTCAAACTTAAAAAAGAAAAAATGGCTAAAAAAGTCTTTAAAATGGTAAAGCTTCAGGTGAAGGGAGGGGCAGCAAACCCGTCTCCACCAGTAGGTCCTGCATTAGGTTCTGCCGGTGTAAACATTATGGAGTTTTGTAAACAATTCAACGGAAGAACGCAGGATAAGCCTGGTCAGGTTCTACCGGTAGTAATTACGGTATACGAAGACAAATCTTTCGAATTCGTAATTAAAACACCACCTGCTGCAATTCAGTTAATGGATGCTGCAAAGATCAAAGGAGGATCAGGTGAACCAAACAGAAACAAAGTAGGGGCAGTATCTTGGGCGCAAGTTCAAAAAATTGCAGAAGATAAAATGACAGACCTTAACTGTTTTACAATGGATTCAGCTCTTTCTATGGTTGCAGGTACTGCAAGATCTATGGGATTAAGAGTAACAGGAACTAAACCCACTAACGCTTAAAACTAATAGAAATGGCAAAATTAACTAAAAAGCAAAAAGAAGCTTTAAGCAAAGTAGAAAAAGGAAGAATCTATAACCTTGAAGAAGGTTCAGCTCTTGTAAAAGAAGTGAACACGGCAAAGTTTGATGCTTCTGTAGATATCGCTGTAAGATTGGGTGTAGATCCAAGAAAAGCAAACCAAATGGTAAGAGGTGTTGTATCTCTTCCTCACGGTACCGGTAAAGATGTTAAAGTTTTGGCTTTAGTAACTCCGGACAAAGAAGCAGAAGCGAAAGAAGCGGGTGCAGATTATGTAGGTCTTGATGAATATTTACAGAAAATAAAAGACGGTTGGACAGATGTTGACGTAATCGTTACTATGCCTGCTGTTATGGGTAAACTAGGACCTTTGGGTAGAGTTTTAGGACCAAGAGGTTTGATGCCTAACCCAAAATCAGGTACTGTAACCATGGAAATTGGTAAAGCAGTAACTGAAGTGAAAGCAGGTAAAATTGATTTCAAAGTAGATAAATACGGTATTATTCATGCTGGTATTGGTAAAGTATCTTTCGATGCTGCCAAAATCAAAGAAAATGCTCAGGAATTAATTTCTACATTGATCAAAATGAAACCTACTGCAGCTAAAGGTACTTATGTAAAAAGCATTTATTTGTCTTCTACCATGAGCCCCGGGATTGCAATTGATACTAAAGCTGTTAACTAATATATATCCTTAAGACAATGACAAAAGACCAAAAAGTTGTAGCAATACAAGAGATCAAAGACTTGCTTCAGGATGCAAAAGTAGTTTATGTAGCAGATCTAGACGGTTTGAACGCTGCAAAATCTTCTGACTTCAGAAGACAGGCTTTCAAACAGAATATCAAAGTAAAAGTAGTAAAAAATACACTTTTGCAAAAAGCAATGGAACAGATTGAAGGAGTAGATTACTCTGAAATGTTCCAGACTTTCAAAGGAAACTCTGCATTAATGGTTGCTGAGACTGCAAACGGTCCTGCAAAATTAATCAAAGATTTCAGAAAGAAAGAAGAGAAGCCGGCATTAAAGTCTGCTTTTGTACAGGAAACTTTCTATGTGGGTGATAATAATCTTGATGCCTTAGTAAGCATTAAGTCTAGAGAAGAAATGATCGGTGAAATCATCGGATTGCTTCAGTCACCAATTCAAAGAGTGGTTTCTGCTCTTCAAAACAAATCTGAAACAGGAGAAGCTAAAGCAGAAGAAACTGCTGCGCCTGCTGTAGAAGAAACACCTGCTGAGGCGGCTCCGGAAGCTCCTGCTGCAGAAAGCACGGAAGAAACTCCAAGTGCTGAATAAAGACTCTCAAAAAATTAAATAAATAATCAACAAAAACATTACAACAATGTCAGATTTAAAAAATTTAGCGGAAACGCTAGTAAACTTAACCGTAAAAGATGTAAATGAATTAGCTACTATCCTTAAGGATGAGTACGGAATCGAGCCAGCTGCTGCTGCTGTAGTTATGTCTGCAGGTGGTGGAGCTGAAGCTGCTGAAGAAAAAACAGAATTCGACGTAATTCTTAAAGCTGCTGGTGCATCTAAATTAGCAATCGTTAAATTGGTAAAAGATTTAACTGGTGCTGGTCTTAAAGAAGCTAAAGATATCGTAGACGGAGCTCCTGCTGCTATCAAAACGGGTATCTCTAAAGACGAAGCTGAAGCGCTTAAAAAGCAACTTGAAGAAGCTGGTGCTGAAGTAGAATTGAAGTAATTTTATTTTACATTATATTATAGCCTGAACATTTTTGTTCAGGCTTTTTTTGTTAGTTTATGTAATGCTGTCCGATTTTAAATAGCGTATTTCCATCAAAATAAATATTATTCGATTTGGTATTTTCCTTATCGCAGAAATACAGTATGGAGATAAAATATGAGTAAAAAAGGTCGAAGGAAAATAGATTAAAATAAACCCATGATTTTCACCTCAACATTATTACTGAAATTTGATAGATTTCATATATTACTAATACGTAATATGGTTTGAATCATAATTATGATTATTTTTGCAGCTATAAAGAATTATAGTTGAAAAAAGCTTTATTATTTAAAATTATAGGTGCTGAAAATTTGAAATACAAAGAACATTTCAATATTTTCCGCATTTTTTTAGTTTTAATTTTGCTTTTATGTCAATCATTTGTCTTCGCTCAAGATTCTATTACTAACGCTAAAAAAGAGCAGCCAAACATTGTGATGACCAATGGTGCTTACATCTATTCTACTGATGAAAACTTTAATAAGCAGATTCTTAACAATGAGGTGAATTTAAAAAATGGCGAGCTTACCTATCATCAATCTGACAAAAACAGTAAAGTAATAATCAAATCTGTGGCTGATGCTGCTAATAAAAAAGAGCCATTTCAAAATCAGTTTAAGAATACCGTCAAGAAAAAGAAAAAAGAAACAAACAGTATTGATAAAAGGATTAAAGAGTTTGAAAAACAAAAAAAAGATTTTCAGAGTCAGCAATTTAATCCGGATCCGTTCACTGGTAAGTTTTTAGCAGGTCATCAGATTTTTAAAGATTATATAACGCCGCCATATCACCATGATTATTCAAAAATGGTTAATAGGTATCATCGTATACTGATAACATTAGCGCTAGATTATCTTCATTCTCAGAAATATATTCAATACAATAATAAATCATTAGATCATTGTTTCTCTAAAGTCTTTTCTGTAAGGCCGCCTCCCCATACTTTATTTTCGTAGCTAATGACTTTTAAGGAGTCAGAATATAGGTTTATTAATAAGCCTTTTCTTTAATTATTAAAATAAAAAAATGAATAAGAACATACTCTTACTCGCAGCATTTTTTGTAGTGCTGTTTAATACATCTGTATCTTCCCAGCAATTAGGCAGGCTTTATATATCCTCAGCAACAACAGGGAGAATTTATGATATTACTACCGGGGTTACACCTACTTTGGTAACAACTCCGGCTGGTGTAAATGCCAATTTGGGAACTGCGGTGACTAACTTAGCAGTCGGTTATGATTCTCCGGCTCAACCTAATACCTTAGTGTATATCCATTCGAATACAACGGCTGCATCTGCTATTAATAAAAATGGGGCGGCTACAGGAGTAACGCTACCGGTTGCTATGGGGGGATTTGGTACTAACAACGTACCTGGAACCTATTTCGGTCAGGTTTTTGGATTTCAAAGTGCTTCAAAGAATTTATATAGGGTTTATCCTACAGCAAGTGCCGCTATGGTTATTACCGGTGATGCAACCTGGAATTTAGGTACAGTAAGTATTCTTCTTAATGATACAATGTTCGACTACCTCAACAATATTTATACAATTGTATCAAATTCAGCAGATAACAACAGGTATCTATACAAAATTACAATAACAAGTGCAACAACAGCAACAGCTGCACAAGTAGCTCAGGTTACAGGCCCGGTTGCAACCATTACAAACTCATTAGGATCAGCTTACCTAAATGGTAAAATGTATGTTGTGGATAATACAAACCCACAAGTCCTGTATACAGTTGATTTGATTACGGGTGTTTCTGTTACTGACAGAACATTTGATGCTTCAGTAAATTTTACGGGAAGTAAAGATTTGGCTTCTGTAGATTATTATCTGCCGTTTCAGTTTAACTGCGGTGGGGCAACATTTATCAGCGGAAACCCATTTGTACCGGGATATACTTCAACAAGAACATTGAGGATTCCTATCACAGCAGTATATGCTCCGGGAACGTATACGATCTCTGTAAGCGGAACCGACTTTAATACGGTCAATCAAAGTGTAACCATTACCGGTACAACAACATTTGTTGATGTTCCTATGACATATACAGGTGGAGGTACGGCCGGAACACGCACGCTTACCATTGGTTTAAGTACTACAACCTGTACTACAACGGCGACGATAGAATCAGACACAGATAGTGACGGACTGGCAAACAGCATAGATCTTGATTCTGATAATGATGGAATTTTAGATATTTTTGAATGTACACAATCAGTAGTTAATCAGCCATACAATACTACAAACGGTACAACAGTATCATTTTCAGCACCGGCAGCAGATTTAGGATTTATATTTGATGTTTATACCTTAGATAATTCATTCAACTTAAATATAAACGGAGTAAATTTAGCCACCAGTGAGATTCAGTTTCAGCCGGACCAGGTAGATAATATAAGATTTATAGGAGGTGAGAGATATGGTAATGGCTCAATTCCGCAGATTTACGCGATGACCGGCAACGCTACTAACCCTCTGGTAAGAGTTATAATACATAAAAATGGAAGCGTAAGCATGTATGGTAGTAAAGTAGGAAATGGACCATTATTTCCGCTGGAACTTTATAATGGTAATGCTTTTAATACAATTACCTGGAATACAACGGGCGCAAATAATGTAATACTAAGTCAAGCCGTTGTAGGTACCACCTATATTACAGGGAATGGAAACGGATTACAAAATGGTTTTTGTGATCCCGATGGTGATTCAATCTCCAATCAATATGATACCGATTCTGATGGTGATGGTTGTGCTGATGCAGTAGAGGGTTCAGAAAATGTCCGTATTACACAAATTCATGCATTAAGTTTACCGTCGTCTGATACTAATTATCCTTACAGAGGGCAAATAAAAGTATTAGCCAACGGAACGACTACAGGAACACCTTCTCAGGTGATTAGTACGGTTGCAGCTGCAAACGGTGTACCTTTACTAGTCAACAATGCAACTAATAATACCGGTGGTATTGCAGGTGTTGCCGATAATACGGACGGAACTGCAGATGTCGGACAGGGAATTGGTACGGCTCAAAACAGTAATCAACGTGACGCAGACTGTGCAAGATGTTTCCGTCCTGCGACTTCACCCGGAACAGGAGGTCTTTCTACAAGTAATGGTATTACTGCTTTATCAAGAGGAGGTAATAATGGCAACTGGCCCATGAAAATTACTGGTGCGTATACTGTATTAGATGCAAAAACGAAAGGTTTGGTAATCAACAGAATGCCAACCACTCAATTGGCTTTAATTACTGCTCCGGTTGTAGGGATGATGGTGTATGACACAACGGTTAACTGTCTAAAAATTTATGACGATTCCAATACCTGGAGATGTTTCAGTAATCCGACATGTGATAATTTTAACCAATAATTAAAGAAAAATGAATAAATATATAATAACATTGTGCTTATTTGTTTCGGGGCAGATTTTCAGTCAGATTACCATTGGTAAATCTGCAGCAACTTTGACTCCGGCAAGTGCTTTTGTATCGATCGAATTTGGTGATGCAGCAGGAGGACAAAAGGGAATCGTTCTTCCATGGGTAACGAGTGAAGCTGTTCTTGGCGGAACGACTCCTGCACCTATTACCGGAACGCTGTTTTTTGATTCAGCGACTAAAAAAATAAAATTTGGAAGTTCTACCACCAGTGGAGCTACAGCAATAAGTCAATATATAGATCTTTCTGCAGGAGCACTAACTCCGGCTGCGGGTGTAGGAGTTGCTGATACCAATGCAGAAATATCTACGGCAAAAATGGTTATTTCAAGCAGTGCAACAGTCGCAGCAACAAATACGACAAGCGGTATTATGGTTTTAGCAGATACTGATAAGGCGATGGTGCTGCCCAGAGTAAACTCATATACGGATATTGTAAATCCAAGTCCCGGAATGATGGTGTATGTAACGGGTACAACACCAGATCAGCTGGCTGTTTTCAACGGTAGTGAATGGTCTTTTTGGGATGGGGTTCAAACAGTTACTTCGGCAACAACAGGCAGGGTGTGGATGGACCGTAATCTGGGTGCAACGCAGGTTGCAACTGCTTTGACTGACGCTGCTGCTTATGGAAGCCTTTACCAATGGGGACGTTTAACAGACGGGCATCAAGTTCGTACTTCTGCAACAACTGCTACGCTAAGTACTACTGACGTACCGGGTAATGGTAATTTTATTACAAATGGTACGGCGCCTAATGACTGGCGCTCAACTCAAAACAATAACTTGTGGCAAGGAATTGGCGGTATCAATAATCCTTGTCCTAACGGTTTTCGTATTCCTACATTAGCAGAATTTATTGCGGAAGGGTTTGCTACAGGTAATGCGGCATTTGCTTCTGTTTTAAAATTACCTGCTGCAGGTGTCAGAAGTACAGCAGGTGCTGTAAGCACCGAAGGAACCAATGGTAATTATTATACCAGTACGATTTCTGGTACTTCATCATCTGCATATACTTTTACTGCTACAACAGTCGCTACTTCAACTGTACCACGTGCAACCGGAGCATCGGTGCGATGTATAAAGAATTAATTACTTAATTATTTAGCTCATTAAAAAAACGCTGTCTATTAATTAGACAGCGTTTTTCTTGATTTGGAACTCAGTATAGGTTTCTAGTTAGTAATTGCAACCTCTTAAGATAAGTTTGTATTTAAAGATTTTTAAATTATATACTTGCGCAATCTTCTGAAAATTAGTATATTTGCAGTTCTTTTGGCGCTAATAATTGTTTATAAATCAGTAATATATTGTAAATCAACTCTTTCATCATAGTGGAGGAGATTTCGTGTTATACAGAATTACAAATATTTTCGTCAAAAGAACCCATTAGAAATATTTTGCACTACACTGTGAAAAGATATACCAGTGTTGCAGTTAGAAATTAGAGTTTAGAATAAAGAATTAAGCATAAAGACTACTTCTGATAGCGCCAAACATCAAATGTCTTTATCTTGCCTACTTATCTTCAGTCTTTTTTCTGATATTTTTTTGTAAAATCAAAATATTTTTTAACCCTTTCTTAAAAGTTTTATGAGTAAAACAACAGCAATCACTAAGGGAAACGAGAGAGTGAATTTCTCGACAGCTAAAGGAAAAATCATTACTCCTGACTTCCTGGATATCCAGTTAGAGTCATTTAAAGATTTTTTCCAGCTGGATACGCTTCCCGAAGACAGAAAGAAAGAAGGTTTGCACAAAACCTTCCAGGAAAACTTTCCAATTACCGATTCTAGAAACCAATTCGTTTTGGAATTCTTAGATTATCTGGTAGATTCTCCACGGTATTCGATCGACGAATGTGTGGAAAGAGGATTAACGTATTCCGTACCTCTGAAAGCCAGGCTTAAACTCTACTGTACAGACCCTGAACATGAAGATTTTCAGACAGTTGTACAAGATGTGTATTTAGGTCCGGTTCCTTATATGACTCCGTCTGGTTCATTTATCATTAATGGAGCAGAGCGTGTTATTGTAACTCAGTTACACAGATCTCCGGGGGTATTCTTCGGACAGACGTACCACGCAAACGGAACCAAATTGTACTATTCAAGAATTATCCCTTTCAAAGGATCTTGGATGGAATTTACAACAGATATCAACAGCGTGATGTACGCGTATATCGACCGTAAGAAAAAATTACCTTTAACGACATTACTAAGAGCAATCGGTTTCGAATCTGATAAAGACATCCTTCAGATCTTTGACCTTGCAGAAGAAGTGAAAGTTTCTAAAGCGGCCCTTAAAAAAGTAGAAGGCAGAACTTTGGCTGCGAGAGTATTGAACACCTGGTTCGAAGATTTCGTAGACGAAGATACAGGAGAGGTAGTTTCTATTGAAAGAAACGAAATTATCTTAGACAGAGAAACAATTCTGGAAAAAGAGCATTTAGATCTTATCTTGGATGCAGGTGTGAAATCGATCCTGATTCACAAAGAAAACAGCAACGAATTCTCTATCATTCAGAATACGTTACAAAAAGACCCTACCAACTCTGAAAAAGAAGCGGTAGAATATATTTACCGTCAGTTAAGAAATGCAGATCCACCCGATGAGGAAACAGCAAGAGGAATCATTGAAAAATTATTCTTCTCTGAACAGAGATATTCATTAGGAGAAGTAGGACGTTACAGACTAAACAAAAAATTAGGTCTAAACATCCCGACGACAACTGAGGTTCTTACCAAAGAAGATATCATTGCGATTGTAAGACACTTGATCGAATTGGTAAACTCTAAAGCGGAGGTTGATGATATTGACCACTTGTCAAACAGAAGAATCAAAACCGTTGGTGAGCAGTTGGCAGGACAGTTCGGGGTAGGTCTTTCAAGAATTGCAAGAACGATTAAAGAGAGAATGAACGTTAGAGATAACGAAATCTTTACTCCGCTCGATCTTGTTAATGCGAAAACGTTAACATCAGTAATCAACTCATTCTTTGGAACCAACCAGCTTTCTCAGTTTATGGACCAAACCAACCCATTGTCAGAAATCACGCACAAGCGTAGGCTTTCTGCACTAGGACCTGGAGGTTTATCAAGAGAAAGAGCAGGTTTTGAGGTACGTGACGTTCACCATACCCACTACGGAAGAATTTGCCCGATTGAAACTCCGGAAGGGCCAAACATCGGTTTGATCTCTTCTTTAGGAATATATGCTAAAATCAATACTTTAGGGTTCATCGAAACACCATACAGAAAAGTAGAAAACAGTAAGGTAGATTTACATGCTGATCCTATTTATCTGAATGCAGAAGACGAAGAAGATAAAGTAATTGCTCAGGCAAACGTAGAATTAAATGATAACGGAGAATTCTTAACAGACAGGATCATTGCCAGATTAGATGGAGATTATCCTGTAGTAGAGCCTTCTCAGGTTAAATTGATCGACGTGGCGCCAAACCAGATTTCCGGTATTTCAGCTTCATTGATTCCTTTCCTGGAACATGATGATGCAAACCGTGCATTGATGGGATCCAACATGATGCGTCAGGCGGTTCCTTTATTGAAGCCACAAGCTCCAATCGTAGGTACAGGTCTGGAACAGCAGGTAGCAAAAGATTCAAGAATCTTGATCAATGCTGAAGGTATAGGTGTGGTAGAATACGTAGATGCTGATAAGATTACCATTAAATATGAAAGAAGCGATGACGAAGATTTAGTATCATTCGAATCTGCTACAAAAACATATAATTTAACGAAGTTTAGAAAAACCAACCAAAGTACAACCATTACCCTGAGACCAAACGTAAGAGTAGGTGAAACAGTGGAAAAAGGACAGGTGCTTTGCGACGGATATGCTACTGAAAACGGAGAATTGGCTTTAGGTAGAAACTTGGTAGTTGCCTTCATGCCTTGGAAAGGATATAACTTTGAGGATGCGATCGTAATCAACGAAAAAGTAGTACGTGAAGACTGGTTTACTTCAATCCACGTTGATGAATATTCTCTTGAAGTTCGTGATACCAAACTAGGGATGGAAGAACTGACCGCAGATATTCCGAACGTTTCAGAAGAAGCTACCAAAGATCTTGACGAAAACGGAATGATCAGAATTGGTGCAGAAGTGAAGCCTGGAGATATCATGATCGGTAAGATTACTCCAAAAGGGGAATCTGATCCTACTCCTGAAGAGAAACTTCTAAGAGCAATTTTTGGTGATAAAGCCGGTGATGTAAAAGATGCTTCATTGAAAGCAGATTCTTCATTAAGAGGGGTGGTAATCAACAAAAAATTGTTCTCAAGAAACATTAAAGATAAAAAGAAAAGAACTGAAGAAAAACTAAAGCTTGAAGAGATTGAAAATACTTATAAAGCTAAGTTTGACGAGTTGAGAAACACTTTAATCGAAAAATTAAATACCCTGGTCAGCGGTAAAACTTCTCAGGGAGTTACGAATGACTTAGATGAAGAAATTATCGGTAAAGGAGTAAAATTCACTCACAAATTATTGACTTCAGTAGAAGATTATGTTAACGTAAGCGGTGCAGACTGGACGGTTGATAACGATAAGAATGAATTGATCAAACAATTGATTCACAACTATAAAATCAAATTCAACGATATCCAAGGAGTTAAAAACCGTGAGAAATTCGCAATTTCTATCGGGGATGAGCTTCCTGCAGGAATTATGAAGTTGGCTAAAGTTTACATCGCTAAAAAACGTAAGCTGAATGTAGGAGATAAAATGGCGGGTCGTCACGGTAACAAAGGGATTGTTTCCAGAATCGTTCGTGAAGAAGACATGCCATTCTTAGAAGACGGAACACCGGTAGATATCGTATTGAATCCACTTGGGGTACCTTCCCGTATGAACATCGGTCAGATTTATGAAACCGTTCTAGGATGGGCTGGTCAGAAATTAGGGATGACGTTTGCGACACCAATCTTTGATGGCGCAACGCTTGATCAGATTACAGAATATACTGAGAAAGCAGGTCTTCCGAAATTCGGTCACACATATCTTTATGATGGTGGAACAGGAGAGAGATTTACACAGCCGGCAACAGTAGGTATTATTTATATGCTGAAGTTAGGACACATGGTTGATGATAAAATGCACGCACGTTCTATCGGGCCTTACTCATTGATTACGCAGCAACCATTGGGAGGTAAAGCTCAGTTCGGAGGTCAGAGATTCGGAGAGATGGAGGTTTGGGCTCTTGAAGCATTCGGAGCATCCAATATCCTGAGAGAAATCTTGACGGTGAAGTCGGATGACGTGATTGGTAGAGCAAAAACTTATGAAGCGATTGCAAAAGGTGAAGCAATGCCTGAACCGGGTATTCCTGAATCGTTCAACGTATTACTTCATGAGTTACAGGGTCTTGGATTAGACGTAAGATTGGAGGAGTAAATTAAAAGATTTAATTATTAAAAATTAAAACATTAATGAACTCCGAGATGATAAGAGCGAAAGTAATTTTAAATCTTTCAATCTTTTAATCTTTTAATCAAAAATTAAATTATGTCAAATAAAAATAAATCAAGTAGATTTAATAAAATAACCATCGGTTTAGCTTCACCGGAATCCATTCTTCAGGATTCCAGAGGAGAAGTCTTAAAACCGGAAACTATTAACTACAGAACGCACAAGCCTGAAAGAGACGGGTTGTTCTGCGAAAAAATCTTCGGTCCTGTAAAAGATTACGAATGTGCTTGTGGAAAATACAAGAGAATTCGTTACAAAGGGATCGTTTGTGACCGTTGTGGAGTAGAGGTTACGGAGAAAAAAGTACGTAGAGAAAGAATTGGGCATATTGGCTTGGTTGTTCCTATCGCGCACATTTGGTATTTCCGTTCTTTGCCAAACAAAATCGGTTATCTTTTAGGGATTCCTTCCAAGAAATTAGATATGATCATCTATTACGAGAGATATGTTGTGATTCAACAGGGTATCGCTAAGAAATTGGATGGTTCTGATTTTGACGATAAAGAATTCCTTACAGAAGAAGAGTATCTTGATATCATGGAAACTCTTCCTGTAGAAAACCAATATCTTGATGATGCAGATCCCAACAAATTCATCGCCAAAATGGGTGCTGAAGCTGTTGAAGAATTGCTGAAAAGAATTGATCTTGATGCTTTGTCTTTCGATTTAAGACACAAAGCGCACAACGAAGGTTCAAAACAAAGAAGAACTGAAGCTCTGAAAAGATTGAACGTCGTAGAAGCATTGAGAGGTGCCAATACAAGAATGATCAACAGACCGGAGTGGATGATTATGCGTGTACTTCCTGTAATCCCGCCAGAATTAAGACCATTGGTTCCGTTGGATGGAGGACGTTTCGCTACTTCCGATCTGAATGACCTTTACAGAAGAGTGATCATCAGAAACAACCGTTTGAAGAGATTATTGGAGATCAAAGCTCCGGAAGTAATCTTGAGAAACGAGAAGCGTATGCTTCAGGAATCAGTAGATTCATTATTCGATAATACAAGAAAATCTTCTGCTGTAAAATCTGAATCAAACAGACCTTTAAAATCACTTTCAGATTCATTGAAAGGAAAGCAGGGTCGTTTCCGTCAGAACTTATTAGGAAAAAGGGTAGATTACTCAGCGCGTTCGGTAATTGTTGTAGGTCCAAACTTACAGCTTCATGAATGTGGTATTCCTAAAGATATGGCAGCGGAATTATACAAACCGTTTATCATCAGAAAACTGATCGAAAGAGGAATTGTAAAAACAGTAAAATCTGCAAAGAGAATTATTGACAGAAAAGAACCTGTCGTATATGATATCCTTGAAAACGTGATGAAAGGTCACCCTGTTTTATTAAACAGAGCACCTACGCTTCACAGATTGGGTATTCAGGCTTTCCAGCCTAAAATGATTGAAGGGAAAGCAATTCAGCTTCACCCGTTGGTAACGACGGCCTTCAATGCCGATTTCGATGGTGACCAGATGGCGGTGCATTTACCGTTGGGCCCGGAAGCGATTTTGGAAGCTCAGTTGCTGATGTTAGGCTCTCAGAATATCCTGAACCCTGCAAACGGTTCTCCAATTACGGTACCATCTCAGGACATGGTTCTTGGTCTTTATTTTATGACTAAAGAATTAAGCTCTACCGATGATATGAAAGTTTTAGGAGAAGGTTTAGCATTTTACTCTCCGGAAGAAGCGGAAATCGCTTACGCAGAAGGAAGAGTTTCTCTGAATGCTAAAGTAAGATGTAGAGTACCGGTAAAAGAAAACGGAGAATTGGTTATAAGATTAACTGAAACTTCAGTAGGTAGAATTTTATTCAACCAGATCGTTCCTAAACAGTCAGGATATATTAATGAGCTTTTAACGAAGAAATCATTAAGAAACGTGATCGGTAAAATTCTTGCAGATACAGACTTCCCTACAACAGTGAAGTTCCTGGATGCAATGAAAGATTTAGGATATTCAAACGCATTCAAAGGTGGTCTTTCTTTCTCATTAGGGGATATTGTTGTTCCTGTTGAGAAAAAGCAGATGGTTGCTTCAGCGATTGAAACGGTTGACGAAATTAGAGCCAACTATAACATGGGTCTTATTACAGACACAGAAAGATACAACCAGGTAATTGACGTTTGGACAAATACCAACGCCGGATTAACTGAAATGATCATGGGTAGAATGAAAACCGATCAAGGTGGGTTCAACTCAGTATACATGATGCTTGATTCTGGTGCAAGGGGTTCTAAAGAACAGATCCGTCAGTTATCAGGAATGAGAGGTTTGATGGCAAAACCGCAAAAAGCAGGTTCTACCGGTGCGGAAATTATTGAAAACCCGATTTTGGCCAACTTTAAAGAAGGTCTTTCGATCCTTGAGTACTTTATCTCTACTCACGGTGCCCGTAAAGGTCTTGCAGATACCGCTCTTAAGACTGCCGATGCAGGATACTTAACGAGAAGATTGGTAGATGTTGCTCAGGATGTGATCATTACAGAAGCCGATTGTGGTACTTTAAGAGGAACAGAAGTTACGGCACTTAAGAAAAATGATGAGATCGTTGAAAAAATCTCTGAAAGAATCTTAGGTAGAGTATCTCTTCATAATATCTATGATCCGGAATCAGATGATTTGATTGCCGATGCAGATCAGATTATTGATGAGGCATTAGCAAAAAGAATCGAAGCAACAGGAATCGAAGCGGTTGAAGTGCGTTCACCATTAACCTGTGAAACCAAAAAAGGAATTTGCGCCAAATGCTACGGTAGAAACCTGGCAACCGGTAAGAAAATCCATATGGGTGAAGCAGTAGGGGTAATTGCAGCACAGTCTATTGGGGAACCGGGAACTCAGTTAACATTGAGAACCTTCCACCAAGGGGGTGTTTCTACCAACGTTTCAGAAAATCCGTCTATTGTTGCCAGAAGAGATGGTATCGTAGAATTGGATGAAGTAAGAACGATTACTTCTGAAGATGAAAACGGAAATACTGCAGAAGTAGTGGTTTCCCGTACGACAGAATTCAGATTGGTTGCAGATAACGGCGTGAGAACACCGTTGATGATTGCCAATGTACCTTACGGTTCTCAATTGGTTGTAAAATCAGGAGATAAAGTGAAGAAAGGAGATCTTATTGCAAAATGGGACCCTTACAACGCGGTAATTATCGCTGAAACAGCGGGTAAAGTAGAATACGAAGATATTATTCAGGGTATTTCATTCCAGCTGGAGATTGACGAGCAGACAGGATTTGAAGAGAAAGTAATCTCTGAATCCAGAAATAAGAAAGCCGTACCTACTTTGAAAGTGGTAGATTCTAAAGGTGTTGAACAAAAAGGATACAACTTACCGGTAGGAGCCCACTTAATGGTAAATGATGGTGAAAAAATTAAGGCTGGTAAAGTTTTAATCAAGATCCCGAGAAAATCTGCAAAAGCAGGAGATATCACCGGAGGTCTTCCGAGAGTTACCGAATTATTCGAAGCAAGAAACCCTTCCAACCCGGCGGTGGTTACAGAAATCGATGGGGTAGTTTCTTACGGAAAAATCAAAAGAGGTAACCGAGAATTGATCGTTGAGGCAAAAACCGGGGAAAGAAAAATTTATTTGGTTAAATTATCCAACCAGATTCTGGTACAGGAAAATGACTTCGTGAGAGCGGGTTCACCACTTTCTGACGGGTCTATCACTCCGGACGATATCTTAAGAATCAAAGGCCCAACTGCGGTTCAGGAATATTTGGTAAATGAAATTCAGGAGGTATACCGTTTGCAAGGGGTAAAAATTGACGATAAGCATTTCGAAATCATTGTAAGACAAATGATGACAAAAGTATCTATTGTTGATGGAGGTGATACTCAGTTCCTTGAAGGCGCTCTTGAGCATAAATATGATTTCTTGGAAGAAAACAACAGAGTATTCGGTCTTAAAGTAGTAACAGAAGCTGGAGATTCTAAAGAATTCAAACCGGGTCAGATGATTACTGCAAGAGAATTGAGAGACGAAAATTCTAAGCTGAAACGTGAGGATCAGGCTTTGGTTGAAGTAAGAGAAGCACTTCCTGCAACAGCAACGCCTGTATTGCAAGGGATTACAAGAGCAGCTCTTCAGACCAAGTCATTCATGTCTGCAGCATCATTCCAGGAAACTACGAAAGTTCTTAACGAAGCGGCAGTTGCCGGTAAAGTTGACAGCCTGAACGGTCTTAAGGAAAATGTAATTGTAGGACACAGAATTCCTGCAGGTACAGGTCTTAAAGAATATCAAAGTGTTATCGTAGGTTCTAAGAAAGAATTCGAAGATATTAACTAATATTTTATTTATAGATTACGGATATAAATTTTAAATGATTTATATTCGTGGTCTATAATTTAAATCTAAATAATTTTAAATAAAAACATGGACAATCAAAATCAAAACAACGATCCAAACAACATCAACATCCAGCTAAACGAAATGGTAGCGTCTGGAGTATATTGTAACTTAGCTTTAGTAAACCATTCTCCATCTGAGTTTGTAGTGGATTTCATCCAGCTTATGCCGGGTGTACAGCAGGCGAATGTACGTTCAAGAGTTATTCTTGCACCACTTCACGCAAAAAGAGTTTTATCTGCGCTTCAGCAAAACATTACCAATTACGAGCAGCAATTCGGAGAAATCAAAGAAGTTGAGCCGTTTGTATTAGGACAAAATAATGTTCAAGCTTAATATTTTTTTTAAGATATATAAAAAATACCTCAAGTAATTGGGGTATTTTTTTTGTCGTAAAGTCTGGGAATAATCTGTACACGCAAATTATACCCTATTAAAATTAATTTTGATGAAAAAAATTCATAATAGAAGGTTCAATTTTATATCTTTGGATTTTAATCTGATGCAATGAATGCTTTGAATAAACAGCTTATCTTTAATAAATTCGGGTTTTTAGGAAATGATCTGATCAGTGAGATCGAAAAATTTGCATATACCGAAACCATAAAATCAAAAACTGAAATTCTCAGAGAAGGACAGAAAACGAAATATGTTTTATTTGTATTAAAAGGTTCGGTGAAAGTATATTCATTGAATGATGGAAGAGAGCTGATCTATTATTATGTAAGGCCAAATGAAAGCTGTCTTATGACATTTTCAACTATTTTTAATGACTATATCAGCAAGGTTTATGTCGTTGCAGAAGAAGATTCTGATGTTTTACAGATCCCGGTTTCTGTAATGCACAATTGGCTGATTCGTTTTCCAGGTATCAACAGGATTTTCTACCAGGAATACGACAACAGGTTTTCCGAACTCATGAACATGGTAAATGAAGCTGTGTTTCACCGTCTGGATAAAAGAATCCTGAATTATATCAAACATCAGATCAATGTAACAGGAAATCATCCCATCAAAATTACCCACCGCGAAATTGCCACGCATTTAGGAACATCACGGGAAGTGGTAAGCCGCGTCCTGAAAAAAATAGAAAACGAAGGCGAAATTTCCCAAAACAGAGAGGGTATTAAAATCCTGGTTAGCAATAATGTTAGTCATGTCTAATTTATAATGTTTTAATGCTTTTAGAATTTTAATTGATAAAAACAATTTGTCTGGTGACTTTTGTCACCCATTTTTAAAAGGATAACTCTATAAGTTTGTTGTATTATTTTTAACTAAAATTATATGGCAAAAACTCTCTTATTTTTGTCGGTATTTTTCTCAATTTTTGCCTATTCACAGGAAGATTTGCTGAAGGATATTGACACCGTTTCTACAACAGCATCAAGTTCTCCACCCGCTTTTAAAGCATTACAGATCGTTACAGGCCAATCTACCAAACTCACGGCAAAAAAAGAGTGGTACATTGTGATTGCACATCGATTTGGTGATGTAAGTGAAGGGTTTAAAAATTTTTTCGGACTTGATGACGCTTCTACAAAATTAGGAGTGATTTATGGGGTTACCGATGGCTTATCGTTAAGTTTGTCAAGAGAAACCAACATGAAAACCTTTGAATTCGGAGCAAAGTATAAACTTTTAAAACAAAATGAAAATTTTCCCTTAGACATTGTGGGTTACAATGTGATGGCTTTAAACACAGATCTTGATAAAGATAATTATCCGAACCTTCAGTTTGGTGACCGGCTTTCTTATCTCACACAGGCATTGATCTCCAGAAGATTCAATGATCAGTTTTCTTTACAGCTGTCTCCATCTTATGTTCATAAAAACCTTTATGAGCCTATGATTGAAGACAAAAACCAATTTTTGGCAGGATTGGGCGGACGGTACAAAATTTCAAAAAGAATCTCGATCAATGCCGAGTATTTTGTGAATTTTGACAATCACAGTTTCTATAAAAACCCTCTGTCAGTAGGCATGGATATAGAAACGGGAGGGCATGTTTTCCAGCTTTTATTCAGCAACTCACAGCTGAATTCTGATATTGGGTATCTTACCAATGCAGCCGGGAAGTGGGAGAAAGGACAGATTTTCTTTGGGTTTAATCTTTACAGAGTATTTTAAGATGAAAAAATTAATCTATACATTAATCCCGGTTCTATTTCTTACCTCTTGCGAAAGCAGGACGTATGAGGAAATTTCAGACAATACCCCCATTCCGGATGAGGTGACGTACGCCAAAGATATCAGACCGATCGTTGATGCCAACTGTATGCCTTGTCATGCTGTAGGCGGTTCCGGAGCATTTCCGCTGACAGATTACACACAGGTAAAAAATAATATTGATAATATTCTCAACAGGCTGCAGCGTCCTAATGGTGACCCGCAGAAAATGCCGCAGGGAAGTTCATTATCACCATCGCAGATCAATATTTTCATTAAATGGAAAGCCGATGGGCTCACAGAAAACTAAAAAATTGCAAAAATGAAAAATGTAGTCGTAATACTAGCTTTAACGCTATGCGGAAGTCTGACTTTTGCCCAGAAATACAGTTCAAAAACAGGAAAAGTGACCATTGAGGCATCTGTACCTTTATTTGAAGATGTATTTGCCCAGGATGATAATAATACAGTGATCCTTAATGCAGATACCGGCGAAATGGCTTCTGTATCCATGGTAAAAAATTTCCATTTTAAGGTAAAACTGATGGAAGAGCATTTTAACGAAAGCTATGCTGAAACCGCAAAATACCCGAAAGCAACTTTTAAAGGAAAGATCGTAAACTTTGATAAAACCAAGCTTACCGCCAATCCTCAGAAATATACCGTTCAGGGAGTTTTAAACTTTCACGGGGTCGATCGAAATGTTTCTTCAACGGCAACCGTTTTTGCCAAAGACGGCAAAATAGTGATGAAAGGAAATTTCGTTGCCAAATCTGCGGATTTTAAAGTAACGATCCCAAAAATGGTCATGAAAAAAGTGGCTGAAAACGTCAATGTAGAATACAATTATACGCTTGTAAAACAATGAAAAAAATTATTTTTATAGGACTGCTTTTTCTGAGCTTTTCTTTAATTACCGCTCAGGAAAAGATGAAAACGGTCTTTGATGTCGCCAGAAGCGGCACGGTAGAAGAGCTAAAAAACATGATGAAAAAAAATCCGGATGTCATTAATCAGACCAATGAAGGGGGCTTTTCGCCGCTTATTCTTGCCTGCTACAGGGGGAATACAGAGGTCGCCAAATTTCTGATGGATCATGTGAAAGATGTGAATTACAAAAGCCAGGAAGGAACTGCATTGGCAGGACTTGCCGTGAAATATAACAAAGATCTTACGACTTATTTACTGGAAAAAAATGCTGATCCGAATATTGCAGATGCTACAGGATCTACTCCCTTATTCTGGGCCGTGAAATTTGGAAATAAAGAGCTTATCGAATTATTATTAAAGCACAAAGCTGATAAATCCATTAAAGATTCTCAGGGAATGACGCCTTTTGAATATGCACTACAAACGAATAACAAAGAAATTATCAATCTATTAAAAAATTAAATATGAAAAAACTATTACTCATTTCAAGCTTAGCTTTGGCTACCACTGTCGGAGCACAATACAGTTCAGGCGGATTATTTCCGGTAGGAACTACAGGAGTTTCTGTAAAAATAGAAACAACACCCTCTATTGTGAGAATAACACTTTCTGGTCCCAGCAATTCCTTTTTAGGTCTTGGAGCCGGAAGCAGCGGTATGGCAAGTGGAGCAGACGGATTTATATACAATTCAGCGACAACGACAGATTATACCTTTAATGGTATCGGCGTTACGCCTTCTGCGGATGCAATACAGGATTGGACGATTACTGCAAATGCAGTTGTTGGAAGTACAAGAACAATTGTAGCGACAAGAAGCCTTTCCGGAAGTGCAGGTGATACTCCGATTCCTAATGCAGCAGGAAATTTAGAAATTTTCTGTGCGAGAGGAAATTCAACCATGAATCTTTCTTATCATGGTGCTTCCAACAGAGGATATGCAACTCTTCCGATGAGTTTTGACAGTGCATTGGCGACTAGTGAAACCAATATACCTGATGTAGCCAAAAAGTATACTATGCTGTATCCCAATCCAGCAAAAGAAACCGTGAATTTCAAAAATGCAGATAAAATAAAATCGGTAGATATTTACGAATCTTCAGGCAGAAAAGTAAAATCGGTAGCTTTAAAAGGTGAAAACATCAGTGTTTCTGATCTGAAATCCGGAACCTATTATTTTGAGATTACGCAAAAAGACGGAACTTTATCTTTTGAAAAACTGATTAAAGAATAAATAGAAGCCACTGAAAAGTGGCTTTATTTATGAAAGTATAATTCCTAAAGAGATTATAGAAGATAATAAACGCTCGAACAAATGGAACCTATGTAATAGTTCTATGAGGAAGATAAAGCACCGTCTTTAAAATTATTGAAATACTCACCACTAAAAATTTAAGGACTTTTATAAAAATGTGATTGCTTTATCAACTCAAAGTCACAAACTTTGCGCAGCGGGTAATGAAGCCAATATTAGCAAATATATTTAACTACTTTCACCACTTAAATTTTACTTTTCCCATTCAGGCATATTACCTAAATTTGAACATTAAATATCCTGTTATAACCTACTGGTTTATAAAAGAACAATTTTACACTTAATGGTTCTACTGTAGAATTAGATTTTATAAATAGATATTCTACACATTTTTTAGATTCTCCCAATTCATTTGTATTGACTATTTTAGTTTCTTTAGATTCTATATTGCTTTTAATTTTATTATAATTTCTATTGAGATAATGTAGTTGATTTAACATTGCAAGTCTATATTCTTCACTGCCGTCTACTAATTTTAAATAATTTTCTTCATCATCATTTTGAACTGTAATCCAAAAGTTTTGAACTGTTGCTTTGATTTGTTCTTCATCTTTTTGTTTCTGATTTACACAACAGCTTATACTTAATAAAATTAAAACTATTGAGATACATTTAATGGCTTTCATTAGTACAATTATTCTTTATCCCAACCAATATGGTTTTCTAAAATTACTGGATCATATATCTTATTAAGTCCTATAGGTTTATAAAACATTAACGTTATTTTTAATGGTTTTTTTAAATTATTAGAATCATTTTTCTTTTTAAATATATATTGAACATATTTCATTTTCGTATCTGGAGAAAGTCCTATGGTATCTTTTATTTTAATATTTTCTTGTAATACTTTGTCAAGATTTAGAATCTTATAATGATCATGTAAAAAGCCTAGATCTCCCATTGTAACTCCAGGAAAATTTTTTGCTTCAAAAATTAAATTATTATATAATTGTAAATCATTTGTTTTAATAGCTTTCCAATATTCTCTTACTGTATTCTTGATTTGTTCTTCATCTTTTTGTTTCTGATTTACACAACAGCTTATATTTAATAAAATTAAAATTATTGAGATGCATTTAATTATTTTCATTGTGGTAGAATTTTTTTGTTAGCATTTATTTGCTCATTTAGTGGACGTATAGGGAGTTTATTATTTCTTAAAATTTTTGTCCCGTTAGATATAATTAAGGAATTCGGCATCAATCCGGCTCCGGGATTAGGAACAGTTCCATCAAAAACATAATTAATTACATCATTTCTTGTCTGTGTTGTCATTTTAATTCCGCTGGAATCAACAAATTCAATAGCTCTATCCATTGTTTTAGCCTGAGAGTTTATCAGTTGAACATCATTCGTTGCATTTACATAATTCTTGTTACTTTTAAAAGTATCTGAAATATTAACACCTAAATCAATCAAAGCTAATAGTTCTTGTGCTCCTCCTGCTGCTGCATTTAGTTTGTCATAATTTTTTATCATTTTGTTGGTCATTTCCAAACCTCTTTTTGTGGTGGTAAATTTTTGGCTGTCCATACTTTCCGGAGTTTCCTGTACATTTTCCATTGTCGCTCCGTTTGGTGTAGGACCGCTATACTTATACGAGTTTAACCTTAAACCTGATGAGCCATCGGATATTCTTGCGCCACCGGGATTATATCCTTTTGTAGTCAGTCCAATATCTCCAGCTGTGAAGGTTGCTTTTCCATTACTTATTTGTGAAGCAGGGGCTCGAACAACTCTCATTGCATTACCCTGAATAGCAAAAAAACCGGTATGATTTTCTAATAATTCAAGGCCTTCTAATTCCACACCCAATCCTAATTTATTCTCTTGAAACGCATAAGTACTATTATAAGCATACTTTTCACTTAAAGGATCAATATTAAAGAATCTCCCGATTGATGGATCATAATTTCTCCATTTAAAAGAGTTCCAACCGGTTTCGTCCTGCTTCTCCTGTCCTTGGAAACCGTATTTATACGCAGGGTTTCCACCATTTGCGTTGTATCCTTCATGCTTCAACCCAAACGGATAATAATTATTTTCTTCAAGAACTTCTGCGCTGCTGTTTGCATTTTTAAAATAACTGAGCCTTACATTT
>NZ_JAOTEN010000006.1 GCF_025628965.1 Chryseobacterium gilvum
CCCATTCCGAACACAGAAGTTAAGCCCACCAGCGCCGATGGTACTGCGAAAGCGGGAGAGTAGGTCGCCGCCAGTCTTTTTTAAAAGCTCATCAATATCAATTGATGAGCTTTTTCGTTTATAATATATTCCAATAATATTATTTATAACATTCTTTATCATTTCATTTTCAACAGAATCAGCTGAATATTTCTTATTTTTAATAAAAAATTATATGAGTCTATATACACAGCCCATGTTGCGTGAAGATGCCCTAAAAGATAAAGTTGCCATCGTTACCGGTGGGGGAAGTGGTCTTGGAAAAGCAATGACCAAATATTTTTTACAATTAGGCGCAAAAGTAGTCATTACTTCCAGAAATTTAGAAAAATTGCAGACCACTGCAAAAGAATTGGAAGAGGAAACTGGTGGAAAAGTACTATGTATTGCTTGTGATGTGAGAAATTGGGAGGAAGTAGAAGCAATGAAAGAAGCAACATTAAAAGAGTTTGGTAAAATTGATATTCTTCTGAACAATGCAGCCGGAAATTTTATTTCTCCTACCGAAAGATTAACACATTCGGCTTTTGACTCTATTTTAGATATTGTTTTAAAAGGGACAAAAAATTGTACACTTTCCATAGGAAAACACTGGATTGATTCAAAAAGTCCAGGGACAGTTCTAAATATCGTTACTACTTATGCGTGGACCGGTTCTGCATATGTAGTTCCTTCAGCATGCGCGAAAGCAGGAGTTTTGGCTATGACCCGATCTTTAGCGGTCGAATGGGCAAAATATGGAATACGATTTAATGCAATCGCTCCCGGTCCTTTTCCTACAAAAGGAGCTTGGGATAGATTACTTCCGGGGGATTTGCAGGAGAAATTTGATATGAGAAAAAAAGTTCCTTTGAGAAGAGTCGGTGAGCATCAGGAATTGGCAAATCTAGCCGCATATTTAGTGTCAGATTATTCGGCATATATGAATGGTGAAGTAGTCACTATTGACGGTGGAGAATGGCTTCAGGGAGCAGGTGAATTCAATATGTTGGAAGATGTACCACAAGAAATGTGGGATATGCTTGAAGCAATGATTAAAGCAAAAAAATCAAACTAAGTCAACTCTTTTAATCTTTTATGATTATAATAATTAATATCTTTATTCAGAATTATAATAAAGTAGTTGAATGAAATTAATAACTGCAGTTCTTTTAGTTATAACTTCTCTGCATATTGCCGCTCAGGAATTATACATGCCGAGAAATATCAAGAAAGCGTACGACAACGGAACGCGCAATATTTCCGGTGCTCCGGGTAAAAATTACTGGCAAAATAAAGGCATTTACAATATTCATATAAAAGTAAATGCTGAAACTAAAACAGTTTCAGGCGAAGAGACAATCACATACACCAACAACAGTCCGGATGATTTATCCGGATTAGCGATAAGGTTTGTTAATAATCTTCACAAACCACAGTCTCCAAGATCAGGTTTTGTTGATAAGGATTTTTTGTCTTCCGGCCTTAGGATTTTATCTTTTTCCGTCAATGGTGAGCAATATAAAATCGATAGTGAAAATTGGGGAACGGTAGAATGGGTTAAACTGAATAATGTGTTACGTTCTCAATCTAAAAGTGAAATTAAAATCCAGTGGGAATATCCTTTATCAGTGCAAAGCGGAAGAGAGGGCCAAATTGATCCTGAAACTTTTTATGTTGCCTATTCTTACCCAAGAATTTCTGTCTATGATGATTACAACGGTTGGGACCTTCTTCCTCATTCCGATAGGCAGGAATTTTATAATGATTTTAATGATTACTCTTTTGAAATTACAGCTCCGAAAAACTATGTAGTCTGGGCAACAGGAACTTTTTTAAATCCTGACGAAGTGCTTCAGCCTGAATATGTAAAAAGATTTAAAAATTCTTTGAAAAGTGATCAGGTTATCCATATTGCGAATGAAGCGGAAATGAAGTTAGGGAAGGTTACTCTTCAAAAAGATTGGAATATATGGAAATTTAAAGCAGACCATATCACAGATTTCTGTTTTGCATTAAGCAATCATTATGTTTGGGACGGAGCCAGCGTTCAGCTGAAAACGAAAAGAGCCGGTGTTCAGGCAGGTTATAAAGCAGATGCGAACGATTTTGAACATTATGTGGAATGGATGCGCTATAATCTTGACTGGTTTTCGAAAAAATGGCCCGGTGTAGAATATCCTTATTCTACAATGACTGCGATACAGGGATATGCCGATATGGAATATCCTATGATGATCAACGACACGAGCATTCCAGATGATTTACAGGATGCTAGATTAACTGCGGATCATGAGATTGCCCATACGTATTTTCCATTTTATATGGGAATTAACGAAACAAGGTATGCTTTTATGGATGAAGGTTGGGCAACCACTTTAGAATATCTGATCGGAATTGATGAAAACGGGGAAGATGCGGCAAAAAAGTTTTATCAGAACTTTCGGGTAAAACGGTGGATTAATGACCCTTCAGCTGAACAGGATCAGCCGATCATTACCATGAGTACCCAAGTGAGCGGAGCCGGTTACGGAAATAATTCGTATGTAAAATCTTCATTGTCTTATTTAGCATTAAAAGATTATTTAGGAGATGAACTCTTCAAAAAAGCGCTTCATCATTATATGGATCACTGGAATGGAAAACATCCGATTCCGTGGGATTATTTCTATTCTATGAATACAGGGTCAGGAAAAAATCTGAATTGGTTTTTTAACAATTGGTTTTATACCAATTATTATATTGACCTTAAAATCAAAGATATTGTTAATAAAAACAGTAATCTGACCGTTACAATAGATAACATAGGAGGTTTTGCGATTCCTTTTGATGTGGTGATCACTTACGATGATGATTCAGTTGAGAAAAAACATTATACACCTGCATTATGGGAAAAAAATCAAAAGCAGATTGTAATTTCTCTTCCTGCGAAGAAAAAAGTGAAGTCTGTACTATTAGACGGCGGCCTTTTTATGGATTATACCCCTGAAGACAATTTGAAATCTTTCTAAAATACAAATACCATTTCACATCAGAAAAAGTATTTATAATTTTCAGTGTACGTTTTTATGATTCGGCGAAACCATTTTTAATGGCAAAAACAGCCAAACCTACTCTTGTCTTCAGGTCTAATTTTTCGCAGAGCTGATCTCGGTAGCTTTCTATCGTTCTCGGGCTGCAGCACATGATTTCGGCAATTTCTTTATAGCTCAGTTCTGTAACGGTATATTTTAAAAATTCTTTTTCGCGCGTGGATATTTTTACTGCTTTTTGGGAATCATCGTTATTAAAGCTCGAATAGATTATTTTTGATGCCCATTCTGGGTAAAAAAAGCCATCTGTATTTAATTTTGTAAGTGCATCTTCAAGGTCTTTCGGATGTGTATTTTTTAAAAGGTACCCTTTTGCTCCGTTTTTGATCATTTTAATAACACTTTTCTCATCACTCTGCATGCTGAGTGCCATTACTTTTATTTCGGGATGATGTTTTTTGAGCCAGATTACTGTTTCAAAACCATCCATAATTGGCATACTGATGTCTAAGAGAATGATATCAGGAATTTTATGATCTTCAAATTTCTGAATCATGTCTTTACCGTTTTCGGCAACATAAATGACTTCAAATTCTTTAAAATTATCAATGATCCCTTCAAGAGCTTTTGCGATGAGAACATGATCATCTACGATTACAATAGTCTTTTTCATGGCTGTTTCTTTAAAATAATACGTATGGTGGTTCCTATGTCTTTGGTGCTTTCAAGATGATATTGCGCACCAATGATTTCCGCTCTGTTTTTCATATTCGTAAGACCAATACCGTTAGAAGTGATGTGAGACTGATCAAACCCAACTCCGTCATCGTTGATTTTGAGCTCCCACAAATTTTCTTCAGAAGTATTAAGGCTGATATAAATATTTTCGCATTTAGCATGTTTTATACTGTTCTGAATAAATTCCTGTGTGATTCTTAACAGTACATTTTTATGTACAAAATCAAGGTCAAGCTGCTCAAAATTATGCTGAAAGCTGATCTGACATCTTTTAAACGCGTTCGCTTTGTCTACTTCTTCCTGGATTAAAGTTACGATTTCCTTTTGATTGATATTATCATCCGTTAAGGTTTTTGAAAGGCTTCTTAAATCCTGCAGCGACTGATTGATGATCTGGGAAACCTGCTCGATTCTTTCACTCACTTCCGGAACCCTGTTTTCATAAAGCAGCTGTTGGGTATAAAGGCTCACCAAAGTGAGTTTTTGGCCGATATTATCGTGCAGCTCACGCCCGATCTGCTGCATCGTTGCCTGCTGAATTTCAAGCTGGGTAGCCAATAATTCTTTTTGATGGATTTCGTTTTTGATCTGTATTTCATTAAGATATTCTCGCTTTCGCAATCTGTATTTCCTGATGTAGATCGATACCGCAACGATAAACATTACAAAAAATAAGTTGAATAAAATAATCGTTAATAAGAGTTCTGTTTTCCCCATACAAAAGAAATTGAGAATAGTAAATACATGATAATATCAGAAATTAAATTGTAACTGTAATATATATCCCAGATTTGTCTATGTTCATAAAAAATAAGCGCATAAAACGTCCAGAATGGTAAAGTCCCGATATAAAATAATGTTACCCCCAAATTTATGTAAAACATTCTGTTTTTCTGGAAATTGATAATATCATCAGAATTAATTTGTTTATAATATTCTAAAATCACCAAAATCATAAGAAGAAGGCACCCGAATGTATAATTGAAGGAGTAAATAACGTTGCTGCCTTTAAAATACAATTCACTGGGTATGAATGAGATCAGATACAAAACAGAAAGAATCCAAAACAGAGTTTTACTTTTAAGTGATTTAATTCCATACAGCCAGAAGAAAAAAATGAATTGAAAGGGAATGACAATGTTGTTATAGTATTTTATTTTTGAATACAGCTCAAAATTGCCATATCTACCTAAAGATTCAAATAAAAAAATAGCAGCAAGATAGAATACAAAATATTTCCAATAGGTTTTTTTTACAGATTTAAAATAGATGATGGCAGCCAAGGCACAAAAACCTTCTGTAAAATACAGGGCCTCATCTAAAATACTTTGTAATATCTGCATATATTAAAATTAGTAGGTTTCAACAATAGGATTTGCCGGTGGTATAAGACTGCCGTGGTTAAGCGCCATGGTTTCAACTGCTGAAGCTGTACTTGCAGAATGGCCTCCCTGTCTTTGAGAAAATGTGGTTTCATCCAGAGGATTAAAGTCGTAATCGTACACATTCTCTTTATCATCTGCCATTTTAAGTGTAGGGATCATAATCAGCGTTTGTTTCCCGGCATAATCATCAGTGAGAGGGTTATTTAAGAAAAAATCAGGATCCTGTGTTTTCATATCGGTCCATTCCTGACCTTGAGGATAGGCTGCGAAATATAGTCTGATCCCTAAATCATGTTCTGTAATCTCAGAATTTATATTGCTGCTTTCAGACTCTATTCTGGAAATGAAGTTTTTCAGGGTAGGCAAATCAAACCAGACAGAATGGGCATCTGTGATCCCCATATTTTGACTGATCGCATTTAATTGGTTTTCCCGGTAATTTTTTATCAGGGCATGTATAGTTTTGGAATTCATATTGCTTACTTTATAATATTTATCATAAAGATAGTTATTATTTACAAAAATGATAAAATTTACCAATAAAAACATAGGGGATTTTCCCATTGTAATCAGGGTTTTCACGGTATATTATGTTAATAAAAATATAAATTTAAAATACCCATTTTAACATTATTAATTAGAATAGAAGTATATTTGTAAATAAAAATCAAGAGAAATAATGAAAGCAAAATTTTTTAGTTTATTAAGCTTTCTGATGATATTTTTATCCTTTCAATCATGTATTACAGATCAGGAAAATACATTGAAGGATAAAACTCAGAATAGCAGTGATAAGAACCATACGATAAGCGCAAAAGATGCGCAGATCTTCGAAGATGAATATCTGGCTCACAATTATAGAATCTTATCCGATTCAAGATCGGCTAGAGGCTTATCGTCACAAGAATCAAGACAGGTTATTTATCCGATTGAGGTTCTTGAAGATTACGTACACTTCATCAAGCAAAGGGCTGGTGAAAATGCAATGATTGAAATTAATCTGGGACAATATCCTGAAGGGCATCTCATTGATGATCGTCAAAATGAAGAATATGAAGGGTATCAAACTGTTTTTCTGAATGCACATAAAGGTACGGAAGAAGGCGATTCTACAGCGGTTGAAATGATTCCTGCGCTTAATCACGGAAGCCTTATTCCGCCATCTATTATCATTTCTGATGATCCGGGCGACGCAGGAGAAAGTTTTGAAGGGTATCTGATTACCTCTCCTGCTGCAAAAATGCTGTATGACACGTACACGAATACCAATGAAAAAATTCTGAATGAAAACGGTGTAGAGGTACAAAGAACCTATTTGTATAGTATACAAGCTCTGGAATCTTATTTTGCTTATGTGAGAAGCGAAGCAAGAAGAACAGGAAATGAAAACGTGAATGTAATCATTAATATTGGTCAGGATCCTGTAAGTACAGCAACAGCCGGTAAGAATGTACAGCACGGAAATCAGCGTATCTATTTTACGGCAGCTCCCAAAAATTTTGATGTAACCAGTAAGAAAGTAAATCCTCTTAAAAATTTGGATGTATTGGTAAGTCATTAAGAATACTCGTCATATCAACAAAAATAAGTGCTGAAGAAAATTTCTCTTCAGCACTTATTACAAAATAATATATGAAAAAACTATTTATTTTTCTGTAGGCCGGAAAACCAAACCTGTTTCTTCGAAATAATCCAGCGTAATTCTGTCACCGTCATTTACGGTTCCTGCCAAAATCTCCCGAGATAATTTATTAAGAACTTCCTGTTGGATCACTCTCTTCAAAGGTCTTGCCCCAAAAGCCGGATCATAGCCTTTGTTCATCAGGTAATCCAAAGCGTCCTGAGTCGCGGTCATGATGATATTGCGCTTGCTTAATAAATCATTAAATCCTCTCAACTGATACTGAACGATTTTTCCGATTTCTTTTTTTCTTAAAGGCTGGAACAATACCGTTTCATCAATTCTGTTCAGGAATTCCGGACGTAAAGTCTGTTTCAGCAGATCAAAAACCTCAATTTTAGTTTTTTCCACAATCTCATCCTGGTTTTCTTCGGTGATGTTTTCAAAATTCTCCTGAATGATATGCGAACCTAAATTCGAAGTCATAATGATAATCGAGTTTTTAAAATTCACGACTCTGCCTTTATTATCGGTCAAACGACCGTCATCTAGAACCTGCAACAATGTGTTGAAAACATCAGGATGCGCTTTTTCAATCTCATCTAAAAGCACCACAGAATAAGGTCTTCTTCTCACCGCTTCCGTCAACTGGCCACCTTCATCATAGCCTACATATCCAGGAGGAGCACCCACCAATCTGGAAACCGAATGACGCTCCTGATATTCACTCATATCGATTCTCGTCATATTGTTTTCATCATCAAATAAAAATTCGGCCAGTGCTTTGGCAAGCTCAGTTTTACCAACTCCGGTTGTTCCTAAGAATAAAAATGAACCGATCGGTTTTTTCTCGTCGCTCAATCCCGCCCTGTTTCTTCTGATCGCATCGGCAACTGCCTGAATCGCTTCATCTTGCCCTACAACTCTGTGATGAAGTTCGGTTTCGAGATGTAATAATTTTTGTCTTTCGGATTGCAGAAGTTTTGTAACGGGAATTCCGGTCCATTTTGCAATTACTTCAGAGATATTTTCAGCAGTTACTTCTTCTTTAATCAATTCATTCTGATGATTTTGCATCTCCAGTTCAAGTTTTTGCAAAGCATCTTCCTTCTCTTTTATTTTCCCGTACTGTATTTCAGCCACTTTTGCATAATCTCCTGCTCTTGAAGCTCGTTCTGCTTCCAGTTTCAGAGATTCGATATCTTTTTTGATGGATGTTAAATCCTCAGATTTTTGTTTTTCTTTAAGCCATTTTGCATTAATTTCATTTCTTTCTTCAGAAATTTTCGAGATATCTTCTTTTAAATGGTCTATTTTTGTCTGGTTGCCTTCTCTTGAAATGGCCGCCAATTCAATTTCCATCTGCATCAGTTTCCGGTCGAGAACATCCAGTTCTTCAGGTTTTGAATTGATTTCCATTCTTAATTTAGCCGAAGCTTCATCAATCAGGTCAATTGCTTTATCCGGTAAAAAACGGTCTGAAATATACCGCTGAGACATTTCCACCGCGGCGATGATCGCTTCGTCTTTGATTCTTACTTTATGATGCGCTTCGTATTTATCTTTAATTCCACGAAGGATGGAGATCGCCGATTCTGTATCCGGCTCTTCCACCATTACTTTCTGGAAACGTCTTTCAAGCGCTTTGTCTTTTTCAAAATATTTTTGATATTCATTCAAAGTGGTCGCACCGATCGCTCTTAATTCTCCTCGTGCCAAAGCGGGTTTTAGAATATTTGCAGCATCCATCGCGCCTTCGCCGCCTCCTGCTCCTACCAAAGTGTGGATTTCGTCAATGAAAAGAATAATTTGGCCATTCGATTTTGTCACTTCATTGATTACAGATTTCAAACGTTCTTCAAATTCCCCCTTGTACTTTGCACCGGCAATCAAGGCTCCCATATCCAATGAATACAAAGTTTTATCCATCAGGTTTTCAGGAATATCTCCACTGATAATTCTGTGGGCAATTCCTTCTGCGATAGCAGTTTTACCCACTCCGGGTTCACCAATTAGGATGGGATTGTTTTTGGTTCTTCTTGAAAGAATCTGTAACACTCTTCTTATTTCTTCATCACGCCCGATTACAGGGTCTAATTTCCCTTCTGCTGCTAATTCATTAAAGTTTTTAGCATATTTTTTTAAAGATTGATACGTTTCTTCTGAGCTTGCAGAATTCGCAGTACTTCCTTTTCTCAATTCCTTAATTCCGCCTTCCAGAAGACTTTTGGTAACACCCATATCTTTCAGCATCTTGGAAACTTCTGAACTGGTTTCTAATAATGAAAGCCATAAATGTTCGATGGTGACAAATTCATCACCCATTTTTTTTGCGATGTTGGGCGCGTCAAGCAAGACTTTGTTTGCCGTTTGAGAAAGATAAATATTTCCTCCCTGCACTTTAGGAAGTTTTTGTAGATTTTCACGGTTTCGCTCTCTTACCAGATTGGCGTCTGCTTCAGATTTTTTTAACAAGAAAGGCGATATATTTTCATCTACCTGAAAAATTCCTTCCAGAAGATGTTGGGGTTCAATTTGCTGATTGCCAAATTCCATCGCTACTTGCTGTGCAGCCTGTATAGCTTCCTGCGATTTTACGGTATATTGGTTTAAATTCATATTTATATTTTTATTTCGTTACTCTTTTACAGTTTAAAAAACATTAAGAAACTAAATTTTAAGGCTTAATTTCTTAATGCATGATCAATCATTTAATTCTGATATCTACATCGCAAAAATTATTCTATTGTCGAATTTTTAAAAATTAAGGACAAATTTTCCGAATTTTATATTTTAAATTCTTTTTTGACGACAAATTTTCCGAAAATAAAAAAATATGCAATAAAAATATTCCATTTTGACTGTTTCGGTATTTACAAATTTTTCATTTAATCATTTCCATAGAATAATTACTTTTGTACTTGCATAATGGTACTTAAAGATAAACAAAATAAAATATTAGAAGCGGCTGTAGAACTTTTTAAAGAAAAAGGATACATGGGCAGCTCGGTAAGAGATTTGGCGACCAGGCTTAATATTAAAGCGGCGTCACTCTATGCACATATCCGTTCAAAGGAAGAAATTCTGGAATGGATCTGTTTCGGAATCGCGCATGAATTTTTTGCTGAACTTCAAAAAGTGAAAAGTACAAATATTTCTCCCAGAGAAAAATTAAATCTGTTTATTGATAAGCATTTATCCATAGTACTTAAAAATCGTGATGTCACGCATATTTATTCTAATGAATGGAGACATCTTGATGTCAAGCTTCCCGAATTTATAGAATTAAGGAAAAAATATCAGCAGGAAGTGGAACAATTGATTTCTGAGATCTATCAGGCTGAAAACTGGGAATTGAAATCATCTGCATTTACCACAAGATTTATTCTCCATACGTTAAATAACTCCTATTTCTGGTTCAAAAGAAATGTAGAGTCTACAACAGATATTACCGACGAAATCAGGGATAAAATCCTTTTCGGGCTTATAGGAAACCATCAGAAAAGTCCGGATAAATAAATTTGGTGGTGATGAAAATTCTTTTTAAATTTACAACCTAACAAATGTTAGTTAGTTTTATATAACATCATTAAAAATGAATTCATTTTATAAATTAAAAACAGTCAGAGTTCAGAAAGATACCAACGATGCGGTAAACGTAGCGGTTGAAATTCCTGAAGAGCTGAAAGATAAATTCAGGTTCAAACAAGGGCAGTATCTTAACTTCCGGATGATGATCAACGGAAATGAAGAACGACGTTCTTATTCAATCTGCAACGCGCCCAGTGAAAAAAGCAACACACTGGAAGTATTGGTAAAATTATTAGAAAACGGTAAAGTTTCAGGATATTTCAACGAACATCTTCATATGGATGAGATGCTTGAAGTAATGCCTCCAATGGGTGGTTTTAATACATCTTATCATCCTACAAACGTAAAAACATACATTGGTTTGGCGGCAGGAAGCGGAATTTCTCCGGTATTGTCCAATATTAAAGAAAGTCTTTACCAGGAGCCGAATTCCAATGCGTATCTGTTCTACAGCAACCGAAGCATGAATCATGTGATGAAGAAAGCTGAAATCGATAAGTTGGTAGAAACTTTTAACGGACGACTGAAAGTTGTTTATTTAGTAAGCCGTGAGCAGCATGAAGATCCTATTTTTGAAGGAAGAATTTCTCCTGAAAAATTAGATCAGTTGTTTGAAAGGTATGCAGATATCGATGTAAAAGAATCTACATTCTTTATTTGTGGTCCTTCAGAAATGATCAAGGGAATTGCCGATTATTTAAAGAAAGAGAAAAAAGTACCTGCCATTCAGGTTTTATTTGAATATTTTACGGCTCCCGATGAAGAGAATTCTGAGGAAATGAGCGATGAATTCAAGGCAATTGCCAATATAGAAAGTATGGTAACAGTCATTATCGATGATGATGAATATTCGTTTCACCTTAATTCTAAAAAAGAGAGTATCTTAGATAAAGCATTGAAAGACAATCTTCCTGTGCCTTTTGCATGTAAAGGAGGAGTATGCTGTACGTGTAAAGCGGAAGTTTTGGAAGGAGAAGTTTTCATGGAGAAAAACTACGCGCTTACCGAAGACGAAGTAGCCAGAGGTTTTGTTCTGACTTGCCAGTGTCACCCGACGACGAATGTGGTGATGCTTAATTATGACGTTTAAATTGTATTAATGACTAATGTAAGATGTATTTATAAATACACTAATACTTTTTACATTTTACAAAAACAAAAGAAATGGACTTAGAAAAATTTGTACAATACGTACACGACGAAAATAAAGTAGAACCAAAAGATGTAATGCCCGACGATTACAGAAAATTATTGGTTCGTCAGATTTCACAGCACGCCCATTCTGAGATTATCGGAATGTTGCCGGAAGCCAATTGGATTTCCAGAGCGCCTTCATTACGAAGAAAAATGGCTCTTTTGGCTAAAGTTCAGGATGAAGCTGGTCATGGTTTATACTTATATTCTGCCACTGAAACATTAGGGAACGGAACGATCAGAGCAGATAGAGACGCGACGTATGAAGATATGCTGGAAGGAAAAGCGAAATACTCAAGCATTTTCAATTACCCTACATTAAGCTGGGCAGATATCGGTGCGATCGGCTGGCTGGTTGACGGTGCAGCAATTATGAATCAGGTGATGTTGATGGGGAATTCTTATGGTCCTTACTCAAGAGCAATGGTAAAAATTTGTAAAGAAGAATCGTTTCACCAAAGACAGGGTTACGAGATTCTTATGGCACTTTGCCGTGGAACAAAACAGCAAAAAGAAATGGCTCAGGCTTCATTAGATCGTTTCTGGTGGCCGGCTTTAATGATGTTTGGCCCGAATGACGACAGTTCGCCAAACTCTAAAATCTCAATGAATTACCGGGTAAAAAGAGAAAGTAACGACAGTCTTCGTCAGAGATTTATCGATGTTACGGTTTCTCAGGCTGAATTCTTGGGATTAACTGTTCCGGATAAAGATTTGAAATGGAATGAAGAAAGACAGCATTATGATTTCGGGGAGCTTCCGTGGGATGAATTCATGACTATATTAAAAGGAAATGGCCCATGCAATAAGAAAAGATTACAAACCAAAGTGAAAGCGCAGCAGGAAAACCTTTGGGTAAAAGAAGCGGCAAAAGCTTTTGCAGAGAAACAACGAAAAGAAGTAATATAATATTTAATTTAAACCACTAAGATTTTGTTTAGAAGTTAAGTTTAATTAAGATAAATCATTCTGATTTTAAATCTAAAAACGAAGCTAAACTTAAATATTCTTAACGACTTAATTGTCCTTATGGTTCAGGAATTAAAATTCAAAAATAATTCAAAACTTAGAATTTAAAATTTGACTATGGCAAATTTAGATATGTGGGAAGTGTTTATTCAGACTAAACCGGGATTATCTCACAAACACGTTGGAATTGTACAGGCACCAACAGCAGAAATGGCATTGCAGAATGCAAGAGACGTGTATACAAGAAGAAAAGAAGGAACTTCAGTTTGGGTAGTTCCAAGTAAATATATTGTGACTTCGGAAGGGATTGATAAAGAAGCATTCTTCGATCCTGCTGATGACAAATTATACCGTCATCCAACCTTTTACGATATTCCTAACGATGTAAAAAACATGTAATGAACGCGTTATATAATTATTTATTAAAATTAGCAGACGACAGTTTCATCATGGGGCAGCGTCTGTCTGCGTGGTGCGGTGAAGGCCCTTATTTGGAGGAAGATATCGCCTTGACGAATATTGCATTGGACGAGCTGGGACAAGCCAATAACTTCTACGTTTATGCCTCAAGAGTTGCCGATAACGGAAAAAGTGAGGATGATTTGGCATTTTTAAGATACGAACATGAATATCTGAATGCTCATTTAACCGAGCTTCCGAATGAAGATTATGCACAGACCATTCTTAAAGTATATGTTTTTTCTGTCTATCAGAAACTCATGTATGCTGCGCTGTCAAACTCTGCTGATGAAGAACTTTCTGCCATCGCTCAGAAATCGTTGAAGGAGGTAAGGTATCATTATACCCACGCTGCTTCCTGGATGAAAATTTTCGCGCAGGGAACAGAAGAAAGTAGAATGCGTCTGGATAGAGCCATCGAAAATATCTGGGAATATACCCAAGGTTTATTTGCAAAAGTAGAAGGAGAAGATGATTTGATTGCTTTAAATATCACTCCGAATGTGGATGCCCTTTATGAAGATTTTCTTTCAATTACAGAAAAAGATTTTCAGGATTTCGGGTTAGAATATCCAAAAGATCATTTTATGCAGCCAAAATCCAGAACAGGGTATCACACAGAATATTTCGGGTTCATGCTTTGCGAATTACAGTATATGCAGAGAGCGTATCCGGGTTGTACATGGTAAAAATACCAACCTAACAGATTTAAAAGTAATTTATGAATGGCTATATCAAAAGAGATTAGAGAGGGTCTAAATATAATTCTTAATGAAGCATCAATCATAAATATTGAATTTAATGAAATCGAAAATTATATATTCTGCAAATTCGAACTTTTAAGAGAAAAAGACAATAAACCTCCAAATATTGTAAATTTTAAATTTGAAAATATTTTTAGATTTGTTGCGAAATATTCTGAGAAAGTAGAAGATATTATCAAGGTAAAAAAAATTAATCCAAATGAAATTTCATATTACGTTGAAAAATTTATCAATAAAGATATTTACGGATGGGATTTTATAAATATAGAAAAATCAAATTTTAATTTTGAGAATTCTAGCTTAGATTATATAACATCTGAGAGTTATGATGAGCAAGATTCGATTGAGTTATTTCAAGATGATTTTGATAAAAATATTGAAATAAAAATTTGGTTTGAAAAATTTGAAATTTTTAATGAATTGTATCAGAAAGTCAACATTGAGGATTTAATTTTAAGACAGAATAAAATTTGGGATTCTATTTTTTGAGTACCTTTTTAAATAAATAATCTTTTACAACAAGATTCTAATTTTATTACAGATTTTATAGGAATCTATAATAACTATACTATTTTTAAATTGATAAACTTGCTTGAATTAGTGCAAATTTATTTTTAATATAAACATTCAGATTAAAAAGATTGAAAAATCCTTTAGAAATATTAAAACAAGTTCCCGATCCGGAAATTCCGGTGATCGATATCGTGGAATTAGGCATTGTAAGAGAAGCGAGAGTTACCAGTGAAAATTCTTGCGAAGTAACAATCACGCCGACGTATTCTGCCTGTCCCGCTATGTTTACCATTGAGGAAGACATCATCAAGATCATGAAGGAAAACGGATGGGATGCGAAAGTAGTTACCAAAATGTTTCCGATCTGGACAACAGACTGGCTGACCGATGAAGCAAGAGAAAAACTCCGGGTTTACGGAATTTCACCTCCCGAAAAAGGAGCAGACGAACACCACATCGGTAAGCCGAAAAAATGTCCTCGCTGCGGGTCTATGAATTCAAAACAGATCAGCAGATTCGGGTCTACCTTATGTAAGGCTTCCTATCAATGCTTAGACTGTTTAGAGCCTTTTGATTATTTTAAATGCCATTAAAAAATGAACATTGATATGTTATTTAATATTGTTTAAATTAGAGCAATGTAATTTTTTAATTCTTTAATCATTTAATTTTAAAACCATGTACACACAACTCGATATTGAGACCCATTTTGACGGAAAACTGAAAATAGCGTACCTTAATCAGCCTGAAACAATGAATGCGCTCACCAAGCCTTCATTATCTGACCTGAAAGATTTCATACAAGAATGCAGCAATGACGAAACCGTAAGATGCGTTGCCATTTCAGGAAGAGGAAAAGCGTTTTGCTCCGGTCAAAACCTGGATGATGCTTTTGTACAGGGTGATGAACATCATGACAACGATATCATCAGAAGAATCGTAACTGATTATTATAATCCGCTGGTCATGGAAATTACCCATTGCAAAAAACCGGTAGTCGCTTTGGTAAATGGTCCTGCAGTAGGAGCTGGGGCAATGTTAGCATTAATTTGTGACTTCGTACTGGCCAATAATAAAGCCTATTTTTCTCAGGCATTCTCCAATATCGGTTTGATTCCGGATACGGGAGGAACATATTTCCTGCCAAAATTGCTGGGAAGACAACTGGCCAATTATTTAGCATTTACAGGGAAAAGATTACCCGCTGAAGAAGCAAAATCGTACGGTTTGGTAGCGGAAGTCTTTAACGAAGAAGAATTCACTTCAAAATCAATGGAAATTCTTGAAAAAGTATCCAATATGCCTACTGTCGGTCTAAAATTAACCAAAAAAGCTTTTGCCAGTTCTTACGATAATACTTTAAAAGAGCAATTACAGTTAGAAGGCGATTTACAGCAGGAAGCCGCTGAAACACAAGATTTTAAAGAAGGCGTAAGTGCTTTTTTACAGAAAAGAAAACCTGATTATAAAGGAAAATAACATCGTATTAAGATATTTATGTAAAATGTATTAAAGATTATTATGGATACGCTATCAACTAAAACTTAGAATTTCTTTTTATTTACATGAATACTTTTTACATAAATACATTTTACAAATAAATGAATATAGGAATTATCGGTGCCGGAACGATGGGAATCGGTATTGCGCAAGTAGCCGCAACCAACGGATGTAAAGTTTGGGTATATGATGCCAACGCAAAACAGGTAGAAACGGCAACCACTGGTTTGGAGAAAACATTGATCAAACTGGTGGATAAACAAAAAATTTCGGCAGAAAAAATGACTGAAATTTTAGCGAATATTTCCATCGCTACAGAATTGAAAGACTTCAAAGATTGTGAATTGATCATCGAAGCCATCATCGAAAACAAAGAAATCAAAACCAAAGTTTTCACAGAATTAGAGAAATACGTTTCAGAAAGCTGTGTGATTGGTTCCAATACATCATCCATTTCGATCACCTCTCTCGGTGCAGAATTACAGAAACCGGAGCGTTTCATTGGGATTCACTTCTTCAATCCGGCTCCATTAATGCCTTTGGTTGAGGTGATACCATCTTTACTTACAGAAAAATCTTTATCAGAAAAAATATACAGCCTCATGAAGGATTGGGGCAAAACGCCTGTGATTGCTAAAGACATTCCGGGATTTATTGTAAACAGAATTGCCCGTCCCTATTACGGTGAAGCATTAAGAATCGTTGAAGAAAATATTGCAACGGTAGAACAGGTGGATGAAGCCATGAAAACACTTGGAAACTTCAAAATGGGACCTTTTGAACTCATGGATCTCATTGGGGTCGATGTGAATTTCTCTGTAACGAAAACGGTTTACAACGAATATTTCTACGATCCGAAATACAAACCGTCTCTTCTTCAGCAAAGAATGTCGGAAGCCAAACTTCACGGCAGAAAAACCGGAAAAGGTTTCTACGATTATAGTGAAGAGGCTGTAAAACCGGTTGCCCAACAAGACGATTCTTTATATCAACAAATTTTCTTAAGAATCATTTCAATGCTGATTAACGAAGCTGTTGAAGCAAAACGATTAGGTATTGCAAATGACGAAGATTTAGAACTGGCCATGCAAAAAGGGGTAAATTATCCAAAAGGATTATTGGCTTGGGGAAAAGAGATAGGGTATTCTAAAATCTCAGAAACTCTTCAAAATCTTTACGATGAATATCAGGAAGAACGATACAGACAAAGCCCTATATTGCGCAAAATGTAAATGTAAATGCACAAAGTAACAATTACGGTCATGCTAAGCTTGTCGAAGCATCTTATGGGTAAAACATTACATTGGTAAATTAGAAAATTATGACACCGAGACAGGTAGCAGATTATATGTTCGATCAGGATGAGTTTTCCCAATGGATGAATATCAAAATGATTGACGTTAAAGAACATTACTGTTTGATAGAAATGCCGATCAAAAAAGAAATGATCAACGGGCTGAAAACAGTTCATGGCGGGATAACATTTGCCTTTGCAGATTCTGCGTTGGCATTTTCATCCAACAATTCCGGAGATGCGGCTGTTGCACTCAACTGCATCATTAATTTTACCAAAGCCGGAAAAGAAGGTGATATTTTCAGAGCAGAAAGCATTTTGGTAAATACGACCAGAAAAACAGCGATCTACGATATAAAAATTACCAATCAAAACGATGATTTGGTTGCAAAATTCGTCGGGACAGTCTATAAAATCGGAAAAAAAGTAACAGAATTATAAATAAGATAAAAGACATCAGATGTCAGATATTAGATTTAAAAATGTCTGTTATCTGAAATCTATTATCTAAAATCTAATAGAAATGAACAACGTATATATCATAGATTACATCAGAACTCCCATTTCAAAACTGCAGGGAGGTTTATCAGAAGTGAGAGCCGACGATTTGGCGGCAGTTGTCCTTAAAGAAATCGTTGCAAGAAACCCTGAAGTTCCTGTAGAGGAAATTGAGGACGTTATCTTCGGATGTGCAAACCAAGCGGGTGAAGACAACAGAAATGTGGCTAGAATGGGGCTTTTATTGGCCGGGCTTCCTTACAAAATTGGAGGTGAAACCGTAAACAGGCTGTGCGCTTCCGGAATGTCGGCGGTAGCAAACGCTTTCCGTTCGATTGCTTCGGGAGAAGGTGAAATTTACATTGCAGGTGGCGTAGAACACATGACACGTTCACCATATGTAATGTCAAAACCAAGTGCTGCTTTTGGAAGAGACAGCCAGATGTTTGATACCACTTTCGGATGGAGATTTGTGAATCCGAAAATGAAGGAAATGTATGGAGTCGACGGAATGGGCGATACTGCTGAAAACTTAGCAGATATGCATAACATCAGCCGTGAAGATCAGGATAAATTTGCACTCTGGTCCCAGCAAAAAGCAACCAAAGCCCAGGAAAGCGGAAGAATGGCGGAAGAAATTGTACAAGTTGAAATTCCACAGAAAAAAGGCGATCCGAAAATTTTCGATAAAGATGAATTTATCAAACCCACTTCTTCCATGGAAGGGCTTGGAAAACTTCGTCCGGCTTTCAGAAAAGAAGGCGGAACAGTAACGGCAGGAAATGCTTCCGGAATGAATGATGGCGCTGCAGCTCTTATTTTGGCAAGTGAAGACGCAGTAAAAAAATATGGTTTACAGCCAAAAGCTAAGATTTTAGGATCTTCCGTTGCCGGTGTTGAGCCGAGAATCATGGGAATCGGGCCTGTTGAAGCGACTCAGAAATTATTAAAAAGATTACATCTTTCATTAGATGATATGGATGTTATCGAATTGAACGAAGCTTTTGCCGCTCAGTCTTTAGCCGTAACAAGAAGTTTAGGCTTAAAAGATGACGATTCAAGAGTAAATCCTAACGGAGGAGCCATTGCCATCGGTCATCCACTCGGAGTTTCCGGAGCCAGAATCATCGGTTCTGCAGCTATTGAACTTCAAAAACAAAATAAAAAATATGCATTGTGTACCCTTTGTATCGGTGTCGGACAAGGCTATGCAATGGTTATTGAAAAAGTATAAAACAATTCGAAAATGGGCTAATTTGAGAATTTGAATGCATTCTCATTTTTCAATTTAATTTGTTAAATTAACGTTTAGTCTTTGCTGAGTGAAACGCCTTTGAGAACGGAAATATGCAGAAAAATTTTCAAAAAAACTTTGTGGACTTTGCGTTAAAAATAATCTTCAAATTAGCTCATTCTCAAATTTTCAAATTTAAATTATGAACATCTACTCATACCACGGAATTCGTCCCATCATCAAACCATCCGCTTACGTTCATCCGCAAGCGGTAATCATCGGAAATGTAGAAATTGGTGAAGAAGTTTATATCGGTCCGAACGCAGTCATCCGTGGTGACTGGGGTAAAATTATCATCAAAGACGGCGCAAATGTTCAGGAAAACTGTACCCTTCACGTTTTTCCGGGTATTGAGACGATCCTGGAAGAATCTGCACATATCGGTCACGGTGCGATCATTCATTCAGGACATATCGGAAAAAACTGTCTGGTTGGAATGAACGCGGTTGTAATGGATAAAGCCGTAATCGGTGATGAATGTATTATCGGTGCATTAGCTTTCGTTCCGGCAAATTTCAGATGTGATGCAAGAAAATTAATTGTGGGAAGTCCTGCAAAAATCATCCGTGATGTTTCTGATGAAATGATTAAATGGAAAACAGAAGGTACAAAACTGTATCAGGAACTGGCGAGAGAAGGAAAAGATGCAATTTTACCTTGCGAACCATTTACAGAATATGTTCAGCAAATTCCTACAAGGACTGTTGATTATAGTATTTGGGATGATGTGAAATAGTAATCCCTAATTAAACCTCATAGGTTTTGAAAACCTATGAGGTTTGAATATTAAAACACACAAATGAGAGAAATAAATGTCAAACACAGAAAATTTTGAATGTGAATATGTGTATCATATCTACACTCATGCAAATGGAAAAGATTTAATTTTCAGAGAAGAAGAAAATTATAAATATTTTTTAGAGAAGCTTACAAATTATATTATTCCAATAGCTGAAATATATGCATACTGTTTAATGCCAAATCATTTTCAATTATTGTTAAGATTTAAAAATCTGGATCAAATAGTAAGTGAGAACGAGCATAAATATTTAATGAAACAGTTTAGTAATCTATTGAATGGCTATGCAAAAGCTTATAATAAAAGATATCATCGAAAAGGTTCTCTGTTTCTTGATTATTTGAAAAGGAAGAGAGTAAATGATGAAAAGTATTTAAGGAAACTATTGCATTATATCCACAATAATCCTGTCAACCATGGATTTGTTGAAGATATTAATGATTGGAAATATTCATCTTATTACTCTTATATTAATTTGGCTAAAGAAAGCAAAATTGAAAGAGCTGAAATGATGCAGTATTTTGAAACAATAAAAGATTTTATAGAGTATCATAAATCAAATGTTGAATATGATTTTCTGACAATCGAATAAATATAGCTCAACAAACCTCATAGGTTTCTAAAACCTATGAGGTTTTGAAAAGTGATGAATAAGAATAAAAGAATGACTATAAAGCTTATTATTTTTTGCGGCATATTATTTACATTTCAGTCTTTGGTTTTTGCCCAGAAAGGAAATGCAAAACCGTTGACTATTGGGGAAATCAGGACATTAAAATCAGAAATTTTAAAAGAAGAAAGAACATTAAACATCTATCTTCCACAGAATTTCGACAAAACCAAATCGTATCCGGTCATTTATCTTTTGGATGGCAGCATAAATGAAGATTTTATCCATGTTGCAGGATTGGTGCAGTTTTTCAATCTAATGTATGCGATGCCGGAAACCATCGTTGTCGGAATCACTAATGTTGACAGGAAAAGAGATTTCACGTTTCATACAGATTTAAAAGATTTACAGAAAGACTATCCTACGACAGGACATTCGGATAAATTCATCGGTTTTCTTGAAAAAGAGTTAAAACCTTATATTGAAAGTCAGTTTAAAACGACTAACACTTACTTGTTTGGACAATCTCTAGGCGGACTTTTAGCAGCAGAAATTTTGCTAAAAAAACCTGAATTATTTAATAACTATTTCATCATAAGTCCGAGTCTGTGGTGGGATGACGAAAGTCTTCTGAAACAGGCAAATCAATTATTAGCTAAAATTCCTGATACCAGGAAATTTGTTTACATTTCGGTCGGAAAAGGCGAACATCCGGTGATGATTAAAGATGCCGAAAATTTATTCGATATTTTGAAAAAATCAAATAAAAAGAGCTGGACGATAGAATATAAAATGATGGAAACAGACAACCACGCAACGATTCTTCACAGAAGTTTATATGAGGGCTTGGTGAAATTGTTTCCGTATCAGGAACTGAAATAATATTTATAATGTAAAAATATGACAATTTGGAAATGTAACAATTACGCATTGTCATGCTGGAGCTTGCGAAGCATTTCATTAATAAACGGTTACAGTGACCATTGTTAAATAAAAATAAAATACCATATGGAAAAACTAAAAAACTATATCCACGGCGAATGGATTGAAGGCACCGGAAATGGAATTCCTTTATACAATGCAGTGACAGGGGAACAGGTTGCTGTTTCAGATACGGAAGGGCTTAATTTTGAACAGGCTCTTGATTACGGAAGAACGATAGGGTACAAAAACCTTTCATCCATGACCTTCTATGATCGTGGTGAGATGCTGAAAAAAGTAGCACTTTATCTGTTAGAAAGAAAGAAAAAGTATTACGAACTATCTTATAAAACAGGGGCAACCCATACAGATTCTTGGGTAGATATTGAAGGAGGTTTCGGTACATTTTTCACCTATTCAGGGTTGGCAAAAAGAATGCTTCCGAATACGCCATTTTGGGTAGATGGGGAAACTCAGAAAATTTCGGCCAACGGAACTTTCCTGGGAACGCACATTTTAACGCCAAGTGAAGGCGTTTCTGTACAAATCAATGCGTATAACTTTCCTGTTTGGGGAATGCTTGAAAAACTGTCGACTTCATTGTTGGCGGGTGTTCCTTCGATTGTAAAACCTTCGCCTTACGGTTCTTATCTTACGAACGCGGTTTTCCAGGATATGATTGAAAGCGGGATTCTTCCTGAAGGTGCTGTGCAATTAATATGCGGTGAGCCGGGAAATATTCTGGATTATGTAAAAGACGGAGATTCCGTATTATTTACAGGTTCTGCAACAACAGGCAGAAAATTAAAATCTTTACCTTCCGTTTCAGGCAATTCTGTTCGGTTTAATATGGAAGCGGATTCTCTGAACTGTTCAATTCTTGGTTTGGATGCAAAACCGGGAACTCCGGAATTTGATCTTTTTATCAAGGAAGTCCGAAATGAAATGACCACAAAAGCCGGGCAAAAATGTACGGCGATCAGAAGAATTATCGTTCCTGAAAATTTGGTTGGAGACGTACAGAATGCTTTGTCTAAAGCGTTGGATCAGACAAAAATCGGCAGTCCTTTAAGCAGGGAAACAAGAATGGGTTCTCTGGTGGGAAAACAGCAGTATGATGAGGTGCTTAGAAAAATAAATATTTTAAAAACGGAAAACGAGCTGATTTATGACGGAAAGCACGAATTGGTGGATGCCGATTATGAAAACGGCGCATTTATGTCACCAAAATTGTTTTTAAATGATGCTCCGTTTACTAAAAATATCTCTCATGATGTGGAAGCGTTCGGTCCGGTTTCTACATTAATGCCTTACAAAGATGCGGAAGAAGCGGCAGCGTTGGCAAAAAGAGGAAAAGGAAGTTTAGTAGGTTCCATTATTTCTCACGATGAAAAATTTGTAGCCGAAACTTCTTGGAAAATGGCTTCTCAGCATGGAAGAATTTTTGTGCTCAACAGAGACAATGCAAAAGAAAGCACCGGTCACGGTTCACCACTTCCGACCCTGATGCACGGCGGTCCCGGTAGAGCAGGAGGCGGTGAGGAAATGGGCGGTTTGAACGGACTTCACTTCTTCCTCCAAAAAACAGCCATTCAAGGTTCTCCTGATATTTTAACAGCAATTACAAAAGTTTATCAGCAGGGAGCAGAGAAAAAATATGCGGACAAACATCCTTTCCAGAAATATTTTGAAGAGGTTGAGGTTGGAGACTCATTGGAAACTGCAGGCAGAACGGTTACAGATGCAGATATCGTTAATTTCTCAAATGTTTCCTGGGATCATTTCTATGCACACACCGATGCAACGAGTTTAACGGGAACCATTTTTGACAAAACGGTTGCGCACGGATATTTCATTCTTTCTGCAGCAGCCGGATTGTTCGTGTCAGGTAAAAAAGGCCCGGTTATCGCAAATTACGGTCTGGAAAACTGTTCGTTCTTCAAGCCGGTCTATGCGGGAGACACGATGACGGTATATTTAACGGCAAAAGAGAAAATCAATCGCGGCGTAAAAGGCAGAAATATTCCTTCCGGTGTTGTGAAATGGCTGGTTGAAGTAGTTAATCAGAGAGATGAGATCGTTTGTGTGGCAACTATTTTAACGTTGGTCGCAAAAAAATCTCCTTTCATCGATTTAAAAGATGTTCAGAAGATCTTAAATGGATTAACAGAAAATACCCAGCCTCAATGGGGGAAAATGTCTCCTCAGCAAATGATCGAGCATTTGGAGCACGGTGTTTTGACCAGTTTGGGCGATCCGGAAGCAGACCAGTGTTTTACACCGGAAGAGCATATTGAGAAATATCAGGATTCCCTATATAATCACAGAAAAATGCCAAAAGACTTTATAGCTCCTTTTTTAAACGCTGATGGTTCTTTACCGGAATTAAAACACAAAAATCTTGATGCTGCAAAACAGTCTTTCACAGAACATTTAAAAAGATTTTCAATCTATTATAAAGAAAATCCGCAGGCTGAACATATGAATTTCGTTTTTGGAAAATTAAATAAAGAAATGTGGGAGTTATTGCACAAAAAGCATTTTACCCATCATTTTGAGCAGTTTGGATTGATTTAATTCAAAATAAATTATATAATTTTAAGGGGGCTTAAAAAGTACCTCTTTTAAATCTAAAAAACCATGGAATTTACATTTTATAAAGATTTTGACCTTTCAAAATTTTGGAGTGAATGCAGCTACTCGTCTCGGGATTATATTGAAAGTTTCCCCGATGATGCAGTCATTGAATCAGTAGAAAAAGAACTCGGATACAAACTTCCAGGCTCTTATGTCGCATTAATGAGGACACAAAACGGCGGATTGGTCAACAAATCCTGCTTTCCTACGACTGAAGGAACTTCCTGGGCAGAAGATCATATTGCCATTGCAGGAATTATGGGAATCGGGAAAGAAAAAATACATTCACTTTGCGGAGAGCAGGGAAGCCAGTTTATGATCGATAAATGGGGCTATCCTGCGACAGGAGTGTATATTGCAGACTGCCCTTCTGAAGGACATGACATGATTTTGCTCGATTACAGCAATTGTGGTCCTCAAGGGGAACCGGAAGTGGTGCACATCGATCAGGAAAATAATTATAAAAAGACTTTTCTGGCAAAAGATTTTGAAACATTTATCAGAGGGTTGGAAGAAGAAGAGAAACTTGATTAGAAAGCATTCTGATGCAGAAATGATATGACAGATAAAACTTTCGCTGAAAGAGTGATTGAATTTAATCAAAATCTAAACTATTCAGGCAAACTTCCGGAGGGTTTTCAGGTTCTTAATCCTTATGGGGATCATCCGGAGACGCTGGAAGTGATGCAGAAGTTTTATCAGAAATATTATAATGATCTGCATCAGAGAAAGCTCATATTGGGAATTAATCCGAGCCGTCATGGAGCAGGTGTTACAGGTGTTCCGTTTACCGACACCAAAAGGCTTGAAAGCATTTGTGGGATAAAAATGAGTTCGGCGCATACCCATGAGATTTCTTCTGTGTATATGTATGATATGATTGCAGAATATGGAGGAGCTGAAAGTTTCTATAAAAACTTTTATATCAACTCACCTTTTCCTCTGGCTATTGTAAAGCAAACGAAAACCGGGTGGCTGAATGCCAATTATTATGATGATAAAGAACTTTTTAATGATGTAAAACATTTTATGATCAGTTCTCTGAAGAAGCACATCAGTTTAAATATTGATACTTCTGAGGTTTTTATATTAGGAAAAAAGAATGCTGATTTTATTTCAAAGTTAAATAAGGAAGCAGGACTATTCAGCAAAATAACCATTCTGGAACATCCAAGATACATTCAGCAATACAAATCAAAAGAAAAACAGCTGTATATAGACAAATATATGATTGCACTTAAAAAAGAATAGACCCTGAATTTTCAGGGTCTATTTGTTTAAGCATTTATATTCTGCTTAAAGTTCTCATGGTTAGAGTTTTGAAGAAACTTAGTGTTTAATAATTTTTTGAGTTTCAGAATTTACTTTTAAAAGATAGGTGCCGTTTGGAAGTTCAGAAATATTTTCTGCGTTGCTTCCTTTTTGTACACTCATGCTTTTTATTAATTTACCTGAAAGATCATACAATTCAGCGTTTGAACTTTCTGATGCTTGTATTGAAAAATCTCCTCGGGTAGGATTTGGGTAAATGCTGAGTTTATTTTTAATTGCTTTTGTATCGTTATTTGTCGCCAAAACGATTCCGGTATCTTTCACCCAGGTAAATGCGTCTAAACCTGCATACGTATAAGCTCCGCCAAGCGTTACCTGAAGCTCGTCAATTACGATTCCTGAATAATTCTGTCCATTCAGATTGGTCAGGTCGATCAAAGTATATCCGTTGGTAGATCCTAAAGAAGTGACAAATCCCGTTGTTTTGGTTTGTGTAAATTTAGTGACACCGGATAATTTTCCGGTTACTGTGACGGTTCCCACCACATTTTGGTTCAAAGACGTATTAGATAAGAAAAGCCAGAATCGGTTAGCTTTAAACAGATTGGATGTCGTTCTGATGCCGAAAGATGCCGAAGCCGCTGCCGAACTGGAGTTATCAATGTATCTGTTGTCATTGGCGCTACCGCCCCATCCTGTATTAGGATAATTGGCCTGGATATCAAAGGTCGATGAATAAGATATAATATTAAAAATCACTCCGTTATCCGTGAAATTTGCAGAATTGTGGCTTTCTGTTTCAAATAATTCTGTGCTGGTTTGCGCTATAGAAAAAATTGAAATAAACAAACTGCAAAGGGTGAAAAAAGTAGAACTTTTCATGGCTCTTTAATTTTAAAATTGATTTTTTAGTCTCTAGGAGGATAAAGTCCTTCAACACATATAATATAATTTAAACCTAAATACGGAGGCATATTATTAATGGGAAGATTAGAGCCCACAAATGACATCGATTTTGAATTGATCATTGTATCGGGATCTGCATCAATAAAGCTGGGTACAGGGGTGAAATCTCTTCCGCTTGATGTACCGGAAATAGCAATTGATGAATTGGAGGTAGGCGTAGAAGTATTTGCATTCTGATTAGCCACCTTAATCTGAAATCCTGTGCCCAGACTTGGCATATTCTGAGAGGTTAGAGTGGTCTGCGTATTTCCTGCAACAACGCCTAAAGGATAATATTCACTCGCGCTTACATTTCCTGCACCTATTGCCATACGTCCTTTCAGGTTAGGAAGTGCAAAAGTATCGACACCATTTCCTCCGTACGTAGTTCCTAAAATTGAAAATAATGCACTGTTGGTAGAGATTCTCAATAAGCTGCCATCGCAGAACATCCATCCTCTTGGTGCAAAATTGCCTGCGAATAATTTTACGATTCCTATAAATTCGTCCATGATTAATATTTTATGTTTAGTTTCCTACTCTTGGTAAAGGCTTTTCGGATTCCGCCGTGATTTGTGGTTAAGATGATTTTTTTGATACTTCAAAGCAACGCTTTATTATTGAGGAGAGGTAGCGTAGAAATCCCCATTTTTAAATTACGTATTTATACGGACTAGGTTATTCATTTATACTTTTTTAAAAGAATGGGAATCTGTATTTTTGTAAAAATTCAAAACAGCAAAAATGAACGATTTTGTCATTTCAGAAATTAAAAACAGTATTGCCGAAATCACTTTCGGAACCCATAAAAGCAATGCGCTTCCGGGAGTAATTTTAGAAAAGCTTGCGCAAACCATTTTGGATGAAGCAGAGAAAGAAGAAGTAAAAGCAGTTTTAATAAAAAGTACGGGAGAAAAGGCTTTTTGTGCGGGGGCAAGTTTTGATGAGCTTCTTTCTATAGAAGAATTGGAAGCGTCCACAAAATTTTTCGGAGGTTTTGCCAAAGTTTTAAACGCGATGAGAAATTGTGGAAAAATTGTTGTCGTAAGAATCCAGGGAAAAACCACTGGCGGCGGAGTAGGCATTGCATGCGGCGCAGATTACTGCTTTGCAACAAAAGATGCTGCATTGGCTTTAACGGAAATTAATCTGGGAATCGGGCCGTTTGTTATCGGGCCGTATGTAGAAAGAAAAATCGGAAAATCTCAGTTTTCTGCTATGGCTATTGATGCAGATTTCAGATCTGCAGACTGGGCCGAACAGCATAATATTTACCATTCGGTTTCAGAAAATATTGCTGAGATGGATGCCAAATTAGAACAGTTTTTAAACACACTCGCTTCAAGAAGCACAGATGCTTTAGCGTTAATCAAAAAAGTTTCCTGGGAAGGAACAGAGCATTTTAACGAATTGATGCCCGCGAGAATCCACATGAGCGCAAGCTTGATTCTGGAAGATTCTGCAAAAAAAGGCATAGGAGCCATTAAGGAAAGGCTTAGAGCGAAATAAAATTAAATCCGGAAGTAGCAATACTTAATACATTTAACGATAAATAGGAAAGACACCCAGCTAAAAAGGGTGTTTTTCCTTTAAAAATGGGCGATTGCAAAAAGTAGTTTTGTACCAAATAATTTAAAACTTTTTATTATGAAATCAAGACTTTTTTTATGCCTGTTTTCAGTTGCCACATTTGTATTAAGCTGTAAAAACGATGATGATGAAGTAGTTCCGCAACCCGAAGCATTTACTTACAGTGCTGTAACCGGGATGAGTACGGGAACTACTTCTGTTGCAGGAACCTCTGTTCCGGCAGGATATATGTGGAGCGAAGTAAAGGCTCCTCAAAGTACGTGGGGACTTAATGGAACTATTACTGACCGTATGCTTGCAGATGATTTTCAGGTTCCCGCAGGAGAAAAATGGAATATTCAGAATTTTTATTTTTATGCTTATCAAACGGGGTTTTCTGGTTCCACTTTTCCTGTCAGCGAATTCTATTTTGAAATTTATTCGTCAGATCCTTCGGTGGCTGGAGCCGTAAAAGTATATGGAGATAGTACCACCAATCGGTATGTCTCTGCTGAAGAAACCAAATGGTATAGAATCTTACAAGGACAAGCGGATAATACCACAAGAAAAATTTATAAAATGAAAATAAATGCTCCTGATCTTAATCTTACTGCAGGTAATTATTGGATAAAATGGGGTTCAAAAACTTCTACCGGAACTCATTTCTATCCACAATTTCCTCATGATGCCGGCAAAATCAATAATGCGCAGCAGTTTGTTGTAGCAAGCTCTACATGGGTAAATCTGGATGACGGCGGACAAAGAGTAAGTTTTCCATTTGAAATTTCAGGAACTAAACTCCCAAACTAATCATCACGCCAAATCACAAAACCATTCTGGGATCTCAGAATGGTTTTTTTATGTATTCACATTTAATTATAATTTAAATTTTATTGCATAAAAGTTTTGGTATCTGAAAATAAATTATAACTTTGTAATTCAAAGTTCTTTTTATATGGATTCAAAAAACTATCACGAAGAATTATCCCACATCCGTTCTATGATGGAACGGTCTTCCCGGTTCATTTCACTAAGCGGTTTGTCCGGCGTTGTTGCCGGTTTAGCGGCCATCATTGGTGCTGCTTATGTTTTCTTTGTTTTCAGGAGGGAAGGGATAGATTATTTTGACGGAGAAAGAAATATTTTCGGAAAAGAACTGGTGAAAGAATTGGTCATTACAGGAACAGTAATCCTTTTGGTTGCATTGTTAAGCGGCTATTTTTTTACAGCAAACAAAAGTAAAAAGAAAGGATTAAAAATTTGGGACCATACCACGAAGAGACTCCTGATTACTTTTGCCGTGCCTTTAGTTACAGGAGGTTTTTTCTGTCTGATTCTATTATATCACCACTTGTTTGTAGGAATTGCTCCGGCTACTTTAATATTTTATGGTTTGGCTTTGGTAAGCGCAGAACGCTATACGCTGACTGATATTAAGTACCTAGGATATTGCCAGATTATTTTAGGACTGATCTCATTATTATTTTTGGGATGGGGCTTGGTTGCATGGACGATCGGTTTCGGGGTGCTGCATATTGTGTATGGCTGGATCATGCATAAAAAATACAAATAGCATTGAAAATTAAATTTTATCGATATTATGCTTAAAACCGGAAACAATCGCTAAATATTATTATTAAAAATTATGATCAACATTTCACAACTCAACAAAGAATTCGAAAGCCGTGTACGATTGGGCATCATGTCCGTTCTCATGGTCAATGACTGGGTTGATTTCTCTGAAATGAAAAATATACTTGAAATTACAGACGGTAATATGGCAAGCCACAGCAACGCTTTAGAAAAAGCAAATTATATCGAAGTGAAAAAAGAATTTGTCGGGAAAAAGCCAAAAACGTCTTACCGGGTAACTCAAACCGGTCGAAAAGCGTTTACCGAACATTTAGATGCTCTGGAAAAATTAATCGGAAGATAACGTATATTTTTTTGAATTCAAACTTTGAAATACAAAGTACTTTATAATAACTAAATTAATTAAAATGATGACACAAAAACAAAAAACAACCATTATTTATGCAGTTCCTGCCGTTTTATTTTGCATTCCTGTATTGGGAAATATCTTCTCAGACGAATTCGACTGGTCTGCAGGAGATTTTATAATTGCCGCTGTATTGCTGTTTGGAATGGCTTTTCTGATTGACCTCGTTCAGCGGGTGATCAAAAATAAAACGTACAAAATCCTGATAAGCGGTATTGTTGTACTGCTGTTATTGCTGACCTGGGCAGAGCTCGCAGTCGGTATTTTCGGAACTCCTTACGCAGGAAATTAATCTGAAGAAGATGACAAGAAAACATTTTCTCAAAAGGGTATTTCAGCTTTCGGTGGTGGGAGCATTTCCCTTGCTGTATTCGTGGCAGATCGAGCCGTTTTGGGTAGAGTTTGTAGAAAGGAAACTTCCCGTTCAACATTTGCCAAAAGCACTGGAAGGAAAAATTCTGATGCAGATCTCAGATTTGCATGTGGGAAATAGGTTCGACTGGAATTTCCTTATTGAATCCTTCCAAAAAGCAAGGCTATTCAATCCGGATTTTGTAGTGTATACAGGAGATTTTGTCAATCACGGAACATTAGAAGATCAAAACAATTTACAAAAAGTGATGCAAAATGCAGTGTTTGGTAAACTTGGGACGTTCGGGATTTTAGGAAACCATGATTATGGCAGAAAATGGAAAGATATAGGCTCATCAGAGGCGATTTGTGACATCCTCAGAAATTCAGGGGTTACCATGCTTAGAAATCAGCAGGAAGAACGTGAAGAATTAAATTTTATCGGTTTTGATGATCTGTGGTCGCCCAATTTTGATCCGATGAAAGTAATGAAGGATTACGATGCGTCAAAAGCCAATATTGTGCTTTGCCATAATCCTGATGTATGTGATAAAGACGTCTGGAACGGCTATCAAGGCTGGATTCTCAGCGGACATACCCATGGAGGCCAATGCAGGATTCCCGGAGTCGTTACTCCGCTACTTCCCGTAAATAACAGAAGATATGTTTCTGGCGAAATTGATCTGGAAGATGGAAGAATGCTGTATATCAACCGCGCGATAGGCCATTCTTATCAGGTGCGGTTTATGGTACGCCCGGAGATTACCGTGTTTACTTTAACACAAGCTTAAATAATACAATGATGAATGAAAAAGAAATTTTAAATACAGGAAAATTATTTTTTTGGTCTTCTTTTATTCTCGGGAATATCAGCTTATTCGGATATGTAATGACAAAAAATGAAGATTTTGCCGTGTATGGTTTTTTGCTCTTGATTTTTGGCTCAGTGATCAATGTTTTAGCAATTATATACTTATTGATTTATGGGTCTCTCAACAAATCAAAATGGAATATCTGTTTAAAGTCATCTGCCATTATCTGTATTAATATTCCAATTGCCATCCTATATTTCTTGATCGGAATCTCACTTTTAAATCTATAATCATGAAAAAAATACGCGTTGCATTCCTGCTTTTTGTCTACAACAAAACCCAGAAACTGTACAGAACCTATTTTAAAAAGAAAAAAAGACAGTGGCAGTTTAATGAAAAACAACTGTTGGAATTCCATAAAGACTCTTTGGGAAGAAAACTCGGTGAGTTTTACAAACGTCATGGCTTTACGATGATTCCTAAAATGGAAAATCATGATGTTCATCATTTGATTACGGGATGCGGAACAAACTTTGAAGACGAAATCGCCATGCAGTTTCTCCTTCTGGGAAACGGAAAAATGAATGCGCATCTTCTTGCAGCAATCGGTCTGGGAATCGTCATTCTCCCGGAATATTACCAATTATACCTGAAATCCTATCAAAAAGGAAGAAATATGAGAGCTTTCCATCACGTTGATTTTGAAGCGCTTTTATGGCAGAATTTTGATCACATCAAAGATTTTTTCCAGCAAAATATCACTCAGGTATCGCACTAATTTCAAATTATAATCTGTTTATCATGAAAACACATCACTATATATTTCTTACAACCGCTTTATTCATCATCTTATTTTATAATGAAGAAGTGGGGATCAATCTCGGAATTTTAACCATTATCTATGCTGTACTTACTTTCTTCAGAACTCCTGAAAAAAACAGGACAAAATCATTTATCATCTTATCGGTAACCAGTATATGTTCAGGAATTGCTTTTGCATGGTTTGGCGATTTTCCGTCATTTTTAGCGGTTGTAAGTTCAATTCTGCTTCTGGGCTATAGGTCAAAAAACAGAAGGATGAAAATACTGATGCTGATTCCGGTATTTGTCGTTAACTGTTTTACGTTCATCTGCAGGATTTTCAGTTTTGATGAATGGCTTCCGAAAACCAATACTTCCCGCCTTTGGCAGAAAATAGTAGCTGTTATCATTATTCCTTTGGTTTTAATTTCAGTTTTCTTTGGGATTTATTCTGCAGGAAGTACGCATTTTGCAAATCTGTTTACCAATTATGAGCTGGATATCAATTTTTGGCAGCTCATCGGTATTTCAGTGTTGGGATTTTTTATCGCGTTTAATTACTGGAACTATTCAGTAGAAAAATTGATCTATAAACAAAACCATATTTTTCACAATGATTTTAAAACCAATGATATCGTTCAGAAACCGACCTATTCTTTCTTAGATATTGATGCGGAAAGAATGAGCGGGGTGATTTCTTTCTTCTTATTAAATATTTTATTGGTTTTTTTCATTATTACCTTTAATTATGAGCAGTTTTATGAAGCGGTAAAAACGCCGAATCAGCTTTCCGAAGAAACACATGAAAGAGTAGTTGCCGTCATTTTATCGATCGTTATGGCGATTCTGGTGATTATGTTTTATTTTAAATCCAACTTCAATTTTGATCCGAAAGCAGGCTTAATGAAAATTTTAGTCAAAATCTGGATTATCCTGAATGCGGTTTTGGTAATTTCTGCCATGCTGAAAAATCTGGAATATATCGTCCATTACGGGTTTACCTACAAACGTTTGGGAGTGTGCGCTTTTCTGATCCTTTCTGTGATTGGTCTGATCGCTACTTTTTTTAAAATTCAGATGAAGAAAAGAAATGCGTATCTTTTTAATACCATGGTCTGGTTTTTTTATGGAACAGTTTTAGCATGCAGTTATATCAACTGGGGCGGAATTATTACCGCACAAAACATGAAGAGAAAAGATTTCGCGGTCAATTATCATGTTACATCAATTAACTTTAGCGAAAAGTGTCTGTTGCAATATGCAGAAGAAAAACAAAACACAAAACTGAAAAAAAATATTTTAGAAAAAATAAAAAACCAAAGGTCTGCGACATTTCTATCGAAAGTCCTGTATTATGAAACCATACAAAAATAAATCTTGTCTGGGAATGATAAGCAACCTTTAAAATTATATTTAGCATATGAAAAAGTCAGTTTTATTATTCCTTCCGTTATTCATAATAGCCTGTAAAAAAGAATCTCCCGTTACGGAAAATGTAAGTAATGATTCTGTAAGTATTATAAAGACAACAGGAGATTCATCAAAGTCTGACTCAGCAGAAATCCGTCAGAAAGATTCGGTGATCAATAATGCTCCTGTTACCAAAGAAGTTTTAAAAACCGGAGTCATGAGAGAAGAAAAAGACAGGGTGATTATCAGAATTGCTGATGGTGAACATCTTCCTTTTACCATAGGCGAAGAATTTACAGAAAAACATGATAAGCTTATCCTTAAAATTGAGAACTATACCAAACCGGAGATTAAAGCTTCCATCAACACCAAACAAAAAGATTTCAATATTAGATTTAATCAGATTCAGCTTCCGGACGGAACGATGGATGGGCCTTTTATGAGAGAAATATCCCATAAAGTTCCCAAAAAAGGAGAAGTATGGCTGATCATCGGCAAAAATAATATGGCAGACGGAAAAACCACAGGCGACTTCTCGGTAACCGTCGAATAACTTTTGGTACAGTTTCTGCAAATTAAAAAAATCAAAATATAATCTATTATGAAAAATATATTTTCAATTATGATCGCATCTGCAGCTTTGGCAAGTTGCGGCACCGTACAGTCAATCGTTCAGAATACATTTCCTTACACGGCCAATGTGTTAATATCGACGGGAGTTCCTGCAAACAAAGAAGTTTCTTCTACTGCAACTGCTACAAATGTTCAGACCTGGTTTGGCGGTAATGATAATGCCCAGATTAAAGACGTAAGAATTGCGGATGCTAAAATATCTGTGGTTTCGCCATCGGGTGGAAATCTGAGTGCCTTAAAATCAGTGAAAGTTTATATTTCATCGAACGGGACTTCCGAAAAACTGGTTGCCTCCCGTACTGATATTTCTACAGATGCATCAAGTGTAAATCTTGATCTGAACAGTGATACAGGATATCTGGACAGTGTGGTGAAAAGTACAGGTCTTACGGTAAGAACGGTGTATGAATTGAGAAATCAGACCACTTCCGATATGAATCTGAAAGTTGCGATTAATTTCAGCAGCATTCCTGCAAGATAATTTTGTTAATTTTTATTATAGCGAAAAGCGTTTGTTTCAATTTGAAACAAACGCTTTTTATATTTTTTAAGGCTACATTTTCGTTAAGGAATCCATAATAATAGTGACAGGACCGTCATTGATTAGTGAAACCTTCATATCTGCCCCGAAAATCCCGGATTCTGTTTTTAATCCGGATTTTGCAAGCTCTTCTTTAAAATAATCGAAAATCGGAACTGCACAATCAGGTTTTGCTGCTTTTATAAAAGAAGGGCGGTTTCCTTTTTTATAGTCGGCGATCAGTGTAAACTGACTGATGCACAAAATTTCACCGGAAATGTCTTTAATAGAAAGATTCAGTTTATCATTCTCATCACCAAAGATTCTGAGATGTAAGATTTTCTGAACCAGCCAGTCTGCATCGGTTTTTGAATCATTTTCGTCAATTCCCACCAATAGCATAAAGCCTTTTCCGATAGTTCCGACTACTTTATCTTCGACCTGCACGCTGGCTTCAGAAACTCTTTGGATAACAACTTTCATGAATTAGAATTTAAAATCATTTAATTGTAAAGATTTAAATTCTTCGTTGCAGAATCATAATTCCAGAAATAGGTTTTTGGAGGAAGGGATGTTACCGTTGTCGGTTGCCCGCTCAGTAAAATCCATGTAGCGTTGTCTTTCGGGCACAGAATACTGATATTGTCTTTTACTTCAAGCGTCGTTCCGTTATCCGGACAAATATGAGGTGCATTGCGGTCATATACCTTAAATGCGGCAGGATTGTCACCAGTTCGAACTACAATAAGACCCCGGCTTCCGGATTGCTGTTCATCCACATAAATCCACCCGCCTACATAGTTGAGGTTGTTATAGGCAGCCAGATTAAGATTTAAATTAACACTAATTGGCGTCAGTGGAAAACAGCTCACGGTATCTTCACGCGTGCTGCATGAGTGTATGTTTAATAAACTGAATGTCAATAAGATGATAAATGATATGGCTGAAAAACTTTTTTTCATTTGAATATAATTTTTTATATATTTGTAAAACAATAACGATTAACGCGCAAAAACATTGTCCGACAAATGTCGGATTATTTTTTTATACTAAAACAAAATTTTAAAATTATGGCGAGCTATGTAACTAAGGAAGGATTAGAGAAAATGAAAGCCGAGCTTGAGCAATTGGAAAAGATAGAAAGACCCAAAATTACTCAACAGATTGCAGAAGCAAGAGATAAAGGAGATTTATCTGAAAATGCAGAATATGATGCAGCCAAAGAAGCACAGGGAATGTTGGAAATGAGAATTTCTAAACTAAAAGATATTGTTACGACTTCTAAAGTAATTGATGAAACTCAACTTGATACTTCAAAAGTGTCGATCTTGACCACGGTGAGACTGATGAACAACGATACAAAAAAAGAGCAGATTTTTAAATTGGTTCCGGATAATGAAAGTGATCTGAAAACAGGTAAAATATCGGTCAATACTCCTATTGCAAAGGGATTGCTTGGAAAAGTGATCGGTGAAAAGGCAGAAATTGTATTGCCAAACGGAAACAAATTATCTTTTGAAGTACTGGAAATCACTTTGTAAAACTATTCAATACTGAAAAAATGAGCTCAATATTCACAAAAATTATCAACGGAGAAATTCCTGCTTATAAAATCGCGGAAGATGAGCATCATATTGCCTTTTTGGATGCAATGCCGCTGGTAAAAGGACATACATTAGTTATTCCGAAAAAAGAAGTTGATGTAATTTTTGATCTGGAAAGCGAAGAGTTTAAAAATCTCTGGGGATTTGCACAAAACGTTGCAAAAAAAATCAAAAATGCAGTTCCCTGCGTCAGAATAGGTGTCGCGGTAGTAGGGCTGGAAGTTCCTCATGCTCACATTCATCTCATCCCTATTAATAAAGTGGAAGAAATGAATTTTAAAAATGAACGGTTACAATTATCTGCAGAAGAATATGCAGACATTCAAAATTCAATACTTAATTCTTAATCCAATATAGAATCGTAAAAAAGAAATTTTTTGCGATTTTCTATAATATATATTTAAAAATAAAAATGAATTCAAATCAATGTTCTTTCTGTGGAAAGAAAAGAAATGAAGTACAAATGTTAGTTTCCGGGCAGAACGGCTTTATATGTGAAAACTGTATAGAGCAGGCCCATTCAATCATAAAAGACAGTGTTTCAGAATCCGGGTTTTCTTCTGCAGAGCATGTGAGCGAACTTAAAAAACCAAAGGAAATTAAAGAATTTCTCAATCAATATGTGATAGGGCAGGATCAGGCAAAAAAACAGCTTTCTATTGCTGTTTACAATCATTATAAAAGATTGTTGCACGCAAAAGATGAAAATCGGGAAGTGGAGCTTGAAAAATCCAATATCATCATGATCGGCGAGACGGGTACAGGAAAAACACTATTGGCAAAAACGATTGCTAAAGAATTGAATGTACCCTTTTGTATCGTTGATGCCACTATTTTAACCGAAGCCGGGTATGTAGGAGAGGATGTAGAAAGTATTCTGTCGAGACTTTTGATGGTAGCAGATTATGATGTAGAAAAAGCGGAGAAAGGAATTGTTTTTATTGATGAAATTGATAAAATTGCGAGAAAATCAGATAATCCGAGCATTACGAGAGATGTCTCCGGTGAGGGAGTACAGCAGGGTTTACTGAAATTGCTGGAAGGAAGCATTGTAAATGTTCCGCCTCAAGGAGGAAGAAAACATCCGGATCAGAAGTATATTCAGGTTAATACCCAGAATATTCTTTTTATTGCGGGAGGGGCTTTTGACGGGATCAAAGAAATTATTGAAAGAAGAATGAATAAGCAGGCTATCGGCTTTAGTTCAGAAAAAATCAATAAATTGGATGAAGACGAATATATTTTAACCAATATCAATGCGATAGATCTCCGTTCATTTGGTTTAATTCCCGAGCTTTTAGGTAGGTTTCCCATTATTACCTATCTCGAAAAGCTTACTAAAGAAACCATGATCCGTATTATGAAGGAACCTAAAAATTCCATCATCAATCAATTTGTTGAATTATTTAAAATGGATGGCACAAAACTTATTTTTACAGATGAAGCCGTTGAGAAAATAGTGGATGAAACTATGGATAAAGGTTTGGGGGCAAGAGGTCTGAGAGGTACCACAGAAAAGGTTTTGGAAGATTATATGTTTGATATAGGAGAAGATGAAGAGATCATTTTAACAAACGATAATATTTTGTTTAACAGAAAGATATAATTTTTTTAGAATATTTAGTAAAAAATATTATATCTTTGCAGATAAGATTATATCAACACTAAATATAATAATAATACAAATGAAAAAAAATTTATTAGCTATAGGACTTTTAGGTGCTATTTGTTCTGTTCAGGCGCAGAATGTTCTACTACACGTAGATAATAGTGCTAATATGTATGTGAGTGAAGGCGCTCTAGTTTATAACGGCGGCGGACTTCAAACAAGAGGAACCGGACTTATTGATCTTCATGGAAACATGATGATTGAAGGTTTAACAGCCAATAACGATGTTGTGAGAACCATCACGACAGGCGGAGCTGCCAAAACCGACGGCAGTAATATCGTACTGCGACTTAATACTCCAGGCAGTGCTGCTACATCTACTTACGGACAATTATACATCAACGGCCTGGCTCAGGCTGCGGTTACGGCTACTGTAAGTAAAGAATTCAGAACTCCTGCGCACGGTACGACCAATTATTTCCAGCAGGTTGCTTTACCTTTTTCAGGAAAGACACTCAGTACTTTATCCACAGAATTGAATAAAGCTTTTGGAACCACAAGGTTTACTCAAAATGAAATTCTTAAATATAATAATCCCTTAGTAGTATCGGATCATTATACGAGTTTAGCAAGTACTACTATAGATCCTACAGGATATTACATGTTAGGATCCAAAAACAACAATCTTAATACCGCGACACCACCTGCTGCATGGCCGACTATTGCTCCTACTCCTGCAGGAAGTGTGTACACCATTAATGGTACACCATATGCGCCTCTGGTTGCAAATGTTACTTTACAGAATGCAGGGAACGGAATTAATTTCGGATCAGGAGGTAATGCAATCAATCAGTACAACGAAAAATATTATACTTACCTCCAGGATCAGTTTGAAGGAACTGCATCGCCTTGGAGTGGAACCTATGGTAAAAATATTTATCAGTTTGGAAACCCTTTCCTTACCAATATTGATTTGTCAAAAATAGGTTTTACGGAATCTGCAACAATAGGGGATGGAAATGCAGTAAGCAATATTTGGGGAGTGCGATATGATCCGGGTGTTGTAACGACTTTAAGTAACGGAGGAACTTACTCTACCGGGGCACAAATTCAGACTTTCGATCTTTCAGGGGTTCCTGCAGGTGATGTAGGTCTTATTATTAAACCTATGCAATCGTTTGTGATTAAGTTAAGAAATAATACTGCACAAACTTTAAACTTTAATACCCTTAGAAGATTCAGCAATACAGCAAGAGCTGCAGCTACTAATTATAGTGTAACCGCTTTAAAAAATGCAACTGCTGCTACAACGGTAACAGCTAGTTTAAAACAATTGGGTATTATTGCTTTAGATGCATCAGGTAAAGAAATTGCAAGAACATATTATGTAGTTTCTCCGGATTTGGCTACGGGACATCAAACTTCTGTAGACACTACTGTACAGGCAGCTTGTTCTACAGTCAATGTTTTAGGAACATTTGAGGAAGCTCCTACAGGAGGTTGGGATAGTAATTATCTTTCTTCTTATTGGTTATATATCAATCAGGCGAATGAAAATAACTTCCAGGGAAAAAATATTAAATTGGCAAACTACGATTATGGCGTTACTAACAATGCTGTATCTTATAAGTTTGAGATTAGAGAAAATGCAGAGCTTGTTCCTACCGGTACTCATGCTTTGTCTTCAGGATTAGGATTTTATTACAAAGCCCCGAACGGTACCGTACAGCAGATCAATCAAGATGATGTAGTACCTATCGCTGGAGATTTGTATGATTTATATTATGGGCCGCCAGAAAGCGTATTGGCAACTTCAAATACCAATGCTAAACCTTCAAGAACAATTGTTGTTTACAATCCTGATATTACAAACTATATTGTCAGATTTGATCCTAATTGGAAAAAAGCAGATGTACAGGTTTATGATATGAGCGGAAAATTAGTAATTTCTAAAAAAGCAGTAAATACTTCTACAGACTTTATAATAGAGCTGGATAACTCGGTTAAAAATTCTTATGTTGTAAAAATTGTTGCAGATAATGGTGAAATTGTTAACGCAAAAATTTTAAAATAACACAAATTAATACAAATGGAAAAATTTAGTAAATTAATACTGGCTGTATGTGTATTTGCGGTTTCCCTGCTGCAAGCACAATTACCTCCCAAACCTGTAGACCCGAATGGCGGTACAGGAACAACCGGAACAGGAGCGCAGTCAGTACCCGTAGATATGTACGTTTATGCTCTCGGTATCATAGCTGTAATGTTAATTATTTTTTATACCAACAAGTATAAAAGTCGTAAAATATAAAATTTTATTAAAATGTTTTAAACTCCCTGATTAATCAGGGAGTTTTTTTATTTTTACAGTATGAAAAAGATATTTATATTATCAGGGATGTTATTTACATTTTCTCTGCAGGCTCAGTTTTCTGTTACAATCCAGTCTCCGGCAGATTTTAGAGAGCAAGAAGCAATTTTATATACCCTTAATGGTTCCAAAGATATTATAGTTACAAAAGAACAAAGTAAAAGCAATACATGGACTTTTAAATATCCCAAAAGTTATGAAGGGATGATGAAGGTTTTCTTTCCTAATACCAATAACACACTTAGCTTTATTTCAGAAAATAAGAATGTAAATATTAAGCTTGAAACTGAAAATAATAAAGTAAAAAATGTAATCTATCTTGATGAAGCCAATGAATTGATGAATAGCATTCAGGAATCTTCTCAAAAGAAAGAATTGATTTTGCCCGCTTTATCACAAATTAAAGAATACTATAAAGATAATACAGATTTTGGGAAAGCACTGATTGCAGAAATGGGAAGATTATCGGGGAATAATGTGATCAATCAATCGCAGCACCCTTTTATTTATTACTATAATACCAATTACAGCAAGTTTTTGTCTAATGATAATTCCAAAAAAGTTACTCAGGATGAAATTATTAATTTATTTGATAAATCCGGTGATATGTTGGAAACCTCATCGTTAGTAAGACCAATTTTAGTAGCGTACCTGAATACTGGCGGAAATACCAACGTAGGAGAATCTGTAGATAAGCTGATTAATACTTTGAAAGTAGAAACCCCGCGGGGACAGACCGTTTTATCAGAATTAATTGATATTTTTGATATTTATGAGATGCCAGAGTATAAAAATAAATACCTATCTCTGGCAAAAAATCTCAAATGTACCATAACAGATAGATTGGCATCAACTCTTAAATCTAATGCAAACGTTGAGCTGGGCGCTGTTTTTCCTAATTATAAATTTCATTCTGCAGTAAACACAACAGTAAAATCAATTTCTGATGTAAAAGCAGACCAAAAAGTAATCGTATTCTGGTCATCAACCTGTTCCCATTGCGAAAATGAATTGCCGAAACTTTTGGAAAAATATTCAGAAATAAAAGCAAAAAATATACAGATTATCGGTCTTTCATTGGATACTGATAAAGAGTCTTATACCAGAAAGATCGCAGCCTTTCCTTGGATCAATGATTCTGAACTGAAAGGATGGAATAGTTCTTATGCGGAAACGTATAATATTCATGCTACACCTACTTATTTTATTTTGGATGCTAACAATAAGATTGTCAGTAAACCAGACCATGTAGGAGACGTTTTGAACTATTTAAAGATTAAATAATTTTGGTGTTTTACAAATATTTTATATATTTGCACCACCAAAAAGGCGAGGTAGCTCAGTTGGTTAGAGCGCAGGATTCATAACCCTGAGGTCACGGGTTCAATTCCCGTCTTCGCTACAAATCAGACGATGTATCAATTAAGATACATCGTTTTTTTTTATCTTAAAATTAAAACAGGACCTATCTGTAAAAATATAAAATCTAGAAACTGTGCTTCAGATTTGGTATAAATAGTGAAGTACTTATTACGATTATCTAATTTTCTAATTGTAAAAGTTAAGATGATTTTTATATACTAATAATTCTTTTAAGAGTGACTTTTGTTCTCATATATATTTTTTTCAACAGCCAATTATTAGTTTTTATTATTATATATCTCTATAAGTTTACTAAACTAAGACGATTTTGAAATTAATTAATAAACCATATTTTAAAATTAAAACAAATTGTTAAAATATTTTAAAAAGTATTTTATTTAACAGTAAATTTTTATAATTATAGATAATTAATTAAATATCAATTATGAGTGCTATATCTCTAATGATTTAAGATTTTAATAAATATGTATGTTCTATTTTATACATTTGATACAATATAGTAAATCAACAATTAGGGAATAATATTTAATTTAAAATATGAATATCATAAAGTTTTCTTAAAATTAAAATAATTCACTTATTGATATCTGATTTTAAAAATAATATTGTATTTTTACATAGCCTTGAATGAGGGAACAAGTCAAGGTAATAAATTTTTTTTCATCATTTGTGTTTTTAGAATCGTATCGCCTGATACGATTCTTTTTTTTTACTTTTCGTATTTTACCAAAAGCTCCACAAAATATGAATAGGTTACAGAACCTTCCTGCTGATTGGTCTTTAAAAAGAGATTGTTCGTAAACCCGAAAAAATGATCAAGCCAGCCTTGATGTTCCAAAAGAAATCTTTTTTCAAAAGCCCTGTCTCTTTTCATTGCAGCAGAGTACTTTTCTAAGACAGCTTTTACGAAATCTTCATCTTCATATACGATCGAGTTTAAAAGACTTTTTAAAACAAAATATTCTGTACTGTATTTGAGATCTGGGTTTCCGGAATTTTTCCCAGCAAGATATCCGATGAAGTTGGCTTCCTGTTCGCGTGCAAAACCAAGTTGATGAGCGCTTTCATGAGCCAGAGTAAAAGGAAGATAAGAAGACGGCAATCTGCTATTATATTGGGCTTCTGCGGTAAAAGGATTGTAGTATCCCAAGATGCCTGTAAAGCTCATCACATCTTTAAAAAGACTTGGTTTAAAAGAATTCAAATGATCATTTTTCTTATTGGTAATAAAGGCAGGAAGTTTGTTTTGCTCTTTAAGAATTTCGTTTTCGATAGATGTAATATCACCGATTCTAAAAACGCCATCAGAATTTTCTTTTACCAGCTCTCTGGAATTTTTACATTTTTCAAGATAGTGTAGAGCTAAGTCTTTTCTGTCATTCAGTGTGATTTTTCCTTTTGGCAGTTTATCAATAATCGGGTTCTGAAAATAGAGCATGCCCCAAAAAATCTGATACGAAAAATAAATAATATTCATCATAATCAAAAGTCTTATAAAAGCATTATGACGGCTCTTTTTTTTGAAACAGGTAACGATACAATGAATAATGACTGCAATTAAGATGATATATAAAAGGTCTCCAAATGAAAAGGGAATCCACGAAAACAGAATCTGGTGAAATTTTTTCTGCATTTCAAAAAAGCTTTCAAATGCACCAACAGCGGTTTCCGATTTGGAAAGTAACAGGAATAAAAGAAATTGGACAACCAAAACAGCTGCCCAAAATCTCTTCTTATGATATATTTTTAAAGTATTAGTGCGCACTTGATTCTGTTTCTCCCATCTGAATTCCTTGTTTTTTAAGGATTTTCGGAGTTGCAAATCCATAAAATGCAAGATATATAAAACAGATAATAGGAATTACGTACGAAAAATGCGTCCAGGTAATACCCATAATACCTCCAGGGCTGGCTTTGTCAAAATCACAGATCCATCCCTGAATAAGCGGAATAATACCTCCTCCTAAAATCATCATAACGAGGAACGAGGAAGCTTTTCCGGTATTTTTTCCGAGTCCTGCGATTGCAAGGTCGAAGATCGAAGGCCACATAATGGAACAGAATAATCCGCCTGAGATAAAGAAGTACTTTGCAATCTCCTTATCGGGATAGATTAATCCTAAAATCATCATTACAACACCTGCAACTCCGAAAATCATTAACGTTTTTCCCGCATTTTTCCCGCCGATAAAACTCATGATGATAAAAGCGATAATCCAGAATGCATAAATGTAGAATGCCGAAACATCTTTACCGCTTAAAGTATTAGCCAATATGATAATGCCAAATGCAATAAAAGGAACTACAAATTTTAGCACCATATTGGTAGATTTAGAAATATTAAAAACATTAATTCCTCCATTCCATCTGCCAATCATTAAACTTCCCCAATATAAAGACACGAACGGAGCAATGTTATGTTCTAAAACACCTCCGAATTCTTTGGTGTGGAGTAATGCGGGAAGATTACTGATAATAGAAACTTCCACGCCTACGTAAATGAAAATTGCAAGCATCCCTAAATATAGCTGTGGGTATTTGAAGATGCTGAACTTTGCGCTGCCTTCTTCAATCTGGGCTTCTTCTTCTTTGGCAGGATCTTCAATTTTTGAAAATAACATGAAAACTGCTACCAAAATAAAGGCGATACCCAATACGATAAATGGTGTTTTTACCAGTTTTAAATTGTCTTTTACAAATTCTAAAGGATAAGTAATATTGGTAGATCTTTGTTTGATCTCACCAAGTTTTGAGGAATATGCTTCAACTTGTGAATCGTTTGCTTCTGTATTTTGACTGATGGAATTGATCTGGGTATCAAGGTCAGCAATATTTTTTTCTACGGTAGCGATGACTTCATTTACTTTTGCAGGGTCATCTTCGCGGTCTTTTTTTAGTTCAATAATGTTTTTAGTAAGCTCATTTTTATGAGTCTGATATTCATTTTTTACAATTTCTATCTTTGTGAGGTTTTGATTTTTAGGAGCAGAATCTTCTTTATTTCCCATTCCGAAAAGGGCAATTCCCACAAGAATCGGTCCTATTGTCGTTCCCAGAGAGTTAATGCCTCCGGCTAAGGTTAGACGGTGTGCTCCTGTTTGCGGGCTTCCCATTTTAATTGCAAGAGGATTGGCAACGATCTGCTGTACAGAAAATCCTAATCCTACAATAAATAATGCCGCCAGAAAAAACCAAAAGTTGGCTGCTGAAGCTGCAGGCACGAAAAGAAATGCTCCTAATGCAGATAAAACAAGTCCCACTGCAAGCGTTTTTTTATAGCCGAATTTCTGAAGAATATCGCTTTTAAGAGAAATAACAAAAAATATAACAGAACCGATAAAATAGGCGACATAAAATGCCCATGCAACCAGCTGACTTTGAACCTGTGAAAGCACAAACCATTTTTTGAATACTGGGATTAAAATATCATTACTTGCGGCGACAAATCCCCAAAAAAAGAAAACTACAATTAAGGATAAAAATTGAGACCATTTGGTCTGTTGCTGGTTCGAGTCCATATTAGTTATATAATTAATTAAAACAAATATAAATTATTTCTTTGATTAACCGTGTTCTGTTAATGTTTTTTTTATTGTCTCAAAAGCAGACTGCTTCAGATCTTTTGGAGAGTCATTAGGTTCTAAGATATCATTAAAATATACTTTAACTTTCCCGGGGTAGCCTTTTGAATTGTCAAACGGGAACATTTCCTTTAAGCCAATGAAAGTAAAAACGGCAATAGGAGACTGATGTTTGGAAGCCAGCGTGAAAGCACCGTCTTTAAAATCATCAAGTACAACGGAAGTGTCATCCGGAACGCCGCCTTCCGGGAAGATAACAATACTGTTGCCTTCTTCCATTTTTTCGGCGCATCTTCGGTACACATCTGCGCGGCTTCTTGGGCTGCTCCGGTCTACCATCACGCATATTCTTTTATAGATCGTTCCGAAAATAGGAATTTTCATAAGTTCTTTTTTACCAACATAGCAAAGCGGATGATTGGGAAAAAGAATGCACGGAAGCATAATATCCATGATAGATGTATGATTGGATATCACGACATACTGCGTGTTTTTATCTATTTTTTTATCCGTAAGATTCGTAAGCTCATATCTCAAACCCATTCCGTAGAATACTCCGTAACACCAGATTCTTATAAAAATACAGGCGTACTTATAGGTCTTCTTTTTAAAAGATAAGAGGTATACAGGCAGCCCCAGAATGATTGTTAATACAAATGCAAGGATGATCAGCCAGAATCTCCAGAGATAATTTAAAATTTTTACCACAGATTAACCATTAAAAATTACTTTTTTCTTCACCGAATAATTGAGAATCGAGACCAGCAGAATTGCACAGATTTTACTGATCATTTCCGGACTCAAGGTATAAAAAATTAAATCAATATTGTCTTTAAACACAAAACTGTAAAAGATCTGGAAAAAAACAAGGCTTAATAGAGTTGAAACAAATGAGACCGCCATAAAGTAAAGAAATTCCTTTCGCTTAGAATGCTTTCCGCGTTCGAATACGAACCAGATGCTCAGAAAGTAATTGGAAATGATACCACAAAGTGTAGAAAGAATATTACTCAGCGGGTAATGAATACCGTGAAAGTTTTGCTCTCTATACAAAATCTGTGGAAGATGGGTGCTGAACATTTTAAAACTTCCTATCTCAACAACCGCGCTCAGTCCTCCCGCGATAATAAAAAACAAAACCTGTTTCTGGCGTAATAGTGCTTCTTTCATCTATATTAGTAATACGCAAATTTATAACTATATGTTAAACAGTGAAAAAAGATGTTAAAGTTTTTTTTTAAATAAAAAATATTTCTAAATTTAATTTTCATAACGAAAGACACAATACCTGATAATAAATTCATTTTCAACTTTTTCTGTGAATGGTTTTTCTATCTTGTAATACCCTGCATAGGAATTATTGCTCATATTATTACATTAAATAATCTACTATTTGTATGAAATCTCAAAACAAGTACAGGAAATTTCAGCTTCAGCAAAAAAATATCGAAGCACTGGAAAAAGAAAATTCTCGGTTCAAAAGAGTGTATTCAGAGTACGAAAATATGTCTGATGAGTTATGGAATCTGGAAAATACAGAAGGAACTCCCATTCCCGATGATTTCATCAACGCCATGATGGTGCAGACTTCATATCTTGAGAAAGAGATTGAAGACTGGCTTCTGCAGTTCAGCGAAAATAAAAACGAAATCAAAAGCTAACTTAAATCATAAACATAGCATCTCTATCTGTTTTTAAAGCCTGTTTAAAGATTAATTCATAATTTAGCAGTCTTAAAATACAAAGTATGGTGGCTATTGTTGATAGTGGTTCTACAAAATCTGATTGGGTAATTTTAGACGAATTTAAAAATGTTTTCCTTAAAACTGAGACCATTGGTTTTAATCCTAATTTTATCAATATAGAGCTTATTGTTCCCGAGATTGAAAAAAACAAAAGCCTGCTTTCGGTAAAAAATTCGATTACCAAAATCTTTTTTTATGGATCAGGATGCGGTGTTGAGAAAAACCGTGAAAGAATCGAGGAAGAGGTAGGTAAAGTGTTTAACAATGCATCTATTATTGTAAAAGAAGATCTCATGGCTGCAGCGTATGCCGCCTACAACGGGAAACCTGCAATCGTATGTATCTTAGGAACAGGCTCCAATTCCTGCTATTTTGACGGAAAAGATATAAAAATAAAACTCCCTTCTTTAGGTTTCCTCATGGGAGATGAAGGTAGCGGAAGCGCTATCGGGAAACAGCTGGTCCGCAGATTTTTTATGCAGAAACTTCCTCACGATCTTCATACGGAGTTTGAAAATACTTATCATCTTACCATAGATGTGGCGCTGCAGAATATGTATCACTCATCAAGGCCAAATGCGTTCTTGGCAGATTTTAATAAATTTGTTGTCGAACGAAAACATCACACATATTTTGAGAAAATGGTGTCCGAAGAGATGAAAAGCTTCTTCGAATATCAGGTTCTTCCGTATGAAGAATCAAAAAAATCCGAAATTAATTTTATCGGGTCTATCGCTTATTATTACGAAAATATTCTCCGTTCTGTCGCTTCAGAACTTCAGTTAAATGTGGGACATGTTGTACAAAAACCTATCGAAAGTTTAGTCAGCTACCATATTAAATATATACTATAAAAATAATTCTATGTCAAATAAAACCCACCGCGACGAAAAAAACTTTCATCAGGCCGCGTTAGATTATCATAAAGCAGAACCCAAAGGAAAAATTGAAGTCATCCCTTCAAAACCGCACTCTTCGCAGAGAGATTTGTCTTTGGCATATTCTCCGGGAGTAGCCATTCCGTGTTTAGAAATAGAAAAAAATCCCGAAACAGTCTATGATTATACCGGAAAAGGGAATTTGGTTGCCGTAATTTCAAACGGAACCGCTGTTTTAGGTTTGGGAGATATCGGTGCCGAAGCTTCAAAACCGGTAATGGAAGGAAAGGGGCTTTTATTTAAAATCTTTGCAGACATCAATGTTTTTGATATTGAAATTGACGAAAAAGACCCGGATAAATTTATTCAGATCGTAAAAGGGATCGCGCCCACTTTCGGCGGGATTAATCTTGAAGATATCAAAGCTCCGGAAGCATTTTATATCGAACAAAAACTCAAGGAAGAATTAGATATTCCATTAATGCATGATGATCAGCACGGAACTGCGATTATTTCGGCAGCCGCTTTGATCAATGCCTTGCAGATTGCCGGCAAAAAGATTGAGGATATAAAAATGGTGGTTAATGGTGCAGGAGCAGCGGCTGTTGCGTGCACCAACCTTTATATGTCATTAGGTCTTAAAAGAGAAAATGTTTTGATGTGTGACAGCAAAGGAGTCATCAATCATAAAAGGGAAAACCTTACGGCTGAGAAAATAGATTTCGTTGCACATACGGATATTGATACTCTGGAAGATGCTGTAAAAGGTTCAGATGTTTTTATCGGTCTTTCCAAAGGGAACGTAATGACACCGGAAATGTTAAAAAGCATGAATATAAATCCTATTGTCTTTGCACTTGCCAATCCGGATCCTGAAATCACTTACGATTTAGCAATGGATACCAGGAAAGATGTCATCATGGCAACAGGAAGAAGTGATTATCCTAATCAGGTGAATAACGTTTTGGGGTTTCCGTATATTTTCCGGGGTGCATTAGATGTTCAGGCAAAGGGAATCAATGAAGAAATGAAGCTTGCAGCTGTTCATGCTATTGCTAACTTAGCAAAAGAGCCGGTTCCGGAAGCAGTTATTTTAGCATATAACGTTCAGAATTTACAGTTTGGGAGAGAATATTTTATTCCAAAACCATTTGATAACAGATTAATTACCAAAGTTTCAGGTGCAGTAGCCAAAGCAGCGATCGACAGCGGAATTGCCAGAAAAACAATTACAGATTTTGACGAGTATGAAACGCAGCTTCTCGACAGGATGGGTAGAGATGAGAAATTGGTGAGAATGATGCAGAACCGCGCCAAGGCAAATCCTAAAAGAATCACTTTAGGCAACGCCGAAGAATATAATGTCCTGAAAGCGGCTCAAATCCTGTATGAAGAAGGAATTGCATATCCAAGCCTTTTGGGGGATAAAAAATATGTGAAAGAACAGATGGAACGTTTCGGAATCAATATCGATGTTCCTATTATTGACCCAAGTGATGATGATCAGGAAGAAAACAGAAAAAAATACAGGGAAACGCTCTGGAAGCTTCGTCAGCGAAAAGGGATGAACGAGTACAAAGCAAAAAGATTCGTTCGGCAGAGAGATTACTTCGGACCATTGATGCTGAAACATGGCGATACAGACGGATTGATTGTAGGGTTTTCTAAAAATTATGTTTCTACCTTAAGACCTGTTTTAGAAATTATCGAAAAAGATAAAGGAGTTGAAAAAGTAGCGGCCATGATGATGATCTTATCTGAAAAGAAACCGATTTTCTTCGCAGATACTTCAATCAATCAGAACCCTTCAGCGGAAGATTTGGTCAATATTGCTAAAATGGCGGAACATACAGTAAAATCTTTTGCCATTGAGCCGAGAATTGCCATGTTAGGATTTGAAAACTTTGCGGCCATTTCTGATACTTCCAAAAAAGTAGCAAAAGCGGTGAGTATTCTTCATGAGAAATTTCCGAAGATGATTGTAGATGGAGAAATTCAACCGGATTTTGCGATGAATGCGGACCATTTGAGTGATTATCCTTTCTCAAAATTAGGAACCACTCCGGCCAATACTTTTATTTTCCCGAATCTTGAAAGCGCCAATTTATCATATAAAATCATCAGAGGTATGAAAGTTGCGCAGGTCATCGGACCCATTTTAATGGGATTGAAACAGCCGGTACACGTTTTACAAATGCGCTCCAGTGTGGATGAAATTGTAAATCTCGCGACGGTTGCCGTTTTGGATGCTCAGAGAAGAGAAACCAAAAAATAATTCAAGATCATATTTATAAAAAACTCCGGATTTCCGGAGTTTTCTTTTTATGATAAATGCAAAGTGATTTTAAGGAAATTTTAATAATGAGTTTAAATTACTATATTTGGGAGTTATAAAAATCAATATGATGTTTTCTTTACAAGGCATTGTTCAAGAACTTACACCAACCTATGCAGTGATCAATGTGAATGGGGTAGGATATTATGTAGGGGTGAGTTTAATGACCTCACAAACCTTGACTTTACATCAGGAGACAGTGCTTTTTATTCAGCAGATCATCCGTGAAGATGCTCATTTGCTTTTTGGTTTTCATACCCGCTCAGAAAAAGAAATGTTCAATCTTTTGATCAGCGTTAATGGGGTAGGAGCTGTTTCTGCATTGATATTACTGTCTACTTTAAGTCTTGCCGAGATTTCCTCTGCCATACTTTCCAAAAACAGTGCCGTTATTCAGAAAGCAAAAGGACTGGGTACAAAAACAGCCGAAAGAATTATTGTTGACCTTAAAGATAAAGTACAAAAATTCGGTACCGGAGAAGAAAATATTTCTACAATTGAAAATAATAAAATCAAGGAAGAATCGTTATCTGCATTAGAAGTTTTAGGGATTTCTAAAAGAATGAGCGAGAAAATTGCTGATCGTGTAATAAAACAAAATCCAAGTATCTCCGTAGAAGAATTGGTAAAACAAATTTTAAAAAACATTTAACATTTGGTGGAAAATAATAAATTTCTCAAAATATATGTATTCTTGTCATTTTTATTCTTATCAATAAATTTATCGGCACAGGATCAACAGGGGATCTCTATAAAAAAGGATTATAAGCTTACGGACCCCACATATTACGAAGCTTTTTACGATATAAAAACCGGGATGTACTACGTATATCCTAAAATCGGAAATACGGTTACTGGTCCTCCTACCGCCATGTCTCCCGAAGAATACAAAGAGTTTATGCTTGCTGAGCAGGCCAGAGCTTTTTACAGAGACCGGTCAGAAAGATACAGCCTCCTTTTCAGAAAAGATAAAACGGAAGCCGCCAGAAGAGGATTAATTCCTTCGCTTACGATCAATAACCGGCTTTTTGAAACTATTTTCGGAAGCAATAAAATCGAGATTATTCCTTCGGGATATGCATCGTTTGATTTCGCGGGATTGTATCAGAAAATTGATAACCCGTTGATTCTTCCTCAAAACAGAACAAGTTTTACGTTTGATATCGATCAGAGAATTCAGCTGGGATTATTAGGAAAAGTAGGTGAAAACCTTCAGTTAAAAGCCAATTACGATACCCAAAGCGGCTTTGCTTTTGAAAACAGAATGAACCTCGTTTGGCAGGCAAAAGGAAGCTGGAAAGATCTTCAGACAAAAGGGTTGGGAGATGTGAATAAACCCAGCGCAGGAGGAGAAGATAAAATCATTAAAAGGGTTGAGTTCGGGAATGTTAATATGCCTCTTTCTACCAGCTTAATCAGAGGTTCGGAATCACTTTTCGGGGTGAAAACAGAATTTCAGCTGGGAAAAACCTATGGAACCGTTGTGCTTTCCCAGCAACAGGGTGAAGCACGGAACATCGTTGTGCAGGGAGGCGGTGTGATGAATACCTTTAAAATTAATGCAATCGATTACGAAGACAACCAGCATTACTTTATCGGGCATTATTTTTTGGATAATTATGATAAAGCATTGCTCAACTATCCGCAGATCAATTCAAGAATCAATATCAGCAGAATAGAAGTATGGGTTTTAGACCAGGGAAATTCTAATCTCGCATATCAGAAAAGTATTGTCGGGGTACGGGATTTGGGAGACGGTTTATCAGGATTACCGGATAATTCGCAGAATGGCCTGTATAATGCGGTAAATACTTTATCAGGGCTTAGAGACCCCAATTCCACATACAGTGCGATCAATGGACAGGTTTTACCTAATGCAACGGGAACAACGGAAACGTATACTGATGGGGAACAATTCATTTTTAACAGAAAAGCGAGAAGGCTAAATTCAAACGAATATACCTTTCACCCGCAGTTAGGATATGTATCATTAAATCAAAAGCTTAATGACCAGCAATTATTGGCAGTGTCTTATTCTTATACGGTCAACGGAACAAGCCAGGTGTATAAAGTCGGAGAATTTTCTGAAGAAAGCCCGGTTTTAATTACCAAAGTGCTGAAGCCGAATACCAACGTAAAAACCAGCTCCCCGATGTGGAATCTGATGATGAAGAATTTCTATTCTTTAGATGCAGGTCAGGTAGATCAGGATGGTTTTATTTTAAATGTATACTACAGAGATGCCAAAACAGGAGGGAAAGTCAATTATCTTCCCAATACCCCGGTTCAGGATACCAATTTACTGAAGCTCTTAAACTGGGACCGTCTCAATGTAAACGGTGATTTGCAAAGCAATGGTAATGTTTTGGGTGACGGTATTTTTGACTTCGTCAACGGCATTACGATCCGCCCGGAATTAGGACGGCTAATGTTTACCAAAGTGCAGCCTTTCGGAAGTTATATGGCTTCTGTGATCGGAAGTAATGATCCTCAATACGTATTCTCAGATTTATACACGCAGCAGAAACAGGTAGCAACATTCAGCAATCTGGCGCAGCGATATACCTTAGAAGGCCGATATAAAGGTGCACAAGGACAGGGGATTTCTTTAGGAGCTGTCAATGTTCCTCAAGGTTCGGTAAAAGTAGCTGCAAACGGAGTGCAATTGACAGAAGGGGTAGATTACACCGTAGATTACATGTTGGGAACCGTAACGATCATCAACGAAAACGTAAAACAGTCCGGACAAGCCATTAATATTTCATTAGAAAATCAGCTTACGTTTAATACCCAGAGAAAAAGATTTTTGGGATTGAATTTAGAACGGAGATTCAGTGAGAACTTTATTTTGGGCGGAACCGTGGTCAATTATTCCGAATCGCCGCTTACCCAAAAAGTAAATTACGGTCAGGAAGCGGTAAACAATACCATGGCGGGAATCAATTTGATGTATAATAATCAATTGCCTTTCCTTACAAGATTAACGGATAAAATACCGTTGATCAATACAGAAGCGCCTTCGAATTTAAATTTCAAGATGGAAGGAGCCTATCTTCTTCCGGGAATCAATAAAGGGACAAACGATCAGTCTTACATCGATGATTTTGAGCAGACTTCTTCAAAAATATCATTAAAAGAACCTGCCGCATGGAGCTTGGCTTCCAAACCGGAAAAAGATCAGGCAAATCCTATTTTTACCGGCGCCGGAGCAAACAATGATATTACCAACGGTAATGGAAGAGGTTTGATGTCATGGTACAATATCGATCCGCGATTCTGGGGAGTGGGTGGAAAAGCGCCTACAGGAATTACGGCACAATCGGTATCGAACCATGCTTCAAGAAGAGTTCAGTACTCCGAAATTTACAACAACAGAGATTTTGTTGCGGGTGAGCAAACGTTTACCAATACATTTGATATATCTTATTATCCGCAGGAAAAGGGACCTTATAACGTAAACCCGACTCCCGAAACTACACAGCAAAGGTGGGCGGGAATTATGAGGCCAATCAGTGTTTCCAATTTTGTGAATTCAAATATAGAATATGTAGAATTCTGGATGATGGATCCGTATGCGGACGGAAATACATTAGGAACAAATCCTAAAATTTTACTACAGTTAGGAAACGTAAGTGAAGATATCCTGAAAGATGGATTAATGCAGTACGAAAACGGTTTGCCAACTCCGGGCAACGCTTCTTCCACATCTAGTTCTAATTTGGGGACCCAGCCAAAACAACCGCCAATTTTATACGCGTTCTCAACGGAAGGAGATGACAGAACCATTCAGGATGCAGGGTATGACGGTTTAACTTCTGATCAGGAATCTGCAAAATTTGGGAATACATTTGTGAATCCTGTGACTAATATTTCCGATCCTGCGGTAGATGATTTCTTATTTTATTTATCGGATAGGTTTACAGGAAGTCAGGCTGCTTCTATCATCCAACGATACAAATATTTCAGAGGTCCTGATGGAAATTCGAAAAGCAATTCACTGGAAGTGTCTTCTCAGACTCCGGATGCGGAAGATATCAACAGAGACTACAATTTAGATCAAAGTGAAAATTATAACGAATATGTAGTAAACCTTGATCCGGGAAGTTTAACGCTTGGAAGTAATAATATTGTTGACATTAAAACGGTACAGGCAACGTTCCAGAATGGGCAGACTGATGATGTAAAATGGTATTTATTCAGAGTACCAGTTTCCAAATATGATGATCCTGCAGCGGGAGGTGATAAAGATCCTTCAGTGCTTAATAATGTACGGTTCGCAAGATTGTTATTAACCGGTTTTGATCAGACTTCAACATTAAGATTCGGGACTTTAGACTTAGTAAGATCAGACTGGAGAAGATACCCGAATTTAATTGCGAGCCCTACCGTAGATTCTCAGACAGAAGGTACTTCCGGAGGAGCTACTCTTAATAATAACTTCGAAGTAGGAAGCGTAAATATTGAAGAAAATGCATTAAACCAGCCTCCGTATGTGCTTCCTCCGGGAATAGACAGACAGGTGTTGAGCGGAAATGCAGGAGCACAAAGACAAAACGAAGCTTCTCTTTACCTGAGAGTAAAAAACATGAATGAAGCAGCAAGAGGTGTTTTCAAAAATGTTGCTCTGGATATGAGGAGATATAAAAAATTAAAACTTTTTGTGCATGGTGAAAATTTAGATTCGCCAAGATCATCAGATTATGATCCGGATGTAAAATTCTTCATCCGTTTTGGTAGCGATGCTACAGATAACTATTATGAATATGAAGCTTCAGTAAAATATACGCCAAATACCGCAACAACACCATTGGAAATTTGGCCTGTAGAAAATGATGTAGATTTTGATATTCAGGATTTCGTTGATGCTAAAATAAGAAGAGACAAAGATTTTCCGAATTCTATTACAGAAAGAAGAGCAGATCCTCAGTATGGTGACGGGACCCATAAGAAAATCTTTATAAAAGGACGTCCATCATTAGGAAATGTTACCACCGTGATGTTGGGGATTAGAAATACGCAACGTGGCGGTATTGCAGATAAAGGAAGAGTTTTATGGGTAAATGAGATTCGTCTTTCAGAAATTGATAATGACGGCGGATATGCAGGAAACGCAAGTCTGAATTTCAACCTGGGTGATTTTGCAGTGGTAAATACCAGTGCTTCATATACTTCGGTAGGTTTTGGGAATATAGATTCTAAGCCTGCGGAGAGAAACCAATCTACACAATCTGCTTTCAGCATTAATACTTCGGTAAATGTAGAAAAATTCCTTCCGGAAAAAAGCGGAATGAAAATCCCGGTAAACTATTCGTATTCGCAAACGATCGAAGATCCGAAGTATAATCCTTTGGATACCGATGTGGAATTCAGCAAGGCTGCCAATAAAGAAGAGCTAAAGAAAGTAGCAAGAACGTACACGCAGCAAAGAAGTTTGGGAGTGGTCAATATGCATAAGGAAAGAGTTAATCAAAACAAAAAACCAAAATTCTACGATGTAGAAAACCTTTCCCTTACGGCAGTATATAATGATGATTTCTACAGGGATATCTATACAAAAAGAAATTACAGACAGTATTTCAGAGGATATCTGGATTATAACTATACCTTCAAACCATGGGTGATCAAGCCATTTAATAAAATGATCAGCGATACGGCAAAATCAACCAAATATTTGAGATGGGTCAAAGAATTTAATTTTAATCCGGTTCCTACAAGGTTATCTTTCAGAACAGAGCTTGACAGAAATTACAACGAGCTTGAGTTCAGAAATATTGAAGCTATTTTAAGTGGAAATCTAAATGAAGATTTTGCCGCCATTAAAAACAGAAACTTCTATTTCGGATGGCAGTATGGTTTAGGATTTAATTTTACCAAATCCTTAAAACTGGAAATCAATTCTACCACAAGAACATTAAACGATAATATAGATGTCAATACGATGGATAATTCATCCATTTTCGGAAACGTATTCAGATCCGGAAGACCGGTATTGTATAATCACAGAGTACAGCTGAATTATAAATTACCGTTCCAGTATTTACCCTATTTAGATTTTATCGACGCAGAATTAGGATACGGATTTACCTATAACTGGAATGCAAGAAGTACCGTGTTGAGCAGCTATGTCAATCCTGACACCAATCAGGTAGAAAGTTTAGGATCTATCGGTCAGAACACCAATGTAATTCAGGTGACCGCAACGGCAGATATTCCTAAATTCTTCAGCCAGTTTACGTATTTCAAAAAAATATCTGCCAAACTTCAGAAACGTAAACAGGAGACGGATTCTCTGAATAATGTTTACACGCAGGCTTGGGAGAAAAACAGGTATAAATTTAAAAGCTATAAGTTTAAAAACAGGCTGACTGTTTTACAAAGTGCGGCGTTTTTATTGACCTCATTCAAACAGTTGGATGTAAATTACACCGAAAATAACGGAACCGTACTTCCCGGCTTACTGTCTGCTCCGAACGGATATGGATACGGACAAACATTGGGCGGTCCTACTATCGGATTCTTATTGGGATCACAGGCAGACATCAGACGTACAGTAATTGAAAATGGCTGGGTAAGTGACTCAGAATTAATGATCGATCCTTACATTCAGATGTCTACCAGAGAACTTCGGGCAAATCTACAGATGATGCCGATCAATGATCTGAGAATCGACATCAATGTATTGCAAAATTATAACCGAAACTTCTCGCATACCGGTTTCAATTACCGCGATAGTAATGGGGTAGCCAATCCTGATCTCACTTTTGCCAGTGATATGGTAACCTATTCCAATTCTGTAGTGCTGATTAATACGGCTTTCCAGGACGGACAGGCAGTTTACGCGGCAATACGGGAAAATGCAAAATCCATTTCGCAGCAACTGGGGGGCGTTTTAGGAAGCGATGGGTTTACAGACGGTCACAGTATTGCCAATGCGTATGTTCTGATTCCGGCTTTCAAGGCAGCTGTCGAAGGAAAAGCTCCTAAAAGGATCGGAAATGCTAAAAAAGCAGGAATGCCGATTCCCAACTGGAAGATTATTTATTCAGGGTTAAGAAATATTCCGTTTATTAATGGTCAGTTTTCTAAGTTTGATATCTTGCACAGCTACAACGCGACTTATACCGCTACCGGAATCCAGTCGAGTATCGATTATTTTAATACTTCAGGATTTGCAAGAGATATTAATGATGATTACATCAATCCTTATACTTTTTCTCAGGTAGGATATGTAGAATCTTTCTCACCGCTTATCGGGGTAGATGTCACTATGAGAAACAATATGCAGTTTGGCCTACAGTATAATAAATTGAGAACGCTGATCTTAGGATTGGTAAATCATACCCTTACCGAAGATTCAAATACAGAATATGTGCTGAGGTTGGGTTATATTGTCCGTAATTTCAGATTGGGGGCAATGAATAATACCAGAGGCGGAAGAGGGAAAGGAAGCGATCTTAACATCCGTGGAGATTTTTCATTAAGAGACAGCCGTACCAGTATCATGAATATTTTATTAGATGATTCTCAGGTAACGGGAGGCCAGAAGTTGATGAATATCAAACTTTCAGCAGATTATAATGTTTCAGAAAATCTGAACCTGAGAGTTTTCTATGAGCAGATGACTTCAAAATATAAAATCTCAACGGCTTTCCCGCTGTCTACGATTAGAGCAGGGATTTCGGCCACATTCACATTTGGTGATTCAGGCGGAGGATTCTAAATTTATATTAAACACTAACCCTTCTTCTCAGAGGGGTTAGTATTTGATCATTAGAAGAACTACAATTTTGATTGAATGCTATATTGGTATACGATTATAAAAATGACAATTAAACATTAATACTAAATTTTCTCCCTTTTCTTTGAGCGTTTATGTATTTTTGAATAAATTTGTCAATATTAAATAAAAAATAAAAATGAACACACCATCAGAATTAAAGTACACGAAAGATCACGAATGGGTAAAGATCGAAGGTAATGTTGCTACAATCGGTATTACAGACTTTGCGCAAGGCGAGTTGGGAGATATTGTTTATGTAGATGTAGATACTGTAGATGATGAGATAAATGGCGGAGAAGTTTTCGGAAGTGTAGAAGCGGTGAAAACGGTTTCGGATTTGTTCTTACCTATCTCCGGAAAAGTAACCGAATTCAATTCTGCATTAGAAGATCAGCCGGAATTGCTGAATACAGATCCTTATGGAAATGGCTGGATTATTAAACTGGAAATCGCTGAAGATGCAGATCATTCAGACTTGCTTTCTGCAGAAGATTACCAGGCAATCATTGGATAAATTTTCATACATATTTACGAAGATACTGCCCATTTACTGGGCATTTCTTACTTTTATGCTTCTTAAACCGGGAGTAGAAAACAAAGAATATATCTTTATGTTTAATGGCATTGATAAAGTCATGCACGTAAGTATATTTACGATGCTGGGATTTTTATTCATGGCAGCGTTACCAAAAATAAAATTCTCATATTTCTTTCAGATAATTCTCATATACGCATTTCTCACAGAAATACTTCAGGAAGAAATGCACATGGGAAGATCAATGGAATCTCTGGATATTGTAGCAGATGCCATTGGTTGTTTATTAGGATACTATATATATAAGGTATTCGTAAAAAGATTTTTCTAATTACAATATTCATCTTAATAAAATTCTTTCTTAATATCTCCTATTTTTCCGGGAGCTTTTCCCGCTTTCCACTGTATCTTTTTTGCGGGGGATCTGCGCTTCGCTTCGTCCCCCGCAAAAAAGGATGCCGTTTCTATCGGGGCTAGATAATAACAATACTCATGAATTTTTAAAATAAGTATGGCTAATTTTATTATTGAAATATATACATCAATAACTATTTACAATA
>NZ_JAOTEN010000007.1 GCF_025628965.1 Chryseobacterium gilvum
CGGATTTAAAATAGATATTTAATTTTTGGTTAAAAAATTTGGTATTGATAAAAAGGTTTGTATCTTTGCAGTCCGGTAAAACGGGGCGCAGGAGTGGGTAATGATTGTAAGGTTTAAGGATTTTGGGTTTTAAAAAAAACTTTAAAATTTCTTCAAAAAACATTTGGTCATTACGGAATTAATTTTTACTTTTGCACACGCAAATACGGCAAAGCCCAACGACAGAAAAGGGTGGCCGGGGAAGCGAAAGAGAAGAGATCATTGAAACATAGATATAACAACCAAGTAAGGAAAAACTAAAGCGTAATAATAACTTTGAGTGAGTCAGACAAACATACAATGGAGAGTTTGATCCTGGCTCAGGATGAACGCTAGCGGGAGGCCTAACACATGCAAGCCGAGCGGTAGAGATTCTTCGGAATCTTGAGAGCGGCGTACGGGTGCGGAACACGTGTGCAACCTGCCTTTATCAGGGGGATAGCCTTTCGAAAGGAAGATTAATACCCCATAATATATTTGATGGCATCATTAGATATTGAAAACTGAGGTGGATAGAGATGGGCACGCGCAAGATTAGATAGTTGGTGAGGTAACGGCTCACCAAGTCAATGATCTTTAGGGGGCCTGAGAGGGTGATCCCCCACACTGGTACTGAGACACGGACCAGACTCCTACGGGAGGCAGCAGTGAGGAATATTGGACAATGGGTGAGAGCCTGATCCAGCCATCCCGCGTGAAGGACGACGGCCCTATGGGTTGTAAACTTCTTTTATACTGGGATAAACCTACTTACGTGTAAGTAGCTGAAGGTACAGTATGAATAAGCACCGGCTAACTCCGTGCCAGCAGCCGCGGTAATACGGAGGGTGCAAGCGTTATCCGGATTTATTGGGTTTAAAGGGTCCGTAGGCGGATCTGTAAGTCAGTGGTGAAATCTCATAGCTTAACTATGAAACTGCCATTGATACTGCAGGTCTTGAGTAAGGTAGAGGTAGCTGGAATAAGTAGTGTAGCGGTGAAATGCATAGATATTACTTAGAACACCAATTGCGAAGGCAGGTTACCATGTCTTAACTGACGCTGATGGACGAAAGCGTGGGGAGCGAACAGGATTAGATACCCTGGTAGTCCACGCCGTAAACGATGCTAACTCGTTTTTGGGTTTTCGGATTCAGAGACTAAGCGAAAGTGATAAGTTAGCCACCTGGGGAGTACGTTCGCAAGAATGAAACTCAAAGGAATTGACGGGGGCCCGCACAAGCGGTGGATTATGTGGTTTAATTCGATGATACGCGAGGAACCTTACCAAGGCTTAAATGGGAATTGACAGGCTTAGAAATAGGCTTTTCTTCGGACAATTTTCAAGGTGCTGCATGGTTGTCGTCAGCTCGTGCCGTGAGGTGTTAGGTTAAGTCCTGCAACGAGCGCAACCCCTGTCACTAGTTGCTAACATTCAGTTGAGGACTCTAGTGAGACTGCCTACGCAAGTAGAGAGGAAGGTGGGGATGACGTCAAATCATCACGGCCCTTACGCCTTGGGCCACACACGTAATACAATGGCCGGTACAGAGGGCAGCTACCAGGTGACTGGATGCGAATCTCGAAAGCCGGTCTCAGTTCGGATTGGAGTCTGCAACTCGACTCTATGAAGCTGGAATCGCTAGTAATCGCGCATCAGCCATGGCGCGGTGAATACGTTCCCGGGCCTTGTACACACCGCCCGTCAAGCCATGGAAGTCTGGGGTACCTGAAGTCGGTGACCGTAACAGGAGCTGCCTAGGGTAAAACAGGTAACTAGGGCTAAGTCGTAACAAGGTAGCCGTACCGGAAGGTGCGGCTGGAACATCTCATTTTAGAGCGTCTTAAAGACGATAAACAAATTTAGGTACTTAAGTGTACCATGTACTTGCTTAAAGTACGCTTTAGTTTTTTTATTGGTTGCTTATATTATAGAAATACAAAACCCACTAGAAATTAGTAACAGGGAAGAGAGATAATTAACGATTATTAATTAATAATTATTAATTAGAGAGAGTCTCGTAGCTCAGCTGGTTAGAGCGCTACACTGATAATGTAGAGGTCGGCAGTTCGAGCCTGCCCGAGACTACTAATTACAGGGATTAAGGGATTAAAGCATTGAAAGATTAAAATATTAGCGGATGTTAATTTTTAATTATTGAATCTTTTAATCATTTAGTCTGCACCTAGAGGGGGAATTAGCTCAGCTGGCTAGAGCGCCTGCCTTGCACGCAGGAGGTCAAGGGTTCGACTCCCTTATTCTCCACAGTTTTGGGGACTTAATTTAAAAGTTACGGATAGAGCCAAAAACAATATCTGTTCATTAAGTTTCCAGGAAGACATTAGATCATTGACATTAACGGTAAGAACATCACAAAGAGAAAACCGAGCACTTATAAGTGCTTGAGTAACCTATATAATAGGAAAGAAATCGTTAAGGGCGTATGGCGGATGCCTAGGCTTTCAGAGGCGAAGAAGGACGCGGTAAGCTGCGAAAAGCTCGGGGGATTGGCACACACGAATTGATCCCGAGATGTCCGAATGGGGCAACCCGTCTGGTTGAAGACCAGTCACTCTAATTTATTAGAGAGCAAACCCGGAGAACTGAAACATCTAAGTACCCGGAGGAAAAGAAATCGAAGAGATTCCGTAAGTAGTGGCGAGCGAACGCGGATTAGCCCAAAAGTCTTTATATGTTTAAAAGAATGTTCTGGAAAGAACAGCCATAGAGGGTGATAGCCCCGTATTTGAAAGGCATATTTAGATGATAAATGAGTAGGGCGGGACACGTGAAATCCTGTCTGAATATGGGGGGACCATCCTCCAAGGCTAAATACTCCTGAAAGACCGATAGTGAACAAGTACTGTGAAGGAAAGGTGAAAAGCACTTCGAATAGAAGGGTGAAATAGAACCTGAAACCGTACGCCTACAAGCGGTCGGAGCCCACAAGTTGGGTGACGGCGTGCCTTTTGCATAATGAGCCTACGAGTTAATGTTACTAGCGAGGTTAAGGACTTCAGGTCCGGAGCCGGAGCGAAAGCGAGTCTGAATAGGGCGCATAGTTAGTAGTATTAGACGCGAAACCTTGTGATCTACCCATGGGCAGGTTGAAGCTTTGGTAACACAAAGTGGAGGACCGAACCGGTTGACGTTGAAAAGTCTTCGGATGACCTGTGGGTAGGGGTGAAAGGCCAATCAAACTGGGAGATAGCTCGTACTCCCCGAAATGCATTTAGGTGCAGCGTCGATTTATAGTTTATTAGAGGTAGAGCGACTGATTGGATGCGGGGGAGTCAAATCCTACCAATTCCTGACAAACTCCGAATGCTAATAAATGATGGTCGGCAGTGAGGGCGCGGGTGCTAAGGTCCGTGTCCGAGAGGGAAAGAACCCAGACCAACAGCTAAGGTCCCCAAATATATGTTAAGTTGAAGCAACGCGGTTGGACTGCATTGACAGCTAGGATGTTGGCTTGGAAGCAGCCATTCATTTAAAGAGTGCGTAACAGCTCACTAGTCGAGCGGTCCGGCATGGATAATAATCGGGCATAAACATATTACCGAAGCTATGGATTTATACCTTAGGGGTATATCTGGTAGGGGAGCATTCTGTTTGCACAGAAGCAGCAGCGTGAGCTGTTGTGGAGCGTACAGAAAAGAAAATGTAGGCATAAGTAACGATAAAGGGGGCGAGAAACCCCCTCACCGAAAGACTAAGGTTTCCTCAGCCATGCTAATCAGCTGAGGGTTAGTCGGGACCTAACGCGAACCCGAAAGGGGTAGTGGATGGACAATGGGTTAATATTCCCATACTTGCTCACACTAAAAAGGGGACGGAGTGACGTAGCTACTGGAGACTGACGGAATAGTCAAGACCTAGCCTTCGGGCGAAGTTGTTGTAGTGAACTCGCTTCCAAGAAAAGCCGAAGTGAAGCAACCCGTACCAAAACCGACACAGGTAGTCGAGGAGAGAATCCTAAGGTGCTAGAGTGAATCATGGTTAAGGAACTAGGCAAAATAGTCTCGTAACTTCGGAAGAAGAGACGCCATCAGCAATGGTGGCCGCAGTGAAGAGGCCCAGGCGACTGTTTATCAAAAACACAGGACTCTGCTAAATCGAAAGATGCTGTATAGGGTCTGACACCTGCCCGGTGCTGGAAGGTTAAGGAAGGGCGTTAGCAGCAATGCGAAGCGTTTGACTGAAGCCCCAGTAAACGGCGGCCGTAACTATAACGGTCCTAAGGTAGCGAAATTCCTTGTCGGGTAAGTTCCGACCTGCACGAATGGTGTAACGATCTGGGCACTGTCTCAACCATGAGCTCTGTGAAATTGTAGTATCGGTGAAGATGCCGATTACCCGCAATGGGACGAAAAGACCCTGTGAACCTTTACTATAACTTCGTATTGACTTTGAGTAAGTAATGTGTAGGATAGGTGGGAGACTTTGAAGCCGGCACGCTAGTGTTGGTGGAGTCAACGTTGAAATACCACCCTTTACTTACTTGGAGCCTAACTTCTTTTAGAAGGACATTGCGTGGTGGGTAGTTTGACTGGGGTGGTCGCCTCCAAAAGAGTAACGGAGGCTTTCAAAGGTACCCTCAGCACGCTTGGTAACCGTGCGTAGAGTGTAATGGCATAAGGGTGCTTGACTGTGAGACCTACAAGTCGATCAGGTGCGAAAGCAGGACATAGTGATCCGGTGGTTCCGTATGGAAGGGCCATCGCTCATAGGATAAAAGGTACTCCGGGGATAACAGGCTAGTCTCCCCCAAGAGCTCACATCGACGGGGAGGTTCGGCACCTCGATGTCGGCTCGTCACATCCTGGGGCTGGAGAAGGTCCCAAGGGTTGGGCTGTTCGCCCATTAAAGTGGCACGCGAGCTGGGTTCAGAACGTCGTGAGACAGTTCGGTCTCTATCTATTGCGGGCGTTAGATGTTTGAGAGGGCTTGATTCTAGTACGAGAGGACCGAATTGAACAAACCTCTGGTGTATCAGTTGTTCCGCCAGGAGCACCGCTGAGTAGCTACGTTTGGAAGAGATAAGCACTGAAAGCATATAAGTGCGAAACTCGCCTCAAGATGAGACATCTTTTAAGGGTCGTTGGAGATGACGACGTTGATAGGCTACAGGTGTAAAGTTGGTAACAGCATAGCCGAGTAGTACTAATTACCCGTAGATTTATAGCCTATTACAAAAGGAATAGGTGATCTAAAATGAGAAATCATCAATATATCATCAAATTAAGAAAACCTCAAGACTTATAAGTGCAAAAAAGGTTTTGTCTTTGTGAACGTTTTTATCGATTAAAACAGGGATCAGGAAATAGATGAAAGGTAAAAGGAAGCAGTAATCGCTCAACCGGAAACCCTCACCTAAACCCTCGAACCTTATATACCTTCTTTAGGGTGGTTTTAGCGGTGGGGCTCACCTGTTCCCATTCCGAACACAGAAGTTAAGCCCACCAGCGCCGATGGTACTGCGAAAGCGGGAGAGTAGGTCGCCGCCAGTCTTTTTT
>NZ_JAOTEN010000008.1 GCF_025628965.1 Chryseobacterium gilvum
CTCTACCTTGGCAATCGGCTGGGTAGAATTATACCCCCAGACAATAGCCGTGGAAATACCATCCTTCGTCGTATACTGCTGCAAATTGCCTTTGCTGTCGTAGCGGTCGTAGGTGACTTCTGTGGATGGAACGTTATTCTGAAGATCAAAAGATTTTACTGACAATGGTAAAACTGAGTTCCCGGCCTGACTCGTAGGAATAGAGGTAGGATATACCGTTTCTGTTTTTGAAAGTGTTTTGGTAACTCCATTCACCGTTTGCGTAGAGGTCGTCTCCAATGGAATGCCAATCATATTCTTATCAATTAAAAGCGGATTGTTTTTCTCATGCGCGTACGAGTAAGAGGTTTCTTGAATAACTCCGTCCGTGGTGGTGGTTTGTTTTAAAGGCTGCATATTGTTAATACTGTAAGTATAAGCTGTATTAATTTCTATAATTTTTTGAACATTATTTGCATTATAAAAATAATTTTTTGTAGCAGAGTTTATTAATTTTGCCCAGCCAAAAGCTTCTTTATTGAGATGATAAGTTAAAAAACTGGTTGCATCTGGACCGCATTGTTTAGTGTTATAACACATTAGATTGCCATTGAAAGTGCAAGTAGATGAATTAATATCAGATTTATACGCAAAATAGCTGGCATATCTGCTCGCAAAAGGACAATCAAAATTTTTATAGTATACATTAACACCTGTAATTTTCTCGTAATCTTCGAAGTTATAAGCATTATCGTTACTTGTAAGTATTCTTCCATTATCATCATATTTCTTTTCACTTAAAAGCAAACCTCTTTTATAATCAATATTTTTTGTAGGCACAAAAGGATATGCTGCTGATGCTGATCCTATAGATTCAGGATAATCAATTGGAGATGTATAAATATATTCTGATTTCCCTTTATCTGTTTCAAACACTGTTACATTTTTATAACCTACATCACCACCTTGTGTAGCTATTGCCGACAGATTATTAAATTGTGTATTAATTCTGTATTTTATATCCCAAAGTCCTGGGTCAAGATTACAGGTAAAACCTGTATATCTAAATACCCGGCCAGCTATATAACTCATGATGGGTTTTGGAAAAACTATTGAGCCACTGCTTCGCTTATCATCATTAAAAAAGTTATATTTAAAAGACACTCGTTTATCAAAATTATTGGGATATCCTTGATTTATTATATCTGTAGAAGCTGCATTATCTACTTTGTCTAAATAATAAATATTTTTTATTCTTATTCCACCTCCATACAACCATTTTTCCGTAATTAGATTTCTTGTTTTTTCATCAATGAATATACTAGCATGTCCTATTACAGGCACATTCGGATTGGGATTATCCCCTATTTGTGTTTGATGATTCCAGACGAATCCTATTACATATTCGAATCCACCTTCTAATACTATTTCCTGAGGACACAGTGTTTGTAAACCTATAGTTTGTACAATCTGATGAGCAGAATTTCTTTTATATAGCTTTAAAATACCTGCAATTCCTTCGTTATTGTCTATTGATGATTGTAAAATCAGTGTTCTATTTGTATTAAATATTCCTAAATTCTGAGTTTGCTCATTACCATTACTACTTTGTAGAAATACTTCATTAAATGTTGTTATGGTCCAATTATCGGGATTATTTTCAAAAGATTCAAAATAATCATTATTATCAAGATTTGTGGGAATAGAAAAATCTCCCCAATAAGAATAAGTATTTGGCTCATATTCAAATATTGCAGACCCTTTTGTAGGATATGTTATTTGAGTGAGAACATCTTTAGTTATGTATTGCTTATCAACATTTCTGTTTTCAATAAGTTCGTTATCAAAAAAAGTTTTATCACAATCTGTACCCGGTAATTTATAATATCCCCAATAATCTGTTTTAAAGTCGGCAGGAGAAAGACTATTGTTCTTATAAATAAAACTATATTTTGATATTTCATTAGTCACTGATGTTTCTACGATATCTTTTAAAAAAAGTTTATCAATGAATGAATAAACAAAATTATATGATTTTATTTCTTTTCCGTTCCAATCACTTATACTGATTTTATTTAAATAAGGAGTATCAGAAGCATTGAATATATTCTGATCCAGCCGGTTACCCTTTAATGTAATAAAATTTATAATTCCCTTATCAATAACTTTGATCTGTTTAAGTTTTTTTGTCTTTGTTTCTACATTTGTAGTCTGATAAGAATTTAAAGGAAGTAAGCTGCTGGGAATATGTCCTTCACAAGTACCTTGCTGATGAGCATTAATAAAAAAATTAAGATCTGGAAGTATAGGAACATTATTGACAGTATTTTTAGTTCCCTGTTTCTCGATTAAAAGTTCATTATCAGTATTATATAAAAATTCTGCTAATATATTAGTTTCATAAGATACGCTAGATAAATGAAAAGCACTTGTATATTCATAATTATTAGATGGCGAAATGCTTGAATCTCCTGTAAATGTAACATTTTCGTTAAAAGATGAACTTTTGGATTGTTCTTTTACATCAAAAATATATTTAAGACCATTATTATCAATTATTTCAAATGATTGATTGCTAAAATTATATGAGATTTTGAGATTATCTTTAGATAATTTAACTACATTATAATTATCCCCCAATTTTTCAATAATAAAACGGCCACTGTAACCCATAAAATTATATTGATATAAATCATGTTTACTATCATATTTTTGCTTTTCACTTACCTCAAATAAAAATTCATTAATCTCAGGATTAGTTTCATCAATAAGAGCATTGACGTCTAATAAAGGAATAACATCATAATAATTATTTCTTGAGTCATAAATTCCTATTTTTTCGGTATTTAGCATTCCCGCAGCACGATAATACTCATCAGGAATATCCCTGACGGTTCTTGAAATAGTTCCTCCTGCAAATAAATTCCAACCAAGACCCGTATAACCAGAGATTTCATCTTTTTTAATACTTAAGGGGTGATATTTCATTGCGAGATTAACATTGAACCCAAAGTTAGTAGCGATATTAAAAAGCGGAATAGATACATCAGGAACACCTGTATAGTTGCTAACAGGTATTTCTTCAAATTTCATTAGTGAAGCAACTGTTGGAGTTGGAGGTATAATATTTGGGATATGATTATCAGTTGCGGTTGTATTAGGAGTATTAACTTGTGCTTGGTAATTGTTAATTGTACAAAAAAAAGCTATCATTACTCCTATTAAATATATTTTCTTCATCAGTATGTTATTTTTTAATGATTTTCGCATTTGCGGTTTTTTGGGTATCGGTTTTTATTTTGATGAGATAAGCGCCCTGAATCAGGTTCTGGGTATTGATCTTCGTCACTTTATTCTTGGTTTTTAAACTCTGCAGCTGTCTTCCACCCATATCGTAGACGATAATATCCGCTTCCTTGAAGTCAAAC
>NZ_JAOTEN010000009.1 GCF_025628965.1 Chryseobacterium gilvum
CTCTACCTTGGCAATCGGCTGGGTAGAATTATACCCCCAGACAATAGCCGTGGAAATACCATCCTTCGTCGTATACTGCTGCAAATTGCCTTTGCTGTCGTAGCGGTCGTAGGTGACTTCTGTTTGCAATACTTCACTTCCGAAAGAATTCTGAATTTCTTGAGGAAGAATTGCAACATTATCTTGCCAGTTACTGTTATAATTAATTTTTTTTGTATCTAACAATTTTCCATTTTTATAACTTTCTATTTTCTCAATCTCAGAAATTCTATTTTGGGAAAAGACAGAATTTCCATCATGGTAGAAATATTTCGTTTTTATCTGATCTCCATCTGATGTTGTCAATATATGTTGTGAGATATTTTTATTTATCGGGTTATATTCAAAAGATTCATTTTGTTCTAAAACTCTCTGATTACCATTTTCGTAGGAGTAATTTTTGGTTTGTTTTAATGATAATCTTGACCAACCGAATGCTTGGATAAGAGGATAATAATCAATATCATCCTTTGGGATGCCTAAATTTGTCTGACTAAAGCTATTAAAACTAGAATTTCCGCTACATCCAGGTCCTGAACTACTTGTTACAAATAATTGTGATGATTCCTTCCATGTTTTAAAAGCTGAATATGTATGATTTTCTAGTCTTCCTTGAAAAGAGATTGCGTCAGGTTTATTAAAACGATACCCATAAAGTTTTTCATAATTAATAAAATCGTAGGTATTAGATGTCTCATTTAAAACTCTTCCAAAGTTATCATTAACTCTTTCTTTTAATAACAGACCTCTTTTATAATCAATATTTTTAGCTGGCAAATAGGGTTTTGTATAAGTAATAAGCTCCTGTTCAGGGTAATCAATCGGACTTGTAAAAAATTGCTCTTTAGATCCCAACCCAATCTGTTCCTCTTTTACATATTTATATCCTACATCTGCTCCTTGAGTACTTACAATTTCCTGGTTACTAGTTATATTTTTTGACAAGTAACTGGAAATACCACTATAAGAAAGACAACTTGAATAAGGTAATTTTGCGCAAATAGTACCATTTTGTTTAACAAAACGATATTCTTCAAACTTAGGTTTTCCAAAAACCAAAGATCCACTGCTTTTTGTTGAATCTTCAGGCATTTTATAAGAATACTGTTTTTGTATTCCTGGAATTATAACGTTAGGCGAATCATAATAATCTTGTGGGATGTCATTAGTAAAATAACCAATCTTCGAAATTCTATTTCCCCCTCCATATAAAAATTTATTGTTATTATTTATTTCATAATAATGTATGCTTAGATTATCTGTATCATGATATGTAGTATCAAAATTATTTCTTTTAAAAGCATATTGTACATTTTTCTCTAAAATAAATTCAAAGCAACAATTGCCATTGGGTTCTACGCAGTATATTGTACCAACGGGTGTTATATTACCATTAGTGATTTTTGATAAAAAAATATTTCTTGTCCATGTATTTGGATCATTTGGTAAGACAATATTTGTATAAATTACGACCTTTCTATCTTTATTATGCATAGGAATTAATTGATAATTATTATTGTTATAAACAAAATTATAATTATCAATGCCTAAAAAAGTAATGTTAGGATTGCTACTAAAATCAGTAATAGGTTCATCACCTACAAATGAATATTCATTAGTTTCAAATTTAAAAATTGAAGATCCTCCTGTTGGATATTTTATCTTTTGCAGTAAATCAAGTGTGCTGACCGAGGGAGATGGCTCTCTCATAAACGTTATATCTTGAGAACTACAATTTTCAAAGCTAAAGGCATTAAAATAGCCCCAATAGTCTTTTCCAATATTTGCAGGAAGTCCCGTAGGAATGTTTCGTTTATAAAAGAATTCATGTTTTTCAGAGTTAGAATTTCCAGAATAAGTTTTCGTAATACTTTTTAAAAACATTCTATTATAAGTGATTGAATTATAATCGTAATCAAAAACATATTTATAAATTAATTTGTTAAATGAGTCTACGAGTTTAATTTCTCTTAAAAATGTAGAACCAGGATTTACATTTGTATCGGATCTGCCAATAGAATACATAAATTCTATTTTTGCCTGTTGTGGAATATTTATATATTTTATTTTTTTGACATTGATTATAGAATTACTCACAGTTTTGGTTTGTAAAGGGCCCATTTCTGACCAACAATTGCTATATTTTAATGGATCCGTATTATTTCCATAATCATTTATAGTGAGATTCTTCTGTAAATTGCTTTCAATGAGAACTCTTTCATCATACTCAATATCAAAAACAGTTTTATTATTCGGGTCAATAACTTTTGTGAGATGAAAGGAACTCCTAAAAGAGTGATCATTACTATGACTAGAATTTGTAACATAGTCAGACATTATCATCGTTAAATTTTCTATATCGACAGATCGTTGTGTTGTTTCAAAAACATCAAAAACATATTTGTATCCTTTATCATCATAAACTGTGAACCCGGTTGGTGTAAACTCTTGATTATTTATTGTAGCATATTGACTTTCAATCTTTATTCTATAATCATCTAATGGTTCTATTTTGAGTAAATTATCTTCTTTTTTTATGAAAAAACTGCCCGAGTTACCCATGAAATTAAACTGCCATAAGTCATGTTCTGTATCATATTTTCCATTTTCAACAGTTTCCCAATAATATTCATTTGAAATTTCAGGATTATTTAATTCGTACGATAAAGGATCTTGAACAAATTGGTAATATATATTTTTATGGTTTTGTATATTATTATGATATATTCCTACTTTACCTGATGTATGAGTAGAAGCCATTACAAGCTCTTCATCTGGCAACCCTCTTACTACTCTTGAGATCGTTCCTCCTGCAAAAACTGTCCAGCCTAAACCTACTTCTCCAGCAGTATTTTCTGCTTTTACATTTGCAGGGTGATACTTAATAAATATATCTACAGGTATATTATTGGAATGTGTAGATAACTGTGTAAGCGGGATAGAAATATCAGGAATTCCTGTATAATTATTAACAGGGATTTCTTGAAATTTCATCAAAGATGATACCGTTGGAGACGGCGGAATAATTGCTGGGAGATTTGTAGAAATAGTAGGGTTTACTTGAGAAAATATTTGTATAAAATTATAAAATATTAGTATTGTAATAATCTTTTTCATCTGTATGTTATTTTTTAATAATTTTCGCATTTGCGGTCTTGTTGGAATCGGTTTTTATAGTGATAAGATAAGCGCCCTGAATCAGGTTCTGGGTATTGATCTTCGTCACTTTATTCTTGGTTTTTAAACTCTGCAGCTGTCTT